>NZ_CP066306.1:0-2808750 GCF_016406145.1 Pseudomonas putida
AAAGCTTTTCTGAATAACTTATAAATCTTAAGTGGATAAGTTTCTGTGGATAACCTTCTACAGGCCAACGAGCACGGGCTGTACAGCGATCAGAAACATTGTCCACAACCCGTGCTACGCTTGTGCTGGGCCTGCGTACAGCCTGTGGATTAAAAGGTGCATTATCCACAGGCGAGTTATCAACAGGTCTTGACCCAGGGTTGTGCATAGCCCTTATGGCTGGTTATCCACAGAGCTTATTCACAGTCCTTCAGCGCTGTTTTGGTCGCTAAATGGCTGTTTTGCCATGGCTCATAATGTTTCCACATGTGGATAAGTGATCGCTTGACCGGTACAATGGCCGTTTGTTTTTGCCTCATCCGGCTTTCAAACTCAGGGGATATCCGTGTCAGTGGAACTTTGGCAGCAGTGCGTGGAGCTTCTGCGCGATGAACTGCCTGCCCAGCAATTCAACACCTGGATCCGTCCGCTACAGGTCGAAGCCGAAGGCGACGAGTTGCGCGTGTATGCGCCTAACCGTTTCGTTCTCGATTGGGTGAATGAAAAGTACCTCGGCCGTCTGCTCGAACTGTTGGGTGAGAACGGTAGCGGCATCGCGCCTGCCCTTTCCTTATTAATAGGTAGCCGTCGCAGCTCCGCACCGCGGGCCGCGCCCAATGCCCCGGTCAGCGCTGCAATGGCTGCGTCCCTTGCGCAGACCCACGCGCAGCCAGCAGCCGCGCCAGTCATGGCTGTTGCTGACCCGGTCTCGGTGCCCACTGCTGAACCTGCGCAGGCCTCCGACATGGCCGAGGCGTCGTCGCGAGACAGCTATGATTCGATGGCTGACAGCGCTCCTGCACCTGTCGCGCCGGGTCGTACCGAACAGCGCAACGTTCAGGTGGAGGGTGCGCTCAAGCACACCAGTTATCTGAACCGTACGTTCACCTTCGAAACCTTTGTCGAAGGTAAATCGAACCAGTTGGCCCGGGCAGCAGCCTGGCAGGTTGCCGACAACCCGAAGCATGGCTACAACCCACTGTTCCTTTACGGTGGCGTGGGCCTGGGTAAAACGCACTTGATGCATGCTGTGGGTAACCACCTGCTGAAGAAGAACCCGAATGCCAAGGTGGTGTACTTGCATTCCGAGCGCTTCGTCGCGGACATGGTCAAGGCGTTGCAGCTCAACGCGATCAATGAGTTCAAGCGCTTCTACCGTTCGGTCGATGCGTTGCTCATCGACGATATCCAGTTCTTCGCCCGCAAGGAGCGTTCTCAGGAGGAGTTTTTCCACACCTTCAACGCATTGCTCGAAGGTGGCCAGCAGGTGATTCTCACCAGTGACCGCTACCCGAAGGAAATCGAAGGTCTGGAAGAGCGACTGAAGTCGCGTTTCGGCTGGGGGCTGACGGTGGCTGTCGAACCGCCAGAGCTGGAGACTCGCGTGGCGATCCTGATGAAGAAGGCGGACCAGGCCAAGGTCGAGTTGCCGCACGATGCCGCTTTCTTCATCGCTCAGCGTATTCGTTCCAACGTACGTGAGCTTGAAGGGGCATTGAAGCGCGTCATCGCCCACTCGCACTTCATGGGCCGCGACATCACCATCGAGCTGATTCGCGAGTCGCTGAAGGACCTGCTGGCGCTGCAAGACAAGCTGGTGAGTGTGGATAACATTCAGCGCACCGTTGCCGAGTACTACAAGATCAAGATCTCCGATCTGTTGTCCAAGCGCCGTTCGCGCTCTGTAGCGCGCCCGCGTCAGGTGGCCATGGCGTTGTCCAAAGAGCTGACCAACCACAGTCTGCCGGAGATCGGCGACATGTTTGGCGGCCGTGACCACACCACCGTGCTGCACGCTTGCCGCAAGATCAACGAACTGAAGGAATCCGACGCGGACATCCGCGAGGACTACAAGAACCTGCTGCGCACGCTCACCACCTGATGGCCGCCAGCGCAGCTAATTGAAGGCAAGGGACTAGACCATGCATTTCACCATTCAACGCGAAGCCCTGTTGAAACCCCTGCAACTGGTCGCCGGTGTCGTCGAGCGCCGTCAGACCTTGCCGGTCCTGTCCAACGTACTGCTGGTCGTGCAAGGCCAGCAGCTGTCGTTGACCGGTACCGACCTGGAAGTCGAACTGGTAGGCCGCGTCCAACTGGAAGAGCCGGCCGAGCCTGGCGAAATCACTGTCCCGGCGCGCAAGCTGATGGACATCTGCAAAAGCCTGCCGAACGACGTTCTGATCGATATCAAGGTCGACGAACAGAAGCTGTTGGTCAAGGCCGGCCGTAGCCGTTTCACCCTGTCGACCCTGCCAGCCAACGACTTCCCCACTGTGGAAGAAGGCCCAGGTTCGCTGACCTGCAACCTTGAGCAGAGCAAACTGCGTCGTTTGATCGAGCGCACCAGCTTCGCCATGGCTCAGCAGGACGTACGTTACTACCTCAACGGTATGCTGTTGGAAGTGTCGCGTAATACCCTGCGTGCCGTTTCTACCGATGGGCATCGTCTGGCGCTGTGCTCCATGAGCGCAGCCATCGAGCAGGATGAGCGTCATCAGGTCATCGTGCCACGTAAAGGTATCCTCGAACTGGCGCGCCTGCTAACCGACCCGGAAGGCATGGTCAGCATCGTCCTGGGCCAGCACCACATCCGTGCGAACACAGGCGAGTTCACCTTCACATCCAAGCTGGTCGATGGCAAGTTCCCTGACTATGAGCGTGTACTGCCCAAGGGTGGTGACAAGTTGGTCATCGGCGATCGCCAGGCCTTGCGCGAAGCGTTCAGCCGTACCGCAATCCTTTCCAACGAGAAGTACCGCGGTATTCGTCTGCAGTTGGCTGCCGGCCAGTTGAAAATTCAGGCAAACAACCCTGAACAGGAAGAGGCGGAAGAAGAGATCAGCGTGGACTATGACGGCGCATCGCTGGAGATCGGCTTCAACGTCAGCTACTTGCTAGACGTATTGGGCGTGATGACAACGGAACAGGTTCGCCTGATCCTCTCCGATTCCAATAGCAGTGCTCTGCTGCAGGAAGCCGGCAATGACGACTCGTCTTACGTTGTCATGCCGATGCGCCTGTAACCTGTAGCAGGCCAAATGTCCCTTCGACGTATCATGGTCACCGCGGTGCGCAACCTGCACCCGGTGACCCTCTCGCCCTCCCCCCGCATCAATATCCTCTACGGCGCCAACGGCAGCGGCAAGACCAGTGTGCTGGAAGCCGTGCATTTGCTCGGGTTGGCCAGATCGTTTCGCAGTACCCGTCTGAATCCGGTCATTCAATACGAGCAGGCAGCGTGCACGGTTTTTGGCGAAGTACAGTTGAGCGAGGGTGGCACCAGCAACTTGGGTGTGTCGCGTGAGCGGGCGGGCGACTTCACTATCCGTATCGATGGGCAGAATGCCAAGAGCGCCGCGCAGCTTGCAGAACTGCTGCCCCTGCAGCTCATCAACCCAGACAGTTTCAGGTTGCTTGAAGGCGCACCGAAGATCCGTCGCCAGTTTCTGGATTGGGGAGTGTTCCACGTGGAACCTCGCTTCATGCCAGCTTGGCAGCGTCTGCAGAAGGCGTTGCGGCAGCGGAACTCATGGTTGCGGCATGGTACACTTGACCCAGCTTCGCAAGCCGCCTGGGACCGGGAATTGTGCCTGGCCAGCGCGGAAATAGATGAATACCGTCGCAACTACATCAAGGCCTTGAAGCCCGTCTTCGAGCAAACCCTGAGCGAACTGGTCGAGCTGGACGGGTTGACCCTTAGCTACTACCGAGGCTGGGACAAGGACCGGGAACTCAACGAAGTACTCGCCTCCTCTCTCCTTCGCGATCAGCAGATGGGCCATACCCAGGCCGGTCCGCAGCGTGCTGATCTGCGTCTTCGTTTGGCTGCCAATAACGCAGCCGACATCCTGTCGCGTGGTCAGCAAAAGCTGGTGGTCTGTGCTCTGCGCATTGCCCAAGGCCATCTCGTTAGCCAGGCTCGCCGCGGCCACTGTATTTATCTCGTGGATGACTTGCCGTCCGAGTTGGACGACCAGCATCGCCGTGCACTGTGCCGCTTGCTAGAAGAATTACGCTGCCAGGTGTTCATCACCTGTGTAGATCACGAATTACTGAGGGAAGGCTGGCAGACGGAAACGCCAGTTGCTTTGTTCCACGTGGAACAAGGCCGTATCACCCAGACCCACGACCATCGGGAGTGAAGGCATGAGCGAAAATCAAACGTACGACTCTTCAAGCATCAAGGTGCTGAAAGGTTTGGATGCCGTGCGCAAGCGTCCCGGCATGTACATTGGCGACACCGATGACGGTAGCGGCCTGCACCACATGGTCTTCGAAGTGGTCGACAACTCGATCGACGAAGCCCTCGCCGGGCACTGCGATGACATCACCGTCATTATCCACACGGATGAATCCATCAGTGTGCGCGACAACGGTCGCGGCATTCCGGTCGACGTGCATAAAGAAGAAGGCGTTTCTGCGGCTGAGGTCATCATGACCGTACTGCACGCGGGCGGTAAATTTGATGATAACTCCTACAAAGTTTCCGGCGGTCTGCACGGTGTAGGTGTTTCGGTAGTAAACGCCCTTTCGGAAAAGCTGGTGCTTACCGTTCGCCGTAGCGGCAAGATCTGGGAGCAGACCTACGTTCATGGTGTTCCACAGGCGCCGATGGCCGTTGTGGGCGAAAGCGAAACCACCGGTACCCATATTCATTTCAAGCCTTCGGCTGAGACCTTCAAGAATATTCACTTCAGCTGGGACATCCTGGCCAAGCGTATTCGTGAACTGTCCTTCCTGAACTCTGGCGTCGGCATTCTGCTGAAAGACGAGCGCTCGGGCAAAGAAGAGTTCTTCAAATATGAAGGCGGCCTGCGTGCATTCGTTGAATACCTGAACACCAACAAGACTCCGGTCAACTCCCAGGTGTTCCATTTCAACGTTCAGCGTGAAGATGGCGTGGGTGTTGAAGTTGCCCTGCAGTGGAACGACAGCTTCAACGAAAACCTGCTGTGCTTCACCAACAACATTCCGCAGCGCGATGGCGGTACCCACCTGGTTGGTTTCCGCTCTTCGCTGACCCGTAGCCTGAACAGCTACATATTTCGAGCAGGAAGGCCTGGCCAAGAAGAACAAGGTTTCCACCACCGGTGACGATGCTCGTGATTTTAGGCCTGACCGCGATCATTTCGGTCAAGGTGCCGGATCCGAAGTTCAGTTCGCAGACCAAGGACAAGCTGGTTTCCTCGGAGGTGAAAACCGCCGTGGAACAGGAGATGAACAAGTACTTCGCCGACTTCCTGTTGGAAAACCCCAACGAAGCCAAAGCGGTAGTCGGCAAGATGATCGACGCTGCCCGTGCCCGTGAAGCGGCGCGCAAAGCGCGTGAAATGACTCGCCGTAAAGGCGCGCTAGATATCGCGGGCTTGCCGGGCAAACTGGCGGACTGCCAGGAGAAGGACCCTGCTCTTTCCGAACTGTACCTGGTGGAGGGTGACTCCGCAGGTGGCTCGGCCAAGCAAGGTCGTAACCGTCGTACCCAGGCGATCCTGCCGCTGAAGGGCAAGATTCTCAACGTCGAGAAAGCACGTTTCGACAAGATGATCTCTTCCCAGGAAGTGGGCACACTGATCACCGCGCTGGGCTGTGGCATCGGCCGCGAAGAGTACAACATCGACAAGCTGCGCTATCACAACATCATCATCATGACCGATGCTGACGTTGATGGTTCGCACATCCGTACCCTGCTGCTGACCTTCTTCTTCCGTCAGCTGCCAGAGCTGGTCGAGCGTGGCTACATCTACATTGCCCAGCCACCGCTGTACAAGGTGAAGAAAGGCAAACAGGAGCAGTACATCAAGGACGACGAGGCCATGGAAGAATACATGACCCAGTCGGCCCTCGAAGATGCCAGCCTGCACCTGGATGAGTCTGCGCCAGCCGTTTCCGGCGTTCAGCTGGAGGTTTTGGTCAACGAGTTCCGCGGTGTGATGAAGACCCTCAAGCGCTTGTCTCGCTTGTACCCGGAAGAGTTGACCGAGCACTTCATCTACCTGCCGGAAGTTACCCTGGAGCAATTGGGCGACCATGCCGTCATGGAGAACTGGTTGGCCAAACTGCAGGAGCGCCTGAGCAACAGCCAGAAGTCTGGCCTGATGTACAAGGCCACTCTGCGCGAGGACAAAGAGCGCAATGTGTGGCTGCCTGAAGTGGAAATCACCTCGCACGGCCTGGCCAGCTACATCACCTTCAACCGCGATTTCTTCGGCAGCAACGACTATCGCACGGTGGTCAACATTGGCTCCAAGTTGGCGAGCCTGCTGGGCGAAGGTGCTTACGTACAGCGTGGTGAACGTCGCAAGGCGATCGTCGAGTTCAAGGAAGGCCTGGATTGGCTGATGAACGAGACCACCAAGCGTCACACCATCCAGCGATACAAAGGGCTGGGTGAGATGAACCCGGACCAGTTGTGGGAAACCACCATGGACCCAACTGTACGACGCATGCTCAAGGTCACCATCGAAGACGCCATTGCCGCCGATCAGATCTTCAACACCTTGATGGGGGATGCGGTTGAACCTCGCCGTGACTTTATCGAAAGCAACGCGCTGTCGGTTTCTAACCTGGACTTCTGATCAGGTTGTAGGTTCACAGAAAAGCTGCACGCTTTCACAAATAGATGACCGGCCGGGCTTCAACCATGGCCCCTGTCGGTCACCATCAAGCCCGCCTTCGCGGGCTTTTTTTTGCCTGGAATTCCTGCCGGGGCGCCCTACTCCGCTCATTGGAAAATGATGCAGATGGGGGGATTTGAGGAAGTGATTTGATGGGGCGCTGGAAGTGCTGAGAGGGTCGGCGGGCGGATCTGAGCAGCAGAGAGATTGAGAGGACTTTAAAACTAATATTTGAACACCTTAATAGTTAATTAAGCGTACGTGTTAAGTATTAATTTGAACAATTTAGTATGGAAATGGAATTTGGTGGAAGTTGCCATTTTGGATTTTTTGTAGATTTCGAAGGGATGTTGGAATAAGATCTATGACCAACTTTTCCGCTTTGCACTGAAGATTTTCAGCCAAATCAGCTGTTTGAAGCGAGAGCTTCAGACCTGATCCAAATTGCTCCAGCGATCACGAAGTGGCCGTTTAGAAATAAAGAGAGCAAGCCGATTGCTTTAGATTCTGATCAGTCATGAGAGTCATGACCAATGAGAGAAAAGGAGACCTGAAAATGTAGAAAAACGCGATCAATCCCGAGAGGACTGACCGCGCTTAGCGAAGCAGACTTGCGTCCTCAGAACCCGCAATGTCTGCTTTTTCGAAGCGACTGTCAATCCTCTCCCATTTTTTCGACCTTAGCGAGGTTACTCGACGGCACAGTGTTGCCTGTCGAAAGGCCTCACTTCGCCCGCCCTGCGCCTTGATTTTTTGGCGCAGCGTCGGCGCTCGTTTCGAGATTTTCGGAGGTGTTTCATGACAGTACGAAAGGTGGTCACGCGGCGGTCCAACCATTACCGCGGCTACTTCCCATCGCTCAAAAATAAAAAGCCTGTGCCCTGGGAGTCCCAGCTCGAAGGCGCTCTTTTTCGGCTTCTTGAGCTGTCTCCTGCGGTCATCGGCTACGTCCCGCAGCCCAGTGAGGAACGTGTTCCATCGCTCCAGGGCTACTTCAAATATTACCCAGACGTACAGGTTTTCCTCGCGGATGGGCGCGAGTGGTGGTTTGAAGTGAAGCCTCACGACCGACTGAAGATTGCCAGCGTCAGGCAGCGACTGGATGCCGCTGAGCGCTACTTCAACGCCACTGCCCGTAACTTTTCGGTGATCACTGAAAAGTTAATTGAAGCTGAACCCCTGGCTACCAATCTTAGAAGGCTGATGTATCACCGGCGCGGTCCAGAGCTTTCGCATCAGGCGTTGGAGGAGGTAATGGCGACCTTCAACGAATGGCCGCCTATGACCGTTGCAGATCTGCTCTACGTGGTTGGTGAGGGGAAAGCCTGGCGCTTGTTAGGCCTTGGGGTGGTGGGCATTGACCTTGATAGGTCAATTGACACTGACTCCCCGGTCTTCCTGCAAGGGGGGCACCGTCATGCAAACCTTTTCCCTTAGGGTGAAATTGGTCGTCATCGTTCGTGGCGTACTGATGGTGCTTGAGAAGAGGCTTATTGACCGGAAGCTGCTCTTTTTCGATGAGCTTGGTGAGCCCACGAAGCTATCCGAGAAGGAGTTCTATGAGGCCTACGAGAAGCGCGAGATCGAGATCTCCGCTGATCAGCCATACCTTGGGAGGGTTCCGTATGTGCGGAACGTCCCTCCAGATATTTCATGCTTCCCCAAAAAACATGGAGATGAGGCATTGCGTCGACGCAAGTATCTGGACGACCTAACTAAGCGCGGTAAATACAAGCTACCGGGTGACGAAGACATGATCAAGAAGCTTAGAGATATCGCCAAAAAGATTGGGGATGCGTGCGCACCCTCGGTTTCCACTATTCGACGTTGGGCAGCCAAATACATTGGCCAGAACGTAGTAAAGCTTATCCCTCAGCATGCCAAAAAGGGTCGGGCTGCCGCGATACAGGGAGAGCTCGAAGTTATTCTTGAAGGGGTGATTAATAAAACCTACCTGCAGGATACGATTCCAGCGGTCAGCGTGGTCGTTTCAGAATTCGAGGATCAGATAAAAGAGAGGAACAAAAGTCGTTTGCCTTCGGATCAGCTCAAGATCCCAAGCGGAATGACTGTCCGAAGGTACATCGCCAAGCTGGATCCGTACCTTGTGGATAAGGAGAGGCTCGGAAAACACGCAGCAGACAAGAAGCACCGTGTTGCGGCGGGTGTCCTACGTGTCCATGAGATTTTGGAACGTTGGGAAATTGATCACACCTTGTTGGACGTCCAGCTTGTGGATGAAACCTCGGGGCTGTGCATTGGGCGCCCCTATCTGACGATCGTCCTCGACCGCTTCTCTCGAATGGTGATGGGATATTTGCTCCACCTGTCGGCGCCAAATACGGAAACCGTGCTTCGTGTGATCGAACGCTCAATCCGTCCAAAAGCCGAATTGCTGAAGCGCTTTCCGAAAGTGAGAAATGAATGGTGGGCACGTGGGCTGCCGGCTCGAATAGTCCCAGACAACGCAGCGGAATTTCACGCGGGCGATCTCATCATGGGATTCAACGAGTTGGGTATCGAGATCATGTATCCCGCTTCAAGGGCCCCTCAAAGGAAAGGTGCCGTCGAACGCTTTTTCAGCACACAGAACCTGGGGCTTATCCACAACCTCCCGGGTACCACCTTCTCGAATATCCAGCAGCGTGGCGATTACGACTCGGAGAAGAATGCATGTTTCACGCTCCCTCAATTGGAGGCGGTGGTAGTGAAATGGATCGTCGATGGTTACCACCAGACTCCTCATCGGGGGCTGGACAACAGAACACCGGCTCAAGTCTGGGGGACTAGCGAGGCGAACCATGTCATCAGCCTTCCCGTCGACCTGGACTCGTTGGAGTGCATTCTGGCCAAGCGGGCCTCGGTGAAGGTTCACCATTACGGCATCGAGGTTGCCAAAGTGGGCTACCACTCTACGGAACTTGCTGAGCTCCGTATGCGTTTGGCAGACGGAGAAAAGGTAAACGTCCGCTATCGAGACGAAGCCGGGCACGTTTGGGTTCACGACCGCTTCAGAAACTTGTTCTTCAAAGTGCCCGCCAAAGATGAGCGAATGGCCGGTAAGAGCAGGGAGGTGTGGAAGGCTGCCGAGAAAGCGCTGCGAGAAAAATATAATGAGCAGCCTAGCTTCGAGGCTACGCACAGGTGCTACCAGGAAATTATGGAAGATGCAGACGAGGCCCGCCGTTCGCAGACGCTCAGAAAACGACGCGCAGCTGCCATAGCGAAAATCGACAAGGAGGGTCGAGTGACCGAAAGCACGCCTCCACCCAAGGTACTCGCTGAAGTGGAATGGACCGGTGACTCTATTCCTAACATTCCGCCAGCAGCCTTCAAGGTCTCGGTTCGTCGCCCTGCTGGGAGTTCTAAGCCATGAACGCCATCAATCTGTACGAATGCTACGAGCATGGTGAATACAGCTTTACGCTCCGCGATCGTTTTATTCACAGCCCTCAAGTCGAGCGAGCGTTGACGCGACTAGGCGATATCCACGGCGATAGTCGGCGTACCAGAGCAAGTAAAGGGTTGCTGATCCAAGGTCCAAGCGGAGTGGGCAAGAGCACATTGGTCAAGGAGTACATTCGGTCATTGGAGGAATTGGAGAGCCATGACCCACAGAAGCGGACAGTTCTGTTCGTCGAGATGCCTTCGTCTCCAACCAAAAAGAACCTGGCAGCAGCCATTTTGGCAGAGCTGAAGGATCCCTTCGCAGAGGCACGAGGACATTCGGCAGAGGTTAAATTTGCGCGAGTAGTCCTGCTGCTGAAGAACCTTGGCGTGGAGATGTTGGTCCTCGATGAGGCGCAGCACCTGGTCGATTATCGTCGTAATGGTGCGTATGAGGCAGCAGACTGGATCAAGAGTCTGATGAATGAAACCAGTATCGCGTTTGTTCTGATTGGGCTGAAGCGCACCGAAAATCTCCTGCTAGCAAACGAGCAACTGCGACGCAGGTTTTCGGCCACGGTGGCATACGATCGCTTCACCTTCTCCGCTAATACGTCTCTTCATTTCGTGATGTTGTTGCAGGCAATCGAGGGCGAACTGCCTGTTCAAACCATCAGTTTTGTAGAGCCAGCGATGATTAAACGCTTCTACCTGGCTTCCTATGGATTGATCGACTACCTCATCAAGATTGTGGACAGGGCTGTTTGGCTGGTTCAAGTCCAGGACCTTGTCGGGATTGAACTTCCTGTGCTGGCCCAGGCTTTTGAAGACGAGGTTTGGAGCTACGCCACCGAGGATCGAAACCCCTTCAGTGCGAGCTTCAATTTCCAGCCTCTGTTCGGGAAGCGGGAGCCGTTTGAGACGTTCGAAGAGAGCAGTACCTGACGGCCAAGGGCCGGGCTTATCGGCCCGGCTCTACTCCCCTGATTTTTATGTCTTCGATTTCATGGATGTGTAGGAATGTTTGGTCTTTTAATCAACCCACGACCACACCAAGACGAAAGTCTTTTGGGGTACCTGCAGCGCCTGGCGAAAGCCAACGGATTACCCAGAAAGGAACTGCTCACCGCCTTTGCACGAGCCGACGAGACCGATGTTGCGGACTGGCTGCAGATGATGGAAGGACCACTGAGCTGGCCTGCGGTATCTGCTGAGTTTCGTGATCCAAGGCCCAAGGGGGTCAAGTTATGGACGACTCATCACGCTCGTTACTGTCCGATCTGTTTGGGCGAAGCCGGTTATTGGAGAGAAAGCTGGGGCTTGACCCTGGTTACGACGTGTTCTGTCCACGGCACTGAACTCCACGGGCGGTGCCCCAACTGTCTGAAGGAAACCGATCCAAGCGCAATGAGTGCGAATAGTTGCCAAGCGTGTGGCACCTCATTGAGTGGGACCAATTTTGAGATCGCGCCGGCGAGTGATACGGCCGCCTGGCTCACCTCTGGCTTTGAAGATAGGTTTTACGCCGACTCGTTGCCAGCTGACGCGGGATTGGCGGCCCTCACCTACGAACAGTTTCACGAGTTGTCATCGCGTCTCGCTGTCAGAAGTTTGCCTACGGAAAGAACCCAGCCGCTGAAGGTTGCTGATTCGGGTTCGCTAGAGATATCGCGGCTTATGGCAAACGCGGCGGGCGTGGTTCTCATGAACTGGCCTCTCGCATTCAGAGAACTGCTGAGTGGCCTCAAGGCAGTCCATTCCGATAACGAACATTGGACGCTCAGCAGATCGTTCGGCCCGATATACCACGACATCCACCGTGATCTGGATGACTCTTGTTTTGACTTTCTTCGTCGAGAGTTCGAATCATTTCTGCAGCATGCGTGGGAAGCACCGTTAGCGAAGCGAAATCGCAATTTGAGTGAGGAGACGATTGAGAGACATCGTTGGGTGTCGTTCGATTCTGCTGCTGAAGCTTGTGGTCTCGGGGTATCAGTCATAAAACGCCTTCATCAGGAGGGACAAATCGCCTATCGGGAGAAGGTCCATGAAGATCGAGTCTTTACGGTCGTGGACCTGGATCATTTGAAGGCAATCTCGCAGCATCTCCAGGGCGTGGCTGATATGAAAGAAACCTCGACTTTGCTAAGCCTCTGTCGCAATCGGGTTAGGCAGCTGCTAGCTGGTGGTACCCTCCAGTTCTTTGGTGGAGAACCGCGCCCAGGCGAAAGGTGGCTGATTGACTGCCGCTCGATCAACGAATTGATTGATGAGAAGCTGCCTACCAGCTCTGACCAGAGCCTGGTGTCGATCAACTACTTGGCCAAGCATTCTCTGCCCAAGGGGGGTGGGTTGGTCGAGTTGGTTCAGGCAATACGTGCAGGTGAACTTCGCGCTTACGGCCCAGCTGAGAATGGCTCGGTTGCGGTAGGGGCGTGGTTACTCAAGCCGCAAGATTTTGCAGCGTGGCAACAAGCCCGAGCTGAGAACAAGAGTCCGGTCTTTCCCGGCCTGTCGGTAGTCAAGGCTGCTGCGCTGTTAGGCGTCAAAGAACAATGCGCATACGCGTTCGTTCGACTGGGTCTGCTATGGAGCACTGCTGTCGAACGAGGCCGGCGTACGCAATTGATGGTTAAGCCTCAAGCCATCGACAGATTCAGGCGTGGCTATATCTTGGGACCGGAGATTGCGGTGTATTTGGGGAAGTCGACCAGGGAGGCGTTCAAGCACCTTTGGGAGGCCAGGTTTCGCCCCGTTGCGGGGCCATCCATTCCAAACGCGGCTTGCCGGCAGTACGTTTGGGTAAGAAGCAAAAAGCTGATCGATTACCTCGCAAGTGAAGCCGCCCAGATCGACGATCCTGAAGCCATCACGTTTTTATCCACACCGATCGCTCAGCCTCGTGATTGCCGATTCAGGCATGTGGGATCAAGATAGTTAGCACGCTTTCTTTCTTGATTGCTAAAATCATCGAACCCATTTTGGAGAATCTTATGTCCCGTCTCGCTGAATTCCGCCTGCTCGAACAACAGCTCGCAGCCCAACTGGCGGAGCTGGAAGCGCTGAAAAATGACTCTGCCCTGAAGCAGGAAATGGAATTTGAAACGAAGCTGCGCAGTTTGCTCAACGAGTATGGCTACGGCCTGCGCCAAGTGGTGCTGATCCTCGATCCGCAAGCGGTGGCTTCCACTGATATGGCCCCAAAAACCTCTCGGAAACCACGCGAAGTGAAGGTCTACAAGAATCCACACAGCGGAGAGGTTGTTGAGACCAAGGGTGGTAATCAGCGTACGCTTAAGGCCTGGAAAAACGAGTATGGCGCTGAGGTAGTCGAGTCTTGGCTCGCCAATTGATTGCACTGCAGGCGGCTTCTGGCACGAGATGAATCGTGGTGCGCCCCGAATGCAAATTCCCATTCTGGGGCGTGACGAAATTTTCTGCGGGTGGTGGATTTAGAGAATTAAAACTGTCGCTAGAGGGTCCCGTCTTTCGCGGCCTGCAGCCATTTGGAGAGGAAACGCAAAACTGTCGCAATCACCCAAAACGCCGGTTCAGACTGATTCGCTAGAGAATTAAAACTGTCGCAGCCTGAAACGACGCGGCTTTCACGTGTATTCAGAGCCATCATTATCGATAGCCTGCTTACAAACATGTAATTCCTGGATCACGTGGATGACAGCTCCCAGTCGGTAAGCTTCACTCATGTCTTCATGGAGTAACAGAAATGAACACCGCTAAAAGCATTGCCGCCCTCATGCTCGTAATCGCCTCCTCATCCGCTTTAGCTGAAGGAGGATCTGATCGCTTACACGGAAAGATGATTCAGGCAAATGAGCAAGCAATGCGTGCCTACGCCGCTGCCAATGGAAAAAAACCACCTGAAGTGATCCATTATCGCTACGGAATGAAACTGGATGTGGCGAGAGTTATCAGTATGACTTCGCTCAAAGGTAGCTGCGACGTGATGCCGACACAGATGAATTACGAGGACTCAACAGGTGAGTTGAAAATCCTCGAATATCGCTCTGCTGGAATTAACTGTAGAGGTCAAAACTGACCGAAGGGACAGGGTAAGTCTTGGAGTAAGCTGACCACGACCAGCGCTGCAGCTGGTCGGCTGGCCGGCAGAAGCCCTTCCCCCGGGGCATCTTGCATTACGTGTCAGGATAACTGGCAACTACTTGATCGTCCCCACTCTTGGTGAGGCCGATGACTTGATAGGCGTGTTTCATGCCATCAACCTCCATACCTGGTGAGCCAGCGGGCATGCCAGGTACCGCGACGCCTGCCAGGTCGTTGCGCTTTATGAGCTCCTGCACCTGGGCTGCGGGGACGTGACCTTCCACAAACTTGCCATCGATAACCGCGGTGTGACACGAAGCCAGCCTCGGAGCTACTCCTAGCTCTTGCTTCACCGCCCTCATGTCCGTTTCAACGTGGTCGACGACCTTGAAGCCGTTTGCCTCCAAGTGCGCTATCCATTTCTTACAGCAACCGCAATTAGCGTCCCGGTGCACATCGATAGTCAGGGGCTCCGCAGCAAAGGCGGCTGAGGCGATTAGAAGTGACGCTGCGGTACTTAAACCGAGGAAGCGGCGCTTACTTGTCATGAGTGTGCTCCTTCCCGTCTTTGTGCACATGGGTTTTGGGAGTAGAACCTGTGTGGTGGTCCGAGTGCGCCTCGCCGGACTCGTGTTCACCGTGGTGCTCCGCTACTGATGAAGACTCCGAATGCGAACTGCCATGATCATGACTTTCCTCAGCCACGCCGTTTGCTGCGGAATCATCATGATTTCCATGACCTGATTTCGCACCACCGTGTTGGCCTTCATGGTTATGCATATCGCTTTCGCCACCGCCATGTTGGTGACCACCACTGGAAGCGACCATCATCTGGTACTGCTCAGCATTGAGTTGCGGTAGCTGGTCCAGGAACGCGACGATTCCCCAGATGTACTGGTCGTCCATGCTCTTACCCCAGGCTGGCATGCCTGTCGCTTTGATACCGTGCTTGATGGTCCAAAACGCAGCAGCAGGGTCACCGCTTACACCTATCTCGGTGAGGTTTGGTGGGGATGGGTATAGGGCTTGGCTGAGTTCAGTTTTCTCCACCCCTGGCGCGAGGTGGCAACCGATACACATGGCGTTGTAGTTGCCTGCCCCTGCTTGGATGAGAGCAGGATCTTTAAGGTTTGGCACCTCAATGTCGCTTGCTCGGACTTCAATCGAGCGATCCCGCGCCATGGCCAAAAACGCATGCACAGCGGGGAAGTGTGGGTCGTCCGCACCAACGTTCACGAGACCGAAGTAAGCAGCACCTAGCACTGCTGCGCTAGTAACAGCACCTGCCGCCACCAGCGTTGTAATTGTTTTTTTCATGTTGAGTTCTCAAAACCACATCCGAATACCGGCCACAAAACGAGCTTCGTCCACGTCCCCGCCTTCATCCCGAATGAAATCGGCGGTTTTGCCGTAGGAACGGCTCCAGGTGACACCTATGTATGGCGCGAACTGGCGAACAATCTCGTACCGTAACCGCAGCCCGACTTCGGTGTTTGCCAGGCCAGAGCCGACGCCGCGTTCCGGGTCGTTCTTGCCATAAAAGTTGGCCTCAGCGGTTGGCTGAAGAATTAAACGATTGGTTAGCAAGATGTCGTACTCGCCCTCCAGACGGGCAGCGGTTTGACCGTTCTCGCCGATAAAGGCGGTGGCTTCAGCTTCGAAGTCATACAGGGCCAGGCCCTGAATACCGAACGCAGCCCAGGTCTGCGGATCCTCCGGTTTGAAATCCTGCCGGACGCCGGCGACAACATCCCACCACGGGCTTACCGAGCGGCCATAGAGGAGCTGCAGCTCAGCATCTTCAGTCACACCATTGGTTCGTTCACCTTCCGAGCGAATCCAGAGCCTATTGATATCGCCGCCCACCCAGCCGGATGCATCCCAAGCAAGCGTGCTACCTTCATCGGCATCTTGGTATTCCAGTTGGTCTAGCAAGAAAAAGCTGTTGAACCCGCTGTCATCCATTTTGTGCCCGTCAAGCGGGGGGAAGGCAGCCTGCCGGTCGGCATCAGTCAGCACCGGGATTGGCGTACGGCTGGTCGGGGTCGGCGAATCAGCGTTCCCGTTTCCCATCGTGGAATGACCCATCGCGCCATGATCCATGCCTTCCATGGACCCGTGATCCATGCCTTTCATGCTTCCATGGTCCATCTTGCTGTGGTCCATCGAGGCGGGTTTCGCTTTGGGCTGGCCATGGCCCATTTTGCTGTGATCAACGGGTGCAGGTTGCGTGGGTTGCTTGCTCGCGCCCATCTGGCTGTGGTCCATGCCCGGCATCGCAGCCTGTGATGAGGCGTGGTCCATCTGCATGGCACCGTGGCCCATTGCCGAGTGGTCCATTCCGGAATGATCCATTTCAGCGGCGAAGCTGGGCGAAACGCCCAGCACACCTAAAGAAACGGCGAATGCCAGCAGCGATGGTCGTGCAACGCTATTGGCCATTTTTCCCTGCCTTAGCTTTGTCGCTGCCATGCGATTCCATCATTTTGCTGTGATCCATTCCTTCCATGGAACCATGATCCATGCCCTCCATAGAGCCATGATCCATGCCTTTCATGGAGCCGTGATCCATGCCTTCATGGTTCATGCCCTGGGCTTGCTTGCTCTTCGAGCCGTTCGATTGCGCCGCGTTGGACGACTTTTGAGAGTGCTGATCATGGTTGTCACTGGACCAGGAAGACGGGGCGTACACCGCGAGCAGGCCAACCATCGCGGCAGGGGGGGAGAGGAAAAAGGCGCTTCGTTTCATTGGTTTGCTCATCTCGTATCTCCAGTTCATTCGTCCACGCGGACTTCTCGGAACATGCCCATCTCCATGTGGTACATGAGGTGACAGTGATAGGCCCAGCGCCCGAGTGCATCTGCGGTTACGCGATAGCTTCGTTTCGAGCCAGGCGGCATATCGATCGTGTGTTTTCGCACCATGAAATTGCCGTCCTCATCCTCCAGGTCACTCCACATGCCGTGCAGATGGATGGGGTGAGTCATCATGGTGTCGTTGACCAAGGTAATACGCAGGCGCTCGCCGTACTTGAGCCGCAGCGGCTCTGCGTCAGAAAACTTGATCCCATCGAAGGACCAAGCGAACTTTTCCATATGCCCGGTAAGGTGCAGTTCGATTGTCCGGCCAGGTTCCCGGCCGTCAGGGTCGATGAAGGTGCTACGCAAATCCGAATACGTGAGAACCCGACGCCCGTTATCGCGAAGCCCGATCCCCGGATCGCTCAGCTTTGGCGTAGGGGTCATGGTCTGCATATCGACCAGAGGGTTGTTTGTTTCGGAGGCGGGATGGTTCTGCATGGCACCGCTGGCGGCCATATTGCTTTGGTCCATACCGGTCATGTTGCCGTGGTCCATGCCAGCCATCTTGCTATGGTCCATACCGGCCATGCTGCCGTGGTCCATGCCAGCCATCTTGCTATGGTCCATACCGGCCATGCTGCCGTGGTCCATGCCAGCCATCTTGCTATGGTCCATACCGGCCATGCTGCCGTGGTCCATGCCAGCCATCTTGCTATGGTCCATACCGGCCATGCTGCCGTGGTCCATGCCAGCCATCTTGCTGTGGTCCATACCGGCCATGCTGCCGTGATCCATGCCACCCATGCTGCCGTGGTCCATCCCCATATCACTCATGGAGATGAGAGGCCTTGGATCTACAGCCGGCACCGGTGCCTGCAGGCCCTCACGGACAGCCAAGGTACCCCTTGAATAGCCGGTGCGATCCATGGATTGAGCAAAGATGGTGTAAGCCTGCTCGTTTTCAGGCTCGACAATGACATCGTAGGTTTCAGCAACGGCAATCCGGAATTCATCGATCGACACTGGCTTAACGTACTGACCGTCGGCTGCGACAACCGTCATTTTCAAGCCGGGGATCCGCACGTCGAAATAGGTCATCGCCGAGCCATTGATAAAGCGAAGCCGGATTTTCTCCCCTGGCTTGAAGATTCCCGTCCAGTTCCCATTTGGCGCCTGGCCGTTCATGAGGTAGGTGTAGGTGTGCCCGCTCACGTCAGCGAGATCGGTTGGGCTCATCTTCATCTCGGCCCACATCTTTCGATCGGCCACAGCAGCAGACCAACCTTTCTCGCTCACGTCGTCGACGAAGTCGCCAACGGTGCGCTTGTGGAAGTTGTAATAGTCCGACTGTTTTTTGAGCTTGGACATAACCCGCGCCGGGTCTTCGTCGGTCCAATCACTCAGCATGACGACATAGTCACGATCGTAGGTGAAAGGCTCTGGATCCTTGGCATCAATCACCAGCGCACCGTAAACACCGACCTGCTCCTGGAAGCCCGAATGGCTGTGGTACCAGTAGGTGCCGTTCTGGTGGACCTTGAACTTGTACTCGTACATGCCGTCGGGAGCGATGCCATGGAAGCTTAGACCCGGCACGCCGTCCATATTCGCCGGCAGGATGATGCCGTGCCAGTGGATGGACGTGTCCTGCTTCAAGCGGTTGCGAACCCGTAGCGTGACCGTGTCGCCTTCGCGCCAACGGAGTATTGGTCCTGGCAGCGAACCGTTGATGGCCATCGCCGTTCGAGCTGCCCCGGTAATGTTCACCGGGAGCTCCCCGATGTACAGGTCAAAATCGGTGCCGGTCAGTACGTTAGGCTGGCCAGGGCTGGTTACGGCCCAGACCGGCGCGCGCCACATGCCCAGCCCACCCAGTAGTCCGGTAGCAGCCAGGCCTTTGACGAATGAACGTCTCGTGGTTTTGCTTTGCATGCCGTTGCGTCCAATCAGGTAGATCGCTGATATCCAGACTGCGGGATCCGCAGCCATCTGGTTTCAATTGAGCTCCCCCAAGCCTCGTAGACTTTCGCCAAAGCACAAGGATTGCGGGAGGCAATACCCCGAAAGCTGACATAGTTCAGATTCCGGGGTGATTACATTTCTGTAAGCTAAGCTCAGCAGCTCTCGTGGCCGGGGTGCTTTTGGCTTTGGGCGGTAACAGGAGCCTCTGCTTTTTTCTCCTGAGCAACCTGGTAAGCCTGCATGGAAGATGCACGTGCAGCTTCCATCCTGGCGAAGGTGCGATCCGCGCCGCCTTCAGCCAGGGCGAGGCTCGCCATGCCGAAGGTGACTACCATCACAATCGCTTTGATCATGTTCATTTGCGTTTCCTCTAAGGGTCAGTTTCGCCTGATTGGCGCCGTTCACAGTGCTCAAGCTAGCTACCCGGCACTGTCAGCAAGCTGAGCCCGACATTACTTTTCCGTCAGCTTCTGGTTGGGTGCCTTTTTTGCTGCACACTGAAGGGCATCCAAGGGGGCGCAGCAGATGAAATTACTCGTAGCCGAAGATGAGCCAAAAATCGGGGCCTACCTGCAGCAAGGGCTGACGGAGGCAGGCTTTACCGTCGATCGTGTGGTCACAGGGACCGACGCGCTGCAATACGCTTTGAGCGAGGCGTATGACCTGCTGATTCTTGATGTAATGATGCCGGGGCTAGACGGCTGGGAGGTGCTGCGGATGGTACGTGCGGCAGGGAAAGAGGTCCCAGTCTTGTTTTTGACGGCCCGTGATGGCGTGGACGATCGCGTGAAAGGGTTAGAACTCGGGGCTGACGATTACCTGGTCAAACCCTTTGCATTCTCGGAACTGCTAGCGCGTGTGCGCACTTTGCTGCGAAGAGGCAGCAGTGGCTATGCTCAGACCACTATGAAGATGGCTGACCTGGAGGTAGACCTGCTTAAGCGCCGGGCCACCCGAAATGGCAAGCGGATCGACCTCACAGCCAAGGAGTTCTCCTTACTGGAACTACTCATGCGCCGACGCGGCGAGGTACTGCCGAAGTCCCTGATCGCATCGCAGGTGTGGGATATGAACTTCGACAGCGACACTAACGTGATCGAGGTTGCTGTTCGTAGGTTGCGGGCCAAGATTGATGACGATTTCGCCCCCAAGCTCATACATACAGTTCGTGGCATGGGCTATCTGATGGATGTTCCCGAGTAATGCGCGCCCAATCGTCGCTCGTTAAACGCCTTACCCTCATGTTCATGTTCGCGGTCATCGCCGTATTGGTCGTTGCCGGCGTGAGCTTCTACATGCTCAGTCAGCACCATTTCCAGATGCTGGATGAGCAAGCCCTGGCCGAGAAACTCGAATCCACCCGGCACATCCTTTCACTTTCAGCAGCACGTGATGAACTTGAGGATCAGGAGCCTCAACTGCGTGCTTTGTTGGGGGCTCATCAGGACCTTTCTGCGGAGATTCTTGATGCTGACGGTACTGTCCTGTTCTCGGACTCCAAGGCATCCCGCATCCCTGAGCGCTTTAAGCAGGCCTCTTCTGGCGCCGTTTGGGACTGGCAAATCGACTCGCGGAACTTCCGGGGGATTACCTCTCAACTGGCTATAGCGCAGGCGCAGGCGCCGGTAACAGTCATGTTGATGCTGGATGTCACCAGCCATGCCCACTTTTTCAAGACGCTGCAATGGTGGTTCGGCATTGGCTTGGTCATCAGCGCTCTGGTTAGTGCAGGATTGGGGTGGATCGTGGCCAAGAGCGGTCTTCGGCCGGTTGGGCAGATCACCAAGGTGGCGACATCCATGTCTGCCCGGTCCCTTCGCGAGCGAATTCCATTGGAGCCCGTGCCGCTTGAATTGCAGGAGCTGATCCTCTCCTTCAACGGAATGCTTGCACGCCTGGAAGACGCGTTCGTCCGGCTATCAAACTTCTCAGCCGACATCGCACATGAGCTGCGGACTCCGGTAAGTAATCTTCTGACGCATACCGAAGTCGTTCTGACCAAAAAACGCGACCTCGATGCCTACGAAGACAACCTCTACTCCAATCTTGAAGACCTCAAGCGCATGTCGCGCATGATCGATGACATGCTGTTCCTGGCAAAAGCTGATAACGGCTTGATCATCCCCGAGCAGGTTGATATCGATCTGGTCGGGCTAGTGTCCAGACTGATTGAGTACTACCAGCTTGCAGCCGAAGACCGAAGCATTCGGCTTGCCCTTCAAGGCGAAGGTACGATCCGTGGTGACCGGCTAATGATTGACCGGGCGGTTTCCAACATTCTATCCAACGCTTTGCGCTATACCCCCGAAGGCCACGATATCGCCGTCCGGATTGTCGAGGCGGCTGATCAAGTGAACCTGTCCGTCCAGAACAATGGGGCCACGATTGATCCGGAACATATCAACAAAATCTTCGACCGGTTCTATCGCGCTGACCCTGCAAGGCGGGAAGGAAGCCCAAGCAACGCCGGCTTGGGTCTGGCCATAACGCGTTCGATCATCGAGGCTCATGGTGGGCGAATTTGGTGTACCTCCGCTGACGGCGTGACGAGTTTTCACATCGCTCTGCCGCACGCCAAACAATCCACTTCCAAGCCTCAAACGGCTTAATGCTCATTTCATGCGTGTAACCTATACTCGGCCATCATGAACCGGCTCCTACGACTGTTCACCATCCTGCTTCTAATCGCATCGCTTCCTCTCAACGGCATGGCGGGAGTCGACTCAGCCATTGAACCATGCCCCATGCAAACCATGGGGATGGAGATGATGGCGGGGATGGATCACGATTGTTGCCAGGATACTGATCCAGGATCAGCTGCCGACCACTCCAAAGCCTGCAAAGTGGGCCAGGAGTGTAGAACCGCGAGCACAGTTCAGGTCGAAATAATTAACCCCACGCTCACCTATTCTGCGCCTAGGCCAGTAGATACCTATGCGGTGAGCCTCGTAAACAGGGCGCCTCCTGACCCTTGGCGGCCACCCCGCGCCTGATTACCTCTTAAATTCACCCCATCGTCCTGTTTTGCAGCCGGATGATGGCATGCGCTTGCGCGCTGATTTTTTGAGGAATCATTTCCATGACTCCCCCACGTTACCGATTAGGGATGGCATGTCTGGCCGCTCTGATCAGCCTGTTGTCGACGTTACCGGCTCAGGCTACACCGTTGTCTCTGGAGGAAGCGCTTCAACTTGCCGAACGCAATGCCCCCATCCTCCAGGCCAGGCAAGAGCAAATGACGGCCGCTCGACACGCTGTGATCCCAGCAGGCGAGCTGCCTGATCCACGTCTCAACCTAGGAGTGCAGAACCTTCCTGTTGACGGCAGTGATCGTTGGAGCATGAACCGCGATTTCATGACGATGCAGGTTGTCGGCCTCTCCCAGGAAGTACCAAACCGGGACAAGCGGGAGGCACGAGTTGAGACGGCACGAGCGAGCGTTGAGCGAGCCGATGCAGAGGCGGTGTTCGAGCGCTTAAAAGTGCGTGCTGCCACAGCCCAAGCTTGGGTCGCGGCGTACACCGTTCAACGGAAACTGCAGCAGTTTGAGGACTTCTACAAAGAAAACCGTCTGTTGGCCGCAGCAATCCGCGCACGCCTGGCCGGCGGTACCGGCGCGACGGCCGACGCACTTGCTCCTGACCAGGAAGCTGCGCAACTCGATGAGCAAAAAGATGTTCTGCTCACACAGGCCGCTCAGGCACGGGCTGCACTCAAGCGATGGATTGGAGAGGATGCTGATCCGCAAGCTCAAGCATTTCCGCGCTGGCCAGTGAGCGCGCCGGACTATCTACACGCTATACATGCACATCCAGAATTGGCGACCTACAACGCCCTTACGCGGGAAGCACAAGCTCAAGTGCACCAAGCCTTGGCAGAAAAGAAGTCGGACTGGGGGTGGCAGGTGGATTACCAGCGGCGCGGGCCTGAATTCAGCAATATGGTGAGCCTGCAGGTAAGTTTCCAACTGCCCTTGTTCGCTGGCTCACGGCAGGACCCGATGATCGCGGCACGTCGCGCACAAGTCCGGCAACTGGAGGACGAACAGGAAGCGGCATTGCGTGAGCATAAAGCGCAGCTGGAGACAGATCTTGCGGATTACCAGCGATTGCAGCGAGCAGTGCAGCGCAGCCGTGAAACATTGTTACCGCTAGCGGAGGATCGAGTCCGCCTCGCCCTTGCTGACTATCGAGCCGGTAAATCACCCTTAAGTGAGGTTCTCACCGCTCGACGTCAGCGGGTTGAAACACGACTGCAAGACATCGATCTGCAAGGACAGTTGGCCGCGACAGCTGCACGGCTGCACTTCGCGTATGGAGAGGTGCGCGCATGAGAAATTCAACTATCAGCCTTGTGGTATTGGCCGCGTTGGCTATCGGCGGTGGCGTTGGCTATCAGCTAGCAAAGCGTGGGCAGGTGTCCACTGCCTCCCCTGAAACGCTACAGAAGGTGCTGTATTGGTATGACCCGATGTACCCCCAGCAGCACTTTCCAGCACCGGGCAAGTCGCCCTTCATGGACATGCCACTGGTGCCGAAGTACCAGGAAAGCACCGCTGCTGAGGTGAGCCCCGCAGTTCAAGTTTCACAGGGGCTCCAACAAAACCTGGGGGTCCGTCTGGCTACCGTAGCGAAAGGGCAGCTTGCTCGAACCCTCCAGGTGAGCGGCGTGCTTACCTTCGATGAGCGGGATTTTAGCGTTCTGCAGGCTCGTACCGGTGGCTACGTCGAACGCACCTATGGCCGCGCTACAGGCGACGTGGTTGCCAAGGGCGCCCCATTGGCAGATGTGTTGACGCCTGAATGGGCGGGCTTGCAGGAAGAGTACCTGGCGCTTCAGCGATCTGGGGACAATGAATTGCGCGCTGCAGCTCGGCAACGACTACTGCTGGCGGGTATGCCTGCCGATCTTATCAACCGGATTGACCGTACGGGAAGGGTCCAGAATTCGGTAACGCTCTTGGCCCCAACAGCAGGCGTCCTTCAGGCTCTGGAATTGCGGCCAGGCATGACAATGACACCGGGTGCAACGTTGGCGAAGATCAATGGTATCGCGAACGTCTGGCTTGAGGCCGCAGTACCTGAAGCGCAAGCCCAAGGCCTACAGGAAGGACAGGCAGTGCAGGCGAATCTGGCAGCGTTCCCAGGCGAACCTGTTCCCGGCAAGCTGACCGCATTGCTGGCTGATGCGGATCTGCAAAGCCGCACCTTGCGGCTTCGTATAGAACTGCCCAACCCCGGCGGCCGGTTGCGCCCAGGCATGACCGCGCAGGTTTCCCTCCATCCGTCCGGGCAACAGGATGACAGCCTACTGGTGCCAGCCGAGGCGATCATTCGGACGGGGAAACGCGATCTCGTAATGGTGTCAGAAGACGGAGGTCGATTCCGGCCGGTGGAAGTAGTGCTCGGCCAGGAAAGTGCTGGCCAGGTGGTCGTGCTGCGAGGCCTTCAGGCGGGCCAGCGCGTTGTGGCGTCCGGGCAGTTTCTGCTGGACTCCGAAGCGAGCTTGAAAGGTATCGAGGCCGTTACTGCTGGCGATGCTCCACTTGCGCAACCTGTACAGCCGGCTCTACATCAGGCCAATGGGCGCATCGTTCAAATAGAAGGTAATCAGCTGACCATCGCTCATGGACCGTTCGTGACGCTGGGCATGCCTGGTATGACGATGACTTTCCCTGTGGCAGATCCCCGCTTGATTGCCGGACTCAAGGTTGGCGAACGCATCCGGTTTGGAGTGCGCGAGCGCGATGAAGGCATGGTCATCGAGCAAATAACCCAGCAGGAGAACCAGCCATGATCGCGAACCTGATTCGTTGGTCGGTTGGCAACCGCGTCCTGGTCCTGCTGGCAACACTGTTTGCCGTAGCTTGGGGCGTTTTCTCTCTGCGCAGTTTGCCGATCGACGCGTTGCCTGACCTGTCAGATGTGCAGGTGATTATCCGCACCTCCTACCCAGGGCAGGCACCGCAGATCGTGGAAAATCAGGTGACATATCCCCTGACCACCACAATGCTTTCCGTACCCGGAGCCAAGACAGTGCGGGGCTTTTCAGCATTTGGAGACAGCTTCGTATATGTGTTGTTTGAGGACGGCACAGATCTCTATTGGGCGCGGTCCAGGGTGCTCGAATACCTAAGCCAGGTTCAGTCTCGATTACCGGCGTCCGCTAAGCCAGTGCTCGGACCCGATGCCACTGGTGTAGGCTGGATCTACCAGTATGCGCTGGTGGACCGCAGTGGTACCCATGACCTGGCACAGCTGCGCAGCCTTCAGGACTGGTTCCTGCGCTTCGAGTTGAAAACTCTTCCGGACGTTGCCGAAGTGGCGACGATAGGCGGGATGGTCAAGCAGTACCAGGTAGTGCTCGATCCGCTGCGCATGGCCAGCTTGGGAATCACTCAAGTTGAGGTTTCGGACGCCATCGCCAAGGCCAATCAGGAAACCGGTGGCGGCGTGCTCGAACAAGGCGAAGCTGAGTTCATGGTAAGGGCTTCCGGCTATCTGAAGTCACTCGATGATTTCCGAGCCATTCCCCTGCGCCTGGCTGCGAAGGGTATACCCGTAACACTGGGCGATGTAGCCACTGTACAGCTGGGCCCTGAGGCACGTCGCGGCATCGGCGAGCTTGATGGACAGGGCGAAGCGGTGGGCGGCGTAGTAATTCTGCGCAGTGGCAAGAATGCGAAAGATGCCATCGCTCACGTCAAATCCAAGCTTGAATCGCTGGAAAAAAGCCTGCCTGCCGGGGTCGAGCTGGTCACTACCTACGACCGTAGCCAGTTGATCGATCGTGCTGTGGAAAATCTGAGCCAGAAGCTGATTGAAGAGTTCATCGTGGTCGCACTGGTGTGCGCTGCATTTCTTTGGCATCTGCGCTCATCGTTGGTCGCCATCGTCTCGCTTCCGGTTGGTGTCCTCATTGCCCTGATCGTCATGCGCCACCAGGGCATCAACGCCAACATCATGTCGCTTGGGGGCATAGCCATTGCAATCGGTGCGATGGTGGACGCCGCTGTGGTGATGATTGAGAACGCGCACAAACGGGTTGAGGCTTGGCATACGTGGCACCCTGGAAAGTCGTTGCGTGGCGAAGATCATTGGAAAGTGATGACTGAGGCAGCAGTCGAGGTCGGGCCTGCGCTGTTCTTCAGCCTCATGATCATTACGCTGTCCTTCATACCGGTATTCACCTTGCAGGCTCAGGAGGGAAGGCTGTTTGCGCCCCTCGCATTCACCAAGACTTATGCAATGGCAGCAGCAGCGGGCCTTTCGGTTACCCTGGTACCCGTGCTGATGGGGTACTGGATTCGGGGTCGTTTACCGGCAGAAGAGCGCAACCCACTCAATCGAACCCTGATACGGCTCTATCGCCCAGCATTGGAGATCGTTCTACGCCGGCCAAAGCTCACGTTGGCGGGTGCACTGTTGATTTTGCTCAGCAGTGTCTGGCCCCTGAGCCAGCTCGGCGGCGAATTCTTGCCGCCACTGGATGAAGGCGATTTGCTGTACATGCCGACTGCCCTGCCAGGTCTTTCGGCGCAGAAAGCCTCTGAGCTTTTGCAACGTACGGACCGGCTGATCCGAACGGTACCGGAGGTCGCCAGTGTCTTCGGTAAAGCGGGCCGGGCTGAATCAGCGACCGACCCGGCCCCGCTGGAGATGTTCGAGACGACTGTCCGACTTAAACCGAAGGATCAGTGGCGAGCAGGGATGACCACTGAGAAGCTGATCGAAGAGCTGGACCGTACCGTGCAGGTACCTGGGCTAACCAATATCTGGATCCCACCGATTCGAAACCGTATCGACATGCTCGCAACCGGTATCAAAAGCCCGATCGGCGTAAAGGTTGCCGGCAGCAATTTGAATGAGATCGACCGGGTGACTCTGGCTATCGAGAAGGTGGCCAAAACGGTTCCAGGGGTGACTTCCGCCCTCGCCGAGCGATTAACCGGTGGACGCTACATCGATCTGGATATCGACCGCCAATTCGCAGCGCGTTACGGCCTGAACATTGCTGATGTCCAAGCGATTGTTGCCGGCGCCGTTGGGGGCGAAAACATCGGCGAAACCGTAGAAGGCCTGGCGCGATATCCCATCAGTGTTCGGTACCCACGGGAGTGGCGTGACTCTGTTGATGCCCTGCGGCAGCTACCGATTTACACCAGCCAAGGGGGGCGAATCACACTGGGAACCGTGGCACGGGTGCGTATTGCGGACGGTCCACCCATGCTCAAGAGTGAAAACGCGCGCCCCTCGGGCTGGGTGTATATCGACGTGCGGAGACGGGACCTGTCCTCCGTCGTTGCCGACCTGCGCCGGCTAGTCGATCAGCAGGTGAAGCTCGATCCTGGCATAAGCTTGAGCTATTCCGGGCAGTTCGAATACCTGGAGCGCGCCAATGCGCGCTTAGCATGGGTAGTACCGGCGACGCTGGCCATTATTTTCGTCCTTCTCTACCTCACGTTTGGCCGCCTCGGTGAAGCGCTGCTGATCATGGCTACCTTGCCATTTGCGCTAACCGGCGGCGTATGGCTGCTGTACATGATGGGCTACAACCTGTCGGTGGCCACGGGTGTCGGTTTTATCGCCTTGGCTGGGGTCGCAGCAGAGTTTGGAGTCATCATGCTGATCTACCTCAACAATGCCTGGACTGAACGAAACGGCAACGGTACGCAGGGGCAACCTGCGCTTCTGGATGCTATCCGCGAAGGGGCCGTGCAGCGCATCCGCCCCAAAGCCATGACCGTAGCAGTGATCGTCGCAGGCTTGATGCCAATCCTCTGGAGTAGCGGTACCGGCAGCGAAGTCATGAGCCGGATCGCTGTACCCATGGTCGGCGGCATGCTCACCGCGCCTTTGCTCTCACTATTTGTAATCCCTGCGGCTTACTGGCTCGTCAGGCGCCGCGGACTCGCTGTACACGATAACCCCCAAACAGGAGTAACCCGATGAAGAAGCTACTGATCAGCGCTGGCCTGGTGTTCGCCGTTGCGGCGGCGGTGCAGGCCCAAGACATGTATGGCACGGATATGAAGAATATGCCCATGGAAGGCAACGAGACCCAAGGCAGCCAGGCGGCTCCGACTGCATCGGCTGAGGGAACCATCAAAGCTTTGGAACCAGGTAAAGTTACCTTGGCGCATGGACCAGTATCAGCCCTGAAATGGCCGGCAATGACCATGGGCTTCAGCGCTACCGAGCAGCAACTCAAGGGACTCAAGGTAGGCGACAAGGTCAGCTTCGATTTCCGAATGAATGGGGGCACAGCGACGATCGTAGGCATTCGCAAGCAGTGACGGATTGACTTCTAACCCTGCCTATTAGAGCTGATAGGCAGGGTCATTTAGCCAAACTTTGGAAAAAGTGCTGCCGCAATTCCTGACCGCGCCGCCTTCAGCTCTGTGCCTCGGGACGCTAGTTGGTCTTTGCGCTCTGTAGCCGGGATGCATTCAGATCAGAGTAGTAGCTGACGTTTGAGCAGAGATCTTCGTGCATCACGATCTATATGGGTCGAAAGCGGACAGGGCATCGCAAAGTCATCCAACTGCCTGAGTTATCCGAACGCCAACAAGGATTCCACCGAGCTTGTCGACAAGAAAACCCGCGACAACTCAGAGTGTTATCCGAGCAAACAGACTTTGGATACCCTATTCCCGCTAGAAACACTGCCGCTGAAACCCTCCTGGCATGTAGCTCCTTCGTCCTACGCTTCAGCCTCTATGACCCCCACCCAACCTTTCGCGCAGGTGCGGAACGAACCTAGGCGTAACGCGGGTATAAGCTTCGTAGGCAGCGCCAAACTGCTTGTGCATTTCCCGCTCTTCGGAAACCGCCAAACGCCCGTACATCACCAGCAACACCGGGAACATTGCCAGCGTCAGCAGCGTCGGCCACTGAAGGAGAAAGCCCAGAAGAATCAGCACAAATGCCACGTACTGCGGATGTCTGATCCAGCCATAGGGCCCGACCGTTGCAAGTGAACGGCGGCGTTGCGCGTGATATAGCACGTTCCAGGCGGCAGAAAGCAAATAGAAGCCGAAACCCAGGAATAGGTAACTGGCAATGTGCAAAACACTGAAGTGTGGGTTGCCCTGGTCACCGAGCAACGTCGACCACAGATGGCCGGATTCGTGGGAAAGCAGATCGAGGTTGGGGAACCTGGCCTGCAACCAGCCTGACAACAGATAGATCGTCAGGGGGAAGCCATACATTTCCACAAACAGGGCAACGATGAAGGCCGAGAATGCACCGAAGCTCCTCCAGTCTCTCGCCGTTGCCGGCTTGAAGAAACTGAAGGCAAACATGATGAAGATCGCGGAGTTGATGAAAACCAGCGACCAGAGGCCATACGCGCTTTCACCATGATTCATGATGGATCTCCCGGCTTATGGATATCAGCCTTATCGGAGGGGGCCGGTTTGCTCTGGCCCTGGTGATGGTGTCCCCCATGTCCTCGATGCATGAAGACATGCATCAGCGGACAGGCGAGCAACAACAGATAAGGCAGGGCTCCAACGACATGGGCAAGGTGCTCGGTGAGCAGGAAGTAGACGGCGATCCCACCGATTACCACCAGGCCGATTGCATAGCGTGAACGCCAGAAACTGTGTGGTGAGCCGTTTTCATCGAAGTGAGGGTTCATAGCGACTCCTGGGAAAGGAGATGGGTTACTTCGATGCAGCAGATGGCATGCGGTCCATCATCATCTGCATCATCGACTCCATCATGTCCATGCGCTTTTCCATCATCTGGTGGCGGGCGGCCATATCCCCGCCCATGCCGCCATGCATGCCCCCCATTTCAGGCATGCCACCCTCCATGGACTTCATCATGGCCATGCCATTTTTCATCAGCGCCATATGCTCGGCCATCAACGCCTGACGGGCTTCCGGCGTTTTGGCTGCAGCCATCTTTTCGTGCATGGCTTGCATGGCCTTCATTTGCTGGTCCATCGCCGCCATTTGCCCTTTGTCCATTGGCTGAGAAGGCGTCTTCTCGGTAGCCGCCGCGCTTGGCGCATCGGCCGGGTGATGTGTCGAGTGTTCATCGGTGTTTTGCGCCATGGCGCCCACGGACGCTGCGGCCAAACAAAGTCCGATCAGTAAATTTCGAACGTTGTTCATCATCATCTCCTTAGCACTGTTTTAAAGCCGGATGCCTTGGTCTGGGCGCTAGGCCTCACCTGGCACGACAAGCAAATTACTGCGCCGGCGTGAATGCTCATTTTTCGCGTCGTGCTCGGGTTGTACACCGACGGGCTATTATTGGGCACTCGGCGGCTCGAAGCTGATCCCGTTTGGCCCGGCGCCAACCTTATGGGTAGCAACGACCTTTCGGCTGCTCGTATCGATGACAGATACGGTGCCCGCTTCAATATTGCTGACAAACACATAAGCGCCGTCGCTGCTGATGGCCACACCATGGGCACCCTTGCCGGTGGTCACGGTGCCCAGGCTGCTACGCGTCTGGAGATCTACGATGGAGACTCGGTCGTCCGGATTCTGGCCACTGCCCTGATTCGCGACATAGACCTGGCGACCGTCAACGGTGGCCATCATCTGGATTGGCGTGCGGCCGACATCAACCTTGCTGATCACCTTGCGTCTGGCCGTGTCGATGATGCCAAGCTGATTTGTCGCACTGAGCGAGACGAATGCCAGGCGACCGTCAGGGGCAAAGCCGACCTGGACAGGGCCTTTGCCCACGGGAATCTGCGCGGTTTCTTTGAGTGTGACGACATCGATAAGCGATACGCTGTCGCTCTTCATGTTCGCGATATAGAGTGTCCGGCCATCAGGGCTCAAGCGCAGCCCATGGGGATAACGCCCAGTTGGAATACCGGGCAACTCGATTCGCTGCTCAAGGTCAAATACTCGCACCTGGTTGGCAGCGGAATCGGTCACAAAAGCTCGCAGCCCGGTGACGTCGGTGACCACATGAGCCGGGTGATCGCCTGCCGGGAAGCTGAACGGTGGCCTGTCCAGCGCGCTGGTACTGAACACCAGCAACTGCCCACCGGGCTTTTCACCGCTCGAATGCCCCGCATGTCCAGCCACTCCAACAACCAGAAGCAAGCTGCCGTCGGGCGAAACCTGTAGGTTGTGGGGTGCGATCGGCAAGGCGACCGTGCTCACATCACCTGTCGCAAGATTTACCTGGCTAATGGAAGCGGACCGTTCATTGGCCGTGTAGACGTTACCCGTAGGGTTTGCCATGACCAGCCCCAGAGGGATGAGCAGGGATATCCCCAAGGCCATAGAACTAAACCGCTTGGCAGTCATCATTGTGAATGAGCTCCAACGAGGGGCCGGGGTATGTGAGCCAGGCTGGCCTATACATTTACTCAAGATAAACACCAATCGCGAAGCATTTTCTTGATCAGCGTCAACGTCCACAGCTTGACTCGGCACTGGGTGATCGAAGGCCGTCCATTTCTTGGGGAGTATTGCTGGCTATCCCGACCCGGAGTCAGTCGACATCAGGCTGTATATGAAGAAACCGCGCCATGAAACATGGCACGGCGGCTTGCCATCTGAGCGGTAACGAGACTTAGCGACTGACTTTGGTTGGGTAACCAAGCGCCTGGACCAGTGCACCGACGCGTTCCGCCTCGATGTTGCTTTGGACACTCACTGTACCGGCAGCACGATCAACGATCACCTTCGCGTCGCCATCGGCAGCCTGGATGGCCTTGGTGATCTTGTTGACACAACTGCCACATCCCATACCGGAAACTTCCAAAACGAACATAGCGGGCCTCTCATGCTGGTACGGCTTTTCTCGCCGCATTTACAGCTTCAACCTTGACACGATGACAAGGTCAAGGCCCGGTCAAAGGATTTATCTTCGCCCTGAAATCTTGTCCAACTCCTCTGGCGGCGGCCCCTGCTGCATCACAATTGTCCCTTACGATCTTGGCAGAAGATGGCGGACGTCGCAGTTGCCCGATGTCCTCCATCAGGACCAGATTGGCGCCGAACTCGCGGACATACCCGCTAAGGCCAAAGCCCTAGACAGTCAGTCATATGGATCAGGCGTTGAAACGCTGATGGCGGAACTTCCTCTCATAGGTTGCGGTGTGCCCATTTCAGTCTGTGACTACGCGCTTCAGCCGCAGTGCGTTGAATACCACGGAAGCCGAACTTACGCTCATGGCCAATGCCGCAATCATCGGTGACAATAGATGGCCGGTAAGCGGGTAGAACAAACCTGCCGCCAGCGGTATGCCCATAGCGTTGTAGAAGAATGCGAAGCCCAAGTTTTGACGCATGTTCTTCACCGTGGCCACGGATAGTGTTCTGGCCCGCAGGATGCCCATCAGGTCGCCCTTGACCAGCGTCAACTGGGAGCTGTTCATGGCAACATCGGTGCCAGTTCCCATGGCGATCCCGACATCAGCCCGGGCCAGCGCAGGGGCATCGTTGATCCCATCTCCTGCCATGGCAACCCGGCGCTTATCGCCCTGCAGGAGCGCCACCAGTTGCTCCTTGTCCTCGGGTTTCACTTCTCCGTGGACTTCCTCGATGCCGAGTTGTTTCGCGACCGCACGTGCCGTAGTCAGGCCGTCGCCGGTGGCCATGATGACCTTCACATCTTCTGCCTGTAGCCGGGTTACCGCCTCCTTGGAGGTGGGTTTGACCGGATCGGACACCGCTAGCAGGCCAGCGAGCACGCCATCGACGGCCAAGTACATGATACTCATGCCTTCCAGACGCAGCTGCTCGGCGCGGTCTCGCAACGGACTGGTGTCGAGGCCAGCCTCTTCCATCAAGGTCGTGTTGCCAAGCTGCAGCCGTTTGCCGTTCACCTGGCCACGTACACCGATCCCAGAGCCCGACTCAAACGCCTCTGGCTTGGACAAGCTGTGTCCATGCGCTCGCGCATGATCGACAATCGCATGTGCCAGCGGATGCTCGCTGCCTTGGTCCAGGCTGGCGGCAAGGCGCAAGACTTCGGGTGGCATGAACTGCCCGGTACCGACCACGCTATGAAACACTGGCCGGCCCTCGGTGAGGGTCCCGGTCTTGTCGACGATCAGCGTGTCGATCTTGCAGAGGTTCTCGATAGCACTGGCGTCTCGGAAGAGCACGCCACTGCTGGCAGCCTTCCCGGTAGCGACCATGATCGACATGGGAGTGGCTAGGCCGAGCGCGCAGGGGCAGGCAATGATCAGGACCGCGACCGCATTGATCAGGCCGAAGACCCAGCCAGGCTCCGGTCCGAAAAGCCCCCAGCCGAAGAGCGTGACCAGCGCGACCAGAATCACCCCCATGACGAAATAGCCGGCCACGGTGTCCGCCATCCGCTGCATCGGGGCTTTCGAGCGCTGAGCCCGCGCGACCATCTGCACGATTTGCGAGAGCACTGTCTCGGCGCCGACCTTCTGCGCCGCCATCACAAGGCTGCCGTGGGTATTCAGCGTGGCACCGATGAGTGCATCCCCAGCTTTCTTCATCACTGGCACGGGCTCGCCTGTCAGCATGGATTCATCGATAGCACTTTCGCCTTCCAGGACCACCCCGTCGACCGGCACCTTCTCGCCAGGGCGAACGCGCAGGTGGTCGCCCGTATGCACGTGGGTGAGCGGAATATCTTCCTCCTGACCATCGGCCCCGATGCGACGGGCCGTCTTGGGGGCAAGACCCAGGAGCGACTTGATGGCGGCGGAGGTTTGTGAGCGCGCCTTGAGCTCGAGCATTTGGCCGAGCAACGTTAATGAGATGATGACTGCAGCCGCTTCGAAGTAGACACCGATGCGGCCATCCTGCATGAAAGTCGTCGGGAAAACCTGCGGGAACACTGTGGCCGCAACGCTGTATAGGTACGCCGCAGCCGTTCCCAAACCTATCAGGGTCCACATATTCGGGCTGCGATTACGAATCGATGCGACCCCACGCACGAAAAACGGCCAGCCAGCCCATAGTGTCACGGGAGTGGCCAGAATCAACTCCACCCAATTCTGTGTGGCACCATGCAGCAATTGGAGTTGGTGGGCAGTCATGGCCAACACGGTCACGATGACCGTCAGGGGCAAGGTCCACCAGAAGCGGCGGGAGAAGTCCTTGAGTTCCGGGTTCTCGTCTTCCTCAAGCTCCGGTATTACCGGCTCTAGGGCCATGCCACAGATTGGGCAACTGCCCGGCCCACGCTGGCGGATTTGGGGATGCATCGGGCAAGTGTATTCGGCGTCCGCCGCGTTGCTTGGCTGCGGGGCAGCCGAGTGGAGATGGCCCGCGTGTTCTTGGTCCTGGGGAGGGCTAAGATAATGCACAGGCGCTGCGCGGAATTTCGTCAGGCACTTTTCACTGCAGAAGCGGTATGTCCTTCCCTCGTATAGCTCGAAGTAGCGACTATCCGGTGGCACCGTCATACCGCATACCAAATCGCGCTGACTACCATCCGGTTGCTCATGCGGGTGCGAGTGGTCATGGTCATGGTCATGGTCATGGTCATGCTGGCACGATTCGGTGTGCATGAAGTAGTTCCCTTTGTTGTCCGGTTTGGACGAGTTTTCACCCTTCTGGTGAGAATACCCGCCATGGTTGTGCCCGAAGAGTTGCGTCAGCGGACAGAGCAACAAAATTAAATAACTGTAGTGCCTGTGACAGGTGGCCATAGTGCACGAGCCACATAAAACAGGCCAAATATGGCCAGCATGATCAGTGCAATACCGCCTTTAGTCCGCCAAAAAGGTATTGCCAGATCTGTACCACGGCGATGGGCTCCGTCATGATCAACTCCCAAGCTGGGTGGGAAATATCGGCCGCTGCCGTATTGTCCAGCCTAGACAACATCTCCTTGAACAGCTGTGACGCCAATCAATGCTCCTGTAAGCGTGTCGATTATTGTTGTGGTGTAGCGTCATGGCATAGATCATTTCTGGAGGTTGCTGATCCTGCTGCTGCACCAGTGGTTGCCCTTCGACAATGCGCTGGCTGCCTTGTACCCCGGCGAGGGAGTGCCCAAGCCGCTGGAGGAGTACGACGCCGGCTCCCGGTGGGGAACGCCGTCCATGCTTTCCTGCCTGGACGGCCTATACTTGCTCGACCCCTTCTACCAGGCCTGTCAGGAAGGCCTGCCCAGTGGGCTGTAACGCCTGGAGGAGATCGCTTCTGACCAGTTCCGTCAAAGCGAGTACTTCCTCAGTTACTTCCACGCCAACGCATTGGAAGACGAGGTGCAGTTCGTTCTCCAGTTGCCGGCCAAGGTAGCCTTATGCGATCTAACAGCTCAAGCCCCAGACCTGATACATGCGGTGCGGTACAGCGCTGATCGGGTCACTCTTCGCTGTTCCCCTTCCAGCTTTGCCTTTGCCCACAGCAGACGTCGGAGATGAAACTGCTCGGCGGACTCACAAACCTGCTCCAGTGCTCTCGCACAAGGCTTTGATCTGGCCATCTTTGCTTGAATGGCTGACCCGTGGCAGGGCGTTGGCCGTGTTTTCTTCGTGCGTGTTGAGCCCAAGGCGAGCGCGATCCACCATCCACAGGCCGCTACTGCCGCGCGCCAATTCTATGCCGGCACTACTCGTCAAAAAATAGGTGAGTGCTTACCCGGCAGGCAATGGGCTACTATCGAGCCCTATATCTATCCGAAAGGGTTAGCTCCGTTGCCAGGGAATTGCATGCAGGCCATCGATATTGAAAACGCGATCGTTCTTCCTTGGGGGCTTGGCTCAAGATCGCCCCATGACCTGTTTTCTGTGTGCGCAGAAATCATTAACTGCCCTGGTGACATCGTTTTAGACGCTAGCAACCTCTCGTATATCGATCCGTTAGGGATGGCCACGCTGTTGAAAACCAGTTGGTCCAGAAGCGAGTTTCGATGCAGTTTTTGAGCAGAGACCTGACCTCCTACCTGGCCAGGATGGATTTTTTCAAGGACATTGATGTAGAGGGTGTAGATCTATCGGGGGTAGGACGTCGAAACGACCGAAGCACCTCGTTGGTGGAAATCACCAAAATCAGCGAACACCATCAAGCAGAGGCTGCAGCCTCTCGCCTCGCTAGAGCTATTACGGGAAGGTTGACTCAATCGGACCCGGATGCCCCAGTCGACGAGCACACGGGACGGAATGAGTTTGACTCCTACCGGGGCCCTCTGGAGTATTCGCTCAAGGAGCTATTGGAAAACTCGCTTACTCACGCCCGCAGAGAGGGACGTGGTGACGCCGCCGTTTGGCTGACCTGTCAGTTTTATCCAAAATTGAACCTTGTACGCATGGCCATCGTCGATAATGGGTGTGGGTTTCTCGCGACACTGAGGAATCACCCTGAGCTTCATGACCGCACGCATTTGCACGCGATCGAGGCGGCACTCAAACCGCGAGTGAGCTGCAACCGGGGTGCGATGGCCCAGATCCTGGGTAGCGAGAACCAAGGTATCGGGTTAACAACTACCGCAAAAATTGCAGACGCGGCGGGCGGTGGTTTGATCATCGTGAGCGGCAATGGCATACATGACACAAAGCGTCGGCAGTCTCAGGAGCTGCATGATGCGCTGTGGAATGGTGTATCGATCGCGTTTAGCTGTACCCGTGAGCTGCTGCCCACCATTTCGATCAGTGACTTGCTGCCGAAGGACGATGCAGGACAGGTTGACGACGATCTCGACCTAGATCTGAATTTCCGCTAGCTCTGGCTTTTTGATAGCTCGAGGGCTAGAGTCGATCATGCAAGGAGCGGTAAATGGGAGATTCAGCGTCAACTGAAACTCTCGGGCTGCAAAAAAGGATTATGCAATACAAGGGGTTACGACATGCAAACTCAAATTCGATTAAGTAGGGATAGTTCTATCCGAACGTACGGAATGCGAGCTTCAGCGATCCCCTACCGTACCGAAATCGAACGCTCGCTCAGCAGTGGTGAGAGCGTTGTCATAGATTTCGCTGGGAACGATGTCACTCAGTCCTTCGTCGACGAGTTGATCGGGGCGCTGATTCTGAAGGAGGGTCGCCAGGTGGTATCGCGCCTTGCCTTTGAAAACTGCACCAACGATGTCAAAGGAATCATTAAATTTGTGGTCCATGATCGAGTTCGACAGCTGCAAAAAATGCCCGCGTGACGGATCCGCATTGAATTTAAGGCCCTCAATATTGAGGGCCTTTTCATTGGTGCCAGGCAAAAGATAGCCGTCTTGAGTGGCCCCCATAGCTCGCCCTGAAAAGCGAATGTCAGGGGACACACCGCAGAAAAGCGTTCTGTAGCGGAGGAATACGTGGAAAACGGAGCTTAGGTTTCCTCATTGAGATGTGTAGAAATCCATCGCGACTCACCTATGCAAAGGCTGCGAAAAGCCTGAATCTACTGGGGTATCGTGGCGTGAGATATGTGCAAAAAAATGTGCACAGCATCTGCGGATTGGAGAGCTGGCTTGGCTCCTTAAGTAAAACCATCAAGCTGCAACGGACCTGCAACTCCTGCGGCTTGAAGCAAAGCGGGTAATACCACCCCTGCAGGCCCAACGAGCATTATCTCTTCCGCCCCGTCCATCCCCACGTCGTCAAGGTTCACATGGATCACGGTTGCCCCGGCCGCCAGAGCCATATCTGGAATACCGGCTGCCGGCATGACTACGCCAGATGTACCCACCGAAATCAGCAAGTCACAGGCTTCCACAAGCCTTACTGCTGAACGCCACGCATCCTCTGGAAGATTCTCTCTGAACCAGACCACCCCAGGGCGCAACCTCCCGTTGCATCGAGTGCACCGCGGAGGCTCGATCATCTGTCCCGCCGGGGGAACCGCCAGTTGATCTGGTGATAACTCTGCTGGCCGGTGGCATCCGAAGCATTTCACGTCCATCAAGCGGCCATGAAGGTGTATCACCGAACTGGAGCCGGCTCGTTCATGCAGATCATCAATATTCTGGGTAACGACAGATACGTTCCAGCCAGCATCAGCTATCCGTGGAATAGATAGATGAGCCAAGTTAGGTTTGGCCTGGCCAACCTGCTGCCGGCGCCAAAGATACCAGCTCCAGACGAGAGCTGGATTTTTGCGAAAGGCGTCCGCTGTTTCGAGACGCTGAGGGTCATGCTTCGCCCAGAGGCCTGTCAGCTTGTCGCGGAAGGTCGGAATTCCGCTGTCAGCAGAGATGCCAGCACCCGTGAAAAAAACGACCCTCTTGGACCTGCGCAAAGCCTCAGCAGCTCTTTGCAAATTGCTCATTGGACACACCTCAGCCCCGCAGCGGGGACTCCCTTGCAGTAAACACGGTAACGGCCGCACATCCCAGCTAAAGCACTCGCGTTTGATCGGAAAACCAAGCGTAGAGCGCAGGGTGCCGCATACTGCTGCTACCGCTCTAGTAAACCTCCAATGGATTTCAGCTACCCGACCTACAGCTATCTCTAGCCCCATCGCGGGAGGTGCATATGACCACTCCCTTTGCTCACATCCAGACCCGACATGAGCCTTCAACCGCCCTGAATAAAAGCAAGGTCGCTTTGGTTGCTACCCTGTCGATTGAAGCCAATTCAGACCGGACGATCGATGCTTACCTTGGTGGCCTGCAGATGTACAACGATCTATTCGAGTGGCGGCTGGATGAATACCCCCAGGAAGCGCTAGATCTCATCATCGACTGCTTTCTCCCCGCAGAGTCGGTGCCTCAATCCATCCTGAAGAGTGGCGTTTCAGCCGGGCTCATCCGCTCCAGGGTCTTCCAAAGCGGAGACTGGATATCAGGCAAGCAATGGCTTCAGCTCGCATCTACCTCCACCCCAGGGGGTGGAGTTGACCCCGACCAGCTACTGGCTGATGGTCAGATCTTCTCGCTTCGACCTGGGAAGGTCGACTTCTTCCCCGCTTATGCTTTGGACGGTAGCAACGGCTATCAACCGATCAGCAGCCTTTGCGACGTATTGTCCGTTCTCTCGACTCGCATGGACGAGTGGTCTATGGCGGCTTGGTTCCAATCAGAAAATTCGTCTCTGGGCGGTATCGCCCCCAAAGCCTTGCTGTCATCCGCCCCAGAATGGGTGCTAGCTGCGGCAAAGAAAAAGCCAAGAGGAAGACGTGTGATTAGATGAACGGCTTCAGATTGCATACCGTGACGCGCCCGATGGATAGTGTCTCAGGGGATCAAAGATGAGCAGTCAACCAGCTCCCCGCAACGATCGTAACTGGCGACCCGTCTTCCATGATTGCTATTCGACGGTGATCAAGGCGGTTGATGCTCGATATGACGTTCGCGGTTATTTGTTATCAGAGTTGGTGAAGCTGTGCCTGAAAAATCGGGCCACAGTTCCGCTAGCCCGGCGAGCCTACTACGAGGGATGCGTTCAGAAGGAAGCCATAGCTTTTCTGGAGCGTTATACCTCCCACTTGCTATTCGGCCCAGGCGGCCGACTCTCGCCGCAGGAATACCGATACGGCGCATATTGATGCTCTCCAAGGCCCAACTCTGGCGTAATCATTTGTCCCAACGTTGGCAGAGGCTTCATGATGAAAATCACTGGTCGTGTAGAAACAGAAGCGGTGGTCGACGTGAGCTGCGACGTATGCGGCTCCTCCACACGTTTGGAAAACGGCAGCCTGCAGTATGGGGTGCTCCAGGCGCACTGGGGCTTTGGTGCACTGCATGACGGAGAGCGCTATGAGGTACACCTATGTGAACCTTGCTTCTTCCAAACCATCGCTTACCTCAAGCAAGAGCGGCGCACAGCCAACATGTTTGAAGGTGATCCGCAGCAGCCCGAGGATGACTTCGGCCTCGCTTCCAGGGATGACTTCTTCCGTGATGGTCATTGATTTGAAAGCCAAACCAGCCATGCTACTTCGGCTTTTTAGGTGAGGACGGGGACTGTGAGTCCACGTATCGATGGAAGGCTAGTGCTAGGTCTTCGTCGGTCGCCTTTGGAAGCGGTTTACGACGAGGCGCTTTGACCGGAGCGTTCTCATCCGGTTGGGTGATCTGCCTCAGTAGGGTGCGCTCAGTCTCGGTAGCCGACGAATCGAAGACCCTTGTCTGTACACGCTGATCACGGTCTGTCCTGTTAAAACTCACCACGTTCGACTTGTATTCAACAGGTAAGTCAAATGGACAGCGCAGGTCCAAATGCCCGCCTTGATTGCCTTTGCTAATGGCCAACAACTGCAGTTCTTCGACCTCTTTCGAGCTGGTGGTATACGCGCTCGATCGGTAAGCCTTGTGGAGGTCGTCGATTTCAATCCGGTTTCTGCCAGCGACTCGGCATTCGATGTAGGCAAGCTTTAGCAGTTGCACGACAAGCCGTTTGAGACCAAAAGTGGAACGGTAAAGCTCAGCCGCAAATTCATCCTTACCTGAACGGATACGGCCGCCACTGACCCTCATACACTCGCCTACGTATTCTGCCCAATCCTGGCTCCTTGGATCCTCGGGCAGCATTATCCTGGGTTGGGAAAGCAGCCTCTGCTTGTCCTCACTGTTGCGACGAAACAGCGTAAGCGTCCGGCGAACTCACCTTGCGTAAGTCAGGCCGGCACCCACTGATGCGGCAGCAACTGTCCGATCTCACTGGCCCGTTGGGTCGGCAGCCGCGTCAGCACATCTTTGAGATAGGCATACGGATCATGCCCATTCATGCGCGCCGACTGGATCAAACTCATGATTGCCGCAGCCCGCTTACCGCTGCGCAGGGATCCCGCAAATAACCAGTTCGAGCGCCCGAGTGCCCATGGCCGTATCTGGTTTTCGACCTGGTTGTTGTCGATGGGCACAGCCCCATCATCCAGGTAGCGGGTCAGCGCTACCCAGCGTTTCAGGCTGTAATCGAGGGCTTTGGCCGTGGCTGATCCGTTGGGCACCAAGTCGCGCTGGGCCAACATCCAGTCATGCAGTGTTTTGAGGATCGGCACCGCCAATTCTTGTCGTATTCGCCAGCGCTCTTCATCACTCATGTCCCGCGCCTGACGTTCGACCTCGTACAAGCCGCTGATCGAGTGCAGGGCCTGTTCAGCCAGCTGACTTTTGTTCGCCACGTGCAAATCAAAGAACTTGCGCCGGGCGTGGGCCATGCAGCCGATTTCAGTGATGCCTTGTTCGAAACCGGCTTTGTAGCCAGCGAAGTCGTCGCAGACCAACTTGCCGTTCCAGTCACCCAGGAAGTTGCGCGCATGTTCGCCAGCACGGCTTGGGCTGAAGTCGTAAACCACCGCGTTGAGCCCTGAAAACGGCGTCGTGCTGTACGCCCAGACATAGGCCCGGTGGGTTTTCTTCTCGCCTGGCGCAAGCATTTGCACCGGTGTCTCATCAGCGTGGATCACGCCCTGGTTCAGCACGGCTTCACGCAGTGCATCGACCAGTGGCTGAAGCCGCACGCCGGTTTGTCCGACCCACTGCGCCAGGGTCGAGCGAGCAATTGCCAGCCCGGCACGGCCAAAGATTTTCTCCTGCCGGTACAGCGGCAAGTGATCGGCAAACTTGGCCACCATCACGTGGGCCAACAAACCTGTGGTCGGGATACCTTTGTCGATAACCTGGGCTGGCACCGGGGCCTGGATCAGGGTTTCGCACTGGCGACAGGCCCATTTGCCCCGCACATGTTGCTCGACGGTAAACACGCCCGGCGTGTAATCCAGCTTCTCGCTGACGTCTTCGCCGATGCGTTGAAGTTGGCAGCCACAGACGCACTGGGTGTTTTCGGGTTCGTGACGAATCACCGTGCGTGGAAACTGCGGCGGCAAAGGCGCACGTTTCGGGGATTGTCGTGGTTCGGCCTGTGGCGCATCTGGGAGAAGCTGTTTTAGCTCGGCCTCGATAGCTTCAAGGTCTGTGTCGAGCAGGTCATCCAGCAAGCTGCTTTGCGCCGGGCTGATTTGCTCGCTGCGCTTGGCAAACTTGTGCCGTTTGAGCAGGGCGATTTCGAACTTGAACTGTTCGATGAGGATTTCATCGTTCTGAATCTTCCTGCTCATCGCCTCGACCTGGGATTGCAATTGCAACGCCTGTGCCGCCAAGGCACGAAGCTGTTCCGGGGTCATCTGGTCGAGGTTGGGCGAGAAAGTCATGCCGCCGATTGTGCCAGAGCAGGCGCGGGGCGACGACAAGTAGACCGGCCAAATGGCCGGCGTTTACAGCATGCTAATCACACCGCCTGCACCGACGCGCTGCCACGGCAGGCCCAGCACCAACGCCTGGAGTTGTTCGCTGTCGAGTTCGACCTCGCAGCCGTGGCGAATGCCGGGCCAGTGGAACTTGCCTTGGTTCAGTCGACGCGCTGCCAGCCAGACACCGACGCCATCGTGCACCAGCACTTTCATCCGGTTAGCCTGGCGATTGGCGAACAGATAAGCGCAGTGCGGCTTCGCCGCACCGAACACCGCAATCACCCGAGCTAATGCTGTCTCGGTGCCAGCGCGCATGTCCATCGGCTCGGTGGCCAGCCAGATGGCATCGATGCGGATCATTGAGCGAAAGCCCGAATAAATTGCGCACAACCCTCGGGATCCGAGGCTGGCCATTTCACCGTGATCACTTGCCCGGCCACGGGCAACTCGATGATCACTGACGCTTCGACTGGCCGTTTAGGTGCGGCTTTTAGCGGGACGAAAGCTGGTAGTGAAGCCGCTGCGGGCTGATCTCGATAGAGCGGCAGCCATTTGCGGATGACGTTGGCATTGATGCCGTGGTTGATGGCGACACTGGACACGGTTGCGCCAGGTTGCAGGCATTCCTGAACGACCTGGGCTTTGAACGGTTTCGGATAAGAGCTTCGTTGGCGCATAGAAATCCTGGCGATAAGGGTGATCGCGTCCGCTTAAAAATACGCGGACACCATCGCCCTTAATGCTGGAGTTCGGAAGGTGAGTTCGCCGGACGCTTACGTACCAGCCTGGAAGTGCGGGCAAGCTAGCTCAGTTTGCTGTATGCCCGGCATGCGACAACCCTGTCCAGCTGGTTGGGCTGTATGAGCTACCGCCTAACGTGAAGAACCCATTCGGGAAACATGCTACTAAGAGCATTCGCGGCATCGCTCCATTTGATAGTGAGGCCCGTAACGATTGCCCGTACTTCAAGCCTCGCCAGCATAAGAAAACAGAACGAAAAACCAGGTTTGACGGCGTCCCGCGGAAGATTCTCAAGCTATTGATCGAACAGTTCGATCGCGTGGTTTACATCCTGGAGAAAGAGACCCAACTGGTCCTTTCCGAGAACGCGTTGAGAGGCATGCTGCAGCGTTACAAGGGAGAGCGTGGCTACCTCTATACCGGCGCGACGCTTCGCAATGTGCCATGGATCTTTGCTTACATGTCGGACGCCACCCGCCTGTTTGGCCAGAAGGTCAGTGGAAATGCTGAGCTGGTGAAAGCTATTGCCGCTGAGGTGCCGGGGGCGGAAATCAGCAGCACTGGTCGGCTGGAATCGAAGAAGGTGCCTGGTTCGAAGGCGGCATATTTTGATCTCAAAATGAGTTTCATCCGCCATCGAATCGTCAAAGACAGTGAAGCGTCTGGCTTGGTTGAAAGCATGGAGTTTGTAGTGTCACAGCCTCGCGGAGGTGAGCTTGAGCACATTCACAAGGAAGTCATCAAATTCGATTCGGCTTGGTTCGAATCTCTTATCCGGATGCCGGTTGATCATCCTTATCGCAGAATGGATAGAGTGAAGATGGCCCGGGAGGAACTGGGCGATCTGCTGGAGCTGACTCAGGCCTGAGGAGGCCTGCTGTAAACCACTTTTTTTCACTGTAAACCACAGTGGTTTACAGTGAAAAAAGTGGTTTACAACGTAGCTATGACACGCGCCCTGGCCACTCCCCAGGCCAGCGCGCTCCTCATTGGTTCGTTCAGCCGGACGTCGAACACCTGTGCTGCTCGGGGCCTTGCCACGCCGCGGTGTCCTATAATTCATCTTCAGCTGAATGGAGCAAAATGTTGTGAAGCGCACATTCATTGGAATGGTCGAGGCTGGTGAGCCACTGATGAGGCAAGCGCTTGAAGCTATCCGACAGGCCCACGAAGCGGAGGCTGCTGGATTGCCAGACCTTGAGGTACAGCGTCTTCACCTATTGGCAGATTCGCTCTATCAGGCGGTCATTGATTTTCAGCTCCTCAAAGCAGGTAAACCACCGTCGACTATCCAGTGAGGACCTGCCGCTACATGACGAAAAAGATACCAGCTCTTCTCCCCGACCACCCCATGTATACCGACGCAGTGGATGCGATGAAGCAATACCACGAGGCGCAGGCTTCTGGCTCATCTGCCGAAGAGGTTGAGCGCCTGCGTCAAATCGCAGAATCACAATTTCGGGCTGTCAGCGAGTATCAGCTCAACGCTCTGGGATATCAGTCTCGTCGTCCGCACTGAAGGGATAACCGATCCGGAGGTAGCTTCAGAATCCATCAAGCCAAGCGGAAGACTCACGACGCGGTCCGATTGATCAGCGAGACGGTCGGGAGGGTTTGCACACAGCCCCAAAAAAAAAGCAGCTCCCGAGAGCTGCTTTTTTCTTACTCCCCCTTTTTGTGCTTGTGGGGTTTCAGGTCCGGATGGTCCTTCTGCTTTTCAGGGGTGACTCGCTGCCTTTTGTCCGGAGTGCCATCTTCATTGGTGCGCTTTGGGCCTGGCTTGATGCTCATGCAAAACTTCCTTTTCCGCTTGGGTTGTTGAATGCAGCTATGTAATTAGTCCAGCTTCTCTCAGCTGTCAAAGCAGGCTGGTGCAGAACCGCCTGGCCGATGATCCGGTCCACATCGAACATTCAGAGGCCAGAATAAGAGCCTCCGACAAAGGGCTTACAAGGGGCAGTGAAATCCAGCGCTGAGCGATACGAAGACGTCTGGACGTTCATCATGCCGAGCACGGTGTGGAACAGGTTGTCGTGGCTCAGCGGTGACGTGGTTTGAGCTTTCAAACAACCCACGTTGACCTTTTCGCTCTTCGCGAGCGAGTCAGACATCCAAAGTACCAACGGCACCTTTGTTTGCTCGTCAGGAGCCATCGCGTAAGGCAGCCCGTGTAGATAGAGCCCACCCTCCCCCAGCGATTCGCCGTGGTCCGAAACGTACATCAGCGCAGTGTCGAACTTGGTGTTGGCCGCCAGGATATCGATGAGATTTGCAGTCACATAATCGGTGTAGAGGATTGAGTTGTCGTAGGCATTGACCACCTCCTCCTGCTTACATTTGTCGAGCTCGTTGGTCTCGCACACCGGTGCGAATTTCTTGAATTGCGAGGGGTAGCGCTTGTAGTAGGCCGGGCCGTGACTGCCTTTGTAGTGGAGCACCAGGACAGCATCGCCTTCCTGGCGCTTGATGAAGTCTTGCATCTCCGTGAGCAGCACCCCGTCCTTACACTCCTCGCTGGTGCACAGTTGGGAATCCGCGTGAGAGGCAGCCTTGTGGTTGGGAACCCTGTCGCAGACCCCTTTGCACCCCGAGTTGTTGTCAGTCCACATGACACTGATGCCAGCGCGTTGAAGCACGTCGAGCAGCCCTTCTCGGCTCTTGGCCAAGCCATCTTTGTACTGGGCCTTACCCACGTCCAGGAACATGCATGGCAGCGAGACCGCGGTAGCGGTACCGCAGGAGCTCACGTTCGTGAAGCTAATGACATTTCGCTTTTCTAGTTCCGGATTCGTTTCACGGGAGTAGCCGTTGAGGGAGAAGTTGGCGGAGCGAGCGGTCTCTCCTACTGCCAGTACCAGCAGCCTGGGTTTACGAGCCGCACCCTGTCGATTAACTACCGCATCAGTACCAATGGCCGTCAGCGTTTTAGGTGAGGCCAGCTGACGCTTCAGGTACCCATGGCCAGCCGCAAACAAGTTGGTAGGTACCAGAATCAGCCGGATCTCCCGATTGTTGCGCAGCAAGGAGGCATACGACTGGTACTGACTCAACGCGATGCCAGATAAGGTCAACAGAGCGAGCGACAGAGCAATGAACCTGCTGACCAAAGCTTTGGCCCAAGGCTTGCGCCGGAGGGGAACCCGGGCAATCAGGTAGACGGGCAACACCCCAACCATTGCGACCCAAAGACCGAGCTTCCAATTCAGCAGCTCGGTTGCCTCAGCGACGTCGGTCTCCACAACGTTGGTGAACATTGTGTAATCGATCACGATGCCGTAGGCATTCATGAAGTAACTCGCAAAAGACGCGCTGATCAGTACCAGGCACAGTATGGGTTTGGCCAGCCGCCCCCATGACAGCAAGCTCAGAACGGTAAACACCCATGCGAATACTATGACTGGGAGGCTAGCCGCTAGCTGCCAGTTCACTTCATCGGTTTTGAATACCAGCTTCCAGAGCACGTTCCAGAGCTCAGCGTTCGCGAATAGCAGTAACCAAAAAGTCACCAGGCCGATTAGCAAATTAGTACTGATGCCTTTCTGCCGCGCATTGCGAATAGCAAAGATCCATTTGCTTAACAGGGTGTGAACAATGGATTTGGAAGGTGTCATTATCAAACTCTGGAAGCTGCTTATCCATGGCGGTAGCTATGGAGTTAGCGGGAGCTACAAGGCAAACCGTCGACAGATGCTGAGCGATTGCGCAATGTGCGGAGCGTCAGAGGCCTTAGGCCCCTAGGCGTTGGGGACGCTTAGTATGTGTGAGGCATAGGGATAAAAAGAGAAATGAATCTCGCTGAGCGCATTATTTCCGGGACCTGATAACGACACGATGACCTCGGGATTACAATGCTGACAGAAATCCAATTACTGCTGTTTTGATTGTCATTGATCACGCTATGATCAAAATTAGGGGGATACTACCCACCAAAAGCAATGCTCCGCTCAGCTAGATAAATTTAATTTCACAAACAAAACGGTTTCGTTTTGTCGTAGGCTAATTTTGAACTTTCAATTCAACTTACAAGTCTTTCTCGCGAGCAGAATATTATTTTCAACTTTTGCTCGTTAATATGTCACCCATCAATGAGGGGCGAATACCATGAGCTTTTTCAAAAACATCCTGGGCGGGCACCATGGCCGTGGAAACCACGGTGGAGGCAAGCACCACAGCGGGGGACATGGGGCCGAGCAATATGATCGCCATGGCCGGCAGCAGGGCTGCGACGGCGGTAATCAGGTGTATGACGGCGGGCGCCCTCCCACTCCTGCCCCCATCAAAGATCTGCAGGGCTGCAGGCAGTGCCGGACGGCCAACGATCCGTCAGCACGCTTTTGTCTAAACTGCGGAACACCGCTATCGAGTGGTTGCACCGCCTGCGGCTCGCTGCTGAGTGCAGGAGCAAGATTTTGCAGTCACTGTGGCCAAGCGACGCTCTAAGGCTAGGTAGACAGGAAGGCCAACGAGACCACAACCCTGCGCAAGGAGAAATACGTGGGTTCAAATCATGACCATGGCAGCGCTGCAGTACGCGAGGGGCATCAGAAGAAGCTAATCATGGCGCTCGGCTTGACTGGCAGCTTCATGATTGCAGAAGTGATCGGTGCGTGGATTACCGGCAGCCTGGCGCTGCTGTCGGACGCATCTCACATGTTCACAGATACTGCCGCCTTGGCGATCTCACTGATTGCACTTCAGATAGCCAAGCGGCCGGCGGATCAGAAAAGAACCTTCGGCTATGCGCGCCTGGAAATTCTGGCTTCGACGTTCAACGCCGTGCTGCTCTTCCTGGTGGCGATGTACATCTTGTATGAGGCCTACCAGCGCTTCTTCATGCCGGCGGAGATCGCTACCGGAGCGATGATGTGGATCGCAATCGCCGGCCTGATCATCAACCTAATTTCGATGCGCCTTCTGGCATCTGCGAGCAACGAAAGCCTCAACGTCAAAGGAGCCTACCTCGAAGTTTGGAGCGACATGCTCGGCTCGCTTGGCGTAATCATCGCGGCACTTATCATCCGCTTCACCGGCTGGACCTGGGTCGACACGATTGTCGCTGTGGCGATCGGCCTTTGGGTTCTGCCGCGGACGTGGCAGTTGCTTCGCGAAAGCCTGGGGATCCTCATGGAGGGTGTCCCGAGGGGGCTCGACGTTACGGCAATCGAGGCCACCATCCTCGGAGTAGATGGCGTGACGGACGTTCATGACTTGCACGTGTGGGCTGTCAGCAGTGGCAGTAACGTGATGACGTCGCACGTAGTGGTTCGGGATTCTGCAGATGGGGATGCTGTGTTGGCGGCCGTCGTGGATGCTGTCAGCGATGCATTCGAAATCCATCACTGCACCATCCAGATCGAGCGGGCAGCTTTCCACGAGAGCGTTCCCTCACCCTCGCACTGACCGATCGGTAAACACCATGCAAACACATCACCCTCCTGGCTGAGGGTGATGTTGCAAAAAAAATGCGGTGAGGGATGCCGTAAACGGCAAGAGCGCTTCAAGGGGGTTGGTGAATGGCTTCGCCTGCCCTCGTCAACAACCTCCAGAAGGCTCAGCGATGGCCTGGATCATCACGAAGTACCTACTCACTGCCGGTATAGTGATTCTCGTGTCAGAGCTGGCGAAACGCAGCGACAAGCTGGGCGGCTTGGTCGCCGCCCTACCCTTGGTCACGGTCGTGACGTTGGTCTGGCTCTATTTAGAGAACCAGAGCATGGAGAAGATCTCCAACCATGCTTGGTACACGTTCTGGTACGTGCTTCCGACCCTACCGATGTTTATTGCTTTTCCATTGCTGCTACCTAAGCTCGGCTTTTGGCCGACACTGATCAGCAGCATCCTCATCACAATGGCCAGCTTCGGAGGCTTCGCCATACTGCTGCGCCGGTTCGGCATTGAGCTTCTATGATCCGGTGGCCGCAGGGATCATCTTGATGAGTCTTAACGGCTATTAACACACTCGCCCTTCACCAGGTAGCGAACCATGTGCAGTTCGCCTTTCGAGTCTTCGTAGGTCATCATGCTTCTTACATTACCGCAGTACCGCACACTGGGTGATACATACACCAACTTACCAACGTCCAGGTCCATGCCATAGGCGTAGTCTTCTAGTTGAGGCATGGGCTTTTTTACGCGTTGAGCATAATCCGCTGTAGCCTCTCTAGCAGTACGCTCGATGCGTTTATTGATCTCCATACCGCTTTGGGCATTGGCTGTTAGTGATGTAAAGAGCAAAAACACGGCGATCGCTGATACAGTAGTGTTCATAAGAAGTCCCTTAATAAAAAAGCGCCCGTAGGGGGGCGCTAAAATTCACCTACCAAAGGAGCGTATGGTTTACAGGTGAATGCACTGGCGCGAACAACTGCTCGGTGCTCTTGCCAAGCTGCTTTGAAATGAGACAATTTCCAAAGCAGCGATGCCTCTTCCGCTGCCCTTAAACTAGCAAAGGAGGCTAACACCAAGATGATCGGGCAATTACAATTTGGACATGTAATAGATTGTAAGATAATTATTCGAGAGAATATCGAGCCGCCACGTGAACTAATTTGCAGAAAGGCGCTGCGGTTTGCGGCCGTGCATGGGGTCTGCCTGCGTGGCGCCCTCGATCCAAGGCCAGTACCAGTCCTTGCAAGCTAACGACCGAAATGCTGCCTGTCCTGGCCGATTCCACCTGCCAGGCGAATCTGTCATACACCGCCGCAGGCCCCAGAATCCGCTATGCTTAGGGGTGGAGCCTGCATGACTGTCAGAAATCTTGCGGCTACATTACAAATTTGTAGGATTTCGCCGCGGCCAGCTTCTTCGCGTTAAGATTCAAGCGTCCTCAGGTGACCCGGCGTATGGACAGAGGTAGCGACTACCACATGCCATACCCTCAGCCAAACTTTCGAACAGCCTGCAACCATAATCTTGGCGGATTAGGCCAACTCCTTCCTCACACCTTGAGATAAGTTATGCGCGTTCTAGTTGTGGAAGACGAAATTAAAACTGCCGAATATCTTCAGCAGGGCCTATCCGAAAGCGGGTATGTCGTAGATATCGTGCACAACGGTGTAGATGCTCTGCACTTGTTCAACACTAATGTCTATTCGTTGGTCCTCCTGGACGTGAACCTCCCGGGTATCGACGGCTGGGACCTGCTGGAAACCATCCGTAAGACCAGCCGGGTCCGCATCATCATGCTGACCGCCCGCGGACGCATCAATGACAAGCTCAAGGGCTTGGACGGCGGCGCGGATGACTACCTTGTGAAGCCATTCGAATTCCCTGAGCTGCTTGCTCGCATCCGTTCGCTGCAACGCCGTGGTGATGAGTTAGTCGAGAAGAGCTCGCTGAAAATTGCCGATCTGGAACTCGACTCCGTCCGCCATCGCGTCTTCCGCGGTGGCACACGCATCGATCTCACCACCAAGGAATTTGCGCTTCTGCACCTGCTCATGAGCCGAACGGGCGAAGCGCTGACTCGCTCTCAGATCATCTCGTTGGTCTGGGATATGAATTTCGATTGCGACACCAATGTCATCGATGTAGCCATCCGGCGCTTGCGCTCGAAGATCGATGACCCGTTTGAAACCAAGCTCATTCACACGCTTCGTGGCGTTGGGTACGTTTTTGAGGAACGCGCATGAGGCCATTCAGCCTGGCTGCAAAGCTGGGGTTAAAAGTTGGGTTGATGAGCGCAGCGTTGCTGCTTCTGTTCGCCACCTTTGGCTATCTGATGGTAGGCAAGGCTCTGGAAAGAAATGCCAGAGCAGACCTGGAAGTAAAGATGGCGGGGATGGCTCACAACCTGTCCACCATCCCGGACATCTCCGGCGTCAACGCGGATGCGCATCAGCTTGTCGATTTGGTCATGGGCCACAACAACCTGTATGTGAGCATATTCGATACCTCACAGAATCAGACTCCCCTGCTCTCGATTGGCTCGAAACAGGTCAATCTGGAGGTGCACAAGTTTCAGCCGGCGGCCCAGCCCAAAGAGCACGAATGGCGTGATACGCAGGACCGTCCTCTGCTGAGTGCTTCTCGAATCATGCGTTTGGGCGATGGAACAGAGGTCAGCGTCTATATGACCATGGACCAGTCATCCAGTGAGGCGCTGCTCGATGCGTTGCTGACCTGGGCCTTGATGATGTCCCCCGTCATCCTCGCACTGATCTTGGCCATTGGCTGGTGGACTGTGCGCAGAGGCCTGCTACCACTGACCAAGTTCCTCAAGATCGCCTCGAAAATCTCAACCGAGAGCCTCGACCATCGCCTTCCAACTGATGGGATGCCGGCAGAACTCAAAATGCTCGCCGACGGCATCAACATCATGCTGGCTCGCCTGGATGATGGGGTTCAGCAGCTCTCGCAGTTTTCTGACGACCTTGCTCACGAACTTCGAGCACCGCTTTCCAACCTGATGGGCAAGGCCCAGGTTGCCTTGACCAGAGAACGATCGCTTTCCGAGTACCGGGAGGTTCTGGAGTCGTGCACAGAAGAGCTGGACCGCATGAGCCGCATGGTTTCCGACATGCTGTTCTTGGCCCAGGTCAGTCATCCAGCATCAATGGTGGAGTTCGAATCCGTCTCCTTGGTCGACGAGGTTCAGCGAGTGTGCGAGCTCTTCAGCATTTCAGCAGAAGAAGGCGAGATTCAGCTGCAGATCTCCGGCAGTGATGACGTGGTGCGCGGGAATCGCCTGATGGTTCAACGTGCCGTCTCGAATCTGGTCTCGAACGCGATCCGTTACTGCCCTCGCGGCCGCACGGTCTACGTTAAGGTGCAGCATAGTGCGAGCGGTACGACGTTGAGTGTCGGCAACCCCGGCCGTGGTATTGCCAAGGAACACCACGCGCACTTGTTTGAGCGGTTCTACCGTGTGGACAAGAGCCGAGCACGGAGCGAAGGCGGTACCGGTCTTGGCTTGGCCATTGTGCAGTCGATCATGAGTCTGCACCAGGGATCGGCGAGCGTGGAGGTGACCGAAGAAAACTTCACCTGGTTCCACCTTCACTTTCCGGAAGCCCAGCAAATGCAGCCGGCAATGACCGCCGCTTAAATTGCGCAGACACGATTAGGCCCGTCAATCGACGGGCCTTTTGTTTGCCTCAATGCATCAGTGCCGAAGGACCACAGGGTCCATGGGCGACCGCAGAATCACCGACTTAATAATCTTCTGTTCGTCAGGATTGGCGTTTTTCCACAGGTGTGAGAAGTACTGAGCATTCACTTTCTCTTGAGCACTTACGCTGCCGGCGGCATCGATCAGGCGCATGGTCGAGTAGACACAGATCAGCGCCAGAATGAAGAACGCCGTGGCGACCACCATCACATAACGCTTGGCCAGCACCGGTGCCCGCTTGAGCTCCTGGATAGAGGCGTCCGCCGCCTTTGTCGCTGCTGTAAGCTCCGAGATCAGTGGCTGGATGGCGGTGTCGACTCCGCGGCATGCAGCTGAATACGCTGATGCAGCGGCGCGCAAGGCAACCTCCTCCGCGTTCGACCAAGCCTTCTCCGCCTTTCGCACCTCCTCCTGAATCTGCCGGCCGACAGCGTCCACCTGCTCCACCAGTTCGTTCGACCTCTCCAGAACAGCGCTGGAGGTGCGCGTCTGCGAGGTCAGCTCATCGAGCTGGACAGTGAGTTTTTCAGTGCAGCGGCGAAAGTCACCGATAGCAACTGCCCAGGGCTCTATGTCATTCATGGCTATCTCCTAGGGCGGCCAACAACGCCGCGCTGAATTAACGCGCTAGATATCAAAATTGTAATTTAAGAGAAAATTCGAAGTCGCCCTCGACAGTGCCGAGATAGACATGATCCTTCCAGATTTGAAGATTTAACGCATCCTATCTGCAGCCAAAATTACGGAATTGTAATTATTGACTCACCTTGTCGTTAGCTTCGCGTTCCTAAACTACAAACCAACAAAGGCCGCTAATCAGGTTGGCCTAGTATGAACCGAGGTTCACAATGAAATTTGTCAAATCTATCGCTATTGGCAGCCTGCTGCTGGGTCTCATGGGTACCGCTTACGCTGAAGGCGGCTTCGAGCGAACGAAACAGTTCAACGAGAACTTCCGAACCGAACAGGCTCGCCTATGGAGCGATGACTCTTCGGACCAGAACAAACAACAAGTCGCTCAAGAGCAAAAGAAAGAAAGCAAGGATGGTAAGGAACAAGCCGACAATTAATCGGCGGTTAAATAGGACTTCAAATGACGAAAGAAATCGACAAAAAAGCCAGGGTAAAACCTGGCTTTTTTGTGCTTGGAATTTAGCCTTCGTTCTTGCGAGGCGTTTCCGCATTGCTTTCTCCGGCCAGACCCTCGGCACCTTGTGCGGGGCGTTTCCAATGGCACAGCAGGAGCTGGCTGGCGTTCGCTTCGGTGATCGATGTGCAAGCTAGATCAGCGGGCAGACCATCCTTGCTGTCTCGCAAGCGCCTGGACAGATAGAACGAGCCATCCCGCGGCCACTTGGCAGGATCCTTGATGTTCTCGGACTTCCCGCTGCTGTAAAACTCCGACGAGTATGAGCGGCGGCCAGGATAGATCAGGGGAGCGGAATGAGCAGACTGCACATTGAGCCAGGCTTGAACCACATCCCGCTGATTCTGAGGGCGCTCCTCTAGTACCCCGGCGTAGATGATGCCCGCACCGATGATTGGCAACACCAATGCGCTCGCAGCGGCAGCCCAGGTGGTCTTCGGGCCAACTTCGCTGACCCGTGCAGACAGCAGCAATGCCCACGCTGGCAGCGCGGGTAGCAGGTAGGTCCACAGAATGTTGCCTGCAAATGTGAAGAAGACCGGTGTCGCCAAGGCCCACAGCCAGAGGTAGGCTTTGAAGCGCTGCATCGATCCACGCTTGCGGATCAACAGTGGTAGAAACAAGGCCCATGGCAGTAGCGACAATCCGAGCTGGATCCAGATGCTGCCGTACGGCTTGGCATGAGCACTACCATAGAGGTCCCCTGCCCAGTTACTGACGACGTAGCGGCTCCAGTGCTCACCAACGAAGAAGTACTCCATGAAGCCGGGCGTTTTCATCTCGGCCGCGACATACCATGGCACGGATATACCGAACATGAGTACAAGGCCGCTAATCCAGGGAAGCCTCAGTACCCGTCCCCATTCCTTGTAGATAACGAACCAGGCGAATGCCGGCGCCCCCATAAGCACCAGGGTCAGCGGCCCTTTGGCAAGCAAGCCCAGCCCGAGACCTGCGAACATCAGGTAGGCATCCGCCTTGCTGGCGCACTTCATCCAACGCCAGAAACCGTAGCTGGCCAGCAGAATCGAGAACGACAAAACAGGGTCAGTCAGCACAACACCGCTGGAGACCAGGCCAAGTGTGGTGCTGGAAAAAATAATGGCAGCCCAGATGCCGGCGTTACGAGAAATCTGCTGCGTGCCGAGTTTGATGATGATGAAACAGCTTGCCAGGTGGAGTAGCCACGCTGGGAAGCGCGCAGCGAACTCGTTAACGCCGAAGACCGTCATGCTCGCGGCCTGGGTCCAGAAGGACAACGGAGGCTTGCCCCAGAACGGTACCCCGTAGTCGAACATGGGCGTGATCCAGTCATTCAACTCGACCATCTTGCGAGCCATTTCAGCGTAACGGGCCTCAGATGTGTCCATCAGCGGGTAGATGCCCAGCCCCACCAAACGCAATAGCAAAATCGAACCCAGGACCCACCACAGCGTCCTCTCGTTCTTCAGGTTCAGCATTTCTTACCCTCGATCGAAGCCATCGAAGGGTGGAGTGACACGGGATCTGCCTTGTTGCTGTGCTTCAGGAAATAGAGAGGCCGGCGCTTCACTTCCGCGAGTGTCACGCCCAGGTACTCCCCCACCATGGCGACACCGACGCACATGAATGAAGCCATTCCGACGATCAGGTGATGGATGTCGAAACTGCCTGCCACAAGCGACGCAAGCATGTAGCAGATGCTGGAGACGAAAAGACCGAAACTGATGAGGCTGAAAATGCGCAGTGGTTTGCGAGAGAAGCTGACGATGCTCTCGATGGCCAGATTGAACAGGCCAGCTGCATTCCATTTGGTGCTCCCGGCATGGCGAACAGTGCGATTGTAGGGCAGTTCGATGGTACGAAAGCCTACCCAGCCGATCATGCCTTTGAGAATCCTGGAGCGTTCATCCAGGGCCCGCAGGGCTGCCAGCGGCGCAGGCCCAATCAATCGGAAATCGCTGACATCGGCCGGCATGTCCACCTTCTCCACCAGGCGCTGCATGACCCAGTAGTAAGCCCGGGCACTCATGCGCTTGAACCACGAATCACCGATTCTCAGGTTGCGCTGCATGTTCACCACGTCGTAGCCGCGTTGCCAGTAGTCCACCATGGCCGCGATGAGCTCTGGTGGATCCTGCAGGTCGACATCAATGAAGATCAGCGCACTGCCACGGGCATGGTCTATCCCGGCGCTCAGTGCAGCCTCTTTGCCGAAGTTGCGACTCAGGGACAGGCAACGTACAGATGACCCATCCTGATAGTGGCGAAGAATGTCGGCCGTCCGGTCATTACTGCCGTCGTCGACATAGAGGATTTCGCAGGAGACGGGTAAGCGCTTCACCACGCGGGTGATTCGCTGGTGGAACTCGGGGATGGTTTCCTCTTCCTGGAAGCAAGGGACCACGATGGTTAACAAGGGATCAGGGCGCTCGGGAAAGCGATGTAATGTCTGCATGATTGAATGTCCAAAAACGATGTGCAATGAATCCAAGTGCAGTGAGGCTTAAGGTCACTACGACTTGGGAGATGAGCGGTGACAGATTCGACTTGATGAGGAACCACATACCCACGCCATTGCCGAAGTTTGTGGTTAACGCGACCAGTGCAAACCTGACAGGCTGAAACTTACGAGAGCCATCTGCCACAAAACAGAGCGCCCTATTTCCAATGAAGCTCGCGATTGCGCCAACCATGCCGCCACAGATACTGGCCAGTAACGGAGTAACGAATTCTGTCGTAACCAGCAATAGGAACACCGCATAATGGACTCCCGTTGCTATGAAGCCGATCCCCAGATAACGAATCAGTAAGGTAGTAAGAGGTGGGGTTTGATTTTCCATGCCCAAAGCCTATGGAGGCAAAGGTGAAAAAATAGTGAACTAAATGTAAATGCGTAATTAGCCGAATCTATATATGGTAAGTAACAAGTCGGCGCACTAGGCTAGCACGCTACAATATCAGAGGGATTGCCTGAAAATTACGCTTTCGAAATAAAAGCCTTCCGATAACGCATGCATGACCCGTGGATTACAATGTTGACAAGATAAGGAAACACCGGGTGGCATTGAGATAGATTCCCCGAATTAAGGGGGACCTAATGGTTACACAAAATGAAACATATACAAGCAGCGTTGTTCCTTACAGCCCTGACATATTGGATGATTTGCCAATTGATGATCAGCTGGCCGTAGAGTTTTTCGCAACAGCACGTTGTGCCAGTTTCAAACAGGCTGCCCGAGGGCTCAATGTGCCAGTGGTAGGCCTGCGGAAACGCTTGGAGAAACTGGAAGAGCACATTGGTGCTCCCGTGTTTGTCTACAAACACAACAAGCTTGCCCTGACCCGCACAGGCGAGAGGGTCAGCCATTACCTGTGCCAGCTCTTCGGCCCAGACGGCCTTGGCAAGTCCGGTGAAAAGGAAGTCCCCAGGCTTACCATCGCGATCACAGAGCCAGTGCTGAACGACATCGTAAACCGCGATCTAGTCGCCTACGTGCGTGATCATGCCGAAATGCAGCTGGAAATCCATTCAGAATGCACAACGCAGATGCTTTCTGAGTGTGAAGTCGATGTGGGTATCGCTTTGGTGAGCCCAGATGATAAAGGCGCGCTTGATCGCCATCCTACGTATAGGTTTGAAAGGCTTGGCCGGATTGGGCACGCCCTGTTCATTTCCAGCCGCTATTCAAGAAGCGTCACCCTTCCAGTGGAGAGCTTGGATTTGCACAACTTCATGCTCGTTGTCCCTTGGGATGAAGAGATCTTGGCGGGCTCACGAAAGTGGGCATCGATAATGGCTGAGCATCAGGGCGGTACCACTCGGGTCAAGAGCTACAACCTATCACGAGGCCTTGTCGTTGGCGGTGCGTGTATTGGAGTGCTGCCCGACTACAGCCGAAAACTGGAGAGAAATATCCTACCCGTGCCGGGTTTCCTGGACGACCTGGAGGAGAAAGATGTCTATCTTGTTATCAAAACGAAGCTTGTCCGCAATCCGCAGGTTTTGGAAATTCGAAGATTGATCAAGAAGAGCTTCTTTGATAAGAAGGACTGGCTTGTTCGGTAACAGTTTTGTTAGGTTTCAAACTCCTCCGTTAACACTACAGAAACACAACTGTCATATTCGCTTGCAACCTAGTCAGAGTGCTTAGAACAAAGGCATCTTGTTACAGCGGGTGACAACCGTGGCCTGCTCCCATCTGCAAGATAAATTTAGGCCGGCGCAGGGCGAAATATAACGTCGGTAGCTAAGCACTTAACATACGAGAGGCAAGCAATGATCCGTTCTTCGAACATGCGGGAAAAGCTGTTGGCTGCCGCAATAATAGGCACATTTTCCTCGCAAGCATTCTCCGGAACAGTAACCACTGACGGAGCTGACATCGTTCTGAAGACCAAGGGCGGTCTTGAAGTATCGACTTCTGACAAGGAATTCAGTTTCAAACTGGGCGGCCGAGTTCAGGCCGACTACGGCCGTTTCGATGGTGTCTTCACCAAGAATGGCGATACCGCTGACGCAGGCTACTTCCGTCGCGCCTACCTTGAGCTCGGTGGCGTGCTGTACCGCGACTGGAAGTATCAGCTCAACTACGACCTTTCCCGCAACACGGGCAACGACTCCGACGGCTACTTCGACGAAGCCAGCCTGACCTACACGGGTTTCAAGCCGGTGCAACTGCGCTTTGGCCGTTTCTACACCGACTTCGGTCTTGAGAAAGCCACCAGTTCGAAGTGGACCACCGCCATGGAGCGGAACCTCTCGTACGACCTGGCGGACTGGATCAACGACAACGCCGGCATGGGTGTTCAAGCCACCAGCACCATCGCTGACATGGCTTATGTTTCCGGTAGCGTTTTCAGCGAAACCAATAACAACTCGGATGGCGACAGCACCAAGCGCTACAACGTACGTGGCGTGTTCGCACCGCTGCACAGTGATGGCAACGTCCTGCACGTCGGTGCTCAGTACGCTTACCGCGACCTCAAAAACAGTGCGGTCGATACCCGGATTCGTTCGCGTCTGGGCGTCCGCGGTGTAGATACCAATGGCGGCGGCGATGCCGGCACCAACGGCAACCGCATGCTGTTTGGCGGTGCTGCTGCACAAGATGGCCTGTGGAAGGACGACTCGGTCTGGGGTCTCGAAGGTGCCTGGGCCACCGGCCCGTTCTCGGTTCAAGCGGAATACCTTCGCCGCAAGCTGAAAGCTGACCAGGCCAACAACGACATGAAGGCCTCCGGTTACTACGCCCAGATGGCTTACACCCTGACCGGCGAGCCGCGTATCTACAAGCTCGATGGTGCCAAGTTCGACACTATCAAACCAGAGAACAAGGAACTGGGGGCCTGGGAAGTCTTCTACCGCTTTGACGATATCAAGGTCGAAGACGGCAACCTGGTCACCGCGGCGGACCAATCGAACGAGCGCAAGGCCAAGAGCCACACGGTGGGTGTGAACTGGTACGTCAACGAGGCGGTGAAAGTCAGTGCCAACTACATCAACGTGCGCACCGACAACAACGAGAACACCGTGGGCGACGACAGCGGCAATGCCATCGTGACCCGCCTGCAATACGTCTTCTGATCCCTCTCATCAGTCTGACGTGAGAAAGCCGGAAGCGCTCAACGTGCTTCCGGCTTTCCTGTTTCTGGAGGTGATCAAGCATGGAGCGCCCTCCTCCTACCTGCTTTCGCTTACCGATGACCGCTCTTGCCAAAGCTCGGCGAATCTGATGTGATTGCCGCGTCGGGCTTTGCATGGTGGCCGTGCAAGCAAATCAAACCTGACTCCTATTCATGATTGAACCTGATTCGACGTCCAGCTTCGCGTCTAACGGCCCTACAAGCGCAGCTACCCCAACGTCGCTCATTAGGGGATAGTCATGTCTGCAAAAAAGCTGCTTCAACCTCTCGCTGCTCAGCTGCACGCCTCGTTCTCGGCTTCTGGCCGCCCGTACTCTCATCTGCACCTCCACCAGCTGTTCCACGCGGCCATCGGCTCCGTTGCACCGCAAGTTGCCATCCAAGACAAGCTGCCAATTCAGGTCTGTCGTGACAACGAGACACGGCAGTACAACCTCTACGCGGCGGTCGAGCGGGCGAAAACGTGCTTAGGATTGACCGATCTTCAAGCAGTCGGTGTGGCTGAAGAAGTCATTGAGGTGCTACGAACTGCGGGAATCGGCGTGAACCAGGTTCGCCTGCTCCTTGACCCCTCCTTCAGCTCGAAGACTCGCAAAAAGGCCTTCAAGGCTCTCTGCAAGAACCTGGATCTGAACGAGCTAGGCGATCGCTTCGTCCCCAAGACTGCCACGTTGGCCATCGCTGCTGGTATTGCGCCGCCTCCCAAAATGTCGTGGAAGGATCGCTTCGCCCTGGCTGCAAATTCCCCCATGCGGGGGCCAAGCGAGCTCATCAGCATGGTCAACCGGGATGAGTGTTATCTGTGGGTATTCCCACCGACTGACCATCATGCGACGGCTCCAGCGACGCATGACCGTTTCTTTGGTGAAAAGACCCACCCGAGCGCAGAAATGGGCATGGGGTTCAGCATCATCGATTCCGGCTGGACCCGCCCCAAGTACCCGCTATCCAGGCAGTCACAAGAGACCTTCATCCAGTATTCGCTTTCTGCGCCGATGTGGTCCTGGCGCGCACAAAGTGACACCTGGCGCCTGGGAAACATCCTGCGTTCAAGAATCCTTGACGGGGCTCCTTGGCATAACGAGCCTCTGAGTGACGTGCTTCCGAGCGGCCTTAAATCCCTGCCCCGGATCTATGGGTGCGAAACCTGCCGAACGCTGTTCATTGAGAATCACAGCGACTACCCGGATGTACCCACTCAGTGCCAATGCGGTGAGGCGAGCAGCACGGGTGACCAAAACGAGTCATCTGCTCTCAATAGCTGATTTTCCTTACGGTGGCGGGCTGAGCCCCCCGTTAGGGATTGGCTATGGGAGCGGGATTCGCTCACCCCAAACCTGAAGGCGCCGCCACCTAACCGAGCGATATGAGCTGAATGCTCGCGGAGTAGATATGCAAAAGAGTAAAAACAAACAGGACACCCTGGCGGCGATCAATGCGCTTGTCGAGATTGCGTATGATCAGGGATTTGCGGACGGACACGGAGTCGGCAATCAAGTCGGTTTCGTAGCCGGTGTCATGAGCCTCAAAGCTGCATTGGCCTGCGGCTTACGGCATGGCTCACCTGAGTGCGGAAAGGCCCTTGAAAGCCTCAAGCGCATCGGGATCGACGAGTGAGAGAAAAGTACGGGTCGTGCGCTGATCGCGCACGACCCGTACTTCTACTTCAGGTCATTTCCCTGCTTAGCTTCATGATTGAAGCTCAGGGATCAGGTGCTTCTGCGGTAGGCCAACAGGCGCAAGGCGTTGAAGACGACCAACAGTGTGGAGCCCTCATGGATCGCAACAGCGGCACCAATGCTCAAGCCCATGATGGTGGACGGAACCAGGATGGCCACAATCCCCAAGCTGACGAACAGATTCTGGTGGATGATCGATCGCGTGTGACGGCTCAGCCCCACCGCAAATGGGAGTTGCCTGATGTCGTCAGCCATAAGCGCGATATCAGCCGTTTCCAGGGCAACATCAGATCCAGCAGCCCCCATTGCGATACCAACGCTCGAACTGGCCATGGCAGGGGCATCATTGACGCCGTCACCCACCATGGCCACCTTGGCGCTAAGGCGCAGGTTTTTGATGGCCTTGACCTTGTCTTCCGGCATCAGGTCTCCCCACGCTTCATCTAAGCCAACTTGTTTGGCTACAGCCTCTGCAACGCGGTTGTGGTCTCCAGAAATCATGACCATGCGTTCGATGCCCATCTCTCTAAGCTTCTGGAGTGCCTCTTTGGCCCCCTCCCGGGGTGTGTCCAATAGCCCGATAGCGCCCAGATCCTTGTCAGCACGCCGTACCACCATGGTGGTACGGCCTGACTGACGTAGACGCTCCGCAGCCTCCAGGGCTGCCTTGCTGAGTGCGGGAATACCATTGGTACCGAACATCTCGACCTTGCCAATCCAGACGAACTGCCCATCAAGCTCAGCACGCACGCCGCGGCCAATCATGTTGCTCATGTTCTTGGCTTGGAATCGGCGCCGTGTGCCAATCATCTCTTCACCGTCACGCACAATTGCCGCAGCCAGCGGATGGTCGCTCATCGACTCCACAGCGATGGCGACGTTTAGCAGATCCTCGATCTGCGTGCCGCCTATGGGTATTACATCGGTGATACGTGGGCGCCCTTCGGTCAGGGTACCGGTCTTGTCGAATGCCATGGCATTCAATGATCCAAGCTCTTCAAGTGGCGCACCGCCCTTGATCAGCACGCCACCTCGGGCTGCCCTGGCGATGCCAGAGAGAATGGCGCTTGGTGTAGCGATCGCGAGCGCGCAGGGGCTGGCTGCAACCAGTACGGCCATCGCCCGGTAGAACGAGTCACGGAACGGCTCGTCAAGGAAAATGCCGGCAAATAGCAGCCCGACTACCAGCAGTAAAACCAACGGGACGAATATGCGTTGGAAGCGGTCCGTGAATCGCTGGGTCGGTGACTTCCTGACTTCGGCTTCACTGACCATCTTGATGACCCGCGCCAAGGTACTCTCCGTAGAGCGCCGTGTTACCTCAACCTCGATGAGCGTTTCGCCATTGATGGTACCGGCGAAGACTTTCGAGGCTGCATCCACTGCATCTGGCTTGCTGCGTGCGAGTTCGGCATCAGGAACAGGTTGCTTGTCCACGGGGACGCTCTCACCGGTTACTGGCGCCTGGTTGATACTTGAGGAGCCTACGACTACAAAACCATCGGCCGGCAGGCGGTCATTGGGGCGCACGATGACAACGTCACCGGGAACCAGCAGCTCCACGGGCATCTCCACCGTGCCATTTGCTCTGCGTACGATCGCGGTGGCTGGTGCGAGCTTGGACAGTGCCTCAATCGCTTTCTTGGCCCGCCCCATCGCGTAGCTTTCAAGGGAATGCCCCAGACTGAACAGGAACAGCAGCAGAGCCCCCTCCGCCCAGGCGCCGATGCTCGCGGCACCGACTGCGGCGAGAAGCATCAGCGAGTCGATCTCGAAGCGTTTCTGACGGATGTTGGTAACCGCTTCCTTAGTGGTGAACCATCCACCGAACACGTAGGCCGACACGTACAGAATCAGAGGCAGACGATCAATCAGGCCAAGTTTTCCTGCGAGAGCTCCGGCACCCAGGAGAGCACCACAGATCAGCGCGAAAATCAGCTCTGTGTTCATTCCAAAAATGCCGCCATGCTCATGGCTATGACCTTCATGCCCGGCTTGGTCATCAGGGCGTTCAAGCAAACTCTTCATAACTCGTCCCTTCTGGGGTCAAGGCTTCCAATTGCCCTCTGCAGTTGGGGAGCCGTCTCTGTTGGTTGGCTAAGATCTATTGCACGGTTTGCCCGAGCCCAGGCGTTAACATTTCGAAGCTATGGGGTATCGGGCGTAATAAAAAATGCCAGGCACTGCCTGGCATTTATGAATTCTCTAATTGTTCTGTTCAAATCGTTTACTACTTGTTGTTGATGCATTGCGAATACATCGAGTAACGAACAGTCTTGAGCGTGCCCTGGGAGTCCTCGAAGGTCATCAACCGTGGATAGACCTGGCAGGTACGGGGGTCCTGCGACTGACGTACGAATTTCGCAACGTCTATCTTCATGCCATATTTGTAATCCTGAATCTCTGGCATTGGCTTGCCATTTTTCTCCGCGTACTTGGCCACTGCGGTCTGGTGTTCCTTGGTGTATTGAAGCTGCTTGCTCTCGGAGAAAGTGTTGGCCTGCGAAGCCACCGAGAAAACAACAAGTGCAGCAGCGATAATTAGCTTTTTCATAAAACCCTCTCAATTTCAAAACTTCTCGGGCGTAACCTTAGCAATGCATAGGCATCACCGGCATGACGAGAAACTTACAATTTTGAAAGGTAAGTGCATCTACTTCACTTTAAACAAAAAAGCCCACAACACGTGTTGTGGGCTTCTCTTTAGCGGAGGCTGTTAGCTAACCACTTCGGCCTCGTCGCCGTCTTCATCCTTGCGGTGTGCCCAGTGATACAGGGCAGGCAGTACCAGCAAGGTCAGTGCGGTGGAGGACAGGATCCCGCCAATCACCACCGTCGCCAATGGCCGCTGAACTTCGGCACCGGTGCCGGTGGCCAAAGCCATCGGGATGAAGCCCAGGGACGCTACCAAGGCTGTCATCAGAACAGGTCGCAGACGGGTCAATGCACCTTCATCGACTGCCTGTCTGAGCGTTCGTCCCTCCTCCCTTAGCCCGCGGATGAAGGCAATCATCACCAGGCCGTTCAGTACTGCAACGCCGGACAGTGCAATGAAGCCGACACCTGCCGAGATCGACAGTGGGATGTCCCGCAGCCACAACGCCACAACACCACCGGTGAGTGCGAATGGAATACCGGTGAAGACCAGCATGCCGTCCTTCAGGTTGTTGAACATCAGGAACAACAAGGTCATGACCAGCAGCAAGGCGACTGGAACAACGATCTGCAGGCGTTTGGCAGCCGACTGCAGCTGCTCGAACTGGCCCCCCCAAGTCGTCCAGTAGCCCGCAGGGATTTGCACCTTCTTGTCCAGCGATGCGGTCGCCTCCTCAACGAAGGACCCCAGATCGCGGCCTCGAACGTTGGCGCTGACGATAACCAGACGTTTGCCGTTCTCGCGGCTGATTTGGTTCGGGCCCAGTTGCAGGTCCAGATTGGCGACCTGGGACAGCGGGATGAAGCCGATCTGATTGGCACCCTGTGCCGCATTGGCAGGTACCGGGATCAGCAAGCTGGACATACCCGCTACGTCGGTGCGAACGGTCTCTGGTAGGCGTACTACCATGTCGAACCGACGGTCGCCCTCATACAGCGTGCCGGCCTGACGGCCACCCACGGCGATAGCGATCGAGTTCTGAACATCCGCGATGTTCAGGCCGTAGCGTGCTGCTTTTTCGCGGTCAATGTTGATGGTCAGCACCGGCAGGCCGGATGTCTGCTCAACTTTCACTTCCGATGAGCCCGGGACCGCTTTGAGCGCTGCCGCGATCTTGTTGGCGGTGTTGTTGAGCACGTCCATGTCATCGCCGAAGACTTTCACAGCGACGTCACTACGCACGCCCGAAATCAGCTCGTTGAAACGCAGTTGGATTGGCTGCGACAACTCGTAGTTGCTTCCTGGAACACCCGCTGCGGCCTTCTGCACTTCAGCAATCAGCTCATCACGAGGCTTCTTCGGGTTAGGCCACTGATCCTGAGGCTTGAGCATGATGTAGGCGTCAGAGGCGTTCGGCGGCATCGGGTCAGATGCAATTTCTGCGGTACCCGAGCGTGCGAACATCCGCTCAACTTCAGGCACCTGCGCAATCACCGCTTTCTCCAGACGCTGCTGCATCTCGACAGATTGAGTGAGGCTCGTTCCAGGCACACGCATGGCCTGCATCGCAAAGTCACCCTCACTGAGGCTTGGGATGAACTCGCTACCCATACGACTTGCCAGCAAACCACTGAGCACGACCAAGGCTACTGCGGCCGAGAAAGCGATGTTCCGATGTCCCAGCACCCATTGCAGAACCGGTTCATAGCGCAGTCGAGCTGTGCGCATGACCACGCCTTCCTCTTCCTTCACCTTGCCAGTGACGAACATGGCAATAGCTGCAGGAACAAAGGTAACGGACAGGACCATTGCACCCAGCAGCGCCATCACAACGGTGAAGGCCATCGGGTGGAACATTTTGCCTTCGACGCCGGTGAGGGCGAAGATCGGCAGGTACACCACCATGATGATCAGCTGACCGAAGATCAGCGGCCGGCGAGCTTCTCGCGCCGCGGCAAAGACCTCGTGGAAGCGTTCGGTTTTGGTGAGCATGCGGCCATGCTTATGTTGCGCATGAGCCAGTCGACGGATCGCGTTTTCTACAATAACCACGGCACCGTCGACGATGATGCCGAAGTCGAGTGCCCCCAAACTCATTAAGTTGGCACTGACCTTGTTGTTGAACATGCCTGTGAAGGTGAACAGCATGGACAGCGGAATCACCATCGCGGTGATCAGAGCCGCACGGATGTTGCCGAGGAACAGGAACAGAATGGCGATAACCAGGATCGCGCCTTCCACCAGGTTCTTCTTCACCGTCGCGATGGCTTTTTCAACCAGGTTGGTACGGTCGTAAACAGTCACAGCCACCACGCCCTTTGGCAGGGTGCGGTTGATGTCCGCCAATTTGGCGGCGACAGCTTGAGATACGGTGCGGCTGTTTTCACCAATCAGCATGAACACGGTACCGAGCACGACTTCGCGGCCGTTCTCAGTAGCAGCACCTGTACGGAGCTCTTTACCGATGCTGACGTCAGCAACGCTGCTGATGCGAATCGGTGCACCATCCACACTGGTGATCACGATGTTGGCGATGTCTTCGATATTGCCTACCTGACCCGGTGCACGGATGAGCAACTGTTCACCATTACGCTCGATGTAGCCGGCACCGACGTTGGCGTTGTTACTTTCCAACGCTGCGACCAGGTCATTGAGTGTCAGCTTGTAGGTAGCCAGGCGCTTTGGATCCGGCGCAACCAGGAACTGCTTGGCATAACCGCCGATGGTATTGATCTCGGCCACACCCGGGACGTTACGCAGCTGAGGCTTGATGATCCAGTCCTGGATCACGCGCAGGTCGGTCGGGGTGTACGGCGTACCGTCCTCTTTGACCGCGCCATCTTCGGCTTCAACAGTCCACAGGAAGATCTCGCCGAGGCCGGTAGATACCGGACCCATGACGGCCTCTACACCTTCTGGCAGCTGTTCCTTCGCAACCTGCAGCCGCTCGTTGATCAACTGGCGGGCAAAGAAGATGTCAGTGCCATCCTTGAAGATCACGGTGACCTGAGACAGGCCAGAGCGAGACAGGGAACGGGTCTGCTGAAGGCCCGGGAGACCGGCCATGGCCGTTTCAACTGGAAACGTGATCCGTTGTTCGGTTTCCAAGGGCGAGTAACCAGGCGCTGCAGTGTTGATCTGCACCTGGACGTTGGTGATATCGGGTACCGCATCGATGGGCAGCTTTTGATAGCTGTAGATACCGATACCCGCCATGATCAGAACGGCGATCATTACTACGATGCGCTGCTCGATGGCGAATCTGATGATACGTTCAAACATGAGAAATCATCCTGTCAGTTCGCATCAGTGACCGTGTTCGGCAGAAGCTTTGCCGAGCTCGGACTTGAGTGTGAAGCTGCCACTGGTTGCTACCTGGGCGCCGGCTTCAATACCGTCGATGATTTCCACGTACCCATTGTCGCGGCGACCCAGTTTTACCGGGCGGGTGTCAAAGCCATCTGGGGTGCGTACGAATACCGAAGGTTTGTCTTCAACGGTCTGCACAGCGTGCTCAGGGACCGCTACGGCAACTCGATCGGTCTGGGAGGTGACCGCAATGTTTACGAACAGGCCTGGACGCCAGGCGCCGTTGGGGTTGGTCAAGGTGACGCGGACAGTAGCTGCACGGTTTTGCTCGCCCAGCAGGCTGCCGACATAACCCACCTTCCCTTCGACCTCGACGTTCATGTCAGGCGAAGAGACTTTCACTGCACGGCCAGTCGTGACCTTGCCCAGATCTGTCGGCGGAACTGCGAAGGTCGCCCAGACCTGATTCAGGTCGGAAAGGATGAAGGCGTTGGTCGCCTCGCTGACGACTTCGCCGACGGTCAGGTGTTTCTCCACTACCACGGCGTCGAAGGGAGCGCGGAGCTCGTAACGATTACCGCCAACGGAGTTAACCGAGGCACCGATTGCGCCGACCTTCTGCTTGGCGTTGGCCAAGGAGATCTCCGCTTCTTGCAGCGCTTGGCGTGCTTGGAGGTAGTCTTGCTCTGCAGAGATCTTGTCCTGCCACAGTTGCTTCTCACGTTCGAAGGTCACACGCGCCAGTTCGACGCGACGCTGTGCGGCCTGTTGTTCGCTGCGCAGGTCAGAGATCTGCTGGCTGGCGATTACCGCGAGGACTTGCCCTTTCTTGACCGTCTCGCCCAGGTTGGCCTGGACAGCCTCAACAACGCCAGGAACACGAGGAACCACGTGGGCAGTACGATCTTCGTCGAAGCGAATTTCGCCAGGGAAGCTCACGACGGTACCGAGGTCACGAGGCGCTGCAGCTTCCAGGGCAACACCAGCGGCCTTGATCTGTTCAGCGCTGAGCGTCAGCTTGCCCTCTTCTTCACCGCCCTCTTCGCTGTGGCCTTCTTCACCATGGCCCTCATCACCTTCCTCTTTGGCGGCAGATGCGGCTTTCTTTTCGTCGCCATGGCCATCGTTAGCGCCATGCTCGGCAGTACTGGCGGCCTGCTGTCCGGAACTGTTGTTCCAGGCAAGGCTGCCAAATCCGAGGGCTGCCACAGCGGCTACCGCGAGGGCGATCTTGCGTTTGTTATCCATTGCTACTCCTGCTGATCGTAGGCACCGGCTTGTTCAAGGCTGTGTGCCGAAGAAAATGTTTGGCCCGTTCAGCGAGTGCCGGCGGTTGAGCCGACTTCGCCATAAACCCTTTCCACCTGCGCACGCGCATTGGTCGCCGCTGCCAACGATTCGAGGTATTGGCCACGAGCGACGATCAAGGTGCGCTGGGCATCCAGCACTTCGATGAAACCGAATTTGCCCATCTCGAAGCCGCGGGTTGCGGTCTCTACGGCTTGTTGGGCTGAAGGCAGAATGGTCTTGTCGTAGGACTCGACCTCCTGCATGGCGGTGGACCATTGGTTCAACGCGGTTTGGGTTTCGGTGCGCAGGCGCAGCTCAACAGCATTGCGCTGGTCCCGGGCCTGATCTGCACGACGAGAAGCGGAAAGAATGTTGCCCTGGTTACGATCGAACAGCGGCAAAGGCATAGACAGGCCCACAGTGTTGACCCGCTCGCGCACAGAGCGGTCGTACTGGCTACCTACACTGACAGTAAGGTTCGGGATACGCTGAGCTTTCTCTGAGCCGAGCGAGGCATCGCTCTTGTCTATCTGCACCACGGCCTGACGCATTTCTGCTGTTTGGTCGAGCTTAGCCAGCAGATCTTCAGTGCGAGGTGGCAAGCCCGGGGAGAGGGTTGGCGATTCGAGTCGATCAAACACGGTGACTGAGCTCCCGGTAATTTGAGCGAGCTGTTGGTAAGCGGTCGCTTTTTCCGTTTCTGCACGTCGAACTTGCAGCTGGGCTTCGGCCAGTTGCACTTGAGCGCGGGTCGCCTCCACTGGGGACGACTTACCTGCGCGAACACGGCCATCGACGATGCGAAGACCGCGCTCAGTCAGTTCGAGAGATTGCTTGGCCAGGTCGAGACCTGTCTGGGCCCGCAACGCGGCGTAAAAGGCTTGGACGACATCTGCACGCAGGCCGTTAACGCGACGGTCTAACTCAAGCTGTGCGGCGGTCTGCCCGTATGTGGCGACGTCAACACGAGCCCCCCGCTTACCGCCCAGCTCAAGGGTCTGGCTGAGAGAGACAGTCGTCTGGCTGGTGTTACGACGGGTGTCTTCCACGTCATACGAGATTGTGGGGTTGGGGATAAGCCCGGCCTGCTTGCGAGCACCATCAGCGATCCCAATTTCTTGCCTGGCCGCGGCCAGGTCTGGGTTGGCATCCATGGCCGTCGAAAGCGCCTGGGGCAAGCTGATGCTTTGGGCAAGGGCTGCAGGCGCCATCAACCCAGAGATGACTGCACAGAGTGCAGCGATCTTCCAGGGCGAGACGGGGGTCTTGGGTAAGACATTGCGGTTATACCGGGGCACTTTGATGGTCCTCGTGCACAAACTTCGATAAAGCTTGGCGAGAACGCCGAAACAGCTGCCAAGCCCCACTTGATTAGGTGATGGCACTCTAATGAGCGGTAGCTATCAGAGGGGTGGCTAGAAAATTACAATTCCGTAAGAATGTCCTGTAATGCCCGAAAATACTGGGAAACCAAACCCGACACGATGATTTCGTTACAAGCAACGGAGATGGCAAACACGCGGTGCGAAGGCCCGAACAACAGGTAGATGACGAAATTGTAATTTTCCTATCACCCCCCCGTTATCTTCGGCCTGCAAATATGAGCTCGCGCTACGCTAGGCGCGCCGCCTGGTCAGAACAATTAACGACACCCGCGCCGGTAAACATAATAAAAACTGCCGTGAATCAAAGGAGCATCGGATGAAAATCAAAGTACCACTGTATTTGGCGGCAGTTTCTGCGCTGTCTGGAAGCTATGCTATTTCGGCACAGGCAGAAGACAAGCCAGAAGGCTTCATTGAAGGCAGCAGCCTTACAGTGCTGAACCGTAACTTCTACTTCAACCGTGATAACCGCGACAGCACTGCCCCCACTTATAACAGTGGCAAGGGCAACACCAACGGCTACTCCGAAGCCTGGGCGCACGCGATCATCAGCAAATTCAACTCTGGGTTTACCCAGGGAACCGTTGGCTTTGGCGTTGATGCCTTCGCCATGATCGGCCTCAAGCTCGACACCGGTGATGGGCGCAACGGCGGCCGTAGCTCCTTCGACGTGCTACCCGTTGATAACAAGGGCGAAGCTCGCGACGAATACACCAAGGTCGGCGGCGCAGCCAAAGTCCGCTTGTTCGATACCATCGTGAAAGTAGGTGATGTTTTCCCATCGACTCCGGTCGTTGCATCCGGCGACTCTCGCCTGCTGCCAGAAAGCTTCCGCGGCGTGACCGTTGAGAACACCAGCATCCAAGGCCTCACCCTGCAGGGTGGTCGTCTGCATGCGATGAGCCAGCCGGTCTCAAGCAACCTGAACGACAACTTCGTGACGTTCTACGGCGGCCCGGTCAACTCGCCATGGATCGGTTACGGTGGCGGTGACTACTCGATCAACGACAACTGGACTGTGAGCGTCTACGCCAGCCAGCTGAAAGACGTCTGGAATCAGTACTACGCCGGCACCAGCGTGGTTTACCCGCTGAGCGACGATCTGGCGCTGATCGGTGGCTTCAACTACTACAAAGCCGTAGATGAAGGTAAGAAGCGCCTGGGTGAATTCGACAACAACATCTGGAGTGCCAAGGTCGGCGTGCGTTACGGTGCCCATACCCTAGCCCTGTCGCACCAGCGCAACAACGGCGACGACGATTTTGACTACCTGCGTCAGTCGGACTCGATTTTCGTCGACAACTCCATCCAGTACAGCGACTTCAACTCGCCGAAAGAGCGTTCCTGGATGCTGCGCTATGACCTGAACTTCACCAGCTACGGCATTCCAGGCCTGACGTTCATGACCCGCTACGCCAGAGGCTCGGGCGCGGATTACTCGAACGCTAACCAGTTCTACATGCGCACTGATGACAACGGCAACCCGCTCGACAATCAGAAGCGTTGGGAGCGTGACGTCGAAGTCAAATACGTTGTCCAAACCGGTCCAGCAAAAGATCTGTCCTTCCGGTTGCGCCAGGCAACCACACGTGCCACTGCATTCGAATCGGATCTGGATGAAACCCGTGTGATCATTGAGTACCCGCTTTCGATTCTGTAATTCGCTAACTGGACCAGTTATTCATTAACTGGTCCTATTAGTAAAACGAGCATTACGAATTCACCTTGAGTGGCTTAAGTGCTCCTTTGGTAAAAGGTGGATATTTGGCGCCCATTGGGCGCCTTTTTTTGCCTAAAATTCAAGTAGGCGTTCGATTGTACGCATCGCATGCCGGTGAAGTTCATGACTACACCAATGACCAGTCTCTTCAATGTGAGCGACCTCGCCGTCATCTGAGCGGAACGAAGCCAGCACAAAGAAGAAAATAACCCAATACTTCATAAGGTCAAATCACCTGCTGGAGAGAGGGCCCGCAACTGTCAAACCCAAACCGCGACAAGATATACCGCCAGACTATCAACTGTATTACCTAGAAATTACAAATCCGTCATTTGAGCCCCGGCACGCTCATTTTGATTTACCATCCCTTTCAATAATGCCGGCGCGCGTGCGCGGTTAATTGCTCAGTGATATCGAGACAAAATCCCATGCGAATTCTGGTAATTGAGGATGAAGTAAAAACTGCGGAGTATGTGCGTCAAGGTCTGACGGAATGTGGCTATGTCGTAGATTGCGTCCACACCGGGTCAGATGGATTATTCTTGGCTAAGCAGCACGAATATGAGCTGATTATCCTGGATATAAATCTGCCAGAGATGGACGGTTGGCAGGTCCTTGAGTTGTTGCGTCGTAAAAACTGCCCTTCCCGTATCATGATGCTGACGGCGAGAAGCCGGCTGGCGGATAAGGTCCGGGGGCTGGAGAACGGAGCAGATGACTACCTGATCAAGCCATTTGAGTTCCCTGAGCTGCTGGCCCGGGTTCGCGCCTTGATGCGCAGGTCAGATCACCCTGCATCCGTAGAGGTCATTCGCGTCGCTGACCTGGAGCTTGATCAGAGCCGGCACAGGGCATTCAGGGACGGTCAGCGCATTGACCTGACCACGAAAGAATTCGCGTTACTGCATTACCTGATGCGTAATACCGGTGTGGTGCTGAGCCGCACCCAAATTATTTCGCAGGTTTGGGATATGAATTTTGACTGCGACACAAACGTTGTAGAGGTGTCGATTCGAAGACTCAGAGCCAAGATAGATGACCCTTTCGAGACCAAACTGATACATACGCTTCGGGGCGTAGGGTATGTGCTTGAAAAACGATAGTTGCCAAGCTCTCTAGTACCGAAAATCCGCTACATGCTCCCGTCGCTTGCGAACTTGAGGTTTCTGTTTACGATCCGCGGCGCTGATTCCTCACTCAACAAATGAGGTAGGCTGTACATGAGGTATAGCATTGATTATCAGCAGGTTTCGCAAGGACAATCCGATGCCAGCATTGATGCCTGTCCAGCTGACATTGTCTTCAACAGCGACCATGGCCTAGCTCTTATCCCGTGCGTTGGCGATGTTATCAACCTCCCCTCTACGGCGGTCAAAGAAGGGGTTTGCGGCATCGTTAGATCAAGGATTTTCAATTATCTCAGAGGTCCTGAAGAGCTGTACTGTCACGTCAATATTCTCGTTGAGGAGGCGGACATCAATTTCGAAAGTCTCATCTCGGAATACATGCGCAATCAGTCACGTGCTCGCTCGCCTTCTTCATAAAGTCGAAGGCGGGCCAGTCCATTAATGGTTGTGTATGGGTGAGGGTTCAGCAGAGCGAGCGCCTACTGAGCACCAGAGATGAATAGTCACAGCCTAGTGGTTTAACGCGGTACTGCTGGTGTACGCAGGGCCGGACTCATTGTTTTTTGAATGGCGCATTGCAGCACATAGAAATATAAAACCCCGGAAGCAAATACGATTGCGGACAGATAAGCAAACTCAGAGTCTAAAACCCCGGAAACCATATACAATTTAATCGTGATAGAACCCATAATAATTCCGGTACAGTACATGACGCCTGTGAACTGATTGCCCAAAAAACTCAGTATGCCGCTGAAGGCATTGTTCGCACTCAACAGCATTGCTTTCAGTATCGTCCAGCCGAGAACTGGCAGAAAAGCCTTGATCATGAAGGCGAATAACATCGACGATGCAAACAGTTTTATCGGGGTTTCTGCCCACGGCTTGATGGTGCCGTCTACTTCAACGCCGGTATACAAGATGATATTCAGAATAATCGCCATAAGGGTGCATATGCCGAGGCGTATCATTTCCCGCTTAAGCGGGGCCATCATTATCACTGCGTGAATCTTGTTTCCAAAGTATCGTTTTAGTCCTTGGATCGACATTTTTCTTCCTATGCTCTCGGGTATGACGCTGTTGTAGCGTTGTATGACGGTCATGCTTTTACCCGAAGAGAGGTGACGCTTCAACGGTCCTGAATTGCGCAGGGGATCTCATGTCCTTCCCCTGGCTGGGTAGCTTGCTGAGAAATTCTCATCTACCTGCGTGGCAACGATGCGGCCACCCCGCCGCCGTCAGAGCTCTGGAGGACTGGCTGCTGTCAGCAACTCATCGAGTGACGGAACCTTAGCGTTTGCACTGAGGACGAGTGTTCTGGATCGGAGTATGGATACATCAAAGAAAGATTCGCACTCGACTCTTCCGTTTACTTCTCTCCAGTGGGTGACTTCTGGTATCAACTCATTAGGCACCGGGTATAGTGCCATAGGGTTATGGAATACCTCCACTTCAGCAGACCACGGCTCGTAGCCATATTGCGGCCAGAGCTGACCGTAGTCGCTGGACGCTACATCCAACAGAAATGGGATACCTCGTGATGCTCCCGGAGAACGGTCGAAAAACTCACCAAACCGCAAGTATCGGTACCCGTCTAGATGAGCTCCACCTGAGATCGGCACTCGGCTGAGCTTTGGCACTGTGCAGGCATTGGTGAAAATGACCGCTGAAAGATGGGCATTTTCCATTAGCGTAAATAGGCCGTTGGGGCGCCCTGATAGCAGAGATGTCTCTTCCTCCACAGTTATCAGGTGCGTACCACGATGCGCAGATGAGTGAACTGCAAAGCCATAGAGATAGCTGATGAGCGACTCCCTGCTCCACAGCATTGAACTGGGCGCATGGAAATCGGCTAAGGCCAGAATGAGCGGCTTACCCTCCACGTGCGGTAGGGATTCGTAACGCTTGTCCAATTTGTTTTGGATGGTCCTCGCAAACCTTTCTGCAGCCGCTCCTAAGAAACGCTCATGTCGGTCAGCGGGTGGGGGGACCGGCGAGGCGCCAAAATGCTCATACCGCTCTTCCGGGTTGGCTGTCACTGCTTCAACCCAGGCCTCATCTCCCAGCCTATTCTCGATGTGAAAATCGGGTGATTCTTTAGGCTGGGTGACCAAGAGTCCCTGTTCACGAAAAATCGCTAATAGGTGGGCTTCCCAGAGGCGGGTGTGAAAATTCTCAGTCTGGCAATCGGGAACCCAATTTCTGTCTGGGGATGGCAGTGCGAGATACAGTTGATTCAGCGCCCACGCCCCAATACGGCGGCTTGGATCAAATAGTGATTTGAACACCACGCTTGGTGTGCGCTTACCCATTCTGCTTAGAGGAGCACGTCGTCGTTCACCTGAAGGGAGTGGAAGCGGATGGGCTTGGGTATAGAGAAAATGGCTGATTGAGGCGCGGGCTTCAGACTCGCCAGTGGTGCGCTCACTATGGCTGAGGAGCACCCACACGCTATCGACACGACGCCGCAAGGTGACAATTCCGAAGCTGCCGGCATGGATATTTCGGGTTAGAGCGGCACAAGAAATTCCGTCCTCACTAAGCCATGCCCCTACTGGCGGGCTGTCCCCAAACCCCAACCCTCGTGGAAGCGACAAAGCGATTAGATCGAACATCGGCGCAGCAATTTCTTTCATTCGCTGATCTCGGCAGCCGTCAAAATGCATTCCATCAATGCCTCGGAGCGTGCCCGCCGGCGATGGCATCGGTGGAGGTACCTATTGAAGAAGGGGGCCTTGTTCCACCAGGACATCTCGGTTGGTGAAGATGGTCTCAATGGTTGCAGCCTCGGCAGCCACATGAGTCTTTCGCGTGATCTCTTCAAGGGCCAGTTCGAGCCGGTAGTCTTGGAAATACTCGTACAGCTTTTCAGAGCTCTCGGATATCTCCTCCCCACCATTCTTCGCGAACAAGATGTGGATGATCGCTGCGAGTGGGAGAGAGATGTCGAGATCCTTCTCTTCTGCATCTGAATCCGAGTTCAAACCGTCGAAATACCTCTCCAGATGACTCTGGAGCTCCTCAAGCCAGAACTGAGATAGGTTGCTTGGAAGGGAGCTTTCAGGCCCGGTCAGAAGGACTTCATCTCTGAATAGAGCCAGCAGATTGGGGTTTGCCATGGAGGACCTCACGATTAGATTTGAGAGCAACTGGTCAGCATAGTCCACCTCAAGATGACCACCTCCTTGACGCCCATCCTGGTGCTCCTGAGCATCAGACGAGTGAATCGCCCCGAAACCTGTAGATACAAAATGACCGCTTCTCGCCGTTAGCTGCCTTTCTTGAAGGACAGCTTTGGGTCGATAGCGGCCTTCGTGGAGGTTGGTGTCTACGGGGTCGGTTTAGTCAATCTGAATCTCCGGTTTCACCTCCGTGAGGCCGGCCATCGTCATGCATCAGATCTTGATTGACACGCGTGCCGCTTTGGATAGCCTTGCAATTGAGGGCTGCAACTGCGCATTTGTCGGGCCTGGGTACCAGCATGAGCCCCCCGCAATTTTGGCAGCAGAGGAAGCTGGTTCCTCTGAAGTAGTGACGGCGGGCATTGCCAGTCGGATTCTGAACCCAAGGTCGCCAGACTAGGAGCTAAAGGATCGCTGCGACTACTCCTCATCCCTTACCGAAAAGTCACGCGTCGGTCGTAAACGGCCCTTTCCAGGCCAATCAACTTTTGTGATTGGTGAGTAGGGATTTCTCGGCTTTTCTGTGAAAAGCACCCCTTCATTTCACAAAAAAAATGGCGAAGATTCCAATTTCACGGGGTCTGGCCTATCACCTATTTTGTGAACCTACACAGGTTGTTCTTACCAAAAAGCCCGCGCAAGCGGGCTTTTTGTTGGCGGCTGGTTTTATACGGCTTTAGTAACCGCTGAGGATGTTTACGATCACCCCGGAAGCAATGGTCACCAGCACGTAGTCGCCGTTGACGTACAACCAACGGTGGTCGCGGGGCGGCGGCGAGAGGTGCCGGGCGCGCCAGTCGGTCACCCAGTAACGGTCATTGCGATAGTGCGGGTCTACCACGTGGCCACGCTTCCATTGCTGGTGAGGTACCGGCATCCCCGGTTGTGGACGGAAGTTTGGATTACGGTAGGACTGAGCCTGGCCGTTGCCGGGTTTGCCATGTTGTTGCGGGTGGCCTGGCTGCTTGCTCTGCTGCGGATGACCTTGGCCCTGATGCGAGCGGTCGCCATCGTGCCCTTGGGGCGGGCCGGGTTGGGCGAAGCTGGCCAGTGGTACGCTAAGCATCAACGTAGCGCAGAGCACGGAGAGGGTTTTTTTCATCGTATGTCGATCCTTTGCATGTACACGTCCGGCGGGTTTCAATGAGACGCCGATTACGGTTAATGCTTCAGACCGTGATTCGAGATGAGTAATCCCTGGCAAGAGGTAAAGGTCCGGTAAAGAATCACCAAGCCCTAAGCCGGATTCAGCCCTAGCGCTTTCAAGCGCCGATATAGCGTACGTTCACTCATGCCTAAGTGGCGCGCCAGTTCGCTACGCGGGCCCTGAAACTGTTCCAGCGCTTGTGCCAGATCACTCAGGTCGCTGCGAGCGCGCGCCTTGTTCGCACCGGTTGCGATTTGCGGGCCTACATCTTCCGGCAGATGCTCAGGCCGTATCAGCCCATCATCGGCAAACAGCCGCGCCCTTTCGAGGATATTACGCAGCTCGCGGATATTGCCCGGGAACGTATGCAGGGCCAATCGCTGCAGCGCAGCGTCAGTAAGGCTCGCGGCAGGTTTGCCTGCCATGCGCTGCAGAAGGCTCTGCGCCAGCAGCGGCAGATCCTCTACGCGTTCGCGTAAGGCGGGCAGGCGGATAGGAAAGCCACTGATGCGGTAATACAGGTCTTCCCGGAACGTGCCCTCTGCAACCATCTGCTTGAGCGGTTTGTGTGTTGCAGACACCAGGCGGAAGTCCGCATGCACGGTACGCAGGCTGCCAACCGGGCGGAAGCTGCCGGATTCGATCAGGCGCAGCAATTTGACCTGCATCGCCAGTGGCACCTCACCAATCTCGTCGAGGAAGAGCGTGCCGCCGTGGGCCGCTTCTGCCAGGCCGATCTTGCGCTGGTTGGCGCCGGTAAAGGCTCCTTTCTCATAGCCGAACAATTCACTCTCGAACAGTGACTCGGTCAAGCCGGTGCAGTCGACCACCACCAAAGGGCCATTCGCCCGCGGGCTGCCCATATGGATCGCCCGGGCGAAAAGCTCCTTGCCTGTACCGGATTCACCCTGGAGCAATACCGGGATCTGTGCGGGTGCCGCACGTTGCAGGCTGGCCAATGCCGTTTTGAATGCTGGCGCCCGGCCGACCAGGCCCTGTTGCTGAGGTTGGGCCGAGGCTAGTGTGACCGTTGTCAGGCGTTCTACGAAGGCGACCACCCTGCCCTGCTCATCGAGGATCGGCCGTAGTTCCACATCCACATGCTCAGGCCCGCGCGGGGTGTGATGAATGTGCAGTACCCGTTCCGGCAGTTTGCTGCCCCAGGCCTTGCGCATGGGGCAGTGCTCCCCGGCCTGGTCGCAAGGCACGGCGTAGTGATGGGAAACCCGGTGGCACTTCTCACCCAGCGGCGCACGGTCATCACGGCCAAACTGCCGACGATAGGCGGCATTGGCTGCGAGGATGTTGTAGTCGGTGTCCAGCACGATGGTGGGCAACGCATCGTGTTCGAGGTAGGAAACCAGAGCTAGGATGAGGGGATGGGATTCAGGCATGACGGCACCGATTGGATAAGCCGTTGAGGGTAACAAGGACTGCCAAACACTGCCATTGGCTGACAGTCGACTGCCAGGGCAGCTGACAAACCGGCCTGCCTTGCGCCATCAGGGGTCGATTTTACTGGCTTTGGCACGGGTTAAACCCTTGGCATGCATCTTGATAAACCACCCGTCACTGCCTACGCCTCTAAAAGGCGGGGTGGATTATTTGGAGAACGTGATGATCATCGGCAACAACCTTCAGGTGGAAGCCTTTTTCGACGACGCAACCTCGACTATCAGCTACCTGGTGCTGGACCGTGAGACCAACCAGTGTGCGTTGATCGACAGCGTACTCGACTATGACCCCAAGTCAGGCCGCACCTGCACCGAGTCTGCAGACCGTCTGATTGATCGGGTACAGAGCCTGGGCGCCAAGGTGCAGTGGATTCTGGAAACCCACGTACACGCCGACCACCTTTCAGCCGCGGCGTATCTCAAGGAAAAGCTCGGTGGCCACACCGCCATTGGCGCCGAGATAACCAAGGTACAGAAAGTCTTCGGAGACTTGTTCAACGCTGAGCCGGGCTTCGCCCGTGACGGCAGCCAGTTCGATGTGTTGCTCATGGACGAAGAAGGTTTCCGCATAGGTAACCTGCATGCCCGCTCGCTGCACACGCCGGGGCACACCCCGGCTTGCATGAGTTACCTGGTAGAGGATGCAGGGGAAAAAGCGCTGTTCGTGGGCGACACCCTGTTCATGCCTGACTACGGTACCGCGCGCTGTGACTTCCCAGGCGCTGATGCTCGCACCTTGTACCAATCGATCCGCCGCCTGCTGGCCTTCCCTGACCAGACTCAGCTGTTCATGTGCCATGACTACCTGCCGGGCGGGCGTGACATGCGTTACGTCACCACCGTGGCCGAGCAGCGCGCCAGCAACATTCATGTCCACCAGGGCATCGATGAGGACAGCTTTGTCGCCATGCGTGAGGCTCGTGACAAGACCCTCGAGATGCCCGTCCTGATCCTGCCTTCGGTGCAGGTCAACATGCGCAGTGGCCATTTTCCGCAGCCGGAATCCAACGGCGTGAGCTACCTGAAGATCCCGTTGAACAAGCTCTGACCGCGCTACCTCATCATTAGAATTCCCAGGATTTACGCCATGCCTGCCTTGTTGTCCCCTGCTCATTCCGACCACCACAAGGTGGTCATCGTCGGTGCCGGCGCTGCCGGCATCGCCACTGCTGCCAGCCTCATCAGCCGCGACCCGTCACTGGATATCGCGGTGGTCGACCCTGCCGACGTTCATTACTACCAGCCCGGCTGGACCATGGTCGGTGCGGGTGTGTTCAACGCACCGAGCACCGCGCGCACCATGGCCTCGACCATTCCTCGTGGCGTGCGCTGGATCAAGGCACGCGTGCAAGGGTTCGACCCGCTGGGCCAGCTGGTCATGCTCGAAGATGGTCGCACCATCAGCTATGAACAGCTGGTGGTCTGCCCCGGCCTCAAGCTCGATTGGGCTGCCATTGACGGGCTCAGTGATACCCTGGGGCGCAACGGCGTTACATCCAACTACCGCTATGACCTGGCACCTTACACTTGGGAGCTTGTGCAGAACCTCAAGCAAGGCCGCGCCCTGTTCACTCAGCCACCCATGCCGATAAAGTGCGCCGGTGCGCCGCAGAAGGCGCTGTACCTGTCCTGCGACCATTGGCTGCGTCAGGGGCGGCTGGGCGACATCAAAGCCTGCTTCTTCAATGCCGGCGCTGTGCTGTTCGGTGTGCCCGATTACGTACCGGCCCTGATGGCCTACATCGACAAGTACGGTGTGGACCTCAATTACAACCATTGTCTGGCTGCAGTAGATGGCCCCAACAAGCGCGCCACTTTTCTCCGCACCTTTGCCGATGGCAGCACTGAAACACACACTGAAGCCTTCGACATGCTGCACGTGGTGCCGCCACAGGTTGCCCCCGACTTCATTCGTCAAAGCCCATTGGCCGATGCTGCTGGCTGGGTCGATGTCGACCCGCATACGCTGCGTCATCGTCAGTTTGCCAACGTCCATGCCCTGGGCGATGTCGCCAGCACCAGCAACGCCAAGACCGCAGCCGCCGCGCGCAAGCAGGCGCCGGTGGTTGCCAACAACGTGCTGGTGGCGCTGGGCAGGCTGGCTAACCTTGCCCAGTACGATGGTTACGGCTCCTGCCCGCTGACGGTCGAGCGCGGCAAGATCGTGCTTGCCGAGTTCACCTATGGCGGCAAGGTCGCGCCGAGCTTCCCGCGCTGGTTGCTGGATGGCCGCCAGCCGACGCGCCTCGCTTGGCTGCTCAAGGCGCGAGTGCTGCCGCCGCTGTACTGGCAAGGCATGCTAAAGGGGCGGGAGTGGCTGGCACGGCCTCAGCCGGTGGCGGCCGAGGCAGCACGGTGATCGAACATCAATTGCTCGGTGCCGGCCTGGGCGCGATCATTGGCGCAGTGCTGGCGCTGACTGGCGCGGGGGGCGGCATCCTGGCGGTGCCGCTGCTGGTGTTTGGTCTTGGTCTGTCGATGGTCGAAGCTGCGCCGATTGGCCTTCTTGCTGTAGGCCTTGCCGCTGCCGTGGGGGCGATCCTCGGCTTGCGCCAAGGGCTGGTGCGTTATCGCGCCGCGCTGTTCATCGCCCTGATCGGCATCGCTGCTGCACCGTTCGGGCTGATGCTCGCCCATCGTCTGCCCGACACACCCCTGGCCCTGGTGTTCGCCGGCGTGCTGGTTTACGCCTGCCTGCGCATGTGGCGCAAGGCTGCCAGTGAGCTGCGTGGCGAGACCAACGAAGCCCACCGTTTCATCGAGCCTTGTGTGCTCAACCCGTTGCAGGGCCGTTTGCGCTGGACACTGCCCTGCGCGCGGGCGCTGGCCATGACCGGAGCACTCTCCGGATTGTTGTCCGGCTTGTTGGGAGTGGGGGGTGGCTTCGTGATCATCCCTGCCTTGAACCGCTACACCAACCTGCGTATGAAGAGCATCGTTTCGACCTCGTTGGCGGTGATCGCTCTGGTGTCTACAGGTAGCGTGGTCAGTGCCAGCCTGGCCGGTGTGATGCACTGGCAGGTGGGCGCACCTTTTGCCGTTGGTGCTGTGCTTGGCCTGCTGCTGGCGCGGCCGCTGGCGGCCCGGCTGGCCGGGCCTCGCCTGCAGCAGCTGTTCTCGGTGGCCGGCTTCGGGGCTGCCCTGCTGCTGGCCGGCAAGGCGCTACTCGGCTAGCAGCTCGGCCTGTTCCTGCGCGCACAGCGCCAGCAGGTAGTCCCAGACCACCCGCAGGCGTACCGACTTGTGCAATTCACGACGGGTGCATATCCAGTAGCTGCGCTGGATGGTTTCGCTGGGCAGTATGCGTACCAGTGTCGGGTCGTGGCGAGCCATGTAGTTGGGCAGCACGGCGATGCCCAGGCCGGCGCGCGCAGCAGTTTGCTGGGCGATCACGCTGGTGCTGCGAAAGGCCACATTGGGCGCCCGGCAGAAGCTGTTTAGAAACAGCAGCTCCTGGCTGAACAACAGGTCGTCGACGTAGCCGATCCAGCTGTGTCGGGCCAGATCTTCACGGTTGCGTAGAGGTGGCGCGCGGTCCAGGTAAGCCTGGCTGGCATACAGGGCCAGGCGGTAGTCGGTGAGTTTGCGGGTAATCAGCAGGTCGGCACTGGGACGCTCCAGGTGAATGCTGATTTCCGCCTCGCGGTTGAGGATGCTGACAAAGCGAGGCACGGCCACCAGCTCCACTTCCAGGCCCGGATACCGATCGAACAGCGCATTCATGCGTGGGGTGAAGAACATGATGCCGATGCCTTCGGTGACCCCAAGGCGAATCTTGCCCAGCGGTGTGATGGCCTGGGTGATTTCTTCCTGCGCCAGCAACGCGACGTTCTCCATGGCTTCGGCGTGCTTGAGCAGCGCCTGGCCGGAGGGCGTCAATTCGTAGCCCTGCGCGTGTTGCACGAACAGTGGGGTGCCCAGGCTTTTCTCGATGCTCTCGATATGCCGGGCAACCGTGCTATGGGTCGTGTTGAGACGCTTGGCAGCACTGAGCAGGCGGCCACTGCGCTGCAACTCGAGGAAAAACCGCAGATCATTCCAGTCGAACATGCATCCTTTCCCTGTTTTTCGCTGTGCTAAAACGCACAACGGCTGCGCGAAATCTCGTGTTTCCTCAGCGAAATTAATCAATAAGATGTACGACGACAAGAATAAAAATCAGGCGCGAGGTTGCACATGCCATCAGCCGATTCTGTCTTCGACTACGTTATCGTGGGTGCCGGTCCTGCCGGTTGCCTGCTGGCCAATCGGTTGTCCGCCGACCCGTCCTGCCGCGTATTGCTGCTGGAAGCCGGGGGCCGCGACAATTACCCCTGGATTCACATCCCCGTCGGTTACCTTTACTGCATCGGCAACCCCCGCACTGACTGGTGCTTCAAGACCGCGGCGCAAATCGGCCTGGGTGGTCGCAGCCTGGGTTACCCCCGGGGCAAGGTGCTGGGGGGCTGCTCATCGATCAACGGCATGATCTATATGCGTGGCCAGGCTGCGGACTATGACCATTGGGCCGAACAGGGCAATGACGGTTGGGCCTGGAAGGACGTGCTGCCGCTGTTCAAGGCCAGCGAAAATCACTTTGCAGGTGGCAGTGATCACCATGGCGCCACTGGCGAATGGCGGGTGGAACGCCAGCGCTACAGTTGGCCGATCCTCGATGCATTCCGAGATGCCGCCGAGCAGAGCGGTATCGCCAAGGTCGATGACTTCAATACCGGCGACAACCAAGGCTGTGGATATTTTCAGGTCAACCAGCGCAGCGGTGTGCGCTGGAATGCATCCAAGGCTTTTTTACGACCTGTGCATAACCGTTCCAACCTCACCGTGCTGACCGGCGTGCAGGTTGATCAAGTGCTGCTGAACAACACCCGCGCCCGCGCAGTGAGAGCATTTTGGCAAGGCGCCTGGCACGAGTTCGCTGCGCGCCGCGAGATCATCCTATGTGCAGGGGCGGTGGGTTCGCCCGGCATCCTGCAGCGCTCCGGCATTGGCCCGCGCACGCTGCTGGAAACGCTCGGCATCGGCGTACGGCACGATATGCCCGGTGTCGGTGGCAATCTGCAAGACCACCTGCAATTGCGCCTGATCTACCAGATCCGCAACACCAGAACGCTCAACCAGATGGCCAACAGCCTGTGGGGCAAGATGGGTATGGGCCTGCGTTATCTCTACGACCGCAGCGGCCCGCTGGCCATGGCGCCGAGCCAACTTGGGGCGTTCGTGCGGTCCAGCCCGGAGCAGCTCACCGCCAACCTGCAATACCACGTACAACCCCTGTCGCTGGAACGCTTCGGCGAGCCGCTGCACCGCTTCCCCGCCTTCACCGCTTCGGTGTGCAACCTGCGCCCTGCTAGCCGTGGGCGCATCGATATCCGTAGCTCGGACATGAACAGCGCGCCACTGATTGACCCCAACTACCTCAGCGACCCTCAAGACCTGCGCGTTGCCGCCGACGCCATCCGTATCACACGTCGCATCGTCCAGGCCCCTGCCCTCGCCGCTTTCGATCCTCAGGAATACCTGCCAGGCCCTGCCCTGCAAACCGAGGAGGACTTGTTCGAAGCGGCAGGCAAGATCGGCACCACCATCTTCCATCCGGTCGGGACCTGCCGTATGGGCAGCGGCCCGCTGGACGTTGTGGATAACCAGCTGCGTGTACGCGGCATCCCCGGCCTGCGCGTGGCGGATGCTTCAATCATGCCGCAGATCACCTCCGGCAATACCTGTTCACCCACCCTGATGATCGCCGAGAAGGCGGCCCAACTCATTCTCAAGGGAGCTGCTACCCAGACCTACCTGAACGAAGACGCGTTACCGACGCCCTGACCCGGGTGCGTGCAGTACCGGCGGCTTGCGGTCAGAAGCTGCCGACAGTGGAACAACAAGAATAATCACTGTGGCCTGCGGGCCGAGGACAGCAACGATGTCGGATTACATCCAAGAGCAGGGGGCGACGGCGAGCAGCCCAAGCCGTCGTGAAGAACGCAAGATCATTTTCGCGTCATCCCTCGGGACGGTTTTCGAGTGGTATGACTTTTTTCTCTACGGTGCGCTGGCGGCAGTGATCAGCAAGCAGTTCTTTGCTGGCGTCAACGACACCACCGCTTTCATCTTCGCCCTGATGGCATTCGCCGCCGGCTTCCTGGTACGGCCCTTCGGCGCGCTGGTTTTCGGCCGGCTGGGTGACATGATCGGGCGAAAATACACCTTCCTGATCACCATCGTGCTGATGGGCTTGTCCACCTTCGCCGTTGGTTTACTGCCTACCTATGCAAGCATCGGTATTGCCGCGCCTATCATCCTGGTGGTACTGCGCATGCTGCAGGGGCTGGCGCTGGGGGGCGAGTATGGTGGCGCGGCGACGTATGTGGCCGAACACGCACCGCCCGGCAAGCGCGGCTTCCACACGGGCTTCATCCAGTCCACCGCTACCCTGGGGCTGCTGTTGTCGTTGCTGGTGGTGCTGGGCAGCCGCTACATCACCGGCGATCAGTTCGAAACCTGGGGCTGGCGCTTGCCGTTCCTGCTGTCGATCGTGCTGCTGGGCATTTCCACCTGGATCCGCATGAGCATGCACGAGTCGCCGGCCTTCGTGAAAATGAAGGCCCAGGGCAAGGTCAGCAAGTCGCCTATCCGCGAGTCGTTCACCTCTTGGCCAAACCTCAAGGTGGTGCTCACCGCACTATTCAGCATCAACGCCGGCCAGGCCGTGACGTTCTACACGGCGCAGTTCTACGTGCTGTTCTTCATGACCCAGATGCTCAAGATGGATCCGGCCCAGGCCAATACCTTGCTGATCATCAGCGTGGTGATCGGCGCGCCGTTCTTCGTATTCTTCGGCTGGCTGTCCGACCGCATCGGCCGCAAGCCTATCCTGATGCTCGGCCTGCTGCTGGCCACGGTGTTGTACTTCCCGCTGTTCAAGGCCCTCAGCCACTACGCCAACCCGCAGATCGACGCAGCGAGCCGTCAGGCGCCGATCGTGGTCACCGCTGACCCGCAAGGTTGTACCTTCCAGTTCGACCCGGTCGGCAAGGCGCGTTTCGACAGCCCGTGCGACAAGGTCAAGACCTTCCTGGTCAAACAGGGCCTGCCGTACAGCTCGGTGAATGTGGCGGGCAGCCAAGTGGTGGTGAACATTGGCGACAAGACCATCAACGGATTTGACGAAACAGCCATGCGCACAGCCATCGAGCAGGCAGGCTACCCGGCCAAGGCGGATCCGTCGCAGGTCAACCAGGTGATGGTGGTGGTGTTGATCGTTGCAATGATCCTGATCGCAACCATGACCTATGGGCCGCTGGCGGCGGTAATGGTGGAGCTGTTCCCGACGCGTATCCGCTATACGTCTATGTCGCTGCCCTATCACATTGGCAATGGCTGGTTTGGCGGTTTCCTGCCCACGGTTTCGTTCGCGCTGGTGGTGTACACCGGGGATATCTTCTACGGCTTGTGGTACCCGGTGTTGGTAACCGGGATCAGCCTGGTGGTGGGAATCTTCTGCCTGAAAGAAACCAGGGATGTGGATATCGACAAGGTCTGATGATGTCTTGATGCCATAAAAAAACCGGCTGTAAAAGCCGGTTTTCTTATGCCTCAAAAAAACTTATGCACGTTTTTCAGAAAAATGTCATACACAAAAATAAATAGCAAATTCATATACTTAGCTATCACTTGTGGCATTTCGTCCAAAAATTGCTAACAAGTTATCCACAGATCGTCAGGCAATCCGCTCGTGTGGTTTTTCATCTACCGGTGGCAACGAGCCCATGCGCCGCTGAGTCGTTTCGTTCCAGGCCGCGGCACGGTCATTCAGCTCTGCAATGGCACGCGGGCCGGTGCCATTGGCATACATTGGCTCCCCGATTACCACCTCAATGGTGCCAGAGCGCTTGCCCCACCCCGATTTGGGCCAGTACTTGCCGGCGTTATGCGCAATCGGCAGCACTGGCAGCCCGGCGTTTACCGCCAGCGCGGTACCGCCACGGGAAAACTTGCCCACGGTGCCAAAGGGTACCCGAGTACCTTCCGGGAAGATCAGCACCCAGACCTTCTGCTTGAGCAATTCGTCACCCTTGCTCGCCACTTGGCGCAATGCTTCCTTGGGGTTATCGCGGTTGATCGCGATCGGCCGCAGCATGGCCATGGCCCAGCCAAAGAACGGCACGTACAGCAGTTCACGCTTGAGCACCTGGCTCAATGGCGAGAAATAGGCTGACAGGAAGAACGTCTCCCAAGTGCTCTGGTGGTTGGACAGGATCACACAAGGCTCTTTCGGCACGTTCTCGGCACCGGTGACTTTGTAGTGGATACCCAGAATCACCCGGGCCAGCAGCACGGCAAAACGGCACCAGTAGACGTTGATGAAGCGGTAGCGCTTATGAAACGGCAAAAATGGCGCGATAAAAAAGCTCAGCGAGCACCACAGCAGCGAACTGGTGCCCAGCAGCAGGTAAAAAAGAAAGATTCTGATCGCCTGCAGGATCGACATAGTGGCATGTACCGTTGCGGGCTTGCCCGCCTGATAAAAATGCGCCCTTGGGCGCATTGTTTAAATTAGTTCTCTGGCGATAGCTGCCAGATCGTCGAAAATCAGTGTGGTTTGCGCAACACCCTTTTCAAGCGTCCGCTCGCCTTTGCCGGTTTTCACCAGCACCGGTTGTGCACCGACGGCCAGGGCGGCCTCCAGGTCACCTTTACTGTCGCCGACAAACCATACGCCGCGCAGGTCGGCCTGATAATGGTCGGCGATTGCCCGCAGCATGCCGGGCTTGGGCTTACGGCAGTCACAACCCTCGTCCGGCCCATGCGGGCAATACACGATGTAGCCGACTTCGCCGCCTTGCTCTGCCACCAGCGTGCGCAGACGCGCATGCATGGCTTCGAGGGTTGCCAGCGAATAATAGCCACGGGCAATGCCGGACTGGTTGGTGGCCACAGCCACCGTCCAGCCCGCTTTGCTCAACTGCGCGATGGCCTCGATCGAACCGGGGATCGGGATCCACTCCTCCAGCGACTTGATGTAGGCGTCGGAGTCCTGGTTGATTACCCCGTCACGATCGAGAATCAGCAGTTTCAAGGCTTACCCCAGCAGCGAAATGTCGGCAACGCCCAGGAACAGGCCGCGCAGGCGGCTGAGCAGGGCATAACGGTTGGCGCGAACCTTGGCGTCCTCGGCGTTGACCATCACTGCCTCGAAGAAGGCGTCGACCGGGTCACGCAGGGCCGCCAGGCGGGCCAGCGATTCGCTGTACTGACGTGCGGCTGCCATCGGTTGCACAGCCTGGTCGGCCTGCTGGATGGCCGAATACAGCGAGAACTCGTTGGCGTTGTCGAAGTACTTCGGCTCGACCTGTTCGGCAATGGCGCCTTCGGCTTTGCTCAGCAGGTTCGACACACGCTTGTTCACTGCGGCCAGCGCCTCGGCTTCCGGCAGCTTGCGGAAGGCCTGCACGGCCTGCACGCGCTGGTCGAAGTCCAAGGCAGAACCCGGCTTCAGGGCACGTACCGACAGGTAGGTGGCAACGTCGATGCCTTCGTCTTCATAGCGCGCACGCAGGCGGTCGAAGATGAACTCCAGCACCTGCTCGGCCAGGCCGGCGGCCTTGACCTTGGCACCGAACTGCTTGACTGCGAACTCGACCGCAGGGGTCAGGTCCAGGTCCAGTTGCTTCTCGATCAGGATACGCAGCACGCCCAGGGCCGCGCGGCGCAAGGCGTACGGGTCTTTGCTGCCGGTGGGCAGCATGCCGATGCCGAAGATACCGACCAGGGTGTCGAGTTTGTCGGCGATGGCCACCGCAGCACCGGTCAGGGTCTGCGGCAGCTCGGCGCCAGCACCGCGCGGCATGTACTGCTCGTTCAGCGCCAAGGCGACGTCTTGCGGTTCGCCGTCGTTGAGCGCGTAGTAGTAACCGGCAACGCCCTGCATCTCTGGGAATTCGCCGACCATTTCGGTGGCCAGGTCGCACTTGGACAGCAGCCCGGCACGGCCAGCGCGCTGGGCGTCACCGCCGATCAGCGGAGCAATGTACGCGGCAAGCCGGGATACGCGCTCGGCCTTGTCGTAGACGGTGCCCAACTGCGCCTGGAAGACTACGTTCTTCAGGCGTTCGTTGAAGGTTTCGAGCGGCTGCTTCTTGTCCTGCTTGAAGAAGAACTCGGCGTCGGTCAGGCGCGGGCGCACGACTTTCTCGTTACCCGAGACGATCTGCTTGGGGTCACGGCTTTCGACGTTGGCCACGGTAATGAAGCGCGGCAGCAGCTTGCCTTCGCTGTCCAGCAGGCAGAAGTACTTCTGGTTGTCCTGCATGGTGGTGATCAAGGCTTCCTGCGGCACCTCGAGGAAACGCTCCTCGAACGAGCACACCAGCGGTACCGGCCACTCGACCAGCGCAGTCACCTCATCCAGCAGCGCTGGCGGCACGATCGCAGTACCTTCCTGCTGCATTGCCAGTTCGGTGGTGCGCTTGGCAATCAGTTCGCGGCGCTCGGCGAAGTCGGCCAGCACGTAGGCTTTGCGCAGGTCTTCGACGTAGTTGGCCGGGGTGGTGATGACCACGTTTTGCGGATGGTGGAAGCGGTGCCCACGGGATTCACGGCCTGCCTGCTGCGACAGGATGGTGCAGTCGACGACCTGATCGCCCAGCAGCATCACCAGCCACTGGGTCGGGCGTACGAACTCTTCACGGCTGGCGGCCCAGCGCATGCGCTTGGGGATCGGCAGGTCGTTGAGCGAATCTTCGACGATGGTCGGCAGCAGGCTGGCGGTGGCCTTGCCCGGGATATGCTGGGAGAAGCGCAGCTTGGCGCCACTCTGGTCGATTTCCGACAGCTCTACCCCGCATTTCTTGGCAAAGCCCAAGGCAGCCTGGGTCGGCTCGCCGTCCTTGAAGGCAGCCTGCAGGGGCGGGCCGTCGATATTGATGCTGCGGTCAGGCTGCTGTACATCCAGCTGGCGAATCAGCACGGCCAGACGACGCGGCGCGGCGTACACCTGTTTACCGGTGTAGTTCAGGCCTGCGGCCTGCAGGCCTTTTTCGATGCCGGCCAGGAAGGCGTCACCAAGGGTGGCCAGGGCTTTGGGTGGCAGCTCTTCGGTGCCCAGTTCTACCAGGAAATCTTGAGCACTCATTGTGCAGCCTCCAGCTTCGCCAACACTTCGTCACGCAGTTCAGGGGTAGCCATCGGGAAGCCCAGGCGTGCACGGGCTTGCAGATAGCTTTGCGCCACGTCCCGGGCCAGGGTACGTACGCGCAGGATGTAACGCTGGCGCTCGGTCACCGAGATGGCGCGACGGGCGTCGAGCAGGTTGAAGGTGTGCGAGGCCTTGAGCACCATTTCATAGGTCGGCAGCGGCAGGTCCAGCTTGATCAGGCGGTTGGCTTCGCTTTCGTAGAAGTCGAACAGCTCGAACAGTTTCTCGACGTTGGCGTGCTCGAAGTTGTAGGTCGACTGCTCCACCTCGTTCTGGTGGAACACGTCGCCGTAGGTGACCTTGCCGAACGGGCCGTCGGCCCAGACCAGGTCGTACACCGAGTCGACACCCTGGATGTACATGGCCAGGCGCTCCAGGCCGTAGGTGATTTCACCGGTGACCGGGTAGCACTCGATGCCGCCTACTTGCTGGAAGTAAGTGAACTGGGTCACTTCCATACCGTTGAGCCAGATTTCCCAGCCCAGGCCCCAGGCGCCCAGGGTCGGCGATTCCCAGTTGTCTTCGACGAAACGGATATCGTGGACCAGCGGATCCAGGCCGATGGCTTTCAGCGAGCCGAGGTACAGCTCCTGGAAGTTGGCCGGGTTGGGCTTGAGCACCACCTGGAACTGGTAGTAGTGCTGCAGGCGGTTGGGGTTTTCGCCATACCGCCCGTCGGCAGGGCGACGGCTGGGCTGCACGTAGGCGGCGTTCCAGGTTTCTGGGCCGACGGCGCGCAGGAATGTAGCGGTATGGAAAGTGCCGGCGCCTACTTCCATATCGTAGGGCTGAAGCACCACACAACCTTGAGCTGCCCAGTAATTCTGCAGGGCGAGGATCAGGTCTTGGAAGGTACGCACGGCTGGCGTAGGCTGGCTCACGAAATTCACCTGTATCTGGGGATGCGGATGTAAAGAGCGGGAGTATAACCTGATTCGCCTCGCCCTCTACTCATTGGAGCCTTATGCCACGCTGCTTTTGGTGTACCGACGATCCGTTGTACCAGGCCTACCACGACCAGGAATGGGGAACACCGCAGCGTGATCCGGCGTTGCTGTTCGAGATGCTTTTGCTCGAAGGGTTCCAGGCGGGGCTATCATGGATCACCGTCTTGCGTAAACGCGAGCGCTATCGCGAGGTGCTGCATGGCTTCGACCCGGTGAAGCTTTCGCAGATGAGCGATGAGCGCATCGAAGAGCTGATGCTCGATGCCGGCATCATCCGCAACCGCCTCAAGCTCAAGGCTGTCCGGCGCAATGCGCAGGCGTGGCTGGCTGTGGATAACCCGGCCGAGTGGCTCTGGTCGTTCGTCGGCGGCGAGCCGAAGATCAACCATTTCAGTGCCCGAAGCGAAGTGCCGGCGGTCACCGACGAGGCCAAGGCGATGAGCAAGGCGTTGCAAAAAGCCGGCTTTACATTCGTCGGCCCGACCATCTGCTACGCATTCATGCAGGCTACCGGCATGGTCATGGACCACACCACCGATTGTGATCGTTACGCCGCCTTGCTGCGCTGAGGGGTTACAATGCGCGCCTTGCTGAAATAAGGAATTGGCCTGTGGAAAAGTTCAAGGGCGCCCTGATGGTCGGGGTGCTGCGTCTGTTTGCCAAGCTGCCCTGGGGCGCGGTACAGCGCGTCGGTGCCGGGATCGGCTGGCTGATGTGGAAAGTACCCAACGGTTCGCGCAATGTCGTGCGCATCAATCTCGCCAAGTGCTTCCCTGAGATGGACCCGGTCGAGCGCGAGCAACTGGTCGGCCGGGCGCTGAGAGATATCGGCAAATCCTTTGTCGAAAGTGCCTGTGCCTGGATCTGGCCGCCACAGCGTTCGCTTGAGCTGGTCAAGGAAGTGCACGGCCTGGAAGTGCTGGAGCAGGCCTTGGCCTCAGGCAAGGGTGTGGTCGGCATCACCAGCCACCTGGGTAATTGGGAAGTGCTCAACCACTTCTACTGCAACCAGTGCAAACCGATCATCTTCTACCGCCCGCCGAAGCTCAAGGCCGTGGATGACCTGCTGCGTGAACAGCGTGTGCAGATGGGCAACCGCGTGGCGCCTTCGACCAAGGAAGGCATCCTCAGCGTGATCAAGGAAGTGCGCCGCGGTGGGCAGGTGGGGATTCCCGCCGACCCGGAGCCGGCGGAATCGGCCGGTGTGTTCGTGCCGTTTCTGGGCACCCAGGCGCTGACCAGCAAGTTCGTGCCGAACATGCTGGCCGGTGGCAAGGCGGTGGGGGTGTTCCTGCATGCCCTGCGCTTGCCGGATGGCTCGGGCTTCAAGGTGTTTCTGGAGGCTGCGCCAGAAGAGATGTACAGCACGGATGTGAACGTGTCGGCGGCGGCCATGAGCAAGGTGGTCGAGCGTTATGTGCGCGAATACCCGAGCCAGTACATGTGGAGCATGAAGCGCTTCAAGAAGCGCCCGCCTGGCGAGGCGCGCTGGTACTGAGATTTTTGGGGCGCCTTGCGCCCCTTTCCCCACAGCTACCCCGCTGCTCTCAAGCTCAGGGCAAACCCAGTGGGAGCCGGCTTGCCGGCGATGGGCTGCAAAGCAGCCCCGGCATTTCAGGCTTTATTCAGCTTCTTGAGAAACACCGCCATCTCTTTCTCGGCCTGCTTGTCCCCATGGGCCTGCGCCGCCACGATCCCGTCTTCCCAGGCCTTGCGCGCCGCCGTCAGGTCGCCCTGCAGTTGATACGCCTTGCCGAGCAGCTTCCACGCTGCCGAATACTTGGGGTCCTGTTCCACGCAACGGGCCAGGTGCACTGCCGCTTCGGCGCCGTTGCCCTCGTCCAGCCAGGCCTTGCCCAGGCCGAACCGTAGCAGCGGGTTATCCACACCCTTGGCGAGCATCTTCTCCAGCGATTCGCGCATGCCCGCCTCCCTTAGAAGAAACTCAAGCCGACGTGGAACAGCTTCTCCACGTCGCGAATGTGCTTTTTATCCACAACGAACAGAATTACATGGTCACCCGATTCGATCACTGTGTCGTCGTGGGCGATCAGCACCTGCTCGTCGCGGATGATCGCGCCAATGGTGGTGCCCGGCGGCAGGGCGATATCTTCGATGGCCTTGCCGATCACCTTGCTCGACTTCGAGTCGCCATGTGCCACAGCCTCGATGGCCTCTGCCGCACCGCGGCGCAGGGAGTGCACGCTGACAATATCGCCACGGCGCACATGCGCCAGCAAGGTACCGATGGTAGCCAGCTGGGGGCTGATGGCGATATCGATTTCACCGCCTTGCACGAGGTCTACGTAGGCCGGGTTGTTGATGATCGTCATCACCTTGCCCGCACCGAGCCGCTTGGCCAGCAGTGACGACATGATGTTCGCCTCGTCATCATTGGTCAGGGCGAGGAATATGTCGGCATCGGCGATGTTCTCTTCGAGCATCAGGTCCTTGTCCGAGGCGCTGCCCTGCAGCACCACGGTGCTTTCCAGAGTGTCGGAGAGGTGCCGGCAACGGGCCGCGCTCATCTCGATGATCTTCACCTGGTAGCGGCTTTCGATGGCCTCGGCCAGGCGTTCGCCGATCTGCCCGCCCCCGGCGATGACCACACGCTTGTTGGTCTCGTCGATGCGCCGTAGCTCGCCCATCACGGCGCGGATGTCTTTCTTCGCGGCGATGAAGAACACTTCGTCATCGGCTTCGATCACGGTGTCGCCCCGAGGGGTGATTGGCCGGTCACGACGGAAGATCGCGGCCACGCGGGTATCGACGTTGGGCATGTGCGCGCGGATCTGGCGCAACTGCTGGCCCACCAATGGGCCGCCGTAATAGGCCTTGACCGCCACCAGCTGCGCCTTGCCCTCGGCAAAGTCGATCACCTGCAGCGAACCTGGGTGTTCTATGAGCCGCTTGATGTAGTTGGTCACGACCTGCTCGGGGCTGATCAGCACGTCCACCGGGATGTGGTCGTTGTCGAACAGCTCTTCGCGGGTGAGGTAGGCCGATTCACGCACCCGGGCGATCTTGGTGGGCGTGTGGAACAGCGAATAGGCGACCTGGCAGGCGACCATGTTGGTTTCGTCGCTGTTGGTCACCGCCACCAGCATGTCAGCGTCATCGGCACCGGCCTGGCGCAGGACCGTCGGGAGCGAGCCGCGGCCTTGCACGGTACGGATATCCAGGCGGTCGCCCAGGTCACGCAGGCGGTCGCCGTCGGTATCGACCACAGTGATGTCGTTGGCTTCGCTGGCCAGATGCTCTGCCAGCGTACCGCCTACCTGGCCTGCGCCAAGGATGATGATCTTCATCCGCTACTCCCTAACTTTTTTCTTAACCGCGCGAGGCGGCGATCTTGATCAGCTTGGCATAGTAGAAACCGTCATGGCCGCCTTCCTGGGCCAGCAGCTGGCGACCATGGGGCTGGCGGATACCAGCTTCGGTGGCCAGGTCCAGCTCACGGGCGCCCGGTGTGCGGGCAAGGAAGGCCCCGATCACTTCGGTGTTCTCGGTCGGCAGGCTGGAGCAGGTGGCGTACAGCAGCATGCCGCCCACCTCCAGGGTCGGCCACAGGGCATCGAGCAACTCGCCCTGCAGCGCGGCCAGCGCCGGAATGTCGTCAGCCTGGCGGGTCAGCTTGATGTCCGGGTGGCGGCGAATGACGCCGGTAGCCGAGCAGGGCGCGTCGAGCAGGATGCGCTGGAACGGCTTGCCGTCCCACCAGCTGGCGGTGTCACGGGCGTCGCAGGCGATCAGTTCGGCATCCAGCTGCAGGCGTTCGAGGTTCTCGCGCACCCGGGTCAGGCGCTTGGCTTCCAGGTCGATGGCCACCAGGTGTCCCAGGCCCGCTTCTGCCTCGAGCAGGTGGCACGTCTTGCCGCCTGGAGCGCAGCAGGCATCGAGCACGCGCTGGCCGGGGGCCAGTTCAAGCAGGTCGGCCGACAGCTGCGCGGCTTCGTCCTGAACGCTCACCCAGCCCTCGGCAAAGCCCGGCAGGCTGCGCACGTCGCAGGCCTCAGTCAGCACAATGCCGTCGCGGCTGAACTGGCAGGCGCTGGCGCCAACGCCGGTTTCGGTCAGCAGGGCAAGGTAGGCATCGCGGCTGTGGTGGCGGCGGTTGACCCGCAGGATCATCGGCGGGTGAGCGTTGTTGGCCGCGCAAATGGCTTCCCACTGCTCGGGCCAGAACGCCTTGAGGGCTTTCTGCAGCCAGCGTGGGTGGGCGGTGCGTACAACCGGGTCGCGTTCCATGCCGGCGAGCAGTGCCTCGCCTTCACGTTGGGCGCGGCGCAGCACGGCGTTGAGCAGGCCCTTGGCCCACGGTTTTTTCAGCTTGTCGGCGCAACCGACTGTCTCGCCGATGGCGGCGTGGGCCGGGATGCGCGTGTAGAACAACTGGTACAGGCCTATCAGCAGCAGTGCCTGTACATCGGCATCAGCGGCCTTGAATGGCTTCTGCAGCAGCTGGGCTGCGAGCAGGTCCAGGCGTGGCTGCCAGCGGGCGGTACCGAACGCCAGGTCCTGGGTCAGGCCGCGGTCGCGTTCATCGACCTTGTCCAGTTGCGCAGGCAGCGAGCTGTTCAGCGAGGCCTTGCCACTGAGCACAGCGGCCAAGGCACGGGCGGCGGCGAGGCGTGGGTTCATTGGCCAAGCACCTTGCCGGTGGCGAATTTCTCGCGGCGGCTATTGAACAGGTCGGTGAAGGCCAGGGCTTTGCCGCCTGGTAATTGCAGGCGGGTAAGGCTCAAGGCCTGGTCACCGCAAGCGACCACTAGGCCGTCTTTGCTGGCTGACAGGATCTCGCCAGGGGCGCCTTCACCTGTGGACAATTTGGCGGCCAGCACCTTCACGCTTTCGCCATCCAGGGTACTGTGGCACACCGGCCAAGGGTTGAAGGCACGGATCAGGCGCTCAAGCTCCACGGCCGGGCGGCTCCAGTCGATGCGTGCCTCGTCTTTGTTCAACTTGTGCGCATACGTGGCCAGGGCGTCGTCCTGCACCTCGCCTTGCAGGCTGCCGTCGGCCAGGCCGGCGATGGCTTGCACCACGGCTGCCGGGCCCATTGCAGCGAGGCGGTCGTGCAGGCTGCCACCGGTGTCGTCAGCGCTGATCGGGGTCACCACCTTCAGCAGCATCGGCCCGGTGTCCAGGCCGGCTTCCATACGCATCACGGTGACGCCGCTCTCGGCGTCGCCGGCTTCCACGGCGCGCTGGATCGGCGCCGCGCCGCGCCAGCGTGGCAGCAGGGAGGCGTGGCTGTTGATGCAGCCCAGGCGCGGGATGTCCAGCACCACCTGGGGCAGGATCAGGCCATAGGCGACCACTACCATCAGGTCCGGCTTGAGCGCGGCGAGTTCCGCCTGGGCATCTTCATTGCGCAGGGTTGGCGGCTGGAACACCGGGATGTCATGGGCCACCGCCAGCGCTTTGACCGCGCTTGGCATCAGCTTCTGGCCACGGCCGGCCGGGCGGTCGGGCTGGGTGTAGACGGCCACGATTTCGTAGGGGCTGTCGAGCAGGGCCTTGAGGTGTTCGGCGGCAAACTCTGGAGTGCCTGCAAAGACGATGCGCATGGAGTTCTCGCTTCAAAAAAGAAAAAGGCTTGCCGGAGCAAGCCTTCTGGAAGGTGGGATCAGGCTTGCTGGCGGTGCTGCTTTTCCAGCTTCTTCTTGATCCGGTCGCGCTTGAGCTGCGACAGGTAGTCGACGAACAGCTTGCCGTTGAGGTGATCGAACTCGTGCTGCACGCATACCGCCAGCAGCCCTTCGGCTTCAAGCTCGAAAGGCTTGCCGTCACGGTCCTGCGCCTTGACGCGAACCCGCAGCGGGCGGTCGACGTTCTCGTAGAAGCCCGGCACCGACAGGCATCCTTCCTGGTACTGGCCCATGTCGTGGGTCAGCTCTTCGACCGAAGGGTTGATGAAGACCCGCGGCTCGCTGCGGTCTTCGCTCAGGTCCATGACCACAATCTGTTTGTGGACGTTGACCTGGGTGGCAGCCAGGCCGATGCCAGGCGCTTCGTACATGGTTTCAAACATGTCGTCGATCAGCTGGCGCAGGGCGTCGTCGAACTCCGTCACCGGTTTGGCGATGGTGCGCAGGCGCGGGTCTGGGAATTCGAGAATGTTCAAAATGGCCATAGGGTCAGGCAATCACTGTGCGTTCGGTTGAAAACTGAGCATACATAATAAAGGGAATCGACGATTTCGGCACCTGGCAAGCTCGTCTAGGGTGTTTATGGGCTTGATAGCGTCCATTTAATGGACAGCTTTTCAAAGTGTTACCCACAAACTTATCCACAGGTTGTGCCACGTAAATGGCCCTGTTTCGATCAAGGATGATCTCTATGCCGTTCCACCATTCGTCGCTTTGCCCGCCTGCCGAACTGGAAGCGCGGTTACGTCTGCACCGCCTTCCCGAGACGGGATTGCGTCGCTTTCACACCTTGCTGCAAGCCTTTGGCAGTGCTTCTTCAGCGCTCAGTGCACCGGCGGGCGCCTGGCGTGCGCTGGGCATTGCGCAGGCCACCATCGACGCCCGGCGCAGTGCCGAAGTACGCGACGGAGCGCTGGCTGCAATGGCCTGGATAGAGCATCCGGGCCAGCATTTGCTGATGTGGGACAGCCCCGGCTACCCCGCGCTACTGGGCGAAATCGATGATGCCCCGCCGCTGCTTTTCGTCGCAGGCGACCCGGCTTTGCTCGAAAGGCCACAGCTGGCAATAGTGGGCAGCAGGCGTGCTTCACCCCCGGCGCTCGATACCGCCAAGGCATTTTCCCGTTACCTCTCGCAGGCCGGCTTCACCATCACCAGTGGGCTTGCTTTGGGAATCGACGGTGCCGCTCATCGGGCCGCATTGCAGGCCGGGGGAGGCACGATCGGTGTGTTAGGCACTGGGCTGCAAAAACTTTATCCACAGCGCCACCGTGACCTGGCCAAAGCGATGATCGACAGCGGTAGCGCGCTGGTCTCCGAGTACCCGCTCGATGCCGGGCCGCTGCCGGGTAACTTTCCGCGACGCAATCGCATCATCAGTGGCCTGTCACTCGGTGTGCTGGTGGTTGAGGCGAGCCTGGCCAGCGGTTCTTTGATCACAGCCCGTCTGGCCGCCGAGCAAGGCCGCGAGGTTTACGCCGTTCCCGGCTCGATCCACCACCCCGGCGCCAAAGGCTGCCACCAGTTGATTCGCGACGGCGCACTGCTGGTGGAAAGCGTGGGGCAGATCCTGGAAAGCTTGCAGGGTTGGCAGAACCTGCCGCCGGCAGTTGTGGATAAACCGTCCCATCCATTGCTTGCCTTGCTGCATGCTGCACCGCAGACCAGCGAGGCACTGGCTGCTTGTAGTGAGCTGCCCTTGGCGCAAGTATTGGCGCAATTGACCGAGCTGGAGCTCGAGGGCCGGGTGACCAATGAAGCCGGGCGTTGGTTTGCCCGCGCTGGCTAAGTAAACTGCGCGCATGGCTTAAATGCGGAGAGACACAAATGGTGAGCAGTTGGCGTGTGCAACAAGCCGCGCGTGAGATTCGGGCCGGTGCGGTGATCGCCTACCCGACTGAAGCGGTCTGGGGCCTGGGCTGCGACCCATGGAACGAGGACGCGGTGTATCGCTTGCTGGCGCTCAAGTCGCGGCCTGTGGATAAAGGGCTGATCCTGGTCGCCGACAACATCCGCCAGTTCGACTTTCTGTTCGAGGATTTCCCCGAGGACTGGATCGACCGCATGGGCAGCACCTGGCCTGGGCCCAATACCTGGCTGGTGCCGCACCAGGACCTGTTGCCGGAGTGGGTGACGGGGCAGCATGACACCGTGGCACTGCGGGTCAGTGATCACCCGCAGGTGCGCGAGTTGTGCGCGCTGGTCGGGCCGTTGATTTCCACTTCTTGCAACCCGGGCGGGCGCCCGGCGGCGAAGAGCCGGTTGCGAGTGGAGCAGTATTTTCATGGTGACCTGGACATGGTGCTGGGTGGGGCCCTGGGTGGGCGGAAGAATCCGAGTGTGATTCGTAACCTGGCCACGGGCGAGATCGTCCGCCCGGGTTGACGCTGGCGAGGGCTGCGCCCTCGAATCGCCGGCAAGCCGGCTCCCACTGGAATTGTGTGGGAGCCGGCTTGCCGGCGAATGGGCCGCAAAGCGGCCCTGAATGCTGCCAGCACATCAGTTTGGGAAAACTCCTACAACCCGCATCGAATACCATCACCTTCTCAGTGGGAAGTCCTGTCTCTAGGCTTCAGACCGTCGCCGAACAACTTGGCGATCGGGTGTGGTAGCCCGGATGCATCATTTCCATGACAGTCTATGGCGGCTGTGCGCGGGAGGCTTTCGAGCCTGCCTGGATTGGAAAATGCCCGGGTCTACCACCTCGCGGACAGTCGCCACCCAATTCACGTGGTAGTGATTGGTAGCGGCATTGAGGAGCATTTTCCATGATCAAGAAACTCGTCCCAGATCCACCACTTCCCTGCACTTCCACCCGCCCCTTCGGCCGCTGCGACGCCGGCCATTCAGCGCTGTTCACCGTAAACCCCGACATTTCCGCCGCAGACGCCTTGGTCCACGTAGCCCTCTACCTGCGCTGTGCCTACGAGACTGGCTACAAGACCCTCGATTACCTGCGCGAAGAAGGCCGCGGCATGTACTGGTCGAACCTGCATGCGATCGAGATGGCGGAGGGGTTGGTAGAGGCGATGCTTGATGGCATCGAGTCAGCGCCTGCGCAGCAGAGGTAGTTGTGAGGCTTGCAGGTGCTCGCCTTGGTTTTTGCATTCTTGCGTAGAACGAGCGCCGTCCGCACGGCGCTCTATCTCAAAGGCTCTAAAAGCTCCAAGCCAGGCACTCAAGGCAACAAAACAGTCGACCCCACCGTCCGCCGCGCCGACAGCTCGCTCTGCGCCTTGGCCGCCTCACTCAACGGATACCGCTGCTGGATATCCACAACCACCTTGCCACTGGCGATCACCGCAAACAGGTCATCCGCCATGGCCTGGGTGTTCTCGGCATTGTTGGCATAACTGGCCAAGGTCGGCCGTGTGACATACAGCGACCCTTTCTGCGCCAGGATCCCCAGGTTCACCCCGCTCACGGCGCCCGACGCATTGCCAAAGCTCACCATCAAGCCGCGCGGTTGCAGGCAGTCCAGCGAGGTCAGCCAAGTGTCGGCACCCACGCCGTCATACACCACCGGGCATTTCTTGCCATCGGTCAGCTCCAGCACGCGCTTGGCCACATCCTCGCGGCTGTAGTCAATGGTCTCCCAGGCGCCCAGTGCCTTGGCCCGCTCTGCTTTCTCGGCCGAACTGACGGTACCGATCAGCTTGGCCCCCAGCGCCTTGGCCCATTGGCATGCCAGCGAGCCCACCCCCCCGGCGGCGGCGTGGAACAGGATCACATCGCCCGGCTGCACGGCGTAGGTCTGCTTGAGCAGGTACTGCACGGTCAGGCCCTTGAGCATCACCGCCGCCGCCTGCTCGAAGCTGATGTTGTCGGGCAGCTTGACCAGGTTGGCCTCCGGCAAGGTGTGCACCTCGCTGTAGGCACCCAGCGGGCCGCCGCCATAGGCCACGCGGTCGCCCACTTTCAGGCGGGTGACGCCCTCACCTACCGCCTCGACTACCCCGGCACCCTCGGTGCCCAGGCATGAAGGCAGCGCAGGCGGGGCATACAGCCCGCTGCGGAAATAGGTGTCGATGAAGTTCAAACCGATCGCATGGTTACGCACTCGGACCTGCTGCGCCCCGGGCGGTGCCGGGTCGAACTCCACCAGCTGCAATACTTCCGGGCCGCCATGCTGGCTGAACTGGATACGCTTGGCCATCTCGCACTCCTGTTGTCGGGATCGGGGAAGGCCTTCTATCGGACGCCTTTGCTTGATCGCCGTCAACTGCGGCGCGCCAGCTGCCGGTGGTATGCTACGCGGCGAATTCTTCCCTGCCCGTTCCTGGTGACCCGATGACTAGCCGCACCGAGGCCGTGAAAGCCTACCTGCTCGACCTGCAAGACCGCATCTGTTCTGCCCTCGAAACTGAGGACGGCGGCGCCCGCTTCGTCGAGGATGCCTGGGTGCGCGAAGCCGGTGGCGGGGGCCGCACGCGGGTGATCGGCGACGGCAAGCTGATCGAGAAAGGCGGCGTCAACTTCTCCCACGTGTTCGGTAGCGGCCTGCCTCCGTCGGCCAGCGCCCACCGCCCCGAGCTGGCAGGCCGTGGCTTCGAGGCCTTGGGCGTGTCGCTGGTGATCCACCCGCATAACCCGCACGTGCCGACTTCCCACGCCAACGTGCGCTTCTTCATCGCCGAAAAAGAAGGTGAAGAAGCTGTGTGGTGGTTTGGCGGCGGCTTCGACCTGACCCCCTACTACGGCAACGAGGAAGACTGCATCCACTGGCACCGCGTGGCCGAACAGGCCTGCGCGCCGTTCGGCGCCGACGTGTACCCGCGCTACAAGGCCTGGTGCGACCGTTACTTTCACATCAAGCACCGTGGCGAGCCGCGCGGCATCGGCGGGCTGTTCTTCGATGACTTGAACGAGTGGGGCTTCGATACCTGCTTCGCCTTCATCCGCGCCATCGGCGATGCCTACGTCGATGCCTACCTGCCGATCGTCCAGCGCCGCAAGGACACGCCCTATACCGCCGAGCAGCGCGAGTTCCAAGAGTACCGCCGCGGGCGCTATGTGGAGTTCAACCTGGTGTATGACCGTGGCACACTCTTCGGCCTGCAGTCCGGCGGCCGTACCGAATCGATCCTGATGTCGCTGCCACCGCAAGTACGCTGGGGCTACGACTGGAAGGCGGCACCTGGCAGCGAAGAAGCGCGCCTGACCGAGTACTTCCTGCAAGACCGCGATTGGCTTGCCCATTAAGCTTGTGGATAACCGAGGAGCCCTCATGGACCAGTACGTCGTATTTGGTAATCCGATCGGCCACAGCAAGTCGCCGTTGATTCACCGCCTGTTCGCCGAACAGACCGGCCAGGACTTGGAGTACGCCACCCTGCTGGCGCCGCTAGACGAGTTCAGTGACTGCGCCCGGGGCTTTTTCAAGCAAGGCCGTGGCGCCAACGTGACCGTGCCATTCAAGGAAGAGGCCTACCGCCTGTGTGACAGCCTCACCCCGCGCGCCCAACGGGCCGGGGCGGTGAACACCTTGAGCAAGCTGGCCGATGGCTCGCTGCGGGGCGATAACACTGATGGCGCCGGCCTGGTGCGCGACCTTACAGTGAATGCCGGGGTTGAACTGACTGGCAAACGTATTCTGATCCTTGGCGCCGGCGGCGCAGTGCGCGGCGTGCTGGAGCCGATCCTGGCGCATGACCCTCAGTCCTTGGTAATTGCCAACCGCACACTGGAAAAGGCCGAGCAGCTGGCACGCGAGTTCGATGAGATGGGGCCGGTGATGGCTAGCGGTTTCGCCTGGCTGCAGGAGCCGGTGGACGTGATCATCAACGCCACGTCGGCGAGCCTGTCCGGCGAGCTGCCGCCGATTGCCGACAGCCTGGTCGAGGCCGGGCGCACCGTGTGCTACGACATGATGTATGGCAAGGAGCCGACGCCATTCTGCCAGTGGGCCAGCAAGCTGGGGGCGGCCAAGGTGCTGGATGGGCTGGGCATGTTGGCAGAGCAGGCGGCGGAGGCGTTCTTCATCTGGCGTGGGGTACGTCCGGAAACGGCGCCGGTGCTGGCTGAGTTGCGCCGGCAGCTCGCTCGGGGCTGAGATTTCTGGGGCCGCTTTGCGGCCCATCGCCGGCAAGCCAGCTCCTACAGGTACAGCGCCGGCCTCAGGCCTTGGCAAGCAGCCCCGAAGATCACTCCGCAAATTGAATGGGGCAAAGCTCCACCCCTTCCAGCTTCTGCAATTCCTCGACCACCTGCGGCCTTGCCCGAAGCAAGGTCAGGCTCCCTCCGGCCCGGCGCAACCGCCGTGCCTCGCGGTGCAACATGTCCACACCCGAGTAATCGATGAAATTCACCTGGCGTGCATCGATCACCACATGCGGGCCCTGGCAACGCTGCAGGCGCACCTGCAGGTAGTGCGCCGCACCGAAGAAGATCGACCCGCCCACCCGCAGCACGTCGGCCTGCCCTTCGCGGCTCTGCTGCACGCGTGGCCGTGAAGTGCGCTTGAGGTAGAAGAACAGCGAAGCCAGCACACCGGCATAAATCGCTGTCTGCAGCTCCAGCAGCAAGGTTGCTGCAGCAGTCAGGGCCATAACCAGGAACTCCGACCGGCTGACCCTGAACAGCGCACGGATGCCCCGGTGGTCCACCAGGCCCCAGCAGATCAGCAGGATACTGCCGGCCATGGCCGGTATCGGCAGGTGTGCGATCAACCCTGCACCGGTGACGGCGAACAGCGCCACCCAAAGCGCCGAGAACACCCCGGCCATGGGCGAGCGGGCGCCAGCGTCGTAGCTGAGCCCAGAGCGGGTGAAGGAGCCAGAAGACAGGTAGCCGGAAAAAAATGAACCGACGATGTTCGACATCCCCTGGGCGCGGATTTCCTGGTCGGCGTCGATAAGCTGTTCGGAGCGTGCCGACAGCGAACGGGCAATCGACAGGCTGGTTACCAGGCCCAGCATGCCCACCGCCACGGCACTGGGCAGCAGGCGCAGCATCAGCTCCACATCCAGTAACGGCAGTGGGCTGACTGGGGGGAGCTGGCCGGTGAACGCTGGCACCCGCGGTACATGGCCGAAGAAACCAGGCAGCAGCCACGCCACCAGGCTGATTACGATGAGGCTTATCAACAGGCTCGGCCAGCGTGGCCGCCAAAGTTTGAAGGCCATACCGACAAGGACGGTGCCCAAGCCCAGTATCAAGGACGGCAAGTCGACCTCACCAGCATGGCTTGCCAAGTCTTGTACTGTTTTAAACGCCGTGGCCTGGCTCGGCAAGTCCATACCCAGCAGGTTGGGTAACTGGCCGAGGGCAATGACGATGGCGGCGCCCAGGGTGAAGCCAAGCACCACCGAATGGGAAACGAAATTGACCAGTGCGCCGAAGCGTAGCAGCCCGAGCAGCAGTTGGAAGATGCCAGCGAGAAAGGTCAGCAGCAGCACAAGGGTCACGTAATCGGCACTACCGGCCACCGCCAAGGGGCTGATGCTGGCGTAAAGGACGATGGAGATGGCGGCGGTCGGTCCGCAAATCAGGTACCAGGACGAGCCCCACAGGCAGGCGACCAATACCGGCACGATGGCCGCATAAAGACCATATTCGGCAGGCAGGCCGGCGATCAGGGCATAGGCGATGGATTGCGGCAGGGCAAGGATGGCACCGCTCAGGCCGACCAGCAGGTCCTCGCGCAGGCTGCGGCCCGATTGACGGGGCAGCCAGGTCAAGAAGGGCAGCAGGTGGTTTAAGCGGGGCATGGGCAGTTCCTGATTCAAGAGCGCAGGCGAGGGCTTTGCCCTCGTTTCGCGACACAAGGCCGCTCCTACGCCAAATCGTACCCTGCGTGTAGGAGCGGCCTTGCGTCGCGAATGGGCCGCAACGCGGCCCCAGCAACCTAACAGATAAACCAATCAGAGTTTGGCGTTGACAGCCTCTTTGGCATCGCCGCCAGAACTGGTGGTCACTCCATCAAGCCACTTTTGAAGCAGATCTGGATGCGCCTTGACCCACGCCTTGGCCGCTTCATCGAAACTGATCTTCTTATCTACAACCTCAGCCATGATGCTGTTTTCCATGTCCAGGGTGAATGTCAGGTTACCCAACAATTTTGCGGGGTTAGGGCAGGCTTGTGGATAACCTTTGCGCGTCAGGGTATAGACCTCACCCTTGCTGCCGAACCACTTCTCCCCGCCCGTCAGGTAATGCATCTTCAGTTTTACGTTCATCGGGTGCGGGGTCCAGCCCAGGAAGGTGATGTACTGGTTTTTCTTCACGGCGCGGTCGACCTGCGCCAGCATTGCCTGTTCGCTTGATTCGACCAGCTTCCATTGGCCGAGATCGAATTCATTCTTGTCGATGATCTCCTTCAGCGACAGGTTGGCGGGCGCGCCCGAGCCGATTCCGTACAGCTTCTTGTCGAACTGATCGGCATGCTGTTGCAGGTCGGCGAAGCTTTTCACGCCGGCATCCCACACGTAATCGGGTACCGCCAGGGTGAACTCGGTGCCTTCAAGGTTGCGCGACAGCTGGTGCACATCGCCATTGGCAACGAACTTGTCATGAAAACCCTGATGCGCCGGCATCCAGTTACCCAGGAAGGCATCGACCTTACCGTCCTTTAGGCCGCCGTAGATGATCGGCACCGCCAGGCTGTCGATCTTCACCTGATAGCCCAGGCTCTCCAGAAGCAAGCGGGCGATGGCGTTGGTAGTGGCGATGTCGCTCCAGCCGGGGTCGGCCATCCTTACGGTGCTGCATTGCGCGTTTTCGGCGTGGGCCGTGGCGGTGCCCAGGCTCAGGGCCAGGGCGAACACGATGGTGGAGAACTTCTGCATGGCGGCTTCTCTTCTCAATCCAGGGGTGCGGGCTGTGGATAACGTGCCTTGCGCTCGAGGTCGTCGAGATCGATGTGGTTGCGCATGTACTGTTGGCTGGCATCCACCAGCGGTTGGTGGTCCCAGCTTTTCAGTTTGCCGATGGCCAGCGCTTCGGCAACCAGGCGGCGGCGCCGCTGGCTGGCCAGTACCTGCTGGCGCAGGCCGGGGATATCCCAGCGCTGGCGTGCTTCGTCGACAAATGCCTGCAGCAGCGCCTGATGGTCCGGGCTGCCGGTGAGGTTCTCCCGCTCGTGCGGGTCGCGGCTCAGGTCATAGAGTAAACATGGGTCGTCTTCGCTGTACACGAACTTGTACGAGCCACGGCGGATCATCATCAATGGTCCGACGGTACCCTCGGCCATGTACTCGCCGATCACTTGGTCATGGCCACCCTGCCCTTGCAGGTGGCCGAGCAGCGATTGGCCGTCCAGATGCAAGCTTTTATCCACAGTACCGCCGGCAAGCTCGACCAGCGTCGGCAGCAGGTCGCAGGTCGATACCGAAGCACTGACCCGCGTCGGGGCGAAGCGCTTGGGCGCGTGGACCAGCAGCGGCACCCGCGCCGACATCTCGAACCAGTGCATCTTGTACCAGAGCCCGCGCTCGCCAAGCATGTCGCCGTGATCGCCAGAGAAAACGACCAGGGTGTCGTCGGCCAGGTTGCACTCCTCCAGGGTCTGCAACAGCTGGCCGATGTTGTCGTCGATGTAGCTGCAGGCACCGAAGTAGGCACGGCGTGCATCGCGGATCTTGTCCACAGGCAGGGGCTTGTTCCACAGGTCGTACACCTTGAGCAGGCGCTGTGAGTGCGGGTCGAGTTCGTGCTGGCCGAATTCGGTACGGGGCATGGGGATATCCACACCCTCGTAGCGATCCCAGTAGCGCTTGGGGATGGTGTACGGGTCGTGGGGGTGGGTCATGGACACGGTGAGGCAGAACGGCCGACCATCGTTCTCGCGGACATGGTCGTAAAGGTACTGACGGGCCTTGAATACCACTTCTTCGTCGAAATCCAGCTGGTTAGTACGCACGCAAGGGCCGGCCTGCAATACCGATGACATGTTGTGATACCAGCTTGCGCGCTTGTCCGGGGCATCCCAGTTAACTGCCCAGCCGTAGTCGGCGGGGTAGATGTCGCTGGTCAAGCGTTCTTCGTAGCCGTGCAACTGGTCCGGGCCGCAGAAATGCATCTTGCCCGACAGCGCGGTGCGGTAGCCGAGCCGGCGCAGGTAGTGGGCGTAGGTCGGGATATCGGCCGGGAAGTCGGCGGCGTTGTCGTAGGCGCCAATACGACTGGGCAACTGGCCGCTTACCAGGGTAAAGCGCGAGGGTGCGCACAGCGGGCTGTTGCAGTAGGCAGAATCGAACACCACCGCCTGATCGGCCAGGCGGCTCAGATGGGGCATCTGAATCGGTGAAGGGCCATATATCGGCAAGATCGGCGCGGCCATCTGGTCGGCCATGATGAACAGGATATTCGGTTGCGTCATGGTTCGATTCCATCGTTGAAGGTTATGCGAACTGCTTGCCTATCAAGATGCGGCTGTGAATAACTTGGGTAAAGCCCATCGCGGGCAATGCCTGGGATTAGCTGAGCTTATGTTTGATCACCTTGCCGACTTGTCGCTCGACGCATTGCGCGTTTTCGAGGCCGCTGCCCGCTTGCGTGGTTTCACGGCTGCGGCGCTGGAGTTGGGCACTACCCAGCCGGCGGTAAGCCAGCAGGTCAAACGGCTGGAGGCTCGGTTGGGCACGCGTCTGTTTGACCGTATCTACCGCGGCATCGCGCTGACCGATGCCGGGCAGCTATTGTTCGAGCAGGTTCATCAAGGCCTGCAGGCCATGGATGACGGCATTGCCCAAGCCAGCGGGCGGGGCCAGCGCGAAGTACTGCAGGTGGCCACCGATTTCGCCTTCGCAGCGTTCTGGCTGATGCCGCGGTTGCAGCGGTTCCACGACGCTTATCCACAGGTGGACGTTAGCCTGGTGACCGGTGAGCGCAGCCAGGGGATGCTGCGGCCGGATATCGATGTGGCGGTGTTGTTTGGGGATGGGCGGTTCCATCAAGGCGAGAGCCGCTGGCTGTTCGATGAAGAAGTATTCCCGGTCTGCAGCCCTCGGCTGACTCATGGCAAACCCTTGTCAGCCGCGGCTTTGCAACGCTTGCCACTGCTTCATCTGCGTGGCGAACAGGCCAGCCGCTGGTTCGACTGGGCGGGGGTGTTTCGTGGCTTTGGCGTGCAAAGCCCGCCGCCGCCCGGGCAGCTTCGGTTCGATAACTACACGCTGTTGGTCCAGGCGGCAATTGCCGGGCAAGGGGTAGCGATCGGCTGGCGGCATCTGGTCGATGGGCTGGTCGAGCAAGGGTTGCTGTGCCGGCCGCTGGAGGGGAGCTTGCGCTCGGCGCGGGGGTATTACGTGGTGTTGCCGCCGCGCAAGCGGCGTGGGGCGCTGATCGAGCGGTTTGTGGATTGGCTGGAAGATGAGCGGAGTCAGTGATTGGGGCTGCTGCGCAGCCCATCGCCGGCAAGCCAGCTCCCACGGGTCCATGGCAGGACTTGAGCTCGCGCAGTACCTGTAGGCCCCGGCGCTCTACGTCACGAAGTTCAGATGCTCGCCCCGATGCAGATCCAGCTCGAGCATATCGGCCATCCCCGCCGCCATTCGCTCCAGGTCCATCAGTGCCTGTGGCGCATTGATCAATGTCCAGTGCAAAGGGCTGCGTTGCAGTGCATCCACAACCTGGTCCACGCACTCACGCTCCGCTTCGGTGTACTTGCCCGGCGCATCCAGCACATCAAAATCGCCCACCAGCAGCACCCGGCGTATAGTCGTGCGAGAAAGCCCGGCCACCAACGCTTCGCTCATCCGACCTTGCGCTGCAAGGTCACCCGACGCCAGCGCCGACAACAGGGCAATCACCGCCGAGCCCCCTGCTGCGCCCTGCTCCGCCTGGTCGGCATCACCCAGCCCGCCTATCTTAAAATGCAGGCCCGGGCGCGGAGCATGGCGGTTGAGGTCATCGACCACGGCAGTGACCTCGTGCTGACGTGACAGCAACTCGACCATCAGGGCACTGCCCAGGCTGCTTTCAGCCCCGAACAGCACCAGCTTGAATACTGGGGTTTCGGCATTTTTCACTGCATCACTCCCTTTGCAGGTGGGTGATGGTTTGACCGCAATCAGGAGACATCGTGCAGAGGATCAAGGGCTATCACGCCCACGTTTATTACGACGCATCGACTATCGAGCAAGCGCGTGAGCTGTGCGAGGAGGCGGCGCGGCTGTTCCCCGTGACCATGGGGCGCATGCACGAGAAGCCGGTCGGGCCGCACCCGGACTGGAGCTGCCAGCTGGCGTTCGGGCCGGAGGTGTTGGGCGTGGTGTTGCCGTGGTTGGCGTTGTATCGCAAGGGGTTGGTGGTGTTTCTGCACCCGCTGACCGGGGATGAGCTGGCGGATCACCGCGATCATGCGATCTGGATGGGGGCTTTGCGGCCTTTGAAGTTGTCGGTTTTTGGCGGTTAGCGATGTGGTGGCCTCTTCGCGGACAAACCCGCGAAGAGGCCAAGCGGATCAGCGTCGAGCGCCGCGCACACCTTCAGCCAGCGCAGAGCACAGGCTCAATACATCGGCAACGGCCTGATCGGCGTCCTTGGCCTGGGCGATCTTGTCGACCAGCGCCGACCCCACCACCACGCCATCAGCCAGGCGCGCAATCGCTGCGGCCTGCTCTGGTGTACGAATGCCGAAGCCAACGCTGATCGGCAGATCGGTATGCCGACGCAGGCGGGCGATGGCTTCGGTCACGTGCTCGGTGGTTGCCGAGCCGGCGCCGGTCACGCCTGCCACCGACACGTAATAGACGAACCCGGAGCTGCGCTCCAGCACCCGTGGCAGGCGCGCATCGTCGGTGGTTGGGGTGGTCAGGCGAATGAAGTCGATGCCAGCGGCCTGGGCCGGGGTGGCGAGCTCAGCATCGTGCTCCGGCGGCAGGTCGACGATGATCAGGCCATCGACACCCGCTTCTTTGGCTTCTGCGACGAATTTCTCTACACCAAAGCGGTGGATCGGGTTGTAGTAACCCATCAGCACGATCGGTGTGGCCTGGTTGTCGACGCGGAATTCACGCACCATCTGCAGGGTCTTGGCCAGGTTCTGGCCTGCTTCCAGCGCACGCAGCGTGGCCAGCTGGATGGCTACGCCATCGGCCATCGGGTCGGTGAACGGCATGCCCAGTTCGATCACATCGGCACCGGCCGCCGGCAGGCCCTTGAGGATCTGCAGTGAGGCATCGTAGCCAGGGTCGCCGGCGGTGACGAAGGTTACCAGTGCGGAGCGGCCTTCGGCTTTCAGCTCGGCAAAGCGTTGTTCAAGACGGCTCATGCCTGTTTCTCCTGGGCGGCCATGTGGTTCATCACGGTTTGCATGTCTTTGTCGCCACGGCCTGACAGGCAGATGACCATCAGGTGGTCCTTGGGCAGGTTCGGCGCGCGCTTGATCGCTTCTGCCAGGGCGTGCGAGGTTTCCAGGGCAGGGATGATGCCTTCCAGGCGGCAGGTGGCGTGGAACGCGTCGAGGGCCTCATCGTCAGTGATGCTGACGTACTCCACACGCTTCACTTCATGCAGGTAGGCATGCTCGGGGCCGATGCCCGGGTAGTCGAGGCCGGCCGAAATCGAGTGGGCGTCAGTGATCTGGCCGTCATCGTCCTGTAGCAGGTAGGTACGGTTGCCGTGCAGCACGCCGGGTACGCCGCCGTTGAGGCTGGCCGCATGCTTGCCGGTGTTCACGCCATGGCCACCGGCTTCCACACCAATGATCTTGACGCTCTCGTCTTCGAGGAATTCGTGGAACAGGCCCATGGCATTGGAGCCACCGCCAACACAGGCAATCAGGCTGTCGGGCAGGCGACCTTCCTTTTCTTGCAACTGGGCGCGGGTCTCTTTGCCGATGATCGACTGGAAATCGCGGACCATTGCAGGGTACGGGTGCGGGCCGGCCACGGTACCGATCAGGTAGAAGGTGTCGTCGACGTTGGTGACCCAGTCGCGCAGGGCTTCGTTCATTGCGTCTTTCAGTGTGCCGGTGCCGGCAGTAACCGGGACGATCTCGGCGCCCAGCAGCTTCATGCGGAACACGTTGGCCTGCTGGCGCTCGATGTCGGTTGCACCCATGTAGATCACGCAGGGTAGCCCGAAGCGTGCGGCGACGGTGGCAGTGGCCACGCCGTGCATGCCGGCGCCGGTTTCGGCGATCAGGCGTTTTTTGCCCATGCGCTTGGCCAGCAGCACTTGGCCGATGCAGTTGTTCACCTTGTGCGCGCCGGTGTGGTTGAGCTCTTCACGTTTGAAGAAAATCTTGGCGCCGCCGCAATGCTCGGTCAGGCGCTCGGCGAAATACAGCGGGTTGGGGCGGCCGATGTAGTCGCGCTGGAAGTAGGCCAGTTCTTCGAGGAACTTGGGGTCGGCCTTGGCGGCTTCGTATTCGCGGGCCAGATCCAGCACCAGCGGCATCAGGGTTTCGGCCACATAGCGGCCACCGAACGAGCCGAACAGGCCGTTGGCGTCGGGGCCGGGGCGGTATTGGGACTGGGTCATGGGGCGCTCCAGGGCGTAATGAATGAGTGATGGGCTTTACTCTAACCACGGCAAGCCCGGCTGAAAACCGATAAGATTGCGCAAACCTGTCAGGAAAACTCACACGTCAAATGGCCCACGACCTCCCTCCCCTGAACGCCCTGCGGGCCTTCGAATCCACCGCCAGGCTCAATAGCGTCAGCCAGGCTGCCGAAGCGCTGCATGTGACTCATGGCGCCGTGAGCCGGCAGATCAAGGTGCTGGAGGAACACCTGGGTGTGGCCTTGTTCGTCAAGGACGGGCGTGGCATCAAACTCACAGATGCCGGGGTCAGGCTGCGTGATGCCAGTGGTGAAGCGTTCGACAGGCTGCGCAGTGTCTGCGCCGAACTCAGCCGGGATGTCAGCGAGGCGCCATTCGTGCTGGGGTGCTCGGGTAGCCTGCTGGCGCGATGGTTCATTCCCCGGCTTGGGCGCCTGAAAGCAGACCTACCAGAGTTGCGGCTGCATCTGTCAGCAGGGGAAGGCGACCTTGATCCGCGTCGGCCGGGGCTCGATGCGCTGCTGGTGTATGCCGAACCCCCTTGGCCTGCGGACATGCAGGTACATGTATTGGCCGAAGAGCGTATCGGGCCAGTGTTGAGCCCACACTTTACCGGTTTCGAGCGGTTGCGCAGTGCGCCCACCGTGGCGCTGCTGGACGAAGCCTTGCTGCATACCACCTCACGCCCGCAGGCGTGGCCGACCTGGGCCGGACAACAGGGGTTGGACCCGGCTGCACTGCAGTATGGGCAGGCCTTCGAGCATTTGTATTACCTGCTGGAGGCGGCTGTGGCAGGGCTGGGGGTGGCTATCGCACCGCAGCCGCTGGTGGCGGATGACTTGCGTGCCGGGCGACTCAGCGCACCGTGGGGCTTTTCCCCTACTGCAGCGGCGCTGGCACTTTGGGTGCCACGGCGCGCCGCAGACGGGCGCGCCGAGCAGCTGGCGCAGTGGCTGCGCCGCGAACTGGAGCGGCAGGCAGGTTAGTTGCGGCGGTACAACAGGTACGCCGCGAGCAGGCCGAGCGCGCCGATGGCTACGCCAGCAGTGGTCACCGGGTGCTCCTGAGCATAATCACGGGTTGCGATACCGGTCTGGCGGGTGCGGGTCTTCACTTCCTCATAAGCATCGCTAAGCAGGCTGCGCGAGTGTTTCAACGCGCTTTCGGCGTTGCTGCGGATTGCCTTCACAGACTTCTGCGACTCCTCCGACGCATCATGCTTGAGGCTCTCCAGGCTCTTAAGGAGGCTTTCGATCTCCGCTTCCATGCTTTCCAGGGATGTTTTACGCAGCGAATTGCGGTGCATGGTGACTCTCCTTTGCAGTATGGACTGTATGGATTGCGACTGCGGCCCGGGGCGAAAGTGCGATCGAACTTTCGCCCAGCCTGACGGCTCGCAGGTAAACCAGGCCGGCACTGCTAGGCTCAATTTCACTGTCACCCAAGGAGAGCGCTCATGACCGATCATCACACCTACAAGAAGATCGAGCTGGTAGGTTCCTCGACCACCAGCATCGAAGACGCAATAAACAATGCCTTGGCCGAAGCGGCCAAGAGCATCAAGCATCTGGAATGGTTCGAAGTGGTCGACACCCGTGGCCACATCGAAGGCAACAAGGTGGCGCACTTTCAGGTCACGCTCAAAGTGGGCTTCCGCATCGCCAATAGCTGAAACAGGGTCTGGCTGGCAAAGGCCGGCGTGATGGCGTAATACAGACAGGGGCGCCTTTGCCGGCGCCCCTTCCCATTTTCATCTGCACAAGGAAAGCGAGTGATGAAGAAACTGATTCTGGCGGTGGGCCTGATGACGCTGGCGGGTGGCGCGCTGGCGGCGGGCAAGCCTTGCGAGGAGCTCAAGGCCGAGATTGCCGCGAAGCTGGATGCCAAAGGTGTGAAGGGCTACACACTTGAGATCGTCAGTAAGGGAGACCCCGCTGGCAAGGTTGTGGGGAGCTGTGAAGGTGGCAGCAAGGAAATTGTCTACCGGCGTGGTTGAGCGCTGGCCCAACCGCCAGCAAGCCTGCCCCACTGCGTTTCCAATATCTCGCGGCCTTGGAGTTCCCAGTGGAAGCCGGCTTGCCGGCGAATGGGGCCTACTCCGATTTCAAGGCTTGCGCCAACAACTCATACGACCTGATCCGGTCCTCATGCTCATACAGGTCGCAGGTAAAGATCAGCTCGTCCGCCCCGGTCTGCTCCAGTAGCACCTCGACCTTGGCCTTCACCTTCTGCGGGTTGCCGATCATCGCCAGGCCCAGGAAGCTACCCACCGCATCGCGCTCATGTGGCAGCCACAGCCCATCCATGCTCGGTACCGGCTTGCGTTGCATAAGGCTCTGCCCGCGTATCAGGGCAAGAATACGCTGGTACACCGAAGTGGCCAGGAACTCGGCTTTGTCGTCGGTTTCGGCCACCACCATCGGAATGCCCAGCATCACGTAAGGCTTGTCGAGCGTGGTAGACGGCTTGAAATGGTCGCGGTAGATACGGATCGCCTCATGCATGTAGCGCGGCGCGAAGTGCGAGGCGAAGGCGTAGGGCATGCCGCGCATGCCGGCCAGCTGTGCGCTGAACAGGCTGGAGCCGAGCAGCCACATCGGCACCTCGGTGTCGTGGCCAGGTACGGCGATCACTTTTTGATCATCTGTGCGCGGGCCAAGGTAGCGCGACAATTCTTCGACATCGTCCGGGAAATCATCGGCGCTGCCCGAACGCTCTCGGCGCAGGGCGCGTGCGGTCATTTGGTCGGAGCCCGGCGCACGGCCCAGGCCCAGATCGATACGCCCTGGATAAAGGCTGGCTAACGTGCCGAACTGCTCGGCGATCACCAAGGGGGCATGGTTGGGCAGCATGACGCCACCGGAGCCGACACGGATGGTTGAAGTACCCCCCGCCAGGTAACCGATCAGCACCGAGGTCGCGGAGCTGGCGATGCCGTCCATGTTGTGGTGTTCGGCAACCCAGAAGCGGTTGTAGCCAAAGCGCTCGACATGCTGGGCCAGGTCCAGCGAATTGCGCAACGCTTGCGCCGGGCCAGAGTCGGCCCGTACCGGCACCAGGTCGAGGGTGGAAATTTTCAGGTCACGCAGCTGCGTCATTGGAGCCTCCGCAAAAGTGATTGGCCGAAGGCCTTTTAAACTCTGTATGGGCACATTCGGAAGATTCAATGCTTGCGGTGCGATTGATCTGAACTTGCCGAAGGTGGGTAGCCTCTGAACCCATAGATACGTAACCGAGTGACCAGGAGGCATCATGAAAAAGACTGCATCGGCTATCTGGCAAGGTGGCCTGAAGGACGGCAAAGGCGTTATTTCGACTGAAAGCGGCGCGCTAAAGCAGAACCCCTATGGTTTCAACACCCGCTTCGAAGGCTCGCCCGGCACCAATCCAGAGGAGTTGATCGGCGCGGCCCATGCTGGCTGCTTCTCGATGGCGCTGTCGATGATGCTCGGCGAGGCGGGGCTGACGCCCGACCGTATCGATACGATCGCTGAAGTGACTCTGGAAAAACAGCCCGATGGCTTCGCCATCACTGCTGTGCACCTGGTGCTGAAGGCCAAGGTGCCTGGCGCGAGTGAAGCCCAGTTTCTGGACATTGCCAACAAGGCCAAAGCTGGCTGCCCGGTGTCCAAGGTGTTGAACGCGAAGATCAGCCTGGACGCCACCTTGGTGGGCTAGGCGGCGCAACAGCTTCGGTTTGCTGTAGTCTAAACAGCATCGGCAGCGCAGCTGCCCATCCAGGAGCCGTGCCATGATACGCGTCGCAATCGCTGTGTTGGCGTCTCTGCTGGCCACTTCTGCCTTGGCGGCGGTCAAACCGTGCGAGGAACTGAAGGCCGAGATCGAAGCCAAGATCCAGGCTCAGGGTGTGCCGTCGTACACGCTGGAGATCGTGCCCAACAGTGAGGTCAAGGACCAGAACATGATCGTTGGCAGCTGTGATGGCGGGACCAAAAAGATCATTTATCAGAAGAACGGATGATCGCTAATGGGAACCGGGGCTGGGAAGCAGCCCCCGGTTTCAGGGAATACAGAACACATTGCTGGGTTCGTTGACCACCACTGTGCGGCTGGCGTCATACAAAAGCACTTGCGGTTCCATTACTGGTGCACGCGCCTCCAGACGATAGCGTTCGCCTGCCTTGAAATCGTCAAAGCGCACGGTCAGGTAACAGGTTCGATCCCTGGGCTGGCTCATCATGCCGCCCCCGTAAATTTCATAATCGAAGCGCACCACCAGTTCGTGCTTGCCGGGCGTGACCTGGAAGTAACGGCCGTCCTCCAGGCGCTTGCCGTCGAGCTTGTCCGCCATGATGACTCGGCCGGGCGTGATGGTGTAGAGGTCGACCCAGGCCTGCTTGGGGTCTACGGGGGGCAAGGGGCTGGCGCATGCCCCCAATGCACTGAGGGCCATCAGCATCATGGGCTGGCGCATGGCGAAACTCCCACTTGCGATTCACAAGTTACAAGCATAGCGCCGTTTGCGGGCTTCAGGTGCGTTGGCAGCCCGCTGGCAGGCCTTGGCTGACCAGTTTCTGCTGGTGGTCATAGAGCTTGATCCAGGGCCGGAAGCCGATGCTGCCCGCTTGCAGTTGATAACGCTGGCCGGCGTTGAAGTCTTTGAAGGTCAGATTGAGCTGGCAGTCGCGCCACAAAGGTTCCCCGACCGGGCCGATATTGCTGGGTGTGACCGGGAACTGGTAGCGGACGGTCAGCTCGTGGCTACCGGGCTGAACCTCGAAATAGCGGGTGTCTGCCCAATCGCGCTCGTCCACCTGCACCGCGTGCAGCGAGGTTTCGTCGTGCGGGGTGAGGTCGATCCATGCCTGGTTCGGGTCCGGATCGGGCAGGGTCGAACAGGCAGACATCAGCAACATTGAGCCGGCGACGAACAGTGCACGCATGGCGAAACTCCCCCTTGGCGAGATAGTCTTGGAGCGCATCGACCGTGAGCGAATGGATAGCCCAAGATGGTCTGGTTTTTTCTTTTGAGGCGCTCAGGCCCTGGGCCACTCGACCGTGTTTTCAGCACTTTGGTTCCCGTGCTGGGCGCCTTTCTGCTGAGTGGTTGCAGCAGTCTTTCCTATTACGGCCAGTTGGCCGATGGCCAGTGGCAACTGTTGCGTGCACGTCAGCCGGTGGAGCGGGTACTCGCTGACCCGGCCAGCAGCCCGCAGTTGCGGGCCCGTCTGCAACACGCCGAGCAGGCGCGGCTGTTCGCCAGCAAGCGCCTGGGCCTGCCGGACAACGGTAGCTATCGGGTGTATGCCGACCTTGGGCGGCCCTATGTGGTGTGGAATGTGTTTGCTACGCCTGAGCTCTCGCTGCAACCGGTGACGCACTGTTTCCCTATTGCCGGTTGCGTCGCCTACCGCGGCTATTACCAACAGGGCGCGGCCCGCGGCGCGGCGGCGGTGATGCGTCAGGCAGGCATGGATGTCTATGTGAGCGGTGTCGAGGCTTATTCGACGCTTGGCTGGTTCGACGATCCGATCCTGTCGTCGATGGTCGGCTGGGGTGATGAGCGCCTGGCCGCGTTGATCTTCCACGAACTGGCGCATCAGCGCCTCTATGTGCAGGACGACACGGAGTTCAACGAGTCCTTCGCCACATTCGTCGAGCAGGAAGGAACGCGGCAATGGCGCGCCGCCCGTGGGCTTGAAGCGACTCAGGGTGAGCAGAGCCTGCAGCGTGACCAGTTCATACGGCTGATTCTGGCCAGCCGCGAGCGGCTGCAGGCGCTCTATGCAGGGCCGCTGGATGACGCACACAAACGTGCGGCCAAGCAGGCAGAATTCGAGCGGTTGAGGCGCGATTATCGACAGGTTCGAGATAGCCAGTGGGCTGGGGACAAGCGTTATGACGCCTGGATGTATGGGCCGATGAGCAATGCCAAGCTATTGCCGTTTGGGCTGTATGACCAATGGGTGCCGGCGTTTGCGGTGGTGTTTCGCGAGGCTGGGGGGGATTGGGTACGCTTCTATCAGAAGGTAGAAGCGCTAGGACGGTTGCCGGCCGAACAGCGCAAGGCGGTGTTGGCTCGATTGGTGGCCAGTCAGTGAGCGCTGGGGGCCGCTTTGCGGCCCATCGCCGGCAAGCCGGCTCCTACATGCGCGCTTAGGCCTTGATGAACGCCTGATGCATCTCAGCCAAGGTGGCGTAGTGGAATTCCGGCGTGTGGGCCTTCAGTTCTTCTTCGCTGCCGAACCCATACCCCACTGCCACTGCCTGCAACCCATTGCTGCGTGCCCCGATCAGGTCGTGCTTGCGGTCGCCGATCATCAGGGTCTGCGCCGGGTCCAGCCCTTCCTCGTCCAGCAGGTGGCGAATCAGCTCGACCTTGTTGGTACGAGTGCCGTCCAGTTCGCTGCCGTAAATCACCTTGAAGTGATGATCGAAGGCGAAGTGCCTGGCGATCTCACGGGCGAACTCCCAGGGCTTGGACGTCGCGATGTAAAGCGTGCGGCCCTGACCGTTCAGGGCCTGGAGCAGTTCCGGTACACCTTCGAAGACCAGGTTTTCGTAAAGGCCGGTGACACGGAAGCGTTCCCGGTAAAAGTTCACCGCCTCCCACGCCTTGGCTTCATCGAAGCGGTAGAACTGCATGAAGGCCTGTAGCAGGGGTGGGCCGATGAAGTGCTCGAGCCGCGCCAGGTCCGGCTCGTCGATGCCCAGTTTGGCCAGGGCATACTGGATCGAACGGGTAATGCCCAGGCGCGGGTCGGTCAGGGTGCCGTCAAGGTCGAAAAGGATATTCTGCTGGTGCATGGTGGTCTCGGTAGTCAGGTTCATTCCGGGCGGTCGTAGCCTTCGGCCAGGTGCTGGTCCTTGAGCTTCACGTAGTTACCGGCGCTATAAGGGAAAAAGGCGCGTTCCTTGTCGGTCAGTGGCCGTGCCTGTTTTACCGGGCTGCCCACGTACAGGTAGCCGCTCTCCAGGCGCTTGCCCGGCGGTACCAGGCTACCGGCACCGATGATCACCTCGTCTTCGACAATGGCGCCATCCATGATCGTGCTGCCCATGCCGACCAGAATGCGGTTGCCCAGGGTACAGCCATGCAGCATGACTTTGTGACCGATGGTCACGTCGTCGCCGATGATCAGCGGGAAGCCGTCCGGGTTGAACGGGCCGGCGTGGGTAATGTGCAGCACACTGGCGTCCTGCACGCTAGTCCTTGCACCGATGCTGATGCGGTGCATGTCGCCGCGAATCACCGTCAAAGGCCATACAGAGCTGTCTTCACCGATTTCCACGTCACCCAGAACTACTGCCGAACGGTCGACGAAGGCCCGTGGCCCAACTTTCGGAGTGTGTTGCTGGAAGCTACGAATGGCCATGATAGGGTCTCTCATCTGTGCCGATAGGCAGGCTGCCTGCTGCGGTCGGCGTCGATTGTAATTAAGATGGGGCAGTGTTTCTTCTGCCAAGGTAGCCAAACCGTGAGTGCGAACAACCCGCTTCTGCAGTCTTATGATCTGCCGCCCTTCTCGGCGATCCGTGCCGAACACGTGCTGCCGGCGATCGAAGAGATCCTGGCCGATAACCGTAAAGCCATTGCCCAGATCCTCGAAAAGCAAGGCAAGAACCCCACCTGGGCCGGCCTGGTGCTGGCCATGGACGAGCTCAATGACCGCCTGGGCGCTGCCTGGAGCCCGGTCAGCCACCTCAATGCGGTGTGCAACAGCAAAGAGCTGCGTGAGGCTTACGAGTCCTGCCTGCCGGTGCTCAGTGCCTACTCTACCGAACTGGGCCAGAACCGTGCGCTGTTCGAGGCCTATGAGGCACTGGCCAACAGCCCTGAGGCCGCAGGTTTCGATGTGGCGCAAAAGACCATCCTCGAGCATGCACTGCGTGATTTCCGCTTGTCGGGTATCGACCTGCCACCCGCCCAGCAGCAGCGTTACGCCCAAGTACAGAGCAAGCTCAGCGAGTTGGGCAGCCGTTTCTCCAACCAACTGCTCGACGCCACCCAGGCCTGGACCAAGCACGTTACCGACGAAGCCGCGCTTGCCGGCCTGACTGATTCGGCCAAGGCGCAGATGGCTGCTGCCGCCCAGGCCAAAGGCCTCGATGGCTGGCTGATCACCCTGGAATTCCCCAGTTACTATGCGGTTATGACCTACGCCAGTGACCGCGCCCTGCGTGAAGAGCTGTACGCGGCCTACTGCACCCGCGCCTCCGACCAGGGCCCGAATGCCGGCCAGTTCGACAACGGCCCGGTGATGCGCGAGATCCTCGATCTGCGCCAGGAGCTGGCCGGGCTGCTGGGCTACAAGAACTACGCCGAGCTGAGCCTGGCCACCAAGATGGCTGAGTCCAGCGACCAGGTGCTGAGCTTCCTGCGCGACCTGGCCAAGCGTTCCAAGCCGTTTGCCGCCCAGGATCTGGAGCAGCTCAAGGCCTATGCCGCCGAGCAAGGTTGCCCCGAGCTGGCCAGTTGGGACGCCGGTTACTTTGGTGAGAAGCTGCGCGAGCAGCGCTATAGCGTGTCGCAGGAAACCCTGCGCGCCTACTTCCCGATCGACAAGGTGCTGTCCGGCCTGTTCAGCATCGTCCAGCGCCTGTACGGCATCGAAATCGCCGAGCTCAAGGGTTTCGACAGCTGGCACCCGGACGTACGCCTGTTCGAAATCAAGGAAAACGGCCAGCACGTCGGCCGCTTCTTCTTCGACCTCTATGCCCGCGCCAACAAACGTGGCGGTGCCTGGATGGATGGTGCCCGCGACCGCCGCCGTACCGCTGGTGGTGAGCTGCAAAGCCCGGTGGCCAACCTGGTGTGCAACTTCACTCCCGCTGCGCCTGGCAAGCCTGCGTTGTTGACCCACGATGAAGTCACGACCCTGTTCCACGAATTCGGGCACGGCCTGCACCACCTGCTGACTCGTATCGAGCATGCTGGCGTGTCCGGCATCAATGGCGTGGCTTGGGATGCGGTCGAGTTGCCGAGCCAGTTCATGGAGAACTGGTGCTGGGAGCCGGAAGGCCTGGCACTGATCTCCGGCCATTACGAAACGGGGGCTGCCCTGCCCCAGGACCTGCTGGACAAGATGCTGGCGGCGAAGAACTTCCAGTCCGGCATGATGATGGTGCGGCAGCTGGAGTTTTCGTTGTTCGACTTCGAGCTGCACGCCAGCCACGGCGATGGCCGCAGTGTGCTGCAGGTGCTTGAAGGCGTGCGCGACGAGGTGACGGTCATGCGCCCACCGGCGTACAACCGCTTCCCGAACAGCTTTGCGCACATCTTTGCTGGCGGTTACGCGGCGGGCTACTACAGCTACAAATGGGCCGAAGTACTGTCGGCTGATGCCTTCTCACGGTTCGAGGAAGAAGGCGTGCTCAACGCCGAGACAGGCCGCGCCTTCCGCGAGGCCATTCTGGCCCGAGGCGGCTCGCGCGAGCCGATGGTGCTGTTCGTCGACTTCCGTGGCCGTGAGCCTTCCATCGATGCATTGCTGCGCCACTGCGGGCTGAGCGAGGACGCGGCGGCATGAGCGAGGTAGCTGTGAACAAGACCAAGAAGCGCTTCATCGCCGGGGCGGTCTGCCCGGCGTGCAGCGAGCCGGACAAGTTGATGATGTGGAGCGAAGACGACGTGCCGCACCGAGAGTGCGTGGCCTGCGGCTTCACCGACACCCTGAATGAACAGGGGCTGTCGGTACCCAAGGAGCTTGGGACGCGGGTCAACCACTTGGCGCCCAAGGCGGCGCCGGCCAAGGTACAGACGGTGCAGTTCTTCCCCAATCCCAAGCTGAAGAAACCGGCTGACTAAGGCCCGCCCGCCTGTGTCGGGGTGGTAGAAGATCAAGGCTCTACCGCTCCGCCAGGCAGGCATGCTCGCCCGCTCCCACTTGAGACAGGCGATGCAACATGAACAATCCCCTGCTGCCAGGCAGCAACTCCCCTATTGATTTCCCTTCGATAACGCTGGAAAACATGGCCGCTGCTTTCGACCATGTGCTTTCGGCGCATGAGCAAGGTATCGCGCGCATCATCGAACGACAGCAGGCGCAGCCGACCTGGGACGACCTGGTGCTCGCCGTGGATGAACTTGACGCGCAGTTGTCGGGCACGCTGTTTGCCGTGATTCCCTTCGTGGGCCGGGACCAGGACTGGGCCGAATCCATTCTGGGGTTCTACGGCAGAACAGTTGCGCGCTCGGAGCAGAAATTTACCGACAGCAAGCTGCACGCTTTGTATGAACGGTTGGCGCGCAGTGCCATCGGCGTCAACCTGGCCGCGATGAAGCGCGCTACCTTGCGCAGGCATCTAGACAGGTTTGCAACCAGCGGCGCAGCGCTGGACGACGACGACAAAGCCCGCCTCGCCGGGCTGCAAGCGCAGATAGGCACGTTGCGGGAGGCCTTTGTACGCAATATCGACCGGCCGGGGTTGCTGATCGAGGACGAGCGCGAACTGATTGGTCTTTCGCAGCGGTTGCGAGATGAGCTGGCCGTGCGCGCCAGCGAGGCTGGCTTGCAAGGTTGGCTGGTTGCCTGCGAAAGCGCCCCAACCGAGGCCGTGCTTCGGCAAGCGAAGCATCGCCCCCTGCGCGAAAGGCTCTACCGTGCTTTCCACACCCGTGGCGTCAATACTGGCCTGCAGGAGGACAACGGTACGCGCTTGCAGCGTTTGGCTGAACTGCTGGATGAAAAAGCGCGTCTGCTCGGCTTTGCCAGCCACCTCGAACTGAGCCTGAATTGCAAAAGTGCCGGCTCTGTCAGCGCTGTTCGGGGTTTTCTACAAACTCTCGCAGCCAGCGTGCAACCGGCCATGCAACGATGGCGTGAGAGCTTAGGGCAGAAGGCTCTCGTGACGGGGCTCACGCGCGTGCAGCCTTGGGATGTCATTCATCTGCAGGCATTGTCGGAGCATGCGCAACCGAGTGAGGTGTTTCGCGAGCACTTCCCCTTGAGTGCTGTGGTTACTGCACTGACCCGGCTGGCGCAGCAGCTGTTTAAGCTTGAGCTGCGGCCTGCCCGAATGCCTGTATGGGATGGCAGCGTGCAGACCTTCGAGGTCTGGCAGGACCACGCGCATATCGGCCTCTTCTATCTGGACGCCGTGCAACACGCCGGTAAGCAGGCCGACGCCGTGTTCACCACGTATGTGCGCAACCGGCGCGTCGATGCCGAGGGTATCTACCATGCAGCGGTGGTGGTGGTGAACGTTGATATCCCGGCAGCCCTCGGTGCCAGTGAGCCGCTTTTGGACCATCTGGCACTGCGCAAGCTTTATCACGAGTTTGGCCATGCCTTGCATCACCTGCTGGTCCGCACCAGCAACAATGTCATGTCTAATGTTTCGGAATTGGGCACCGATGGCATGGAACTGTTCGGCAAGTTAATGGAGCGCTGGGTTTGGGATGCAGGGTATTTGGCAAGCATCGCCGTGCCGGACCAATCTGGCGGCAGGCTGAGCAAGGCTGGCGCTGCAGAGTACCTGAACCAGTTCAAGCAGGAGGGGGTCGAGGAAATTGGGCGCGACCTGAGCCTGGCGTTGTTCGACATGGACCTGCACGGCACGCCGTATGACGGCAGAACGCTTGAGCAGCGGCTTGACGATGCCCGTGAGCGATGCGGCTATTGGCCATTGGCAGATTTCGAGCACCCCGCGCATGCTTTTGACCATCTGGTCAGCGGATACGATGCGGGCTATTACGCTTATCTGTGGGCCGATGTGCACGCGTTTGACCTCTTTACCCGTTTTGAAACGAACGGTTTGCTTGACCGCGCAACGGGCCACGCGCTCCAGCAGGCATTGTTCGAGCCTGGCGCCTCGCGGCCACTGCGCGAGGGCCTTGAAGCGTTTCTTGGGCGCGCCCCAAGCCATGCCCCCTACCTGAGTTGGCACGGGCTGGCCTGACCAGAGGTACTGGCAAGATAAGCCTTGCCCCTATACTGTTCATATGTACAGTATAGGGTTTGGCGATGAATTCTCCAGCACCACAGAAAGGCCGTGGAACGGCGCATAATCCACACAACCGCTTCGCCCCGAGCCATTCGGTGGCCGAGGATGACGGCTGGTACGTTGAGGTTCCCCTGACCCAAGGCACCGAGGTGCGAGTTGAAACGGCCAAGACGATCATCAGCCGCAACACCTCACCCGACCTGCCCTTCGATCGCTCCATCAATCCCTACCGAGGCTGCGAGCATGGCTGCATCTACTGCTATGCCCGGCCCTCGCACGCCTATTGGGACTTGTCCCCAGGGTTGGATTTCGAAACCAAACTGATCGCCAAGACCAACGCCGCCGAGGTGCTTGCCGAGCAACTGAGCAAGCCTGGCTATGTGTGCGCCCCCATCAACCTGGGGGCCAACACAGACCCCTACCAGCCGATCGAACGTGAGCACCTATTGACCCGGCGCTTGCTGGAAGTGCTGTTGCGTTTTCGCCACCCGGTGACCATCGTCACCAAAGGTTCGCTGGTATTGCGTGACCTGGATTTGCTGGCCGAAATGGCCAGCCAGCGGTTGGTGCGGGTGATGATCAGCCTGACCACGCTGGACGACGACCTCAAGCGGGTGCTCGAGCCGCGTGCGGCCTCGCCCAAGGCCAGGCTGCGGGCAATCCGGGTGCTGCGCGAGGCGGGTGTGCCGGTGGGCGTGTTGTGTTCGCCGATGATTCCCATGATCAACGACAGCGAACTGGAGCACCTTTTGGAAGCCGCCAAGGAGGCTGGCGCGCAGAACGCAGCCTACATGATGTTGCGCCTGCCGATGGAAGTGGCACCGCTGTTCGAGCAGTGGCTGCAGGACCACTACCCCCAGCGCGCCAGCCATGTGTTGAGCCTGATTCGCCAGAGCCGGGGTGGCGAGCTGTATGACAGCCGCTTCGGTGCGCGCATGCGCGGTGAGGGCATTTTCGCAGAGCTGCTGGCGCAACGCTTTGCCAAGGCCATGCGCAAGCTGGGTTTGGAGGGGCGGGAGGCGCAAATGCTGGATTGCTCGGCATTCTGTCCACCCGGTGGGCAGATGGCATTGTTTTGACCCTCAATGCAACTAATCCAAGCACGTAATCTTATTCGGGGCTCTTGGCTTTTGATGTGTTTTTGCTATTATTCAGTTCCCGCCTTTTATATCTGGAACACCCGTTCTAGAGCCTCCGAATTAAGTTTCAGTTAAGTTTTCCCCGCTAGCGTAGGAAACCAGTCCACGAAGACTGTGATCTATGGCCTGTGCGTGTCATCTAATTCCTCGCATAGCCAGAATCTTTCACCGGTAAAATGGATTTACCAACTCACCGTCAAGAGGATGAATCATGCCCGTCAAGGACCCATCCAAGGTCGTTCCGCAGGCCCCCGCGGAGAGCGCCGATGCCGCCCTCAAGCACATCGTCGACGGCTTCCTGCGTTTCCACCATGACGTCTTCCCCGAGCAGCAAGAGCTGTTCAAGAAGCTCGCCACCGCGCAAACGCCGCGCGCTATGTTCATCACCTGTGCCGACTCGCGCATTGTCCCCGAGCTGATCACCCAAAGCTCGCCAGGCGACCTGTTCGTGACCCGTAACGTCGGTAACGTAGTGCCGCCTTATGGCCAGATGAACGGCGGCGTTTCCAGCGCCATCGAGTACGCCGTGTCGGCGCTGGGCGTACACCACATCATCATCTGTGGCCACTCCGACTGCGGCGCGATGCGTGCGGTACTCAACCCGCAATCGCTGGCCAAGATGCCGACCGTTTCCGCCTGGCTGCGTCATGCCGAAGTGGCACGCACCGTGGTCGAGAACAACTGCTCCTGCGGCAGCGAGCATGAAACCATGCAGGTGCTGACCCGGGAAAACGTCATTGCCCAGTTGCACCACCTGCGCACCCACCCGTCGGTGGCGTCGCGCCTTGCGGCTGGCGAGCTTTACATCCATGGTTGGGTCTATGACATCGAGACCAGCCGGATCGAAGCCTACGATGCCGCCAGCGACAGCTTCATGCCCCTGGCCGCCGGTGAGCCGGTGCCCTGCGCGACTCCGAGAGGCCGCTACTAAGCGACCCATCCACCGCTAGAACCTTGATAGCCGGCTGCACCCCGCAGGGGTGTGGCGCGGCCTTCGGCTGCCTTGAATTCCCTGACTGCCTTGCCGGCATGCTCGCTGGCGGCCCGCGCCTGCGCGCTTGTCAGGGGCCAAACGTGCCCATGGCCAGAGGAATGGCCATGTGACAGAGAAAGGAGAAACACGGTGAACATTACACAGTTGAAAGCGGCCTTGCCGCGAGAATTGCTGGCGTCGGTTGTGGTTTTTTTGGTGGCCCTGCCCTTGTGCATGGGCATTGCGATCGCTTCGGGCATGCCACCTGCCAAAGGCCTGATAACCGGCATCATCGGCGGTATCGTGGTGGGCTTTCTGGCCGGTTCGCCACTGCAGGTCAGTGGCCCTGCTGCGGGCTTGGCCGTGCTGGTGTACGAACTGGTGCGCCAACACGGCGTGGCGATGCTCGGGCCGATCCTGCTGCTGGCGGGTTTGTTGCAATTGCTGGCCGGGCGCTTGCGCTTGGGCTGCTGGTTCCGCGTCACCGCCCCGGCGGTGGTGTACGGCATGCTGGCAGGTATCGGTGTGCTGATCGTGCTGTCACAAGTGCATGTGATGTTCGACACGGCGCCGCAGCCTTCGGGCTTGCAAAACCTTATCGGGTTCCCCGCTACAGTGGCTAGCGCCCTGCCCTTTGAGAGTGCCGGCAGCGGCTGGCAGGCCGGCCTGCTCGGTTTGGGGACCATCGCTGTGATGTGGGGTTGGGAACGCTTGCGGCCTCAGCGTTTGCGGTTTGTACCTGGGGCCTTGCTCGGTGTTGCGGGGATGACGCTGCTCAGCATGTGGCTGGCACTGCCCGTCAATCGTGTGCAGGTGCCGGCGGACTTGTCTGAGGCCATCGACTGGCTGCGCCCCGAAGATTTGCTGCAAATGGCTGACCCGACCTTGCTGGTGGCCGCCTTCGCACTGGCTTTCATTGCCAGTGCCGAAACCCTGTTGTCTGCCGCTGCGGTGGACCGCATGCACAGCGGTCAGCGCTCGGACTTCGACCGTGAACTCTCCGCGCAAGGGATCGGCAACATGCTGTGCGGTGTACTGGGCGCGCTGCCAATGACCGGAGTGATCGTACGCAGTTCGGCCAATGTGCAGGCAGGCGCGCAAACCCGTGCATCGGCGATTCTCCATGGCTTGTGGCTGTTGGCTTTCGTGGTGGTCTTGAGCAGTGTGCTGCAGCAGATCCCGGTGGCAAGCCTGGCGGGTGTGCTGGTTTACACCGGTATCAAGCTGGTGGACTTCAAGGCCTTTCGCGGGCTTGGCCGCTACGGTCGCATGCCTATGTTCACCTATGCAGCTACCGCGCTGGCGATCATCTTCACTGACCTGCTGACCGGTGTGCTGCTGGGCTTTGCCCTGACGCTGCTAAAGCTGGCACTCAAAGCAGCCCGCCTGAAGATCAACCTGCTCAGCCTGGACCGGCCGGGGCATATGGAGCTGCGGCTCACGGGCGCCGCCACCTTCCTCAAGGTGCCGGCACTGACCCAGGTGCTGGAAACGGTACCCCCTGGCACACAGCTGCACGTACCGCTGGCCAACCTGAGTTACATCGACCACTCGGTGCTGGAGTTACTGGAGGACTGGGGGCGTACTCAGCGCAGCGGTGGTTCACGCCTGATCATCGAGCCCCGTGGACTCAAGCGGCGTATCGAGGGGGGCTTGCGCACTGCGGCAGAGTGTTGAGGTCAGTCTTCCTCGACGACACGGATGGAGGGCGAACCGGGCCATGTACCATACAGGTTGATGGTCCGGCTGCCGCCAACCCACTGGCTGAGCGGTGTGGCCCAATGCCTTTTGAGTGTTTGATTGTCGCCCAGGTTGACGAATTCGGCGCTGAAGTCGAGATTTCTGGCACCGAGCGCAATGGTGAAGTTATGCGACAGGCCGCCGGGAATGGTAATCGGGCCAATCGTGGTGCGGCGTTCACCTGGCAGATCATATGCAACCGATACCTTGGTGATGTAGGTGGTGGCAGAGGTGGCCTTGCTGTCTACATGCAGTTGCAAGCTGCCAACTTTGCGCACCCAGATCGGAATGATCATCCTGTCGGGGCCAAAAGAGGCAAAGCTGTAGGCTACAGGCAGCGGGATGGTCGCAACCTGGCCATCTTGCGCAGGTAGCGTATGCGATTCCACTGAAGCGGTATCGCGGGTGGAAATGAACGTTGCCCCGCCTTTGCCTGAAATACCGTTTTCGCCCAGCAAGGTGTTCAGGCCGCTGGCCGAACCCGAAAGGGAGAATTTGGCATTCTTGCTCTTGGCCCCGGCATTCACGCCGCTATTGGCCAGAATGACGCTCGTTACCACGCCAAAACCCTCTGCAATCCTGCCATCGCTGGCCATACCGACCTTCTCGGCCTGTGCGTATAGCCAATCGTACTGGTCGTGGATCAGGGCCAGGTCACTCAGACGTTGCTCACCATGCAGGGCGAACTCCGAAGCGATCGACTCCTCTTTACCGAAGTTCCACTCCAGCGTCAGGTCTGGCTTGACCTGAGCCCCGGTGGCAGGGTCGATCACCGTCCCTGAAACATTGGCCTTGGTCTCCCTGCGTGATACGTCCTTGGAGCTGATGGCCCAGCGGCGCCCTTGCTGAACATTGGAAATCTGCACGGTGGGCAACGCTTCGTTGACCAAGGTGAAATCGCCGGAAGCCGGGTCGATGATGCCCACTGCACCGGGTTTGATGACCGGGTTGAGGGCCCAGTTGCCCCAAAGGGTGGAGCGGCTGCCGCGTAACAGGTCCGTGTAAAGCCTGTTCCATTTGATGCTCATGGTTTCTTCCTCGCCTTGTTAGGTCAATGCCTACCCGATACGGGCGGGGAAGAATCTATCCGTGCGCGGTACAGCCGATCAGTTGGAGCCTGTTCCCATGGGGCTGTGGGCAGCGGTCAGGCCGGTTGGCCCAGTTCGACACCCAGCTGGCGCGACAGGCATGGCCAGCGTTTCCAGGCCTCGCCAGTCTTCGGGCTGCTCAAGGTTTCCCGGTAGGCTTCTACTGATTCGGTAGCAAAGCTTTCCTCGTTCAGCATTTCATCCACCGAGTGGTGCACTACCTCATCGAGCTGGTTGGCGAAGGTCTCTCCGATCAGTTGATGGGCAATCAAGTTGGCCATGGTGGTATCGAATGGGATCAGTGGTTGCTGGAAGTGGCGGATATAAAGGTCGTTCACCTCCTCCACCAGACGGTGCGCCAGGTAGGCTTCATCCAGCAGACAGTCCAGGCCCACGTGCCCTTGCATCACGCTCGGCGGCTGCAGGAAATAGGCTTCGGCGATCTTCAGTACAGGTTTGATCTGCGACTCGATACCGGCCTCGAGCGCCACCGCGTGGGCAGCCTCCAGCAACTCCGGCACCTGGTCGATATAGGCGCTGACGAAGCGCGCCAATGTACCCTGTGCGTCCTGCTCAGGCAGTTGGATCGAGGGGTGCAGGTGGGGCAGTTGCAGCTCGAGACGCTCTTTCAGTTGGCCAGTATGGCGTTCGTGATCGTGGGCTTGGCTTATTTGCTCGCGTACAGCAGCGATGTTCATGACAACTCCAGGGACAATACGTTTCAAACGGAAGACACTAAATTAGCTCGGTATACAGAATACCTAAGACGCATTTGTTATAAATCGCGCAAACGTGTGCGCTGTTGGATATATGCAGATGCCACCATTATGCCACTTAGCGTCTAGAGCAGGCCTTGCAGGCGATTTCACGATTTCATGAAGATCATTTCACCTGCGTCGTTGCGTGCCATTGGTCGCTGTCTATACTCGGGTTGAACGTGATTCGCTGATGAGGCCCGACTGCTTTTCGCAGGGGCTCGGTCGTCGAAGCCAGGCAGTCTTGACCGCCGTTCCCTCTTGCCGCAGGCCACGCCTCCGGGACAACAAGAATTAGAAGGGGAACCCGCAATGATGCGACATCCACCAGTCTGGATGGGCCTCCTGTTGTGGTTGGTTTTAGGTCAGGCCAACGCCGCCTGGACCGTGAACATGGCGCCGGGGGCGACGGAAGTCTCCAACGCCGTGTTCGACCTGCACATGACCATCTTCTGGATCTGCGTGATCATCGGCGTCGTGGTGTTCGGCGCGATGTTCTGGTCCATGGTCATCCACCGCCGTTCCACCGGCCAGCAAGCTGCGCATTTTCACGAGCACACCTGGGTGGAAATCTTGTGGACCGTGGTCCCCTTGCTCATCCTGGTGGCCATGGCCATCCCCGCCACCAAGACCCTGATCGATATCTACGACGCCAGCGAATCGGACATTGATATCCAGGTTACGGGCTACCAGTGGAAATGGCACTACAAATACCTGGGCCAGGACGTGGAGTTCTTCAGCAACCTGGCCACTCCTGCCGACCAGATCCAGAACAAGGCGCCCAAGGACGAGCACTACCTGCTTGAGGTCGACCAGCCGCTGGTGCTGCCGGTGGGGGCGAAAGTGCGCTTTCTGGTGACGGCCGCCGACGTGATCCATTCCTGGTGGGTACCGGCTTTCGCGGTCAAGCGTGACGCCATCCCCGGCTTTGTCAACGAAGCCTGGACGCGTGTCGAAAAGCCCGGCATCTATCGCGGCCAATGCACCGAGCTGTGTGGCAAGGATCACGGTTTCATGCCGGTGGTGGTGGAGGTCAAATCCAAGGCCGACTACGACACCTGGCTCGGCGAGCGCAAGGCCGAAGCGGCCAAACTCAAGGAGCTGACCAGCAAGGAATGGACCCTTGAAGAGTTGGTCGCGCGCGGCGACAAGGTTTATCACACCACCTGCGTGGCCTGTCACCAGGCCGAAGGCCAGGGCTTGCCGCCGATGTTCCCGGCACTCAAGGGTTCGAAGATCGCCACCGGCCCCAAGGATGCCCACCTGAACATCGTCTTCCACGGCAAGCCCGGTACCTCCATGGCGGCCTTCGGCAAGCAGCTGTCTGAGGTCGATATCGCCGCCGTGGTCACTTACGAGCGCAACGCCTGGGGCAATGACAAAGGCGACATGGTCACACCGAAGGACGTGCTGGCGCTCAAGCAGGCACAAGCGCAATGAACCGGGTTACTCGCGGCAGTCAGTGGGCTGCAGGAGACAGGACATGAGTGCAGTGATCGACGACCACGCCCACGGCCATGAGCATGCCCACGGCCCGGCAAAGGGCCTGATGCGCTGGGTGCTGACCACCAACCACAAGGACATCGGCACGATGTACCTGTGGTTCAGCTTCATCATGTTCCTCCTTGGCGGCTCGTTCGCCATGGTGATACGCGCCGAACTGTTCCAGCCCGGGCTGCAGATCGTCGAGCCGGCATTTTTCAACCAGATGACCACCATGCACGGCCTGATCATGGTATTCGGCGCAGTGATGCCTGCCTTCGTCGGCTTGGCCAACTGGATGATCCCGCTGATGATCGGCGCGCCGGACATGGCCCTGCCGCGGATGAACAACTTCAGTTTCTGGCTGCTGCCGGCGGCGTTCCTGATGCTGGTATCGACCCTGTTCAGCCCTGGTGGTGGGCCGAACTTTGGCTGGACCTTCTACGCCCCGCTATCGACCACCTATGCCCCCGCAAGCGTGACCTTCTTCATCTTTGCCATCCACTTGATGGGTATCAGCTCGATCATGGGGGCCATCAACGTCATAGCCACCATTCTCAACCTGCGCGCACCGGGCATGACCCTGATGAAAATGCCGCTGTTCGTTTGGACCTGGCTGATCACGGCCTTCCTGCTGATCGCGGTGATGCCGGTGCTGGCCGGTGTGGTGACCATGATGCTGATGGATATCCACTTTGGCACCAGCTTCTTCAGTGCCGCCGGTGGCGGTGACCCGGTGCTGTTCCAGCATGTGTTCTGGTTCTTCGGCCACCCAGAGGTGTACATCATGATCCTGCCGGCCTTCGGCGCGGTCAGCTCGATCATCCCGGCGTTCTCACGCAAGCCGCTGTTCGGCTACACATCGATGGTTTATGCCACGGGTGCGATCGCATTCCTGTCGTTCATCGTCTGGGCGCACCACATGTTCGTGGTCGGTATCCCGGTGGTGGGTGAGTTGTTCTTCATGTACGCGACCATGCTCATTGCCGTGCCCACCGGGGTGAAGGTGTTCAACTGGGTCAGCACCATGTGGGAAGGCTCACTGACCTTCGAGACGCCGATGCTGTTCGCCATCGCCTTCGTCATATTGTTCACCATCGGTGGGTTCTCCGGGTTGATGCTGGCCATCGCGCCGGCAGACTTCCAGTACCACGACACGTACTTCGTGGTGGCGCACTTCCACTACGTGCTGGTGCCCGGGGCGATCTTCGGCATCTTCGCCTCGGCCTATTACTGGCTGCCGAAGTGGACCGGCCACATGTACGACGAAACCCTCGGCAAGTTGCATTTCTGGCTGTCATTCATCGGTATGAACCTGGCCTTCTTCCCCATGCACTTCGTTGGCCTGGCCGGCATGCCGCGGCGTATTCCTGACTACAACCTGCAGTTCGCCGACTTCAACATGGTGTCATCGGTCGGTGCGTTCATGTTTGGTGCCACGCAGATCTTCTTCCTGTTCATCGTCATCAAGTGCATTCGGGGCGGCGCGCCGGCCCCGGCCAAACCCTGGGATGGTGCAGAGGGGCTTGAGTGGTCGGTCCCTTCTCCGGCGCCGTATCACACCTTCCAGACGCCACCGGATGTGAAATAGGTAACCGCCCATGACCGGCCAACCGCTCAAACGTCTGGTGCTGCGCCTGTTGATGCTGACGGTGGTGATGTTCGCCTTCGGCTTTGCCCTGGTGCCGATCTACGACGTCATGTGCAGGGCCTTCGGCATCAATGGCAAGACCGGCGGGCAGTATGAGGGAAGCCAGGTCAGCGATCCGACGCGTTCGGTGCGGGTGCAGTTCATGTCGACCAATGCCGGCGACATGGTCTGGGACTTCTACGCCACTGCCGACCAGCTCGCGGTCAACCCGGGGGCCGTCAACCAGATGATCTTCGTGGCTCACAACACCACTGACCGGCCGATGAGCGCCCAGGCCGTACCCAGCATCACACCGGCCGAGGCCGCAGCGTATTTCCACAAGACCGAGTGCTTCTGCTTTACCCAGCAGGTGCTGCAGCCCGGCGAACGTATCGAGATGCCCGTGCGCTTCATCGTCGACCGGGACCTGCCGACCAGCGTGAAGCACCTGACACTGGCCTACACCTTGTTCGACATCACCGCTCGCCACCCGCCGGTCGCGCATGTCGCGCCCCAGGACGTTCAGGGCGCCCGTTAAGGGAAGGAGAACAGCAATGGCAAGTCATGAACACTACTACGTCCCTGCGCAGAGCAAGTGGCCGATCATTGCCACCATCGGCATGTTCATCACGGTGTACGGCCTTGGCACGTGGTTCAACGACCTCAAGGCTGGCCACCCCGACTCCCATGGGCCGCTGATTTTCTTCGTCGGTGCGCTGCTGCTGGCCTACATGCTGTTCGGCTGGTTCGGGGCGGTGGTTAAGGAAAGCCACGCCGGGCTGTATAGCGCGCAGCTGGACCGCTCGTTCCGCTGGGGCATGAGCTGGTTCATCTTCTCCGAGGTGATGTTCTTCCTGGCCTTCTTTGGCGCACTGTTCTACGTACGGGTACTGGCCGGGCCATGGCTCGGTGGTGAAGGCGACAAGGGGGTTGCACATATGCTGTGGCCCAGTTTCGAATTCACCTGGCCTCTGCTCAATACCCCGGACCCCAAGCTGTTCCCGCCGCCCAAGGACGTCATCGACCCCTGGCACCTGCCTTTGATCAACACCATTTTGCTGGTCAGTTCGAGCGTGACCATCACCATCGCCCATCATGCACTGCGACGTGACCACCGTGGGGCGCTGAAGCTCTGGATGGCGATCACCATCCTGCTGGGGCTGAGCTTCATCGCGCTGCAGGCCTACGAATACTTCGAGGCCTACACCAAGTTGGGCCTGACGCTAGGCTCGGGGATCTACGGCGCAACCTTCTTCATGCTCACAGGCTTCCACGGTGCCCACGTGACCTTGGGCACGATCATTTTGATCGTGATGTTCGTGCGTATCCTGCGTGGGCACTTCAACCCGGACAAACACTTCGGCTTCGAGGCGGCAAGCTGGTATTGGCACTTCGTCGATGTGGTGTGGGTCGGGCTGTTCATCTTTGTGTATGTGCTGTGAAGGGCGACGCAGCCCTTGTAGAAGCGGCCTTGTGTCGCGAAAGGGCCGCAGCGCGGACCCTGGATGTCGGCTCAAACGCATAAAGTGCCGGGGCTGCTCTGCACCCCTTTCGCGACACAAGTGGCGCAGAGAAGCTTAAAAAGGAGCGTGGGAGACCAACTGGCCACTGATGAGGCCATAAGCAACCAAGGCGATGGTCAGGCAGGCCAAGGTGACACGCACGGTCAGTGCCTTGAGCAGGCGGGTCGAGTTCTCATCGTCCTTGACCAGAAACACCAGGCCGCTAAACAGGCTGGCAATGGTGGCCAACAGCATCATGACAATCGCGGCCTTGAGCATGGCGTTTCTCCAGGGGGATGCGGTGATGTGGATAAGTATAGCGAGGCGCCCGTGAGGCCGTTTCGCCCGGGCTGGGTACCCACCCTGGTAGTGCTTGCGCTACTGCCGGGGTTGATTGCCCTTGGCTGCTGGCAATTGGGCCGAGCCGACGAAAAGCGCGCATTGCTGGCCAACCATGCCGAGCGCAGCGTCGACGCGCCGCTTTCCGCGGCCCAGTTGCAGTTGAGCAACGATACCGCCTTCCGCCGTGTGCACCTCTACGGCCGCTTCGATGCCGAGCACAGCGTGCTGCTGGACAATCGCATGCGCGACGGCCAGGCAGGCGTCGAGTTGCTGCAGCCCTTTCTCGACCAGCCCAGCGGCTTGTGGCTGTTGGTCAACCGCGGGTGGTTGCCCTGGCCCGACCGCCGCGTACCGGTGCCCTTCGACACCCCTGCGCAGGCTCTGGCCCTGGATGCCTCGGTATACGTAGCACCCGGCAGCACCTTTCAATTGCACCCCGACCCCGTTGGGGGCCAGTGGCCGCACCTGCTGACGGCCGTGAACCCTGCACAACTGTGGCAACAGCTCCAGCGCGAAGGATTTGCCCATGAACTGCGCCTGCAGCCCGGCCCGGCGGCTTACCGCCTGGACTGGCCAGTGGTGGCCATGGGGCCGGAGAAACACCTGGGCTATGCCGTGCAATGGTTCGCCCTGGCCACCGCACTGGTGCTGCTCTACCTCTACTTTGGCTGGCACAACAAAAAGGAGAACCGCAATGGCCGCCACCACCACTCCACTGGACATGCCTGAACGTCGCAAACCCAGAGCCCGCGGGCGTTTGCAGCTGATCCTGATTCTGCTGGTGGTGCTCGGCCCGATGATCCTGGCCACCAGCATGTACAAGCTCAAGTTCTGGGTGCCGGAAGGCCGAAGCTATCACGGTACGATGATCGGCAATGGCCAGAGCCGCAGCGAAATCGGCATCGCTGGCGAAGACGCACGTTGGCAACTGCTGGTCAGCGCCCCAGAAAGCTGTGCCGAAGACTGCCAGCGCCTGGTTTACCTGGCGCGGCAGATCCAAATTGGCCTTGGCCGGGACGCCAGCCGTGCCAGCCATGCCCTGGCCGCTGCCCAACCGTTGAGTGCCGACTACCAGGACTTGCTGGGGCGCGAGTACCCACAGCTGCAGCGTTATCCACTCGATACACAGCGCTACCTTCAGAAGGTAGGAAACCCCGCGCCGCAACTGTGGATCGTCGACCCCCACGGCAACCTGGTGCTGCGCTATGACGGCAAGGTCAGCGGCAAGCATGTACTGGATGACCTGCGTCACCTGCTCAAGCTGTCCAACATCGGCTAGGAGCCCTGCCATGGCCAGACCCGGATTCCGCCTCGCTGTGTTCGCCACCCTGCTGGCGCTGCTGGTCGTACTGCTCGGTGCCTATACCCGTCTGACCCATGCTGGCCTGGGCTGCCCCGACTGGCCTGGCTGCTATGGCTTCATCAGCGTGCCGAAAACCGACGCGCAGCTGGCCCATGCCGAGCTGCACTTCCCAGAGCACCCGGTGGAGGTCGCCAAGGGCTGGGCCGAGATGGTCCATCGTTACTTTGCCGGCACGCTTGCCTTGGTGATTGCCTTGCTCGCCTTCCAGGCCGTGCGCCGGCATTCGCGCGACGGCCAGCCCTACCGCCTGCCGGTGCTGTTGCTGGGCGTTGTACTGGCCCAGGCGGCATTCGGCATGTGGACAGTGACCCTCAAGCTGTGGCCGCAGGTCGTCACCGCACATCTGCTGGGTGGCTTTACTACCCTGGCCTTGTTGTTCCTCCTGTCGCTGCGTCTGTCACGGGCCTTTGCACCGTTGCCGAAATTACCGCTGAGCTTGCGGCGGATTGCTGCCTTGGCGCTGCTGGTGGTTATTGGCCAGATTGCCTTGGGCGGCTGGGTCAGTTCCAACTATGCGGCCGTTGCCTGCACAGACTTGCCGACCTGCCATGGCCAGTGGTGGCCGGCAGCGGACTTCAGCAACGGTTTCCACCTGACCCAGCACGTCGGCCCGAACTACCTGGGCGGGCAACTGGACAGCGATGCGCGCACGGCCATCCATATCAGCCACCGCCTGGGCGCGCTGCTGGTCACTGGTGTGCTGCTGATGCTCAGTTGGAAGCTGCACCGCTGTGGCTTGCCTGGGTTGGGGCGCCTGGTACTGCTGGTGCTGGCGCTGCAGGTAGGCCTGGGCATCAGCAATGTGCTGTTGCACCTGCCTCTGGCAGTGGCTGTGGCGCATAACGCAGGCGGCGCACTGTTGCTGCTGAGCATGGTGCTGGTCAACTACCGTATCCGCGTCGTCGACAAGGTGCGCGTGGGCCAAGGCTGGCGCCTGACGCCGGTGACAGGCGTGGGCGCGGCCCATCACTTGAGGACCGACTCGTGGCGACGCTTCTAAGTGCGCAGCGTGCAGGCTGGCGCGACTATCTGGAGCTGACCAAGCCCAAGGTGGTGGTGCTGATGCTGATCACCTCGCTGGTGGGCATGTTCCTGGCGACCCGTGCCGGGGTACCTTGGAGCGTGCTGCTGTTCGGCAACCTCGGCATTGCCCTGTGCGCGGGGGGCGCTGCGGCGGTCAACCATGTACTGGACCGACGCATCGATGCGCTGATGGCCCGCACCCACAAGCGGCCGCTGGCCGAGGGCCGGGTCGCGCCACTGCCGGCGTTGCTGTTCGCCCTCGCCCTGGCGCTGCTGGGCATGGCACTGTTGCTGATGTTCACCAACGCCCTTACCGCCTGGCTGACGCTTGCCTCCCTGCTCGGCTATGCGGTGCTTTATACCGGCTTTCTCAAGCGTGCGACGCCGCAGAACATCGTTATCGGTGGCCTCGCAGGCGCGGCGCCGCCGCTGCTCGGCTGGGTGGCAGTCAGTGGCCATGTCAGTGCCGAGCCTTTGCTGCTGGTGCTGATCATCTTCGCCTGGACGCCGCCACACTTCTGGGCCCTGGCCATTCACCGCAAGGAGGAGTACGCCAAGGCCGATATCCCGATGCTGCCGGTAACCCACGGCGAGCGCTACACCAAGCTGCACATCCTGCTCTACACCCTGATACTGCTGGCGGTGACCTTGCTGCCCTACGCCATCCACATGAGCGGCCCGCTGTATCTGGTCTGCGCCCTCGCCCTTGGCCTGCGCTTCCTGCAATGGGCCTGGGTGTTGTACCGTGGCAGCCGGCCGCACGCGGCGATCGGCACGTTCAAGTACTCTATCGGCTACCTGTTCGCGCTGTTCATTGCGTTGCTTGTTGACCACTACCTGTTGCTGAACCTATGACCCGAACCCAGAAAACCGTCTTCATCCTCGTTGCCCTGGTCGCGTTGATCATGGGCCTGACCGTCAACAAGGTGCTAAATGGCAGTGACCAGCCAAACCCCACCGAGCTGATCGACGCCGGCATCATCCTCCTGCCGCAGAGCCGCACGGTTGCCGACGTGACCATGACCAACCAGGACGGCCAGCCGGTGCAGCTGGACGATCTCAAGGGAAAATGGTCGCTGCTGTTCTTTGGCTATACCTATTGCCCGGATATCTGCCCCACCACCCTGGCCCAGTTGCGGCAGGTGAAGAGCGAGCTGTCCAAGGAAGCGGCCGACCGGCTGCAGGTGGTACTGGTGAGTGTCGATCCGAACCGCGACACGCCGAACCAGCTCAAGCAGTACCTGGGTTATTTCGACAAGGATTTCGTCGGCGTGGCGGGGTCGATCGAGGATACCCAGAAGCTGGCTAATGCCTTGAGCATTCCGTTCATTCCGGCGGATACCAGCAAGCCCGGATATACCGTGGATCATAGCGGTAACCTGGCGATTGTCGGGCCTGATGGGCGTCAGCGTGGGTTCATACGGGCGCCGTTCAACAACCAGAAGCTGGTGGCGCAGTTGCCGGGGCTTGTTAAGCGGGATTGAGATTGCTGGCCTGCTTTGCAGGCCATCGCGACACAAGGCCGCTCAACAAGGAACCGCGCTCTCCTGCAGGAGCGCGCGGTCCTGTTGCAAGACGGTATCAAGTCCCGGACTTGATCCTGGTCCAGGCCCGCGTCCTCGCCCGCTCTGCCTCACGCGTCAAAGGCTTGAGCGTATACAGCTTGGCCATCGCTTCGGCTGTCGGATACAGGTTGGGATTATTGCGAATCGCAGGGCTGACCTTTTCCGTCGCATCCTTGTTCGGGTTCGGGTAGCCGACAAAGTCGCTGATCGGGGCAATCACCTCTGGGCGCAGCAGGTAGTTGATGAACGTATGCGCATCCTCCGGGTTGGCGGCGCCCTTCGGAATCGCCAGCATGTCGAACCATATCGGCGCCCCCTCCTTGGGCAGGCGCATGTCCACCACCACACCGTTCTTCGCATCCCGGGCGCGGTTTGCTGCCTGGGAGAAACTACCGGAATAACCAACGGCAACGCAGATGTCACCGTTGGCGATATCTGCCATGTACTTGGAAGAGTGGAAGTAGGTGATGTAGGGGCGGATCTTCTGCAGCAGAGCTTCGGCTTGCTTGTAGTCATCCGGCTTGCTGCTGTTGGGGTCCAGCCCCAGGTATTGCAACGCCAGAGGCAGGATCTCTGATGGCGAGTCAAGCAGCGCTACGCCGCACTGCTTGAGTTTGGCGATGTTCTCTTCCTTGAAGAGCAGGTCCCAGCTGTCCACGGGAGCCGTGTCGCCAAGTACCGCCTTGACCTTGTCCGGGTTGAAGCCGATCAGCACCGTGCCGTACATGTAGGGCACGGCGAACTTGTTGCCCGGATCGTTGGCCTCGATGAGCTTCATCAGTGCCGGGTCCAAGTGTTGCCAGTTCGGCAGCTTGCTGCGGTCCAGTGGCTGGAACACCCCCGCCTCGATCTGCTTGGCGAGAAACACGTTGGACGGTACTACCACGTCGTAGCCGGAGTTGCCTGTTAGCAGCTTCGCTTCCAGGGCTTCGTTGGTGTCGAAGATGTCGTAGACCAGCTTGACGCCGCTGTCCTTCTGGAAACCGGTCAAGGTTTGCGGGGTGATGTAATCGAACCAGTTGTACACGCGCAAGGTGCGCTGTTCGGCTTGTGCCTGGAAGGCACCGGTGAACAGGGTGGTTGCTATGAGTGGGGCGAGCAGGCACTTAAGTCGGACCATTATCGGGCTCCTGGCTGGGCGAGCTGGAAACCTTCCAGCACATTGACCGCGTTGATACCGATTTCTTCCACTGCGTAGCCGCCTTCCATCACAAACAAGGTCGGCTTGCCGAGTTGGGCGATACGTTTGCCCATCTTCAGGTAGTCCGGGCTGTCCAGCTTGAACTGGGAGATAGGATCATCCTTGAAGGTATCCACGCCAAGAGAGATGACAAGGACGTCGGCGTCGTAGTCTGCGATGCGCTCGCAGGCGTCTTCCAGCGCGGCGCTCCAGGCGGCCCAGTCACTGCCCGCTGGCAGCGGATAGTTGATGTTGCAGCCTTCGCCCGCGCCTGCGCCGGTTTCGTCCGCGTAGCCGAGGAAGAACGGAAACTCGTCTTGCGGATCGCCGTGGATCGAGGCGAAGAACACGTCATCGCGCTGGTAGAAGATGTCCTGGGTGCCATTGCCATGGTGGTAGTCGACGTCAAGGATGGCCACCCTGGCCCTGCCTTGGTCGAGGAAGGCCTGGGCAGCGATCGCGGCGTTGTTCAGGTAGCAGTAACCTCCCATCACTTCGGCGGCGGCGTGATGCCCTGGTGGGCGGCACAGGGCGAAGGCGGCATGGGCGCCTTGCTCGATTGCAGCCTGGGCGGTGAGGGCAACCTGTGCTGCGCTGTAGGCGGCCTGCCATGTGCCTGCGGTGATGGGCGCGCCGGCATCGAAACTGTAGTAACCCAATTCGCCATGCAGGCCGGTGGGTTTGACTTGGCGCAAGGTGCGTGCCGGCCAGGTGAAGGGCAGCAGGTCGCCTTCCTGACCCAGCGCGGCCCAACGTGCCCAGGCGCCTTCGAAGAAGTCGAGATAGTCGGCGCTGTGGATGCGCTGCAGCGGTGCACGGCCAAAGTCGGTCGGGCCCTGGACATCACCGAGGTTGCGCTTTTTCACCTGCTCGAGCACATGGTCGGCGCGCGAAGGCATTTCGAAGCAGGGCATCAGCTTGCCGTCGATCAGCTCGCAGCGGCCGTGGTGCAGGCGGTGGTCATCGGAATAGATCGTCAGCATTGTTGTTCTCCGGTGGTTCTGGCGTTGGCCCATTTTCACGGGCTGCCGGGCGCGGGAGAACGACGCAAACGGCCAAAAGGGGATCGATGTGGCCAAGCTCGCTGGCCGTGATCAACCTCGGAAATGGCTGGGCGCCACACCGCTCCAACGCTGGAACGCATGCCGAAAGCTCGCCGTCTCACTGAACCCTAAGCGCTCGGCAATCCGGTATATCGGCATCTGGTCATCGGCCAGCAACTGCTTGGCTTGCTCGAATCGAAGCTCATCGAGCAGTTGTTGATAACTGCTGCCAAGCGCCTGCAGGTGCCGGCGCAAGGTGCGAGACGAACAGTTCATCTGCTGCGCCAAGCCCTCCAGGCCGGGGGCCGCGTCCAGTTGCTGCAGCAGTAATTGGCGTATCCGCCCCAGCCAGGCCTGGCGCCCGGTGAATTCAAGGTTCAGGCGCCGGCAGCGCTCGCTCATGGCTTTGTGGGTGATCGGGTCGGCGAGAGGTAGCGGGGTGTCCAGCCAGCGCCGCTCGAAAGCAAAGGCGTTGTCATGCGCGTCAAAGCCGAGCGGACAGGGGAAGGCACTGCTATAGCGCTTGTGGTAGGCAGGTCGGGCATGCCCGAAACGGGCGCCGAACAGGGGCAGTGGGCGGCCCAGAAGGTCGTCACAGATTACTTTCAGCGACACCAGGCAGAACTCGGCATTGAAAGCGGCCAGCGCCGGTAGGTCGCGATATTCATCAGCGCTAAGCCAGATACGCTGGCCATCGTCTATCAGGCGTAAGCGAAAGACTGTTCCCAGCAGTGCCGGATACTGCAAAGCCAGGCGCAAGGCGTCACCCAAAGTGGCACTGGAGAGCAGGGCGTAACCAAGCATGCCGTAGCACGACACATGCATGCGTCTGCCCAGCTCCAGGCCTATGTCTTCACGCCGTGCCACGGCGTTGGCGCATACCTGCAGCTCTTGCTGGGTAGTGATGCGCGCATCGGCATGGCCAAGGTCTGCCGGGCCTATACCGCTGCCAGCCAGCAGCGCAGCAGCCTCGCACCCCTGTTCCTGAAACAGGTTGAGGATCAGCGAAACCGCGTTGAGGGTGGTCAGGTGGCTGTGCAGCATGCTCGGTATTTCCGTGGGGCCGGGGGACATTACAGAGCAAGTTGTGTGCCGGGATTTCGCGGGCGAAAAAAAGGGCCCGGAGCGTGCGCTCGGGCCCTTGAAAGGTCGAGAGGTGTCTAGTCCCTCAAACCTGGTGAGACTGTTGCAGCAGCCGGGTTACGCCTTCAGCGGAACCAGACGTGGAGCGATCATGTTTTCCGGACGCAGGATGTCGTTGAGCATCACTTCGTCCAGCAGCTGTTCTTCGCGTACCAGTTCCAGCACGCCACGGCCGGTTTCCAAGGCTACGCGGGCAATACGGGTGGCATTTTCGTAGCCGATGTATGGGTTCAGGGCGGTGACCAGGCCGATCGAGTGCTCGACCAGTTCACGGCAACGCTGTTCGTTGGCGGTGATGCCCACGATGCAGTGCTCGCGCAGCATGTCCATGGCACGCTGGAGCAGGCGGATCGAGTCGAAGATCTTGTAGGCGATCAGCGGCTCCATCACGTTCAACTGCAGCTGGCCACCTTCGGCGGCGACGGTCAGTGCCAGATCGTTGCCCATGATGGCGAAGGCAACCTGGTTGACGGCCTCCGGGATGACCGGGTTGACCTTGCCTGGCATGATCGAGCTGCCTGGCTGGCGCGCTGGCAGGTTGATTTCGTTGATGCCGGTACGTGGGCCGCTGGACAGCAGGCGCAGGTCGTTGCAGATCTTCGACAGCTTCACCGCAGTACGCTTGAGCATGCCGGAGAACAGCACGAAGGCGCCCATGTCTGAGGTGGCTTCGATCAGGTCGGCAGCCGGTACCAGCGGCTGGCCGCTGATGGTCGCCAAGCGCTGTACGGCCAGGGCCTGGTAGCCAGGGTCGGCGTTGATGCCGGTGCCGATGGCGGTACCGCCCAGGTTGATTTCGGTCAGCAGTTCCGGGGCCAGCGAGCGCAGACGCTGCAGGTCTTCGGTCATGGTGGTGGCGAAGGCGCGGAATTCCTGGCCCAGGGTCATTGGCACGGCGTCCTGCAGCTGGGTACGACCCATCTTCAGTACGTGGTCGAACTCTTTACCTTTGGCAGCGAAGGCCTGGATCAGGCTGTCGAGGCTGGCCAGCAGCGCGTCGTGGCCCAGCAGCAGGCCCAGACGGATCGCGGTCGGGTAAGCGTCGTTGGTCGACTGCGCCATGTTCACATCGTTGTTCGGGTGCAGGTACTGGTACTCACCCTTCTGGTGGCCCATGGCCTCCAGCGCGACGTTGGCGATGACCTCGTTGGCGTTCATGTTGGTGGAAGTACCAGCGCCACCTTGAATCATGTCCACAACGAACTGGTCGTGGAAGTCACCGCGGATCAGGCGGGCGCAGGCCTCGCTGATGGCGGCGTGCTTGGCATCGCTCAGGTGCCCCAGCTCGCGGTTGGCGTCGGCAGCGGCCTGCTTGACCATGGCAAGTGCCACGACCAGCTTCGGGTAGTGCGACAGCGGAACACCGGAGAGATGGAAGTTGTTGGCAGCGCGCAGAGTCTGGATGCCGTAGTAGGCATCGGCAGGGACTTCAAGGGTACCAAGCAGATCTTTTTCGACGCGGAACGATGCAGCGGAGGACATGATGGATATCATCTCGATTTTGACCCGGCACATGCCGGAATGGCGCCAATCCTAGGCCTTAAGGGGATTTTGCGGCCAATGCTGTTGCACGCTAACCTATGCACAAACGGCATAGTGTTTGATGTGACGCCAATTGACATTCGAGCGTGTTCCATTTTGGTGCATGCCGGGAGATTCGCTTAGTGAACCTAGAAAGCAAATGGCTGGAAGACTTCAGTGCGCTGGCCGCCACCCGTAGTTTTTCCCAGGCAGCGGAGCGCCGTTTCGTCACCCAACCGGCCTTCAGCCGACGGATTCGTAGCCTTGAGGCGGCGCTTGGTCTGACGCTGGTGAATCGTTCCCGCACACCCATCGAGCTGACGGCGGCTGGTCAACTTTTTCTTGTTACAGCGCGGACAGTTGTCGACCAGTTGAGCGAAGTTCTACGCCATTTGCATCATCTTGAAGGTGGCCAGGGCGAGGTGATCCAGGTGGCGGCGGCGCACTCGCTGGCATCAGGCTTTTTCCCTCGCTGGGTTGCACAACTGCGCAACGATGGTTTGAACATCGCCACACGGCTGGTGGCGACCAACGTGGGGGATGCCGTGCACGCGCTGCGCGAAGGTGGCTGCGATCTGATGCTAGCTTTCTACGACCCGGATGCGGCGCTGCAGATGGACGCCGAAATCTTTCCCTCGCTGCACATGGGGACCACCGAAATGCTTCCCGTCTGCGCCGTGGGGGCCGATGGAAAGCCGATGTTCGACCTTGAGGGCGATGCCAGCGTGCCGTTGCTTGCTTACAGTGCGGGCGCCTTCCTTGGCCGCTCCGTGAGCCTGCTGCTGCGCCAACGCAATTTGCGCTACACCACGGTGTATGAGACAGCTATGGCCGACAGTTTGAAGAGCATGGCGTTGGAAGGCATGGGCGTTGCCTGGGTGCCCCGGCTTTCGATGCGTGGTGAACTGGAGCGTGGCGAGCTGGTGATCTGCGGAGGGGCCCAGTGGCATGTGCCCCTGGAAATCCGCTTGTATCGCTGTGCACTGGTGCGCAAGGCCAACGTGCGTCTGCTATGGCGCAAGCTCGAGTCCGCTGGAGCTCAAGGTGAAGGTTCAGCGTGAGTTGTATTTGAGGTAGTCGGCGATGTTCGCCCGGTTCTTGTCGCTGTACTGGTAGCAGTTCGATCGGGCCGGAATTCGGGGATGTGTGTAGGTTTCGCAGACCCACCCGTTGAACTTCAGTTCGGCGTCTTCATGCGTGGCTGAAAGCAGATGGCCGATTTCATGGGCGGCGCTACTGTAAGCGGCCAATGAAGCGATGGCGGTGTTCTGTTTGAAGTAGGCCAGGCCCGCATTGTAGTTCAGCCCGCTGTGGTCATAGCTGTTGCGCGTCATCAGCAGGTGTTTGTTCATGAGAGAGAAGGGATGGTTCGAGGTTAGTTCAAGCACTCCTTGGGTGAATGCCTCAAGAATCTGACTGGATGGCAGGCCTTGGTAATCAATATCGGTGATGCCCGGCACGTTGCGTCGCAAGATCAGTTCCGTGGGGTGGGCGGTGAAACTGCGCATCTCATCGATCCAGTGCTGAAAGTAATCGTTGTGCAATTGCTCGTCGCTGATGCTGGTCAGTTCGTCGTGAAGGTAAACGGTCACAACCAGCGACTTGGCCGCTACGGCGCAAGGCAGCTGCAGGGACAGCAGAAGGCTGAAAAAGAGCGTGAGGGTCTTGGGCATGGCGATTCTCCGGGTGGATTGAATTGGCGGCGCGATCGTCACCACCTGGAATGCCTTTCGGCAGTCGGAAAAAGTTGTCCCACGAGACAGCTTGCCCTTTGATCCGACATGTGCTTGTGGGGGTGGGCGGGCCGACTTGAAATACGCTACAATCCCGCGCCTTCGGCCGACCCGGTCGATTCAGAATCCGTATGACAAGCCACGCCGGTCCACCTGCGTGGCTTGTTGCTTTTAGCGCGCCAGAAGGCGCTTGCAGGAGAGGCTCGACGATGAGTGCACTGGTTGGCGTGATCATGGGCTCCAAGTCCGATTGGTCCACCCTTAGCCACACCGCCGATATGCTGGAAAAACTCGGCATTCCCTACGAAGTGAAGGTGGTTTCCGCCCACCGCACCCCGGATCTGCTGTTCCAGTACGCTGAAGAGGCCGAAGAGCGTGGCATCGAGGTGATCATCGCTGGCGCTGGTGGCGCTGCGCACCTGCCTGGCATGTGCGCTGCCAAGACCCACCTGCCGGTGCTGGGTGTGCCGGTACAGTCGTCGATGCTGTCGGGTGTCGACTCGCTGCTGTCGATCGTGCAGATGCCTGCCGGCGTGCCGGTTGCCACCCTGGCCATCGGCCGTGCCGGTGCGGTCAACGCCGCGCTGCTGTCGGCTAGCATTCTCGGTGCCAAATACCCGCAGTATCACGCGGCGCTCAAGCAGTTCCGCACCGAGCAGACCGACACTGTGCTGGACAATCCAGACCCACGTCAGGCTTGAGGCTGAACCCATGAAGATCGGTGTTATCGGTGGCGGCCAGCTGGGCCGCATGCTGGCTCTGGCGGGAACCCCGCTGGGCATGAACTTCGCCTTCCTCGACCCGGCGCCGGACGCCTGCGCTGCGCCACTTGGCGAACACCTGCGTGCCGACTACGGCGACCAGGACCACCTTCGCCAGCTGGCGGACGAAGTCGATCTGGTGACTTTCGAGTTCGAAAGCGTCCCGGCCGAGACCGTGGCCTTCCTCTCGCAGTTCGTCCCGGTGTACCCGAGCGCCGAAGCGCTGCGCATTGCCCGCGACCGCCTGTTCGAGAAGAGCATGTTCCGCGACCTGGGCATTCCTACCCCGGCCTTCGCCGATATTCTCTCGCAGGCCGACCTTGATGCGGCGGTGGCCAGTATCGGCCTTCCGGCTGTGCTCAAGACCCGGACCCTGGGTTACGACGGCAAGGGCCAAAAGGTACTGCGCACGCCTGAGGATGTGGTGGGTACTTTTGCCGAGCTGGGCAGCGTGCCGTGCCTGCTGGAAGGCTTCGTGCCGTTCACCGGCGAAGTGTCCTTGGTGGCCGTGCGAGCACGCGATGGCGAAACCCGCTTCTACCCGTTGGTGCATAACACCCACGAGAGCGGCATCCTGCGCCTGTCTGTGGCAAGCCAGGCGCACCCGCTGCAGGCCCTGGCCGAAGATTATGTCGGCCGTGTGCTCAAGCAGCTGGACTATGTGGGTGTGATGGCCTTCGAGTTCTTTGAAGTCGACGGTGGCCTCAAGGCCAACGAGATCGCGCCGCGTGTGCACAACTCCGGCCACTGGACCATCGAAGGTGCCGAGTGCAGCCAATTCGAAAACCACCTGCGCGCTGTTGCCGGCCTGCCGCTGGGTTCGACTGCCAAGGTCGGCGAGAGCGCCATGCTCAACTTCATCGGTGAGGTGCCGGCAGTAGACAAGGTCATTGCCATCGATGACTGCCACCTGCATCACTATGGCAAGGCCTTCAAGGCCGGGCGCAAGGTCGGTCACGCCACCCTGCGTTGCCAGGATATGGCCACCCTCGAGCGCAAGATTGCCGAAGTAGAGGCCTTGATCGGCAACTGATCGGGCATCTGATCGAACTTCTGCAAGCGGTTCGCCCTCTGAAATGGCAACAAGCCAAAGCGCTGTCTAGGCTTTGGCTTGCTCCATCTTCACTGCAGAGGGATTGCCATGGGCATCATTGGAACTATCTTCATCGGCCTCATCGTTGGCCTGCTGGCGCGCTTCATCAAGCCCGGCGACGACAGCATGGGCTGGATCATGACCATCCTGCTGGGTATCGCCGGCTCCTTGATCGCCACGTATGGCGGCCAGGCCTTGGGGATTTACCAGGCCGGGCAGGCAGCGGGCTTCTTCGGCGCGCTGGTCGGTGCCATCGTCCTGCTGGTGATCTTCGGATTCATCAAGAAACGCTGAATTCTGGTTAGAATGCCCGGCAATTCATCCGAGTTGCCGAGCATTTTCATGCGTGCCTTTTTTCTCATCCCCATGCTTCTGGCCAGCACCCTGGCCCATGCCGAACTGCCTGAAACCGACTGGCTCGAGCTCATGCCCAAGTCGGACCAGAAAGCCCTCGAACAGATGCCCGAGATCGACCACAACTCGCCGGAGGCGATGGGTACCTTTACCGACAAGGGCGGCTTGAAGCAAAGCAAGGGCCTGCCGGCGGTTATGTACTCGACCAAGACCGTGGCCGCCATGAACGGCAAAGAAATTCGTCTTGGCGGTTACCCCGTGCCGCTTGAAAGCGATGCCAAGGGCAACAGCACGCTGTTCTTCCTGGTGCCTTACCCGGGCGCCTGCATCCATGTACCGCCGCCGCCACCCAACCAGCTGGTGCTGGTGCGCTATCCGAAGGGCTTGAAGATCGATGACATCTACACGCCGTTGTGGGTCAGCGGGACGTTGAAGGTGGAAAAGGTCAGCAACGATCTGGCCGATGCGGCGTATGCTCTGGAAGCCGGGAAGGTGAGGGTGGTGGAGGACGCTGACCTGTGAAGGGGCTGCACCTGCAGGTATGCGCGATCTCCGTAGGAGCGGCCTTGTGTCGCGAAAGGACCGCACAGCGGTCCCAGGCAGTTGAATCAAAGCGCTTCGCTGCCAATTGCCACTTGCAGCGAATGGAACGCCCCAGGCTTCAACTCCACCACATCGTCCCAGACATTCGCCGTCTCGATGCACAGCATTCGCTGCCAGCCATCATCGGCCATGTCAGGCAATTCCTGGGCTCTGTCGGTCCATGGGTTCCAGATCACCGCTGAACGTGAACCGCTGCTGCTCAGGGTAATGCGCCGGTTCCAGTGCGGGTCGACAATGCCCAGTTGCGCAGGCGTATTCAGGTAGATGCGATCGGTCTCACCGGTGAACGTCAGCGCACCCTGCTGCTGGCGCTGTTCCCAGTCAGCCAGAGTCTCGATGTAGCCCAGCCCGTCGACACCCTCGACCCGCGCCTGACGCACATCGCTGACGGCAAAATAGCTGTGCAGGGCCTGGCTGATGGTGACAGGGGTATTGCCCCTGTTACGGCTGGTGAGGGTCAGTTCAAGCGCATCACCCATGACGATCAGCAGCTTCAGCTCCACATCATGTGGCCACTCCGGCAGGTCGCCCTGGGCCTCCGGCAGTTCGAATTCGATGCGCAGCGCGCTGGCTGCTTCTTCGATGCCCAGCAGTTGCCAGTCCCGTGTGCGGGCCAACCCATGGGCGGGAGCCTGTGTGCCACGGTACATGCCCTGGACGGATTCGGGGTTGCGCTGCAGGTTACCGAACCACGGCCAGCACACCGGCACACCTGCGCGCACCGACTTACCCTGACGGAACATGGCCTGGTCACTCAGCCACAGCAGCGGCGGCTCGCCAATGTGCTGGTAGCTGAGGATCTGCGCGCCCTGCTGGGCGATCAGTAGTTCGGCACGGTCGCTGGTGATACGCCAGCAGTTGAGTTCGCCGTGTTGCTCGGTTACAACCTGGAAGGTAGCCATTGCGCTCGTCTCATTGATTGCCTGTGGGCCTTCGACCCGGTGGCTTGCAATGAGTTTACCGCTCGTATGGCTTAGCGACGAGGCACCGAGCGGGTGCGGCCGCTGCCATCGATGGCGACGAAGACGAACACTGCTTCGGTAACCTTGCGCCATTCGCTGGACAGCGGGTCGTCGCTCCACACTTCGACCATCATCTGGATCGAGCTGCGGCCGATTTCCAGCGTCTGGGTATAGAACGACAGTTGTGCGCCCACGGCCACAGGCACCAGGAAGGCCATGCGGTCAATGGCCACTGTCGCCACCCGGCCACCCGCGACGCGGCTCGCCATGGCAGTGCCTGCCAGGTCCATCTGGGCGACCAGCCAGCCGCCAAAGATGTCGCCAAAACCGTTGGTTTCGCGGGGCAACGCAGTGATTTGCAGGGCCAGGTCGCCTTGCGGGATAGGATCTTCTTGTTCGAGCTCAATCATGCGGTGGGGCCTCTGACCCGTGACGCTTTCGTTGGTGTGGCGCAAAGGCCGAGTAAACGATTCAGCTTGAAACATACTACGCCGATTTCGTTTCGCTGGACGGCCGTAGGGAAATTCTGCGAAACCGCCTGACTTAAAAGACCGGCGTTTTCGCACAACATCCCACCGTGGCGGCAACGTTTTCCTACGAACGGGCAGTATATATAGCCAAACGCTCAGCGACGACCGTGCAGTCATGAATATCTGTATGGATTTTGTATCGCTTTCAGCACGCCCCGGCAATTTGCTATCTTCGCCTGTCACCGCCAGAAGCCGCGTGCCAAGCGGCCTGCATGCCCTACAAGAGAAGAACAAGCAATGACCTCCGTGCCGAGCAGTATCGAGCAGCCCTCGCGGCCGCTGACCCGCAGTGACTACAAGACCCTCTCACTGTCCGCGTTAGGCGGAGCCCTTGAGTTCTACGACTTCATCATTTTCGTGTTTTTCGCCACGGTGGTCGGCAAGCTGTTCTTCCCGGCCGACATGCCCGAGTGGCTGCGTCTGATGCAGACCTTCGGCATTTTCGCCGCTGGCTACCTGGCCCGGCCGCTGGGCGGCATCATCATGGCCCACTTCGGCGACCTGCTTGGGCGCAAGAAGATGTTCACCCTGAGCATCTTCATGATGGCCCTGCCAACGCTGATCATGGGCTTGCTGCCGACCTATGCCCAGATCGGCATGTGGGCACCGATCCTGTTGCTGTTGATGCGCGTGATCCAGGGTGCGGCGATCGGGGGCGAAGTGCCTGGCGCCTGGGTGTTCGTGTCCGAGCATGTGCCAGCGCGCAATACCGGCTATGCCTGCGGCACCCTGACCGCCGGCCTGACCGCTGGCATTCTGCTTGGCTCGCTGGTGGCGACACTGATCAACACGGTCTATAGCGTTGAAGAAGTCGCCGACTACGCCTGGCGTATCCCGTTCCTGCTTGGCGGCGTGTTCGGCCTGTTCTCGGTGTACCTGCGCCGCTGGCTGCACGAAACTCCGGTATTCGCCGAGATGCAGCAGCGCAAGGCGCTTGCCGAAGAGCTGCCGCTGCGGGCCGTGCTGCGTGATCACCGCGGGCCGATCATCCTGTCGATGCTGCTGACCTGGATGCTTTCTGCCGGCATCGTAGTGGTCATCCTGATGACACCGGCGTTGTTGCAGAGCATCTACCACATCAGCCCCACCGACTCACTCAAGGCCAACAGCCTGGCGATCGTGCTGCTTAGCCTTGGCTGCATCGGCTCTGGCAGCCTGGCCGACCGCTTTGGTGCCGGCCGCGTCTTCGTGATCGGCAGCCTGTTGCTGCTGGTGACGTCCTGGACCTTCTACCACAGCCTGCCGACCCACCCGCAACTGCTGTTCCCGCTGTATGCCATCACCGGCCTGTGCGTAGGCGTGATCGGCGCGGTGCCCTATGTGATGGTCAAGGCGTTCCCGGCGGCAGTGCGCTTCAGCGGCCTGTCGTTCTCCTACAACGTGGCCTATGCCATTTTCGGCGGCTTGACGCCGATGGTGGTGACCGCGCTGCTCAAGGTCAGTCCGATGGCGCCTGCTTATTACGTAGCGGGCCTGTGCGCCGTCGGTCTGGTTGTCGGGCTGTACTTGCTGTCGAAAAAACGCTGATAGTGCTCTAGCCCCCGCTCCTGCAACATTTTGAAAGGCCATCCTGGGTATCCAGTGATGGCCTTTCATCCAATTGTCATATTGGAGTCATATCGTGTTCATGCGGCCTGCAGATACTTGGGCCCGATCCATCCAACATCCCAATATTCCTGCTAGGAGCAAGGCATGAAACTGAAGCGTTTGATGGCGGCCCTCACCTTTGCCGCCGCTGGCGTTGCAACCGCCAACGCGGTAGCCGCCGTCGACCCTGCGATCCCGACCTACACCAAGACCACTGGTGTTTCGGGCAACCTCTCCAGCGTCGGTTCCGACACCCTCGCGAACCTCATGACTCTGTGGGCCGAGGCCTACAAGAAGGAATATCCGAACGTCAACATCCAGATCCAGGCTGCCGGCTCCTCCACTGCGCCACCCGCGCTGACCGAAGGCACCGCCAACCTTGGCCCGATGAGCCGCAAGATGAAGGACGTCGAGCTGCAGGCCTTCGAGCAGAAGTATGGCTACAAGCCGACCGCCATCCCGGTCGCCGTCGACGCCCTGGCCGTGTTCGTACACAAAGACAACCCGATCAAGGGCCTGACCATGGCTCAGGTCGACGCGATTTTCTCTTCCACTCGTCTGTGCGGCGCCAAGGCTGACGTCAAGACCTGGGGCGACCTGGGCGTGACCGGCGACCTGGCCAACAAGCCAGTTCAGCTGTTCGGCCGTAACTCGGTATCGGGTACCTACGGTTACTTCAAGGAAGAGGCTCTGTGCAAAGGTGACTTCAAGCCTAATGTCAACGAACAGCCCGGCTCGGCGTCGGTCGTGCAGTCGATCAGCTCCTCGTTGAACGGCATCGGCTACTCGGGTATCGGCTACAAGACTGCCAGCGTCAAGACCGTAGGTCTGGCCAAGAAGGAAGGTGGCGAGTTCATCGAAGACAACGAGGCCAATGCCCTGAACGGCACCTACCCGCTGTCGCGCTTCCTGTACGTCTACGTCAACAAGGCCCCGAACAAGCCTCTGGCCCCGCTGGAAGCCGAGTTCGTCAAGCTGGTGCTGTCGCAGGCTGGCCAGCAGGTCGTGGTGAAGGACGGCTACATTCCGCTGCCGGCCAAGGTGGTCGACAAGACCCTGGCTGACCTGGGCCTGTCCCACGCCGGTAACGTTGCAAAGAAGTAAGTAACTGAGGAAAAGGCCGGCACTGAAGCCGGTCTTTTCCACGAATTCTCGGTCCGAAGCCAGGGCTCCTGAGCGGCGGGCTTTTTTGCGTCAACGCACTGTCATGTTTTTGTCATACGGGACCGCTAGGGTGTGCGCATGAATGATCTGGCCAACTCCACCATGACCCAAAAATCCCCTCCCGAGCGGATTGATTTCAATACGCCCGAGTTGCAACGCAAGCGCCGCATGCGCGCGCTCAAGGACCGCCTGACCCGCTGGTATGTACTGGTGGGCGGGCTTGCCGTGCTGGCAGCCATCACGCTGATCTTCTTCTATCTGGCCTACGTGGTGCTGCCGCTGTTCCAGGGCGCCGAGCTGACCAGCAAGAAGGCCCTGGAGCCGACCTGGCTGCAGCAGGATGCCGGTAAGCCGCTGATGATCGCGCTCGAAGAGCAGAACCTGGTCGGCATGCGTGTCTCGGACAAGGGGCAGGCACTGTTCTTCGATACCAAGACCGGGAACGAGCTAAACCGCGTCGACCTGCCGCTGCCGGCAGGCACCCAGGTGAGCTCGATCAGCACCGACCAGCCGGGCAGCCCCCTGGTAGTGCTGGGCTTGTCCAATGGTCAGGCGCTGGTATTCCACCACACCTACAAGATCACCTACCCGGACAACAAAAAGACCATCACTCCAGGCATCGACTACCCGTATGGCCCGGAGCCGTTCGTGTTGGATGAGCAGGGCCGCGCGCTGGAGCACGTCAGCGTCAACGTAAACGGCGATACTCTGATGCTGGCCGGTTCCACCGGCGCGCATCTGCAGGTGGTCGAGCTGACGCGCACCGAAAACCTGATGACCGAAGAGGTCACCACCGAGCAGAACCGCATCGAGCTGCCGCAAATGACCGAGGTGGTGAAGAACATCTTCATCGACCCGCGCCAGCAGTGGCTGTACGTGATCAACGGCCGAGCCACCGCAGATGTCTTCAGCCTGCGCGACAAGAGCCTCAATGGCCGCTACAAGCTGTCCGAGAGCGCTGACACCGAGATCACCGCCACCGCGCAACTGGTCGGCGGCATCTCGCTGATCATCGGTGACTCCAAAGGCGGCCTGGCCCAGTGGTTCATGGCCCGTGACCCGGATGGCGAATCGCGTTTCAAGCAGATCCGTACCTTCCAGATGGGCAAGGCGCCGATCGTCCAGATCGACGCCGAAGAGCGCCGCAAGGGCTTCATCGCCCTGGACGCCGAAGGCAAGCTGGGCGTCTTCCACAGCACCGCGCACCGCACCCTGCTGGTCGAGCCTGCTGCCGAAGGCCCAGGTATCCTGGCCCTGTCGCCGCGTGCCAATCGTATCCTCATCGAAGAGGGCGGCAAGCTGCTGCCACTGAACCTGAAGAACCCGCACCCGGAAATCTCCTTCAGCGCGCTGTGGGGCAAGGTCTGGTATGAGAACTACGACGAGCCCAAGTACGTCTGGCAGTCGACGGCTTCGAACACCGACTTCGAGCCTAAGCTGAGCCTGTCGCCCCTGACCTTCGGTACCCTCAAGGCCGCGTTCTACGCGATGATCCTGGCGGCACCGCTGGCCATCGCTGCAGCTATCTACACCGCTTACTTCATGGCCCCGGGCATGCGCCGCAAGGTCAAGCCGGTGATCGAACTGATGGAAGCGATGCCGACGGTGATCCTCGGCTTCTTCGCTGGCCTGTTCCTCGCGCCGTACCTGGAAGGGCACCTGCCGGGTGTGTTCAGCCTGTTCCTGCTGATGCCGTTCGGCATCCTGCTGGCGGGATTCACCTGGAGCCGCCTGCCTGAGTCGATTCGCCTGCGCGTTCCGGATGGTTGGGAAGCCGCCATCCTGATCCCGGTGATCCTGTTCACCGGCTGGTTCGCCCTGACCATGAGCCCGTACCTGGAAACCTGGTTCTTCGGCGGCGACATGCGCCTGTGGATCACCAATGACCTGGGTATCACCTACGACCAGCGCAACGCCCTGGTAGTGGGTATCGCCATGGGCTTTGCGGTCATCCCGAACATTTACTCGATCGCCGAAGACGCCGTGTTCAGCGTTCCGCGCAGCCTGACCCTGGGCTCCCTGGCCCTGGGTGCGACGCCGTGGCAGACCTTGACCCGCGTGGTCATCCTCACTGCCAGCCCGGGTATCTTCTCGGCGCTGATGATCGGCATGGGCCGAGCGGTGGGCGAGACCATGATCGTGCTCATGGCCACCGGCAACACCCCGGTGATGGAGATGAACCTGTTCGAAGGCATGCGTACCTTGGCCGCCAACGTGGCGGTGGAGATGCCCGAATCCGAAGTCGGCGGCAGCCATTACCGTGTGCTGTTCCTCGCTGCTCTCGTGCTGCTGATGTTCACCTTCATCATGAACACCTTGGCCGAGCTGATTCGCCAGCGTCTGCGCAAGAAATACTCGTCGCTTTGATAGAAAGGTAGAGATCCGTGAAAAAGGATTCCCTCAAAGGCTGGTTCAAGAGCGGCGCCCCAGGCGTCTGGATCAGCGGTGGCGCGGTCGCCATGGCGGTCATCATGACCGTCGGCCTGCTGGCCGTGATTGCCGTACGCGGCCTGGGCCACTTCTGGCCCGCCGACCTGGTCCAGGCCACCTATAAGGTGCCGGGCCAGGGTGACCACGTCATCGTCGGTGAAGTGGTTCAGAAAGAAGAAGTGCCCCGCGTTCGCCTCAAGGGTGCCGGCCTGCCGGTGCCGGACGAAGGCCCGGAGTTCATGACCCGTGAGCTGATCAAGGTGGGTAACCGTGACCTCAACGGCAGTGACTTCACTTGGGTGGTCGGTGAATGGTTGGTCGACGAGCAGCGTCCGGTCGACCTGATCGCCCTGGAGCGCCGCGAATGGGGCAACTTCTACGGCTACCTGGTGAGCGTCAAGGAACAAGGCCGCGTGGTCGCCGAGGGCGCTGGCGCCTGGAACGAGCTGCAGGCACGCCTGAAACGCGCTAACCAGCTCAACAGCGAGCTGCAGCAGCTTGAGAAAAAAGACATCGGTGCCATCAACCATGGTCTTGAGCGCCTGCGCCTGCAAGGCCGCAAGCTGGAACTGGAAGGCAAGCTGGACGCTACGGCCCAGGCCGACATAGATGCCGAACGCGCCGAGTTGAACAGCCGCTACAAGGCCATCGAAGACCGCCTCAGCAGCCTGCATCAGGCCTTCTCCCGCGACAGCCTGGTCGCTCGCGACGGCAACGGCCGCGAAGTGGAGATCAACCTGAGCAAGGTCGTGCACGCCATCCAGCCTAACGCCATGTCCGGCTTTACCAAGATGGGCACCTATTTCGCCAAGGTCTGGGAATTCCTCAGCGACGATCCTCGTGAAGCCAACACCGAAGGCGGTATCTTCCCGGCGATTTTCGGTACCGTGATGATGACCCTGATCATGGCCGTGATCGTCACCCCGTTCGGCGTGCTGGCGGCGGTCTACTTGCGCGAATACGCCAAGCAAGGCCCGGTGACGCGCCTGATCCGCATCGCCGTGAACAACCTGGCGGGGGTTCCGGCCATCGTCTACGGCGTGTTCGGCCTGGGCTTCTTCGTCTACGTGCTGGGTGGTTCGATCGACCGCCTGTTCTTCCCCGAATCGCTGCCGGCACCGACCCTGGGCACGCCAGGCCTGCTGTGGGCATCGCTGACCCTGGCGCTGCTGGCCGTGCCGGTGGTGATCGTGGCCACCGAGGAAGGCCTGGCGCGTATTCCACGCACCGTGCGTGAAGGCTCGCTGGCGCTTGGCGCGACCAAGGCCGAGACCCTGTGGAAAATCGTGCTGCCAATGGCCAGCCCGGCAATGATGACCGGCATGATCCTCGCCGTGGCCCGTGCCGCTGGTGAAGTAGCGCCGCTGATGCTGGTGGGTGTGGTCAAGCTGGCGCCGTCGTTGCCGCTGGACGGTAACTACCCGTACCTGCACCTGGACCAGAAGATCATGCACCTGGGCTTCCACATCTACGACGTCGGCTTCCAGAGCCCCAACGTCGAGGCCGCGCGACCGCTGGTATACGCCACTGCGCTGCTGCTGGTGATGGTGATCGCCACCCTCAACCTCTCGGCGGTGTGGATCCGTAACCACCTGCGCGAGAAGTACAAGGCCCTGGACCACTGATTGAAGCTTTAAGCCACAAGCGGCAAGCTCCAAAAGGAGTGCCGCTTTGCCCTAACTTGCAGCTTGCAGCTTAAAGCTTGCAGCTACAAACGGAGTGAGACCATGCAGCAAGAATCCCACACCCACGGCATCGACATGGCTGCCCTGGGCCGCGACAAGCAGAGCCTGCGTCTGGCCGAAGAGACCGTGGCTATCGAAGTACCCGGCCTTAGCCTGTACTACGGCGACAAGCAGGCGTTGTTCGACGTCAGCATGAACATCCCCAAGCAGCGCGTGACGGCTTTCATCGGCCCTTCGGGCTGTGGCAAGTCGACGCTGCTGCGCACCTTCAACCGCATGAACGACCTGGTTGACGGTTGCCGTGTTGAAGGTGCCATCAACCTGTACGGCAACAACATCTACCGCAAGGGCGAGGACGTGGCCGAGCTGCGCCGTCGCGTGGGTATGGTGTTCCAGAAGCCAAACCCGTTCCCCAAGACCATCTATGAGAACGTGGTGTATGGCCTGCGTATTCAGGGCATCAACAAGAAGCGCGTGCTGGACGAAGCGGTCGAGTGGGCGCTCAAGGGCGCTGCGTTGTGGGAGGAAGTGAAAGACCGTTTGCACGACTCCGCGCTGGGCCTGTCCGGCGGCCAGCAACAGCGTCTGGTCATCGCCCGTACCATCGCCGTCGAGCCTGAAGTACTGCTGCTCGACGAGCCTTGCTCGGCACTGGACCCGATCTCGACGCTGAAGGTCGAAGAGCTGATCTACGAACTGAAATCCAAGTACACCATCGTTATCGTGACCCACAACATGCAACAGGCGGCCCGTGTTTCGGACTACACCGCGTTCATGTACATGGGCAAACTGGTCGAATTCGGTGATACCGACACCCTGTTCACCAACCCGGCGAAGAAGCAGACCGAAGACTACATCACCGGTCGCTACGGCTAACGGCGCTTTTGGGCGCGGCTGCAGGCTTTGGGCTGCAAGCTTCAAGCTTCAAAAAAAAGCAGCTAGCGCGGAGCCAGGAAACGACACGAACTACTTGAGGCTTGCAGCTTGCAGCTTCGCGGAGCGAAACGATGATCAACAAAGAAAGCCTGACGCACCACATTTCCCAGCAGTTCAACGCTGAACTCGAAGAGGTGCGCAGCCACCTCCTGGCCATGGGCGGGCTGGTCGAGAAACAGGTCAATGACGCGGTTACCGCACTGATCGAAGCCGACTCGGGCCTGGCCCAGCAGGTGCGTGAAGTCGACGAGCAGATCAACCAGATGGAGCGCAACATCGACGAGGAGTGTGTGCGCATCCTCGCCCGTCGCCAGCCGGCGGCCTCCGACCTGAGGTTGATCATCAGCATCTCCAAGTCGGTGATCGACCTGGAGCGTATTGGCGACGAATCGACCAAGATCGCCCGCCGCGCCATCCAGTTGTGCGAAGAAGGCGAATCGCCGCGCGGCTACGTCGAGGTGCGCCACATTGGCGACCAGGTACGCAACATGGTGCGCGATGCACTGGATGCCTTCGCCCGCTTCGATGCCGACCTGGCTCTGTCGGTGGCCCAGTACGACAAGACCATCGACCGCGAGTACAAGACCGCCCTGCGTGAACTTGTGACCTACATGATGGAAGACCCGCGCTCGATCTCGCGGGTACTGAGCGTCATCTGGGCCCTGCGTTCGCTGGAGCGTATCGGCGACCACGCACGCAACATCTCGGAACTGGTGATCTACCTGGTGCGCGGTACCGACGTACGTCACATGGGCCTCAAGCGCATGAAAGCCGAAGTTCAGGGCACGGCTGGCGATGAGGCTGAAATTGCTAATGTTCCGGCTGAACCGGACGATAAATAAGATTGCTCCCGAGCATCGACGCCCGGCCTTCGCCGGGCGTTTTCGTTTGCGCTTGAGCAGTCAGCAGGCACCCGCGAACGATGCAAAGAGATCCCGGCGTGATCTAGGTGTTGGCAAATGGCCACCAATCGACGGTAGGCTAGACGGGATTCAAGAGGAGTATCGATGAGTAAAGTCAATGTGCTGGTCGTGGATGACGCCCCGTTCATCCGTGATCTGGTGAGGAAGTGCCTGCGTAATGCCTTCCCGGGCATGGTCATCGAGGATGCGGTCAACGGCCGCAAGGCCATGACCATGCTGGGCAAGGAAACCTTCGACCTGGTGCTGTGCGACTGGGAAATGCCCGAAATGTCCGGCCTTGAACTGCTGACCTGGTGCCGACAGCAGCCAGAGATGAAGAACCTGCAGTTCATCATGGTGACCAGCCGCGGCGATAAGGAAAATGTCATCCAGGCCATTCAGGCGGGCGTCTCCGATTTCGTTGGCAAGCCATTTACCAACGAGCAGTTGCTGACCAAGGTGAAGAAAGCCCTGACCAAGATCGGCAAGCTTGAAAGTTTGGTCGCCGGTGGCCAGGCGCGGGTGAATTCGGCGTTCGCCAACGATTCGTTGAGCGCGCTGACCGGGGGCAAACCAGAAGCGGTCAAGGCCCCGCCTGCTGCGGCTGTGCCGGCCAAGCCGTTGATCAATGCACCGAAACCGCAGACGGCCGCCGCAGCCGCTGCGCAGACCGGGCGTGGACAAGGCCAGCTGCGCCTTTCCAGTGGTACTCAGCCTTGTGTGATCAAGGCGCTGAGCCTCAAGGAGGCGCTGCTGGTGGTACGACGCAGTGCAGTGCTGCCACAGGTGCTCGAAGGCGCTGTACTGGACCTTGAGCAGGGCGAGAGCGCTGAAGTTGCTCGCCTGAACGGTTACCTGCATGCCATTGCGGCATTGGAGCCGAAACCTGAAAGCGACTGGCTGCAACTGACCTTCAAATTCGTCGACCAAGATGCGCAGAAGCTCGACTACCTGTCGCGGCTGATTGCCCGCGGCACCACGCAGAAGCACTTCACCCCCGGCGCCTAGTTTCGTCGTACTCCGATTCTGTAGGGGCGGCCTTGCGTCCGCGAAAGCGCTGTACAGCGTCCCCCGTTTTGCGGCGCGGCAAGCATGGCTGGGGCTGCGCTGCAGCCCTTTCGCGACGCAAGGCCGCTCCTACAGGGCTGCGGCGGTCTTCCGACCAACTGTCATACCGCTCCCGGATCCCACTGCTAGGCTTCGACAGAACGCCACTGTCAAAAAGCCACCATCATGCCCGCCGCCGCCCGCTTGCTGCTGTTCTGTGCCTTGCTCACGGCCTCGGCGTCGAGCCTGGGCATGACCATTTACAAGACCACCGACAATTTCGGCGTGGCTTCCTATTCCGAGCGCCCTAGCCCAGGTGCCAAAGCGCTGGAGCTGCGCGAGCCGATGTTCGAGCAGTTAGAGGGTCAGGTACGCCTGCAAACCGAGCCGTTTCCTGGCGGCGTACGCTTCCTGGTGCGCAATGAGCTGTACGTGCCCATGCAGGTTGAACTGCGCGTCGATCAGTTGGCCAATGCCTTCGGCGGCAACGGCCCGCGGATCGTGCGGGCCGTAGTCGGGCCACGCTCGACCAAGGTGCTCAGCTCGGTGCTGGCGGCACCCGGCGGGCCGCTCCGTTATGCCAGCAAATTTCAGTACGCCATGGGTGACCCCGGTCAGCGCTCGCAGGCTTATCGTTATCCTTTCCCATGGAAAGGCGGCCCTTTCCGCCTGACTCAAGGGCCCAACGGCCGCTTCAGCCATTACGGTCCCAAGGGCCGTCATGCCATGGACATCGCCATGCCGGAGGGCACCCCGATCATTGCGGCGAGGGGTGGGATGGTGGTGAAGATCGAGAACAACCAGAGCGGACGAGGTACCAACCCCTCAGGCAATTTCGTGCGCATTCTTCACCCGGACGGCACGATGGGAGTGTATCTGCACCTGATGCGCGGTTCAGTGGTAGTGGCCGAGGGGCAGCAGGTGGCATTGGGGCAGGCGTTGGCCAAGTCGGGCAATACTGGCAACAGCACTGGCCCCCACCTGCATTTCGTGGTGCAGCGCAACGTCGGCTTGGCGCTGGAGTCGATCCCCTTCCAGTTCGACCGGCCGATTGGCGGTTTGCCGAACTTTACTGCGGGTAATCCCTGAAATTGTCAGGGGCCGCCAAGCGGCCCCGCCAGTTCAGTCGAGCTTGAGCACCTTGGCCAGCACGATCTTGGGCCCTTTCATCTTCTTGATGATGATGCGCAGGCCTTCGACTTCCAGCACTTCCTCTTCCTCAGGCACGCGCTTGAGCGTTTCGTAGATAAGCCCGGCCAGAGTTTCCGCTTCGATGTGGTCAAGGTCGATGCCCAGCAGGCGCTCCACCTTGAACAGCGGCGTGTCGCCACGCACCAGCAGTTTGCCTGGCTGGTAGGCCAGGATGCCGCGCTCGGTCTTGCGGTGTTCGTCCTGAATGTCGCCCACCAGCACTTCCAGCACATCTTCCATGGTCAGGTAGCCGATCACCTTGCCATCGGCTTCCTCGACCAGCACGAAGTGCGCACCGCCCTTGCGGAACTGCTCCAGCAGCTGGGACAACGGCATGTGCCGCGATACACGCTCCAGTGGGCGGGCCAGGTCTTCGAGGTCGACGGTTTCGGGCAGGTGCTCGAGCTCGGCCAGTTCCAGCAGCAGATCCTTGATGTGCAAAAGCCCGGTGAACTCCTCACGCTCGGCGTCGTACAGCGGATAGCGGCTGAACTTGTGGCGGCGCACCAGAGCCAGGATTTCCTTGAGTGGCGCATGGGCGTCGATGCTGACCATGTCTTCGCGCGAGTTGGCCCAGTCGACTACTTCCAGCTCGCCCATTTCCACGGCCGAGGCCAGTACACGCATACCCTGGTCGCTCGGGTCCTGGCCACGGCTGGAGTGCAGGATCAGCTTGAGCTCTTCACGGCTGTAATGGTGCTCGTGGTGCGGGCCAGGCTCGCCCTGGCCGGCAAAGCGCAGGATGGTGTTGGCACTGGCGTTGAGCAGGTAGATGGCCGGGTACATCAGCCAGTAGAACAGGTAAAGCGGCACCGCAGTCCACAGCGACAACAGTTCGGGCTTGCGGATCGCCCAGGATTTGGGCGCCAGCTCACCGACCACGATGTGCAGGTACGAGATGACGAAGAAGGCGACGAAGAACGAGACACCCTTGATCAACTCTGGCGTGTCCACGCCCAGGTACGCCAGCAGCGGCTCTAGCAGGTGGGCGAATGCCGGCTCACCGACCCAGCCAAGGCCCAGAGAGGCGAGGGTGATACCCAGCTGGCAGGCCGACAGGTAGGCGTCGAGCTGGTTATGTACCTTGCGCAGGATGCTGCCGCGCCAGCCGTGCTGCTCTGCAATGGATTCGACACGCGTTGAGCGCAGCTTGACCATGGCGAACTCGGCGGCTACGAAAAAGCCGTTGAGCAGCACCAGGAACAGGGCAAAGAGAATCATGCCGAAATCGGCGAATAACGAGGTGAGGCTGATACCAGGGGAAGGGTCCATGATGGATTTTTTACGGGGTCCGTCTTTGGGAAAGGTAGAAAAAAAGTGCCAGCTTTTGCTGGCACAGGGGGGTCAATGTAGCGGCTGGGGCAGCAAAAGCAAAGTGGCCCTTGGAATCAAGCGTCACCGTTAGCCAGTTGTGCGGGGGCAAAGTGACAGGTGAAGGTACTGCCATGGCCCGGTACGCTGCTGATCTCAAGGCGCCCGCGATGGCGCATGAGCACATGCTTGACGATCGCCAGCCCCAGGCCGGTACCTCCGGTGTTGGAGGCGCGGCTGGAGTCGACGCGGTAGAAACGTTCGGTCAGCCGCGGCAGGTGCTTGGCGTCGATACCGACTCCCGAGTCCTGCACTGACAGGTGGGCGCCCTGGTCGTCGGCCCACCAGCGGATACGGATGTTGCCTTCGTCCCGGGTGTACTTCACCGCGTTGAACACCAAGTTGGAGAAAGCGCTGCGCAACTCTGACTCGCTGCCTTTGAGGCGAAGGCCCGGCGCGGCCTCCAGGGTAATGCGCTGGTTGCGCGGCCCGGACAGCGCCTGGGCGTCGTTCATGATCGCGCCGAGCAGGGTGTCGACTGCCACCGGCTGGTTGTCCGACGGGTAATCGGTCGCTTCCAGCTTGGCCAGCAGCAGCAGGTCGTTGAGCAACGTCTGCATGCGCGAACCTTGCTGACTCATCTGCTGCAACGCCCGGTTCCAGCGGGGGTTAACGTCTTCGACGTTATCCAGCAGGGTTTCCAGGTAGCCGGCAATCACCGTCAGCGGTGTACGCAACTCGTGCGAGACGTTAGCCACGAAGTCCTTGCGCATCTGTTCGAGCTGATGGATGCGAGTAACGTCGCGCACCAGCATCAGGTGTTCGTTGTTGCCGTAGCGGGTGAGGTGCAGTTGCACGCGCATGCGGTCATTGATGGGGGAGGGAATTTCCAGCGGTTCGGCAAAGTTTTGCGACTCGAAGTATTCCTTGAAGCGTGGGTGGCGTACCAGGTTGGTGACCGGCTGGCCGCCATCCTGCGGCGTCTTGAAGCCCAACAGGGTTTCTGCGGCGCGGTTCCACCATTCCAGGTTACCGTCGCTGTCGAGCATGATCACCGCGTCGCGCAGTGCGGCGGTGGACTCCTGCACCCGGTCGATCACTGCCTGCAGACGGCCGCGTACGCGCTGGTCGCGTCGTTGCAGGTGGTAGATGCTGTCGAACACCTCGCCCCACAGGCCATAGCCGTCGGGCGGTGCCTCGTCGGGCTGATGGTTGCGCAGCCAGTCATGCAGGCGCAGCAACTGTTTGAGGGTCCAGCCCAGGTAGAAGCCCAGGCCGATGGCCAGGCTCCATCCGTAAAAACCGCTGACCAGGCCGCCTATCAAGCAGACAGTGATCAGCAGGAGCAGGTGGCGAATGAGGGTTGCGTGCCAGTTCTGGTTCAATTGACAGATCCTTCGGATCCAGCCGCAGGCTGCAAGCGATAAGCTGCAAGATGAAGCGGATCGGTGATGCTGATAGTCCTTTGTCTAGCCTGGATGCTGCTTGTTTTCCTTGCAGCTTGAGGCTTGAAGCTCGCAGCTAGCTTTTGGTCGAGAAGCGGTAGCCAGTGCCCCGGACGGTTTGTACCAGATTTTCGTAGGCTTCACCCAGTGCCTTGCGCAGGCGGCGGATGTGCACATCGACGGTGCGCTCCTCGACGTAGACGTTGCCGCCCCAGACTTGGTCGAGCAACTGGCCCCGGGTGTAGGCGCGTTCCTGGTGGGTCATGAAGAACTGCAGCAGGCGGTATTCGGTGGGACCCATTTCGGCCGGTTTGCCGTCGATGGTCACGCGGTGGCTGATCGGGTCGAGCAGCAGGCCGCCGACTTCGATCGGGGCTTCGCTGTCGCTCGGGCCAGCGCGGCGCAGTACGGCTTTCAGGCGCGCCACCAGTTCCCGAGGCGAAAAGGGTTTGGTGATGTAGTCGTCGGCGCCGACTTCCAGGCCCTGGATCTTGTTGTCCTCTTCGCCCTTGGCGGTGAGCATGATGATCGGGATATCGCCGGTGAGCTCATCGCGCTTGAGGCGGCGAGCCAACTCGATGCCGGAGGTGCCCGGCAGCATCCAGTCGAGCAGGATCAGATCCGGTTTACGGTCGACAATGATTGCGTGGGCCTGTTGGGAGTTCTCGGCTTCCAGGCAGTCATAGCCGGCCATTTCCAATGCAACGGCGATCATCTCGCGAATGGGCGCTTCGTCGTCGACGATCAGAATGTTTCTGCCAACCATGCTGTAAACCTCTCCTGGAATGTCGTGTCTGGCCCGCATTAGATAACGGAATTATTGCAGCTGTGTGACAGGGCGTTGGCCATTCTGGCGACATTGCATGACTGGGCTAGGCTAGAAGGGGCTGCCGCGGCGGCTGTTCGAACTCACTCCACCCCCGAATTCACGGTGATTCCAATGACACGACACACGCTGAGCTGGATGGCCCTTTGTGCTGCAATGGCACTGCCCGGGGTAGCGTCGGCCCACCATGCCATGGAGAAGGACGGCATGTGGGTCGACCATGCGGGTATGACGTTGTACACCTTCGACAAGGATGCTGGCGGCAAGTCGATGTGCAACGGTGAGTGCGCCGCCAACTGGCCGCCGCTGCTGGTCAAGGCCGATGACGAGCCTGCCAAGGACAAGTGGTCGGTGGTGATGCGCGACGACGGCAAGAAACAGTGGGCTTATGACGGCAAGCCTCTTTATACCTTTGTGAAGGACAAAAAGGCTGGGGACATGACAGGTGATGGCTTGAAAGACGTCTGGCACGTCGCCAAGCCTTGAGATGGCTGGGCCCGATTTGCGACCCGATCGCCGGCAAGCCAGCTCCCACAGGGTGGCTTGCCGGGGTTGTGTTCAGCGCAGGGCGTAATCGAGCACCACACCCATGAACACCAGCAGCCCCGCCCAGTGGTTGTGAAGAAACGCCTTGAAGCACGACTCTCTGTCCAGCTTGCGCGTCGACCAGTACTCCCAGGCAAAGCACAGGGCGGCGCCCAGCAGCCCAAGATGGAACCAGCCACCCAGCTCGAAGCGGCTCCCCGCCAGCAACAGGCAGCCCAGCGACAGCATCTGCAGGGTCAGGATGATCATCCGGTCGGATTCGCCGAACAGGATCGCGGTCGATTTCACCCCGATTTTCAGGTCATCGTCCCGGTCGACCATGGCGTAGTAGGTATCGTAGCCCACCGTCCACAGCAGGTTGGCGATGTACAGCAGCCAGGCGCTGGCCGGCAACTCGCCGCCGGCGGCAGTGAAGGCCATGGGGATACCCCAGGAATACGCAGCCCCCAGCACCACCTGCGGGTAATAGGTGTAGCGCTTCATGAACGGGTAACAGAACGCCAAAGCCACCGCGCCGAATGACAGCCACACGGTCTTGCTGTTGGTACACAGCACCAGCAGGAAGCTCACCGCCACCAGGATCCCGAACAGCGCCAGCGCCTCGCGTGGCTTGACCCGCCCACTGGCCAGCGGGCGGTCGGCGGTGCGTTTGACGTGGCCATCGACCTTGCGATCGGCGAAGTCATTGATGCAGCAGCCAGCGGCACGCATCAGCACCACGCCTAGGCCGAAGATCAGCACGTTGGCCAAGGTGGGCGAACCAAGGCCTGCAATCCACACCGCCGTCAGGGTCGGCCACAGCAGCAGGTAGATGCCGATCGGCCGGTCCATGCGGCTGAGCTGGATGAAGTCCCAGGCGCGCGGGTGCACGCGGTTGAGCGACTTGAGCAGTTGCAGGTACATCAGCAGTTTTCCTCCTTGGCTGCTTGCCACAGTGCCGGCAGGAATACTTCGGCCACCAGCAGATCGAGGCCATCGCGCTCGAAGCGCGAGCGCCGCCCCCACAACCCTGCATGGGCCGCTTCGACAGGTAACCACTGCTGTGGATAAGTGCACACTTCAATGGGGTGACGGATGAACGCCTGGTCGCAGAACAACAACTCGCCCAGCGAACGGCTGCCCAAGGTTTCCAGGTGCAAACCGCCGCGTTCCAGGGCGCTACGGCTGGCCACGCTGCGGGCGAAGACCCAAGGCTGACCATGGCCGCGCAAGTACACCTCGCGCACCCAGCCTTCAGCGCCTGGCGCGATACCCAGCGCCAGGCATTCGTCATCGCGCAGCGCCTGCCAGCCCTCGAACAGCGGAGTCACGCTGAAATGATCGTGAGACAGTCGGGTAAGGCGGCGAGTCAGGGAACCTTCGTCGAACAGCCAGTCGAGGGCAGGCTGGTCGGTATCGACCGCCAGTTGTGGATACGCCAGCCACGCGACAGCGGCTGCTTGCGGGGATTCGTACGACACGTCGATATGCTTGATTACAGCCAGAGAGGCGGCGAGCTTAGCATGATTGCCCCAACTGCTTGCATAATGCCCGCGTAAGGGCCCTGAGCCCGCATGACAAAGCCTGAGCCTGTACCGAGGAACGACAAATCATGAAGAAGTGGCAGTGTATTGTCTGTGGCCTGATCTACGACGAGGCCCAAGGATGGCCGGATGACGGCATCGCGCCGGGTACCCGCTGGGAGGATGTGCCGCAAGATTGGCTGTGCCCCGATTGCGGCGTTGGCAAAAGCGACTTTGAAATGATCGCCATCGGCTGATCGCAATGCTGTTCAACCAAGAGGAAAGCACGAAATGACGTCCCCCGTGGTCATCATTGGGACCGGCCTGGCCGGCTACAACCTGGCCCGTGAGTTTCGCAAGCTCGATGGCGAGACGCCGCTGCTGCTGATTACGGCCGACGACGGTCGCTCCTATTCCAAGCCCATGCTCTCCACTGGCTTCGCCAAGCAAAAGGACGCGGATGGCCTGTGCATGGCCGAGCCGGGGGCCATGGCCGAGCAACTCAAGGCGGTTATCCGCACCCACACGCGTATCAGCGGTATCGACCCTGGCCACAAGCGCCTGTGGATTGGCGAAGAAGCGGTGGAGTATCGCGATCTGGTGCTGGCCTGGGGTGCGCAGACCGTGCAAGTGCCGGTCGAGGGCGACGGGGCTGATCATGTGTTCCCGGTCAATGATCTGGAAGACTACGCACGTTTGCGTGCTGCCGCAGCTGGCAAGCAGCGTGTTCTGATCCTCGGAGCCGGCCTGATCGGCTGCGAGTTCGCCAATGACATGCGCCTGGGTGGTTTTGAGGTCGATGTGGTGGCACCGTGCGAGCAGGTCATGCCGACCCTGTTGCATCCTGCCGCTGCCGCTGCCGTTCAGAGCGGGTTGCAAGGGCTGGGCGTGCGTTTTCACCTGGGCCCCGTACTCACTCGCCTGCAGCGGGTTAGCGAAGGCCTTGAGGCGCACTTGTCCGACGGCAGCGTGATCGCCTGCGACCTGGTGGTATCGGCCATCGGCCTGCGCCCACGCACCGACCTTGCCGCTGCAGCCGGCCTGCAGACCAACCGCGGCGTAGTCGTGGACCGCCAACTGCGCACCTCCCACGGCAACATTTTCGCGCTGGGCGACTGCGCAGAGGTCGAAGGCATCAACCTGCTCTATGTGATGCCGTTGATGGCCTGCGCGCGAGCCTTGGCCCAGACGCTGACAGGCAACCCGACGCAGGTCAGTTACGGGCCGATGCCCATTACTGTGAAAACACCTGCTTGCCCTTTGGTGGTTTCGCCACTGCCACCTGGTCGTGAAGGTAACTGGCAGGTGCAAGGGCAGGGCAGTGACCTGAAAGTGCTCTGTCACGCTGCTGACGGCCAGCTGCTGGGCTATGCCCTGACAGGCAGCGCCGTCACGGAAAAACTGGCCCTGAACCGGCAGCTGCCTGCGCTGATGGCGTAAACAGCGGGCGTTCTGTCGGATTTATCCTGTAGTTGACCGCACAATGGCCGCCCAGATACTGGCGCGGCCCCGGTCGGCGTGCCATTCTCACTTCCGTCTGCCGCAGATTAGAGCCTGCGGTGCCTTGAACGCTGCCTCACGGGCAGCACGGCAATAACAACAAGAATTCCCGTCAAAGAGGCTTCATTATGCGTAAACCAGAACTCGCCGCCGTCATCGCCGAAAAGGCCGATCTGACCAAGGAAAAGGCCAATCAGGTGCTCAATGCCATTCTCGACAGCATCACCGGTGCGCTGGACAAAGACACCGTGACCCTCGTCGGCTTCGGCACTTTTGAAAAACGGCATCGCGGCGCCCGTACCGGCAAGAATCCTCAGACCGGTGAGCCGGTGAAAATCAAGGCCAGCAATACTGTGGCCTTCAAGCCTGGCAAAAACCTGCGTGAGAGCGTCAATGTGCCCGCCAAGCCGGCCAAGAAAGCCAAATGACCGACGTTTGACTTGCAGCCTCTGGTCAACGGGCGCCTCAGGGCGCCCGTTGTGCTTTCGGAAAGCATCGTGCTGCGAGTCTGCGTAAATAGTTCAGGAAACGGATAAACTGCGCAGCTCAGTCATTTTTTATTCGAGGCGCGTTGATGAAGTTCCGCTTTCTTCTCTGGGCCTTGGGGCTGTTGATGGCCCGGGCCAGCCGTAACAACCCGGCTTTTCAGCAGCAACTCAAGGACAAGGACCTGGTGTTCCAGATGCAGACGCTCGATGGCAAGGTTGCCCGGCACTTCATCGTCAATGGCGAGCGCATCAGCAGCAAAGGCGGCGCTCATCCGCAGCCAGCCTTTGCTATTGCCTTCAAGGACGCTGCCTATGGCTTCGCCACGATGCAGGCGGGCAACAAGCAGTTGGCGTTCATGCAGGGCATTCAGGACAAGAGCATCCAGATCAAGGGCAATCCGGCACTGGTGATGTGGTTCCAGGGTTTGATGAAATACCTGAAACCGAAGAAGAAAAAAGGCTGAATAGCTGGGGCTGCAGTGCAGCCCCAAAGTTTTCAGTGCGGTGCGTTGAACTGCGACGCCAGTTCGCGCAGCAAACTCTCGGCCTCGAGCACCTTGTTCACGACGTCCTCAGCCTTCTCCCGGGTAACGCCCAGGCGCTCCAGCAACTCGTCAGGGATCGCCTCCTGCGGCCCCGAGCCGATGCCGCGGCAGCGCAGCAGACGGGTCGCCAGGCACACCAGGTTGGGGTACGCCGAGTATTCGCCGTCATAGGCAGGATCATGCTGGAAGCGCAGCGCGGTCGACAGCTCTTCGGGCATGTCCCACAGCTTCATCAGCCAGGCGCCAATCTGCTCGCGGCTGATACCCAGCAGGTGCTGCTCCACATAGGTGTGGCACAGGTGCGGGTTGACCTCCAGATGGCGGCAGATCAGCGAGAAGTGCGGCGGGAACACATGGGCCAGCAGTAGATAGCCGAAGTTGTGCAGCAGCCCGGCCAGGTAAGTCAGGCCGGCCTCAGGGCGTTCGGCACGGGGCATGGCCCGGGTCAGGCCTTCGATGATCGCCGCGGTGTAGATCGACTGTTGCCAGTACGGCGTCGCCTGTTGCGGATGGTCCTTGGGCAGGCTCAACGTCTTGCCCAATGCCAGGCCCAGGGCCAGGTTGATCACCAGATCGAAGCCAAGGACGCGGACGATGGCATCTTCCACCGAGCGGATCTTGCCTGGGGAAGCGTAATAGGGCGAGGCTGCCCAGCTGACGACTTGTGCGGCCAGAGCCGGGTCGGTTTCGACCACACCGGTGATGTCGTCGATGCTGGCGTTGGGGTCGACCCGCAGCTTGATGATTTTCTGCGCCGTATCGGCCAGTGGCGGGATCTCTATGGTTTCTTCCAGGCGCTTCTGGATGCGGCGGGCGGTGAATGCCTGCACTGCAAGGGTAATCTCCCTGGAGTCATCATCCGGGCGGTCGAGATTGGGGCGGATTTCCCTTACGGGTTGGCCGAAAGTGCCAGCGCTGGCCTTTTGCATCATGCGCTTGAAGTCGTCACGCTGGATTTCCAGCAACAGACCGGCTTCGCCGGACTGGATCAACAGGCGTTCGGCATCGAGCAACTTGCCTTCATAGAGGCAGGGCGAGCTGGTCAGTGCCGGAATCGCAGGCAAGGCCTTCAGATGGTGCTTGTCGAGCATCTGCTTCAGGCGTTGTACCGGCACGGCTTTGAGCTTGCGGCCCGTCAGCTCTTCCAGACGATTGAGGTCCAGCAGCTTGCTCTGCGGGAACAGCACCATCAATGCGCCGATTTCGTCATCGAGCAGGATCGCCTGTACCCGTGAAGCAGCCGGCAGTTGCGTATGCTCTGGCACCTCGCGATAGGCAACGCCCAGTTTTTCGAGCAACAGCCGGATAACAGACGGTGCGTGTGGGGTTGCGGTGTCCAGGGCAGCTTCAGTCATGGTCCGTATCCACTGATTCTTTTAAACGCGAAGTATAACCAGTCTGGTCGCAAAGCTGGATCCATTCTGGTACTGACGTCACACTTGGCCATATTGCTGGCCGTGGCGCAGCCAGCGGTCGAGCAGCGGGCTGACGTGCTCGGGCCAGCGTGCAATGAGGGCTTGTGCGGCGTCGCGCACGGCTGGCAACAGGTCGGCATCGCGCATCAGGTCGGCGACCTTGAATTGTAACAAGCCGGTCTGGCGCGTCCCGAGCATCTCGCCCGGGCCGCGCAGCTCCAGGTCCTTTTCAGCGATGACGAAGCCGTCGTTGGTTTCGCGCATGATTCCCAGGCGTTCGCGGCCGATCTGCGACAGCGGCGGGTGATACAGCAGCACGCAGTGGCTCACCGCGCTGCCCCTGCCTACCCGGCCGCGCAACTGGTGCAGTTGGGCAAGGCCCAGGCGTTCAGGGTTTTCGATGATCATCAGGCTGGCGTTAGGGACGTCCACACCCACTTCGATCACCGTGGTTGCGACCAGCAGTTGCAGGTCGCCTTGCTTGAATTCGGCCATCACCGCGGCCTTTTCCGCGGGTTTCATGCGCCCGTGGATCAGGCCCACGCGCAGTTCCCCCAAGGCGCTGCCCAGCTCCTCGTAGGTGCTCTCGGCTGCCTGGCAGGTAAGTTCTTCGGACTCTTCGATCAGGGTGCAGACCCAATAGGCTTGGCGCCCTTCGGCGCAAGCGGCGCGCACCCGCTCGACCACTTCGAAACGCCGGCTGTCGGCCACCAGCACGGTATTTACCGGCGTGCGCCCTGGCGGTAATTCGTCGAGCACCGAGGTGTCGAGGTCGGCATAGGCGCTCATCGCCAGCGTGCGCGGGATCGGGGTGGCGGTCATGATCAGCTGGTGCGGGCACAGTTCGCCTGCGACACCCTTCTTGCGCAGGGCCAGACGTTGTTGCACACCAAAACGGTGCTGTTCGTCGATGATCGCCAAGGCCAGGTGCTTGAATTGCACTTCTTCTTGGAACAACGCGTGGGTACCCACCACCATCGGCGCACCGTTGGCGATCTGTTCCAGGGCGCTGGCGCGGGCCTTGCCCTTGAGCTTGCCGGCCAGCCAGGCGACTTCCAGGCCCAGCGGCTCCAGCCAGCGCTTGAAGGTGATGTAGTGCTGCTCGGCGAGAATCTCGGTGGGCGCCATCAGCGCCACCTGGTAGCCGGCCTCCAGTGCCTGCAGCGCCGCCAGTGCGGCAACTACGGTCTTGCCGGCGCCGACATCACCCTGTACCAGGCGCATCATCGGCTCGGCCTGGCTCAGGTCGTAGGCGATTTCATCGGCTACCCGCTGCTGTGCGCCCGTCGGCTTGAAGCCCAGGTTGGCCAGGTATTGCAACTGCAGGCGCTTGGCCTTGGGCAGAACCGGTGCGCGCAAGCTGCGCAGGCTTTCACGCAGGCGCTGTTGCGACAGCTGGTGGGTGAGCAGCTCTTCGAAGGCAAGGCGGTGCTGGGCCCAGTGCTGGCCTTCGGCGAGCTCATCAAGGTCGGCATCGGCCGGCGGGTTGTGCAGGTAGCGGATGGCATCGTCCAGCGGTGCCAGGTGGTAGTCCCGGGCCAGTTCGTCCGGCAACCAATCCGGCAGGCTGCGTGGGCCAAGCATATCCAGGCTTTGCTGGCAGAGCAGGCGCAGGCGCTGCTGGGTGAGGCCTTCGGTAGACGGGTAGATCGGCGTCAGGGTCTGCTCTACCGGCGGTGGCGGCTCGTCGCCATTGAGTGCACGGTACTCCGGATGGTAGATCTCCAGGCCCGAGGCGCCGGGGCGGGCCTCGCCATAGCAGCGCAGGTGGGTACCGCGCTTGAGGCCTTCCTTTTGCGCATTGCTGAAGTGATAGAAGCGCAGGCTGAGCACGCCGCTGCCATCACCCAGGCGCACGACAAGGCTGCGGCGTTTGCCCATGGTCACATCGGCGCCACTGACCACCCCTTCGATCACGGCGTCCTGGCCGGGGCGCAGGGCACCGATAGGCACCACCCGGGTGCGGTCCTGGTAACGCAGCGGCAGGTGGAACAACACGTCCTGCAGGTTTTCCAGGCCCACCTTGGCGAGCTTCTGCGCCATGGCTTCGCCTACGCCCTTGAGCGCGGTGACAGAGACCTTCGACAGCTCAGTCATGACTCAGGCCGGTTGTTCCACAGCGGGCTTGGCTACCGAGCAGAGGCGAATCGAGTCGGCAAGGATCTCGATGGCCTTGGGCCGCGGGAAGCTTGCGCGCCAGGCGATGGCTACAGTGCGGAACGGTGCCGGTGCGGTGAGCGGCCGCACCTCGATGACCCCTGGTGCGTAGTGGTGGCTGTGCACCGCCGAAAGCGGCAGGATCGACACGCCCAGGCCCGAAGCGACCATGTGGCGGATGGTTTCCAGCGAGCTGGACTCCACCGTGGTGTGCTTGGCGCCTTCGCCCCCCTTGTTCAGCGTCGGGCAGGCCTCCAGAACCTGGTCGCGGAAGCAGTGGCCCTCGCCGAGCAGCAGCAGGCTCTTGTCGTTGAGCATGGCGGTGTCGATGGTTTTTTTCGCCGTCCAAGGGTGGTCGGCGGGCATCAGGGCACAGAATGGCTCATCGTACAGTGGCAGCGTCAGCACGTCGGCTTCGTTGAACGGCAGGGCGATGATCACTGCGTCGAGTTCACCATTGCGCAGTTTTTCGCGCAGCACGTGGGTGAAGTTCTCTTCGATGTACAGGGGCATCTGCGGTGCCACGCGGTGCAGCTGCGGGATCAGGTGCGGGAAGAGGTAAGGGCCGACGGTATAGATCGCACCGACCTTGAGCGGGGCGGTGAGCTGGTTCTTGCCGGCCTGGGCCAGTTCGCGGATGCCCTGCGCCTGCTCCAGTACCTTCTGTGCTTGGGCGACGATGCTTTCACCGACTGGCGTCAGTCGCACCGCGCTCTTGCTGCGCTCGAAGATCAGCACGCCAAGCTCGTCCTCAAGTTTTTTGACACCGACGGACAGAGTGGGCTGGCTGACATGGCAACGCTCGGCGGCGTGGCCGAAGTGCTGTTCCTGGGCAAGAGTGACGATGTAGCGTAGTTCTGTGAGGGTCATAACGTGCGTCCATGAAGTTGCGAGGCCAGCATAGCGGCTGCAATCGATAGACGCACGTTATCAGACTTGCCGATTTGTGACAGAAACAAAAGTCTCAGCGACGGTCCAGCGAGTAGACGAACGGTGCTACGACTTCAATCGTGCCATTGTTCAGCAATTCCGCAGGCGGCTTGGGCACTTTGCCGGCCCGGCGGATCATTTCCAGGGTTGCCCGGTCCAGTGCTGCGCTGCCCGAACCTCCTGCCATGGAGTACGAGACCACTTTGCCTTCAGCATCGACCACGAAGCGCAGGCGGTTGATGCCCTGAAGGCCCCGGCGACGTGCGTCCTCCGGGTAGCGCTTGTACTTCGCCAGGTGGCGCAGCAGATCACTCTGCCACGTAGGCAACGCTTTGCTGTTCGCTGCAATACTTGGTGCCGGTGCCGCCGACTTCTGCGGTGGCGTGTTGGTTGGTGGGGTGTCCACGACCTGTTCTTTGGCCGGTGGCTCATCCTTCGGCGGCTCAGGCTTTTTCTCAGGCTTCGGCGGTTGAGGCTTGGGTTTGGGCTTGGGCGGCTTGGCGATGGCGATCTTTGGTTTGGGCGCTTCAGCCACCTTGGGCAACGGCGGCTCTTCGACCGGTGCCGGCGGCTGTGGAGCGGCCTTCGGTGGTGGTGGCGGTGCGGGCTCGGGCAGCGGTGCCAGTTCAACCATCATGGCTGCCGGGGGCAGCTCGACGGCCTGGGGCACCGACCAGTTGAGCGTGAGCAGCACAGCGACGGCATGGACACCCAGCACAAGTGCCAGGCTGCCGCTGTAACGCGCCAGATTGTGCCGCGTCTTCGTCATTTCTTGGCTGCCGTCTCGAGACCTACCAGACCGACTTTGAGGTAGCCGGCCGCGCGCATGTTGTTCATCACTTCCATCAGGTCACCGTAATCCACGCCTTTGTCGGCCTGGAAGAAGATGGTGGTTTCCTTGTCGCCCTTGGTCTTGGCGTCGAGCATCGGGCCAAGCTGGCTGGGTGCAGGCACCTGATCGTCACCGACATACAGCTTCTGGTCGGCCTTGACGCTGACGAACACCGGTTTTTCCGGCCTCGGTGCCGGCTTGGCAGTCGAAGCCGGCAGGTCGACCTTGATGTCGACCGTGGCCAGGGGCGCGGCCACCATGAAGATGATCAGCAGTACCAGCATCACGTCGATGAACGGCGTGACGTTGATTTCGTGGTTTTCGGCGAGGTCGTCGCCACCTTCGTTGAGATGCAGGCCCATGGCTTACCCCACTTTCACCATGTGCGGGGCGACGCGCTCGCCACCCTGGTGGTCCAGGTCACGGCTGACCAGCAGCAGAACCTGCGCCGAAGCATCGGAAACCTGAGCTTTGTAGCCGGCGATGGAGCGGGCGAAGACGTTGTAGATAACTACGGCCGGGATCGCTGCGACCAGGCCCAGGGCGGTGGCCAGCAGGGCTTCGGCGATACCGGGGGCAACGACGGCCAGGTTGGTGGTCTGTGTTTTGGCGATGCCGATGAAGCTGTTCATGATGCCCCACACGGTACCGAACAGGCCGACGAACGGCGCGGTGGACCCGATGGTGGCGAGCACGCCGGTGCCGCTGCTCATGTTGCGTCCGCTGGCATGCACCAGACGCTCCAGGCGGAAGCTCACGCGTTCCTTGATGCCCTCTTTTTCACGGGCGTTTGCCGACAGGCGCATTTCTTCCAAAGCATCGTGGACCAGCGTGTGGGCCAGGGTGCCTTCCTTGTTGGAGACTTCGCTGGCCTCCTTGAGGCTGGCAGACTTCTTCAGCTGTGCGATTTCGCCGCGCAGGCGACGCTTGGCGCCCATCAGCTCGAAGCCCTTGGCGATCCAGATGGTCCAGGTGATGATCGAGGCAATGGCCAGACCGATCATGACCGCTTTCACAACAACGTCGGCGTTCTTGTACATGCCCCATGGGGACAGGTCATGGGCCATGCCCAGCGAAGTGTTCTCGACCACGGCTTCGGTGCTTGGGGCCGCTGCCGCCGGCGCATCGACCGGCGTTGCGACCTGAGCGTCGCCAGCAGGTGCCTGGCCTTCGGCGGCAGGGGTGGCCGGCGCGCTTGCAGCTGCAGGGGTACTGACGTTGGTATTGGGCTCATCGGCCATGGCTACTGGGGCCAGCACCAGGCTGAACATCAGCGCGGCAATGGCGCGCCAGGCGCGTGACGGGGTTGGCGAAGCGGAAGTGTGAGTACGTGTCATGCTGGCCGGACCTGATGAAGAAAAAAGTGTGCGTTCTCCAAGGCCTCGAGATAGGCCGAGAACAGATAGGGGTGCCATTATTGCAAGTAATTCTTGTTAACAAAAGTAATCTCGTTGCTTTTTTCGCCCATGGTCTAGCCGCCTATCGTGTAATCCGGCTAGCCTGATCCTTTGGTCTAGGGAGTTAAGTGATGTCAGACCGTTCCGTATTGATCGTAGGTTGTGGTGATGTCGGCGGCCGGCTGGCTCGCCAATTGCTCGCCCGTGGCTGGCAGGTAAGCGGCCTGCGCCGTTCGGTCGAACACCTGCCACAGCGTGTTGTACCGATCGCTGCCGACCTGTCCGATTCGGGCATGCCCCAGGCTTGGCCGCAGCATTCCCCGGATTATCTGGTGTATTGCGTAGCCGCCAGCCAGCACGATGAGGCGGGTTATCAAAGCGCTTACGTTGAAGGCTTGCGTCACGTGCTGGGTTGGCTGGCCGAGCGCGGACAGCGCCCGCGCCGCCTGCTGTTCGTGTCCAGCAGCAGTGTTTTTGCACAAAAGGATGGGGAGTGGATCGATGAGACCGCACCTACCGAGCCGCAAGGCTATTCGGGGCGTGTGATGCTGGAGGCTGAGCGGCTGGCCCTGGCCAGCGGCATGCCGGCAAGCATCGTGCGCCTGACAGGGATCTATGGCCCAGGGCGTGAGTGGCTCCTCAGCCAGGTGCGTCAGGGCTATCGGGTGGCGACCGAGCCGCCGCTGTATGGCAACCGTATTCATGCCGAGGATGCCGCAAGCCTGCTGGCGTTCCTGCTGCAGGCCGATGCCGATGGTGTGGCGTTGGACGATTGCTATATAGGCGTTGACGACGACCCTGCGCCGCTGGCCGATGTGGTTGGCTGGTTGCGAGCGTACATGGGCGTGACCGAATGGTCCGATGAGCAGCGGGTGCGCCGCACCGGCAGCAAGCGCTGCAGCAATGCCCGGGTGCGGGCATTGGGTTGGGTACCGGAGTATCCGAGTTACAAGGAAGGGTACGCGGCGATCCTGAAAGGTGAAGGCTGAAGCCTGCTGTGTTGCTGCTGGCCCTATCGCCGACAAGCCGGCGATAGGGCCAGTGAAGCCTTACGGGGCTTGAGTCAGTCCTTCTCCAGCACCCACTGGCGAGTACCGGCTGCCAGTTGAGGGATTTCATCGGGCTGGGCACGGTTGAGCGCCTGGAAGATCTCCAGCTTGTCGCCATCGCGCTTGAAGATGAATGGCGCGCCACGTTGGTTGCGCTCAAGCCAAAGGCTGTCGTTGCTGCCGCCCATGCTGGCGCAATCGCCGGCCAGGCACAGCGCGTAGCGGTCCGGGCCGGGCAGGCCGGTTACGCCGCCGTTATCGGCGAAACGGACGACGCCACCTTTGCCCTGGCCTTCGACAATCTTCCAGTCCCCGCCCAGATATGCCTGGTACAGTGCTTTCTCGAAGCTGCTACCCAAGGGCGCATTACCGGGCTGTGTGGCGCGGACGAAACTGCGTTCGGCACCGGATGTGTCCGTGGCTTTCAGTTCGGCGCCGTCCAGCGCCAGCTGTTCGGTCTGGCCGCCCGGGAAGTTGGCTTGCCATTGCTTGTCGGTGGCGCTCAATTGACCGTCGGCGGCCTCGAAACCATTGCTGTAGCTGGCCTGCTGGCTGGCTACATCGAGTTTCCACTCGAAGATGGGGCCGTGTTCATTGAGGGCCTGACGCAGGCTGCCACCTTTGACGGCGGCGTTGATGGCGTCCTGGTTGATCCAGGTACCATTGAAGTCTTCGGGTTTGTGGCTGGCGCAGCCGCTCAGAAGCAGGGCTGCCAGCGCGAGGGGCAGTGCTTGACGCATGGTAGGTTAACCTTGAACTGAAAGGTGACGGGCAAGGCGCCCGTCACCTGCGGCATCAATCGATGACCAGGATGGCGTCCATTTCTACCTGGGCGCCTTTTGGCAGCGCGGCAACGCCAATGGCTGCACGGGCTGGATACGGCTGCTCGAAGTAGCGGCCCATGACTTCGTTGACCTTGGCGAAGTGGCTCAGGTCGGTGAGGAAGATGTTCAGCTTGACGATGTCCTTGAACGAACCGCCCGCGGCTTCGGCAACGGCCTTGAGGTTCTCGAAGACCTGTACGGTCTGGGCTTCGAAGCCCTCAACCAGTTCCATGGTGTTCGGGTCCAGCGGGATCTGGCCCGACATGTAAACGGTGTTGCCGGCCTTGATCGCTTGCGAGTAGGTACCGATGGCGGCAGGGGCCTTGTCGCTGTTGATGACGGTCTTGCTCATGATGACTCCTTGCGGTTGGCGGACTACGCACGCATGCGGGTGATGCGGACCACGCCGGTCAGCGTACGCAGCTTCTTGATCACACGAGCCAGGTGCACGCGGTCGTGCACGCTGACCACCAGTTGGACAACGCTGATGCGGCCGTCGCGTTCGTCCATGCTGATCTTCTCGATGTTGCCGTCTGCGGCATTGACGCTGCTGGCCAGCAGGGCAATCAGGCCGCGCTGGTGTTCCAGCTCGACACGCAACTCGACATTGAATTCGCCGGTGATGTCCTTGGCCCAGGAAAGCTGTACGCACTTCTCCGGGTTATGGCGGATTTCACTGATGTTGCGGCAGTTCTCCAGGTGCACGACCATGCCCTTGCCTGCCGACAGATGGCCGACAATCGGGTCGCCCGGAATGGGCGTGCAGCACTTGGCGTAGCTCAATACCAGGCCTTCGGTGCCGCGGATCGCCAGTGGGCCTTCCGGTGCTGGCAGCGGTTCGCCTTCGGCTGACAGCAGGCGGCGGGCCACCACATAGGCCATGCGGTTGCCCAGGCCAATGTCTTCGAGCAGGTCCTCGATCAGCTCCAGGCGGTACTCGGCGAGAATTGCGTTGATACGCTCCTGAGGAATTTGCTCCAGGCTGCTGTCGAAACCGGTCAGCACCTTGTTCAGCAGGCGCTCGCCAAGGTTGATCGACTCGGAACGTCGCTGCTGCTTGAGTGCGTGGCGGATGTGCGTACGGGCCTTGCCGGTGACCACGAAGTTGAGCCAGGCCGGGTTGGGCCGCGCGCCCGGGGCGCTGACGATCTCGACCGTCGAACCGCTCTGCAGCGGCTCGGACAGGGGCGCCAGGCGCCGGTTGATGCGGCAGGCGATGCAGCTATTGCCCACATCGGTATGCACCGCATAGGCGAAATCGACGGCGGTGGAGCCTTTGGGCAGCTCCATGATCCTGCCTTTGGGCGTGAAGACATAGACCTCGTCAGGGAACAGGTCGATCTTCACGCTCTCGATGAATTCCAGCGAGTTGCCGGCACGCTGCTGCAGTTCGAGGATGCCCTTGACCCACTGGCGAGCGCGCGCATGGTTGCCTTTGGGCTGCTCGTCGTCGTTGGACTTGTACAGCCAGTGTGCGGCGATGCCATTGTTGGCCATCTCTTCCATTTCGCGGGTGCGGATCTGGATTTCGATGGGCACGCCGTGCATGCCGAACAGCGTGGTGTGCAACGACTGATAGCCGTTGGCCTTGGGGATCGCAATGTAGTCCTTGAAGCGCCCGGGCAGCGGCTTGTACAGGTTGTGCACGGCGCCGAGCACGCGGTAGCAGGTGTCGACCTTGTCGACGATGATGCGGAAGGCGTACACGTCCATGATCTCGGTGAAGGCGCGGCGCTTGCCGCGCATCTTCTTGTAGATGCCATAGAGGTGTTTCTGCCGGCCGCTGACCTCGCCTTGAATACCATCGGCAGCCAGGCAGTTGGCCAGCGAGTGTTCGATCTTGGCGACGATCTCTTTGCGGTTGCCGCGTGCGCTCTTGACCGCCCGGTGGATCAGCGACGAGCGCATCGGGTGCATGGCCTTGAAGCCGAGGTCTTCAAACTCTACGCGCACAGTGTGCATGCCCAGCCGGTTGGCGATGGGCGCGTAGATTTCCAGGGTTTCCTTGGCGATGCGTCGGCGTTTTTCGCCAGACAGCACTTCCAGGGTGCGCATGTTGTGCAGGCGGTCAGCCAGCTTGACCAGGATCACGCGGATATCGCGGGCCATGGCCATGGCCATCTTCTGGAAGTTTTCAGCCTGCGCTTCGGCCTTGGTCTCGAAGTTCATCTGGGTCAGTTTGCTGACCCCATCGACCAGCTCGGCAACCGTTTCGCCAAACTGCTGGCTGAGGGCTTCCTTGGCGATGCCGGTGTCTTCGATCACATCGTGCAGCATGGCCGCCATCAGGCTCTGATGGTCCATGTGCATGTCGGCGAGGATGCTGGCCACGGCCAACGGATGGGTCACATAGGGCTCGCCGCTGCGGCGGCGTTGCCCATCGTGTGCCTGTTCGGCGTAGAAATAGGCCCGGCGAACCAGGTTGACCTGTTCGGGGCCCAGGTAGGTCGACAGCCGTTCGGCTAAGGCTTCTATGCCCGGCATGGTTTCACCTCTTGCCGAGGAAGAGGGCCTTGTGCCGCGCGACGTCGACCAGGCATGGATCAGACAGCCTCGTTGGACTCGTCCTCGAACGCGGCGAAGACCGGATCCTCGGTGACGATCTCTTCAGCGGCAATGAATTCGTTGGTGACGATGCCTTCTGCGATTTCACGCAGGGCAACGACGGTTGGCTTGTCGTTTTCCCACGCTACGCGTGGCTCTTTGCCGCCGGTAGCCAGCTGACGGGCGCGCTTGGTCGAGAGCATGACCAGCTCAAAACGGTTATCCACGTGTTCCAGGCAGTCTTCAACAGTTACGCGGGCCATGGTCTTCCTCAGTAGCAAATGCGATGGGCGTGCAGCCCAATATGGGCAGGCGGACTCGATAGTTTAAAAAATCACCAGCCAATAGGGAAGCGCTGTTTTGCCGTATACCCCATCAGGCCTGCATCCCTCACCCTGTGGACGCGGGCTTGCCGGGGTGCCGAACCGCTGCGAAAGGGCCGCGACAGACGCCTTCATCTTGTATCTCACAACATCGCGCCGCGCAACCTTGGGGTCAGCTCTTCGAACAATGTCTGCACCGAGCGCAAGGCCCGGCAATCGGGCCGGGTCAGCAGCCACAGTTGGGTGTCGCAAGCGGCCAGCGGTCCGCTCAGCGCCTCGACGCCAGGTAGCGCATGGACCATGTAGTCGGGCAGCGCCGCAACACCCAGCCCCGTGCTTACCAGCTGCGCAATGGTCGACATGCTGCTGCACTGGTAGCGCGGGCTCAGCCCGGGGTACTGCTGATTACGCCAGACCACCGTGGGGTGGTCCTGCATGGAGTCGTCCGGTGCTATCCATGGCACGCTGTTGTGGGACTCGCTCAGGCGCTCGCGCCATTGCGGCTGGCCGCAGATCACATAGGACGTCGAACCCAGGCAACGGCCGACCAGATGCTCGGGCGGGGTATTGGTCAGGCGCAGGGCGATGTCGGCATCGCGCCTGCTGAGGTTGGCGAAGGTGTTGGACGTGCCCATCTCCAGCGACAGTGCCGGGTAATTGGGCATGAACTCGGCCAGTGCCGGCAGTAGCAGGCTGTGCATCACCGCCTCTGTGCACGTCAGACGAACGGTACCGCTCACCACTTGCTCGCCACTGGTCATGGCGATGCGCGCAGCATCCAGAGCCTGCTCGGCACGTTCGGCCTGCTCGGCCAGGGCCTGGGCGGTGTCGGTCGGCAGGTAGCCTTTGCGGCTCTTGACGAACAGTGCGGTGCCCAGTGCCGACTCAAGCCGGCGAATCGAACGGAACACGGTCGAAACATCGACCTTGAGCAGTTCGGCGGCCTTGGCCAGTGAGCGCCCGCGCTCCAGGGCCAGCACCAGGGAGAGGTCGGCGTGGGTGATCTGATATTGCATTGGTGCACGCTCTACTTGCCGAAATGCCAATGTCTGTTGCGTTGAGGCCATTTTATAGTGGAACTGCCCCCGGGAATCAATGCGCCCGGTCGGGTAACCAATCCCCACGATGGGAAAGTTAAAAAAACAACAGCTGCAACCATCGTCGCCCGTGAGGCGCCAGCCGTATCCCCACATCGCCGCAGCACATCAAAGGATGTACACCATGACGTCGGTCACCCCGTGCGCCAGTTCTTCCAGCGAGATGAAAGACTTCCTCCAGGCCCATCCGGACACTCAGTACGTCGATCTGCTGATCTCCGACATGAATGGCGTGGTACGCGGCAAGCGCATCGAGCGGTCCAGCCTGCACAAGGTGTACGAAAAGGGGATCAACCTGCCGGCATCGTTGTTCGCCCTGGATATCAATGGCTCGACCGTTGAAAGCACAGGGCTTGGGCTGGACATCGGCGATGCCGACCGGATCTGCTACCCGATCCCCGGCACGCTCTGCAACGAACCCTGGCAGAAGCGCCCGACTGCCCAGTTGCTGATGACCATGCACGAGCTCGAGGGCGAGCCGTTCTTCGCCGACCCGCGCGAAGTGCTGCGCCAGGTGGTGAGCAAGTTCGATGACCTGGGCCTGGACATCTGTGCCGCGTTCGAGCTGGAGTTCTACCTGATCGACCAGGACAACCTCAACGGTCGTCCGCAGCCGCCGCGCTCACCCACTTCGGGTAAGCGTCCGCAGTCGACACAGGTCTACCTCATCGACGATCTCGACGAATATGTCGACTGCCTGCAGGACATGCTGGAAGCAGCCAAGGAGCAGGGCCTGCCGGCCGATGCCATCGTCAAGGAAAGCGCGCCGGCGCAGTTCGAAGTCAACCTGCACCACGTTGCCGATCCACTGAAGGCATGCGACTACGCGATCCTGCTCAAGCGCCTGGTCAAGAACGTCGCCTACGACCATGAAATGGACACCACGTTCATGGCCAAGCCTTACCCGGGCCAGGCGGGCAACGGTCTGCACGTGCACATTTCGCTGCTCGACAAGAAAACCGGCAAGAACATCTTTGCCCATGAAGACCCATTGCACAGCGACGCTCTGCGCCATGCCATTGGTGGCGTGCTTGAGACCATGCCGGCGTCGATGGCCTTCCTGTGCCCGAACGTCAACTCCTACCGCCGGTTCGGCGCGCAGTTCTACGTGCCGAACGCGCCGAGCTGGGGCCTGGACAACCGTACCGTGGCTGTCCGCGTACCGACTGACAGCAGCGAAAACGTGCGCATCGAACACCGCGTGGCCGGTGCCGATGCCAACCCCTACCTGATGCTCGCGGCGATCCTCGCTGGTATCCACCACGGCTTGACCAGCAAGGTTGAGCCTGGTGCGCCGATCGAGGGCAATTCGTACGAGCAGCTGGAGCAAAGCCTGCCGAACAACCTGCGTGATGCCCTGCGCGCGCTGGATGACAGCGAAGTCCTCAACCAATACATAAGCCCGGACTACATCGATATCTTCGTGGCCTGCAAGGAAAGTGAGCTGGCCGAGTTCGAAGTATCGATCTCCGACCTCGAGTACAACTGGTACCTGCACACGGTGTAAGCCCATGAGCGCATTTGCGGTCCCCTTGATCGGTGTCAGCGCCTGCCGTCAGCAGGTAGGGAAGAACTCGTCGCACACGGTGGGCGACAAGTATGTCGAGGCGGCCGGCTTTGCCGGGCTCCCGCTGATCCTGCCGGCCCGCGACGGAGGCAGCGACACGCAGGCGTTGCTGGCACGGCTCGATGGCATTCTTTTTACCGGTTCGCCTTCAAATGTCGAGCCGCATCATTACAATGGCGCCCCCAGCGCGGAAGGTACCCGGCACGATCTTGCACGAGACCGCCTGACCTTGCCGCTGTTGCAGGCGGCCATTGCCGCCGGCGTGCCGGTGTTCTGTATCTGTCGTGGTTTCCAGGAATTGAACGTGGCCCTCGGCGGCAGCTTGCACCAGCGCGTGCACGAGCTGCCGGGCTACCTGGACCACCGTGAACCTGAGGACGCACCCCTGGAGGTGCAATACGGCCCTCGTCATCCTGTCGGCATTACGCCTGGCGGGGTATTCGAGCGCCTGGGCCTGGCCGCGCAGTTCGAGGTCAACTCGCTGCACAGTCAGGGCATCGACCGCCTGGCCCCGGGCCTGCGCGTCGAGGCACAGGCCCCGGATGGCCTGATCGAAGCGGTGTCGATGCCTGACGCGCCTGGCTTTGTGCTTGGCGTGCAGTGGCACCCGGAATGGCGTTTTGCCGAAAACCCGGTCTCCAGGCGCCTGTTCCAGGCGTTCCGCGAGGCCTGCATTGCCCATGCTGCACGGTAGGGTCGTTACCCGAAGGTCTTGGATGACTGATACCGATACGCAAGCTTTCAATGAGTGAAAGCGCCTTGTTCGCAGGGCCTGTGACAACAATTCCAATAGTTACGGCAAATACTCATGAGCAATTACACAGAAGCTGGCCGCCCACCCGATGTTGCCGATTCAGGCAGCACTCAGCGCAGCAAAGGCTTGGCAAAAGGCCGTCTTGGCCTGTTGGCCAGCGTGGTGCTGGGCATTTCCACAATCGCCCCGGTCTATACCCTGACTGGGGCACTTGGCCCCACCGTGCGGGAGGTCGGCGAGCACCTTCCGGCCGTCTTCATCGTCGGCTTCCTGCCCATGCTGCTGGTCGCCCTTGGCTACCGTGAGCTGAACGCGGCGGAGCCCGACAGCGGTACTTCCTTTACCTGGTCGGCCCGTGCCTTCGGCCCGATGATCGGCTGGATCGGTGGCTGGGGGCTGGTCGTTGCCACCACCATCGTGTTGTCCAACCTGGCCGGGGTGGCCGTTGATTTTTTCTATCTGTTCCTGGCTCAGATCACCGGTAACCAGGCGTTGGCTGCCTTAGCGGATAACCTGCTGATCAACATCACCACCTGTTGCGTGTTCATCGCCATGGCGGTGTGGATCTGTTGTCGCGGCATGGCTACCACCATGACCGTGCAATATGGTTTAGTGGCCTTGCAACTGTTGGTGCTGATCGGCTTTGCCTTCGCCGCTTTCAGTGAGACCACAGCACCAGCGCCGCTGGAGTTCGATCTGGCCTGGTTCAACCCCTTCGGCGTGGAGTCGTTTTCGGCCTTTGCCGCTGGTCTGTCCTTGTCGATCTTCATCTTTTGGGGGTGGGACGTGTGCCTGACCGTCAGTGAAGAATCGATCGGCAGCGACGAGGTGCCGGGCAAAGCGGCGACCTGGACCGTGCTGCTGATTCTTGGTCTGTACCTGCTCACCGCCATCGCCACCCTGCAATTCGCCGGGATCAGCGAGCAAGGGCTGGGGCTGAACAACCCGCGTATCCAGGAGAACGTCTTTGCCCACCTGGCCGGGCCAGTCATGGGGCCGCTGGCGATCCTGATGTCCATCGCAGTGCTGGCCAGCACCGCCGCTTCGCTGCAGTCGACCTTCGTCTCGCCGGCGCGCACGCTGCTCGCCATGGGTTACTACGGTGCGGTACCAGAGCGCTTCGCCAAGGTTTGCCCGCGTTCGCAGACGCCACGTTACGCAACCATCTGTGCCGGCGTTGCCGCAGGCCTGTTCTACGTGACCATGCGTACCCTAAGCGAAAACGTGTTGGCGGACACCATCACCGCCCTGGGCATGATGATCTGCTTCTACTATTCGCTGACCGCGTTTGCCTGCGTGTGGTATTTCCGCCACAGCCTTTTCGACAGCCTGCGCCACTTCTGCATGCGCGGCCTGTGCCCCTTGTTGGGTGGTGTGATCCTGTCAGTGATCTTCGTGCGCACTGCCATCGACAGCGCGTCGCCGGATTTCGGCAGTGGCTCGCATGTGGCTGGCGTGGGGTTGGTGTTCGTGATTGCGGCGATCATTTCGGCACTGGGGATAGTGCTGATGATGCTGTCGCGGATGCGCGCGCCGGCTTACTTCCTGGGCGCTACCCTGCGACAGCAGGCGACCCTGCAGCTGCAGGAATAATGCTGGGGGGCGCTTTGCGCCCCAACACCCCCCGTAGGTGCGGCCTTGTGTCGCGAAAGGGCCGCAAAGCCGCCCCAACTGCCTCTATCTTCAGCCGATCAACTGCTTGAGCAATGCCCCGTGCCGCTCCTGCTGCTTGCTCAGCAGCAAACGGTTCGAGCGGAACACGGCCTTCAACTCCTCCAGCGCCACATCGAAGTCATCGTTGATGATGACGTACTCGTACTCGTCGTAATGCTGCATCTCGCTGACGGCCTCTTTCATGCGGCCGGCAATGATCTCATCGCTGTCCTGCCCGCGCCCGTCCAGGCGCTGGCGCAGCGCCTCCAGGTTCGGCGGCAGGATGAAGATCGAACGGGCTCCGGGCATCAGCTCACGCACCTGACGGGCGCCTTGCCAGTCGATTTCCAGAATCAGGTCATCGCCCCGGTCCAGCACTTGCTGCAGCGTGCTACGCGAGGTGCCGTAGAAGTTGCCGAACACTTCGGCGTGTTCAAGGAAGTCGTTCTTGTCGATCAGCGCCTTGAATTCCTCATGGCTGACGAAGTGGTAGTTGACGCCGTGCTCCTCGCCCGGGCGCTTGCCGCGCGTGGTGTGCGAGACAGAAACGCTGACGCGTTGGTCGTCCTTGATCAGGGCGTTGACCAGGCTGGTCTTGCCGGCACCTGACGGGGCCGAGACGATATATAGGGTGCCGCTGCTGTGGTTCATGGTAGGGGTGGCCTTACTCGATGTTCTGTACTTGTTCACGCATCTGTTCGATCAGTACCTTCAAGTTGACCGCCGCTTGCGTGCTACGCGGGTCGAAGGCCTTGGAGCCCAGGGTATTGGCCTCGCGGTTGAGCTCCTGCATGAGGAAGTCCAGGCGCCGGCCGGCGGCCCCCCCGGACTTGAGCACCCGGCGTACTTCAGTAACGTGTGTGCTGAGGCGGTCCAGCTCCTCTGCAACGTCGCTCTTTTGTGCCAGCAACACCATCTCCTGCTCAAGCCGTTGCGGGTCTAGCTCAGCCTTGAGGTCGCCGAAGCGGTCGATGATCTTTTGCCTTTGTGCTGCCAGCATCTGCGGTACAAGGGCACGCAGGGTGGTGACCTCGGTAGCCATGCTGTCCAGCCGCTCGTTGATCAGGCGTGCCAGCTCCTGGCCTTCGCGCAGGCGCCCGGCCTTCAGTTCGGCCAGGGCCTCATCGAACAGTGCCACGGCTTCGGCATTGAGCGCCTGAGGATCGCTGGCGTCGGCCACCAGCACACCCGGCCAGGACAACACTTCCAGCGGGTTGAGCGGTGCCGGCTGTTTGATCAGGCCGGCCACTTCTTCGGCGGCCGCAACCAGTTGCGCCGCACGCTCGCGGTCGACCTTCAGTGGTTTGCCGTTGCTGTCTTCGTGCAGGCGCAAGGTGCATTCTACCTTGCCGCGTGACAGCCCTTGGCGCAGCCCCTCACGCACAGCCCCTTCCAGGTCGCGCAGAGCGTCGGGCAGGCGCAGGTGAGGTTCAAGGTAGCGGTGGTTGACCGAGCGCAGTTCCCAGACCAGGGTGCCTTGGCTGCCTGCGCGCTCGACACGAGCAAAAGCGGTCATGCTGTGCACCATGGGGAGTACCTCGCGTAGATGATGTGAACGGGAAAGCCTTTCGGCTGCAAGGCGCAGGATTGTAGCGCAGTGCGCCCTTGGCGCCCAATCCGCCCATGTTACAGACCCCTCATCGGCCGGTGGGAAAAGGCGACAGGCTGTGCGCGGCGCGACGATAAGCATGTCCTCACTGGGCTACGGGCTTTATAATGCCGGGCAGATTCAAAGTCCCAGTACAGGTATCCCAGATGAAACGTCCAAGTGGTCGCGCCGCCGATCAGCTCCGCTCGATCCGCATCACCCGCAACTACACCAAGCACGCCGAAGGGTCGGTACTGGTCGAGTTCGGTGACACCAAGGTCATCTGCACGGTCAGCGTTGAAAACGGTGTGCCGCGCTTCCTCAAAGGCCAGGGCCAAGGCTGGCTGACCGCCGAGTACGGCATGCTGCCGCGCTCCACCGGTGAGCGTAACCAGCGTGAAGCCAGCCGTGGCAAGCAGGGTGGTCGCACCCTGGAAATCCAGCGCCTGATCGGCCGCTCGCTGCGCGCCGCGCTGGACATGAGCAAGCTGGGTGACATCACTTTGTACGTCGACTGCGATGTGATCCAGGCCGATGGCGGCACCCGCACCGCGTCGATCACCGGCGCCATGGTCGCCTTGGTCGATGCCTTGGCAGTGATCAAGAAACGTGGTGGCCTGAAGGCCGGCAATCCGCTCAAGCACATGATCGCCGCCGTGTCGGTGGGTATGTACCAGGGCGAAGCCGTACTCGACCTGGACTATCTGGAAGACTCCGCTGCAGAGACCGACCTGAACGTGGTCATGACCAGTGCCGGTGGTTTCATCGAAGTGCAGGGCACTGCAGAGGGTGCACCGTTCCAGCCCGAAGACTTCAACGCCATGCTGGCGCTGGCGCAAAAGGGCATGAACGAGATCTTCGAACTGCAGCAGGTCGCTCTGGCCGACTGATTGATCCTGCAGGTACGAAAAAGCCGACATCGATGTCGGCTTTTTCGTACCTGAACAGTGCTCAGATGGTCAACGTCCAGTCATAGTCGACGATCAGCGGCGCATGCTGCGAGAAGCGCGGCTGACGCGGCAGGCGGGCATTGCGCACGAAGCGGCGCAGGCCCGGGGTGAGGATCTGGTAGTCGAACCGGTAGCCCAGGTTGAGCATCTCGGCCTGCTCGTTGTCCGGCCACCAGCTGTACTGGTCACCTTCACGGCTGACTTCGCGCAGGGCATCCACGTAGCCCATGTCGCCAGTGATCGCATCCATCCAGGCACGCTCAGGCGGCAGGAAGCCTGGCGACTGCTGGCTGTCACGCCAGTTCTTGATGTCGAGCTTCTGCTGCGCCACGTAGAACGAGCCGCAATAGATGTACTCACGACGCTTGCGCCGCTGCTTGTCCAGGTACTTGGCGAAGTCGTCCATCAACTTGAACTTCTGGTTCAAGTCGTCGTCGCCGTTCATGCCCGAAGGCAAGAGCAGGCTGGCAATACTGACTTTGTCGAAATCTGCTTGCAGATAACGCCCGTAGCGGTCGGCTGTCTCGAAGCCCAGGCCGGTGATGACTGCCTTGGGCTGCATGCGCGAGTACAGTGCCACGCCACCTTGGGCGGGTACCTCCGCGTCGCAGGCATAAAGGAAATAGCCATCGAGCTGGAAAGCTGGGTCGTCGAGTTCAAAGGCCGAGGCGCGGGTATCCTGAAGGCAGATGACGTCGGCATTCTGGGCTTGCAACCAGCTGAGCAATCCACGCTCGGCTGCAGCCTGAATGCCATTTACGTTCACACTGATGATCCGCATAAATGGCCCCAAAAATCTCGTGCGTGTATGATACCCGAGCTCAACCCATTTAGCTAAATCCGTGGTGTCCGGGACTTTCCATGCAGCCGTATCAGCGCGACTTCATCCGTTTTGCCATCGATCGCGGCGTTCTGCGCTTCGGTGAATTCACCCTGAAATCGGGGCGTACAAGCCCGTATTTCTTCAATGCCGGCCTGTTCAACACAGGTTCTGCCCTGGCTCAGTTGGGGCGTTGCTATGCGGCGGCCATCGTCGACAGCAAGATCCCGTTCGACGTACTGTTCGGCCCGGCCTACAAGGGTATCCCCCTGGCAGCGGCCACCGCCGTGGCCCTGGCCGAGCAACATCAGCTGGACGTGCCGTGGTGCTTCAACCGCAAGGAAGCCAAGGATCACGGCGAAGGCGGCAGCCTGGTCGGCGCGCCACTGGCCGGTGACGTCCTGATCATCGATGACGTGATCACCGCTGGCACTGCCATCCGCGAGGTCATGCAGATCATCAATGCCCAGCAGGCCAAGGCCGCTGGCGTGCTGATCGCGCTCAACCGCGAAGAGCGCGGCAATGGCGAACTGTCGGCGATCCAGGAAGTGGAGCGTGACTTCGGTATCCCAGTAGTCAGCATCGTTTCGCTGACCCAGGTGCTGGAGTTCCTGGCCGATGATCCGCAGCTCAAGCAGCATCTGCCGGCGGTCGAAGCCTATCGGGCGCAGTACGGTATCTGATTGCGGGTCGGTAATGAAAAAGGCGACCTTTGCGGGTCGCCTTTTTTATCTGCTGCCTTTTACGGCCCTATCGCCGGCGATCAGCGTGGCTTGCGGTTGGTGATCAAGGTGCCCACGCCGCTGTCGGTGAAGATCTCCAGCAGCACCGCATTCGGCACGCGGCCATCGATGATGTGCGAGCTGTTCACGCCACCCTGGACGGCTTCCAGCGCGCACTTGATCTTCGGCAGCATGCCGCCGTAGATGGTGCCGTCGGCGATCAGTTCGTTCACCTGCTCGGTAGTCAGGCCGGTCAGGACCTGGCCTTGCTTGTCCATCAGGCCAGCGATGTTGGTCAGCAGCATCAGCTTCTCGGCTTTCAGTGCTTCGGCCACCTTGCCGGCCACCAGGTCGGCGTTGATGTTGTACGACTCACCGTTGGCGCCCACGCCGATTGGCGCGATCACCGGAATGAAGTCGCCTTTGACCAGCATGTTCAACAGGTCGGTGTTGACGCTGACCACTTCGCCGACGTGGCCGATGTCGATGATTTCCGGTTGGGTCATCTCCGGCGTCTGGCGGCTCACGGTGAGCTTCTTGGCGCGGATCAGCTCTGCGTCCTTGCCGGTCAGGCCGATGGCGCTGCCGCCGTGGCGGTTGATCAGGTTGACGATGTCCTTGTTGACCTGGCCGCCAAGTACCATTTCAACGACGTCCATGGTGGCCGCGTCGGTGACGCGCATGCCGTCGATGAAGTGGCTTTCGATCGACAGGCGCTTGAGCAGGTCGCCGATCTGAGGGCCACCGCCGTGCACGACCACCGGGTTGATGCCCACGGCCTTCATCAGCACGATGTCACGGGCAAACCCGGTCTTGAGCTCTTCGCTCTCCATCGCGTTGCCGCCGTACTTGATCACCAGGGTCTTGCCGACAAAACGGCGAATGTAAGGCAGTGCTTCGGACAAAACCTCGGCTACATGGGAAGCGGCATCGCGATCGAGGGTCATGCAGGGCTCCTGTAAGGAACAGATAGTCGGTCAGAACGGCAGTTGCAGCTCAGGGGCAACCCGCAGCAACTGGGCGCGGAAAACATCCTTGATACGTTGCAACTCGGCGTCGCTTTCGGCCTCGAAGCGCAGCACCAGCACCGGAGTGGTGTTGGAGGCGCGAACCAGGCCCCAGCCCTGGGCATAGTCGACCCGCACACCGTCGATGGTGGTCAGGCAGGCTTGGCCCCAGTCGGCGTCGCGTTGCAGTGCATCAATGATGCTGAATTTACCCTCGTCGGTCACATCAATATTGATTTCAGGCGTGGAAATATCGTTCGGGAATGCGGCAAACAGGCTTTCGGCGTCCTGGTCGGCCTTGCTGAGGATCTCCAGCAGGCGTGCCGCGCTGTAGATACCGTCGTCGAAACCGTACCAGCGCTCCTTGATGAAGATGTGCCCGCTCATTTCGCCGGCCAGCAAAGAGCCAGTCTGCTTCATCTTCTTCTTGATCAAAGAGTGACCAGTCTTCCACATCAGGGCGCGGCCGCCGTGTTGCTCGATCAGCGGTGTCAGGCGGCGGGTGCATTTTACGTCGAAGATGATCTCGGCCCCCGGGTTACGCGCCAACACGTCCTGAGCGAACAGCATCAGCAGGCGGTCGGGGTAAACGATGCTGCCGGTGTTGGTAACTACCCCAACGCGGTCACCGTCGCCGTCGAAGGCCAGGCCGATATCGGCACCGGTTTCCTTGACCTTGGCGATCAGGTCTTCCAGGTTTTCAGGCTTGCCCGGGTCCGGGTGGTGGTTGGGGAAGTTGCCATCCACCTCGCAGAACAGCGGGATGACTTCGCAGCCCAAGGCTTCGATCAGCTGCGGCGCGATAACGCCGGCAGCGCCGTTGCCGCAGTCCACCACCACCTTGAGCTTTTTCGCCAGCTTCACGTCAGCGACGATCTGCTGGAAGTAGCGCTCGAGGATCCCGACTTTCTCCACACTGCCTTCGCCACGGGTCAGGTCGTTGGTTTTCAGGCGAGTCAGCAGGGCTTGGATCTGTTCGTTGGCCAAGGTATCGCCAGCGATGACGATCTTGAAGCCGTTGTAATCTGAAGGGTTGTGGCTGCCGGTGAGCATCACGCCGGACTTGCCGGCCAGGACGTTGGCGGCAAAATACAGTGCTGGGGTCGGCACCAGGCCAACATCGCTGACCTGGCAACCGGCATCGGCCAGGCCTTTGATCAGCTGCTCGACCAGCATCGGGCCGGACAGGCGGCCGTCGCGGCCAACAGAAATCTGCGGCTCGCCTTGGGCGAGCGTCTGCGCGCCAATGGCGCGGCCGATCCAGTAAGCGGTTTCGGCGTGCAGGGTCTTGCCGACCACCCCGCGGATGTCATAGGCGCGGAAAATGCTGTCGGGCAGTGCGGGGACCAGGTGGGCCATGTCGTTCATCTCTGGAAGCTCCATTAGTCAAAGGCTTTCTGGGCAGGCGCAAACTGAACGCTTGGACGGTGGTTTCATCAGAGAGTTCGCCATCCATGGCCTGAACGGTCGCCGGTCTGCTCAGTGGCTGCCGGAATGGCCGAAACCGCCGGTGCCGCGCTGGCTTTCATCGAAGGCCTCGACGACTTCAAAATGCGCTTGCACCACCGGTACCAGCACCAGCTGGGCGATGCGCTCGCCAACGGCGATGGTGAATGGCGTGTTACCACGGTTCCAGCACGACACCATCAGCTCGCCCTGGTAATCCGAGTCGATCAGGCCGACCAGGTTACCCAGCACGATGCCGTGCTTATGGCCCAGGCCCGAGCGTGGCAGGATCATCGCGGCCAGACCCGGGTCGCCGATGTAGATCGACAGGCCGGTAGGAATCAGCAGGGTCTGGCCCGGCTCCAGGACGGTGTCCTCTTTGAGCAGGGCGCGCAGGTCCAGGCCGGCGGAGCCAGGGGTGGCGTATTGCGGCAGCGGAAATTCACTGCCCAGGCGTGGGTCGAGGATCTTGGCTTGAAGAGCGTGCATGTAACTTATTGAACCTGGTTGAGCCGTTCGGCGATGAAGGCGACCAGTTGCCGGGCAATCTTGCCTTTGCTGGTCTGCGCGAAGAGGGTTTGATGCTGCTGGCGGTCGATCACGGTCAGGGCATTTTCCTCGCTGTTGAAGCCGATGCTGGGGTTGGCCACATCATTGGCGACGATCAGATCGAGGTTCTTGTCCTTGAGCTTGCGCGTGGCGTAATCGAGCAAATGTTCGGTCTCGGCGGCGAAGCCGACGCTGAACGGGCGGTCGGTGCGGCCAGCGATGGTGGCAAGGATATCGGGATTGCGCACCATCTGCAGCAGCATGCCGTCGCCGGTCGTAGGATCTTTCTTGAGCTTCTGTGTGGCAACGACCTCCGGGCGGTAGTCCGCGACCGCTGCCGAGGCGATGAAAAGGTCGCACGGCATGGCCGCCTCGCAGGCTGCGAGCATGTCCCGCGCGCTGACCACGTCGATACGGTTGACCCGATCGGGAGTCTGCAGGTGCACAGGCCCCGTGACGAGGGTCACCCGGGCACCGGCTTCTGCGGCCGCCTCGGCCAGCGCGAAGCCCATCTTTCCGGAGCTATGATTGGTGATGTAACGCACCGGGTCGATGTTTTCCTGGGTGGGGCCGGCGGTGATCAGCACATGTTTACCGGTGAGCGCCTGGCGCTTGAAGCTCTCGGCGGCGCACCAGGCCAGGTCGGTAGCTTCGAGCATGCGGCCGAGGCCCACGTCGCCGCAGGCCTGGCTGCCGGAAGCCGGCCCGAACACCTGGATGCCACGGGTCTTGAGCAGGTCGAGATTGGCCTGGGTCGCCGGGTCGCGCCACATGGCCTGGTTCATGGCCGGAGCCACGGCCACGGTGGCGTCGGTGGCCAGTACCAGGGTGGTCAGCAAGTCGTCGGCCATGCCTTGGGCCATGCGCGCCATGAGGTCGGCTGTGGCGGGGGCGATCAGTACCAGGTCGGCCCATTTGGCCAGTTCGATGTGGCCCATGGCCGCTTCGGCTGCAGGGTCGAGCAGATCCATGTGTACCGGGTGGCCGGAAAGCGCCTGCAGGGTCAGCGGGGTGATGAATTCAGCACCACCACGGGTCATGACGACGCGCACTTGCGCGCCGTGCTCCAGGAGTCGGCGAATCAGCTCGGCGCTCTTGTAGGCGGCAATGCCGCCCCCGACGCCGAGAACGATGCGCTTGCGATACAGCCGCTGCATAGGCTTGCCTTTTTCCAGAGAGAGCGGGCAGCGACGAACAGGATTGCCTGCGGCAGAACGTCGCATGTACGAGGCGAAATAGATTAACACAGGGCCTAAACGTGTCGCAGCAGGGCGCAAAGGAGATGCAATGAAGATAAGCGAGTGGCCAGCCGAGGAGCGGCCCAGGGAAAAGTTGATGCAGCGAGGGGTGGGCAGCCTTTCTGATGCCGAATTGCTGGCTGTGTTTCTCGGCTCTGGCGTGCGCGGGCGCAACGTCGTGGAGCTGGCGCGAGGGCTGCTCGTCAAGTTCGGCGGCTTGCGCCAGTTGCTTGAAGCTGACAGGGACGCATTTGTGGGTGAGCTCGGGCTTGGGCCGGTGCGGTATGGTCAATTGCAGGCACTGCTGGAGATCGGGCGGCGCAACCTTGCCACCTCGATCGAGCGCGACTGCGCCCTGGAGAGCCCCTCTGCGGTGCGCAGATACCTGAAAGCCATGCTGCGTCATGAGCCTAGCGAAGTATTTGGCTGTCTGTTTCTGGATAGCAAACACCGGCCGTTGGCTTTCGAGATCCTGTTCAGAGGGACGATCGACAGGGCCAGCATCTATCCGCGGGAAGTGGTGCGCCGTTCGTTGATGCATAACGCTGCGGCATTGATTCTCTGCCACAACCATCCTTCGGGTAATAGTGAGCCGAGCCAGGACGATGTGCATATGACGCTTGCATTGAAGCGGGGGTTGGCGCTGATCGATGTGCGGGTGCTCGATCACATTATCGTGGGTGATGGGGAGCCGCTGTCGATGGTGGAGCAGGGGTGGATTGTCGCTTAGTGGCTGGCTGTTTGCAGGCTCGACCAGTCGCCGGCAAGCCGGCGATTGGTCGAGCCTGCAAAGCCAGGGTTCAGCGCTTCACCGAAACCTTGCTGAAATCCAACCGCCCGAACGGGCTTACCTGGTAACCCTCGACTCCCTCGCGCAACAGCGCTGCCGCCATCGGGTGCGCCAGCGGCACCCACAGCGCCTGCTGCTGAATCAGCGTCTGCGCCTGCTGGTACAACCGGCTGCGCACGCTCTGGTCGTTGGTGGTACGCCCTGCACTGATCAACTGGTCCAGCCGGCTGTCGCAGAACCGCGCGAAGTTGGTCCCCGACTTGACCGCCGCACAAGAAAACTGCGGGCTTAGGAAGTTGTCCGGGTCGCCGTTGTCGCCGGCCCAGCCCATGAACAGCAGGTCATGCTCGCCAGCCTTGGCTCGACGGATCAGCTCACCCCATTCGATGACGCGGATTTCGGCCTTGATGCCGATCTTGGCCAGGTCTGCCTGCAGCATCTGCGCGCCCAGGCTTGGGTTGGGGTTGAGCAGGCTGCCCGACGGGCGGGTCCAGATCGTGGTGCTCAACCCCTCTGGGTAACCGGCCTTGCTCAGCAGCGCTTTGGCTCGCTTGAGATCCAGCGGGTAGCCGGGCAGGTCCTTGGCATAGCTCCAGGTGTTGGGCGGGTAAGGGCCGTTGGCGGCAGTGGCGGTGCCTTCGAAAACGGCCTTGAGGTAGGCCTGCTTGTCGAAGGCCAGGTTGATCGCTTGGCGTACCTCGGGTTTGTCCAGCGGCGGGTGCTCGCTGTTGATGGCAACGAAGGCCGTCATGAAGGCCGGCGTCGTGGCGACCTTGAGGTTACCGTCCTTGCCCGCTTCGGTAACGTCCAGGGGCTTGGGCGACAGGGCCACCTGGCATTCACCACGCTTGAGCTTCTGCAGGCGTACGTTGGCATCGGTGGTGATGGCGAAGATCAGCGGATCGACTGCAGGCTTGCCATCGAAGTAGTCAGGGTTGGCGCGGTAGCGCACCACGGCGTCCTTCTGGTAGCGCTGGAAGACGAACGGGCCGGTGCCGATCGGCTGGCTATTGAGCTTCTGCGGGGTGCCTGCCTTGAGCAGTTTGTCGGCGTACTCGGCGGAGTAGATCGAAGCAAAGCCCATGCTCAAGGTGGCCAGGAAAGTGGCGTCGGCGTGGGTCAGGGTGAAGCGTACGCTGTTCGGCTCCGGCGCCTCGATCGACTTGATCAGGCTGCCCAGTTGCAGTGATTGGGCGTGCGGGTAGCCACCCGGTGCGGTCTTGTGCCAGGCGTGGGCGGGGTAGAGCATACGCTGGAAGCTGAACAGCACATCGTCGGCATCGAGCGCGCGGGTTGGCTTGAAATAAGGCGTGGAGTGGAATTTGACCCCTTCACGCAGCTTGAAGTCGTACACCAGGCCGTCAGCCGACACTGTCCAGCTCTGCGCCAGGCTGGGGATGACCTTGCCTTGGCCTGCGTCGAACTCGACCAGGCGGTTCATCAGTACGTCGGCCGAGGCGTTGGTGGTGGTCAGCGAGTTGTACTGGACCACGTCGAAGCCCTCGGGGCTGGCTTCGCTGCAGACGCTCAGTGGTGCGGCCTGGGCGATGCCGGCAGCAAACAGGGAGGTGAGCATTAAGGAAAGGGCGGCGGCACGCATCGTGACTCCTTGGCTGTCAGTGGCCCATCTGCCAGTGCAGTCTGGAAACGTTCTACCCTAGTGCGCGCATCAGGAAATGACCACCCTCTTTTTCTACCGGCTGGCGACGAGTGGTCGACAGTTCGCCGGGCTAGCCGCTATGCTGCTCGCGCACGATTTGTCTCCGGCAGATGCTCATCAGCAGTTGTTGCAATGCAGTCTTTCTGGTATAAAGCAGCGCTCTTTTCTAGGGGCTCGGCCTGTCGCATCAGCGGATCCGGTCGGTAAGACCTCCAGAATCACGGCGCCTGGCGCCAAAGACTGAGAGATTAAGCGGCCAACCCATGCCGGGTTGGGCATGTGGTTTTAGAGGGCTGAGTCATGTCGAGAGTCTGTCAAGTTACTGGTAAGGGTCCAGTAACCGGGAACAACATTTCCCACGCAAACAACAAAACCCGTCGTCGTTTCCTGCCGAACCTGCAGCACCACCGTTTCTGGGTTGAATCCGAGAACCGTTTCGTGCGTCTGCGCGTATCTGCCAAAGGCATGCGCGTCATTGACAAGCGTGGTATCGACGTAGTGCTGGCCGAGCTGCGTGCTCGCGGCGAAAAGTTCTAAGGAGAACGTCATGCGTGAATTGATCCGTCTGGTTTCGAGTGCTGGCACTGGCCACTTCTACACCACCGACAAGAACAAGCGCACCACCCCGGACAAAATCGAGATCAAGAAATACGATCCCGTTGTTCGCAAGCACGTGGTGTACAAGGAAGCCAAGATCAAGTAATTGATCGGCGACCTGAAAAAAACCCGCATCCGAAAGGACGCGGGTTTTTTTTTGACATGAATGCCAACAAGAAAGGGGGCTCCGTCAGGAGCCCCCTTTCTTTTAGCGATCAGCAGTGGATATCAGCTGATGCGCAGGCCTTCGATGGTGCCGGCGGTATCGACGTTGATCAGCACCCTGTCGGAGCGTATATCCATGGTGGTGATGTCGCGTGGGCCGGCGGCGGTCATCAGGCCGGTGAGCTCGAGGATGTAGGGCTTGACGCTTTCTACATACTGCGAGCCAATCACGTGACGAGCAGGGCTTAGGATATCGGTAGTCATGATGATGTTCCTTGAGTTGTCCCGGATTGGACCCATCAAGGATTACGCTTTTGGCTTGCCGGGCTGTGGTACTTAATCACCACGCTGGCGTCGCAATCATTTCTGCTCGAACATTACATAAATCTTGCGGCACGGCTCCAGCACTTCCCAGGTGCCCTTGAAGCCAGCCGGGATGACAAACCGATCACCGGCACGCAGGGTCTTGGCGCCGCCATCCGAGTCGCGCAGTACCGAAACGCCCTGCACGATCTCGCAGTATTCATGCTCGGTGTAGTTCACTGTCCACTGCCCGACCTCACCTTCCCAGACACCTGCGGCGAACTGTCCGCACGGGCTGGAATAATGGTTGTAGACAGCCTGGTCCGGCTCGCCCTTGAGGATTTTTTCTGCGGCCGGGCGGTAGCGTTCAGCCTCGGTGAGGACCTGAGCGAAGTCGATGATGCTGGCGATGTTCATGGTACAGCTCCTATTTTTGTTTAATAAAATGCACATCAGTAGGCTTTTAGGCCTTATGTGTCAAATATATTGATAGTTTGCACTGGCTGGTTTAGGGTATCGGTTGCCAGTGTGCGCTTGTCGCCCGGCCAGAATTCTGACAACGCCTGTGAGTCCTCAGTGCGGCGTTGCCCCTAAACAAGAGGAGGAGTTTCGTATGACCACCCTGACTCGTGCAGACTGGGAGCAACGTGCCCAGCAACTGAAGATCGAAGGACGTGCCTTCATCAACGGCGAATACACCGACGCCGCATCCGGTGAAACCTTCGACTGCCTGAGCCCGGTCGACGGACGCTTCCTGGCAAAGGTTGCCAGCTGCGACCTGGCCGATGCCAACCGCGCGGTGGAAAACGCTCGCGCAACGTTCAATTCCGGCGTCTGGTCGCAGCTGGCCCCCGCCAAGCGCAAGGCCAAGCTGATCCGCTTCGCCGACTTGCTGCGCAAGAACGTCGAAGAGCTGGCGCTGCTGGAAACCCTGGACATGGGCAAGCCGATCGGCGACTCCTCCAGCATCGATGTGCCGGGCGCAGCGAATGCCATCCACTGGACCGCCGAAGCCATTGATAAGGTCTACGACGAAGTCGCGCCCACCCCTAATGATCAGCTGGGCCTGGTCACCCGCGAAGCAGTGGGCGTGGTCGGTGCAATCGTACCGTGGAACTTCCCGCTGCTGATGGCCTGCTGGAAGATCGCACCAGCCCTGGCCACCGGTAACTCGCTGGTACTCAAGCCATCCGAGAAGTCACCGCTGACCGCCATCCGCATCGCCCAGCTGGCCATCGAAGCCGGCATCCCGGCCGGTGTGCTGAACGTGCTGCCAGGCTATGGCCATACCGTCGGCAAGGCCCTGGCCCTGCACATGGACGTAGACACCCTGGTGTTCACCGGCTCGACCAAGATCGCCAAGCAGTTGATGGTTTATGCGGGCGAGTCGAACATGAAGCGTATCTGGCTGGAAGCCGGTGGCAAGAGCCCGAACATCGTCTTTGCCGACGCTCCGGACCTGCAAGCCGCCGCCGAAGCCGCTGCCAGCGCCATCGCCTTCAACCAGGGCGAAGTTTGCACTGCAGGTTCGCGCCTGCTGGTCGAGCGCTCGATCAAGGACAAGTTCCTGCCTATGGTGGTTGAAGCGCTCAAGGGCTGGAAGCCAGGTAATCCGTTGGATCCGCAGACTACCGTCGGTGCGCTGGTCGACACCCAGCAGATGAATACCGTGCTGTCGTACATCGACGCCGGCCACAAGGACGGCGCCAAGTTGCTGGCCGGTGGCAAGCGCACCCTGGAAGAAACGGGCGGCACCTATGTCGAGCCGACCATCTTCGACGGCGTGACCAACGCCATGAAGATCGCCCAGGAAGAAATCTTCGGCCCGGTGCTGTCGGTCATCGCCTTCGATACCGCCGAAGAAGCCATCGCCATTGCCAACGACACACCATATGGCCTGGCCGCTGGCATCTGGACCTCGGATATTTCCAAGGCCCACAAGACTGCCCGTGCCGTGCGTGCCGGCAGCGTCTGGGTCAACCAGTACGATGGCGGCGACATGACCGCGCCGTTCGGTGGTTTCAAGCAGTCGGGCAACGGCCGTGACAAGTCGCTGCATGCGCTGGAGAAGTACACCGAGCTGAAAGCGACCTGGATCAAGCTGTAAATCCAGAGGGGCTGCACTGCAGCCCCAACAACAGCCGGGCCGGTTCTTACCGTCCCGGCTGTGTCGTTTCTGCCATTCAAGAATTCTGCCTGGGAGGCTGCTATGCGCTGGGGAAGCTACTTTGCCGTGCTGGCATCGGTGCTGAGCGTCGGGCTCGCGCTCGGCGTGAGCATGCCGCTGGTGTCCCTGCGCCTGGAGGCCTGGGGCTACGGCAGCTTCGCCATCGGCGTGATGGCTGCGATGCCGGCGCTGGGTGTGCTGCTCGGTGCAAGCTTGGCCAGCCGTCTGGCCGGTTGGGTCGGCGTGCCTGCGGCCATGCGCTTGTGCCTGTGGGGCGGGGCGTTGTCGATTGGCCTGCTGGCGGTGTTGCCGAGCTACCCGCTGTGGCTGGCGCTGCGCTTGCTGATCGGCATGTCGCTGACCGTGGTGTTCATCCTTGGCGAGAGCTGGATCAACCAGTTGGTGGTCGAGCAGTGGCGTGGGCGCCTGGTGGCGCTGTATGGCAGCAGCTATGCGTTGAGCCAGCTGGCCGGGCCGCTGGTGCTGGGTTTTCTCGGCTCCGACGATGACTTTGGCTTCTGGGCTGCGACCGGCCTGCTGCTGCTATCGCCCTTGCTGCTGTTGGGTCGTGGCGGCGCGCCGAGTACCGAGGCCTGCAGCGTTACCTTCAGCGACCTGTTCGCCTTCTGTCGCCGGCTGCCGGTGATCGCCTGGGCCATCGCGCTGTTCGCTTCCTTCGAGGCGATGATCCTCACCCTGTTGCCGGTGTATTGCCTGCAGCAGGGCTTCTCCACCGAGCTGGCGCTGTTCATGGTCAGTACTGTGGTGGTTGGCGACGCGGTGTTGCAGTTGCCGATCGGCGCCTTGGCCGACCACATGTCGCGGCGCGCACTGTTCACCGCTTGTGCCGTGACCTTGCTGTGTTCCAGCCTGGCGATTCCGTTGCTTCTGCACACGCCGATGATCTGGCCATTGTGGGTGCTGTTCGGGGCCAGTGCCGGTGGCCTGTTCACTTTGTCGCTGATACTGATCGGCGAGCGTTATCGGGATGATGCGCTTGTGCGGGCCAATGCCCATGTGGCGCAGCTGTGGGGTATCGGCTGCCTGCTTGGGCCGTTGCTGGCCGGTGCGGGTAGCCAGTGGCTCAGTGGTCATGCGTTGCCGCTGCTGATGGCAGTTGGGGCGGCCGGGTTGGTGGTGTTGACCCGGCGGCGCGGTGCCTTCGAGCCTGCCGCCGCCTGAGGCCCTGCACTACAGCATTTTCTCCAGCCCGACGGCTTTGCTGATCCACGCATTGAACCGCCGCCAGAGCCCACCGGGCTCTGCCGTCAAGGTGTGCAGTTGGCCGTTGTCCTCGGTCACCCAGGCTAGCTTGTCATTCTCTAGCCTGACCTGATAACTCAGCGCAGGCGCCATACCCTGAACGGCCAGCTCGCGGGTGTATTCGGCCAGCTCCGGGCTGTCCACCAGCACCCCGACCTCGGTATTCCACAACACCGAACGCGGGTCGAAATTGAACGAGCCGATGAAAGTCTTGCGCCGGTCGAACACGATCGCCTTGCTGTGCAGGCTGGAATCCGAACCGCCATGGAAACTCAGACGCCCGGCACTGGGGTCGCCCGGCTGGCGGCGTAACTCGAACAGCTGCACGCCGTGTTCGAGCAGCGCCCGGCGGTAGGGCGCATACCCACCATGCACGGCCGGTACATCGGTGGCCTCCAGCGAGTTGGTCAACAGCTTTACCGACATTCCGGCGTCCGCACGGCCGGTCAGGTACAGCAGCCCCGGCTCGCCAGGGACGAAATAGGCCGAAACCAGGATCAACTCGTGGTGCACGTTTGCCAGGTCAGGGGCCAACTGCTGGCTCATCAGCAGGTGCGGGTCTGGCTCGTCGTCTGCCAGCACCTTGCTCGGAGCATCCCACAAGGCCTGGCTGTGGGCCCAGATCAGCTCATTACGCCAAACATCCAGACGTGGCTCTGACTGATAGGCCATCAGGCGGTCATACAGCGCCTTGCGCTGCACCCGCGCCTCGGCCAGGGATACCTCCAGGCGGTGGCGGCTGGCGCGCAGGTCGGCGGCATCCGGCAGTTGCCAGAGGAAGTCAGTAACGGGCCGGCTCAGGGCACTGTTCCAGTACTGGTCGAAGCTGTGCCCGAGCTGCTCGGCCACCGGGCCCACGCCGAGCATGTCGATGTCAGTGAAATTCAGGTTGGGCTCAGCATCGAAGTACTCATCGCCCAGGTTGCGCCCGCCGACGATGGCCATGCTGTTGTCCACCAGGAACAGCTTGTTGTGCATGCGCCGATGCTGGCGCGACAAGTTGAACAGGCGCCCAACCGCCCGCGTTACCCCTGTGCTGCGGCCCAGATGCAGCGGGTTGAATACGCGGATCTGGATGTTCGGATGGGCGTCGAGTGTGCCCATGATGGTGTCCAGGCCATCGCTGGTGGTGTCGTCGAGCAGGATGCGCACGCGTACGCCTCGATCGGCTGCGCGCAGCAGTTCATGGACCAGGGCCCGGGTGCTCAGGCCGTCGTGAACGATGTAGTACTGCAAGTCGATGCTGGCCTGGGCGTTACGGATCAGTTCGGCGCGGGCACGGAAGGCCTCGTTGCTGTTGGGCAGCAGACGGAAACCGGACCGTCCTTCATAGGGTGCGGCCTGACGCATTACCGAGCGGCCGAAGGCTGAATCTTTGGCCGGCAGTGCCTGGCTGATCTCGCGGGGTGTACCGACGCTGGCGCAGCCTGCAAGGCCTAGCAGCACCAGCACCAGCAGCAGGGGCAGAGCTCGCTGGAGTCTCAAGAGTGGATCGTCCTGTGCGGCAAAGGCTTGAGAGGTTGGACCGTATAGGGCGGCGCAAAGTTACCCGTCGGCGTTACTTTGATCCAGTAGACGAAGGGCGGTTTCTCCCACTTTGCGCACCGCGTCCTCGATTGGCGGGGTTGGCCGCGCGGCGAAATTCATCCGCAGGCAGTGGCGGAACTTGCCTGAGGCCGAAAAGATGCTGCCCACGGCAACCTGTACGCCCTGTTCCAGTAAAGCGCGGTTCAGCCGCAGCGTGTCGAAATGTTCCGGCAGCTCCACCCACAGCATGAAGCCGCCCTGAGGCCGGCTGACGCGCGTGCCAGGCGGGAAGTAACGGTTTACCCAGTCGCTCATCAGGTCGCGGCCGCGCTGGTACTGGCTGCGCATGCGCCGCACATGGGGGTGGTAGTGGCCGCTGGCGATGAAATCGGCAATCGCCAGCTGCGGCTGGGTGGCCGTGCTGCCGGTGCTGATGTACTTCATGTGCAGCACCCGCTCCAGATAGCGCCCTGGCGCCACCCAGCCGATGCGCAGGCCCGGAGCGAGCGTCTTGGAAAACGAACTGCACAGCAGCACGCGACCGTCATCGTCGAACGATTTGAGGGTGCGCGGACGGGGGTAGGTGTAGGCCAGGTCGCCATACACATCGTCTTCGAGGATGGCCACGTCATAGCGCTGGGCCAGATTCAGCAGGGCCTTCTTGCGTGCTTCGGGCATGATGTAGCCAAGCGGGTTATTACAGCTTGGCGTGATCTGGATGAGCTTGATCGGCCACTGCTCAAGCGCCAGTTCCAGGGCTTCCAGGCTGATGCCGGTGATCGGGTCGGTGGGGATCTCCAGCGCCTTCATGCCCAGGCCTTTGAGGGTTTGCATGGCACCGTGAAAACTCGGCGAATCGACCGCGACAATGTCGCCCGGTTGGCACACCGCGCGGATGCTGCACGACAACGCCTCGTGGCAGCCGGTTGTCACCACCAGGTCTGCCGGGCCAAGGCGGCAGCCAGAGTCCAGCATCAGGCGGGCAACCTGCTCACGCAAAGCGAGGTTGCCATGGATGTTGTCGTAATACAGCCCTGGCATGTCCTGGCGCCGGCTAAGCTGGGCGAGGCTGCGCAGCAAGGGCTTCAGGCTCGGGCTGTCGATGTCGGGCATGCCGCGGCCAAGCTGTATGACGTCTTGACGAGGCGTGCTGCGTACCAGCTCCAGTACCTGTTCCCACTGCGAAATGTCCACTGGTCGCTGGGCAGGGCGGCTGACGGCGGGCAGTGCGGCGAGGCGGCGATGGTCGTTGACGAAGTAGCCGGACTTGGGGCGTGGCGAAACCATGCCATTGTCTTCCAGCAGGCGGTAAGCCTGCTGCACCGTACTCAGGCTGACCCCATGCTCCACGCTCAGGGCGCGCACCGATGGCAGGCGCTGGCCGGGGCGGTACAGGCCCTGCTCGATACGGGTGCCGAGCAGCTCGGCGAGGTTCAGGTAGAGCGTCACGGCATACTCCTGTGCAAGATTGCAAGCACGACCAGTACAGTTGCGTAGAAAATACAGCATTCAGCCGGATAATCTCCAATTCTGTATGGGAATAATAACCCTGTATTGAATCTGTATTGCCGCTACTGGCAGCGCGCATGCTTTCTCCACAGTAACCACTGAATGGGAGAACGCAGCGATGGGTGGCATGAGCGATGTGCGCTTGCAACTGTTGGCCAGGGAAATGGAAGCCGGGCAGCAGGCCAGGGTGTTCAACGCCCCGCAAGGGATGGGGCGTTGGGGCCTGATGCTGCATCGCTGGCACACCCGCAGGGCGTTGCTGCAGTTGACTGATGAGCAGTTGCGCGATGTCGGGCTTAGCTGGGAGCAGGCCTTGATCGAGGGGCGTAAACCCTTCTGGAAAGACTGATCTACATGACACTGCGCGGTCCATGCAGGACCATTCAGGTTTCAGGTCAATTCTTTGAGCCTGTGCCACAACATCCCCAACGCCAGCAGCGGCGAGCGCAGGTGTTTGCCGCCAGGGAAGGTGATGTGTGGCACCTTGGCGAACAGATCGAAGCGCCCGCTTTGCTGGCCGCTGATGGCTTCACCCAGCAGGCGCGCTGCCAGGTGGGTGGCGTTGAGCCCATGGCCAGAGTAGGCCTGGGCGTAGTAAACATTCGGCTGGCTGGCCAGGCGGCCGATCTGTGGCAGGCGGTTGGCGCCGATGCCGATCATCCCACCCCACTGGTAATCGATGCGCACATCGGCCAGTTGCGGGAACACCTTGAGCATCTTCGGCCGCATATAGGCGGCAATGTCCTGTGGGTCGCGGCCGGAGTAATGGCAGGCACCGCCGAACAGCAGACGGTGGTCGGCGGACAGGCGGTAGTAGTCCAGCGCCACGCGCTGGTCGCACACCGCCATGTTCTGCGGCAGCAGTTGGCGCGCGCGTTCCTCACCCAGCGGTTCGGTGGCGATGATGTAGCTACCTGCTGGCAGCACTTTGCCGCCCAATTCGCGGTTGAGGCCGTTGTGATAGGCGTTGCAGCACAGCACCAGGGTTTTGGCGCGCACCCGGCCTTGGCCGGTGTGCACCTTCACTTCGGGGCCGTACTCGATGCGGCTGACTTCCGATTGCTCGTATAGTTGCACACCGAGACGGCTGGCCACGGCCGCTTCGCCGAGCGCCAGGTTGAGTGGGTGCAGGTGCCCTGAGCCCATATCGATCAGGCCGCCGACATAACAGTCGGAGCCGACCACGCTGTGGATATCGTCTTTGTGCACCAGGCGCAGTTCGTGACGGTAGCCAAGGCTGCGCAGTTCTTCGGCATCTTCGGCGAAGCCTTGCAGCTCGCCGGGCTTGTTGGCCAGGTCGCAGTAACCCCAGGTCAGGTCGCAGGCGATGGCGTGGCGCTCGACCCGTTCACGGACGATGTCCACGGCTTCCAGGCCCATCAGCTTCATGCTGCGGACGCCTTCCTCACCGATCACCGCACGGAACTGCTCCAGGCCGTGGCCGACGCCCCGGATAAGCTGGCCGCCATTGCGCCCGCTGGCCCCCCAGCCGAGCTTGCGCGCTTCCAGCAGGATCACCGACAGGCCGCGTTCGGCCAGCTCGATGGCGGTGTTCAGGCCCGAATAGCCGCCGCCAACGATGCACACGTCGGCGCTGTGCTCGCCTTGCAGGAACGGGTGATCGGGGTGTGGCGCGCTGCTGGCGGCGTAGTAGGAGGCGGCGTGCTGCGCGCTGTGAATCATTGGCGGGTCCTGGGTATCGAGACAGAAGTGGGAGGATAAGCCGGGTTTTCGGGGGCGGGCAACCGGCCTCATTCCCGGCAAGCCGGCGATGAGGCCTATAATTCAGTCTCAATCTTCAATGTGTTCCTCGCCATGTCCTGCAACCGCCACAAGATCCAGTTCCTGCGTGAACTCATCCCTTCCTTCGAATGCGAGCCTGGTTGCCACGACTGTTGTGGCCCGGTTACCACGTCAGCCGAAGAGATGGCCCGCCTGCCGCGCAAGTCGCAGGCTGAGCAGGATGCGGCGCTGCAGCGCCTGGACTGTGTGCACCTGGGGCCCAATGGCTGCACCGTATACGAAGAAAGGCCGATGATCTGCCGCCTGTTCGGCACCACCCCGCGCATGGCCTGCCCACGCGGCCGTGGCCCGGAACAGATGATCGAGCCGCAAGCCGAGCAGCTCGTCCACCGGTTCATCGCCACCACCCGGCAGGTGCTCGTGTAGCGTCAGTCCGGGATCGGCAGGCAGAGGCTTTCCTTCACCTCCTCCATCACGATGTAGCTCTTGGACTCGCGCACGTGCGGCAGCTTGAGCAGGATGTCGCCCAGCAGCTTGCGGTACGAGGCCATCTCTGAAATGCGTGCTTTCACCAGGTAATCGAAATCGCCCGACACCAAGTGGCATTCCAGCACGTGTGGCAGCTTGAGCACCGCGCGGCGGAACTCCTCGAACGTGTCGCCCGACTTGTAGTCCAGGCTGATTTCCACGAACACCAGCAGGCTGCCCTTCAGGTGCTGAGGGTTGAGCCGGGCGTTGTAGCCCATGATGATGCCCTCACGCTCCAGGCGGCGCACGCGCTCGGTGCAAGGGGTGGTGGAAAGCCCAACTTTCTCGCCCAGTTCGGTGAAGGAAATGCGCCCGTCATTCTGCAGGATCCGCAGGATGTTGCGGTCGATCTTGTCCAGTTCACGCTTGCTCTGGTGCTGGGTTCTCATAGGGGATGCCCCTCCGTGAAAGGCGATTTTGCCGAGAATTCTCGCCAAATATAGGCTTTTATATAGTGAATTGCACTGGGCTGTAATTTTTATACTGCGCGCATCCATGCCATATCAACAAAAATGCGGTGCGCCGCGTGCGAGGGATCAACGATGCGAGTTCTGGTACTTGGTAGCGGTGTAATCGGAACCGCCAGTGCCTATTACCTGGCCCGGCAAGGTTTTGAAGTGACTGTGGTCGATCGCCAACCGGCGGTGGCGATGGAAACCAGCTTCGCCAACGCAGGCCAGATCTCGCCCGGCTACGCCTCGCCGTGGGCTGCTCCAGGCGTGCCGCTCAAAGCCATCAAGTGGCTGCTGGAGCGCCACGCGCCATTGGCCATCAAGCTGACCGGCGACGTCGACCAGTACCTGTGGATGGCACAGATGCTGCGCAACTGCACCGCCAGCCGGTATGCAGTGAACAAGGAGCGCATGGTGCGCCTGTCTGAGTACAGCCGCGATTGCCTCGACGAACTGCGCGCCGAAACCGGTATCGCCTACGAAAGCCGTACTCTGGGCACTACTCAGCTGTTCCGTACCCAGGCTCAGCTTGATGCTGCTGCCAAGGACATCGCAGTGCTCGAGCAGTCGGGCGTGCCCTATGAACTGCTGGACCGCGATGGCATTGCTCGCGTCGAACCTGCCTTGGCTGGGGTCAAGGACATTCTTGCCGGCGCCCTGCGCCTGCCCAACGACCAGACCGGCGATTGCCAGCTGTTCACCACCAAGCTTGCTGAAATGGCCCTCAAGCTGGGTGTCGAATTCCGCTTTGGCCAGGACATCCAGCGCCTGGACTTCGCCGGTGACCGAATCAACGGCGTATGGGTCGACGGCAAGCTGGAAACCGCCGACCGCTACGTGCTGGCGCTGGGCAGCTACTCGCCGCAGATGCTCAAACCGCTGGGTATCAAGGCGCCGGTGTACCCGCTCAAGGGTTATTCGCTGACCGTGCCGATCACCAACGCCGACATGGCGCCGACCTCGACCATTCTCGATGAGACCTACAAGGTCGCCATCACCCGCTTCGACAACCGTATCCGTGTCGGTGGAATGGCTGAGATAGCCGGTTTTGACCTGTCGCTTAACCCACGCCGGCGCGAAACACTGGAGATGATCGTCAACGACCTTTATCCTCGCGGCGGTGACCTGAGCCAGGCCAGTTTCTGGACCGGTCTGCGTCCGGCGACCCCGGATGGAACCCCGATTGTGGGTGCCACCGCATTCCGTAACCTGTTCCTCAACACCGGCCACGGAACTCTGGGTTGGACCATGGCCTGTGGTTCCGGGCGCCTGCTGGCTGACCTGATTGCGCGCAAAAAGCCGCAAATCAGCGCTGAAGGGCTGGATATTTCACGGTATGGCAAAACCCGGGAAGTCGCCAAGCAAGGCCATACAGCGCCCGTGCATCAGTAATCGGCCTGCTATACCGGCCTCATCGCTGGCACGCCGGCTCCTACACTGACCCTGTGGGAACCGGCTTGCCGGCGATGAATCCAACACTGTTTTCAACCTGAACCACCATAAGGCTGCCGCCATGCGTCCCGCCCGTGCCCTGATCGACCTCCAAGCCCTGCGTCACAACTACCGCCTTGCCCGGGAACTGACCGGCGCCAAGGCCCTCGCCGTGATCAAGGCCGACGCCTACGGCCACGGTGCCGTGCGTTGCGCTCTTGCGCTGGAAGCCGAAGCCGATGGCTTTGCCGTTGCGTGTATCGAAGAGGCGCTGGAGTTGCGAGCGGCGGGTATCAAGGCTCCGATGCTGCTGCTTGAAGGCTTCTTCGAAGCCAGCGAGCTTTCGCTGATCGCCGAGCACGACCTGTGGTGCGTAGTGCATTCGTTGTGGCAGCTGGAGGCCATCGAAAAGACGCCCGTGCACAAGCCATTGACCCTCTGGCTCAAGCTCGACAGCGGCATGCACCGTGTCGGCCTGCACCCCAAGGACTATCACGAGGCTTACCAGCGCCTGCTGGCCAGCGGCAAGGTTGCGCGCATCGTGCTGATGAGCCATTTCGCCCGTGCCGACGAGCTGGATGCCGATGCCACTGAGCAACAGATTGCCGTATTCGAGGCTGCCCGCCAGGGCTTGGCTGCCGAATGCAGCCTGCGTAACTCGCCCGGCGTGCTTGCCTGGCCTCATGCCCCGAGCGATTGGGTGCGCCCTGGCATCATGCTGTATGGCGCAACACCGTTCGAGGTAGCGCAAGCCCAGGCCGAGCGCCTGCAGCCGGTGATGACCCTGCAATCGCGGGTGATCAGCGTGCGTGAGTTGCCTGCTGGCGAGCCGGTGGGCTATGGCGCCAAGTTCATCAGCCCACGCCCCACCCGAGTGGGCGTGGTTGCCATGGGCTACGCCGACGGCTACCCCCGGCAAGCCCCCACCGGCACGCCGGTGATGGTCGCCGGCAAGCGCAGCCAGCTGATTGGCCGCGTTTCCATGGACATGCTGTGCATCGACCTGACCGACGTGCCCGAAGCGACCATCGGCAGCCCGGTCGAGCTATGGGGCAAGCACGTGTTGGCCAGTGAAGTCGCCATGCACGCAGGGACCATCCCCTACCAGATCTTCTGTAACCTCAAACGCGTGCCGCTGGACTATTTCGGCGAATGACACGTTGAAGCGGACAGCCTGAGGGGCGGTGTGTTGTAAATACTGAACGGCATTGCCATGATATCGTTCACATTCACCCCGCCATCTCACCGTTTCAGGAGGCTCCAGCTTTGGACGTCGGCGAACGACTGCAAGCCATCCGCAAGCTCAAGGGCCTGTCCCAGCGTGAACTCGCCAAGCGTGCGGGCGTGACCAACAGCACCATCTCGATGATCGAGAAGAACAGTGTGAGCCCCTCTATCAGCTCGCTGCGCAAGGTGCTAAGCGGCATTCCAATGTCCATGGTCGAGTTTTTCTCCGTGGAACTGGAAGCGGAAAGCCACGCCCAGATTGTGTACAAGGCCCATGAACTGATCGACATTTCCGACGGTGCAGTGACGATGAAGCTGGTGGGCAAGTCGCATCCCAACCGTGCCATTGCCTTCCTTACCGAGGTCTATCCGCCGGGTGCCGACACCGGAGCGGAGATGCTCACCCACGATGGCGAAGAGACCGGCATCCTCCTTGAAGGCCGCCTGGAACTGGTGGTTGGCACCGAGACCTTCGTCCTCGAAGAAGGTGACAGCTACTATTTCGAGAGCACCCGCCCGCACCGTTTCCGCAACCCTTTCGATGAGCCGGCCCGGCTGATCAGCGCTGCAACGCCGTCGAACTTTTGATCCAGCGCAGTGCATTGATTCGGCAATACCCCTTTCCCGAGTAGGGTCGTTTCACGGCTTCCGGGTTCCCGCTATACTTTTCAACGCTCGCATTACCGTGGCCGCGGGCGTGATTAGCCACCATGAGGGTGTTCGCGTGAACCAAATCAAGAAGATGCTGGCCGTACCAGCAGCCGTATTCGCCCTTTGGGCAATGAGCGCAACCGCTGCGACCAACGATGACATTGCCAAACGCCTGGAGCCGGTTGGCCAAGTGTGCGTCCAGGGCCAGGAATGCAAGGGCATGGAGGTGGCCGCTTCGGCTGGCGGTGGCGGTGCCAAGACACCGGATGAAATCATCGCCAAGCATTGCAACGCCTGCCATGGCAGCGGCCTGCTCGGCGCGCCGAAAATTGGCGACACCGCTGCGTGGAAAGAGCGCGCCGATCACCAGGGCGGCCTTGACGGCATCCTGGCCAAGGCCATCACCGGGATCAACGCCATGCCCCCCAAGGGCACCTGCGCCGATTGCTCGGATGATGACCTCAAAGCGGCCATCCAGAAAATGTCCGGGCTTTGAGCCTGGGTTGAATTGCCAATAGCCCGCCTTCCATGGCGGGCTTTGTCTTTGCGCAGGCAACGAACCCGCGCCGGTTCATGTCCAACCCCTGAACCCACGGAAGATTCAGGAGGCCAAGATGCACCTATGCTCCATCGACCAGGCAGTCGAGCAGGTCTTGTCACGCCTACCCGCGCATATCCACATGGGCCTGCCGCTGGGTCTTGGCAAACCCAATGCCTTCGTCAATGCGTTGTACGCCCGGGTGCGTGACCTGCCAGAGCGCCGCTTGACGATCTACACGGCCTTGTCGCTTGGCCGCCCACCTTTGGGCGACGGCCTGCAACGGCGCTTCCTCGAGCCCTTCATCGAACGTGTGTTCGCCGACTACCAGGAGCTCACCTATCTCGCCGACCTGCGCAATGACCAACTGCCGCCGAACATCCGCGTCGAGCAGTTTTTCATGCAGCCCGGCGGCCTGTTGCACAGTGATTGCGCGCAGCAGGAGTACGTCAGCAGCAACTACAGCCATGCAGCCCGCGACATCAACGCCAAGGGTCTCAACCTGATCGCGCAACTGGTAGCCGCCACACCGGAAAGGCCAGTGCACTTGAGCCTGGCCTGCAACCCCGACATCACCCTCGACCTGCTGCCGATGATCGCCAAGCGCCGTGAGGCCGGTGAAACCATCCTCATGCTCGGACAGGTGCATGCCGAGCTGCCCTACATGCCCGGCGATTCGGAGTTGGGCATGGAGGCGTTCGACCTGCTGATCGATCAGGTGGAACAAAGTCGGCTGTTCTCCACCCCGAACATGCCGGTTACCACCCAGGACCATTGCATCGGCCTGCACGCCAGTACCCTGGTGCGCGATGGCGGCACCCTGCAGATCGGCATCGGCGCCATGGGTGATGCCGTGGCCGCTGCGTTGCTGGCGCGCCAAGGCGACAATTCTGGTTACCGAGCACTGATGGGCGAGCTGGATGTAGGGCCGTGGCAAACCCTGATCGAGCGGGAAGGGGGGCTCGATGCTTTCGGCCAAGGCCTCTACGGTTGCAGTGAGATGTTCGTCAACGGCCTGCTGGCTCTCGCCGAAGCCGGGGTGGTGCGGCGCCCTGCTGACGAGCAAGGCGTACTGGTTCACGGCGGCTTCTTCCTCGGCCCGCAGGCGTTCTATCAGCGCTTGCGGGAGATGCCGCTGGAGCAGCGCGCTCAGTTTGCCATGACGCGCATCAGCTTCATCAACGAGCTGTATGGCCAGGAAGAACTGAAGCGCCGCCAGCGGCGTGATGCCCGCTTCATAAACACAGTGTTCACCATGACGCTGCTCGGCGCGGGGGTAGCCGACCAGCTGGAGGATGGCCGCGTGCTCAGCGGCGTGGGCGGGCAATACAACTTCGTCGCACAGGGGCACGCGCTGGAGGGCGGGCGATCCATCCTGTTGCTGCGCAGTTGGCGCGAGGCCGGCGGCGAGGTCAGCTCAAACCTGCTCTGGGCCTACGGCCATTGCACCATCCCCCGGCACTTGCGCGACATCGTCGTGACCGAGTACGGCATCGCCGATTTGCGTGGGCAGACTGACAGCGAAGTGATCGCACGGCTGCTGGCGATCAGTGATTCGAGGTTCCAGGGCGATCTGATCGAGCAGGCCAAGCAGGCCGGCAAGCTCGCAAAAGACTTTCAGCTGGATGCGCGGTTTACCGACAACACGCCTGAGCGACTTGAGCAAATCAGGGCGCGGCATTCGCGGCTGTTCCCGGAGTATCCGTTGGGGACTGATTTCACGGCCGAGGAACGGGACTTGTTGCGGGCTTTGAGCTGGCTCAAAAGCAAGTTCAGGTTGAGCGAGGTGCTGGAGCTGGGCAAGGCAGCGCTGGATGCACCGGGGCCGGAGGGGTATGCGGCGCAGTTGGCGCGCATGCAACTGGATGAGCCACGAGGGCTCAAAGAAGAGCTGTATCAGCGGTTGCTATTGGCAGGATTGGCGGCGACGCGGTGATTGCCGGCGCTGCTTTGCAGCCCATCGCGACACAAGGCCGCTCCTACAGAAGCTCGGCGGTCCTGTAGGAGCGGCCTTGCGTCGCGAAGGGCCGCATAGCGGCCCCAATGGCCGTCACTCGATGAAGCTGACCACACCACCTTCCAGCGACTTCACCCGGGCCAGCGATTCTACGCGATAACCCTGGCCGTCCAGCTCTGCACGGCCACCCTGGAACGACTTCTCGATGACGATACCCAGGCCGGCCACGGTGGCACCGGCCTGCTTGATGATCGAGATCAGTGCCTGCGAGGCTTTGCCGTTGGCCAGGAAGTCATCGATCACCAGTACGCGATCGCTGCTGTTGAGGTGGCGCGGCGAGATCGCCACGGTGTTCTCGGTCTGCTTGGTGAAGGAATACACCGAGGCAGTCAGCAGGTTCTCGGTCAGGGTCAGGGACTGATGCTTGCGCGCGAAGATCACCGGAACGCCCAGCTTCAGGCCAGTCATCACCGCCGGCGCAATACCCGAGGCTTCGATGGTGACGATCTTGGTCACACCGGCATCGGCGTAAAGGCGGGCGAACTCGTCACCGATCAGCTGCATCAGCGCAGGGTCGATCTGGTGATTGAGAAACGCATCGACTTTGAGAACCTGATCGGAAAGCACGATGCCTTCGTCGCGAATCTTCTGCTGCAGTGCTTCCACTGTGTATCTCCGATGTAGCAAAGGTGGCCGCAAAGAGCGGCAGAGTTAAAGAGTAATGGTTGATCAGCGTTTGAGCATTGCCCGGATATCGGCCAGTGCGTTGTTGCCACGCGCGGCTTTGACTTCCACTGGCGCATCGTCCAGGCCTTCCCAGGCCAGGTCGTCCGGCGGCAGTTCGTCGAGGAACCGGCTGGGCGTGCAGTCGATGATTTCGCCGTACTGCTTGCGTTTGGCAGCGAAGGTGAAGGCCAGGGTCTGGCGGGCGCGGGTAATGCCCACGTAGGCCAGGCGGCGTTCCTCTTCGATGGTGTCGGCTTCGATGCTCGAGCGGTGGGGGAGGATTTCCTCCTCCATGCCCATGATGAACACGTAAGGGAATTCCAGGCCTTTGGACGCGTGCAGGGTCATCATTTGCACCCCCTCGGCGTTTTCTTCCTCTTCCTGCTGGCGCTCGAGCATGTCGCGCAGCACCAGCTTGCCGATGGCGTCCTCGATGGTCATGTCACCCTCTTCGTCCTTCTCGAGGGTGTTCTTCAGCGCTTCGACCAGGAACCAGACGTTGCTGATGCGAAATTCCGCAGCCTTGTCGCTGGCCGTCTGCTGGCGGATCCAGTTTTCGTAGTCGATGTCGCGGATCATCTCGTGCAGCGCGGCAATCGGGTCTTCCAGGGCGACTTTGTGGCGCACGCCGTCGAGCCAGTGCTTGAAACGCTGCAGACGCTCGGTATAACGCGCGTCCAGATGCTCGCCCAGGCCCAGCTCCTCGCTGGCGGCATACATCGAGACGCCCCGTTCGGTGGCGTAGTTGCCGAGCTTTTCCAGGGTGGTCGAGCCGATCTCGCGGCGCGGTACGTTGATCACCCGCAGGTAGGCGTTATCGTCGTCCGGGTTCACCAGCAAGCGCAGGTAGGCCATCAGGTCCTTGACCTCCTGACGGCCGAAGAAGCTGTTGCCGCCCGACAGGCGATACGGTACCTGGTGATGCTGCAGTTTCAGCTCGATCAGCTTGGCCTGGTAGTTGCCGCGGTAGAGGATGGCGAAGTCGCTGTAAGGGCGGTTGGTGCGCAGGTGCAAGGTGAGGATTTCCATGGCCACACGCTCGGCCTCGGCTTCCTCGTTCTTGCAGCGGATCACACGGATTTCGTCGCCCACGCCCATCTCGCTCCACAGCTGCTTCTCGAACGCATGCGGATTGTTGGCGATCAGCACGTTGGCGCAGCGCAGGATGCGGCTGGTGGAGCGGTAGTTCTGTTCGAGCATGACGATTTTCAGGGAAGGGTAATCTTCCTTGAGCAGCATCAGGTTCTCGGGGCGCGCACCACGCCAGGCGTAGATCGACTGGTCATCGTCACCCACTACTGTGAACTGGTTGCGCATGCCGATCAGCATTTTCACCAGCAGGTACTGGCTGGCGTTGGTGTCCTGGTATTCGTCCACCAGCAGGTAGCGCACGCGGTTCTGCCAGCGCTCCAGCACTTCGGGGTGCTCCTGGAACAGCTTGACCGGCTGCAGGATCAGGTCGTCGAAGTCCACCGCGTTGAACGCCTTGAGCGTGCGCTGGTAGTGGGTATAGACAATGGCGGCGGTCTGCTCGCGCGGGTTGCGCGCTTTTTCCAGGGCTTCGGCGGGCAGGATCAGGTCGTTCTTCCAGGCACCGATCATGTTCTTGATCTCGTCGATGCCGTCGTCGCCGGAATATTCTTTCTGCATGATGTCCGACAGCAGCGCCTTGATGTCGGATTCGTCGAAGATCGAAAAGCCCGGCTTGTAGCCCAGCTTGTCGTGCTCCTTGCGGATGATGTTCAGGCCCAGGTTGTGGAAGGTACATACCGTCAGGCCCCGGCCTTCCCCCGGGCGCAGCAGGGTGGCGACCCGTTCCTTCATCTCGCGCGCGGCCTTGTTGGTGAAGGTCATCGCGACGATGTACTGGGCACGGATGCCGCAGTTCTGGATCAGGTGGGCAATCTTGCGCGTAATCACGCTGGTCTTGCCGGAGCCTGCACCGGCGAGCACCAAAAGAGGGCCGCCGACGTAGTCACGGGCTTCCTGTTGCCTGGGATTGAGTCGGGACATGCTAGAAACCGGGGGTCGCCAGAAAATAGCCGCGCATTCTAACAGGCATGGGGCCATTGTGGCGCGACCGTCTGACGTCTGAGTCAGACTTTGTATCGCGCATAGCATTAGTCAGGCTCATGCTATTCATGGAAAAAATCGTATTTGCTGGTTTATCCACTTTCGAGCAGGATGCACGTCAAAATGTGTCGGGACGCGCTGTGGGCAAGGATATGTCTAAAAGTGAAAATCATTTTCATTTATCCAGTAGCATACCCGGCCTCCCTCGTGCCACCGTCCCCGCTTTAAGGAGCCCGCTTGTCCACGCCTGTCGAACCTTTGCGTTTGCTGTTGTTGGCTGATGAGCCGGAATGGGCCGCCTTGTTGCGCGAATGCCTGCTGCCGCTGAACGGTGCAGCGGTACTGCTGACTGCGCCCAACTGGGCTGCAGTCGACAGCCTTTTCAGCCAAGACCGCCAGGCCGTCATCCTGGCGACCCAGGCCCTGCAACCCGCGCCGGGGCGCTGCGAGCTGCCAACTATCCTGTTGCTTGACGATGAGCCGGTGGCCCCACCCACAGGCGTCAGCGACTGGCTGGTGCGCAGCCAGCTCAATGCCGATGCGCTTCGCCGTTCGTTGCGCCACGTGCGCGAACGTGGCGTGCTGGTGGCCACCTTGCAGCGCCTGGCCGAGCAGGACCCGCTGACCGGCATCGCCAACCGCCAGGGTTTTCAGGCCCTGCTGACGGCACGGCTGGCGGAGAACGACGGGCGCGGGGTGGCCCTTGGGCACCTGGACCTGGACAACTTTCGTCACGTCAACGATGCTCTCGGCCACCAGGGTGGCGACCGGCTGATCCTGCAGGTGGTGTCACGCCTGAAGCAGCAACTGGAGGCCGGCGACCAGCTGGCGCGCCTGGGCAGTGATGAATTTGCCCTGCTGATCGACACCCGTCGCGACACCGGCCGCGCCGAGCGCATCGCCGAACGCATCGTCGAAGCCCTCGCCGAGCCTTATTGGATCGACGGCGAAAGCCTGTTGCTTGGCTGCAGCCTGGGCCTGGCCCACGCCCGCGCGCAAAGTGGCGCCGACCCATTGATGTGGCATGCGCACATCGCCATGCGCCAGGCCAAGAGCAGCCAGGGCTGTACCTTTCATGTGTTCAATGAGCGGATCAACCGCAACGCCCGCAGCCTCGCCGACCTGGAAGGCGAACTGCGCAGGGCCCTGCGCCGTGATGAACTGGAGCTGCACTACCAGCCGCGACTGAACCTGGCCGATGGCAGCATCGTCGGCCTTGAGGCGCTGGTGCGCTGGCGTCATGCCGAGCGCGGCCTGTTGCCGCCGAGCGAGTTCGTGCCGCTGGCCGAGCAGAGCGGGCTGATCGTACCGTTGGGCTACTGGGTTATATCCCGTGCCCTGCGTGACATGCAGGCCTTGCGCGAGAGCGGCCTGGCACCACTGCACATGGCGGTCAACCTGAGCTTTCGCCAGTTCCAGGACAGCCAGCTGCTGGCCACCCTGAGCCGGCTGATCATCGAGCATGGCGTCGATGCCCGCTGGCTGGAGTTCGAGCTGACCGAGACGGCGGTGATGCGCCGCAATGAGCTGGTCCGCCAGACCATGGATGCCCTGGGGCGCCTGGGCGTGCGCTTCTCGCTCGACGACTTCGGAACCGGCTTCTCATCCTTCGTGCACCTGAACAGCCTGCCGATCACCTTGCTGAAGGTCGATCGCAGCTTTGTCGCCGAAATGGAGATGCGCGAGGAAAACCGCAAGCTGGTGCACGCGATGATCAACCTGGCGCACAACCTCAACCTCGAGGTGGTGGCCGAGGGCGTTGAGAGCCCTGAGCAGATGGCCCTGCTACGCGAGTTTGGCTGTGACCAGGTGCAGGGGTTTCTGGTCAGCAAGCCACTGCCGGTGGATGAGCTGGTGGAATATCTGTCGGGAAGCGTCCCGCCTCAGGTGGTGAGTCTTTGAGGCTGTAGGGGAGGGCTTTGCCCTCCTTTCGCGACGCAAGGCCGCTCCTGCAAGCAGTGCAAGACAGCCCCGGCAATCATGCAGGTATCACCGCTTTTGCAGTCACCCCTGCTTTCCCCAGCATCCGCTTCATCCGCCATTCAAAGGCCAGGGTCAGCGCCACCGAAGCACACGCCAGCCCCAACGCCAGCCCCCACCACACACCGACCGCGCCGCCACCCAGGTTGAAGGTCAGCAACCACGCACTCGGCGCTCCGACCAGCCAGTAGCAGCAAAGCCCTATCAGGAAGGTGGTCTTGGCATCCTTCAACCCACGGATCGAGCCCATGGCAATGGTCTGCACGCCATCGAACAGCTCGAACCAGGCCGCCACCATCAGCAAGCTCACTGCCAACTGGTAGATCGCTGCAAACGCCGGATCATTGCCATCGATGAACAGGCTCACCAGCATCTCCGGGCGCAGCCAGAACAGTGCCGCGAAGGCGAACATGATCAGCGCGCCAAAGCTGATACCGACCCGCCCGGCGCTGCGCGCCGCCAGCAGGTTGCCGGCACCGTAATACAGCCCTACCCGCATGGTCACCGCATACGAGAGCCCGGTCGGCACCATGAACGCGGTCGAAACGATCTGCAGGGCAATCTGGTGGGCCGCAAGCTCGGTGCTGCCAAGCACACCCATGCACAGGGCGGCAAAGGCGAACAGGCCGACCTCCACCATGTAGGTGCCCCCGATCGGCAAGCCCAGGCGCCACAGCTCGCGCAAGGCCGGCAGCGAAGGACGCGACAGGCCCTTGCGCAGCGGATAGGCGGCGTAAGCCGGGTGCCAGCGGATGTATAAGGCCAGCGCGATGGCCATGCCCATCGACACCACGGCGGTGACCAGGCCGATGCCCATCAGGCCAAGCTTGGGCAGGCCAAACATGCCTTCGATCAGCGCGACGTTGAACAGGTAGTTGAGCACCGTGCCGACCAGGCTGATGACCATCACCGGGGTCGAGCGGCCCAGGGCGCTGGTGAAACCGCGCAAGGCCATGAAAGTCAGGTAGCCCGGTAACGCCAGTGGCAACAGGGTGAGGAACTCGGTGGCCGCAGCAACGTTTTCAGGCTGTTGGCCGAACAGCAGCAACACCGGTTTCAGGTTCCACAGCGCTAGTGCGGCCACCAGCGCCAGCCCCCAGGCCAGCCACAAACCGTTTTGCGCCAGCCGAGTGGCGCCCTCGATGTCATTGGCGCCCTTGCGGATCGCCACCAGCGTGCCAACTGCTGCGATTACTCCCAGGCAGAAGATCGACACGAACGAATAGCTCGCCGCCCCCAGCCCACCGCCGGCCAGCGCCTGAGGGCTGATGCGGGCCATCATCAAGGTGTCGGTCAGCACCATCAGCATGTGCGCCAACTGCGAGGCAACCAGCGGCCCGGCCAGGCGCAGCAAAGCCTTGAGTTCTGTGGTGGGCGCAACGTGCATGGGATGGTCCTTCTGACTCTGTGAGCGAGGGACGATTCTGAGGCTTCGGTCAACTTTGCACAAAAGGATAAAAACGATGATTGGCATGAGTTGAACTCATGCATATATGATTCTACGCATTCCTTCTCTGCCCCCGTAAGCAGGTGCCATATGTCCCGTCAGCTGCCTGCGCTGTATGCGCTGCGCGCATTCGAAGCCGCCGCGCGGCTCAGCTCGTTCACCCGTGCCGGCCAGGAACTGTCGATCACCCAGAGTGCGGTCAGCCGACACATCCGCACCCTGGAAGAGCACTTTGCCTGCCGCCTGTTCATCCGCAGCGGCCGCAGCCTGCAATTGACCGAGGCCGCACGGGTGCTGCTGCCCGGCGTGCGTGAGGGCTTTGCCGCGCTGGAGCGCGCATGCGACACCTTGCGCGGTGAGGACGACATACTGCGCATGAAGGCGCCGTCGACACTGACCATGCGCTGGCTGCTGGCGCGCCTGAGCCAGTTCCGGCACCTGCAGCCGGGCAACGAAGTGCAATTGACCAGCGCCTGGATGGATGTCGACCACGTGGACTTCAACCAGGAACCCTTCGACTGCGCGGTATTGCTCAGTGACGGCGTTTTTCCGCCGGACTGGGAGGTACGCCGGCTGTTTTCCGAGCTACTGATCCCGGTGGGCGCACCCGAGCTGCTCAATGAAGGCCCTTTGGACGAACGCCGGCTGGCCGGGATCGAACTGTTGCACCCGACCCCCGACAAGCGTGACTGGCGCGAATGGCTGGAGCGCATGGGGCTGGCAGACACTGTTTCACTCAAGGGTGGGCAGGTGTTCGACACGCTGGAACTGGGGATGATTGCGGCGGCGCGTGGTTACGGGATATCCATGGGTGACCTGCTGATGGTCGCCGAGGATGTCGCTCATGGTCGTTTGAGCCTGCCATGGCCGACGGCGGTGCCCAGCGGCATGGATTATTACCTGGTGTGGCCGCGGACCCGGCCGGGTGGTGAGCGGTTGCGGCGGTTGAGCGTGTTTCTGCAGGAAGAGGCGGCGGCGGTGAATTTGCCGGCTGTGCAGATCCTGCCGGCTATTTGATTGCCTGCACTGGCCTTATCGCCGGCAAGCCGGCTCCTACAGGTGTGGCGGTGCAGGCGAAGAAAACGTTTGCGAATATCCCGGTCCGACACTCAAGTATTCGCTGGCGACGCCGATTAAGTTGCACCAGCGTCCCGGAAGAGGGCGCGATTCTCCGTTGACAACAGCGGTCGGTCGGGGGGATCAGGATGATCCGGGCCGCCTGCCAGGAGCTTCCCATGTCTCAACCGCGTGCCCGAATCGCCTCGCAGCTGGGTATCGCCCTCGCCATCGTGCTGGCGCTGGTGATCACCGGCAGTACTCTGTTCGCCCTGCGTTCCCTGGACGACGCCAACCTCATCACGCGCCAGGAACACTTGGCCAGTGAAGCGCGACTGTTGGCCGATCAGCTTGAAACCTTCCACGGTTCGCTCAAGGACAACACCCAGCGCCTGAGCGGCCTGTTCGAGCGTCGCTTCGCTTCGGGGCTGTCGCTGCATGCCGGCGAAACCGTCCAGGTGGCCGGCCAGGCCACGCCGGCGCTGTACCTGGGTGATCACCTGCTCAACAACGACTTCCAGCAGGTCGATGAATTTCAGCAGATGACCGCAGGTGTAGCGACCCTGTTCGTGCGCAGCGGCGACGACTTTGTACGCATCAGCACCAACCTGAAGAAGCAGGATGGCAGCCGGGCCATCGGCACCCAGCTCGACCGCCAGCACCCGGCCTACGCGAAACTGATGGCTGGGCAGACCTACGTTGGCCGTGCCCTGCTGTTCGAGCGCAATTACATGACCCGTTATGTGCCGGTGACCGATGGCAGCGGCCGGGTGATCGCGGTGCTGTTCGTTGGCTTCGACTATACCGACGCGCAGAACGCGCAGTTCGCCAACCTCAAGCGCTTCCGTATTGGCGATACCGGTTCGCTGGCCTTGCGCGACGAGCAGGGCAAATGGCTGGTGCCCCCGGCCAATGCCGACCAGCCGCTGTACAGCGCTTCTGCGCCCTTTGCCGAAGGCCCCTGGACGGTAGTCGCCAGCATGCCCTTGGAAGAAATCCGCGCGGTGACCTGGGATGTTGGCTTGCGCCTGGCCATCGGCAGTTTGCTGGCGATGTTGCTGGCAGTGGCCGCCACGCTGTGGCTGCTGCGCCGCAAGTTGCGCCCGCTAGATGACCTGGTGCGCCAGGCCGAGGCGCTGGGCGCAGGCGACCTGAGCGCCCGCCTGGCCGTCACCAGCCATGACGAGATCGGCCAGCTGGCACGCAGCTTCAACAAGATGGGCGAAGCCTTGGCGACCATGGTTGAACACATTCGTGGGGCCTCTGAGCAGGTCAGTAGCCGCGCCCGCTCGCTCTCTGGCCTGTCGGCCGGTGCCTGTGAAGGCATGGACCAGCAGTCCGGCGAAATCACCAGCATGGCCGGCGCGGTGGAGGAGTTCAGCGCCACGTCGATGAACATCGCCGACAACATGGCGGGCACCGAGCGTATGGCCCGTGACAACGCCCAGCAAACCCGGATTGGCCGCAGCGCGATGGACGAAGCGTCCAGTTCGTTGCGCCAGATCGCCGAGGCATTAGGTGGCACTGCAACCGTGATGGACACATTGGGTGCACGCTCGCAGGAAATCGGCGGCATTGTCGGGGTGATTACCGCCATTGCCGAACAGACCAACCTGCTGGCGCTCAACGCGGCCATCGAAGCAGCGCGCGCGGGGGAGCAGGGCCGTGGATTTGCCGTAGTGGCTGACGAGGTACGTGGCCTGGCAGCGCGTACGCGTCAAGCGACCGATGAAATCTCCGGGATGATCGCCAGTATCCAGCAGCAGACCGGCCATGCCATCAGCACCCTGGAACAGGGCAATCAGTTGATGCAGGAAGGCCTGGCACGCAACGACAAGGTGGCCGAGTCGCTTGCGCGTATTGACGAGCAAAGCCGCGTCGCGGGTGAGCAGTTTACCGTGATCAGCACTGCCACCCAGGAACAAAGCAGCACGGCAACCGTGCTCAGCCGCAACCTGCAGAGCATTGCCCAGGCCAACAGCGAACAGCGTGACGTGGCCAATGAGCTGGCCTTTACCGCCAAGGAGCTGGAAGGGCTGGCGGCGCAGTTGCGCCAGGAAGTCGATCGGTTTCGTTGAAACCCCTGGGGCCGCTGCTACAACCCCCCCGTAGGAGCGGCCTCGTGTCGCGAAAGGGGCGCAAAGCGCCCCCAACAATCCTCACCCTTACCCCAGCCTCAGGTTCAAAGCCTGCGCACAAGCCTGCAACGAGCGTTTCTCACTCTGCGCATACAACGCCAGCTCATCCTGCACCGGCAGCCCCAACGCCGCCTCGAAGGCCTCGCGGTTGGCGTTGCTGCCATACTCCGCCTGGGCATCGTCACCCAGGTTGGACTGGAAGATCCCCGCCGCGCTAACTGGCAAGAAGTCCTCGTAGACCAGCGCCTCGAAGTGCACATGGCCCGCCTCGATCAAGCCCTCCAGAGTGGTCGGGCGGTCAGCCTGCTCGCGTGCGGCCAGGCCTTTTTCGGTAGCGAAATAGCGGAAGTACGCCAGCCCTTGCTCACGCATCTGTGCCAGGTCATCCGGGAACTCGGCAAACTGCTCTTTTAGCAGTGCCATGTAGCGCTCGGCATTGGCCTCCGCCGGTGCACCGCCCAAGGCTGCACGGGTAGCGTCGAGCAGCTTGTCATACAGCTGCCGGCCTTTGGGCGTGAGTGCCGCACCGCGTTGCTCGATCTCGCCGAAACGTGCGGTGTGGCTGCCTTCGCTACCGTGCTGGTCACTGAACGCAACCTTTTCCTGCAGTGCCTTGAAGCTGGTCTGGCGCAGCAGGATCGGGTGGCGGCGAGTGGGCGGGCCTTCGACAACGGCTTTGGGCGGGATACCCTTGGCCGGCATACCCAACTGGATCGCATCGATGTCCAGGGTGCGCGGGGTCAGGTGATTGATGTGCGGGCCCTTGAATGCCACCACGTCAGCGATCAGGCGGTGCTGGTCGTGCAACTGCTGGTATTGCTCGGCGGTGACCGTGGCATCCTGGTGCCAGCGGAATGTATGCAGGGCTTGCTGCACGAATTCCTCGGCGTCGGCCGCGTTCAGGCCGCCATCGCGCTCGCACTGGGTGATCAGCTCAAGGGCACGGGCGGTGAAGATCTTGCGCTTGGCCAGGAGGGTCTCTGCCAACTCACGCAGTGCGGGATTGTCGATCAGTTCCAGGCGCAGCAGCGAGGTGAATACGCGGAACGGGCTGATGTGCAGGGCCTGTTCGTGTACTGCGCGAAACGCAGTGGAGTGCACAGGCACGCCGGCGCTGCTGAGGTCGTAATACCCGACCGGCTGCATGCCCATGACCGCGAACAACCGGGCGATGGTGGCCAGCTCTTGTGCTGTGCCGACGCGGATGGCGCCATGGCGCTCCTGGCCCAGGCGCTCGACCTCGCCGGTCCAGCGCAGGGCCTGGGCCACCTCAGGCTGCTGGGCCATGACCTGCTGGTTGATTTCGCTCACCAGCTCCAGCAGCGTGCCATACAGCGGCACTTCCTGTTTGTACATGAGCGACATGGCGGCAGAGAACTGCGCGCGGATGCTGTCGGGGCTGACGAAATCGTGGGCGGGCATCGCTAGCTTCCTGGTTGGGTTCGGACGCTTACATGAAAGCTGGGAATGCACTATGGCCACAAGCGAAAAAAAGTGGCTGTGTCATTCCTTTTTTGATCGATCTTCAGGGCCATTCGCGACACAAGGCCGCTCCTGCTGTTTGTAGGAGCGGCCTTGTGTCGCGAATGGGCCGCAAAGCGGCCCCGGCAATCTCAAGCCTGAAGCTGCTCATGAATCCATTCCACCAATGCCCGCACCTTGGGCACCTCCGCCGCATGCTCGGCATACGCCAGGTAATGCGCCCCGGCACTGTTCATCGCATGATTCCAAGGAATGACCAGGCTACCCTCGCTCAATTCCTTCGCCGCCAGATAGCGTGGCACCAGCGCCACCCCGCACCCGGCCTGCGCTGCGCTCAACGCCATATAGAACGTATCGAAGCGCGGCCCGTGATAGGCGCTGACGCTCTGCAAACCCAGCTCCAAGAACCACTCATGCCAGGCCTCCGGCCGCGACGTGCTTTGCAGCAGCACCAGGTCGGCCAGTTCTGCAGCATCGCCCAGCGTGCGCCCGGCCAGCAGCTCCGGCGCACACACCGGCACCACTTCCTCACGGAACAGCTCCACGCAGGTCGCCCCCGGCCAGGTGCCTTGCCCATAGAAAAACACCACATCCGCCGAGCCCTGCAGCAAGGCAAACGGCTCCATCTCGTTACGGATGTCCAGGTGGATGTTCGTGTGGCGCTTGCCGAAGCCCTTGAGGTGCGGGATCAACCAGCGCACGCCAAAACTCGGTTGAGTGGCTACCTTCAATATCTCGGTCTGCTCGCCATAGGTCAGGACATAGCGGCTGGACATGTCCACCTGCGTGAGAATCTTGTTGACCTCGGCCAGGTACAGGCTGCCGGCGGGGGTCAATTGCAAGCGCCGGCGGATACGCAGGAACAGGTGGTGGCGCAGCATCTCTTCGAGCTGTGCGACCTGCTTGCTGACCGCGCTCTGGGTCAGGTGCAGCTCTTCGGCGGCACGGGTGAAGCTCAGGTGGCGGGCTGCAGCTTCGAAGCACTGCAGGGCGGTCATGGAAGGCACCAGGCGTTTGGACATAGCGGTCTCTGCGGCTCAAATCATTACCTGACGGAATGATATGCGGAATAAAGGTCGTTTGTTGCACTGGTGTGATCGGATTAATACTGATCCACATCATTTTTCCACCCCATCACCCGATGTAGGAGAAGCACAATGGTTGCTGGATTGCTCGAGCGCCTTGGCGTTGCCGCCACGGCTTACACCCAGGGCGACTACCCTGTTCACACCCCGATCGACGGTAGCCAGATCGCCTCGGTGAAACTGCTTGGCAAGGCCGAGACCATCGCCTGCATCGACCAGGCGCAGAGTGCCTTCGAAGCCTGGCGCAGCGTGCCGGCCCCGCGCCGTGGCGAGCTGGTGCGCCTGTTCGGTGAAGTGCTGCGTGAACACAAGGCCGACCTGGGCGAACTGGTGTCTATCGAAGCTGGCAAGATCACTCAGGAAGGCCTGGGTGAAGTCCAGGAAATGATCGACATCTGCGATTTCGCCGTTGGCCTGTCACGTCAGCTGTACGGCCTGACCATCGCGTCCGAGCGCCCTGGCCACCACATGCGTGAAAGCTGGCACCCGCTGGGCGTGGTCGGCGTGATCAGCGCCTTCAACTTCCCGGTTGCCGTATGGGCCTGGAACACCGCGCTGGCCCTGGTGGCCGGTAACTCGGTGGTATGGAAGCCTTCCGAGAAGACCCCGCTGACCGCGCTGGCATGCCAGGCGCTGTTCGAAAAAGCCCTGAAAGCCTTTGGCGATGCCCCGGCTGGCCTGGCGCAACTGGTCATCGGTGGCCGCGAAGCCGGCGAAGCCCTGGTGGATGACCCGCGCGTGCCGCTGGTCAGCGCTACTGGCAGCACCCGCATGGGCCGTGAAGTCGGCCCGCGCGTTGCTGCCCGTTTCGGCCGCAGCATCCTGGAACTGGGCGGCAATAACGCCATGATCCTGGCGCCGAGCGCCGACCTGGACCTGGCCGTGCGTGGCATCTTGTTCTCCGCTGTTGGCACCGCCGGCCAGCGCTGCACCACCCTGCGCCGCCTTATCGTGCACCGCTCGATCAAGGACGAAGTGGTTGCCCGCATCAAAGCGGCTTACGGCAAAGTGCGCATCGGTGACCCACGCAAAGACAACCTGGTGGGCCCGCTGATCGACAAGCTGTCGTTCGATGCCATGCAGGGCGCGCTGGCCAAGGCCCGCGACGAGGGTGGCCAGGTATTCGGTGGTGAGCGTCAGCTGGCCGACCAGTTCCCGAACGCCTACTACGTTTCGCCGGCCATCGCCGAGATGCCTGCGCAGAGCGACGTGGTTCGCCATGAAACCTTCGCGCCGATCCTTTACGTGCTGGCCTACGATGACTTCGAAGAGGCCCTGCGCTTGAATAACGAAGTGCCACAAGGCCTGTCGTCGTGCATCTTCACCACTGACATCCGTGAGGCCGAGCGCTTCCAGAGCGCCTCGGGTAGCGACTGCGGCATCGCCAACGTCAACATCGGCACCAGCGGTGCCGAGATCGGCGGTGCGTTCGGTGGCGAGAAGGAAACCGGCGGTGGTCGTGAGTCGGGTTCCGATGCCTGGAAAGGCTACATGCGTCGCCAGACCAACACCGTGAACTACTCGCGCGAGCTGCCGCTGGCGCAGGGTATCGTGTTCGACTGATGAGCACAGGCGGGGGCTCTGCCCCCGGTTCGCCGGTAAGCCGGCTCCCACAGGGCTCGGTGCGATCCTTGTGTGAGCCGGCTTGCCGGCGACAGGGCTGCGCAGCAGCCCCAACAAGAACAATATCGCTGGAGCCGGCCATGTCCGAACTGCGTCAACAATGCTTGTGGGAACACGTCAGCCAACCGACCGTCGCCGCCCAGGCTCTGGCCGGTGAACACAAGGCCGACGTCTGCGTCATCGGCGGCGGCATTACCGGCCTTTCGGCGGCCATCCACCTGCTCGAACAGGGCAAGTCGGTGATTCTGCTGGAGGCCTGGAAGATCGGCCACGGCGGCTCCGGGCGCAACGTCGGCCTGGTCAACGCAGGCACCTGGATCCGCCCCGACGATGTCGAGGCGACTCTAGGCCAGAAGCAGGGCAGCCGCCTGAACAAAGTGCTCGGTGAGGCCCCTCGCGAAGTGTTCGCCATGATCGAGCGCCTTGGCATCGACTGCCAGGCACAGCACAAAGGCACCCTGCACATGGCGCACAACGCCACAGGTATCGCCGACCTCGAAGCACGCCATGAACAGTGGCGCCGTCGCGGTGCCGATGTGGAGTTGCTGACCGGCGCCCAGTGCCAGGAATACTGCGGCACTGACAAGATTTCCGCCGCGCTGCTAGACCGCCGCGCCGGCACCATCAACCCCATGGGTTACACACAGGGCCTGGCCGCTGCGGTTGCGCGCCTGGGAGGCAAACTGTTCCAGCAATCGGCCGTCGAAGGCCTGGAGCGCGACGGCGATGCCTGGCGGGTCAAGACTGCACGCGGTTCGGTGCGCGCCGACAAGGTAGTGATCTCCACCGGCGCGTACACCGAGGGCGACTGGAGCAACCTGCAGAAGCAGTTTTTCCGCGGTTACTACTATCAGGTGGCCTCCAAACCGCTGCACGGCGCTGCAGCCGACAAGGTCCTGCCCCATGGCCAGGGTTCGTGGGACACCCGCACGGTGCTCAGCAGCATCCGCCGCGACGATCAAGGCCGCCTGCTGCTCGGCAGCCTTGGACGGGTCGACAACAAGCCTGCATGGTTCGTGCGCAGCTGGGCTGACCGTATACAGAGCCATTACTACCCGGAGCTGGGCAAGGTCGAGTGGGAGATGCACTGGACCGGCTGCATCGACTTCACCCCCGACCACCTGATGCGCCTGTTCGAGCCGGCGCCCGGGTTGGTCGCGGTGACGGGCTACAACGGGCGGGGCAATACCACGGGCACCGTGATTGGTCGGGCGTTCGCCGAGTTTCTGCTCAAGGGTGAGGCGGACAGCCTGCCGATCCCGTTCTCGCCGATGACCGGGGTGAGTGCGCCGTCGTTGCGCACGGCGTTCTACGAGTCCGGGTTCTCCCTGTACCACGCGGGGCAGTGTTTGCGGGTAGTGCTGTAAGGTTGTCCCACGACACTGACTGTAGGAGCGGCCTTGCGTCGCGAAAGGGGCGCGCAGCGGCCCCAGGTATTCAGCGGCGCTGCAGCAATTGCCCGGGCTGCTATGCAGCCCTTTCGCGACGCAAGGCCGCTCCTACAAATAAGGCCGTGCGGGAAATCAGTTTATCTGTGCAACCAGCTGAGGAAGCCACCTTTCTTGATCAAGGTCGGCTTCTGCAGCAACAAAGACTCCCGGCTCTGCCGCCGGAACCGTTGCAATTTGGTCAACGCCGTCTGCACCTCGCCGATGATGCCCTCGATTCCCAGCACTTCCCCCGGCCCGGTTGCGCACCTCGGTCTTGCCACCACTGTCGGCGACAAAGCCGCTGGCTTCTTATTCCACCGCCTCCAGCGTGGAGGCTTCACCGTTACCTTCGGCTTGAGCGGGCAGGCAATGGGGGAAGGCAGGCATTACCCTGCTTCACAGGTCGGAGCACCGCCACTGAGAGGGCCCTTGGGTTTCAAGATAGGTACTTCATGAAGTACATGAGCGGGTCGAAAGCGACGACGTAGCCGGAGATAGCGGCGATCGGCACCCAGCTGATGATTACCCAGAGAACATTGGCCCACGTGATAGTGGAGTTTTGCAAGCCCAAAGGTTCTCCCCCGCAAGCATTGGCCGCCTGTTGAATTTGTATCAAGGCAATGGTGGAGAAGAGCAAGTTAGTGAAGACGAGCATGATTGGCGTCAAATACGCGACCGACAGAGGGAGGCTGCCAATGTAAAGCTCGGAAATCCAGAGCCCCCATCCCATTATTGCCAGGCTGGGGAGCCACCACATCAATGTGATACTGAGCGCTGTGCCCTCGACCGTTACATTCGCTTCTCGGCTACGAGCGACGATATTTTTCATGAGCCAGTACAGGGTAAAGCCACCAAAAATCGTGCATAACAAAGGGATTAATCTGAAGCCGTGCTGCCCCCGAATAAGAAGCCAGTGGCGGTAGTTCCAGTAGGTAAAGTAAAAGCCTAGGGATAAGCAGCCCATGATCAGGAGCTTTGATATGGACATTATATTGAGTTGCGTGCTTTCTGTGCGCCTGCTTGCGTGAGGTGAATGTGCAGGGTTCTCGGGTTTATTCATCTTTGCCTTCTGCAGATTATATGATGTAGCCATTTAATATTAGCCAAGTGAAGCTCGTGATGTTTAGCCAGGCGGAAATGATTATTTTTCTTTTCAGCTGTTTGGGGAACTGCAAGTAATCCTGGGCATCCAGTGAGCCTCTGCGGATTCTGGAAGCGGGGGACATGAGTTCGCTTGATATCATGGAGATAACGAATATTTTGGAGCTGATACTTCGCTCTCCCCATAGTCTGGTCGCAAAGTTAAGGCAATCGCTTCGCTGAAGCGCTGAAGTCATTATTTTATATTCGCGGGAGCAGGCAATACGCAGATCAATTGCAAGCCCGACCAAGCCTAGGCAGAACGGCGAGGCTAATAGAAATAGCTTCAACTTGAAGTCGAGGTGATCAATCATCTTGGAAAGTCTCGAAAATAAGATCTCCCATATTTTCACCGGTCCTCATCCCTTCGGTGCTGCCGATATATGCCCCCGTTCCAGTGATTGCCAGCCCACATATCAATGTGCGGGTAGGGGATCCGGCCATCCAGCAAACCGTTGCTGCAACCCTAGCGGCTGCCTTGCCTCCAGCCCAGCCTCCGGCTAACCCACCCGAAAAATTCCCTGCCTCAGTGACTTTGACTTTTTCGCAGGCCCTGGCATCCCCCGCTCGGCACACATCGGAAATCTTCACTACCGAACCAACACCGCCAATGCCAATACCTACACGTCCCCCTGCCTTCAAGTACTTGGAGATGCTCGCCAATTTATCCAGATGTGTTGAATATCCGGGGATTTGGCCAGGTGCCCCTGCTTTGCTCCAGTGGTGAGTCAGGCTTTTTGATGAGATGCCCAGGTCCCGGCGCAGCCTTTCATAATTGCCAAGATTGAGCCGCTTGTTCAGAAAGGTCGCTTTGAGGTGTGTATTTAACTGCTTAAGCAACTTCATGCGTTCAGCGAAAAACTCTGAACTGTGTAGGTGCCCGTACTTGGCAAATTGCTGCTGATGCAGCGCTTCAATCTTTCGCAATGTGAGACCTATGTCATCCAGCGTCTTGGCCATCATCGCCTCGCTCACACCGACGGAGAGGCTCACCTCACTGAGCAACCCGGCAATCTCTGCCTGATGCTTCATCATGAAATCCGCCTCTTCCGGCGTCAGGCTTGCCAACGCCTCCCGCGCCTGTTTCGCCGCGCTCATCGCATGCAGCTCTTCGCGCGTACAGACCGGTCGGCTGAGGCCGTCGCCAATGATGAATAGTTCGCCCGCTTTGAAACCCTGTTGATAGGTAGGATTCAGGCGCTCCAGGAGGGAGCGCGGCAGATTGGCCTGCGGAGCGCCGAGTTCAACCAGGACTTCCTGGTAGGTCATGCAGCGCGGGACGATGAAGAAACCTGGCTCTAAGGTATCCACCGGGGAGCTTGCAACATTTCGTCTGAAGCGAGTAGGCAGTGAATCCGCTTCATGTGGTGTTGGGCTTGCTTCAGCAGACCTGGCCACGGATGTTGGCTTGGACGGGGAGGAATCTCCCAAGGGCGCGATTACCCGGCATCCATCCGGACAATCGCAGGCTACTCGAGCTCCATCCATTGCGGCCAGCCGGCCAGCAACCACGAACCCTGGCATCCCTTCCACGATGGTGCCGCTCTTGTCGCAGACCGGACAAGGGGTAGTCACGTCGCCTTCGCGCAGTACCCGGCGACCACCAACGCGGAAGCTGCCGATGCTGGCAAGGCAGGTAGCGCCCGTCGTGGTGCGATCACCCTCCAGTGCTTGGCCTCTACCATTCATCTTGATGCGACTCATATCCAGGTCCTAGGCAAAACCTGGAAGCTAGCACCCCGCAATAGGCCTTGAGGTCACTTGAAGATGCTTTGGGAAACGTCCTACGCAAACTAGAGAAAACTCTCCGGCTTCGGCTCTCGGGGAGTCCTGCGAGAGCTTGCCCGTCTTCAATGTGCCGGCAAATCCACGGCTAGATCATCGTTCATAAAATAGAACGCTAAAGCCAAAAACCACTATCTACCGCTCCAAAGGTGATGGTTTTAATCTTCTCCCATCAACGCGAAACACCCAACTTACTGAACATCAAAACCCTTAGGAGCACGACCATGACCAACTTCAAATACAACCGCCTGAACAAAGACGACGCCGCTGTTCTGCTGGTCGACCACCAGGCTGGTCTGCTGTCCCTGGTTCGCGACATCGAGCCGGATGCGTTCAAGAACAACGTGCTGGCCCTGGCTGACCTGGCCAAGTTCTTCAACCTGCCGACCATCCTCACCACCAGCTTCGAACAAGGCCCTAACGGCCCGTTGGTACCAGAACTCAAAGCACTGTTCCCGGACGCCCCGTACATCGCCCGCCCTGGCCAGATCAACGCCTGGGACAACGAAGACTTCGTCAAGGCAGTGAAGGCCACCGGCAAGAAGCAGCTGATCATCGCCGGTGTAGTGACCGAGGTGTGTGTGGCGTTCCCGGCGCTGTCGGCACTGGAAGAAGAGTTCGAGGTGTTCGTGGTGACCGATGCCTCCGGCACCTTCAATGCCATGACCCGCGACGCCGCCCACGACCGCATGAGCCAGGCTGGCGCACAGCTGATGACCTGGTTCGGCGTGGCATGTGAGCTGCATCGCGACTGGCGCAACGACGTCGAAGGCCTGGCCGCGCTGTGCTCCAACCACATCCCGGATTACCGCAACCTGATGACCAGCTACAACGCCTTCAACGCCGGCAAGTAAGCCGACCGCCCCGGGCACCGACAGCGGTGCCCGCGCAGGGCAGCACACCCATCCAATCCTCCGCCCGTCCGCCGTTGCACAGTGGATGCGGGCAAGCTCATCCCAAGGAACGCCGATGAACACCGCACTCCAAGACAACCGCAACGTGGTGACCCTGGTCATCCAGCACAAGGTCCGCGCCCAGGCGCTGGCCAGCTACGAGGCTTGGCTCAAGCGTACGGTCAGCACCGCACGGCGTCAGCCGGGGCACCTTGATGTCAATGTGATCCGCCCGGACGACGGCGGGTTGCACTTCACCACCGTGGTGCGCTTCGCAGATGCCAGCCTGCTGCAGGCCTGGGTCAACTCCAGCGAGCGCCAGACGCTGGTCAACGAAGTACTGCCGCTGCTCGAAGGCGGCGACCACACCCAGGTGCACGAAGACCCGGAGTTCTGGTTCACACCGCCCAGCACTACCTCCGCGCAACCGCCGCGCTGGAAGCAGGCGCTGCTGACCTACCTGGTGATCTGCCCGATGACCATGATCATCCCGCAACTGCTGGCGCCCTTTTTCGCACGCTTCCCACAACTGGGCGGGGTGATCACCGGCAACCTGATCGTCAACCTGTTCGTCATCCTGCCCGTGGTGTTTTTCATCATGCCGTGGGTAACCCGTCGCTGCGCCAACTGGCTGCGCAGCTGATCAGTTTTTGACCTCGACACTTTCAAGGAGATACCGACATGACTACGCTCGTTACCCGCGATGGCACTTCGATCTATTACAAGGACTGGGGCAGCGGCAAGCCCGTGTTGTTCAGCCATGGCTGGCCGTTGGATGCCGACATGTGGGACTCGCAGATGGAGTACCTGGCTAGCCGCGGCTACCGCGCCATTGCCTTCGACCGTCGTGGTTTCGGCCGTTCGAGCCAGCCCTGGAACGGCTATGACTACGACACGTTCGCTGACGACATCGCCCAGCTGATCGAGCACCTCGACCTGCGCGACGTGACCCTGGTGGGCTTCTCCATGGGTGGCGGCGATGTCAGCCGCTACATTGCCCGCCACGGCAGCGAACGCGTTGCCGGCTTGGTGCTGCTGGGCGCGGTGACGCCGGTGTTCGGCAAGCGTGACGACAACCCGGACGGTGTCGACACCTCGGTATTCGACGGCATCAAGGCTGGACTGCGGGCGGATCGGGCGCAGTTCATCGCCGATTTCGCGACGCCGTTCTATGGCCTGAACCATGGGCAGCAGGTGTCTCAGGGTGTGCAGACGCAGACTCTGAACATTGCCCTGATGGCTTCGATCAAGGGCACGCTGGATTGTGTGAGTGCATTCTCCGAAACCGACTTCCGCCCGGACATGGCCAAGATCGATGTGCCGACCTTGGTGATCCACGGTGACGACGATCAGATCGTACCGTTCGAGACCACCGGCAAGCGGGCCGCGGAGTTGATTCGTGGGGCTGAGCTGAAGGTGTACAGCGGGGCGCCGCACGGGTTTGCAGTGACCCATGCGCAGCAGCTCAATGAAGACCTGTTGGCGTTCCTGAGCCGCTGAATAAGCGGGGGCCGCGTTGCGGCCCATCGCCGGCAAGCCGGCTCCCACGGTGATTGATGTACACAGCACCCTGTGGGAGCCGGCTTGCCGGCGAAGGGCCGGCCCCGGCAGCACAAAATGTGAACGGGGCTAACCTTCATCAACCCACCGCACATCCATGCAATCCCTGGCCAGGCTTGAACCGGCATGCTCCGCAGTTGCCCCAGCCACCGCCGCACCCAGACGGAGAAGAAGATGTCCCAGGACCCCAACGACAAGACCCGTCGCCAGTTCCTCGCTACCAGTACCGTGCTCGGTGCCGCCGGCGCGCTCTGGTCCGCATTGCCCTTCACCGGCGCCGCCGGCTCCGCCCACGCATCCATCCAAGGAGGTTCCATGACCGCCGACCTGATCCTGTTCAACGGCAAGCTGCATACAGTCGACCGTGAAAAGCCCACGGCCACCGCCGTCGCCATCAAGGATGGCCGCTTCATTGCCGTGGGCAACGACGCCGAGGCCATGGCCCACAAGGGTGCTGCCACGCAGATCATCGACCTGAAGCAGCGCACGGTTATCCCGGGCCTGAACGACTCGCACCTGCACCTGATCCGCGGCGGCCTGAACTACAACCTTGAACTGCGCTGGGAGGGTGTGCCGTCGGTGGCCGATGCCCTGCGCATGCTCAAGGACCAGGCGGCGCGTACGCCAACCCCGCAGTGGGTGCGCGTGGTCGGTGGCTGGAACGAATTCCAGTTTGCCGAAAAACGCATGCCCACCCTGGAAGAAATCAACCAGGCTGCGCCCGATACCCCGGTGTTCCTGCTGCACCTTTACGACCGCGCACTGCTCAACCGCGCCGCGCTCAAGGCCGTGGGCTACAGCAAGGACACGCCAAACCCGCCGGGCGGTGAAATTCAGCGCGACAAGTTCGGCAACCCGACCGGCATGCTCATCGCCCGCCCCAACGCGATGATCCTTTACGCAACACTGGCCAAAGGGCCGAAGCTGCCGCTGGAATACCAGGTCAACTCGACCCGTCAGTTCATGCGTGAGCTCAACCGCCTGGGCCTGACCAGCGCCATTGACGCAGGTGGCGGCTACCAGAACTTCCCCGACGACTACTCGGTGATTCAGGAGCTGGCCGACAATAACCAGCTGACCGTGCGCATCGCCTACAACCTGTTCACCCAGAAGCCCAAGGAAGAACTGGACGACTTCAGGAAGTGGACCTCCAGCGTCAAGCTGCACAGTGGCACCGACTTCCTGCGCCATAACGGCGCCGGTGAGATGCTGGTGTTCTCTGCCGCCGACTTCGAGGACTTCCTCGAACCGCGCCCGGACCTGCCGCAAACCATGGAAGAAGAGCTGGAACCGGTGGTGCGCCACCTGGTCGAGCAGCGCTGGCCGTTCCGCCTGCACGCTACGTACAACGAATCGATCACGCGCATGCTCGACGTGTTCGAGAAGGTCAACCGCGACATCCCTTTCAACGGGCTGCCATGGTTCTTCGACCACGCCGAGACCATTACCCCGCAGAACATCGAGCGCGTGCGTGCGTTGGGCGGTGGTATTGCCATCCAGGACCGCATGGCCTTCCAGGGTGAGTACTTCGTCGATCGCTATGGTGCGAAAGCCGCCGAGCAGACCCCGCCGATCAAGCGCATGCTCGAAATGGGTGTGCCTGTGGGCGCCGGTACCGACGCCACCCGGGTCTCCAGCTACAACCCGTGGACTTCGCTGTACTGGTTGGTCAGCGGCAAGACCGTAGGCGGTATGGAGCTGTACCCGGAAGGCCTGAGCCGCGACACCGCACTGCAACTGTTCACCCAGGGCAGCGCCTGGTTCTCCAGCGAGCAGGGCAAGAAAGGCCAGATCAAGGTTGGCCAGCTGGCGGACCTGGCGGCGCTGTCGCTGGACTTCTTCAGCGTTGATGAAGAGGCGATCAAGGGCATCGAGTCGGTACTGACTATCGTCGACGGCAAGGTGGTGTACGGCGCTGGCGAATTCGACAGGCTTGGCCCGCCACAGGTGCCGGTGCTGCCGGAGTGGTCGCCGGTGGCCAAGGTGCCGGGGCACTGGCGCGTGGGTACGCCATCACTGGCTGCAGCGGTGCACCAGTGCAGCGGGCCTTGCGGGGTGCATGCGCACAGCCATGAAAAGGCGCGGCATTCGAGTGTGCCGGTGAATGACTTCCAGGGCTTCTGGGGAGCCTTGGGGTGTTCGTGCTTTGCGTTTTGAGCTGATGTAAGGAAGCGACTCTCTGCGGTAATGCCAGTCAGTTAGTTATCAGGGCTGCTACGCAGCCCATCGCCGGCAAGCCGACTCCCACAGGGCCTGTAGGAGCTGGCTTGCCGGCGATGGGCCGCAAAGCGGCCCCAAACGCTTGACTGACGGGTATCAACGCTGTCTGTTCTTGGCGATCTCGATATCGTCCATCAGCGCTTTGGCCAACAGGCTCAGATAGTCGGCTGCCGACAGCAGCTTGTGGTCATCCTCCATGTCGCCTTCACGCACCAGGTGCTTGATGTAGCTGAGCAGCACGGATACCTGCTCGTAGGCATCGTCAATCGGAATGCCCGGCTGCACACGCAGCAGATCAACCGGCGGGTTACCCACATCGAGGAAGGTCGCCACGCCAACGGTGGTCAGGACCTTGGGTTCGTCTGCCATGGCTTCACTCCTCGGTCCGTTGGCAAAAAAGCCGAGCGTGCACGTGCTCGACCAGCGAATGGGCGATCTCGCTGGCATGCATGGCATTGCTCAGCATGTTCAGGCCAGGTTCGCCTGCGCGGGCGCGGCAGTGTTCGTCGATGGTTTCGATGACGCCGCGCAACAGCTCGCTGGCATGGGCCAGGGCGTCGGGCGGGTACATGTCGGACTGGACGGTGAAGAATGGGGTAGTGACGGGTTTACGGCTGGGTGGGTCGGGTACGATCTTCTTCATGGCTTGTAACCTTTGTTCTGCTTATGGAAACCGCCACCTGAATCTTTCTCACGGATTGTGGGTGGCAGCCGTACGCAGGGTGAGAAACCGAGGAACAAAGGCAAAACTCGGCCAGACGTAAGCCTGCCCGCGCACGGCCGCCATAACGACGATGCCTTGTATCAGTCGGGTTCTCACACCCGGTCACCGAAGTGACCCGAAAACGTTATCCCTGAGGCATTTCCCCGACAACAGCGATACTTCAGCAGCGCTCGTAGGATAATTCCCAAGCAGGTCGATGCTGAAGCATTTGGTTTCAGGTTCAGAAATGTCTTACGGCTAAAGCCTTGGTCTGGAAGACTCCCGCAGAAGAGGTGCTCAGGTCAGAAGCTGCCTTTGAGTGGGTATTCGATGATCAGGTAGATGCGGTCAATGTCGTCGCCTGCCTGTGCCTCGTTGGCGCGGTGACTGACGTGTGAGAACGACAGGCTGAGGTCCTTGGCGGCGCCGGACTGCACCACATACTTGAGGTCGATGTCGCGTTCCCAGTGGCGCCCACCTTGACCCTGCTGGCCCGTGTAGGCACCGCCCGCCGGAGCATGCGTGCCATCGATCGCGCTACCACTTACATAACGCGCCATCAGGCTAAGACCGGGCACGCTGAGGGTGGCGAAATTGAGGTCGTAGCGCAGTTGCCAAGAGCGCTCGCCTGGGCCGTTGAAGTCGGCGTATTTGATCGAGTTTGCCAGGTAGATGGAGTCGCCGCCGACGAAGTCGAACGGGGTGTCGCCCTCGATCTTCTGGTACGCCAGGGTCACGGCTTGAGCACCGAAGCGGTATTTGCCTGAAAGGCTGTAGGCGAGGGTGTCGATGGCGCCGGCACTGGCGTTGCCGGTGTCGCGGGTCTGGTACAGGTTGCCGTCCAGGCGCCAGTTGCCCTCGGCCAGGTTCAGGTTGAGGTAGGCCTGGCGCCAGGTGTCCTGCAGCTGCCCGGCGTACAGCGCGCCGCCGAACGGCCCATCAGGCGCGAAAGTGGCGCCGGCCAGGCTGATGGCGCGGCCTTGGGTGGTGGCGCCGTAGCCGCTGAAGTCGTCATGGGTCGAGCTGTTGTCCTGGTTGTTGAACGCGGTGAAGCGCCCAGCCTGCAGGTGCCAGTCGGGCAGGTCGGTGTTCTCCAGCAGCCAGCCGGTGGCGTATTCCGGGTGCAGGCGTTTGTCGCCGGTGTCGAACACCGGGGTTTCCACCATCAATTCGCCGTAGCGCAATTGCGTGTTGCCCAGGCGGAACTTCAGGGCGGCGCCGGCGCTGGAATAGTCGGACGCGGCGCGGCCGTCGCTGTCACGTGGCAGCAGGCCGGTGCCGGCATGGCCTCGGCCACCGTCGAGCTTGAGGCCAAGGAAACCATGGGCGTCGATGCCTACACCGACAGGGCCTTCGGTGAAACCGGAGCGAATCTCGCCGATGAAACCTTGGGCCCATTCCTGGCGGTAGTTCTGGCCGCTGCCGGAAGGCGAGCGGAAGTCGCTGTGCAGAAAATAGTTGCGGCTGAGCAGCGACCAGCCGGGGTCTTCTGCCTGACTGAGCGCGGGGCAGAGGGCGAGGGTGGCGAGCAGGGCGCGGCCTGGTCCGTGAGTGGCGCGGATCATGGGGGCTCCGGGGTGGATGATCCGGGACTGTGCGGGAAGCGTAGAACAGGGTCTTGTAAGGGTGTGCTGGTTTAGATGGCCCTATCGCCGGCAAGCCTGCGATAGGGCCTGTACTGACTCAGGCCATGTCGCTGATCGCGAATTCCTCCGCCAGGTGATCGATCAGCGACCGCACCGACGGCAGCAACCCACGCCGCGAAGGGAAGATGGCATGCACGATGCCGCAGCGCGGGTGCCACTGCGGCAACAGCTCCACCAAACGGCCTTCGGCCAGGTCTTCGCGCACCGCCACCCGTGGCAAGTGCGCGATACCAACTCCGGCCACCACGAAATGGCGCAGGGCAAACAGGTCATCGGTGACCATGCGCGGTGTGTGCGGGATCACGATGCTGCGGCTCATGTCCTCGCCCTGGAACAGCTCCCACTGGTACTCGCGCTGGGCGCTACCCCAATGCACGCTGGGCAGCGTGCCGAGCAACTGCGGGTTGAAGCCCTTGGGCAAGTGCTCCAGATACTGCGGGTGCCCCACCAGGCACTGGGTGCTGTTGCTCAGTACTTTCATCACCATGTCGGTGTTTTCCAGCGGCGGGAAGCGCACGCGCAGCGCTACGTCGAAGCCTTCGTGCAGCAGGTCGACGCGGCGGTTGGTGCTCTCGATGAACAGCTCTACCTGCGGATACTTGAGCATGTAGCGGGTGAGCATTGGCCCGACCCAGGAGTTGAGCAGGGTAGTCGGGCAGCTGATGCGCACCAGCCCGCGCGGTTCGCTGCGGTTGCGCTCGATGATTTCTGCCGCGCCCTCGGCTTCTACGCGCATGGCCAGGCAACGGTTGTAGTAGGCCTGGCCGATCTCGGTGAGCGAACAGTGCCGGCTGGTGCGGTGCAGCAGGCGCACGCCCAGGCGGTCCTCAAGGTCGGCGATGCGGCGGCTGAGTTTCGACTTGGGCATGTCCAGCGCCCGCCCGGCCGGGGCGAAGCCGCCGTGCTCTACCACTTGGGTGAAGTAGTAGAGGGAGTTGAGGTCTTCCAATGATCGTTCTCCAGGTGGAACGCTAAGGGCAATTTTCGCAGTCTATCGCTTTTGCCGGAGCGCCAAATCAGTTGCCCTTGAGAACAGGCTGGCCAATCCGGAAATTTGCCTGAAGCTTAATCCGCATCCGAATCAAACAACCGCTCCAACTCCACCCGCGCTTCCTTGGCCGTCTGCATCACCTTGGCCCGGTCATCACGCACCTGCCCCTGCGCTTCCAGCACTTCCTCGTCATGCTGGGCAAACCGATCGATGCGGTCCGCCGCCTGTTCACTGCTCAGCCCCAACCCGACCAGCGCCCGGCGGGTCATTTCCAGGCTCGAATAGAACGTCTCGCGAATTGGCTCTGCGCCCACGTCTACCAGTTTGTGCACATGCTGCCGGTTACGCGCGCGTGCCAGTACCTTAAGGTGTGGGTACAGGCGTTTGACCCGCTCTGCCGTGCGTGTGGTCACTTCCGGGTCGTCGGTGGTGATGACGAAATACTCCGCTTCGCCGACCTTGGCTGCATGCAGCACCTCGGGGCGCTGCGGGTCGCCGTAGAACACCGGGGCCTGTTCGAACATGCGGGTCATCTCGATGGCGTCCACCGAGGTTTCCAGGGCGACGAAGGGGATTTTCTGCGCCCGCAGGATACGCGAGACGATTTGCCCCATGCGGCCCATGCCGACGATCACCACACGCGGGGTACCGGCATCGATGGCCTTGTATTGCTCGGGTACTTCGCGTGCAGGTTGCGTGTGCTTGAGGGCGCGGGCGCAGCCGAGCATCAGCAGCGGGGTGATGGCCATCGACAGGGTTATGGTCATCAGCAGCAGGTCGTAGGTCTGAGTGTCGAACAGGCCCTGGTCCTTGCCCAGCTTGAACACCACGAAGGCGAACTCACCACCGGCGGCCAGCACCATCCCCAGGCGCAGTGCGCTGGCGCTGTTCAGGCCTCCGGCCAGGCGGCCGACGCCGATCAGCAGCACCAGTTTGACCGTCACCAACAACAGGGTCAGGCCCAGCAGAACGAGCGGCATTTCCAGCAGCAGGCTGAGGTTTGCGCCCATGCCGACACTCATGAAAAACAGCCCCAGCAGCAGGCCTTTGAACGGTTCGATCTGCGATTCCAGCTCATGCCGGTATTCCGAGTCGGCCAGCAGCAGGCCCGCGAGGAAGGCGCCCAGGGCCATGGAAATGCCTGCTTCCTCCATCAGCCAGGCGGTGCCGATCACTACCAGCAGCGCGGTGGCGGTGGACACTTCCGGTAGGCCGGTGCGGGCCACGATGCGGAACACCGGGCGCAGTAGGTAGCGCCCGCCGACGATCACCACAGCGATGCTGGCGAAGACGTTCAGGCCATGTTGCAGGCTGTCACCGTGGCTGGTCTCCGGGCCGCTGGCGGCCAGCAGTGGCACCAGGGCGATCAGCGGGATCGCGGCGATGTCCTGGAACAGCAAGATGGCGAATGCCAGGCGGCCATGCGGGGCGTTGAGCTGCTTGTTCTCGGCCAGGCTCTGCAGGCCCAGGGCGGTGGACGAAAGGGCCAGGCCAAGGCCTACCACGATGGCGGCAGAGAGTGACTGGCCGAAGCCGAACAGGGCGATGGCGCCGATGAGTGCGCCGGTCAGCAGCACCTGTGCAGTACCGACGCCGAACACTGACTTACGCATCAGCCACAGGCGCTTGGGCGACAATTCCAGGCCGATGATGAACAACAGCAAGACCACGCCCAGTTCGGAAATGTGCGCCACGCTTTCGGTGTCGCGGATAAGACCCAAGGCCTGTGGGCCGATGGCCACGCCAGCCAGCAGGTAGCCGATGACGGCGCCAAGTTGCAGGCGTTTGGCCAGGGGGACGGCGAGGACGGCGGCGAGCAAGAAGATCACCGCGGTTTGCAGAAGGCTGCCTTCGTGTGGCATTGGCTCGAACTCCATGAGCTGCCGGGGCAGCGTTAGAACAGTGTGGCGGGCAATTCTGGGGATTGCCGGTGCCTAAGACAATCTGCCGGAGAGGAGAAACATTGTCCCACCAAGTGTGACAGTCTTGCCTGGCCTCTTTGCGGGCAACAGAGATCTATCAGCTCAAATGCCGCCAAACTGCGCCCGATACTGCGCCGGCGTCATCCCTATCCGCTCGCAGAACACTTTGCGCATATGCCGGTCGCTGCCAAAGCCACATTGCGCCGCCACCACTTTTAACGGCCGGTCGCTGCCTTCGAGCAGTTTGCGTGCCTGGTCGATCCGCGCGTTCTGCAGGTACTGCAACGGCGTGATGCCCACCTCGCGCTGAAAGGTACGCGCGAAGTTGCGCCCACTCATCGCCACCAGATCGGCCATCTTCTGCACGGTAAAGGCCTGGTCGATATGATCGACGACATACGCTTGTACCCGTGCTGTTACCGAGCCGTCCCGTGGCACCGCCGCGAGCAGTGGACTGTAGGGCGTCTGCCCGCCCTGGCGATGACGGGCCACCAGTAGCACCTTGGCCACTTCCAGGGCCAGCGCCTTGCCGTGATCTTCTGCGACGACGGCCAACGCCAGGTCGATACCTGCGGTTATACCACCTGAAGTGATCAGGCCACGGTCGACCACATAGATCTGCTCGGTCTCGACTTTCGCCTCGGGGAATGCGCGTGCCAGGCGCTCCACATAATTCCAGTGGGTGGTACAGCGATAGCCGCCCAGCAGCCCGGCCCGCCCGAGCAGGAACACTCCGGTGCAGATGGCGCCGAAGCGTTTGGCACTGTGCACGGCGTGCCCAAGCCAGCGCTCCAGCCTGGGCAGGGCGACGTCATAGGCTCCTGGCCCGCCGGGCACCAGTAGCAGGTCGACGTTGCCCGGTAGGTCTTCCAGGCGCAGGTCTGCCATGACCTTCAGGCCACAGGAGCCCCGAATGGCACTTTGGCTTTCGGCCACGGTGATCAGCCGGTAGCGCCTGTCTTCGGGCAAGAACCGGTTGGCGATGGCGAAGGCGTCCATGGGCCCCGTGACATCCAGCAACAGCACATCGTTGAACAGCACCATGACCACGGTGCGATGAGCGGGATTTTCCTGCATACCTCTTACGCCTTGAATGCTGGCCGCTTGTGCGGCCTGAAGCTGAATTCGGAGTGCATTTTAAGTTATCGGCAGGGCATCGGGGCCAGCAGTGCACAATTAAGAACTATTCAGGTTTGGCTCAGGACTTTGTCATGTCCCGAGGGCGAGACTTCCTGCATTGAACAGGAGAGCCGCCATGAACCCTGGCACGCCCGAAGACAACCCTCATTCCCCCGGTGCCCTGACCCCCGCGCGGTTACGCCAGGCCAAGGAACTGATGCTGCGCAGCTCGCTGTCGATCATTGAGATCGCAGGGGTGTGCAACCTCACCCGTAGCCATTTCTCCCGTGCCTTCAAGGTCAACACCGGCCTTTCGCCCCAGGCCTGGCGACTGCTGGCGCGGATGGAGAAGGCCAAGCGCCTGTTGGCCACCGAGGCGCCTATCACCCATGTGAGCCTGGAGTGCGGTTTTTGCGACCAGGCCCATTTCACTCGCGCCTTCAGCCGCTTGGTCGGCCAACCGCCCAAGGCCTGGCGCCAGGCAGCGCGCATCGACGCACATCCTTAAGACGGTTTTATCCACAGGTATAAGCCCTCGGGACAGTACCGAGGCCATTTTCCCCACCCAAGGAGTTACCCCAATGAGCCAACCAGATTACAAGCGCCTGAACAAAGACGACGCCGTGGTGTTGCTGGTCGACCACCAGACCGGCCTTATCTCACTGGTGCAGGACTTCTCGCCAAATGAATTCAAGAACAACGTTCTGGCGCTGGGCGACCTTGCCAAGTTCTTCGGGCTGCCGACCATTCTCACCACTAGCTTCGAACAAGGTCCTAACGGTCCGCTGGTGCCTGAACTCAAAGAGATGTTCCCGGACGCGCCGTACATCGCCCGCCCTGGCCAGATCAATGCCTGGGACAACGAGGACTTCGTCAAGGCAATCAAGGCCACCGGCCGCAAGCAACTGATCATTGCCGGTGTGGTTACCGATGTGTGCGTGGCGTTCCCGACCCTCTCGGCACTGGCCGAGGGTTTCGAGGTTTTCGTGGTGACAGATGCATCGGGCACCTTCAATCAAACCGTGCAGCAGGCAGCGTGGGTACGCATGACCGAGGCGGGCGCGCAGATGATGAACTGGTTCTCGGTGGCCTGTGAGCTGCACCGTGACTGGCGCAACGATATCGAAGGGCTGGGCAACCTGCTGTCACAGCGCATTCCAAACTACCGCAACCTGATGAACAGCTATGCGGCCTTGAGCGCGCGTTGATGTGAATCAAGGGCCGCTATGCGGCCCAATCGCCTGCAAGCCGGTGCAGACAGCAGAATTCAGACCTGCTGCACCGGGATGGTAAGCCGAATCCTGCACCCACCAAGCGCCGAAACCTGCGCCTGCAACTGCCCTCCATGGGCCTGTACCACCGAATTGCAGATCGCCAGGCCCATCCCCAAACCGCCGCTCTTGGTCGTGTAGAACGCCCCGAAGACCTGATCCCGCTCCTCTGGAGCGATGCCCGGGCCGTTATCGTCGACGCAGATCTCCACTTTGTCTGCCAGCACCTCGGATGAAATCTGCAGCCGCCCATCACTGCGATAGCCCGCCAGCGCCTCCAGCGCATTGGTGATGAGGTTGAACACCAACTGCTGCAACTGCACCGGGTCAGCCATCACGCTTACCGCTGCATGCAGCCGGGTCTGCACATCCACCTTGCATTTGCCGGCATCGCCAGAGGTCAGCCGCACTACTTCCAGAATCAGTTCGTCCAGCTTCACCGTCTTGAGTTGCATCGGCGTTTGTTTGGCCAGCGAACGCAGTGCCCGCACGATGTTGGCTGCGCGCTCGCTGTCGTTGCGAATGTCTTCGAGGCCGGCAATGGCTTCCTTCAGATCGGGCGTTTCGCGCTTGAGCCAGCGCAGGCTGGCTGCGGCATTGGAGGCGATACCCAGAAGCGGCTGGCTGATCTCGTGGGCGATGGATGCCGAAAGCTCGTTCATCACCTGCTGGTGCGCACTGCTGGCAAGCTGCGCACGTGAACGGCGCAGTTCGGCTTCCATCTGCGCGCGAGTCTGGTTGTCTTCTGCCAGACGGGTATAGAACTTTGCTGTCTGCAGCGACACCGCCGCTTGTGATGCCAGAATCTCCAGCATGGCCAGGCGCTGGCCGCCGAACAGGTTCGGCACCAGGCGGTTCTCCAGGTAGACCAGGCCAATCAGCACACCCTGAATAACCAGTGGCAGGCACAGTACCGAGCGCGCATTACGCGCCTGCAGCTCCTGGCGGAAGGCTTCCGGGCATTCGCTCAGGGCATCGTTGAGCACCAGCGGTTTCTTGGTGCGCATGGTGGCGTTGATGATCGACAGCGGGGCCTGGGTGAGGAATTTCTGGCAGTTGTCCATGCGCACATGCAGGCCGACATCATCGATATAGGCCAGGGCAGCCATCTGGAACTCGGCGCCACTGACGATCAGCAGTGCGCCGTGATCGGCACCGGAGTGCTGGGTCAGGTGGCCCATAAGCGTCTCGATGAGGCCTTCGAGCAACACCTCTTCGGACAGCGCCCGCGCAGCTTCGATACCCGCTTCCAGGTCCAGCCGCGCCTGGCTGGAAGAACGGTGGGTTTCCTGTACCGGCTGGGTGCGCAGGAACGGGTGCAGTGTCTCGAGTTGGCGTACTTTGCCTGTCGCGCCCCAGATATGAAAACAGTCGCGGGCAATGCGCAGGTGCAGGTTGGCGCCAGAGATCAACCCGTTGGGGATGCACACCTCGGCCAGTTGTTCATGAGCCAGAGCCTGTTCATGAATGAAACCGGCCGCAGTGGCGGCGATCTGCGCCTGATCGAAGCAGCGGATGGCGGCCATGCCGTCGCCATTGAGTTTGGCGATGACCCCTTCTATCAACAGCAGCTTGTTGCGGAAGGTAACCGGGTTGAAGTTGGCCCAGCTGGCAAAGCGCACGCGCACTGCCTGCAGCGCGGCCAGTTTACTGGCAAGGCTGCCAGGTGCTTCCGGGCTGCCCAGAGCCAGGCCATGAAACAGGTGGTAGTCCGCCAGGTTGATGTGCGCGGGTGCCGCCCAGGCATGCTCGCCAGCACAGGCGAGGCTGTGTATGGCCTGCTTGATGTTGCCCAGATAGAAGGCCGACATGCCGCTGAACAGGTGTTTGAAGAACAGAGTCGTTCGTGATTTCACCCCTGCGGTCGAGCCTGAGAAGGCGTTGCCACACAGGTCGGCGACGAATGCTTGCTGGGCCAACAGGATATGTTCAATGTCGCTGTAGCTGTACCTGCGCACGGTGGCCAGGCCCTGTGCCACCTCATCGGCTACTTCCGGCAGGTAGCGCCCCATGAACAGCGAGTCCGAGACCAAGTGATTGCTGGCATAGCAACTCATTGCCAGGTCGCCGCTCAGGCGGCCTGAATCAATAGCCTCCAGGGCAGTGCGCCGGGCGAATTCCATGGGTGCGGTCCAGGCGCTGACCTGGTCCAGGGCAAGCAGCGCGCTGGTCAGGTCTGCCTCGAAGCCGTGACGCTCGATCAGTTTCAGCGCCGCCAGGCAGCAGGCATGCCCATCGTGGTAGGCACCGAAGCGCTCGGCGATCATCACGCCGTACCAGGCGAGCCCATACGTGCTGCCTGGCGCAACACCCTGGCTCAGGGACAATTCCATGAGCTTGGCCAAGTGCAGGAAACAGATATCGTCCTGGACGAAAAAAGATGATGAAAGGGTCGCCAGCAGGCCCACGGCAACCGTCACTTCCTGCGCATTGCAACGTGGCAGTGACTCCAGGCAGTGGCGGCCTTTGCGCTCGATCAGGGCCTGCACATGGGCAAAGCTGGCCTCGACCTGGGCCTGATTGCTTCCGCGGTCCAGTGTGATGCCCAGTAGCTCAAGGCCGTAGACCGCTGCGCTGATGGCCGCTTGGTAGTCGCAGCGCAAGGTATGTAGGCGTGCCTGTAGCCTGCATACCCGTGCCTGGTCAAGGGCCGTTCTCGCCCGGTTCTGGCAATCGGCGAGGCGGGCCTCAGCCTGCGGCATGCGTGACAGCTGCATGTCGCACTCCGCTGCCATGCAGGCGATGCTGAAGGCGTGTTCGGCATGGGCTGAGGGTGTCGCGCTGACGCGTAGCACATGGTCGGCGGTGTGCAGGTAGGCGGCCGCCTGGTCAACGGCGCCACTGTCGCGCGCACGCAGGGCGGCCTCGTGCAGTAATGGCAGGAAGGCCTCGCAGTCATTCGTTTCGAACGCTTTCGGGCTGGCGCGTTGTAGCTGGTTGGCGATATCGAAGACGGCATCTTGCAGATCGTCTTGCCATGTAAGCTGCATGGCCTGCGCGATCCGCGCATGCAACTGTGCCCGTTCACGCATCGGCGTGAGTTCGTAGGCGGCGTCCTGCACACGGTCATGGGCGAAACCAAGGCCCCTCTGCCCAGGCAGAAGGAAGCCTGCGGCAGTCAGTGCTTTGAGCGATTCGGCGGGTAGCCCTGCAGGCAGCGCCAGGATGCGCTCGAGCAACCGCTCATCGCAGCGGTTGCCCACGGCGCTGGCAATGCGCAGCACATCGCGCTGGACAGCGGGCAGGCGGGCCATGCGTTGGACCATCAGGTCGGCGACGTTATCGGCATAACGGTGGCGCGCCACCGCGTCCAGTGACCATGACCAGCGCATGGCTTGGGTGTCGAACGTAAACAGCCCATCCTCGACCATCGCAGTGAGAATCTGGTTGATGAAAAACGGGTTGCCCGCGGTCTTGTCGTGCACCAGCTGCGCAACCTCCAAAGCCGCCTCCGGCTGCACGTGGTATCGCTCGCCAATAAGCTCTGTCACTGCGCTCACGGTAAGCGGGCGCAGGTTCAAGGTGGTACTGCGCACAGCGGCAGCAGGCGTGAAGGCATTGCTGCTGGGGTGCGCATCGTTGCGCCGGGCGAAAATCAGCAAAAGGTTACCCGGCGGCTTGGCGAACAGCTCCGCCAGCAAGTGCTGTGTGCCATCGTCAGCCCACTGCATGTCATCCAGGAATAGCGCCAGCGGGTGGCCGGGCCGGCTGAACACGTGGAGGAACTCGACGATGGCCCGTAGCTCCTTCTGCAGTGCCGACCGCGTAGGTTTTTCCGGCAGTTCGGGCAGTGGGCCGATGATCAGGTTGAGGTCAGGAGCCAGCTTGCCCAGCAGTCGGCCGCGGCCTTTTAGCCGACGCAGGATCTCGCGGCGCAGCGTTTCGAGGTCTTGGCTGTTTTTCGCCAGCAACTGCGTGGCCAGCGACTGCAGAATTTCGATCCAGGGCGCGTAGGGCACTGCCTGTTCGAGGCTGTTGCATTTCCCGATGGCCCAATAACCGTCGGCGCCGGCCTTCAGCGCCGTTTCGACCAGGCGTGACTTGCCCATGCCGGTGGCACCACTGACGAACAGCGCTTGCGGTGTGCTGTCACGGCGCAAGGCTTTCATCAGCAGAGCGATCACCTTCTGTTCGGCATCGCGACCGTACAGGCGTTCGCGGCTGGGCGCGATACCGTCCGCGCTGCCCGGTTCAAAGCCTTCGATGGCCTGTGAGGCGGCCCACTGCCGTTGACAGTGGTCAAGGTCGATGGCCAGGGCACGTGCGCTCTGGTAGCGGGCTTCAGGCTCTTTGGCCAGCGCTTTGGCGAGGATGTCGCTGAGCGCCAGCGGCACCCTGGCGTCGACTTCGTTGGCTGCCCGCGGTTGCACGCCGGCATGCAGCTGGCGCCAGTGCAGCGTGTCGCGCCCGCTCAAGGGCAGCTCGCCCAGCAGCAACTGGTAGAGGATCGCGCCCAAGGCATAGATGTCGCTGCGCTGATCGCGGCTGGTGCCATGGGCGCAGAGCTGCTCTGGTGCCAGATAGGACCAGTTGCCGATCGCCATTTGCTGCGGGCTGCCCTGCACTTGAGTGTCGGCGCGAAAGCAACCAAGCCGAACACGTAGCGCTTGCCCGATGCAGATGTGTTCCGGTTGCAAGGCTCCATGCAGCACATTGTGCTCATGTGCCTGCGCCAGGGCCCGCGCAGCGTTTACCGCAACGCGGAGAAAGGGCGCAAGCGCGGCAGGGCCTTGGGCGATGAGGTCAGCGATCGAACGGCCGGCCGGGTATACCAGCAATGGGCCTTCGGCGGAGCGCAGAAAGGCCGAAGGGAGAACCGCCCACTCAGGGTCAAGGTGCAGACGGTAGTCGCGCTCCAGGCGTTGGCAGGCGGCTGGAGCTTCGACCGGGGCGCGCACGGCGAGCCAGGCCAGGCGTGTGACGGGGTCGTGCAGGCGGAAGTAGGTGAGGTCACCTTCCTGGTCCAGTTGCGTGATGTCACACCGGCTCAACCAGCCGTCGTCGATAGACTGAGCGTAATCGACGGGCCTTTGCACAAGGCGTTCATCGAGCATCCATCACCCCCTGCTTGGCGACATCCAGAGGCGCGAGTATACGCAGCGAAACCCTTGCGCTTGGTGCATGCATGCCGCTTGGCAGGAATGGGCACCATCTTGACCGTTATGAGCCCCGGTGCAGCGGCGCGCGCTTGTATAGTCCTAAGGCCAACCTATCCCTCGGGATAATTGTTACATCGCGCCCGCTGGCCTAGATTGCACAAGGCCGCGCAACCGCCCGTGCCCGCGAGAGAAGCCCATGATCCGATTAGGCAATGCCCAAGTATCGTTGGAGCGGCGAGAAGCCTTTGTCGACGGCAAGCCGGTCCCATTGGGTGGGCGCGCGTTCGAGGTACTGGCCACTTTGATCAAGGCCAAGGGCCGCGTGGTCGGCAAGGACGAGCTGTTCAGCGAGGTCTGGGCGGGCACGGTGGTTGAAGACAACAACCTGCAGGTGCAGATCTCTTTGCTGCGCAAAGCCTTTGGCGCCCCGGGTCTGATCCAGACGGTACCACGCCGAGGCTACCGGCTGGCTGTCGACGTTGTCCTAGATCTGCCATGCACTGCGCTGGGTAGATCGCCCTTGAAGGATGCGGCAGAGGCCCTCGTGCCTCTGGGCGACAGTGCGAGCGTACCGGTGCTCGTGGTGGATGACGACCCGTCGGTGCGCAAGGCTCTGGCGCGGCTGTTCCGTTCGCAGGATATCGCGCATCGGTTGTATGCCTCGGCCGAAGAATTGTTCGAAGGCCAGGTCGAAACGCCCTACGCGTGCCTGTTGCTGGACATGAACCTACCGGAGGCCAGCGGGCTGGAGGTTCAGGATGTGCTGCGTCGTCTCGACCTGCCCTGGCCGATCATCTTCATGACCGGTTACGGCACCATCCCCCTGACGGTGCAAGCCATGCGCGCAGGTGCGGTGGAGTTTCTGACCAAGCCCTTTGACGAAGACCAGTTGCTGGCGGTACTCGACGCTGCGCGCGCACGTGCCCTGGTGCAAGGTCGCAAATGGCATCAAGCGCGGCAGGTGAAGCAGAAATACCAGCGCCTTACCCAGCGTGAGCGCCAGGTGTTCTCGTTGGTGGTCGATGGCCTTTCGCACAAGCAGATTGCCAAGCAGATCGGCACCAGTGAGGTGACGACCAAGGTCCACAAGAAGAACATCATGAACAAGATGCAGTCCCGCTCACTGGTCGAACTGGTAGCCATGCACCACGTCATCGAATCGCGTGTCGAGGGCCAGGGCCCGGCATGAACAGTGCGGTGTGTATCGTTGATGACGATGCTTCAGTGCGAAAAAGCCTGGCCAACCTGTTGCGTTCGGCCGGGGTTGCCACGTTGCTGTTCGCCTCAGGTGAAGAGCTGCTGGCATCTGACCTGGCACCGATGGCCGGCTGTGTGCTGTTGGACCTGAAGATGCCTGTGTTGAGCGGCCTTGAGGTTCAGCGGGAGATGGCGCGGCTGGGTTGGCGGTTGCCGGTGATCTGTATGTCGGCGCATTGGGATGATTTGGCGGTGGAGGCGTCTATGCGCAACGGGGCCTTGGCATGCCTTGGTAAACCGTTCAGCGAAGAGGTTTTGCTTCGGGTTGTCGAAGAAGCACTGGCAGCTTTAAGACATTTCTGAACCTGAAACCAAATGCTTCAGCATTGGCCTGTTTGGAGAATTGAGTAGCGATGGGTTTACGGCTGGGTGGACCGGGTACGATCTCCTTCATGGCTTTTAGCCTATTGGCCAGAGCGCTGATGGACGATATCGAGATCGCCAAGAACAGGCAGCGTTAACCTTCAGTGCACCATCGCCGGCCTGCCGGCGATGGTGCAAGGGGCTCAGCCCAGGCCGAGCAGATCCACACCCAACTGGAAGGCCACCCACAACGCCAGCCCGGTCGCGAATGCCAGCGCGATGTTTTCGAACAGGTTGTTGCGGTATTCCTTGCTGAGCAGCGACTTTTGGTTGGACATGATCAGCAGGCCCAGCGAAATGACGGGCAAGCCGATGATGTTCAACGCACTGACGCCAATGGTCAGGGTCACGAAGTCGGGCATGCCCGGGATCGACCAGATCAGCGGCGTGACCAGAATGAACAGCATGAACCACTTGTGCATCGGGTCTTTGTGGAACTCTTTGCCGTAACGCTCGCGCCGCTGCGGCTGTACATGCTGGAAGGCATCGGTAATCAGCATCGGGAAGGCCGTGGTCTTGCCGGAAATGCTGGCAAACAGCGTGGCGAACACGCCGATGAAGAAGATGTACCAGCCGATCGGGCCGAAGAAGATTTCCAGCGCCTTGCCCAGGTCGCCGAGGGTTTTCACTTCGATGCCGTTCGGCCGCAGGATTTCCGCGCCGACGATCCAGATGGCCAGGTTGATGACGATACCGACGAACACCGCGAACAGCAGGTCGTTGCGCTGGATGCGTTTGTGTTGCGGGCCTACCCAGCCCTTCTGGCGCATCACGTACGGGTGCACGAAGTTGGCCACCGAGCCTGCCACCGCGCCGATCACCGAGACCGCCACCAGCAGCGCCCCGTGCACGCCTTCGTCAGCCGGGATGCTGAAGCCGATAGTACCTTTGACGATACCGGCCACATCCGGGCCAGACATCACGGCCAGTGCCAGAAACGCCAGCGTCATCACGGCCAGCAGGACCTTCATCACGCCTTCGATCATTGCGTAGATGTTGCGCCCGACCAGCATCCACACAGCCAGCACTACAGCCATCGAGCACAGCAGCGGATAGTCGATGCGCAACAGCATCGCCAAGGCTTCGCCGGCGCCCTTGATCATGTAGGCGTTCATCAGGTGGCCCATCAGCAGCGCATAGGCCAGCATGAACCAGGCAAATACGGGGTGCAGTTGCGCATACCCCTGAAGGATGGTCATGCCTTGGTTATTGCACAGCTGGAAGCGGGCGATGATGTTGACGATCAGGTATCTGAGCAGCAGCGAAACGGCCAGTACCCACATCATGGCGTAACCGTAGTTGGCGCCGGCTACGGATGAGGTTATCAGATCACCTGCGCCAAGCCAGGACAGCACCGCGATGATACCTGGGCCCAGCAGTTTGATCAGCCGTGTTACACGGCCTTGAGAGGGTGTGGCAGCACTGCCCTCGGCCGAATGAATGCTCGACATGGGGATGTCTCCGATTATTGTTCTTGTTAAACGAGCGCAGTCGAACACAATAGATAGGATGTCGTACAACTACATTTTGTTTTCAAATGTTTCTAAGTATTACAGATTTTAGGTGATGCCTTGTTACTACTGGTGTCGCGAGCAGATGCCTCGAAAGTGCCAGTATCCTGCAAATGAAAAAGGCCGTTTGCACGGCCTTCTTCGAACTCGCATGGGCATTTAGTTCTGGTTGCCTTGAGCGTCGTCTGGTTGGTAGTAGCGAATGCTCCGAACCTGGCCAGTGCTGTCCCGGTAGGTCATGGTCGCGGTGCTTGCCTGGCCTTGGCTTGTGGCCGAGGGGGCGAGGCTGATCACTTCGGCGATGTCCAGGTTCATGCCGTAGTGGTAGGGCGTCGCTTCGGTGGACTGGGCAAAGGCGCCGGCGCTGGTGCCCAGTGCAAGGGTAGCGAGGGTGAGTGCGAAAACGGTGCGAAGGGTCATGGTCGTTCTCCAGATTCAGTAAGGGGTGGCGACGATTGCTTGCTGTCTGGAACTAATATTGCGCGCAATTAGTTAGCGCGCAAAATATATTGCTGCTATGGGCAGCATTGAGTGCGCATATGAAGGGCTGGCCGTAGGGCTAATGACTTCCCGGCCGGTACTGCAGGGCTTCGGCCAGATGCGCCCTGGCAATCGTGCTGGCCCCCTCCAGGTCGGCCAGCGTGCGTGCTACCTTCAACAGCCTGTGTGCGGCGCGCAGGGAAAGCGTCAGGCGCTCGCAGGCACTCTCCAGCCAGGCCTGGTCGGCAGCGCACAATTCACAGTGCCGTCGTAGCCCCTCAAGGTCCAGAAACGCATTGGCACAGCCTTGTCGCCGGTGCTGCACCTCGCGCGCCTCGGCCACCCGGGCCGCCACATCGGCACTTGTCTCGCCGCAAGGTTGATTGTTGAGCGTGGTGGTTTCGCGCGCCACGGTCAGGTGCAGGTCGATGCGGTCCAGTAGCGGGCCGGAAAGCTTGTTGCGGTAGCGCTGGATCTGTTCGGTGCTGCAGCGGCAGCGGCCCGTGGGGTCGCCCAGGTAACCGCAAGGGCACGGGTTCATGGCCGCCACCAGTTGGAAGCGCGCCGGAAAGCGTACTTTGTCCCGTGCCCGGGCAATCACGATCTCGCCAGACTCCAGCGGCTCGCGAAGCACCTCAAGTACACGGCGCTCGAACTCCGGAAGCTCATCCAGAAACAGTACCCCATGGTGCGCCAGGGTGATTTCACCTGGCTGTGGCCGGCTGCTTCCGCCTACCAGCGCGGGCCCGGACGCTGAGTGGTGCGGATGGCGAAACGGCCGTTGCGGCCAGCTATCAAGCGGTTTGTGCCCGCTTACCGACTGGATGGCTGCCACTTCCAGCGCTTCATGCTCATCCAGCGGCGGCAGCAGACCGGGCAGGCGGCTGGCGAGTAGTGTCTTGCCCGTGCCGGGCGGCCCCGTGAACAGCAGGTTATGCGCACCTGAAGCCGCCAGCAGCAAGGCACGCTTGGCGGCCACCTGGCCCTGCACCTCGCTGAGGTCGGGGTAAGGGCGGCTGTGCAGCAACAGACCGTTGGCGGCAAAGGGAGGCAGCGGCACCTGGCCGTTGAGGTGCGCGACCAGTTCCAGCAGGTGCCCCACGGCGTACACCACCAGCCCACCCGCCAGGCTCGCCTCTTCGGCGTTTTCCCGCGGCACCACCAGTGCCCGGCCAGCCTCCCGCGCCGCCAGTGCAGCAGGCAGCACGCCCTGCACCGGACGCAGCTTGCCCGAAAGCGCCAGCTCGCCCAGGCATTCGATGTCGGTCAACGTGGCCACCGGCACTTGGCCGTCAGCGGCAAGGATGCCCAGGGCGATGGCCAGGTCGTAGCGCCCGCCGTCCTTGGGCAGGTCTGCCGGTGCCAGGTTTTGGGTGATGCGCCTTTGCGGGTAGTTCAGCCCGGAGTTGACGATGGCGCTGCGCACCCTGTCTTTGCTTTCCTTGACGGTGGTTTCGGGCAGGCCGACCAGGGTGAGGTGGGGCAGGCCGTTGGCCAGGTGGGTTTCGACGCTGACAGCAGGTGCCTGCACGCCAACCTGGGCGCGGCTGTGGACGAGGGCAAGGGACATGGACGCTCCGTTGTCGATGATGAGGACGCCGCTTCCTGCGGCTTGGGCAAGCATAGAGAGGGTAGGGGGAACAAGCGCAAGAAGAGTGCGTCCTTGTTTTTCAGGTCAGGGATCTCCCCTGCTTTTCATACAACCTGACAAACAATGGATCCAATATCTTTGCGCCTGGCAAAGCTATGGCTTAGTGTTCAACCGTTACTGCCTTGCCATGGGATGGCAATGCGTCTCCTCCAAATGGACTTAAGGTACTGCCCGTGCAAACGCTCACTCGCATCCGCCAGCAGATCCATGAACAGGTAAAGGCCAAGGAGTTCGCTGAACTCAACCATTTCTTCGATACCCTTCAGGCGCAGTGGCGGCAAGCGCGCCCAGGGGAGTGCCCGGCCTACCTTGAAGCCGTTCAGGGGCACATGCTGGTCGACTGGGATGTAGAAGGCAGCAAGGCCCTGACGCAACGCCTCAAAGCGTGGATCGACGCCTGCCCCAAGGCTTATCACCCCCAGGTAGCCATGGGCTTTCACTGCTTCAATCGCGCTTGCCGTATTCGCGGTACGGCTGCCGCCAATGAGGTGTCCGCAGCGCGCTGGCTGGCCGCCGAGCAGGCCTGCGAAATGGCCGCAGCGCACTTTCTGCGGGCCATTGAGCGTTGCGCGCAGCCTGTAGCGGCGGCGATCGGTATGTTGCAGATCAGTGCGCATTTTCGTGAACCGGGCTGGCTGGTGGAGCTGTTTCAGGGCCGGACGGCGTGCTTTCGGCCCAGTGCCCATGCCGATGTCGAAGTGCAGGAGGCTGCGGCACCGCTGCTGGTCAAATATGGGCTGGCACCCCTGGTTGAGCTGCCGCAAGTGCTGCCTTCGTGCCTGACTCACCGCCTGCTGGCTGAGCAGGAGCCTGCGCGGGACTACTGGCTGCGCCATGCCTTGAACTGGTTCCCTGGCTGCTTCGAGGTGGTCGAGGCCTATGCCAGCTACCTCACACCCCGTTGGGGCGGTAGTTATGAGGCCATTGATGCCGTGGCCAGCGGCCCTTTATGCCGGGGCTGGCCTGAAACCCTGCGTAATGCGATCCGTTGGCTGGCACTTGAGGATCAGTTCCGGCTGCCTTCTGCCGATCAGGTGCAGCAAGTCGCGGCTTGGCAGCGACTCTTCGAGCCGTGGATGCAACGCGAGCTCAGGCCAAAGGAACGCGCCACGCTCATGGCCCGACGAGGGGCTTTTCGCCGCTTTTCGCTAAAGGATTACCCCGGTGCGATGCACGACTTCGTCGCTTCTGTGGCGCTATACCCCGATCAGGGCTTCGTACCGGCCATTGGTGAGCCGTTCTACAGCTTTGTTTGCCTGGTAGTGACACATGGCGTGCAAGACGATGCGCAAAGCTTGCGTATCGCCATCGAGCGGTTAAGCGAAAACCGCAGGCAAGCGGCGGCCTGTGCTTTGCGGTCCGTGGGGCACCAGTTCGGGTTGTGGGGTTTCAGGCAATGCGCCGAGCAGGCCCGCACCTGGCTGAACGCTGCGGTTAAACGACAGTGCGGCCGCGAGGGGCTGGGCTTTGATGTACTCGAGGTAGCGCGCCTGCTTTGGGCCGCCAAGTATTACGAGGCCGCGTATTTCCTCTACAGGCAGTGTGCCGAGTGCAAGTTGCCCGATGCCGCCGCCGCGCTTTACGCGCTGCATTGCGGTCGGCTCGAGGGGACGCCGGAACACTACATAGACTCTGGTGCAGCAGCGCATTGGCTGCTGTGTGCCGCGCAGGCAGGCAGCCAGATGGCCAAGTACGACCTGGCCTGCCAACGCATGCGTAATGACCAGAACTTGAGCGAGCGTAGCGCGATGCTGGCGGTAAGGCGCTTGCTGCTCGATTGCCTGGGCAACGAGGCGCTCGATGCCCAGGCCCGCTTGCAGTTGGCCATTCTGCAGCGCCAGTTCGGCGACCCCCGGGAGCGTGCAGAGGCAGTCGCCTACCTGCTGGATCTGGTGCACTACGTTGATTGCGCGATAGCCGGGCGTGCCAGCGCGGAGCTTGGCCTGGCCTGGATGCACGGGCATGGTACGCGCAAGCCGAGCCGCTTCGCGGCCATCGAATGGGCCAACCGTGCGGTCGCGCTGCAGCCAGGGGATTCGGTCATCGAGGGCATTCAGGCCCGGATTCGCAATTCGCACAACCTGTTCAGGACGCTGTTCACGGTGTGCGGTGCAACGCTGTTTCGAGGGGACCTGCATGCCAGTGAGCTGCCGCCCAAGCCAAGCAGCCAGGCACCCGGCCGGCTGCGGGCTCCCGCGTGAGGGCAGGGCGCGGAGCTTAATCCTGTGCCGCGGGTGCCATGCGGGCTTCCAACTCGGCGACCTGTTTCTCCAGGGCCTCCAGGCGCGCACGGGTGCGGGCCAATACGACCATCTGGCTGTCGAATTCTTCGCGGCTGACCAGGTCCAGCTTACTGAAGGCACCTTGCATCAGCACCTTGAACTGGCTTTCCAGTTCGGCGCGGGGCTGGGCGGTGTCGCCGCTGAACAGGCGCGAGGCCTGGTCGCTCAGGGCATCGAGAAGGGCTTTGGGCGCGAGCATGATCGGCTGTCCACTGCTGATGGGAATGGCCGGCAGTGTAACACGTGGCCCTTTCGCGCTTCGTTGCACGTTTTTCGAGCAGGCCCGTGCACTGATGTGCACCAAGGCTGTGCATCTTTTTAATGCTGGCGACTGGCCAATCCTGACTCTTTCACGCAACTGCCTGTTTTTCGGCGCTTTAACGGAACTGGCAAGGTTTCTGCAAAGACCTGTACGAGCCATGCACTGATGCAGTTCCTTGTGACCAGGCAGTGCGCACGCGGAGCCGGATGCCGACGACGCGTTACAAAGCCAACCGCTGCGCTTAGACTTGAGACGGGTTTGTTTTCCTGGGGCAAGTCCACCAAATCGGGAGAGAGTTTCATGAAGCTAGTCACAGCCATCATCAAGCCGTTCAAGCTGGACGACGTGCGAGAGTCACTGTCGGAAATCGGCGTGCAGGGCATCACCGTCACCGAAGTCAAAGGCTTCGGTCGGCAGAAGGGTCACACCGAGTTGTATCGCGGTGCGGAATATGTGGTCGACTTCCTGCCCAAGGTGAAGATCGACGTCGCCATCGACGACAAGGACCTCGATCGAGTGATCGAAGCCATCACCAAGGCTGCCAACACCGGCAAGATCGGTGACGGCAAGATCTTCGTGGTGAATCTGGAGCAGGCAATCCGCATCCGTACCGGCGAAACCGATACCGACGCGATCTAAGCGCCCAAAAAAGCCTCACCAAACCCAACGCCCCAGGAGAAAACAACATGACTCTGCGTAAGATCGCAGGGCTAGGAGCCCTATTGTCCCTCGTAATGCCGGGCATCGCCCTGGCAGAGGAGGCTGCCGCCCCAGTACTGAACTCAGGTGACACCGCCTGGATGCTGACTGCCACGGCGCTGGTGCTGTTCATGACCATCCCGGGCCTGGCCCTGTTCTACGGCGGTATGGTGCGTTCGAAGAACGTACTTTCGGTGATGATGCAATGCTTTGCCATCACCGGTCTGATGAGCATTCTCTGGGTCGTTTACGGCTACAGCATGGCCTTCGATACCACCGGTATGGAAAAGGGCGTGCTCAACTTCAATTCCTTCGTCGGCGGCTTCTCCAAGGCGTTCCTCAGCGGCGTCACTCCGGACGGCCTGACGTCGGCTGCCGCACTGTTCCCTGAAGCGGTCTTCATTACCTTCCAGATGACCTTCGCCATCATCACCCCGGCGCTGATCGTGGGTGCCTTCGCCGAACGCATGAAGTTCTCGGCAATGCTGGTGTTCATGGGCATCTGGTTCACCTTGGTCTACGCACCGATCGCGCACATGGTCTGGAGCGGTGATGGCGCGCTGATGTGGGACTGGGGCGTGCTCGACTTCGCTGGCGGCACCGTGGTGCACATCAACGCAGGTATCGCCGGCCTGGTCTGCTGCCTGGTATTGGGCAAGCGCAAAGGCTACCCGACTACCCCGATGGCCCCGCACAACCTGGGCTACACCCTGATGGGCGCAGCCATGCTGTGGATCGGTTGGTTCGGCTTCAACGCCGGCTCCGCCGCAGCCGCCAACGGCACTGCCGGCATGGCCATGCTGGTGACCCAGATCGCCACCGCTGCTGCAGCGTTGGGCTGGATGTTCGCCGAGTGGATCGGCCACGGCAAACCTAGCGCCCTGGGCATCGCCTCGGGTGTGGTCGCCGGCCTGGTTGCCATCACCCCTGCTGCCGGCACCGTGGGCCCGATGGGCGCCCTGGTGATTGGCCTGGTGTCTGGCGTGCTCTGCTACTTCTGCGCTACCACCCTCAAGCGCAAGCTGGGTTATGACGACTCCCTGGATGCCTTCGGCGTGCATGGCATCGGCGGCATCATCGGCGCCATCCTCACCGGTGTGTTCGCGGCTCCGGCCCTGGGCGGCTTCGGCGCGGTCACCGATATCGGTGCGCAGGTCTGGATCCAGGCCAAGGGCGTGATTTTCACCGTGGTCTACACCGCCATCGTCACCTACGTGATCCTCAAGGTGCTGGACGTGGTGATGGGCTTGCGGGTCAACGAAGAAGAAGAGTCGGTCGGCCTCGACCTGGCTCAACACAACGAACGCGGTTACAACCTGTAACTGCGACGCTGGAAAAACTTGCCCGGCTTGCCGGGCATTTTTTTGCCTGTTTTTTGCCATTTCCCGCAGAGCAAACGGTTTATCAGTCACGTTCGCGACGTAGGCCAAAAACTTACAACAAGCAGGGCGTTTATGGAGCTTTGCTTTTTCCACGGGCGCGCTAGAATGCGCGCCGAGAGGTGTTGCACGAGTTGTCCGCACGCTTCGTCAGCCTTTGCTAGGCTTGCCAATAGCGTGTGGCCAGCAAGGGCTGCAAGGTTTTGTCAGGTCCTGCCAGGAGCAGGGCCTGCCGGGCGGGGCGTCCCATCAGGAGTGCCGTCCCAAGGGCAGTGGCCAACCCACGGCCAGTTGAATTTTCACTGGTGGCTGCCGGTCTACGGCTGCACTGGTCTATAACTAACCTGCTTTTCGCAAGTCATGAGGTAGAACATGAGCGACGACGATCTGGAAAATGATGACCTCGAAGTAGGCGACGAAGACGAGGCTGATGATGGCCTCGAAGCTGCGGCTGACGATGGCGCTGAAGACGCTGGCGATGACGACAGCAGCCCGGCACCGGTTGCCAAAGGCAAATCCAAGGCGGCTGTTTCGGTAGACGAGATGCCGAGCATGGAAGCCAAGCAAAAGGAGCGTGATGCCCTGGCCAAGGCGATGGAAGAATTCCTTTCGCGCGGTGGCAAGGTGCAGGAAGTCGAGGCCAACGTAGTCGCCGACCCGCCCAAGAAGCCGGACAACAAGTACGGCAGCCGCCCTATCTGAGTGGCTGAACACCAAAAAGCCCGCCGTCGCCGCGGGCTTTTTTGTGGCTATCGGTTTTCACTGCCGCAAAGCGGCCCCTGTCAGCGCCAGCGCGCAAGTATGTCGGGCAGCTGCGACAGGCGCTGGATTTCGGCATCCGGCGCCGCTTCCCCCAACCAGGCCTTGCCCTGGGGGTTGAACCAAACCGCCCGCAAGCCTGCGCGCTGGGCGCCGCCAATGTCATCCCCGGGATGATCGCCAACATGCACGGCGGCACTGGCTTCTACTTCGCCACGCTTCAGCGCTTCGATGAAGGGCGCCGGGTCTGGTTTGCCTATCCCCAGGTCCTCGGCGCACAGGGCGAAGCGGAAGTAATCGGCCAGGCCCAGGCGGCGTACGTCGGCATTGCCATTGGTGACCACCCCCAGGGTGTAGTGGTGGCGCAGAATTTCCAGCACCGGCTGCACTTCTGGGAACACCTCAACCTGGTGCCGGGCATGCAAGAACACCTCAAACCCTTCGTTGGCAAGCTCCTGAGCGTGCTTTTCGCTGTATCCCACCTCTTCCAGCGCATGGAACAGCACGCGCCGGCGCAAAGCGCTGATACGGTGCTTGAGGCCTGGCTCAGCCTGCACCAGACGTTCGCGAATGGCGAACAGGTGTTCCACCGGCACGCCGCCAAGTATCGGAGCGTTGGCCTGCAGCCAGTCGCGCAGCACGACTTCCGCGCTGGCAATCACTGGCGCGGTGTCCCACAAGGTGTCGTCAAGGTCGAACGTGATCAGCTTGATGCTCATGAGTCTGTGCCTTTGCTGCGTTTGGCCCGTGGGTGGGCGCTGTCGTACACCGCCGCCAGGTGCTGGAAGTCCAGGTGGGTGTAGATCTGTGTGGTGCTGATGTCGGCATGGCCGAGCATTTCCTGCACCGCCCGCAGGTCCTGGGACGATTCCAGCACATGGCTGGCGAATGAATGGCGAAGCATGTGCGGGTGCAGGTGCTGGCCCAGTTCGCGTTCACCGGCTGCCTTGACCCGCATCTGGATAGCCCGTGGCCCAAGGCGATTGCCTTGACGGCTGATGAAGACGGCGCCGTCACGCGGGCCGCCGATGCCGCGCAGCCGCAACCATTGCTGCATGGCTTCGCGCGCTTTGCGGCCGACAGGCAGCACGCGCGCCTTGCCACCTTTGCCGAGCACCTGTACCAGGCCGGCAGCAAGGTCCAGGTGCTCAAGGTCGAGGTTGGTCAGCTCGGACAGGCGCAGGCCAGAGGAATAGAACAGTTCGAGGATGGCCTGGTCGCGGCGGGCGATGAAGTCGTCGTCCACGCCGCCGTCGAGCAGTTGCAGGGCACGGTCGGTGTCCAGCACCTTGGGCAGCCGGCGCTCGCCCTTGGGGGCGCTCAGGCCGCTGGCGGGATCGTGCTGGCAGAGGCCTTCACGGTTCAGGTAGCGATACAGCCCGCGTACCGCCGACAGTAGCCGCGCCAGGCTGCGCGAGGATTGCCCCTGATGATGCTGGCGGGCGATCAGTTGGCGCAGTTGCTGGATCTGCAAGGCGCCCCAGCCCGCGATGCCTTGGGTGTTGCAGTATTCGATGACCTTTTCGAGGTCGCGGCGGTAGGCCAGCAGCGTGTGTTCGGACACCTGGCGCTCGTTGCGCAGGTGGGCGCAATAAGCCTCCAGCTGGCGTTCCATCAGCGCACCGGGCGCAGGGGCTGGGTAACGCGCGGCACCACGCGGCCTAGCACTTCGGCGATGTAGCCAAGGAACAGGGTGCCGACGCTGCTCTTGTAGTGTTGCGGATCGCGGCTGCCGATCGCCAGCACGCCGTGCAACCCTTGGTACTCCAGGGCAGCGACGGCGCTGGAGCCCACTTCATGGTGCTGCTCCTCACCGAACAGGAAGGCCAGTTCGTGCTCACGCAGGTTGCCACTGACTGTCTTGCCGCCGCCCAGCAGGCCGCCGATGGCCTGCTGGGCCTCGGCATTACTGACCCAACGGCCGACTGGCGCTGCATGGTCACCGAACAGGATCAGGCTGACGAACGGGACCTGGAACTCCTGGCGCAGGCTGTCTTCGACCGCCATGACCACTTCTTCCAGGCTGCCGGCATCGAGCAGGTCGAGGATCAGCCGGCGAGTCTTTTCGAACAGCCGGTCGTTGTCCCGGGCCACGTCCATCAGTTGTGACAGGCGATGGCGCATCTCGATGTTGCGATCGCGCAGCAGTTTGAGCTGGCGTTCCACCAGCGACACGCTGTCGCCACGCTGGTGAGGGATACGTTGCTCGACCAACAGTTCGTCGTGTTCGGCGAAGAAGGTCGGGTGGGCGCGCAGGTAGGCGACCACCGCTTCGGCATCGAGCTCACTGGACTGCTGGGGTACAACCTTGGGCTGATCGGTCATGGCGGTTACTCGCTTAGAGACGAACCTGTCCTTCGTAGACGCGTACGGCTGGGCCAGTCATCAACACGGACGTGCCGGGGCCGGCCCACTCGATGTTCAGGCGCCCACCAGGCAGGTCCAGGGACACCGGAGAGTCCATCCAGCCCTGGCTGATGGCGGCCACGGCTGCTGCACAGGCACCGGTGCCGCAGGCCTGGGTCTCGCCGGCGCCACGTTCCCATACCCGCAGGTTGGCGCGGTGGCGGTCAATGACCTGGAGGAAACCGGCGTTCACCCGCTGCGGGAAGCGTGGGTGGTTCTCGATTTTCGGGCCCAGGCCATGGACCGGCGCAGTACGTATGTCATCGACGCGCAGCACGGCATGCGGATTACCCATGGATACGGCAGCAATAGAGTGCAACTCGCCGTCGACTTCCAGCGGGTAATTGAGCGCCTGCTCATCAGCGACGAATGGGATTTCGGCGGGAATGAAGCGCGGTGGCCCCATGTCGACACACACCTGGCCGTCGTTCTGCACGTCCAGCTCGATGATGCCGCCCTTGGTTTCAACACGGATGCGCTTTTTCGCGGTCAAGCGTTTGTCCAGCACGAATCGTGCGAAGCAGCGCGCACCGTTGCCGCATTGCTCCACTTCCGAACCGTCGGCATTGAAGATCCGGTAGCGGAAATCCACTTCCGGGTTGTTCGGTGCCTCGACGATAAGCAACTGGTCGAAACCGATACCGGTGTGGCGGTCGCCCCATTGCTTGGCGTGCTTGGGCTGGATGTGTGCGTGCTGGCTGACCAGGTCCAGGACCATGAAGTCATTGCCCAGCCCATGCATCTTGGTAAAACGCAGAAGCATGGGGTCACTCCGGCAGCAGGCTTTCGCCAGCGTACAGTTCGGCAATGGTCTCGCGACGGCGGACTTCGAAAGCCTGATCGCCGTCGACCAGGATTTCCGCACAACGGCCACGGGTGTTGTAGTTCGAGCTCATGACGAAACCATAGGCGCCCGCAGACTGCACAGCCAGCAGGTCACCTTCGGCCAGGTTCAGCTGGCGGTCCTTGGCGAGGAAGTCGCCGGTTTCGCAGATTGGCCCGACCAGGTCGTAGGCACGCCCTTCGCCCTCACGTGGGGTGACCGCGCTAACGCCCATCCAGGCCTGGTACAGGGCTGGACGGATCAGGTCGTTCATCGCCGCATCAATGATGGCGAAGTCTTTGTGTTCGGTGTGCTTGAGGTATTCCACGCGGGTCAGCAGGGCACCGGCGTTGGCCACGATGTAGCGGCCCGGCTCGAACACCAGGGCCAGGTCACGGTCGCCGACGCGCTCGCGGATGGCCTTGATGTAATCGGCTACCAGTGGCGGCTCTTCGTCGCGATAGCGCACGCCAACACCGCCGCCCAGGTCCAGATGGCGCAGGTGGATGCCGCAATCGGCCAAGCGGTCGACCAGGTCCAGCAGGCGGTCGAGCGCGTCGAGGAATGGCTCTACGGTGGTCAGCTGCGAGCCGATGTGGCAGTCGACACCGACCACTTCCAGGTTTGGCAGCTGCGCGGCACGCACGTAGATGGCTTCGGCGTCGGCGATGGCGATGCCGAACTTATTCTCTTTGAGGCCGGTGGAAATGTAAGGGTGGGTGCCGGCATCGACGTCCGGGTTGACCCGCAGCGAGACCGGGGCAACCTTGCCCATCTCGGCGGCAACCACCTGCAGGCGCTCCAGTTCGTCGGTGGATTCGACGTTGAAGCAATGAACGCCGACTTCCAACGCGCGCCGCATGTCTTCGCGGGTCTTGCCGACGCCGGAGAACACCACACGGTCAGCCCGCCCACCGGCGGCCAGTACCCGCTCCAGCTCACCGCCGGAAACGATGTCGAAGCCTGCGCCCATGCGGGCCAGAACGTTCAGCACACCAAGGTTGGAGTTGGCCTTGACCGCGAAGCACACCAGGTGCTCGACACCTTGCAGGGCATCGGTATAGCTGCGGTACTGGGCCTCGATGTGGGCGCGCGAGTACACGTAGGTGGGGGTGCCGAAACGTTCGGCGATGGCCGACAGGGCCACGCCCTCCGCGAACAGTCCACCGTCGCGGTAATTGAAAGCGTTCATCTGATTTCCTTACTGCTCTGGCGTTTGCTCGGGCTCGATTGGCTGCTCATCCTGTGGCTGGACAGGCTGAGCGTGCTGGTGCTGATGCGACTTCTGGCTGCCCTTGCCGTCCTTGCCGTCTTCTGGCAGGTACAGGGGGCCCTTCTGACCGCAGGCCGAAACGAGGCAGGCAACCGCGACCAGCGCCGCGAGCGAGGAAATCAGGCGCTTCATGGGTGAAATCCTTTGAAATATGCAGTATTGCGCCCGAGTATACCGAGCGACTGCCGGATTGCCTATGCAAGAGCCGGTCCGCCGGGCGGGCAGAAATTAGCCACAAGCGGTGAGCGGCAAGCGGCAAGAAAAAGCCCTCAGGTGTACGCTGACCTTTTTCTTGCAGCTTGGAGCTCGCCGCTTGCGGCTGGCGCCAAGCGCCCGTATCTTGCCCGACCTGCCTGTAACGCAGCCAATTTCGAGGTTCCTGCAATGAGTTTGAGCGAAGCGCGTTTCCATGATCTGGTCGACGCCACCCAACAGGCCCTGGAAGACCTGTTCGACGAGAGCGGCCTGGACTTGGACATGGAGAATTCCGCCGGCGTACTTACCATCAAGTTCGACAACGGCAGCCAGCTGATCTTCAGCCGCCAGGAGCCACTGCGTCAGCTTTGGCTGGCCGACCGCTCCGGTGGCTTCCACTTCGACTACGACGAAGAGAGCGGCAAGTGGGTCTGCGAGAAGAGCGAAGAGCTGCTGGGCGAGATGCTCGAGCGGATTGTCTGGGAGCGGGCCGGCGAAAAGCTGGACTTCGACGAGATCTGATATGAGCGCCCAGGCGCGGCCCGCCAAGCCGCTTTACAGCAACGTCAGCCCAGCGGTGCCGTCGCCGTGCATCAGCGTGTGCCGGCTGGATGAACAGCGCGTTTGCACAGGTTGCCATCGCCATGTCGAGCACATTCGCGAGTGGCGCTCGGCCGACGACGAACGGCGCCGGCAGATTTGCCGCGAAGCCGATGCCTTGCGCGCGCAGGCTTGAGTATTTGCCCGGCTGTGGTAGTGTCGGGTTATGCGTCGGTGACGCCAAAGCACTCATCAAACCCCGCCCTCTGGGCGGGGTTTTGCTTTATCTGCCCCTAGAAAACCAACCGTTCAATGGAGTCTGACTGGATCATGAGCACCAAGCCTTCCCTCATCCTTACCCGATTGGACGTGCAGCGTCTGGAGCGCCTGATCGACAGCCTCGACGAAAGTACCCCGGGTGTGCTCGCCCTTCAGGACGAGCTGGACCGCGCCGAGCAGGTGGTCGGTCACGAGGAAGTGCCGGCGGGTGTTGTGACCATGAATTCGCGCGTGCACTGCCGTGAGGAAGCCAGCGGCAAGGACTACCATCTGACCCTGGTGTATCCGAAGGATGCCGGCGGCGAAGGCAAGGTATCGATCCTGGCGCCGATTGGTTGCGCACTGCTGGGCTTGTCGGTGGGCGAGCAGATCGACTGGCCTGCGCCGGGGGGCAAAACCCTCAAGCTCAAGTTGCTGGCCGTCGAGTACCAGCCTGAAGCTGCGGGCGATTTCGACCTCTGAGGGTTCAAGGCTCCAGGGTAGCCTGCAACTGAGCCAGGCCATCGTTCAGGGCCTGCTCCAGTTCGCGCTTGTAGCGCAGGTAGAGGACGGTCGAGCCCCTTTCGTCATCGAGCAGTTCGGACAGGTCAAGATCTGTGATGTAACAGCGGTAGTGCCCGGCGCTGCGGCGCTGGCTGAGAATCTGCCGGGCGACCACGGTGTAGAGCTCATCGCCGTGGTCCAGCTCGGAAAACTCCTGCTGATTGCAATAGAGCGTGACATGCATGTCATCGCCCGTGCCGGCCTGGAGGATGGCCTGCACTTCGTAATACGGCTGATCATTGAGGTCGTTGGGCGTTGACCGCGGCTCTATGCTGCGTGCCTTGCCCGGCCCCGAGGGCAACAGTTGCGCATAGTGGGTCTGCAATGGTGCTTGCTGCAGGTTGTCCAGCGGCACGCGTGCGTCGTGGCGCATTACCATCGAGCGCAGAAAGCGCTGCAGCGGCAGCAGCAGGTGGTTTTCGTCGTGCAAGGGCAGGCGTTGCTGCCACAGGGCATTGTACTCATCCAGCACATACAGGTCGGCCCAGCCCTCAAGCAGGCGGTAGAACACCTGGATGCAGCCGGGGCGGCCGTGTTCCAGCACCAGTGGCAGGTCGTGGTCCTGCAGGGCATTGGCATCCAGGTATAGCGGGCTGTAGGTGCTGCGTTCTTCGCCCAGGCAATCGAGTACGGCCTCATGCTCTGCGAGCGTGGTCAGGCTGACCTGGCCGGGCAGCAGTTCCAGCACGTGTGTGTGCTGCGCCACCTGCAGCAGGTAGCGGTGGTTGCGACCCTGGTCGAGCAACAGTTGCACCGTGTCGAAAATCTCCTCGACCCGCTGGCTGATGGCCTGGGCGCGGTTGTGGCAGAAACAGCGCACCCGCACGCTCGGCCGATGGCTGCGCTGGCCGAGGCTGTTGAGGAAATCGCGCAGGCAACGCATCAGGGCGTGCTCGCCGTCGTAGCGCTGGACCAGCACTTCGTTCCAGCTGTTGAGGGTAATCTGGTCGAGGGTCAGCACCAGGTTTTCGCGAACGCCCGCGTAGCTCAACGAGTCGGTCCGCTCGGTGGTCATCAGGATGTTCAAGTCGCGATGGTGTTGCAACGGATCGACGCCGACGTTGACCAGCAGCAGAATCTCGTTGGCCACGCTCGGTTGCAACAGGCGCACTTCACTGACGGTTTCCAATGGCAAAGGGATGCTCTGCTGCAGGCTGCCGAGCAGGTTGAACAGCTCGAACTCGTTCAGGTCACTGACGCCGGGGTGCAGCGCCAGGCGCGTGGTGTTGTCGATGACGCCGTTGCGGTGTGCCCAGGTCAGCAGCTCGATCAGCTCTCGGCAGCGTTTGATCGGGCTGAAGTGCTCCCATTCGTGAACACTCAGGCTACCGTTGTACAGGCCCCAGTGATGGCTGCCGGGTTCCTTGCGATTTGGCGACTGGACCAGGGTCAGGGTGTCCTCGGCGAGATCCGGGGCAATGCCGGGGTTGATCACTTCTATCTTGCCGGCACGGCGCTCGAACGCGGCATAAAGGCGCCGGCCCAGGACATTCAGGTCGCGCTGGTCGGCGCGGCTGCTGGCATTGTTGTTTTGCGCGAACTGGCTGAGGAAGCGGTAGCTATGGTTCAGCTCGGCAACCAGCTCGCTGCGTTCCACGGCGACCTGACGCACTTTCCATTGGCTGCGGCTGTCGAGCAACGCCAGTTGGCGCTCGTCCCAACCCCACTCATCGGCCAGGCGCTTGAGCAACCGGCGCTGCCAGCCGTTGCTTCGTGCGCGGTCCAGGCCGCTGAGTTTCTTGTTGACCTTCAGGTAAAGGCTGCGCCTTGCCAGCTCCAGCCGCCTGGTTTCACCGCGTGCTTGCAGGTAGCGTTCGATGCGCCGGTAAACCATGACGTAGGGATCAAGCGCATCGAGGTCGAGGTGGTTGGCGAATACCGCCTGTTTATAGTCCAGGCTCAGGCAGCGTACGGCTGGATGTTCGCTGGCGTAGACCTCGGTCAGCAACAGCTTGAGCAGTGACTTGTAAGGTGAATCGATACCTTTGAACAGCTGCCACAGGCCAGCGCCGACATACTCGCCGGCCGGGATGTGGGCCAGGTTGCCGAGATCGAGAGCATCGGTGCTGCGGATGAAACGCTTGGACAGCAAGGTTTCGGTGTAGCTGCTGTAGTTGCGCTCTTCATACACCGGCACCAGCCACCACAGCGGTGTGCGCCCGGCCAACCAGATGGCCGTGCGGTAGAACTCGTCGAGCAGAAGGTAGTGCTGGGTGGTACCACAGTCGTCGGAGCTGAGCTGGCTGTCGCGCTGGCCTTGGGCGAAGCTTTGCGGGTCGATCAGGAAGCAGTGTGCTTCGGCGCCCAGGCTGGCGGCCCAGGTTTCGAGCAACTGGCATTTGCGTCGCAGTTCATCGAGCTGGCTGTCACCCAGGCCGGGGGCATGACAGACCCACAGGTCGATGTCGCTTTGCTCAGCCTGGGCCAGCGTGCCAAGGCTGCCCATCAGAAACAGGCCGTGTATCGGGCGGTTGGGGTTGCCCAGGCGTGTTTTGTAAGTGAACGATCGCGCCAGCCGTTGGCCCTCGGCGACCAGGTTGGCATCGGGCTCGAAGCCCGACACACCGGCCGGGGTGCTACCCGAAACGTAGCCAGGCAGCAGCGGGTGGTTGACGTGAAACAGCAGTGGTAGCAGGGTCAACACCTGTTGCTGGCGGGTCGAAAGCCCATCCATGGCGCGCTGTAGCCGGCCTGTGTTCAGTTGCAGAAACCGCGCACGCAATTTCGCCAGCACCTTGCGATCGATGCCTTCGTCGATATCGGGGCGGATTTCGTGGGGGTGGGTCATTGCACACTCAGGGCAGGCCGGGGAAGCTCTGTCGAGTTTAGCCTGAGTAATGCACTCGGATAAGCGGCAATTGGAGTTTTGACGCCATTTTTCTTGCGCCTTGGCGGGCCCCATCGCCGGCTTGCCAGCGATGGGGCGGGGCAGGCTTATGCCGGCTGGGGCGACTTGAGAATGTTCAGCAACAGTTGCACGCTTTCGACTGCGTCATGCCCAAGGCTGGTGAGGTAACCGCCATCGGGCTGATCGGTCAATTGCTTTTCATGCAGGCGTCGAGCTGCTGCGACCAGCGCGGGGGAGGCATTGGCGTGAATCTTGATGCCTTCCTGGCTGCTGTCCAGGTTGAACAGGGCAAGGACTTCCAGTTCAGCAATCAGTTCGGGGGTGAAGGACATGGCGACTCCTGACTTCCAGACGAGGATGGCGGCACCGCCAGCGGTGCCTGACCCTGGAGTGTAGTCGGGTTATTCGGCCTCGCCTTGATCTGCCTCAGGTGGCAGCTCGGGCAGAGCGCGCAGGGCGGTTTCGTACCACTCGGTGTTGAAAGGACGGTCCTCGTCGAGCATGTTGTCGATCTCGATGGCCAGCACGTGGGCCATGAGGTTGAGGATGTCTTCGCGCTCGTAGCCGACCAGGCTCAGTTTGTTGAACGTAGCCTTGGCTGCCGGCGGTTCGCCGCTTTCTATCTGGTTTTCGATGGCCTGGGTCAGCGTCGCTTCGGCGAAGGCTTCGTCGTCATTGTCGATGTCGGTGGGCTCGCTCATGGCGCTACTCCTGTGAATGGGCACACAGTGTGCCATGCCCGCGTCGGCAATGCCCGGTCATCGACCAGGTGCATGACGCTGGTCAGGCACAGCCGTAACGAGCTATAAAAGCCCGGCCAACCCCTACGGCCTGGAGGCTGTTACCCCATGCTCAAGCTTCACGGATTCTCGGTCAGCAACTACTACAACATGGTCAAACTGGCCCTGCTGGAAAAGGGCCTGCCGTTCGAAGAGGTCACCTTCTATGGAGGTCAGACGGCTCAGGCGCTGGAAATCAGCCCGCGCGGCAAAGTGCCGGTGCTGCAGACCGAACACGGCTCGCTCAGCGAAACCGGTGTGATTCTCGACTATATCGAGCAGACCCAACCGGGCAAGGCGCTGCTGCCAGCCGACCCGTTCGAGCAGGCCAAGGTGCGCGAGCTGCTCAAGGAGATCGAGCTGTATATCGAGCTGCCGGCCCGTACCTGCTATGCCGAGTCGTTCTTCGGCGCAGCGGTAGAGCCATTGATAAAGGAGCGGGCGCGTGCGGATCTGCTGGCGGGGTTCGCCACCTTGAAGCGCAATGGCCGTTTTGCGCCCTATGTGGCCGGTGAGCAACTGACGATTGCCGACCTGATGTTCTGCTTCTCGGTCGACCTGGCTTGTGCAGTAGGCAAGAAGGTGCTGAACGTCGACTTCCTCGCCGATTTCCCTGAGGCCAGAGCGCTGCTGCAGAAAATGCACGAAAACCCGCACATGGCGCGGATCGTGGCAGACAAGGAGGCGGCGATGCCGGCCTTCATGGAGATGATTCGCAGCGGTAAGCGCTGAAGACGAGGGCTGCTTCGCAGCCCAATCGCCGGCAAGCCGGCTCCCACGGGTACTGCACAGGGCTTGAAGCCGATGCGGTCGAGTGGGAGCCGGCTTGCCGGCGATCGAGGGCCAAGCCCTCGCAGTGGCGCTTAGCGAGAGGCCAGCAGCGCCTTGCCACGTACAACTGCAGCGAGTACCTGCGCTGGTGCAGTGCCGCCAATGTGGTCACGGGCATTCACCGAGCCTTCCAGGGTCAGCACGGCAAACACATCCTGTTCGATCTGGTCGCTGAACTGGCGCAGTTCGTCCAGGCTCATCTCGGCCAGGTCCTTGCCGGTGTCGACACCATACTTCACGGCATGGCCGACGATCTCGTGGCAATCACGGAACGGCAGGCCGCGGCGAACCAGGTAGTCGGCCAGGTCGGTGGCGGTGGAGAAGCCGCGCAGAGCTGCTTCGCGCATGATCGCGTGGCGTGGCTTGATCGCGGGGATCATGTCGGCAAAGGCACGCAGCGAATCGCGCAGGGTATCGGCGGCGTCGAACAGCGGCTCCTTGTCTTCCTGGTTGTCCTTGTTGTAGGCCAGCGGCTGGCCTTTCATCAGGGTCAGCAGGCCGGTCAGGGCGCCGAACACGCGGCCGCTCTTGCCACGCACCAGCTCGGGCACGTCGGGGTTCTTCTTCTGCGGCATGATCGAGCTGCCAGTGCAGAAACGGTCGGGCAAATCGACGAACTGGAACTGGGCGCTGGTCCACAGCACCAGCTCTTCGGAGAAGCGCGACAGGTGCATCATTGCCACGCTGGCGGCAGCGCAGAATTCGATGGCGAAATCACGGTCCGAAACGCCATCCAGCGAGTTGCCGGCAACGGCTTCGAACCCCAGTAGCTTGCAGGTCAGCTCGCGGTCGATCGGGTAGGTGGTGCCAGCCAGCGCAGCGCTGCCCAGAGGCATGCGGTTGGTGCGTTTGCGGCAATCGACCAGGCGCTCGTAGTCGCGGCTGAGCATTTCGAACCAGGCCAGCAGGTGGTGGCCGAAGGTGACTGGCTGCGCGGTCTGCAGGTGGGTGAAGCCAGGCATGATGGTTTGCGCTTCACGCTCGGCCTGTTCCAGCAGGCCCTGCTGCAGGCGGGTGATTTCGGCCAGAATCAGGTCGATTTCGTCGCGCAGCCACAGGCGGATGTCGGTCGCGACCTGGTCGTTGCGGCTACGGCCGGTGTGCAGCTTCTTGCCGGTGATGCCGATGCGGTCGGTCAGGCGTGCTTCGATGTTCATGTGCACGTCTTCGAGGTCGACGCGCCAGTCAAAGTTGCCGGCCTCGATTTCACCCTGGATGGTGTTCAGGCCATCGATGATGGTGTCGCGCTCGGCATCGCTGAGTACACCGACCTGCGCCAGCATGGTGGCGTGGGCGATCGAACCCATGATGTCGTGGCGGTACAGGCGCTTGTCGAAATCGACCGAGGCGGTGAAGCGGGCGACGAAGGCGTCGACGGGTTCACTGAAGCGGCCGCCCCAGGACTGATTGGTCTTGTCGGTGCTCATGGATTCACTCGTTGAAGGCGTGAACGAAAAAGTGGCGGCGATAATAGCAGGGTTGGGCTTGCGTCCGAAGGACGCCGGTCGACAGAAATCGGCATAAAACACTGCTCAATGCAGGCAAAGACGATATTCAACGATTGAACGGCAGTGTTCCACGGACCGTCTACAGTTGGACAAAGGACTGGCAGCGAATCTGCCGGCGCAGTGAATCTTTGGCCATCGTATTGGTCTAGAGCGTGACCGCAGTGTCGCTCGACCTGCAACTGTCTACGCTATACCTGTGCGAGACTCACTCAGGAATCCAGAGCAATTATGAATGTCCTGATCGTTGATGACGAACCCCAAGCCCGTGAACGCTTGACGCGGTTATTCGCGGAACTGGAGGGGTACACCGTGCTGGAGCCCAGCGCCACCAACGGCGAGGAGGCCCTGGCCCTGATCGAAAGCCTCAAGCCTGATGTGGTCCTGCTGGATATCGGCATGCCGGGCCTTGACGGCCTGCAGGTCGCTGCCCGCTTGTGCGAGCGCGAAGCACCGCCGTCGGTGGTGTTCTGCACCGGTGACGATGAATACGGCGCAGAGGCTTTCACGGACAGCACCCTCAGCCATGTAACCAAACCTATCCATCCCCATGCTCTGCGTGATGCCTTGCGCAAGGCTGAGAAACCCAGCCGTACGCAGCTGGCGGCGCTGACCCGGCCTGGCAGTGAAGGGGGAGGGCCGCGCAGCCATATCAGCGCGCGTACGCGCAAGGGCATCGAACTGATCCCTTTGCCCCAGGTGATCTATTTCATCGCCGACCACAAATATGTGACGTTGCGCCATGAAGCAGGTGAAGTGCTGCTTGATGAGCCACTCAAGGCCCTGGAAGATGAATTCGGCGAACGCTTCGTGCGTATCCACCGCAACGCTCTGGTCGCCCGCGAGCGCATCGAGCGCTTGCAGCGCACGCCGCTTGGGCATTTTCAACTGTTCCTCAAAGGCCTGGATGGTGATGCCTTGACTGTCAGCCGTCGGCATGTGGCTGGCGTACGCAAGATGATGCAGACGCTCTGAGCCCTCCAGCGGCCTCATCGCCGGCAACCCGGCGATGAGGCCGCTGGAGGCAGAGCCGGATCGTGACCCGAATCTGCTAGCGATACCGACGGAGCTGTTATCATCGGCGGCATTCCTAAGCATCGGGGCGTTCCATGTCCACTCGCGAAATCCGCATTGCCACCCGTAAAAGTGCCTTGGCCCTGTGGCAGGCCGAATACGTCAAAGCCCGCCTCGAGCAGGCACATCCTGGGCTGCTGGTGACCTTGGTGCCCATGGTCAGCCGCGGTGACAAGCTGCTCGACGCGCCCCTGGCGAAAATCGGCGGCAAAGGCCTGTTCGTCAAGGAGCTGGAAACCGCCCTGCTGGACAATGAAGCCGACATCGCTGTGCATTCGATGAAGGACGTACCCATGGACTTCCCCGAAGGCTTGGGCCTGTACTGCATCTGTGAACGTGAAGACCCGCGTGACGCCTTCGTTTCCAACCGTTTTTCCAGCCTCGATGCACTGCCTGCCGGCAGCATCGTCGGCACCTCCAGCCTGCGCCGTCAGGCCCAGTTGCTGGCACGCCGCCCTGACCTGCAAATCCGCTTCCTGCGGGGCAACGTCAACACTCGTCTGGCCAAGCTCGATGCCGGTGAGTACGACGCCATCATCCTTGCAGCGGCGGGCCTGATCCGCTTGGGCTTTGAAGAACGGATCACCGCCAGCATCAGCGTCGACGATAGCCTGCCGGCCGGTGGCCAGGGCGCGGTGGGCATCGAATGCCGTAGCGCAGACAGCGAGATCCATGCGCTGTTGGCGCCTTTGCATCACACTGATACCGCTGACCGTGTGGTGGCCGAACGAGCGTTGAACAAGCACTTGAACGGCGGCTGCCAGGTACCGATTGCCTGTTATGCCGTGCTCGAAGGCGAGCAGCTATGGCTGCGCGGCCTGGTTGGCCAGCCCAGCGGTGGGACCCTGTTGATGGCTGACGCCCGTGCACCGCGGGCATCGGCCGAAACGTTGGGGGTACAGGTGGCCGAAGACCTGCTGGGCCAAGGTGCTGCGGCCATTCTCAAGGAAGTCTACGGTGAGGCCGGGCACCCGTGAGCTCGTGGCGCCTGCTGCTGACCCGTCCTGAAGAGGACTGTGCCGCGCTGGCGCAGACGCTGGCAACTGCCGGTATTTGCAGCGAGTGCCTGCCTTTGCTGGCGATCGAACCCGTGCAACTGGGCGCTCGGCAGCGCCAGCAGCTTGCCGGGTTAGGGCAGTGCCAGGCCATGATTGTGGTCAGTAAACCGGCAGCCAGGTTGCTGCTTGCGCAGCTCGCACATGAAGGGCTGCAGCCCCCCCTAGCCGGTTGGTTCACTGTAGGTGAAGCCACGGCGGCGGTGTTGCAGTCTGCGGGGCTGACGGTGACTTACCCTGCTCAGGGTGACGACAGCGAAGCCTTGCTCACGCTCCCGGCCTTGCGCGGGGCTATGGCGGGCCCTGCGCCACGTGTTCTGATCGTCCGTGGTGTAGGAGGGCGCGAACTGCTGGCCGAGCGTCTTGCAGAGCAAGGTGCTAGTGTCGATTATCTGGAACTGTATCGTCGTTGCCTGCCGGTGTATCCGGCGGGCACGCTGGTGCGTCGCATCGAAGCGGAACGCCTGAACGGCGTGGTGGTCAGCAGTGGGCAGGGTCTTGAACACCTGCAACAGTTGGCCGCTGCCGATTGGCCGCGTGTGGCGCGCTTGCCATTGTTCGTGCCGAGCCCCAGGGTGGCCGAGCAGGCCAGGGCCGCTGGGGCACAACAGATTGTGGATTGTCGTGGCGCGAGTGCCACGGCCTTGCTGGCAGCCGTGCAGCGCAGCGCTGCACCTGCCTCTTAAGGCGCTAAGCTCAGAGCGACGCGCCCCCATGCAAAGGATGGATACGTGAGCGAAACTGTCTTGTCCCACAATGATCAGCCGTCGGCGCAAGAGCCGACGCAACCCGTCACCCCCCCACCTGCCAAACGTTCCGGCACAGGCCTGGCCTTGCTGGCACTGTTGGTGGGTGCTGCCGGGGTCGCAGTGGGCGGGTGGGGTGTCTGGCAGGTGCGGCATCTGCAAGGCAGTGAGCTGAGCCAGGGTCAGCACCTCGAGGCGCTGAGCCAGCGTGCCGCGGCACTGCAGCAGCGCGAGCAACAGATCAGTGCCCAGTTGGCCAGCCTGCCGGCAGCCAGCGAACTGGAAGACCGCCGCCGCCTCGTGGCGCAGTTGCAAGGTGATCAGCAGCGCTTGAGCCAGCGGCTGGAAACCGTGCTTGGCGAAAGCCGCAAGGAATGGCGCCTGGCCGAGGCCGAGCACCTGTTGCGCCTGGCCACCCTGCGGCTTTCGGCCCTGCAGGACATCACCAGCGCCAAGGCCCTGGTCGAAGGCGCCGACGAAATCCTGCGCGAGCAGAGCGACCCTGGCTCGTTTGCCGCGCGCGAGCAGTTGGCGCGTAGCCTGGCAATGCTCAACAGCACCCAGCAGCCGGACCGTAGCGGTTTGTATCTGAAGTTGGCTGCCCAGCGGGAGTTGGTGCAGCAGCTCAATGCCCAGTCGCCAGAGTTCGACAGCGATGCCGATGCCCTCGGTGCTTTGACCGCCGATGGCGATGGCACCAGCCGCCTGGCGCAGTGGTGGGCGGAGATTTCCAAGTATTTCCAGATTGATTTCAACGCCGACGACAACGTCCGTCCGTTGCTGGCCGGGCAGTCGCTCAACCAGTTGCGCCTGGCCCTGAGCCTGACCATCGAGCAAGCCCAATGGGCTGCGCTCAATGGCGACGCCAAGGTCTACACCCAGGCGCTGGATGATGCGCGCAGTGTGCTGGTGGCCAATTTCAACGCTGACAACCCGCAGAGCAAGGCCATGCTCGAAAGCCTCAATGCGCTGGTCGAGCAGCCGGTGTCGGTGGTTACCCCGGACCTGAGTGAAAGCCTGGCGGCGGTGCAGGCGTATATCCAGCGCCGCCATCTGCCTGCCGAGGGTGAGGGGGGCAAGCCATGAAACGTGTGTACCTGCTGGCCGTGCTGGCGATCGTGATCGCTGCGGCACTGGGCATCGCGGTGGCCAAGCACAGTGGCTACGTGTTGATTTCCTACGGTGGCTTCCGTTACCAGTCCGGGCTGTGGGCGGCTCTCGCGGCGCTGGTTGCCGTGCTTGCCCTGTTGTGGCTGCTGCGCTATCTGGTTGGGTTGGTGCTGACGTCCAGTGGTGTGGTCAACCCCTGGTCGCGACGTAACCGCAGCCGGCGCATTCGCATCGCAATCGAGCAGGGCCAACTGGACCTCGCAGAGGGCCGTTGGGCCAGCGCCCAGCGTCACTTGCACCGCGCCGCCGAGGCCGAACGCCAGCCATTGCTGTATTACCTCGGTGCCGCCCGTGCGGCCAATGAACAGGGGCGAAAGGAAGACAGGGACAACCTGCTCGAGCGTGCGCTGGAGCGTCAGCCCCAGGCGGAACTGGCGGTCGCCCTGACTCACGCGCAATTGCAGATGGACCGTGGCGAAAGCGATGGCGCCCTGGAAGCCCTGCTGGCCATGCAGGAGCGGCACCCGCACAACAGTCAGGTCTTGCGCCTGTTGCAGCGCCTGTATCTGGAGCGCGGCGACTGGTCGGCGTTGATTCGCCTGTTGCCCGACCTGCGCAAGGGCAAAGTGCTGCCGCCCGAGGAGCTTGCTGCACTTGAACAGCGTGCCTGGGGTCAGAACCTGGGCCTTGCGGCGACCCGTGGTGACGATGAGCAAAGTGCCCGTCAGTCGTTGGAGCGGGCCTGGCAACAGCTGACTGCGGCCCAGCGTCAGGAACCTAGGTTGGTGCTGGCTTATGCCGAACAACTGCGCCAGGTGGGAGCTCAAGGTGAAGCCGAACAGGTACTACGCGCTGCCCTCAAACGTGACTACGAAAGTCACCTGGCGCGCCTGTATGGCCTGGTGCGCGGCGATGATCCGGCGCGTCAACTGCAAACAGCCGAAGGCTGGCTCAAGGCGAATCCCCAAGACCCGAGCCTGTTGCTGACTCTTGGCCGCCTTAGCTTGCAAAACCGCCTTTGGGGCAAGGCGCGCGATTACCTGGAAAGCAGCTTGCGCATGGAGCGCAACCCGGAAACCTGCGCCGAACTGGCTCGGCTGCTGGCTGGCCTCGGTGAGACCGAGCGCAGCAACCAACTGTTCCAGGAAGGCCTGGGTCTGCTTGATGAGCGTTTGTTGGCCTTGCCATTGCCGGAGGGCGTGCGCGCCTGAAAGGCCCCATGAGCCCGCACCGGGCGGGCTCATGGGATGGTTGGTGAGTCTTGCGATACCTGTTTTTTTCTGTAATGCGCTTCGCAAGAAATTTCCCACAATGCGAGTGGAAATTTCTTCTACCCCTCAGTGACTTATCTCCCCTGTAGTGCCTTGAAACAAAGGACATCTTTCCTCTACCGTTCCAAGCCACTCAATTTGCCCCGGGACAACCACCTTTCATGTTGCCGGCCCGCTTGCGCACTTTTTTTCTACCGGCCTGCCTTGCCTCATTGGCGGTGCTGCTTGCGTCCTTTTACCTGGAGAGCGCTCTGGGCCTGGTACCTTGCCCGCTGTGCTTCAGTCAGCGGTTCCTGGTGGGCGTGTATGCCATGATCTGCCTGTGTGCGGCCATTCATGCGCCGGGCGTTGCCGCTATGTGCCGGTATGCGCGAGCAGCTTTGGGTTGTTCGGTGGCCGGAGCCCTGCTGGCGGCCAGGCATGTCTGGTTGCAAGGGGAGATTGGTACAAGCCATGAGTGCCCGGTGCCATTCTGGCAAACACTGGAAAGCTCCTGGCGTGAAGCGGCCCGTCAACTCTTGCTTGGCGGGCCGGATTGCAGCTCGTTGACCTGGAGCTTTCTTGACCTGACCTTGCCCGAATGGAGCCTGCTGGCCTTCCTGTTGCTGGCAATGCTACCCATGGCCTGTCTGCTGGCGTATCGTTTCCGCACACTGGGCAAAGCCTGACTTGGCGCAGGCTTCAGTAGATGGCACGACCAGTGGTGATACCCCAGGGTATTAAACACTTGTATGAACTTTGTCTGCTGCGTACCTTGAAGGGCAGCACGTGCGGGAATAATCTCCCAGCACGCATACCAAAAACACAACTGCTCGATGCCGTCCTGCTGATGTCACCTTTGTACCGCACGATCGGGGTGCGAGGTGCAGCGGCATCTACCCAGAAGGGAAGAGATCGCCATGCTCGATAGTTGTCAGAACGCCCAGGAACGCTGGGGTGGGGTTCACAAGCTGATCGACACCTGGCTCAAGGAGCGGGAGGAGTTGGTTCAGGCTTTCGGTGCCTTGCGCGATGCCAAGCCGGCATTTGCGGACAAAGACAAGAGCCGCGACTTTTGTGCGGTGCTTGTCGATTATGTGTCAGCCTGGCATTTCGAGGTCAGTGAACAACTGGTCACTGAGGCCAAGGCGTTTGGTGACCAGAAAGCGCTGAAGCTGGCTGAAGAGATCAACCCGCGGATCAATGACATTACCCAGATTGCGCTGGCTTTCAATGACCACTGCGAGAAAGGTGATTGCAAGGACACTGAGCGCTTCGCCGATAAGCTCGGCAAGCTCGGCAGCCTGCTGCACGAACGCTTCGAGCTGGAAGACTGCCTGATCGAAGTGTTGCACAACGCGCACAAGGAAGAAGACGCGATCGAGGCCTGATGGTCGACGTCAGCCGCCGACCGCCAGAAGCTCGATTTCGAATACCAGCGGCGTGTAGGGCGCGATCAGGTCTCCCGCGCCCTCGGCACCGTAGGCTTGTGCCGATGGGATCACCAGGCGCCATTTCGCTCCCGTTTTCATGTGTGGCAACGCCACCTGCCACCCTTCGATGACCGAATCCAGGCCGAACCACTGTGGTTGCTGGTTCTGATCGAACACCGTGCCGTCAGGCAACCTGCCTACATAGCGGACCTGCACCTTGCCCTTGGGGCTGGGCTGCGCGCCGATACCACTTTTCAGTTCACTATAGAGCACACCCTCAGGCAGCTCATGCACACCGGCGCGTGCGCGCTCGTTGGCCATGAAGCGCGCCTCGATGGCTTGCAGTTTTTCCACTTCGGCTTGCACGGCGGCGTTGTTCGCCTGTTCTTCATGCTGCTGAAGAATGGCTTGCATGCGAGCCTTGTCGAGTTTGAGGGGCTGGTTCTGATAGGACTGGCGAAGGCCTTCAACCAACGCCTCCAGCTGCAATCCAGGCACCTCCTGGCGCAGTCGCTCCCCAAGGCTGGCGCCCAGGCTGTAGGCCACGTCGTGATCACTGGCAGGAGCCGACTCGGGGGCGGCGAGCGCGATAGGAGCCACCAGGCACAGGCCGATAAAAAGATAACGAGGCATGGTCAACTCCGAGCTCAAGAGCTGCGAAGTATGCCAGCCTTGTTGCTTCGATTTGCGTAAATGTCGGCAACGATTTGCTAAGCAACTACACTTTCACGCAGCTGCAAGACAACAACTTTGCCCAGGCATGCAACGCGGCGCCAACGATACTGTCAACATGCCCTAGCGGCGGTAGCAGCACAAGCATAGTATTAGCCGCAATCTCGTCAGCCAGGAGGTAAACCATGTCGGCCAAGAAGAAGCCAGTAAGTACGCCGTTACACCTGCTCCAGCAACTTTCGGGCAGCTTGCTCGAACACTTGGAAGATGCCTGCTCGCAAGCGCTGGCTGATGCGGAAAAACTGCTGGCGAAGTTGGAAAAGCAGCGTGGAAAGGCCCAGGAAAAACTGCACAACGGTCGCCTGAAGTTGCAGGACGCGGCCAAGGCAGGTAAAGCCAAGGCCCAGGGCAAAGCCCAGAAAGCCATTGGTGAACTTGAGTCGTTGCTCGACTCGCTCAAAGAGCGTCAGACGCAAACCCGTACTTATATCCAGCAACTCAAACGCGATGCCCAAGAAAGCCTGAAGCTGGCCCAGGGTGTAGGCAAGGTGCGCGAGGCTGCTGGCAAGGCACTGGACCAGCGGGCTGTGGCAGCCAAATCGGCTAAGCCGGCCACTGCAAAAGCGCCTGCCAGAGCAGCGGCCAAACCTGCAGCAAGACCGGCCGCCAAAGCTGCCGCAAAAGCGCCTGCCAAGGCCGCCGCTGCCAAGGCGCCGTCGCGGGCTGCTGCTGCCAAACCTGCTGCCGCAAAAGCCCCGGCCAAGGTTGCGGCTAAACCTGCAGCCAAACCAGTCGCTGCCAAAGCGGCTGCTGCCAAGGCGCCATCGCGCGCTGCTGCGGTCAAGCCTGCTGCCACCAAGGCTCCGGCCAAAGTCGCTGCTGCCAAGCCTGCCGCCAAACCAGCCACTTCCAGAGGGGCTGCGGCTAAACCGGCTGCGGCCAAGGCGCCGGCTAAAACCACCGCAGCCAAGCCTGCTGCGAAAGCTGCCGCGAAACCTGCAGCCAAGCCAGCCGCCAAAGCCCCGGCCAAACCTGCGGCAAAACCTGCCGCTGCCAAGCCGGCCGCCAACAAGCCGGCTGAACCCAAACCGGCTACGCCTGCGGTGACCAACTCGGCAGGCCCCGCAATCCCGGCGCCGTCCTCCGCACCGGCAAGCACCTCGCCTCAGACGCCGTCTTCGGCCTCTTGAAGCCCTGTGGCGGCGACTCGCAGCTGAGCCAGCGAGTCGTGGCCACGGACCTGGTCGGGCGCCAGCCTGGCCAGCCAATCGTCTGCGGGCTCAAGCGAGCCCGTGGGCCATTGCCGTGCGCATTCCTCAAGGCGTTGCAGCAAGCGCTTCTCCGCCTGCAGTTCCAAGCCCTTTACTTGCTCACGCAACGCCTCCAGGTGCGGGTCATGCTGCGCGGTAGTCCGCCATTTCTGGCGCAAACTGCGTAGCGGCGTTACCACTTCAGTTTGCCAAGGCTCGGCAATTGCGCGCAAAGCGTCGATTCGCCCGGCTTCTACGGCGACACCTCGGGTTTGCAGCCAGCTCGCGCACAGCAACAGGCACACATCGCCCCCCTCGGCCTGCACGCTCAGGCAAGCCGCTTCAACTCCCGGCCGGGCATACAGGGCCAGGGCGTAATTCCACAGGTCGGTGTACATGATTCCACTTACGCTCCGGGTCGAGGAAGCTGGTAGACTCCGCGACCATCATGATCAGACTATCCAACCTCACTTTACAGCGTGGTCCGCAGCGCTTGCTAGAAGGCGCCGAGATGACCCTGCACGCCGGTCACAAGGCCGGCCTGATCGGCGCTAACGGCGCCGGAAAATCCAGCCTGTTCGCTTTGCTGCGCGGTGAGCTGTCGCCTGATGGTGGCGACTGCCAACTGCCGGGTGACTGGCGCATCGCCCACATGCGTCAGGAGGTCGATACCCTCGATCGCCTGGCCGTGGACTATGTGCTCGATGGCGACGCGCGCCTGCGCAAGGTCCAGGCCGAGCTCACTTTGGCCGAGTCGGCCCACGACGGCACTGCCCTGGCACGCCTGCACAGTGAGCTGGAAAGCGCTGATGGCTATACCGCCGATGCCCGTGCACGCAAATTGCTTGCCGGTCTTGGTTTCACCAACGAGCAGATGGACCGTCGCGTCGGCGACTTCTCCGGTGGCTGGCGGATGCGCCTGAACCTGGCCCAGGCCCTGATGTGCCCATCCGACCTGCTGCTGCTCGACGAACCGACCAACCACCTGGACCTCGATGCGATCTTGTGGCTCGAAGACTGGCTCAAGGGGTACCCGGGCACGCTGTTGCTGATTTCCCACGACCGCGACTTCCTTGACGCTGTTGTCGACCATGTATTGCACGTCGAGCAGCGCAAGCTGAACCTGTACAAGGGTGGCTATACCGCCTTCGAGCGCACCCGTGCCGAGCGCCTGGCGCAGCAGCAGCAAGCCTACGAGAAGCAACAGGCCCAGCGTGCGCACATGGAAAAGTACATTGCCCGCTTCAAGGCCCAAGCCACCAAGGCCCGTCAGGCGCAGAGCCGGATCAAAGCCCTGGAGCGCATGGAAGAGCTGTCGGCGGCGCATGTCGATTCGCCGTTCGACTTCGTTTTCCGTGAATCGCAGAAGATTTCCAGCCCGCTGCTGAGCCTTTCCGAAGGCTGTCTGGGCTACGGCGACAAGGCGATCCTCGACAAGGTCAAGCTGCAACTGGTGCCCGGTGCGCGCATCGGCCTGCTGGGCCCTAACGGCGCCGGCAAATCGACCCTTATCAAGAACCTTGCCGGCGAACTTGCGCCGCTGTCGGGCCGCCTGGTGTTGGGTGAGAACCTGGCCGTCGGTTACTTCGCCCAGCATCAGTTGGACTCGCTGGACGACAAGGCCAGCCCGCTGCTGCACTTGCAGCGCATTGCGCCGGCCGAGCGCGAGCAGACGCTGCGTGACTTCCTCGGCGGTTTCGACTTCCATGGCGACCGCGTGGACGAACCGGTGGTGAATTTCTCCGGGGGCGAAAAAGCCCGCCTGGCGCTGGCCCTGATCGCCTGGGAGCGGCCAAACCTGCTGCTGCTCGACGAACCGACCAACCACCTGGACCTGGAAATGCGCCTGGCGCTGACCATGGCGTTGCAGGAGTTTGCCGGTGCCGTAGTTGTCGTGTCCCACGACCGTCATTTGCTCAAGAGCACCACCGACGATTTCCTGCTGGTGGCCGATGGCAAGGTCGATACCTTCGATGGCGACCTGGACGACTACAGCCGCTGGCTGGTCGAGTACCGGCAGCGCAGCGCACCGGCGAGCAACGCGCCGGTCAACCCGGACAAGACCGACAAGAAGGCCCAGCGCCAGGCCGCCGCTGCCTTGCGCCAGCAACTGGCACCGCACAAGAAGGCTGCCGACAAGCTGGAGGCCGAACTCAACCAGGTGCATGCGCAACTGGCCGAGATCGAAACCGCCTTGGGCGACAGCGGCCTCTACGAGGTGGCGCGCAAAGATGAGCTGCGCGACCTGCTGGCCCGCCAGAGCAAGCTGAAGCAGCGTGAAGGCGAACTCGAGGAAGGCTGGATGCAAGCCCTGGAAACGTTGGAGAGCATGCAGGCCGAGCTTGAGGCGCTGTCCTGAGGCCGGAGTTGGCGCAGGCGGGGGGAGCTGGATCGCGGTAGGGTTTGCGGGTGTCAGGCTGTGTATTTACAACACACCCAAAACCCCAAGCTTTCCCTTTGAACCCTACAAAATTCGCTGGTTATTTTTTCGCCAACACCTTAGCTTAACGTTTTGCAACATATGTTCGAGCGAGGTGTGTGATGTCGATGGAAGTGTGGCTGGGCTTCTTTGCCGCTTGTTGGGTGATCAGCCTTTCACCCGGGGCCGGGGCGATCGCCTCGATGTCCAGCGGCCTGCAATATGGTTTCTGGCGCGGTTACTGGAACGCGCTGGGCCTGCAGATTGGTCTGGTCGTGCAGATCGCCATCATCGCAGCGGGTGTCGGCGCCATCCTTGCGGCTTCCGCTACAGCGTTCACCATCATCAAATGGTTCGGCGTCGCCTACCTGGTCTACCTGGCCTACAAGCAATGGCGCGCTTTGCCGATGGACATGACCGATGAGTCCGCCGTGCGTCCGATCGGCAAGCCGTTGAGCCTGGTGTTCCGTGGTTTCCTGGTCAACGTCAGCAACCCCAAGGCGCTGGTGTTCATGCTCGCTGTACTGCCGCAGTTCATCAACCCGCATGCTCCGCTGTTGCCACAATACGTGGCAATCACGGTCACCATGGTCACCGTCGACATGCTGGTAATGGCGGGTTATACCGGGTTGGCTTCACGGGTGCTGCGCCTGTTGCGCACCCCCAAGCAACAGAAGCGCTTGAACCGGACCTTCGCCGGCTTGTTCATTGGTGCTGCCACGTTCCTGGCGACCCTGCGCCGCGCGCCTGTCTGACCGATTTGCGGGGGGCCTCGCACAGGCCCCTCATTTCTCTCGGTCCATCATCCCCTTGAGCAAGTCCAACGGCATCGGAAACACGATGGTCGATGTCTTGTCGCCGGCAATCGACCCCAGCGTTTGCATATAGCGCAACTGCATGGCCCCCGGCTCCTTGCTGAGCATCTGCGCCGCCTGCATCAATTTCTCCGATGCCTGCAGTTCCCCTTCGGCATGGATGACCTTGGCCCGGCGTTCACGCTCGGCTTCGGCCTGACGGGCGATGGCGCGGACCATCGATTCGTTGAGGTCGACGTGCTTGATCTCGACGTTGGCCACCTTGATGCCCCAGGCATCGGTTTGCGCGTCCAGCACCTGGCGGATATCCAGGTTCAACTGTTCCCGCTCGGCCAGCAGCTCGTCAAGTTCATGCTTACCCAGGACCGCGCGTAGCGTTGTCTGTGCCAGCTGGCTTGTGGCGACCAGGAAGTCTTCGACCTGGATGATCGCTTTCTGAGGGTCGAGCACACGGAAGTACAGCACCGCATTGACCTTCACTGACACGTTGTCGCGGGTGATCACATCCTGCGGCGGTACATCCAGCACCACGGTACGCAGGTCTACCCGAACCATCTGCTGGATCACGGGGATGAGCAGGATCAGCCCCGGGCCTTTGACCTGCCAGAAGCGCCCAAGCTGGAACACCACACCGCGCTCGTATTCGCGCAAGATACGAAACGCAGACAGCAGTAGAACGCCCAGCAGCATCAGCAGGGCGCCGAAACCCAATTGCATGAACATCGTCATTCTCCTTGCGCTGTAGGGGCAGCAGCGCTCACTTCGAGCATCACGCCATGACGCGCGGTGACCCGCACCTGCTGGCCGAGCTGCAAGGGCGTAGTGCACTGGACCTGCCATTGTTCGCCCTGGGCCATTACCGCGCCACAGAACGGATTGCCTGCCACCACCTGAGTGACGGTCACCAAGCTGCCTACCAGGCCGGCATCACCGCTGACCAAGGCTCGCTTGCGAGCTTTGAGGGCCATGCCCAGCACACCACCGATCAACAATGCCGACAGCATTGCCAGGCTCGCGATCAACCCCAACGGAATGCCAAAGCCGGGGGCGTCGGTGTCTATCAGGATCACCGCGCCTACCACGAACGCCACTATGCCGCCGAAGCCGACCACACCAAAGCTGGGGAGGAACGCCTCGGCGATCATGAAGGCGATACCGAGCATGACCAGCGCGACACCGGCAAAGCTCACCGGTAGCAATTGCAGGGCATACAGCGCCAGCAACAGGCAGATTCCACCGACCACGCCGCCCACGCCGGAGCCTGGGTTCATGAACTCGAACAGCAGGCCATAGACGCCGATCATTATCAGAATCAGTGCCACGCTAGGGTTGGTGATCACGGCCAGCAGGCGCGTGCGCCAGTCCGGCACATGTTCGACCAGGCTGGCGTCGCGAGTCTGCAACTGGCGCGGCTGGTCAGCGGCGATCAGGGTCTTGCCGTCGAGCTGGCGCAGCAGGTCAGGCAGGTCGTTGGCCACGTGGTCGATCACCTTCTGCTTGAACGCTTCGCTGGCCGACAGGCTTACCGCTTCGCGTACAGCCTTTTCTGCCCAGTCGGCGTTGCGCCCGCGCAGCTGCGCCAGGCCGCGGATATACGCGGCTGCATCGTTCACTTGCTTGCGCGCAAGGGCTTGTTCATTGGTGTCGTTTTTGGCCTTGTCATCCTTTGGCGCACCCGTGGGGCTGCCAACCTGCACGGGTGTGGCGGCGCCGAGGTTGGTCCCGGGAGCCATGGCCGCTACGTGACTGGCATAAAGGATGTAGGTGCCAGCGCTGGCTGCACGGGCACCGCCTGGGGCAACGAAGGTCGCGACCGGCACGGGGCTGGCGAGAATAACCTTGATGATCTGACGCATGGCGCTGTCCAGGCCGCCGGGTGTATCCATGCGGATCACCACCAATTGCGCGCCTTGTTCCCTGGCCTGATCCAGGCCGCGCATCAGATAATCGGCACTGGCCGGCCCTATGGCATCGTCGATGCTCAGCACCCAGATAGCGCCGGGCGCAGCCTGGCTGCCCGGTGCAAAGCCAAGCATCAAAACCAGCAACCACCAGCGCCAGCAGCGAGCGATCACCTGTCGTCACCTTGTTCGCCTCTATACCGCAAGTTTAGTCATGCCTGCCCAGGCAAGGCCTAAAATTGGAGATGGGGGCGAAACCGGAGGTGCATCATGCGAATGGCCAAGACCCTGCAGCAGCGCCTGGACCAGGCCAACTGCGATTACGACATCATTCCTCATCCCCACTCGGCGACCAGCCTGGAGTCGGCGCGTACGGCTGGCGTGCCGGCCGAGCGGGTCGCCAAGTCGGTCATGCTCGACGACCGCCATGGCAATTACATCATGGCGGTGCTGCCTGCCAATCGGCACCTGGACATGAGCAAGGTGCGCATGTCCGGCGCCTGGCAACTAACCCGTGAAAGCGGCCTGCCGAGCTTGTTCGGTGACTGCGAGCGTGGCGCCATTCCGGCAATGGGCGACGTTTATCAGATAAAGATGCTGCTCGATTCGAGTCTTACCCGCCAAGGCGATGTCTACCTGGAGGCGGGTGACCACGATCACCTGATCCACATGAGCATGGAGCAGTACCTGAAACTGGTGCCGCAAGCCGAAGTACGCGAGCTGTGCTGATGTTCTCAAACCAATGCCGGGCCGGCGTCGTGGATGGCCCGCCCGGTACCGAGGAGTAAACATGGAAGCGCCTACCCACCACTTTTCCGAGCTGTTCAAGCAGTTGGGCTTGCCCGACGATCCTCAGAGTATCGATCAGTTCATCACCAGCCATTCACCGCTGAAAAACGAGATCAAGCTGGTGGATGCGCCGTTCTGGAGCGACTCCCAGCGTGCTTTTCTCAAGGAAAGTATCATTGAAGATTCCGATTGGGCAGTGCCCTTCGATCAACTCAACGAAGCATTGCGCCGCCCCCGAAAATAAAGCGCCGAGCGGCACCTGACGAGTGATCGGCCGTTGCTATGCTCAGGAAAACAATAAGGGGATATGCGCGATGAAAGATCCCTACGCACCAGGTTTCTGGTGCACCGTGACCATCCTGGGCACTCTGACGGCCGGTTACTTCTACGGTATCCGCCATACACACCAGATGAGCCAGGCTGTGCAGTTCCTGTACGCGGCGGCGGCAGTCGCGGCGGCGGTCGCGCTGCTGGGCCTGACCTGGATCGCCTGGCAGCAACTGCACCTGAACAAGCGCGAGGTGATCCAGGGGCGAACATTGCTCACCATCTGGAACACCAAGGTAGCGCTACGCCGGGTAGAGACGGTTTTCGACCGGTATTTCTGGGGCAGCTATTGGCATTCGGGGCGCACCTTCGAGGAAGTGATGGGCGAGCTCAAAGGCACCCCCCTGGAGCAAAGCCTGGATGCGCTAAAGCGCCAATGTCGGGCGCTGGACCGTGAGGTCCACGACCATCACCATCACTGGTTGGCCAATGCCCGCGACTTATCAAGTGTGGCCACGGCCATGGCACGCGAGCGTTATCAACTCGACCTGTGCGAGCCCTTGAGTAGTGGCCAGGGCAACACAGCAGTACTCAATCGTGACCTTGAAGTGCTGGTTTACACCTGGTCGGCGCGCCTGCGCAGCTTCGACCATCAGTTGGACGAACTGGAGCGCGCTTACCATTGAGGGTGGTCATTCGCCGCGGATGTACTGCTCCAGTTGCAGGATCAGGCTGGCCTGTTCGGCGATGGTTTCCTTGACCAGGTCGCCGATCGACAGCAGCCCGAGCAGCTCGCCATTACTGACCACTGGCAGGTGGCGCAGGTGGCGGTTGGTCATCAGGTTCATGCAGTACTCAAGATTCTGCTTGGGCTCCACCGTGACCACAGGTGCACTCATGATTTCCCGCACTGGCGTGGCCGCCGAAGAGCGCCCCTTGAGCACGAGCTTACGGGCATAGTCACGCTCGCTGACGATTCCCACTACCTGGTTGTTCTCCACCACCGGCAGCGCACCGACGTTTTTCTCCGCCAGCATTTTCAGGGCGTCGAGTACCGAGTCATCCGGGCCGATGGTGTAGACGGTCTGGTGCTGGGACTTGGTCTTGAGAATTTGTTCGACGTTCTTCATACAGGCCTCTGCGGATGGAAAAAACGGGCTCTTGGAGTAACTAAAGCATCCGGTAAGGTGGCTTGCACGGCAATGCAGGAAACGGCATCGAGTCGATTGAAAAACGTCATGGATGCGTCCTGCTCGATACGCTTACCAAGGGGCCGCTCTGCGGCCCATCGCCGGCAAGCCAGCACTCCCCATAGCTCAGGCTTACAGCTTCGGCATCTGCCCGATTCGCGCCACCATCTCGCTCACCACCTGCAAGTCCAGCATGAACTGCTCTACGGTCTTGAACTCGTTGTCATTGTGCCCGGTGTACTTCACGTCCGGCATTGCCAAGCCAAACTGCACGCCGTTGGGCAGGTCATGTACCGAGGTGGCGCCGGCTGAAGTGCCGAACGCGTGCTTCATGCCCAGGTTCTCGGTGGCCACGTCGAGCAGCGCCTTGACCCATTCGCCTTCCGGGTTGCGGTACATCGGTTCGTCAAGGCTATAGTCGAAGGCCACCGAGGTGTGGCTCTGGCGTGTCCAATTGCCGAGTTTGTCGGCCAATTCGTCCTTGATCGTCGCCAGCGATTTGCCTTTGGGGATGCGCAGGTTGACCGCAAGTTTCAGGCCTTTTTCATCCACGCCTACAAACGTCAGCGATGTCGTCAGCGGGCCCATGAACTCGTCCTCAAAGCCTATGCCGAGGTGTTTGCCCAGGTAGTCCAGCCCCCAGTTGTCGGCAGCGTAGCGTGCAGCATCGGTGAAGTGGTTGTGCTTGAGCGGCACCTGCGCGCCAAGGCCATTGATGAAGACCAGCATGCGCGCCACCGGATTGACCCCCGATTCCGGCTCGGAAGAATGCGCAGAAACACCTGTCACGGTAAGCAGTACGTTTTTGCCATCGACCTTGGCATCGATGCTGAAGTCGCCACCATTGCGCTTCACAAAGTCGGCACCTGCTTTTTCAAGCTGCGTTGCCAGTTGCGCCGGATTGTCGGCGGCCAGGGTGGCTACCGAGGTGGTCGGAATCTGGTTGGTGGCCAGCCCGCCGGTGAGGTGGGTGATCTCCGCTCCCTTGCCACTGCCTGGGCGTGTACTGAAACTGGCCATGACCGTGCCGTAGCCTTTTTCGGCTATCACAACCGGGTAACCGCCATCGAGCGCCAGATTGTAAGCGGGCGTGGGGTTGCGCTCGAAGTAGTAGGGGATGGCATCACCGCTGGTTTCCTCGGTGGTGTCGATGAGTAACTTGAACTGCCGGGCCAGCGGTAGGTTCTCGTCTTTCGCAACTTTAAGCGCGTAAAGCGCGACGACGATGCCGTTCTTGTCGTCTTCGGTGCCACGCCCGTACATGCGATCGCCCACCAAGGTGACCTTGAACGGGTCCAGGCGTGTACCGTCGGCCAGTTTCCAGTTGTCCGGGTTGACCGGCACGACGTCGGCGTGGGCATGGATGCCTACCACTTCCTGGCCGGCACCCAGCGAAACTTCGTAGACGCGGTTGTCGATATTGCGGAAGGTCAGGCCAAAGCCCTCGGCCAAAGCTTTGATCTTTTCAGCGATCTTGAGGAACTCGGGGTTCTCGTGCTGAGGGACACCGTCGACGCTGAAGGTGGGGATGGCCACCAGTTCACGCAGGGTATCGGTAGCAGCCTTGCCATACTTGATACGGGTATACAGGCCGAGCAGGCGGTTAATTTGGTTCTGCTGCTCGGCGTTGAGCGGCGTACCCGCCAGGTAGGTGTCGAGGGTGCCGTCCAGGTTGTCGGCTTTAGCCTGTTCGCTGGCCTTAAGCTTGCCGAGGAATTGCTTGAAGTCGCTTGGCTCGGTGCCGTCGAAGGCCTTGACGATCGCGGCGGACTGCTGCTGCGTAAGGTTGGCCTGGGCGGGTTGGGTGAACAGGCCGATGCTGGCCAGCAGCAGGGTAGTGGCAGTGAGCTTTTTCAAATGCATGGGTGTGCGCATTCCTTCGCAGGTCAGTGTCAATGGGATGCCCGTCGAGAAACGGGAAGGTGCCCACGCTAACATCAATGACCCATGGCACGGGAGTGCCAGAAACGCGATGTACTGCACAAACGAAAAAGCCCCGGGCGCATGCCCAGGGCTTTTTGATATGGCGCACTCGGCGGGATTCGAACCCACGACCCCTGCCTTCGGAGGGCAGTACTCTATCCAGCTGAGCTACGAGTGCAACGCGCACGCATGATACCCATCTGATTCGGTTGCGTCCATCGCCTTGATCTTGGTCCATTTTTCCTGATCCAGGCTCACTTGCGCGACGCACACCAGATTGCGCAATTTTTGCGCAATCACCTCCGCCCGGTGTCCACTCAGGCCGCCGATACCTATTTCGATATCCAGCCAGTCATCCTGCCGGCTGACCTGCACGCTGTGCGGCGTCAGAAACTGCAGGGCGAACAGGTTGAGTACCCGGCACAGGGTGTCCGGCTCGGCTTCGGCTTGCAGGCGATAGCACACGGTGCGGTGGTTACTGCTGGCGGCCCAGACATCGGTTCGGGGCAGGGGGCGTTCGAAAGGGTTCATGCTGGTCTCCGCAAGGTAGGGAGAAATTCTGGCAGGTTGATGACGGTATTTTTTCGCTATGATTTGACGAATTAGCCGTTCAGGCGAATTGATCAATTTGAAATATGCAAGCTTTGGGGGTTTTTAATGCAAAGCGAACTGGATGCGTATGATCGGCGGATTCTCGAGCTTCTTCAGGAGGATGCTTCACTGTCCAGCGCGCAGATTGCCGAGCGCGTAGGGCTGTCGCAGTCACCGTGCTGGCGCCGTATTCAGCGGCTCAAGGACGAGGGGGTGATCCGTGGGCAGGTCACCTTGCTTGATCGCAAGAAGGTCGGCCTGAACACGCAGATCTTTGCCGAGGTGAAACTGAACGCACATGGTCGCTCCAACTTCACCGAGTTCACCGAGGCGATCCGGGGCTTTCCCGAGGTGCTGGAATGTTATGTGCTGATGGGGTCAGTAGACTTCCTGTTGCGTATCGTCACACAGGATATCGAGGCTTATGAGCGGTTCTTCTTCGAAAAGCTGTCGAACGTGCCAGGGATTCAGGAGGTCAATTCCATTGTGGCGCTGTCGGAGATCAAGTCCACCACCAGCCTGCCGCTGATGCGCTGAGACTGTCGCCGGCAAGCCGGCCCCTACACGTCAACCACGGCTCTCGGGGCCGTGGCGATCGTAGGGCTTGCCGGCGATGATGCACAAGCGAATGTCAGGCCTTGAGCAGATGCTTCCAGCCACGGCTCTGATCAATCGCACGGGCCTGTTCCACGCGGGCCTCCAGCAGCTCGCCAGGCTCTTCGGCCAGTGGCAGCTCAGCCAGCTCAAGCAGCTTTTTCAGGTCGCCATACAGGCGGTCCATCTGCGGAGCCTCGAGCACATGGCGCGCATGGTGCAGCCAGGCCAGCAACTGTTCGATGCGCGGCAGTTGTTCTGCCAGGTCTTCCGGGCGTTGGGTGTAAAGCGGTAGCTTCAGCGCACGGCCTTCTTCGCCCAGCAGGTGTGCCACCCAGCTGGCCAGTTGCGCCTTGCCCTGGCGTTCGCCACGGCCCTTGCGCTCTGCGGTCCAGGCACGGGCCAGCAGCCAGCGTGATGTTTCCAGGGAAAATTGGCCCCAGCGCACGTCTTCGAGCTCTTCGAGGAACTGCTCTGGCGCGGCGCGACGGATGTCTTCGTCGTCATTGCCGGCCTGTACCAGCGGGCGCCAGTCTTCCAGCAGCGCGTCCAGGCTGGCGCGCAGGTCACGGGTGCTGGCACGCGGCGCGGCTTGGCCAAGGCTTGCGACCAGTGCACGCAGTTCTGCCAGGCACTGTACCCAGTCCTGCAGCAGGCGCCAGTGGCCATTGTGGCGGTATTGCTCGGCCAGGCGCTGGCTGCTGCCCAGCAGTTGCCAGGCAAGGGCAGCGAAGGCATCGTCGACTGGCATTTCGGCGTCCAGTTCGGTGCTTGGCAGGCCCAGTTCGTAGCTGTCCGGCTCCAGCAGGCGGTAACCGCGCTCGGCCTTGCTGATGTCGCACGGCATCAGGGGCAGGCTGGCGGCCAGCTCGGCGGCCAGCTCCAGCAGCGCTTCGGGGGCACCTTCGCGCAGTTCCAGCTCCAGCTCGCAGATCTCTTCCTTGCGTTTGCCGGCAATCACGAAGCCCTGGTCCAGCGCTGCCTCGATCACCACTTTGCTCTTGCCGCGGCCCCAGGCGATCTCAGCGAATTCGCGAGTGAAATCGGTGGTGAACAGCGGTTTGATGGATTTTTTGTCCAGTTCGGCCAGTTGCTCAGGCCAGCAGGTGGCGTCGAGCTTTTTCAGGTCGAGTTTGACTTTATCCAGGTGCCACTCGTATTCGTTGCGTTCGGACAGGCCGGCGACGCTTTGGCCACGGCACTTCAGGGTCTGGATGATCACCTCGCCGTCGCGGCGCAGGCGCAGCGCGACTCGGGCAGCAGAAAGGTCGCGCTCAGGGGTATCGAAGTACTGGTTGAGCAGCTCGCGGGTCTGCCAGCCGGACTTGTTGCGCTTTTTCAGCAGAGGGTGCTCGCGCAGTGCGGCCAGGGTGTCGCGGCTGGCGCGGAGCTTGAGTTCGGTTTCTTTGTGCATCGCAGGCTCGAAGAGGGGCGTGATTGCCGTGCAGTCTACAGCAGTGTGCCGGCAACGGTTTATTCCTTACGGCGGATGGCCCTATGATGGGCAATGCTTCCGAGGAGTTCGCGTATGTCGTTGCCCACGCTGAAAGACCAGTTTGCCGCTTTGATCGCCGCGCCCTCGGTCAGCTGCACCCAACCTGCACTGGACCAGTCCAACCGCCAGGTCATCGACCTGCTGGCAGGCTGGTTGGGCGACCTGGGGTTTAGCTGCGACATCCAGCAGGTCAGCCCAGGCAAGTTCAACCTGTTGGCCAGCCGTGGCACTGGGCCGGGCGGGCTTGTGCTGGCTGGCCACAGCGACACGGTGCCGTATGACGAGCAGTTGTGGACGAGCGACCCGCTCAAGCTGACCGAGGTCGATGGTCGCTGGGTGGGCCTGGGCAGCTGCGACATGAAGGGTTTTTTCGCCTTGATCATCGAAGCGGTGATTCCGTTGCTGGAGCATGACTTCAAGCAGCCGCTGCTGGTCCTCGCTACCTGCGACGAAGAAAGCTCGATGTCCGGTGCCCGCGCCTTGGCCGAGGCGGGTCAGCCGCTTGGCCGTGCGGCGGTCATCGGTGAGCCGACCGGTCTGCGCCCGATCCGCATGCACAAGGGGATCCTCATGGACCGCATCGACATTCTCGGGCGCAGCGGCCATTCCTCTGACCCAAGCCTTGGCCACAGCGCGCTGGAGGCCATGCACGCGGTGATGGGTGAGCTGATGGGCCTGCGCCGGCAATGGCAGGAAACCTACCGCAACCCGCAATTCACCGTGCCCACGCCGACCATGAACTTTGGCTGCATCCACGGTGGCGACAACCCCAACCGTATTTGCGGCCAGTGTGCCCTGGAGTTCGACCTGCGCCCACTGCCAGGCATGGATGTAGAGCAGTTGCGTGCAGCCATCCGTGAAAAGCTTCGACCGGTGGCCGAGCGCCATGAGGTGCGTATTGACTACGCGCCGCTGTTCCCCGAGGTGCCACCATTCGAGCAGGCGGCCGATGCCGAACTGGTGCAGGTGGCCGAGCGCTTGACCGGCCATCGCGCCGAAGCGGTGGCGTTCGGTACCGAAGCGCCTTATCTTCAGCAGCTGGGTTGTCAGACCATCGTTCTTGGCCCTGGCGACATTGCCTGCGCCCACCAGCCGGGCGAATACCTGGAAATGTCACGAATCGAGCCTACCGTGCGTCTATTGCGTGACCTGATCCGGCACTATTGCCTGAATTAAACGTCCACCCTGCTGATTCGTCTTTGCCTAGAGGAGACCGCGCGTGACCGCAAGCCTGTTCCGACGATGATCCTGAACGCCGTGTGATCCAACGTTCTCCGTCCACTTTATCCACAGGCCCTGTCATGCCCGATTACGTCAACTGGCTGCGTCATGCCTCCCCGTACATCAATGCCCATCGCGACTGCACCTTTGTGGTCATGCTCCCCGGCGATGGGGTAGAACATCCGAATTTCGGCAATATCGTCCATGACCTGGTTCTGCTGCACAGCCTGGGCGTGCGCCTGGTGCTGGTGCATGGCTCGCGCCCGCAGATCGAGAGCCGGCTGGCGGCCCGTGGCCTGACTCCGCACTACCACCATGGCCTGCGCATTACTGATGCGGCAACCCTGGACTGCGTGATCGACGCGGTGGGTGCCTTGCGCCTGGCCATCGAAGCACGCCTGTCGATGGACATCGCCGCCTCGCCGATGCAGGGCTCGCGCCTGCGCGTGGCCTGCGGCAACCTGGTGACCGCCCGTCCTATCGGCGTGCTCGAAGGGGTGGACTACCACCACACCGGTGAAGTACGGCGCATCGACCGCAAAGGCATCAGCCGCCTGCTCGACGAGCGCTCGATTGTGTTGCTTTCACCGCTGGGCTACTCGCCGACTGGTGAGATCTTCAACTTGGCCTGCGAAGATGTGGCCACCCGTGCTGCCATCGAATTGGGTGCCGACAAGCTGTTGCTGTTTGGCGCCGAGCCCGGGCTGCTGGATGAGAGCGGCAAGCTGGTGCGTGAATTGCGCCCGCAACAGGTCGCACCGCACCTGGCGCGGCTGGGTAGTGATTACCAAGGCGAGTTGCTCGATGCCGCCGCCGAGGCATGTAAGGGTGGCGTGGCGCGTAGCCACATCGTCAGCTATGCCGAGGACGGCGCACTGCTCACCGAACTGTTCACCCGCGGCGGTGGCGGCACGCTGGTGTCGCAGGAGCAGTTCGAAGTAGTGCGCGAGGCGACCATCGAGGATGTGGGGGGGTTGCTGGAACTGATCAGCCCGCTGGAAGAGCAGGGCATTCTGGTGCGGCGCTCACGTGAAGTGCTGGAGCGTGAGATCGAGCAGTTCAGCGTGGTCGAGCGCGAGGGCATGATCATCGCTTGCGCGGCGTTGTATCCGATTGCCGATTCTCAGGCGGGTGAGCTGGCGTGCCTGGCAGTGAACCCGGAGTACCGCCATGGCGGGCGCGGTGACGAGCTGCTGGAGAGGATCGAGAGCCGGGCGCGGGCTTTGGGGTTGAATACCTTGTTCGTGCTTACCACCCGGACCGCGCACTGGTTCCGCGAGCGTGGCTTTGCCCCCAGTGGGGTAGAGCGGCTGCCGTCGGCGCGAGCATCACTGTACAACTACCAGCGCAATTCGAAGATTTTCGAAAAGTCTCTGTAAGCCAGGGAATCGAGTGCCCTGCCAACCAACGAAAAACGCCGCCCCAGAGGGCGGCGTTTTCATTTACACGGTATGCAGATACCAGTTGTACTCGAGGTCGGAGATCGAATGCTCGAACTCCTCCAGCTCGCTCTCCTTGCACGCGACGAAGATGTCGATGTACTTCGGATCGATGTACTTGTTCAGGATCTCGCTGTCGTCCAGCTCGCGCAGAGCATCGCGCAGGTTGTTCGGCAGGCTCTGCTCCAGCTGCTCGTACGAGTTGCCTTCGATCGGCTCACCCGGCTCGACCTTGTTGGTCAGACCATGGTGCACACCAGCCAGCACGGCGGCCATCATCAGGTACGGGTTGGCGTCGGCGCCGGCCACGCGGTGCTCAAGGCGTACTGCGTCGGGCGAGCCGGTCGGCACGCGCAGGGCTACGGTGCGGTTGTCCAGGCCCCAGCTCGGCGCGTTCGGCACGTAGAACTGAGCGCCAAAGCGACGATACGAGTTGACGTTCGGGCAAAGGAACGCCATCGACGCAGGCAGGGTCTCGAGCACACCGCCGACAGCGTGACGTAGCGCGGCGTTCTGCTCGGGATCCTCGCTGGTGAAGATGTTGTTGCCATCCTTGTCCAGCACGGAAATGTGTACATGCAGGCCGTTGCCTGCCTGGCCCGGGTAGGGCTTGGCCATGAACGTGGTATCCATTTCATGGTCGTAGGCGATGTTCTTGATCAGGCGCTTGAGCAGCACTGCATAGTCACAGGCCTTGAGCGGGTCGGGGACGTGGTGCAGGTTGACTTCGAACTGTGCCGGGGCGCTTTCCTTGACGATGGCGTCGGCCGGAATGCCTTGCTCCTTGGCGCCTTCGAGGATGTCCTGCAGGCAATCGGCGTATTCGTCGAGATCGTCGATCAGGTACACCTGGGTCGACTGCGGGCGCTTGCCCGAGATCGGTGAGCGTGGTGGCTGCGGGCGGCCGTTCACGTTCTCCTGGTCGATCAGGTAGAACTCCAGTTCGAACGCGGCGCAGATGGTCAGGCCCAGGTCGTCGAACTTGCTCACCACCTGACGCAGCACTTCACGAGGGTCGGCGAAGAAAGGCTCGCCTTCAAGCTCGTGCATGGTCATCAGCAGCTGTGCGGTTGGGCGTTTCTGCCACGGCTCGTTACAGAGCGTATCCGGGATCGGATAGCAGATGCGGTCAGCATCGCCGATGTCCAGGCCAAGCCCGGTGCTTTCGACGGTGGAACCGTTGATATCGAGGGCGAAGAGGGAGGCCGGCAGGTTGATGCCTTTCTCGTAAACCTTGTGGAGGCTGGTGCGCTCTATGCGCTTGCCGCGCACCACACCATTCATATCTGCAATCAGAAGGTCAACGTAGAGAACCTCAGGATGTTCCTTAAGGAACGCGTTCGCTTCGTTAAGCTGAACGGCACGCGGGGGTACCGACATGATGCAACACCTTTGTTGTTAAAAATATCAATCAAGGGGGGCTTGCAGGACCAGTCAATCGAAAAGCCTTACTGATGTCAAGCCAACCCCATGATGCCCTGAAATGGCACATCGACGGCAGATTTGCTGCATATCGGGGCGTGCCATTATCCGCTATTTCCCTGTCATAGGGCTATCTCCGACATGCCGTGTTTTATTTTTTACGGAGGTGTTGTGTAAAAAAATGAACAAGGCTAAGCTCGGTCTCAACCCAAAACACAATAATACGAGGGTCACATGGTCCGCTTGTCGCGACCTGAAAGCGCTGCCTGTGCAGCGCGCTCGGGTATCCCTGCCGTTCCGGCACGCATCAATTGCGCTGTGGTCGCACTGGCCGCAATAATTGACGCCTTGCGCTTCTGGACCACCCCTCGTAGCGCCGTTTCGCTTCCTTTCTTGTATTCCTGCCCTTCGAACTCATTACGGACACGCTTGTTTCCAGTGTATCCACTGTGCTCCTGCGTGGGGGTTTTTGCTTTAGCAACCCACTCCATCCAGAATCAATGCGCGGACCACATTACCTCCTGAGGTATCTATGAGTAACAACCTCGACCAGCTCACCGATTGGTTGAAAGAGCACAAGATCACCGAAGTCGAATGCCTGATCAGTGACCTGACCGGCATTACCCGCGGCAAGATCTCGCCAACCAACAAGTTCATCGCCGAAAAAGGCATGCGCCTGCCCGAGAGCGTGTTGCTGCAGACCGTGACCGGCGATTACGTCGATGACGACATCTATTACGAACTGCTCGACCCGGCCGACATCGACATGATCTGTCGGCCCGATGAAAACGCTGTGTTCCTCGTGCCGTGGGCCATCGAGCCTACCGCCCAGGTGATTCACGATACCTACGACAAGAAGGGCAACCCGGTCGAGCTGTCGCCGCGCAACGTACTGAAGAAAGTCCTGCAGCTGTATGCCGACAAGGGCTGGCAACCGATCGTCGCGCCAGAGATGGAGTTCTACCTGACCAAGCGCAGCGAGGACCCGGACTTCCCGCTGCAGCCGCCGGTAGGTCGTTCTGGCCGCCCGGAAACCGGCCGTCAGTCGTTCTCCATCGAAGCTGCCAACGAATTCGACCCGCTGTTCGAGGACGTCTACGACTGGTGCGAGCTGCAGCAGCTGGACCTTGACACCCTGATTCACGAAGACGGCACGGCGCAGATGGAGATCAACTTCCGTCACGGCAACGCCCTGCATCTGGCCGACCAGATCCTGGTGTTCAAGCGCACCATGCGCGAAGCGGCGCTCAAGCACAATGTGGCCGCCACGTTCATGGCCAAGCCCATGACCGGCGAGCCGGGCAGCGCCATGCACCTGCACCAGAGCGTGGTCGATTCGGTCACCGGCAAGAACATCTTCAGCAATGAAGACGGCAGCATGAGCGAGCTGTTCCTGCACCACATCGGTGGCCTGCAGAAGTTCATCCCCGAGGCGCTGCCGCTGTTTGCCCCGAACGTCAACTCGTTCCGCCGCTTCCTGCCAGACACTTCGGCCCCGGTGAACGTCGAGTGGGGCGAGGAAAACCGCACCGTCGGCTTGCGCGTACCGGATGCTGGCCCACAGAACCGTCGCGTCGAGAACCGCCTGCCAGGCGCCGATGCCAACCCTTACCTGGCCATCGCTGCGAGCTTGCTGTGCGGCTACATCGGCATGGTCGAAGGCATTGCCGCCAGCGCGCCGGTGCAGGGGCGCGGCTACGAGCGGCGCAACCTGCGCCTGCCGCTGACCATCGAGGACGCCTTGGAACGCATGGAAGTCAGCCGCGCGCTGACCCAATACCTGGGCAAAAAATTCATCACCGGTTACGTCGCTACCAAGCGCGCCGAGCATGAGAATTTCAAGCGTGTCATCAGCTCCTGGGAGCGTGAGTTCCTGCTGTTTGCTGTGTGATCAACCCCTGAGGCCGCCCGCCGGCGGCCTGTGGACCCTGGAGAAGCACATGAGCGTCAAAAACCCGCAAACCCGTGACTGGCAAACCCTGAGCGGCGAGCACCACCTTGCACCTTTCAGTGACTACAAGCAGCTGAAGGAAAAGGGGCCGCGCATTATCACCAAGGCGCAGGGTGTGCATTTGTGGGACAGCGAGGGGCACAAGATCCTCGACGGCATGGCCGGCCTGTGGTGCGTCGCGGTGGGTTATGGCCGTGAAGAGCTGGTGCAGGCTGCCGAAAAGCAGATGCGCGAACTGCCGTACTACAACCTGTTCTTCCAGACGGCCCACCCGCCTGCGCTGGAGCTGGCCAAGGCCATCACCGACGTAGCGCCCGAAGGCATGACCCATGTGTTCTTCACAGGCTCCGGCTCCGAAGGCAATGACACCGTGCTGCGCATGGTCCGCCACTACTGGGCGCTCAAGGGCAAGCCGCAGAAGCAGACCATCATCGGCCGTATCAACGGCTACCACGGCTCGACCGTCGCCGGTGCGAGCCTGGGCGGCATGAGCGGCATGCACGAACAGGGCGGTCTGCCGATCCCGGGCATCGTGCATATTCCGCAACCGTACTGGTTCGGTGAAGGCGGCGACATGAGCCCGGACGATTTCGGGGTGTGGGCGGCCGAGCAATTGGAGAAGAAAATTCTGGAAGTGGGTGAGGACAACGTCGCGGCCTTCATCGCCGAGCCGATCCAGGGTGCCGGCGGCGTGATCATCCCGCCAGAAACCTACTGGCCCAAGGTCAAGGAGATCCTCGCCAAGTACGACATTCTGTTCGTCGCTGACGAAGTGATCTGCGGTTTTGGCCGTACCGGCGAGTGGTTCGGCTCCGACTACTACGATCTCAAGCCCGACCTGATGACCATCGCCAAAGGCCTCACTTCCGGTTACATCCCCATGGGCGGTGTGATCGTGCGTGACAAGGTGGCCAAGGTGCTCAGCGAAGGCGGAGACTTCAACCACGGTTTCACCTATTCCGGCCACCCGGTGGCGGCTGCGGTAGGCCTGGAAAACCTGCGCATCCTGCGCGAGGAGAAGATCGTCGAGAAGGTCCGTACGGAAGTGGCACCCTACTTGCAAAAACGTCTGCGTGAGCTGCAGGACCACCCGCTGGTGGGCGAGGTACGCGGCCTGGGCCTGCTCGGCGCGATCGAGCTGGTCAAGGACAAGGCCTCCCGCAGCCGGTACGAAGGCAAGGGTGTTGGCATGGTGTGCCGCAATTTCTGCTTCGACAACGGCCTGATCATGCGCGCGGTGGGTGACACCATGATCATCGCTCCGCCCTTGGTGATCAGCCATGCAGAGGTGGACGAGCTGGTGGAAAAGGCGCGCAAGTGCCTGGACCTGACCCTCGAAGCGATCCGTTGAGCGCCTGCTAGGCTAGCGATGTGACATTAAGTCGTTACAAGGGGATGGTTTCCTTGAAACAGCGCCTTGTAACTTGCCAGACTAGCGGCTGTTTCAGTCGCCCGGCGCTCTGCACGGTAGGTTCTGGCTGCTGAACAGATGGCTAAATAAAAAATTCTGGAGCATGACGCATGAAGAAAATGGGCAAGACGTTGCTGGCCGCCGCCCTGATGGGTGCCATGGCCACCGCTGTACAGGCTGAAGACAAGGTGTTGAACGTCTACAACTGGTCGGACTACATCGCTCCGGACACCATCGCGAAGTTCGAAAAACAGACAGGCATCAAGGTCAAGTACGACGTCTTCGACAGCAACGAAACCCTGGAAGCCAAGCTGCTGGCGGGCAAGTCCGGCTATGACGTGGTCGTACCGTCCAACAACTTCCTGGCCAAGCAGATCAAGGCGGGGGTCTACGAAGAGCTCGACCGCTCCAAGCTGCCGAACTGGAAGAACCTCGACGAAGACCTGCTCAAGGCCGTCGGTGACGCCAGCGACAAAGGCAACAAGCACGCTTTCCCTTACATGTGGGGCTCGATCGGTATCGGCTACAACCCGGAGAAGGTCAAGGCCGCGCTGGGCGTCGACAAGATCGATTCGTGGGACGTCGTGTTCAAGCCTGAGAACATCGCCAAGCTCAAGAGCTGCGGTGTGAGCTTCCTCGACGCGCCGACCGAAATGCTGCCGGCCGCGCTGCACTACCTGGGCCTGCCTAGCGACAGCACCAAGAAAGAAGACCTGAAGGCGGCCGAGGACCTGTTCCTGAAGATTCGTCCTTCGATCACCTACTTCCACTCGTCCAAATACATCGGCGACATGGCCAACGGCAACATCTGCGTGGCCGTGGGTTACTCGGGTGACCTTGAGCAATCCAAGGCCCGCGCCCATGAAGCCGGCGACAAGGTCAAGGTCGATTACGTCATTCCTAAAGAAGGCGCCGGTACCTTCTACGACATGGTCGCCATCCCCAAGGATGCCGAGCACAAGGAAGCCGCCTACAAGTTCATGGACTTCCTGATGCAGCCGGAGATCATGGCTGAGATCACCAACGCCGTACGCTTCCCGAACGGTAACGCTGCTGCGACCCCGTTCGTGGACAAGGACATCACCAGCGACCCGAGCATCTATCCGCCTGCTGACGTGAAAAAGCACCTGTACGCGATCGCCGCGCCAGAAGCTGCTGCCCAGCGCCTGATCACCCGCAGCTGGACCAAGATCAAGTCGGGTAAATAAGCCCGATGCAGTACCTCTGGGCCGGGGTTTTCCGGCCCAGAGCCGGTGAATGGCAATTGATGATTGCGGCATCGTGGCTGCGAAGGTAAGTTGCGCGCCGGTTTTGCGTGCGTGGCAGCGCTGCGCCGTTACCAAGGCACTGATTGTGAGGACCACCCACTTGTCTATTTCTGTATTACGCAAAGCCTTGATGGCTGGAGCGGGCCTGACGCTGGCATGCAGCGTCCAAGCGGCGCCTACGGTGCACTTTTATAACTGGTCCGACTACATTGGCCCGACCACGCTCGAAGACTTCGAGAAAGCCACGGGTATCAAACCTGTGCAGGACGTGTTCGACTCCAACGAAACCCTGGAAGGCAAGCTGCTGGCCGGCAACACCGGCTATGACGTGGTAGTGCCGTCTAACCATTTTCTCGGCAAGCAGATCAAGGCGGGCGCGTTCCAGAAGCTCGACAAGAACCTGCTGCCCAATTATTCCAACCTGGACCCGGCGTTGATGAAGCGCCTGGAAAAGAACGACCCAGGCAACCAGTACGCCGTGCCTTACCTGTGGGGCACCAATGGCATCGGCTACAACGTCGACAAGGTCAAGGCGGCACTGGGCGTGGACACCATCGATTCCTGGGCCGTGCTGTTCGAGCCCGAGAACATGAAGAAGCTCTCCCAATGCGGCGTGGCCTTCCTGGACTCGGCGGATGAAATGCTGCCAGCGGTGCTCAACTATATGGGGCTGGACCCCAACAGCACCAACCCCAAGGACTACGAGAAGGCCGAGCAGAAGCTGCTGGCGGTACGCCCGTACGTGACCTACTTCCACTCGTCCAAGTACATCACGGACCTGGCCAACGGCGACATCTGCGTCGCGGCAGGTTTTTCCGGCGATGTGTTCCAGGCCAAGGCCCGCGCTGAAGAAGCGGAGAAAGGCGTGAACCTGGCCTACGCGATTCCCAAGGAAGGCGGCAACCTCTGGTTCGACGTGCTGGCAGTCCCCAAGGACGCCAAGAACGTCAAAGAGGCTCACGCCTTCATCAACTATTTGCTGAAACCTGAGGTTATCGCCCAGGTCAGTGATTACGTCGGTTACGCCAACCCGAACCCCAAGGCTGGCGACCTGATGGACCAGGCCGTGAGGACTGACGCCGCGGTTTACCCACCGCAGGAAGTGCTGGACAAGATGTTCGTCAACAGTGAGTTGCCACCCAAGGTGCAACGTTTGATGACCCGCAGCTGGACCAAGGTCAAGTCGGGCAAGTAACAATCCAGGCCCGTCGCCAAAGCAGGGGCGGGCACACAAATCTTGTTGGGAGTTTCACTCATGGCAGTTGCCTCCGGTGCCTATAAGAAAGCCCTCGAGGGTGGCCAGCAACCCAAGCAGGTGTTGGTCAAGATCGACCGGGTCACAAAAAAATTCGACGAAACGGTAGCGGTGGACGATGTGTCGCTGGAGATCCGCAAGGGCGAAATCTTCGCCCTGCTCGGTGGCTCCGGTTCGGGCAAGTCGACCTTGCTGCGCATGCTGGCCGGTTTCGAGCGCCCGACTGAAGGGCGTATTTTCCTCGATGGCGTAGACATCACCGACATGCCGCCCTACGAGCGGCCGATCAACATGATGTTCCAGTCCTACGCGCTGTTCCCGCACATGACCGTAGCGCAGAACATCGCCTTCGGCTTGCAGCAGGACCGGATGCCCAAGGCCGAAATCGATGCCCGCGTGGCCGAGATGCTCAAGCTGGTGCACATGACCCAGTACGCCAAGCGCAAGCCGCACCAGCTCTCCGGTGGTCAGCGTCAGCGTGTGGCCTTGGCCCGTTCGCTGGCCAAGCGCCCCAAGCTGTTGCTGCTCGATGAGCCAATGGGGGCGCTGGACAAGAAACTGCGTTCGCAGATGCAGCTGGAGCTGGTCGAGATCATCGAGCGCGTGGGCGTGACCTGCGTGATGGTGACCCACGATCAGGAAGAGGCCATGACCATGGCCCAGCGCATTGCCATCATGCACCTGGGCTGGATTGCTCAGATCGGTTCACCTGTGGATATTTATGAGACGCCCACCAGCCGCCTGGTGTGCGAGTTCATCGGTAACGTCAACCTGTTCGAGGCCGAAGTGATTGACGATGCCGAAGGCCATGCGCTGATCGCCTCGCCGGAGCTCGAGCGCAAGATCTACGTTGGCCACGGTGTGTCCACTTCGGTTGAAGACAAGCACATTACCTACGCCCTGCGCCCGGAAAAAATGCTGGTGACTACCGAGCAGCCGGATTTCGAGCACAACTGGTCACGCGGCAAGGTCCATGATATCGCCTACCTGGGTGGCCACTCGGTGTTTTACGTCGAGCTGCCCAGCGGCAAGGTGGTCCAGTCTTTCGTCGCCAACGCCGAGCGCCAGGGCACCCGCCCGACCTGGGGCGATGAAGTGTACGTCTGGTGGGAAGACGACAGCGGCGTGGTACTGCGGTCATGAAACTGCGCAAGCTCAAGCGAGCCTTCCAGCGCCTTATCCCCGAGGGGCGGCACCTGGTGATCGGCGTGCCGTTCATCTGGCTGTTCCTGTTCTTCATGCTGCCGTTCTTCATTGTTTTGAAGATCAGCTTTGCCGAAGCCGACGTGGCGATCCCGCCCTATACCGAGATCTACAGCTACGTCGAAGACAAGGTGCAGCTGGTAATCAACCTGGCCAACTATGGCCTGTTGACCGAGGATGAGCTGTACATCTCGGCCTATCTGGGCTCGCTGAAGATGGCCTTCATCAGCACCGTGCTGTGCCTGCTGATCGGCTACCCGATGGCCTATTCGATTGCCAACGCACGCAAGGAAACCCAGACCGTGCTGTTGCTGCTGATCATGATGCCGACCTGGACCGCGATCCTGATCCGCGTCTATGCCTGGATGGGCATCCTCAGCAACAACGGCCTGCTCAATGGGTTCCTGATGTGGACCGGGCTGATCGACCAGCCGCTGCAGATCCTCAACACCAACCTGGCGGTGTATATCGGCGTGGTCTATTCGTACCTGCCGTTCATGATCCTGCCGCTGTTCGCCAACCTGGTAAAGCACGACCAGAGTCTGCTCGAAGCCGCATCGGACCTGGGTTCGAGCACCTTCAACAGCTTCTGGAAGATTACCGTGCCGCTGTCGAAAAACGGCATTATCGCCGGCTGCATGCTGGTGTTCATCCCGGTGGTGGGCGAGTTCGTCATTCCGGAACTGCTAGGCGGCCCGGAAACCCTGATGATCGGTAAGGTGCTGTGGCAAGAGTTCTTCAACAACCGTGACTGGCCGGTGGCATCTGCCCTGGCGGTGGTGATGCTGGCGATCCTGATCGTACCGATCCTGCTGTTCAACCGTAGCCAGGCCAAAGAGATGGAGGGCAGGGCATGAAGCGCTTCAGTTTCTCCAAGCTGATGCTGGTGCTCGGCTTGCTGTTCATCTACCTGCCGATGCTGATCCTGGTGATCTATTCGTTCAACGCATCCAAGCTGGTAACGGTGTGGGGCGGCTGGTCGATCAAGTGGTACGTCGGCCTGCTCGACAACACCCAGCTCATGGGTTCGGTGATGCGCTCGCTGGAGATCGCCTGCTACACGGCGGTGGCGGCGGTGGCTTTGGGTACCCTGGCAGCCTTTGTGCTGACCCGGGTCACCCGCTTCAAGGGCCGCACGCTGTTCGGTGGCCTGGTCACTGCACCGCTGGTGATGCCTGAAGTGATCACCGGCCTGTCGCTGTTGCTGCTGTTCGTGGCCATGGCGCAGATGATCGGTTGGCCGCAGGAACGGGGCGTGGTCACCATCTGGATCGCCCACACCACGTTCTGCGCGGCTTATGTGGCGGTAGTGGTGTCGGCGCGCCTGCGCGAGCTGGACCTGTCGATCGAAGAAGCGGCCATGGACCTGGGTGCCAAGCCGTGGAAGGTGTTCTTTCTGATCACCATCCCGATGATCGCCCCATCGCTGGCGGCGGGCGGCATGATGTCGTTCGCCCTTTCGCTGGATGACCTGGTACTGGCCAGCTTCGTGTCCGGGCCTGGTTCGACCACCTTGCCGATGGAAGTGTTCTCCGCTGTGCGCCTGGGCGTTAAGCCGGAGATCAACGCCGTGGCCAGCCTGATCCTGCTGTCGGTGTCGTTGGTGACCTTCATGGTCTGGTACTTCAGCCGCCGCGCCGAAGAGCATCGCCGCAAGGCGATTCAGCAGGCGATCGAAGAGGGTGCTGCGGCCAGCGTGTCGCAGCCGCAGATCAAGCGCCCGACGGCAGCCGCTGCGTCGGCCTGAGCGCGGTAGTCGCGGGCAAGCCCGCTTCCACAGGTAGGTTGCACGCCGCGAGGGCTGCATCGATCCAGTGGAAGCGGGCTTGCTTGTTTCAGGGCCCGCATTGTCGACATGACCGCCCAACTGACCCTGATCAGTGTTTTTTCTGAACCCTGATCTACGCTAACAGTCGCATCCCACGAATCATTTGCGCGCAAGCCAGGAGCCTGCATGAGGGTGACGCGTTCACTGTTGGTTGTAGGCATGGGGCTGCTTGGCCTGCTCGCAGGCTGCAGCAAGGAAGAAGCTCCCGAGGTTTTGCCACGGGTCGGTGTATTGCAAGTTCAACCCACTGACTTCGCCGCCAGGGTCACCCTGACCGGTGATGTGCAGGCGCGTGTGCAGACCGATCTTTCGTTTCGTGTGGGTGGCAAGATCATCTCGCGCAGCGTTGACGTGGGCGATCATGTGAAGGCCAATCAGGTGCTGGCCCGGCTGGACCCCAAAGACCTGCAGAACAATGTCGATTCGGCCAAGGCCGAGGTGTTCGCCGCTCAGGCGCGTGTCACCCAGACCAGCGCCGCCTTTGTGCGCCAGCAAAAACTGTTGCCCAAGGGCTACACCAGCCAGAGCGAGTACGATTCCGCCGAAGCCGCGCTGCGCAGCAACCAGAGCGCGCTCAAGGCAGCCCAGGCGCAACTGGCCAATGCCCAGGAGCAACTGAGCTACACCGCATTGGTGTCGGAGGCTGACGGGGTGATCACCGAGCGCCAGGCCGAGGTCGGGCAAGTGGTCCAGGCGACCATGCCGATCTTCAGCCTTGCGCGCGATGGCGACCGCGATGCTGTGTTCAATGTCTACGAGTCCCTGCTGGTGGCGCCGCCGAGCGATGCCGGTGTGATGGTCAGCCTGCTCGACGACCCTAAGGTCCAGGCCCAAGGATTTGTTCGTGAAATCACCCCGACCGTATCGGCACAGAGCGGCACGGTGCAGGTCAAGGTGGCCCTGCGCAATGTGCCAGCGGCCATGCGCCTGGGTTCGCCTGTTACCGCCACGGCCAACGCGCAGGGGCGGCCGAGTATCGAGTTGCCCTGGTCGGCACTGACCAAGGCGTTGCATGAGCCTGCGGTGTGGGTGGTGGGCGAAGGCGACAAGGTTGAGTTGCGCAAAGTCCAGGTAACCCGCTATCTCACCGGTAAAGTGGTCATCGCCCAAGGCATAAAAGGCGGTGAGACAGTAGTCGTCAGCGGTGGCCAGTTGTTGCATCCAGGCATGCAGGTCGAGAAGATCGATGCCAAGGGCGGAGGCGCCGCGCCATGAATAAAGTACTGCTGATGTGTGCGGCATGCTTGCTGTTGATGGCCTGTGGCAGAGAGGAAGAACAACCCGAAGCTGTGCGACCGGTGCTATCAACCGTGGTCGAAGCCCAGGCGCAGTCGCAGCTTGGCCGCTTCGCCGGTACCATCCAGGCGCGCTATGAGAGCACGCTGGGTTTCCGGGTGGCCGGGCGCATTGCCCGGCGCTGGTTGGATGTGGGGGCTCAGGTCAAACCGGGTGACACGCTCGCCACCCTTGATCCCACCGACCAGCAGAACCAGTTGCGCGCTGCCGAGGGCGACCTGGCCAGGGTCCAGGCGCAATGGATCAACGCCCAGGCCAATGCCCGCCGGCAACAACAGTTGTATGACCGTGGCGTCGGCGCCCAGGCCCAGTTGGACATTGCCCAGACCGACCTGAAAACCACCGGCGCGAGCCTGGAGCAAGCGCGCTCGGCGGTCAGCCAAGCGCGTGACCAGCTCGATTACAGCACCTTGCGCAGCGACCATACAGCGGTGATCACGGCCTGGCAGGCAGAGGCCGGGCAGACGGTCACCGCCGGTCAGGCGGTGGTCACGCTGGCCCGGCCTGACATCAAGGAAGCCGTGATCGACCTCCCCATCAGCATCGCCGAACAGCTGACCAAGGACCTGACGTTCACGGTTGCCTCGCAATTGGACAACAGCATCAATACCACTGCCACGCTGCGTGAGCTGGAGCCCCAGGCTGATGCCGCCACGCGCACCCGGCGTGCCCGCTTGACCCTTGCCAGTACACCCGATGCCTTCCACCTGGGCACCGCGATCAGTGTCACACTGACCTCGGCAATCACCCCGCGCAGCGAATTGCCGCTGAGCGCGCTGCTTGAACGCGATGGCAAGACCCAGGTATGGGTCATCGACCCGCAGCAAAAAACCGTCGCTACCCGCGACGTTGCCCTGCTGGACCGCACCGGCGACAGTATCGTGCTGGCGTCTGGAGTGCAGCCTGGCGAGCGTGTGGTCACTGCCGGCGTCAACAGCCTCAAGCCTGGCCAGAAGGTCACCTTCGACGAGGATGCGCAATGAAAGGAAGCTTCAACCTGTCCGAATGGGCTTTGCGCCATCAGTCTTTCGTCTGGTACCTGATGTTCGTCGGCCTACTGATGGGGATTTTTTCCTACTTCAACCTTGGCCGCGAAGAAGACCCATCGTTCACCATCAAGACCATGGTGATCCAGACCCGCTGGCCTGGCGCGACCCAGGACGAAACCCTGTACCAGGTTACCGACCGCATCGAGAAAAAACTCGAGGAGCTGGACTCCCTCGACTACACCAAGAGCTACACCCGCCCGGGTGAGTCCACCGTCTACGTCTACCTGCGAGACACCACCAAAGCCGCCGACATCCCGCAAATCTGGTACCAGGTGCGCAAGAAGATCCAGGATATTCGCGGCGAGTTCCCACAGGGTATCCAGGGGCCAGGGTTCAACGACGAGTTCGGCGATGTGTTCGGCTCGATCTACGCGTTCACCGCAGATGGGCTGACCCTGCGCCAGCTGCGCGATTACGTGGAGCAGGCCCGCGCCGAGGTGCGCGAAGTCCCCAATATCGGCAAGATCGAGCTGGTCGGCACCCAGGACGAAGCGCTCTACCTGAAGTTCTCCACCCGCAAACTGGCCGCTCTGGGCATCGACCAACGCCAGGTCATGCAGGCCCTGCAGCAACAGAACGCGGTAACCCCGGCCGGGGTGATCGAAGCGGGTCCAGAGCGGATCTCGGTGCGCACCACCGGGCAATTCGCGTCAGAGAAAGACCTGCAGACTGTCAACCTGCGCATCAATGACCGTTTTTTCCGCCTGGCCGACATCGCCGATATCGAGCGCGGCTATGTCGATCCTCCGTCACCGATGTTCCGTTACAACGGCCAGACCGCGATTGGCCTGGCCATTGGCATGAAGGCCGGCGGCAACATCCAGGTGTTCGGCGCCGCACTCAAGAAGAAGATGGACAGCATCGTCAACGACCTGCCGGTTGGCGTGGGCGTTCACACCGTGTCCGATCAAGCGGTGGTGGTCAAAGAGGCGGTAGGGGGCTTCACCAGCGCACTGTTCGAGGCCGTGGTGATCGTGCTGGCAGTGAGTTTCGTCAGCCTTGGCGTGCGTGCAGGGCTGGTGGTGGCCTGCTCGATCCCGCTGGTGCTGGCCATGGTCTTCGTGTTCATGGAGTACAGCGGCATCACCATGCAGAGGATCTCACTCGGTGCGCTGATCATCGCGCTGGGCCTGCTGGTGGATGATGCGATGATCACTGTCGAGGTCATGGTCACACGCCTGGAAATGGGTGATAGCAAAGAGCAGGCGGCGACGTTCGCCTATACCTCGACCGCGTTCCCCATGCTTACCGGCACCCTGGTGACCGTGGCCGGCTTCGTGCCGATCGGCCTGAACGCCAGCTCCGCCGGTGAGTACACCTACACCCTGTTCGCGGTGATTGCCGTTGCGCTGATCGTGTCCTGGGTGGTTGCGGTATTCTTTGCGCCAGTGCTCGGTGTGCATATTCTCAAGAGCGACAAGCTCAAGGGCCATGAGGCGGAGCCCGGCCGCGTGGGGCGGGCGTTCGAAGGTGGTTTGCTGTGGTGCATGCGGCACCGCTGGCTGACCATCATCGGCACCATCCTGCTGTTCGCCCTGTCGCTGTTCAGCATGCGCTTTGTGCAAAACCAGTTTTTCCCGTCCTCGGACCGTCCGGAAATCCTCGTCGACCTCAACCTGCCGCAGAACGCCTCGATCGAGGAGACGCGCAAGGTGGTCGATCGCCTGGAGGCAAAGATCAAGGACGACCCCGACATGGTGCGTTGGAGCACCTACATCGGCCAGGGCGCTATCCGTTTCTACCTGCCGCTGGACCAGCAACTGCAGAATCCCTACTACGCCCAGCTGGTCATCGTCAGCAAAGGCTTCGAGGAGCGTGCAGGCATGATGGCGCGCCTGCAGAAGCTGCTGCACGAAGAGTTCGTCGGCATCGGCACCAATGTGCAGTCGCTGGAAATGGGCCCGCCGGTGGGGCGGCCGATCCAGTACCGGGTCAGCGGCAAGGACATCGACCAGGTGCGCAAGCATGCGATCGACCTGGCCACGATGCTCAATACCAATGAGCACATCGGCGAGATGATCTACGACTGGAACGAGCCGGGTAAGGTGCTGCGCATAGAAATCGCCCAGGACAAGGCGCGGCAGCTCGGGCTGTCGTCCGAGGATGTGGCCAATGTGATGAACAGCATCGTCAGCGGCGCGCCGGTCACCGAGGTCAACGACAACATCTACCTGGTGGACGTGATCGCCCGTGCCGTGGACAGTGAGAGGGGCTCACCAGACACTCTGCAGAACCTGCAGATCGTCACGCCCAGTGGCACCTCGATACCCTTGCTGGCATTCGCAACGGTGCGCTACGAGCTGGAGCAGCCGCTGGTATGGCGCCGCGACCGTAAACCTACCATCACCATCAAGGCGTCGGTCAACGGTGAGATCCAGCCTACCGACCTGGTCGCGCAGCTCAAGCCGAAGATCGACGAGTTCGCCAGCCAATTGCCAGTCGGTTATGAAGTGGCCACCGGCGGTACGGTGGAGGAAAGCAGCAAGGCGCAGGGCCCGATCGCCAAGGTCATTCCATTGATGCTGTTCCTGATGGCGACGTTCCTGATGATCCAGCTGCACAGCGTGCAGAAGCTGTTCCTGGTGGTCAGCGTGGCGCCGCTGGGGTTGATCGGCGTGGTCGTGGCACTGGTGCCGACGGGCACGCCCATGGGCTTTGTGGCGATTCTCGGGATTCTCGCGCTGGCCGGTATCATCATTCGTAACTCGGTCATCCTGGTGACCCAGATCGATGAGTTCGAAGCCCAGGGCTATTCACCCTGGGATGCGGTGATGGAAGCCACCAACCATCGCCGCCGGCCCATCCTGCTGACAGCGGCGGCGGCCAGCCTGGGCATGATCCCGATTGCCCGTGAGGTGTTCTGGGGGCCGATGGCCTACGCCATGATTGGCGGCATCATCAGCGCAACGCTGCTGACGCTACTGTTCCTGCCAGCGCTTTACGTGGCCTGGTACAAGATCCGCGAGCCAGAAAATAGCGAAAAACCTGCGGCGTGATCTTTGTGGGAGCTGGGCAAAACAGCTCCCACAAACGCTTCGAACCGTAATTTCAAAACGGTTATATAAAAATTCTTAAACAGTATTTTTAAGAATAACTGCGGCTGGCTACTATTGCTCTCAAGCCAGGCGCAAACCCCCTTCAAAAACTTCTGCCCGGCACCTCACTCACAGGAGAACGAGCATGAGTGCATCTGTGCGCAGCATCGACGGTCAGGACGAAGCCACCATTTTGCGTGAGATCCAGAGCGCCTTGCGCGATCTGCGTTTCGGTGCAGTGGAGATAACCGTGCACAACGCTCAGGTCGTGCAGATCGAGCGTAAAGAGAAGTTCCGCCTGCAACAGCCTGGCAACAAACCCGGCTGATCACGCACCACACACAAAATTAGAAAAATGCCAATCGGGAGCTTCACCATGTCCATCCGCCGTTATGCACTCGCCGCGTTGGCCAGTGCTGTTTTTGCCGGTTCCGCCATCGCCAAGGACTACGAACTGCTGAACGTGTCCTACGACCCGACCCGTGAGCTGTATCAGCAATACAATGCTGAATTCATCAAGCACTGGCAGCAGTCTCACCCGGACGACAAGGTGAAGATCCAGCAGTCCCATGGCGGCTCGGGCAAGCAGGGCCGCGCGGTGATCGACGGCTTGCGCGCCGACGTGGTGACCCTGGCCCTGGCAGGTGACATCGACGAGATCGCCAAGCTGGGCAAGACCTTGCCGGAGGACTGGCAGAAGCGCCTGCCGGACGCCAGCACCCCGTACACCTCGACCATCGTGTTTCTGGTGCGCAAGGGCAACCCGAAAGGCATCAAGGACTGGGGTGACCTGATCAAGAAGGACGTTTCGGTCATTACCCCCAACCCTAAAACTTCCGGCGGCGCTCGCTGGAACTTCCTCGCCGCTTGGGCCTACGGCCTGAAGCAAGGTGGCAGCGAAGCCGAAGCCAAGGAATACGTGCAGGAGCTGTTCAAGCACGTGCCGGTTCTGGATACCGGTGCCCGTGGCTCGACCATCACGTTCGTCAACAACGGCCAGGGTGATGTTCTGCTGGCCTGGGAAAACGAAGCTTTCCTGGCGCTAAAGGAAGACGGCGGTACCGACAAGTTCGAAATCGTCGTGCCTTCGCTGTCGATCCTGGCCGAACCGCCTGTGGCGGTGGTCGACAAGAACGCTCAGAAGAAGGGTAATGAACAGATCGCCGAGGAGTACCTCAAGCACCTGTACAGCCCCGCTGGCCAGAGAATCGCTGCCGAAAACTTTTACCGCCCACGTGACGCGAAGGTCGCTGCCGAGTTCGGCAAGCAATTCCCGAAACTGGATCTGGTAACCATCGACAAGGACTTCGGTGGCTGGAAGACAGCACAGCCCAAATTCTTCAATGATGGCGGGGTGTTCGACCAGATCTATCAGGCGCAGTAAACAGCCATGGAGAAGCGGGGCCGCCTTGCGGCCCTTTCGCGACACAAGGCCGCTCCTACAGGTAGAGCGTGGCCTTGCGTCGCGTAAGGGCTGCGCAGCATCCCCAGGATTCACAAGCCTGCACCCGCCTGGCACATCCGCCGGGCTTCGTGCGTTAAACCAGGGATCTTTATGTCACGTCGTATTTCCCCCGTCATACCCGGCTTCGGGCTGACACTGGGCTACACCTTGGTGTATCTCAGCCTGATCGTGCTGATACCGCTGGCCGCCATGTTCGTGCATGCCGCGCAGCTCACCTGGGATCAGTTCTGGAACATCATCAGTGCGCCGCGTGTGATCGCCGCGCTCAAGCTGAGTTTCGGCACCGCCCTGTTCGCCGCCATCATCAATGGTGTTATCGGTACCCTGCTGGCTTGGGTGCTGGTGCGCTATACCTTCCCTGGGCGCAAGATCATCGATGCGATGATCGACCTGCCGTTTGCGCTGCCTACCGCCGTTGCAGGCATCGCCCTGACGGCCTTGTACGCACCTGGGGGCTGGGTCGGTCAGTTCGCCACCGACCTGGGCTTCAAGATCGCCTACACCCCACTGGGCATCACCCTGGCGCTGACCTTCGTCACCCTGCCGTTCGTGGTGCGTACAGTGCAACCGGTGCTGGCGGACATCCCGCGGGAAGTCGAAGAGGCTGCTGCCTGCCTGGGCGCGAAACCACTGCAGGTGTTCCGGCACGTGCTTGCACCGGCCCTGCTGCCCGCCTGGCTCACAGGGTTTGCCCTGGCCTTTGCCCGTGGCGTGGGCGAGTACGGTTCGGTGATCTTCATTGCCGGCAATATGCCGATGAAGACCGAGATCCTGCCGCTGCTGATCATGGTCAAGCTCGACCAATACGACTACACCGGCGCGACTGCCATCGGCGTGTTGATGCTGGTGGTTTCCTTCATCCTGCTGCTGCTGATCAATCTGCTGCAGCGCCGCATCGAAACCCCTTGAAGGAGGCCGGTATGTCCAGTTCATCCCTGAGCGCTACCGCTGCCGCCAATGCCGCACGACGCGGCAGTGCCACGTCGCGGCGCATCCTGATCGGCCTTGGCTGGCTGGTGTTCGCACTGTTTCTGCTGCTGCCGCTGGTGATCGTGGTATCGCAGGCGTTGAAGAACGGTTTCGGTACCTTTTTCGAGGCGATCTTCGAGCCTGATGCCTTGTCGGCGCTGAAGCTGACGCTGCTCGCCGTCGTCATCTCGGTGCCGCTGAACCTGGTATTCGGCGTCAGCGCCGCCTGGTGCGTGAGCAAATACACCTTCCGTGGCAAGAGCATCCTGGTCACCCTGATCGACCTGCCATTCTCGGTATCGCCGGTGATCGCCGGCCTGGTCTACGTGTTGATGTTCGGCGCCCAAGGCTTGTTCGGGCCTTGGCTGCAGGACCACGATATCCAGATCGTCTTCGCTTTGCCGGGCATCGTGCTGGCGACCATCTTCGTCACCGTGCCCTTCGTTGCCCGTGAGCTGATCCCGCTGATGCAGGAGCAGGGTACCCAGGAAGAAGAGGCTGCGCGTCTGCTCGGTGCCAACGGCTGGCAGATGTTCTGGCACGTGACCCTGCCGAACATCAAGTGGGGCCTGATCTACGGCGTGGTGCTGTGTACCGCGCGGGCCATGGGCGAGTTCGGTGCGGTATCGGTGGTCTCGGGCCATATCCGTGGCGTCACCAATACTTTGCCGCTGCACGTGGAGATCCTCTACAACGAGTACAACCACGTCGCGGCCTTCAGCGTGGCCAGCCTGTTGCTGATCCTGGCGCTCTTCATCCTGCTGCTCAAGCAGTGGAGCGAGAACCGTATTAACCGCCTGCGCCATAGCGCAGCGGAGGAATAAGTCATGTCGATCGAAGTTCGTAACGTTAGCAAGCGCTTCAACAGCTTCCAGGCCCTGGACAACATCAACCTGGATATCCACAGCGGCGAGCTGGTGGCCCTGCTCGGCCCCTCTGGCTGTGGCAAGACCACCCTGCTGCGCATCATCGCCGGCCTGGAAACGCCGGATGACGGCAATATCGTGTTCCACGGCGAAGACGTATCCGGCCATGATGTACGTGATCGCAACGTTGGTTTCGTGTTCCAGCACTACGCGCTGTTCCGCCACATGAGCGTGTTCGACAACGTTGCCTTCGGCCTGCGCATGAAGCCCAAGGGCGAGCGCCCGAGCGAGAGCAAGATTGCCGAGAAGGTTCATGAGCTGCTGAACATGGTGCAGCTGGACTGGCTGGCGGACCGCTACCCTGAACAGCTTTCCGGTGGCCAGCGCCAGCGTATCGCCCTGGCCCGCGCTTTGGCGGTGGAGCCCAAGGTGCTGCTGCTCGATGAGCCGTTCGGTGCCCTCGATGCCAAGGTGCGCAAGGAATTGCGCCGCTGGCTGGCGCGTTTGCACGAGGATATCAATCTGACTTCGGTGTTCGTTACCCACGACCAGGAAGAGGCCATGGAAGTGGCCGATCGCATCGTGGTGATGAACAAGGGGGTGATCGAGCAGATCGGCTCCCCAGGGGAAGTATATGAGAAGCCGGCCAACGACTTCGTCTACCACTTCCTCGGCGACTCCAACCGGCTGGCGTTGAGCGAGGGTCATCATGTGCTGTTCCGCCCGCACGAGGTGTCGCTGTCGCGCCATGAAACAGAAGGGCACCATGCCGCCGAAGTCCGTGATATCCGCCCATTGGGCGCGACTACCCGGGTGACCTTGAAGGTGGAAGGGCAGAGCGAGCTGATCGAGGCGGAGGTGGTCAAGGATCACGACAGCCTGACCGGCCTGGCGCGAGGTGAGACGCTGTTCTTCAGGCCAAAGGTCTGGCAAAAGGTGGCGGATATCTGATTCGCTTCAGAGGATGAACAACCCGGGCTTGGTCCCGGGTTTTTTTTGTCCTGGGGATTATGGGTGCTGTGCTGCAGCCCTGGTGCAAATTCGATGTCTTTTAGGAATGTTTACCATGCAAGGATTGCATCACATGTGTAGTGCTAGCGCGCAGGCCCCGTATTACGCGGGTTTCAAGATTTAGGCAAAAGATCATATATGAAAAAGATCTAATTTTAGCTTTAAACATTACTTTAAGAGATAAGTCTCCTGCCCTGATGATTCAGCCACACACCTGAATCAAGAACCCCAGGAGTTTGATCAATGGGTAATGTCCATTCGGCCGTCAGGGCCTACGACCAGCCACGGCACCCTGCACCGGGTGACCTGGTCGAGCTTGGACGGACGCTTCGCTTGCCGTTGGGCCAGCTCCGCCTGCAACGTACCCCGGCCAGCGGCCTCAAGCGCCGCGACAAGCTGGCGCTGGCTTTGCTGGTGCTGGCTGTGCACGGTGCTGCCGCCTTTTGGGTGAGCCGGGCCCCGACGCGGGAGTTGCCCGTAGTACCGCCACAAATTCCTCCCATGACCATCGAGTTTGCCGCCCCGGCACCTCCGGTAGTCGAGCCGCCACCGCCGGCCCCGGCACCGCCGGTTGTCGAGCCGCCTCCACCTGTAGTTGACGAATTGGCCGCCAAACCCAAGCCCAAGCCAAAACCCGCTCCTAAGCCGCTGGCCAAGCAACCGCCCAAACCACAGCCCAAGCCTGTGGAGGCACCACCGCCTGCCCCCACACCGGTCGCCGCTCCTTCAACGCCTGCGCCACCCGCGCCGGCCCCGGTAACGCCGCCCTCGGCCAACGCTGCGTACCTGAAGAACCCGGCGCCGGAGTACCCGCAGATGGCTCAGCGCCGCGGCTGGGAAGGCACCGTATTGCTACGGGTGGAGGTTTTGGCCAGCGGCAAACCCGGGCATATCCAAGTCCAGAAAAGCAGTGGTCGCGATGCCCTCGACGCTGCCGCCCTGGCTGCGGTCAAGCGCTGGAGTTTCGTCCCCGCCAAGCAGGGCGACGTGGCGCAGGCCGGCTGGGTCAGCGTGCCGATCGATTTCAAGCTTCGTTAACTTTTTCGCAGAACAAAGGAAGACACCCTCATGAGCCTGCTGGCATCCCCCCTCGAATCCGTTGAAAGTGCAGTCATCTGGCTGCTGGTCGGTTTTTCCGTCGTCACCTGGGGCCTTGCCCTGGCCAAGATCGTGCAATTCGTGCGGCTGAAAAACCAGGACAAGCGCTTCCACACGCAGTTCTGGGCCGCCTCAAGCCTCGACGCGGCGGCCCAGGTCAGCCACGAACTGCCTGGCCCGGCCGCCCGCGTCGCCCAGTCCGGCTATGCCGCCATTGCCGTCGGCGAGGCACAGACCAATGACCTGAGCCATGCGATCAATCACCAGGACCGCCTCGAACGCGCCCTGCACCAGCAGATAGTGCGGGAGCGGCGCTCGCTTGAAACCGGCCTGGCGGTGGTGGCCAGTATCGGCAGCACTTCGCCCTTCATCGGCCTGTTCGGTACCGTATGGGGCATCATGGAAGCACTCAAAGGCATCAGCGCGGCGGGTTCGGCCAGCCTGGAAACCGTGGCCGGCCCTATTGGCGCTGCACTCGTAGCTACCGGTGTGGGTATCGCCGTCGCGGTGCCGGCGGTGCTGGTCTACAACTACTTCCTTCGTCGCCTCAAGTTGACTGCCGCTGAGCTGGATGACTTTGCCCACGACTTCTACAGCCTGGCGCAGAAGAGTGCCTTCCGCGTGCTGGTGCATCCTGGCGTGCAGAAGGTGCAGGCCGGCTTTACCCAGCCTGTGAAGGAGGCGTCCTGATATGGCCTTTTCGACGCAGGACAGCGACGAAGTTCTAAGTGAAATCAACGTTACGCCCCTGGTGGACGTCATGCTGGTGCTGCTGGTGGTATTCATCGTCACCGCGCCGCTGCTGACCAACGCCATCCCCATCAACCTGCCCAAGACCGAGTCCGTGGCCCCGGTTGAGCAGAAGGACCCATTGGTGGTGAGCATCGATGGCGCCGGCAAGCTGTTCATCAACAAGGACGAGATACAGCCGGACCTGCTGGAGACCAACCTCAAGGCCGCCAGGGACAAGGACGCGAACGTTCGTGTGCAACTGCAGGCCGACGACGGCGTCAACTACGGCGAGGTGGCCCGTGCCATGGCCGCCATCGAACGTGCGGGGATCACCAAGCTGGCGGTGATAACCGCACGCTGATACCTGTAAAACCTCATCAGGCAAGTGACTTTCGCGAGTGCGTTGGGGCCATATCTCTTGGCAGGGGTTGGCCCTTTTTTTTGTCCGGGCATTTCGCGTCACTACAGGGTCCGCGCCTGGGAAAATCTTTTTTGGTTATTAATAAATATCTTCTTATTCCTTTACGGATATAACTCCCTCCCTATACTTGTCTCCAAGCACGCAAACTTACTGGAGGCGTCCCCATGCGCAATGAGTCTATTCGTTACCTGATTGTGTCGGGCTGGCAAGGATCGCCAGACAACCATTGGCAAAGTCACTGGCAGCGTACCCTGCCCAACAGTGCACGGGTCGAGCAGCACGACTGGCTCACCCCGCAACGTGAGGACTGGGTGCAGGCGCTGGAGCAGGCGGTTGCCGCTGAATGTGCGCCGGTGATCCTGATTGCCCACAGCCTTGGCTGCATCACTGTCGCCCATTGGGCCGCGCAGGCCAGCCCGGCCTTGCTGCGCAGGGTGCGTGGTGCACTGCTGGTGGCGCCGGCAGACGTCGAGCGCCCCACCTGCGCGCCAGCCCTGCGTAACTTTGCGCCGATCCCTACCGAAGCGCTGCCGTTTCCCAGCCAGGTAGTCAGCTCGGACAACGACCCGGCCGTGAGCGTGCCACGGGCGCTGTACCTGGCCCAGGCATGGGGCGCCGAAGCGGGGTTGCTGAGCAATGCCGGGCACATCAACGTCAAGTCCGGCCATGAGCGCTGGGAACAAGGCTTCGCCTACTTGTATCGCTTGCAGAGCCGGGTCGAGCAGCGCGCACTGCGTCGCGCCTGACAGCCCTCACTGCTTACCGTTTACCTGACGCCCGGCCTATGCAGGCCTGGGGCGGGAGTTCGTCATGACGCTTCAACACCCGTTTGGCCAGCCACTGCTGACCTTCCCCGAGCTGGACAAAAGCCCGCTGAGCATCCGTGCCAAGGCCTTGGTGTTCATCGACCCGCGTTCACAGCAGTTACGCGAAGACCTTGAGCGTCTGGCACCGCAACCCTTGCCGGTGCTGATCCGTGGCGAAACCGGCACGGGCAAGGAACTGCTGGCCCGGCAGATCCATCGTGCCAGCGACCGTGGAGGGCTATTCGTGTCGGTCAACTGTGCGGCTATCAGCCCCACTTACGCCGATGCCGAGCTGTTCGGCTATAGCGCTGGCAGCCATGGCGGTACGGCCAGCAGCCGCGCCGGCTGGTTCGGTTCGGCCAACGGCGGCACGCTGTACCTGGACGAGATTGCCGACTTGCCGCTGGCTATCCAGGGTAAGCTGCTGGCGGCCCTGGAAAACCGCGAGGTCACCCGGGTGGGCGCGCAGCAGCCACAGCCGGTGGACGTGCGCCTGGTGGCTGCGACCAGTATTGACCTGGCCCGGGTGGTTAAAGCTGGCAGGTTCAATGAACGCTTGTACCAGTACTTGCACGAAGGTGCGCTGGAGCTGCCTCCGTTGCGTGAGCGCTGCGGCGATATCCTGCCGTTGGCTGAGTATTTCGTGGGCATCTACTGCGCACGCCTGCAGCGCCCTGTGCCGTTGATCAGCGAAGCGGCCCAGCAGGTGCTCGAAGCCCACACGTGGCCCGGCAATACCCGCGAACTGGAGAACATCATCCACTTCGCCCTGCTGGTGAATGACAGTGAAGAGATCCAGCCAGAGGACCTCGACCTGCCGAATACCCCGCGCTAGACGTTGCTCATAAACAAAGTGGGTAATGGCAATTTGCTTTTGGAATAAGCAGCTAATTAAAAGGTATTGTTGCGGAATAAAAAATCTCGGTATCTTCCGCCTCACGCCCGCTGATGAAACGGTTGGGCACCTGACTTCGCCATCACAGATGGCCCAGAAACAAAACAAGGACCACCATGAAGAAGACCCTGCTGACCACTGCCCTGGCCGCTGCCCTGTCGTTCTCCGGCCTGGCTGCCGCCGCCGAGAAACTGGTGGTCGCCGCTACCCCGGTGCCGCACGCCGAAATTCTGGAGCTGATCAAGCCGACCTTGGCCAAGGAAGGCGTGGACCTGCAGATCAAGGTCTTCACTGACTACGTACAGCCCAACGTACAGGTAGATCAGAAGCGCCTGGACGCCAACTACTTCCAGACGCTGCCTTACCTGAAGAGCTTCAACGAAGGTAAAGGCACCCATTTGGAAACCGTGATCGGCGTGCACGTCGAACCGTTCGGTGGCTACTCGAAGAAGATCAAGAACCTGTCCGAACTGAAGGACGGCGCCACCGTTGCCATTCCTAACGAAGGCAGCAACAGTGGCCGCGCCCTGATCTTGCTGCAGAAGGCTGGCCTGATCACCCTGAAAGATCCAAAAAACGCCCTGGCCACTCCGAAAGACATTGCCGAGAACCCGAAGAACCTGAAGTTCAAGGAGCTTGAGTCGGCCATGCTGGCGCGTGTGCTGGATCAGGTCGACCTGGACATGATCAACACCAACTACGCGCTGGAAGCTGGCCTGAACCCGGCCAAGGATGCGTTGGTGATCGAGGGTAGCGACTCGCCTTACGTGAACTTCCTGGTGGCCCGCCCGGACAACAAGAACAGCGAGGCTATCCAGAAGCTGGCCAAGGCCCTGACCAGCCCTGAGGTCAAGGAATTCATCGCCAAAAAGTACAGCGGTGCGGTGCTGCCGGCGTTCTGATTCGCCTGCTTAGCCCTTGCATGAAAAACGCCGGCGCATTCGCGTCGGCGTTTTTTTTGGGGGGGCACAACGCTCAGCGTTGGCTACCTAATGCCCGGCTCAATGCCAGCAGCCACAGCAGTTGTTCGTTGGAGTCAGTCGGGCAGGGGCTTTTCATCGTTATCGTCCTTGTAGTGTGATGGCCGTGCGGATCGCAGTCTGAAGCTGTTGGAGAAGCCGACCCGAAGAAAAGTTTCCATCACTCTGCCGGCACCAGACGCAAGGTAGTGCGAGCCGGTATCACCCCCATCTGGGCGCGCTGGTACTGCCCCTCGATATAGCCTTCAGCCTGATCCGAATAGTGCCGATCGAACGGCACACCACTCTGCCCGACCGGGTTGCTGGTCAACGCCTGCCCAGCGTCGGCGAAGTCGATCAGCCTCCGTGTCGATGGCCCATACGTCACCGGCCACGGCGCAGGCCCGATTTTCGCCGATAGGTTGTTGGGTACCTCGTGGGTGCCCGGCGCGGCAAACGGGCCGACGTTGAACAGCAGGTTCATCGGCTTTTTAACACCCAGTGGATGGTTGTGCGTCAGGGTATGCGCCTTGCCCCATTGCCAGCTGGCCGGGTCTTTGCCAAAGGTTTCGCGCAGGTGCTCGAGGGTTTGCTGCCAGGCGATGCGCACGATGGCGGTGCGGTCGGTACGTTGGTTGGCACCGCGCGTGTTCCACCACGGTGATTGCGCGTCCGCCGCCAAGCGTGGCAGTGCAGAGTCGATGGTGCGGGTACTGATGAGCACCGGGAACCAGGTATCGCCCAGCTCGTCATGCAGCGCGGCATGTGCCAACTGGTAGAGAAACTGGTTGAACAGTGTGGCGTTGGTCGAGTCCAGCGGGTGATCTCCGCGCCAGGCGGCCAGTTGCTCTACCAGCTCTTTTTCCTCATCGCCCAGGGCGATGTCGCGCAGCGTCGCAAGCAGGGGCGCCAGGGTACGTGGGCCGTAGTCGTTGGCGGTGTCCAGTTGCAGCGCCTGGCTGTTCTGGGTATCCCACTTCACCTGCGGGTTGGCTAAGTGGCGCTCCAGCTGGCGGCCCCGGTCCGGCAAGTTGTAGTAGCCCGGTATCGGTACCGCCGCTGGCGGCTGGTAGTTCGCTGAAACGATGTAACCGCTGGCCGGGTTTTCCTGCTGTGGGTTGACGCTGAAAGGGTAAAAACCCAGCTTGTCGGCCTGGTGGCTCGCGCCATCGAGGATGAACGACGGGTTGACGTCATCCGGGCGGATTGGTAGTTGCGCCGCAGCCCACCAACCAATATCGCCACCTGCACTGGCCCAGACGAAGTTGAGCCCCGGCGCCTGAACCTTGGCCGCCGCCTCGCGCATCTTGGCAAGGGAGTCGGCACGGTTGAGCTGATAGAAGCCTTCGAGGATCGGATTCTCGGTTTCCAGAAAGGCCCACCACATCGCGATTGGCGTGGTGCCGGCGGTCGCGCCAAGCACGTCGTTGACGATCGGCCCGTGGGGTGAGCGGCGCAGGCTGATGCTGACCGGCTGCTCGCCTTTGACGGCGATTCTCTGCTCAGTCTTTTCCAGTGTTCGCCATTGGCCCTGGACCATGACCTGATCGCTGTTGGTCGGGTTGGTCTTTTCCGCAATCAGGTCGACATCGTCGTTCTGGAACATGGTCAGGCTCCAGCCGAAGTCGCGATTGTGACCGAGCAGCGCGAACGGGTTCAGCGCCTGGAAGTAGCCGTACAGGTTGAACCCTGGCGCCGACAGCTCGGCCTCGTACCAGACGGCCGGCACCGCGAAGCTGATGTGCGGATCGCCGGCCAGCAGCGGCTTGCCGCTGCGGGTACGGCCGCCGGCCACTGCCCAGGCGTTGCTGCCTTCGAATTGGGGAATGCCGGCATCGCCAAGGGCTTCGTGGCTGAGGCGGGCGAGGGCTTCAAGGCCCTGCCAATCGGCCGTCGCCAGCGGGGTTCCCAGCGCGCCGTCAGGTTGCCAGTCGAGGTCGAAAATCTTCAGGTACTGCGGCCCGAGCTGGTCGCGGATATAGGTCAACGCAGGCTCGGTGCGGAACGCGGCGGCAAAACTGTAGGCCAGGTACCCGGCAATGCTCAGGGTATCTTCAGCGGTGAACGGCCTGGGCGTGATGCCTATAAGGTCGAACTCCATGGGTTTGGGGTGGCTCGCCTGCCAGGCGTTGATGCCATCGAGGTAGGCTTGCAAGGCCTTCCACGCGGGGGATTGGTGGTCCAGGCGCTGAACCATCAGCGCCGCCTGATCACGGATACGCAGGCTGCGGAACAGGGTATCGGTGGGCAGCAGCTTGTCACCCAACACCTCGGCCAGCTCACCGCGGGCCAGGCGGCGCATGATTTCCATCTGGAACAATCGGTCCTGGGCATGCACGTAGCCGAGGGCGCGGTACAAGTCTGCTTCGTTCTGCGCCTGCAGGTGCGGCACCCCGCGGGTGTCATAGCGCACACTGACTGGGGCCTGCAGGCCGGCTACCGCTACCTCGCCGTCACGCTGCGGCAGTTTACCGTGCACGTACCAGTAACCGGCACCGGTGGCCACGGCCACTACCACGGCCAACAGGGTCAGGCTGCGCTTCATTGAGGCTCCTTGTGCATTCGAGCGGAAATTGTGGTCCGATCTTCGGCGGATTCGCGCAAAGAGCATAGCCCTCGACAGGAGTTTCCATGTCCCTCAGCGAAAAACAGAAAATGCTTAGTGGCCAGCTCTACCATGCCGGCTGCCCCGAACTACAGGCCGAGCAAATCGCCACCAAGCACTGGATGCAGCGTTACAACACCAGCTTCGACCTGCTTAACGAAGCCCGCAACGGCCTGCTTGCCGAGCACTTCGGCCATGTGGGCGAAGGCACGGTCATTCGCCCACCGTTCTATTGCGACTACGGCTACAACATCAGCGTCGGGCGCAATACCTTCATGAATTTCAACTGCGTGATCCTGGACGTGCTGCCGGTGCGTATCGGCGATGATTGCCAGATTGGCCCGGCGGTGCAGATCTACACCGCCGATCACCCGCTCGACCCTGAACTGCGGCGCACCGGGCTGGAGAGCGGACGGCCGGTGACTATCGGTAACAATGTGTGGATCGGTGGCGCGGCAATCATCCTGCCCGGGGTGACCATTGGCGATAACGCAGTGGTTGGTGCGGGCAGTGTGGTGACCCGCGATGTGCCGGCAGGCGCGGTAGTGGTCGGTAACCCGGCGCGCGCGCGTCAGCCGGCCCAAGGGCAATAGCAGCCGACGGCCAGCGTGTTCGATGCGGTGACGTGGCGGCCATCGAGCAGGGCCTTTAGGATCGGCTCGATGAAGCTGTTGCTGGCGTTGCACACCGCGCCTTCGCTGTAGGGGCCGAAGTAAGCGAGGTTGCCTTGGCGGTCCCAGATCGCTACGGCCGGAGAGGCGGGCAGGTTTTCACTGCCGGGCAGATGGGTGATGGGCTGCAGGCGGGTGAGGTTGGCCGGCAGCCGGCCTTGGCTGCCGGGCTTTTGCACGACGTGGAATGCCACGCCCTTGTCTGCGAAGTGGCTGAGCAGGTCACCCAGGTGCTGCTGGTTGCCGACATTGCATGGGCAGGTCGGGTCCCAGAAGTGTACTACGCGCACAGGGCCGGGGCCGGCGAGCTCGGCGGGCAGGCGTAGCTGGGTGCCGTCGAACAGCGTGGTCTGGCTTTCGAACGGGCGCAGGTAGCGGGACTTAAAGCTGTCGTATGCCCACCAGAGCACGGCGGCGCATGAGAGCAGTGCAATGGCTAAAATTATCGGCTTGATTGTTCGATTTTTCATGGCCCATCCGCAGCCCTTTGAGGAGCGGCATTGTTGATTCAAAAGTGGCCAAGCTTGCCACGGCGCAGCCAAGAGCTGAATATCCCGGATCAATACTCGCTTCGCTGTGGATGTACCCGATGCCTGCCGCTTTTCACCCCGACCGCCTGCGCGCCAGCCTCGCGCCCCTTGGCAAACGCCAACCCTTGTCCGTTCAGGCGCAGGATTATCAGCGCTTCTACGGCTTGAACCTGCCAGCGCAGAGCTGGCTGGGCGGTTTTCAGGCGGCGGGTTTCGAGCTGGCGGGGCAGGTCTGGCTACCTTCGCAGCCCGTGGCGACACTGTTTCTGCTGCATGGCTATTACGACCACATGGGCCTCTACCGCCACGTGATCGAATGGGCACTGCAACAGGGTTATGCAGTGATCAGTTGCGACCTGCCTGGCCATGGCCTGTCCAGTGGCGAGCGCGCCAGCATCACTGATTTCGCACTCTATCAGCAGGTGCTCGATGCCTTGTTCGAGCAGGCGCGCAGCCTTGCTTTGCCGTGCCCGTGGCACTTGTGCGGGCAAAGCACTGGTGGCGCCATTGCCGTCGATCATCTGCTGCACCAGGGGGTACAGAGCCCGGTTGATGGCCAGGTGATCCTGCTTGCGCCGCTCGTGCGCCCACGTGCCTGGCTGTGGTCGAAACTCAGTTATCGAGTGTTGCGTCACTTCGTCAATGGCATTGAGCGGCGCTTCAGCGAGAACAGCAACGACCCGACGTTCCTACCGTTTCTGGAGGCCGACCCGCTGCAGCCTCGGCGCCTGCCGACAGCCTGGGTCGGCGCGCTGATGGCCTGGGTCAAGCGGATCGAGGCCGCGCCGTGCAGTGCGCGGCGACCGTTGATCGTTCAGGGGGAGGCTGACGGCACGGTGGACTGGCCCTACAACCTCGAAGTGCTCAAGGCCAAGTTTGCTGAGCCACAGATCCTGCTGCTGCCCGAAGCCCGTCACCACCTGGCCAATGAACTGCCGGGCATCCGTCAGCGCTATTTCGACTTCATCAACCAGCGCTTGGGCTGACTACTTGAGGTTCGCGCCGTTCTGGCCGACTGCCAGGCCGGCGCGCACCGCTGCCACTGCGGCCTGGTAGTACGCTTTGCCTTCAGGTGACTCGGCGAAAGTGGCGAACTCTTCCAGCTCGGCGTCGGAAAGGTCGCGGTAGACGTAAAGCAACGTGTTGTTGAGGTCTTCGCCAATCTGGTTCATCAGCCGCTGGCGCTGGCCATCGAGCAGGCCTTGGGCCTGGCCGCCGCCGAACAGACCGGGGATCATCGAGCTGAGGCTGTCGGCCGCCACGCCGGCGATAGCCAGGCTAACCTCGGCACCGGCTTCGCGGGCCGGGAGGGCCTGAGCCAGGTGTCCGATGATCAACAGACGGTTATCGCTGGCCTGAATTTTCGGCAAGCCCTTGGCGTGCTTGGCCAGCTGGTCCTTGCGCGTGGCCAGCAGTTCGGCGGCGACGATCTTGCGCCCCAGCGGTGACTGGAAAAAGGCCAGCGCCGGCGCAGGGTCGGGCAGGGCGCTGCGCAATTGTGCCTGGGCACGGCGGTCCATGGCCGCTGCCTGGAAGCGCTGGTTGCTGTTGCTGACCAGAGCCTGGTAAACCGCAGGCGGCAGGCTGTTGCGGTAGCGCTGCTGGGCGGCGCTCACGGCATCATTGAAATGGGCGCGCTGGTCGGGCCAACCGGCGGCCTTGTAGAGCTGATCAAGGCTGTCTGCCCAGACAGGCATGGTGCAGATCATCAGCAGAATCAGGGAAAACAGACGGCGCATTCAGGACTCCTGTCGGCAGGTGGCTATTGTCCTTGGCTCGGCGCCGGTTTGTCGAGATAGGGGCGTAATTCTCGGCCAAGTGGCGCTGTGCGAGTGCATGGCTAATGGATATGATGCGCGCCATGCATATCTCCCCTGAACACCCGATGCTTGCGGCCGTCGTTGACGATCTGGCCTCCCATGGCTGGTCGCAGCAGGCCCTTTTCCTGCCGGCTGAGCTGGTGCGTGCGCTTGCGGCCGAGTGTCGGCGCCGTGATGCCGAAGGCCAGCTCAACCCTGCCGGGGTGGGGCGCGGTGTGGCCCAGGAAGTGCGCGAGGCGATCCGTGGGGACCAGATCCAGTGGGTCGACCCGGGGCAGGCCGAGGCTTGCGACAAATACCTGGAAGCCATGGACCAGCTGCGTCTGGCAATCAACCAGGGCCTGTTCCTTGGCCTTGAAGAGTTCGAGTGTCACTTCGCCCTATACCCGCCAGGTGCGTTCTACCGTCGCCACCTGGACCGTTTTCGCGACGACGACCGGCGCATGGTCTCGGCTGTGCTTTACCTCAATGAAGACTGGCAGCCGCAGGATGGTGGCCAGTTGCGCATGTTCCTGGCTGACGCTGTCGAGCATGACGTGCAGCCCGTTGCCGGCTGTCTGGTGGTGTTTCTATCGGGTGAAGTGCCTCACGAAGTCTTGCCAGCGGGGCGTGAGCGGCTTTCGTTGACGGGTTGGTTCCGGCGCCGTGGCAATGACCCGTTCTGACCCGCCCAAGGTGCTGGTCAGCGCCTGCCTGCTGGGACAGCCGGTGCGTTATGACGGGCGGGCCAGCGGCCATCCTGATCTGTTGCAGCGCTGGCAGGCTGAAGGGCGTGTAGTGCCGTTGTGCCCGGAGGTGGCCGGCGGCCTGCCCACACCGCGCCCGCCCGCGGAGATCCCGGGCGGGCAGGGCGGCGAGGTGCTCGACGGGGCGGCGCAGGTGCTGACGGTGAATGGCGAGGACGTAAGCGCGGCCTTTCTTGCCGGTGCCCAGCAGGCGCTGGCGCTGGTGCGTCGGCATGGCATCCGGGTGGCTGTGCTTAAGGCGGGCAGCCCTTCGTGTGGCAACCGCTTGACCTACGATGGCACGTTCGCTGGGGTGAAGGTGCCAGGGCAGGGGGTGACCACCGCACTGCTGCGGCGGGAGGGAGTGCTGGTGTTCAGTGAGCTGGAGCTGGAAGAGGCCCAGCGAACGCTGGCTGGGTTGTCAGCGTAGTTTGGTGCTGGCCCTTTCGCGAGGTTACCCGCGAAAAAGCTGGTGCAGGCAATAAGTGACTCACTGCCCGGTAGCCGTCTCCGGCACACCCTTGAACCACTTCTGCTCAAGCTCCGCTGTACGGCCGCTGTCCTTGAGGCGCTGCAGCGCGTTGTTCACCGCACTCTCGAACGCCGGGTTGTCTTTCTGGAACGGGATGACCAGCTTCCTCTCGCCAAAAGGCTGGCTCAGATCAAACGGCGTATCGGCCTTGGGAGCATTGTCCGATGGGGTCACAGTGATGTCGTATTTGCCACTTTCAACACCCGGCAGTATCTCGGCCACAGGCGTTTCAATGAACTCGACACGCAGGTCCAGTTGTTTGGCCAGCTCTTGGCCGAATTCGATTTCAAACCCCGTCAGATGGTCGTTTTGCTTGAAGGCATACGGCGAGTTGTCGGCCTGTACGGCAATGCGCAGTTCGCCCCGGTCGGCGATTTCGTCTATCAGCTCGGCTTGAGCCAATGGCGTGATCAGTACTGCCAGCAGTACACCCATGGTCGAACGCATCTAATGCCCCTTTTCTTTGGCAAATGAATAACTGTCGCCACGACTTTCTTCCTCGTCGTGGTCGAGCGCAGCCTATGACCTTGAAGCCTTGGCGAGGTTTAACCCTAACTGAATTTTTTCTCTTTGTGGGCTATGGTGAACTTCCGCCGCCGTTCGTTTGCAGGTTGCGGTCAATAAGTGAATCACAGGAGAAGTGAATGAACAGCCTATTTTCGCGTGCTGCCGTAGCCGGTCTGCTGATGGGGGCCTCGGTACTGGTCAGCGCTGCGGATGCGCTGAAGAGCCAGGAGCCGCCCAAGGATGCCAAGGTCTTCATCGTTTCCCCCGCCGACGGCGCAACGGTCGACAAGACCTTCACCGTCAAGTTTGGCATCGAAGGCATGGGGCTCAAGCCTGCGGGTGACCAGACCCCGCACACGGGCCACCACCACCTGCTGGTGGATGTGGACAAGGAGCCTGTTGCCGATCAGCCATTGCCGACCAGCCTGATGCCGGAAGGCGGGGCAGCGCTGCCTGCCGGCCCGCAGGTGCTGCACTTCGGCAAGGCCCAGACCGAGACCACCCTTACCCTGACGCCGGGCAAGCACACCCTGCAGCTGGTGCTGGGTGACCAGTATCACGTGCCGTTCAAGCCAAGCGTTGAGTCGAAGAAGATCACGGTTGAAGTGAAGTAAGCCGAGCCATTACGCAGCCCTTAAGCTGGCAAGTCGATCCCTACTGGCATCGTGGTGTGAGCTGGCTTGTTGGCGAAACAAAAAAAGGGAGGCCACCAAGGCCTCCCTTTTTTCATACCGCAATTACGCTCAGAACAGTACGCGCGAGCGGATGGTGCCCTTGACGTGCTGCAGCTTCTCTTGCGCAAGGTCCGAGTACTCGGCGTCAACGTCGATTACCACGTAACCCACTTTCTCGTTGGTCTGCAGGAACTGACCGGAGATGTTGATACCGTTCTCGGCGAAGACTTTGTTGATCTCGCTGAGCACGCCCGGAATGTTTTCGTGGATGTGCAGCAGGCGATGCTTGCCCGGGTGCGCCGGCAGGGCGACTTCCGGGAAGTTGACCGACGATACCGAGGTGCCGTTGTCGCTGTACTTGACCAGCTTCTCGGCCACTTCCAGGCCGATGTTGGCTTGGGCCTCGGCGGTGGAGCCGCCGATGTGCGGGGTGAGGATCACGTTGTCCAGGCCGCGCAGCGGGCTTTCGAACTCTTCATCGTTGGAGCGTGGCTCGACCGGGAACACGTCGATGGCGGCGCCGATCAGGTGCTTGTCCTTGATGGCTGCGGCCAGGTGGTCCAGTTCTACCACGGTGCCACGGGCGGCGTTGATCAGGATCGAGCCCTTCTTCATCGCGCGGATTTCTCTCTCGCCGATCATCCACTGGGTGGATGGCAGCTCAGGCACGTGCAGCGAGACGATGTCGGCCAGGCCCAGCAGTTCGTGCAGGCTGGTGACTTGTACGGCGTTGCCCAGTGGCAGCTTGGTCAGCGGGTCGTAGAAGTAGACCTGCATGCCCAGGCTCTCGGCCAGTACCGACAGCTGGGTACCGATCGAGCCATAGCCGACGATGCCCAGCTTCTTGCCGCGGATTTCGAACGAGTTGGCCGCGCTCTTGATCCAGCCGCCACGGTGGCAGGAGGCGTTTTTCTCGGGGATGCCGCGCAACAGCAGGATGGCTTCGGCCAGTACCAGTTCCGCCACCGAACGGGTGTTGGAGTATGGCGCGTTGAACACGGCAATGCCGCGCTCGCGTGCAGCGTCCAGGTCGACCTGGTTGGTGCCGATGCAGAAGCAACCGACGGCGACCAGTTTCTTGGCACAGTCGAAGATCTCTTCGGTCAGCTGGGTACGCGAACGGATGCCGATGAAGTGCGCATCAGCGATCTTTTCCTTGAGTTCTGCTTCCGGCAGCGAGCCAGTGAGGTACTCAATGTTGGTGTACCCGGCGGCCTTGAGGGTATCCACCGCGTTCTGGTGCACCCCTTCAAGAAGAAGGAACCTGATCTTGCTCTTGTCGAGAGAAGTCTTGCTCATCTGCGTAAACCTGTATCCCGGAGAAAAAATGGCGAGAAGTGATGCTAGGCGCAGCGCGGGCCTTAGCACGAACAGCGGGGGCGCTATGCTAGCATACGCGACACAATCTGAGCTTATCCCGACAGGTGAAGAGTACTCAGGGTGACTATGAATAAGTCGAGAGTTCCGGCGATGACGCACCCCGCGGTAATTGATGAACTGATGACCTTGGTAGACCCTGGCAAGGTCCTGACCGATGCCGTTTCCCTAGAAGCGTACGGCAAGGACTGGACCAAGCATTTTCCGCCCGCACCCACAGCAATCGTGTTCCCCAAAAGCGTGGAACAGGTTCAGGCCATCGTTGGCTGGGCCAATCGCCATCAGGTGGCGCTGGTGCCTTCCGGCGGTCGGACCGGGCTCTCCGCCGGTGCCGTGGCAGCCAATGGTGAAGTGGTAGTCGCCTTCGACTACATGAACCAGATTCTCGATTTCAATGCCTTCGACCGCACGGTGGTCTGCCAGCCAGGGGTCATTACTCGCCAGCTGCAGGCATTCGCCGAAGAACAGGGGCTTTATTACCCGGTGGATTTCGCCTCGAGTGGCTCCAGCCAGATTGGCGGCAACATCGGCACAAACGCAGGCGGCATCAAGGTCATTCGCTACGGCATGACCCGTAACTGGGTTGCTGGCCTGAAAGTTGTCACTGGCAAGGGCGAGTTGCTCGAGCTGAACAAGGACCTCATCAAGAACGCCACGGGCTATGACCTGCGCCAGTTGTTCATCGGCGCCGAAGGTACCCTGGGTTTCGTGGTCGAGGCCACCATGCGCCTGGACCGCGCCCCACGCAACCTAACCGCGATGGTGCTGGGCACGCCAGACTTCGATTCGATCATGCCGGTGTTGCATGCCTTCCAGGGCAAGCTTGACCTCACGGCATTCGAGTTTTTCTCCGACAAGGGCCTGGCCAAGATCATGGCACGTGGCGATGTACCTGCGCCGTTCGCCACCGACTGCCCGTTCTATGCCCTACTGGAGTTCGAGGCCAGCACCGAGGAGGTGGCCAACGATGCGCTAGCCACCTTCGAGCACTGCGTCGAGCAAGGCTGGGTAATAGACGGGGTGATGAGCCAGAGCGAAGCTCAACTGAAAAACCTTTGGAAGTTGCGCGAGTACCTGTCCGAAACAATCTCCCACTGGACGCCGTACAAGAACGACATTTCGGTCACGGTCTCCAAGGTGCCGGCATTCCTGCGCGACATCGATGCCATCGTCAGCCAGCACTATCCCGACTATGAGGTGGTCTGGTACGGGCACATCGGCGACGGCAACCTGCACCTGAACATCCTCAAGCCCGAGTCCATGAGCAAAGACGATTTCTTCGCTTCATGCACCAAGGTCAACAAGTGGGTGTTCGAGATCGTCCAGCGCTATAACGGCTCGATCTCCGCCGAGCACGGTGTGGGCATGACCAAGCGCGATTACCTTGGCTATAGCCGCTCACCACAGGAAATCGCCTGCATGAAGGCGATAAAGGCCGTCTTCGACCCTAACGGCATCATGAATCCGGGTAAGATCTTCGCTCCTGAATAAAAGCAGTAATCAAAGGAGTCGGCCATGAGTTACCAGCACCAGTACGTAGACGGCACCCGTATCCACTTCCCGCTGGGCAAGGTGGTGTGCGTTGGCCGCAACTATGCCGAGCACGCCAAGGAACTGGGCAATCCCATTCCGACCGAGCCGTTGCTGTTCATCAAGCCGGGCAGTTGCGTGGTGCCGCTGGAGGGTGGTTTCAAGATTCCTACCGACCGTGGTTCGGTGCATTACGAAGCCGAAATCGCGGTGTTGCTGGGCAAGCCGCTGTCGGCACATCCATCTGAAGAGGAAGTGCTGGATGCCATCTCCGGCTTTGCCCCGGCGCTGGACCTGACCCTGCGTGACGTGCAGGCTAAGCTCAAGGAAAAGGGCATGCCGTGGGAGACTTGCAAGAGCTTCGACGGTGCCTGCGTACTGCCGCCTTTCGTCGCTGCCGGCACGTTCGAAGACCTGGCCGACATCCCGGTGCGCCTGACCATCAATGGTGACGTTCGCCAGGACGGTAACAGCGCGATGATGCTCAACCCGATCGTGCCGATCATCCAGCACATGGCCTCGCACTTTTCGCTGCTGCCGGGGGATGTGATCCTGACCGGGACCCCGGCAGGCGTCGGCCCCTTCGAAGTGGGTGATGAGCTGGTGCTGGAGTTGCCGGGCGTCAGCCGCTTCGAAAGCCGGGTGCTCTGAGCAGAGACTGCGTCGCCCGCGAAGCGGGCGCGCGTTTTACCGTTTTTTTCACAACCTATCTGGATAATGCGCGAATCTCCGCCTATTTACCCAGGAATACTCTGTATGGCCCTGTCTTCCAGCGCTTCCGTATCCCCCAAGCGTCGCTTCTACCTGCGCTGGCCGTTCGGCCTGGCCGTAGCTGCGGTGATCGGCTACGGCGTGGCCGTGGCGATGCACTGGGATGACCGCGGCCGACTGTGGGTCCAGGAAGGCTTCGAGAGCAGCGCCGAGCGCAGCGAAAGCGTCTGGTTGCCGGACTATAAGGTCGATATCGATGCCAAGCCTATGCCGGGCATGGAAGATGATGAAGCCTCGGACGTAGCGTTCAATCCGCATACCCGCACGCTGTTTGTGGTCATGGGCAAGAACCCGTTCCTGGTCGAGCTGAGCCTGGATGGTGATGTGCTGAGGCAGATCCCATTGCAGGGGTGGAACAACCCCGAAGGGGTTGCCGTGCTGGAAGATGGCCGCTTGGCCATTACCGATGAACGTCTGCACGATCTGACCGTGGTCAAGGTGGATGCGCAAACCAAGTCGCTGAACCATGCAGATTTTCAGAGCCACGACCTGGGCGAGTCGGTGAAAAGCAACAAAGGCTTCGAAGCTGTGGCATGGGACCCGATGCGCCAGCGTCTGGTGATCGGCGAGGAGCGGCCGCCAAAGCTCTATACCTGGAGCACCGATGGGCGCAGCCCGCTCAAAGGTGACAAGCAGCCGCTGGCCAGCAACGAACTGGACCTGCGCAACCTCTCAGCCTTGAGCGTCGACCCGCGTACGGGCCACCTTTTGGTGCTGTCGGCGGACTCCAACATGCTGCTGGAGCTCGACGAGCAAGGTCAGCAGGTGAGTTTCATGACCTTGCTGGGCGGTTTCAACGGCCTCAAGGACACCATTCCGCGTGCTGAAGGGGTGGCGATGGACGATCAGGGCAACCTGTACATGGTCAGTGAGCCGGCGCTGTTCTATCGGTTCAAGAAAAACTGACGGCCATTTCAGATTTTTCGCATGCTGGCATTAAGCTTTACTTCAGTTGTTCGTGGTTAGATTCGTCATCCTCAAACCGAGTCTGCCCTATGCGTCGCTATGTTCGTCTGCCCCTGGTCCTGGCTGTCATTGGCCTGCTCGCCGTGCTCTTGCTGGGCGTGGCGGAGCAGCAGTTCCGTTTGCTCGAGCGTGGCTGGTTCAACTTCAAGACCTGGTGGCAGCCCGCTGAGCAAAGCATGGGCCTGGATCGCTATCGGGTAGTGACCGAGGCGCAGCCTATAGACGGGCTGGACGATGATGTTTCGGCACTGACTTACGACCCCGACCGCAAGACCCTGTTCACGGTGACCAACAAGCGGTCCGAACTGATCGAGTTGTCCCTCGACGGCCGTATCCTGCGGCGGGTGCCGTTGACCGGTTTCGGCGACCCCGAGGCGGTGGAATACGTAGGGCCCAACAGTTACGTGATCACCGATGAGCGCCAGCAACGGCTGATTCGCGTGCGCCTTGAGGACGACACAATGTTCCTGGATGCCAACGATGCCGAGCAGTTGAGCCTTGGTATCGGCCTGAACGGCAACAAGGGGTTCGAGGGGCTGGCCTATGACTCGGCGGGCAAACGCCTGTTCGTGGCCAAGGAGCGGGACCCGATGGTGATCTACGAAATTCACGGTTTTCCCCATGAAAACCCGGAGCAGCCTTATGCAGTGCATGTGGTGCAGGACCGCAAGCGTGATGCGCGGCTGTTCGTGAGGGATCTGTCGAGCCTGCAGTTCGACGAGCGCAGCGGGCATCTGCTGGCGCTGTCGGATGAATCACGCCTGGTGCTGGAGCTGGATGTGAAGGGTAAACCGCTGAGCACGCTGTCGCTGCGCAAGGGTTACCAAGGGCTGAAACAGACGGTGCCGCAGGCGGAGGGGATTGCCATGGATGAAGCGGGGACCATTTATCTGGTCAGTGAGCCGAACCTGTTCTATGTGTTCAAACAGCCATCGGATTGACCCGGCTTTTGAGCGTCATTGCCGGCAAGCCGACTCCCACAAGTTCTCCACTGCTGTGGATTGCCTGGGGGAGCCAGCTTGCCGGCAATGGCATCACTCGGCTTTCAGGCTCTTCACGCCTTCCGGGGTGCCCAGCAACAGCAAGTCTGCCGGCCGTGCGGCAAACAGGCCATTGGTCACCACGCCGACGATCGCATTGATCTGCGCTTCCAGCTCCACGGGGTTGGTGATCTGCAGGTTGTACACATCCAGGATCACGTTGCCGTTATCGGTGACCACACCCTCACGGTACACCGGGTCTCCGCCCAGCTTGACCAGTTGGCGCGCCACGTGGCTGCGGGCCATCGGGATGACCTCGACCGGCAGCGGGAAGGCGCCCAGCACCGGCACCAGCTTGCTGGCATCGGCGATGCAAATGAAGGTCTTGGCCACGGCCGCGACGATTTTCTCCCGCGTCAGTGCCGCGCCACCGCCTTTGATCAGGTTCAGGTGTGCGTCGCTCTCGTCGGCGCCGTCGACGTAGAACTCCAGCTCGCTGACGCTGTTCAGCTCATAGACCGGGATGCCATGGCCCTTCAGACGCTGTGCAGTGGCCTCGGAGCTGGCGACCGCGCCGTCGAACGCCGTCTTGTGCTGGGCCAAGGCGTCAATGAAGAAATTGGCAGTCGAACCGGTGCCGACGCCGACGACGCTCTTTTCATCCAGCTTGGGCAGAATGAAGTCGACAGCGGCCTGGGCGACGGCCTGTTTGAGTTGGTCCTGGGTCATGCGGGCTCCGGAAAGGGGCAGGGCGGTATGAAAGGAGGCTAGTATAACGGCTCGGGCGGCTTTGCTGTGGTCGCCCGACGTAGCGCTGGGGTAGACTCGCAGCCCTTGTCCCGCGGCCAGTGATGCTTTCCCGATGCTTGAACAGTACGTCAAGAAGATCCTCACCTCGCGCGTCTACGACGTCGCTGTCGAAACCCCGCTGCACAGCGCCGGGCAACTGAGCAAGCGCCTGGGCAACCAGATTTTGCTCAAGCGTGAAGACCTGCAGCCGGTGTTCTCCTTCAAGATCCGTGGGGCTTACAACAAGCTGGCGCAACTGAGCCCGGAAGAACTGGCGCGCGGCGTGGTCACCGCCTCGGCCGGCAACCATGCACAGGGGCTGGCCCTGGCAGCCCGCGAGCTGGGCATCAAGGCCACCATCGTGATGCCCAAGACCACCCCGGAGATCAAGATCGAAGGCGTACGCTCGCGTGGCGGCAAGGTGGTACTGCATGGCGACTCGTTCCCCGAGGCGCTGGCCTACTCGCTGAAACTGGTCGATGAAAAGGGCTTCGTCTATATCCATCCTTATGACGACCCGCACACCATTGCCGGGCAAGGCACCGTGGCAATGGAAATCCTGCGCCAGCACCCTGGCCGGCTGGATGCTATCTTCGTGCCGGTGGGCGGCGGTGGGCTGATCGCCGGCATCGCCGCCTACGTTAAATACCTTCGCCCTGAAATCAAGGTGATTGGCGTCGAGCCGGATGACTCCAATTGCCTGCAAGCGGCCATGGCCGCCGGGGAGCGCGTGGTGCTGCCGCAGGTCGGGCTGTTTGCCGATGGCGTGGCCGTGGCGCAGATCGGCCAGCATACCTTCGACATCTGCCGCTTGCATGTGGATGAAGTGGTTACCGTCAGTACTGACGAGATCTGCGCAGCAATCAAGGATATCTACGACGATACACGCTCTATCACCGAGCCTGCAGGCGCCTTGGGTGTTGCTGGGATCAAGAAGTATGTGGAGCTCAACGGTGTAACCGGGCAAACGCTGGTGGCCATTGACTCGGGTGCCAACGTCAACTTCGACCGCCTGCGTCACGTCGCCGAGCGTGCCGAGCTGGGCGAGAAACGCGAAGCGATTATCGCCGTGACCATTCCCGAGCGCCCGGGCAGCTTCAAGGCGTTCTGCGAGGCCATCGGCAAGCGCCAGATCACCGAATTCAACTACCGCAAGCACACATCTGACGAAGCCCATATCTTCGTTGGCGTGCAGACCCATCCGGAGAACGACCCGCGCGCTGCGTTGGTGCAGCAACTGACTGAGCAGGGCTTCCCGGTCACCGACCTTACTGACAACGAACTGGCCAAGATGCACATCCGCCACATGGTGGGTGGCCATTCGGCCGGCGCCCGCGACGAGATTGTGCTGCGCTTCGAATTCCCTGAGCGGCCTGGGGCGCTGTTCAACTTCCTCAACAAGCTGGGCGGGCGCTGGAACATCTCGATGTTCCACTACCGCAACCACGGTGCTGCCGATGGGCGTGTGGTGGCGGGGTTGCAGGTGCCTGAGGACGAGCGCCACCTGGTGCCGGCGGCGCTGGCCAAGATCGGATATCCGTACTGGGATGAGACAGACAATCCGGCTTACCGGCTGTTCCTGGGTTGAGCGACTAAGCTTGGCTAACCCTCCAAGGATGTGAAGACATGGAACACCTGACCACCCTCAAGGCCCTGCACCTCATTGCCACCGCCCTGTTATTGCTGGGCGCATTGGGCTTGGCGATCTGGACCGTACACGCCCGGCGCCAAGGTGACGCCCAAGTCTATGGCAAGCTGCTGAGTCGGCCTTTGGTGTTCGTCTGGCTGGTGATGGGCGTTAGCCTGCTGAGCATGCCGTTCACCGGTTGGTGGCTGGTTCACTTGGTAGGTTGGCCGCTGGGGCAGACCTGGGTGCTGGCGTCCAGCGTCATCTATACCCTCGGTGCGTTCGCCGCGTGGTGGCTGCTGGTGCGTCTGAACCGGCTGCGCAAGGCTGAGGTGGTGGGTTTGCGGTTTACCTTGGCCTTGGCGGTCTTCAGCGGTGTCTGCTTCCTGTCCATCGCCGGTTTGATGGGCGCCAAGCCGGTCTGAAGTTGACCGGGCCGCCCTGCAGCCCATCGCCGGCAAGCCAACTACTTACCTCGTGGGAGCTGGCTTGTCAGCGATGGGGCACAAGGCGGCTCCAAAAAGCGTCAATCCCTAAGCGAAATCACCGGCCATCCGCGCCGTTGAGCCTCCGCCTGCAGGTTAGGGTCCGGGTCCACCGCGACAGCATGTGACACCCGCTGCAACAGCGGCAAGTCATTCATGGAGTCGCTGTAGAAATAGCTGTCTTGCAGATCGAACCCGTTCTCCAGCATCCAGCGTTCCAGCCTCGTCACCTTGCCTTCACGGAAGCACGGTATATCAGTACTGCGCCCGGTATAGCGGCCATCGCGTGTTTCGCATTCGGTCGCCAATAGCGTGCGAACGCCCAGGCGGCGGGCAATCGGCGCTGTGACGAAACGGTTGGTGGCGGTGATGATCACCAGTTGGTCGCCTGCCTCACGGTGTTGCTGCAGCAGGGCCAGGGCTTTGGGCAGGATGATCGGCTCGATGCAGTCGTGCATGAACTCGCGGTGCCATTGGTCGAGTTGGGCGGGTTCGGTGGCTGCGAGAATTTCCATGGAAAAGGCCAGGTAGGCCTGCAGATCGAGGGTGCCGTTCAGGTAATCCTGATAGAAGTCATCGTTACGTTTTTTGTACGCGATCGGGTCAAGAATCCCCCGTTCGCACAGGTAATCACCCCACGCGTGGTCACTGTCGCCACCGAGGAGGGTATTGTCCAGGTCGAATAAAGCCAGGCGCATTGCGGTTACTCGCGTCAGCCATAGGGTAGGCCCGCAGAATACGGAGTTTTGACCTCGCTGCACATAAGCGTGGCGGGCGCGTTGCTGCGCTCGCAGGCTTTGTGGAACAATGCGGTGACATGCGTTTGCGAGGTTGCTGCCGTGATCGACCCGGATGGTTTTCGCCCAAATGTCGGGATCATTCTCACGAATGATGCCGGGCAGGTGCTATGGGCTCGGCGGATCAACCAGGATGCCTGGCAATTCCCTCAGGGTGGTATCAACCCTGACGAGACGCCGGAAGATGCCCTGTACCGCGAGCTGAACGAAGAAGTTGGCCTTGAACGCGATGATGTGGAAATTCTTGCCTGCACCCGCGGCTGGTTGCGTTATCGTTTACCCCAGCGTCTGGTACGTACCCACAGCCAACCGCTGTGTATCGGCCAGAAGCAGAAATGGTTTTTACTGCGCCTGGTGAGCAATGAGCAACGGGTGCGGATGGACCTGACCGGCAAGCCCGAATTCGATGGCTGGCGCTGGGTCAGCTATTGGTACCCGCTGGGCCAGGTGGTGACCTTCAAGCGTGAAGTGTATCGCCGCGCCCTGAAAGAGCTAGCACCGCGTCTTTTGACGCGCGACTGACGACGGAGTTCGACCCCGAGCCATGCTCAATACGCTGCGCAAGATCGTCCAGGAAGTGAACTCCGCCAAAGATCTCAAGACGGCGTTGGGGATCATTGTCTTGCGCGTCAAGGAGGCCATGGGCAGCCAGGTCTGCTCGGTCTACCTGCTCGACCCAGAAACCAACCGCTTCGTGCTGATGGCCAGCGAAGGCCTCAACAAGCGTTCCATCGGCAAGGTCAGCATGGCCCCCAACGAAGGCCTGGTTGGCCTGGTCGGTACCCGGGAAGAGCCGCTGAACCTCGAAAACGCCGCTGATCATCCACGTTACCGCTACTTCGCTGAGACGGGCGAGGAGCGTTTCGCTTCCTTCCTGGGTGCACCGATCATCCACCACCGTCGTGTGGTCGGCGTGCTGGTCATTCAGCAGAAAGAACGCCGCCAGTTCGACGAGGGTGAAGAAGCTTTCCTGGTCACCATGAGTGCTCAGCTCGCCGGAGTTATCGCTCACGCCGAGGCCACCGGCTCGATTCGTGGCCTGGGCCGCCAGGGCAAGGGCATCCAGGAAGCTCGCTTCGTCGGCGTGCCAGGCTCGCCGGGTGCTGCCGTCGGGCGTGCCGTGGTCATGTTGCCACCTGCCGACCTTGAGGTGGTGCCGGACAAGACGGTCGAAGACATCGACGCTGAACTCAAACTGTTCCACAACGCCCTTGAGGGCGTGCGCGCCGACATGCGCAAGCTTTCGGCCAAGCTGGCCACCCAGCTGCGCCCGGAAGAACGCGCGCTGTTCGACGTGTACCTGATGATGCTTGAGGACGCCGCCCTGGGCGGTGAGGTGACTGACGTCATCAAGACCGGCCAGTGGGCCCAGGGCGCCTTGCGCCAGGTGGTCGGCGAGCACGTAAACCGGTTCGAGCTGATGGACGACGACTACCTGCGCGAACGCGCCTCGGACGTCAAAGACCTCGGTCGCCGCCTGCTGGCCTACCTCCAGCAAGCCCGTTCGCAATCGCTGGTGTATGCCGACAACACCATCCTGGTCAGCGAGGAGCTGACGCCGGCGATGCTGGGTGAGGTGCCGGAAGGCAAGCTGGTAGGCCTGGTCTCGGTGCTGGGCTCGGGCAACTCCCACGTCGCCATCCTGGCCCGTGCCATGGGTATCCCGACGGTGATGGGCCTGGTCGACCTGCCGTATTCCAAGGTCGATGGTATCGAGCTGATCGTCGATGGCTACAAGGGCGAGGTGTTCACCAACCCCAGCGACGTGCTGCGCAAGCAATACAGCGAGGTGGTCGAAGAAGAGCGTCAGCTGGCCCAGGGCCTGGATGCGTTGCGCGAACTGCCGTGCGTCACCCCGGACGGTCATCGCATGCCGCTGTGGGTCAATACCGGCCTGCTTGCCGACGTGGCCCGTGCCCAGCAGCGGGGCGCCGAAGGGGTGGGCCTGTACCGCACAGAAGTGCCGTTCATGATCAACCAGCGCTTCCCCAGCGAAAAAGAGCAGTTGGCCATCTATCGAGAGCAGTTGGCGGCGTTTCACCCGCTGCCTGTGACCATGCGTACCCTCGACATCGGTGGGGACAAAGCACTGTCGTACTTCCCGATCAAGGAAGAAAACCCGTTCCTGGGGTGGCGCGGCATTCGCGTGACCCTCGACCACCCGGAAATCTTCCTGGTCCAGACCCGCGCCATGCTCAAGGCCAGCGAAGGCCTGAACAACCTGCGCATTCTGCTGCCGATGATCTCCGGCATTCACGAACTGGAAGAGGCGCTGCACCTGATTCACCGCGCCTGGGGCGAGGTGCGTGACGAAGGCACGGACGTGCCCATGCCACCGGTTGGGGTGATGGTCGAGATCCCGGCGGCGGTGTACCAGACCAAAGAGCTGGCGCGTCAGGTGGATTTCCTGTCGGTAGGCTCCAACGACCTGACCCAGTACCTGCTGGCAGTGGACCGCAACAACCCGCGGGTTGCCGACCTGTACGACTATCTGCACCCTGCAGTGCTACAAGCCTTGAACACTGTGGTGCGTGATGCTCATGGCGAGGGCAAGCCAGTCAGTATCTGCGGCGAGATGGCCGGTGATCCGGCAGCAGCGGTCCTGTTGATGGCCATGGGCTTCGACAGCTTGTCGATGAACGCCACCAACCTGCCGAAGGTGAAGTGGATGCTGCGTCAGATCAACATGAGCAAGGCCAAGGAGCTGCTGGCCGATGCCCTGAGCCATGACAACCCGCAGGTCATCCACAGCTCGTTGCAATTGGCGCTGAAGAACCTGGGGCTGGCGCGGATGATCGGGCCAGAGGCCAACAAGACCTTGTGAATTCTGGGGCCGCTTTGCGGCCCTTTCGCGACACAAGGCCGCTCCTACAGGCGACGCGACCCTTGTAGGAGCGGCCTTGTGTCGCGAAAGGGCTGCAAAGCAGCCCCATGGCCCTCAAACCCAAAGCTCAACCTCCCCCAAGTGCCCCCCAAAAGGCCCGAAACTGCGCTCGATAAGCCGTCTTTTACCCTGATCATCCACGATCAGCACCGTACTGGCCCGCGTCCCATAATTCTGGCTGGCAATAAACACACTCGACAGCAGCTTCTCTGTCGCCACCCCCACGCCAGTTTCCGGCAGCTCCGCCTCAGGAGCCGTCTCACCATCGGCCAGCAACGCCATCAAACGCTGTGGGTCTGCTGACCCCAGTAACCGTTCCAGCCCGTCGCGCGCCTTGACCAGCTTGGGCCACGGCGTGTCCAGCCCGGCATTGGAAAGCCCATACACACCAGCCGCCAGCAAGCGCGGCGCCGCTTCTCGAGCGTGCAGATACCCCAGGCGCACACCATCGCCAACCAGCAGGTTGAACCCCGAATACTGTTTGCTGCGGCTGGCGACCTGGTCCAGATATGCCTCGACCCCAAGTTCACCCTGCAGGTATGCCGCCACCAGCTCGCCGCGCGAGCGGGAGCCCAACGGCTGCCCTGGGTCGCGAATATTGGTCAGGGCGGCGAACCGCCCCCGCGGCCCCACGCCAAGCCAGGTACCGCCGGCCTCCAGGTCACGCCCGGCATGCACGCCGGGCGCATCTTCCCAGTGTGCCAGCGCCTGAGTGGGCCGGGCATAGAACTCGTCGCGGTTGGCCGCCACGATCAACGGCAGGGCATGCCCTGGCCGCCAGGCGAATACGATCAGGCACATAGGTTGGGCCTCTGTGTTTTTTGCCACTCTACCCACTGCGGCGGCGCCGATCCATCCTGTCACAGAGTTCACTAGAGCCCCGAGCCCGGCTTCCGTTACCATGCCGGATTGTTTTTTCGGGGACGACGAATGGAGTTCGCACTCTATCTGCTTCTGGGCGCCTGTGCCGGCGTGCTTGCCGGGCTGTTTGGCGTGGGCGGCGGCATCATCATCGTGCCGGTGCTGGTGTTCAGCTTCACCCTGCAAGGCTTCGACGCTTCGGTGCTCACTCACCTGGCAGTCGGTACCTCGCTGGCAACCATCGTCTTCACTTCGATCAATGCCGTGCTCGAGCACCATCGCCGGGGTGCGGTGCAGTGGCCGATCTTCGCCTGGATGACCGTGGGTATCCTGCTGGGCGCCGGGGTGGGCGCCAAGACGGCTTCGCTTATCCAGGGCCCGCTGTTGCAGAAAATCATCGGCGTATTCGCCCTGATCATTGCCGCGCAAATGGCACTGGACCTCAAACCCAAGGCCAGCCGCGGCATTCCCGGCAAGCCCGCACTGATCGGCGCCGGTGGCGTGATCGGTTGGGCCTCGGCAATCTTCGGGATCGGCGGTGGTTCGTTGACCGTGCCATTCCTGACCTGGCGCAGCCTGCCGATGCAGCAGGCGGTGGCCACGTCTTCGGCCTGCGGCCTGCCGATTGCCGTGGCCAGCGCCCTGAGTTTCATGTGGCTGGGTTGGCACGATGAGCATCTGCCAGCCCATAGCGTGGGCTTCGTGTACCTGCCAGCGCTGGTCGGCATTGCCGTGACCAGTATGTTTTTCGCCCGCTTCGGCGCGCGGCTGGCGCACAAGTTGTCGCCCCGTCTGCTCAAGCGTTTGTTCGCCGCGCTGCTGTTTAGCGTAGGTCTGAGCTTTTTGATTTGAAACCAGAGGAATATCCATGCTGCCTTACCCGCAGATAGACCCCGTGGCCGTTGCGCTCGGGCCGCTGAAAATCCATTGGTACGGCCTGATGTACCTGATCGGCATTGGCGGCGCGTGGCTGCTCGCCTCACGCCGGCTCAACCGCTTCGACCCCACCTGGTCGCGCGAAAAGCTTTCTGACCTGGTGTTCTGGTTGTCGATGGGGGTTATCGTCGGCGGACGCTTGGGTTATGTGCTGTTCTACGACCTGCACGCCTACCTGGCCAACCCGACACTGATCTTCGAGGTATGGAAGGGGGGAATGTCGTTCCACGGCGGCTTCATCGGCGTCATGCTGGCAGCCTTGTGGTTCGGCAAGCGCAACAACAAGTCGTTCTTCGAACTGATGGACTTCGTCGCACCGCTGGTGCCGATTGGCCTGGGGGCAGGGCGTATCGGCAACTTCATCAATGCCGAATTGTGGGGCAAGGCCACCGATGTACCTTGGGCAATGGTCTTCCCGCCGTTCAGCGACCCTGCTCAGTTGCCCCGTCATCCGTCGCAGCTGTACCAGTTTGCCCTGGAAGGTGTGGCATTATTCGTGATTCTCTGGTTGTACTCGCGCAAACCGCGCCCGACCATGGCCGTTTCCGGTATGTTCGCGCTGTTCTACGGCATTTTCCGCTTTATCGTGGAGTTTGTACGGGTGCCCGACGCCCAGCTTGGCTACATCGCCTTTGGCTGGTTGACCATGGGTCAATTACTCTGCGTGCCGATGATCGTCGGTGGCCTGTTCTTGATCTGGTTGGCCTACAACCGCAAACCTACGGCAAAACCAGCCGTATGATTTTCACGGCAGGGGCGATCCCCCTGCCGTTCTTGTTACAGGAAAGTCATGAAACAGTATCTAGATCTGGTCCGCGACGTCATCGAAAACGGCACCCTGCAGGAAAACCGCACCGGCATCCGCACCATCAGCCTGCCGGGCGCCATGCTGCGTTTCGACCTGCAGAAGGGTTTCCCGGCCATCACCACGCGCAAGCTGGCGTTCAAGTCGGCAATCGGCGAGATGGTCGGTTTCCTGCGGGGCGTGAAAAACGCCGGTGAGTTCCGCGAGTTGGGCTGCAAGGTGTGGGATCAGAACGCCAACGAGAACGCCCAGTGGCTGGCCAACCCGTTCCGCCAGGGCCATGACGACCTCGGCGAGATCTACGGGGTGCAGTGGCGCCAGTGGCCGGGCTACAAGCGCATCCCGCTGAGCAACCCGGCAGCGATCGAAATGGCCGAAAAAGCTGGCTTTCGCAGGATTGCCCAGGACGAGGAAGATGGCCAGGCGTTCGTCGTCCTGTACAAGGCCATCGACCAGGTGCGTCAGTGCCTGGACACCATCGCCAACGACCCTGGCAGCCGACGCATCCTGTTCCATGGCTGGAACTGCGCGCAGCTGGACGAAATGGCGCTGCCGCCGTGCCATCTGCTGTACCAGTTCCACCCGAATGTCCAGACCAGGGAAATCTCCCTGACGCTCTACATCCGCTCCAATGACTTGGGCCTGGGCACGCCGTTCAACCTCACCGAAGGTGCGGCGCTGCTGTCGCTGTTCGGCCGCCTGACCGGATACACGCCACGCTGGTTCACGTACTTCATTGGCGATGCCCATGTGTACGAAAACCATCTGGACATGCTTAACGAGCAACTCAAGCGCGAGCCGCTGGAAGCGCCGAAGCTGGTGATCAGCGACCGCGTGCCTGCGTTCGCCGAGACGGGCAAGTACGAGCCAGAATGGCTGGAGAAGATCGAACCAAGCGATTTCAGCCTGGAAGGCTATGAGCACCATGCACCGATGACGGCGCCGATGGCGGTCTGATTTACTCAAATGCCGAGGGCTGCGCAGCAGCCCCTGCGGCTTCAATGCCCGTGGCTACGCCCCACGTGCGAATGCTCGGTATCCGGCACAGATACTGCTCCGTTTACCTCCAACCGCTGCAAGATCGCGCATTCCTCTCCCTGCGCACTGCACCGCCTGCGTAATTCCACCAGTTGCTCCTGCAATGCCACCAGACCATTGATCCGCGCCTGCACGTGTTCGATATGTTCGTCGATCAACGCATTGACGCTGCCACATGAGCCTGCTGGGCTATCGCGCAGGCGCAAAAGGCTGCGTATCTCGTCCAGCGTCATATCCAGGGTGCGGCAGTTGCGTATGAAGGTCAGCCGCTCGACATGGGCCTGGGTATACAAGCGGTAATTCCCGTCGGTACGTGCTGGCTCCGGCAGTAGCTGCTCACGCTCGTAGTAACGGATGGTCTCCACCGCACAGTCGGTGGCTTTGGCCAATTCTCCGATTTTCATGGCGAATCTCCAGCAGGTGGCTTGACCCTATAGTGGCTACAGGGTGTTCACTTGGCAACAGGTGCTCAATAAGGACGACCCCATGAACCAGCCTGTCAGCCACGAACACGTGCATGACCATGACCACGTCAACGCCGGTAAAAGCCATTGCCACGACGCACATGCGCACAGTTGCTGCGGTTCCAGTGCGGCGCCTGCGTTTGTGCAATTGAGCGAAAAGGCCAGTGACCAGGCCCGGCTCAGCCGTTTTCGCATACAAGCCATGGACTGCCCGACAGAACAGACCCTGATCCAGGACAAGCTCGGCAAGCTGGCCGGCATCGAGCAGCTGGAGTTCAACCTGATCAACCGCGTGCTGGGCGTGCGCCATACCTTGGATGGCACTACTGAGATTGAGCGGGCCATCGAAAGCCTGGGCATGAAGGCAGAACCGCTGGCTGTAGAGGAAGAGGGTGGCGTCATCGCACCCGCGCCAGCCAAGACTCGCTGGTGGCCATTGGCATTGTCCGGCATCGCGGCGATCGCTGCCGAAATCATTCATTTCAGCGCGCTTGCTCCCGAGTGGGTGGTAGCCGCGCTGGCGCTGGCAGCGATCCTTGGCTGTGGCCTGAGCACCTACAAGAAGGGCTGGATTGCCCTGAAGAACCGCAACCTGAACATCAACGCTCTGATGAGTATCGCCGTGACCGGTGCCGTGCTGATCGGCCAGTGGCCTGAGGCGGCCATGGTCATGGTGCTGTTCACCATCGCCGAACTGATCGAGGCACGTTCACTTGACCGTGCGCGCCATGCCATCAGTGGCCTGATGCAGCTTACGCCGGACATGGCCACAGTGCAGCAGGCCGACGGCCAATGGCGTGAGGCCGAGGTGCGCCACGTGGCGATCGGTACGCTTGTGCGGGTACGCCCCGGTGAGCGTATCGGCCTGGACGGTGAAGTGGTCAGTGGGCAATCCAGCGTCGATCAGGCGCCGATCACCGGCGAGAGCCTGCCTGTGGACAAGGCCCCTGGCGACAAGCTGTTCGCCGGCACCATCAACCAGGCCGGCGCTCTGGAGTACCGGGTAACTGCAGTGGCAGGGCATTCCACATTGGCCCGTATCATCAAGGCCGTGGAGCAGGCGCAGGGCGCTCGAGCGCCTACCCAGCGTTTCGTCGATACCTTCTCGCGCATCTACACGCCTGTGGTGTTCGCCCTGGCTTTGGCCGTAGCGCTCATCCCGCCGCTGTTCATGGCCGGCGCCTGGTTCGACTGGGTCTACCGCGCCTTGGTGCTGTTGGTGGTGGCCTGCCCATGTGCCCTGGTGATTTCCACCCCGGTGACCATTGTCAGTGGCCTGGCGGCTGCGGCGCGCAAGGGCATCCTGATCAAGGGGGGTGTGTACCTGGAAGGGGGCCGCAAGCTGGACTTCCTGGCCTTGGACAAGACCGGCACTCTTACCTACGGCAAGCCGGTGCAGACCGATACCAAGGTGCTAGACCCATTGTTCGAGGGCCGCGCCCAGGCACTGGCGGCAAGCCTGGCCGAGCGCTCAGACCACCCGGTATCGGCTGCCATCGCCCAGTTCGCCAGGGCGCAGGGGCTGGCCCTGAGTGAGGTCAGCGCGTTCTCTGCCTTGGCGGGGCGCGGTGTGCGTGGTGACATCGATGGCGAAACCTATCACCTGGGCAACCATCGTCTGGTCGAAGAGCTGGGCTTGTGCTCACCGCAGCTCGAAGCACAGCTGGACCAACTCGAGCGCCAAGGCAAGACGGTGGTGCTGTTGCTTGACCGCTCTGGCCCGTTGGCGCTGTTTGCCGTTGCCGACACGGTCAAGGAAAGCAGCCGTGAGGCCATCGCCGAGTTGCACGCGCTGGGCATCAAGACTGTCATGCTTACCGGCGACAACGCCCATACTGCCCAGGCCATCGCTGCCCAGGTAGGTATCGACCGCGCCGAAGGCAACCTGCTCCCTGCCGACAAACTGAGCACGATCGAGCAGCTCTACGCCCAGGGGCACCGGGTTGGCATGGTCGGTGACGGCATCAACGATGCGCCAGCGTTAGCCCGCGCCGAGATCGGTTTCGCCATGGCGGCGGCCGGTACCGACACCGCCATCGAGACCGCCGATGTGGCGCTGATGGATGACGACTTGCGCAAAATCCCGGCCTTCGTCAGGCTGTCGCGGCAAAGTGCGGCGATCCTGAAGCAGAACATCGTGCTGGCGTTGGGCATCAAGGCCATCTTCCTGGCAATCACCTTTGCCGGCATGGCCACGCTGTGGATGGCGGTGTTCGCCGACATGGGCGTCAGCCTGCTGGTGGTGTTCAACGGCCTGCGCCTTTTGCGCAAGTAGCAGCTGCAAGCTACAAGCTGATCGAGGTGGAATCCAGACTTATGAAACTACACAGCGCTGCCTCTGCTTACGGCTGCTTTTGCGGCTGCGGAGCCCAGCAATGCTAAGTGCCGAGCTCAAAGCCTTCTACATGGTGGCCCGCCTGGGCAGCATCACCCTGGCGGCAAAGAAACTTGGCCTCAGCCAGCCGACGGTGACCACCCAGATCCGCAACCTCGAAAGCCAGTACGCGGTGGAGCTGTTCTACCGCGGCGGCCGACGCCTGGTGCTGAGCGAGGAGGGCGTGCGCCTGCTGCCGATGGTCAAGGCGCTGCTGCAACAGGAAGCTGATATCGAGTTCGAGCTGCGCAACAGCGGCCATGCCCAAGGCAACCTGCGCATCGCTGCCACCGCGCCGTATTACATCCTCGACCTTGTGAAGATCTTCCGTGAGCGCTTGCCACAGGTGGGCGTGACCGTGGAAATCGGCAATTCGCAGCAGGTGCTGGAGATGCTGGAGGACTACCGCGTCGATGTCGCCGCCTCTTCACAGTTGGTGGAGGATGCTCGCCTGGTGAGGCGCGTGCTGGGCACTGACCCGCTGGTGGTGGCGGTGCACCGCAATCATCCGCTGGCGCACCGTCAAGTGGTATCTATCGAGGTGGTGGCAGGGCAATGCCTGCTGATGCGCGAAAAAGGCTCGACCACGCGCAAGCTCACCGAAGAAATGATGCACGGCGCTGGGCTGAAGGCCGAAGCGGTGCTGGAAATCGGCAGCCGCGAGTCGATCCGTGAGGCGGTGCTGCGCAATATCGGCGTCAGCGTGATTGCCCGGCACGAGGTGCCGCACAACTCGGAGCTGCGGGTGCTGACACTGGAAGACGCGCCGGTGATGCATGAGTACCTGTACTGCCTGAAGGAAAGACGCCAGGCCCGGTTGCCGGCAGCCTTTCTCGGTGTAGCGCAAGAAGTGGTGGGGTCGCAGTTCTGAACCGGCAGCGTCACTACAAAATCTGCCTATACCACTATCGCCCGCTTTTGCCCCGCCGCCACAGAACCTTCGCACAGCCTTTTTAGCATGGCCACATCTGCTCGATGAGGCTTTGCCATGAACCACGCCACCCCGGGCGCACAAATGAAAGTGCGCGGTATCCACAAGCGTTTCGGCGCCTTCACGGCGTTGAACAATGTCTCCCTGGACATCGCCGCCGGCGAGCTGGTTTGCCTGCTCGGCCCTTCCGGCTGCGGCAAGACCACCCTGCTGCGATGCATCGCAGGGCTGGAACGCCAAGACCGTGGCGAGTTGTACATCGGTGAGCGTGACATCAGCGAATTACCCCCCCAGGCGCGTGACTACGGCATCCTCTTTCAATCCTACGCGCTGTTCCCCAACCTCAATGTCGAAGCCAACATTGCCTACGGCCTGAACCGCAGTGGCCGTGAAGAAAGCCGCCAGCGCGTAGCCGAGATGCTGGACCTGGTAGGCCTGGCCGGCAGTGAAAAGAAATACCCCGGGCAATTGTCCGGTGGTCAACAGCAGCGGGTTGCGTTGGCCCGTGCCCTGGCCCCGTCGCCCTCGCTGCTGTTGCTCGACGAGCCGATGTCGGCGCTGGATGCGCGTGTGCGTGAGCACCTGTGTACCGAACTTAGACAGCTGCAGCGTCAACTGGGTATCACGACGCTGATGGTCACCCACAACCAGGACGAGGCCATGTTGATGGCCGACCGCATTGCGGTGATGAACAACGGCCAGGTCGAGCAGTACGCCACCCCTCAGGAAATCTACGATCAGCCGTCCACGCCGTTCGTTGCCGAGTTCGTTGGCCAAGGCAACTGGCTGCCGTTTCAGCGTACTGGCGACAGCCACGCTCAAGTGGGCGCCATGAGTATGCGTCTGGCAGCGGGTGCGCTGCGGGCCAGCAGCGGAAGACTGTTCTGCCGCCCGGAGGCAATTACCGTCAACCCAGTGATGCACGAAGAAAACCTCTTCCCGGCCAAGGTCCATGAAATCACATTCCTCGGCAACCGCTGCCGCATGAGCTTTGAGCTCAAGGCCCTGCCGGGCCATCCGCTGCTCGCCGAGTTGTCGCCAGAAGCCATGCCACGCCTGGGCTCGCAGGACATCTGGGTGGCTCTACCGCCACAGAGCCTGCAGGTGTTTGCCTGAGATGGCCGCGCCCATGCCCTTGTCGCTGACCCAACCCAAGCACACAGCGCGTAATGATGTTGCCTTCGGTGATCGGTTGTTCGTCGTCGGTGGCAAGTGCCTGCTGCTGACCTTGCTGTTGCTGGCGGTGCTGATGCCGTTGCTGGCGATCTTCTGGCGCGGCTTCAGCGGTGATGCCGGCCAGGGTGGCGGCCTGCTGGCGGCTCGTGAATTGTTCGCCAGCGAAAACTTCCACTGGCTGCTTGGCAACAGCTTGTCGGTTGCCTTCACGGTTGCCGCGATCGTGGTCCCCCTGGCATACCTGTTCGCTTATGCCTTGCAGCGCACGCTGATACCGGCCAAGGGGCTGTGGCGGGGGATCTCGCTGCTGCCACTGCTGGCGCCGTCGATGTTGCCGGCGATTGCCCTGGTCTATCTGTTCGGTAACCAAGGCCTGCTGCGCGGGTTGCTCAGTGACAACATCTATGGCTTCTGGGGCATTGTCCTGGGGGAGGCCATCTACACCTTCCCGCATGCGCTTATGATCCTGCTGTCGGCCTTGTCGCTGGCCGACGCACGGTTGTTCGATGCCGCCTCCAGCATGGGAGCCGGGGCTTCGCGGGCGTTTCGCAGCATTACCTGGCCGGCAACGCGCCAGGCGGTGTTCGCGGCGTTCTGCCTGGTGTTTACCCTGACCATCACCGATTTCGGTGTACCGGTGGTTGTCGGTGGCGACTACCAGGTGCTGGCGCTCGAGGCCTACAAGGCGGTCGTCGGCCAGCAGCAATTCGGCCGGGGTGCATTGATCGGCATGGTACTGCTGGTGCCGGCATTGCTGAGCTTTGCGGTAGATGCCTGGCTGCGTCGCCGTCAGGGCGAGGCCATGAGTGGTCGTGCCCAGGTGTTCGAGCCCAAGCCGTCGTCTGGTCGTGATGCCTGCTATCTGGTGATCGTCCTGCTGGTATGCACGGTGCTGGTGGGCGTGATCGGTATGGCGGTGTACTCGTCTCTGGTGACCTTCTGGCCCTACAACCTGACCTTGTCGTTCAAGCACTACATGTTCGAAGACACCGCTGGCGGTGGCTGGCTGGCCTATCGCAACAGCGTGACCATGGCCATCGGCACCGCGCTGATCGGCAGCATGGTGATTTTTGCCGGTGCCTACCTGATGGAGAAAACCCAGGGCCAGCGTTTGCTCAACCAGGCCCTGCGCCTACTCAGCTTCATCCCCATGGCGGTGCCGGGGTTGGTGCTGGGCCTGGGCTATGTCTTCTTCTTCAACCTCAGTGGCAACCCCCTGCACGTGTTCTATGGCGGCATGGGGCTCTTGGTGGTATGCACCATCGCCCACTACCTGACCACTGCGCAGATGACCGCAACCACGGCGTTGCGCCAGCTCGATGGCGAGTTCGAGGCCGCCGCGCTGTCGCTCAAGGCGCCGTTGTACAAGCACTTCGTGCGGGTCACCGTGCCGATCTGCCTGCCCGCACTGCTGGACATCATCCGTTATCTGTTCGTCTCGGCCATGACCACGGTATCGGCGGCAATCTTCCTGTACAGCCCCGACACCATTCTCGCCGCCGTCGCCGTGCTGAACATGGACGATGCCGGCAATGTCGGCGGCGCTGCCGCCATGTCGACCTTGATCCTGCTGACCAGTGCGGCTGCATCGCTGCTGCTGGCCGGCGCTTCCCGCGGCCTGCTACGCCGCTCCCAGGCCTGGCGCCAGCGCGCTCCCGGCCATTGACCGACTGCCCACACTGACAGGAAACGCATCATGTTCAAGCCCCTCGCACTTGCCGCTGCCGTGTCCGCTGTATTCAGCCTGCAGGCTTCGGCCGCCAGTACGCAGCTGACCGTCTACACCGCCCTGGAAGCCGAGCAGCTCAAGACGTACAAGCTGGCCTTCGAAAAGGCCAATCCGGACATCGAGATCAAGTGGGTGCGTGACTCCACCGGCATCATCACCGCCAAGCTGCTGGCCGAGAAAGAGCGCCCGCAGGCCGATGCGGTATGGGGGCTGGCGGCTTCCAGCCTGGCCATCCTCGACCAGAACGGCATGCTTGAAGCCTATGCACCGAAAGATCTGGGCAAGATCTCCGCCAACTACCGTGACGCTGCCAACCCGCCAGCTTGGGTCGGCATGGACGTTTGGGCCGCGACGATCTGCTTCAATACCATCGAGGCTCAGAAGCAGGGCCTGAGCAAACCGGTGAGCTGGCAGGACCTGACCAAGCCGGAGTACAAGGGCAAGATCGTGATGCCGAACCCGGCGTCGTCGGGTACCGGCTTCCTGGATGTGAGCGCATGGCTGCAGACCTTTGGCGAGCCTCAGGGCTGGGCTTATATGGACGCGCTGCACCAGAACATCGGCCAGTACGTCCATTCCGGCTCCAAGCCTTGCAAACTGGCTGCGGCAGGGGAGTTCCCGATCGGTATCTCCTTCGAGTACCCGGCGGTGCAGCTCAAGCGCCAGGGCGCGCCACTGGATATCGTCCTGCCCAAGGAAGGCCTGGGCTGGGAGATCGAGGCGACTGCAGTGATCAAAGGTTCACCGAAGGCTGATGCCGCCAAGCGGCTGGCGGATTTCTCGGCAAGCCCTGCGGCCATGGAACTGTACAAGGAGAACTTCGCTGTACTCGCTGCGCCGGGCATTGCCAAGCCGCAAACCGAGCTGCCCGCGGACTATGAGCAGCGCCTGATCAAGAACGACTTTGCCTGGGCTTCGAAGAACCGTGACCAGATCCTGGCCGAGTGGCGCAAGCGTTATGACGGCAAGTCGGAGAAGGTGGCGCAGCAGTAAGATCTGTGAGGCTTGCGACCTCAGGTTGGCAGTGCCAAACCTGAGGGCGCGGGTTTACCCGCGATCAGGCTGGAACGGATAGCTCAAATCTGCAATACCAGTGCTTCCAGCTGTTCCTGCCGCTCAGTCTGGTTCACCCGCGCCCCCGGATTGAGCGTCGACCACTGCGGATGCGCCCGCGCTTTGCTCAGCGCCTCGGGAAGCTTGCCTTCACGCCAGGTTTTCTCGTCCGGCTCATTCAGGCGAATACTGTTCTGTGCTGCATGCCCGCGGGTATCCAGTGCTGCCATCAACTGTTGCTGACGCAACGCCAATAGCCGCAACACCGTGTCATCCACCGTCAGCTCGCGCTGGCCCTTCAGTTTGCCCATCAACCGTGCGCCATAGTTGCGTGCAGTCTGCAGGGCTCCGCCGGCAATGGCTCCGGCCAAGGCGGCAGCACCCAGCGTAAGGCCACCGACCAGCAGGTCGACCCCCGCGCCGGCCGCTGCCCCTGCCGCCACGCCGCTGCCCAGGCGTACGCCCAATAGCTTCAAGGTTTCAGGGTTGAACAGGTCATCGCCCCAGCGCCCGTTCAACAGCGGCAGGTCACCGGCATTGGCATCTTCGCGACGGAAACCGTAGAGCTTCAGAAGCGCTTCGACGCAGCGCTGTTCTCGCTGGCGCACATCTTGGCGCAAGGCCTCGATGGCCTTGGCTTCAGCCGCTGGTTCAGTTTCGACGCTGCGCCGACATGCTGCGCAGTCGAGCAGCAGCTCTGCGATCAGCCGTTTACCGCTGTGCTGGCGGGCCAGCCGCTGTGCCTGCTGGTCGTCGATCAGCCGCTGCAGGGCGGGGCGGGCGTCTTCAAGCAGCAATGCCAAGCTCTCGTAAAGGCGGCGCTCGCCGTCTTCGGGAGGCGCAACGCTGTCGAACCGTACCAGCGCATGCAGCCCGAGGCGGGCCAGGGCCTCGCGCCATTCAGGTTCGCGATGCTGGCTGCTGGCGACGAAGTTGAGCACCGGCAGCAATGGCTTGCCGCAACTGGCCAGCACCTCCAGTTCGTCGCGGTATTTGGCCAGCACCGGCTCGCGGGCATCGATCACATACAGGCCGGCGTTGCTGGCCAGCAACTGGCGCAGCACCTTGGCTTCCTGCTCGAAGCGCTGACGTGCTTCGCTGCCCTGCAGAAAGCGCTCCAGCCGTGCCGGGCCGTCCAGGCGCTCGCCCGGCCGTTCGAGGCGCTCCAGGTAGTCGAGCAAGGCAATGGCATCTTCCAGCCCGGGGGTATCGTAGAGCTCAAGCAGCGGCTCACCGTCCACCGAAAGGCGCGCGCCCTCGACGTGGCGGGTGGTGCTCGGGCGATGAGACACCTCGCCGAAGCCGACATCGCGGGTCAGGGTGCGCAGCAGCGAGGTCTTGCCGACATTGGTGTGGCCGACCACGGCCAGTTTCAGTGGCTCAGTCATGGCCATGCTCCAGCCAGTTCATGGGGGCGCTGTCGGCGTGGGGCAGGCCCAGCCGGTCGAGGGCTTCATGCCAGTCCCCCAGGCGCTCGGCGTCCAGGACCTGGCCCGGGGCAGCCTGCAACAACCAGATGCGCGTGGCACCGGCATTGCGTGCCAGCTCTGCCAGAAGTGCCAGGCTGCCGCGGTCAGGTGAGCGGCGGGGGTCACAGGCGATGGCCAGGCGTGCCGGAGGGAAGCGGCTCAACTGCTCGAGCAGCCGGTTGCGCGATTCACGGCTGTCGAGTACGCCGGCGTCGGTCACCCCCTTGGCCAGCGCAGGCGGCCATGGGCGCTGGTCGTCCAGTTCGAGGCCGACCAGCAAGGCCCCACTGCTGCCGGTTTCCAGTTGACCTGCCTGGAACTGTGGCAACGCTTCGGGGGCGGTGTCCTGCACACCAATCCGTTCGCTGCGGGGCATCAGTGCATCGCGCAGTTGGGCGTAGCCGGGCAGGCTGAGGTCCAGTGCCAGGCGTCGGCGACCCTGGTACCAGCGCCACAGGCACAAACCAGCCAACAGCAGGCGCGGCAGCAGGCCATAAACCAACACTACGCCCAGCAGCCAGCTGGCCCAGGCCTGGCGGGCGATATCAACGGCCAGCTGGGTGTCGCCGCTGGCGCGGATCATGCCCTCGTCCGGCACGGCAAAGCCGAGCAGTGAGGGCAGGGCACCAAGCGTTTGGGTAAGGGTGATGAAGGGCTCGGGGGCGAGCAGGGTGGTTTCCCAGACGAAGCCGTAGCGCCGGGTGGCAAGCAACACCAGCAGTAGTGTCAGCGCACTGAGCATGGCCGCCAGCCACAAGCTGTGCACGAGCAGGCCAAGCAACCAGCGGTTGAGGCGCTGGCGCTGCAGTAGCACCAGCAGTGCTGGCGCCAGGTGTACGGCCTTGGCGTCGCGCGCGAAGCGTTCGCTCAGCCAGAGCCACAGCCGTCCCAGGCTGGCGCCATGTTCGCCACTCAAGGCCAGCCCGGCGGCCCAGCCCAGAAGCATCAGCAGGTTGAGCCCGAGCAGGCTGCCCAGCGCCCAGAACACGTTCACCGGGCGCAGGCCATCGCCGAGGGCGGCAAAGGCAAGGCCCGCGCCGCTGAGTATGGCCAACAGCAGCAACGCCAGCAGGGCCAGGCGTGCGCCTTGTTTCCAGTGCTGCAGGGCAGTGGTCATGCCATCCCGATCGGCCAGGAACAGTGCACGTGCTTCGATGCGGGCTGCCAGGTCGCCGCCCTGCTGGCGGGCGTGGCGGTTGGCTTCCTGATCCTCCAGGGGGCCGGCGTGTTCCTCGCGCAGGCGCACCGCTTCGGTGAGCCAGCGCTTGTCCAGTGGAGTATGTCCAGTCACAGGGTATTCCATTGCACGGTTCAGGGCGCAAGCATAACCCACCATGGGTTTGCTATCCTCGCCGGCATGACTACTTCACTCCCCCTCAGCCTGATTGCGGCCCTCGCCGAGAACCGCGTCATCGGCATCGACAACACCATGCCCTGGCACTTGCCGGGGGATTTCAAATACTTCAAGGCCACCACCTTGGGCAAGCCGATCATCATGGGCCGCAAGACCTGGGATTCGCTGGGCAGGCCGCTGCCGGGGCGCCTGAACATCGTGGTCAGTCGTCAGACGGGCTTGGCGCTGGCCGGCGCCGAAGTGTTCGCTTCGCTCGAAGATGCGCTGGAGCGCGCTGAGCAATGGGCGCGTGAGCAGGGTGTTGACGAACTGATGCTGATCGGCGGGGCGCAGTTGTACGCTCAGGCCCTGGAAAAGGGCTTGGTGAGCCGTATGTATCTGACCCGGGTGGAGCTTTCGCCGCAAGGGGATGCGTGGTTCCCGGAGTTCGACAAGGCGCAGTGGCAGCTGGCATCGAGTGAGCCGCAGACAGAGGCGGACAAGCCTGCGTATCACTTCGAGGTGTGGGACAAGTCTTGAAGTGCTTGGGGCTGCGCAAGCAGCCCCGTTGAGATCAGGAGTGGCTCAACTCGGCATGCTCATCGCCGGCCATCACATCCTTGTCGGTTTCTTTCAACAACTGGCTGGTCACCACGCCCGCCGTCATCGAGCCGTTCACGTTCAAGGCCGTTCGGCCCATGTCGATCAGCGGTTCAACCGAAATCAGCAGTGCCACCAGCTCGACCGGCAGCCCCATCGCTGGCAGCACGATCAGCGCTGCGAAGGTCGCACCGCCGCCCACGCCGGCAACGCCAGCGGAACTCAAGGTCACGATGGCCACCAAGGTCGCGATCCACAGCGGGTCGAAGGTGTCGATACCCACTGCCGGGGCCACCATCACCGCCAACATGGCCGGGTAGAGCCCGGCGCAGCCATTCTGGCCAATGGTTGCACCGAACGAGGCGCTGAAGCTGGCGATCGACTGTGGTACGCCCAGGCGACGGGTCTGCGCCTCGATGTTCAACGGGATGCTTGCCGCGCTGGAGCGGCTGGTGAAGGCGAAGGTCAGCACCGGCCATACCTTGCGCAGGAAGCGCAGCGGGCTGACGCCGGTTGCGGCCAAGATGATGCCGTGCACCACGAACATCAGGCCCAGGCCGATGTACGACACTACGACGAAACTGCCGAGCTTGAGGATGTCGTCCAGGTTGGAGCTGGCCACCACTTTGGTCATCAGCGCCAGCACGCCGTACGGGGTCAGCTTCATCACCAGGCGCACCAGGCGCATTACCCAGGCCTGCAGGGTATCGATGGCCGAGAGGGCGCGTGCGCCCTTCTCGGAGTCATCCTTGATCAGCTGCAGCGCGGCCAGCCCGACGAACACGGCGAAGATCACCACGCTGATGATTGAGGTCGGCTTGGCCCGTGCCAGGTCGCCTACCGGATTGCTTGGGATGAACGAAAGCAGCAGTTGCGGGATGTTGAGGTCGGCGACCTTGCCGGCATAGTCACTGTGGATGGCCTGCAGGCGTGCGCTTTCCTGTGCGCCTGCCACCAGCCCCTCGGCGCTCAGGCCGAACAGATTGGTCAGGGCGATACCTATCAGCGCTGCGATGGCAGTGGTCAGCAGCAGTGTGCCGATGGTCAGGAAGCTGATGCGGCCAAGCGAGGAGGCGTTGTGCAGGCGGGCCACGGCGCTGAGGATCGAGGCGAAGATCAGCGGCATGACGATCATCTGCAGCAAGCCGACATAGCCGTTGCCGACTAGGTCCAGCCAGCCGATGGTGGCTTTCAGTACCGGGTGGCCAGCACCGTAGATGGTGTGCAGCACCAGGCCGAAGCCCACACCCAATGCCAGGCCGAGCAAGACTTTCTTGGCCAGGCTCCAGTCGGTATGGCGAGTTTGCGCCAGGCCCAGCAGCAAGGCCAGGAACACTAGCAGGTTGAGAGACAGCGGCAGGTTCATTGAAGCTCCAGGAAAAAGCAGAAGAGGCATCGCCTCTGTGAGCGATTGCGAACGGAAATGCTAACAGCCTGAAAACAAACGAATTTATACCCAAAGGTAATTTGCTTAGTCGTTTATGGAATAACAGGTGGTCGTAAATAGCAATGAACACGACGTTTACAATTGTATGAGCGTCGCAGTGGAAGGGGGCTCGGGTGAGTGGGTGGTCTAGCTTTTCCCGATCAATTCAGGAGATTCGTACATGAAGTTTGCTCCGAAAGCCTTGGCCATCGGTTTGTCGCTGCTGTTCAGTATCGAAAGCGGAGCCACTGAGCTTAAGCACTGGCCAACTGAGGCGGCCAAGCAGCTCGACGCGATGATTGCCGCCAATGCCAACAAGGGAAATTACGCGGTGTTCGACATGGACAACACCAGCTACCGCTACGACCTTGAAGAAGCCTTGCTGCCGTTCATGGAGAACAAGGGCCTGCTGACCCGCGAAAAGCTCGACCCGTCACTCAAGCTGATCCCGTTCAAAGACACCGCCGAGCACAAGGAAAGCCTGTTCAGTTACTACTACCGCCTGTGCGAAATCGACGACATGGTCTGCTACCCGTGGGTGGCCCAGGTGTTCTCGGGCTTTACCCTCAAGGAGCTGAAAGTGCAGGTCGATGAGCTGATGGCTTCTGCCACGCCTATCCCTAGCACCTACTTTGAAGGGGGCAAGGTAAAAGCCATCGAGGTGCAACCACCCAAGGTCTTCACCGGCCAGGCCGAGCTTTACAACAAACTGATGGAAAATGGCATCGAGGTGTATGTCATTTCGGCAGCGTCCGAAGAGCTGGTGCGCATGGTCGCGTCCGACCCCAAGTACGGCTACAACGTGAAACCGCAGAACGTCATAGGCGTCAGCCTGCTACTCAAGGACCGCACCAGCGGCCACTTGACCACCGCACGCAAGCAGATCAGTGAAGGCAAGTACGATGCGACGGCCAACGCTGGCCTGGAACTGACCCCTTACCTGTGGACGCCGGCGACCTGGATGGCTGGCAAACAGGCGGCGATCCTTACCTATATCGATGAGTGGAAGAAGCCGGTACTGGTGGGCGGTGATACCCCGACCAGTGATGGCTACATGCAGTTTCATGGCGTGGACATTGGCAAGGGCGGTATCCACCTGTGGATAAACCGCAAGGCCAAATACATGGACCAGTTGAACGGGATGATCGCCAGGAACGCGGCGGCCCAGGCGAAGGCGGGGTTGCCGGTGACAGCGGACAAGAACTGGGTGATCGTCACGCCGGAGCAGATTCAGTAGGCCATTGGGTGCCTGTGCAGGCCCACATGGACCGCGCAGATCCTGAGGTCTGCGCTGTACATGTGGGAGACTCTATGGTTATCAGCAAGCCATTTTCGCGCCTTTGGTGACCTATTCGTTCTGATTTTTCATCAGGGCGAATGCCACTCGTGCGAATTTTCTAGCCAGGATTACCTTTGCGGGGCTTTCTTTTGAGTCTTGTATCGGATTTACCGGCCCTATCGCCGGCAAGCCGGCTCCCACTGGGTTTGCGCTGAGCTTGAGAGCAGCGGGGTGCCTGTGGGAGCCGGCTTGCCGGCGATGGGCCGCAAAGCGGCCCTAAATCACTTGACTGCCTGGCACTAGGGCTCAGGGCGCCGGTTTCTTCACGTCATCAAGGCCTCACAGCCCTTCAAGCATCGCCTTGTTGCGCACAGCACCCTTGTCGGCACTGGTCGCCAGCAGGGCGTAGGCTTTCAGCGCGGTGGTAACCTTGCGTGGGCGTACTTCGGCCGGTTTCCAGCCTTTCTTGTCCTGCTCCACGCGGCGTGCAGCCAGCTCTTCATCACTGACCTGCAGGTTGATCGAACGGTTGGGGATGTCGATCAATACCTTGTCGCCGTCACGTACCAGGCCGATCGCGCCGCCAGCAGCGGCTTCTGGCGAGGCATGGCCGATCGACAGGCCCGAGGTACCACCCGAGAAGCGGCCATCGGTGAGCAACGCGCAAGCTTTACCCAGGCCTTTGGATTTCAGGTACGAAGTCGGGTAGAGCATTTCTTGCATGCCCGGGCCACCTTTCGGACCTTCGTAACGGATGATGACGATGTCACCGGCCTTCACTTCGTCGGCGAGGATGCCGCGCACGGCGCTGTCCTGGCTTTCGAAGATTTTTGCGTTGCCTTCGAACACGTGGATCGACTCATCGACACCTGCGGTTTTCACCACGCAGCCATCCAGGGCGATATTGCCGTACAGCACTGCCAGGCCGCCTTCCTGTGAGTAGGCATGTTCGAAGCTGCGGATACAGCCGTTTTCACGGTCGTCGTCCAGGGTTTCCCAACGGGTCGACTGGCTGAAGGCAGTCTGGGTCGGGATACCCGCCGGGCCGGCTTTGAAGAAGGTGTGCACCGCTTCATCGTCGGTTTGGGTGATATCCCATTTGGCGATGGCTTCTTCCATGCTGCGGCTGTGTACCGTCGGCAGGTCGGTGTGCAGCAGGCCGCCGCGGGCCAGCGAGCCGAGGATGCTGAAGATGCCGCCGGCGCGGTGGACGTCTTCCATGTGGTACTTCTGGATGTTCGGCGCCACTTTGCACAGCTGCGGTACTTTGCGCGAGAGACGGTCGATGTCACGCAGGTCGAATGCCACTTCGCCTTCCTGTGCTGCGGCCAGCAGGTGCAGGATGGTGTTGGTCGAACCGCCCATGGCGATGTCGAGCATCATGGCGTTTTCGAACGCCTTGAAGTTGGCGATGCTGCGCGGCAGTACCGAGTCGTCGTTCTCGCCGTAGTAGCGCTTGCACAACTCGACGATCGTGCGGCCGGCGGTGAGGAACAGCTGCTCACGGTCGGCGTGGGTGGCCAGGGTCGAACCGTTGCCTGGCAAGGCCAGGCCGAGTGCTTCGGTCAGGCAGTTCATCGAGTTGGCGGTGAACATGCCGGAGCAGGAACCGCAGGTCGGGCAGGCGCTGCGCTCGTATTCGGCAACCTTTTCGTCGGAGGCCGAAGAGTCTGCAGCAATGACCATGGCGTCGACCAGGTCCAGGCCGTGGCTGGCCAGTTTGGTCTTGCCGGCTTCCATCGGGCCGCCGGACACGAAGATCACAGGGATGTTCAGGCGCAGGGCGGCCATCAGCATGCCGGGGGTGATCTTGTCGCAGTTGGAAATGCACACGATGGCGTCGGCGCAGTGGGCATTGACCATGTATTCCACGGCGTCGGCGATGATCTCGCGGCTCGGCAGGGAGTACAGCATGCCGTCATGGCCCATGGCGATGCCGTCATCCACCGCAATGGTGTTGAACTCTTTGGCCACGCCACCGGCGCGTTCGATTTCGCGGGCGACCAGCTGGCCCAGGTCCTTCAGGTGCACATGGCCCGGGACGAACTGGGTGAACGAGTTGGCGATGGCGATGATCGGTTTCTTGAAATCTTCGTCTTTCATCCCGGTTGCGCGCCACAGGGCACGGGCGCCGGCCATGTTGCGGCCTTGGGTGGAAGTCTTGGAACGATAATCAGGCATGAAGCACTCCTGGCGGCTTAATCAGGTCACAAAAAGGGGAGTGAGCTTCTCTTTTCCTATGCGCCTTAGGCCGGTTGCCACTGGCACGGATGGGGCCGAAGACACAACGGGATCGCCGCGTGCTCGACCAGAGCTCATAAACCCGCCGGGGATGACTGGCGATGAATAGCCCGATTCTACACCGCTGGCGCAGCGAGGGAATGGCGATGTGTCTGGGCGGTGGCTCGGGGAGCATGACCGGCACTTTGTAGGACCGATCTGAAAAGCCCAGTGCGCAGCTGACAGGTGCGTCTTGGCTGCTTATGATCCGCCGCGCCGCATGTGCGGCTTCACGAGACATTACCTCAATGGACCTTCCCAGTTTCAGTTCATACAGAACCTGCAAATTGGCACTGAGCGCGCCGTCGCCAGGGCTTCCGAAGGCTTGAGCCCGTGTGGCTGAGGTTTACGGGTGCCTGCGTCGGCGCCTGGAGAATCTCATGCAACACACTTCCGATTTCGTCGTTTCCCCGCTCGACCTGCGTCAGGCTGCCCAGGCGCGTCGTGATTGCCTGCTTCATCCTGAAGGCTACCCCGAAGGCACTGCCGGTTACCTGATGACCAGCGAATATTCGTGTCTCGATGCCGGCCTCACTGCCAGCCAGGCGATCGACATGCTGCGCCGCGAGGCCGCAGATGCAGAAACCATCTATCAGTCCTATGTGCTCGACGAGAAACGCAACCTGCTGGGTACACTTTCCCTGCGCGAGCTGATCCTTGCCGCGCCTGAACAACCGATCGAGCAGTTCATGGTGCGTAAGGTCATCTGCGTCTGTACCTCGACCCGCCAGGAAGAAGTGGCGCGGTTGATCCGCGAGCACGACCTGCTGGCGGTGCCGGTGCTGGATGAGGCCGGCCGTTTGGTAGGCCTGGTGACCTGCGATGACGCACTCGATGTGGTCGTCGAAGAGGCTACCGAGGACTTCCACAAGGGCGCATCCATCACCAACCACGTGGGCAATCTCAGGGACGCCACTGTCAGTCTGCTGTACCGCAAGCGGGTGTTGTGGCTGGTGCTGCTGGTGTTTGGCAATCTGTTTTCAGGGGCGGGGATCGCGGCATTCGAGGAAACCATTGCCGCGCATATCGTCCTGGTGTTTTTCCTGCCGCTTTTGGTGGACAGCGGTGGCAACGCGGGTGCGCAGTCGGCGACACTGATGGTACGTGGCCTGGCAACGGGCGAGGTGGTGATGCGCGACTGGTTGCGCATGCTGGCACGTGAATGCGCTGTGGCGCTGGCGCTGGGCGGCACTATGGCGGTGGCGGTGGCATCGCTGGGGGCGCTGCGCGGTGGGGCGGATGTCGCCTTGATCGTTGCCAGCAGCATGCTGGTGATCGTCCTGCTTGGCAGCCTGATTGGCATGAGCCTGCCCTTCATGTTCACCAGGCTCAAGCTCGATCCGGCCACTGCCAGCGGGCCGCTGGTGACTTCTATCGCCGATGCGGCAGGTGTGCTGGTGTATTTCGGTATTGCTTCTTACGTGCTGGACATCTGAGGCATCCAATGGGCCGCAGCGCGGCCCCTTGGACGTGTATCAGCTGTTGGGCAGCAACCGGCAGGTAATGCTCTTGATATAGCGGGTTTCAGCGATGGCCGGGTGAACCGGGTGGTCCGGGCCCTGGCCGCCGCGTTCGAGCAGTTGCAGGTTGCGGTCCAGGTGGCGGGCGCTGGTCAGCAGGATGTTGTTCAGGTCGTCCTCGGGCAGGTGCATCGAGCACGAAGCACTGACCAGGATGCCGTCCTTGGTCAGCATGCGCATGGCCTGTTCGTTGAGGCGGCGGTAGGCGGCTTCGCCGTTTTTCAGGTCTTTCTTGCGCTTGATGAACGCGGGTGGGTCGGCAATGATCACGTCGAAGCGCTCCTCAGCGGCTTTCAGCTCGCGCAGAGCCTCGAACACGTCGCCTTCGATGCAGGTCAGTTTTTCGCTGATGCCATTGAGCGCGGCATTACGTTCAACGCCATCCAGGGCAAAGCCTGAGGCATCCACACAGAACACTTCGCTGGCGCCGAATGCGCCGGCCTGCACGCCCCAGCCACCAATGTAGCTGAACAGGTCGAGCACACGCTTGCCTTTGACGTAGGGCGCCAGACGCGCGCGGTTCATGCGGTGGTCATAGAACCAGCCGGTCTTCTGGCCTTCGCGTACCGGCGCTTCGAACTTCACGCCGTTTTCTTCCAGTGGCACCCAGTCCGGCACTTCGCCGTAGACGGTTTCGACGTAACGCTGCAAGCCTTCGGCGTCGCGGGCGGCGGAATCGTTCTTGAACAGGATGCCGCTGGGCTTGAGGACCTGGACGAGGGCGGCGATCACGTCGTCCTTGTGCAGTTCCATGGTGGCGGAGGCCAGCTGTACCACGAGAATGTCGAAGAAGCGGTCGACCACCAGGCCCGGCAGCAGGTCGGAATCACCATAGACCAGGCGGTAGCACGGCTGGTCGAACAGGCGCTGGCGCAGGGACAGCGCAACGTTGAGGCGGTGTACCAGCAGCGACTTGTCCAGCGGCAGCTTGGCATCGCGCGACAGCAGGCGGGCGCAGATCAGGTTGTTCGGGCTCAGCGCCACGATACCCAGCGGCTTGCCGTTGGCGGCCTCGAGGATCGCCTGTTGGCCGGCCTGAAAGCCCTGCAGCGGCGTCGCGGTGACATCGACTTCGTTGCTGTAGACCCACAGGTGGCCGGCGCGCAGGCGGCGGTCGGCATTGGCTTTGAGGCGAAGGCTGGGCAGGGACATGACGTCGCTCCGGGAAAAAAGAGCGGGAGTATAACCGGTTGGCCCTTGATTCGGTGCAGGGTACGACAAACTGCCCTGCCTGTTCGCGGGCACAAGCGCTACAAGTCGAGCGACCTACAGGGTTAGAATCCCCCGTCCTCAACGAGTATGTACGTATGTCCCAAGAACTCAGCGCCGAACAGATCCAGCAAGCCTTGCAAGGCATTACCATCCCGCCGCAACCGCAGATCATGGTCGACCTGCAGTTCGAGCAGTACATGCCCGACCCGGACCTGGAAACCATCGCCAAGCTGATTTCCCAGGACCCTGGCCTGTCCGGTGCCTTGCTCAAGCTGGTCAACTCGCCGCACTTCGGGCTGTCCAACAAGATCGGTTCGATCCAGCGTGCGGTAAACCTGCTGGGTAGCCGTTCGATCATCAACCTGATCAACGCCCAGTCGATCAAGGGCGAAATGAGCGACGAGACCATCGTTACCCTCAACCGCTTCTGGGACACTGCCCAGGATGTTGCCATGACCTGCCTGACACTGGCCAAGCGTACCGGCATCCAGGCGGCGGACGAGGCCTACACCCTCGGGCTGTTCCATGATTGCGGCGTCCCGCTGATGCTCAAGCGTTTCCCCAACTATATGGATGTACTGGAAGAGGCCTACGCCAAGGCTGATGCGCAAACACGGGTGGTCGACACCGAGAACCGTGCATTCAACACCAATCATTCGGTGGTCGGCTATTTCACCGCCAAGTCCTGGCGCCTGCCGGAGCACATCAGCGCGGCCATCGCCAACCATCACAATGCCCTGGCCGTGTTCCGCGAGGAGTCGCCGCGCAACACCCAGAGCCAGCTGAAGAACCTGCTGGCGGTGCTGAAGATGGCCGAACACATCTGCGCGTCCTGCCGGGTGTTGGGCAACCAGCATGTCGACCATGAGTGGAATGCGGTCGGCCCGCTGGTACTGGACTACATCGGTTTGTCGGAGTACGACTTCGAGAACCTCAAACAGACCATTCGCGAGCTGGGCGGGCACTGATTCATGCCGGAATTACCCGAAGTAGAGACCACGCGGCGTGGTATCGCGCCGCACCTGGAAGGCCAGCGGGTCAGCCGCGTGGTGGTGAGAGACCGGCGCTTGCGCTGGCCAATCCCGGAGGACCTGGACGTGCGTTTGTCCGGGCAGCGTATTCTCAGCGTCGAGCGGCGCGCCAAATACCTGCTGATCAATGCCGAGGTCGGCACCTTGATCAGCCATCTGGGCATGTCGGGCAACCTGCGTCTGGTGCAGCTGGGGCTACCGGCGGCCAAGCATGAGCACGTCGATATCGAACTGGAGTCGGGGCTGATGCTGCGCTACACCGACCCACGTCGTTTCGGTGCCATGCTCTGGAGCCTTGATCCGCTCAATCACGAGCTGCTCCTGCGTCTGGGCCCAGAGCCGTTGACCGACCTGTTCGACGGCGAGCGCCTGTTTCAGCTGTCGCGTGGGCGGACGATGGCCGTCAAGCCTTTCATCATGGATAACGCGGTGGTGGTGGGCGTGGGCAATATCTACGCGACCGAGGCGCTGTTTGCCGCCGGTATCGACCCACGCCGTGAGGCGGGCGGAATCTCCCGTACCCGTTACCTGAAACTGGCCATCGAGATCAAGCGCGTGCTGGCGGCAGCCATCGAGCAAGGGGGCACGACCTTGCGCGATTTCATTGGCGGCGACGGACAGCCGGGTTATTTCCAGCAGGAACTATTCGTGTACGGCCGGGGCGGGATGCCTTGCAAGCTGTGCGGCACTACCTTGCGTGAGGCCAAGCTTGGGCAGCGGGCCAGCGTTTACTGCCCGCGTTGCCAGCGTTGAATGGTATGGCCCAATCGCCGGCTTGCCGGCGATTGGGCCATACGGAGCGGCGCATCGATCAAGCCTTGCCGGTAATCCGGCGGTACTTGGCCATCAGCTGTTCTTCGGTTTCCGGGTGCGCTTCATCCAGCGGGATGCAGTCGACCGGGCAGACCTGCTGGCACTGCGGCTCGTCGTAGTGACCCACGCACTGGGTGCACAGGTTCGGATCGATCACGTAGATCTCTTCGCCTTGGGAGATGGCCTCGTTCGGGCACTCGGGTTCGCAGACGTCGCAGTTGATGCAATCGTCGGTGATAATCAGGGACATGGGGACTCCGGCCGGGGCTCACCGCCCGGGCATGTTCAACGCAATGGGCACAATTGTGCCGCATTCGCGCCCGCAGTGCACGCGGGCGCGATAATCAGCGCTCAGGCTTATTTCTTGAAGCGTTCAGTCAAAGCCTCGGCCACCACCGGGTGCACGAACTTGGTGATGTCGCCTCCCAGTGCAGCGATTTCCCGGACCAGGGTCGAGGAAATGAACGAATAGCGCTCCGAAGGCGTGAGGAACAGGCTTTCGACCTCTGGCGCCAGTTGCCGATTCATGTTCGCCAGCTGGAATTCGTATTCGAAGTCGGACACTGCCCGCAGCCCACGCAAGAAGACGTTGGCGCCCTGTTCCTTGGCAAAATGCGCAAGCAGGGTGGAAAAGCCGATGACTTCGACATTGGGCAGGTGCTTGGTCACCTCACGGGCCAGCGCTACCCGTTGTTCCAGCGGGAACAGCGGGTTCTTCTTCGGGCTGGCTGCCACTGCGATGATCACGTGGTCGAACAGCCGCGAGGCGCGCTCGACCAGGTCGCCATGGCCCTTGGTAATAGGGTCGAAAGTACCCGGGTACAACACTCGGTTCATCGCGTCATCCTGGCTGGAGTGCGTTGGGGAGTCGGATGGTAGCGCAGCGATTGCGCGCGGCCAAGTCATGCGGCCGGCTGATGGCACTATAGACAGCAGGGGCATTTGTTGTCATGCACTCTGTGCCAGGCGGGAGAGCAGGGCGTCGGTGAGCTTCGCGCTGATGGCGTAGACCGACAGTTGCGGGTTTGCACCGATGCTGGTCGGGAACAGCGAGCCGTCGTGAATCGACAGGTTTTCCAGCTGATGGTGACGGCCCAGGCTGTCGCACACCGCGTGACGTGGGTCTTCGCCCATTGCGCAGCCGCCCATCACGTGGGCGCTGCCCAGGCGCGTATGGAACGGCTCCAGCTGCAAGCCGTCGATCATGCGTTGGGCCTGCGCCAGGCTTGTAGCCGCGCAGGCACTGCTGTGCGCGGGTGTAACCTGTGTGGCGCCCGCCGCGAACTGAATCTGGGCCATGCTGTGAAAGGCCCGGCGCAGGCCGTCTCGCAAGTAGTCGGTGACCTGGTAATCGAGCACCGGTGAGCCATCGCCACGCAGTTCCACCGTGCCGCCCGGGCTTTCTGGGTGGAAACCGTCGCGCAACAGCGCAAGCATGACGTGGGTGTGCGGCAGCTCGGCCATGCGCAGGGCATTTTCGACACCATCGCCACCGAGCAAGGTGCTGGCCAGCGCCGGGTGCAGGGGCGGTACTTCAAGTTTGTAGCCGACCGCGCCATCGACGCCGTCCTGCCATTGAAAGTGGTCACTGTAGATGGACTGCGGAGCGCCGTAGTAAGGGTCGATGCGTGCTTCGAAGCGTGCCGCGCTGAAGTTGACCAGGTGCAGGAAAGTCCGCTTGCCCAGGCACTGGTGGGGGTCAGGAGCCTTGGAGCGCAGCAGCAGGGCGGGGCTGTTGATGCCACCGCCTGCGAGGATGTAGTGGCGTGCGCGCACAGTGATGCTGCGCCCGTTGGTGTGTATTCCTCGTGCGTCCAGCCCTTGGCAGCGCAGATGCTCGATGCGCTCGCCGTCATGCTCAAAGCGTTCGGCCCGGGCCAGGTACAGCAGCTCGCCGCCCTTGTCGAGCATGGCTGGAATGCGCGTCACCAGCATCGATTGTTTGGCGTTGACCGGGCAACCCATGCCGCAATAGCCAAGGTTCCAGCACCCCCGGACATTGCGCGCAATTACGGCCCATCGGTAGCCGAGCTGTTCACACCCACGGCGCAGTACGTCGTTGTTGGCGTTTGGTGGCACCGCCCAGGGGGTAATCCCGAGGTCTTGCTCGATGCGTTCGAACCAGGGGCGTAGTGCGTCTTTGTCCAGCCCTTTTACGTTGTGGGCCGTGGCCCAGTGGGCCAAGGTCGGCGCGGGCGTGCGAAAGCTGGAGGTCCAGTTGACCAGCGTGGTGCCGCCTACCGCACGGCCCTGCAGAATGGTAATGGCGCCGTCCTTGCTCATCCTGCCCAGGCCTTCCTGGTAGAGACTGGCGTAGGCCTCATTCTCTAGCAGGTGGAAGTCACTGCTGGTTTTGAGGGGGCCTTCCTCGATCAGCAGTACCTTGAGGCCTGCGGCACTGAGCATCTGCGCGCTGGTGGCGCCGCCGGCACCGCTGCCTATCACGGCAATGTCGGCTTGCAGGCTGAGGTCCTGCTCCAGGCGTGAGCCATCATGGGTAATCCAGCCGCGTTCGAGGCCTTGGCGAAACGGGTCGATGACAGGCATTGAAGATGCTCTTGTTGTTGGTCAGATTTTCGGCGGCCCGGGGTAACCACAGGCTGCCCAGCTTTCCGGGCGTTCGTACCAGGCCATCGTCAGCAGTTGCACGATCGACGAGTGCCCCATGCGCAGCAGGTTCAGCGAACTGTCCTGCCAGCGTTGCAGAAAAGCGGTTATCTGCGGTTCACCGGCCTGTTCCCAGGCGCCCCAGACCCCGGTCAGCGGCCCACGGGTCAGCGGCAGGCTGAGCACATCGAACAACTGCCGGGTGAGCTTGAGCATTTGCGGGGACAGTGCCGCCAGTTTGTCGTCGAGAGTGGGCAGCACCAGTACTGCGCTTGCCGAAGTACCGGCAAGCACCACCGGGATCAGTGCCCGCAGCAATGGCAGGTCGTCTTCGCGCAATACGTGGTACCCGGATGCAGGCGCCTGAGGGCTGCAACCGACCAGGCTGGCACTGGCCAGGAACACACTGGCCCCCAGGCTGAAACGCATGAATTCGCGCCGCTGCATGGCCCGGACCTCAGCGGATGAACAGTTTGTAGACCAGGCGCTGCAACGCCTTGCCATATGGCGGGTAGATCAGGCGTGCGGCGTTCAGGCGCTGCTTGGCCAGCACTGCCTTGGCCTTGCTGAAGGTCAGGAAGCCGTCATGGCCGTGGTAGTGGCCCATGCCCGAAGGGCCGATGCCGCCGAACGGCAGATCGTCCTGAGCGACATGCAGCAGTGTGTCGTTGAGGCATACACCGCCGGAGTGGCTGTGCTGCAGTACATGTTCCTGCTCGGCACGGTCGTAGCCGAAGTAGTACAGCGCCAGTGGGCGTGGCCGTTCGTTGATGTAGTCAAGGGCATCGTCGATGCTGTCATAGGGTATTACCGGCAGCAGCGGGCCAAAGATTTCGTCCTGCATCACCTGCATGCTGTCATTGACCTCCAGCAGCAACTGCGGCGGCAGGCGCCTGCCCTGGCGGGGCTCGTCCGGGTACAGGTCGATGATCTGCGCGCCCTTGCTGCTGGCGTCGTCCGCCAGGTGTTGCAGGCGCTGCAGTTGCCTCGGATTGATGATGGCGCTGTAGTCTGGGTTGTCGGCGATGCGTGGGTAAAACCGGTGGACCGCCCTGCGGTAGGCATCGCTGAAGGCGATCAGGCGTTCGCGTGGTACCAGGACGTAATCTGGGGCGACGCAGGTCTGGCCGGCGTTGAGGGTCTTGCCGAACGCGATACGCTCGGCGGCGCTATCCAGCGGCACGCTGGACGAAACGATGGCCGGCGACTTACCGCCGAGTTCCAGTGTGACCGGGGTCAGGTTTTGCGCTGCGGCCAGCATGACCTGGCGCCCGACGCTTGTGGCGCCGGTGAACAGCAGGTGATCGAAGGGTAGCCGGGCAAATGCCTGGCCGACTTCCACCTCGCCCAGCACCACGCTGACCAAGTCGTGCGGGAATACCTGCTCAAGCAAGGTTTTCAGCGCCAGGGCGCTGGCAGGTGTGGCCTCACTGAGCTTGAGCATCACCCGGTTGCCGGCGGCCAGGGCGCAGGTCAGCGGGCCAATGGCGAGAAACAGGGGGTAGTTCCACGGCACGATGATGCCCACTACGCCCAGCGGCTGATATAGCACGCGGGCGATGGCCGGCTGGAAGGCCAGGCCTACGGTTCGCCTTGCAGGTCGCATCCAGCGCTTGAGGTGGCGCTCGGCATGGCGAATACCTTGTACCGAAGGCAGCAGTTCGGCCAATAGGGTTTCGTCGGCGCTGCGGCCGGAGAAATCCGTATCGATGGCTTCTATCAGTCGTTGCTGATCCGCCAGCAAGGCCTCGCGCAGGCTTTTCAGCCATTGCCGGCGTTGGGCCAGGGGCGGCATGGGGTTGCCCGCAAATGCTTTGCGCTGGGTGGCGAACGTGGCCGCCAGGTCGATGTCGGACTGCAAGGGAGGCACGGCGATAGGTGAAGTCACGGCGGCTCTCATCGGGGCTAGAGAATCTCTAGAGCCTATACTCTAATCGGGACGATGGTACGAATATTTTCGCGCCACCGCACGGTGCATCCGGGCCCTGTTACCCCGTAATATGAACCCTTACCGTAAGCCTGCAGACTGGGAGCTGAGCATGGCCCCGCGCATGAAGACCCGAGAGCGCATCGTGCAGAACAGCCTTGAACTGTTCAACCAGCAAGGCGAGCGTAGCGTGAGTACCAACCACATTGCTGCGCACATGGAAATCTCGCCCGGCAACCTCTACTACCACTTCCCTAACAAGCAGGCGATCATCGCCCTGTTGTTCAGCCAGTATGAAGAGTTGGTGGACAGCTTCCTGCGCCCGCCGCAGGGGCGCGCCGCTACCGTCGAAGACAAGCGCTTCTACCTCAAGGCGTTGCTCGCAGCGATGTGGAACTACCGGTTCCTGCATCGTGACCTTGAGCACCTGCTCGACAGCGACCCTGAGCTGGCCGCCCGTTACCGGCGCTTTTCCGAACGTTGCCTGCGCCAGGGCCAGGCGATCTACCGGGGCTTTGTTGAGGCCGGCATTCTGGTCATGGCACCTGCGCAGATCGAATCGCTGACCATCAACGCCTGGATCGTGCTTACCTCTTGGGTCCGCTTTCTCAGCACCACGCGGGAGCATTCCGCTCACCTGGGTGAAGAAGCCTTCAAGCGTGGTGTCTATCAGGTACTGGTGCTGGAGCTCGGCTTCGTCACCGCCAGCGCCCGCAGTGCTGTGGACGCCCTGTGTCAGGAGTTTCATGTTCCGTTCAACCAGGCCCTGGAACGTTAGCCCAGAGCCTTCGTGCCATCGATCAGGAGATTGTCATGCCCCTTGCGCAATTGATCACCCCGCAGCAACTGGCTGAGCGCCTGGGCTCGCCCAAGTTGGTGATCCTCGATTGTCGGTTTGCCTTGGAAGACGTGGATTACGGCCAACGCAGCTATGCCGAGGGGCATATCGCCGGGGCTCACTTCGCCGACCTGGAGCGCGATCTGAGTGGGCCGGTAAGCAAGGGCAAGACCGGCCGCCATCCCTTGCCTGATCCGCAGCGGCTGGTCGAGCGCTTGCGTGAGTGGGGGCTGGACAATGACAGCGAGGTGGTGCTGTACGACGATGGGCCTGGTGCCTTTGCCGCTCGTGCCTGGTGGCTGCTGGCCTGGTTGGGTAACCGCACAGGTGTGGCCATGCTCGACGGAGGCCTCAAAGCCTGGCACACCGCAGGCCAGCCATTGAGCCTGGACGCGCCAGCACGCTATGAGGGTACGTTCAACGGCGAGCCGGATACGAAGCTGCTGATTGACGCAGAGCACTTGGTCACTGAGCTTGCAAGCCCCGAGCTGACATTGATCGATGCGCGTGCGTTGCCGCGTTTTCGTGGGGATGTGGAGCCGATCGATCCGGTGGCCGGGCATATTCCTGGCGCTCAGTGCGCAGCCTTCACCGACAACCTGGGCGAAGATGGGCGTTTCCTCGCGCCAGAGCAGCTCAGGCAGCGCTTTGCCGAGAAGCTGGCGGGGCGTTCGCCGGAACACTTGGTGGCGTATTGCGGTTCGGGAGTGACGGCTTGCCATAACCTGTTTGCCCTGGCATTGGCGGGGTATCCGCTGGGCAGGCTGTATGCCGGGTCGTGGAGTGAGTGGATCAATGAGCCAACCCGTCAGGTTGCCACGGGCGACTGATCCGCTGGTTTATCGCCCATCCACCAGCCACTGCGGAATCCGCCGCTCAAGGTAATACCCCGGATTTCGCAGGCTGCCTTCGACGAACCCCACATGCCCACCCCGCTCGTGCAGCTCGAACTGAGTCTGCGGTGTCAGCTCGCTCGCCGTGGGCTGGCTGTGGCGGGATACGAACGGATCATCGTTTGCGTGGATGATCAGCGTCGGCGTGCGGTTTTCCCCGAGATAGTAGCGGCTCGATGAGCGACGGTAGTAGTCGTGTACATCGTCAAAGCCGTTGAGTGGCGCGGTCACTTTGCCGTCAAAATCCCAGAAGGTACGGAGCTTGCGCAATGACCCGAGCCGGTCGAGTGCGGCAAGGCCTTCATGACGGCCCTGTGCGCGGAAGTGCCGTTGTTTGACCTGCACATAGGCCATCATTTCGCGCATGAAATGTGCCTGATAGACCTTCGAAAAGCCTTGGCCGATGCGGTCGGCGCACTGATCCAGGCGAAACGGTACGGAAACCGCCACGGCCGCCTGCAACTGGCTGGCGCTGCCACTTTCACCCAGGTACTTCAGCAGCACATTGCCGCCCAGCGAATAGCCGACGGCATACAAGGGGGCCAGCGGGCGTTGGGCGCGCAGGTGGGCGACAACCTCGGCCAGGTCCCCGCTGGCCCCGGAATGGTAACTGCGTGCCAGCAGGTTCGGCTCCCCCGAGCAGCCACGCCAGTTCAGCGCAACGCTGGCCCAGCCGCGGGCATTGAGCGCCTGCTGCAAGCCTTTGACATAAGGCGAATGGGACGAACCGGTCAGGCCGTGCAGCACCAGCACCAGCGGTGTATCTGGCTGGTGAGGCCCGTGCCAGTCGAGGTCCATGAAGTCGCCATCGGCCAGCCACAGGCGCTCGCGCTTGCGTTCAAGCGCAGGCAGCTTGCGCCATAGCGGGCCCCAAAGGGTTTGCAGGTGAGGGTTGGACAACCCGGTGGCCGGGCGAAAGGTGGCGGGAAGACTGGGCATGCTGGGCGACTCGTGTTGTGCTTGCCTAGACTGCCATGAAACACCGCCGTTGTACTCACGCTATTGGTCCGTCAGGACAGCTCGGGCAAAGATTTTTGTGCATGGGACGGGCCGACAGTGATGAACACTTCCTGCGCAGGACTCAGCCATACGCGGGCGGCTTCGCGAATGTCCTTGGGGGTCAGCGCTGCCAGGCTTTGGATGTAGGTTGCAAAATGATCTGCTGGTTGCCCAAGGTGGCTTGACGTTGCCAGACTCTCGGCCAGCTCTGCGTTGCTCACCATGGTGCGATGCAACCTGCCTGCTATCTGGTTGCACGCCATGTCGCACTCCGCCTGGCTTGGGCCATGCTCGCGCAGGCAAGCCAGCATTCCTGAAACCAGCTCACGCGAGGCATCGCGGTATTCGGGTGCGATGTCCCATTCAATCTGCAGCAGGCTCGCCGCATCAAAGGGTTTGAGCGACGAGCGGATGGTGTAGGTCAAGGTACGACGGCTTCGTAGCTCTTGTGTCAGACGCGACTCGAAACCGCTGCCGAGGATTTCGTCAAGCATGGTCAAAGCTGCATACCCTGGCTTGTCGGGTGATATGGGCAGCAGCAGAGTCAGCGTGGCCCGTGTGGTACTTGCGGTGTGTTCTTGATGCCGGGTGAGGGCCTCTGGCAACGGCGCCGGTGGCGGGGGCTGTCCTGCCCAGTGTTGCGGTAGCGCCTGAAGGAGTTCCGTGATGAGTGTCTGCGCCTCGTCGCGCGACAGGTCGCCCACCAGGCCGATATCGAGGTTGTTGGCAGAGTAGGCACGTCGGTGGAAGTCGCGCAGCTGCTGCTCGTCGATCTGGTTGAGGCTCTCAGGCGTGCCAGCCCAATGTGTGGCGTAGGGGTGGCCATCGAACACATGGCTCATTGTCGCGTGGGACATCCCAAAGACCGGGGTCGATGCCATTGCGCCAAGGTAGTTGAGCAGTCGTTCGCGGATACCTGCGACGGCTTCTTCCCGGAAGGCGGGGCGTGCCAGCATTTGCGTGAGCAGTTGCAGGGCGCTTGTACGCAGCGCCGGCAGGCTCAGGCAGCGCAGCGTGATCACAGCCTCATCCTGGTTCATCTGCCTCGCCATGATCGCGCCTAGCCCCTCGATGGCCTGGGCGAATTGGGCGGCATCCAGACCCTCGGTACCCTGGTCGAGGCTGTAAAGGACAAGCGCGGCGAGGCCCGGACGATTGCCATCGAGCGCACTGCCAGCGCGAAAGCGCAGCGCCAGGTCGAATATCGGGCGGTCATGGGATGGCGTGAAGCTGACCTTGGCGCCTTCGTCGGTCTGCCATTGCTGTATCTGGGCCGGCAGGGGCTGGTGCTGCTCCAGGTCAAGGCCTTGCGTGGACTCCAGCCTGGCCATTGCTGCCACGGCGGTATCGGTCATGGGGCCCTTGCAAATCAGTGGCATGCTGCTGGTTGTAAGAGGTTTGTTCATGCCGCTGCTCCTGTTTGCAGGTGAGTGATGGTCAGCCTTTCGCGGCTCAGATAGTCGAACGCTACCTGTCGTAATGTCGCGCTATCGAGGTGGCGGACACTTTCGGCTTCTTGATCGATCAGCGAGGTAGACAGACCAGCGGCCGCCCCTGCACCGATGCGCTCAGCTTGAAGGGTGATGCTGTCGCGGCTGAACAGGCGGCGGGTAAGCATGCGCAGTTTCGCGCGCTCCAGTTCCTGGGGGGAAAGCAGCGTATGGCGCAGGGTATCGATCAAGGCATAGATCGCTTCTACGGCGTGCTCGTGCGTGGATCTTTGACTGTTGATATAGGTTGAGAGGGTCAACAGCGTGTCGCCACGCGCTATTGGCTCATATGACAGGCCGATGCCCTTGAGCAGCCGTTGGTCTCGCACCAGCTCGCTGTAGAGCCTTGCGCTGAACCCCTTGCCAAGCACTTCACAGAGCAGGCCCAGGGCAGGCACTGTGCTTGCGTCGATGGCCGTGGCGTGGCTTGGTACATTGAAGGACATGAACAAACCATCACGCAGGCCTGGCAGTTCCAGCTTCTGGCTTCGTTCCTGCAGGTGCGCGTCATGCCGGGGGACCGGTACTGCGCCAAGCGAAGCCCTGGCGATGCTGGCGAAATAGCGGCTTACGTGCTGGCGAAGCGTGGGAAGATCGACCGCGCCCACCACCACGAGGGTGGCGTTATTGGGCCGGTACCACGTTTGATACCAGGTACGCACCATATCCAAGCGCAAGTTGCTCAGGTCTGACGGGTTGCCAAACGTCGCCGTGGCATACGGGCTGCCACCGTGCGCAAGCGCCATGTGTCGTTCGGCGGCTTGCTGTGCAGGAACGTTTTCAACTTTGAGTCGCCGCTCGTCTTCGATCGCTTTGACTGCCCGTTCCATTTCTGCCTGGCCAAAGGTTGCGCCCGTCATGGCATCCGCCATTATTTCCAGCGCAATCGGCAATCGTGCCGCGGGTAACAGTACGTCGTATGCCGTTGCATCATCGGTGGTAGTGGCATTGGCCTCTCCGCCGAGCCGTGCTATCACCTGGGTGTATCGGCCCGCCTCGAGTTTGCGGCTGCCTTCGAATATCAGGTGTTCCAGCAGGTGCGAGAGGTTGGTATGGCCGGCTGGTTCATGGCTGGTGCCAACGTGGTACCAGAGCTGGATTGCGGCGAGCGGGGTGCTGTGGTCCTCGCGCAGGTAGACACTCAGGCCGTTATCCAGTGTGAAGTGCTGCAACGAGGGCTGGGTGGCATCCGCGATGGACTCGATGCCGGCTGACAGTGTTTTGTCGTCGAGGGTAAACGGGGGAGTCGATGGCATTGCTCAAGTGCTCCTGGTTTAGGTGACCAGGAGCAGCTTCGGTGAGATTGTGCCTTTGCCTGCGTTAAATAGTTAGGGCTCGCAGTCAGGCACGCTGCCACAGCGCGTAATGCACTTGGCCAGTCTTTTTTTCGCGGTGCAGGCGCCAGTTGCCTGGCATTTGCAGGGTAGAGGGTGCCGCTTCGCTCTCGGTGTAGATCCACGCCTGCTCGCGAAGCCACTGGTTCTGCTCAAGCAGGTTGCAGGTGTTGGCCAGCAGGTCCTGATGGAACGGCGGATCGAGAAACACGACGTCGAACTGTTGCTTGGCCGGGGCTTGCAAGTAGCGCTGGGCGTCGGTCTGGAGGATTTGCCCGCGCGGACAGCGCAGGATTTCCAGGTTGTTCTTCAGGTTGTTGATAGCTGCCGCGTTGCTGTCCAGTGCGACGGCATCTGCAGCACCGCGGGACAACGCTTCGAGCACCAGGGCGCCACTGCCGGTAAAGGCATCCAGCACCCGGGCGCCTTCGATGTAGGGCGCCAGCCAGTTGAACAGGGTTTCACGCACCCGATCGGTGGTCGGCCGTAGGCCTTCGCCTTCAGGCACCGCCAGGCGGCGACTGCGCCACTCGCCGGCGATGATGCGCAGGTGGCCCTGACCCTTGCTTTGGCCCTGCTGAGGGCGGGCGGGAGGGGTGGATCTAGGCATTAGTGCTCCGGTACGCCGAGGGGCTGCTCGGCGGGTTTGTCAGTAGGGGCTGGCAGCGGTTTTTGCGGCACGCTCGGGCCGACGGTAACGATCACCAGTTTGTCGGCTGCCAAATGCTTGTTCATGGCTGCCTTGACCTGCTCGACGGTCAGCGCTTGGGACTGCTGCATGAAGTCTTCCAGCCAGGTCAGTGGCAGGTTGTAGAAGCCGATGGCGCCCAATTGGCCGACGATGCTCGCATTGCTGGCGTTCGACAGTGGGAAGCTGCCGGCCAGTTCGCGCTTGGCGTCGTCCAGCTCCTGCTGGGTCGGGCCGCTCTTGAGGTAGTCGGCAAGGATGCCCTGCACCAGCTTGAGGGTGCCCTCGCTGAGTTCGGCACGGGTTTGCAGGTTGATCATGAACGGGCCGCGCACCTGCATCGGGCTGAATACCGAGTATACGCCGTAGGTCAGGCCGCGTTTTTCCCGCACTTCGCTCATCAGGCGGGTACCGAAGGCGCCGCCACCGAGAATCTGGTTGCCCAGCGACAGGGCTGGCCAGTCCGGGTCTTGGCGGTCGATGCCCAGCTCTGCCAGCATCAGGTGGGTCTGCTTTGACGGGAAATCGATGTGGGTAGCGCCAGCCTTGGGCTCGACGGGTTGCGCAGGCTTGGCTAGCGCCGGGCCTTTGGGCAGGGCGGCGGAGACCTGGGCGGCAATCGTCTCGGCCTCTTCACGGCTGAGGTCGCCGACCAGGGCGATTACCGCGTTGCCCGCTGCATAGGCTTTGGCGTGGAATGCGCGCAGCTGTTCCAAGGTGATGCCCGGGATGCTTTCAGCGCTGCCGTCGCTTGGATGGGCGTAAGGGTGTTCGCCATAAAGTTTGCCGAACAACGCTTTGCCGGCGATCTTGCCGGGGTTCTGCTTCTCGTATTCGAAACCGGCCAGCAGCTGGTTCTTGATTCGTTTGAGTGCGTCCTCCGGGAAGGTCGGCTTGCCGGCCACTTCAGCGAACAGCTTCAGGGCCGGTTCGCGCTTGTCCTTCACACTCAGGCTGCGCAGCGAGGCCACGGCCATGTCGCGGTAGGAACCGTTGCCGAAGTCTGCGCCGAGCCCTTCGAAGCCTTCGGCGATGGCGGTCACATCCTTGCCGGCAACGCCTTCGTTGAGCATGGCATTGGTCAGGGTGGCCAGGCCCGGCGTGTTGCCGTCCTGGCTGCTTCCGGCGGCAAAGGTCACGCGCAGGTCGAACATCGGCAGCTCGCGGGCCTCGACGAACAGGACGCGTGCGCCTTCGGCAGTGGTCCAGTTCTGGATGTTCAGCTGGCGCCGGCTGGGGGCCTTGCCGTCCAGCTCGGCCAGCGACTGCAGGGTATTGGCGGGGCGCGCTGCGGTGCTGTCGGCTTCGGCGTGGGCAGGGCGAGCCAGGACGCAGGTCAACGCCACCACCAGTGCGATGATGCCCGTGCCGATCAGGGTGTAGCGTGGTGCGCTGCGATCACTCATGAGCGGACTCCTCAGGCAGTACATGGGCAACGCTCAGGCGTTCGCGGGTGAAATAGGTGCGTGCGGCGGCCTGGATGTCCTCTGGGGTCACACGCTTGAGTTCGTCCAGTTCGCTGTCGATCAGTTTCCAGGACAGGCCGACCGTTTCCAGCTGGCCGATGGTGGTGGCCTGGCTGCTGATGGAGTCACGGTCGTAGACCAGCCCGGCGATCACCTGGGCGCGTACACGTTCCAGTTCCTCGGCACTCGGCGGGGTGGTCTTGAGTTCATCGAGCAATTGCCAGACGCCTTTCTCGACATCGGCGAGGGTCTTCTGCTTCTGCACGTTAGGGGTAGCCGAGATCAGGAACAGGCTGTCGCCGCGGGTGAAGGCGTTGTAGCTGGACGAGGCGCCGGCCACCAGTTCCTGGCCACGCTCCAGGCGCGCCGGCAGGCGGGCGCTGTAGCCGCCGTCGAGCAACGCCGAAATCAGGCGCAGGGCGTGCGCGGTGCGCGGGTCCTTGGCGGTCGCAAGGCCCGGTACGTTGAAGCCGTAGATCAGGCTTGGCAGTTGGGTGCGTACGTGCAGGGTCAGCTGGCGCCGGCCTGGCTCGGCCAGCTCCAGCGGCAGCTTGGCCGCCGGAACAGCGCGCTTGGGGATACTGCCGAAGTACTTCTGCGCCAGGCCTTTGACCTCGGCGGCGGTAATATCGCCGACCACCACCAGGGTGGCGTTGTTCGGCGCGTACCAGGACTCGTACCAGTGGCGCAGCTCCTCGACCTTCATGCGTTCGAGGTCGGCCATCCAGCCGATGGTCGGGGTGTGGTAGCCGCTGGCCGGGTAGGCCATGGCGCGGAACAGCTCGAAAGCCTTGGCGCTTGGCTGATCGTCAGTGCGCAGGCGGCGCTCTTCCTTGATCACCTCGATTTCGCGGCTGAACTCATCGGCCGGCAGGCGCAGGCTGGCCAGCCGGTCGGCCTCCAGCTCCAAAGCCACCGGCAAGCGGTCGCGGGCCAGAACCTGGTAGTAGGCGGTGTAATCGTCGCTGGTAAAGGCGTTCTCTTCCGCGCCCAGGTCGCGCAGGATGCGTGAAGCTTCGCCGGGGCCGACCTTGGCGCTGCCCTTGAACATCATGTGTTCCAGAGCGTGGGACAACCCGGTCTGGCCGGGAGTCTCATAGCTGGAGCCGACCTTGTACCAGATCTGCGAAACCACTACTGGTGCGCGGTGGTCCTCGCGCACGACCACTTTCAGGCCGTTGTCGAGGATGAATTCGTGGGTGGGTTGCGCATCGGCGGCAAAGGCTGCGAGCGGCAGGCAGAGCGTGCTGAGCAACAGGCCAGCGGCGCGGCGGGCTAGAGCATTCATAAGGTGTTTAACCTGTTCGGCGGCCCGCAGGGTTTAGCGTCGGCGGGCCAGGAGGTGCTAGGATACTGATCCGGTTGCCTGGCGACCATGCCTGTCGCCGTTCTGGCCTGCAGGTCCATTAAGACAAAACATTGCGCATGAACCAGCTGGCTTCAAAAGAGTCTGTTCTGCGTTTAGAGAATTCCAGATGAGCCGCTGCTGGCCCATCGCTACCCTGAGATAGCCGTCTTCCATGTTTGGTTCCAACGACGACAAAAAAGCGCCGGCCGAGGCTGGCGAGAAAAAAGGCCTGTTCAGCTGGTTTCGCAAGAAGCCGCAGCAACCTGTCGCCGAACAGCCACAAGCCCCTGATGCTCAGGCAGTAGAGCCGGTATCGCCGCAGCCTGCCGCCGAGCAGCCTGAAGCGGCTGCGGCCGAGCCGGTGGTTGCCGAAGCGCCCCCGTCTGCCGCTGAGCCGGTGCTGGCCCCCCAGCCTGCGCCTGTCGTTGAGCCTGCTCCGGCCCCGGAGGTCGAACCGGCCCCTGAGCCTGCTCCGGCTCCTGAGGTTGCACCGGTTCCTGAGCCTGCTCCAGCCCCTGAGCCAGTGCCGGTTCCCGAGCCTGCCCCTGCCCCTGTGAGCGCGGAGTTGCCTGCGAGTGCTGAGCCCGCTGCTGCGCAGCTCGAAAGCCCTGCTCCAGTCGCAGCAGCCCCCGAAGCTCCGGTCAGCAACCTGGTCTTGCCCGTTGCCGAAGAGCCGGTCGCCCTGGTTCCAGACCTTGAGCCAAAAGCCCCGCCAGCGATTCCCGAGCGCCCGGCCCCCGAACAGGCCGTCGCCGCCGCTACCCCAGCCGTTGCCGAACCTGCCAAGCCCGGCTTCTTCGCTCGCCTCAAGCAGGGCCTGTCGAAGACCAGCGCCAGCATCGGCGAAGGCATGGCCAGCCTGTTCCTGGGCAAGAAGGTCATTGATGACGACCTGCTAGACGAGATCGAAACACGCTTGCTGACCGCCGACGTTGGCGTGGAGGCGACCTCGACCATCGTTCAGAACCTGACCCAGAAGGTCGCGCGCAAACAGCTGGCCGATGCCGATGCCCTGTACAAGTCGCTGCAGGAAGAACTGGCCGCGCTGCTGCGCCCGGTCGAGCAACCGCTGAAGATCCAGGCGCAGAACAAGCCCTATGTGATCCTCGTGGTAGGCGTCAACGGCGCCGGCAAGACCACCACTATCGGCAAGCTGGCCAAGAAGCTGCAGCTCGAGGGCAAGAAAGTCATGCTGGCTGCGGGTGATACCTTCCGTGCCGCCGCAGTCGAGCAGTTGCAGGTCTGGGGCGAGCGCAACCAGATCCCGGTGATCGCCCAGCACACCGGTGCCGACTCCGCGTCGGTGATCTTCGATGCCGTGCAGGCCGCCAAGGCCCGTGGCGTCGATGTGCTGATCGCCGATACCGCCGGCCGTCTGCACACCAAAGACAACCTGATGGAAGAGCTGAAAAAGGTTCGCCGGGTCATCGGCAAGCTTGACGCCGAGGCGCCGCATGAGGTGCTGCTGGTGCTCGATGCCGGTACTGGCCAGAACGCCATCAGCCAGGCCAAGTACTTCAATCAGAGCGTCGAGCTGACCGGCCTGGCCCTGACCAAGCTGGATGGCACCGCCAAGGGTGGGGTGATCTTCGCCCTTGCCAAGCAGTTCAACATCCCGATCCGCTTCATCGGCGTGGGTGAAGGCATCGACGACCTGCGCACCTTCGAAGCCGAGCCGTTCGTCAAGGCTCTGTTTGCCGAGCGAGAGCACCCATGATCCGATTCGAACAGGTTGCCAAGCGCTATCCCAACGGCCATGTTGGCTTGCATGAGCTGAGTTTCCGGGCGCGCCGGGGCGAATTCCTGTTCGTCACCGGCCATTCCGGCGCCGGTAAGAGCACCTTGCTGCGTCTGCTGCTGGCCATGGAGCGCCCCACTAGCGGCAAGTTGATGCTGGCAGGGCAGGACCTGGGCCAGATCAGCAATGCGCAGATCCCGTTCCTGCGTCGGCAGATCGGGGTGGTGTTCCAGAACCACCAGTTGCTGTTCGACCGCACCGTTTTCAACAACATCGCCCTGCCGCTGCAGATTCTCGGCCTGTCCAAGGCTGAGATCACCAAACGCGTGGATTCGGCGCTGGAGCGTGTGTCGCTGGTCGACAAGGGTGAGCTGTTCCCGGCCGACCTGTCCACCGGCCAGCAGCAGCGGGTCGGTATCGCTCGCGCGATCGTCCATCAGCCCGCCTTGCTGCTGGCCGACGAACCCACCGGTAACCTCGATCCGCGCCTTGCCGCAGAGATCATGGGGGTGTTCGAGGACATCAATCGGCTGGGTACCACGGTGTTGATCGCCAGCCATGACCTGGCACTGATTGCGCGCATGCGCCACCGCATGCTGACCTTGCAGCGCGGCCGTCTGATCGGCGATGGGGAGGCCGGGCAATGAGCACTACACGTACACCCAAGGTTTCCGAGCGGGTGGCGCCCAAGGCCGCCGACGCGGATACCAGGAAAAAGCGCGGCGAGCATGATGATGACGGCCCGGACTTCCGCACGCTGTTGCATGCCTGGCTGGACAGCCATCGTGCCAGCCTGGCCGACAGCCTGCGTCGCCTGGGTAAGCAGCCGATCGGCAGCTTCTTCACCTGCCTGGTGATGGCCGTGGCGCTGAGCATGCCCATGGGCCTGTCGCTGCTGTTGAAGAACGTCGAGAAACTGGGGGGCTCCTGGCAGCGCGCCGCGCAGGTTTCCCTGTACCTGAAGCTCGATGCGGGCAGCAAGGAGGGGGAGGCCCTTCGCGAAGAGATCAAAGGCATGCCTGGAGTGGCCGATGCCTTGTACATCAGCCCAGGGCAGGCGCTGGAAGAGTTCCAGCAGCAGTCCGGGTTGGGCGAAGCCCTGCGAGAGTTGCCCGACAACCCGCTGCCTGGCGTCGTGGTGGTGACCCCGACCGAAGTCGATAAGCCGGCCCTGGAAGCGTTGCGTCAGCGTCTGGCCGAGCTGCCGCGGGTGGAAAACGCACAACTCGACCTGGTGTGGGTGGAGCGCCTGGCGGCGATCCTCAAACTGGGCGACCGGTTCGTCTTCGGCCTGGCGGTGATGCTTATTTCTGCCTTGTTGTTAGTAATCGGTAACACAATTCGTCTACATATTGAAAACCGCCGCACCGAGATCGAAGTCATCAAGCTGGTAGGCGGCACCGACAGCTACGTACGTCGGCCTTTCCTGTACATGGGCGCGTTGTACGGCCTGGGTGCCGGCCTGCTGGCCTGGGGTATCCTCGCGTTCGGCCTCAACTGGCTGAACGAGGCCGTTGTAGGGCTGTCCGGGCTCTACGGCAGCGACTTCTCCCTGGGCGGGGTGCCAGCATCCGATGGTCTGTCGCTCTTGATCGGGGCGGTACTGTTGGGGTATATCGGTGCATGGATTGCGGTCGCTCGCCATTTGAACGAGCTGGCCCCGCGATAGTTTTTCTGAGCCAGCATTGACAATTTTTCATTTTTGGAACTTGCACCTTGGTTCCAGGTCTATGTTGGCAGTGCTCACAAGGCACGAGTCTGGTAAGTCGGAGGTTCTTGAATGACCACATCGTTGCAACCTGCCTATGCCCTGGTTCCCGGTGCAAACCTGGAAGCCTATGTGCACACGGTCAACAGCATCCCGCTGCTGACTGTCGAGCAGGAGCGTGATCTGGCCGAGCGTCTCTATTATGAGCAGGATCTTGAGGCCGCTCGGCAAATGGTGATGGCCCACCTGCGCTTCGTCGTACATATCGCCCGTAGCTATGCTGGCTACGGATTGGCCCAGGCCGACCTCATTCAGGAAGGCAACGTCGGCTTGATGAAGGCGGTCAAGCGCTTCAACCCCGAAATGGGTGTGCGCCTGGTGTCGTTCGCTGTGCACTGGATCAAGGCTGAAATCCACGAATTCATCCTGCGCAACTGGCGCATCGTCAAGGTGGCTACCACCAAGGCCCAGCGCAAGCTGTTCTTCAACCTGCGCAGCCAGAAGAAGCGTCTGGCCTGGTTGAATAACGATGAAGTCCACCGCGTGGCTGAAAGTCTCGGTGTCGAACCGCGAGAAGTGCGTGAGATGGAAAGCCGTCTGAGTGGCCAGGACATGGCCTTCGACCCTGCAGCGGAAGCGGACGACGACAGCGCCTTCCAGTCGCCTGCACATTACTTGGAAGACCATCGCTACGACCCGGCTGTGCAGCTTGAAGACGCTGACTGGAGCGACAACTCCACCAGCAATCTGCATGAAGCCTTGCAGGGCCTGGACGAGCGTAGCCGCGACATTCTCTACCAGCGCTGGTTGGCTGAAGAAAAAGCCACGTTGCATGAGCTGGCCGACAAGTACAGCGTTTCGGCTGAGCGTATTCGTCAGCTGGAAAAGAATGCGATGAACAAGGTAAAAGCGTTGATTGCAGCCTGATTGGCGCCTGATGCACTAAAAAGCCGCTGACCTATGACAGGGTGAGCGGCTTTTTTTGTTTGCGCAGTCTTTACCGGCCTCGGGAAGGGGCAGCTAAAGTCAGCGTGTTCATTCAGGGCCTGCGCGAAGCATCCAGTTGCATCAGATAGCTTGGCCCACCCAGCTGGCTCATCTGCCTGCGAATCCAGCCTGCCCGGCTCGCCACGTAGGCACTAGGCCGGCTGGCGCTCCACTTGATGGGGCTTGGCAGCACTGCAGCCAATTGAGCAGCCTGCTGGCGGCTCAGCCGGCTGGCATCGATACCAAAGTGGTAACGCGCCGCAGCTTGGGCACCAAACACCCCTTTGCCCCATTCGGCACTGTTCAAGTAGACCTCAAGGATCCGCTCTTTCGACCAGAACAGCTCAATCAGCGCCGTGAACCAGGCCTCCAGCCCCTTGCGCAACCAACTTCGGCCCGACCACAGGAACAGGTTCTTGGCCACCTGCTGGGTCAATGTGCTGGCACCACGGATGTTGCCGCCGCGCTCGTTATAGGCCAGCGCCGCCTGGATGGCGGGGATGTCGAACCCCCAGTGGTTAGCGAACTTCTGATCCTCACCGGCGATGACCGCGACCTTGAGGTCATCGGAGATACTCTCCCACGGCTGCCAGTCGCGCTGCAGGTCGATCGGCTCGCCACTGACCCACGACTGCACCTTGCGCTCGACCATCAATGCCGTGCCGGGAGGCGGCACCCAGCGGAACACCAGCACCAGCACGATACTGCCGGCAGCGAACCAGAACAGGGCGCGGGCGAGGCGACGGAGTAGGGATGACAGCATGGCGATGGCTTGGCCGGACCGGTGGAACGGGCCATTATACAGACCCGATCCCAGGAGTCGTCCCATGCTTCGCACCTTCCTCATGCTCGCCGCCTTTTTCGGCTTTACCGGTGTCGGCCTGGGCGCATTCGCCGCCCATGGGCTGAAAAACCGCCTGAGCGCTGATTACCTGGCCATCTTTCAAACCGGGGTGACTTATCAACTGGTGCATGCCTTGGCAATCTTCGGTGTCGCGCTGCTCGCGGCGCACTTGCCTGGGCGCCTGGTTGGCTGGGCCGGTGGTCTGTTCGCCCTGGGCATCGTGCTGTTCTCCGGTAGCCTGTACCTACTGACCCTGAGCGGGCTGGGCAAGCTTGGCATCATCACCCCTATCGGCGGCTTGTGCTTCCTGGCCGGCTGGGTCTGCCTGGGTATGGCGGCATGGCGTTTGGGCTGACCAAGCGGTCCACAATCACGACTAATGGCGTGCACCGCCCTTGGGTTAACGCGTTGATCGGCGCTAGAATGCTGGCCCCCAACGCACAATGGTGGCCGTGCGCATGCGCATTCAATTGAACGGTGAACCCTATGAATTGCCCGCGGGCGAAAGCGTCGCGGCGCTGCTGACCCGCCTGGAGCTGACCGGGCGCCGGGTGGCAGTGGAATTGAACCTGGATATCGTGCCGCGCAGTCAGCACGACAGCACGCAGCTCAATGACGGCGACCAGGTCGAAGTGGTCCACGCCATCGGTGGCGGCTGATTCCGGCCTGGCGATTCACCTGCAAGCCCAGCAACCTTTTCCAGAGGATCTTTGATGAGCAACGTTCGTAGCGACAAGCCCTTTACCCTGGCCGGGCGTACTTTCCAGTCGCGCCTGCTGGTCGGCACCGGCAAGTACCGTGACATGGAAGAAACCCGCCTGGCCATCGAGGCCTCGGGCGCCGAAATCGTCACTGTCGCCGTGCGCCGCACCAACCTAGGCCAGAACCCGGGCGAGCCGAACCTGCTCGACGTGCTGCCACCGGACCGTTACACCATTCTGCCGAACACCGCCGGCTGCTATGACGCCGTAGAAGCGGTGCGCACCTGCCGTCTGGCCCGTGAATTGCTCGATGGTCATAACCTGGTCAAGCTGGAAGTCCTGGCAGACCAGAAGACCCTGTTCCCCAACGTGATCGAAACCCTGAAGGCCGCCGAAGTACTGGTCAAGGATGGCTTCGACGTGATGGTCTATACAAGTGATGATCCGATCATTGCTCGTCAGCTGGCCGAAGCTGGCTGCATCGCGGTCATGCCGCTGGCCGGCCTTATCGGCACTGGCCTGGGTATCTGCAACCCGTACAACCTGCAGATCATCCTGGAAGAATCCAAGGTGCCGGTGCTGGTCGATGCAGGCGTGGGTACCGCCTCCGATGCAACCATCGCCATGGAAATGGGCTGTGAAGCGGTGCTTATGAACTCGGCTATCGCCCACGCCCAGCAGCCGGTGCTGATGGCCGAGGCCATGAAACACGCAATCGTCGCTGGGCGCATGGCCTACCTCGCCGGGCGCATGCCGAAGAAACTCTATGCCAGCGCGTCTTCGCCGCTGGATGGTCTGATCAAGTAAGAGCTACTGATGACTGAATCGCAAGATACGCCGATCACCACCGACGGCGAAGCGCGCCCACACCGCCGCATCAAGAGTTTCGTGATGCGCGCCGGGCGCATGACCGAAGGCCAGCAACGAGGCCTGGACCAAGGCGGCCCGCTGTATATCCTGCCGCTGGCCGAAAGCCCGGTGGACTATGACCAGGTGTTCGGTCGTTCGGCGCCGCGCACCCTGGAGATCGGCTTCGGCATGGGCCATTCCCTGTTGGAAATGGCCGCTGCTGCACCTGAACAAGACTTCATCGGTGTTGAAGTGCACCGCCCGGGTGTCGGCGCGCTGCTTAACGGCGTGCTGACCGAGGGCCTGAAAAACCTGCGGGTGTACGATTGCGACGCCATTGAAGTGCTCAACCGCTGTGTGGCCGATAACAGCCTCGACCGCTTGATGCTGTTCTTCCCCGACCCATGGCACAAGGCGCGCCACCACAAGCGTCGTATCGTGCAGTTGGAGTTCGCCGAGCTGGTGCGTCGCAAGCTCAAGCCGGGAGGCATATTCCATATGGCCACCGACTGGGAACCGTATGCCGAATACATGCTGGAAGTAATGAGCGCGGCGCCGGGGTACCGAAACCTGGCAGCGGACGGGGCTTATGTGCCGCGCCCCGAAGAGCGTCCGATCACCAAGTTCGAGCGCCGTGGTGAGCGCTTGGGACATGGAGTTTGGGATTTGAAGTTCGAGAAGGTGGGTTGATTGGCTGTCTGAGCCTTTCGATGTTGCGCTGAGCCGCCTATGCAAGCCCTCCGGGGCTTGTTTGTAATCAAGGCCGAGGTGGGCATGCCTGACCGCCTCGGTGACTCCCTGCAAGGGGCAGTCGAGTGGTAGAGCTGCCCTGGTTCTGCGGGGCAGCTTCCAGTGAGCTTTACCCCCGCCGATCAGCGACCACGCCAATCAACACCAGCACCACCAACAGCACCGGCGCCAACGCGTAGTTGTTGAACTGGCTCAGCCCCTTCACCACCCACGGCGTGGCATAAATCAGCGCCGCGCCGCTGCCGATCATCACCAGCAGCGCCATGAATGGAACCCTCAGGGCACCTGCCAGGCCGCCTAGCCGTTGTTCCACCCAGCCCTTGATGTCGGTGCCAAACAGCACCAGCAGGCAGCCTACCAAGGCCAGCGAAATCTCAGACAGGTTGCTACGGCTCCAGCGAGAAACCGTTGCCAGCAGGTCAAGTACCAGATCCATGGGTCATCCTTAGGTCAAGAAATACTGCAGCAGGTCATTGAGGAACAACTGGCCGCGTGGCGTGGCCACCAGCCGATCCGGTTCGACCTGCAAAAGCCCTTTTTGTTCGGCGGCGCGGCGGGCCTCAGCCAGTTGCACCAGCGGCAAGCCGGTACGCTGGCTGAACAGCTCGGCTTCCACGCCATCTGTCAGGCGCAGTGCGTTCATCAAGAACTCGAACGGCAGCTCGTCCACCGGCAGCAGCTTCTCGCCGGCCTTGAACGGCTTGGCCAGGTTCAGGTAGTCCTTGGGCAGGCGGGTCTTCCAGGTGCGCAGGATGCGGCCGTCGGCAAAGGTCTGCTTACCGTGGGCGCCGGCGCCGATGCCGATGAAATCGCCAAAGCACCAGTAGTTCAGGTTGTGCTTGGCGGCACGCCCAGGCTGGGCATAGGCCGAAACCTCATACTGCTTGTATCCGTGCGCCGCCATCAGTGCCTGGCCGGCCTCCTGAATGTCCCAAAGAATGTCGTCCTCGGGCAGTTCCGGCGGTTGGTTCCAGAACACCGTGTTTGGCTCCACGGTCAGTTGGTACCAGGACAGGTGCGTTGGCCCCAGGTCGATGGCCTGGCGCAAGTCACCCAACGCATCGTTCAGCGACTGATCTGGCAGGCCGTGCATCAGGTCCATGTTGAAGTTGTCGAAGCCGGCTGCCCGGGCCATGCCCGCTGCGCGGATTGCTTCGTCGCCATTGTGGATGCGCCCCAGCGCTTGCAGTTTGGCCGGCTGGAAGCTCTGTACGCCAATCGACAGGCGATTGATGCCCGTTTGCCGGTACGCCTTGAATTTCTCCTGCTCGAACGTCCCGGGGTTGGCTTCCAGGGTGATCTCGATGTCCGGCTCGAAGGGGATGCGTTGCTCCACGCCGCGCAGCAGCCTGCCAAGGGCATTGGCGCTGAACAGGCTAGGGGTGCCGCCGCCGAAGAAGATCGATGATATTGGCCTTCCCTGAACAGCAGGCAGCTCTTGGTCGAGGTCGGTCAGCAGGGCATCGACATAGGCCTCTTCCGGAAGATCAGGCCCAGCCGCATGGGAGTTGAAGTCGCAGTAAGGGCATTTGCGCACGCACCACGGAATGTGGATGTACAGTGCCAAAGGTGGCAGCGTGGCGAAACCCGCCACGCCAGGCTGGCGCGGCTGGGTAGACAACAGTTCGATCATGCCAGGCCCAGACGTTGGCGCAGCAGAGCCATGGCGCGGGCGCGGTGGCTGAGCTGGTTCTTGTCGGCAGGCGCGAGGTCGGCGCTCGAGCAGTTGCGCTCAGGCACCCAGAACAGCGGGTCATAGCCAAAGCCTTGTTCGCCGCTGGCTTCGCACATGATGCGCCCATGCCACAGGCCTTCGCAGAGGATGGGCAGTGGATCGTCGGCATGGCGTACCAGTGCCAGTACACAGACAAACTGGGCGCCGCGCTGATCTTGCGGTACATCCTTGAGTGCTTCGAGCAGTTTGGCGTTGTTTGCCGCATCGCCTTTGCCGTCGGCATAACGCGCCGAGTAGATGCCTGGCGCGCCACCGAGGAAGTCGACCGCCAGGCCAGAGTCGTCGGCCAGCGCCGGCAACCCGGAGATGCGTGCGGCATTGCGCGCCTTGAGGATGGCGTTCTCGACGAACGACAGGCCGGTTTCTTCGGGTTCTACCTGGCTGAACTCACCGATCGAGCGCAGTTGCACGGCCTGGCCGAGCATGGCCTGGAGTTCCTTGAGTTTGCCGGCATTGTGGCTGGCCAATACGAGTTGCTGGAGATTCATCATTCGCCTGGGAACACTTCCTGGTTGAAGCTGAGTTTATGGCTGACCCCGCCGGTTTCGACATTCAGGTCGAAGGTCAGCGTCTCGGCCTGTTCGATCTTGAACTGGGCGATGTAGTAGATCGCGCCTCGATCGGTAATCTGCTTGAACGACAACGGGTTGCTGCGCCCGGTGAGGTCTTTTACCGTGCCGCTGACCACCGCCATGGCGGGTTTGCTGGCCTTGAGCACGGCGATGTTGAGCACCCCCTGATTCTTGCTGCGGACAAGCCCTGTGGCGGCGGCAACGTCCGGCTGCAACATGCTGGAGGTGAAGGCGCTGTAGTGCACCGTCACATCGCCGAACACTTCCTTGCGCTCGGGTTTGGCGGCATCGGCAGCCAGTACCGGCAGTGCCAGGCACAAGCTGATCAGAAACAGGGCTAGGCGACGCATGGTGCGATTCCTCTGCTGGGCGTCAGACCGCGAGCTGGTGCTCCTGCAGGCCTGGGCTACTGACGCGATAAATGCCGATTTCCCCTAACAGATTAGGCCAAAGCCGGCCGCCCCACCCATTGCGGTGCAAGTGGTCGACCGCCAGACGGTCCAGGACCTTGGCGCGGCGCTCATGGCACAGCTGCTCGAAGTCGGCAAAGGTGCAGAAGTGGATGTTCGGCGTGTTGTACCAGGTGTACGGCATGAAGTCCGAAACCGGCATGCGGCCTTTGGTCGCCAGGTACCAGCGGCAACGCCAGTGGCCGAAGTTGGGGAAGGTGATGATGCACTGGCGGCCCACCCGCAGCATCTCGTCGAGGATGCGGTCAGGGTACTCCACGGCCTGCAGGGCCTGGGTCATGATCACTACGTCAAAGCTGTTGCTGGCGAAGTTGCCCAGGCCTTTGTCCAGGTCCTGTTCGATGACGTTGACGCCTTTGGCCACACAGGCGGCGATGTTGTCGGGGTCGATCTCCAGGCCGTAGCCGGTGACCTGCTTGCGATCACGCAGCGAGGCCAGCAGCTCGCCACTGCCGCAGCCCAGGTCGAGTACCCGGCTGCCGGCGGGAATCCAGTCGTGGATGATTTCCAGATCGGCTCTCATGCTGTCCTCAGATGGCGATGCGGTTCATGTAGTTCGCGAAACCCTGCATGTAGCGAGGCGTGGGGATCAGGAAGGCATCGTGCCCGTAAGGGGAGTCGATTTCCAGGTAACAGACGTTCTTGCGTGCTGCCATGAGGGCATCGACGATCTCGCGCGAGCGGGCCGGCGAGAAGCGCCAGTCTGTGGTGAACGACATGATGCAGTAGTCGGCTGTGACGTGGGCCAGGGTCGCGGCCAGGTCGCCGCCATTGGCCGCCGCCGGGTCGAAGTAATCCAGCGCCTTGGTCATCAGCAGGTAGGTGTTGGCGTCGAAGCGGCCAGAGAATTCTTCGCCCTGATAGCGCAGGTAGCTCTCGACCTGGAATTCGACGCTGTGGAAGTCGTAATTGAGCTTGTCGCTCTTGAGCTCCCGGCCAAACTTTTCACCCATCGAGTCGTCGGACAGGTAGGTGATATGCCCGACCATGCGCGCCAGCATCAGGCCACGCTTGGGGATCACGCCTTGGTCCTGGAACGAGCCGCCGTGGAATTCGGGGTCGGTGAGGATGGCTTGGCGCGCCACTTCGTTGAAAGCAATGTTCTGGGCCGACAACTTCGGTGCCGAGGCGATGTCGACGCAGTGGCGCACGCGGTCGGGGTAGGTCATGGTCCATTGCAGGGCCTGCATGCCGCCGAGGCTACCGCCGACAATGGCCGCCCACTGCCGGATGCCCAAGCGATCGGCCAGACGTGCCTGGCTGTGTACCCAGTCTTCAACGGTCAGTACCGGGAAATCTGCGCCATACGGCTTGCCGGTGGCGGGGTTGACGCTGCTGGGGCCGGTGCTGCCGTTGCAGCCACCGAGGTTGTTCAGGCTGACCACGAAGAAACGGTTGGTGTCGATCGGCTTGCCGGGGCCGATGCAGCTGTCCCACCAGCCGGGCTTGCGGTCGGTGGTGGCGTGGTAGCCGGCCGCGTGGTGATGGCCAGACAGGGCATGGCAGATCAGCACAGCATTGCTTGCGCTGGCATTCAGGCTGCCATAGGTCTCGTAAACCAGCTCGTAGCTGGCCAGAGAACGGCCACAGGCCAGGGCCAGCGGTTCATCGAACCGGGCTGTTTGCGGTGTAACCAGACCGACGGAATCTTCGGGAAGGACAGTGGACATCGACCCTGCTCACGCTTGACGGAGGCGTAAGTCTAAAGAGCGCTACCCCCAGCGGCAAGCAAAGGCTTGCCGCTGGGAACAACAGGGGTCAGATCATCCGCCACAGTTCTTGTGGCATGCCGGCATAGGCTGCCAGCGGTGGCATGACAAACGACTGGAGCACCTGGATCGCGATGAAGGCGAAGATCGGCGAAATGTCCATGCCGCCCAAGTTGGGCACAATGCGACGGAACGGCGCCAGCACTGGTTCGCTGATCTGGTAGGCCAGCTCGGCCGCCGGATTGTGGCTGTTCGGCGCAACCCAGGACACGATCACCATAACGATCATCGCGACCCAGAAAATCTTCAGGAACAGCGAGGTGATGCCGATGATCGCCCACATCAGCAGGTGCAGCACATCGCCGAAGGTGCCGTAGGTCACCATCAGCACGAAGCCCATCAGCAGAGCCTGGATCACCACCGCCAGCAGCAGCGACGAGGTATCCAGGCCGCCGACGCTTGGGATGATGCGCCGGATCGGCTTGAGCAGCGGCTGCGTGGCGCGCACCGCGAACTGGCACAGCGGGTTGTAGAAGTTGGCCTTTACCAACTGCAGCACGAAGCGCAGCAGGACGATCACCAGGTACAGGCTGACCAAGGTTTGCACCACGAAGATCGCGGCGCCGGACAATGCATTCATCTAATACTCCTTATTTGCCCAATTGCTCGGCCAGCTCGGCAGAACGCTTCGCCGCGGCTGCCAGTGCCTGCTCGACGATGGCTTCGAAACCGTTGCTCTGGAACGACTTGATTGCAGCCTCTGTGGTGCCGGCTGGCGAAGTGACCCGGCGACGCAGCTCGGCGGCGTCAACGTCACTGGCCACCGCCATGTGCGCGGCACCCAGTGCGGTCTGCAGGGTCAGCTGGGTAGCGGTTTCGCGTGGCAGGCCAAGCTTCTCGCCAGCGGCAGTCATGGCTTCGATCAGCAGGAAGAAATAGGCCGGCCCGCTGCCCGAGACAGCTGTCACGGCATCGAGCTGGTGTTCATGCTCAAGCCACAAGGCGGTGCCCACGGCCGATAGCAGCTGCTCGGCCTGCTGGTGCTGTGTGCTGCTCACTTCGGCGGTGGCATACAGCCCGCTTACGCCTTGGCGCAGCAGGGCCGGCGTGTTGGGCATGCAACGCACTACCGGGCGGGCCCCGAGCCAGGCCTGCAGGCTGGCGCAGGTGATGCCGGCGGCAATCGAAACGATCAGTTGGCCATCCTGCAGGTTCGGCTGCAGGGCCTCGCAGACGGTTTTCATCACCTGCGGTTTGACTGCCAGGACGATCACGTCGGCCCCGGCGATGGCCTGTGCGTTGTCTTCGAATACCTCGATACCGTGCTCGGCCTGGACCCGGGTGCGGGTCTCGGCGCCTGGATCGCTGGCGCGGATCTGCGTGGCGTCCAGGCCCTGGGCGCGCAGGCCGCCGATCAGGCTGGCAGCCATGTTGCCGGCGCCGATGAAGGCAATACGTGTCTTGCTCATGTCAGGTCCTTGAGGGAAAGAGTGAGTAAAGCATGGAATCAGGCGGGGCCGTAGCTGCGGGCGCCGAACAGGGCGGTGCCGATACGCACCCAGGTCGCACCCTGCGCGATCGCGGCTTCCAGGTCGTGGCTCATGCCCATGGACAGGGTATCAAGGCCAAGATTCAGGCCCTCCTGCAACTGCCGCAGGCTGGCGAAGGCGGCTTCTTGCTCGGCGCGGTCTTCGCTGGGTTCGGGGATCGCCATCAGCCCGCGCAGGCGCAGGTTGGGCAGTACGGCCACGGCATTGGCCAATGCCGGCAGGTCCTCGGGGGCGCAGCCGGATTTGCTTTCTTCGCCGCTGACATTCACCTGCAGGCAGATGTTCAGAGGTGGCAGGTCTTTGGGGCGCTGTTCGGACAGGCGTTGGGCGATCTTCAGGCGGTCCACGGAGTGTACCCAGTCGAAATGCTCGGCAATGGCTTTGGTCTTGTTCGACTGAATGGGGCCGATGAAGTGCCAGATCAAGGGCAAGTCCCGCAGGTCGTCCTGTTTGGCCAGGGCCTCCTGCAGGTAGTTTTCACCGACATCACAAACGCCTGCGGCATGCAGCTCGCGGATGGCACTAGCCGGTTTGGTCTTACTGACTGCCAGCAGATGAAGGCTGGCCGGGTCGCGTCCGGCGGCCTTGGCTGCGCTATCGATACGTGCGGCAAGGGCGCAAAGGTTGTCTGCTATGGTGGACATGGATCGATGCCGTTGGCTCAGGAGTCTGCGGCATTCTACCTGCTTGATGGCCGTTGGGGAGTCTCATGGACGTGACTGACCTGTTGGCCCGGGCTGGCGATGCAGGGGCGAGTGACCTGCACCTGGCCGCGGGCGAGATACCAATGCTACGCGTGGATGGCGAACTGCGGCGCATGGCGCTACCGAGCGTGACGCCCGTGGCGTTGAGCGATGCCCTGGCGCCGCTGCTCGATGAGGGCCAGCGCCAGCGGTGGGCGCAAGGTGATGAGCAGGACCTGGCACTGGATCTGCCCTCGCTCGGGCGCTTTCGTCTGAACCTCTTTCGCCAGTTGAATGGCCCGGCGGCCACCTTTCGCTTGATCCCGAAGCGGATTGCGACACTCGACGAGCTCGGCCTGGAAGATGTGTTTCGGTCTGTTGCACATTGGACTGACGGTCTGATTCTGGTCGGCGGGCCTACCGGCAGCGGTAAATCCAGCACTATGGCTACCCTGATCGATCAGTTGAACCGCCAGCGCTCCTTGCACATCATCACCCTCGAAGACCCAGTCGAAGTTATCCACAGCAGCGAGCGAAGCCTTGTCAATCAGCGTGAGATCGGTCGGCACTGCCGTGACTTTTCGCAAGGGTTGCGCAGCGCGCTGCGGCAGGACCCAGATGTGATCGTCATAGGCGAATTGCGCGACCTGGAGACGATTCGCCTGGCGTTGCGGGCCGCGGAGACCGGGCACCTGGTGCTGGCAACGGTGCATACGCGCTCGGCTGCTGGCAGTGTCGACCGGCTGGTGGAAGTGTTTGCCGCCGAGGAGAAACCGCTGATGCGGGCGATGTTGGCGGAGTCACTGCGTATGGTGGTTGCACAGGTGCTGGTCAAGGGTGTGGGGGGTGGGCGGGTGGCCGCCCGGGAGGTGCTGGTGGCTACGCCTGCGGTGCGCAACCTGATCCGCGAGGGGCGTATGGCACAATTGAATTCGGTGATGCAGACGGGGGCTGCGCAAGGAATGCGGACGATGGAGGGGGCGTTGCAGCGATTGAAGACCGAAGGTTTGATCGGGGCCGTATAGCAGTGGCCCCAGCAATCCATGGGTGAACTGGCCAGGTTAGCGCTTGGCCAGGGCCAACTGCTGCGGCGCCTTCGGCAACACCCGCTTGGCCACGACATAGTGCTTCTGCCAGTAAGGTTTGCTCAGGTTGTCGATGCTCACCCGCTTGCCGCGGCGCGGTGCGTGGATGAAGCGATCGTTGCCCAGGTAGATGGCTACGTGGTTGACGCGCCGGCTCTTGATGTTGAAGAAGATCAGGTCGCCAGGCTTCAGATCGCTTTTAGCCACCTTCACGCCGTGGCCCTGGGCCATGGCATTGGAGGTGCGCGGCAAGTCGACATCAGCCACATCGTTGAAGGCGTACTTGACCAGCCCGCTGCAGTCGAAGCCTTTTTTAGGGCTGCTGCCGCCCCAAACATAAGGGGTACCGAGCACGTTCACGGCGCGGCTTAGCACATCGCTGCTCTGTTTCGGCGACATGGCGGCGACCGGCAGGTTATGAACCTGACCAGCGTTATTGGCGCGTGCACGCATCGCGGTGTGCTTGCTCGGCGCGTGTTTCACCGTGGCATTGGTGGTATAGCCGGTGAAACCATTGGGAAGACGTTGCTCACGGTTGGTGGCGTGGGCGGCCAGGGGCAATAATAGGCAGAGGGTCAGCCATGTCTTTAACAAAGGCGGCATAGATGAAGCTCTTGTGAAGTTTTGATGTTGGTTTTGGTGTTGGCGCGCAACTTTATAACAGCTTTTTGATCAATTTCTGATCCGTTGGTCGATTGTCATGCTGCCGTACGTCGGCCTGCACCGCAAAAGTCACATTTTTTTTTAGAAAATTTTCGGCTAAGCCATGGGGGCTATGAATGAACAGCTATGAAAGCGGGGCGCCGTTTCACGACACCCACAGCAAGGTCATCGGCTATCTGTTGTGGATTTTCGGCTTCACTGGTTCGCATCGTTTCTACTACGGCAAGCCGATTACCGGGACGATCTGGTTCTTCACCCTGGGTCTGCTCGGCATAGGCTGGCTGATCGACCTGTTCCTGATTCCGTCGATGGACCGGGAGGCCGACTTGCGCTTCCAGTCTGGACGCATCGACTACAACATTGCCTGGATACTGCTGACCTTCCTCGGTATTTTTGGCGTGCATCGCCTGTACCAGGGCAAGTGGATCACCGCGATCATCTACTTCTTCACCGGTGGCCTGTTCCTGGTGGGTGTGCTGTATGACTTCTGGACGCTGAACAGTCAGGTTTCCCAGGCCAACGCCGAACGCCGTTGAGCACAAAAAAGGCCTTGTCACGCAGAGCGACAAGGCCTTTTTCGTTACTGGCGGGTCTGCCGCTGCTGCAGTAGCAGGTTACTGAACCCCGCTCCGGCCAGCTGCTTCTGCGCACCGGTCAACTGTTCACGGTTGCTGTATGGGCCGACCAGCACGCGGTACCAGGTTTCATCCTTGACCGTGCCCGACTCCACCTTCACCGTCTGGCCCAGCAGGATGATCTGCGCCCGCACCTTGTCGGCGTCGGCCTGTTTACGGAACGACCCGGCCTGAAGGAAGTATTGCGTGGTGGCCGCAGGCTTGATCACTGGCGGAGCCGGGGGTGGCGTCTGGCCCAACAGTGCAGCCTGGGCGCGCGCAGTGTCGATTTTCGCCGCTTCGGCAGGTGTGACCGGAGTCACCGGCTGGGCTGGGACAGGCGGCGTCTTCTCAGGCACGGCTTCTGGCGGCACGATCACTTCCGACTCGGGCAGCAGAGTGTAGAAGTCATACTTGGGCTTTACCGGCTGCTGCGTCGTGGCCGCCGTGGACTTGCCCGCCTCGGCAACTTTCTCGGGCTTCTGCTGCTCGGGCTTGGCGCGCTTGATATCGCCACCGCCAGGCTCGAGCTTCATCAGAAAGACGATGAAGGCGCCGACCGTCAGGCCGACCGCCAACCATATCCAACCGGGGATCGGCTGTTTGGCCGGTGCCTGGGTGCGGCTTGCACCGCGCTTGGGAGCTGGTTTTTTCTTGGCGGCCAACTTACATGCGCTCCAGGGTTTCCAGGCCGAGCAGTTCCAGACCTTGCTTCAGGGTGCGACCCGTCAGGGCCGCCAGGCGCAGACGGCTCTGCTGCTGCTCGGGGGTTTCGGCGGCGAGGATCGGGCAATTCTCGTAGAAGCTGGAGAACAGGCCGGCCAGGTCGTACAGGTAGGTGCACAACACGTGCGGGGTGCCCTTGTCCGCGACGTTGTTGAGGATTTCGCCGAATTGCGCCAGGCGTGCAGCCAGGTCCTGCTCGTGGGCAGCCTGCAGGACGATGTGGCCTTCCACCTCGTCAAAGCCCTTGCCCAACTTGCGGAACACGCCGGCCACGCGGGTGTAGGCGTACAGCAGGTAGGGCGCGGTGTTGCCTTCGAAGTTGAGCATCAGCTCAAAGTTGAAGCTGTAGTCGCTGGTGCGGTGCTTGGACAAGTCCGCGTATTTCACCGCGCCGATACCGACCACTTCACCGATGTGGCGCAATTCGTCCTCGGCCAGGCTCGGGTTTTTCTCCTTGACCAGTGCGTAGGCACGCTCCTTGGCCTCGGTGAGCAGGTCGATCAGCTTCACGGTGCCGCCGTCACGGGTCTTGAACGGGCGGCCATCGGCGCCGTTCATGGTGCCGAAGCCCATGTGTTCCATCTGCATCGGGTGCCCGACGAAACCGGCGCGGCGCGCCACTTCGAACACCTGGTTGAAGTGCAGCGCCTGGCGCTGGTCGACGAAGTACAGTGCGCGGTCGGCCTTGAGCACATTGCTGCGGTAGCGCACTGCAGCCAGGTCGGTGGTGGCGTACAGGTAGCCGCCGTCGGCCTTCTGCACGATCACGGGCAATGGCTCGCCTTCGCTGTTCTTGAACTCTTCGAGGAACACGCACTGGGCGCCTTGGTCCTCGACCAGCAGGCCTTTGGCCTTGAGGTCGGCAACCACGTTGGCGAGGTCGGCGTTATAGGCGCTTTCGCCCATCACGTCGGCCATGGTCAGTTTGACGTTGAGCAACTCGTAGGTTTTCTGGCAGTGCGACAGCGAAATGTCCTTGAAGCGCGTCCACAGGGCCATGCAGTCCGGGTCGCCGGCCTGCAGCTTGACCACCAGGCCGCGGGCGCGGGTGGCGAATTCCTCGGACTCGTCGAAGCGCTTCTTGGCGGCGCGGTAGAAGTTCTCCAGGTCAGACAACTCGTCGCTGGTGATCGGGTTTTCTTCCAGATAGGCCAGCAGCATGCCGAACTGAGTACCCCAGTCGCCCACGTGGTTCTGGCGGATGACCTGGTCGCCCAGGAATTCCAGCACGCGGGCGACGCTGTCACCGATGATGGTGGATCGCAGGTGGCCGACGTGCATCTCTTTGGCCAGGTTCGGTGCCGACATATCGATCACCACCTTCTGCGCAGGGCCAGCCTTGCGCGCACCCAGGTGTGCATCGGCCAGGGCGGCGTCCAGGCGGTTGGCCAAGGCGTCGGTGTTCTGGAAGAAGTTCAAAAAGCCTGGGCCTGCGATTTCGGCCTTGCTGATGTCTGCACTGGCCGGCAGGGCTGCAATCAGCTTTTCGGCCAGGTCACGCGGCTTCATGCCAGCCGGCTTGGCCAGCATCATCGCGATGTTGCTGGCGAAGTCGCCGTGTGTCTTGTCCCGGGCGTTTTCCACCTGGATCGCCGGCGACAGCCCTTCAGGCAGCACACCGTCGGTGACGAGTTGGGTGAGGGCTTGCTGGATCAGCTGGCGAATGGTGTCTTTCATGGGGATCTCTTTTCGACCGCTAGCGCGGTGGAGCGCCTGGATGCGCAGGTGGAAAAACTGGGTATTATCCGTTGCTGGGGCCGGGTTGCCAACCTTTGAGCTGCAAGCTGCAAGCTGCAAGAAAAAGCGCCATCGCCCGGCCTGCTCTTGCTCTTGCTTGCAGCTCAATAAAGGTCGACCGGGTCGACATCCAGCGACCAGCGTACTTGTCGCCCGCCTGGAAGCTGCTCCAACACTAGCAACCAGGCACTGATCAGTCGATGCAGCGGTGCCCGGGTTTCGGCCTGTATCAGCAATTGCGCACGGAAGCGCCCGGCCTTGCGCTCCATCGGAGCAGGCACCGGGCCCAACAGTTCAATGCCGGGCAAGCGTTGCTCCGCAACCAGGCGCTGCGCTGCGTTGCAGGCTTCGTCGAGAAAACCTTCGGCCTGCCCTGGCTTGTGCGCTTCGGCGCGCAGCAGGGCAAGGTGGGAATACGGTGGCAGGCCGGCGGCGCGGCGCTCGTCCAGGGCCTGTTCGGCAAAGGCGAAGTAGCCTTGCTCGGTCAACTGTACCAGTAGGGGGTGGTCGGCCAGGTGCGTCTGGATGACCACTTTGCCGGGCTCCTCGGCACGCCCGGCGCGCCCGGCCACCTGCACGATGAGTTGTGCCATGCGCTCGGTGGCGCGAAAGTCGCCGGAGAACAGCCCCCCATCGGCATCGAGAATCGCGACCAAGGTAACCCGCGGAAAGTGGTGCCCCTTAGCCAGCATCTGCGTCCCGACCAGGATGCTCGGCTGGCCGCGCTGAATGGTGCTGAACAAATTGTTCATGGCGTCCTTGCGGGCCGTGCTGTCGCGGTCGACCCGCAGGATTGGGTAATCGGGGAACAATACCTTCAGACGTTCCTCGGCGCGCTCGGTACCTGCACCTACCGGGCGCAAGTCGACATGGTTGCACTTAGGGCACTGGTGCGGCAGGCGTTCGTCGTACCCGCAATGGTGGCAGCGCAGCACGCCGGCGCGCTGGTGCACGGTCATGCGGGCATCGCAGCGCGGGCATTCGCTGAGCCAGCCGCAGTCGTGGCATAGCAGCGTCGGGGCGAAACCGCGGCGGTTGAGGAAAACCAGCACCTGCTGGCCTGCTTCCAGTGTCTGGCGGATGGCCTGTTGCAGGGGACCGCTGATGCCACTGTCCAGCGGCAGGCTTTTCACGTCCAGGCGTAACATGCGTGGCGGGCGCGCGCCCCCTGCGCGTTGGTTCATGCGTAGCAGGCGGTAGCGGCCGGTCAGGGCATTGTGCAGGGTTTCCAGCGAAGGGGTGGCTGAGCCGAGCAGAATCGGGATGTTTTCCTGGTGAGCGCGCACCATCGCAAGGTCGCGGGCGTGGTAGCGCAGGCCTTCCTGCTGCTTATAGGAACCGTCATGTTCCTCGTCGATGATGATCAGGCCCGGGTTCTTCATTGGGGTGAACAGCGCCGAACGCGTGCCGATGATGATATCGGCCTCGCCATCTCGCGCTGCCAGCCAGGCGTCGAGGCGTTCGCGGTCATTGACGGCCGAATGCACCAAGGCGATGCGTGCGTTGAAACGCTGTTCGAAACGCGCCAGGGTTTGCGGGCCGAGGTTGATTTCCGGGATCAGCACCAGCGCCTGCTTTCCAGCCTCCAGGGTTTCGCGGATCAGTTGCAGGTAGACCTCGGTCTTGCCGCTGCCGGTAACGCCGGCCAGGAGGAACGCATTGAAACCGCCAAAGCCATCGCGCACAGCCTCGAATGCTTCGCGCTGCTCGTCGTTGAGCGGCAGTTCCGGTTGGGCCAGCCAGTGTTCATGCCGTTGCGCCGGCAGGTGGCGGCGTACTTCCTGCTGAACCAGGTCCTTGGCGAGCAGCAGATCGAGGCTGTCCTTGTTCAGGTTCAGTTTGCTCAAAAGGCTGTGGGCAACGCCATGCGGGTGTTGGGCCAAGGTTTTCAGGGCGTCGCGCTGGCGCGGTGCGCGTGCGATGCGGGGGTCTTCAAGGCGGGCGCCGGGGGCCACGTGCCAGAAGCGTTCCTGGCGCATCTCGGCCGGCTCGCCCTGGCGCAGCAAGGTGGGCAAGGCCCAGCTCAGGGTGTCGCCGAGGCTGTGCTGGTAGTACTGGGCCGTCCACAGGCATAGCTTGAACAGCGGCGCCGGCACCGGTGAAACGGGGTCGAGCAGGGCGCTGGCCGGTTTCAGCTTGTCGGCAGGGACTTCGCTGTGGTCGCAGACCTCTACCAGCACGCCGATCATCTCGCGGCGGCCGAACGGCACTCGGATGCGCATCCCGGGAGTGAGTGCCTGGCGCGCCATGCTCGCCGGCGCCCGGTAGTCGAACAGGCGACGCAGGGGGGAGGGCAGGGCAAGGCGCAGGATGACGTCGGACACGCGTAAGGTCTCGCAGGGCATTTCAAAGACTGGCGAGCCTAGCAGACGACAGTCGGTGCAAGCGACAACTTGCGTCGACGCAGCTCTCTGGTATTATTCCCCGCCTAATTACGTGCGGTATTCAACAATTGGTGTTGGGTGGCGGCACGCAGCTCGAGGAAGTGACCATGAAAGCTGATATTCATCCGAACTACGAAGCAGTTGCTGTGACCTGCAGCTGCGGCAACAAATTCGAAACCCGTTCGACCCTGGGCAGCACCCTGGCGATCGACGTTTGCAACCTGTGCCACCCGTTCTACACCGGTAAGCAGAAAGTGCTGGACACCGGTGGTCGCGTTCAGCGCTTCGCCGATCGCTTCGGTATGTTCGGTACCAAGAAGTAATCATGCGCATGGCGAATCCTTCGGGCTTCGCGTTGTTGCTGAAAAAGGCGCCCCTTGTGGGCGCCTTTTTTGTGGGCGCGCTTTGGCAAGTGCCGGCCCTGGCGTTTTGCCCATTGCCGGACAGGCCGCAGATCGTGGCAGTGCGTCAGGTGGTCGATGGCGATACCCTGCGCCTTACCGATGGTCGCAGCGTGCGCATGATTGGCATCAACGCCCCGGAGATAGGGCGCAAGGGGCGCACCAGCGAACCGTTTGCCGAGGCCGCCAAGCGGCGTTTGCAAGCCTTGGTCAAAGCCAGCGACGGCCGTGTCGGCTTGGTGCTCGGCGTCGAGCCCAAGGACAAGTACGGCCGGACGCTGGCACATGTTTACGCCCGCACTGGCGACAATCTTGAAGCGCGATTGCTTGGCGAAGGGCTTGGTTATCGCGTCGCGGTTGCGCCCAATGTGCGTTTGGTGGCGTGCCAGCAAGTGGCCGAGCAATCGGCGCGCAAGGCAGGCGCTGGCCTTTGGCGCAGTTCACCGGTACTTCGCGCAAGCCAGGTCCGCGAGTCGGGCTTTGCAGTGATCGGCGGCACCATCCGGAATATTGCACGCAATCGTGGCGGCATCTGGCTGGAACTGGAAACTGGCGTGGTGCTTCAGGTTCCCGCTCGTCTGCAACGCAACTTCCCCAAAGGCTTCTTCGATAACCTCAAGGGACGCCAGGTCGAGGCGCGTGGTTGGGTGCTGGATCGTTCCCGCAAGGGTGGGCTCAAGCCGGGGCAGCGACGCTGGGTGTTGCCAATCACCGACCCGAGCATGCTGGAGCGCATTTCAAGCTGAAAAGATGTAGACATTTCGCTACTAGATTGTACACACTGTCGCTTGAATGCCCCCGTGTGTTATAGCGTAAAGTCGTAGGCTAAAGGCCTTGACACAAGTGACCGACCAGTCTTGTGGCTCCCCGGCTCTTTGCGTATCCTCGGCGGTCCGTCAGAACAGTAAATAGCGGAATGCCCACCATGTCAGACCTGAAAACCGCCGCTCTCGAATACCACGCTCAACCTCGTCCGGGGAAACTGAGCGTCGAGCTCTCCAAGCCCACCGCCACCGCCCGCGATCTCGCCCTGGCCTACAGCCCAGGCGTTGCAGAACCGGTGCGTGAAATCGGCCGTGATCCTGAGCTGGCCTACAAATACACTGGCAAGGGCAACCTTGTTGCAGTTATTTCCGATGGCACCGCCATCCTCGGTCTGGGTGACCTTGGCCCACTGGCTTCCAAGCCGGTCATGGAAGGCAAGGGTGTTCTGTTCAAGCGTTTCGCCGGTATCGACGTATTCGATATCGAAGTCGAGTCGGAAAGCCCGCAAGCTTTCATTGACACCGTTCGCCGCATCTCGATCACCTTCGGTGGCATCAACCTCGAAGACATCAAGGCGCCAGAGTGCTTCGAAATCGAGCGCACCCTGATCGAGCAGTGCGACATTCCAGTGTTCCACGATGACCAGCACGGCACCGCAATCGTTACCGCAGCCGGTATGATCAACGCCCTGGAAATCGCAGGCAAAAAGCTCGAAGACGCCAAGATCGTCTGCCTGGGTGCCGGCGCTGCCGCCATCTCCTGCATGAAGCTGCTGGTCAGCATGGGCGCCAAGGTCGAAAACATCTTCATGATCGACCGCAGCGGCGTGATCCACGCTGGCCGTGACGACCTGAACCAGTACAAGGCCCAGTTCGCTCACGCTACCGACAAACGCACCCTGGCTGATGCGCTGGACGGTGCCGATGTGTTCGTTGGCCTGTCCGGCCCGAACCTGCTGAGCGCGGAAGGCCTGAAATCGATGGCTGCCAACCCGATCGTGTTCGCCTGCTCGAACCCGGACCCGGAGATCTCGCCAGAGCTGGCTCATGCCACCCGCAACGACGTGATCATGGCTACCGGTCGTTCCGACTACCCGAACCAGGTCAACAACGTGCTGGGCTTCCCGTTCATCTTCCGTGGTGCCCTGGACGTACGCGCCAAGCGTATCAACGAAGAAATGAAGATCGCCGCCGCCATCGCCCTGAAGGACCTGGCCAAGCTGCCGGTGCCTAAGGAAGTTTGCGAAGCCTATGGCGTTGAAGGCCTGGAATTCGGTCGCGAGTACATCATTCCGAAGCCGCTGGACGCACGTCTGATCACCGTGGTTTCCGATGCCGTAGCCAAGGCTGCCATCGAATCCGGCGTGGCTACCCTGCCATATCCGAAGCACTACCCGCTCAACAGCGTTGACGAAGTGTTCAACGGCTGAAGCAGGGCGCAAAAAAGAACCGGCTCATATGAGCCGGTTTTTTTTTGTTCAAGCTGCGAGCTACAAGCTACAAGCCGGATCGTGCTAGTACTGACTGGCGCGGTGGGACAGCCAGTATAGGAACCTCTTGCAGCTTGCAGCTCAGAACAGATCCATGGGCGCCGCTTCATCGGCCGGCAGCGGGCTGCCCGGCGCTGCACCGTTGCCCAGTTCATCCACCGACGGTGGCGAATCTTCAGCCTTGAACAGTTCGAAGTAGGCGTTAGGCGTGCTTGGAGAGGCCGCACGACCGCTGACCGGGTCGACCCGCAGGCTGAGGATGCCTTCCGGTTCTGCAGGCGGGTGGTTGGGCTTGTCCTTCAGGGCCGCGCCCATGAAGCTCATCCAGATCGGCAGGGCAGCCGTCCCGCCGTATTCGCGGCGACCCAGGGTTTCCGGCTGGTCGAAACCGACCCAGACGGTAGTGACGTAATCGGCGTTGTAGCCGGAGAACCAGGCATCCTTGGACTCGTTGGTGGTGCCGGTCTTGCCCGCCAGGTCCGTACGACCCAGGGCCAGGGCGCGGCGCCCGGTCCCGCGTTTGATCACGTCTTGCAGCATGCTGGTGAGGATGTAGGTGGTACGGCCATCAATGATCTGCTCGGCGGTTACCGGTACCTGTGTGGCGGGTGCGGGCAGGCCAGGAACGGACGGCGCCTCACCTGGCAGCGACGCCGTGCTGATCGGCTGTTCTGGTGCCGCCAGGCCCGCATCGTCTTCGGCGCCCTGCGGCACGCGCGCAGGGTTGGCGGTGAACAGCGTCTCGCCGTTGCGGCTCTCGATGCGCTCGATCAGGTACGGGTTGATCTTGTAACCACCGTTGGCGAAGGTGCTCCAGCCGGTGGCGATTTCCATTGGCGTCAGGGTCGCGGTGCCCAATGCCAGCGACAGGTTGGGCGGCAGGTCCTGTTTGTTGAAGCCGAACTTGGTGATGTAGTCGATGGTACGCCCTACGCCCATGGCCTGCAGCAGGCGGATCGATACCAGGTTGCGCGACTTGTACAGCGCTTCGCGCATTCGAATCGGGCCGAGGAAGGTGTTGGTGTCATTCTTGGGTCGCCATTCCTTGTCCAGGTACTCGTCGACGAACACGATCGGAGCGTCGTTGACCAGGCTGGCGGCGGTATAGCCACTGTCCAGTGCTGCGCTATAGATGAACGGCTTGAAGCTTGACCCTGGCTGGCGCTTGGCCTGCATGGCGCGGTTGTAGTTGCTCTGCTCGAACGAGAAACCCCCAACCAGCGCACGGATGGCGCCGTTGTAAGGGTCCAGAGTAATCAGTGCACTCTGTGCTGCCGGCACCTGGCTGAACTTCAGTTTGCCGTCGTCCAGCCGCTGCACGCGCACCAGGTCGCCAACCTGGGCTACGTCTGCCGGCGATTGTGGCGCCCGGCCCTGCGCATTGCTATTGATGAACGGGCGCGCCCACTTCATGGTGTCCCAGGCGACGTCTTCTTCCTTGCCGCCACGGGTCAGCACCTTCAGGCCACTCTTATCAACCTGGGTAACGATGGCCGGTTCCAGCCCGCCCAAGGTGCGCTGCTTGTTCAATTCCTGCAGCCAGGCAGCCTGGCCTTTGCCCGGGAAGCGCGATTCAGGGCCGCGGTAGCCGTGGCGCTCATCATAATCGGACAGGCCACCGTGAACGGCCTTGTTGGCGATTTCCTGCATGTCGCTCGGCACTGTGGTGGTGACGCGGAAACCCTCGGTATACGCATCGCTGCCATAGCGGCCAACCATTTCGGCACGGGCCATCTCGGCGATGTAGGGCGCGTTAACCTCAGGCGCCGATACGTGGTAGCTGGCGTTGAGCGGTTCGGCCAGGGCGGCCTGGTAGCTCGCCTCGTCAATCTTGCCGAGCTTGTACATGCGGCCCAGGATCCAGTCGCGACGCTCTTTTGCACGCACCGGGTTGGCCAAAGGGTTGAAGCGCGACGGTGCCTTGGGCAGGCCGGCGATCATCGCCATCTGCGCCAGGCTCACGTCACGGATCGACTTGCCATAGTAAACCTGTGCGGCAGCGTCGATGCCGTAGGCGCGGTTGCCCAGGTAGATCTTGTTCACGTACAGCTCGAGGATTTCGTCCTTGGTCAGTTCGCGCTCGATCTGCAGGGCCAGGAGAATCTCGTTGGTCTTGCGCGAGAAGCTGCGCTCGCTGGTGAGGAAGAAGTTCTTCGCCACCTGCATGGTGATTGTGCTGCCGCCGGTCTGTATGTGACCGGTTTTCACCAGTTGGGTCGCGGCGCGCATCAGGCTTCCCGGGTCGACGCCGTAGTGATTGAGGAAATTGTCGTCCTCTGCTGACAGAAGCGCCTGAATGAATTGCGGGGGAATGTCCGCGAAGCGGATGGGCGAGCGGCGCATTTCGCCAAACTCGGCGATCAGCTTGCCATCGCTGCTGTACACCCTCAGGGGGATCTGCAACTGGATGCTTCTGAGCGAATCGACCGACGGCAGGTTGGGGCTAAGATACAGAAACGCACCGCTCACACCGAGTACGAGCGCGCAGATGACTGCGACGAAAGACCACCAGAAGAACTTCAGCAGGCGTATCAAGGCTTTTGGGTGTCCAGGTTGAGGGGTGAGTTGCGCACGGAGCCGGCGGACGAAAAAGTCGGGTGGGAGCCAGCCATTGCTGGCTGACTCCCCCCTAAGAACCGTACGTGCGCCTTTCAGCGCATACGGCTCAAGCCTTCTTTAAGCCCCCAAGGGGAGCCGGCTTGGTCACGTACAGACCACGCGTGTGGAGCTGGTTATGACAGTTGGGGTGCAAGAGTACCCGATTGGCCAAGGCGTCACCACCGTCAACGGCCCGGTGGATGATGTGGTGGTCGTGCCACCCCGTTTCCTTGGTGATCGGTTGCTTGCAAAGCAAACACAGGCCGTTTTGGCTGGCGTATAGGCTGCCGATTTGTTTCCGGTACTGCAGCTTTTTCAGCATCCGGTCCATCCGCAGTTTTTCGCTTTGGGCCTCCATGGCAGGGTCATAAGGGTTGTAATCCCCACTCACCTTTTTGTGTCGCTCGATCGGCGTGCTCGCGAGCGAGCAAAGCTCGATCTCCCGTCTCCTCCCAGCATCGTCCACTGTCGTGGTGGCGAAAACCCAGTTCCGTTCTCCGGAGGCTCGGAAGTACTTCTTCCTAACCCAGTCGAGGGACTTGTTTGGATGTCGCCGTTTCGCCCAACGCCACAGTTTTACAAACACTCGGTGGTCCATCCGGCTGTACGTTTGCTTGGCTACCACTGGCTGATGGTATAGCGCCCAACCCCTCAGCATCGGATTTAGCAGTTGGATTAGATCCTCTTGCTTACTCGTCTTGTGGGTGTTGATTGCCTCCCTGATCTTGCCGTAGAACGCTTTAACGTTCTTTTTGCTCGGTTTGATCAGCAGCTTTCCTTCGTATTTCCGGAAATTCCATCCAAGGAAGTCGAAGCCTTCGTCGATGTGAGCAATACGCGTTTTCTTGAGTGACAACCGCAGTCCACGCTTCGCGAGGAACTGTTCTACCCAAGGTTTTACTTCGTTCTCCAGCACTTCCGAGGAAGTGCCAGTAATCACGAAATCATCCGCGTATCGCACCACATTCACCTTCAGCTTCTTCGCCCTTGTCACTCCTAGGTGTTGCTTGAGGAGTGTTTCCAGACCATCCAGTGCCAGATTCGCCAACACCGGGGAGATAATTCCCCCTTGTGGCGTGCCTGCATCCGTTGCGTGCAACTGCCCCTTGTGGATGACTCCAGCCTTCAACCACTGCCGAAGCATCCGGTTATCCGTAGGGGCGTTTCCTAACAGCCATTCATGGTTGATGTTGTCGAAGAACCCTTCGATGTCTGCGTCCAAAACCCAACAGGCGGAAGCCTGTTTGGAAAGACACAGGAAGAGCTGCGCCATCGCATCCGCCGTACAACGTTCGATCCTAAAGCCGTAGCTATTCGGATCGCCCTGGGTTTCTGCGATGGGAGACAGGGCCAGCATGTACAGTGCTTGCATGGCCCTATCCGTCATGGTCGGTATGCCCAGAGGGCGTTCCCGTCCATCCGACTTCGGGATGTAGACTCGCCGTAGTGGCCGAGCCCGGTAACCCCGCGTCTTCAACTGACCAACCGCATTCCATTTAGCGTTGGGTGTGTCCCAGAGTTGCCTATCGACTCCCGCCGTGCGGCTTCCCTGATTTTCCGTGACTCTCCGTACGGCCAAGTATCTGGCCGACTTCGAGTGGGTAAGCATCCGTTGCAGGGATTTAACCTTGCGCCATTTGCCTTCCCGACAAGCCTTCGCAATTCGCACCTGCATTCCCCGGACATTCCGCTGAACCCGACGCCAATCGACGTCATGCCACTGCTGCGGAGTGCCGGAAAGCGCAGGCTCACCTTGCTGGCTGAGCTCTTTCATGCTGCTTTCCTCTCAAAGTGATACCACCCGAGCGGAAGGCGCACGTACCCCTGAGGGGCGCGTGCACCCCGTCAGGGTTGGATGATCAAGGGCCAATGAAGCCAGCCCTGAAGTTGATGAGACGGTCTCAGTCAGAGTCATTGCGGCAGAAGACCACGCAGAAGTCTGCCCGGTTTCCCGTGGGGTGATGTTCCAACCCCTATCCAAGCCATTACAGCCTGGCGTTCGCTTTCTCTGCGATCCCATACCCGCACCGCCAACAGTGTTCCTTACGGTTCACCTGCCCACAGGGCAGCGATACGGGCTTACCACGTTCCCTGTCTGTCACACGACTGGGTTAGGGCCCACCTTTTCACCGGTGATCTTGAAGGCGACGTATCCCCAAGCGCTACGGAGATATCCGATCACGTACCTTTTGGTTCAAGCCTGTCAGCAGCTTTGGCTTGGCAATGCTTACGGTGTTTATCAGTGGTTCACATACGTTACCCATACCAGTCAGCCTAGCGCCTCAACCCGGCACTGCTCCGAGTCTCCGCACCTCTCCTCGCGGAGAGAATGCACCCGAGGTGGGGGCTACATTGTCAGACGGGCTTCACACACCACCGTTGCCAGTGATGCATGCCGTCGTAGGCTACCGTTGGTCGCACAACGAGTCCGCTACTGCTCCATGTAGGCGGCAGTTGGACAATGACAGACAGAGCTTCCGCTCATGTCTCCAGAGGAAGGACCGAACCAAGACGGTGAAATGACCGTTGGTCGGGAAGTTGTTACCTCCTGTTTCAAAATAAGCAGGAGGGGACCCCTGCGGGGGTCTTCTCCCCCGCTTGGGTTGGTGTGTAGAGGGCTCTCCAAAACCGGGATTGCCGGTCCTGCGGTCGTGCTACCGAGAGCTGAACGACCTTGGGTTTTGCCATCCGCCGCAGCGTTAAGTCCTTGAAGGCAGTGGACTTCTGGGTTGGTTTTGTTTCTTGGGGATGGGTACCCAAGTTTTCGGTTTCCTTTGGAAAACCACATCAAGCTGACCATACAGCTTGGTGGGAGGAGACACGCAAAACGTGTCGCACAACGCTGGGCATTATAAGCATTTTTCGCCTCGCCGGGTGACCGGCCGGGCGGCCCGCTGCACCGTCTGGTCATCAAACCATGGTGCTGGCGCGGGTTTCAGGGCTGACACAAAGGAGCAGCGATGCTTGGACGCATTGGCAAGGATGCCGGTTCACTGTTGGGGGTTGAAATTGCCGCCGATTCGGTTCGGCTTGTACAACTGCGACGTAGAAAAGGGCGCTGTGAGCGTCTTGCCTGGGAGGTTGAGCGATTCGAGCCCGCAGGTACTGCTGATTGGTGGCAGGTGCCCGATCGCGTTGTTGCGGCGCTGCGTAGTGCTTGTCGGCGCAGTGGCAGTCGCCAGCGCAGGGTCGCAGTGGCCCTGCCTGCCTCGCAGGTAATCTGCAAGTTGTGCCAGCTACCGGCAGACCTGCCAGTAGCCGAGATGGAGGCGCAACTTTTGGCTGATGCGGACAGGTTGTTTCCGTTTCCGCTGGAAGACCTGGTGATGGACTTCCAGGTTTTGGGTGCTTCATGTGGACAGGCTGGCGCACATGATGTCCTGGTGGTGGCCTGCCGGCAGACCGTGCTGCAGCCGTTGGAAGCGCTGTTCGATGAGGCTGGGTTGCAGCTGGAGGTCGTGGAGGTCGACAGCATCGCCTTGTTGCGAATGATGCCACAACCGCGTGCAGACGGCTCCGCGCTGCTGCGTCTCGAGCCCGGCGGCGCAACCCTGCATTGCTGGTCACAGGGTATGTTGCCGCAGCGGCGCGAAGTGGCCTTGGGCCGGCTGGGTGAACTGTTTGTCGATGATCTACAGGTACAAGACCTGCTTCTGACGGGAAGCGTGCTGCTTGAGCAAGTTCGGCTCGGTGAATTGTTCGACCAGTTGAGTATGCCTTGCCGGCCATTGCCGCAGGTGGCAGGTCTTACATGCCACGACGACAATATGGCACTGGCGGCTGCCCTGGCGCTGGGAGCTTTGCGCTGATGCTGCGTATCAATCTTCTGCCCTGGCGCGAGCAGCAGCGCCAGGCGGCGCTTCGCCGCTTGCGGTTCATGCTGCTTGGCGGTGTGGTGCTGGCACTGTGTGTTGTGTTGTTGATGGACCAGCTGGCACGCCAGCGTGCGCAGCATCATGCTAATGCCAACCTCGCTCGTCAGGCCGTCATCACAGAGCTCAATACGCAGTTGGAGCAGCTAGACGGTATTCAGAAGGCCATCGACGCAGTAAGGGCCCAAACGACCGTACTGGACGCCTTGTACGCTGATCAAGAGCTTCTGACGACGCTGTTTACCGATCTGGAGCGGGCATTGCCTGAGGGCGTTCAGGTTGTCGAACTGAGGGTCGAGGGTGAGCGGTTGCACTTGGCTGGGCTGGCCGCTTCCAGTGCTGTGATCGCTCAGTTGATGCGGGATCTCGGGCGCTCCGGGATATTGCTCGATCTGGAACTGAAGCGGATCAAGAGCATGCCTGCAGGAGAAGAGTTCTTGCTGCTGGCGCGGATGTCGGCGTCCTGGTCGTGAATCTGCTCTTGCGTCTGGACTGGCAGGCGCTCGTCGCGCGCTCGCGCTTGTTCCGATGTGCACTGCCGATAGTCACGGCGTGCCTTGTATTTGCGGCTGGGTGCCTGGTTCGCTGGCCGGAATGGCGGCAACTGCAGCAGACAGAGCAGGCAAACCAAAGGACCCTGAACGACATGCATCAGGCCAAGGCCACCCAAGTGTTGGCACGTGTGCATTCCCCGCAAGCGCTGAGTGAAGCCCAGCGGCGCCTGGACGATATGCGATGGCGCCTGGCGGCTGGGGGCGAAATCAGTGATCTGCTCGATCAGTTGGCCGCGTCGGGGCCTGTGCATGGGCTGCATTTCGAGCAACTTGAGGTACTGGAGGAGCAGAGTCAGGCAGGTTTTGGACGAACGCCGCTGGATGTGCAGGTAGTGGGGCGTTACGCGGCATTGCGAATGTGGCTCGATGATTGGCTTGGGCAGGTTCGCCTGCTGCGTGCCGGTGATATGCATCTGGCCAGTGCTCATGGCAGGCCCGGATTGTTGAGGTTAAGGCTGCGTGTCGACGCCTTCCATGCCGATGGGGCGGTGGCAGAGCCGGAATCACTGGCTTGGTTGCCTGCCCGTGATCACATTAAGCCACCTGTTGCCGATCCGTTTTCAGTTTGGTCGGGCCGCGCTGTCAGGCAAGGGCTCGCCAATATACCGCTTGCTCAGCTTGAAATGGTCGGCAGCTTGTCCCGAGGCATGCAGCATGAGGCTCTGCTGTTGTCTTCAGGGCGGCTCTATCGCGTGCGTTCCGGTGACCGGCTGGGGCGCGATGAGGGGGTGGTAGTGCGCGTAGATGAGCAACAGGTCGAGGTGTGCGAACGGTTGTTCGTAGGAGGCACTTGGCGTGAGCGCACTACATTGCTGACGCTCAGGAAGGGCGTGGACAGGGAGATCCAGGAGGACAATGAACGGGTTGATGAAGTGGCTGGTGGCGGCATTGCTGCCGATGCCGTTGCTGGCGGCAACGCCTTATCGGGGTGAACCGATTTCGCTGAACTTCCAGGACGTAGAAGTGCGCCTTGTGTTGCAGGTGCTTGCCGATTATGCCGGGATCAATCTGGTCGCAAGCGACACGGTGCAGGGCAGTATTACCTTGCGTCTGCAGGATGTTCCTTGGGATCAGGCTCTGGAACTGGTGTTGCGCAGCAAAGGGCTGGGCCGGCGGGAGGAGGGCAATGTGCTGTTGGTGGCGCCAGCGGTTGAGCTGGCCGAACAGGCTCTGGGAGCGCGCATGGGGTTGGAGCTGGAGGCCCAATCGCGGCCGTTGCGCCGCGAGTTGCTGCCGATACACCACGCCGAGGCCTCGGAACTTGCCGAGTTGCTGCTGGCTACGTTGGCCGATGACGGCATTCTGACTGGCCGCGGTAGTTTGAGTGTGGATGTGCGCACCAATACGCTGGTTGCGCACCAGCCTGAGGACCGGCTTGCCGAGTTGCGCCAGTTGGTTGCGCAACTGGATGTGCCGGTACGACAGGTAGAGATCGAGGCGCGCATCGTGGAGGCCAATGTCGATTACGAGAACAGCCTTGGGGTGCGCTGGGGCCCTCGCCTCTACAGCGAAGCCCCTGCTTTGGGCAAGGACGTGTTTGTTGATCTTGGCATGGAGCGGGCCGGCTCCAGCATCGGCTTTGGAGTGTTGCGTGGGGGCGTGCTGTTGGACCTTGAACTCAGCGCCATGGAGAAGACCGGCAATGGTGAAATCATTTCCCAGCCCAAGGTGGTCACCGCTAACAACGAAACTGCCCGCATCCTCAAAGGTACCGAAGTCCCTTACCAGGAGACCACGAAGAGTGGCGCTACGTCGGTTACATTCCGCGAGGCGTCGCTGTCGTTGGAGGTCACTCCGCAGATCACGCCGGACGGCAAGGTGATCATGACGGTCAAGGTGACCAAGGACGAGCCTGATTTCGTCAATGCCTTGAACGATGTGCCGCCGATCCGCAAGAACGAGGTCAATGCCAAGGTACGGGTAGCTGACGGGGAAACCATCGTCATTGGCGGTGTGTATTCGACTACGCAAAACAATGTGGTGGACAAGGTGCCATTTTTCGGCGATCTGCCGTATGTTGGGCGGCTGTTTCGACGCGATGCATTACAAGAGAAAAAATCCGAGCTGCTGGTCTTCCTGACTCCGCGTATCATGAATGACCAGGCGATTGCTGTGAGTCGTTGATTCTGTGCGAAATTTGATACTTGTAGGGCCCATGGGCGCTGGAAAAAGCACCATCGGGCGCCTGTTGGCCAAAGAGCTGCGCCTGCTGTTCAAAGATTCCGACAAGGAAATCGAACTGAAAACAGGCGCCAACATCCCGTGGATCTTCGACAAAGAAGGCGAGCCGGGCTTCCGTGACCGTGAGCAGGCGATGATCGCCGAGCTCTGCGCGCTCGATGGCGTGGTCGTGGCGACCGGCGGCGGCGCGGTGATGCGCGAGGCCAACCGCCAGGCCCTGCACCATGGTGGCCGGGTGATCTACCTGCATGCCTCAGTGGAACAGCAGGTCGGGCGTACTGCGCGCGATCGCAATCGCCCGTTGCTGCGTACTGCCAATCCGGAAGCGACTTTGCGTAGCCTTCTTGAAGCACGCGACCCGCTCTACCGTGAGATCGCCGACATCGTGGTTGAAACCGACGAACGGCCCCCGCGCATGGTCGTACTGGATATTCTCGAGCGCTTGCAGCAGTTGCCGCCCCGGTAGGCCGGGACTATTCTCGGCCAGCGCCGAGGCGAGGTTCAACGTTACCGCGTGGGTCGCTCAGCCGACGCCGCGCCCAAGTACATTGTGGGGATACATGCAGACACTTAAGGTCGACCTGGGCGAGCGCAGCTACCCGATCTACATTGGCGAAGGCCTGCTTGACCAGCCAGAACTGCTGGCGCCGCATATTGCCGGCCGGCAGATTGCCATCGTTTCCAACGAGACCGTCGCGCCCCTGTATCTCGAACGCCTGAGCAAGGCGCTGGGTGCCTATTCGGTGCTGCCAGTGATCCTCCCGGATGGCGAAGCCCACAAAAACTGGGAAACCCTGCAGTTGATCTTCGACGGCCTCCTCACGGCCCGGCACGACCGCCGCACCACGGTGGTGGCCCTCGGTGGTGGCGTTATCGGCGACATGGCCGGCTTCGCTGCGGCGTGCTATCAGCGCGGCGTCGATTTCATCCAGGTACCGACCACCCTGCTTTCCCAGGTGGACTCCTCTGTCGGCGGCAAAACCGGCATCAACCATCCGCTAGGCAAGAACATGGTGGGTGCGTTCTACCAGCCCAACGCCGTGCTGATCGACACCACCACCCTCAATACCCTGCCCGAGCGCGAGCTGTCGGCGGGCCTGGCCGAAGTGATCAAGTACGGGCTGATCTGCGACAAGCCCTTCCTTGGTTGGCTCGAGGACAATATCAAGGCTTTGCGCGCCCTCGAGCCAGCGGCGCTGACCGAAGCGATCCAGCGCTCATGTGCAGCCAAGGCCGCGGTGGTCGGGGCTGATGAACGTGAGTCTGGTGTGCGCGCAACGCTCAACTTGGGGCATACCTTCGGGCATGCCATCGAAACGCATATGGGCTACGGTGTCTGGTTGCACGGCGAAGCCGTGGCAGCGGGTACGGTGATGGCCCTGGAGATGTCGATGCGTCTGGGCTGGATCGATCAGTCCGAGCGCGATCGCGCAATCCGCCTGCTGCAGGATGCAGGTTTGCCGGTGGTGCCACCACAGGAAATGACCCCGGCGCATTTCATGGAGCATATGGCGGTCGACAAGAAGGTGATTGATGGGCGTTTGCGTCTGGTGCTCCTGCGCCAGATGGGCGAAGCCGTGGTTACCGACGACTATCCGAAAGAGATTCTTCAGGCCACGCTGTCGGCGGATTACCGCGCGATCGTGGCCCAGCTTTGAGGTTGTGACAGCGCAATGACCAGTTTGCATGCCGATGAGGCGTTTCTCGACCATTACCAGTTGAGCCACGATCCGTTCGCGCCGCGTGTGCCCGGCTTCAAGTTTTTCCCTGCCCAGCGCAAGCCTGTGCTCGGCCAACTGCACCACCTGGCCCGTTACAGCCAGCTGATGCTGGTGGTTACAGGCCCGGTCGGCAGTGGTAAAACCTTGTTGCGCCAGGCCTTGGTGGCCAGTACCAACAAGCAGTCGGTACAGAGCGTAGTGGTATCGGCGCGCGGCGCCAGCGACGCCGCCAGCGTGCTGGGCCAGGTGGCCCAGGCGCTGGACGTGGCCCCGGCGGAAGTTCAGGCGATCCTCTCCAAGGTGGTACAGCTTGCCCTCACCGGGCAGGAAGTCTATTTACTGGTGGACGATGCGGAACAACTCGACGAGTCGGCACTCCAAGCGTTGCTGGAGCTGGCGGCAGGTGTCCCGGAGGGGCGCCCGCACGTGTTCCTGTTCGGCGAAGCGTCGCTGATCGCCGGGTTGGATGAGATCCATGTCGAGGAAGAACGTTTCCACGTCATCGAACTCGCCCCCTACAGCGAGGAAGAGACCCGCGAGTACCTGGAGCAGCGCCTGGAAGGTGCAGGCCGGGGCATCGAGGTGTTCACCCATGAGCAGATCGTCGATATTCATGAACACTCCGACGGTTGGCCTGGCAACATCAACCAGGTCGCCCGCGATACCTTGATCGAAGCCATGATCGCCAGCCGTAGTACGGCGAAGCGACCAACCATGGGGTTCAAAATGCCTAAGAAACACGTGCTCGCGCTGTCCGCTGTCGTTGTGGTGGCCGTTGCTGCCGCGGTTCTCATGCCCAAGAAAAGCGACAAGGCGGCTACGGATGCGCCCGCGGCCCAAGCCCAATTGCCGCTGGGGGAAGCAAAGCCCACTGACCCGGCCATCGAATTCTCAGGCTCGTCGCAGCCGATGCCACTGCCCTTGGTTGGCCAGTCGCAGCCGGTGATGCGCGAGCCGCTGGCGCAGGCCGCCGGCATGGGGGATGGTGAAGAAGGTGGCCCGGCGGACAGCACTGCGCTGCAGCCAGGCAATCCGCCAACGGTAACGACCATTGCCCCGCCGCAGGGTGAGGCTGCAGGCCCCGCACCCACCATGGCCCAGGCCACCACCAGCGCGCCGCCGGCTCAGCCGGTTGCGCCTGCGCAGAAGCCGGTAGCAACCCAGCCGGCCAAGCCGGTTGCACCTGCCAAGCCCGCTCCGGCACCGACCCAGGTTGCCACTGCCAAACCTGCTGGCGGCAGCGGTAACAGCGGCTGGTACTCCGGACAGAAACCAGGCAATTATGTAGTGCAGATCCTTGGTACGAGCTCCGAAGCGTCGGCGCAGGCCTTCGTCAAGGCGCAGGGTGGCGACTATCGCTACTTCAAGAAAAACCTGCAAGGCAAGCCGCTCTACGTGGTCACCTACGGCAGCTTCGCCAACCGCGATGCAGCGGTTGCGGCAATCAAGAACTTGCCAGCGAAGGTTCAGGCTGGTAAACCTTGGCCACGTACTGTCGCCAGCGTCCAACAAGAGCTGGCTACGGCCCGCTGATACCTTCCGGGCGGCACCACCCCGCCGCCCAGTTGCTGAGCGATAACTGACTTTCGTCTAGCCTGCTGCGCCCGAGCGCGGCAGGCTTTTCTGTCCCAGGCTGCCGGCCACAAGCCAACCTTGCAGTCATGGCTGAAACGCTTCAGACTCGAGCCAAGCCGCTATCACGGCGCATGGCGCAAAAACATTCAAAATCGCGACATAAATTTTCAATGGTGAGACATGAAAATTTGTGGGCATCGCTGTCGCTGTGCAACAATGGTTTTCCATGGCCACCGCAAAAAAGCTGGCATTTGATCGGCGTGGATGGTAAGTGGTTGTTAAAAAAGAGATTTGCCTCCGGTTGAGAGGTGAACCTGGTGAGAAAGTGTCTATGAAAACAGGTCTGTACCATCCCGAAGAATTCAAGGACAACTGTGGTTTTGGCCTGATCGCCCATATGACGGGCGAACCCAGCCACCACCTTCTGCAAACTGCCATGCAGGCCCTGACTTGCATGACCCACCGCGGCGGCATCAACGCCGACGGCAAGACCGGTGACGGTTGCGGTCTGCTCATGCAGAAACCCGATCAATTCCTGCGCGCCGTGGCCCAGGAACACTTTGCCGTCGAGCTGCCCAAGCAGTACGCCGTTGGCATGGTGTTCTTCAATCAGGACCCGGTAAAAGCAGAAGCCGCTCGCGCCAACATGGACCGCGAAATCATCGCTGCCGGCCTGACCCTGATTGGCTGGCGCAAAGTTCCGATCGACACCAGCGTGCTCGGCCGCCTGGCGCTGGAGCGCCTGCCGCAGATCGAACAGGTGTTCATCGGCGGTGAAGGCCTGAGCGATCAGGAATTCGCCATCAAGCTGTTCAGTGCCCGTCGCCGTTCGTCCGTGGCCAACGCCCACGACGCCGACCACTACATCTGCAGCTTCTCGCACAAGACCATCATCTACAAAGGCCTGATGATGCCGCGCGATCTCGCGGCCTTCTATCCAGACCTGGACGACGAGCGCCTGCAAACCGCAATCTGCGTGTTCCACCAGCGCTTCTCTACCAACACCCTGCCGAAATGGCCGCTGGCGCAGCCGTTCCGCTTCCTCGCCCACAATGGCGAGATCAACACCATCACCGGTAACCGCAACTGGGCCATGGCCCGTCGCACCAAGTTCGCCAACGACCAGATCCCCGACCTCGAAGAGCTCGGCCCGCTGGTCAACCGCGTAGGGTCCGACTCCTCGAGCATGGACAACATGCTGGAGCTGATGGTCACCGGCGGTATCGACCTGTTCCGCGGCGTGCGCATGCTGGTACCGCCAGCCTGGCAGAACGTCGAGACCATGGACGCCGACCTGCGCGCGTTCTATGAATACAATTCCATGCACATGGAGCCGTGGGATGGTCCGGCCGGCATCGTCATGACCGAAGGCCGCCATGCGGTCTGCCTGCTTGACCGCAACGGCCTGCGCCCGGCGCGCTGGGTGACCACCAAGAATGGCTATATCACCCTGGCGTCGGAAATTGGCGTGTGGGACTACAAGCCTGAGGATGTAATCGCCAAGGGCCGTGTCGGCCCAGGCCAGATCTTCGCCGTGGATACCGAGACCGGCCACATCCTCGACACCGATGCCATCGACAACCGCCTGAAGTCGCGCCACCCGTACAAGCGCTGGCTCCGTCAGCACGCCTTGCGCATCCAGGCGACGCTCACCGACGACCAGGGCGCGGCCAGCTACGACGCTGACCAGCTCAAGCAGTACATGAAGATGTTCCAGGTCACTTTCGAGGAGCGTGACCAGGTTCTGCGCCCACTCGGTGAGCAAGGCCAGGAAGCGGTCGGTTCGATGGGTGACGACACGCCAATGGCCGTGCTGTCGCAGCGCGTGCGTTCGCCTTACGACTTCTTCCGCCAGCAGTTCGCCCAGGTCACCAACCCGCCGATCGACCCGCTGCGCGAAGCGATCGTCATGTCGCTGGAAATCTGCCTGGGTGCCGAGCGCAACATCTTCCAGGAATCTCCAGAGCACGCCTCGCGGGTAATCCTCAGCTCCCCGGTCATCTCGCCCGCCAAGTGGCGTTCGCTGATGAATCTGGAACGCGAAGGCTTCGACCGCCAGCTGATCGACCTCAACTACGAGGAAGGCATTGGCCTGGAAGCGGCCATCCGTAACATCGCCGACCAGGCTGAAGAAGCGGTCCGCGCGGGCAAGACCCAGCTGGTACTCAGCGACCGTTACATCGCACCGGGCAAGCTGCCGGTGCATGCTTCGTTCGCCGTTGGCGCGGTCCACCACCGCCTGACAGAAAAGGGCCTGCGTTGCGACAGCAACATTCTGGTCGAAACCGCCACCGCCCGTGACCCGCACCACTTCGCCGTGCTGCTGGGCTTCGGCGCCTCTGCGGTATACCCGTATCTGGCGTATGAAGTGCTGGCCGACCTGATCCGCACCGGCGAAGTGCTGGGCGACCTGGACGAAGTCTTCAAGTACTACCGCAAAGGCATCTCCAAGGGCCTGCTGAAGATCCTGTCGAAGATGGGCATCTCCACCATCGCCTCCTACCGTGGCGCCCAGCTGTTCGAAGCTGTGGGCCTGGCCGAAGAAGTCGTCGGCCTGAGCTTCAAAGGCGTCTCCAGCCGTATCAAGGGTGCGCGTTTCGTCGACCTCGAGGGCGACCAGAAGCTGCTCGCCGCTGAGGCCTGGAGCGCACGCAAGCCGATCCAGCAGGGTGGCCTGCTCAAGTTCGTCCACGGTGGTGAGTACCACGCCTACAACCCGGATGTGGTCAATACTCTGCAGGCCGCCGTGCAGCAGGGCGACTACGCCAAGTTCAAGGAGTACACCACGCTGGTCGACCAGCGCCCGGTGTCGATGATCCGCGACCTGCTGAAAGTGAAGGTGGCCGACGAGGCCCTGCCGCTGGATCAGATCGAGCCGCTGGAGGCGATCCTCAAGCGCTTCGACTCCGCCGGTATCTCGCTGGGTGCGCTGTCGCCAGAGGCTCACGAAGCGCTGGCCGAGGCCATGAACCGCCTGGGCGCGCGCTCCAACTCCGGTGAGGGCGGTGAAGACCCGTCGCGTTACGGCACCATCCGCAGCTCCAAGATCAAGCAGGTGGCCACCGGCCGCTTCGGCGTGACCCCGGAATACCTGGTCAATGCCGAGGTTCTGCAGATCAAGGTTGCCCAGGGCGCCAAACCGGGCGAGGGCGGCCAGTTGCCAGGCGGCAAGGTCAACGGCCTGATCGCCAAGCTGCGCTATGCGGTACCGGGCGTGACCCTGATCTCGCCGCCACCGCACCACGATATCTACTCGATCGAAGACCTGGCCCAGCTGATCTATGACCTCAAGCAGGTCAACCCTCAAGCCCTGGTATCGGTCAAGCTGGTGGCAGAGGCAGGCGTTGGCACCATCGCCGCTGGCGTGGCCAAGGCCTATGCCGACCTGATCACCATCTCAGGTTATGACGGTGGTACCGGTGCTTCGCCGCTGACCTCTATCAAGTACGCCGGCGCTCCGTGGGAACTGGGCCTGGCCGAAACCCACCAGACCCTGCGCGGCAACGACCTGCGCGGCAAGGTACGGGTACAGACCGACGGCGGCCTGAAGACCGGTCTGGATGTAATCAAGGCCGCTATCCTCGGTGCCGAAAGCTTTGGCTTCGGTACCGCACCGATGATCGCCCTGGGCTGCAAATACCTGCGCATCTGCCACCTGAACAACTGCGCCACTGGCGTGGCCACGCAGAACGACAAGCTGCGCAAGGACCACTACATCGGCACCGTCGACATGGTGATCAACTTCTTCACCTTCGTCGCCGAGGAAACCCGCGAGTGGCTGGCCAAGCTGGGTGTTCGCAGCCTGGGCGAGCTGATCGGCCGGACCGACCTGCTCGACGTGCTGCCAGGCGATACCGAACGCCAGCACTACCTGGACCTGTCGCCGCTGCTGGGCAGCTCGCACATCCCGGCCGACAAGCCGCAGTTCTGCGAAGTCGACAAGAACCCGCCGTTCGACAAGGGCGAGCTGGCCGAGAAGATGGTCGAAATGGCCCTGCCGGCCATCCGCGATCAGGCCGGTGGCGAGTTCGCGCTCGACATCTGCAACTGTGACCGCTCCATTGGTGCGCGCATCTCCGGCGAAATCGCCAAGCTGCACGGCAACCAGGGCATGGCCGCAGCGCCGATCACCTTCCGCTTCAAGGGTACCGCGGGCCAGAGCTTCGGCGTGTGGAACGCCGGTGGTCTGAACCTGTACCTGGAAGGTGACGCCAACGACTACGTCGGCAAAGGCATGACCGGTGGCAAGGTCACCATCGTGCCGCCAGCGGGCAGCCCGTTCGAAACCCAGCACAGCGCTATCGTCGGCAACACCTGCCTGTACGGCGCCACGGGCGGCAAGCTGTTCGCCGCCGGCACCGCAGGCGAGCGCTTTGCTGTGCGTAACTCCGGCGCCCACGCTGTTGTCGAGGGTACTGGCGATCACTGCTGTGAATACATGACCGGTGGCTTTGTCTGCGTTCTGGGCAAGACCGGTTACAACTTCGGCTCTGGCATGACTGGCGGCTTCGCCTACGTGCTCGACATGGACAACAGCTTCGTCGACAAACTTAACCACGAACTGGTGGAAATCCAGCGTATCAGTGGTGAAGCGATGGAAGCCTACCGTAGCCACCTGGCGCGGGTCCTTGGCGAATACGTGGAAGAAACCGGCAGCGAGTGGGGGCGTGAGCTCTCGGAGAACCTGGACGATTACGTGCGGCGCTTCTGGCTGGTCAAGCCGAAGGCGGCCAACCTCAAGCAACTGCTGTCCAGCACCCGTGCCAATCCGCAGTAAAAACAGCTGCAAGTGGCAAGCCTCAAGCTGCAAGTAAGAGCAGCTCGAGGTTTGCCCGGCTTAAGTGATCGTCTTGCGGCTTGCAGCTTGTAGCTTGCAGCTGCTGTTAAGAGGTTTTGAAAAATGGCTGAACGTCTGAGTAACGACTTCCAGTTCATCGAAGTGGGCCGAAAGGACCCGAAGAAAAAGCTGCTGCGCCAGCGCAAGAAGGAGTTCGTGGAAATCTACGAGCCCTTCAAACCCCAGCAGTCCGTAGAGCAGGCACACCGCTGCCTGGGCTGCGGTAACCCGTATTGCGAGTGGAAGTGCCCGGTGCACAACTTCATCCCTAACTGGTTGAAGCTGGTCTCCGAAGGCAACATCCTGGCTGCGGCGGAACTCTCGCACCAGACCAATACCCTGCCGGAAGTCTGCGGCCGTGTGTGCCCGCAGGACCGCCTGTGCGAGGGTGCCTGCACACTGAACGATGGCTTCGGCGCGGTGACCATCGGTTCGGTGGAGAAGTACATCACCGACACCGCTTTCGCCATGGGCTGGCGCCCGGACATGTCCAAGGTCAAACCGACCGGCAAGCGCGTTGCCATCATCGGTGCTGGCCCGGCGGGCCTGGGCTGTGCCGACGTGCTGGTGCGCGCCGGGGTTACCCCGGTGGTGTTTGACAAGAACCCTGAAATCGGCGGCTTGCTGACCTTCGGCATCCCTGAGTTCAAGCTGGAAAAGACCGTGCTGAGCAATCGTCGCGAAGTCTTCACCGGCATGGGTATCGAGTTCCGCCTGAACACCGAAGTGGGCACCGACATCACCATGGAACAGCTGCTCGCCGAGTATGACGCCGTGTTCATGGGTATGGGTACCTACACCTACATGAAGGGCGGCTTCCCAGGCGAGGATCTGCCTGGCGTGCATGACGCGCTGGACTTCCTGATCGCCAACGTCAACCGCAACCTGGGCTTCGAGAAGTCGCCGGAAGACTTCATCGACATGCAGGGCAAGAAAGTCGTGGTGCTGGGCGGTGGCGACACCGCAATGGACTGCAACCGCACCTCGATCCGCCAGGGCGCCAAGGCGGTGACCTGTGCCTACCGTCGTGACGAAGCCAACATGCCGGGCTCGCGCAAAGAGGTTAAGAACGCCAAGGAAGAAGGCGTGAAATTCCTCTACAACCGTCAGCCGATCGCCATTGTCGGTGAAGACAAGGTCGAAGGCGTGAAGGTGGTCGAGACCCGTCTTGGCGAGCCTGATGCCCGTGGCCGCCGCAGCCCTGAGCCAATCCCGGGCTCCGAAGAAATCCTCCCGGCGGACGCCGTGGTGATCGCGTTCGGCTTCCGCCCGAGCCCGGCACCCTGGTTCGAGCAGCATGGCATCCAGATGGACAGCCAAGGCCGCGTGGTGGCCCCGGAAAAAGGCAAGTTCAAGCACCAGACCAGCAACCCGAAAATATTCGCCGGTGGCGATATGGTGCGCGGTTCGGACTTGGTGGTGACCGCCATTTTCGAAGGTCGTACCGCTGCCGAAGGTATCCTGGATTACCTCGAAGTCTGATGGCTCCGATGGGGCCGGACAGCGGCCCCATCATTTTTTGTATACAAAATTGCTTGATCCACGGCACCCAATAGACAAAACGCATGGTCTCAACCGTGCCTTTTGCGCTGGCGTCTGAGAAAATGCCCGCACTTTTTTGCCGGATGCCGACATGACTGCCCTGAAGAACGATCGTTTCCTGCGTGCACTGCTCAAGCAACCCGTAGACGTCACCCCTGTATGGATGATGCGCCAGGCCGGCCGCTACCTGCCGGAATACCGCGCCAGCCGCGCCAAGGCCGGTGACTTCATGAGCCTGTGCATGAACCCGCAGTTCGCCTGTGAGGTCACCCTGCAGCCGCTGGAGCGCTACCCGCTTGACGCAGCGATCCTGTTCTCGGACATCCTCACCATTCCTGATGCCATGGGCCTGGGCCTGTACTTCGAGACAGGCGAAGGTCCGCGTTTCAAGAAGGTCATCAGCACCCCGGCCGACATCGAAGCCCTGCTAATCCCTGATCCGCAAAAAGACCTCGGCTACGTGATGGATGCCGTCAGTACCATTCGGCGCGAGCTGAACGGCCGTGTGCCGCTGATCGGTTTCTCCGGCAGCCCGTGGACCTTGGCCACCTACATGGTCGAAGGCGGTTCGTCCAAAGACTTCCGCAAGACCAAGGCGATGGCCTACGACAACCCGCAAGCCCTGCACTTGTTGCTGGACAAGCTGGCACAGTCGGTCACCAGCTACCTCAACGGGCAGATCCTGGCTGGCGCCCAGGCCGTGCAGATCTTCGATACCTGGGGCGGCAACCTGTCGGCGGCGGCGTATCAGGAGTTCTCCCTGGCCTACATGCGCAAGATCGTCAGCGGCCTGATCCGTGAGCACGATGGGCGCAAGGTGCCGGTAATCCTGTTCACCAAGAACGGCGGCCTGTGGCTGGAGAGCATCGCCGAAGCCGGCGCTGATGCCCTGGGCCTGGACTGGACCTGCGAGATCGGCGACGCCCGCCGCCGCGTTGGCGACAAGGTTGCCCTGCAAGGCAACATGGACCCGACCGTGCTGTACGCCAAGCCCGAGGCCATTCGCAACGAAGTGGCACGTATCCTGGCGAGCTATGGCAAAGGTACCGGCCATGTGTTCAACCTCGGTCACGGCATTACGCCGGAGGTCGACCCGGAGCATGCGGGTGTGTTCATCAACGCCGTGCATGAGCTGTCGGCGCAGTATCACCAGTGATCTGAATGCTAGTCAGGCAAGCGATTGGGGCCGCAAAGCGGCCCTGATAGCGCTAACTGACCGGCACTAGCCTGCGGGCAGGTTTTTGTTGCATTAAGTTTTAATTCAGCGATCGTCGCTAATCTGGTCCCATCGAAACCGAAACAGGACCCGATCCTCATGAAAACTCGTTACCTTGCCCTGATCCTCGCCCCCTTGTTCAGCACCGCTGCATTGGCCGCCGGCTACACCGGCCCGGGCGCCCAGTCGGTGACTACCGTTGCCGCTGCCAGTGACGCAGCCGATGACACCCCCGTGGTGCTGCAGGGCTATGTCACCAAGAAGATCGACAACGACGACAAGTACGAATTCAAGGACAGCACCGGCACCATCACCGTTGAGATCGACGATGAAGACCTGCCGCCGACGCCGTTCAACGACAAGACCAAGGTCAAGCTGACCGGTGAGGTGGAAAAGCACCTGATGAGCCGTGAAGTGGATGTGGACATTGTCGAGATCCTGAACTGATCTGAAGCCCCAATCGCCGGCAAGCCGGCTCCCACAGGTATCCCACTGCCCTTGATTACAGTGGTTTACCTGTGGGAGCCGGCTTGCCGGTGATTCGGCTGCAGAGCAGCCCTGTTTCAGGCAGCCTTGGGCGCCAGCTTGCTAAGGTGCAACGCCACCAGCAACGCTACCGCCAGGAGGCTGCCGATGAACAGCCCGATGCCACTCCAGCCCCATTGGTGCCAGAATACCCCGCCTGCCGTCCCGGCCACACTCGATCCCGCGTAATAGCAGAACAGGTACAGCGAAGAAGCCTGCCCCTTGGCCTTCAGCGCTCGGCGGCCGATCCAGCTGCTGGCCACCGAGTGCGCTCCGAAGAAGCCGAAAGTAAAGATCAGCATCCCAACGATAATCATCACCAGTGGGCTGGCCAATGTCATCAACAGCCCGGCCGCCATGACCAGAATGCTCGCCCAGAACACCCGCCGGCGCCCAAGTTTATCTGCCAGCGCACCCACTTGCGCCGAGCTGTAGATACCCGACAGATAGACCACCGAGAGCAGACCGACCAGCGCCTGGTTCATGTGATAGGGCTCGGCCAGCAAGCGATAGCCGATGTAGTTGAACAGGGTGACGAACGCGCCCATCAGCAGGAAGGCTTCGAGGAACAGCCAAGGCAGGCCCGCGTCCTTGAAGTGTATGACGAAGCCGTCCAGCAGGCTGCGCGGTTTGAGCGTCTGCGCCCTGAAATTTCGCGATTCGGGTAGCACCTTCCAGAACACCAGCGCGGCGATCAGGGCCAGGCCGCCGATGGTCAGCATTGCCGTGTGCCAGCTGACGAAGTCGATCAGAACACCGGTGATCAGGCGGCCGCTCATGCCGCCGATGGCATTGCCACCGATATACAAGCCCATGGCCAGGCCAATGTGCTGCGGGTGGATTTCTTCACTCAGGTAGGTCATCGCCACAGCCGCCAGGCCGCTCAGCGACAGACCCACCAACGCCCGCGTGGCGAGTACGCCTTCCCACGTCGGCATCACCGCGCTGACGATGGTCGATAACGCTGCGCAGAGCAGCGCAAAAACCATCACCGGCTTGCGCCCGATGCGGTCGGAAATCGGCCCGGTGATCAGCAGGCCGAACGCCAGCATGCCGGTCGACACCGACAGTACCAGGCTGCTCTGCGCGGCATTGATCGAAAACTCCTGCGACAGCAGCGGCATCATCGGCTGCACGCAATACAGCAGGGCGAAGGTCGCGAAGCCGCCGCTGAAAAGGGCCAATACGGTCTTCATGAAGGCAGGGGTGCCTTTCTCGATCCAGATATCGTTCAGCGGGGCAGGCTCGGGGTCGGCAGGAAGGGGGGCTACAGCAGTTTTCACGGGCGGGTACCTCTGGCGCAATGGAAAAAGCATATAGCTGGCTAATGATTAGATCCAATATATTGTTCGACCTATTTAAGATGTTTTACGACCTATTAGGGAGGCTTCATGGAACTGCGCCACCTGCGTTACTTCATTGCGGTTGCCGAAGAGCTGCACTTCGGGCGTGCGGCCCTGCAGTTGGGTATCTCTCAGCCACCCCTGAGTCAACAGATCCAGGCCCTTGAACAGGAACTGGGCGCGCGCCTGTTCGAGCGTACCAATCGTCGGGTCGAGCTGAGTGAGGCCGGGCGGCTGTTCCTCGAGGAAGCCCGCCAGGTACTCGCGCAGGTGGAGAAGGCGGCCGATGTTGCGCGCCGTGCGCAATTGGGTGAGCTGGGCGAAATGAAGATCGGCTTTACGTCGTCGGCGCCGTTTACCTCGAAGATTCCCAAGGCGATTCATGCCTTCCGCCAGCGCTTCCCGGCGGTGCACTTGAACCTCAAGGAAATGAGCAGCCGCGATGTCGCCGAAGGGGTGTTCGACGAGTCCATCGAGGTCGGGCTGATGCGCCCCATGCCCTTGCCGGAAGGGCTGGTGGCCACCGAACTGTTTCGCGAACCGCTGGTGGCGGTGATCAATGCCTCACATGCGCTGGCCGAGGGCACCGAGCACGGCGTACACATGGCCGCGCTGGCCCATGAACCGTTCGTGTTCTTTCCGCGCAGTTACGGCAGTGGGTTACACGCCCAGTTGCTGAGCCTGGCGCGGCAGGCAGGGTTCAATCCGCATTTCGCCCAGGAAGCAGGGGAGGCCATGACCATCATTGGGCTGGTGTCGGCGGGGCTTGGGGTGTCGATTCTGCCCGCTTCCTTTCAGCGCATGCGCATCGAGGGCGTGGTGTACCGAACGCTTCTGGATGAAGGCGCCACCTCTGCTGTATGGCTGGTCCAGCGTCAACATGGCGGGTCGGCAATGGCCAAGGCCTTTGCCGAATTGCTGACGGGCGTAACCGCAGGGGTCAATTGAGCCCTTGCCATCGGCGTGGGGCAATTGGCGCTGGCCAATGCCGCTGCTCCGCCACATACTCGGGCATTCGTTGATACACGGAGGTCTCTCATGCGGCGCGTGGTGTTCAATCAGAAAGGTGGCGTGGGCAAGTCGAGCATCGCTTGCAATCTGGCGGCGGTCAGCGCCAGCGAGGGTTATCGGACCCTGCTGATCGACCTGGATGCCCAGGCCAACTCGACTCAGTACCTGACCGGCCTAACCGGCGAAGACATTCCAATGGGCATCGCCGATTTCTTCAAGCAAAGCCTCTCCAGCGGGCCGTTCAGCAAGAAGAACAAGGTCGATATCTACGAAACCCCGTTCGACAACCTGCATGTGATCACCGCCACGTCCGAGCTGGCCGATTTGCAGCCCAAGCTTGAGGCCAAGCACAAGATCAACAAGCTGCGTAAGTTGCTCGACGAGCTCGATGAGGATTACGAGCGGATCTACATCGATACGCCGCCTGCGCTCAACTTCTATGCGGTATCCGCGCTGATTGCGGCAGACCGTGTGCTGATCCCGTTCGACTGCGACAGTTTCTCGCGCCAGGCGCTGTATGGGCTGCTGGCTGAGATCGAAGAGTTGAAGGATGACCACAACGAAGAGCTGGTGGTCGAAGGCATTGTCGTCAATCAGTTCCAGTCCCGCGCCAGCCTGCCCCAGCAGATGCTCGACGAACTGCTGGCCGAAGGCCTGCCGGTATTGCCTGTATACCTGAGCAGTTCGGTGAAGATGCGCGAGTCGCACCACGCCAGTTTACCGCTGATCCACCTGGAGCCACGGCACAAGCTGACCCAGCAGTTTGTCGAGCTGCACTCGCTGCTCGAGGAAAACGCTTAAACCCCTTGGCTGCGTAGCCACTCCAGCAACGACTGCAGTGGAAACGCGCCAGCCTGGCGGCTGACTTCGCGGCCGTTCTTGAACAGGATCAGGCTGGGAATCGAACGGATACCCAACTGGCCAGCAAGGTTGCGGTTGGCTTCACTGTCGAGCTTGGCCAGGCGGCAGCGGCCGTTGAGCTGGCGCGCGGCCTGTTCGAAGGTGGGGGCGAAGGACTTGCACGGGCCGCACCAGTCGGCCCAGACGTCGATCAGCAGCGGCAGGTCGCCTTTGATCTGGCTGGCGTAGTTGCGTTCGCTGAGCTCGAACGACCGGCCCAACAGCACATCCTGTTTGCAGCGGCCGCATTTCGGCGCATCGCCCAGGCGGGTGGCAGGCAGGCGGTTGAGGCCGTCGCAGTGGGGGCAAGGGATCAGCAGTGGGTCGGACATGTCGTTTCCTTGTAGTGTTTGTTTGGACCCTACCGCCGGCCGGCCGGTGCCCACAGGTTTCGCACAAGACCCAGGTCCAGTGGGGTCCCTGTGGGAGCCGGCTTGCCGGCGATGAGGCCGGTACTGCGGTCAGCCATCATGAGGAGCAGCTGATTTCCAAGTGTTTGCCCCATGCTGGCGGTCGCTCGGCGTAGGCCTGCATTCCTGCTTGTTCCTCGAATGGCGTGCTCAGCACCTGATGCAGCCGCCGCACTTCACTGTAGTCACCGGCCTCGGCGGCTTCGATGGCTTTTTGCGCCAGGTAATTGCGCAGCACGTACAGCGGGTTCACCGCATGCATACGCTCGCGGCGCCCATCGCCATTACCGGCTTCACGCTCACAGCGGGCCAGATAGTCCGCGCCCCAGGCATCGAAACCTGCCAGATCGATGAAATCGTCGCGTACGCCCTTGAGTGCCTCGGCCACCGGTTGATCGCCCAGCCTGCGGAAGAACAGGTTGTAGTCCACCCCACCGCTCTGCATGCGCTGCAGCAGGCGCTCGACCAGCGCCATGTCATCGTCCTCGGCCGTGGTCAGGCCCAGGCGCCGGCGCATCAGGTCCAGGTAATGCGCCTGGTACAGTGGCAGGAACAGCCCCAGCGCCTCCTTCAGAGGCTCGACCTCGATCACGGTGGTCAGGGCCTGGGCCAGCGCGCTGAGGTTCCAGTGGGCTATCGGCACCTGGTTGGCATAGCTGTAGCGGCCACGATCATCGGAATGGTTGCAGATGAAGTTGGCGTCGAAGTCGTCGAGGAAGGCATAAGGGCCAAAATCGAAGGTGATGCCCAGGATCGACATGTTGTCGGTGTTCATCACCCCATGGCAGAAGCCGTACGCCTGCCAGTGAGCAATCAGTTCGGCGTTACGCTCGACGATGGTGCGGAACATGGCCAGGTATGGTTGTTCGGCCTCACGGCATTCGGGGTAGTGTTGTTCCAGCACATGGTCGATCAGTACCCGCTGCTGTTCCGGTTGCTTGGTGTAGTAGAAATATTCGAAGTGGCCGAAGCGCACGTGGCTCTGCGCCAGGCGGGTGAGCATGGCGGCGCTCTCGCGGGTTTCGCGCCATACCGGGGTGCTGGAGCCGATCACGCACAGTGCCCGGCTGGTGGCGATACCCAAGGCGTGCAGGGCCTCGGATGCGAGAAACTCGCGAATGGAAGAACGCAGCACTGCGCGGCCGTCGCCCATGCGCGAGTAGGGCGTCTGGCCAGCACCCTTGAGGTGCAGGTCCCAGTGCTCGCCCGCGTCGTTGACTACCTCGGCCAGCAGCAGGCCGCGGCCATCGCCCAGGCGCGGGTTGTACGAGCCGAACTGGTGGCCGGAATAGACCATCGCGCGCGGATCGGCCCCTTCCCAGAGCTTGTGCCCGCTGAACAATTCGGCGAACACGGGCGTATCGGCCTGAGCAGGGTCCAGGTCGAGCAAGGCCATGGCCGACTTGCTTGCTATGACAAGGCGCGGATCTGCGATGGGTTCTGGCAGGACCTGAGTGGAGAACGCATCGCCCAGGCGGGCGAAGCGGTTGTCGAATGTGAGTTGGTCGAGGGCTTTCACGGGCTGCTCCTGGGGATCGGTGCCAAGGGGCCGCTTTGCGGCCCAATCGCCGGCAAGCCGGCTCCCACATGACTATCGCAGCGGCGCGGACCCTGTGGGAGCCGGCTTGCCGGCGATCGAGGGCGCAGCCCTCGTATGTATTTTGGGTGTTCAAGCGCTACGGCGTCTACTCACACTGGTTGAGTACCATCCGGTTTTGGCTGCTCCACCGGTATCAGCTGCTGCTTGCCGCCCTGCATGTCCATCAGGTACACCTCGACCTGGCGAACAGAGATCTTGATGTTGTGCGCTTTGAACTCGCGATTGATAAAGCGGTTGATCTCGTCCAGCGTCGGGTTGCGGTCGCCCAGGTCCCGTACATGCATGCGCAGTTCGTGGTCCAGCGAGCTTTCGCCGAAATTGAGGAAGTACACGAGCGGCTCCGGGTCCTTGAGCACCCGTGGGTTCTCGTGGGCGCCCTTGAGCAGCAGCTCGCGCACTAGGTCCAGGTCGGAGCCGTAGTCGATGCCCAGTTTCAGTGTGACGCGGGTGACCGTATCGGTCAGCGACCAGTTGATCAGCTGGCCGGTGATGAAGGTCTTGTTGGGGACGATGATGTCCTTGCGGTCGAAGTCGGTGATGGTGGTGGCGCGGATACGGATCTTGCTCACGGTGCCGGACAGGTTGCCGATGGTGATGGTGTCGCCGATGCGCACCGGGCGCTCGAACAGGATCATGATGCCGGAGATGAAGTTGGCGAAGATCTCCTGCATGCCGAAGCCCAAGCCGACCGAAAGGGCTGCCACCAGCCACTGCAACTTGTCCCAGCTTACGCCGAGGGTCGACAGGGTACTGACGATGCCGATCCCGACGATGGTGTACGACAGCAGGGTGGTGGTGGCATAGGCGCTGCCCTGGGCCAGGTTCAGCCGCGACAGCACCAGCACCTCCAGCAGGCCCGGCAAGTTGCCGGCCAGGGCGAAGGTAATGCCGACGATCACCAGTGCACCAAGCAGGTCGCCGAGGCTGATCGGCACCATGCTGGCGGCCGTGCCGGTACCGCTGGTGTATTCGTACAGGGTGAAGTTGTTGAGGTAGGCGAACACCGTGATCAAGTCGGCCCACACCCAGTACAGGCCGGCAATGAAGCCACCGAGCAAGGCCAGGCGGATCAGGCGCAACGACTGCTGGTTGACCTGCTCGATGTCCAGCGTCGGCTCCTCGGTAATGACTTCGCCATCCAGGCCTTCCTTGGCTGCCGCACGCTTGCTCAGGGCACGCTGGTAGGCCAGGCGCCTCGCGGCAACCGACAGGCCGCGTACGAAGGCGGCCTCGATCACCAGCCAGAACATCAGCAGGTAAAGGGTGTAGATCAGCCGGTCGGTGAGTTTGAGTGCGGTGTAGTAATAGCCAAAGCAGACCGCCACGAACAGGGCGATCGGCAAGGCTGTGAAGGCCAGCCCGACGGCCCTGCGGAACAGCGAGGCGTCGCGGTGCGCGGGGCTGCTCAGCAACAGGCGGCTGAGTAGCCAGGCCATCAGTGCATAACAGGTCAGCACTACCCCGATGCCCAGCACGTCGTCGGCCAGTGCCGACGGCTGGTGCTCGGCCACCGCCACGACGCCGACCAGCGCCAGCACCACGGTGCCGAGCCTGCGCACCCAGCCGCGCAGGAACTCGACCTGAGGCTTGTGCCAGCGGAAGTGAATTTCTGCCACTCCGCCGGGAGCGAGGATGCGGTAGGCGGTGTAGAACACCAGCCAGGCCTGGGCCAGTTGCCAGAGCGCGGAGCCAAGGTTGGCATTCTGCCCTCGGGCGTCGATCTGCAAGGCATAGCTGCACAGGGCAAGGCCCAGGCTCACTGGCATAGCCAGGAGGATGTTGATCAGGATCGCCTGGGGCGTATGCCACTGGCTGTCACGGCGGAAATGGCCGATATCCTGGTGCACCTTGTTCAGCCGTTGGTAGAGGTACTTGCGGCGCCACAGCAGGGCGCCGATCACCAGCAGCAACGGCAGGAACAGCAATGGGCGCTGGCTCAGCCCGTCGCCCAGCTCCTTCAGGCCAGAGCCCCAGGGCAGGTCGGCGACCTGCTTGGCAAAGCGTTCCGGAACAGTCTTCAACCAGTCCCAGTCCAGCGGCTTGTTGCTCGGGATCCAGAACATCTGCTCGTCGAGCGTGGTGCGCAGGCCTTGCGCAGTGCTGAGCAGCTGCTTCTGGTTGAGCTGCAGGGTGATCGATTCGTTGAGCAGGGCCGACAGCTCGCGGTTAAGGCGCTCGAGCAGGTCGCTGCGGGTGATCGCCACTTCCAGCAGAGCCTTGCGCAAGGCCGGGGTGACGTCTTGCTGCGGCTGGTTGGCCAGCAGTTTGTCGACGTAGGTCACCGGGCTGCTCATCTGCTCGCGTTGCTGGTTGATCTCGAACTGGTACAGGCGGATGTCGGCGATCTGGTCTGCCAGGTCGCGGTCAAGCTTCAGATGCGGCAGGGCTTGTTTCTGCTTGTAGAGGATCTTCGACAGCAGCAGGCTGCCTTTGAGTACGCTGATCTGCTCGTCCAGGGCCTGGTCGGCCTGGGTCAGGCTGTCGAGCTGCTGCTTGGTGCGCAGGTTCTGCTGGGTCAGCTCGTTAAGGCGGTCGGTGCTCTTGAGCAGGTAGTCAGAGAGCTTGAGGTTGGCTGCGCTTTCGCTGGCCAGCAGGCTGCTGCCACCAGCCTTCTGCGCTTCGATCGACTGCTGGGTGACGGTTTGCTGGGATTGGGCCAGACGCTTCTCATTGATCAGCGTCTGCAGGTCCTGGATTTCCTGCTCCAGGCGAGCGGTGCGTTCAATCAGCAGGTCGTGGCGGGCGTTGCCCAGGTCTTGCAGCAGGCCGTTGCCGGCCAGCTCCTGGCGGCGCAGCAGGGTCACGGCGTTGAGCGAAGCCAGTTCCGCATTGAGCTGGTTACGCTGGTCGGCATTGATTGATTTGCCGCCATCCTTGCCGCTCTTGAGGATAGTGTTGATCTGCTGGCTGCGGGTCTGGTTGTTGCTGATCTCAGCCTGAGCGCGCTCGGGGCGGGTCTGCGAATTGATGATCAGGCTGTTGGCGTCGGACAGCGCTTTTTGCAGCTCGCCCTGCAGGGTGTTGCGTTCGCTGAGCATCTGCTCCAGTTGCGGCACGCTAAGGCTGGCGTAGCGCTGGGCGACCGGTTGTGGCTTGCTGGCCTTGAGCTTGGCCAGTTCTTTCTGGCTGTCGCTGGTCTCTTTGGGGGCGTCAGCCAGCTGCTGCTTGAGCGCGGCAAGCTTCTTCTCGCTGTCTTCCTTGTTGGCAAGCAGGCTCAGGGTTTGTTCGAGCACCTGCTGCAAGGCCTTCTGATCGGCCTCGGGCAGCTTGCGTTCGGCGATCTTGTCGAGGCTGTTCTGGATACTGGCAGCGCTCGGCGCTTCGGCCGCAGCAGCGGCGAACGACAGGGACAGGCACAGCCCGAGCAGGGCTGTGCGAAGGTACACGCGCAGGGACATAGGCAGACTACTTGTGGATCATGCAGATTCGGAGTTTAGAGGAACAATCCTGGTCCGGGTCGCGTTCCTTCGGGGAATCTGACGCCCACTTTCTGGATCTTGTTCCCGTCCATGGTCGCCACGGTCCAGATCGTGCCGTGCCATTCCACCTGATCGCCCACTACTGGAGCGCCCCCGACCTTCTGTCGGATGAACTGCGCCAGCGGCATTTTTGCGTCCAGGCCGTCGAGTTTCAGGCCGTAAAGAGCTGCCACCGCGCCCAGTTCGGCATCGCCCTCGAGCACGAAGTCGCCGAAGAAACGCAGGTCCAGGCCGCGTTGCGGGGCTTGGCTGAACAGCTTGCCCAGCGCTGGCAGGTTATGTTCGTGGCCGATCACGCAGAGCATGTCGCCGACTTCGAGTACGGTGCTGCCGGAGGGATGCAATAACTGTTCGCCACGGAACAGTGCGGCAATACGCGTGCCCTCGGGCATCTTCAGTTCGCGCAGGGCGGCACCGATGCACCACTTCTCCGCACCCAGGCGATAGACGAACAACTCCCACTCGCTGGTGATGTGCACCTCGAGCGCAGAGCGCGAGATCGGCGCCGGGTCCGGTGGTACCGTGACTTTCAACAGCTTGGCCATCCACGGCAGGCTGGTGCCCTGTACCAGCAGCGATACCAGCACGATGAAGAACGCCAGGTTGAAGAACAGCTGCGCGTCAGGCAGCCCGGCCATCAGCGGAAACACCGCGAGGATGATGGGTACCGCGCCGCGCAGGCCGACCCAGGAAATGAAGGCTTTCTCGCGGCCGTGGAAGGCCTTGAACGGCAGCAGGGCGGCAACCACCGACAGCGGCCGCGCGATCAGGATCATCCACAGCGCCAGGCCCAGCGCCGGCAGGGCGATCGGCAGCAGGTCATGCGGGGTGACCAGCAGCCCCAACACCAGGAACATGCCGATCTGGGCGAGCCAGGCCATGCCGTCGAGCATGTGCAGGATGCCGTGACGGCTGCGGATCGGTTTGTTGCCCAGCACCAGGCCGCACAGGTAAACGGCTAGGAAGCCGCTGCCGTGCAGGGCGTTGGTCAGTGAGAACACCGCCAGCCCGCCAGCGATGACCAGAATAGGGTACAGGCCACCGGCCAGGTTGATCCGGTTGACCAGTTGCAGCATCAGCCAGCCACCGCCCAGGCCCAGCAGGCCACCGATGCCGAACTCGCGCAGCAGGTGCCCCAGCAGGCTCCAGTGCAGCCCTGTCTGACCGCTGGCGATCATGTCGATCAGGGTGACGGTGAGGAATACGGCCATGGGGTCGTTGCTGCCCGATTCGATCTCCAGCGTGGCCGTGACCCGTTCGTTCAGGCCTTTGCCCCCGAGCAGCGAGAACACCGCTGCGGCGTCTGTGGAGCCGACGATGGCGCCGATCAGCAGGCCCTGGATGAGGCTGAGGTCAAACAGCCAGGCCGCGACCAGTCCGGTGAGGGCAGTGGTGATCATCACGCCGACGGTGGCAAGCGACAACGCCGGCCACAAAGCCACGCGGAAGCTCGCTACCCGCGTGCGCAGGCCGCCGTCGAGCAGGATCACCGCCAGTGCCAGGTTGCCCACCAGGTAGGCGGTCGGGTAGTTGTTGAAGATGATGCCGCCACCATCCACGCCTGCGAGCATGCCGACCGCGAGGATGATGACCAGGATTGGAATGCCAAGGCGCGACGACAGCGAACTGACCAGGATACTTGCGCCCACCAGCAATGCGCCGATCAGGAACAGGCTGTTGATGGTGCTTGCATCCAAAGGCAGGTACTCCGGGATAACGCGGGGAAGAGGACTCGATAGCTTTGAAGAACTAGCAGGTCGCGTGCCAATCGATTCTAACCTGATGAATTGGCAGCATGTAAAGCGTTTCTGCAGATGTAGAAAAGGCACCGCGGTGGGTGCCTTTCCTTGTGTTGCCTATGCCGGCGATGAGGCTGTTGCAGGTCAGGCCTGCTTCACTTCACGCATTGGCTTGCCTTTTACCGGGGCGCCGTTGGCCACGTAGTACTTGGCAGTGCTGCGAGGCAGCGGCTTGCGGTTGCGGATCTTGTCCGAAATTTTCTCGGCGATCATGATCGTGGTGGCGTTGAGGTTGCCGGTGATGATGATCGGCATGATCGACGCATCCACTACACGCAGGCCCTGCATGCCGTGCACGCGGCCTTCGCCATCGACCACCGCCATGTCGTCGGTACCCATCTTGCACGAGCAGGACGGGTGGAAGGCGGTTTCGGCGTGCTCGCGGATGAACTTGTCCAGCTCTTCGTCCGTCTGGACGTGCGCGCCCGGGCTGATTTCGCGGCCACGGTACGGGTCCAGCGCTGGCTGGGCCATGATCTCGCGAGTCAGGCGGATACCGTCACGGAACTCCTGCCAGTCCTGCTCGGTGGCCATGTAGTTGAACAGGATGCTCGGGTGCTGGCGAGGGTCCTTGGACTTGACCTGGATGCGGCCACGGCTAGGCGAACGCATCGAGCCCATATGTGCCTGGAAACCGTGTTCCTTCACGCCGTTGGAACCGTTGTAGTTAATCGCGACAGGCAGGAAGTGGTACTGAATGTTCGGCCATTCGAACTCAGGGCGGGTACGGATGAAACCGCCTGCCTCGAACTGGTTGCTGGCGCCGATACCGGTGCCGTTGAAAAGCCACTCGGCACCGATGGCCGGCTGGTTCCACCACAGCAGCGACGGGTACAGCGACACCGGCTGGGTGCAGGCGTATTGCAGGTAAAGCTCGAGGTGATCCTGCAGGTTCTCGCCGACGCCCGGCAGGTCGTGCACGACCGGGATGTCGAGGCTCTCCAGTAGGGCGCGCGGGCCCACGCCGGAGCGCTGCAGCAGTTGCGGCGAGGCGATGGCGCCAGAGCTTACGATGACTTCCTTGCGGGCGCGGGCTTCGACGCGCTCTTCACTGTCGCCGACCAGGTAGGTCACGCCAACGGCGCGCTTGCCTTCGAACAGCACGCGGTCGCTCAGGGCATGGGTGACGATGGTCAGGTTCGGGCGCTTCTTGGCCTGGTCCAGGTAACCGCGGGCGGTGCTGGAGCGGCGGCCGTTCTTGGTCACCGAACGGTCCATCGGACCGAAGCCTTCCTGCTGGTAGCCGTTCAGGTCTTCAGTGCGCGGGTAACCGGCCTGGACGCCGGCCTCGACCATGGCGTTGAACAGCGGGTTGTTGCCAGCTTTGGGCGTGGCAACGCTGAGCGGGCCTTCGCCACCGTGGTAATCGTTGGGGCCGATGTCACGGGTTTCCGCCTTGCGGAAGTACGGCAGGCAGTCCAGGTAAGCCCAGTCTTCCAGGCCCGGCAACTTAGCCCAGCCGTCGAAGTCCAGGGCGTTACCGCGGATGTAGCACATGCCGTTGATCAGCGAGGAACCACCCAGGCCCTTGCCGCGGCCACATTCCATGCGGCGGCCGTCCATATGCGGCTCCGGGTCGGTCTCGTAGGCCCAGTTGTAGCGACGGCCTTGGAGCGGGAATGCCAGGGCGGCCGGCATCTGGGTGCGGAAGTCGAAGCGGTAGTCGGGGCCACCGGCTTCGAGCAGCAGGACGGTGACGCTGGCGTCTTCAGTCAGGCGAGTGGCCAGGGTGTTACCGGCCGAGCCGGCACCAACGATGATGTAATCGTATTCCATGGGCTTTCTCCTCGAAAGCAGCGGCAAGCTTCAAGCTACAAGCTGCAAGAAAACACAGCCGTGCGAAGCTCGCGAATGGATTAGGGCTGCAAGGGCCGGTGGCGTGGATGCAACCGGCTCTTGCTTGCAGCTAGTAGCTCGCGGCCTGGAGCTGAGTTTCTTAGAAGACCGACGAGTAGCCGCCCAGTTCGACCTGGACCGACTTGATGCGAGTGTATTGCGCCAGCGAGCTGATGCCGTTTTCACGGCCGACGCCCGACTGCTTGTAGCCACCGACCGGCATTTCGGCCGGCGATTCACCCCAGGCGTTGATCCAGCAGATGCCGGCTTCGAGCTTGTGGATGATGCGGTGGGCGCGGGTGATGTCGTTGGTGCACACGCCTGCGGCCAGGCCGTATTCGGTGTCATTGGCGCGACGGATGACTTCTTCTTCGGTTTCGTAGGTGAGGATGCTCATCACCGGGCCGAAGATCTCTTCCTTGACGATGGTCATGTCGTCGGTGCAATCGGTGAACACGGTCGGGGCCACGAAGGCACCCTTGGCGAAATCACCTTCGGTCAGACGCTCGCCGCCGCACAGTACGCGGGCACCCTCTTGCTTGCCCTTGGCGATGTAGCCCAGAACGCTTTCCATGTGCTGGAAGCTGACCAGCGGGCCGAAATTGGTGTTTTCGTCTTCCGGGTTGCCGGCGCGGATACGGGCAACGCGCTCGGCGATCTTGGCTTCGAAGGCCGCTTTCATCTGGGCAGGGATGAACACGCGGGTACCGTTGGTGCAGACCTGACCGGAGCTGTAGAAGTTGGCCATCATGGCGATGTCGGCGGCCTTGTCCAGGTCGGCGTCGGCGCAGATGATCAGCGGCGACTTGCCACCCAGCTCCATGGTGACTTCCTTGAGCGAGGAGCTCGAAGCGCTGGCCATGACTTTCTTGCCGGTGGTGGTGCCGCCGGTGAAGGAAACTTTCTCGATGCGTGGGTGTTCGGTCAGCCAGGTGCCGACTTCGCGGCCGCTGCCGGTCAGCACGTTGAATACGCCGTCCGGCAGGCCGGCTTCGGTGTAGATCTCCGCCAGTTTCAGGGTGGTCAGCGAGGTGACTTCCGAAGGCTTGAAGATCATCGCGTTGCCGGCGGCCAGGGCCGGGGCGGACTTCCACAGGGCGATCTGGATCGGGTAGTTCCAGGCACCGATACCGACGGTCACGCCCAGCGGCTCGCGGCGGGTGTAGACGAACGAGCTTTCACGCAGCGGAATCTGCTCGCCTTCGATGGCCGGTACCAGGCCTGCGTAGTATTCCAGCACGTCGGCGCCAGTGACGATGTCGACGTAGCGGGTTTCGGAGTACGACTTGCCGGTGTCCAGCGTTTCCAGCATGGCCAGCTCGTCGTTGCGCTCGCGCAGAATGTCGACGGCACGGCGCAGGATGCGCGAACGCTGCATGGCAGTCATTGCGGCCCAAATTTTCTGACCGCGCTCGGCGCTTTCGACGGCTTTCTCGACGTCGGCCTGAGTGGCGCGCTGCACGTGGGCGAGGACTTCGCCGGTCGCCGGGTTGATGGCTTCGAAGGTGGCATCGCTGCCAGCGTCGACATAACCGCCGTCAATGTAGAGTTTTTGCGTTCCGAAACGGGCCATAGTGTCCTCGCAAGTGCAGTGTGTGAGTGGCTTTCGCGTCACGCTCCGGCCGGCTGGGCAAGGGCTGTGCGCATTTTTTCAGAGGCCGGTGGTTGCGTGTCCGGGCGCTGCTGTTTAGCCAGTTGTAGTTCCAGGTATTCGTAAGCGATCTGTATCGCCTGGTCGGTGTCGAAGGCGTCGCCCGACAGCGCTCCGCGCAGCCACAGCCCGTCGATCAAGGCAGCCAGGCCGCGGGCGGCGGTGCGCGCTTCATCGAGCGGCATGGCGCGGCGGAACTGGCAGCACAGGTTGGAATACAGGCGGTGATCGTTGATCCGCTGCAACCTGTGCAAGGACGGCTGGTGCATGCTGGAGGCCCAGAAGGCCAACCAGGTTTTCATTGCCGGGCCATTCACCTGGCTGGCATCGAAGTTGCCTTCGATGATCACCCTCAGGTGGGCTCGCGGACTGTCGTCGGTCAGTGCCTGGCGACGAGCGATCACGCCCTCGTTGAGCATGTTCATGATGTAGCGCATCGTCGCCGCTATCAGGCCGTTCTTGTCCTGAAAGTAGTGACTGATGATGCCGTTCGACACACCGGCCAAACGGGCAATCAGCGCAATGCTGGCATCTCCCAGGCCGACCTGATCGACTGCTTGCAGCGTAGCTTCGATCAATTGCTGGCGGCGGATGGGTTGCATACCGACCTTGGGCATCTTGCTATCTCCTCAGGCCTGGCGAGCAGACGAAGTGCGGCTGACTCGGCGAGGACCAGTCTATTTTGTTTTGATTGAACGTTCAATCAATAAAGAATAAGCTCTGCGACAATTTGTGCCATTGACAGTTTCTAAGGCTGTTTCAGTGGCACGAATTGACACCCCAGGAAATCGCGTAACCCCCGTAATACAAGGTGTTGACGGGTATTAGCGATGCGAAATGCAGAATTTGCTCAACGGCCATGCGCCTGCGGCAGGCCCTTGGAGCGGGCGGGGTGCTCTGTGACGAATGCGCGCACCAAGCTGATTTGGCGAGGCATTTGCGCAGACCACCTGTCTGGTTTTGCAACGTTTTTATTCGGGATCACGGTTTCCAAGTTGCTTTTATAACACCTGACGCAGTGGGGGTATTCCACCAATTGCTCGGGAAAAGACTGATTAGCCTCCACAGCCGCACTGCCCGGAGCATTCGTGCAATGAGTTCTGCCTCCCTTACCAAACCCCCCGCCGAGAGGGTACGGGTCAATCGCGTAGTGTTTTTCACCTCCGCGCTGATGATCCTCGTTTTGACTGCCTTGCTTATCGCTGTTCCCGAAACTGCCGGTCAGGTACTGGGCGTGGCCCAGAAGTGGCTGACACGCACCTTCGGCTGGTACTACATGCTGGTGATCTGCGGTTACCTGCTGTTTGTCGTTTACCTGGCGTTCTCCGACTACGGCAAGCTCAAGCTCGGCGGCAAGGATGACCAGCCCGACTTCAGCTACGGCGCCTGGGCCGGCATGCTGTTCTCCTCCGGTATCGGTATCTCGTTGCTGTACTTCGGCGCCTCTGAGCCGCTGGACCACTACTTCAATCCGCCCCAGGGCACCCCTGCCAGCCTCGAGGCCGCGCGCCAGGGCCTGCAACTGACCTTCCTGCACTGGGGGCTGCATGGCTGGGCGATCTACGCCCTGGTCGGTCTGGCCGTAGGCTACTTCGCCTACCGCCACAATCAGCCGCTGGCGCTGCGCTCGGCACTGTATCCGCTGGTCGGTGAGCGTTGGGTCAAGGGTGCTGCTGGCAACGCCGTGGATATCTTTGGCATGTTCGTCACCCTGCTGGGTCTGGTGACCAACCTGGGGATCGGCGCGATGCAGGTGTCCTCGGGCCTTGAATACCTGTTCGGCATGGACCACAGCCAGACCAGCCTGCTGGTGGTGATTCTGGTCATGGCCGGCGTGGCTACGGTGGCTGCGGTATCAGGTGTGGAAAACGGTATTCGCCGCCTGTCCAACCTGAACATTATGCTGTTCAGTGGTTTGCTGATCTTCGTGCTGCTGGGCGGTGAGACCCTGCACCTGCTCAACGGCCTGGTGCAGAACGTCGGCGACTACCTCAACGGCATCGTACTGAAGACTTTCGACCTTTATGTCTACGAAGGCGAGGCCGGCAACTCTGAGCGCTGGTTAGGCCTGTGGACCGTGTTCTACTGGGCGTGGTGGATCTCCTGGGGTCCGTTCGTCGGCATGTTCATTGCCCGTATCTCCAAGGGCCGTACCGTGCGCCAACTGGTCTGCGGCGTACTGCTGATCCCGCTGGGCTTCACCCTGGCCTGGTTGTCGATCTTCGGTAACACCGCACTTGACCTGGTGATCAACCAGGGCGCCGTCGAGCTGGGCAAGACCGCGCTGGAGCAGCCGTCGATGTCGATCTACCAGCTGCTGGAGTATTTCCCAGCCGCCAAGATCGTGATCGGTGTGGCGGTGTTCGTGGGCTTCGTGCTGTTCCTCACTCCGGCCGACTCCGGCGCGGTGATGATGGCCAACCTGTCGTGCAAAGGTGGCAAGGTCGACGAAGATGCTCCGCACTGGATGGTGGTGTTCTGGTCGGTGATCATCACCCTGGTCACCATTGGCCTGCTGTTCGCCGGTAACTTCGAAGCCATGCAGACCATGGTGGTGCTGGCGGGCCTGCCGTTCTCGGTGGTGCTGGTACTGTTCATGTTCGGCCTGTACAAGGCCATGAAGCAGGACGTTGCCGTGGAGCAGGAGCGTGCCGAGCTGGCTGCCCGTGGTCGCCGCGGTTTCAGTGAGCGTCTGAGCCAGTTGGAGCTGCAGCCGACCCAGGCAGTGGTGCAGCGCTTCATGGACAGGCAGGTCAGTCCGGCCCTTAAAGAGGCTGCCGAGCAGCTGCGCACCCTGGGCTTTGATGTCGAGAGCCGTGTTGGCCAGTCGCGCAACATGATGGGCCTGCGGGTGATGATGGAAGAGGGCAACCCTTTCGTTTACGAAGTGAGCCTGGACGGTTACATGGCCGCACCGAGCGATGCGCCGGTCGAGGGCGAGCCAGAGGTGCGCCAGCGCTTCTATCGCGCCGAAGTGTACCTGCACGATGGCAGCCAGGAGTACGACCTGATGGGCTTCGCGCCTGAGCAGATCGTGCGTGATGTTCTCGACCAGTTCGAGAGCCATCGCCAGTTGCTGGGTCGCGTCTACAGCTGATCCGGTCAGCCCCTGCGCGGCCGGATACCTGGCCGCGCAGGGGCTACAGCTTTATGTAACGCAGTGAACTCTGCCCCTTGGCACATCCTTGCGCTCCATTTGCCGCGAGGAAGCCGCCCATGCCCATCCAGCCAAGTCCTGTTCCTGACTTTCGTCGGGCAGTCGCTACCGAGTTTCTCAGTCGCCCAACCCTGCGTAGTGTTCTGAGCCAGCAGGTTCTCGAATTGCTGGTCCCCTGCCATGCCACTCTGGCTGGTGCCGGGCTGCCCGATGCCGAATCGCTCATACTCAACATCCCTGCCCACATTGCGTCCGGCCCACAGACCTACGATGCCTGGACACCTCGGCCATTGTTGGAGGTCATGCTTGAAGCATTGCACGCCCGTCAGCCCCTGGCGTCGCTAGGGGCTGACGGTGGGGATTTCCTGCTGGCGGTCCGGGAACCTTGGTTCCTGCGCGACCAGGCGGGTAACCCGTTGCCGTCCGGGGCGATTTCAATCGGGGCCCAACTGGCTGAGCTGGATGACCTCCTGCTTTTGCTTGCGGACAGCTTCTGCCAAGCCCAGGTCGATTTCTGGAAGGCGCCAGGCAGTCAGGGCGTTAGCCGGGACCTGTGGCTGCAGCACCTGCTCAAAAGGGTGTTGTTGCATAATTTGCCACTGCAGGGGCTGGATGAACAACAACGTCAGTGTTTGCTCAGCTTGCTTAAGAATCACGGCTCCACTCCTTCGGTTTTTCTGGTCCAGGTGCAACTCGATAAGGATGTTCAGTGGCTGCCCAACCTGCTGGTCAGGGGCGAGTGGGACGAACGCGAGGTGTTTCTGTGGTGCGCCCCGTCCAGCCTGGTGAGGGCATTTTCATCGCTGGATCTCTTCGCTAAAGCGCTGCGGGACGAACTTGCCGAGCGCCAGCGCTTCGAATCCATGGCATGGCACCGCTATGAGCTCGAAGGCGACGTGTTTGCCCAGCAAAGCAGCCTGCTGCTGGAGATCATGCTCGATGACATTGAGCGTTTGCGTTATGCGCAGTTGCCAAACTGTTCGCTGCTTGAGAGGGACTTTGCTGCACTGAGTGACCCCGCGCGCTGGTTCATTGAAGGTTACGGCCAGGCCAGCGGGGCACAGATTGCGTTGCCGCCTGGCCTGCGCCATAGCAGTGCTGCGAATGGCTTTGCCTATCAGCGGGGGGTGTTCGAACTGGCGTTGGCTCAGGCTCAGTCCGAAGGGAGCGGGGCGCTCGAGGATGTGCTCGATCTGCGCAGTTATACCCGGCAGGTGCTGCGGGCGCAGATGCTTGCCGATTTTCCGGTCGAAGCCAATTACTTCTCGGATGACCTGGACCTGCAGTTGACCATCAATGCTGGCTGGCCCGGTGGTGCAGGCGTTGGGCCGGGTGATTCGACGGTTGAACACCGCAGCATGACCTTGACCGAGTTCGCCATCGGTAATCTCTGGTCGCTTCAAAACGCACAGCTTACCGCCGTAACGCACCGTGAAAACCAGTTGATCATGGACTGGATGAATGCCGACTACGTCAAGTCGCTGGTGCAGCGGGTCGACATCGGCAAGCACTACCCCACCTACGTCGCGCGGAAGCTGGACGACCCCGCTACCCAAGCCGAGCGGATCAAACGCTTTGGCCGTGAATGGCGGTGTTCACTACTGTTCAGCGCGCTCTATGCCCGCTTGCAGGGCGAGCTGAGCGACGCAGGCTTGCAATGTGTTACAGACTTCTGCCACGGCTACCTTGATCCGCAATTGCCAGCGCTGATGCTGATGCCTCTGGCCTTCAGGCGTGAAGCGGGCGAGATCGAACAGGATGAGGTCAGTGGCATGTATGTTCTGTTCGCTACGGAGCCTGCAAGGGTTTTGCTGTATCGGCCTCTGTACAACGAAACGCCTCTGCTCGAGTTTGCCAGCCTGGACCTGATGATGGCTGCAATCCGCAGGCCCGGGCCGTTGCAGGACAGCGTCCTTGAGTGGATGTCGCCTGCCTCGCGAGCCGTCTACGCGTATGGCGGCTTTTACGAGCCGCATTGGCCAGGGCCTATCCTGAACACCCAGCTACTGCCTGAGCGAGGGCACCCGCCAACCTTTGCAGCGCAGTTCTGGCGCAATGATGTTGATGTGAAACTCTATATGGCCAATCGCAACCTGCTGGTGGAGCTGGCTGACCGCGAATCGGTTTCCAACGCCGAGAGTCGCTGGGCGATTCTCGTTCGGGGGGCTTGGCTGTTGTTCGATGTTGTGACGTTGATGCTGCGTGGGCCAGTGGCCGGCGTTGCCTGGCTGGTACAGGCCATTTCCGGGTTGCACAACGACCTTGCGGCCTTGCGAGATGGCAGCGCGTTCGAGCGCAGCGCAGCTGTGGTCGACTTATTGCTCAACGCTTGCATGGCCTTGATGCATTTGCGTCTACCGCAGTTACCCCTAGGCGAGCCTGTACAGAACATTCCCCGTCGGGGCGCAATGCCCGCATGGGGTGGCGCAGAAGCACTGGTGGTTCCCGTACAAGGCAAGGTCGGTGTTCCGGGAGGGCTGGCGCAACATGGCTCGACCCGGCTGGATTTTTCCTGGCGCGGCGCACAGGGGTTCAATGTGCTCTCGCCCCAGCAGCGCAAGGTGGTGTCCGGCATGCGCGTCGAGCAATCGCTGGAAGGCCTGGAACCGCTTGCAGCGGGGCCTGGACGCGGGTTGTACCGCGTTGGTGAGCACTATTACCTTACGCTGGGCGACGGTGTATATCGGGCCACCTTTGAAGAACAAGGTTTGCGTATGGTCGGGGCCGACGGTGTCATGGGGCCTTGGTTGGCGTTCGAGCATGGACAATGGCGTGTCGATCGTGGCTTGCGCTTGCGAGGCGGCATGCCACGCAGTCGCCTTGAAGCCCTGAAAGAGGAAAACCGCAAGAAAGTCGAGCAACTCAAGAGCGAAGAATCGGTACTGGCCAACCAGCATAATGCGCTGGCCGAAACCCTGAACAGGCATCGCGACCTGCTCAATGAAAAGGACAAGCGCATCGCAGTGCTGGAAGCGGTGACTGAACCGGACGAGCTGACGACTCGCGAGCTTGAGTTGACCCGGCGTCTGCGCAAGCAGATCCATTTGAAAATCATCTACGAAGTCAAAGGCCTGGCTGAGAGCTCACTCAAGCATGAGCAGGTGATCAACAGCCTGTTCAATATGCGCCACGAAGATTCCGCCTACAGCATTGTCGTCGCAGGTCAGCGCAGCCTGATCCGTCAGAGCTTGATCGAAAATATCTCAGTCTTCTACAACGAGATGGCCAAGATCATCAATGCAGAGGACCTGGCAAACCTCGCCGAGCAGGTTGTCATCCACCCTGAGAGCGAGGAGGAAATCAGCCAGTACAAACACTTTCGCTCTGTACTGGAGGAGGTCATCCAATGGGAGGTGGATCTGGTTGACATGTCCCGGCTGCTTGACGCGCTACTCGAAGAGACCCTCAAAGACGACACTTTCGTGTTCAAGGACGATGACACGCAGGAGCGCATCAACAAAGATAACGAGCTCAAGGGCACCATCGAGGCGCGGCGCTTGTCGGCCATCGACCTCGATTTTCGTCTGCTTCAAGACCTGGCCGAAGCCAGCCTGGAAAGGCTGGCCGATGTTGAGGAGCGGGTTTTATCGCAATACCTCGATTACCTGGCCGGTGACAGCCTGAAAAGTGCAGGCAACGCGCATGGCGACCTGGCAGGAAGTGAGCTGTCGCTGGCTGAACGGATCGAGGTACTGAGCGGCATCCTGGAGGGCTACGAGGAGGCTGCGGCAATGGCCGACTATCTGGGCAGTGTGGGGGGCGCGGCTATCAGGCAGGAGGCGCTGCAACTGTACAAGAAAACCTTGCACGGATTGCAGCGCGCTGCTCAAGGTGACCTCGCCCAGGCAGTGCGAGAGCAGGAACTCTGCGAGCCCGCCCCACCGCGTCCAACGGTCTATGCCCCACGCGGTGGGCGGCGCAAGCTGGTCAGGACTCAGCGCGGGCGCAAAGTTCTCGCTCAGGAAGTCGAGGTAGATGGTGTCGCCATCGTCCAGCAACGTGATGAGCGTACTCAGCATGTACTGAAGACCTTCCACCAGCGCGGCAGCGAGTGGGTCGAGGATGTGCCGCAACCCGCTGAGTCAGAGCCGCCATTCTCCCCGCTGGAACCCCGCCTGGCGCGAAAGCGTGCACAGGCCCTGCTTGCGGAGGTCGAGCGGATCAACAAGCTGGCCAGAAGTTTCTTTCAGGCAGAGCAGCCCAATAGTCTGGCCACGGTTGTCGACGGGCACCTGGAAAAACTGCGTCATGCCCTGAGCACGTTGCCAAGGATGAGCCCCGAAGATGCCTTGTTCGAGAATCTGGGTGAGGCCATCGAGCGTTTGCAGGCAACCCGCCGAGACCTGTTGACCGGCATCTATCTGTCCACCGACCACCCCGACGCACGGAGCCTCAAGTTTCTGCTCGACAACAACCAGGTCACTGTCCAGCGCGCTGGGCCACGCAAGGCATTGGCAGCAGGTGATTACCTGGATGTCTACGAGGTCAGGCGCCTGCCGCGGGCCGGCCAGGGTCAGGGCGATGGGCTGTGGGAGGCACACTTTCACTACCCGGACATCGGCACTCCGGCGCGGCAGTTCAGCAAAGGCCACCTGAAACTGTGGGCACAGCGCAAACTGGGGCGCCTGGCGCAGCTGCGGGCTGCCACCAGCGGCGAAGACCTGGTCGCTATTTACCGGGGAGATTTACGCCTGAACCAGGTGGAGGGGCTGATCCCCTTTGAATGAATGGCTCAGCGATTGCTGTAGCGGCCGTGCTTGCCATGGGCAGGCATGGCCTGATTACCGCGTTCGGCAATCATCTGTGTCAGTGTTACCAACTCAATGCCCTGGCTTCGCAGCCGGGGCATTTCCTGTTCCAGCACCTGCAGGGTTTGCGGATAAGGATGCCCGATCAGCACAGCCGAGCCTTGCCTGCGTGCCAGTGCCACGCCTTGCTGCAGCTGTGTGGTGATGGCCTCTGTGGTGCGTACGTCGTCCAGAAACACGTCGCGCGAGACATGCCCAAGGGCCTGTGCCTGCGCCTCGGCGGCAGCGACGGTGGCAGCACTGGTACGGCTGTCTACGAAAAACAGATGCCGCCGTTGGAGCTCACCCATCAGCCAGGTCATGGCGCCACGCTGTGCGGTCATGCGGCTGCCCATGTGGTTGTTGATGCCGGCGGCGTAGGGCACCTTGGCCAAGGCCGCGTCCAGTCGCCTGGCGAGCTCCGGCAAGGCGATGTCCGGGTGCCAGGCATAGGGCCCGGTGGCGGGGTCCATGGGCATATGCAGGATTACCGTCTTGCCTGCCTTGTGCGCCTGGCGGGCGAACTCGCTGGCGTGGGGTGTATCCGGCATGATCGCCATCGTCACAGGGCCCGGCAGCGCAAGGGTTCTGCTGTCGCGCTCGGTGCTCTGGCCCAGGTCGTCGATGATGATGCTCATGTAGGCCTTCTTGGCCGGCGCTGCATGGGCGAACGCGGCTGACAGGCATAACAGCACGGGCAGCAGATACCGCATCGGATGAATCATTTGCCGGAGGTGATGTTCAGCCCCTTGAGCAGGCTGAGGGCCTGGCTCAGCTGGAAGTCATCGTCCTGCGGGCGCTCCTTGCGCTTGCTGCTGCCGGTCGGGCGGTCAGCGCCACCGTTGCCATTGCCCAGGTGGCCTTGCAGGTCAGCTTCCTTGAAGTTTTCGGTATCGACCTCTGCGGTAAGTTTGGCCGGGCGCACCTCGATGTCGGGCACGATACCCTGGGCCTGGATCGAGCGGCCATTGGGGGTGAAGTACAGCGCGGTGGTGAGCTTCAGGGCACGGTCGTTGGCCAGCGGCAGCACGGTCTGCACCGAGCCTTTTCCGAAGCTGTCAGTGCCCATCAGTACGGCGCGTTTCTGGTCTTGCAGGGCACCGGCGACGATTTCCGATGCCGAGGCGCTGCCACCGTTGATCAGTACCACCAATGGTACGGCCTCGCTGGCGTCGGCCGGGTCAGCGGAGAAGCGCAGTTCGGAGTTGGCGATACGGCCCTTGGTGTACACGATCAGGCCCTTGGTCAGGAAGTGGTCGGCCACTTCCACCGCCGACTGGAGGACGCCACCGGGGTTGTTGCGCAGGTCCAGAACAACGCCGCGCAGTTTCTTGCCATTGTCTTTGCGCATCTTGGCCAATGCCTTGCCGACTTCGTCGCCGGTCTTGACCTGGAACTGGGTGATGCGGATGTAGCCGTAGTCGTTTTCCAGCAACTGGCTCTTAACGCTCTTGACCTGGATCACCGCACGGACCAGGTTCACATCGAACGGGGTGCCGCCGTCACGTACCAGGGTCAGGGTGATCTTCTCGCCGACTTTGCCGCGCATCTTGTCGACCGCTTCGGTCATGCTCTGGCCACGGGTGGGCGCACCGTTGATCTTGACGATGAGGTCGCCAGCCTGCACGCCGGCGCGCGAGGCGGGGGTGTCATCGATGGGCGAGACTACCTTGACGAAGCCGTCTTCCTGGCCGACTTCGATACCCAGGCCACCGAACTCGCCACTGGTGCTTTCCTGCAGCTCCTGGAAGTCCTCGGGGCCAAGGTAGGCCGAATGTGGATCGAGGTTGCTGAGCATGCCTTTGATGGCGTTCTCCAGCAGCGTCTTGTCGTCTACCGGCTCGACATAGGCCGCTTTGATGCGGTCCATGACCTCGGCGAAGGTGCGCAGCTCTTCCAGTGGCAGCGGGGCCTTGGCGGTCACCTCGGTGGCAGGCACCGCGGCGGGCGCCGGCTCGGCAGCGATGGCCAAAGGCATACCAGTCGCCAGGGCGATGGTCAGGGCCAGCTGGGTGAGACGAGGCGAGTGCAGCATGTCGAACGAACTCCTGATCCTGTAGGCGCTCCTTGGGGAGCATCGGCCCAGCGTGGAGCGCCAGGCCGTGAAAAAGTGACTAGGCTTGAACCTTAACCTCTGCACCACTGCGAAGGGTCGGTGGGCCGGCCCTGCTGGCGGATGGCGAAGTACAAGCCGGCGGCATCCTGGCCGCCGCTGTCGCCAACTGTGGAAATGGCTTCGCCGGCCTTGACGATGTCCCCGGCGCTCTTGAGCAGGCTCTGGTTGTGGCCGTACAGGCTCAGGTAACCATTACCATGGTCGAGAATGACCAGAAGTCCAGCACCGCGCAACCAGTCGGCGAATACCACGCGCCCGCCGTGCACGGCGCGCACCTGGGTGCCGGGGTTGGCGCTGATCATCACGCCGTCCCACTTGGCTCGGGCATCGCTGCCACGGGCTTCACCGAAACGTGCCAGCAATCGACCATTGACGGGCCAGGGAAGTTTGCCCCGTGCAGCAGAAAAAGCACCGCCGTAGGTTGAGCTGTCGCTGGAAACCAACGGGCCAAGGGTGGTGCGCGCCTTTTTTGGCGGTTCGCTGTCTTGCTGTGCGGCCAGCGCTTGCTGCTGTCGGCGCTTTTGGGCCTCCTGCTCGGCCAGCAGGGCCTTCTTGCGCGCTTCCTCGGCCTCACGGGCCTGACGGGCAAGGGTTTCCTCGATGGTCTTGAGCACCTTGGCAAGGTCCGCCTGGTCTTGTTCACGGGCCTGCAGCTTCTTGTCGCGGTCTTTCATGTCACTGTTGAGCTTGGCCAGCACCTGCTGACGTTTTCCACGCTCGGCTTCCAGAGCCTGGCGACGGCTGTCGAGGTCGGCGCGCTGGGCCAGCAATTGTTCTTGCTGGCGGGAAATGTCCTGCTCGACATTGGCCAGCTGGCGCAAGGTCTCGTTGAAGGCACGCAGTTGCTCCATGCGCGCCTTGCTCAGGTAGTCGTAGTAGCTGAGGGTGCGGGCGAACTTCTCTGGGTTCTGCTGGTTGAGCAGCAGCTTGAGGTATTCCTCACGGCCATTGTTCTGGTAGGCGGACCGCGCCTGAATGGCGATCAGTCGCTGTTGTTCAATGCGCGAGCTCTGGAGTTTTTTTTTCTCGGTATCAAGGCGCTCCAGCTCGCCCTCGGTCTTTTTTAGTTCTTGCTGCAGAGCCTCCACCTGCTTTTCGAGGTTGCCGATGTCGGTCTCGGTGGCTTTTAGGTCTTTCTGCACGCCGGATTTTTCTTCCTGGAGCTTGCCCAGCGTCTTCTTGAGCTCGGCGATGTCCTGGCGGGTGGCGTCCAGTTGTTGCTGGGTCTGTGCGCGCTCGTCGGCGAAGGCCGGGCTGAGCAGGCAAGACAGGGCTAGGAGGATCAGGGCGCGAAGCATGAGGTTGGGCGTACCAAGGATGGAGACTGGCCTAGTATGCCCGCCCGGGCCTGCAAAAAAAACGCCTCACGGCGTCAGCGGTAGGCTTCAAGCTACAAGCGGCAAGAAAAAGCAGGCGCCGGGCCAGGTTTCGCTTGCAGCTTGCAGCGTGAGGCTTGCAGTTTAATCGTCGACCAGGATCGAGGTTCCGGTCATCTCCGCAGGCTTTTCCAGCCCCAGCAGCTTGAGCATGGTCGGCGCCACGTCGGCCAGCACGCCGCCCTCGCGAACTTTGACCTGGCGTTTGCCGACATAGATGAACGGCACCGGCTCGGTGGTGTGGGCGGTGTGCGCCTGGCCGGTGCATTCGTCCTCCATCTGCTCGACGTTGCCGTGGTCTGCAGTGATCAGCGCTTCGCCGCCCACCTTGTCCAGGGCCCCGACGATGCGACCGACACAGCCGTCCAGGGCTTCGACGGCCTTGACTGCGGCGTCGAACACGCCGGTATGGCCGACCATGTCACCGTTGGCGTAATTGACCACGATCACGTCATAGCGCTGCTGCTCGATGGCCTCGACGATACGGTCGGTGACCTCTGGGGCGCTCATTTCCGGCTGCATGTCGTAGGTGGCGACTTTCGGCGACGGGATCAGAATGCGCTTTTCGCCTTCGAACGGCTCTTCGCGCCCCCCGGAGAAGAAGAAGGTGACGTGTGCATATTTCTCGGTTTCGGCGATGCGCAGCTGAGTCTTGCCGTTTTTTGCCAGGTATTCACCCAGCACGTTGTTCAAACTGGCCGGGGCAAACGCCGCAGGGGCCGGGATTTTCGCCGAGTACTGGGTCAGGCCGATGTAGGCAGCCAGTTTTGGCAGGCGTGCCCGTGGGAACTCGTTGAAATCGGCTTCGACGAACACGCGTGACAGCTCACGTGCGCGGTCGGCACGGAAGTTCATGAAGATCACGGCATCGCCATCTTCGACCTTTACCGCTTCGCCAATGCGTGTGGCCTTGACGAATTCGTCGCTCTCATCGCGCGCATAGGCCGCTTCGAGTCCAGCAATGGCGCTGTCTGCCGTGTGTTCGGCAACGCTGTCGACGATCAGGTTGTAGGCGGCGCTGACGCGGTCCCAGCGGTTGTCGCGGTCCATCGCGTAGTAACGGCCGATCAGGCTGGCGATACGGCCTTTGCCGAGCTTGGCAAAGGTCGAATCGAGCAGCTCGATGGACGATTGCGCGCTGCGCGGCGGGGTGTCACGACCGTCAAGGAACGCATGCAGGTAGATCTTCTCGGCGCCACGCTGCGCGGCCAGTTCGGCCATGGCGATCAGGTGATCCTGGTGGCTGTGGACGCCGCCGTCGGAGAGCAGGCCGAGGATATGCACGGCCTTGCCGGCACCTGCAGCCTGGTCCACCGCGCCAGTCAGCACCGGGTTCTCGAAGAAATCGCCGTCGCGGATGGCTTTGGTGACGCGGGTGAAGTCCTGGTAGACGACACGGCCGGCGCCGAGGTTCATGTGACCGACTTCGGAGTTGCCCATCTGCCCGTCCGGCAGGCCGACATCCATCCCTGAACCGGAAATCAGGCCATGCGGCGCGGTGGCGCGCAGGTGATCATAGACCGGCGTGTTGGCGGCATAGATGGCGTTGTATTCGGGGTTTTCACTGTGGCCGAAGCCATCCAGAATGATCAGGACCAGGGGTTTGGGCGTACTCGTCATCAATCAAACTCACGGTTGTTCAAAGATGATAAAGACACGCATTTTAGGGCAAATGCGCCACCTGCGGCGAATATTCGTCCTGTTCCCTGACCAGCGTGGCGCCCGCAGCAACATGAAGGTACTTTCCCGGCCGGCCCGTCGGGCTTTGGCGGTCTTGGGGGGCTGTGTATACTGGCCGGCATTTTCAATCGCCTGGAACACCGCTGATGGTTGCTCACCTGATTCAATTCGCGACAGATCACTACATCCTGGTTGCGATCTTCGTTGTTCTGCTGGTCCTGCTGCTGCTCAATGAAATCCGCCGTGGCGGACAGAGCCTGAGCAATGGCCAACTGACCGCCCTGGTCAATGCCGAGAAGGGCCTTGTCATCGATATCCGCCCTGCCAAGGAATACTCCGCCGGCCACATCGTCGGTGCGGTGAACATCCCGCAGGACAAGGTCGCGACCCGCATGACCGAACTGGACAAGCACAAAGAGAAGACCCTGATCGTCGTCGACGCAATGGGCCAGCAGTCCGGCACCATCTGCCGCGAACTGCTCAAGGCTGGTTACAACGCCGCCAAGCTGAGTGGTGGCGTTTCCAGCTGGAAAGCCGATAACCTGCCCCTGGTGAAGTGATATGAACGACGTCATCGTCTACTCCAGCGACTACTGCCCCTACTGCATGCGCGCCAAGTACCTGCTTCAGAGCAAGGGCGTGGCCTTCGAGGAAATCAAGGTCGACGGCAAGCCGCAGGTGCGCGCCGAGATGACTCAGAAGGCCGGCCGGACTTCGGTGCCGCAGATCTGGATCGGCAGTAAACATGTCGGTGGCTGCGATGACCTCTACGCCCTGGAGCGCGCGGGGAAGCTCGACGCGCTGCTCAAGGCCTGATTTGCACTGCATTAAAAAACATTAGGATAAGGATCTGCCATGACTGACCAACAGACCAACGGCGCAGCAGCCGAAGACAACAGCCCTCAGTTCTCCATGCAGCGTATCTACGTACGCGACCTGTCGTTCGAGGCCCCGAAAAGCCCGCAGATCTTCCGTCAGACCTGGGAGCCGAGCGTTGCCCTGGACCTGAACACCAAGCAGAAGGCCCTAGAGGGCGACTTCCACGAAGTGGTGCTGACCCTGTCGGTGACCGTCAAGAATGGTGACGAAGTGGCGTTCATCGCTGAAGTTCAGCAGGCCGGTATCTTCCTGATCAAGAACCTCGACGCCTCTTCCATGAGCCACACCCTCGGTGCGTTCTGCCCGAACATCCTGTTCCCGTACGCCCGCGAGACCCTGGATAGCCTGGTGACCCGTGGCTCGTTCCCGGCCCTGATGCTGTCGCCGGTCAACTTCGACGCCCTGTACGCGCAAGAGATGCAGCGCATGCAGGAAGCGGGTGAAGCACCGACCGTGCAGTAATCTTGCCCGGTAGCACAGAGGCGACCTTCGAGGTCGCCTTTTTATTACCCGACTGTCTACTCCAAGCTTGTCAGCTGCCGGCAAACCCCTGCTGCCGCCACGCCTCATACACCGTCACCGCCACGGTGTTGGACAGGTTCAGGCTGCGGCATCCCGGCATCATCGGCAAGCGCAGGCGCTGCTCGGCCGGCAGGCTGTCCAGCACCTCGGCCGGCAGGCCACGGCTTTCTGGCCCGAACAGGAAGGCGTCGCCCGGCTGGTAGGCAACCTCATGAAATGGGTGCGACCCCTTGGTGGTAAAGGCGAACAAGCGTGGGTTGCCCAGGTTCTCCAGGCATCGGGCCAGGCTTTCGTGGCGCTTGAGCGTGGCATACTCATGATAATCCAGCCCTGCGCGGCGCAGCCGCTTGTCGTCGAGCTCGAAGCTGATTGGCTCGATCAGATGCAGGGCGCAGCCGCTGTTGGCGCAGAGGCGAATGATATTGCCGGTATTGGGCGGAATTTCAGGTTGAAAGAGGATGACGTGAAACATGCACGGCTCCAAGCGTGAAGATGGCGAGCATTCTACCCCCGAACCTGATGTGCGTTCGAAGGGCTTGCCGAAGGTTTTGCTCTCGTTGGCGATCGTAGGCCTGATGGTCGGTTTGATGATCGGCCGTCTGACTGCACCCGAAGCGCTAGTGCTTGAGCAGGTGGAGGTGGTGCAGGATGGGCTGGACCTGTGGTTCAACGATGAGCCCAAGCTGCATGGCGAGAATGTCCAGGGTACGGTCGCGTTGCTGTTCCAGGCTGATGGCAAAGCCCAGCGCGGGCAGCTGACCCTGCAGGGCAAGCCGGTGAGCTGGCGTTTGCAGAAAAGTGACGAAGGGTTGCTGCTGAGCGTGATTGCCGCGCGCCCTCTGCGTGGCGAATGGGCCGGTGCAGAGGACGCGGGGCGCTGGCGGGTGCAGGTGAGGCTGCATGAATAAAAGAGGGGATGTCCCGGCCTGCCTGTACCAGGGTCCCCAAAGCTTGCGCTACTGCGTGTAAAAGAGGGGATTCCCGGCCTGCCTGTACCGAGGTCCCCAAAAGCTGGAGCAACTGCGTATAAAAGAGGGGTTCACCCGGCCTGCCTGTACCGAGGCCCCCGAAACTGGAGATACGTTGCTTATTGCAGGTGGCGTGCCAGTTTTGAAAACCCGTAAACATTGGGTTTAAGGGCGATCTGGCCGGGTTTTGATGGGATTTGTGCCTTGGCGCGGTGCAGCTGGCACAGCTTCGGTGCATGGCCCAGAAATGGCTGGGGCCGCAAAGCGGCCCCAACGGTGTTAGTGATTCATCGGGAAGTCAGTGATCATCGCCCTCATCGTCATCCCCGCCATCCACGTTCATCCCCAGTTCCTTGATCTTGCGAGTCAGGGTATTGCGCCCCCACCCCAGCAGCACCGCTGCATCCCGGCGACGCCCGGCAGTATGCTTGAGCGCCGTCTCGATCATGATCCGTTCAAAGCTGGGCACGGCGCTGTCGAGCAGGTTGGACTGCCCGCGTGCCAAGGCCTGGTCGGCCCATTGGCGTAGCGCCTGCTCCCAGTTGGTCACCGGTGCAGCGTCTTGCGGCAGGTTGAGCAATTCCGGTGGCAGGTCGCCGATCAGCACTTCGCGGCTGGAGGCCATGACGGTGATCCAGCGGCAGGTGTTTTCCAGCTGGCGGACGTTGCCAGGCCAAGGCAGGTTGCGGATGAATTCTTCGGTTTCCGGCTTGAGCAGCTTCGGTTCGACGGCCAGCTCCTGAGCAGCGCGGCCAAGGAAGTGGCGGGCCAGTGCAGGGATGTCCTCGCGGCGGTCGGCCAGGCGCGGGATATGAATACGGATTACGTTCAGGCGATGGAACAAGTCTTCACGGAACTTGCCAGCCTGTACCAGTGACTCGAGATTTTGATGGGTCGCAGCGATTATTCGCACATCGACCTTTACGGGCACATGACCGCCCACACGATAGAACTCGCCATCGGCCAGCACACGCAGCAGGCGGGTCTGCGTATCGGCAGGCATGTCACCGATTTCGTCGAGGAACAAGGTGCCGCCGTCCGCTTGCTCGAAGCGGCCGCGCCGCAGGTTGGCCGCACCGGTAAAGGCGCCTTTTTCGTGGCCGAACAGCTCCGACTCCATCAGGTCCTTGGGAATGGCGGCCATGTTCAGGGCAATGAACGGTGAGGCAGCCCGCGGGCTGTGGCGATGCAGGGCGTGGGCCACCAGCTCCTTACCGGTACCCGACTCGCCATTGATCAGTACGGTGATGTTGGAGTGGCTCAGCCGGCCAATGGCGCGGAACACCTCCTGCATCGCCGGGGCTTCACCGATGATTTCCGGCGTACGGGCCAGGGCCTGAGGTACATCGAGGCCTTGCTGTTCCTGCGCATGCTGGTTGGCGCGCTTGACCAGCGAGACCGCCTCATCGACATCGAACGGTTTGGGCAGGTACTCGAAAGCGCCCCCTTGGTACGACGCCACTGCGCTGTCCAGGTCCGAATGGGCGGTCATGATGATGACCGGCAGGCGCGGGTGTTGGTCGCGAATCTGTGCCAGCAGGTCGAGGCCGCTGGCGCCGGGCATGCGAATGTCGGAAATGATCACGTCCGGCTGCTGCCGGGCCAGGCGGCCCATCACGCCATCGGCGCTGTCGAAGCTCTGGGTGGTCATGCCCTCCTGTTGCAGGGCTTTTTCCAGGACCCAGCGGATGGAGCGATCATCGTCGACGATCCATACGGTTTCACTTCGGCTCATGAGGCGGTGGCTCCTTGTTCCAGTGGCAGGAAGATCGAAAAGGCGGTGTGGCCGGCGTGGCTTTCACACTCGATCAGGCCCTGGTGCTGACTGATGATGTTCTGAGTAATGGCCAGGCCCAACCCGGTACCGTCGGGGCGGCCACTGACCATGGGATAGAAGAGGGTGTCTTGCAGTTCACTGGGGATGCCGGGGCCGTTGTCGATGATCTCGACGCGGGCCACCAGACGGTGGCGCACATGGCCGATGGTGAACTGGCGCATCGCGCGGCTGCGCAGGGTGATGCGGCCCAGGCGCAACTCGTTCTGCGAACTGATCGCCTGCATGGCGTTGCGCACGATATTCAGCACCGCCTGGATCATCTGCTCGCGGTCGATCAGCACGTCCGGCAGGCTCGGGTCATAATCGCGCACCAAAGTGATGCATCCTTGGCTTTCTGCGTCGACCAGGCTGCAGACCCGCTCAAGGACTTCGTGAATGTTGGTCATGGCCAGCGATGGCAGCTTGTTCGACCCGAGCATGCGATCGACCAGGTTGCGCAGGCGATCGGCCTCTTCGATGATCACGTTGGTGTAGTCGCGCAGGCCATCTTCGAGTAATTCCCGAGCCAGCAGTTGCGCCGCGCCACGGATGCCACCCAGTGGGTTCTTGATCTCGTGGGCGAGGCCGCGGACCAGCATTTTGGTGGTTTCCTGCTTGCTCAGCTGGGCTTCTTCCTTGGTGATGCGCAGCAGGCGGTCACGCGGGTGCACCTCCAGCAGCAGCAGGGTGTTGCCCTGGTGCAGGATGGGCGTTACTGCATAGTCGACGGTGATGGTCTGCCCGGTCAGCGAAGTCAATTGGGCTTCGCGCTTGGTGAACGGGTGCGCCTGTTCGACCGCCTGGCGCAGGGAGTTGAGCGCCTCGGACGATTCGGTGAACAGTTCACTGATGAACTGCCCGTGGCTGCGCTGCCCACTCACGGCCAGGAGCATTTCCGCAGCCGGGTTCATGTACTCCAGGCGCAGCTCGGCGTTGAGCAAGAGCGTGGCGGTGGTCAGGTTGTCCAGAAGCAGACGGTGCTGTGCATCGCTGATGGTCATAAGGCGTCGTTGACCTCTTTTGGCGCTTGCCGGGCATGGCGGTGAGCGTGGCCGGCGCACTATGGATTTGCTCATGCCAGGCTCTTTGCGTAGAAAATGCAAGAAACAAACCAAGGCTCCGAAAAGAAGCGGGATTGCTTTATAAATCCCCGAAATTGCGCCTATTCGGATCAGAAAGCACTGATTTACCGTTCAGCGTGACCTGTTTTGGGATGCGGGGCAGGGCATGTGACGTCGCATTGCACCAATATAGAGCATCAGCGTGCCTGGGGTACGACGCAGAGGTGCTGGGTGGCTCGCGCCAGAGCCTGGTGGAGTAAAGGATCTTGGGTGCGCAGCGCGAGGGCGTCAGCCAATTTGAGCGGGCAATCCCCTGGTTGCCGTTGATCGAAGCGCCGCAACTCGAAGAGCAGCGTCTCCTGAAGCTGGTCCAGGCGGGGGCGAAGTTCATTGGCAAGGTCGATTCGGGCGGCTGGAAAACAAAAACGGCCTTCATGAGAAGGCCGTTTTCGGGATTTCATCGGCGCAAGGCGCCAATCAAATCAGCAGCTGTAGTACAGCTCGTATTCCAGCGGGTGCACGAAGGTACGGACCTTGATCTCTTCTTCGCTCTTCAGTTCGATGAAGGCATCGATGAAGTCGTCGGAGAACACGCCGCCTTTGGTCAGGAACGCACGGCCTTTGTCCAGCTCTTCCAGAGCTTCTTTCAGGCTGCCGCAAACTTGCGGAATATCTTTCGCCTCTTCAGGCGGCAGGTCGTACAGGTTCTTGTCGGCAGCATCGCCTGGGTGAATCTTGTTCTGGATGCCGTCCAGGCCAGCCATCAGCAGGGCTGCGAAAGCCAGGTACGGGTTGGCCGATGGGTCCGGGAAGCGCGCTTCGATACGACGGGCTTTAGGGCTGCCGACGTAAGGAATGCGGATCGAGGCGGAACGGTTGCGTGCCGAGTATGCCAGCATAACCGGGGCTTCGAAGCCTGGAACCAGACGCTTGTAGGAGTTGGTCGACGGGTTGGTGAAGCCGTTCAGGGCCTTACCGTGCTTGATGATACCGCCGATGAAGTACAGGGCAGTTTCGGACAGACCGGCATAGCCTTCACCCGCGAAGGTGTTCTTGCCGTCTTTCCAGATCGACATGTGCACGTGCATGCCCGAGCCGTTGTCGCCGTACAGTGGTTTTGGCATGAAGGTGGCGGTACGGCCGTATGCGTCGGCAACATTGTGCACGACATATTTCAGGGCCTGTACTTCGTCAGCTTTCTTCACCAGGGTGTTGAACTTGACGCCGATTTCGTTCTGGCCGGCAGTCGCCACTTCATGGTGGTGAACTTCGACGGTCTGGCCCATCTCTTCCAGCGCGTTGCACATGGCAGTACGGATTTCGTGGTCGTGGTCGAACGGCGGAACCGGGAAGTAGCCGCCTTTGACGCCAGGACGGTGACCTTTGTTGCCGCCTTCCACGTCAGCGCCAGTCATCCACGAGCCTTGCTCGGAGAAGATCTTGAACATCGAGCCGGAGATGTCCGACTGGAACTTCACTTCGTCGAAGATGAAGAACTCAGGCTCTGGGCCGGCGAAGACGGTGTCACCGATGCCGGTGCTCTTGAGGTATTCTTCAGCGCGCTTGGCGATCGCACGTGGGTCGCGATCGTAGCCCTGCATGCTCGACGGGTCGACGATGTCGCAGGTGATGATCAGGGTCGGCTCTTCGGTGAACGGGTCCAGTACGGCGGTATCGTCGACCGGCATCAGGATCATGTCGGAGGCTTCGATGCCTTTCCAGCCAGCGATGGAGGAGCCGTCGAACATCTTGCCGACTTCGAAGAAGTCTTCGTCCAGGCCATCACGCGCTGGCATGGTCACGTGATGCTGAGTGCCTTTGGTGTCCGTGAAACGCAGATCAATCCACTTGACGTCATGATCTTTGATGAGTTGAACCGACTTCGACATGTTGTCCTCCGGATGGTCTAGAGCGCGGTGGGCCGCTGCCCTGGAAAAAAGGGTGTTGCCGGGCGCGGATAGTCGGCCAAGCTTACCTGCCTCACAAGGGAGCAAATTGCATGCCAGTGCCCGAAAATGGCGAGGCCGGGATAAAAAGGGGCGTTTGCGGGCATTTGGCGGTGGCTTGGCGGTTAAAGATGCACCCTTACGAGGCGGTTTTTCGGGTTGGCGCACCAATATCGTGCATCGAATGGGTTGTGTGCTTCCTTTAAGGGCCTCATCGCCGGCAAGCCAGCTCCCACATCTAGGCGCAGGTCTTGAGGCCTACCGATGTCCTGTAGAAGCTGGCTTGCCGGCGATGAGGCCAGTACAGGCAATATAAATCCAACCTTCTGTACAAAAGTTGGTCAAATCCTGAGCAATTTCCGATATAATTCGCGCCCCTCATTTTTCGGCAGGCCCTGCGCGCGCTGTTAACCAATGAAACTTATCGTCAAAGTCTTCCCAGAAATCACCATCAAGAGCCGGCCGGTACGCAAGCGCTTCATCCGCCAGCTCGGCAAGAATATCCGTAACGTGCTCAAGGATCTCGACCCTGAGCTCGCGGTCGATGGTGTCTGGGACAACCTCGAAGTGGTTACCCGCGTCGAAGACGAAAAAGTCCAGCGCGAGATGATCGAGCGCCTCACCTGTACCCCGGGTATCACCCACTTCCTGCAGGTGGAGGAATACCCGCTCGGTGACTTCGACGATATCGTCGCCAAGTGCAAGCAGCACTTTGGCCACCTGCTGGGCGGCAAGTATTTCGCCGTACGCTGCAAGCGCGGGGGCCACCATGACTTCACCTCGATGGACGTCGACCGCTACGTTGGCAGCCAGCTGCGCCAGCAGTGCGGCGCCGCTGGTATCGAGCTGAAGCAACCTGAAGTGACAGTGCGCATCGAAATCCGCAATCAGCGCCTTTACGTGATCCACAACCAGCACCAAGGCATTGGCGGCTACCCGCTGGGCGCCCTGGAGCAGACACTGGTACTGATGTCCGGCGGCTTCGACTCAACCGTGGCGGCCTACCAGATGATGCGCCGCGGCCTGATGACCCATTTCTGCTTCTTCAATCTCGGCGGCCGGGCCCACGAACTGGGCGTGATGGAAGTGGCCCACTACCTGTGGAAAAAGTACGGCAGCAGCCAGCGCGTACTGTTCATCAGCGTGCCGTTCGAAGAAGTGGTCGGCGAGATCCTCAACAAAGTCGACAACAGCTACATGGGGGTGACCCTCAAGCGCATGATGCTGCGCGGCGCTGCACGCATGGCCGACCGTCTGGAAATCGATGCGCTGGTCACCGGCGAAGCGATCTCCCAGGTGTCCAGCCAGACGCTGCCGAACCTGTCGATCATCGACTCGGCCACCGACAAGCTGGTGCTGCGCCCATTGCTGGCCAGCCACAAGCAGGACATCATCGACCAGGCGACCGAAATCGGCACCGCCGACTTCGCCAAGCACATGCCTGAATATTGTGGCGTGATCTCGGTTAACCCGACCACCCATGCCAAACGTCACCGCATGGAGCATGAAGAGAAGCAGTTCGACATGGCCGTGCTGGAGCGCGCCCTCGAACGTGCCAAGTTCATCTCGATCGATCATGTGATCGACGAGCTGGGCAAGGACGTGGAAATCGAGGAAGTAAGCGAAGCGCTGCCAGGCCAGATCGTGATCGACATCCGTCACCCTGACGCCCAGGAAGACGAGCCTTTGGTGCTCGAGGGTATCGAAGTTCAGGTGATGCCGTTCTACGCGATCAACAGCAAGTTCAAGCAGCTGGATGAAACCCGCCAGTACTTGCTGTATTGCGACAAAGGTGTGATGAGCCGATTGCACGCACACCACCTGCTCAGTGAGGGACATGCCAATGTGCGTGTTTATCGTCCGGCATAAGACCCCAGGGCTGTATGGCGGCAGCATCCGCCATCGCCCTCCCGACCGCCGGGCCCGCTGAGCCTTTTACCTTCATATTGGCCGCCTAGACTGGCGGCAACCGAATCCTCTGATCGAGATACAGTTGTGATCGAAAATCTGCGTAACATCGCCATCATCGCCCACGTTGACCATGGTAAAACCACCCTGGTCGACAAACTCCTGCGTCAGTCCGGCACCCTGGAGCGTAACGAGCTCAACGACGAGCGCGTAATGGACTCCAACGACCAGGAAAAAGAGCGTGGCATTACCATTCTGGCGAAAAACACCGCCATCAACTGGAACGGCTACCACATCAACATCGTCGACACCCCCGGCCACGCCGACTTCGGTGGCGAGGTTGAGCGTGTAATGTCCATGGTCGACTCCGTGCTGCTGCTGGTCGACGCCCAGGACGGCCCTATGCCGCAAACCCGCTTCGTGACCAAGAAGGCCTTCGAAGCCGGCCTGAAGCCGATCGTCGTGATCAACAAGGTCGACCGTCCGGGCGCGCGTCCTGACTGGGTTCTGGACCAGATCTTCGACCTGTTCGACAACCTCGGTGCTACCGACGAGCAGCTGGACTTCAAAGTGGTCTACGCCTCGGCCCTGAACGGCATCGCCGGTCTGGACCACACCGCCATGGCCGAAGACATGACCCCGCTGTACCAGTCGATCGTCGACAACGTACCTGCGCCGGACGTTGACCGTGAAGGCCCGTTCCAGATGCAGATCTCGGCACTGGACTACAACAGCTTCCTGGGTGTTATCGGCGTTGGCCGTATCGCCCGCGGCCGCGTCAAGCCGAACACCCCGGTTGTCGCCATCGACACCAACGGCAAGAAGCGTAACGGCCGTATCCTCAAGCTGATGGGCCACCACGGCCTGCACCGTGTGGACGTCGAAGAAGCCCAGGCTGGCGATATCGTCTGCATCAGCGGCTTCGACGAGCTGTTCATCTCCGACACCCTGTGCGACCCGACTGCCGTCGAAGCGATGAAGCCGCTGACCGTTGACGAGCCAACCGTTTCGATGACCTTCCAGGTCAACGACTCGCCGTTCTGCGGCAAGGAAGGCAAGTTCGTCACCAGCCGTAACATCAAGGACCGTCTGGACAAGGAGCTGCTGTACAACGTTGCTCTGCGCGTTCAGGAAACCGATTCCCCTGACAAGTTCAAGGTATCGGGCCGTGGTGAGCTGCACCTGTCGGTACTGATTGAAACCATGCGCCGCGAAGGCTTCGAGATGGCCGTAGGCCGCCCTGAAGTGATCATCCGCGAAGTCGGTGGCGTCAAGCAGGAACCGTTCGAGAACGTCACCATCGACATCCCTGAAGAATCCCAGGGCAAGGTCATGGAAGAAATGGGCCTGCGTAAAGGCGACCTGACCAACATGGTTCCGGATGGCAAGGGCCGTGTTCGCCTGGAGTACAACATTCCAGCCCGTGGTCTGATCGGCTTCCGTAACCAGTTCCTGACCCTGACCAACGGTGCAGGCATCCTGACCTCGATCTTCGATCGCTATGACACCATGAAGTCGGGCCAGATGTCCGGCCGCCTCAACGGTGTACTGGTTTCGGTCGAGACCGGCAAGGCACTGACCTACTCCCTGGAAACCCTGCAGGCGCGCGGCAAGCTGTTCGTCGAGCACGGTCAGGAGATCTACAACGGTCAGATCATCGGCCTGAACAGCCGTGACAACGACCTGGGCGTGAACCCGACCAAGGGCAAGAAGCTCGACAACATGCGTGCTTCGGGCAAAGACGAAGTCATCGCCCTGGTTCCGCCGGTTCGTCACACCCTCGAACAGGCCCTGGAATTCATCCAGGACGACGAGCTGTGCGAAGTCACGCCGAAGTCGATCCGTCTGCGCAAGAAGATCCTGGACGAAGGCGAGCGTACCCGCGCTGCCAAGAAAGCCAAGAACTGAGTTAGCTCAGGCTGAATGAAAACGCCCCCGGTCGAAAGGCCGGGGGCGTTTTTTTGTCTGGGCTTTTTGTATCGGTTTTATCGGCCTCATCGCTGGCAAGCCGGCTTCCACAGGTCCTTGCGCAACTGTTTTGGCGAGGCCAATGATCAGCGCGTGGTCGCCTTGGGCTTGTAAGCGCAATACCCCGGCCGCGGGCCTACCTTCGGATGGTTCCGGCAAGTATCCGGGCGCTTGTCATAAATGGTGCACAACCGGCTCTTGCGGTCCAGATACATGCAATCATCGTTGCTCATCCGGGTCAGGGTGAAGATCCCCGACTTCTGGTTGAAGCGTTCGATGATGCCTTCCTTCTGCAGGCGTTTGGCCACATTCTTCGGGGGTTCGTCCTTTTCGAACTCGTCCACTACGCCGATGCGGATCAGGTCTTTGATCTTCACTTCCACAGGCAGGGTGCAGCAGGTCGAATGGCAACCTCCGCACATGTGGCTGGCATAGCGCTGCCAGGTTTCCAGGCGGTCGACTTCGGCTGCGGCAATCAGGGTCGTTTTCATCGTTATAGGTGGCGGATCACGGTCTTGGGGCGCGCGATCATACCGGAGTTGTTCAATTTGTGAACAACCTTTTGCCGGATTGGCCAAGCCGGCATGAAAACTGCGAACAGAGGCTGTCAGTCCCTGTCGAAGGGTCTAGTCTCAACACTCTCCCGCCGCTTTTGCCAATTTGCCCGAGGATGCCGCATGTCCCAGGAACCCAAAGCACGTGACGCCGAGGTGGCCGACTTTCGCGCCGCTGTACTGGACAAGCTGACCTACGCGGTCGGCAAAGACCCGGAGCACGCCTTTGACCACGACTGGTTCGAGGCCATTGCCCTGGCTGCCCGTGATCACATGGTCGATCACTGGATGGATCACACCCGTCAGGCCTATCGACGCAGCCAGAAACGGGTCTATTACCTCTCTCTGGAATTTCTCATCGGGCGGCTGCTCTACGACAGCCTGAGCAACCTTGGCCTGCTGGACATAGCCCGTGATGCGCTGGAGGGGCTGGACGTGGACCTTGAGCGCATCCGGTTGCTGGAGCCGGACGCCGCATTGGGCAACGGTGGCCTGGGCCGCCTGGCTGCCTGTTTCATGGAGAGTATGTCGACGCTGGGCATCGCCGCCCACGGCTACGGCATCCGCTATGAGCACGGGCTGTTCCGCCAGGCCATGGTCGACGGATGGCAGCAGGAACAGACCGAAAACTGGCTGGATTTCGGCAACCCTTGGGAGTTCGAGCGCGCCGAGGTGATCTACCCGATCAGTTTCGGCGGCAGCGTCGAAACGGTGCAAGATACCCATGGTCAGCAACGTCAAGTGTGGTGGCCGGGCGAGACGGTACGGGCGGTCGCCTACGACACGCCGGTGGTCGGCTGGCGCGGCTCCAGTGTCAACACCTTGCGCCTGTGGCGCGCACGGGCGCTGGAAGAGCTGCACCTGGAACGCTTCAATGCCGGTGACCACCTTGGCGCGGTGGCCGAAGTGGCTCGCGCCGAGAGCATCTCGCGTGTGCTGTACCCGGCCGACAGCACAGAAGCGGGGCAGGAATTGCGCCTGCGCCAGGAATACTTCTTCGTATCGGCGTCGCTGCAGGACCTGCTGCGACGCCACCTGAACATGCACAAGGACTTGCTCAACCTGCCGGATGCTGCGGCCATCCAGCTCAACGACACGCACCCGTCGATTGCCGTGGCCGAATTGATGCGGCTGTTGGTCGACCAGCATGAAATCCCGTGGGAAAAAGCCTGGGAGCTGACCGTCGGCACCTTGGCCTACACAAACCACACCCTGCTGCCAGAGGCGCTGGAGACGTGGCCGGTGGCCTTGATGGAGCGCATGCTGCCGCGGCACATGCAGATCATCTACCTGATCAATGCCTACCATATCGATGCCCTGCGCGCGAAAGGCCTGCATGACTTCGACGTGCTGCGGGCGGTGTCGCTGATCGAGGAAGACAACGGCCGCCGGGTGCGCATGGGCAACCTTGCCTTCCTCGGCTCGCACAGCGTCAACGGTGTATCCGCGCTGCACAGCAGGCTGATGAAAAGCACGGTGTTCGCCGAGTTGCACAAGCTCTACCCCCAGCGAATCAACAACAAGACCAATGGCATTACCTTCCGCCGCTGGCTGTACCAGTCCAACCCGCAGTTGACGGCGATGCTGGTGGAGGCCCTGGGGCCAGAATTGCTTGACGACCCGCAAGGGCGCCTGGCCAATCTGGTGCCGTTCGCCGACAAGGGCGGCTTCCTCAAGCAGTTCGCCGCGCAGCGCCTGCACAGCAAGCGCGCGTTGGCCGGCATCATCCAGGACCGGGTGGGTGTCACGGTCAACCCTGAGGCGCTGTTCGATGTGCAGGTCAAGCGCATCCACGAGTACAAGCGCCAGCTGCTCAACCTGTTGCACACCGTGGCGTTGTACCAGGCCATCCGTAACGACCCGGGCACCAACTGGGTGCCGCGGGTGAAGATCTTTGCTGGCAAGGCCGCAGCCAGCTACCACCAGGCCAAGCTGATCATCAAGCTGGCCAATGACATCGCCCGGGTGGTCAACAACGACCCTACCGTGCGGGGCCTGCTCAAGGTGGTGTTCCTGCCCAACTACAACGTCAGCCTGGCCGAGAGCATCATCCCGGCGGCGGACCTGTCGGAACAGATTTCCACGGCCGGCTACGAAGCGTCGGGCACCAGCAACATGAAGTTCGGGCTCAATGGTGCACTCACCATTGGTACCCTCGATGGCGCCAACGTCGAGATGTGCGAACAGGTGGGTGCTGACAACATGTTCATTTTCGGCTTGACCGCGCAGCAGGTAGAGGCGCGCAAGCGTGACGGTGATTTTGGTGCCGTGGCCGCGATAGCCGCCTCCCACCGCTTGAATGATGTGCTACAGGCGATCCGCAGTGGCGTGTTCTCCCCCGATGATCCGTCGCGCTATGCCGGGCTGATCGACGGGCTGGTGGCTTACGACCGCTTCCTGGTCTGTGCCGACTTCGATGCCTACTGGGATGCCCAGCGGCGGGTGGAGGAGTTGTGGCATACGCCACAGGCGTGGTGGCGGATGGCGGTGCTCAACACCGCGCGGATGGGGTGGTTCTCTTCGGACCGGACCATTCGCGAGTATGCGACCGAGATCTGGAAGGTGCTGGATTGAGGCTTGGGGCCGCACAGCGGCCCCAACTGACCATCGGCCTGGCGAACGCTGAACTACCGACCTGTTGTGCCGTCTGACTGCCCAGGCGTGTCTCTTTACTCGCTAGCATTGAACTCTCCCTGTAAACTGCGGGGGTTTTTCTCCCCCATCCTTTCGGAGCCATACATGTCCCGCGTTACCTTGAGTCGCTATCTGATTGAGCAGACCCGCAGCAACAATACCCCTGCCGATCTGCGCTTCCTGATCGAAGTGGTGGCGCGTGCGTGCAAGGAAATCAGCCATCACGTGTCCAAGGGCGCCCTCGGCGGCGTGCTGGGCAGCATGGGCACTGAAAACGTGCAGGGCGAAGTGCAGAAGAAGCTCGACGTCATTTCCAACGATATCCTGCTTGAGGCCAACGAGTGGGGCGGCCACCTGGCCGGCATGGCGTCCGAGGAAATGGACAACGCCTACCAGATCCCGGGCCGATACCCCAAAGGTGCCTATCTGCTGGTCTTCGACCCGCTGGACGGCTCGTCCAACATCGACGTCAACGTTTCGGTCGGCACCATCTTCTCGGTACTGCGTTGCCCTAACGAATACCTGAGCCAGAACGAAACCCTGAACGAAAACGCTTTCCTGCAGCCAGGTACTGAGCAGGTCGCCGCCGGTTATGCCATTTATGGCCCGCAGACCATGCTGATCCTGACCCTGGGCAACGGCGTCAAGGGCTTCACCCTGGACCGTGAGCTGGGCAGCTTCGTCCTGACCCACGAAAACATCCAGGTCCCGGCAACCACCGCCGAGTTCGCCATCAACATGTCCAACCAGCGCCACTGGGAAGCCCCGGTTCAGCGCTACGTGGGCGAGCTGCTGGCCGGTGAAACCGGGCCGCTGAAGAAGAACTACAACATGCGCTGGATCGCCTCGATGGTGGCCGACGTGCACCGTATCCTGACCCGTGGCGGTCTGTTCATGTACCCGCGCGACGCCCGCGAGCCGAGCAAGCCGGGCAAGCTGCGCCTGATGTACGAAGCCAACCCGATGTCGTTCATCATCGAGCAGGCTGGCGGCGCCTCCACCAACGGTTACGAACGCATCCTCGACATCAAGCCAGAGAGCCTGCACCAGCGTGTATCGGTGATTCTCGGCTCGAAGGAAGAGGTCGAGCGCGTCACCGCCTATCACAAGGAGTAAATCATGCTCGCACCTTGGCAGCCGTTGCTGGAGTGGTGGTTCGGTTGGGGCACCAGTCCCCAGGCCGTGGCTGACGAGAAGAGCACGCTGTGGTTCGGCAAGCATCACGATGCCGAAGCCCAGGCGCTGTTTGGCGAGCTCGTCGAGCATGCCCTGGCGGGTGGGCTCGAGGAGTGGCAGCAAAGCCCTCAGGGCTGGCTCGGCCTGTTGATACTGCTGGACCAGCTGCCGCGCATGATCTACCGCGACACGCCGCGCGCTTTCGAGGGCGACCGGCGTGCCCAGGTGGTGGCCATGCAGGGGCTGCAGAAGGGCTGGGATTACCAGCTGCTGCCGATCCAGCGGGTATTCGTGCTGCTGGTGCTGGAGCATGCCGAGGTGCTGGACTGGCAGAACCTGTGTGTCGAGCGGTACCAGGTGCTGCTGGATGAGCAGCCCGAGGCCAACCGTCGGTTGTTCGAAGGGTTCCTCGACTATGCCGAGCAGCACCAGCGGGTGATTGCCCGGTTCGGGCGCTTCCCGCATCGCAATCTGTTGCTGGAGCGGCCGAGCACCAGTGAAGAGATGGACTTTTTGCTGGAGCCTGGCTCCAGGTTTTGAGTGATGCATGGGGCCGCAAAGCGGCCCCATTCGTTTCAGATCCTGAAACTCCCTACCAGATGCTTCAACCGCTCGACCTGGTGTTCAAGGTCGGTGCAGGCACGCAAGGTGCTCTGCAGGTTCTGCACTCCTTCCTGATTCAGCGTATTGATCTCGGTGATGTCGACATTGATCGACTCGACCACCGCTGTCTGCTCCTCGGTAGCGGTAGCCACTGACTGGTTCATGCCATCGATTTCGCCTATGCGCTGGGTCACACTGCCCAGGCGCTCTCCGGCCTGGTTGGCAATCCCGACGCTCTGGTCGCTGTGCTCACGGCTCTGGTTCATGGTGCTGACGGCCATCTGGGCACCGGCCTGCAACTCTTCGATCAGGCGCTGAACCTGCTGCGCCGACTCTTGGGTGCGGTGCGCCAGGTTGCGGACCTCGTCGGCGACCACGGCAAAACCACGGCCGGCTTCACCGGCACGGGCCGCCTCGATCGCGGCATTCAGAGCCAGTAGGTTGGTCTGTTGGGAAATGCCGCTGATCACATCGAGAATCTGCCCGATGTTGGCGGTGTGGGCATTGAGCGTTTCGATGTTGCCGCATGAATCGCTGATGCGCGCCGACAGCTGGTTCATCACGTCGATGGTGCGCCCGACCACTTGTTGACCGTCTTCGGCCAGGCCGCGTGCCTCGCTGGAATGTTGCGAAGCCAGCGCTGCGTTCTGGGCGATCTCCTGGGCTGCGGCACCCAGCTGGTTGATGGCCGCGGCCACGCTGTTGGTTCGGCTGGACTGCTGGTCGGCATTGTGGATCGAGGCATTCGAGGCGCTCACCACCTGCGTGGCCACCGCGTTGACCTGGCCAGTGGCCGAGGCCACTTCGCGTATCGACTCGTGAATACGCTCGACGAAACGGTTGAACGACTGGCCAAGGCTGCCGAACTCGTCCTGCGCGTGGATGGCCAAGCGCCGGGTCAGGTCACCTTCGCCTTCGGCAATGTCATGCATGGCGCGACCCATCAGGTGCAAGGGCTCCATCAACACGCGGATCAGCAGGCCGAGCAGGGCGATGATGACCAGTATCGCGATCAGCGTCGCGACGATGGCCGAGGTACGCAGCTCGCTGAGCATGGCGAAGGCGGCGTCCTGGTCGACCACGAGGGCCACGTACCAGTCCGCTGAAGGCACGCCGTCGACGTGGGTGAAACTGATGAACTGCTTGCGCCCATCCAGCTCGACTTCCTTGAGGCCGCTGCTGATGTGCGGTGTGTCGCCTGGGTAGACATCCGCCAAGGTTTTGAGTGCCAGGTCGGCCTTGGGGTGGATCAGGATCTTGCCTTCGCCGTTGACGATGAAGGCGTGGCCGTGGCCATCGAAGTCGAGCGTGTTGATCAGATTGCTGATGGTTTGCAGGTCGGTGTCCACGCCGCTGACGCCAATCAGCCGGCCCCCTTGCTGCACGGGGGTTGCCAGGGTGATGACCAGTTTGCCGGCAGAAGCCGAAATGTACGGTTCGGTGACGATGGTCTCGCTGCCTGCGCTGGCTGCCTTGTACCAGCCGCGGGCACGAGGATCATAGTCGGCGGCGCGGTTGCCGACCGGCACCGACTGCATGCTGCCGTCCTGGCCGCCGAAATAGGTGAGCTGGAAATTGCTGGCGTATACCGGCAGTGCCAGGCTTCTGTCGAGGCTGGCCTTGCCCGGCCCATCGGCGGCAATCTGCTGGGCCAGCGAGGCCAGCAACTGCTTGCGGCTGTCGAGCCAGGTGCGGATGTTGCCTGCGGTGAGGCGGCCGAGGTCCTGCAGGTTGGTCTGTGTATCGCTGCGCAGGGACTGGCGCTGGCGGTAGTCGTTGAACAGCACGAAACAGGTAAAGGCGACGGCCACCACCAGGGCGGCGGCCAGCAGGATCTTGTGGCTGAACTTGAGATTCTTGGTCATTTTTTGTGGTCTGCACAAGGCAAGGCGGAGGAGGGCTGCGATCACGCGTCACAGCGTGCCCGCTGTGTCGACTCGGCACGGCAAAACATTAATCGTTTGCGCAGCGCCTGCCGACCAATGGTGTAGAACGAAAAAGGCCTGTCAGGGAACCAGGGACCGTTTTTCCCGTCGAAGGTCCCTGCAGGCCTCTCGCCTGCACCCACCTTTCAGGAGTGTTCCTTCATGTCGTTGCGTTCCCTCGCCCTGTTGTCCCTGTGCGTCATCCTGACTGCGTGCAGCAAGATCAATCAGGAAAACTATTCCAAGCTCAAGGCCGGCATGAACAAGGCCGAGGTCGAGCAACTGCTCGGCACGCCCACCGAGTGCTCCGGCGCATTGGGCATGAGCAGCTGTACCTGGGGGGACGAGAAGAGCTTCATCAGCGTGCAGTACGCGGCCGATAAAGTACTGATGTATTCAGGGCAGGGCCTCAAATGACGCGTCTGCACCTGCTGCTGGGGTTGTGCCTGGTGATGCTGTTGGGTGGCTGCGCCACTTCGGCCAACGATCCGTTGGCACCCAAGACCGCCGGCAATGTCGACCTCAAGCGCTACCAGGGCAAATGGTACGAGCTGGCGCGTTTGCCGATGCCGTACCAGAGCGAGTGCGCCCAGTCCGAAGCGCATTACAACCTCAAGCCTGATGGTTCGTACGGGGTGCTGAACCGCTGCCGCACGATGGGTGACGAGTGGCTGCGCGCCGAGGGGCATGCCAACATCCAGCAGCCGGGGCATACCGACAGGTTGTGGGTTGAGTTCGATAACTGGTTCACCCGCCTGGTACCGGGCCTGACCAAGGGGGAGTACTGGATCCTTTACGTGGACGACCGCTACCGCACGGCGATTGTCGGCAGCCCTGACCGCAAGTACCTGTGGATACTGTCGCGTACGCCGAGCCTGCCAGCATGGGAGCGCGAGAGCCTGTTGGCCAAGGCCCGGCAGCAGGGTTATGACACCAGCCGTTTGATCTGGCGCATGGCGGACAAGCAGATCGTGCAGATGCATTGAGGCCTTAAGGGCCGCTTTGCGGCCCTCTTGTCGTCAGCCCAGCAGCTGTCGCAACACCTCGACATACTCACGAGCGCTCTCCTCTTGTAGCCCGTGCCGCCCCTGGCGCACCACCCAGTGCCCGTTGACCATCACATCGCGCACCTGGCGGTCGCTCCCGGCAAACAGCCAGCGGTTGAGAATTGCATCTTCGCCGGCAGTGGCGATATACGGGTCTTGCCCATCGAGCACCAGCCAGTCGGCACGTTTGCCCACGGCCAGCTCACCCACGGGTTGTCCCAATGCCTGAGCCCCACCCATCAGTGCCGCTTCATACAGGGTGCGGCCAACCATAGGCTGATCCTCGCGATAAAGCCGGTTGCGCCGCTGGTCACGAAGGCGCTGGCCATATTCGAGCCACCGCAGCTCTTCGACCACGCTCAGTGATACATGGCTGTCAGAGCCGATACCCATCCGGCCACCCTGGCTCAGGTAGTCCACTGCCGGGAAAATTCCGTCACCCAGGTTGGCTTCGGTGGTCAGGCACAACCCGGCCACGGCGCCACTGCGGGCCATGGCCGCCACTTCGTCAGCCTGCGCGTGGGTGGCATGCACCAGGCACCAGCGGGCATCGACCTGCACATGCTCATACAGCCACTGCAACGGGCGCAGGCCGCTCCAGGCCAGGCAGTCGTCGACTTCCTTCTGTTGCTCAGCGATATGAATATGGATCGGACATTGCTGATTGCCCGCTGCCAATACCTGGGCAATCTGCGCCGGTGTAACCGCCCGCAGCGAGTGGAAGCACAAGCCCAGCTGCTGCGCGGGTTGTGCAGCGATTGTCGCAGCGAGTTGCGCGTGCAATTGCAGGTACTGCTCGGTGGAATTGATGAAGCGCCGCTGCCCCTCGCTGGGTGGCTGGCCACCGAAGCCGGCATGGCTGTACAGCACCGGCAGCAGGGTCAGGCCGATACCGCTGCTGGCCGCCGCAGCGCTGATGCGGCGGGACAGCTCGGCTGGGTCGGCATAGGCCTTGCCCGCCTGATCATGGTGCACATAGTGGAACTCGGCCACCGAGGTGTAACCGGCCTTGAGCATCTCGATGTACAGCTGACGGGCGATGACCTGCAGTTGTTCCGGGGTGACCTTGCCGACCAGGCGATACATCAGTTCGCGCCAGGTCCAGAAACTGTCGTTGGGGTTGCCCGCTACTTCTGCCAGGCCGGCCATTGCGCGTTGGAAGGCGTGTGAATGCAGGTTGGGCATGCCGGGCAGAAGCGGCCCGGCCAGCCGTTCGGCGCCGTTGGCCGAAGCGCCGGACTCGATATGGGTCATTGTGCCATCGCTGGCGACCTCGATTCGGACATCGCTGGCCCAACCATCGGGCAGCAGGGCGCATTCGGCGAAGTAGGCGGACATCTGTGAAATCCTGTCATGGTTTGCTTGTATATACATATACAGTTGTTTGCCTGCCGGGTAAACTGCGGCAAGCTACCGCTCATTCAATCGCACAAGGATCCAACGCCGTGCCGACACCTCCTGTCTCCGCGCTGGTTGCCCAGATGGGCGAGGGCCCGGCGCCGCTGTACGCGCGGGTCAAGCAGATGATCATCCAGCAGATCGACAACGGCAGCTGGCCGCCCCATCACCGGGTCCCTTCGGAGAGCGAACTGGTCAGCCAGCTGGGATTCAGCCGCATGACCATCAACCGCGCCCTGCGTGAGCTCACTGCCGAAGGCCTGCTGGTACGCATGCAGGGAGTAGGGACGTTCGTGGCCGAACCCAAGAGCCGCTCGGCGTTGTTCGAAGTCAACAACATCGCCGACGAGATCGCTGCGCGTGGCCACCAGCATAGTTGCCAGGTGATCACCCTTGCCGAAGAAGCGGCCGGCTCCGAGCGCGCTCTGGCACTGGACATGCGCGAAGGCCAGCGGGTGTTCCATTCGCTGATCGTGCATTACGAAAACGGTATCCCGGTCCAAATCGAGGACCGCTACGTCAACGCGGCGATCGCGCCCGATTACCTCAAGCAGGATTTCACTCGACAGACGCCTTACGCCTACTTGTCCCAGGTTGCACCGTTGACCGAGGGTGAGCACGTGGTCGAGGCGATCCTGGCTGAGCCGCACGAGTGCCAGCTGCTGCAAATCGAACGGGGCGAGCCTTGCCTGCTGATTCGCCGCCGTACCTGGTCTGGTCGCCAGCCAGTGACGGCCGCGCGGTTGATCCACCCCGGTTCCCGTCATCGCCTGGAAGGACGTTTCAGCAAATGAACCCGTTGCAGTTGTTGCGTGCACAGGACTACCCGCGCATGCCATGGAAGAACGGGGGTGGCTTCACCGAGGAAATCACCCGCGACAGTGGCGAGGGCCTGGAGGGGTTCGGCTGGCGGCTGTCGATTGCGGATATCGAAGCGTCTGGTGGTTTCTCGGTGTTTACCGGCTACCAGCGGATCATCACCGTCTTGCAGGGTGATGGCATGCGCCTGCTGGTTGACGGGCAGGCCAGCCGGCCGCTGCTACCGTTCGACGCCTTCGCTTTCGCTGGCCAGAGCCAGGTCAGTTGCAAGCTGCTGGGTGGGAAGATCCGTGATTTCAACCTGATCTACTCGCCGCAGCGCTATCGCGCGCGCTTGCAGTGGTTCGATGGTACCAGCCGGTTTTTCAGTTCGGCGTCGACTGTGCTGCTGTTTTCGGGCAGTAACCAGGTTGAGGTGCAGTTGGCCGGGCATGATTTGGAGCGGCTGGGGTTGTATGACTGCCTGCGGCTCGAGGGGAACGACGCGCTGCTGGAGCTGCAGGTTCAGGGGCGGTTCTGCCTGATCGAGCTGATTCCAACCTGAGCTGGCTGAGGCTGCTGTGCAGCCCTTTCGCGACACAAGGCCGCCTCTACCGGACACCGCGCCCGTCTGGGCAAACGCGATCTGTGTAGGAGCGGCCTTGTGTCGCGAAAGGGCCGCGCAGCGGCCCCGGTTTCCTCCAGGCTGTTCAGAAGCGGTCCCAATAATTTGGTTGTCCATGCTTGTACATACAAGTAAAGGTGTGTTTGTATATCCAACACGACACACCTGCCCGCGGACGACCGCAGAGGACCCTTCCCGTGACCGACAACAATAAATACCGTGACGTTGAAATCCGTGCCCCACGTGGCAACAAGCTGACCGCCAAAAGCTGGCTGACCGAAGCGCCACTGCGCATGCTGATGAACAACCTCGACCCGCAGGTCGCGGAAAACCCCAAGGAACTGGTGGTTTACGGTGGCATCGGTCGCGCCGCCCGCAACTGGGCCTGCTACGACAAGATCGTCGAGACTCTGACCCGCCTGGAAGATGACGAAACCCTGCTGGTGCAGTCTGGCAAACCGGTCGGGGTATTCAAAACCCACAGCAACGCTCCACGCGTTCTGATCGCCAACTCCAACCTGGTGCCGCACTGGGCCAACTGGGAACACTTCAACGAACTGGACGCCAAGGGCCTGGCCATGTACGGCCAGATGACCGCCGGCAGCTGGATCTACATCGGCAGCCAGGGCATCGTCCAAGGCACCTATGAAACCTTCGTCGAGGCCGGCCGCCAGCACTACGGTGGCAGCCTCAAAGGCAAGTGGGTACTGACTGCAGGCCTTGGCGGCATGGGCGGCGCCCAGCCCCTGGCCGCGACCTTGGCCGGCGCCTGCTCGCTGAACATCGAATGCCAGCAGAGCCGTATCGATTTCCGCCTCGAAACCCGCTACGTCGACGAGCAGGCCAAAGACCTCGACGACGCCCTGGCACGCATCGCCAAGTACACCGCCGAAGGCAAGGCCATCTCCATTGCCCTGCACGGCAACGCCGCTGAAGTCCTGCCGGAGCTGGTCAAGCGTGGCGTGCGCCCGGACATGGTCACCGACCAGACCAGCGCCCACGACCCGCTCAACGGCTACCTGCCGGTCGGCTGGACCTGGGAGCAGTACCGTGACCGCGCGCAGACCGAGCCGGCTGCCGTGGTCAAGGCCGCCAAGCAGTCCATGGCCGTGCACGTACAAGCCATGCTCGACTTCCAGAAACAGGGCATTCCGACTTTCGACTACGGCAACAACATTCGCCAGATGGCCAAGGAAGAAGGCGTGGCCAACGCTTTCGATTTCCCGGGCTTCGTGCCGGCTTATATCCGCCCGCTGTTCTGCCGCGGCGTGGGGCCGTTCCGCTGGGCTGCGCTGTCCGGCGAAGCCGAGGATATCTACAAGACCGATGCCAAGGTCAAGGAACTGATCCCCGACGACGCCCACCTGCACCGGTGGCTGGACATGGCTCGCGAGCGCATCAGCTTCCAGGGCTTGCCTGCGCGCATCTGCTGGGTTGGCCTGGGCCTTCGCGCCAAGCTGGGCCTGGCCTTCAACGAAATGGTACGCAGCGGCGAGCTGTCGGCGCCAATAGTCATTGGCCGTGACCACCTGGACTCAGGCTCCGTATCGAGCCCCAACCGTGAAACCGAATCGATGCGTGACGGTTCTGACGCTGTCTCCGACTGGCCGTTGCTCAACGCCTTGCTCAACACTGCCAGCGGCGCTACCTGGGTTTCGCTGCATCACGGTGGGGGGGTAGGCATGGGCTTCTCGCAGCACTCGGGCATGGTCATCGTCTGCGATGGTACCGATGAAGCCGCCGCACGCATCGCCCGCGTGCTGACCAACGACCCGGGCACCGGTGTCATGCGCCACGCCGACGCCGGCTACGACATCGCCGTGGACTGCGCCAAGGAACAAGGCCTCGACCTGCCAATGATCACAGGCTGATCACTGCACTTTGACCAATACTGAACAACAAGAAGGGGCCTGCGGGCCCCGGCAGAATGGAGTAGCGAAGTGACCGAACTGACCCTCAAGCCTGGCACCCTGACCCTGGCCCAGCTGCGCGCAATCCACGCCGCACCCGTGCGCCTGCGCCTGGACGCCAGCGCCGATCAGCCGATCAACGACAGCGTTGCCTGCGTCGAACAGATCCTTGCCGAAGACCGCACCGCCTACGGTATCAACACCGGCTTCGGCCTGCTGGCTTCCACCCGTATTGCCAGCCATGACCTGGAAAACCTGCAGCGCTCGCTGGTGCTGTCCCACGCCGCCGGTATCGGAGCGCCGCTGGACGACGCCCTGGTGCGGCTGATCATGGTGCTCAAGATCAACAGCCTCAGCCGAGGTTTCTCCGGCATCCGGCGCAAGGTGATCGATGCGCTGATCGCCCTGGTCAACGCTGAGGTCTATCCGCATATACCGCTCAAAGGCTCGGTCGGCGCCTCCGGCGACCTGGCACCGCTGGCGCACATGTCGCTGGTGCTGCTCGGTGAAGGCAAGGCACGTTACAAGGGCCAGTGGCTCTCGGCTACTGAGGCCTTGGCCGTCGCTGGCCTGGAGCCGCTGACCCTGGCCGCCAAAGAGGGCCTGGCCCTGCTCAATGGCACCCAGGCGTCTTCGGCCTACGCCTTGCGCGGTCTGTTCTACGCCGAAGACCTTTACGCCGCCGCCATTACCTGCGGTGGCCTGACTGTCGAAGCAGCACTGGGCTCGCGTTCGCCGTTCGATGCACGGGTGCATGCCGTGCGCGGGCAGCGGGGCCAGATCGATACTGCGGCCTGTTTCCGTGACCTGCTGGGTGACTCCAGCGAAATCTCGCAATCGCACAAGAACTGCGACAAGGTTCAGGACCCGTACTCGCTGCGCTGTCAGCCGCAGGTCATGGGTGCCTGCCTGACTCAGTTGCGCCAGGCCGCCGAGGTCCTCGGTATCGAGGCTAACGCGGTGTCGGACAACCCGTTGGTGTTCGCTGCCGAGGGCGATGTGATCTCGGGTGGCAACTTCCACGCAGAGCCTGTAGCCATGGCCGCTGACAATCTGGCCCTGGCCATCGCCGAAATCGGCTCGCTGAGCGAGCGCCGAATTTCACTGATGATGGACAAACACATGTCCCAGCTGCCGCCGTTCCTGGTGGAAAACGGTGGGGTCAACTCCGGCTTCATGATCGCCCAGGTCACGGCTGCAGCCTTGGCCAGCGAGAACAAGGCCCTGTCGCACCCCCACAGCGTCGACAGCCTGCCTACCTCGGCCAACCAGGAAGACCACGTGTCGATGGCCCCGGCTGCAGGCAAGCGTTTGTGGGAAATGGCCGAGAACACCCGCGGCGTGCTGGCCATCGAATGGTTGGGCGCCTGCCAGGGGTTGGACCTGCGCAAGGGGCTGAAGACCTCGGTCAAACTGGAGCAGGCGCGCCAGGCGCTGCGCAGCGAGGTGCCGCACTACGACCGTGACCGCTTCTTTGCGCCGGATATCGAAAAGGCCGTCGAGCTTTTGGCCAAGGGCAGCCTGACCGGCCTGCTGCCGGCTGGGGTTCTGCCGAGCCTGTGATGCCCTTGGGGCCGCCATGCGGCCCATTCGATCTCACGACCACAAAAACAAGATCAGGACGTGACATGCAACAAGCTCAAGGTCTCAAGCGTGGGCTATCGGCCCGACATATCCGTTTCATGGCGCTCGGTTCCGCAATCGGTACCGGGCTTTTCTATGGTTCCGCCTCTGCCATCCAGATGGCCGGGCCGGCCGTACTGCTGGCTTACCTGATTGGCGGCGCAGCCGTGTTCATGGTCATGCGCGCCCTCGGCGAGATGGCCGTGCACAACCCCGTCGCCGGCTCCTTCGGCCATTACGCCACGACCTACCTCGGCCCAATGGCCGGTTTTATCCTTGGCTGGACTTACGCATTCGAGATGGTCATCGTCGCCATCGCCGACGTCACGGCCTTTGGCATCTACATGGGTTTCTGGTTTCCTGAAGTGGCCCGCTGGATCTGGGTGCTAGGCATCGTCTTCCTGATAGGCGGCCTGAACCTGTGCAACGTCAAGGTGTTCGGCGAGATGGAGTTCTGGCTGTCGCTGCTCAAGGTCGGTGCCATCGTCGCGATGATCCTCGCCGGCCTCGGTATCATGGCCTTCGGCTTCAGCCAGGTTGGCACCGGGCATGCGGTTGGTTTGAGCAACCTGGTCGAGCACGGCGGCTTCATGCCCAATGGCGTCGGCGGCTTGATCGCCTCCTTCGCGGTGGTCATGTTCGCCTTCGGCGGCATCGAAATCATCGGCGTCACTGCGGGTGAGGCCAAGGACCCGCAACGGGTCATCCCCAAGGCCATCAATGCCGTGCCGTTGCGTATCCTGCTGTTCTACGTGCTGACCCTGTTTGTGCTGATGTGCCTTTACCCGTGGCCGCAGATCGGCAGCGAAGGTAGCCCGTTCGTGCAGATATTCAGCAACCTGGGGATCGGGTCGGCGGCGGCAGTGCTCAACGTCGTGGTGATTTCCGCTGCGGTTTCTGCCATCAACAGTGACATCTTCGGTGCTGGCCGCATGATGTACGGCCTCGCCCAGCAAGGCCATGCGCCGCGCGCCTTCAGCCAGCTGTCCAGGCACGGAGTGCCGTGGATGACGGTAGTGGTGATGGGGGCTGCGCTGTTGATTGGCGTGGTGCTCAACTACCTGATCCCCGAGAACGTGTTTCTGCTGATCGCCTCCATCGCCACGTTTGCCACCGTGTGGGTGTGGTTGATGATCCTGGTTACCCAGGTTGCCATGCGCCGCAGCATGAGCCGCGAGGAAGCGGCCCGGCTCAAGTTCCCGGTACCGTTCTGGCCCTACGGCCCGGCCATGGCCATTGCGTTCATGGTGTTCATCTTTGGCGTGCTCGGTTACTTCCCCGATACACAGGCAGCGTTGCTTGTCGGCGTGATCTGGGTGGTGTTTCTGGTTGCGTCCTACCTGTTGTGGTGCAAACCGCGGGCAGGGCAGGGCGAGGTGGCCCAGGCAGCGGCCGAGCTGCATCGCTAGTTCAGGAGATTGCATATGAGAACCCTCTGGCAGCACTGCCATGTGGCAACCATGGTGGACGGCCGTTACTCGATCATCGAGGACGCAGCGATCGTTACCAGCGGCGGCGTGATCGAGTGGCTCGGCCCACGTAGCGAAATGCGGCCGGTCGAGGCGCAACGTACGGTTGACCTGGGCAATGCCTGGGTCACCCCCGGCCTGATCGACTGCCACACCCACGCCGTGTTCGGTGGCAACCGCAGTGGCGAGTTCGAGCAGCGCCTGCAGGGTGTGAGTTATGCCGAAATCGCTGCGCAAGGCGGGGGCATCGCCAGTACCGTGCGGGCCACCCGCGCGGCCAGCGAGGATGAGCTGTTCGCCAGTGCCCGCCAGCGGGTACAGGCGCTGATGCGCGATGGTGTAACCACAATCGAAATCAAGTCCGGCTACGGCCTGGACCTGGCCAACGAGCGCAAGATGCTGCGTGTGGCCCGGCGCCTGGCCGATGAATTGCCCCTTGCCGTGCGCGCCACTTGCCTGGCTGCCCATGCACTGCCGCCGGAATACGCCGGTCGCGCCGACGACTACATTGCGCACATCTGCAACCAGATGCTGCCCGCGCTGGCCGCCGAGGGGCTGGTGGACGCCGTGGACGCCTTCTGCGAGCACCTGGCGTTTTCCCCGGCGCAGGTCGAGCAGGTGTTCGTCAGGGCGCGCGAGCTGGGCCTTCCGGTCAAGCTGCACGCCGAGCAGCTCTCATCGCTGCACGGCTCCAGCCTGGCAGCGCGCTACCAGGCGCTGTCGGCCGACCACCTGGAATTCATGACCGAGGAAGATGCAATGGCCATGGGCGAGGCAGGCACTGTCGCAGTGCTGCTGCCGGGCGCGTTCTACTTCCTGCGTGAAACCCAACTGCCTCCAATGGAAGCCTTGCGCCGCCACGGCGTGAGGATTGCTCTTGCCAGCGACCTCAACCCCGGCACATCACCAGGTCTGTCGCTGCGGCTGATGCTGAACATGGGGTGCACGCTGTTTCGCATGACGCCGGAAGAAGCCCTGGCTGGAGTTACCATCCATGCCGCCACGGCACTGGGCATGGGCGACACCCATGGTTCGCTGGAAGTCGGCAAGGTGGCGGACTTTGTCGCTTGGCAGATCGAGCGCCCCGCCGACCTGGCCTACTGGCTGGGCGGCGACCTGCCCAAGCGCGTGGTGCGCAAAGGCCATGAAATATCCCACTGAGCGAGGCGAGATGGACAAGGTACTGAGTTTCCACCAGGGCCGTTTGCCCCTGCTGATCAGCATGCCCCACGCGGGGCTCAAGTTGACCCCTGCCGTGCGCGACGGTTTGGTCGACCAAGCGCGAAGCCTGCCCGACACCGACTGGCATATCCCGCGCCTGTACGATTTCGCCCGTGAGCTGGGGGCCAGTGTGGTGGCGGCAGAGTATTCGCGCTTCGTCATCGACCTCAACCGTCCGGATGACGACAAGCCGTTGTATGCAGGAGCTACCACGGGCCTGTATCCGTCGGTGTTGTTCGAAGGGCAGCCGCTGTTCAAGGAAGGCTGCGAGCCTTCTGCCGATGAGCGTAAGGTTTATCTCGAGCGAATCTGGCGGCCGTATCACCAGCTTATCGAGCACGAGCTGGCACGCTTGCGCAGCGAGTTCGGCTATGCACTCCTATGGGATGCCCACTCGATCCGCTCTTTCATCCCCCACCTGTTCGAAGGCAGGTTGCCAGACTTCAATCTGGGCACCTTCAATGGTGCCAGTTGTGCTCCGGCACTGGTCGAACGGTTGCAAAGCGCATGTGCACAAGCGCAAGGCTATAGCCATGTGCTCAATGGCCGCTTCAAGGGGGGGCACATCACCCGGCATTATGGCGACCCTGGCGGACATGTCCATGCCGTGCAACTGGAGCTGGCGCAAAGTACCTACATGGAAGAGAGCATACCGTTCGAATATCGCGAAGATTTGGCGCAATCGACGCAAGTCGTCCTGCACCAGCTTTTGACGGCCATGTTGGCGTGGGGGCGGGAGCACTATGCACAGTGACTGGCGAAGGCCTGGCCGGTTGGGAAGGCCTTCGCAGTTCGTTTCAGGGTGTGATCATTCGTGCCGACCCTGCATACGGGTCAGTTCCTGAAGCAGCTCCAGCTCTTGGTGGTCTTTGTCGTTTTGCAGGTTCTGCTGCAATACCAGCTCCTCCGTCAGCGGCAGGTCGAGCGCAGCCAGTTCGAGCACGTGCTCGCCAAAGCGTTGTTCTATCTCGGCAAACTGGCCGGGGTATTCAGCGCGCAATCGGCGGGTCCAGTCATCGTTCGCCAGCATGTACTGGATGAACGCATCACTGTTTTCCTTTTCCCGGATGCGTTCCAGAACACTGGAAATTTCACCCGGCGCCAGCATGGCCGCGCCGCGAAAACGCATACTGTCGGCAATCGGCAGGTCCAGCTCGCGGGCCAGCTCCCGGCGGTAAGCCAGGCGTACCGAGACCCGGTCACCCTGACCTGTCCGGCTGTTGGCCAGCAGTTCCAGCTGACCGATCCGGTACAGTTGAAGCAGGCGCCGATAAAAGGCCGGCAAGGAGTCGCCCGCGTCAGTGAGGATGCGGTTCGACATCAGGTAAAGCTCGATATTGTTGAACTCCTGAAGCGCGCCATCGTGGCAGGTCTGCGAGCCGGTGACCGGGTCGGGCAGGGCTGCCGCGGCGATGCTGCTCATGGTTGGCAGCTCATGCTCATGGGTTGCCGCAATCACCAGCATCATGCGCACGCGCTCGCAGAATGCGGCTTGCGAGGTAGGGTCGAGGTAGGGCGCCGCATTGCGCAAGCGGCCAGCGAGGGCCAACAGGTTATGACCACTTTCGAGCGTCTGCAGCCTTTGCCAGCAGTCTCGCAGGGCTTCGTTCTGCGCTTCGTTGCCAAGCGCCCAATCCTCCAGTCTTGGTGAGTCGTCGCCGGCGTAGGGCACTGGGAAGTGAGGATGATCGAGTAGTGAACCCTCATCAGAAGATTCGGGCAGGACAAGGTTGTCGGGGATGTCGAGGGCGAAGGAGAGGCTGTGCTGGCTGTCGGAAAACGTGCGCACCCGTTGGATCGTATCTTCTGACAGAGGGTTGTCGAACATCGAGATCGAGGAGATCGGCATCGGGTTGTGGATGTTTTCCAGAATATGGTTGGGCAGCTCCGAGATATGGTTGGAGCTCAAATCCAGCAACTCCAATGGCAGCAGGGCATCGCACCAGGCTGGCCAGGCGTGCAGGTTCATGTTGGTCAGGCTCAGTGATGTCAGGTTCGATGAGAGGTTTGCTGGTATCTGGGTAATGGCACCGATCTGGTTACCCGACAGATCCAGCGACGAAAGTTGCGGTAAACGCCCGAAGGCTTCGATCATGGCCTGGTCGATTTCCAGGCCCATGTTTCGAAATTCCAGATGCGCGAGCCGCTGCAACCGTACCAAGGCCGATGGCAGCGATGGCATTGGCGCTACGTGCGCTTCGAGGGTTAGCCGGGAGATATTGGGGAAGCGCCCCAGCAATTCGTTGAGCTGAGCGGTTGAGCCGCTGACGCGTGTCAGCGTCAAGGCGGTCACGCGTTCGCCGAAGAAGCTCGGCAGCCGCCGCGGGAAGTGCTCCAGTGCCACATCTTCAAGTTGCAGCCGAAGGTATTGCAAACCCTGCTCCTGCCTGGACCAGAACTCGGTGATCGCCACTTCGATGCGTTGCCTGTCCTCAAGCACCGCTTGGGTCAGAGGAGCATTGGAGCTTGAGGCTTGCGCCCAGCCTTCGATCGCCTCGCGCAGTTGCTGCCGCTCATTCTGGATTCGCTCAAGTCGTTGGGTCAGTTCAGGGGGATGATCCACATTGACCTGAACAGTCATCCGGCTCTCGCTCAGTAGCAGGCGCTGCAGATGGCTTTCGTTGATGTCGTTGCCCTCCAGCGAAAGACTCGATGGACGTTGGATAGCTTCTGCTTCGGTAAACAGGAACGAGGGGAGCGACCGGAGATTGTTGTTACGCAGCGAAAGGTGAGCAATTCGCTCCAGTGCGTCGCTGCCCAGCCCGATAGGCCATTGATGCAGTTGCATGGTGTTCAGGCCGAGGTAGTCCAGAGAAAGTTCATGGAAACTGGGGCTGTCGCGCTGGGCGAAGCGATTACCGCTCAGGTCCAGATACCTGAGCTGAGGCATCTGGGCCAGTTGGCTCAAGTCATTGGAGGTGAGTGCGACGTTCTGGTTGATGAAGCTCAGCGCTCGCAGCCCAAGCAAGTGCTCGGTGATCGTAGGGATGCTGAAAATGAAAGAGGACGGTGTAGCGGTGGGGTCGTAGGCCCGGCTGATCTCCAGAGATTCGAGTTGCGGTACCTGCCTGAGCAGACGTTGCAGCAAGCGTTCGTTCTGCGCCCAACCGGCGAGGGTGCCTGATGGCAGGTCGTAAAGCCGCAACCTGCGAATATTTGAGGTGAAGAACCCCGGCAGGGTCATGGGGATATCGGCCAGAGGCACGTGCTCCAGGCTCAACTCACTGGTGTGGCTGTCACCATCGATCAATGCCGTGTCGTACCAGTGCTGCATGATGGCTTGCCGCAGGGCGTTGTATCGCTGCGCTGCCCGATCGGACTCTGGCGACATGCCCTCGTTCCAGTCGTCCAGCCGGCTTTGCATCTCCATGCGTTGATCCACCAGTTGCTGCAGCCGTCCAAACACTTGCTGCGGGTTGCGGCCATTGCGGGCGATGATCATCAGAATCTGATCCGCCGACCTGGGTGTATGTTCGGTGAGCCCTGTTGCGTTGACGGCATCGAGCAAGATATGGCGGCTGATACCTGGTGCCGCCGGCAGACCGCCGCTCAACGGATACCCAATGCGCCCGTCAGCGAGCCGCATGGGGGAGCGGTAACCCGGCCGCACAGGTTGCATGCCCAGCACCTGCCTGAGTGAGGCACGTGGCAACAGTGGGCCTTCCTGCAACTGCAGACGCAATTCAGCCCCGTTTACAATGCCCATTCGGGTCATCGCCTGGGGCAGCGCTGAATATATAGCCGTACACAGATCGCCATGTACGGTGACCGGGTTTTGCGCCCCTGTCTCGGCATGGACGATATACCCTGCTTCAGCGCTGGTAATTACCCTGACATACCGCGCATCCGTTGGCCCCACGTTTTCACGATGAGCAGGCCAGAAACGGTGCTGGCGAAGCTCGAGCCTGGTCTCACTTGGCCAGCCAGGCAGCAGTTCGAGTGAGTGCATGATCAGCCGATCAGTGTCGCCGCTACGAACGCTGCTCAGGAATAGCCCTTCGTAGGCCCTGGCGAGGCGTACCTGTTGTTGGAAGATGCGTATCTCTTCAGTCAGGCGCACAGGCAGCTTGCCGGCGCTCAGTGCCGCAAGTTCGTCGCTGGCGGCGTTGCGCAACAACTCTTCGGTGATTGCTGCGGGCAAGTTCGGATAGACCCGCTGAATGACTGCCGCGCCGGTAGCCTGGCTCGCTGGCATGCGCGCGTAGACACGTTCGAGTTCAGCGGGCCATTGGTGCCTGTCAGGCAACCGACGGACGGCCTGGTCCAGCCTGAAGCGGGCCAGAGTGTCCTCAAGCAGGCCAGGCAGCCTCAGGTTCTCTGTCAGGGCATGGCGCAGAACGTCTTCATGTACGTCGCAGACACGCAGTATCTGCAAGGCTGTTTCTTCTGAGAATTGCCGGCTCGCAAGGCCCATGCGTTGCACCAGGGTCGTTCTTGACCATTGCAGAGGGTGCTCCAGCGGCAACAGCCAGGCGCCGGCGCCGTTATGGCGAAGCGCTGGCTCATGTGCCACAGGCCTGGACGGGTGCACGAGGCGGTACTCGTCAGTTGCCGCGGCTGGCCTGACGATGTACTGGTTCCCCTGCAAGACAAGCCAGCGCTTGCCTTGATAGTGAAGCAGGCCATGTTCATCGGGTTCCAGGTTTGCGGGCAGCATCTGGGGGCTGCGGTACGGCGTCAGGTCGGGCTTCCATAGGCGAGCCTCGCCATTAGGCAATTCGACATTTTCCAGCTCTTCGATAAAGGAGGGCGTTTCCACGGGAATACGCTCCACCTCGTGTTCCTCTGCCGGTGCGCCTGCAGCGTCTTGCCCTTCGTTCTTCAAAGCCTTGGCTGCGGCAGAGAGCGCCACCATGAGCGCCACGTTCTCGACAACATCGACCAGATACCCGTAGGCCGCATCGCGTTCGTCGTTTTTCCACGCTTCGATTCCTTCATAGACCTCACAGGCCAGCTGTGTCAGACATACAGCCATCATGGCCTCGCCCAGGCCCGGAACGAAAAAGCCTGCGATGTTCAAGCCCGTCAGCACTCGCCCGGCAATCAACTGTCGGTGGGCGTGGGCGGCACGTCGGTCGACGATCTCTGTGGGTACAGCGTGGAAAAGCACATCCTTTTCGTGGCGCTCGGCTTTCTGGAAGGCCATGACACCCTGAAATGCATGACGGAAAGGCTGTGCGACCGGGTACAGCGTTGCATGCGGATCCGGCACCCGCTCATGCAGGCCGCGGATGCTCCAGCCGATGGGGGTCAGGCGGTCCTTGAGGCGGGCGATCACCGAGGCTTTGTCGCGGTCGGCAACATGCCTGTCCAGGTAAGCGATGTTCGCCCTTAGCCGACTGCTCAGATCGGCCTTCAGGGCTTCCAGGGAGGCGAATTCCTTCAGCGGTGTCTCGCTGTCATCTGGTATGTACAGCGCCACGGTTTCTTGAGCCGATGTTCGCAAGGTGATGAGCGCGATGCCGGTGAGTTCGGTTTCCCAAAGTGTGAGCAGGCTGAAAGCGATCGCCGGTCTTTCAGGTTCAGCCGGCAGCTTGTCGAGGGGGGTGACAAGGGCGGTGGTGTACAGGACCTCGCTGATGTCGCCCTTGAGCCGGGCGAAATGTAGGGATTGCCTGAATGCCGATACTTCGGCGCGGCCCAAAGCTTGATACACGTTCAGCGCAGCTTCATCGGCGCTCAGCTGTGCTGTGGCTTCGGGATAGTAGATGGCGTGAAGCCTGTCGTGGTATTTGCGGCCCAGGTCCAGCTCACGGCACAAGTCTGCAAACCCCTCCGCGGCGATGTCCAGGGTGTTGGTGATGGGCACCGTACCCATGAAACGTCGGTGATCGAGAATGACGGATTTCTTCAGTGGCCCGCCATCGGCATCCATCCCACCCTCGACGGCGGCTGCAGCATCGAAGTTCTGCAGGGCGCAGTGCAGCAGGGAGCGGGTGGCGCGGTCGATGGCCTGACGGCTGTCGATGGCATTGGCCATGTCGATAAGGCGTGCATCCACCAAGTAGCAGTTATCCACATCGACAGTCAGGCCAAACCGCTCGGTGATTGCGTCTGTCAGTTGCTGTCTGGCCCAGGATTGCAGGTCGGGAAGCGCTTCAAACAGCCTGCGCACCTGTGCCGCGTGGTCGCGGTGGCGCGCATGCTCGTCACGCCAGGCTTTGGCGATGTCCGGCATTTGCAGGATGGCCGTGGCCAGCCAGGTGGGGGCCTGCTTCCAGTTGCGCATTGGGTGCAGGGTGTCGGGGGAAGCTGTTTTCAGCCAGGCAGGGATTTTTTGTTCGATGGTGGCGTACGGGGTACCTGGCGAGGTGAGGGTCTTGCCGGTCGGGCTAGGCATGCTGAGGTCCATTGCGGGAAACGGGGCAAAGGACTATGGAGAGTGGCCAAGCCTCGGTGGGGTAGATAAATCTGGCGTGGTGTCAGCGCAGCGGCAGAGGCATGGCAGGCTTGTGCGGGGGGGAGATGTCTTCTGACACATGCTCAAAGCGCAATTCAGGTTTATGATGCCCAACGGCAGACTAAATCCTCACACGGAGTGCGCAATGCAGACCCTCTACCCGCAGATCAAACCCTACGCCCGGCACGATCTGGCCGTGGAAGCGCCGCATGTGCTGTATGTCGATGAAAGCGGCTCGCCTGAAGGTCTGCCGGTGGTGTTCATCCACGGTGGCCCGGGCGCGGGTTGCGATGCCCAGAGCCGTTGCTATTTCGACCCCAACCTGTACCGCATCATCACGTTCGATCAGCGCGGTTGTGGCCGTTCCACCCCGCACGCAAGCCTGGAGAACAACACCACCTGGCACCTGGTCGAGGATCTGGAGCGCATTCGCGAGCACCTGGGCATCGACAAGTGGGTGCTGTTCGGCGGCTCCTGGGGCTCTACCCTGGCCCTGGCCTATGCCCAGACCCACCCCGAGCGGGTTCACGGCCTGATCCTGCGCGGCATCTTCCTGTGCCGCCCGCAAGAGATCGAGTGGTTCTATCAGGAGGGCGCCAGCCGCCTGTTCCCCGATTACTGGCAGGACTACATCGCGCCGATTCCGCCGGATGAGCGTAATGACCTGGTCAAGGCATTCCACAAGCGCCTGACCGGCAACGATCAGATCGCCCAGATGCATGCCGCCAAGGCCTGGTCCACCTGGGAGGGCCGCACTGCCACCCTGCGCCCCAATCCGCTGGTGATCGACCGCTTCTCCGAGCCGCAGCGGGCCTTGTCCATCGCCCGCATCGAATGCCACTACTTCATGAACAACGCGTTCCTTGCACCCGACCAATTGATCCGCGACATGCCCAAGATCGCCCACCTGCCGGCCGTGATCGTGCATGGCCGCTATGATGTGATCTGCCCGCTGGATAACGCCTGGGCGTTGCACCAGGCATGGCCCAACAGTGAGCTGAAGGTGATCCGCGACGCGGGCCATGCGGCGTCCGAGCCGGGGATCACCGATGCGCTGGTACGGGCAGCCGATCAGATGGCCCGTCGCCTGCTCGATTTGCCGCTGGAAGAAGCATGAAGGGGCTGCTGCAGCGTGTGCGCGGCGCGCGGGTAGAGGTGGCGGGTGAAATTGTCGGCGCCATCGACCAAGGCTTGTTGGTGCTGGTGGCGGTAGAGCCTGAAGATACCCGTGAACAGGCCGATAAGCTGTTGCACAAGTTGCTCAACTACCGCGTTTTCAGCGATGAGCAGGGCAAGATGAACCTATCCCTCAAGGATGTGGGCGGTGGATTGCTGCTGGTGTCCCAGTTCACCTTGGCTGCGGACACCCGCAGCGGCATGCGTCCGAGCTTTTCGACGGCTGCGCCGCCAGCGCTCGGTGCCGAATTGTTCGACTATCTTTTGCAGCAAGCCCAGGGCCAGCATGCAGATGTGGCAAGCGGCCGGTTCGGTGCTGACATGCAGGTGCACCTGGTCAATGATGGCCCTGTGACTTTTCTGTTACAAATATGAAGGAAAAAACGGCCTTGGTTGCGCGAAACAAGGTGTTTTGTACGATAAATAGTTGATCCAGCCTGATGCGTTGTAACGCATCCTGCTGGATAATCGCGCGCTGTTAGGGCCTGCGTTCGCAGGTTCGTTTTACTCTGACTCGAGCATTGTCTGGAACCGTTTGGGGAATCATTACGCCCTCACGGGGTCCGAACAGTGCTCGCCAACCCGGCATTTGTCGCTGGCCGTTGGTTTCATGATCTGTTTTCGGCGAGGGTTGCTCGTGATTGTTAGTCCCCATAAAGCATCTAGAATCCCCGGCAATCGGCTGCGCAAGGCCCTGATGGCCAGTGCCGCACTGGTCGGCCTGATGAGCGCGGGCCAGCTGTGGGCATTCAATCTTGACGATGTTGCAGCCAAGGCAAAGGATCTCGCCGGCCAGAAGTACGAAGCACCGAAAAGCAATCTGCCGGCAGTCTTCCGCGACATGAAGTTCGCCGACTACCAGAAGATTCGCTTCCTGCAGGAAAAGGCCGAGTGGGCCAAGGACAAGACGCCGTTCAAGCTGTCCTTCTACCACCAGGGCATGCACTTCGACACGCCGGTGAAAATCAACGAAGTCACCGCCACCACCGTCGAGGAAATCAAGTACGACCCGAGCCGTTTCGAGTTCGGCGACGTGCCCCACGATCCGGAAACCACCAAAAACCTGGGCTACGCCGGTTTCCGCGTGCTTTACCCGATCAACAAGGCCGACAAGCAGGATGAAATCATGACCCTGCTTGGGGCCAGTTATTTCCGTGTGGTCGGCAAAGGGCATGTGTACGGCCTGTCGGCCCGTGGCCTGGCCATCGACACTGCGCTGCCGTCGGGCGAAGAGTTCCCGCGGTTCACCGAATTCTGGGTCGAGAAACCCAAGCCGGCCGACAAGCACCTGGTGATCTACGCCTTGCTGGATTCGCCGCGCTCAACCGGTGCCTACAAGCTGATACTGCGCCCCGGCAACGATACCGTGGTCGATGTGCAGTCCCGCGTGTTCCTGCGTGATCACGTCAGCCGTCTGGGCATCGCGCCGCTTACCAGCATGTACCTGTTCGGCCCTAACCAGCCCTCCAAGGTCATGAACTATCGCCCGGCCCTGCATGACTCCGAAGGCCTGTCGATACACGCCGGTAACGGCGAGTGGCTGTGGCGCCCGCTGAACAACCCCAAACACCTGTCGGTGAGCAACTTCAGCGTCGAGAACCCGCGCGGTTTCGGCCTGATGCAGCGTCATCGCGATTTCAAGGATTACGAAGACCTCGACGACAACTACCAGAAGCGTCCGAGCGCCTGGATCGAGCCTAAGGGCGACTGGGGCAAAGGCACCGTCGATCTGGTCGAGATCCCGACTGCCGACGAAACCAACGACAATATCGTTGCCTTCTGGAGCCCGGAAACCCTGCCGGAGCCGGGCAAACCGTTCGAGTACGACTACCGCATGCACTGGACCATCGACGAGTCGCGTTTCCAGGCCCAGGAGCTGGGTTCGGTTACCCAGACCATGCGTTCCACCGGTGACGTCAAGCAGTCCAACCTGATCCGTCAACCAGACGGTAGCGTAGCGTTCCTGGTCGACTTCGCCGGCCCGGCCTTGGCCGCCCTGCCGGAAGACGCCGCAGTACGCAGCCAGATCAGCGTCGGCGACAACGCAGAGGTGGTCGAGAACAATCTGCGCTATAACCCAGAGACCAAGGGCTGGCGCCTGACCCTGCGGATGAAGATCAAGGAGGCCAACAAGGCTACCGAGATGCGTGCCGCACTTGTTCGCGACGTGCCGGTCGAAGCGGCCAAGCCTGCCGAAGAAGCCAAGCACGACAAGACCGCTGCCAAGCATGGCAAGGCTGAAAAAGCCGCCAAGGCCGAGCAATCTGCCAATGCCGAACAACCTGCCGCCGATGCGGCATCCACCAACGGGACCCCGGCCACCACCGAAAAAGTGCTGACCGAGACCTGGAGCTATCAGTTGCCTGCCGATGAGTAACTCAAGCGCAAGGCCGGAATCGCTTGGCGAGTACCTGGCCCACCTCCCACTGAGCGATGAGCAGCGCGCGGAACTCGCCAGTTGCACCTCGTTCAGTGAGTTGCACCAACGTCTGGCGGGCAATGCGACCGCCACCACCACCGAGGCCGTGCAGGCCTCGGTGGGCCCGCGCCTGACTGTAGGTAGCGCGGCCGAACTGGAAGATGCCGAGATGCTCGGCGTCGACGGCAGCGGCCGGCTTTGCCTGAAGATCGCACCGCCGATCAAGCGTACCCGGGTCGTGCCCGAGCCATGGCGCACCAATGTGCTGATCCGCATGTGGCGGCGCATGACCGGCCGTACCAACGCGCCGCAGCCGCCCAAGCGCGAGCTGCCTCCGGCGCGCTGGCGCACGGTCGGCTCGATCCGCCGCTATATCCTGCTGACCCTCATGATCGGCCAGACGCTCGTCGCCGGCTGGTACATGAAAGGTATCCTGCCTTACCAGGGCTGGTCGTTCGTCGACCTCGACGAAGTGGTCAATCAGCCGCTATGGGACACCGTGGTGCAGGTATGGCCGTATGCGTTGCAGACGTCCATCCTGATACTCTTCGGCATCCTTTTCTGCTGGGTGTCGGCGGGTTTCTGGACCGCGCTGATGGGCTTCCTCGAGCTGCTCACCGGCCGTGACAAATACCGTATCTCCGGCAGCAGTGCCGGTAGCGAGCCGATCGCCCCTGAAGCACGTACCGCGCTGGTGATGCCTATTTGCAACGAAGACGTGCCGCGCGTGTTCGCAGGGCTGCGGGCGACATTCGAGTCGGTCGCAGCCAGCGGCAACCTCGACCGTTTCGATTTCTTCGTGCTCAGCGATACCAACGACACTGACATTGCCGTGGCCGAGCAACAGGCCTGGCTGGACGTGTGCCGTGAGACCAAAGGCTTCGGCCGCATCTTCTACCGCCGCCGCCGCCGTCGCGTGAAGCGCAAGAGCGGCAACCTCGACGACTTCTGCCGTCGCTGGGGTGGCGAATACAAGTACATGGTCGTGCTCGACGCCGACAGCGTCATGAGTGGCGAGTGCCTGAGCAGCCTGGTACGCCTGATGGAGGCCAACCCGGACGCAGGCATCATCCAGACTGCGCCCAAAGCGTCGGGTATGGACACGCTGTATGCACGCATGCAGCAGTTCGCCACCCGCGTGTACGGCCCGCTGTTCACCGCCGGCCTGCACTTCTGGCAACTGGGCGAGTCGCACTACTGGGGGCACAACGCGATCATCCGCATGAAGCCTTTCATCGAGCACTGCGCCTTGGCGCCGTTGCCGGGCAAGGGCGCCTTCGCTGGCGCGATCCTTTCCCACGACTTCGTCGAAGCGGCGCTGATGCGCCGTGCCGGCTGGGGCGTGTGGATTGCCTATGACCTGCCGGGCAGCTATGAAGAGCTGCCGCCGAACCTGCTCGACGAGCTCAAGCGCGACCGCCGCTGGTGCCACGGCAACCTGATGAACTTCCGCCTGTTCCTGGTCAAGGGCATGCACCCGGTGCACCGTGCGGTGTTCCTCACGGGCGTGATGTCTTACCTGTCGGCGCCGCTGTGGTTCTTCTTCCTGGTGCTGTCGACCGCGCTGCTGGCAACCAACACGCTGATGGAGCCGCAATACTTCATCGAGCCGTACCAGCTCTACCCGCTGTGGCCGCAGTGGCACCCGGAGAAGGCTGTGGCGCTGTTCTCCACCACCATCGTGCTGCTGTTCCTGCCCAAGCTGCTCAGTATCATCCTGATCTGGGCCAAGGGCGCGGTCGAGTTTGGCGGGCGGATCAAGGTCACCCTGTCGATGCTGATGGAGATGCTGTTCTCCATGCTGCTGGCGCCAGTGCGGATGATCTTCCACACCCGGTTCGTGCTGGCCGCATTCCTCGGCTGGGCTGCGACCTGGAACTCGCCGCAGCGCGACGACGACTCCACCCCGTGGAGCGAGGCGGTACGTCGCCATGGCCCGCAAACCCTGTTGGGTATTGCCTGGGCGGCGCTGGTGGCGTGGCTGAACCCGAGCTTCCTGTGGTGGCTGGCGCCGATCGTTGGTTCGCTGGTGCTGTCGATCCCGGTTTCGGTGATATCCAGCCGTACACGCCTGGGCTTGGCAGCCAAGGACGAGAAGCTGTTCCTGATCCCTGAGGAGTACGCAACACCCCAGGAGCTGCTCGCCACCGACCAGTACACCCACGAGAACCGCTGGCACGCCCTGCACGACGGCTTTGTCCGCGCTGTGGTTGACCCTCGGCAGAACGCCCTGGCCTGTGCCATGGCCACTGCCCGTCATGGCCAGGCAGCACCGATCGAGGCGATGCGCGCCGAGCGCCTTGCCAAAGCGATCGAGGTCGGGCCCAAGGGGCTGGACCTGGGTACTCGCCTTGCCTTGCTGAGCGACCCGGTCGCCTTGGCGCGCCTGCATGCGCAGGTATGGGCCGAGCACAATGCCGCCTGGATCGACGTGTGGCGTGCATCGATCAACAACGACCCACATTCGCCGTTGTTGCCGTTGCACCCGGCGAACGAGGCACAACCTAGCCTGGTTGGCGCCTGACCGACTCTGGGGCCGCTATGCGGCCCTTTCGCCGGCTTGCCGGCGACAGGGTTTTCCAATCTTTCTCATCCCCTCGGATTTTGGCCAACAAAGTCCCCCCCGGCTCTAGGTCCCAGGGCCGCCATGCGTTAGCATCCCTCTCCGATAAGCCACGCCGGCCGGTACGGCCGTGCCAACAATAAGATTCGCTACTTTTCTTGCTAGGGGACTTGGTGATGATGAAGAAATACCTTTCGCGACTGCTGGTCGGCGTCACGGCGCTGGTCGCGGTGGCCTCGGCCCAGGCCGGTGCCATCGACGACGCGGTCAAACGCGGTACTTTGCGGGTGGGCATGGACCCGACCTACATGCCGTTCCAGATGACCAACAAGCGCGGCGAGATCATCGGCTTCGAAGTCGATATCCTCAAAGCCATGGCCAAATCCATGGGCGTCAAGCTGGAGACCGTCTCCACCGCCTATGACGGCATCATCCCGGCACTGCTGACCGACAAGTTCGACATGATCGGCAGCGGCATGACCCTAACCCAGGAACGCAACCTGCGCCTGAATTTCAGCGAACCCTTCATCGTGGTTGGCCAGACCCTGCTGATCCGCAAAGATCTGGCGGGCGAGATCAAGTCGTACAAAGACCTGAACAACGAGAAGTACCGCATCACCTCCAAGCTCGGTACCACCGGCGAAATGGTCGCCAAAAAGCTGATCGCCAAGGCCACTTACCACGGCTACGACAACGAGCAGGAAGCGGTGATGGACGTGGTCAACGGCAAGGCTGATGCCTTTGTTTACGATGCGCCGTACAACGTGGTGGCGGTCGATAAGGCCGGTGCCGGCAAGCTGCTGTTCCTCGAAGAACCCTTCACCTACGAGCCGCTGGCTTTCGGCTTGAAGAAGGGCGATTACGACAGCATCAACTTCATCAACAACTTCCTGCACCAGATCAAGCACGACGGGACCTACGATCGTATCCACGACAAGTGGTTCAAGAACAAGGACTGGCTGAAGGAAATGGAATAAGAAGTAGCTTCAAGCCGCAAGCTGCAAGCTGCTAAGGGAGGTGGGCCCATACGCGGTCTGGTTTTCCTTGCAGCTTGTAGCTTGCGGCTTGCCGCTTTCTGGAGTAACCCCGTGATCAAACACAAGAAAGCCCAATGGCCCTGGCATGCGCTGACGGCGCTGGTTCTGGTGGGCCTGGCGATCAGCCTGTACCTGGCTACCTCGATGATTTCCTACGAGTGGCGCTGGAACCGCGTACCACAATACTTTGCCTACAAGGCCGAGGACGTGCAGCGTGCCAGCGATTACGGCACGGTGCAGGACATCGTCGTCTCTGGCGATAACGCCCGCGTTACGCTCAAGGATGAGAACGGCGGTGAGCAGGTGCTCGATGTGGCCAAGGACAGCCTGCAACTGAGCCGCGGTGACGATGTGGCCGAAGGTGATCAGGTCGGCGTCACCCGTCACTGGGCTGCTGGCCCACTGGCCTGGGGCCTGTGGACCACCTTGTGGATCTCGGTGGTGTCCGGCGCGTTGGGCCTGGTGATCGGCCTGTTTGCCGGGTTGTGCCGGTTGTCGAACAACCCGACCCTGCGCGACCTTTCAACCGTCTATGTCGAACTGGTGCGCGGCACTCCGCTGCTGGTGCAGATTTTCATCTTCTACTTCTTCATCGGTACCGTGCTCAACCTGTCCCGTGAGTTCGCCGGGGTGGCGGCGCTGGCGCTGTTCACCGGTGCTTACGTGGCCGAGATCGTGCGTGCCGGCGTGCAGTCGATCGCCAAGGGGCAGAATGAGGCAGCCCGCTCGCTCGGCCTTAACGCCAGCCAGTCGATGCGCCACGTGATCCTGCCGCAGGCCTTCAAGCGCGTACTGCCTCCGCTGGCCGGGCAGTTCATCAGCCTGGTCAAGGACACCTCGCTGGTCTCGGTGATCGCCATCACCGAACTGACCAAGAGCGGCCGTGAGGCCATCACCACGTCGTTCTCGACATTCGAGATCTGGTTCTGCGTGGCAGGCCTGTACCTGCTGATCAACCTGCCGCTGTCGCATTTGGCCAGCCGGCTCGAGCGGAGGCTTGCGCAAAGTGATTGAAGTCCGTGACCTTTTGAAAGTGTTCGACACCCGAGGCCAGGTAGTGCGTGCGGTGGACAACGTCACCACCCAGGTAGCCAAGGGTGAAGTGGTCGTGGTGCTTGGCCCGTCGGGGTCCGGCAAGTCTACGTTCCTGCGCTGCCTCAACGGCCTGGAGCATTTCGACGAGGGCCATGTGGCCATCAACGGGCTGCGGTTGGAAGACCCGAAAACCGACATCAATGCCTACCGCCGCGAAGTCGGCATGGTGTTCCAGCATTTCAACCTGTTCCCGCACATGACGGTGCTGGAGAACCTGTGCCTGGCGCAAAAGGTCGTGCGCAAGCGTGGTAAGGCCGAGCGTGAGGCCAAGGCGCGGGCGTTGCTGGAAAAGGTAGGTATCTCGGAGAAGGCCAATGAGTACCCGTCGCGGCTTTCCGGTGGTCAGCAACAACGGGTGGCGATTGCCCGTGCGCTGGCAATGGAGCCTAAGGTGATGCTGTTCGACGAGCCGACCTCGGCGCTCGACCCGGAAATGGTCGGTGAAGTATTGGACGTGATGAAGACCTTGGCCCAGGAAGGCATGACCATGGTCTGCGTGACCCATGAAATGGGCTTTGCCCGCGAAGTGGCCGACCGCGTGCTGTTCTTCGATCACGGCAAGTTGCTGGAAGATTCGGCGCCTGCGGCGTTCTTTGCCTCGCCGAAGGATCCACGGGCGCAAGCGTTCCTGCGCCAGGTGCTCTGAAAGCAGCAGCAAGCTACAAGCTACAAGCCGAGCGGTGATGGACGGTCCATGGCGTTCGGCTTTAGCTTGTGGCTTGAAGCTTGAAGCTTGAAGCTTGAAGCTTGAAGCTTGAAGCTTTCAGAGGCTGAAACGCCCGACCATCCCTCGCAGCTGCTGCCCCAGGTGCTCCAGCTCGCCGCTTGAAGCTGCCGTTTGTTCACTGGCCGCACTGGTCTGGTCCGACGCATCGCGCACGCTGATTACACTGCGGTTTATCTGTTCGGCCACCACACTCTGTTCCTCGCTCGCCGTGGCAATCTGCTGGTTCATGCCCTGGATGCTCGACACCGTATCGGTGATCTGGCTCAAGGCATCCCCGGCCTTGCGGCTCAGCTCGACACTTTGCTCGGTCAGGCGTTTGCTGTTGTCGAGCAGGCTGGTCACCTCGTCGGTGCCGCTGTGCAAGCTTTCGATCAATTGCTCGATCTCCTCCGTGGACTGCTGCGTGCGTTGGGCCAAGCCGCGAACTTCGTCAGCCACCACGGCAAAGCCACGCCCGGCCTCACCAGCTCTGGCGGCTTCGATGGCGGCGTTTAACGCCAACAGGTTGGTTTGCTCGGAGACCGATTTGATCACATCGAGAATGCTGCCGATTCGCTGGCTTTCGCCCGCCAAATGCTGCATTGCCGCCAGGCAATCGTCCATTTGCCTGGCCAGTTGCTCGATACGGCCTATGGCCTCGGTCACCACCTGATCGCCCTGCTGGGCCTGCTGGTCGGCGTTGGTTGCCGCCAATGAAGCTTGTTCGGCGTTCTGCGCTACTTCCTGGACCGTGGCGCTCATCTGGTTCATGGCAGTGGCGACCTGATCGGTTTCGTCGCGTTGCTGGCTGATGCGCAGCTTGGTGTCCTCGCTGCTGGCTGCCAGTTGCGTGGCGGCCTGTGACAGATGGCCGACGCCTTGATCGATACCGCCGATCAGCTCGCGCAGGCTCAGGGTCATTTCCTGCATGCTGGCCTGCAACTGGCCCATTTCGTCACGACGATCCACAGGCTCCACCTGGCTCAGGTCACCCCGGGCGATGCGTGCTGCTACCGCCAGGGTCTGGCGTAGCGGCTGGGTGATCTGCAAGGTGATCAGCCAGCCGGCCGCTACGCCCACCAGCAAGGCCAGCACCGCAACGCTGGTCAACAGCGAGCGGGCGGCCAGTGCTTCGCTGTCGCGCTGCTCGACCTTCCTTTTACTCAACTCCAGGCTCACAGCACGCAGTTCGTTGCCCATCTGCTCCATGTCGTTCTGCAACTGCTCGACACTCAGGGCGGCGCGTCGGTACTGCTCGAGGCTGGCGCGGTATTTCCCCAGTTCCACGCCGGGTTGCTCCATCACTGCACGCGAAAGGCCCAAGGGGGCAAGGGCCTGGATCAGCTGCCCCAGGCTTTTGTCGGCAGCGTCCAGCGCTGCCTGGCCAACCTTGGCGAAGTCCTCCAGCGGCACAAAGGTGTACGCCGGCACCAGGCTTTGCTGGTTGGCGCCGTCCACATGCCGGGTGAGGCTGTCCATCAGGCCCAGCAGGCCGCTTTGCTGGCTGTCGGCGGGCATCTTCAGCAGGGCCTGGGTTTCCAGTTCGTCGATGACGCCGTTGAGCTTTTGCTCCTGCGCCTGCATGGCCTCGCGCAATCCACGTCGGCTTTCAACGGTGCGCTGCAAGGTGGCGAAATTTTCGTGCAGGCGCTGCAGCAGTTGCAGCTTCTGGCCCAGCATCTGGCGCGACTCATCGACACTGCTGCGTTGCTGCAGCGTGGTCAGCATGGCGTCGAGTTGTTGCAGGATGCGGGTGATCTGCGCTTTGCTGGCATCATCGGCCAGCACCCTGTAGGTGATGCGCTCGGCGCGCAGGTCCTTGACCAGATCATTGATCCGGCCAATTTCGCTGAGCTGCTCCGAGCGCGTAATGGCATCGTCCAGGGCGCGCCAGCCGCTGGCGGCAGTGGCCACGGTGAGCAGCAGTACCACGGCAAAACCCAGAGCGAGCTTGGCGCCGACGCTGATGTTGCCAATCCTGCGGTTGAGGTAGCCGAACATGGCAAGTCTCCATCCAGTTGAGTAGGGGAGCCATGCCGGCGTTTTGCTGGCATGACACCCCTGCCCATCGGCGGAAGGCTTGTAGGACTTGACCTGAGAATTGGGTAGGAAATTTCAGCAGCGCGTGTGGGAATCCACACTGGCCCCACCGCTGGCTCGCCGGCGATGGGGCCAGTACGGGATTACAGCCTGAAGCGCCTTACCAGGTCCTGCAGGTGCGTGCCCAGCCGCGCAAGCTCGACACTGGAGCTGGCCGTCTCCTCACTCGCCGCTGAAGTCTGGTCGGAGATATCCCGCACATTGATCACGCTGCGATTGATCTCCTCGGCGGTAGCACTCTGCTGTTCGGCGGCCGTGGCAATCTGCTGGTTCATCGCCTGGATCGACGACACGGTTCGGGTGATGGTCTCCAGTGAAGTGCCCGCGCGGCGGGTCAGCTCGACGCTGCTGTCGGTGAGCTGGCGGCTGGCGTCCATCACGCTGGCCACCCGCTGCGTTCCGCTTTGCAAACCGGCGATCAGCTCTTCGATCTCTTCGGTGGACTGTTGGGTACGCTGCGCCAGGCTGCGCACTTCGTCGGCGACTACGGCGAAGCCACGGCCGGCCTCACCGGCCCGCGCCGCTTCGATAGCGGCATTGAGAGCCAGCAGGTTGGTCTGCTGGGCCACCGACTTGATCACATCCAGCACGCTGCCGATCTTGTCGCTTTCGGCCTTGAGCTGGTTCATCGCCTCGCTGGAGTTGACCACTTCACCGGCAAGGCGCTCGATTTGTGCCACGGCTTCGCTGACAACCCGATCACCTTCACGCGCCTGTTGGTCGGCCATGAGCGCCGCTTCAGAGGCTTGCTCAGCGTTACGTGCCACTTCATGCACGGTGGCAGCCATTTCGTTCATGGCGGTAGCAACCTGGTCGGTTTCGACCTTTTGATTGTTGACCCCGGCGCTGGTCTGTTCGGTTACCGCCGAAAGCTCTTCGGCGGCGCTGGCGATCTGCGTGACACCGTCACCGATACCACCGATCAGTTCGCGCAGGCCCTGGGTCATGCGCTGCATGCTGGCTTGCAACTGCCCCAACTCGTCGCGGCGGGTTGTCACAAGGTCCTGGCGCAGGTCGCCGTTGGCCACGCGCTCGGCGGCGGCCAGTGTCTGGCGCAGCGGGACGATGATCTGCCGAGTGATGGCCCAGGCCGCGAGCAGGCCCAGCACCAACGCCAGTGCCGTGGCTGAGGCAAGCAGGGCCTTCGCCTTGCGCGAGCCTGCATCGCGGACTTCTGTCTGTGAAACCGTCATCTTCTGGCTGTTATCCATCAGCACGGTGCCTTGATCAGTCATCACTTGCAGGGCCTGATCGCTGGCCGATTGCGCGCTACCGAACTGGTTGACCGCATCGCGGTAAGCGGCGAGGGCCGACATCGAGTCATCGAGGCTGGCGGCATATTCGGCGGGCAGCTTGGCCGGTAGCGCCTTGAGGTTGGTCATGGCCTGGTCGATGGCGTTGAGCGCAGTCTGCTGGTAGTTCGCATCACCACTGTAGGTGTAGCCGCGCACCTGGAAGCGTGCTTGCTGTATCAAGGCACTTACCTCTACCGTGCTCTGGTAGGGCGTGATATCGCCGGCTTGCAGCAGGCGCTCCTGGACCCTGCTGGTAAGCTCGGCTGCCTTGTCGGCACTGTCACCCAGTACGCTTCGGCTGGCTTCGCGTCGTTGCCCGGCCTGCTTGAGGTCAGCGAAAGCTTGCTGATATTTGCGCACGGCCTCCTGCTGTTGCTGCAGGCGCTGATGATCGACGGGTTGCTCGATCTGGCCGAGCATGATGCTGATCTGGCGGTCGAGGCCAGCGAGGGCTTTTTCCAGTTCGCCGATCGCCGCTTCGTTGCGATCGCGCTGGTAATGCTGGCGCGCGATGCGCAGTTCCTGGGTGCCCTGACTGATGACCGAAATATTGCCCAGCTTGTCACCACGGTCGATGATGCTGTCCATACCTTGCCAGCCTGTGAAGGTGATGGCCAGGGTCAGTAGCAGTACCAGGCCAAAGCCCAGCCCCAGTTTGCGATTGACGCTCACATTTCCCAGCGTTTCGGTAACCCATCGGAACATGTTCGACTCCCCGGTAAACTTGGCAGCACAGATTATTGTTGTGTTGCCTAGGCATCGGCCTGCGCCGGGGAAACTTGATGGGAAAAACCTGACCCGCCTGTCAGAAAATCCTTGAGAGCAAGGCTGTTACGGCGGTTTCCACACGCAGGATGCGGTCACCCAACTGAACTGGCGCGAGCCCTGCTTTGCCCAGCAGTTCGACTTCGTAGGGGATCCAGCCACCCTCGGGGCCAATGGCCAGTGTTACCGGGCCTTCGACGGCGCGCGGGCACGCGGGGTAGGGGCCGGGGTGGCCAACCAGGCCCAGGGTGCCGTCGACGATGGCGGGCAGGCGGTCTTCGACGAACGGTTTGAAGCGCTTTTCGATGACCACCTCGGGCAGCACCGTGTCGCGAGCCTGTTCCAGGCCCAGTATCAGGTTGTCGCGGATGCACTCGGGGTTGAGGAACGGCGTCTGCCAGAAGCTTTTCTCGACCTTGTAGCTGTTGACCAGGATCAACCGCTGTACGCCCAGCGTGGCGACGGTCTGGAACAGCCGGCGCAGCATTTTCGGCCGCGGCACGGCAAGCACGAGGGTCAGCGGCAGCTTGGCCGGCGGAGGCTGGTCGAAGCCGACTTCAAGCTCGGCTTCGTGCTGTGCCAGGCGTACCACGGTGGCGGTGCCCATCAGGCCATTGATGCGGCCCACGCGCAGGCTGTCGCCCACCACCACGCGGTGAATCTCCTGCATATGGGTGAAGCGCCGATCGGCAAGGACGACGCGGTCGGCCGACACGAAGTCGGCCTCTTCAAGAAGCAACAGATTCACGGCTGGGTCGCTGGTGGCTGGTCGTTGGGGTCGTTTGCCGTGTCATCTTCGGCGTGGCTGCGCTTGCGGATCAGGCTGCCACACAGCACGCCGATCTCGAACAGCAGCCACATGGGCACGGCGAGCAAGGTCTGCGAGAAGATGTCGGGCGGGGTCAGGATCATGCCGACCACGAAGCAGCCGATGATCACGTAGGGACGGATTTTCTTCAGGTATTGCACGTCGACTACGCCGATCCACACCAGCAGCACCACCGCTACCGGGATCTCGAAGGCAACACCGAAGGCGAAGAACAATGTCATGACGAAGTCCAGATAACTGGAAATGTCGGTCATCATCGACACACCTTCCGGCGTGGCGCTGGCGAAGAAGCCGAAGATCAGCGGGAACACCAGGAAGTAGGCGAAGGCCATGCCGGCATAGAACAGGAAGATGCTCGACACCAGCAACGGAATGGCGATGCGCTTTTCGTGGCGATACAGGCCAGGCGCGATAAAACCCCAGATCTGCTGCAGGATGAACGGGATCGCCAGGAACAGCGAAACGATCATGGTCAGCTTGAACGGCGTGAGGAACGGCGAGGCCACGTCGGTGGCAATCATCGTGGCGTTTGCCGGCAAGTGCTCGCGCAGTGGGGCCGAGACCAAGGTGTAGATCTGCTGGGCGAAGGAGAACAGCCCGGCAAAAATAAGGAAGATGGCGGCCACGCAGCGCAGCAGGCGGGTGCGCAGTTCGGTCAGGTGCGAGACCAGCGGCATGGGCTGGTCGTCTTGCGGTTTTTCGCTCATGGGGCTCGCGGCGGTTGAGGCTGTTCGGGCTGCTCAGCTGCAGGGGCCGGCGCTACCGATGTCGGCGTGGCAGCGGGCTGCTCGGTGGCCACTGCAGCGGGTGTCGGGGCAGGCGGCGTCAGCGGGTTGAGGATGCGCTTGGCTTCCTGTTCCATTTGCAGGATGTGCTCGTTATGCAATTGGCGGCGGATGTCATCGGCACCGATTTCGCGCTCGACTTCCATCTTGATGGAATTGAAGCTGCGCTTGAGCCGGCCGATCCACAGCCCTGCAGTGCGCGCGGCACCGGGCAGACGCTCAGGGCCGAGCACCAGCAGCGCGACCAGGCCGACGAGCAGTAACTCGCTGAAACTCATGCCGAACATGGTTCAGTCTTTCCGCTGCGGCTCTTGGACCGGCTGGGCCTGGCCCTCGATGGTGTGGCCCTGTGGCTGTTGTGCTGTGTTCTGTACGGGCGGTACCGGCTGGGCAGGCGGTGGGGTCTGCTCGGCGGGTTTGCTTTCTTCTTCGTTCATGGCTTTGCGGAAGCCCTTGATCGATTCGCCAAGGTCACTGCCGAAGTTCTTCAGCTTCTTGGTGCCGAACACCAGGACGACGACGACCAGCAGGACGATCCAGTGTTTCCAGTCAAAAATACCCATGGTGCTCTCCTAGAATGCAATTTGGTCAGGCCGAGGGCTCGCGAGCGGCCTTTTCATCGTGCCCGGAAAGGCCGAAGCGGCGCTCCAGTTCATCGAGCACGGCTTGTGGATGCTGGCCCAGTGCACTGAGCATGACCAGGCTATGAAACCACAGGTCGGCGGTTTCATAGATGACATCACTGTAATCCTTGCTGACCGCGGCGTCCTTGGCAGCAATGATGGTCTCGACGGACTCTTCGCCCAGCTTTTCGAGGATCTTGTTCAGGCCCTTGTGGTACAGGCTGGCCACGTAGGAGCTGTCGGGGGCCGCTTGTTTGCGTTCTTCGAGCACTTCGGCCAGACGGTTGAGGGTGTCGCTCATGTCAGTGTCCTGCGTTGTAGATGGCATCCGGGTCTTTCAACACCGGATCGACGGTTTTCCACTGGCCGTCTTCGAAGACGCGGTAGAAGCAGCTTTCACGGCCGGTATGGCAGGCGATATGGCCCAGTTGCTCGACCATCAGGATGATCACGTCGGCATCACAGTCCAGGCGCATTTCGTGCAGCTTCTGCACATGCCCCGATTCTTCGCCCTTGCGCCACAGCTTGCCACGTGAGCGCGACCAGTAGATGGCGCGTTGCTCGGCGGCAGTGAGGGCCAGCGATTCGCGGTTCATCCAGGCCATCATCAGCACGCGTCCGGTCTTGTGGTCCTGGGCGATCGCCGGTACCAGGCCGTCGCTGTTCCACTTGATCTCGTCCAGCCACTCTTTCATCGTCGACTCCAAAACCGGGCCCGCTCCTGTACCGGGCCCTTTGCGCTAGTGTGCCAGCCAGCAGCGCGGCTGGCTATTGGCGCACGATCAGGTACAGGCCTGCGGCCAGCATCAGCCACGCCGGCCATGCAGCCGGGGCGGCCAGGCTGGCGGCCTCGGCGGCGCTTGCGGCGAGCACCGCACCGCCACCCAGCAGGCCTGCACCGAGCAGGCGCAGCGCCCAGCGGTCGCCTTGGCGGCGCCGCTCTGGCAGCTGTGGGTCGTGCAGGTGCGGCTGGGAAAGACGTTCGAGCAGGTCGCGGGTCATGCCGGCCAGGTGCGGCAGCTGTTCGGCCTGGCTGTACAGGTTGCCGAACATGGCCTTGGGGCTGTAGCGCTCGCGCATCCAGCGTTCCAGGAACGGTTTGGCGGTGCTCCACAGGTCAAGGTCAGGGTACAGCTGGCGGCCCAGGCCCTCGATGTTGAGCAGAGTTTTCTGCAGCAGCACCAACTGCGGCTGGACTTCCATGTTGAAGCGCCGAGCTGTCTGGAACAGGCGCATCAGCACTTGGCCGAAGGAAATGTCCTTGAGCGGTTTTTCGAAGATCGGTTCGCACACGGTACGGATGGCCGCTTCGAATTCATTCACCTTGGTGTGCGCCGGTACCCACCCCGAGTCGATGTGCAGCTCGGCGACTCGGCGATAGTCGCGCTTGAAGAAGGCGATCAGGTTGCGCGCCAGGTAGTCCTGGTCTTCGGCGGTGAGGCTGCCGACGATGCCGCAGTCGATGGCGATGTACTGAGGGCTCCACGGCTTGACTGTGCTGACGAAGATATTGCCGGGGTGCATGTCGGCATGGAAGAAACTGTGGCGGAACACCTGAGTGAAAAACACCTCCACACCGCGTTCGGCCAGCAGTTTCATGTCGGTGCGCTGGTCGGCCAAGGTGGCCATGTCGGTCACCGGCACGCCGTAGATGCGCTCCATTACCAGCACCTTGGGGCGGCACAGGTCCCAGTAGACCTGGGGCACGTACATCAGCTCCGAGCCTTCGAAGTTGCGTCGCAGCTGGCTGGCGTTGGCCGCTTCGCGGAGCAGGTCGAGCTCGTCGTAGATGGTTTTTTCGTAGTCGCCGACGATTTCCACCGGGTGCAGGCGACGGGCATCGGCCGAAGCCCGCTCGGCGCCTTTTGCGATCAGGAACAGCCAGGCAAGGTCCTGGGCGATCACCGGTTTGAGGCCCGGGCGCACGACCTTGACCACCACTTCCTCGCCGGTCTTCAGGCGCGCGGCATGCACCTGGGCCACCGAGGCCGAGGCCAGTGGCTCGACGTCGAAGCGGCTGAACACTTCACCCACTTTGGCGCCAAGCTGGCTTTCGATCAGCGCCACGGCCTGTTTCGGGTCGAACGGGGGGACGCGGTCCTGCAGCAGCATCAGCTCGTCGGCGATGTCGGTGGGCAGCAGGTCGCGACGGGTGGACAGCAACTGGCCGAATTTGATGAAGATCGGCCCCAGGTCCTGTAGCGCCAGGCGCAGGCGGGCACCCCGGCTGAGTTCGGAGGGTGTGCGAGGTAACCAGCGCCACGGCATCAGCAGGCGCAAGCTGCGCAGCCACCACGGCAGCGGCAGGTCGAAGAGCAGGTCATCGAGGCGGTAGCGGATCACCACGCGCTGGATGCGAAAGAGACGACGGACGGCGAGCAGCTTCATGCGTTATCGCTGGTATCAAGGGATCGGAAGAGGCGCTGCAGGCGCGCCTCGAGGCGTTCTGTATCGACCTTCAGGGCGTCTAGTTCGCTGAAGGCGGCTTCGGCTTCGCGCTTGCCTACCAGGGTGCGCGACTCTTCGGCCAGGTACTCGGACAGGTTCTGGCTGAACCGTGCCAGGCCTTGGCGGGTCCAGCGTGCACGCAGGCGCACGTGGCCGGCGAGCAGCGAGGTGGCGACCGGGCCGAGCCAGCGTTGCAGTTCGTGCTCCCAGTCCAGTTCCAGGTCCTGCAGTATGCCGAACAGGTCGAGCAGCACCGCACTGTCGCCATGCAGCTCGACCTGAGGGCTATGCAGCACGGCCGTCTTGTCCTTGGCCACGGCAAGTTGCAGCAGGCTACCGGCTGGCGCGCGCAGGCTGCAGTCGACCTCGCCTTGCCAGTGGGCGGCAAGCATCAGGCCCTCTTCATCGGGCAGGATGAACACTTGCAGGGCCGGCTGGCGACAATCGATTTCGATGACCTTGCCTTCCAGCGCGCCCAGCCGCGGCAATGCCGTGCTGTCCATGCGCAGGATGCGGTTCAGGCCATGTTCGACGCTGGCGAGCAGCCCTGCCAGCAGCATCAGGGCTTGATTCCCCGGTGCACGGCGACAATGCCGCTGGTCATGTTGTGGTAGGTGACCCGGTCGAAGCCGGCATCAACCATCATGGCCTTTAGGGTTTCCTGGTCGGGGTGCATGCGAATCGACTCGGCGAGGTAACGGTAGCTCTCGGAGTCATTGGTGATCAGCTTGCCAGCCAGCGGCATGAAGGCGAACGAGTAGGCGTCGTAGGCCTTGGACATCAGCTTGTTGGTCGGTTTGGAGAACTCCAGGATCAACAGACGCCCGCCCGGCTTGAGCACGCGCAGCATCGAGCGGATGGCTTCGTCCTTGTGGGTGACGTTGCGCAGGCCGAAGGCGATGGTAACGCAGTCGAAGTGGTTGTCCGGGAATGGCAGTTTCTCGGCATCGGCCTGGACAAACTCGATGTTGCCGGCAACACCGCGGTCGAGCAGGCGGTCGCGGCCGACCTTGAGCATCGAGTCGTTGATGTCGGCGAGCACCACTTGGCCGGTAGGGCCGACCAGGCGCGAAAACTTGGCTGCCAGATCACCCGTGCCGCCGGCGATGTCCAGCACCCGATTGCCGCTACGCACACCTGACAGCTCGATGGTGAAGCGCTTCCATAGGCGGTGCATGCCGCCGGAAAGTACATCGTTCATCAGGTCGTACTTGGCAGCCACCGAGTGAAACACTTCGGCGACTTTCTTCGCCTTCTGGCTCTCGGGCACATCCTGGTAACCGAAATGGGTGGTGGGTTCGGCGTGTTCGCCTTTGCGCTGGTCGTTCATATCGCTTCACCGGAAAAAATTATCGCCATTCTAGGGCGAACGGGCGCATTTGTCTTGGCAGGGTGTACCGTGCGGCAGGGGCGGGCATAATGCCGATTATGTCTTCATATCCAGGAACACCCGTATGACCCAGATCAGCGTCGAACGCAAACACACCCTCGGTCGCGAGGCCGCCCGTGCCAAGGCCCAAGCGCTGGTGGACAAACTGAGCCAAGAGTACGACCTCAAGGCCACCTGGAACGGTGACCGTGTGGACGTCGCCCGCAGCGGCGCCAACGGCAGCGTGCACATTGGCGAGGACAGCATCCGGGTCGAATTGAAGCTGGGCATGATGCTGTCGATGATGAGCGGCACCATCAAGAGTGAGATCGAGCGGGCGCTGGACAAGGCTCTGGTCTGAAAGCTCCAGGCTGCAAGCTGCAAGAAAAAGCGTGATCGCGCCGACACTGCCGACAGCTTTAGGCTTGAAGCTTGCAGCTCCTCTTAGGGTGAAGATTCTAATTTCACTCATTACCTTATGCTCAAGCCCAACCTCCATGGGCGGTTTCTCCCTCCACTCATGAGCATGAGGTACAGAGCATGGCCAAAGTGAATGTGAAGAAAAAGGATGACGCCCAAAGCACGCTGGGCGAGGTGCGCGGCTACGCGCGCAAGATCTGGCTGGCTGGCATCGGCGCTTACGCCCGTGTTGGCCAGGAGGGTTCGGATTACTTTCAGGAGCTGGTAAAAGCCGGTGAAGGGGTCGAGAAACGTGGCAAGAAGCGCATCGATAAAGAACTCGATGCCGCCAACACCCAGATCGACGAAGCGGCCGAGGAAGTCAGCCGCGTACGTGGCAAGGTCGAAGTTCAGCTCGACAAGATCGAGAAGGCTTTCGACGCACGGGTCGGTCGCGCCTTGAATCGCCTCGGCATTCCGTCTAAACATGACGTTGAGGCGTTGTCCATCAAGCTTGAACAGCTGCATGAGCTGCTCGAGCGCGTCGCGCACAAACCATAAGGAGAGCAGGATGGCTGGCAAGAAGAATTCCGACAAAGACGGCAGCTCCTGGGTCGGCGGGATCGAGAAGTACTCCCGCAAGATCTGGCTGGCAGGGCTGGGTATCTATTCGAAGATCGACCAGGACGGCCCGAAGCTGTTCGACTCGCTGGTGAAAGATGGCGAGAAGGCCGAGAAGCAGGCGAAGAAAACCGCCGAGGATGTCGCCGATAACGCCAAGGCCTCGACCACTTCGCGTGTTTCCGGCGTGAAAGATCGCGCACTGGGCAAGTGGAGCGAGCTCGAAGAAGCCTTCGACAAACGCCTGAACAGCGCTATCTCACGCCTTGGCGTGCCAAGCCGGAACGAGATCAAGGCCCTGCACCAGCAGGTCGATAGCCTGACCAAGCAGATCGAGAAGCTGACCGGCGCATCGGTCACGCCGGTCTCGTCGCGCGCTGCTGCAGCCAAGCCGGCAGCCAGCAAGACTGCGGCCAAACCGCTGGCCAAGGCAGCAGCGAAGCCTGCGGCGAAAACCGCGGCAGCGAAACCTGCGGCCAAGACTGCTGCTGCCAAGCCAGCAGCGAAACCTGCAGCCAAGCCCGTTGCCGCCAAGCCTGCAGCCAAACCCGCTGCAGCGAAGAAGCCCGCCGTGAAAAAAGCGCCGGCCAAACCCTCCGCCGGCAAACCGGCAGCCCCAGCGGCCAGCGCCACACCGGCCGCTACCGCAGCGCCGTCGCCAAGCGCGGCACCGGCAAGCAGCACGCCGTCGGCACCGGTGAGCGCTGAAGCCTGACACCGGGTTGCCCTCATCGCCGGCAAGCCGGCTCCCACAGGTACCCCGCTGGTTTCAATGTCAGCAGGGTAGGTATGGGAGCCGGCTTGCCGGCGATGGGGCCAGCTGCAGCACCTTGTAAGCTATCTACCCCTCCAGATACCGCACCGCCAACTGCTCCGCCGCCTCCCGCGCAGGCGCCTGCAGATGCGGCGCCACCAGCATCATCACCTGATACACCACGATCCCTACATCCCCTTCGCGGCCCAGTACGCGCTGGTAATCCAGCGAAAACATGAGCGTCAGGGTGATCTGTTCCACCAGTTGCCCCAGTGCCTGCGTCTCACTGACTACCTGGCCCTGGCCCTTGAGGCTGGCCAGCAATGCCGCCAGTGTGCGCTTGAGCGCATTGATCAGGCTGCGCATGCCCCGCGCCAGCTTGGGCAGGCGACCGGTCAGGTTCGACAGATCCTGGAACAGGAAGCGGTACTGGGCCATGCGTTCGACAATCAGGTGCAGAAACAGCCAGTAGTCCTCGGCATCCAGGCGCACTTCCAGCGGCGGGTCCAGCAGCGGCATAAGCGCTTCTTCGAAGCGCTCGAACAGGCCGATTATCAAAGGCTCCTTGCCGTGGAAGTGGTAATACAGGTTGCCAGGGCTGATGCCCAGCTCGTTGGCAATCTCAAGGGTCGAAACGTTGGGCTCGCCCTGCTGGTTGAACAGCTGCAGGGCGCATTCGAGAATACGGTCGCGGGTCTTCATCCAGTCGTTGTGCTCATCGGGTCAGGACATAGGTGCCTGGCGCGGGGCCCAGCGGTGGGTAGGTTGCGTTGCCCAGCTCCACCCTCGGCGCCTTGAGCGGACCGGAACGTGGCGTTATCCACTCCAGCCACAGGGGCCACCAGCTGCCGTCGTTGCGCTTGGCATCGTGGAACCAGGCCCGCGGGTCGCTCGATAGCCTGGGGTTGTCCAGGTAGTAGGCCTTGGGGTTTCCGGGCGGGTTGATGATGCTCTGGATGTGCCCGCTGTTGGCCAGCACGAACCGTCGCTCGCCGCCCAACAGCAGGGCCGAACGGTACACGGCATCCCATGGAGTGATGTGGTCATTGCTGCCGGCCACGGTAAAGCTGTCGAGGTTGACCTGCTTGAGGTCGATGGGCGTGCCGCAGACTTCCAGCCCGGCGGGGTGGGTGAGCGGGTTGAGCTTGAAGAAGTCCAGCAGTTCGCCATGCAGGGCAGCCGGTAGGCGCGTACTGTCGGCGTTCCAGTAGAGGATGTCGAAAGCAGGGGGCGTTTTGCCCAGCAGGTAATTGTTGACCCAGTAGTTCCAGATCAGGTCATTGGGCCGCATCCAGGCGAAGATACGCGCCACTTCGCTGCCATCCAGTACCCCGCGCTGATAAGAGCGGCGCTTGGCCGCTTCGATGGTCTGCTCGTCGGCGAACAGGCTGGCGGGGCTGTCGAACTTGCTGTCGAGCAAGCTGACCAGGTAGGTGGCGCTGCGCACCCGGCGCAGTTGGTGCTTGGCTTGCAGGTGGCCCTGCAGCGCGGCCATGGTCAGGCCGCCGGCGCAGGCCCCCATCAGGTTGGGGTCGCGGTTGCCGCTGATGCTGCGGCAGGCGTTGAGTGCCTCTTCAAGCGCCTCCACGTAGCTGGACAGGCCCCATTCGCGGTGGCGTGGGTCGGGGTTGCGCCAGCTGACCATGAACACTTGCAAACCGTTCTTGAGCATGTACTGGACGAAGCTGTTGTTCGCCTGCATGTCGAAGATATAGAACTTGTTGATCTGGGGTGGCACTACCAGCACAGGCCGAGCGTGCTGTTTTTCACTCATCGGCTTGTACTGGATCAACTCCAGCATCTCGTTGCGAAACACCACCGCGCCCGGAGTTGCTGCCAAGTTGCCGCCCACTTCGAAGGCCCGCTCATCCACCTGGCGCGGCAGGCCGTCGTTGTGGCGCAGGTCATCGAGCAGGTGTGCCACGCCGCGCACCAGGCTCTGCCCGCCGGTATTGAGCAGTTCCTTGACCGCCAACGGATTGAGCAACGAGTTGCTCGGTGCCAGGGCGTCGTTGATCTGGTTGAACAGGAAATGCGCACGGGCCCGGTCATCGTCGTCCAGGTGGCTTTCATCTATCCACAGGCGGGTCTGCTTCTGCCAGGCCAGATAGGCCTGCAGGCCACGGCGGTAAAACGGGTTCTGGCTCCATGTAGGATCGCTGAAGCGCGCATCCCGCGGGCTTGGCGAGTAGGGCGTGTCGCCGAGCATCACGCGACCCAGCTGGCCGCTCAGGGCGAGCAGGTGGCGTGCGGTATGCAACGGGTTGAGCAAACCATGGCGGCCAACATTGCGCAGCGTGGAAATCAGATCGCGGCCGCGCAGGCCGACGATCGCGTTCTGTGCGTTCATGCTCATGGCGGGGAGCGTTGTCGTTCCTTTGGCCGGTTTGTCTTTCATGGCAGCACTCCTTCGTCAGGCCACGGTCGGGACAGAACAACAGCAAACAGCACCCTAGCCGCCGGAGGCCGGGCGGGGGTGCATGACCGCGCGCTGACGTTCTTGCTCGAGGAACTTCATGATGATAGGGGCGACGGCCTCAGCCCGGGTGATCAGGAACAAATGACCGTCGTCGATAATATGTAGCTGGGCATTGGGAATTCGCCAGGCCAGCAAGCGCATGTTGATCAGTGGGATCAGCGGATCGTCGTCGCCGGCCAGTACCAGGGTGGGCTGCTGGATCTTGTGCAGCCAGTGGATGCTGGTCCAGCCCAGCCCGGCGAACAACTGCCAGTAGTAGCCCAGCTTGCCGCCGGAGCGCACCTTGGAGGCATGGTGCATGGCAAGGTCAGGGTCGCGGCGAAAGGCGCCGCCATAGATCAGCGGAGCGATACGGATCACATGTGAGGGCTGGATGTAACGCCGGGGGCTGGCCATGTTCCACAACACCTGTGGCTTGCCCGGTACCATGAATGCACCGGCGGCGGTGGCGGCCAGTACCAGCTTCTTGCAGCGCTCAGGGTAGTCATGGGCGAACTGCTGGGCCAGGGCGCCGCCCCAGGACACCCCGATCACGTTGACCTGGCCGTAGTCCAGGTAGTCGAGCATGCGTGCGGTCAGCTTGGCCAGGCCGGGGAAGCGATAGGGGTGGCGGGGGGTGGAGGAGCCACCCACGCCTGGCACGTCGAAGGCAATGACTTCGAGGTCCGGGTCCAGCGCTTCGATGAACGGGAACACCAGCTCCAGGTTGGCGCCGATGCCATTGAAAATCAACAGCGGCGTCAGGTGCGGCTTGCCTGGGCGCACGGCAGTGCGGATGGACTGGTCGTCCAGCTCGACGGTCCGGAATATGTAGTGTGACGACATGCGCATGACTCTGTGGTGAATGAAGCGCCGTGGCCTGCCCTTGGGCAGGTACGGCGTTACAACTCAACGTTCGTGAACGTAAGTTCCCGGTGCGGCTTCACCTGCGGCATAGGCACGGTTGCCCAAACGGGCCGGCGCCTTTTTCAGGTCGCCGGCGCGCTCGCTCAGCCATGTCTGCCAATACAGCCACCAGGAGTCGGCATGCTTGTCTGCGTTCTCTTGCCAGGCCAACGCGTCGCCGGGGCGGTCTGCACCGGTCAGGAAACGCGCTTTTGGGTTACCGGGCGGGTTGAGGATGCTCTGGATGTGGCCGCTGTTGGACAGGACAAACTCGATCTTGCCGCCAAACAGGTGCGCCGAGCGGTAGCACGATTGCCACGGGGTAATATGGTCTGCGGTGCCGGCTACACTGAAGATGTCGCACTTGACCTTTTTCAGGTCGATGGCGGTCCCGCACACTTCCAGTGCATCGGCGCGGGTCAACGGATTGTTCTTGAACATCTCGATCAGGTCGCCGTGGAAGGCCGCCGGCAGGCGCGTGGTGTCGTTATTCCAGAACAGGATGTCGAACACCGGCGGCTCGTTGCCGAGCAGGTAGTTGTTGACCCAGTAGTTCCAGATCAGGTCGTTGGGGCGCATCCAGGCGAACACTTTGGCCATGTCGCTGCCTTCGAGCACGCCTGCCTGGTAGGAGTGACGCTTGGCCGACTCGAGGGTCTGCTCGTCAACGAACAATGCGACCTGGGTATCCAGGGTGGTGTCCAGCACGCTGACCAGCAGGGTCAGGGCATTCACCTTCTTCTCGCCCAGCGCGGCGTAGTGGCCAACCAGTGCGGTGCAGGTGATGCCGCCAGAGCAGGCACCGAGCATGTTCAGGTCCTTGCTGCCGGTAATCGCCAGGACCGCGTCGACCGCTTCCTTGAGCGCGTCGATGTAAGTCGACAGGCCCCACTCACGCTGGGCTTTGGTCGGGTTGCGCCAGCTGATGATGAAGGTCTGCTGATGCGAGCGCAGGCAGAAGCGCGCCAGGCTTTTTTCCGGGCTTAGGTCGAAGACGTAGAACTTGTTGATCTGTGGCGGCACCACGAGCAACGGGCGGGTGTGTACCTGCTCGGTTATTGGGCTGTACTGGATCAGCTCCAGCACGTCGTTGCGGTACACCACGGCGCCTTCGCTGGTGCCGAGGTTCTTGCCCACTTCGAAGGCGTCCATATTGACCTGGCTGGGCATGCCGCCGTTGTTGACCATGTCCTTGGCCAGGTTGGACAGGCCGTCGAGCAGGCTCTTGCCGCCAGTTTCGAAGAAGCGTTTGACCGCCGCCGGGTTGGATAGGGTATTGGTCGGCGCCATGGCTTCGGTCATCAGGTTGATGACGAATTGCCCGCGGCTGATGTCCTGGGGCGACAGGTCGCTGTTGCCGATCCAGTCCTGCAGCTCCTTGCGCCAGGCCAGATAGGTTTGCAGGTAGCGGCGGTACAGCGGGTTCTTGCTCCAGGCCGGGTCCTGGAAGCGACGGTCGTCGCCCTCGGGGGCGAGGCTGGACTTGCCCAGCAGCACGTTTTTCAGCTCCAGGCCGAAATGTGCCACGTGTTTGGCGCTGTGCAGCGGCTGGCGCATGGCCTGGCGCAGCACGGTACGCGCAGAGCTCAGCAGGTCCTTGCGGCGGATGCCGATGACCGGGTTCAGGCCCAGGGTGTTGTCCGAGGCTTGCCGCTGCAACTCATCGTTGTTCTTGTTACTCATCTACGACGCTCCGTTGTCCTGAGACGAGTACCGGTTTGCTGTGGCAAATGCACAGTCGACAGCCCGGTACTGCTACTCGGGTGACCAGTGATAAGGAACAGCGGTGCTGCGGGCCGGATGCAATCGGCGATGAGCTGCGGGGGAATCTGCGTGTGAAGACAGCCTGCTTTCGCTCGCGACCTCTACATACCAGCCATGCCCTGACTGCCTTCAAAGCAATGCAGGGAACTTGCCAGCTCCATTGGTTACCCGACTTTCATGTAATGCGCAAGACAGCCCTTGAATGAGCTGTCTGTAGGGCATTCAAGCAGATGAGATTAGAAAATGCGCTCTAAAGCGTGGAAGGCTTGAGCTAGAGCATCAGTTTGACCACTGTTTCGGCAGGATCGCGGGATTTGCCGGCCTTGTGCAACTCATCGAGGTACTCGGCCCAGAGTTGTTCCTGCCGCAGGCACAGCTGCTCCAGGTATTCCCAGGTGAACAAACCGCTGTCATGGCCGTCGTCGAAGGTCAGTTTCAGTGCATATTGGCCAGCGGGCTCAAGGCCGCTGAGGCCGACATTGATTTTGCCGAATTGCAGGATGGGGTTGCCGTGGCCCTGGACCTCGGCGGAGGGGGAGTGCACGCGCAGAAATTCTGCGGGCAGGTGGTAGACCTCGTCGGGGCCATAGGTAAGGCTGAGGGTCTTGGAGGCTTTATGCAGGTTGATGGCGGTGGGCATGCGGGCCATGGTCTAAATCTCTTCTGAGCGACAAGCTTCAAGCTTCAAGCTTCAAGCTTCAAGCTTCAAGCTGCAAGAAGTGATATTGGAGCCACCATGGAGCGATCATGTGAACGCAGTGCTGCAAGCGACGCCAAACAGCTTGTCGCTTGCAGCTTGCAGCTTGCCGCTTACAGAATGTAGCGCGACAGGTCTTCGTTCTGCGCCAGCTCACCCAGATGGCCGTTCACGTAAGCTGCGTCGATCTGGATCGGCGCTTCATCATGTGCGCTGGCCAGGTCGCCGGCACTGAACGACACCTCTTCGAGCAGGCGCTCGAGCAGGGTGTGCAGGCGGCGGGCACCGATGTTTTCGGTCTTCTCGTTGACCTGGTAGGCGATCTCGGCCAGGCGCTTGATACCGTCGGCTTTAAACTCGATGTTCAGCCCTTCGGTCTTGAGCAGCTCTCGGTACTGTTCGGTCAGCGAAGCGTGCGGCTCCTGCAGGATTCGCTCGAAGTCTTCCGGGGTCAGCGCCTTGAGTTCCACGCGAATCGGCAGGCGGCCTTGCAGCTCAGGGACCAGGTCGCTCGGTTTGCTCAGGTGGAACGCGCCGGAGGCGATGAACAGGATGTGGTCGGTCTTGACCATGCCCAGCTTGGTGTTGACGGTGCAGCCTTCGATCAGCGGCAGCAGGTCGCGCTGCACGCCTTCACGGGACACATCAGCGCCGCCGACGTTGCCACGCTTGGCCACCTTGTCGATTTCGTCGATGAACACGATGCCGTGTTGCTCGACCGCTTCCAGGGCCTTTGCCTTCAAGTCATCATCGTTGACCAGGCGGCTCGCTTCTTCGTCGCGAACCATCTTCAACGCTTCCTTGACCTTGAGCTTGCGCGCCTTGCGCTTGCCCTTGCCCATGTTGGCGAACAGGCTCTGCAGCTGGTTGGTCATCTCTTCCATGCCTGGCGGCGCGGCGATTTCGACGCCGACGGCATCGGCCACCTCGATTTCGATTTCCTTGTCGTCCAGCTGGCCTTCACGCAGGCGCTTGCGGAACAGCTGGCGAGTATTGGAGTCGCTGCTGGTCTGCGCGGCTTCCTCGCTGAAGCTGGTGACCCGGGCTTGCGGCAGCAGTGCGTCGAGAATACGGTCTTCGGCGGCATCTTCGGCGCGGTGGCGCACGCGGATGATCTCTTGCTCACGCAGCATCTTCATGGCGGCGTCGGCCAGGTCGCGGATGATCGACTCGACATCGCGGCCAACGTAGCCCACCTCGGTGAACTTGGTTGCCTCGACCTTGAGGAATGGTGCGTTTGCCAGCTTGGCCAGGCGGCGGGCAATTTCGGTCTTGCCGACGCCGGTGGGGCCGATCATCAGGATGTTCTTCGGGGTCACCTCGGCACGCAGCTCGGCTGGCAGCTGCATCCGCCGCCAGCGGTTGCGCAGGGCGATGGCCACGGCGCGCTTGGCGTCGTCCTGGCCGATGATGTGGCGGTTGAGTTCGTGGACAATCTCGCGGGGGGTCATGGACATGATGAAAATGGTCCTCGAGCGGAGTGAATCAGCGTGGAAAAGCCCCATCACCGGGACGGGGCGCCAGAACAGCTGATCACTCGGCCAGGTCCTGCTCCTCGATGGTCAGGTTGTGGTTGGTGAACACGCAAATGTCACCGGCGATGTTCAGGGCGGTTTCGGCGATTTCGCGGGCCGAAAGATCAGTCTTGTTCAACAGGGCGCGTGCCGCGGCCTGGGCGTAGGCGCCGCCGGAGCCCATGGCGATCAGGCCGTCCTCTGGCTCGACCACGTCACCGTTGCCGGTGATGATCAGCGATGCGTCCTTGTTGGCCACGGCCAGCATGGCCTCCAGGCGGCTCAGGGAACGGTCGGTACGCCATTCTTTGGCCAGCTCAACGGCGGCACGTACCAAATGCCCGGAGTGTTTCTGCAGTTGGGCTTCGAAGCGCTCGAACAGGGTGAACGCGTCGGCGGTGGCGCCTGCGAAACCGGCGATGACCTCACCGTTGTAAAGGCGCCGCACCTTTTTGGCGTTGCCTTTCATGACGGTGTTGCCGAGAGATACCTGGCCGTCGCCGCCCATGACGACTTTGCCGTGACGGCGGACAGAAACGATGGTGGTCAAGGGGAGAGTCTCCACGCAGCGGGGCAAAATTGCCTGATGCTGACTCATATGGGGGTGGGGGGAAGGATTTCAACCGAGGGGGATGAATGGTTGCTATCAGCCTGTGCGGGGCGCGGTTGCTGTAGGAGCGGCCTTGTGTCGCGAAAGGGCCGCAAAGCGGCCCCAAGATCCCGGCACTATTCGGAAATTCCCGGGGCTGCTTCGCACCCCTTTCGCGACATAAGGCCGCTCCTACAGCGAGCGGTTTGCTTACTCAGCCCTCGTGGCAGACGTGCCCGTCGACCACGGTGTAACGCACCGCGCCGGGCAGGCAGTGGCCGATGAACGGGCAGTTGTCGCCGCGCGAGTACCACTGTTCGCCGGCAACCGTCGAGGCCGTGGCATCGAACAGCACCAGGTCTGCCGCACCACCCAACTTCAGTTCACCCGCCGGCAGGCGCATGGCAGCGGCCGGGCCGCTGGTCAGGCGGGCGAGCAGGGTCTGCAGGTCGAGCAGGCCATCATCGACCAGCGTCATGGCCAATGGCAGCAGCAGCTCGACGCTGCTGATACCTGGCTCGGTGGCACCGAACGGGGCCAGCTTGGCATCGCGCTCGTGCGGCTGGTGATGGCTGGAGATCGCCTGGATCACACCTGATCTGACTGCTTCGCGCAAGCCATCGCGGTCGGCGGCGCTACGCAGTGGCGGCTGCACGTGGTAGAGGCTTGAGAACTCCCGCAGCGACTCGTCGGTGAGGATCAGCTGGTACAACGCCACATCGGCGGTCACCGGCAGGCCGAGTTGTTGGGCTTGGGCGATCAGCCGCGCGCCACGGGCGCTGGTGATCTGTGTGAAGTGCGCACGTACGCCGGCCTGTTCTACAAGCAGCAGATTGCGCGCCAGGGCCACGGTCTCGGCGGTTTCCGGGATGCCGGGCAGGCCGAGGAAACTGGCCATCGCGCCTTCATGGGCCAGGCCGCCCAGGGCCAGGTCGCGGTCCTGGGAGTGGAAGACCACGGTCAGGTCGAAGGTGGCAGCGTATTCCAGGGCACGGGCCAGGGTACGGTTGTTGGGGATTTCTTTCAGGCCGTTGCCGAAGGCTACGCAACCGGTGTCACGCAGGGCGACCAGTTCGGCCAGTTGCTCGCCTTCCAGGCCCTTGGTCAGGGCGCCGATGGGGTAGACCTTGCTGTTGCCGGCTTCGCGGGCGCGGTCGAGGATCAGCTCGGCCACTGCCGAGGTATCGAGCACCGGCTTGGTCTGCGGTGGGCAGCACAGGCTGGTGACGCCACCGGCCACGGCGGCACGGGTTTCACTGGCAATGGTGCCCTTGCGGCTGTAACCCGGCTCGCGCAGCGATACGCCGAGGTCGACCAGGCCGGGTGCGGCGATCAGGCCATTTGCCTGGATTGTACGGCTGGCGCTGAAGCCGGCCGGGGCCGCGCCGATGGCGGCAATGCGGCCACCGTCCAGGTGCAGGTCGGTGACTTGGTCCAGGCCACTCTTGGGGTCGATGACCCGGGCGCCAAGAATGCTGAGGGTCACTGGGCGTTCTCCTGGTCGAGTTGACGTTGCGTGTTCTGCCCGCTCATGGCCATGGACAGCACCGCCATGCGCACGGCGATGCCGTAGGTGACCTGGTTGAGGATCACCGAATGTTTGCCGTCAGCCACCGCCGACTCGATCTCCACGCCGCGGTTGATCGGTCCAGGGTGCATGACGATGGCGTCCGGCTTGGCGCCGGCAAGGCGCGCGGTGGTCAGGCCGAACAGGCGGTAGAACTCACCCTCGCTGGGCAGCAGGCCGCCGGCCATGCGTTCACGCTGCAGGCGCAGCATGATCACCACATCGACGTCCTTCAGGCCTTCGGTGAGGTCGGTGTAGACCTTCACGCCGTATTGCTCGATACCGATCGGGATCAGGGTTTTCGGGCCGATCACGCGGATGTCCGGGCAGCCCAGCGCCTTGAGCGCGAGCATGTCGGAGCGTGCCACACGCGAGTGCAGGATATCGCCAACGATCGCCACGGACAGGTTCTCGAAGCTGCCTTTGTGGCGGCGGATGGTCAGCATGTCGAGCATGCCTTGGGTAGGGTGCGCATGGCGGCCGTCACCGCCGTTGATCACCGCGACATCCGGGCATACATGCTCGGCGATGAAGTGCGCGGCACCCGAGTCGGAGTGGCGCACGACGAACATGTCGGCGGCCATGGCTTCGAGGTTGCGCAAGGTGTCGAACAGGGTTTCGCCCTTGCTGGTCGAGGAGGTCGACACATTCAGGCTGATAACGTCGGCCGACAGGCGCTGGGCGGCCAGTTCGAAGGTGGTGCGGGTGCGGGTCGAGTTTTCGAAGAACACGTTGCACACGGTCTTGCCGCGCAGCAACGGGACTTTCTTGACGGCCCGTGCGCCGACTTCGAGGAACGAGTCGGCGGTGTCGAGGATCTCGGTGAGCAGTTCGCGGGGCAAACCGTCGAGCGAGAGGAAGTGGCGCAGCTGGCCCTGATCATTGAGCTGCAGCGGGCGCTTGGCGTCGATTGGCGTCATCGCGAGTGGACTCTTAAAGGGCGGAAGCGGTGGCGAGGTCCTGGCGCTCAAGTGCGAGCGGTGCGGGGCCGGTCAATTTTACCCGTTCATGGGCGGCCAGTGACAGGGTTGCACCCAGCACGTTAGGGCGGATCGGCAGTTCGCCGGCGTCCAGGTCAAGCAGGCAGACCAGGGTCACGCTGGCCGGGCGCCCGTAATCGAACAGTTCGTTGAGCGCGGCGCGAATGGTGCGGCCGCTCATCAGTACGTCGTCGATCAGTACCAGGTGCTGGCCTTCGACCTCGAACGGCAGCTCTGACGGGCGCACTTGCGGGTGCAGGCCGTTCTGGCTGAAGTCGTCGCGGTAGAACGACACGTCCAGGGTGCCCAGTGGGCTGGTATCGCCCAGTTCCTGCTGCAGGGCCTGGGCTACCCAGACGCCGCCGGTGCGGATGCCGATGTAGCGCGGCTCGGTGATGCCGCGGCGGGCGAGATGGGCGCGAAGGTCGACAGCCATCTGCCGGATCAGGTCGGCGGGATTGGGTAGGCTCATTGCGTGTCTCCAGGAGGGCGCCGGGTTGGCGCGACGGCAAAGCGGAAAATTAGGTGTTGGCCTCCAGCCAGCCTTGCAGTAGCAGGGCCGCGGCGATGGCATCGACCGGATTGTCACGGTAGCTGCCGCGCTGGCCGCCACGGGCCATGCGCTCACCCTTGGCCTCGAAGGTGGTCAGGCGTTCATCGTGGGTGTGCACCGGCAGGTTGAAGCGGCCGTTGAGGCGACGGGCGAACTTTTCGGCGCGGGCGCTCATTTCGCTTGGCGTGCCGTCCATGTTCAGCGGCAGGCCGACAACGATGGCGTCGGGCTTCCACTCATTGATCAGCTTTTCCACCTGGGCCCAGTCCGGCACGCCATTCTGCGCTTTGAGCGTGCACAGCTCACGTGCCTGACCGGTCACTACCTGGCCGACGGCCACGCCAATCTGTTTGCTGCCGTAGTCGAAGCCCAGCAGCAGGCGCAGCTCGGCCATCAGGCGTGGCCCGCCTGGCTGGTCAGCAGGCTGAGGTTGATGCCCAGACTGGCGGCTGCGGCTCCCAGGCGCTGTTCACTGGCCAGGCCAAAAATGATGTCTGGGTCGAACGGGCAGTTCAGCCAGGCGTTGTCGGCGAGTTCCGCCTCCAGTTGCCCCGCTTCCCAGCCGGCATAGCCCAGGGTGATCAGGCTCTTTTGTGGCCCGACACCTTCGGCGATGGCGAACAGCACATCCTGCGAGGTGGACAACGACAGGCCCTGCAGCTCGACAGTGGCCTGGTAGCTGCATTCGCTGCTGTGCAGTACGAAGCCGCGGTCGGTCTGCACCGGGCCACCCTGGTAGATCGGCACCTGCAGGGTGCTGGCCGGCGGTTCCTCGTCCGGGCGCAACTGCTCGAGAATGTCCGCCAGGTTCAGCTCCTGAGGTCGATTGACCACCAGGCCCATGGCGCCATTGGCGTTGTGCTCGACGATGTACGTGAGGGTCTGGGCGAAGTTCGGATCGGCCATGTGCGGCATGGCGATCAGGAACTGATGCTTGAGGTAGCTCGGGGCGAGGGTTTTCATGGGGGATAGTGTGGCGCCAGGTGGCGAGGCTGACAAGGCATTCAAGCTTTAAGCTACAAGCTGCAAGCTACAAGAAAAAGCGATCAGTGAGTACCATGCTTTTTCTTGCAGCTTGCATCTCAGTTACTGGAAAGCCGATCTCCACGGGCAAACCGCCAGGTACGGATGATTTCCAGTCGGTCGTATTCCGCCAGGTCTCCGGTAAACGGCGCAAACGGCGCCGCCAGCCGCACGATGCGCTGGGCTGCCTGGTCCAGCACCGCCTGCCCGGACGACTCCAGTACCAGCACTTCATACAGCGATCCATCACGGTTGATCGACACCATCATCCGCAGGTTGCCGTAGATCTGCTGGCGGCGTGCTTCGTCGGGATAATTGAGGTTGCCCACCCGCTCGACCTTCTTGCGCCACTCCTCCTTGTACCAGGCGCCCTTGTCGCGCATGGTCGAGGCAGCGTTCAGGCGGTGAATGCGCGGGCGCTTGGCGTACATCTGCTGTTCGTTGGACAGCTCGGCTTCAAGGCTGGCGATCTGGCTCGACAGCTGCGAGCTGTCGAAATCCGGCGTTGCTGCCGGTTTGGGCTGCGGCTTGCTTTCCTTCGGCTTGGGCTCGACCTTCTGCGCCTTGGGCGCCTGGGTGGCCACGGCGGATTTTTGCGGTGCAGGCGGCGGTTTCACCTCAGGCTTTGCCGCCGGCGGCGGGGTGACCTTGTTGATCTTGCTGTCTTGGAACGGCGCGATCTCGGTGGTGGTGGGTACCGCCTTCTTCTCCAGGGTGCCACTGCCTTGCTGGTTGGCCTGGGCCTGGAAATCGGCCTTCTCGGGCGGCTTCTCGCTTTTGAAGGTGGCCAGGGTGATGTCCATGGTCTGGCGGATTTCAGCCGGCTTGACCACGGTAAAGCCCACGCCGAGGATCAGCGCCAGGTGCACCAGGGCAGCCAGGAACAGGGTAAAGCCAAGCCGGTCCACCGGGCGAACGCGGGGTGGAAGCAGGTCGGCGGGGATGTCGGCGGGCAGCGTCATCAGGTATCCACAGTCAGCTTCAAGCTACAAGCCGCAAGCTGCAAGTAAGAGCAGATTGGTGCAGGCCGGCTTTTTTGCGGCTTGCAGCTTGAAGCTTGCGGCTGCGCATCATACCCCACTCTGCGCTTTTGCTCCGCGTCGGCGGTCAGCGCGCCTTCAACTGGCGATCAATGGCATCCATCAGCTTGCCACCGATATCGGTGTTGTAAGCCGCGTCGATCTCGCGGATGCAGGTCGGGCTGGTGACGTTGATCTCGGTCAGGTAGTCGCCGATCACGTCAAGACCGACGAACAGCAGGCCTTTTGCACGCAGGGTCGGGCCGACCTGGGCGGCAATCCAGCGGTCACGCTCGCTCAGAGGGCGTGCTTCGCCACGGCCGCCGGCGGCCAGGTTGCCGCGTGTCTCTCCGCTGGCCGGGATGCGCGCCAGGCAGTAGTCGACCGGTTCGCCGTCGATCATCAGGATCCGCTTGTCGCCGTCCTTGATGGCCGGCAGGTAGGCCTGGGCCATGATTTGCTGGGCGCCGAGTGCGGTCAGGGTTTCGAGAATGACCGACAGGTTGGGGTCACCAGCCCGGTGGCGGAAGATCGAGGTGCCACCCATGCCGTCCAGGGGCTTGAGAATCACGTCGCCATGCTGGGCGGCGAAGGCGCGAATGATGTCCGGGCGGCGGCTGACCAGGGTAGGCGGCGTGCATTGCGGGAACAGGGTGGCGAACAGTTTTTCGTTACAGTCGCGCAGGCTCTGTGGGCGGTTGACCACCAGCACGCCTTCGGCTTCGGCCTGCTCCAGCAGGTAGGTGCTGTAAACGAACTCCATGTCGAACGGCGGGTCCTTGCGCATCAGGATCACGTCCAGTTCGGCCAGCGGGCTGTCTTGCTCATCGCCCAGCTCGAACCAGCGCGCCGGGTCGGCGAACACTTTGAGTGGGCGCATCCGCGCGCGGGCCTTGCCTTCGGCCTGGTACAGATCGCGCTGTTCCATGTAGAACAGGCTCCAGCCACGGGCCTGGGCGGCCAGCAGCATGGCCAGCGAGCTGTCCTTCTTGTAGGAGATGGACGCGATGGGGTCCATGACAATGCCGAGGCGAACGCTCATGGGGGTGGTTCCTCTTGGCGGCGGGTAGCCGCGACGAATCGAAAGATAAAGTGGCTCAGGGTGGCGCCGCGAACGCTGCGGGTCAAGGGGCGCGGTAGATGGAATGGCCACCCGGAGTGTGCTAAAAATGAGCTGCAAGCCTTAAGCTACAAGCCTCAAGAAAAAGCCAGCCATGCGCCAGCCCGTTTTTTCTTGCACCGTGGCGCTTGCAACTTGCAGCTCAATTTCTTCTGGTAGGCATTTATGGAACAACCCCTGAAGGTGATGGTGATCGACGATTCACGCACGATCCGCCGCACCGCGCAGATGTTGCTCGGTGAAGCAGGCTGCGAGGTGATCACCGCCAGCGACGGTTTCGATGCTTTGGCCAAGATCGTTGACCACCAGCCGCAGATCATCTTCGTCGACGTGCTCATGCCGCGCCTGGATGGCTACCAGACCTGCGCCGTGATCAAGCACAACAGCGCCTTCAAGGACATCCCGGTCATCCTGCTGTCTTCGCGCGATGGCCTGTTCGACAAGGCGCGCGGGCGGGTGGTCGGCTCCGACCAGTTCCTGACCAAGCCATTCAGCAAGGAAGAACTGCTCGACGCTATCAGCGCCCACGTGCCCGGGTTCGCCGCGCACGAACAAAACGCACCCTGACCACGCCCGAGGTGGCGTGGCCTTTATTTTCCTGATGGGGAAACAGCATGGCCCGAGTTCTGATTGTCGACGATTCGCCGACAGAGATGTACAGATTGACCGAGTGGCTCGAAAAGCATGGCCACCAAGTGCTCAAGGCCAACAACGGCGCTGACGCTGTGGCCCTGGCCCGCCAGGAAAAGCCCGACGCGGTGCTGATGGACATCGTCATGCCCGGCATGAACGGCTTCCAGGCCACCCGGCAATTGAGCAAGGACCCGGAAACCAGCGCAATTCCTGTGCTCATCGTTACCACCAAGGACCAGGAAACCGACCGTATCTGGGCGCAGCGCCAGGGTGCGCGCGGCTTCGTCACCAAGCCGGTGGAAGAGCACGCCCTGATCGCAAAGCTCAACGAAGTGCTGGGCGCTTGACCACCCGCCCCCAAGGCGCGTCGCTGACCGCCTTCGAGCTGTTGCTGGACATCGACCGGCGATGCCGACTGCTGGTTGCCGACCAGCCGCCGCAGGACACGCGCCTGCAGCAATGGAGCGGTATCGGCTTTCGCGTTGCCGGGCAGTGGTTCGTCGCGCCGATGGGCGAGGTGGCCGAAGTGTCGCGCGAGCCGCGCAGCAGTCGGGTGCCGGGCGTGCAGCCTTGGGTTTGCGGGGTAGCCAATCTGCGCGGCAGGTTGTTGCCGGTGATGGACCTGAGCAGCTTTTTCGGCCTCGGTCCTGCGGCATCGGGCAAGCAGCGACGCGTGCTGGTGCTGGACCATGAGGACCTGTTCGTCGGCCTGCTGGTGGACGAAGTGCTCGGCCTGCAGCATTTTGCCCTGGATACCTTGGAGCTTTCGCCACCACAGCCGCTGATCCGCGCCGCTGTACGATTCGTTCAGGGGCATTTCCCGCGTGAGCGCAACTGGGCCATCTTCAGCCCCTTCGCCCTGGCCCAGGCGCCGGGCTTTCTCGACGTGGCGCTATAGGACATTCGAACGTGAACAAGCCGGCCACCAATGTCGCCCCTACCAGCATGACCCCGCGCACGCGCAGCATCGCTCAGATCACTGTGCTGTTTGTAGTGCTGATCCTGTCGATCATCCTGCTGTTCGCCAATTTTGCGTACCTCAACACCCAGTCCAATCACGACAAGCAGTACATCGGCCATGCCGGCGAGTTGCGCGTGCTGTCGCAGCGCATCGCCAAGAACGCCACCGAGGCTGCTACCGGCAAGGCGTTGGCCTTCAAACTGCTCTCGGATGCGCGCAACGATTTCGAGCAGCGCTGGAGCTACCTGCGCGAAGGTGACAAGTCCACTGGCCTGCCAGCGGCGCCCGCCGCCGTGAAGGATGAAATGGAGGCGGTGCGACAGGACTGGGAAAACCTGCGCAAGGACACCGATATCATCCTGGCCAGCGAGCAGACCGTGCTATCGCTGCATCAGGTGGCGGCGACCCTGGCAGAAACCGTACCGCAGCTGCAGGTCGAGTATGAAAAGGTTGTGGAGGTCTTGCTGCAGAGTGGGGCACCGGCCAGCCAGGTGGTGGTAGCCCAACGCCAGTTGCTGCTCGCAGAACGCATTCTGGGGTCGGTCAACACGGTGCTGGCTGGCGACGACGCAGCCGCCCAGGCCGCCGATGCCTTCGGCCGCGATGCCAGCCGGTTTGGTCAGGTGCTCGAAGGCATGCTGGCCGGCAACCCGGCGATTCAGGTGACACGCGTCGAGGATGCCGACGCACGTGCGCGTCTGGCCGAAATCGCCGAACTGTTCCAGTTCGTCGCCGGTTCAGTCGATGAAATCCTCGAAACTTCGCCCGAGCTGTTCCGCGTTCGCGAAGCGGCCGGGAACATTTTCAGCCTGTCGCAAACTTTGCTCGACGAAGCCTCGCACCTTGCCAACGGCTTCGAGAACCTGGCAGCCGGGCGTACCCTCGATACCGTCGGTGGCTATGTACTGGGGCTGTTGGCGCTGGCCTCGATCATCCTGATCGGCCTGGTGATGGTGCGGGCAACCCATCGTCAACTGCAGGAAACCGCCGAGAAAAATGAGCGCAATCAGCAAGCGATCATGCGTCTGCTCGATGAGATCGAAGAGCTCGCCGACGGTGACCTGACCGTGACCGTGTCAGTGACCGAGGACTTCACCGGTGCCATCGCCGATTCGATCAACTATTCCGTCGACCAATTGCGCGACCTGGTGGCCACCATCAACCACAGCGCCGAGCAAGTGGCTGCCGCAGTGCAGGACACGCAAAACACTGCCCGCCAGCTGGCTAAAGCCTCAGAGCACCAGGCCGAGCAGATCAGTGAGGCGTCAGAGGCTGTGGGCGACATGGTCGAATCGATCGACCGGGTTTCCGCGCATGCCTACGAGTCGGCCAAGGTGGCCGAGCGTTCGGTGGCGATCGCCAACAAGGGCAACGAGGTGGTGCATAACACCATCAACGGCATGGACAACATCCGCGAGCAGATTCAGGACACCGCCAAGCGGATCAAGCGTCTGGGTGAATCTTCCCAGGAAATCGGCGACATCGTGAGCCTGATCGACGACATTGCCGACCAGACCAACATTCTCGCTCTGAATGCCGCCATCCAGGCCTCGCTGGCGGGGGAGGCCGGTCGTGGGTTTGCCGTGGTGGCCGATGAAGTCCAGCGCCTGGCTGAGCGTTCGTCTTCGGCGACGCGGCAGATCGAGGCACTGGTACGCACCATTCAGGCCGATACCAATGAGGCAGTGATCTCCATGGAACAGACCACCGCCGAGGTCGTGCGTGGCGCACGCCTGGCGCAGGACGCCGGGGTGGCGCTGGCCGAAATCGAAGGGGTGTCGCAGAACCTCGCCGAACTTATCCACAGTATCTCCGACGCCGCCCAGTTGCAGACCTCTTCGGCCGGGCAGATTTCCCACACCATGTCGGTCATACAGCAGATTACCGCGCAGACCTCCGCTGGCTCCGGTGCCACCGCCGACAGTATCCGCCACCTGGCGCGGATGGCCAGCGAGATGCGCCGCTCCGTGTCCGGTTTCACCCTGCCGGCACCAGCCGAGCGGCGCTGAGGAGTCATGATGGCTACAGCAGTAAGCCCTGAGCGCCACGATACCGTCGCCCTCGCCTGGACCAAGGCGGCCATCCTCGATTGCCTGGGGCGGGCGCGTCAGGCCCTTGAGCGCTTTGCCGGGGAGACGGACGATTTGTCCATGCTGGCGTTCGTGGTGGATAACCTGCACCAGGTTCACGGCTGCCTGCGCATGCTCGAACTGCGCGGTGCCACGCGCCTGGCCGAAGAGCTGGAGTTGCTGGCCAGGGCCTTGGCCGAGGGCCAGGTAAGCCCCCGCGGCGACTGCCTGGGCCCGCTGTTCCGCGGCCTTGAGCAACTACCCTCGTACCTGGAGCGGCTGCGCGGTGCGCGGCATGACCTGCCTTTGGTCATGCTGCCGCTGCTCAACCAGTTGCGGGCTTGCCGGGGTGTCGAACCGTTGGCCCAGGGCAGCCTGATCAGCGGAGCGGCGCAGCGCTTTGCAGGCTCGGACGACCTGGCCAATCTCGACCTGTCGCTGGGCAATTGGCGTGAGCAGGTTCAGGCAGGGCCTGGGCGTGATGCCCTGCGTTCGGTGATCAGCGCCTTGTGCGACGACCTGATGCGCATCAAGGAGCGTCTGGACCAGTTCGTACGCGGGGATCGTCAGCACAGCGAACAGCTGGACAGCCTGTTGGCCCCCTTGCGTCATGTGGCTGATACCCTTGCGGTCCTGGGCTTTCAGCAGCCTCGGCGGGTCATCATCGATCAGGTATTGGCCCTGCAGGCGTTGGCCCAAGGCCAACGCGTGGCGGATGACGCCGTACTCATGGATGTGGCGGGTGCCTTGTTGTATGTGGAGGCGAGCCTCAATGGCATGGTCGGCCCGCTGGATGAAGGCGGGCAGGGGGGCTTGCCCGGTTCGGACCTGGCCGAGATTCGCCAACTGGTGTTGAACGAATCGCTGAACGTGTTGCAGCAGGCCAAGGACCTGATCGGAGATTGCCTCGAGTCCGGTTGGCCGCGTCAGCGCCTGCAACCACTGCCGGGGTTGCTGCAGCAAGTACGAGGGGCGTTGGCGATGCTGATGCTGCCGGCAGCTGCCGAAGTCTTGGCCGGATGTGCGGGTTACGTGCACGGCTGGTTACAGCACTTGGACGTCGAGCCGCCGCCGGATGAGCTTGACCACCTGGCCGATGCCCTCAGCGCCAGTGAGTGTTACCTGCAATGGCGGGTGGCCGACCCTCTGGCCGATGCCCAGCCTTTCCTCGACAGGGCGCGCGTCAGCCTGGCGGCGCTCGGTGTGCAGTGCACGCTTGGCGAAAGCGTCATTGCCCAGGACGGCAGCACCGACGGGGTTGATGACGAGTTGCGCGAGGTCTTCCTTGAAGAGGCCGGCGAGCTGCTGCCGCAGATCGAGCGGCATTGGTTGCGCTGGCGCGCCGATAACAGCCTGCGGGATGCCTTGCTGGAGGTGCGCCGGGACCTGCATACGCTCAAAGGCAGTGGCCGCATGGTCCACGCCCAGGCGGTGGCCGAGTTGGCCTGGGGCGGTGAGCATTTGCTCAACCGGGTACTCGAAGGGCGTATGGCGCTGGCCCCGGAGGGTGTGGTGGCCCTGCAGCAGGTAGTGGTTCATTTGCCTGATCTGCTGGCCGACTTTGCCGCCGGCCAGATGCCACAGGTGACCGAAATTGAGCAACTGGCGAGCCATCTGCATGCGCTGGCGGAAAACGATTCGCCGGCAGGTGCCGAAATCGATGGCCTGGATCCGCTGTTGCTGGACATCTTCCGCAATGAAGCGCAGGGCCATCTGGCCAGCCTGGAGGCATTTTTGCAGGGCGCCGGCGGCCATGACACCGATGTCAGCGATACCCTTCAACGCGCCTTGCATACCCTCAAAGGTAGCGCTGCGATGGCCGGCGTATTGCCGATCGCCGAGCTGGCCACCGCGTTCGACCGGCTGGTACGCGAATACCGGGGCCACCACTTGCCTTTGCAAATGGCCGAGCTGGAATGGCTGGAAGCGGCACGCGCACTGTTGCACCTGAGCCTCGCGCAATTGGGCAGCAGCCCGCTGGCTCCCATTCCGGGCGCGGCGGAGTTGATCGAGCAGGTCGGTGAGGCCGTGGACATGCGCTTGGCCAGCTTGCATGACGAGCCGCAGCATGGGCGGCGGGGCAAGCGTGACCCACAGTTGATCGCCAGCTTCCTGGCCCAGTCGATGGACATTCTGCTGGATGCCGAGGCCCTGTTGTCACGCTGGCAGGAGCAGCCTGGGCAACGCCAGTCGCTGGACAGCTTGCTCGATGAGCTGACCACCCTCTGTCACGGTGCGCACCTGGCCGACCTGAGGCAGATGGACGATGTCTGCGAAGCATTGCTGGATCTGTATGGCGCGGTGGAAGAGGGCAGCCTTGCTGCCGATGAACGCTTCTTCGCCCAGGCACGGCAAGCCCATGGGGTACTCCTCGACATGCTCGACGAGATCGCTGCCGGCCAGGAACCGTCCGCCCGCCCAGACTGCATCGATGGCTTGCGTGGCTTGCTGGACGACGCCCTGGCACCCGATGCCACCGGCCTGGTGGCACCCGGGTCGGTCACGCGCCTCGATGGTCCCCTGGCGCTGGCCGAAGAGGCCGAGAACCCGGGCGACAAGGAGCTGCTTGAAGTCTTCCTCGAAGAAAGCTCAGACATTGTTGAAAGCGCCGCCGCCGCGCTTGCGCGTTGGCAGGCCGACCCCCGCAACAGCGCCGAGGTGGACAACCTGCTGCGTGATTTGCACACGCTCAAGGGCGGGGCGCGCATGGTGGAAATTGCCGCTATCGGCGACCTGGCCCACGAACTGGAGTTCCTGTACGAATTGCTGGCTGCTGGACGCTTGCCACCTAGTGCACCGTTGTTTGCTCTGCTGCAAAACTGCCATGACCGTCTGGCGCACATGCTTGACGCCGTGCGTCTGGGGCAGCCGCTGCATGCGGCTACTGCGTTGATCGACTACATCCGCAACTTTAGCAGCGCCGCCCTGACCGACAGCGTTGCCGGGCAGGCCCCGGCCGGGGCTGCACCTGCCGACGCACCTGCCACTACGCCGGAGCGCCCCCCCGGTGACCTGGTCAAGGTGGACGCCGAACTGCTCGATGACCTGGGAAACCTGGCTGGTGAGCACTCGGTCATCCGTGGACGTATCGAGCAACAGGTCAATGACGCCCAGTTCGCCTTGAGCGAGATGGAAACCACGCTGGAGCGCATGCGCGACCAGTTGCTGCGTCTGGATATGGAAACCCAAGGGCGAATCAGCAGCCGTCAGCCGTTCGAAGGTGACGCTTACGAGGATTTCGACCCGCTGGAAATGGACCGCCATTCCCAACTGCAGCAATTGTCACGGGCGTTGTTCGAATCGGCCTCTGACCTGCTTGACCTGAAAGAGACGTTGGCCCAGCGCGCGCAGGAGGCGCAGGCCCTACTGCAGCAGCAGGCGAGGGTGAACAGCCAGTTGCAGGAAGGCCTCACCGCCACGTTGATGGTGCCGTTCGAGCGTCTCGTGCCGCGCCTGCAGAGGGTGGTGCGCCAAGTGGCCAGTGAATTGGGCAAGCAGGTCGAACTGGTGGTCGGCAACGCCGAAGGCGAGCTTGATCGCAGTGTTCTCGAGCGTATGGTTGCGCCCCTGGAGCACATGCTGCGCAATGCTGTCGATCATGGCCTTGAGACCCGTGAAGCGCGCTTGGCTGCCGGCAAGCCTGAGCTGGGTACCATCCATCTCAATTTGCTCCATGAGGGGGCCGATATCGTCATCGAAATGACCGACGACGGTGCCGGCGTGCCGCTGGATGCTGTGCGGCGCAAGGCGATCAAGCGTGGCCTGCTGGACCCCCAGGCACGCTTGAGTGATCACGAGATCCTGCAGTTCATCTTGCGCCCGGGGTTTTCCACCGCTGAGAAGATCACCCAGATTTCCGGGCGTGGCCTGGGCATGGACGTGGTGCACGAAGAGGTCAAGCAACTGGGCGGCTCGATGAGTATCGAGTCGGCGCAAGGCAAGGGCGCACGCTTTCTGATTCGCCTGCCATTCACGGTGTCGATCAACCGTGCGGTGATGGTCCACCTGGGTGAGGAGCAGTACGCCATACCGCTCAACACCATCGAAGGTATCGTGCGCGTGCCGCCGGCCGAGCTGGCTATCTGTTATCAGCGGGATGTGCCCCGCTACGGCTATGCTGGCCATGAATACGATTTGCGTTACTTGGGCGAGCTGCTGCAAGGCCTGCCACGGCCAGGTCTTCTGGGCCAGAGCGTGCCATTGCCGGTGTTGCTGGTGCATTCCCAGGAGCAGTCGTTCGCCATTCAGGTCGATAGCCTGTCGCCGAGCCGCGAGATCGTGGTGAAGAGCCTGGGCCCCCAGTTCGCCGCCGTGCCTGGGTTGTCCGGCGCGACTCTGCTCGGTGATGGTCGGGTGGTACTGATTCTTGATCTGCTTGGCCAGTTGCGCGGCCAGCAGCGTCGGCTGGCGCGGCTGCCGGGTGGTAGCGGGGTGCAGCGTACGCTGTTCGGCCCGGCGCCGCGGCGGGCGTCGCTGGTGATGGTGGTGGATGATTCGGTGACAGTGCGCAAGGTGACCAGCCGCCTGCTGGAGCGCCATGGGATGAGCGTGCTGACGGCCAAGGACGGTGTCGATGCCATGGCGTTGCTGGAAGAGCACCGCCCGGATGTGTTGCTGCTGGACATCGAAATGCCGCGCATGGATGGCTTTGAAGTGGCCACCCGTATTCGTCGCGACGAGCGCCTTAAAGGCCTGCCGATCATCATGATCACCTCGCGCACCGGGCAGAAACACCGCGACCGGGCCATGGCCATCGGCGTCAACGACTACCTGGGCAAGCCGTATCAGGAGTCGGTGCTGCTGCAGAGTATTGCCCATTGGAGCCAAACCCATGCTTGAGCTGATCGCAGGCCAGCGCAGCAGCCTGACCGGCCTGCTGTTGCCCTTGGGCGACCGAACCCTGGTGTTGCCCAATGTGGCAGTGGCCGAGCTTATCGGCCAGCGCAACCTGGTGTGCCAGCGTGCCGAACCGGCCTGGCACCTGGGGTGGATCGATTGGCGCCAGCAGCACCTGCCGCTGATCGGCTTCGAAGCGGCGTGCGGTGGTGAAACCCCTTGTGGCGAGCGGGCACGTATCGTAGTGCTGAACGCCTTGGGTGATACCGGGCTGCGATATCTGGCGGTGTTGCTGCAGGACATCCCACGCTCGTGCAAACTCGACAGCCAGCTCAACTATGTGGATGTGGCGTTGGGTAGCCTGGAGTTGGCGGCAGTGCAGGTGGGCGAGCAGGTGGCACGGGTGCCAGACCTGGTTGGGCTGGAAAGGCTGGTGCGTGACGCGCAGTTGCAATGACTGAAGCTGTAAGCTTCAAGCTTCAAGCTGATCGCGTTGAGTGGGGGAGTATTGCTCTTTCTCGAAGCTTGTAGCTTGGAGCTTGAACCTTGCAGGTGGTCGGGAGGTCTGTGTTTGCATGTATCACGGTGAACGTTTCAACGCTTGGACCCATCTGGTCGGTGCAATCCTGGCCTGCATTGGCGGCATCTGGCTGATCGTCGTCGCAGGCCTGCAGGGTGACCCCTGGAAGATCGTCAGTTTTTCCATCTACGGCGGCACGCTGTTGCTGCTCTACAGCATCTCGACCCTCTACCACAGCACCCGCGGCCGGGCGAAGGTGATCATGCGCAAGCTCGATCACCTGTCCATCTACCTGCTGATCGCCGGCAGCTACACACCGTTCTGCCTGGTGAGCCTGCGCGGGCCCTGGGGCTGGAGCCTGTTCGGGGTGGTCTGGGGGTTGGCGGTGATCGGTATGCTGCAGGAAATCAAGCCACGATCGGAGGCGCGGGTCCTATCGATCATCATCTATGCGGTGATGGGCTGGATCGTGCTGGTGGCGGTCAAACCGCTGCTGCAAAGCCTGGGCACCGCCGGCTTTGCCTGGCTGGCGGCTGGCGGTGTGTTTTACACCGTGGGCATCATTTTCTTCGCATTTGACAGCCGATTCCGCCACTGGCACGGCATCTGGCACCTGTTCGTGATTGCTGGCAGCCTGATGCACTTCGTGGCGGTATCGCTCTACGTGCGTTAAAAATCGCCCCACAGCTGTTGCGCCACCGACAGGGCCACCACCGGCGCTGTTTCAGTGCGCAGGACCCGCGGGCCAAGACGGGCAGCTTGGAAGCCTGCCCCCTTGGCCTGGTCGACTTCCGCTTCGCTCAAGCCTCCCTCGGGTCCGATCAGAAACGCCAGGCGTGCCGGTTTGTCATGACTGGTCAGCGGCTCAGCGACAGGGTGCAAGACCAGTTTCAGGTCAGCATCGCTGCCCTTGATCCAGTCACCCAAGGTCACTGGCGCGCGGATGATCGGCAAGATCGAGCGGCCGCATTGCTCGCAGGCGCTGATCGCGACCTGGCGCCAATGGGCGAGGCGCTTGTCGGCGCGCTCGTCTTTGAGGCGCACTTCGCAGCGCTCGCTGACGATCGGGGTGATTTCATTGGCGCCCAGTTCGGTGGCCTTCTGGATGGCCCAGTCCATGCGCTCGCCGCGGGAAAGGCCTTGGCCGAGATGAATGTGCAATGGCGACTCGGCCTGGCCTGCAACGGCCTGGTCGAGGCTGACGCGCACGGTCTTCTTGCCCACTTCGAGCAATTGGCCCAGGTATTCCTGGCCGCTGCCATCGAACAATTGCACGGCATCGCCGGGGGCCATGCGCAGCACGCGGCCGATGTAATGGGCCTGGGCTTCGGGCAGGTCGTGCTCGCCGAGGCTCAGGGGGGCGTCGATGAAGAAGCGGGACAGTCTCATGGTTCTGCTCAGGAAGAAGGTTGAACATCGTCCCTGTAGGCGCGGCCTTGTGTCACGAAAGGGCCGCACAGTAGCTCCGGTCATTTGGCGGCGCTGCTGATCTTTGGGGCTGCTGTGCAGCCCGTTCGCGACGCGAGGCCGCTCCTACAAGGCGTTGCGATTGCTGGTCGGTCAGCCCGGGTCGCGGAAGTCGGGGTGGAAGTTTGCCGGCACCGCCACGCTGACGCTGTCTCGCGTGGCGATATCGATGCCTTCACTGGCCACCTCGGCAAGGAAGTCGATCTGCTCTGGCGTGATCACGTAGGGCGGCAGGAAGTACACCACGCTGCCCAGCGGGCGCAGCAGGGCGCCTCGGGTCAGGGCATGCTCGAACACTTTCAGGCCGCGGCGCTCCTGCCACGGGTAGGCGACCTTGCCCGCCTTGTCCTGGACCATTTCGATCGCCAAGGCCATGCCGGTCTGGCGGATTTCGGCAACATGGGCATGATCGGCCAAGTGCGCAGTGGCTCTGGTCATGCGTGCGGACAACGCCTTGTTGGCCTCGATCACGTTGTCCTGCTCGAAGATGTCCAGGGTCGCCAATGCCGCCGCGCAGGCCAGCGGGTTGCCGGTGTAGCTGTGCGAATGGAGGAACGCGCGCAGCGTTGGGTAATCGTCGTAGAACGCCTGGTACACCGTATCGGTGGTCAGGCACGCGGCCAGCGGCAGGTAGCCGCCGGTCAGCGCCTTGGACAGGCACAGGAAATCGGGGCGGATGCCAGCCTGCTCACAAGCGAACATCGTGCCGGTGCGGCCAAAGCCCACGGCAATTTCGTCGTGGATCAGATGCACGCCATAGCGGTCGCAAGCCTCGCGCAGCAGCTTGAGGTAGACCGGGTGGTACATGCGCATACCGCCGGCACCCTGGATCAACGGCTCGATGATCACCGCCGAGAGGGTTTCGTGGTGTTCGGCCAGCGTCTGTTCCATGGCTGCGAACATGTTGCGCGAGTGCTCTTCCCATCCCATGCCGTCGGGGCGCAGATAGCAATCCGGGCTGGGCACTTTGATGGTATCGAGCAGCAGCGCCTTGTAGGTTTCGGTGAACAGCGGCACATCGCCCACCGACATCGCGGCGATAGTCTCGCCGTGGTAGCTGTTGGTCAGGGTGACGAAGCGTTTTTTTGCCGGTTTGCCGATGTTCTGCCAGTAATGGAAGCTCATTTTCAGCGCCACTTCGATGCACGACGAGCCATTGTCGGCATAGAACACCCGATCCAGACCTGCAGGCGTCATCGCGACCAGGCGCTCGGAAAGCTCGATCACCGGCTGGTGGCTGAAACCCGCAAGGATCACATGCTCGAGCTGGTCGACCTGGTCCTTGATGCGCTGGTTAATGCGCGGGTTGGCGTGGCCAAACACATTCACCCACCAGCTGCTGACCGCATCCAGGTAGCGTTTGCCTTCGAAGTCCTCGAGCCACACGCCTTCCCCGCGCTTTATCGGGATAAGCGGCAATTGCTCGTGGTCTTTCATCTGGGTGCAGGGGTGCCACAAGACCTTCAGGTCACGCTGCATCCACTGATCATTGAGGCCCATCGGCACTTCTCCTGGCGTTACGGCATGTTTGACCGCGTAAGCCTAAGCAATGCCGGGGGGTAGGACAACCGCTATGGGTCAATGGCGACAGGTGTGGGTCCATTCGAGCTTGCGGATATGCACGGTGCCGGCTCTGGAGGTGGAGATGGTCAGGCGCCGAAAAGGCCCGGGGAGGTGCTGATAGCAAGGTTGGGTGGAGAAATGCCCAGGCATGAATTCGGTATATCCGCTGCCTGAAAGCGTCAGCCAGTAAAAGTTGTGCGGGGGCGGGGCAATCACGCCCCAATCGAAGCCCTCGGTATCCATGAGCATTGTTACATCTTCGAAGTGCTGGTCGCTGACGACGTAGCATTCCAGACGAAGGCTTTCGACTTCCTGGCTGAAGCTGATTTCCACCTCACTCTGCTCGCCAATCACCAGTTCGGTGCCATCTTCGCCTTTGAAGGCTTCATGAACACCGGCCCAGGAAGTGCCATTGCTGCGGATACGCAAGCCTGAGGGCGTCAGTAACGTTTGTTTGTGCCACAGGAGCTGCCTTTTGACGTGGGCAAAATGCTCCTCATAGATCATGCGCAGCTCCTTTTGTCGGTTTTTCCAGCTACCCGGACCAGCGTTGCGCAAGGGCAGCAGGCCTGTCTACTGACAAAAATGCCAGTTGGCAAAAGGACTTGATGGCGCTGTGGTGGCAGGGTCGGCATACCTGACGTATTCTTAACGCATCATCTCGGGGCGTTTTGCCTCTTCCCATTTCTGTAATGTCAACTCGGAGTTCGCCATCATGGCTGCTGCTTGGGTGCGCCTGTGCGCGTTGGTATTGATCGGTGTGTCCAGCGGCGCCGCGCTGGCGAAGGACAAGACACCTTCGGCAATCGTGGTAGGTGGCGGCCTTGCAGGCCTGACGGCAGCCTACGAGCTGCAGAGCAAGGGTTGGCAGGTGACCTTGCTGGAGGCCAAGGCGGGCATGGGCGGCCGCTCGGGCCTGGCCACCAGTGAGTGGGTCGGCAACAGCAAGGCTCAGCCGGTGCTCAACCAGTACCTTGAGCGTTTCAAGCTTGAGACACTGCCCGCGCCTGAGTTCGTACGTACTCCAGGGTATCTGATCGATGGGGAGTACTTCAGCGCCAGCGACCTGGCTACCAGGCAGCCAGCTACCGCCGAAGCACTCAAGCGCTACGAGAAGACCCTCGATGACCTGGCCCGTTCGATCGATGACCCGCTCAAACCACAGGCGACCAGTACGCTATTCGCCCTCGACCAGATGAACGTTTCCACTTGGCTCGACAAGCTGCAGTTGCCCAGCACTGCACGGCAACTGATCAACCAGCAGATCCGTACCCGCTACGATGAACCGTCGCGTCTCTCATTGCTGTACTTTGCCCAGCAGAGCCGTGTCTACCGCGGCGTCAGCGACCGTGACCTGCGTGCCGCACGCTTGCCTGGTGGCAGCCCGGTGCTGGCCCAGGCTTTCGTCAAACAGTTGAAAACCATCAAGACCAGTTCGCCAGTCACCTCCATCGTCCAGGACCGCGGCGGGGTCACCGTCAAGGTCGGCAGCGCCAGCTATCAGGCCGATTACCTGGTCATGGCCGTACCGCTGCGTGCTCTGGCCAAGATCCAGATCACCCCGGCCCTGGACACCCAGCACGTCGCGGCGCTGAGGGGCACCAACTATGGTTGGCGCGATCAGCTGCTGCTTAAGTTCAAGCAGCCAGTCTGGGAAAGCCGCGCGCGCATGTCTGGCGAAATCTTCAGTAACGCAGGCCTTGGCATGCTATGGATCGAGCCAGCACTCAAAGGGGGCGCCAACGTGGTGATCAACCTGTCGGGTGACAACGCCCGCCTGCTGCAGGCTTTCGGCGACAAGCAGATGGTCGACCAGGTGTTGATCCGCCTGCACGCTTTCTATCCAAAGGCCCGCGGTGCGTTCACCGGGTATGAGGTCAAGCGCTACAGTGCCGACGCCGGTACCGGCGGCGCCTACCTGGCCTACGGGCCAGGGCAGATCAGCAAGTACTGGCGCCTGTGGGAGCGTCCGGTGCAACGCATTGCGTTTGCCGGTGAGCATACCGATGCGCTGTACCCAGGCACTCTTGAAGGTGCCCTGCGCAGTGGCCAGCGTGCCGCCAGCCAAGTGCAGGACCTGTTGGCCGGCAAGTCGTTCGACCCCGTCAAAGCTACCCCTGTAGCGGCAACGGCTGGAGCGCAGAAGGACAAAGGTGGGTTCTTCTCCAACATGTTTGGTGGTTCATCCGACAAAGAGGACAACGCCGAAAAGGCACCTGCCAAAGCCGAACCGGTGAAGGCCGAGGAGGCGCGGGTGGACAAGCCAGGTTTCTTCTCGCGGTTGTTCGGCAGCGCTGACAAGCCTGAAGCCAAGACTGCTCCGGCGCTCAAACCTGTCGAGGCCAAAGAAGCCCCGGCCAAATCGGCGCCTGAAAAACAGGCCGTTACCCACTCCCAGGTCAAGGCTGGCTGATTGCGATCGCTTGGCCCTGTCGCCGCCGAGCCCGACGACAGGGCCAGGGCTAAGCTTGAATTACCCGCTATCGTTAATGTTTTCTTAATAGCGAGCTCGGACAATAAATATCGGATTTATCGATAATCCAGAGCAATTTTTTGTGCTTTTATTCGATACGTTACGCGTTAGTCTGTGCATAGCTTTCACGGGGAAAAACGGCATCATGCAACTGCGCAACTCACCTTCTCGCTATGGCGTGATCAGCATCGTCCTGCACTGGGTTGTTGCGCTGGCAGTCTTCGGCCTGTTCGGTCTTGGCCTGTGGATGGTCGGTCTCGACTATTACAGCCCTTGGCGCAAGGCTGGCCCGGACCTGCACAAGAGCATCGGCCTAGTGCTTCTGGCTGTCATGCTGGTGCGTGTGCTGTGGCGCTTGATCAGCCCGCCACCACCGGCGCCTGCCAACCATGGAGCATTTACCCGTCTGGCCGCCAAGTTGGGGCACCTGGCGCTGTATATAGGCCTGTTCGCGGTGATGGTCGCCGGCTACCTGATCTCAACCGCCGACGGTGTCGGTATTCCTGTGTTTGGCTTGTTTGAAGTGCCGGCTCTTGTCAGTGACCTGCCTGACCAGGCGGATTTGGCCGGCGTGATTCATCTGTGGCTGGCGTGGGGCCTGGTGATTTTCGCCGTGCTGCACGCGCTGGCCGCCCTGAAGCATCATTACATCGACCGTGACGCGACCCTGGTTCGCATGCTGGGCCGCAAAGCTTGACTCTCAACCTCAATTGCAAGGAACTGAAAGGATGTTGAAAAAGACTTTTGCCGCTCTGGCGCTCGGTACCGCTCTGCTCAGCGCTGGCCAGGCCATGGCCGCCGAGTACAAGATCGACAAGGAAGGCCAGCACGCGTTCGTCGACTGGAAAATCAGCCACCTGGGCTACAGCTTCATTCACGGTACCTTCAAGGACTTCGACGGTAACTTCACTTGGGATAGTGCCAAGCCTGAAGCCAGCAAGATCAGCGTCGACCTGAAAACCGCCAGCCTGTGGTCGAATCACGCCGAGCGCGACAAGCATATCGCCAGCGCTGACTTCCTGGATGTGAAGAAGTATCCGGAAGCGAAGTTCGTTTCCACCGCCGTCAAATCGACCGGTGAAAAGACCGCCGACGTGACTGGTGACCTGACACTGCATGGTGTGACCAAGCCTGTGACCTTCAAGGCCACCTTCAACGGTGAAGGCAAGGACCCATGGGGCGGCGAGCGTGCTGGCTTCAACGCTACCACCACGCTGAACCTGAACGACTTCGGCATCAAGGGCCCAGGTGCAACCTCGCAGACCCTGGACCTGGACATCAGCGTCGAAGGTGTGAAGCAGAAGTGATCATTGCCTGAGCAATAAAAACGCCGCCCCATGGGGCGGCGTTTTTGTTTGCCGGTAGCGTCAGCCGCCCTTGCGGGTCAGTAACGCAGGCCGTTCACCGCGTGGTCGGCTTGGCAGATCGTCCAGTTGCTCAGGCGTTGGGAAACGGTCGAGCTTGGACTCCTTGCGAATGATCACAGGCTGGTTTTGCGGCTCTCGCGAGCTACGTACTGCCGGTTCCTGACGGGATGCGTCATCACGGCCGGCCGAACGGTTGCGGCCGCCACCGTTGCTATCGCGGCGCGCATCACCACCCTTGTTGTTGCGCGGCGGGCGTTTCTCGCCACTGGCGTTGCGCGGCTGGCCGCCGTTACGCCCTTGGCCACCACCACTGTTGCTGCGCCCAGGGCTGGCTTGGCCTTGACCGGCTCCGGCACTAGCACCCGGGCGACGGTTGCGGCCCTGGTTCTTGGCATTCTGGTAGGGGCTGACGTAGTCGGCACGGTTACCGAAGTTGTCGATTTCGTCGTCCAGGAATTCATCCGGAGCACGGTCGGCCGGTGCCTTCGGCACACTGTTCTGGCTGGCTTGCTGTTGGCGCGGCTTCTTGTCGCGCGGCTTGCGCGGCTGCTGCTTGTCGGCGGACTTTTCCTTGTCGGCAGGCTTGTCGGCAGCCTGCTGCTTGGCCTTGCCTTTATCTTTGCCCTTGTCCTTGCGGCCGCCACTGCCATCTTTGCCACCGTCACCACGGGCCTGCTGATTGCGGCCGCCGCGACCGTTGTTCTGCGGGCGTTCACGCACCTCAGGTTTCTCGGCTTCTACCTGGCTTGGGTCGAAGCCCATCAGGTCGCCGTCGGCGATCTTCTGCCTGGTGACCCGCTCAATGCTCTTGAGCAGCTTTTCTTCATCCGGCGCGACCAGCGAAATGGCCTCGCCCGAGCGGCCGGCACGGCCGGTGCGGCCGATACGGTGAACGTAGTCTTCCTCGACATTGGGCAGCTCGAAGTTGACTACATGCGGCAGTTGGTCGATGTCCAGGCCACGGGCAGCAATGTCGGTGGCGACCAGTACGCGTACGCTGTTGGCCTTGAAGTCGGCCAAGGCCTTTGTACGAGCGTTCTGGCTCTTGTTGCCGTGGATGGCAGCGGCGCTCAGACCGTGCTTTTCCAGGTACTCGGCCAGACGGTTGGCACCGTGCTTGGTACGGGTGAATACCAGTACCTGCTCCCAGGCGCCAAGCGTGATCAGGTGGGCCAGCAGCGCGCGCTTGTGGCTGGCGGGCAGGCGGTAGACGCGCTGCTCGATACGCTCGACGGTAGTGTTCGGCGGGGTGACCTCGATGCGCTCCGGGTTGTGCAGGAGCTTGTCGGCGAGGTCGGTGATGTCTTTGGAGAACGTCGCCGAGAACAGCAGGTTCTGCCGTTTGGCCGGCAGGCGGGCGAGGACCTTCTTGACGTCGTGGATGAAGCCCATGTCGAGCATGCGGTCGGCTTCGTCGAGGACCAGGATTTCCACGTGGGCCAAGTCGACCCGGCCTTGCCCTGCCAAGTCAAGCAGGCGACCCGGACAGGCCACCAGAACATCTACACCTTTGGCAATGGCCTGGATCTGCGGGTTCATGCCAACGCCGCCGAAAATGCAGGCACTGACCAGTGGCAGGTCGCGAGCGTAAACCTTGAAGCTGTCGTGTACCTGAGCCGCCAGTTCGCGGGTCGGGGTCAGGACCAGCACGCGCGGTTGGCGCGGGCCATGGCGCTGTGATTTGTCCGGGTGACCCGCCGGGAACAGGCGCTCAAGGATCGGTAGGGCGAAACCGCCGGTTTTACCTGTACCTGTCTGTGCGGCGACCATCAGGTCGCGGCCTTGCAACACGGCGGGAATCGCCCGCTGTTGCACCGGAGTCGGCTGGGTATAGCCCGCAGCCTCGATAGCGCGGACAAGTGCCTCGGAGAGACCGAGGGAAGCAAAGGACATGGGCAATCCTGTTCTGTGGGGGCTGGGCCCGTAGGGATATTCTGCCTGGCGCGACGGGCATCGGTGGGATGCGATCGCGTCCGGTCCAGCTGGGCTTTCACTGCACATCCGGAAAACGGAGTTAGGACGCAAGGTGCGTCGGTGCCGATCGGGATGCCTGTTGCGAGGCCGAGCGTCCGGGCGTGAGCCGGGCGGGAAGGCCCGAGTATAACAGAGCTATCGCTGTGTGCTGCTTTCCTGCTGCTCAACGGTGTGAGGAAGGTGGCCGGTGCTGCCGATGTAGCGTTCGATTATCGCTAGGTAAGCGGGCTCCTGCTTGAAGCGCCGCAGCCCTTCGGTAAACGCCAGTGCCAAGGCATCGCGGCCAGGTTTACGCGCCAGCCCCAGGTATTGCGCCTGACGGCTGATGACCAGTGGCAGTTCCTCTACCTGCTGCTCAAGGCCGAGTTGGCGGCGCAGGTAGCGCCCGACCAGGCGATCGGTGACCAGCAAATCGATGCGCCCGAGCACCAGTTTGCCAAAATTGGCTTCGTGGCTTGACGCCGCTTCACGCCGAAAGCCTGATGCATCGTTGAACTCCGCTCCATAGGCATAGCCCGGTGAGGTGCCGACAGTCAGGTCGGTGAGGTCGCTCAGTCGGTTTACTGCATGGCGACGGCGGCTGGATTGATACAGCACGAACTCGACATCCGACATGGGCTCCAGCGGGTAGACCATGTATGCCTGGCGCGAGTCCACTTTGAAGATGTCCATGACCCCGTCGGCCTGGCCTTGTTCGATCATGGCCAGGCATCGCTTCCAAGGCATGAATTCCCACTCCAGCTCGATACCTAGGCGCCTGAACACCTCAGTGGTGACTTCGTAATCTATGCCCTTGGGCTGGCCGTTATGCTGGTACACATAAGGCGCCCAGTCATCGGTAACCAGGCGCAGGCGTTCTGCCTGCGCCATGGGGCTCAGGCAGGCGAGCAGCAGGATGCAGAAGAAGCGGAAGATGAACGGCATGACGCGAGATTACCCGCTCGGCTCTGGTAAGGCCAGTTGAAGGCGCTGAGGCAGCACCTTCGCGGGAACAGAACGCTTATAGCTTTGTGGACTGCAGCAGATGCGCTTCGATTTCCTTGCGTTGGGCTCCAAGCGAGAGGCGCAGGCATGGGTGGCGCAGGCACTGGCGCAACTGCTCCGGTTCCATCGGGCCATAACGATCAACGAGATTTTGCAATGCCTTGTCCCACCAGGCGGGAGCACAGGCGCGGTCAAATTCGTTGGGGTAGGGGTAGCTGCCATACAACAGTTCGCGGGCAAACTGACGCTCGCGGCTGGGCAGGGTCAGGCTCATGGCCTTGTAACCCAGGCGCTGCAATGTCGGCGGGCGCGGCAACTGGTCATTCACCAACAGCACGTCGGCCAAGGCGGCAGTGCTAAGTGGGTGGTCTGCGTGCTTGCGCAGCCAGGCCTGTATCTTGGCCCGGAACTGAGCCTTGCGGCTCCAGTAGTGGTGGATTACGTCGGTGCATTCAGCCAGCGCCAGCTTGCGGTAGGCGGCAACCGCGAGGCAGAACTCTTCCAGCGTATAGGCCGTGCGAGCCAGTGGATGGAGCTCGTCCATCAGCGCGATCGAGTGGTCCAGTATCCCCGCATCTTCGGCGGTCAAGCCAATCACCCCGGAGTTGACCAAAGGCATCTGGCAGTCTGCCAAGTCCCGCGCCTGGAGGATGGTCAGCAGGTTCTTGTAGAGTAGGCACTGCTGATTTTCGCCGTAGCGCCCGCCGATCGCGTTGCACAGCAGGCTGCCGGCTTTGACCCGCTGGAACAGGTTCAGTGGTGACTTGCGGAAGAATGTGTCGGTGTCGATCAGCACAGCCTGCGAATGCTGCTGGAGTACCTGGCGCAACACCACGTGCTTGCTGCGGAAATGGTAGCCGTGAGGTTCGTTCCAGGCCTTGCGCGTTGCTTCATCGAGCAGATGAACGGTAACCGGCAGCTTGCCGTAGGGCGCGGGGTTGTCGGTGTAGACCTGTATATCCATGGCCTCGCCCGCAGCCGTGTCCAAGTGGGTCAGGGCGCTGACGATGCTGAAGCAGGCTTCCTGATGGTAGGTGGCCGAGCCGAAGGCCAGGTAGATCAGTTGAGGGCGCGAGGGCGTGAGATGTTGCATGGCTGGCAAGACCCGTCTGAACCGGAAATGAAATAAGGCCTTAGTCTATGACTAAAGCCTTAAGCATTTCTGAATAGGACTTTACCAAATAATTTCAGCGAGGCAGCTTCAGGTTGTTCCAGATTGCCAGGCTCGCCTCTGCCTGGTTCAAGGTATAGAAATGCAGCCCCGGTGCACCGCCTTGCAGCAGTTGTTCGCACATGCGGGTGATGACTTCTTCACCGAAGGCCTGGATGCTGGCGGTATCGTCGGCATAGGCTTCCAGCTGTTTGCGGATCCAGCGCGGGATTTCGGCGCCGCAGGCGTCGGAGAAGCGCGCCAGCTTGCTGTAATTGGTGATTGGCATGATGCCGGGCACTACCGGAATCTCCACGCCCAGTTTCTGCGCGCGTTCTACGAAGTAGAAGTAGCTGTCGGCGTTGAAGAAGTACTGAGTAATGGCGCTGTCGGCACCAGCCTTGACCTTGTGTACGAAGTTGGCAAGGTCGGCTTCGAAGTTGCGTGCCTGCGGGTGCATTTCCGGATAAGCGGCCACTTCCAGGTGGAAGTGATCACCTGTTTCCTGGCGGATGAACTCGACCAGGTCGCTGGCATAACGCAGTTCACCACTGGCCATGCCCATGCCCGACGGCAGGTCACCGCGCAGGGCGACGATACGCTTGATGCCCGCTGCCTTGTATTCGGCCAGCAGGGCGCGCAGCTCGTCTTTTGTATCGCCAACGCACGACAGATGCGGTGCGGCAGGCACCTTCACTTCGTTCTCCAGCTGCAGCACGGTGTTTAGTGTGCGGTCGCGGGTCGAGCCACCGGCACCGTAGGTGCAGGAGAAGAAGTCTGGCTTGTAGGCAGCGAGCTGGCGGGCCACGCCCATCAGCTTTTCATGACCGGCATCGGTCTTGGTCGGGAAGAATTCGAAACTGTAGCGGCGTTCTTGTGACATCACTCGTTCCTCAAGCAGCAAGCTACTAGCGGCAAGCTGCAAGTAAAAGCCAGATCGGTGATGGCCGATCTGGCTTGGGCATCGTTCAAGATCGTGGGTGCTGGAGCTGCAAGCGGCAACGGCACGGTCTGCCTTTTCTTGCCGCTTGCCGCTTCAAGCTAGCCGCTTAGTAGCGGTAAGCGTGCGGCTTGAACGGGCCTTCGACAGTCACGCCGATGTAGTCGGCCTGTTGCTGGGTCAGCTTGGTGACCACGCCGCCGAAGCCGCGGACCATCTCCAGGGCCACTTCTTCGTCGAGTTTCTTCGGCAGCACTTCAACGGTCAGGCGTTCAGCTTTCTTCTCGGCCGACAGGTCGGCGAACTTCTGCTCGAACAGGAAGATCTGTGCCAGTACCTGGTTGGCGAACGAACCGTCCATGATGCGGCTTGGGTGGCCGGTGGCGTTGCCCAGGTTCACCAGGCGGCCTTCGGCCAGCAGGATCAGGTAGTCGTCGTTCTGCGGGTCGAAGTCGCCAGCGCCGGTACGGTGGATCTTGTGGACCTGCGGCTTGACCTCTTCCCATGCCCAGTTCTTGCGCATGAAGGCGGTGTCGATCTCGTTGTCGAAGTGGCCGATGTTGCAGACTACGGCGCGCTTCTTCAGAGCCTTGAGCATGTTGGCGTCGCAGACGTTGACGTTACCGGTGGTGGTGACGATCAGGTCGATCTTGCCCAGCAGGGCCTTGTCGATGCTGGCTTCGGTGCCGTCGTTGATACCGTCGATGAACGGCGAGACCAGCTCGAAGCCGTCCATGCACGCCTGCATGGCGCAGATCGGGTCAACTTCGGTGACCTTGACGATCATGCCTTCCTGGCGCAGCGACTGCGCAGAGCCCTTGCCCACGTCACCGTAGCCGATCACCAGGGCCTGCTTGCCCGACAGCAGGTGGTCGGTACCGCGCTTGATGGCGTCGCTCAGGCTGTGACGGCAGCCGTATTTGTTGTCGTTCTTGCTCTTGGTGACCGAGTCGTTGACGTTGATGGCCGGGACCTTCAGCTCGCCTTTGGCCAGCATGTCCAGCAGGCGGTGCACGCCGGTGGTGGTTTCTTCGGTGACACCGTGAACGCGGTCCAGTACGGCCGGGTACTTCTTGTGCAGCAGCTCGGTCAGGTCACCGCCGTCGTCGAGGATCATGTTGGCGTCCCATGGCTGGCCATCCTTGAGGATGGTCTGCTCCAGGCACCACTCGTACTCTTCCTCGGTTTCACCTTTCCAGGCGAACACCGGGATACCGGCAGCAGCGATGGAGGCTGCGGCCTGGTCTTGGGTGGAGAAGATGTTGCAGGACGACCAGCGCACTTCGGCACCCAGGGCAACCAGGGTTTCGATCAGCACGGCAGTCTGAATGGTCATGTGGATGCAGCCCAGAATCTTCGCACCCTTGAGCGGCTGCTCAGCGAGGTATTTGCGACGCAGGCCCATCAGGGCAGGCATTTCCGATTCGGCGATGATGGTTTCGCGACGACCCCAGGCGGCCAGGGAGATGTCTGCGACTTTGAAATCGGTAAAACCTGCAGGCGTGTTTACAGCGCTCATGAGAGCCTCCATTCGTAGTGTGCGAATGGGCGCCGTTGTGCGTTGAGCGTCCGCGGGAGCGGACAACGCCCCATCCGAGCCTGACAGGATGACCCTGCTGCAGCGCCCCTCGGACAGGTGGCGGGCATGGCACCGCGGCGGGTGGCCATGTGAATCGGCGCAGATTATAGCCTTGGCGGGAGTCTTCGCCCAAGGTTTTCTGTCGATTAATAGCGACGATAGTCGATGATCAATGGAGCGGCGCGGGCCGCTCTGCCATCATTACCGCACGTTAGCCAAGCAGGTCAGGAGTACAGATGAACTTTCACACCCGCAAATGGGTAAAACCCGAAGACCTCAACCCCAACGGCACACTGTTCGGCGGCAGCCTGTTGCGCTGGATCGACGAAGAGGCGGCGATCTACGCCATCGTCCAGCTGGGCAACCAGCGTGTGGTGACCAAGTACATGTCGGAGATCAACTTCGTCAGTGCCTCGCGCCAGGGCGACATCATCGAGTTGGGCATTACCGCCACCGAGTTCGGCCGCACCTCGATCACCCTCAAGTGTGAAGTGCGCAACAAGATCACCCGCAAGAGCATCCTGACTGTCGACAAGATGGTCTTCGTCAACCTGGGGGAGGATGGCCAACCGGCTGCCCACGGGCGGACCGAGATCAAATATGTTCAGGACCAGTTTCCGGACAGCGCGGTGGAATAACGTGATGGGGCTGCTTCGCAGCCCCTTCGCCGGCAAGCCGGCTCCCACAGGCACTGCCTAGGGCTTGAAGTCGATGCGGCCCCGGGTTTTCAGGGTTGTGCGCTGACCTTGCGCACCACCCGTCCGATGCTCAAGCCCTGTACCAGGATCGACGACAGCACCACGATGTAGGTGATCGACAGCAGCAGGTCTCGTTCCTCGCCCAAGGGCAGCGACAGTGCCAGGGCCACCGACACCCCGCCACGCAGGCCACCCCAGGTCAGCACCCGTACTGTGCCTTTCGGTACCGGACGCCAGCGGCGCAGCAGCACGATCGCCGGGGCCACGGTCAGCAGCCGCGACAGCAGCACCGCCAGCGCCAGAACGCTGCCAGCTGCCAGGTGCAGCCAGTTGAACGGCAGCAGCAACAGCTCCAGGCCGATCAGGGCGAAGAGCAGGGCGTTGAGCATGTCGTCGATCAACTCCCAGAAACCGTCCATGTAACGACGGGTCATGTCGTTCATCGCCAGGTTGCGCCCCAGGTTGCCGATGATCAGCCCGGCCACGACCATCGCGATCGGTGCCGAGACATGCAGCTCGTAGCACATCGCCGAACCACCGATGACCAGCGCCAGGGTCAGCATGACCTCGACCTGATACTGCTCGACGCTTTTGATCATGCGGTAGGTGGCGTAACCGAGCAGCCCGCCAAACACCACGCCGCCAATGGCTTCGCGAGCGAACAGGATCGCCGTGTCAGTGATGCTTGGCGTTTCACCCAGTTGAATGATACCCAGCAGGACGGTGAACACCACTACGGCGGTGCCGTCGTTGAACAGTGACTCACCGACGATGGTGGTCTTTAGTGGTTTGGAGGCGTTGGCGGTCCGCAGGGCCCCCAGCACAGCGATCGGATCGGTGGGCGAGATCAGTGCACCGAACAGCAGGCAGTAGATCAGCGGCACCTGCCAGCCGAACATCGCAAACACCCAGTGCGACAGAAAACCGATCACCACCGTGGCGATCAGCACGCCGAGCGTTGCCAGCAGCCCGATCGGCCAGCGGTAGCTGCGCAGATCGGTGAGGTTGACGTGCAGTGCGCCGGCGAACAGTAGAAACGCCAGCATCCAGTGCATCAGCAGGTCATTGAAGTCGATCTGGTTCATCAGCCCTTCGACGCGTTCTTCAAGGCCTGGGAAGCCGATCAGGCTCAGGCCCTGCAGCATCAGCGAGAACAGCAGCGCCGTGACCATCACGCCGATGGCGGGTGGCAGGCCGATAAAGCGGTAATTGACATAGGTGAGGAGAGTGGTGAGGCAGATAAACGCAGCAACTAATTCAAGCATCCCGAATCCTGTAACAATGGCTTCCAAGTCGTAACCCGAATGGCTCGGGCAGTTCTTTGATGATCTGGCGAGGGTTTCGGGACACAGTTTTTGACCTGGCTGGCTGGTTTCGTTCCGCATTTGATGCAGAACCGCCTCGCGCCCATTGTCACTACCAAGGCTATATATTCAGTGGCTGATAACGTCACAAGGACCTGAAGGCGTGCTGGCAACTTCCCTGGTATTGGTCGCGGCCCTGCTGCACGCGACCTGGAACACCCTGATCAAATTCAGTGGCGAGCGCTTGCTGGTGATCGCCAGCATGGACTCCGTAGCCCTGGCCTTTGCCGTGCTCGCAGTGGCCTTCGTGGACCTGCCGCCTGCCGAGATCTGGCCTTGGCTGATCGCCTCGGCATTGGCAGAGCAGTTGTACCGATTCCTGCTGATCCAGGCTTATCGGGTAGGCGATCTGGGGCTGGTCTATCCTCTGATGCGTGGTTTGTCACCGCTGGTGGTGCTGGGGCTGACCCTGGCGTTCGCCGGCGAGTCGCTCAGCCAGCAGCAGATCATCGGCATATTGCTGATCCCGTGTGGCATGGCGTGCCTGCTGTGGCAGGGAGGTGGGGGTGAGCGCCTGCCCTGGTCGATGCTGCCGGTGGTGGCACTGATCGGCCTGTGCATCGGTTGCTACACCTGGTTCGACGGGCAGGCGGTGCGGTTGTGGGGCAAGCCCTGGGACTACCTTGTTTGGTTGACCCTGCTCAGCGCTTGGCCGTTTCCGCTGCTGGCCGGTGTGGCGCGGCGGGGGCCGTTCGTGCTGTTCTGGCGCACCCAGTGGCGCTTGGGGTTGGCAGTGGGCTTTTGCGTGTTGTTCAGCTACGCGCTGGTATTGTGGGCCATGCATCTGGGTTCGGTGGCCGAGGCGGCGGCCTTGCGCGAGCTGAGCGTCATCCTGGTGGTACTGCTGGGCATGCGCTACCTCAAAGAACCTTTTGGCGGCCCGAGACTCCTAGCTTGCGGGCTGGTGCTGGCAGGCATGCTGGTGATGAAGCTCTAACCTAACGACTGAAGGAGTCCTGTCCATGACCGTTGCCCTGTGGTGCATCCTGATCGCATTGTTCCTGCCGCCGCTGTGCGCCTTGATCGCCAAGGTGAGCAGTGGCCGCTTCGGCTTGAAGGACAATCACGACCCGCGCGCTTTCCTCGACACACTATCGGGCCTGCCACGGCGTGCCCATGCCGCGCAGCAGAACAGCTATGAAGCGTTCCCGGCGTTTGCCGCAGCGGTGTTGGTGGCCGATATCGTCGGCAATGCCGAGCAGGTGACGCAGGACGTGCTGGGGGTCTTGTACATCACCAGTCGGCTGCTTTACATCATCTGCTATCTGGCGGACTGGGCGGCTTTACGCTCGCTGGTGTGGTTCGCTGGCGTGGCGTTGATCGTGTCTTTCTTCGTTGTTTCGGCCTGAAACCCGGCTGCTCTGCTCGCGGGTATGCCGCGAGCAGAGCAGCAATCAGTCAAAGGACTTTAGGCACGTCAGGCAGCGGCTTGCCCTTTGGCCAGAGCATCCAGATCTGCCCCTGCTGCTTCATGTTCCCTGCCAGTTCGCCGGCCTCAGGCCCGGTGCCCCAGAATAGATCCGCACGTACTTCGCCGGTAATCGCACCGCCCGTATCCTGAGCGCCCACCGGCCTGACCACCGGTGTACCGTCCGGGCGCGTGGTGGACAGCCAAAGCAGGCTGCCCAGTGGAATGACCTTGCGATCGATGGCCACGCTGTAGCCTGCGGTAAGCGGTACATTCAGTGAGCCGCGCGGGCCTTCGTTGCTGTCGGGGCGGGTGCTGAAAAACACGTAACTGGGGTTGCTCGCCAGCAATTCAGGCACCCGCTGTGGATTGGCCTGAGCCCAGGCATGAATGGCGCCCATGCTCACGTCTTCCTTCTTCAACTGGCCCTGCTCGATCAGCCAGCGACCGATCGGCCGGTACGGGTGGCCGTTCTGATCGGCGTAGCCGAGGCGCAATTGGCGGCCATCTTCCAGCTTTACCCGGCCTGAACCCTGGATCTGAAGAAACTGCAGGTCCATCGGGTCGGTCAACCAGGCCAGTACCGGGGCCTTGACGCCGTCCCGATAAATCACTTCAGCGGTGTCATAGGGCTTGAGCACGCGGCCGTCGAGGCGACCGCGCAGGCGCTTGCCCTTCAGTTCCGGGTAAACGCTGGCCAGGTCGACCACGATCATGTCATCCGGGATGCCATACACCGGTACGTTGGCTGCTTCGGTGCGTGTCAGGCTGCCGGGGTAGACCGGTTCGTAGTAGCCGGTGATCAGGCCAGTGGCGTTGTTCTCGGCCGAGCGCAGGCCATAAACCTGCAATTGCCCTTGCAGGAACGTGCGCACCTGGGTCGCTTCCAGTGCGATCGGCTGTGCTGCTTCGCACGTGGCGGCCCACACCGGGTCACGCTTGAGTTTTTCACAACCAGTGCGCCAGGCGTTGAAACCCGCGACCAGATCGCTGTCGCTGACGCTGGGCAGGTCAGCCCAAGCCGCAGGGGTGTAAGTAGCGACGGCGTGGGGTTCGGGCTTGGCGTTTTCGCCGCCGTTGCAGCCGGCCAGCAAGGCCAGGGCCGGCAGCGCCCAGGCGAGATGGCGCAGAGCAGATTTCATGGTTGAATCCTTGGAGGGCAGCAGCTGATGGCAGCCCATAGTGTTCGTAAGGGTATTGGTCTTTGCATGGCAGGCGAGGATACTGTTGGCCCTTTCCTCTGCCAATGTGACCGTGATGTTCAAATGTTTCACCGCCATACTGCTGGTCAGCCTGTCCCTGGTGGCCTGCGACCGTGTCGATCCTAACTCACCCTTGGGGCAGCGCAAGGCGATCTTCAAGCAGATGCTCAAGACCAGCGAGGACATGGGTGGCATGCTGCGCGGGCGGTTGCCGTTCGATGGGGGGAAATTTGCCGAGGGTGCGGTGAAACTCGATAGCCTGGCCCATGCGCCCTGGCAGCATTTCCCGCAGGTACAGGATGATGGCGACAGCAGTGCGCGGCCCGAGGTCTGGGAGCGTCAGGCGCGCTTTCATGACTTGGCGCAAGCGTTGGAGGGGGTGACGGGCGAGTTGCTGGCGTTGACACGCAAGCAGCCGCTGGATGCGGCGATGCTCAAGGAACCTATGGACAAGGTCGAGGCAGCCTGCAAGGCCTGCCATACAGAGTTTCGTAATCATTGATGCGCCAGCCAATGTTTTGCAGGCTGCTGGCTGGCGCGCGTGACTGAAGCTTCAGGTCACTTGGTCAATTCGGCTTTTGCGTCTTCGAGTTCCGCTTTGGATTCGGCCAGTTTCTTTTCGCGCTTGGCAATTTTGCTCGTATCGCCTTTCGCCTGCGCCTGCTTCAGGTCTGCTTCGCGCTCTTGGACTTCTGCTTCGGCTTCACGCACTTTCTGTTCACGCTCTTCTTTCAAGCCAGCATCGGTGCAGTGCTCGGTGTTCTCCTGCAGGGCCTTTTCCAGGCCGCGGATCTCACCCGAATTATTGTGCGCCCTGGCATATTGCAGCTGGTTTTCGATGGCGCTGCGCTTGGCGGCGCAACCGGTCAAGCCTGGCGTCGGCTGTGCTGCTTGGGCGGCGGATGCGCTCAAGCCGAGAACAGCCAGCATGACTACGGAAGAAATAACTTTCATGGGAGCCTCCTTGTAGGGGCATATGGCAGTAATCGCTGCAATGGTGCCCCCTCCCTAAGACCAAGTGAACCCTTCAGCGGGCAACTTCAGAAAAGTCCTACAAGCCAAGTTGAGTAGGAGCTTGCTGTCAACGTTCCAGATCGTCGACGGCCTCCTGCAACTCCTTTTTCGCCTCGGCAAGTTTGTCTTTGCGCTTGTTGACGTGCTCCGGGTCGCCCTTCTTCATGGCCTTGTCCAGGTCCTTGGTGCGCTGGTTGACCTCGTGCCGGGCCTCGAGCACTTTCTGTTCGCGCTCTTTACGCAAGCCGGCGTCGGTGCAGTTCGCGTCAACTTCGCTCAGGGCCTTTTCCAGACCGCTTTGCTGTTCGCTGTTGTTGTCAACCTTGGCCTGTTCGATTTGTTCGCTGATCGCCTGACGCTTGGCGGCGCAGCCGGTCAGGCCTGTTTGTTCTTGGGTGGCCTGCACGGCGTGAGCCGACAGAGCAAACGTCGCCAGCAGGAAAAGGGTAGACATACGCTTCATGAAAAAGCCTCCTAAACGGGGCGGGGCAGCAAAAAGTGGAGAAATCCTGCCTTGGTTTTGTCGATTTTTAAACCCTTGGTGGTTTTTTCAGGCTGGGATTGGGAAATATTCCGCGTACGCTTTGCCCGTGAACTATTGCGAACCAACGTCGTCTGTCCCGTGAAAACCATCGATCCCACGGGTTCCCAGCAGCGTGGCTATCCGTTGTACTTGCTCATGGGTGAAAAAGTTCGCGAGTTGAGTGGCGCGTGTTGCGCCAATGCCGGGCAAGGTTTGCCAATCGCTGGCAGACCGGCCGGCCAGCGTTTGCCAGTTCTCGTCCCGTGGCACCTGAGCTGGCGCCGGTACGCCCAACCCTTTGCGCCACTGAGCGAAAGGTCTGTTGCGGCCTATGTCGAAACTGCGTTGTAGCTGTGTGGCGGTTTTCCTGCTGATGCCCGGTACCGATAACAGCTGTTGGGCATCGAGCGTCAACCAATCCGTCAGCGATGTCACCAGCCCTGCCTGAACCAGCCGCTTCCAGGTGCCCTTGCCGGTGCCTGGCATGGCCAGGCCCTGCTTGCCACTGAGCCAGACGAGGCGCGCGATAAACTGCTCTTGGCAGCCGTCGCTGGCTTGCCAGCAACTGTGTTGGCCGTACTGTTCAGCTTCGGGTACAGGTAATACCTGACGCTCGACGGCGCGGTGGACCACTTGGTCGAAGCGTGGAATGGTCAGGCCGGCAAGGCTGATCGCAACTTGATCGCCCGGGCGAATGTCGAGCGCCCGCCAGCGGGCCAGGGACCCGAGGCTGACCTGGCTGATCCGGCGATCATCCAGGGTGACCGGTTTGAGCCTGAGCAACGGCGTGACTTTGCCTGTGCGGCCGATTAGAAAGCGTACCTCCCGTACCTCTGCCAGCGCTTGGGCGAAGGGGTATTTCCACGCGGCGATCCAATAGGGGGCGTTGGGCTGCCAGCGGTCGGCCGGGGGGCGGCTGTCCTGGCGCAGAATCACGCCATCGGTGGCGAAGGGCAGCGGTGAGCGGTACCAGTGCAGGCGCCAGTGGGTAGCCTCTTCGGGGGTGTCGATAGCTGTGCTGAAACGCTGACTGTCGGGGAACCCCCAGGCTGCAAGTTGTGTGAGGCGCTCGCCCTGGTTGTCCGGCCCGTGCGGCCAGTCCCAGACGAACAGGCCGATGCTCGCGCCCGGTTCAGGGCCAAGCTGCTTGCGTGCCAGCATCCCGGCCACGGTGCCGCGCACATTGCTGCTGCCTGCCTCAGCTTGCACGTGCGCTTGCAGGCGCAGGTACAACTCGCCTTGCAATACGACGTCCAGTGGTTGAGGCAATTGCCTAGTGATGCTGTCGAGGTCCTTGATGTGGCGGCTCCAGTCATGCCCCTGGAGGCCATCACCACGGCTGAGCAGCTGTACCAGCCGGCCTTGGCGATAGACCAGTGAGACTGCCACTCCGTCGACCTTCGGCTGCACCCATACGCCCTTCTTGCCGGTCATCCAGCGTGCAACGGCAGCTGCGTCATGGAGTTTCTCGACGCCGGTGTGGGCAACGGGGTGGGCAATAGGGCCGCGTGCGCTGGCCAGTGGGCTTGGATCTGTGAATTCCTGACCAAAGCATTGTTGCAGGTGCAGCAGGTGGTGTCGGGCCTGGTCGTAGAGTTCATCGGCTACGAGCGCTATACCCTGGCGGTGGTAATGGTCGTCCCAGTTGGCCAGGGTTGCGCGAAGTTGGGCAACTTCGGTTCTGGCTTGCTTGGTACTCCAGTCCGGACAGTGACTGGCTTGGGCGATGGACGTGTGGAGCAGCAACAGGGCTGCGAGGCGCAGGAAAAAAGACATGGCCAGCATCCTTGCGTGGCGGAGTGGAGTGTTCAGGCTAGGCAAGCGGGGCGGAGGTTGGCGGGGTCAGTTGTCAGGTGATGTGTCGAGAGCGATGCCATGAAAACTAAAAAAAAGCCCCTGCCGATCACTCGGCAAGGGCTTCGATTCACCGCTGCAGGAAAAATTACAGGCCGGCAGCATCACGCAGCGACTGGGCGCGGTCGGTGCGCTCCCAGGTGAAGGTGGTGAAGGTGTCATCGCCGACAGTCTTCTGCTGCGGGGTACGGCCGAAGTGGCCGTAGGCAGCGGTTTCCTGGTACATCGGATGCAGCAGGTCGAGCATCTTGGTGATGGCGTACGGACGCAGATCGAAGCACTCACGTACCAGCTGGATGATCTTGTCGTCCGAGACCTTGCCGGTACCGAAGGTGTTGATCGAGATGGAAGTCGGCTGGGCTACGCCGATGGCGTAGGACACCTGGATCTCACAACGTTCGGCCAGGCCGGCGGCGACGATGTTCTTGGCCACGTAACGACCGGCGTAGGCAGCAGAACGGTCGACCTTGGACGGGTCCTTGCCGGAGAACGCGCCACCACCGTGGCGGGCCATGCCGCCGTAGGAGTCGACGATGATCTTGCGGCCGGTCAGGCCACAGTCACCCACCGGGCCACCAATGATGAAGTTACCGGTCGGGTTGATGTGGTACTGGGTGTCTTTGTGCAGCAGTTCGGCAGGCAGGGTGTGCTTGACGATCAGCTCCATCACGGCTTCCTGCAGGTCTTTTTGCGAGACTTCAGGGTTGTGCTGGGTCGACAGGACCACTGCGTCGATACCGACTACCTTACCGTTTTCATAGCGGCAGGTGACCTGGGACTTGGCGTCCGGGCGCAGCCAAGGCAGCAGCCCGGATTTGCGCGCTTCGGCCTGGCGCTCGACCAGGCGGTGCGAGAAGCATATCGGCGCCGGCATCAGCACGTCGGTCTCGTTGCTGGCGTAGCCGAACATCAGGCCTTGGTCACCCGCGCCCTGGTCTTCCGGCTTGGAGCGGTCGACGCCCTGGGCGATGTCCACCGATTGTTTGCCGATGATATTCATCACGGCGCAGGTGGCGCCGTCGAAGCCGACGTCGGAGCTGTTATAGCCGATGTCGATGATGACTTTGCGCACCAGCTCTTCCAGGTCGACCCAGGCCGAGGTGGTGACTTCGCCAGCGATGATGGCGACACCGGTCTTGACCAGGGTTTCACACGCCACGCGGGCGTATTTGTCCTGGGTGATGATGGCATCCAGGACCGCATCCGAAATCTGGTCGGCGATCTTGTCCGGATGCCCTTCGGACACGGACTCGGAGGTGAAAAGGGAGTATTCGCTCATCTCGACGGGTTCCTAAAATTTACCGATGGTGTGTGTCGCCAGCCGTCCGCTGAAAATGGCGGACCTGTATCTGGAAACCGTTACGCAAGCCCACATAGAGGCTGTCCCCCGGGGCCAGCCCGGCAGCGTTGGCCCAACGGGCCAGGTCGTCCTGTTCAAAACCAAGCCAGAGATCGCCGCAGGCTTCCCGCGCCCAACCCTGATCGTGGCTGCACAGTTCGGTGACCAGCAGGCTGCCGCCCGCCTTCACCCGTTTGGCCAAAAGGCGCAGGGCCAGGGCCGGGTCGCTGAAATGGTGCAGGACCATGTTCAGCACAACGCAGTCGGCTTCCACATCCGTTGCACCCAGTGCATCGGCCAACTGCAGGTTTACATTATCCAGGCGTTCGCGTTCGCAGACCTGGCGCGCCAGCTCGAGCATGGTCGGGCTGTTGTCCATGGCTGTGACACAGGCAAAGCGCCTGGCCAGGTCGGGCAGGAAGCCGCCGTCGCCGGGGCCGACTTCCAGCGCGCTGGCCGTCGGCTCGAAATTCAGTGTGTCGAGCAGCGCCAGCAGGCTTTCGCGGTACTGCGGCAGGCCGGCGATCAGGTCCTGCTGGGCGCGGAACTTTTCTTCCACACGCAGGAAAAAGTCCTGGCTGGTGGCGGCGCGGCGTTGTTGCACCTGGGCGATGCGCGCCTGCACGTCCAGCGGCAGTGTCAGGTCGTCGACCTCTTCGAGCAGCGCGGTGTGCAGGCGACCGCCCAGGCGGTGGCTGTCGGGCAGGGCCCTGCGGTAGAAAATCGCATTGCCTTCGCGGCGCGTAGCCACCAGCTCGGCCTGGGCTAAAACCTTGAGGTGATGGCTCATGCCCGACTGCCCGATGTCGAAAATCTGTGCCAGCTCCAGGACGCCGAACGAGTCACTGGCCAAGGCGCGCAGGACATTCAGGCGCAGTTCGTCGCCACTGGCTTTGCACAGGGCTGCCAGTGTGTCGCTTCGCTGAGGGATCGGTTGCGCACGGAGGTTCATGACGCGGCAGTCTAGACAGGCATGGTTGCCCTAGCAAGGCCAATATCAAAAAGTTTTGATATTGGCGATGAGTTGTAAGAAATAGAGCCTTGCGCGCACGGTTCGGATTTATCTTGCTGCTTAAAGCTTGCCGCTTGCCGCTTAAATGTTTGCCCCCAGCCCCCCAGTGGGGGAAAATGGCCGCCTTTTTCGTTACACCACCTATTCAAGCCCCAGGAGATAAGCGATGCCCAGCCGTCGTGAACGTGCCAACGCCATTCGTGCACTCAGCATGGATGCCGTGCAAAAGGCCAACAGCGGCCACCCAGGTGCCCCCATGGGCATGGCGGATATCGCCGAAGTGCTTTGGCGCGACTATCTGAAGCACAACCCGAGCAACCCGAGCTTCGCCGACCGTGACCGCTTCGTGCTGTCCAACGGCCACGGCTCGATGCTGATCTACTCGCTGCTGCACCTGACCGGCTACGACGTCACCATCGACGACCTCAAGTCGTTCCGCCAGTTGCATAGCCGTACCCCGGGCCACCCCGAGTTCGGCTACACCCCAGGTGTGGAAACCACCACCGGCCCGCTGGGCCAAGGTTTGGCCAACGCCGTGGGCTTTGCTTTGGCTGAGAAAGTGCTGGGTGCCCAGTTCAACCGCGAAGGCCACAATATCGTCGACCACAACACTTACGTGTTCCTCGGCGACGGCTGCATGATGGAAGGTATCTCCCACGAAGTCGCCTCGCTGGCCGGCACCCTGGGCCTGAACAAGCTGGTTGCCTTCTATGACGACAACGGCATCTCCATCGACGGTGAAGTGGAAGGCTGGTTCACCGACGACACGCCCAAGCGTTTCGAGGCCTACAACTGGCTGGTGATCCGCAACGTCAACGGCCACGACGCCGACGAGATCCGCACGGCCATCGAGACTGCGCGCAAGAGCGACCGTCCGACCCTGATCTGCTGCAAGACCATCATCGGTTTCGGCTCGCCCAACAAGCAGGGCAAGGAAGACTGCCACGGTGCTCCACTGGGCAACGACGAAATCGCCCTGGCCCGCAAGGAGCTGAACTGGAACCACGCTCCGTTCGAAGTTCCTGCCGACATCTACGCCGAATGGAATGCCAAAGAAGCAGGCGCCAAGGCTGAAGCCGAGTGGAACACGCGTTTCGAGGCCTATGCCGCCGCCTTCCCGGAACTGGCCAGCGAGCTCAAGCGCCGTCTGAGCGGTGACCTGCCGGCCGACTTCTCGGAAAAAGCCGCTGCCTACATCGCTGAAGTCGCTGCCAAGGGCGAGACCATCGCCAGCCGCAAGGCCAGCCAGAACACCCTGAACGCCTTCGGCCCACTGCTGCCGGAATTCCTTGGCGGCTCGGCCGACCTGGCCGGCTCCAACCTGACCCTGTGGAAGGGTTGCAAGGGTGTGGACGCCAACGACGCCAGCGGCAACTACGTGTTCTACGGCGTGCGCGAGTTCGGCATGACCGCGATCATGAACGGCGTCGCCCTGCACGGCGGCCTGGTGCCTTACGGCGCGACGTTCCTGATGTTCATGGAATACGCCCGTAACGCCGTGCGCATGTCCGCCCTTATGAAGCAGCGCGTCATCCATGTGTACACCCACGACTCCATCGGCCTGGGCGAAGACGGCCCGACCCACCAGCCGATCGAGCAACTGACCAGCCTGCGCAGCACGCCGAACCTGGACACCTGGCGCCCGGCCGACGCAGTCGAGTCGGCTGTGTCCTGGAAGCACGCCCTGGAGCGCAAGGACGGCCCTTCGGCGCTGATCTTCTCGCGTCAGAACCTGCAGCATCAGGACCGCGACGCCCAGCAGATCGCCGATATCGCCCGCGGCGGTTACGTGCTCAAGGACTGTGCCGGCGAGCCTGAGTTGATCCTGATCGCCACCGGCTCGGAAGTGGGCCTGGCCGTTCAGGCGTTCGACAAGCTGACCGAGCAGGGCCGCAAGGTGCGTGTCGTGTCGATGCCGAGCACCAGCGTGTTTGACGCCCAGGATGCGGCCTACAAGCAGTCCGTACTGCCGCTGCAAGTGGGTGCCCGCATCGCCATCGAAGCGGCTCATGCCGACTTCTGGTACAAGTACGTGGGTCTCGAAGGCCGTGTCATCGGCATGACCACTTACGGTGAATCGGCTCCGGCCAGTGCACTGTTCGAGGAGTTCGGCTTCACCCTGGAGAACATCCTGGGTACTGCCGAAGAGCTGCTGGAAGACTGATGTAACCCTGGAGGGCTTGGCCCTCCATCGCGACGCAAGGCCGCTCCTGCAGTTCCCGCGCAGCCCGATGTTGGCGCGGTGCCTGTAGGAGCGGCCTTGTGTCGCGATGGGCCGCAACGCGGCCCCAACAGCCACCATGCGTTAGCGAGCCCATCAATGCCCCACCCGCGTCCCTACAAAGTTGCACTCAACGGTTACGGCCGCATCGGCCGCTGTGTCCTGCGCGCACTGTTTGAGCGTGGGGCAAAGGCTGGCTTCGAAATCGTGGCGTTGAACGACCTGGCCGACCAGGCCAGTGTGGAATACCTGACACGCTTCGACTCAACTCACGGCCGATTCCCCGGCGACGTGAAGGTCGACGGCGACTGTCTGCATATCAATGGTGACTGCGTGAAGGTCATGCGCAGCGCCACCCCCGAGGGCGTCGATTGGGCCGCCCTGGACATCGACCTGGTGCTGGAGTGTTCCGGCGCCTATCACACCCGTGCCGATGGCCAGCGTTTTCTTGATGCCGGTGCGCCGCGGGTGCTGTTCTCGCAGCCCATGGCCAGCGAGGCCGATGTGGATGCGACAGTGGTCTACGGCATCAACCAGGCTTGCCTGACCGGCGCCGAGCGCCTGGTGTCCAACGCCTCCTGTACCACCAACTGTGGCGTACCGCTGCTGCGGGTGCTGGACCAGGCGTTCGGCATCGAGTACGTCCAGATCACCACCATTCACTCGGCAATGAACGACCAGCCGGTGATCGACGCCTACCATCATGAGGATTTGCGCCGCACGCGCTCGGCTTTCCAGTCGGTGATCCCGGTGTCCACTGGCCTGGCGCGTGGTATCGAGCGCCTGCTGCCGGAACTTGCCGGGCGAATACAGGCCAAAGCGGTACGCGTGCCGACCGTCAACGTGTCGTGCCTGGACATCACCCTGCAGACCGCCCGTGACACCAGTGCGGTCGAAGTCAATCGGGTGCTGCGCGAGGCGGCGCTGGATGGCCCGCTCAAAGGCTTGCTGGCTTACACCGAATTGCCCCACGCCAGCTGTGATTTCAACCATGACCCGCATTCGGCGATCGTCGATGCCAGCCAGACACGCGTCTCGGGCCCCCGCCTGGTGAACCTGCTGGCCTGGTTCGACAACGAATGGGGTTTTGCCAACCGTATGCTCGACGTTGCTGAACATTATCTGCACGTCGTCCACCCAACCCGCACCAAACAGCCCTGAAGGACTGCATTCATGACCGTGTTGAAGATGACCGACCTCGACCTGCAAGGTAAACGCGTACTGATCCGCGAAGACCTCAACGTGCCTGTGAAGGACGGTGTGGTAACCAGCGACGCGCGTATCCTGGCTGCGCTGCCGACCATCAAGCTGGCCCTGGAGAAGGGCGCGGCGGTAATGGTCTGCTCGCACCTGGGGCGCCCGACCGAAGGTGAGTTCTCGGCCGAGAACAGCCTCAAGCCGGTTGCCGACTACCTGAGCAAGGCCTTGGGCCGCGACGTTGCACTGGTCGCCGACTACCTCGATGGCATCGAGGTCAAGGCTGGTGACCTGGTGCTGTTCGAGAACGTTCGCTTCAACAAGGGCGAGAAGAAGAACGCCGACGAACTGGCGCAGAAGTACGCGGCTCTGTGCGACGTTTTCGTCATGGACGCCTTCGGTACCGCTCACCGTGCCGAAGGCTCCACCCACGGCGTAGCCAAGTTCGCCAAGGTCGCTGCGGCAGGCCCGCTGCTGGCCGCCGAGCTGGACGCCCTGGGCAAAGCCCTGAAGGCACCGGCCAAACCAATGGCCGCCATCGTTGCCGGCTCCAAGGTTTCCACCAAGCTGGACGTGCTGAACAGCCTGAGCTCGGTTTGCGACCAGTTGATCGTTGGTGGCGGCATCGCCAACACCTTCCTGGCCGCTGCCGGCCACCCGGTGGGCAAGTCGCTGTACGAGCCTGACCTGGTGGAAACCGCCAAGGCCATCGCCGCCAAGGTCAGCGTACCGCTGCCCGTCGACGTGGTGGTTGCCAAGGAGTTTGCCGAGAGCGCCGAGGCCACCGTCAAGGCCATCGCCGACGTGGCTGCTGACGACATGATCCTGGACATCGGGCCACAGACTGCGGCCAACTTCGCCGAACTGCTGAAGTCGTCGAAAACCATCCTGTGGAACGGCCCGGTCGGTGTGTTCGAGTTCGACCAGTTCGGCAACGGCACCAAGGTACTGGCCAAGGCTATCGCCGACAGCGCCGCATTTTCCATCGCCGGCGGTGGCGATACCCTGGCGGCCATCGACAAATATGGCGTCAGCGCCGAGATCTCCTACATTTCTACCGGTGGTGGTGCATTCCTCGAGTTCGTCGAAGGCAAGGTACTGCCGGCCGTGGCGATCCTGGAAGAGCGGGCAAAAGCCTGACAATGGCGGCGCCTGGCAAAGGGAGCGACCTGATGGTCAAGCAATTGCCTGTGATCTTGCTGGCTGGTTTGCTGAGCGCATGCTCCAGCAGCCCGTCCTCGGACAACGATCCGGCGCAGCCGCCCAAGGGCGGCTGCTACCAGTCTGAGTGGCAGGCCGAGACTGTGCCGGTAATCAGCAAGCGCGTGGGCCCGGAAGGCCTGGAAAAGTATGACGAAGACCACCAGCGCAAGGCGCCTGGCTGCCCATGAAGCGATGCGCTTCGTCGGAGCAGGCAACCAAGCGACCGTTGTGTGGTCATCTAGAGGATATGCAATGAAAGCGCTGATGGCCTTGATGGCCCTGGCGACACTGGCAGGATGCTCGCTGCTGCAGCCGGCGCAACCCGCCCCTGCGGCCGCCTGGACCCGTTGGGTCTGCGACAGCCAGACCGATGTGCTTTGGCGCTTCGCCGATGTACAACAGGATTCGGTCGACGTGCGCCTCGGCGGCGGCGACCAGGTCTACCGGCTCAAGTCCGAGCCGAGTGCGTCGGGCGCGATGTACAGCGATGGCGTGCTGGCCTTCCACACCAAGGGCGAGGAAGGCCTGGTGTACTGGGTGGCAACCAACGATCTGATTGGGCGGGGCTGCAAGGCACCGTGACTGGCCGGGCCGCACCGGTGGCCCACACTACTTGAACAGCAACCGCCCCAGCGGCAGGCTTGCACGAAACAAAACGACGCTTGTCGGGAGAGAGATACACAATGGCACTCATTAGCATGCGCCAGATGCTGGACCACGCCGCCGAGTTCGGTTACGGCGTTCCAGCTTTCAACGTCAACAACCTCGAGCAGATGCGCGCCATCATGGAAGCGGCCGACAAGACCGACTCCCCAGTGATCGTCCAGGCTTCGGCCGGTGCCCGCAAATACGCTGGCGCGCCGTTCCTGCGTCACCTGATCCTGGCCGCCATCGAAGAGTTTCCGCACATCCCGGTGTGCATGCACCAGGACCACGGCACCAGCCCTGACGTGTGCCAGCGCTCGATCCAGCTGGGCTTCAGCTCGGTGATGATGGACGGCTCGCTGGGCGAAGACGGCAAAACCCCGACCGACTACGAGTACAACGTCCGCGTCACTCAGCAGACTGTCGCCATGGCGCACGCCTGTGGTGTTTCGGTCGAAGGCGAGCTGGGCTGCCTGGGTTCGCTGGAAACCGGCATGGCCGGTGAAGAAGATGGCATCGGCGCCGAAGGCGTGCTGGACCACAGCCAGATGCTCACCGACCCGGAAGAAGCCGCCGACTTCGTCAAGAAGACCCAGGTGGATGCCCTGGCCATCGCCATCGGCACCAGCCACGGTGCCTACAAGTTCACCAAGCCGCCAACCGGTGACGTGCTGGCGATCGACCGCATCAAGGAAATCCATAAGCGCATCCCCAACACTCACCTGGTGATGCACGGTTCTTCCTCGGTACCGCAGGAGTGGTTGGCGATCATCAACCAGTACGGCGGCGACATCAAAGAGACCTACGGCGTACCGGTCGAAGAAATCGTTGAAGGCATCAAGCACGGCGTGCGCAAGGTCAACATCGATACCGACCTGCGTCTGGCCTCCACCGGTGCCATGCGCCGCCTGATGGCGCAGAACCCAAGCGAGTTCGACCCGCGCAAGTTCTTCGGTGAAACCGTGAAAGCCATGCGCGATGTGTGCATCGCTCGTTACGAAGCCTTCGGCACCGCCGGTAATGCCTCGAAGATCAAGCCGATCTCACTGGAAGGCATGTTCCAGCGTTACCTGAAAGGTGAACTGGCCGCCAAGGTCAACTGATCACAGGCCGCCATGAAAAACCCGCAGAAATGCGGGTTTTTTTATGGTTCAACGGCCGGCAAACGACCGTTAGTCGACTACCCTTACCTTTAGTCACTGATAGCGTTCTGATTCCATTGCGTGTTACACACTCGAGTCTAGAGTGTTAAACCGGATCCAATTGCAAGTCGAAGTCGGTCATACAAGAGAAAGCAGCATGGATGGCGCTTACCCTCAACCACCGGATGGCAAGTCGGTTCTCCTGGTGGTGGACGATTACCCTGAGAACCTCATAAGCATGCGAGCCTTACTGGCCCGCACAGATTGGCAGGTGCTGACCGCAGGTTCAGGGACGGAAGCCTTGAGCGCCTTGCTGGAGCACGAAGTCGACCTTGTGTTGCTCGACGTGCAGATGCCGGAAATGGACGGTTTCGAGGTTGCGCGGCTGATGCGTGGTAGCCACCGTACCCGGCTGACCCCGATCATCTTCCTTACCGCCAACGAGCAGTCCGATGCCGCTGTGCTCAAGGGCTATGCCAGTGGTGCGGTGGACTACCTGTTCAAGCCGTTCGACCCGCAGATCCTCAAGCCCAAGGTGCAGGCGCAACTGGACCAGCAGCGTAACCGGCGCATGCAGCAACGGCTGACGCGCGAACTGGAGGCGGCCAGGGCGTTCAATGCGTCCATCCTGGAGAATGCCGCCGAAGGTATTCTGGTGGTCGACGCCCACGGCAACATCAGCTTTGCCAATCCGGCGATCTCGCGCTTGCTCGATGCCCCGGTTGAGCAATTGCAGGGCGCGCAGCTGCTTGAATTGCTGCAACTGCCCCATGCCACCTTATGGAGCGAGTCGGATTTCCATCAGGCGTACCAGTCACGGCAGATCTTCCGAGTACACGACGCCCACCTGCGCACCGCAGGCGGTCACCTGGTCCCGGTGGCATTGTCCTGCGCGCCGTTGCCGGCCGATCAGCAGGCTATGGTGGTGACGGTGCTCGACATGTCGGTAGTGCGCAATTTGCACCAGCAGCTCGAATACCAGGCGGTCACCGACCCGCTCACCGGCCTGCTCAACCGCCGTGGGTTCTATCAGGCAGCTGAAAGCGTGCTGCTGCGCAACGAACGTTCGGACAAGGCCCAGGCCTTGATGTACATGGATTTGGATGGTTTCAAGCGGATCAATGACTCGCTTGGCCACGAGGCCGGGGACCGGGTACTGGGTTGGGTTGCCGAGCAGCTCAAGGACTGCCTGGGCAGTGAGGCGCTGCTGGCGCGCATGGGAGGAGACGAGTTCACTGCGCTCTTCGATAGCCTGCCGTATCCGGAACAAGCCGGCCGCTTTGCCGAGCAACTGCTCGAGCGTATGTCCGTCCAGCGGCAGGTGGCCGGCCTGGATGTCTGCCTGGGTGTCAGCATTGGTATTGCCACCTTCCCGGACTGCGGTGCCACTGTCGAAGGCCTGTTGCGTGCCGCCGATGCTGCTATGTATGCGGCCAAGCAGGCTGGGCGCGGGCAGTATCGCTTCTATGACCAGGAGCTCAATGGCCGGGCGCGTTCACGGCTGATGCTTGAGGACAGCGTACGTGACGCAGTCGAGTCGCAAGGCTTCAACATGGTGTATCAGCCCCAGGTCGCTTTCGCCGATGGTCATCTGCGCGGTTTCGAAGCCCTGCTGCGCTGGCAGCACCCCAGCGTCGGCGATGTACCGCCGGGGCTGTTCATCCCCTTGCTTGAGGAGGCGCGACTGATAACGCGCCTGGCCAGCTGGATCTACCGCCAGGGCGCGGCGCAGCGTCAGGCCTGGTGTGAGCGTTTTGCTCCGGATCTGGTGCTGGGTATCAGCCTGAGCCGCGCTCAGTTCGCCATGCCTGGGCTTGTCGATGAGTTGCAGCGGGTGATACAGGATTACCGGCTCAACCCGGCGCAACTGGAAGTGGAAGTTGCCGAGACCTCACTGATGTACAACATCGACGCGGCGATCAAGCAGATCCACCGCCTGCGCGAGCTGGGAGTGCGCGTGGCGCTGGACGACTTTGGTGCTGGCGACTGCTCGCTGCGCATGCTGCGCGACCTGCCTGTCGACACCTTGAAGCTGGACCGCCATCTGGTGGCGCGCCTGCCCGATTCGGCGCCGGACGCCGCTTTGGTGCGTAGCGTCATTGGCCTGTGCGCCGATTACAACGTCACGGTCATCGCCGAGGGCGTAGAAACTGAGGCCCAGGCTGCTTGGCTCAAGGCAAACGGTTGCGCCTACGTGCAGGGCTTCCTTGTCGCCCGCCCGATGACTGCCGCCGATGCCAGCGGCTTTCCGGCATTTTTTCCCTGGCCGCAGTCCTGATTGGCTAGAATCGGCATTCGTTACGCCGAATGTCATGCCATGACCGTATTACGCTATTTGCAAGCTTACCCGCCGCACCTGCAGGAGCAGGTGCAGCAGATGATCGACAGCGACCGCCTGGGTGAATACCTGCAGCGCCGCTATCCCGGTCGCCATGATGTGCAGAGCGACAAGGCACTGTACGGCTACGCCCAGGAGCTGCGTCAGCAATACCTGCGCAGTGCACCAAGCCTGGACAAGGTATTGTTCGACAACCGCCTGGACCTCACCCACCGGGCGCTGGGGCTCAATACTGCGGTATCGCGGGTACAGGGTGGCAAGCTCAAGGCGAAGAAGGAAATCCGCATCGCCTCGCTGTTCAAGGAGGCGGCGCCGCAGTTCCTGCGCATGATCGTGGTACATGAACTGGCGCACCTGCGCGAGCGTGACCACAGCAAAGCCTTCTATCAGCTTTGTCAGCACATGGAGCCGGACTACCACCAACTGGAATTCGACCTGCGCGTCTACCTGACCTATCGGGAGCTGCCGGGTAACCTGTAAGGATCACGCAGCATGGATGTGAGCAAGACCAAGAGCAGCTTTTATCGCCGCCTGTACGTGGCCTGGCTGATCGACAGCCAGACCGCTACCAGCGTGCCAGCCTTGATGGAAGCCACCGGCATGCCACGCCGCACCGCGCAGGACACCATCGCTGCGTTGGCCGACCTGGACATTGTCTGCGAGTTCGAGCAGCAGGAAGGGGCGCGCAACCACGCCGGGCATTATCGTATCCATGACTGGGGTGCGATCGACAAGCAGTGGATCATTCGCCATCTACGCCAGATCAGGGAAGTGCTCGGCTACCCGTAAGCCAGGTACCCTGCCTGCTTCGGCCAAAATAGAGGCTAAATGACACTATTGGCCGCTGCCCTCTGCGGCGGCTTTGTGTAGTCTCTTTACCAGCGTTATCGAAGACCGCCATCAACAGCCTGTGCCCCCCACCTGCAAAAGGACTTGAGCATGCGGCCACTGTTTTGCGTTCTGGGAGTGTTGGCCGTGATGCTGGCGGCGCCAGCCTTGGGCCAGGGCAAACTGCGGCTGGTGGCCGATACCTGGCCGCCGTTCACCGATGCCGGTATGCCCGGTGCTGGCCTTGCCACCAGCATCGTCACCACGGCGCTGGCGCGTGCAGGTTACCCCAGCGAGTACCAGGAGGTACCGTGGGCACGGGCGCTGCTCGGGGTTAGCGAAGGCCGCTACGACGTATTGATCAATGCCTGGTACAACGATTCGCGCACCCGCATCGGCCAGTTTTCCAAGGCCTACCTGACCAACCGCATCCGTTTGCTAAAGCGCAAGGGCGACAGCTTCCGTTACAGGCGCCAGGCTGATCTTTATCCCTACAGCATTGCCGTGGTGCGTGATTATGCCTACTCACCCGAATTCGATAGCGACACCCGCTTGCACAAGGTGCCGGTAGGCAACTTTTCCTCCGCCGTGCGCATGCTGGCGGCAGGGCGGGTCAACCTGGCGGTGGAAGATGAATTCGTGGCGCGCTACAACCTGCAGCGCGAACCCGAAGCGGTGCGCGATGGGGTGGTGATGGTCGAGCCCCCGCTGGGCGAGAACACCCTGCATATCCTGGTGAGCCTCAAGCATCCTGAGCATCGGCAGATCGTCGAGCGGTTCGAGCGCAGCATTGCAGCGATGAAGGCAGACGGCAGCTATGCACGGCTTCTGCGCCAGCATGGCTTTTGATCTGCAGCGCAGGCAATGAACAATCAGGCCGGTGAGCCCTGTTTGATCAAGTGCGCTGCCAAGGTCCGCAACGGCCCCAACTGCCGGCAGATCAGCGCCAATTGGGTCTGCACCAACCGTTGATGTTCGTCCAGTTCCTCAGGCATCTGTTCCAGCGTATTGGCCAAGGCTTCCTCGGCATCGCTGTGAATCGCCACGGGTAACCGCGCCGCCAGGCCGTTGGCGATTTCGTCGAGGCTGGCGGCCAATGCCTGCCCCGCCCCCTCGATCAGCTGTTCATGGACCTCTGCCGGCAGGGCCGTATCACGGTGTGCCCCTAGCCCGGAGAGGTAGCTGAGCAAGGTATGCGACAGCACCAGGAAGCGGAAGCCCACATCAGCCTCCTTACGGAAGTGCCCCGGCTCCATGAGCATGTTGGCCAGCGTAGTGGACAGAGCAGCGTCAGCGTTGTGTGCGTTGCGCCGGGCCAGGCGGTAGGCCAGGTCATCACGCTTGCCATGGGCATACTGCTGCATGATCTGACGCAGGTACACACTGGCGCAGGCCAGGGTGTTGGCCAGTGCCTTGTTCAGGCGTCGGCCCTGCCAGTCGGGGAGGAACAGGAACACTGCGAGAATGGCGATCAGGCTACCGACCAATGTATCGAACAGCCGTGGGAGGAACAGGCCGTAGCCATCGCCGATCTGGTTGAAGCAGAACAGGATCATCAGCGTGATCGCCGCCGTGGCCAAGGTGTAGCGGGTGGTCCGGTTGACGAAGAAAACCACCCCGGCTACCACTGCGAACGCCGACTGGATGAGCGGATTCGGGAACAGGTCGAACAGGGCCCAGCCAACGGTCAGACCGATGGCCGTGCCGAAGATCCGCTGCACAAGCTTGCGCCGCGTCGCGCCATAGTTGGGCTGGCAGACGAACAGGGTGGTGAGGATGATCCAGTAGCCTTGGGTCGGGTGGATCAAGTGCACCATGCCGTAGCCCACCGACAGCGCCAGCGACAGGCGCAGGGCATGGCGGAACAGCAGCGAGGTAGGTGTGAGCTGGGTGCGCAATCGCTTCCACACATCCTTGAGGTTGCGTGGCGAACGGTCGAGCAGGCTGCTGTCGCTGGCGTCGGCCAGGCTGTCCGGGTTGCTGGCGGCGCCAAGCAGGCGGTCCAGCGTGGCCAGGTTTGCAGCCAGGGCGCGTAGTGAGCGCAACAGGCCACGCCAGGCCGGGTTGTTCTGGTTGCGCAGGTGTTCCAGCGAGGCGTTGAGGTCCTCAAGGGCCTCGGCGAAGCCGGTGGCCAGAACGAACGGCTGGCGCAGCCGGATCGAGCGTGCCAGTTCCTGGCAGGATGCCCCTTGTTTGCGCAGTAGGCGCTGGCAGCGGAACATCACGTCGCTGTGGAAGAACGCCTCGGTCAGGGCGTTGTAAGGGTAGTGTGAGGCGCTCACCCTTTCGTGGATGTCCTGGGCCAGGAAGTACAGCTTCAGGTAACGGCTGACCTTGGAGTTGGGCTGGCTGTTGCCAACCCGGTGCAGAATGATTTCCTTGGCGGCATTCAGCGCGCCCACCACTTTGCCGTTTTGCTGGGCTAACGCCAGGCGTTGGGCTTCGACGTCGAGTGTGCGAATCGGCTCGAACAGGCTGGCCTTGAGCTTGAGGTAGGTGCCTAGTTCGAAGAACAGTTTGGCCAGGCTCTGCTGTACCGGTTGGTTGGAGAACAGCGCCTGCCACAGCACCGAGAGCATGCCATACCAGGCGGCACCGGCCACCAGCAGCAACGGTTCATGCCAGAAGTCGCTGACTTCGCCGCCGCGCTGGTCCACGCCGATCATGGTGTACACCGAGAGAATCAGCGTTGCCGACGCGATCGCTCCGTAGCGTTCACCCAATGCACCAAGCATGGTCAGGGAGAAGGCGGCCAAGGCCATGGAAATGGCGAAGATCCAGGGGTAGGGGAACAGCAGTTCCACCGAAAGCGCGGCAATGGCGAAACACAGAAGGGTGACCAACAACGCGCTGAGGCGGCCTTGCCAGCTATCGTCGGTCTCGGCCAGGGCGCTGGCGATGATGCCGAGGAACAGCGGGATGAGCAGGCTCATCTCGTTCTGGTACCAGCACCAGGCCATGCTGCCGGTGAGCGCAATGGTCACGCGGATGGCGTAGCTGAACTTGTCTTGACCCCACAGGCGACGCAATGACTGACGGAACGAACTCGATGACATGATGGCCTGCTGGCAGTGATCGAATGAATGCATTGCGGCACGGACCAGCAAGAAGCGTTCCGTGCTGCTGAATGGATTCTACTCTACACGAACTGTGCTGCAGCGTTTGCCGATGCCCAGGCCCATTGAAAATTGAAACCGCCCAGGTGGCCGGTGACATCCAGCACTTCACCGATGAAATAGAGGTTGGGGCTCTTCAGCGATTCCATGGTTTTCGACGACACCTCGCGGGTATCGACGCCACCCAAGGTGACTTCGGCGGTGCGGTAGCCTTCGGTACCTGCCGGTACCAGCTGCCAGGCAGCCAGTTTGTCGGCGATCTGCGCCAGCTCCGCCGGGGTGTACTGCTTCATCGGTTTTGATTCGAACCACTGCTCGGCCAGCAGGTTGGCCAGCTTGCGGGTGAACACCTCGCCCAATACGGTCTTGAGTTCCGCGTTGGCGCGCTCGGCCTGCTGCTGTTGCAGCCAGGTCAGGGCATCACGGTCGGGTAGCAGGTTGATTTCGACTGTATCGCCGGCCTCCCAGAACGACGAAATCTGCAGGATCGCCGGGCCGCTGAGGCCGCGGTGGGTGAACAGCAGGTTCTCGCGGAAGCTGGTGCCGTTGCAGCTGGCTGTGCAATCGAGCGAGGTGCCTGATAGCTCGGTGCACAGGGCCTTGAGCTGGGGCTCGGTAATGGTGAACGGCACCAGACCGGCGCGGGTCGGCAGCAAGGTATGGCCGAACTGGCGCGCTACCTGATAGCCGAAGCCGGTCGCGCCCAGCGTTGGAATCGACAGGCCTCCGGTGGCGATCACCAGTGATTGACAGGCGAACTGGCCGGCGCTGGTTTGCAGGATATAGCCGCTTTCGGTCTTCTCGATATGCTCGATACTGGTTTGCATGCGCAGTTCGGCACCGGCTTCGTCGCATTCGGCCAAAAGCATGTCGAGGATGTCGCTGGCCTTGTTGTCACAGAACAGCTGGCCGAGCTTCTTTTCGTGGTAGGGCACGCCATGCTTGGCCACCAGCTCGATGAAGTCCCACTGTGTGTAGCGGGCAAGGGCCGACTTGCAGAAGTGTGCGTTCTGCGAGAGGAAGTTGGCCGGCTCGGTGTACATGTTGGTGAAGTTGCAGCGCCCGCCACCAGACATGAGGATCTTTTTGCCTGGCTTGTTGGCGTGGTCGAGCAGCAGCACCCGGCGGCCACGGCGGGCGCTGAGCTGCGCGCACATCAGGCCGGCGGCGCCGGCGCCGAGGATGATCACGTCGGTGGTGTGCACGGGGTACCTCATTAAGAGTGCTGGGGCTGCTGCGCGGCCCTTTCGCGACACAAGGCCGCTCCTACAGGCGTACGCAATCCATTGTAGGAGCGGCCTTGTGTCGCGAAGGGCCGCAAAGCGGCCCCAAAAGATTTCAGAGAATGCGAACTTTCAGGGCGCGGCCCTTGATCTTGCCGCTGTTCAGGCGCTGCATCGCCTGCTTGGCCAGGGCCCGCTCCACCGCCACGAAGGCCTGGAAGTCGAAGATGGCGATCTTGCCCACCTGCTTGCCCGGGATGCCGGCATCACCGGTCAGCGCACCCAGGATGTCTCCCGGGCGCAGCTTGTCCTTGCGACCAGCGGCGATGCATAGCGTGGTCATGACCGGCAGCAGCAGTTCGCCACCTTTGTTCTTCAGGCTGTCCAGCTGGTCCCAGCGCAGCGGACTCTTCTGCAGCGCCTCGATGGCCTGGGCGCGATGGCCTTCAGCCGGAGCGACCAGGCTCACGGCAATGCCTTTCTCGCCCGCCCGACCGGTACGGCCGACGCGGTGCACGTGGATCTCGGCATCGCGCGCCAGCTCCACGTTGATGACCATGTCCAGGCCATCGATATCCAGACCGCGTGCGGCCACATCAGTGGCCACCAGCACCGAACTGCTGCGGTTGGCGAACATGGTCAGCACCTGGTCGCGGTCGCGCTGCTCGAGGTCGCCGTGCAGGGCCTGGGCCACGATGCCCTTGGCGGTGAGGTGGGCAACCACGTCCTCGCACTGCTGCTTGGTGAAGCAGAACGCCACGCAGGACTGCGGGCGGTAGTGGCCGAGCACGCGGGTGACGGCCTCCAGGCGCTGTTGCGGGTCGATCTCGATGAAGCGCTGTTCGATCTGGTTGTCGGTGTGCAGGCTCTCGACCTTGACCTGCTGCGGCTTGCGCATGAAGTCGGCGGCCAGTTGCTCGATACCGGCGGGGTAAGTGGCCGAGAACAGCAGGGTCTGGCGGCGCGACGGGGTCTTGCCGATGATGCTGGCGATAGCGTCGAAAAAGCCCATGTCGAGCATACGGTCGGCTTCGTCCAGCACCAGGGTATTGAGCCCGTCGAGCACCAGGGTGCCTTTGTCCAGGTGTTGCTGGATGCGCCCTGGGGTGCCGACGATGATGTGCGCGCCATGCTCCAGCGAAGCGATCTGCGGGCCAAGCGAGACGCCACCGCACAGGGTGAGGATCTTGATGTTGTCTTCGGCGCGGGCCAGGCGGCGCAGCTCTTTGGCAACCTGGTCGGCAAGCTCGCGGGTGGGGCACAGTACCAGTGCCTGGCAACCGAAGTAGCGCGGGTTGATCGGGTTGAGCAGGCCGATGCCGAAGGCGGCGGTCTTGCCGCTGCCGGTCTTGGCCTGGGCAATCAGGTCCTGGCCCCTGAGGATGACGGGCAGGCTCTGGGCCTGGATCGGCGTCATCGAGGCATAGCCGAGGGCGTCCAGGTTGGCCAGCATGGCGGCGGACAGCGGCAAGGTGGCAAAAGCGGTGGTTTCGGTGGTCACGAGGCGGGCCTGCGTTGCGAAGCGAAAAATGCCGCATAGTCTACCAGCCTCGTGGCCATTCGCCCTAAGACTCCATGTGCTGTTCCGGACGACGGGCACGCCTTCCGTCTGTCGGCGACAGCTGCAGGAATATCGCTGCCGCCAGCATGGCCATGATACCGATGGTCACGAAGGTCAGCTGGAAGGCGCCCAAGGTGGTTTCTACACCATCGGCATTGCCGGCTGCAGTGAAACCGCCCAGCAGTGCGCCTGCGCAGGCCACGCCCAGGCTCAGTGACAGCTGCGCGACCACCGACAGCAGGCTGTTGCCGCTGCTGGCGCTGGCATCGTCGAGGTCGATCAGGGTTACCGTGTTCATGGCGGTGAACTGCATGGAGTTCACGGCGCCCAGCAGGGCCAGTTGCACCAGCAGTACGGCATACGGGGTCTGCCCGTCGACCAGCCCCAGGCTGGCCAGCAGCAGGCCGAGCAGCACGGTGTTGCCGGTGAGGACGATGCGGTAACCGAGGCGTTCGATCAGCGGCCGGGCTACGGACTTGGCGACCATTGCCGCCGCCGCCAGCGGGATCATGCTCATGCCGGCCTGCGCCGGCGAATAGCCCAGCGCCACCTGCAGCAGCAACGGCACCAGGAAGGGCAGGGCGCCGCTGCCCAGGCGTGCGAACAGGTTGCCCAGAATACCGATGGCGAAGGTGCGCACGCGGAACAGGCTGGGCGAGAACAGTGGTTCGGGATCGCGCCCGGCGCGTAGCCAGTAAGCCGCAAGGCAGGCCATGCCGGCGAACAACAGGAGCATCACCCGCAGGTGCGGCAGGTGCAATTCGCCCAGGCCTTCCATGGCGATGGTGATCAGCACCATCGCCGCGCCGAACAGGATGAAGCCGGGGCCATCGAAGGTGGTGCGTTCGGCACCGCGCAGGTCGGGGATGAACTTCCACACGGCGTAACAGCCCAGCGCGCCCACGGGCAGGTTGAGCAGGAATATCCAGTGCCAGGTGAGGATCTCGACCAACCAGCCGCCCAACGTCGGGCCTAGCAGCGGGCCCAACAGGCCGGGGATGGTGATGAAGCTCATGATCCGCACCAGTTCGCTGCGTGGATAGGCACGCAGTACCACCAGCCGCCCGACCGGCAGCATCAGTGCGCCGCCCAGGCCCTGCACCACGCGGGCGAAAATCAGAAAGCCCAGGCTGTTGGCCATGGCACATAGCAGCGAGCCGAAGCTGAACAGCAAGATGGCGCTGAAAAAGATGCGCTTGGTGCCAAAGCGGTCAGCGATCCAGCCCGAAGCAGGAATCAGCAGGGCCACGGTGAGCATGTAGGCGATGATCACACCCTGCATGCGCAGCGGGTTTTCTTCGAGCGAGCGGGCCATGGCCGGCAGTGCGGTGTTGAGGATGGTGCCGTCCAGGGACTGCATGAAGAAAGCGATCGCCACAACCCAGGGGAGCCAGCGGGCGGTGACAGGGTCCAGCGGAGTGCGTTCGGGCATATGAACCTCAATGTTCAGTGTTGCCTGTCCTGGCCTCATCGCCGGCAAGGCGGCTCCCACAGGTACTGCACAAGGTCCGGATCTTGTGCTGAAGCTGTGGCAGCCGGTTTGCCGGCGGTGGAGCCGGGATAGCCGATCACAATGTCAGGGTCAGCCCTTTGACCAGCGCCCCCGGCAAATGACTCGAACCGGTACTGCGCTGTCCATAGGTGCTGGTCGACAAGATCATTTCCCGCTCACAGGTCAGGTCTTCCAGCTGGCTGCCCAGCAAACTGTACAGGCTGTCATCGAAACGCATGGTGCTTACCGGCCCCTGGATCTGGCCGTTTTCCACCCAGAAGGTGGCGAAGCGGGTGAGCCCGGTCATGCGCGCAGCCGGCAGGTCCGAGTAATTCAGGTACCACAGGTTGCTGATGTACAGGCCAGTACCCAACCGCGCAAGGATATCTGCGTTGGCAAGATTTCCCGCTGCCAGGCTGAGTGCGCAGGGCGATTCGTAGCTGTCCGCGCCATTGGCAAGCAACTCGAACTCGGCGGCGCTGCGGGCACTGACCAGCCTGTCCAGCGCTTGCCCCTCCCTTATCAGCGGCACATCCTGACGCGGCGAGCCTTCATCGGAAAACGCCGGGCTCAACGACCCGCTGACCTGCTCGTGGAAACACACCAGCGGGCTCAGCCGGGCATCGCCGCTGTACAGGCGCTGCAACGCACTGTTGCCAGTGGCCAGAGCCTGCGCAGAGAAGCCGCCCCAGCACAGCATGCCGGCGATTTCGTCCATCGCGGCAGGCGCCAGATAGGCGCGGTAGCTTCCAGGTTTCAGGGTAATTGCCGGGCGGCCGAGGAAGCCCAGCTGTTCGCGGGCCTGGCGCAGGCGGGCGGTGAATTCGTCGGCATTCCACGCCTGGCCGGCATAGTTCGCCTTCACGGCCTGGCCATTACTGTGGAACAGGCTCCAGTCAAAGTTGAAACTGTTTGCCTGGTGCCAGCCGAAGGCCCCGTAAGAGCTGGCAAACCCCCTGCAGATCGGGCCGGCGGCATAGATCCCAACCAGGTCCAGGTCGCCTGCTTCGCCCTCGAGCAACGCCAGTACTTCGCTCAACTCAGGCAGCGCCTGATCCTGCAGGCTGTGGCTGTGCCAAGCGCTCTGGTCCAGGCGCAGGTAGGGGTCCGCAGGCAGAAGGGGCAGCGTCTGGCGCAGCTGTTCAAGGGCTTCGCCCAGGCGCTGACGGTCCACTTGCCCATCGCCGCTCAGGGTCACTTGCTGTTCAGCCTGGCGCCCGTCGCGGATCAGCCGCAGGTGCGCACTGGCCTGGCTGACCTCGCCGGCCTGGCGCACCTTGGCATGGTTGAAACGCACGAATTGCGATTGTTCAGCGCTGTAGCCAAGGGTGAACTGTTCTTCTGCATGTTTCACTTCATGCAGGGCACTGACCAGTTGTTCGAAAGCATGTTGTGGTGTTGCGCTCATCAGGCGTCCCCTCCGAATACGTCGATCTGGCGGAACACGCAGGCCGGCGCGGCATGGCCTACCCGCACCACTTGGTTGGGTTCACCCTTGCCGCAGTTGGGCGTGCCCAGTACCTGGAAGGTGCTGCGGTCACCAACCGCCGCAAGGTTGCGCCAGAACTGTGCGGAGATGCCGCGGTAGTTGGGGTTTTTGACGATGCCTTTCAGCTCGCCACCCTCGATCAGCTGGCCCCACTCGCAACCGAACTGGAATTTGTTGCGCGCATCGTCGATGGACCACGAGCGGTTGGTGCGCATCAGGATGCCGTGCTCGATTCCTTGAATCAGTTGTTCAAGGGTTTGATCACCCGGCTCGACATTGAGGTTGGCCATACGGTCGATCGGTGCGCGGTTCCAGCCGCAGGCGCGGCTGTTGGCCACGCCATCGAGCCCGGAACGGAACTGCGACAGCGCGCCGCCCAGCGGGCGCAGCAACAGACCTTCACGGATCAGGAACTGCTTGCTGGCCTGGCTGCCGTCGTCGTCATGGCTGTAGCTGGCGAGTTCCTCCCCAATGGTCGGGTCGAAGGTCACGTTGAGCAGTGGCGAGCCGTATTGCAGGTGACCGAAATCACTGGCTTTGACGAAGCTGGTGCCAGCGTAGTTGCGCTCGTCGCCGAGGATGCGATCCATTTCCAGTGGGTGGCCGATGGACTCATGGATCTGCAGCATCATCTGGTCTGGCATCAGCAGCAGGTCACGCTGGCCGCTGGGTGTGTTGGCCGCCAGCAGCAGCTGCAGCGCCTCGTCGGCCACACGCTGAGCAGCACCGACCAGGCCGCAGCGTTCGATGATTTCGAAGCCACCCTGCTGGCCGAAGTTGTCCCGGCCCAGGCTACGGCTCTGGCTGTCCTGGCCGTCGCTGGCGGTGACGCTCAGCCCCGGGAACAGGAACCGCTGAGCATGGCGCAGTTCGGCACCGGCGGAGTTCAGGTAGGTCTGCTCGACCAGGCTTTGGCTCAGGCTGGCCTGCCAGTCCACCAGGCGGCTGTCCTTGGGTACGCTGGCCGATTCGGCGGCAAGCAGGCCCAGGCAGTCGGCGAGGGTGGGCAGTGGGCGGTCGAAATTTGGCGAAATATGGTCGTGGCGCGAGCTGGTCACCGGTTGGTCGCGCAGGTCAAGCAGGCTGTGCCTGGCGATCTGCCGGGCCATGGCTTCGGCATGCTCCAATGCCCGTTGCAGCCCTTGCTGGGACAGGTCGGCGGTGGCCGCGTAGGCCTCTACGCCATTGACCCGCACCGTAAGCATGGCGCCCTCGTCCTGGCTGAAGAATGGCGGCTCTGCCACGTTACGGCGTACCGAGAGCGCCTGGTGGGACTGTTTCACATGGCGCAGCGAAAACAACTCGGCCGTGCTGCGCAGCGTGGCAAAACGCTGGCGCAGCAGGGCGCTGGAATCGAACATGGAAAACCTCCGTGTGCACGGTGGCTCCCCCTAGAACCACCCGTCTTGCATGGCCAGGCAGGTATCGTCGCGTGCCTCGAGCAATGCCAGCTCATTATGGCAGCCTGGTACCTCCCAGGTCAGGAAATAACGGGCTGCCTGCAATTTGCCCAGGTAGAAGTCGCGGTCTGCGGCATTGCCCTTGCACAGGCCAAGCTCGGCAAATATCGCTTGTTCCAGCCAGCGCCAGCCGATCACGCAATGGCCAAAGGCCTTGAGGTACAGGGCAGAGTTGGCAAGGGCTCCGGCAGTCTGGCCATGGGCCAGATCACCCAGCAGGCCGAGGGTCACGGCTTGCAGGCGAGTGACCAGTTGCTCAAGCGGTTGGCGCAAGGCATCAAGGTTCGGGTGGTGGCTGGCGCGCTCACCGGTGCTTGCGATCAGGCGAATCAGTTGTTTGAGGCCGGCTCCGTTGTGCTGTACCAGCTTACGGCCCAGCAGGTCGAGTGACTGGATGCCTTCGGTGCCCTCGTGGATCGGGTTCAGACGGTTGTCGCGGTAGTATTGTTCTACCGGGTATTCGCGGGTGTAACCGTGGCCACCCAGGATCTGGATGGCCAGTTCGTTGGCCTTCAGGCAGAAGGTCGAAGGCCAGGATTTGACAATCGGCGTCAGCAGATCGAGCAAAGCTTGTGCCTGCTGGCGTGCGCTTTCGCCATCAGCCGTCTGGGTGTCGTCGAACAGGCGCGCTGCGTACAGGCCCAGGTCGAAGGCGCCTTCCACGTACGCCTTCTGTGCCAGCAGCATGCGTTTCACATCGGTGTGCTCGATGATCGGCACCGCCGGGCTGAGAGGGTCCTTGCTGTCCGGCAGCCGGCCTTGAGGCCGCTGGCGGGCATACTCCAGCGAATACAGGTAGCCGGCGTAGCCGAGCATCACTGCGCCCATGCCAACACCGATGCGTGCCTCGTTCATCATCTGGAACATGCAGGCAAGGCCCTGGTGTGGCTGGCCGACGAGGTAGCCGACGCACTGACCGTTGTCGCCGAAGTTCAGTGCCGTGGAGGTGGTGCCGCGCCAACCCATCTTGTGGAACAGCCCGGCCAGCAGTACGTCGTTGCGCCCGCCACAGCTGCCATCCTGATTGACCAGATACTTGGGCACGATGAACAGCGAGATGCCTTTCACACCGGGTGGCGCGTCCGGCAGCTTGGCCAGGACCATGTGCACGATGTTTTCCGACAGTTCGTGGTCACCACCGGAGATGAAGATCTTGTTGCCCTTGATCCGGTAGCTGCCATCCCCGGCGGGTTCGGCACGTGTGCGGATGTCGGCCAGGGACGAACCTGCATGCGGCTCTGTCAGCGCCATGGTGCCGAAGAACCGGCCTTCGATCATTGGCTGCAGGAACAGGTGTTTTTGCTCGTCGCTGCCGAAGCTTTCGATCAGGTTGGCCGCGCCCATGGTCAGGAAGGGGTAGGCCGTGGTACCAGCGTTGGCGGCCTGGAAGTGGGCGAAGCAGGCCTGCGAGACCAGGCTGGGTAGCTGCATGCCGCCGACCTCGAAGTCGCGATTGGCGTTGAGGAAGCCGGCCTTGAGGAAGGCATCGACGGCAGGCTTGACCTCGGGGATCAGTTCAGCGCGGCCGTCCACGTAGCGCGGCTCGTTTTCGTCGGCCTTGCGGTTGTGCGGGGCGAAGTACTTTTCGGCGATGGTGCGCGCGGTGGTCAGCGCCGCGTCGAAGGTTTCGCGGCTGTGCTCGGCAAAGCGCGGGCGCTGGGTGAGGGCTTGGGCGTCGAGCACTTCGTAGAGTTCGAAGGCCAGGTTGCGGGGGCTGAGCAGGGTCTCGGGCATGGGGGCGGTCCTTGAGCGGGCTTGAGGCGAGTCTAGGATTGGCCGAATAAGACTGGCTACCATGATTGATTGAGATGATGTTCAGTCAAAAATCCTCGCATTTGGAGCCTCTGATGTTGGTTGACGGGGGAAGGGGCTGGGTTGAGTGAGCGTCAAGGCCACCCGTTCGCAGCAAATCTTGAAGCACGTGTGAGATCAAAAGGCATTCATCTGTCAGCCTTGGCACCTTTTAAGCTCTGCTATTCCACTGACTGCATGAAAAATTTGAGGCGTCAGAGGCGTGCTTGTAGAAGGCGACAGGAATATTCCTACGCGCTGCGCCGAAATCTCCTACGACCGCAGTGATGGAAAATGAGGTAGATATTGATTCTTCACTGTGGAGGAATTCTATGGACAGGATTTGTGAGTGGCGCGACGTTTGGAAAGAAGATTTAGAGAGGGTTGAAGACCCTTTTTTTGCTTGTTCGGTAGTTCAGAGGGCTTTGCTGGAAAATACGACCCTGCGTGGATTGTGTGACTTCCAGAAAGCATGTGATTTGCCTCTGGGGCGTCCTTTGCTGCAGGATGATATCTGGCGAGCTTTGAAGCTGGTGGAAGACGGCAGGTGGTTCCTTATTCGGGAGCAGCCAATTTCTCCAATTGATGTGTCGCGTTACCCTCGTTTGAGATGGGCGGAATCAAAGCTGGATTTACTGCTGTCTGAGAGTAAATACCCAGAAGCTGATGGCCCTGGCAAGTGGAAAACATTTAGTATTGATACAGATTTATTGTGGTCTGGGGTGGCGTTGGCCGCAAACTTTTTAACATCCCGAGGTGACGAGGGACGTCTTTTTTCGAGCGAGGGGAAAGACTATGGTGCCATTAGGCGAAAAGGAGCGGAGCTTCGCCAGACTATCGGCTACACATCGATATGGGGATGTACGACGGATAACGCAAAACTATGTACAGGCAGATGATGCCTGGGCGATCACGGGGGAGTCCTGGCACTGGCGTCCTGTGGTACCTGACGAGGAGTATGAATATAGAATAGGGGCCTATTGATGGTGTCAACTACCAATAAGCAGCGAGCTCTATATTTGCTTTGGGCAAGTATGGATGCGTTTTATATTATTTTGTACATCTTGCGTAATATCGCCCGAGGCGCAATACCTTTTTTGTCGGATTTGAATAGTGGTCTTGACGTAGTGCGGAGTTGGGGTGGTTCAGGCATTGTGATCTGGGCCGGGCTGTTTTTACAGTTTTCAGTTATTGTTACATGCGTGGGTTTTTTCAGGTGTAAAAAAATCGTGGTATTTTTGGCGCTGGTGCAGATGCCATTCAGATTTTTTTTCATCGTTCCGTCAGTTTCGGTGGTTTTGCTCTTGCCTATGGTCGTTGCTGGCATCAATAACTGGATATGGGTTGGGTTGTTGCTTGCTTCAGAAGCGTTTAAGGGGTGGAGTATCTGGTGGCTTTGGCGTAACTCTGGGGCGCGCATGGTGGAAAGATAGCGTGGCAACTGCTCGGCCATGGTTGCCCGCTTTGTGGTTTGACAGTATTTCCCTGTTGGCGCGGCTGCCGCCCCGCATTCCTTCGCTCATGCGACAAGGCTGACAACCATGGCCTCACAGGCATGGCCACGTTGCAACAAATGTGAGCAGCCTTGTGCTGCGCAGCGCCGCGCGGGCGGCGCTCGGCCTCACAGGCGCTGAAAAGGGTGAGGCGCGAACACCTGCCAGTCTCACCGCATTCCGGCCAGTTTCGGCAGATCATTTTAGGTTTTCACCTATTCCATGTAGTCCATTTCCCAAACATACTCCCAACCCCCTCCAAGCCATTGCGGTGCTCTGGGTAGGGCCCTAGTCTCGGGTGGTCGCTGCCGAATCAGTGACCGGCTTTGACAGGCCGCTTAGGTCAAACCGAATCGCTTTGCCTTTATGGCAGCTGTGCATGGGGCACTTCGTGTGCGCCGGGTTTTGGTTTGCCTACCGGTCTGTCAACCCATGTACAGCTGCCACCCTCTTGTTTGACAGCAGGTGTGTAGTGGCCTTTATCACTAGGTGAACCATGATGCTGAAGATAGTCCCCGATCCACCCTAACGCCCATTCCCTTGAAGACACCCTGATCCAGGCCACGGATCACGCGCTGTGTGCCGCAACCGTGGTGCACCACGCCATGCAGCTGCAGCCCAGGTCGCCGGCTTCGATCCTGATGATGACCACGATGCATGAACTGGAGGCGCTGCGGGCTTTGCTTGAGTCTGCATTGGTTCAGGTGCAGATGCCCGCTGAGGCCAGACCTGTGCATTGAGGCTGCGTAATGTGTTGCCTGGGCTGGCCTCTTCGCGGGTAAACCCGCTCCCACAGGTACTGTGCAAGCCTTGGGGCTTGTGATGAACCTGTGGGAGCGGGTTCACCCGCGAAAGGGCCAGGCCAGGCAGTCGAGAATTATCAGGGGATTGAACAATGACAACAGAAGACACCCAGTTCACCGTCGGCAAGACCACCTTCTACCAGGGCGAGAATGGCACACATCCACTGTTTCGCATCGAGCCGGGTATCCCGTGCCGGGATGCCCGAGAGCAGTCTTCGGAGTTGATGGGCTATGTGCGCGAACTGACCATTACCGGGTTGATGGATGAGAAACCGATGATGCTCTGGGCTGCGCATTATTTGAGTGCGATGGCCAAGGCACTGATGGATGATGCTGAGTTGGGGATGAAGCAGTGAGGGCCTGGCTTCAGGCTGCATGAAGGCCCCAATGTATTCGCCGCAGCAGTTTCAGCGCCTGTGAGATCGAGCGCCGCGCGGGCGGCGCTCGATCTCACAGGCGCCAAACATCTCAAGATATGCGCCCATAAAAAAGGAGAGCCGAAGCTCCCCTTTTTTATCAACAGCAATCAGCCAATGGTCATCAAGCTGGCATTCCCCCCCGCCGCCGCGGTGTTCACACTCACCGCCCGCTCAATCACCAGCCGCTCCAGCGCAATCTGGTGATCCCCGCTGGACAGCCCGTGCACACCGACGATCGCACCAGCACGCTTGGCCACCTGCTGGCACACGCTGCGCAGCTGGTCCGAATCGCCATGGTGAATCACGGCGTCGAACGCCACTTCATCCTTGTTCCAGTCCGCCACCAGCTTGACCTTGGCCTGCAGCTCACGCGGCAGGCGGGCACGCAGGGCTTTGCCAGGCTCGCTGTCTGCCCACACCGCCGAGCTGCCGACGGCCAGTACTGCGGCCAACTGCGCCAGCAGGTCAGCCTCGTTGTCGGCCAGGCACAGCACGTGCTCGCGTGGCAGGATGGTGTAGCTGTTGCGCTCGCCGGTCGGGCCTGGCAGCAGGCGGGCGATGCCGCTCTGCGACTGGCTGGCGAACTGGTCGCACAGCGCAGCCAAGTCGGCCAGCTGGTTGCTCTGGGCCCAGGCCTTCAGGCCGTGCAGCGGCTTGACCAGCTGTTCGTGCAGGGTGCGGTCCGGTTTGCCTTCGCCATCCTGCTGCTGGAAGTGACGGCCAATGGCGTCTGCCGGGCGGGTCGACAGCAGGCGGTACAGGTACAGCGGGCCACCCGCTTTCGGGCCGGTACCGGACAGGCCTTCACCACCGAACGGCTGCACGCCCACCACCGCACCAACGATGTTGCGGTTGACGTACATGTTGCCGGCGTTGGCGTTCTCCACCACCTTGGCGATGGTCTCGTCGATGCGGGTATGCACGCCGAGGGTCAGGCCATAGCCGGAGTTGTTGATCTGCTCGATCAACTGGTCGAGGTTGCGGCGGTTGTAACGCACCACGTGCAGTACCGGGCCGAAGATCTCGCGCTTGAGCTCATCGAAGCTCTCCAGCTCGATCAGGGTCGGCATCACGAAGGTGCCACGCTTGGTTTCAGCAGCATCGGCGATGGCGACCTGATAAACAGGGCGGCCTTTTTCGCGCATGCCCTGGATGTGCTTCTCGATACCGGCCTTGGCTTCGGCATCGATTACCGGGCCAATGTCCACGGCCAGGCGGTCAGGGTTGCCCAGGCGACTTTCGGCCATGGCACCTTTGAGCATCTCGATCACGCGGTCAGCCGAGTCTTCCTGCAGGCACAGCACGCGCAGGGCCGAGCAGCGCTGGCCAGCACTGTCGAAGGCCGAGGACACCACGTCGATCACCACCTGCTCGGTCAGCGCCGAGGAATCGACGATCATCGCGTTCTGGCCACCGGTTTCGGCGATCAGCGGGATCGGACGGCCCTGGTTGTCCAGGCGCCCGGCGACGTTGCGTTGCAGCAGGCGCGCCACTTCGGTGGAACCGGTGAACATCACGCCCTTGACGCGTTCGTCGCCGACCAGGCCGGCACCAACGGTTTCGCCGCGCCCTGGCAGCAGTTGCAGCACGCCTTCCGGAATGCCGGCTTCGAGCAGCAGGCGCACAGCCTGGGCTGCGATCATCGGGGTCTGTTCGGCGGGTTTGGCCAGCACAGGGTTACCGGCAGCCAAGGCTGCGGCTACCTGGCCGGTGAAGATGGCCAGCGGGAAGTTCCACGGGCTGATGCACACCACCGGGCCCAATGGGCGGTGGGCGTCATTGCTGAAATCGTTGCGCGCCTGCACGGCGTAGTAGCGCAGGAAGTCAACGGCCTCGCGCACTTCGGCAATGGCGTTGGCGAAGGTTTTGCCGGCCTCGCGGATGAGCAGGCCCATCAGCGGCTGGATCTCGGCTTCCATCAGGTCAGCGGTGCGCTCCAGGATCGCTGCGCGCTCAGCGGGTGGAGTGGCCTGCCAGATCGGTGCGGCATTGAGCGCGCACTGGATGGCGTTGTCGACGTCGGCAACGGTGGCTTCCTGCACGTGGCCGACCACGTCGCGATGATCTGCCGGGTTCAGTACCGCTGTGGCAGCGCTTTCGCTGGCGGCGCAGGCCAGCAATGGGGTGGCTTTCCAGTCATTGTGGGCTGTGGCCAGCATGGCGCAGGACAACGACGCCAGGCGGTGTTCGTTGGCCATGTCGATACCGGCCGAGTTGGCCCGCTCACTGCCATACAGGTCACGCGGTAACGGGATGCGCGGGTGCGGCAGGCCGATGCTGCCTTCCTGGGTGGCCATGCGCTCGATACTGGCGACCGGGTCGGCGACCAGTTCCTGGATGGAGATCGAGTGGTCGGCGATACGGTTGACGAACGAGGTGTTCGCGCCGTTTTCCAGCAGGCGGCGCACCAGGTAGGCCAGCAGGGTTTCGTGGGTGCCGACCGGCGCGTAGACGCGGCACGGGCGGTTAAGCTTGCCTTCCGAGACTTTGCCTACAACCTGCTCGTACAGCGGTTCGCCCATGCCGTGCAGGCACTGGAACTCGTACTGCCCCGGGTAATAGTTCTGGCCGGCGATGTGGTAGATGGCCGACAGGGTGTGGGCGTTGTGGGTGGCGAACTGCGGGTAGATGGCTTCCGGTACCGCCAGCAACTTGCGGGCGCAAGCGACGTAGGAAACGTCGGTGTACACCTTGCGGGTGTAGACCGGGTAGCCTTCCAGACCCTCAACCTGAGCGCGCTTGATTTCGCTGTCCCAGTAGGCGCCTTTCACCAGGCGGATCATCAGGCGGTGACGGCTGCGTTTGGCCAGGTCGATGACGTAGTCGATCACATATGGGCAGCGCTTCTGGTAAGCCTGGATGACAAAGCCGATGCCGTTCCAGCCGGCCAGTGATGGCTCGAAGCACAGGCGCTCGAGCAGGTCGAGCGACAGCTCCAGGCGGTCGGCCTCTTCAGCGTCGATGTTCAGGCCGATGTCATACTGCTTGGCCAGCAGGGTCAGCGACAGCAGGCGCGGGTACAACTCTTCCATCACCCGCTCGTATTGAGCGCGGCTGTAGCGTGGGTGCAGTGCCGAGAGCTTGATCGAGATGCCCGGGCCTTCATAGATGCCGCGGCCGTGGGAGGCCTTGCCGATCGAGTGGATCGCCTGCTCATAGGACGCCAGGTATTTCTGCGCATCGTGCTCGGTCAGCGCGGCTTCGCCGAGCATGTCGTAGGAGTAGCGGAAGCCCTTGGACTCGAAGCGGCTGGCGTTGGCCAGTGCTTCGGCGATGGTCTCGCCGGTGACAAACTGTTCGCCCATCAGGCGCATGGCCATGTCGACGCCCTTGCGGATCATCGGTTCGCCGCTCTTGCCGATGATGCGGGTGAGCGAGGTGGTGAGGCCGGCTTCGTTGTGGGTGGAAACCAGTTTACCGGTCAGCAACAGGCCCCAGGTGGCCGCGTTGACGAACAGCGACGGGCTGTTGCCCAAGTGCGGGTGCCAGTTGCCGCTGCTGATCTTGTCGCGGATCAGCGCGTCACGGGTGCCTTTGTCGGGAATACGCAGCAGGGCTTCGGCCAGGCACATCAGCGCCACGCCTTCCTGGGACGACAGCGAGAACTCCTGCAGCAGGCCCTGGACGATGCCGGCGCGGCCACCGGCGCTCTTCTGGTTGCGCAGCTTCTCGGCGATGCCGGCGGCCATCTTGTTGGTCGCCTCGGCCAGGGGTGCGCTCAGGCGCGCCTGTTCCAGCAGCATCGGCACCACTTCCTGCTCGGGGCGGCGATAGGCGGCTGTAATGGCCGAGCGCAGCACCGACTGGGGCAGGATGCTCTCAGCGAACTCCAGGAAGCACTGGTGCGCATGGTCGGGCTGTACTTCACCGGCATCATCGGCCGGGCTGTTGGCCTGACCGTTGAGTTCGGTCAGGGTGGCGCCACCCTCGAGCTTCTCCAGGTAATTGAAGATTGCTTGCTTGATCAACCAGTGCGGCGTGCGGTCGATGGACTGCGCAGCTGCCTTGAGTCGCTCACGGGTAGGGTCATCGAGTTTGACCCCAAGGGTGGTCGTCGCCATTTCTTATCCTCGTTATTGCCACGGTTGTGGCCTAAGCTAACGCCAAGAGTAGCCGTAGGACATTTCGGGTGCAACCAGGTGCAACCCGATTTTTTGATGGAAAAGGTGCAACTCGTCTGATGAATGATCCTACGCTTCAAAGACGCTTTTTTCTGATGCGTTTTGTTCTGAAAAATGCGGGTTTTGCTCCAGAAAGGAGCAAAAAAGCGGCATTACCTGAAAATGCACGAGAAGGTGCAACTGGCGGACGAAAAGTGGTTGCACCCTATTAACGTTGTTGCATAGGATTCGCCGCCTGGGTGCAACCGTCCCGATTCGGTTGTGCATGAAATAAAAACAAACGCCAGGGCACAAGCATGGGCAATCCACTAACGATCACTTTCGTGATCTATATCGCGGTAATGGTACTGATCGGCTTCGCCGCCTATCGCTCCACCAAGAACCTTTCCGATTACATTCTGGGCGGCCGCAGCCTGGGTAGCGTTGTCACCGCGCTTTCCGCTGGTGCTTCCGACATGAGCGGCTGGCTGCTGATGGGCCTGCCGGGCGCCATCTACTTTTCAGGCCTGTCCGAGGCCTGGATCGCCATCGGCCTGACCGTCGGTGCCTACCTCAACTGGCTGTTCGTCGCTGGCCGTCTGCGCGTGCAGACCGAGCACAACGGCGATGCGCTGACCCTGCCGGACTACTTCTCCAGCCGCTTCGAAGACAGCAGCGGCCTGCTGCGGATCATTTCGGCCATCGTCATCCTGGTGTTCTTCACCATCTATTGCGCCTCCGGTATCGTCGCCGGCGCCCGCCTGTTCGAAAGTACCTTCGGCATGTCGTACGAGACTGCGCTGTGGGCCGGTGCTGCGGCTACCATCGCCTACACCTTCATCGGTGGCTTCCTGGCGGTGAGCTGGACAGACACCGTGCAGGCCTCGCTGATGATCTTCGCGCTGATCCTGACCCCGATCATCGTGCTGATCTCCACGGGCGGCTTCGACACGACCTTCCTGGCCATCGAAGCGCAGAACCCGGCGCACTTCGACATGCTCAAGGGCGCGACCTTCATCGGCATCATTTCGCTGATGGGCTGGGGCCTGGGCTACTTCGGTCAGCCGCACATCCTGGCGCGCTTCATGGCCGCTGATTCGGTCAAATCGATCGCCAACGCCCGCCGCATCTCCATGACCTGGATGATCCTGTGCCTGGTCGGTACCTGCGCCGTGGGCTTCTTCGGTATCGCTTATTTCTCCGCTCACCCTGAGCTGGCCGGCCCGGTCACCGAGAACCACGAGCGTGTGTTCATCGAGCTGGCGAAGATCCTGTTCAACCCTTGGGTAGCCGGTGTGCTGCTGTCGGCCATTCTGGCCGCGGTGATGAGTACCTTGAGCTGCCAGTTGCTGGTGTGCTCCAGTGCGCTGACCGAAGACTTCTACAAGGCCTTCCTGCGCAAGAATGCCTCGCAGCGTGAATTGGTCTGGGTCGGTCGCCTGATGGTGCTGGCCGTGGCCCTGATCGCCATCGCCATGGCTGCCAATCCGGAAAACCGCGTGCTGGGCCTGGTGGCCTACGCCTGGGCCGGCTTTGGTGCCGCCTTCGGTCCGGTCGTGTTGATCTCGGTGCTGTGGAAAGGCATGACCCGTAACGGCGCGCTGGCCGGTATCGTGGTCGGTGCACTGACCGTGATCCTTTGGAAACAGTTCGACACCATCGGGTTGTACGAAATCATCCCGGGCTTCCTGTTCGCCAGCATCGCCATCGTCGTGGTGAGCAAGCTCGGCAGCCCGTCGAACAGCATGGTTTCGCGCTTTGAAACCGCTGATGCCGCGTATCACGCTGAAAAGTAATACCTGACACCTGTCGGGTCGAGGTGCCCCGATCGCCGGTAAACCGGCGGTCGGGGCGTTGTCGATCGGCAGCCAGGCCTGACTCCGCCGGCAAGGCAAGGTAAACTTGCCGCCCGCGCAGGAGTTGCCATGAACTATCGTCACGCCTTCCACGCCGGCAACCATGCCGACGTCCTCAAGCACATCGTGCTGACCCGCCTCATCGCCCTGATGTCGCGCAAAGAACAGCCGTTCGCCTATATCGATACCCACGCCGGCCTGGGTCTGTATGACCTGCAGGGCGACCAGGCCACCCGTACCGGTGAGTACCTGGAAGGGGTCGCGCGCCTGTGGAATCGCGATGATCTACCGGCCATGGCCGCCGATTACCTGCGCATCATCAAGCGCCTGAACAGCGATGGCGAGTTGCGCTACTACCCCGGCTCGCCGGAGCTGGCCCGCCGCCTGATGCGCCAGCAGGACCGCGCCCTGCTCAACGAGAAGCACCCCGAAGACGGGCCGCTGCTCAAAGAGAACATGAAGAAAGACCCGCGCGTGGTGGTGCACCTGGGTGAAGGTTGGCACGTGCCGCGGGCGTTGTTGCCGGTGCCGGAAAAGCGCGCGATCATGCTGATCGACCCGCCGTTCGAGCAAGCCGATGAGCTCAAGCGTTGCACCACGTCGCTCAAAGAGGCGATCGGCCGCATGCGCCAGACCGTCGCGGCCATCTGGTACCCGATCAAGGACCAGCGCTCGCTCACCCGGTTCTATCAGGACCTGACCAGCACTGGTGCGCCCAAGCTGCTGCGAGTCGAGCTGTACGTTCACCACCAGGACAGCCCGCAGGGCCTCAATGGTTCGGGCCTGGCCATTGCAAACCCGCCATGGGGGCTGGAAGAAGAACTCAAGGAGCTGCTGCCCTGGCTAGCCAAAGAGCTGGCGCAGACGGCCGGCAGTTACCGGATGGACTGGCTGATTGCTGAATAAAGCGGTTGCCCAGGCTGGCCCTGTCGCCGGCGCGGCGCCGCTCTTTGCGCCGCGCCGCGCCTGTGGGGGCCGGCTTGCCGGCGATAGGGCCAGTTGGAAGTGTTTGCGTTATAATCCCGCCTTTTAGCCGCCACCCGCCCCTGGGGCCGCTGGCGCATCTCTACCGAATGAAGAGGCTAATCCCTTGGCATTGACGATTCTTGGCCTGTCCGGCGCCCTTAGCCATGACCCTTCCGCGGCCCTGTACATCGACGGCAAACTGATTGCCGCCGCCGAAGAAGAGCGCTTCGTGCGTGACAAGCATGCGAAGAACCGCATGCCTTACGAGTCGGCGAAGTTCTGTCTGGAACAGGCTGGCATCAAGCCGTCCGATGTCGACGTGGTCGCCATCCCGTTCGCCCCGATCAGCCTGTTCGGCAAGGCTCGCTGGCACTATGCCAAGCGCTACTGGTACGCCCCGGATCGGGCCCTCGACGCGATCCTGATGGGCAACCGTCGCTACAAGCGCTACCGCAAGAAGATCGTCTGGTGCCTGGAGCAACTGGGCTTCGACCCGAAAAAAGTCAAGATCGAGCCGGTCGAGCACCACCTGGCGCATGCCTCCAGTGCCTATCACTGCTCGGGCTTCAAGGAAAAGACTGCGATCCTGGGTATTGACGGCAAGGGTGAGTACGCCACCACTTTCTTCGGCTATGGCGAAAACGGCAAGATCCACAAGATCAAGGAATTCTTCGACCCGGATTCGCTGGGCGGCCTGTACGGCGCGATCACCGAATTCCTCGGCTTCGAAATGCTCGATGGCGAATTCAAGGTCATGGGCATGGCGCCCTATGGCGATGCCAGCAAATATGACTTCTCCCGCCTGGCCAGCTTCGAGAACGGCGAACTGGTGATCAACACCGAGTATGCCAACGTCATCGGCCTGCGCCGCTATAAAGAGAAGGGCAAGGGCTTCTACTTCTCGCCGAAACTGATCGAATGGCTGGGCCCCAAGCGCGAAGGCGACATTGCTGACGAGCCCTATATCCATTACGCAGCGAGCATGCAGGCACTGTTCGAGAAGCTGGCCCTGCAGATGATCGACCACTACCTGGGCGACACCCTGCGTGAAACCGGCAAACTGGCCTTCGCCGGCGGCTGCGCACTGAACGTCAAACTCAACCAGAAGATCATCGCCCGCCCGGACGTCAAAGAGCTGTTCGTCCAGCCGGCCTCCGGTGACGCCGGTACTGCAGTCGGTGCTGCGGCCTATGTGTCCCACGCCCGTGGCGTACCGGTCGAGAAGATGGAGCACGTCTACCTCGGCCCTTCGTACTCCAACGAAGACGTCATTGCCGCCTGTGCCCGTCACCCGAACCAGCCGAAGTGGCGCAAGCTCGACGACATGCCACGGCAGATCGCCCGGATCATGGTCGACGGCAACCCGGTGGCCTGGTTCCAGGGCCGCATGGAGTTCGGCCCGCGCGCTCTGGGTGGCCGTTCGATCATCGGCTGCCCGAGTGTCGAAGGGGTGGCTGACCGTATCAACCACCAGATCAAGTTCCGCGAACGCTGGAGACCTTTCTGCCCGTCGATGCTGGACACCGTCGCCCCGCAAATGATCAAGATCGATCACCCGGCGCCGTTCATGACCTTCACCTTCGAAGTGGCTGAAGAGTGGAAAACCCGAGTGCCGGAAGTGGTTCACGAGGATGGCACTTCGCGTGCGCAGGTGCTCAAGCGTGAGTACAACCCGCGTTACTACGACATGATGAAGGCGCTGGAAGACCTGACCGGTAATGGCGTGTCGCTGAACACTTCGCTCAACCGCCGTGGCGAGCCGATGATCTGCTCGCCGACCGATGCGCTGAACATGTTCTTCGGCTCGGACCTGCAGTACCTGATCATGGAAGACATTCTTGTTGTGAAGGACGGCGCCGCCGCGTATGACCAGCCGCTCTGAGCCGCGCATCCTGCAGTTCTGCCATGGCTATGACGGGCCGTTCCTCGACTGTGCCCGTCAGTACGCCAGCCTGTTCCAGGGCAGCGGCTACAAGGTCACCACGGTATTCCTCACCGGTGCCGCCGACCCGCAGGTTGCGGCTGGCTGCGCGTCGGACGAGGTGCTGTTCCTCCAGTTCAGCTCCAAGGCCGTTCGCGGCCTGAAGCTCGGCGCCATACGCGCCCTGCGCCGCATCGCGGCCGAGCGCAATTTCAGCTTCTGCATCGCCCACCGCTTCAAGCCGATCTACGTGGCTTTGCTGGCGACGGGCCTGCCGGTGATCGGCGTGCACCATGCGTTCGGCGACTATGAGCGCAAGGGGCGGCGCCTGTTCGCCAACCTGTTCAGCAAACGGCTGAGCCTGCTTGGCGTGTCGGACGCCGTGCGTGACGACATGCGCCGTTGCCTGCCTCAGTGGCCGGCCGAACGTATCCAGACGCTGTACAACCGTATCGACATCGAGGCCCTGCAGGCCACGCTGGTTCCGCGCGCTGAAGCGCGTCAGGCCCTTGGCCTGGATGCGCAGGCGTGGGTCGTCGGCAATGTCGGGCGCCTGCACCCGGACAAGGATCAGGCGACCTTGCTGCGCGGCTTTGCCCAAGCCCTCCCTGAGTTGCCGGCCGGCGCTCGTCTGGCGATCCTCGGCATGGGGCGCCTGGAAGACAAGCTCAAGGCGCTGGCTGGCGAGCTGGGCATTGCCGGGCAAGTCGACTTTCTGGGCCAGGTCCCGGATGCGCGCCGCTACTTCCAGGCATTCGACGTGTTTGCCCTGAGTTCCGACCATGAACCATTCGGTATGGTCCTGCTCGAAGCCATGGTGGCCGGCGTACCTGTGCTGGCAACGGCCTGCGGCGGGGCTCGTGAAGTGGTCGAGGGCGTGGGTGTATTGTTCCCGCTCGGCGATGCCTCGCAGCTGGCCCAGGGTTTGAAGCATATGGCGTTGCTGGACGAGCAGCAGCGCGATGCATGCGCCTCGCACATGCTGCGGCGCCTGCGCGAGCGTTTCTCCGACCAGGCCGTGCGCGAAGCCTTCTGGCAACTGCCGCAGGTAAGTGCGCTGGTGGTGCGCAAGTGATGCTCAATCATATTCAGGCTTGGCGAGAGCGCGGATGGCAGGTGATCGACGCTGCCGCCTACGCCGAGACGTGGGCACGGTTCGGTGGCAGCGTTGCCACACACCCGCTGGTGATCGAGCAATTGGCGGACCTGGCGCAGATACCCGTGCGTTACCTGGGCTGGCATCAGGCAGGCGAGCTGAAGGCTGGCGTTGCGACCTGGGGGCGTCATTTGGCGCTGTCCAAGGACGTGCTCAAGCGTGCCGGCAAGAAAGGCCTGTTTGACCTGGGCAATGCCGAGATCATTCTGCCAGCCGCTGGCGATGCCGCCGCGCCCTTGCGCCATACCGCGCGCTACCTGTCCGAGCTGAACCAGGGGCGCTTCAGCGGCCTGAAGGCTCAGAAAGAGCAGTTGGCGATGGCCCGGGCGCATGAAGACCTGTCGAAGAAATTCCGCTACAACCAGCGCCGTGAGTTGCGCCTGCTGGAAGAGGCGGGTGGTGTGGTGCGCCCGATTACCGACTTCAGTGCCCAGCAGATCGCTGCTATGTACTGCGACCTGTTCCAGCGCCGCTGGGGGTTCCCGGCCACCGGTGCCGAGCGTATGGCCGATGTGCTCGAGCGCCTGCGTGAGCTGCTGATCGGCTCGGTGCTGTTGCTCGACGACAAGCCCATCGCCATACAGTTGGTCTATCGGGTCGAAGCGCCGCAGTGGATCAGTGTCGAGTACGTCAACGGCGGCGTCGACCCTGAGACCAAGGCCTTCAGCCCTGGCAGTGTACTGAGCTTCCTCAACACCCAAGCTGCCTGGGACGATGCTCGCGCACGCAACAAACCTCTGCGCTTCTCGTTCGGCCGTGCCGACCGCGAGTACAAGGACCGTTGGTGCAACCCCGTGCCGGTGTTCCAAGCGTGAGCCGCAAACAACAGTTGCTCAAGCGCCACCGGCGCAACAAGCGCTTGGGGCTACTGGGCGGCCTGGCGGTGCTGGTTGCCGTGGGCGTATTCGCCTGGTGGTGGCTGCCGTTGTTGCTGCTGCCGCTGCTCTGGGCTGCCCACGAAGCTTGGTTCGCTGATCATCTGTTCTATGCACCGGGCGAAGATTACGCCTACAACTTCGGCGAGCAGACCGGCGAAGCGCCTGTCACCTTGCGTGACGGCGTGCTCAAGGTCGATAAGGCGCTGCAGGGTAATGAAACGCTGATCCTCGAAGTGCGGGTAAAAAGCGGATGGCTGGGGCGTTTTCTCGACCCGTGTGTCGAGCTGCTGGCCGATGAGCGTGCTGACCGGCAGACGTTCGAGCGCGGTGTCGACGGCGTTCGCTTCCTGAACCTTACCGGGCTGGCTGCACCGCTGCAGGCGGGTACGCTGCTCGTGTGCGGCCGTCACTGTCGACTGCAGGGCCAGCCGCGGCTGTGGATAACCCCCGGCGTAGAAATGCAGCGCCGTCGCGTGATGGTGATAGCGCCACATGCCGATGATGCCGAGCTGGCGGCCTATGGCCTTTACAGCCAGGCGGACGAAGCCTGGGTGGTGACCTTGACCGCTGGCGAAATCGAAGCAGAACACTACCAGCAGATGGGCATGGGCAAGGCCGAGGCAGCACGGCTGAAGGGCCGTCTGCGTGCCTGGGACAGTATTGCCGTGCCGCGCTGGGCCGGGGTGCCAGAGGCGCGTTGTGTGCAATTAGGCTACTTTTGCCTGCAGCTGCCCGCCATGCAGGCAGCGCCCGATGTGCCGGCCGGTTCCCGAGAAGCCGACATGGTCGATATTCGCCCGTTCCGTCGCTTCAACCCGTTGTCGTTGCCGGCCGACAGCGATGGCGCGCCAACCTGGAACAACCTGCTGGCTGACCTGCGTGCGCTGTTGGAGATGGCCCGGCCTGAAGTGCTGGTGATGCCGCATCCGCAACTGGACCCGCACCCTGATCACATCTGCGCCCATATGGCCGTCATGCAGGCACTGCGGGGCTTGGTGTGGCAGCCGCAGACGCTGCTGTGCTATGCCAACCATCTGCACGACAACGATCGCTGGCCCATGGGCGACAGCGGCGATGGGGTGGCCTTGCCACCGCAACTGAGTGCCGACCAGCCGTGGGCACCCTGCAGCCTGGTGCTGGACCTGCCGACGCAGCGTGACAAGGCGATGGCCCTGGGCATGATGCACGACCTGCAACCTGCCGCGCCGTTCAAGCGCCGATTGCGTCGGCTGTTGCAGCGCTGGCTGGCCGGGCGCCGGCCATCGCCCTACGGTGAGAACGAGTTCTTCCGCAAGGCCGTGCGCCGCCATGAACTGTTCTGGCGCCGTGAGCTGTAGATTATGCCCATGGTTGACCGCGAAGGCGCAGAGCGCCCAAGGAAAGCAATGAAAGTCTTATTTCTGGTGCAGAAGGAACAGCGCGCGATCCTCGATCGCCTGTATGACGGCGTCGCGGCCAACTGTGAGTGCGACCTGCGCTGGTTGACCAGCGATGACCAGCGCAACCTGCGCCGTTATTTCAAACGTGAAGTGCAGGTCGAGCGCTACGACCGCATCGTGTTCTTCCTGCGCTTCAAGCAGGAGATACGCCAGGCGGCGTTTATCCGTACCGTGCCGAACCTGGTGATCCTCGAACATGATGCCTACCAGAACTACATCCCCTGCAAGTACACCGGCAAGTTCAGTGCGCATTACCGCAAGCTGCCGTGGGCACGGGTGATCAGTTCCGGCTACATGGTCAGTGAGCGCCTGCGTCGGGAAGGTTTCGATGCGGTGTTCGTGCCCAAGGGTTATGACGAGCGCCTGCTCACGGACCAAGGGCTTGAGCGCGATATCGAGCTGGCGTTCGTCGGCAGTACCAACAGTGTTGCCTACAGCGGGCGCAAGGCGTTGCTGGATGAACTGGGGCGGGTGGAAAACCTGGTGGTGACCCGCACCAAATCAGGCGAAGACTATTGCAATACCCTCAACCGGATCCGTTTCTTCGTCAGTGCCGATGTGGGCATGGGCGAGTACATGATCAAGAACTTCGAGGCCATGGCCTGCGGCTGCGTGCTGCTGGCGTTCGACCAGGGGGCAGAAGAAAATAGCGCTTTGGGCCTGCAGGATATGCACAACGTGGTGTTATACGACAGCATCCCGATGCTCCAGGCGAAGCTGCGCACCCTGCGCGCCGATCCGGACCTGGCGCAGCAAATTGCGGAAAATGGGCGACACCTGGCGGTTTCCCGCTTCAGTTTCGCTGAAGTTGGCCGTAGCATCGTCGACCATATGCGCCCGGCACTCAGGCCGCACCCGCCCTTGTCCGCATGGCAGAGGCTGCGGTTGACGCTGGGCATTTAATCAAAAGAGCTTTCGTGGCCAGGGAGTGTCTACGCAAAGTCTGTTGTCGCAACGCGGAGGGAGTCCGGTGCGCTTTTCAAATGATAGTGATGTCACGCTTGTCGTGACCAGCTGCGGTCGGTTCGATCTGCTCAAGGAAACCCTTGAGAGCTTCGATCGCTACAATACAGCGCCCATTCGCGAGGTCTTCATTACCGAGGACTCCGGTGACGACGCTGTTCACGGTGCCGTACCCGAGCACTGGAAACCCCACTGCACGGTGTTCGTCAACCGCCCCAAGCTTGGGCAGCTCGCGTCGATCGACCTGGCGTACAGCCATGTGAAGACGGCTTACATTTTCCATTGCGAGGACGACTGGCGCTTCTATCGCCAGGCCTTCGTCGAAGACTCCAGGGCGATCCTCGAGGTCAGTCCCGGTGTGCTGCAAGTCTGGTTGCGCAGCCACGCCCATGACTTGTCGATCCACAGCCCTTACATTCATCTGGGGGATCGCCAGGTAATTGCCGGCGTGCCGTGCTATCCATTGCACTCCGAGAAAGCCGAATGGCAGGCCTTTTCCCTGAATCCGGGCTTGCGTCGGCTGAGCGATTATCAGCGCTGTGCGCCATTTGCCGGCTATGCGGGCGAGAAGGCACTGTCGCGCCGTTACGCGGAGTTGAACCTGACAGCGGTCACCCTGGAGGGAGACGCGGTACTGCACACAGGCTTTGGCAGCCACGTTACCGTGCCTGAAGAAGTTCACCGCAAGGCCAAACGGCGTAATCGCGACAGGATCAAGCTCGCATTGACGCTGGTGATCGGTGCCTTGGCAGGCATGGGTATATCCATCTTCGTGCACTGACACTGCGCTCGGCGCAGCGCCTGGCAGGGCTTTGGTAACGGCCTGCCAGGCTGATGTTCAACGCGCCAGCAGGGCCGCTTGGAAATCGGCGAGGGGGAAGCGGTCGCCCAGTTTCTCGCGCGCGATGTAACTCACCATGTGTTGCACGTTGCGTCGAACCATACGGGCAGACAGTGGCGGGCGCAGGAAGCGCATGTCAGCAACGTCGATCAGGCCCAGGTGCTGATCGGGCGTGACCACCACATTGCCCAGGTGCAGCGAGCGGAAGTACACGCCGCTACGGTGCAACTGGCGGATCAGGGTGATCAGGCGTGGCAGGTAGATGTCCCAGCTGAAGCCTTCGTCCCGCGACATCTGCAGCAGCGTGCGCCCCGGCAAAGGCCGGTACAGCACCGCTGTTCTGCCCGGCAGGTCGAGCTTGTGCTGGCTGATCACCTCAAGCGTGGGGATACCCAGCTGCGCAAGTCGCGCAGCGTTGTCCACGAAGCGCTGGGAGTAGGGGCGCAGCAGCGCAGATGAAATCAGACGCTTGCGCCGAAAAACCTTGAGGAAGTTACCATCCTTGAGCAGGTAGACTTTGGCGCCATGGCTGTCCGCCTCCAGTATCTGGGCGCCAAGTGTCAGCTGATCGAAGTCGACCTGGGTGAGCCGAGAGCATTGCATGAGTTGAGCCTTGTCGTCTGGCGAGCAAAATGACCGGCAATAATGCCGAAAATAATCCTCCAGCACCACGCTGGTCTCTTTTGACTGACCAGTCGGGCTCATGCCGGACGAAAAAAAACGGGCGCAGGCCTTGTGGGTCGCCGGCCTGGCATGTTGTTGCCTCGCAGGCGTGCCGAAAATGACGCCTGTGGTAAAATTTCCGGTTCAACCTGAACAGCGAGCTCGATGATGGCCGAAACACCGCTACCGGCGGAGCACACCTCCAGCCTGAAGATCTACTTCCGGTTGCTGAGCTACGTGAAACCCTATATCGGCATTTTCCTGCTGAGTATTGTCGGTTTCGTGATCTTTGCCTCGACCCAGCCAATGCTGGCCGGGATCCTCAAGTACTTTGTCGATGGCCTGAGCAACCCCGAAGCGGTGTTGTTCCCCAACGTCCCCTACTTGCGCGACCTGCAATTGCTGCAGGCGGTACCGCTGCTGATCATCCTGATCGCCGCGTGGCAAGGCCTGGGTTCGTTCCTCGGCAACTACTTCCTGGCCAAGGTTTCCCTTTCCCTGGTGCATGACCTGCGTGTGGAGTTGTTTAACAAGCTGCTGGTACTGCCCAACCGCTATTTCGACAATCACAACTCCGGGCACCTGATTTCACGCATTACCTTCAACGTGACCATGGTGACGGGTGCCGCCACCGATGCAATCAAGGTGGTGATCCGTGAAGGCCTGACCGTGGTGTTCCTGTTTGCCTACCTGCTTTGGATGAACTGGCACCTGACCCTGGTAATGGTCGCCATCCTGCCGGTGATCGCGGTAATGGTCAGCGTCGCCAGCAAGAAATTCCGTAAACAGAGCAAGAAGATCCAGGTGGCCATGGGCGACGTGACCCACGTAGCTTCCGAAACCATCCAGGGCTACCGTGTGGTTCGCAGCTTCGGCGGTGAGGCTTACGAGCAGCAGCGCTTTGGCCGTGCCAGCCAGAGCAACACCGACAAACAGCTGCGCATGACCAAGACTGGCGCCCTGTACACGCCGATGCTGCAACTGGTGATCTACAGCGCCATGGCCGCGTTGATGTTCCTGGTGCTGTTCCTGCGGGGCGACTCGACCGCCGGTGATCTGGTGGCCTACATCACCGCCGCAGGCTTGCTGCCAAAGCCGATCCGCCAGCTTTCAGAGGTCAGTTCGACCATCCAGAAAGGCCTGGCCGGGGCTGAAAGCATCTTCGAGCAGCTCGACGAGCAGCCCGAGATCGACCGCGGTACGATCGAGAAGGAGCGGGTGGCAGGTCGCCTCGAAGTACGCAACCTGAGCTTCACCTACCCAGGCACCGAGCGCGAAGTGCTGAGCGACATCAGCTTTACCGCCGAGCCTGGGCAGATGATCGCGCTGGTCGGGCGCTCTGGTAGCGGCAAGTCGACCCTGGCGGCGCTGATCCCGCGCTTCTATCACCACGATCAGGGGCAGATTCTGCTCGATGGCGTGGAGATCGAAGACTACCGCCTGCGCAACCTGCGCCGGCACGTTTCGCAGGTGACCCAGCATGTGACCCTGTTCAACGACACAGTGGCCAACAACATTGCCTACGGCGACCTGGCCGGCGCGCCGCGCGCAGACATCGAAGCTGCGGCTGCCGATGCCTATGCCAAGGAGTTCGTCGACCAGTTGCCCAAGGGCTTTGACACCGACGTGGGCGAAAACGGCGTGCTGCTGTCCGGTGGCCAGCGCCAGCGCCTGGCGATTGCCAGGGCTCTGTTGAAGAACGCGCCGCTGCTGATCCTCGACGAAGCAACTTCGGCACTGGACACTGAGTCCGAGCGGCATATCCAGGCTGCTCTGGACCATGTCATGCAGGGCCGCACCACGCTGGTGATCGCGCACCGCCTGTCCACAATCGAGAAAGCCGACCAGATCCTGGTGATGGACCAGGGCCGCCTGGTGGAGCGCGGTACCCATGCCGAGCTGCTGGCGGCCAATGGCTATTATGCCCGCTTGCACGCCATGGGCCTGGAAGAGCCGGCGAAGGCCGATATCACCTGAGTTGCCCTTGATCGGGGCCGTACGGCCCCGATTGTCACCGGAATTTTCCAGGGCCCGATCTGGCCGTAAAGCCGTCGCCTACCCTGTGCTAATATCCTGCCCCTGTTCATTATTTCCATATGGGTTGCCCATGAAGTTGTCCATGCCGCGTTTCGATCAAGCCCCGGTATTGGTGGTCGGCGATGTCATGCTGGACCGCTACTGGCATGGCGGTACTTCGCGTATCTCGCCAGAAGCGCCAGTGCCGGTGGTAAAGGTCGATCAGATCGAGGATCGCCCCGGCGGCGCGGCCAACGTTGCGTTGAACATTGCCGCCCTCGGTGCCCCGGCAGCACTGATCGGTGTTACCGGCCAGGATGAGGCCGCCGACAGCTTGGCCAACAGCCTGCAGGCTGCCGGTGTACGTTCGGTGTTCCAGCGCATTGCGCACCAGCCGACCATCGTCAAGCTGCGGGTCATGAGCCGTCACCAGCAGCTGTTGCGCATCGATTTCGAAGAGCCGTTCGCCACCGACCCGCTGTCGCTGGGCGCCGAAGTCGAGAGCCTGCTCGAGGGTGTCAAGGTGCTGGTGTTGTCCGACTACGGCAAAGGCGCACTGAAAAATCATCAGAGCCTGATCCAGGCCGCACGTGCCAAGGGTATACCGGTACTGGCCGACCCCAAGGGCAAGGACTTCTCCATCTACCGCGGTGCCAGCCTGATCACGCCGAACCTCAGCGAGTTCGAGACCATCGTTGGCCGCTGCGCCGATGAGGCCGAGCTGGTCGCCAAGGGCCTGCAGCTGTTGCTGGACCTTGACCTGGGCGCATTGCTGGTGACCCGTGGCGAGCACGGCATGACCCTGCTGCGCACCGGCCAGCCGGCGCTGCACCTGCCGGCCCGTGCCCGCGAAGTATTCGATGTGACCGGCGCTGGCGATACCGTGATTTCCACCCTGGCTGCCGCCATCGCGGCCGGTGAAGACTTGCCCCACGCGGTCGGCCTGGCCAACCTGGCGGCTGGCATCGTGGTCGGCAAACTGGGTACTGCAGCGATCAGTGCACCTGAGCTGCGTCGCGCGATTCAGCGCGAGGAAGGTTCCGAACGTGGCGTGCTTGGCCTGGAGCAACTGCTGCTGGCCATCGACGATGCGCGTGCGCACAACGAGAAGATCGTATTCACCAATGGTTGTTTCGACATCCTGCATGCAGGGCATGTGACGTACCTCGAGCAGGCGCGTGCCCAGGGTGATCGTCTTATCGTCGCGGTCAACGACGATGCTTCGGTAAGCCGCCTGAAGGGCCCTGGCCGCCCGATCAACAGTGTCGATCGGCGCATGGCCGTGCTGGCTGGGCTGGGCGCGGTGGACTGGGTCATCAGCTTCCCTGAAGGTACGCCGGAGAATCTGCTGAGCCAGGTGAAACCGGATGTGCTGGTCAAGGGCGGTGACTACGGTATCGACCAGGTGGTGGGTGCCGATATCGTCAAGGGCTACGGCGGCACCGTGAAGGTGTTGGGGTTGGTCGAGAACAGTTCGACTACCGCGATAGTCGAAAAAATCCGCAAGAACTGATGTGCCCGGGGCCGCAAGGCGGCCCCGGATATTCATTTGCTCAGCGAGGTGCGCGCGCGCTCCAGCAGTGCCCGCGCCTTGTCGCCAAAGCGTCGCAGGTGTGAAGCCTTTGCTGCTTTGCTCTCCACCAGCCCCTGCTGCCTTACCCAATCCTTCCAGCGTATCCGCTCGTCCGCGACCACCCACCCGTCCTGCCGGGCAAAGCTCTCCGCCAGGTACAGCCCGCGGGTACTGGCCGGCACCAGTTCATCTTTCTTCAACGTATACAGCTCGGCCAGTGGCTGACCATCCTGCACCGGCATCAGGTACAGGTCAGGCCGTTTACGGTTGAGCCGCGCGACCAGCTGGTCACCCTCCAAGCGTTCATCGACATGGAACAGGCTCAGCTTTTTCGCGTCCTTGGGTACTTGCAGGCGCATGTCGTAGATCAGTTGCAGCGATGCCGTAGGCAGGTGCACATACGCCCGTGGGCGCTCCAGCAACATCAGGTTGGCGCAATACACCGACCGGGCGGCACCCGATTCCGGCGTCAGGACGAACGGCAGCGCCTCCCGGTAGTGCAGGGCGGCAGCGTAAGGTGCAGGTAGCCAGGTGTCGTTGAAGCGACCTCCCAGCCAGCCTTCCGGCGTTTCCAGCAGGCACTCTTCCGCCACTTCCTGGACCGCGGTGTGCAGCGGCAGGTTAAGTTCTTGAGCCGGTACATACCCTGAAATCAATTTAAGCACCACGTCGCCCCGGTCCTGGCGGCGCTGGCGCACCAGTACCCAGTAGTCGCGGTTCTGCCAGTGCAGGGTCAGGCGTACCGAAACGCCGAGGTTGGCCAGCTCTGCCACGAAACGCTGGTTATCGGGCAGCTCGATGGCCCGGCGCCGTTGTTGCGTCTGGGCAAAGTTCAGTGGCATGCCGATGCTCTGATAAACCAGGCTCTCGGGGGTGGCTTCGACATGCAGTGGCAGTGTTTTGAAGTTGCTCGGGTTCTTGCGGATCAGCGTACGCGGCACGAGGCTCCTCCTTGCGTCGGGTCAGTGTCCAGGCCCGGGGTGGGGACAACTCAATGCTGGCCCAGGATGCGGGCGACGGTGGCCACGTTGTGGGCCAGGTGCAACGGGTTGATGGTGCCGACGATAGCACTGCTGACGCCAGGGTGGGCGAACAGCAGTTCGAAGCTGGCGTGTACCGGGTCGACACCAGGTGCAAGGCAGACATGCCCACTGGCCAAGGCCTTCTTCACCAGAATGGCTTTGCCGTGTTCGGCAGCGTAGTCCAGTACCGGTCGTTCTGCCTGCTCGTTGAGATTGAAGGTGACCATGGCACAGTCGCCTTGCTCGAGAGCTTTCAGTCCGCCGGCGACTGTTTTGCCCGACAGGCCGTAGCCGAGAATCTTGCCCTCTTGCTTGAGGGCTGCGAGGGTCTGGTAGACCTCTTGCTGCTCGAGAATCTCCAGGTCGTTGCCATCGGAGTGCACCAGCACCAGTTCGATGCGGTCGGTTTCCAACCGGCGAAGGCTGCGTTCGACCGAAAGACGGGTGTGGGCTGCACTGAAGTCGAAGCGCGACTGGCCGTTTTCGAACTCTTCTCCAACCTTGCTGACGATCACCCATTCATCGCGCTGGCCGCGCAGCAGCGGCCCCAGACGCTCTTCGCTGCAGCCATAGGCCGGTGCCGTGTCGATCAGGTTGATACCCAGTTCGCGCGCCTGGGCCAGCAGCAGGCGCGCTTCGTCATCGCCGGGAATCGTGAACCCGGTGGGGTACTTCACGCCTTGGTCGCGGCCAAGTTTGACCGTGCCCAGGCCCAGGGGTGACACCTTGAAGCCTGTGCTGCCCAGCGAGCGGTGGAAGTCGTGCAGGGTCGGCAGGGTCATGGCAGCAGTTGCTCCCAGGCAGGCACGCCGAGTGGCGGGCGTGGCAGCCCTGCAAGCTCGGCTTGGGCGCTTGGGCGGATGCCGTCACGTTCCAGGCTGGCCAGCACACGGTCACTGAAGTCGGGCGCCAGGGCAAGTTTGGTAGGCCAGCCCACCAGTAGGCGCTGCTGGTCGGCGAGGAACGCGTTGTCGGGCCGCACCAGGCCCGATTGTGCAGGTTCTGCGCGGTCGACTCGCAGCGTGGCCCAGCGGACCAGGCGTTGATCGACCCACGGCAAGAGCTGGCTGACCTCCTTCTGGGCTGCGGCAATCTGCGCCTGCGTGTCGCGCGCTACGCCATCGGCTTCAGCCAGGTCGCCGCCCAGGTACCAGACCCATTGGCCGTCGGCTGCAGGGTGGGTGGTGATTGTGACGCGCGGCTTGGGGCCGCCGCCCAGGCAGTGGGCATACAGTGGTTTGAGGTTAGGGCCTTTGGCCATGACCATATGCAGCGGCCGTGTTTGCATGGCCGGTTGCTCAAGGCCCAAGGCGTGAAGCAGGCCCTCGGTGCCCGCGCCAGCACTGAGCACGATGCGCTGGGCACGGATTTCACGGCCGTCCACGCGCAGGCCAACCAGTAATTCACCTTCATGCAGGGGCTCGATGTGCTCACCGGCGAGCAAGGAGTCGCCAGCCAGTTCAGCCAGGTTGGCCAGCAGGCTGGGGACATCGATCACCAGTTCGGCCAAGCGATACACCTTGCCTTTGAAGGCGCGGTCCTGCAGCGCAGGAGGCAATTGATCCCCCTTGACCTGGTCAACCCGGCCGCGCACGGCCTTGCTGGCGAAGAAGCTGGTGAGGTTGCCGGCCAGGGTGCCGGGCGACCACAGGTAGTGGGCGTCGGAAAGCAGGCGGGTGCGGCTCAGGTCCAGTTCGCCGCTGCCGGCCACGGCTTCGCGCCAGCGCCGTGGCATGTCGGCGATGGCTTCCGAGGCGCCCGTCAACGCACCGTGCAGGGCGTACTTGGTACCGCCATGGATGATGCCCTGGGACTTGATGGTCTGTTCGCCGCCAAGGCTGGCGCGCTCCACCAGCACTGTCGAATAACCCAGGCGGCGCAGGCGGGCATTGAGCCACAGGCCTGCGACCCCGGCGCCGACGATGAGCACGTCAGTGGAAATGGCGGATGGCATGGCGGTACCTCGAAGTCTGGGACAGCTGGCAAGTATACAGGCTATGCCTGGATTGGCTCATCGCCGACGGGCCCCATCAATGCCCGGCAGTCTTGGAGAACAACTGGATCACCACCACGCCGCCAACGATCATCGCCATCCCCAGCATCGCCGGCACATCGAGTTTCTGCCCATAGATGACCAGCGCCGCCACGCTGATCAGCACGATCCCCAGCCCCGACCAGACCGCATAGGCGATGCCTACCGGAATGGTGCGCACCACCAGCGTCAGCATCCAGAATGCGATGCCATAGCCGACCACCATCAGCAGCAGTGGCAATGGCGTGCTCAGGCCTTTCACGGCTTTCATGGAGGCTGTGGCGATGACTTCGGCGACTATGGCGATGGCGAGGCAGGTGTAGGCGTTCATGGTTCGTTCCTCCGGTTCTGGACGGGCATTCTAGTGTGTCCCAGGATGCGGTAAAGTCATTACCTATCGCCCCGGGAGATAGGTTGATGGCCGATCAGTGGAACCTTGAGCAGCTGCGTACCTTCGTGCGCGTCGTCGAACTGCGCTCGTTTTCTGCCGTCGCCCGTGAGCAGCGCAAAGCGCAGTCAGCCGTCAGCAATGCCATTGCAATGCTCGAAGCGGACCTCGGCGTCACTTTGTTCGAGCGCAGCAGCGGCCGCCAGCCCAGGCTGACCGAAAACGGTACCGCGCTATTGGCGGATGCCCGCGAGCTGCTGCGCCAGTGCGAACGGCTCGATGGCCGCGCTCTGGCCCTGATGCGTGGCCAGGAAGCCTTGTTGCGGGTGGCGCAGGATGAAGCCATGCCTTATCAACCTGTGATCGACAGCCTCGACGAACTGGCCATTCATTACCCTTTTCTGGAAGTGCAACTGGCCAGCGGAGCCCAAGGTGACGTAGCGCGCAAGCTGGTGGAGCGACGTGCCGACCTGGGTTTGTTTTTCCACCATGAAAGCATGCCTGCCTCACTGGAGCGGCGTGCCCTGGGTAGCGTAGAGATGGTCACGGTGTGCGCGGTGGATCATCCATTGGCATGTGAAAGCCGCGTCACACGCCAGCAGCTGGCACGCTACCGCCAGTTGCTGATCGCTCCGCAGCAAAGTGGCTATCCCGGTGGCGAAGCGATCAGCCCGCAGGTATGGCGCGCTGACAGTTTCTACGCCATGGCCGAGCTGCTGATGCGTGGGCTGGGCTGGGCGTGGCTGCCACGCCATGTGGTGCAATACCCGACCTACCAGGCGCACATGGTTGAGCTGGCCAGCGAATGGCGGCCACCGGCCCTGGTCGTCGAACTGGCCTGGCGCCGTGACGAACCGCTGGGGCCCGCCGCGCAATGGCTGGCCGAGCGCTTTGCGGTGCACTTGCGCGCGATCGGGTAAACTTCGCCGCCATGAACAGAACTCTCTATACCCTGTTGTTCCACCTGGGCCTGCCGCTGGTCGCGCTGCGCCTTTACCTGCGTGCCCGCAAGGCCCCGGCCTACGGCCAGCGTATCGGCGAACGTTTCGCCCGCAACCTGCCGGCGATGCGCCAAGGTGGCATCTGGGTACATGCCGTATCGGTAGGTGAAAGCATTGCCGCGGCGCCCATGGTGCGAGCTTTGCTCAAGGCCTACCCGGACCTGCCGGTCACGCTCACCTGCATGACGCCCACCGGCTCAGAGCGCATTCGCGCGCTGTTCGCCGATGAACCACGCATCCAGCATTGCTACCTGCCTTATGACCTGCCGTGGGCGGCGGGGCGTTTTCTCGACCATGTGCGCCCGCGGCTGGGCATCATCATGGAAACCGAGCTGTGGCCCAACCATATTCACCAATGCGCCAAGCGTGGCATTCCGGTTGCGCTGGCCAATGCTCGGTTGTCCGAGCGTTCCGCCCGTGGCTATGCGCGTTTTGCCAGTCTGACCCGGCCGATGCTCGCCGAGATGAACCTGATTGCGGTGCAGACCGAAACCGAGGCGCAACGCTTCCGCGACTTGGGTGCGCGTCCTGAGTGCGTGCAGGTCACAGGTTCGATCAAGTTCGACCTGAAGGTCGATGACCAGCTTTTGCCGCGTGCCAGGGCACTGCGTGAACAGTGGGGCGCCAGCGGGAGGCCGGTGTGGATTGCGGCCAGTACCCATGAGGGTGAGGACGCGCTGATCCTGCAGGCTCATCAGCAGTTGCTGCAGGTGCATGGCGACGCGCTGCTGATCCTGGTGCCGCGCCACCCCGAGCGTTTCGATGCAGTGCATGCCTTGTGCAGCGGGCAGTTCGCTACCGTGCGCCGTTCTGCCGGTGCGGCGGTCGATGGCCAGACCCGCGTGCTGCTCGGCGATACCATGGGCGAGCTGCTGTTCCTCTACGCACTGGCCGACATCGCCTTCGTCGGCGGCAGCCTGGTCGCCACTGGCGGCCACAACCCACTGGAGCCGGCAGCGCTGGCGCTGCCGGTGATCATGGGGCCGCATGTGTTCAACTTCCTCGAAATCAGCGCGATGTTGCGTGATGCCGGGGCGTTGCAGCAGGTGGACGATGCCCAAGGGTTGGCAGAGGCAGTGCGGCAGTTGATCGAGTTGCCGCAGGATGCCCAGCGCATGGGTGAGGCGGGCAGGGCGGTGATGCAGGCCAATCAGGGGGCCTTGCAGCGGTTGCTGGATGGGCTGGGGCGGTTGATCCGCTGAGCCGCATTTAGTGTTCATGAGGGCGCTACGCCCACAGGGCAGGGCGCTCAGACGGTTCGTGAGCACCCTGCGGCCTTCTTCATTTCTAGTAGAAAAGCCGCGGCTCGGATGAGTCCAGCAAGCTGGCAAGTTTGGTCAGGGCAAAGCTCAGCTCGGCACGGCTTGGCGTCATTAGGGCGATGCGCACTCCACAGCTGGCTGGGCTGCGCTCAGGCAGGAACTGGCTCCCACTGACCACGGTTACGCCATTGTTGCGCGCCAGGTTGGCGAATTCATCGCTGGTCCATGGCTCAGGCAGTTCCAGCCAGATATGGAAGCTGTTGGGCTGGCTACGCACCTTGTACCTGCCAAGGATTTCCTGGGCCATCAACTGGCGTGCGGCGGCTTCTTCCTGCTGCACCCGCACCAAATGCTCGGCCATACCGCTGTTGATCAGGTTGCTGGCCAGTTGAGCCATCAGCGGGGAAGGCATCCAGACGCTGCTGCGCACCATAGACGACAACCGCGACAGCGTTTGTGGCGGCGCGTAAAGGTAGCCGATACGTAGCGCCGGTAGCACGCTCTTGGACAGGCTGGTCAGGTACACCGAGCGCTCAGGTGCATAGGCGGCCAAGGGCTTGTAGTCAGGCGCCGGTTCGAGGAAGCCGTAGATATCGTCATCCACGATGAACAGGTCGAACTCGCGGGCAATTTGGGCGATAGCTTCGCGACGCGCGTGCGGCATTACCGAGTTGGTCGGGTTCTGGTGAGTGGTCACACATACCAGCAGCGAAGGGCGGTGCTCCACGCAGGCAGCCCGCAAGGCCTCGGGAATCAGGCCGTGCTCGTCCATGGCTACCCCGCGCAAGCGGCGGCCCATGCTGTGGGCAAGGGAAATGATGCCGGGGTAGCAGAGTGCCTCGCACAGAATCACATCATCGCTCTTCGACAGGCTGCTGATGGCCACCAACAGGCCATGCTGGGCGCCGGAGGTCAGCACCACCTGTTGCGAGCGAGCTTCGGGCAACCAGCGCTGAATCCATGTGGCGCCGGCCTGCTTGTGCGTCGCATGGCCGCCGTCGGTAACGTAGTCGAGCACTTGGTCAAGGTCGGGGGATGCAGCCAGCTCGGTAATTGCTCCGCGCAGCCAGTCGGCCATGTGCGCATCGTTGGGCTTGATGATCGAAAGGTCGATCTGGCCGCTTTCATGCTTGAGCGGTGCGGGCCGCGAGAATGCGGTGGGGGTAGGCGCCGGTCGTTGCTGCAGGACGAAAGTGCCGCGGCCGACCTCGCCAACCACCAGGCCCCGCTTGGCCGCTTCGTCATAGGCTCGGCCAATGGTGCCAGGCGTCACGTGCAATGACTCGGCAAGATCCTTGAGTGTTGGCAAGCGGTCGCCCGGCGCCAGCCGGCCGTTGCCTATGTCCTGCTCAAGAGCATCGGCGATCATCAGGTAGACCGGCTGCGCCAGGTCGCTGTAGTGAGGAACCCACATGGAAATGGCACCAGAATCTTCAAGAACGCGGAAGCCTAGCACGAAAGGCAAGATCGGAGTAATCGCGTTTTTGATGTGTAAATTGCCTCTATTGATATGACTGCAGTGCTTATGGCCGTAGGTAGTCGGTACACGTCGGGAGCACAAGCGAAAGCGCGTTCAATTCGCGTAACGAGGAAATCTTTTGAAATCAATAAGTTGATTGTCTCGATTCAATGGTGATGGCAATCGGCCAATGAAATAAATTGAATCGATTCTATTTTTGTAATTACAATAATTGAGTCGATGCAATGTGGTGATGCCGGGACCGGCATCTCTCGTTCGTATCGCTCAGCTGTGAACGGTTTCAAAAAAAGACAATGACTGCCGCCTCTGCCCGGCATAGCACGACACCGAATGGCCAATGGAATAGCACCCGAAATGGAAAGCGCATACCTGCAACAAGCAGCCGAGCCTCAGACTTCACTGGAGATCCGCCTGCCCTGGGTTGTCTCCAGCGCCTGGCAAACCTTGCTGACCAACACCCCGCTCGATTTCGAAACCAGCAAAGAGCTTTACCCGCAACTCAAGGAGCAGGCACAAGAGGTCTTGGGCAAAGCGCTGTGCCAGCAAATCCGGGGTTTCGTTGAGGATCCGCAACTGACCAGTATGATCGTGCGTAATTGCCCACGCGATCGCGATGTGCCTCCTACCCCTTACTCTGGTGTGCTCAGCCCGCGCAGTACGCCAATTGCCTGTCTGGTCAGCCTGACCATGCAGAACCTGATGGGTATCAACCCGGTTGTCTATGAGGGAGAAAATGATGGTCGGCTGTTTCGCCATGTAATCCCGGCCCGTACGTCATCCAGCCAAAAGAGCTCGCATGGCTCTCGGCTGCGCTTTTCCTATCACGTCGACAATCCCGACCTGCCATTGTCTTCCGAGCCGCTGGGTACGGTTTCCTGCTGCCCGGAATACCTGTCGTTCTTTGGCATGCGCTGTGATCCACGTATCAGCACAACCTTGGTCAACCTTGATGCAGTGATCGCATCGCTGCCCTTGGCTACCGTGCGCGAACTGTGCGAAGCGCAATTCGAAATCCGCCGCCCTGACTCGTTCACCGGTAACCGCCGCTGCACCGCCGAGCTGCCGGTGCTGGTGCGTGGCCATTCAGGCGAGTGGTTATGCCGCTTCGACAGCGAGAACACCCACGGGCTGAACCTGCGCGCCGAGCAGGCCCTGGCCACCCTGCGCGGCTTGTTGGAAACCCGGCGTTTCGATGAGCCACACCTGCTGCTGCCAGGCGATTTCATGATCTTCAAGAACCAGCGCGTGCTGCATGCCCGCGATGGCTTCGAGCCGCAAAACGACGGCGCTGACCGTTGGCTGCTGCGGGTGTTCGCTGTCAACGATCTGAACCGGGTGCGCTTCGCCCGGGCCGACCACCTTTACGAAGTGCTCTCCTGATCAATCTTCATTTTTCGACGGAATTACTGCTATGGAACTGTTAGGCGCTTACTGGGCGGAACACTGGCTGCTGGCGATCCTGCTACTGGGCGCAATTGCCTTTGTCGCGGGCTTCGTGGACAGCATTGCCGGTGGGGGCGGGTTGTTCCTGGTACCAGGGTTTCTGCTGGTGGGCATGCCGCCTCAGGTAGCCCTGGGGCAGGAAAAACTGGTCAGTACGCTGGGCACGCTGGCTGCCATCCGCAACTTCCTGGCCAACAGCAAGATGGTCTGGCAGGTGGCGCTGGTAGGCGTGCCTTTCTCACTACTCGGCGCCTACCTGGGGGCGCACCTGATCGTGTCGATCTCTCAGGAAACCGTAGGCAAGATCATTCTGGCGTTGATCCCTTTCGGCATCCTCATCTTCCTCACCCCCAAAGACCGCCCGATAGAGGAGCGAGAGCTGTCGGCGCGGATGCTCTACACCGTCGTGCCGTTGACCTGCCTGGCCATCGGTTTTTACGACGGCTTCTTCGGCCCAGGTACTGGCAGCATGTTCATCATCGCCTTCCACTACCTGCTGCGCATGGACCTGGTTTCCAGTTCGGCCAACTCCAAGACCTTCAACTTCGCCTCCAACATCGGTGCGCTGGTCGCATTCATCATGGCCGGCAAGGTGGTCTACCTGCTGGCGCTACCGCTGGTGGCCTGCAACATCCTCGGCAATCACATGGGCAGTGCACTGGCACTGCGCAAAGGCAACGACGTGGTGCGCAAGGCGCTGGTGTTTTCGATGCTGTGCCTGTTCACCAGCCTTGGCGTGAAGTACCTGGTCTGACATTACCTTCTGGGAGACAAACCTGATGAAAACTGCATTCGTGACCGGCGCCTCCTCAGGCTTTGGCCGGGCCATATGCCGCACCCTGGTTGCCAAGGGCTATCGCGTGATCGGTGGCGCCCGCCGTATGGACAAGCTGCAGGCACTGGAGCATGAACTTGGCGACAACTTCATTCCACTGGCGCTGGATGTGACCGATGGGCAGTCGATCAGCGCAGCGGTTTCGCAGATCAACGAAGCTGCGCCGGCCATCGATGTGCTGGTCAACAACGCAGGGTTGGCGCTGGGTATCGAGCGGGCCCAGGCCTGCAGCGCCGAGAACTGGCAGCGCATGATCGACACCAACATCACCGGCCTGGCCATGGTCACCCATGCGGTATTGCCGCAGATGGTCCAGGCCGACAGCGGCATGATCATCAACATTGGTTCGATTGCCGGCACTTATCCCTACCCGGGGGGCAACGTTTATGGCGCGAGCAAGGCGTTCGTGCGTCAGTTCAGCCTGAACCTGCGCGCCGATCTGGCTGGGACCCGTGTGCGGGTCAGCAACATCGAGCCCGGGCTGTGTTCCGGGACCGATTTTTCGGTGGTGCGCCTGAACGGTGACCTGAATGCAGTGGATGCGCTGTACCGTGATGTGCAGGCGATTCTGCCCGAGGACATTGCCGCTACGGTTGCGTGGATCGCAGAACAGCCGCCACACGTAAATATCAACACGCTCGAAATCATGCCGGTGGCGCAGAGCAGCGCGGCCTTGAATGTGGCGCGCAATCTGCCGCCTTGCTGATCGGGGTCAATCGCACTTTTGGCATTCTTGGCTAGTCTTAACGGTTGGCGGCATCACTTTGCCGCCACCGTGATGACCCGAGGCGCCGGCAATGCCCCGAGCGCCCGAAACCTGATCAGGAGTGCACGATGGACCTCAACCGTCGGCAATTCTTCAAGGTCGCCGCTGTCGGCCTTGGAGGCTCGAGCCTGGCGGCGTTGGGCATGGCCCCGACGCCGGCCTTCGCCGAGCAGGTGCGCCACTTCAAGCTGGCGCACACCAAGGAAACCCGCAACACCTGTCCCTACTGCTCGGTCGGCTGCGGCTTGATCCTCTACAGCCAGGGCGATGCGGGCAAGAACGTCAAACAGAACATCATTCATATCGAAGGCGACGCCGACCACCCGGTCAATCGCGGCACTCTGTGCCCGAAAGGCGCCGGTCTGCTGGACTTTATCCACAGCGAGAGCCGCCTCAAATACCCCGAGGTACGCAAGGCGGGCAGCAAGGAGTGGGTGCGGGTCAGTTGGGACGAGGCGCTCGACCGCGTTGCCCTACTGATGAAGCAGGACCGCGACGCCAACTTCATCGAAAAGAACGCCCAGGGGCAAACCGTCAACCGCTGGCTTACCACCGGTTTTCTCGCTGCCTCCGCCGCCTCCAGCGAGGCCGGCTATCTGACCCACAAGGTCATCCGCGCAACCGGCATGCTGGGGTTCGATAACCAGGCACGTGTCTGACATGGCCCGACGGTGGCAAGTCTTGCCCCGACGTACGGCCGTGGCGCCATGACCAACCATTGGTCAGATATCGCCAACGCGAATCTGGTCCTGGTGATGGGTGGCAACGCAGCAGAAGCGCACCCGTGCGGCTTCAAGTGGGTGACCGAGGCCAAGGCGCACAACAAGGCGCGGCTGATCGTGGTCGACCCGCGGTTTACCCGTACCGCCTCGGTGGCGGACTACTACGCGCCAATTCGTACCGGCAGCGACATCGCCTTCATGGGCGGGTTGATCAACTACCTGCTGAGCAATGACAAGATCCAGCACGAGTACGTGCGCAACTACACCGACGTTTCGTTCATCGTCAAAGAAACCTATGGTTTCGAAGACGGGCTGTTCAGTGGCTACGACGCGGCCAAGCGCGTGTATGCCGACAAGTCCGGCTGGGGTTACGAACTGGGCGAGGACGGCTTCGCCAAGGTCGACCCGACCCTGCAGCACCCGCGTTGCGTGTTCCAGCTGATGAAGCAGCATTACAGCCGCTACACCCCCGAACTGGCGAGCATGACCTGTGGCATGCCGCAGGACGCCATGATGAAGATCTGGGAAGAGATCGCCACCTGCTCGGTACCGGGCAAGACCATGACGATCCTCTATGCACTGGGCTGGACGCAGCATTCGATCGGCGCGCAGATCATCCGCAGTGCCGCCATGGTCCAGTTGCTGCTGGGCAACGTCGGCATGCCGGGTGGCGGGGTCAATGCCCTGCGCGGGCATTCCAACATCCAGGGCCTGACCGACCTTGGTTTGCTGTCCAACTCGCTACCGGGCTATTTGAGCCTGCCAGGGGATGCCGAGCAGGACTATGCCGCCTACATTGACAAGCGGGCCTCCAAGCCGCTGCGCCCTGGGCAGCTGTCCTACTGGCAGAACTACGGCAAGTTCCATGTCAGCCTGATGAAGGCCTGGTATGGCGCCAATGCCACGGCAGAAAACAACTGGGGCTACGACTGGTTGCCCAAGCTCGATGTGCCGGCCTATGACGTGCTGCGCATGTTCGAGATGATGAGCCAAGGCAAGGTCAACGGTTACTTCTGCCAAGGCTTCAACCCGATCGCCGCGTTGCCGGACAAGAACCGCGTGACCGCTGCCCTGGGCAAGCTCAAGTGGCTGGTGGTCATGGACCCGCTGGCCACCGAGACCTCGGAGTTCTGGCGCAATGCCGGGCCCTTTAACGATGTCGACACGGCCAATATCCAGACCGAAGTGATCCGCCTGCCCACCACCTGTTTCGCCGAGGAGGATGGTTCGCTGGTCAACAGCAGCCGCTGGCTGCAGTGGCACTGGAAGGGCGCTGACGGCCCGGGCGAGACCCGCACCGACGTGCAGATCATGAGCGAGTTGTTCCTGCGCATGCGTCAGCGCTATCAGACAGAGGGTGGCACTTACCCTGATCCGATCATGAACATTAGTTGGCCCTACAAGCTGCCTGACGAGCCGTCCCCGGAGGAACTGGCCAAGGAAATGAACGGCTGGGCGGTCACTGATGTGACCGACCCCACCGGCGCGCTCATCAAGGCCGGGCAACAGTTGGCAGGCTTCGGCCAGCTCAAGGACGACGGCAGCACTGCGTCCGGCTGCTGGATCTTCGCCGGTTGCTGGACCGAGCAGGGCAACCAGATGGCGCGGCGCGACAACAGCGACCCGTACGGCATGCACCAGGCGCAGAACTGGGCCTGGGCCTGGCCGGCCAACCGCCGCATCCTTTACAACCGTGCCTCCAGCGACCTGCAAGGCAAGCCATGGGACCCGGAGAAAAAGCGCCTGGTATGGTGGAACGGCAAGGCCTGGACAGGCACCGACGTGCCCGACTTCAAGGTCGACTCGCCACCGGAAGCGGGCATGAACCCGTTCATCATGAACCCCGAGGGCGTGGCGCGGTTTTTTGCCATCGACAAGATGGCCGAAGGGCCGTTCCCCGAGCACTACGAGCCGTTCGAGACACCGATCGGCATCAACCCGCTGCACCCGAAGAACAACAAGGCCACCAGCAACCCGGCCGGGCGGATCTTCGATTCGGTGTGGGACACCCTCGGCAAGCACGACGAATTCCCCTATGCGGCTACGACGTATCGGCTGACCGAGCACTTCCACTTCTGGAGCAAGCATTGCCGGCTCAACGCCATTGCCCAGCCCGAGCAGTTCGTCGAGATCGGTGAGGTGCTGGCCAACGAGAAAGGCATCAAGGCGGGGGACCGGGTGCGGGTATCGAGCAAGCGCGGGCATATCGAAGCGGTGGCGGTGGTGACCAAGCGGATTCGCCCGTTGCAGGTCAACAACCAGACCGTGCACCAGATCGGCATTCCTTTGCACTGGGGCTTCACCGGCGCGACACGGCACGGTTACCTGACCAACACCTTGGTGCCCTTCCTCGGTGACGGCAACACGCAAACGCCGGAGTCCAAGTCGTTCCTCGTCAAAGTGGAGAAACTCTGATGGCCAGCCAAGACATCATCGCCCGCTCGGCCACCACCACCGTACCGCCTTCGGTACGTCAGCAGGAGGAAGTCGCCAAGTTGATCGACACCACCAAGTGCATCGGCTGCAAGGCCTGCCAGGTGGCGTGTTCGGAGTGGAATGAACTGCGTGACGAGGTCGGCCACAACCACGGTACCTACGACAATCCCCAGGACCTGACGGCCGATACCTGGACCCTGATGCGCTTTACCGAACACGAGCGCGACGACGGCAACCTGGAGTGGCTGATCCGCAAGGACGGCTGCATGCATTGCGCCGAGCCGGGTTGCCTGAAGGCCTGCCCGAGCCCGGGTGCGATCATCAAGCACGCTAACGGCATCGTCGATTTCAACCAGGACCATTGCATCGGCTGTGGCTACTGCATCACTGGCTGCCCGTTCAACATTCCGCGCATCTCGCAGAAAGACCACAAGGCCTACAAGTGCTCGCTGTGTTCCGACCGCGTGAGCGTGGGCCTGGAGCCTGCCTGCGTGAAAACCTGCCCGACCGGCGCGATCGTCTTCGGCAGCAAGGACGAAATGAAGGTGCATGCTGCCGAACGCATCGTCGACCTCAAATCGCGTGGCTACGACAACGCCGGTCTCTACGACCCGGACGGCGTCGGTGGCACGCACGTGATGTATGTACTGCACCATGCCGATACGCCCAGGCTGTATGCCGGTCTGCCGGACCAGCCGGTGATCAGCCCGCTGGTGGGCTTGTGGAAGGGCATCACCAAGCCGCTGGCGCTGCTGGCGATGGGCGCGGCGGTGCTGGCGGGGTTCTTCCACTATGTGCGGGTTGGCCCGCAGCGGGTCGAGGAGGACGAACACCCCACCACCACGCCACCTGATGACAGCGTGCACCAGGTGGACCCGGCGGTGCATGTCTACGATCCGAAGCAGCCCGGTGGGCAAGGGGAGCAGCGGCCATGAACGACGACAAACCCATCCTTCGCTACAACGCCAACGAGCGGACCAACCACTGGATCGTCGCCATCCTGTTCGTGCTGGCCGGGCTTTCGGGGCTGGCGCTGTTCCATCCGGCGCTGTTCTGGCTCAGCCATCTGTTCGGCGGCGGGCCGTGGACACGCATCCTGCACCCCTTCATCGGGGTGGCCATGTTCGTGTTCTTTCTGTTCCTGGTGGTGCGTTTCTGGCGCGCCAACTTCATCACTGCCAACGACCGCCTGTGGCTGCGCCGCATTGACCGGGTAATGCTCAACAAGGAGGAGGGCGTGCCGCCGATCGGCAAGTACAACGCTGGGCAGAAGCTGCTGTTCTGGACGTTGTTGGTGTGCATGCTGGTGTTGCTGCTCAGCGGCCTGGTGATCTGGCGTGCGTATTTCAGCCATTTCTTCGACATAGGTTCGATTCGCCTGGCGTCGTTGGCCCATGCGCTGGCGGGCTTCGTGCTGATTCTCAGCATCATCGTGCACATCTACGCCGGTATCTGGATCAAGGGTTCGATCGGCGCCATGCTGCATGGCTGGGTCAGCCGCGCCTGGGCACGCAAACACCATCAGTTGTGGTACCGCGAGGTGACCGGCGACAAGACGCCGAGTGACCATGGACGTAAAGAAGGATGAACGCTTGAGCACGATACTCGAACCGGGGCAGATCGAAGCGTCGGCGGTGATGCCGCCGTTTCTGCACCTGCCGCCCGCCAACCTGTTCGAACTGCGCGCCCTGCGCCTCGAACAGCTCGCTGCAGGGCATGCCCTTGGCGACTACCTGCGTCTGATCGCTCGGCTGTGTCGCATTCAGCAGCAGCTTGTGGATAACCCGCCTGGTGGTTTGCCAGTCGCCGATGACCGACAGCGCCTGTGCATAAGTCATGGCTTGCCACCCCTCGCGGCCGACGGCCTGGTACGCGAGGGGCCGTGGCTGGCGTGGTTGCAGGCACTGATCGATCATTTCGACGGCGAGGCCAGTGGCCCTTTGGCGGCAGCATTGCAGGCACTGCGCGGCAGTGATGACAGCCAGCGCAAAGGCTGGGGGAGCGCATTGCTGGCGGGGCAGTACGACGCTGTGCCTGTAGCACTGGTGCCGTTTCTGGGGGCCGCGCTGCAGGCGGCCTGGTCCAGCTGGTTGCTGGCACTGCCATCACATGAACTCAAGCCGTCGGGCAGTCAGGCCCAGTGCCCGGCCTGTGGTTCGCCGGCCATGGCCGCAGTGGTGCGTAACCGCGGCAAGCACAACGGCCTGCGTTACCTGGCGTGCTCCTTGTGTGCGTGCGAATGGCATGTGGTGCGGGTCAAGTGCGTGTATTGCGAATCGAGCAAGGGCTTGCGCTACACCAGTCTGGAGGATGACCGCCATGCGCCGGGCAAGGCGCCGCTGCGGGCAGAGTGCTGCCCGGGGTGCAATACCTACCTGAAACAGAATTACCTTGAGAACGACGCTGCTGCCGAGCCGTTGGCCGATGACCTGGCCAGCCTGGCGCTGGATATCCGGTTGGACGAGGAGGGCTTTCATCGGCTGGCACCCAACCTGATGCTGGCGCCGGGTGGTGGGTGAGTGTCTACACTGCACAATTGATTTGCCCTCATCGCCGGCAAGTCGGCTCCCACAGCTATTTCACTGCTCCCGAGAGCGATGCAGTTCTGTAGGAGCTGGCTTGCCGGCGATGAGGCCCGAACAGACAATGGATAAGGTAGTACCTGATGTCTTCAAGCCTCGCTAGCAATACGCCACGGCTCCCTTCCATCGACACCCTGCTACGTCACCCGGCCTGCCTCCCGCTGATCGAGCGTCATGGCCGCGACGCAGTGCTCGCCACCCTGCGCCAACTGCTCGACGACCTGCGCGAACCTGTTCGCAACGGCCAGCTCGACGCTGCCGAACTGGGCGCTGAAATCCTCCTGGGCCGCAGCGGCGAGCGCCTGGCCCTCCAGCAGCGCAGCCAGGTACGACGCGTCTTCAACCTTACCGGCACGGTACTGCACACCAACCTCGGTCGTGCCCTGTTGCCTGAGGAAGCCGTTGAAGCCATGCAGACCGCCGCCCGCTATCCGCTTAACCTGGAGTTTGACCTTGCCACCGGCAAGCGTGGCGATCGAGATGATCTCATCGAAGGGCTGATCCGCGAGCTGACCGGCGCCGAAGCGGTCACCGTGGTCAACAACAACGCGGCCGCCGTGCTGCTTGCGCTCAACAGCCTGGGCGCGCGCAAGGAGGGCATCATTTCCCGCGGTGAGCTGATCGAGATCGGCGGCGCCTTTCGCATTCCCGACATCATGGCCCGTGCCGGTGTACGCCTGCACGAGATCGGCACCACCAACCGCACCCATGCCCGCGACTACGAAGCTGCCATCGGCCCGCGTACCGGCTTGTTGATGCGGGTGCATTGCAGCAACTACAGCATCCAGGGTTTCACCACCCAGGTGCCTACCGCGGAGCTCGCGCGAATCGCCCATCAGCATGATCTGCCGCTGCTGGAAGACCTGGGCAGCGGCAGCCTGCTCGACCTGACCCGCTGGGGCCTGCCCGCCGAACCGACCGTGCGCCAGGCCCTGGCCGATGGCGCGGATATCGTGACCTTCAGCGGTGACAAGCTGCTTGGCGGCCCCCAGGCCGGGATCATCGTTGGTCGCAAGGATTTGATCGCGAGGATCAAGAAGAACCCGCTGAAACGTGCACTGCGCGTCGACAAAATCACCCTCGCTGCCCTCGAAGCCGTGCTGGCGCTGTACCGCAACCCGGACAAGCTGGTCGAGCGCTTGCCCAGCCTGCGCCTGTTGACCCGCAGCCAGGCTGAAATCCACGCCCAGGCCGAGCGCCTGGCACCCGAGCTCAAGGCCCGTCTCGGGGGGCAATGGGCCGTCAGCGTCGAGCCGGCGCTCGGCATGATCGGCAGCGGCAGCCAGCCGGTTGCACGCCTGCCCAGCGCCGCGCTGTGCCTGCGCCCACAGGTGTCGAAGAAACTGCGCGGGCGCAGCCTGCATGTGCTGGAACGCGCCTTGCGCGATCTTGCGGTGCCCGTGCTCGGCCGTATCGACGATGACGCGCTGTGGCTCGACCTGCGTCAGCTGGACGACGAAGCTCAGTGGTTGGCGCAGTTACCGGCCCTGCAATTGGGGCCAGTGCAGTGATCATTGGTACCGCTGGCCACATCGACCACGGCAAGACCGCATTGCTCCAGGCCCTGACCGGGCAGGCCGGCGACCATCGCCAGGAAGAACGCGAGCGCGGCATGACCATCGATCTGGGCTATCGCTATGCCGCCCTGGCTGAAGGCGCGCCATTGACGGGCTTCATCGATGTGCCCGGCCACGAGCGTTTCATCCACAACATGCTTGCTGGCGCCCATGGTATCGATCTGGTGTTGCTGGTGGTGGCTGCTGATGACGGCGTCATGCCGCAGACCCGTGAGCACCTGGCGATCATTGAGTTGTTGGGCATTCCCCTGGCACTGGTAGCAATAAGCAAGTGCGACCGGGTCGCGCCGGTGCGCGTGGCCGAAGTGCAGGTGCAGATTGCACAGTTGCTGGCGCCCGGGCCTTATGCCGGGGCAGCGCAGTTCCCGCTGTCGAGTGTTACCGGCGAGGGGGTCGAGGCGCTGCGTCATGCTTTGCTCGCGGCGGGCGAGGGCTTGAAGCAGCGCAGCGTGCGTGGCGGCTTTCGGTTGGCTATCGACCGCGCCTTCGCGGTCACCGGGGCTGGCCTGGTGGTCACGGGTACGGCGCTGGCCGGGCGTGTCAGCGCGGGTGATACGTTATTGCTCGGCAAGGCCGGTAAAGCAGTGCGGGTACGCGGTCTGCATGCGCAAAACCAGGCGGCGCTGGTGGCTGAAGCGGGACAGCGTGTGGCGCTGAACATTGCAGCCGAGCGCCTCGCGGTTGAGCAGGTGCGCCGTGGCGATTGGCTGGTATCGCAATGGCTGCACGCGCCCAGCACACGGGTCGATATCGAACTGCAGCTGCTCGCCGGCGAGTCCCGCCCTTTCGAACATTTCAGCGCCGTGCACGTACATCTGGGGACTCAGGACGTCACCGCACGGGTCGCCCTGCTCGAAGGCGAGCGGCTGCCTGCTGGTCAGCGCATGTTCGCCCAATTGTTGCTCAATGCGCCGCTGCAAGCCGTGCATGGCGACCGCCTGGTGCTGCGTGACCAGCGTGCCCAACGCACCCTTGGCGGCGGTACGGTGCTGGACCCGTTCGCACCGAGCCGGCAGCGTCGCAGCGAGGCGCGCTTGTGCCAGTTGAAGGTGCTGCGTGATGCCAAGGGCCTGGAGCAAGCCTTGATGGCGTTGCTCGACACCGCGCCAGGTGGGCTCGACCCACAGCGGCTTGAACGCCAGTTCAACCGCTTGCGTGAGGGCTGGCAATTACCAGCTGACGTGCTGGTGGTCGCAACCAGGCAAGGCCAGTTGTTATTCGCTAAAGCCCAGTGGCAGGCGCTCAAACACCAGGTGCGCGAACAACTGGCGTTGTTCCACGAGCAGGAACCCGACCAGCTGGGCCCGGACCGTGACCGCCTGCGGCGCTTCGCCGCCTTGCCAGTCGAGCGTCCCGCATTCGTCAGCCTGCTCGAGGAGATGCTCGGCGAAGGCACTATTGCCAGCAGCGGGCCGTGGTTGCATCTGCCTGGTCACAAGGTGCAGTTGAGCGAGGCCGACAGTGCGCTATGGTCGCGGCTGCAGCCGAGGTTGCTGGAAGGGCGGTTCGATCCGCCTTGGGTGCGGACGCTGGCCAGCGAAGAGAAATGTGCCGAGGCGGATGTGCGCCTGTTGTTGCGAAAGTTGGCCAGGCTTGGCGTAGTGCATCAGGTGGTACGTGACCTGTTCTACCCTGAGGCGACGCTACAGCGCATGGCAGAGCTGCTGCTTGGGCAAGCGAATGAAACACCGATAGTGCAGGTGGCCGCATTTCGCGATATGTTGGGCATCGGTCGCAAGCGCAGTGTGCAGATTCTGGAATACTTCGACCGTATCGGCCTGACCCGCAGGGTTGCCGATCAGCGTCACATCCGCGCCGACAGCGCCCTGGCCCAGCAGCAGGCCAGGCACTGAGTTCAAGGAAGGCAATCGCGCCCGGTGGCGCGGCCGGGCTTCAAACCCGGTTGGGGACGGCAGCCGTTCCCGGGCAGGTTCGACTCCCGCTGCCTTCCGCCAATTTCCTGTTCAAGCGCGCTCGCCGCACAGGTCCAGCGCAAACCACTGCTCTGCAGCATCTGCATCCAGCCCCGCGCCCAGCAGCGCAAACATCTTGCCCAGCGCCGCCTCACGGGTCATGCCACCGCCACTGACCAGCCCGGCACCGCGCAGGCGGTTGCCCGCCGCATAGGTATCGAACACCACCGAACCCTCGGGGCACTGGCTGATGGCAACCAGCATCACCCCACGCTGGCGCGCCGAGCGCAGCACGTCGAGCAAGGCTTGGTCATCCGACGGCCCGGTGCCGCTGCCGTAACATTCCAGCAGTAGCCCTTGCACCCCGGTGTCGAGCACCGCACGCAGGTGTTCGGCCTGCAAACCGGGGAATACCGGCATCACGGCAAGGTTCACCGGTTGGCGCTGCTGGCGATAACCCAAAGTGGCAGGTATGTCTTTCGCCCGCTCGCCTTCACGATGACGCGGCAACGCGGCGAAGGCGTCGAACGCTTCGCTGCGAAGCTTCGAGGCGCGGCAGCCCTGTAACAGCTGGCCATGGAAGTACAGCTGCACGCCAGCCTCAAGGCCTTGCTCGAACTGGCGCAGGGCACCGCACAAGTTGTCCCAGGCATCACTGCCCGGTGCACCGGCCGGCAACATTGACCCGGTCAGCAGCACCGGTACTGGCAGGCCCAGCAGCAGGAACGACAACGCCGCAGCGCTGTGGGCGAGGGTGTCGGTGCCATGCAGCACCAGCACGCCATCATGGCCGTCATTGTCCACTGCACGGACGATGGCATCGCGCATTGCCAGCCAGTTGTGCTGCTGCATGTTGGCACTGTCGAGCAGCGGGTTCATTTCCTGGAGCGTCCACTGCACCTGAGGTGCATCGCTCAGTTGGGCGAAGTGTTCGCGCATCCGCGCATCGAAACCACCGGCCGGCGCCAGGCCTTCGGCGGTTTCGAGCATGCCGATGGTGCCGCCGGTGTAGAGGACGAGAAGATTCGTGACTGCACGCATGGAAAGCATCCGTAGCGGTGACCGGAGAGTAGGCAGCCGCCCGCGAACGGGGCGGCTGGGCAGGCGAGGATATCAGCGCTGCGGTTGAACTTCGCCGACGGCTTTGTCAACGGCTGTTTCGGCCTGCGGATTGGCTGGCCAGGCGTTGCGATCCAGGTCCAGATCGGCGAACTTGCTCGAGTCGAAAACGGGCTGCTTGATGCCGGCTTTGCGCTGGTCGTCGTAATCGCGCATCACGCGCAGGCCGACCTTGAACAGCAAGGCCAGGGCGACCAGGTTGACGAAGGCCAGGCAGGTCATGGTGATGTCGGCGAATGCGAACACGGTCGACAGGTCCTGCACCGAACCCCATACCACCAGCGCCAGTACCAGGCCGCGGAACACCAGCAGTACCAAGCGGTTGCGGCTGAGGAACTGCAGGCTGTTCTCGCCCAGGTAGTAGTTGTAGAGGATGCAGGTGAAGACGAACAGCGACAGCGCGACGCTGACGAACAGCCGGCCCCAGTCACCGACCACGGCAGCCAGCGAGTTTTGCGTCAGGACGATACCGTCACCTTCAAAGCCCGGGGTATAGAACCCAGACAGCAGGATCAGCAGTGCGGTGCAGGTGCAAATCAGGAAGGTGTCGAGGAACACACTGAATGCCTGGACCACGCCTTGCGCACCCGGGTGCTTCACGGCAGCCACGGCAGCGACGTTGGGCGCACTGCCCAAGCCTGCTTCGTTGGCGAACACGCCGCGTTTCACGCCCATGACGATGGCGCTGCCGAGCAGGCCGGCGAATGCAGGGTCCAGGCCGAAGGCGCTCTTGAAGATGGTTTCCAGCATTGCCGGTACGTGTTCGATCTGGGTGCCGATCACGTACAGGGTCACGCCGATGTAGGCCAGGGTCTTGACCGGTACCAGCAGGTCGGAAACTGCGGCGATACGCTTGATGCCACCCAGGAACACGATGGCCAGCAGCACCGCCAGGGCGATACCGGTGTGGCTTGGGTCGAAGCCGAAGGCGTTCTGCAGCGAATGAGTCACGGTGTACGACTGCAGGCCCATGAAGGCGAAGCCATAGGTGACCAGCAGCAGGATCGAGAACACGATGGCCATGCTCCTGAGCTTCAGGCCGTGCAGGATGTAGTAGGCCGGGCCACCACGGTACAGGCCGTCGCCATCGGCGCGCTTGTACACCTGGGCCAAGGTACATTCGAAGAAGCTGCTGGCCATGCCCACCAGTGCGGTGACCCACATCCAGAACACGGCCCCCGGGCCACCCAAGGTCACGGCGATGCCGACACCGGCGATGTTACCGGCACCAACGCGGCCGGCGAGGCTCAGCATCAGGGCCTGGAAGGAGCTAAGCTGGCCTGCCTGACCACGCAGCGATTCTTTGAACACGCTGAACATGTGGGCGAAATGGCGGAACTGTACGAACCGCGAGCGGATGGTGAAGTAACCGCCGAGACCGACGATCAGCACGATGAGAAGCTTCCCTGAAAGGAAATCGTTGAGTGCTTCGAGCATTGGGAAATGACCTCGATTCTTATTCTTCGCGTGAAAAGACCAGCGGACGGCAGGCGCACCGCTATCGTTGGGGCGCATGGTTGGCCATGAGAAGAGTGGTTACAATTTCGCGGGTTGCTCTGAATTGGCGCGACTTGATGCTACACTTGCGCCATTCGCGTCACCCTGGATTCAAAACATGAGCGATCATTTCGCTACCAACCTCAAATTGGCCTGCAGCCACTACCGCTCTATCTCCGAAGTTTGCCGCCAGCTGTCGATCAACCGTGCGCAGTTCAACAAGTACCTGAGCGGGCAGAGCCGTCCGACAGCGTTCAACCTCAAGCGCATCGGTGATTTCTTCGGTGTCGAGGATTACGAACTGAACTTGCCACCCGAGCAGTTCGCCCGCCTCATCGGCGCCCGGGTATCGGCCGTGGCCGACCAGCCCAGCGACCCGATCAGCGAGCTGTTCCGCCCGCTGCACGAGCACGCCGGCAACCTGTCGCGCTACTGCGGCTATTACTTCGAGTACTCCAACTGCATGTCGGTACCCGGCACGATCCTGGTGTCACTGGTGCACCTGCGCGAGGAGCGCGGCCGCTTCCTGTTCGAACGCCAGGAGCGTCAGGAGCGCTCCACCGCCACCGACCTGCATGCCGAGGTGCGTTGCCGCTACCTGGGCGCGGCGTTCCAGCTGCAGGACCGGATGTTTCTCATCGACTACGAGTCGTTGACCCTGAACGAGATGAGCCAGACCATCCTCATCCCCAGCTTCAAGAGCCGCATCACCCGCTTGAATGGCCTGAAGACCGGCGTTTCCAGCGGCGACCGGCGCAACCCGGCCTGCACACGGGTGGTGTGGGAGTACCTGGGTGAGGAGATCAACCGCATCAACGCCTACCGGCAGGTGAAGCTGTATCAGCCGGACGATCCGCGAATCGATGACGATGTGCGTGAGCGGTTGAGTGTGGGGCCGCTCAGTAACGGCTTGTTCGAAATCGAATAGATTGCGCGTCTGTACGGGCATTGCCTCTTGGCGTCCGATGTCACGGGCAGGCTCAGCAGGCTTGTAGTTCAATGAATGCGAGAGTGAGGATCGCGGGTCTGGCCCTAGCGTTTACCCCGGTAGTGCTGTCAGCCTCAGGGTTGGACTTCCCCGTCTGGAAACCGCAAAATGGCCCCTTTCCCTCATCAACCTGTTCGGATCTGCTGACTCTATGCGTATGCGCCTGATGCTGTTGGGTGGTGGCAATGCCCTTGGGCAAGCGCTGATTCGTCTCGGGGCCGAGGAGGACATCGCATTTCTGGCGCCGCGCCCGCCGGAAGACGGCTGGACGCCGGCAAGCCTGACCCAGCTGCTTGACGATCATCGCCCTGATGCGCTGGTCAACCTGGCTTACTATTTCGACTGGTTCCAGGCCGAGTCGGTCAGCGAGCCGCGCCTGGCTCAGCAGGAGCGGTCGGTGGAGCGCTTGGCGGAGCTGTGCCAGCATCACCAGATCACCTTGGTGCAGCCTTCCAGCTACCGGGTGTTCGATGGTTCGCGTGCCACGGCCTATAGCGAAAAAGATGAGCCGGTGCCGTTGGGCCTGCGTGGCCAGGCCTTGTGGCGCATCGAACAGAGCGTGCGTGCGGCGTGCCCGCAGCATGTGCTGCTGCGCTTCGGCTGGCTGCTGGACGAGAGCATCGATGGTGCCTTGGGTCGCTTCCTGACCCGCGCCGAGCAACCGCAGGAGCTGCTGCTGGCCGATGACCGCCGCGGCAACCCGACGCCGGTCGACGATGCCGCGCGGGTGATCCTGTCAGTGCTCAAACAACTCGATTGCACCGCGCCGCTGTGGGGCACTTACCACTACGCCGGTAACGAGGCGACGACGCCGCTGGCGCTGGGCCAGGCGATCCTGGCCGAGGCCGGGCAGCATCGCCAGCTGGCCGTGCAGGCGCCGACCGCGCAGGCGCATGCCGCCCGCCCGGATGCCAGTGAAGAGCCGCAGAACGCGGTGCTGGCCTGCAAGAAAATCCTTCATACCTTCGGCATCAAGCCGCGTGCCTGGCGCGCCGGCCTGCCGCCTCTACTGGACCGTTTCTACCGCCATGGCTGACGCCCCCATCCTGATCACCGGCGGCGCCGGCTTCATTGGCTCCCACCTGTGCGATGCGTTGCTGGCTAAAGGCTACGCGGTGCGTGTGCTGGACGACCTTTCCACTGGCAAGCGCGACAACCTGCAACTGGGCAACCCGCGCCTTGAGCTGGTCGAGGGTGATGTTGCCGATGCCGCATTGGTGCAGCGCGCCGCGGCAGGTTGCAGCGCTGTGGTCCACCTGGCCGCGGTGGCTTCGGTGCAGGCGTCGGTCGAAGACCCGGTCAAGACCCACCAGAGCAATTTCATCGGCACCCTCAATGTTTGTGAGGCCATGCGCCTGCAGGGCGTGCGCCGGGTGGTGTTCGCCTCCAGCGCGGCGGTGTACGGCAATAACGGCGAAGGCCAGTCGATTGCCGAGGATACGCCCAAGGCACCGCTGACCCCCTATGCGGTGGACAAGCTGGCCAGCGAGCAGTACCTGGACTTCTACCGCCGCCAGCATGGGCTGGAGCCGGTGGTGTTCCGCTTCTTCAACATCTTCGGGCCGCGCCAGGACCCTTCGTCCCCGTACTCCGGGGTGATCAGCATTTTCAGTGAGCGGGCCACCCAAGGGTTGCCGATCACGGTGTTCGGCGACGGCGAGCAAACTCGGGATTTCCTGTATGTGGGCGACCTGGTGCAGGTGATGGTGCAGGCGCTCGAGCAGCCGCAGGTGGAAGAGGGCGCGGTGAATATCGGCCTGAACCAAGCGACTTCGCTGAACCAGTTGCTCAAGGCGCTGGAAACCGTGGTCGGCAGCTTGCCGCCTGTCAGCTATGGCGAGGCTCGTTCGGGTGACATTCGCCACTCGCGGGCGGATAACCAGCGTTTGCTGGCACGATTCGATTTTCCGCAGCCGACTTCGATGGTCGAAGGGCTGGCGCACTTGCTCGGCAAGGCGTGAAATCAAGGCCTCTGTAGGAGCGGGCTTGCCCGCGAAGAGGGCACCGCTCAGCCGTGGTTGATCACCCGTCTCCGGCAGTCCTCCGGCCCCACAACCCGGCCATCCTGCGCCCGTACCAGCAGCGTCTCGATCGGCTTGCCGCTGGCGCTATCCAGCAGCTGCGACCGTGCTTCCCCCGCCTCGAACAAAAACCTCTCCCCCCACTGCCGCAGCCCCACCACGATCGGAAACACCGACCGACCTTTGTCGGTGAGCACATATTCCTTGTAGGCACTGCCATCCGACGCCGGCTGCAGCTGCAGCATGCCGCTTTCCAACAGAAGCTTAAGCCGCGATGCGAGGATGTTCTTCGCAAGCCCAAGGTTCTTCTGAAATTCACTGAAGCGGCGCAGGCCATCGAAGGCATCGCGCAGGATCATCAGCGCCCAGCGGTCGCCCAATACCTCCAGGGCCCGCGCTACAGGGCATTGAGCGTTCACGTCATCGAGCATCGGGTGCAACCTTCGGTGATCATCTGGTTGCAGATTAAAACCACATTTGCTAAATAGCCAGTATGTGGTTTCAATTTGAAACCAGTTTCACTGGAGCTGAACCGATGAACGATTTGCTGACGCGCGGGATAACCCTGCTGCTCGCCGCCACCTGCGCCATGGCCGTGGCCACAGTCTATTTCGCCCAACCTTTGCTCGAGTCGATCGCGGCGGACCTGGGCGTGCCTCAGGCGCGCATAGGCTGGGTTGTCGGTGCCACCCAGGCGGGATACGCGCTGGGGCTGATCCTGATCGTGCCGCTCGGTGACTTGTTCGACCGCAAGCGCCTGGTACTGGGCCAGCTGCTGGTTGCGGCGCTGGCGCTGGCCGCCGTGGGCCTGGCGCACAGCTGGGCGGTAATGCTTGCCGCTTTGGCCCTGGTCGGGCTGATGGCGGTGATGGTGCAGGTGATGGTGGCGCATGCCGCGATCCTTGCCTCGCCCGCCCGTCAGGGGCAGGCCGTGGGTACGGTCACCAGCGGTGTGGTGCTGGGCATTCTGCTGGCGCGCCTGGTGTCCGGTGCGCTTGCCGATGTGGCGGGTTGGCGCAGCGTCTACTTCGTGGCGGCGGGGTTGCTGTTGCTGATGACCCTTGTGCTCTGCCATTGCTTGCCAGCAGGGCGCCGCCCGCAACATCGATCAGGTTACCTGGCACTGATCGGCTCGCTGTTCAGCCTGTACCGCCAGGACCGCTTGCTGCGCCGGCGTGGCCTGTTCGGCCTGTTGATCTTTGCCGCCTTCAGCGTGCTATGGAGCAGCATGGTCTTGCCCCTGGGGGCCGCACCCTTGGCGTTGAGCCACAGCGAAATCGGCCTGTTCGGCCTGGCAGGTATTGCCGGTACGTTGGCCGCGTCGCGTGCAGGGCGTTTGGCCGATCAGGGGTTGGCAGAACGCACCACCGGCCTGGCGCTGGCACTGTTGACGCTGTCATGGCTGCCGACAGCCTTCGTCGGGCAATCGTTGATGGCTTTCACGCTGGGTGTGCTGATGCTGGACTTCGCCGTGCAGGCGGTGCACGTCACCAACCAGAGCCTGTTGTTGGCCGGGCGGGGCGAACTGGCCAGCCGGTTGATCGGCGCCTACATGTGTAGTTATGCCATTGGCAGTGGGCTTGGCGCGGTGCTGGCGAGCTGGGCGTATGCCCGCTGGGGCTGGGGCGCAGTGTGCGCGCTGGGGATGTCGTTCAGCGCACTGGCGCTCGGTTACTGGCTGTGGCTGCAAACAGAAAGGGCGGCCTCGGCCGCCCTGCATCGCAGTGGTCAGAACTTGTAGCCAAGGCCGACCATGTAGACCCACGGGTCGACTTCCACGTTGACCTTGGTCTTGCTGTAGCCCAGCGCGCTCGGACCGTCGACGGTGGCCTTGGTGTCGATATCCACGTACCAGACCGAGGCGTTGACCAGCAGGTTGTCAGTGAGCATATAGTCCATGCCCAACTGACCTGCGATACCGACCGAGTCCTGCAGCTTGAGGTTGCTGAAGCCTTGTTGCTTGCGCGCGCTGCTCAGGTCTTCGTCGAAGAACAGGGTGTAGTTGATGCCGATACCCGCGTACGGCTGGAAGCGCGAGTTCGGTGCCATCGGGTAGTACTGCAGCGACAGGGTCGGTGGCAGTTGCTTGATGTCGGCCAGCTTGCCGTCCAGGCCGCCACCCAGGCCCTTCACGCCCACGGTGTGCTGGAACGGCGTGGCCGCCAGCAGTTCAAGGCCGACGTGGTCGGTGAGCATGTAGGCGAAAGTCAGGCCCAGTTGGGTGTCGCTGTCCAAGGTCGCCTTGGTGCCCGACACCTTGTTGCCGTCGAACTTCAGGTCGCCGCTGCTTTCGTTCGGGGCGGTGGTGATGGCGCCTGCGCGCAGGATCATGTCTCCCGCCTGGTAAGCGTGTGCGGCAGGGGCGGCGAGCGCAAGGGCCACAAGTGAGGCGCCGAGCAAGGACTTGTTCATGGAAGCTCCGAAAGGACGTGAGTAATCAAGTTGTCCAATGGTACGGAGCCGTCTAAACCGAATGTTTGACCCAGCTCAAAGAACTGCGTTCACGAATTCGAAACAGTTCTCACTTCAGCTCATAAACATATATTTTTTCGGCTTCCATCTGGTAACCGGCGTCGGCCAGCTCGCTGCTGGAGGCTCTGACGTGCAGCTTTCCTTCAATCCAGTAGGGCTGGTACAGGTCTTCGACGCGTACGCCCATTTCGCTGAAAATATGCACGATCTGGTTGGAGGGCGGTGGCGGTACATGGATGCAGGCGCCGTAGTAGGGCACTAACAGGAACTCGGTAGTGCGACCTTCTTCACTGACTTCCAGGGGCACGATATAGCCGGGAAGTTTGATTTGCTGGCCGTCCAGGCCCTTGACCACCGGCGCGTCGGGCGCTTGCTGGCGCGCCGCTGGGGCTGATTCAGCGGACAGGGCACTGCTCAGTTGCGACATGTCGTGCAGTGGGGCGAGTTGCGGCGGGATGATCGGCGCGCCCTCCGGGATCAGTGCAGGCCAGTCGAGTTCGCGGGGTTCGGCCGCCCAGGTGGGGGCGGCGAGCATCATTAGGGATAAAAACAGCGCGCGAAGCATGGCGTTTTCTCAGAGGTGAATCGACAGACCATCGGCCAGCGACTGCCGATAGGCGCGCCAGGCCGGCACGCTGCCCATCAGCAGCGCTGCGCCGAGGATGATAGCAAGCAGCGTCCACTCGTGCGTGCTGGGCCAGGCCAGCGGCAGGTACAGGCCGTAATTGGCCTGAACGTAGCCTTGGGCGAGGGCGATGCCGCCATACAGCAGGCCAAGCCCGGCAACGATACCGGCACTTGCCAGTGCCAGCGCTTCGAGAACCAGTAACCCGGCAATGTGCCAAGGCCGGGCCCCCACCGAGCGCAGAATCGCCATCTCCCGGCGACGTTCGTTGAGGCTGGTGAGAATGGCCGTGAGCATGCCGATCAAACCGGTCAGTACGACAAACAGCGAGACCACGAACAACGCCTGTTCGGCCGTGCCCATCAGGCTCCACAACTCCTGCAGCGCTACCCCGGGCAAGATCGCCAGCAGCGGCTCGCTGCGGTATTCATTGATCTCGCGCTGCAGGCTGAAGGTGGCGATCTTGCTGTTCAGGCCCAGCATGAATGCGGTGATCGCGGCGGGCTGCAGGTCCATGGCGCGAGCCTGTTCGGCACTGATGCGCCCGGCACCACGTGCAGGCACGCCGTTATGCCAGTCGACATGGATCGCCTCCATCCCCGCCAGGCTGATGTGCAACGTGCGGTCGACCGGTGTGCCGGTGCGTTTGAGCACGCCGACCACGGTGAACGGCTTGTCGTCGTGCTTGACCAGGCTTATTGCCGCCACACCATGGGCAAGCACCAGCTTGTCGCCAAGCCTGTAGTGCAGCGCCTCGGCCACCTCGGCGCCCAACACCACCTCGAACGGGTCGCCGGCGAACTCACGGCCCTGACTCAGCTCCAGATGCTGCCGGCGACCGTACTGGTAATGGCTGAAGTACTCAGCGGTGGTGCCCATCACTCGATACCCGCGGTGCGAGTCGCCGAGCGAGATGGGAATCGCCCACTTCACCCGTGGGTCCTGAGCGTAATGCTGGTAGCTGTCCCAACGGATATTGTTGGTGGCGTTGCCGATACGGAATACCGAATACAGCAGCAGGTTTACCGACCCCGAGCGGGCGCCGACGATCAGGTCGGTGCCGCTGATGGTGCTGGCGAAACTGGCGCGTGCTTCGGTGCGCACACGTTCCACGGCCAGCAACAGGCACACCGACAGGGCGATGGCGAAGGCGGTGAGAAACGCCGTGAAACGACGATTGGCCAGGCTGGCCAGGGCAAGGCGAAGCAGGTACATCAGGCCTCCCGGGGCTTGGCTGCGCGGTTGAGTTCGGCCAGTGACAGATGACGGTCGAACAGCGGTGCCAGGCTCTGGTCATGGCTGACGAACAACAGGCTGGAGCCGGCGGCGCGACATTCATCGAACAGCAGGCGGATGAACGCTTCCCGGGTGTCGGCATCCAGTGCCGAGGTCGGTTCGTCGGCAATGACCAGCTCGGGTTGGCCGATTAATGCTCGGGCAGCGGCCACCCTTTGTTGTTGGCCGATCGACAGGCTGTCGGCGCGGCGGGCAAGCAGTGCCGGGTCGTTCAGGCCCAGATGGGCAAGCAGCTCGCTGGCAGCTTGGTCGACACTGCCGTGGCGTTGGCGGGCGCGGTCGGCCCGGCTGTGCGAAAAGCGGCAAGGCAGTTCGACGTTTTCTCGTACCGAGAGGAACGGCAGCAGGTTGAACTGCTGGAAGATATAACCGGTGTGATCGACCCGAAAGCGGTCGCGGGCGCCTTGGCCAAGGCTGCCGAGATCCTGGCCGAGCAACTGGATATGGCCCTGAGCTGGCACGTTCACCCCGCCCAGCAGGCCCAGCAAGGTGGTCTTGCCACTGCCGCTGGGGCCTTTGAGGAACAGGGCCTCGCCTGCTTCCAGGCGAAACGCGGGGATATCCAGCAATGGCGGCTGCCCTGGCCAGGCGAACAACAGGTCTTGCAGCGCGATCAACGGCAGGCTCATTCAGAACGCAACCACGGCCTTGGCAGGCGAGATGTCCAGGCCTTTCTGACCGCTCGGGCCGATCAACTGCACATTGATTTTCTGCGTGGCGGGGAAGGTCTTGAACAGCGGCGTGAGGTCGAGCTGAGAGAGCTTGTCCGGGGCGGAGCATTTGAGCTGATAGTGGGCACTGATGTCGCTGTGCTGGTGGCCATGCTCATGTTCATCACCGTCGTCATCTTTTGCCGCATCACCGAACAGTGGGCTCTCCAACTCCTGAGCATCTTCCTTGCAGCCAGCAGCCGCTGCCAGGCCAAACAGCTTCAGAGGTTGCTCGAGCTGCTGGCGCACGGCGGCAACCTTGGCTTTGTCGGCATCACTGCTGGCGCTGTGTTCAAAGCCAACCAGGTTCATTGCCGGGCTCTCCAGCTCCAGCTCAAGGGTGTTGCCGTCGAGCACCACATTGAGCTTGGCCACACCGTGCTCATGCGCCCCGAGTGTGCCGTGGGCGTGATCATGGTCATGGTCATGGTCATGGTCTTCGTGGGCATTAGCCACGGCCAGGGGCAGCAGGGCGAAGGGCAGGGCGAGCAGCAGGCGACGCATGGACGACTCCAGAAGCAGACTGGGAATGATTTGGTAATGTTATAACAACTTTTCTCTGTGCCGCCAGCCTGCGTGGTGCAGGTTTCATGTTGTTGTAGCATGAGGGTATTGAACGCGCTTGAAGGAATGCATCGTGAGAATTCGTGGACAGATTGGTGACTGGCCGGTGGACCTGACCATCGAGCTGGAGCCCGCGGAGTGGGCGCAGTTGGGCCGGCAGCTTGCAGTGCCTGTGGTCGCCGAAGCGGCATCGCCGGCCATGGCGGCGGCGTCGCGCCAGGATGACGGGCAGTGGACGGCTGCGCGGGAGGTGCTGCGTCAGGCGGGGCAGATGAACGGGCCAGAGTTGCTGGACCGGTTGGAAGGGCTGGCGGGTAGTACGGCGGCGGGCAAGCGGCTGCTGGTGCGGTTGCGACACAGCAGTGAGGTGAAGGTGGAAAGTGGCGCTGATGCGCCGGTGTATCACTGGGTCGGGTAAAGCTGTAGGCGTTTTTTTGCCCAGCAAGCGAGGGCATGGCCCTCGCCTACTGCGCTAATCAGAACATGGCCGAAGACAGCCTGCGGCGGTACACAGCCACCAGCGGATGGTCGCCACCGAGCAGGTCGAACACTTGCAGCATCGCCTTCTGCGGCAAGCCGTTTTCATAGGCGCGGTTACGCTGGAACAGCTTCAGCAGCCCATCCAGCGCCGCTTCATACTGCTGGCGCGCCAGTTGCTGGATGCACAGCTGGTAAGCCGCTTCATCATCCTGCGGGTTCTGCGCCAGGCGGCTTTTCAGGTCGGCGACTTCCGGCAGGCTGGCGGCCTGGCGCAGGAAGGTCAGCTGCGCTTTGGCACCGGCCAGGGCGGCCTTGTGCTCATCGGTCTTGACCGCGTCCAGCACGATCTGCGCTTCGCCCAGCTCACCGCGCTCGGCCAGGCAGCGGGCATACAGGATCAGCGCCTCGGCATTGCTGTTGTCTTCCCCCAGCAGGGCCTGCAGCAATGCTTCGGCCTCGGCGAAACGGCTCTCGGCGAACAAGCCTTTGGCTTGCTCCAAGGGCGAGGCGGCCGGTGCGGCAGGCATCTGCACATGTGGCTCGAGCATGGCGCGGATCGCCGACTCCGGCTGCGCGCCGGCAAAGCCGTCGACCGGCTGGCCATCCTTGAACAGCACTACTGTGGGCAGACTACGAATGCCGAACTGGGCAACGACTTGCTGCTCAACGTCGCAGTTGATCTTGGCCAGCAGCAGCTCGCCCTGATAACCCTCGGCGATTTTCGCCAGCAATGGCATCAGCGCCTTGCAGGGCGCGCACCACTCTGCCCAGAAGTCCACGAGGACCGGCTTGTGGAAGGAGTTTTCGATCACCAGTTGCTGGAAGTTGGCGTCGGTGGCATCGAAGATAAAAGGTGTTTCCTGGCTCATCGCGACTCTCGCAAATCCGTGAATGGCACCACTATAAAGGCTCGCGGCTGGCGTGGTACAGGCTGACCCGGCGGAATTCGTGCGGCTCGGCCAGGTCCGGGAGGGTCAGTGCTTCAAGCACGCCCAACTGCTGGTAAAGCGGGTGGCTGAAGTCGCGTACACGTGAGTCGGCCACCAGGGCCTGGCGACCGCGGCCAAGGAAGGCATCGAGTAGCGGCAGGTTGGCGCGGTCGTACAGCACATCGGCAACCAGAATCAGGTCGAAACGGTCGTCTTCGGCGAAGAAGTCGTTGCTGTAACTGAGCTCAACCCCGTTCAGCTCGGCATTGGCGCGGCTGGCATCGAGTGCCAGCGGGTCGAGATCGCAGGCCACCACTTCCAATGCACCGGCGCGCGCTGCGGCAATGCCGGCGATACCGGAGCCGGAGCCAAAGTCCAGCACGCGCTTGCCGGCGACCCATTCAGGGTGCTCGGCCAGGTAGCGGGCCATGGCCAGGCCGCTGGCCCAGCAAAAGCTCCAGTACGGTGGGTCTTCGAGAATACGCCGGGTTTCTTCAATGCTGAAGGCGCGGTCCATGTTCTGATCGTCGATCAACCAGAGTTTGAGCGCGCACCCAGGCAGTTCGCTGACGACCAGCCGCGCTTCGCCGATCAGGCCGCTGAGGGCCTGTTGCAAGGCAAGCGGTGCCACCTAAGGCGCCTTCTTGAAACGCAGCGGGCCAGTGGCCTGAGTCTGGGCCTGGGTGATGCGCACGGGCGGCAGGTGCATGATCAGTTGGCCCGACTGGCTGGCGCGGCCACGCAGCTCGACCCGAGCGCCGGCCGGGAAGACCTCTGGGTTGAAGCGCAGACGGTAGGGCAGCGCCTGGCCGGTCCCGGTCAGGGTGCTGCTGGCCAGAAGCTGTTGCGGGCGGTCGCGCTCGTCGATGACCAGCAAGGCCAGTTCCACGTCGGCACCGCGTGGGATTTCCAGCAAGGTACCACTCAGTTCGCGTTGATAGGCGGGCAGCGGGCCCAGCGGTTCGGCCTTTTTCGCCACCTTGGCGGGCGCAGGTGCCGGGGCTGGCTCGGTCTTCGGCCGATCGCTGCCACAGGCGGCGAGCAGGGCGGCGCAGCCCAGCACGACGAGCGCTCGATAATGCATGGGGTAATCCTTCAGGGGCAGATTTACCTTGGATGTTAACCCCTTTGGCTTGTCTTGCCAGTGGGATGCGCTACCATGGCCCTCCCTTTTTTTGTTGCCTGCCACCATGCACTGTCCCTTTTGCGGTGCCAACGACACCAAGGTCATCGACTCGCGCCTGGTCGCCGAGGGCGAACAAGTGCGCCGCCGTCGCGAATGCGTAGCCTGCGGCGAGCGTTTCACCACCTTCGAAACCGCGGAGCTGGTATTGCCCCGGCTGATCAAGCAGGACGGCACGCGCCAGCCTTTCGACGAAGAAAAGCTGCGTGCCGGCATGCAGCGGGCGCTGGAGAAGCGCCCGGTCAGCGTTGAACGCCTTGAGGCGGCCCTGGCACATATCAAGAGCCGGCTGCGCGCTACGGGTGAGCGCGAGGTCAAGTCGCTGGTGGTGGGTGAGCTGGTGATGGCCGAGTTGCGCAAGCTCGATGAAGTGGCCTACATCCGTTTCGCTTCGGTGTACCGGCGCTTCCAGGACCTCGATGAATTCCGCGAAGAAATCGACCGCCTGGCCCGCGAGCCGGCTAAAGAGTGAGCATGCCGAGCGAGACCGCGATCCTCGACGCCCATTACATGGCCCGTGCCCTGGAGCTTGCCCGCAAGGGCATCTACACCACTCACCCCAACCCGCGCGTGGGTTGTGTGATCGTCCGTGACGGCGAAGTGGTGGGTGAGGGCTGGCATGTGCGCGCCGGTGAACCACATGCCGAGGTACATGCCCTGCGCCAGGCCGGTGAGCGTGCCCGCGGCGCCTGTGCCTACGTGACGCTCGAGCCTTGCAGCCACCATGGCCGCACCCCACCGTGCGCCGAAGCGCTGGTACAGGCAGGCGTAGCGCGGGTGGTGGCAGCCATGCAGGACCCCAACCCGCAAGTCGCCGGGCAGGGCCTGCGCCGCCTGGCCGAAGCGGGCATCGAAGTCGCCAGCGGCGTGCTCGAAGCCCAGGCCCGTGCCCTGAACCCCGGTTTCCTGAAGCGCATGGAGCATGGCTTGCCGTTCGTGCGGGCCAAGCTGGCCATGAGCCTGGATGGCCGCACCGCAATGGCCAGCGGCGAAAGCCAATGGATCACCGGCCCTGCCGCCCGCTCTGCAGTGCAGCGCTTGCGTGCCAGTGCCAGCGTGGTGCTGACCAGCGCCGCCAGCGTGCTGGCCGACAACGCACGGATGACCGTGCGCGGTGCCGAGTTGGGCCTGGACCCCGACGCCACCGCGCTGGCGCTGAGCCGCACCCCCCTGCGCGTGCTGATCGATGGCCGCCTGCGCCTGCCGCTGGACGCGCCGTTCTTCCAGGCCGGCCCTGCCCTGGTGGTAACCGCCATGGGGGACGATACGCGGTACGGCCAGGCTGGCCACGAGCTGCTCAGCCTGCCGGGCAGCAATGGCCAGGTCGATCTGCTCGCCTTGATGCAGGCACTTGCAGCGCGTGGCGTCAACGACATCCTGCTGGAAGCCGGCGCTGGCCTGGTCGGCGCTTTTGCCCAATTGGGCCTGATCGACGAGTACCAGCTGTTCGTCGCCGGCACCTTCCTTGGCTCCCAGGCCCGTCCGTTGCTGGACTGGCCACTGTCGAAGATGAGCGAAGCGCCACGGCTGAAAATCACCGAAATGCGTGCAGTGGGCGATGACTGGCGGGTCACGGCCATCCCTCTGCCGGCGCCCGGCGTATAATGCCGGGCTTGCCCTGCGCAACCCGTTTTTGAGGAAGTCCCCATGTTCACCGGCATCATCGAATCCATCGGCACCATCCGCAGCCTGACCCCAAAGGGCGGTGACGTGCGCGTCTACGTCGAGACCGGCAAGCTCGACCTGGGTGACGTCAAGCTCGGCGACAGCATCGCCGTCAACGGCGTGTGCCTGACCGCCGTAGAGCTGCCAGGTGATGGTTTCTGGGCTGACGTCAGCGTCGAGACCCTCAAACGCACCGCGTTCATCGACCTCAAGAGTGGCAGCAAGGTCAACCTGGAGAAGGCCCTGACCCCGACCACCCGCCTGGGCGGCCACCTGGTCAGCGGCCATGTCGACGGTGTCGGCGAAATCATCTCGCGCAGCGATAGCGCTCGCGCCATCCAGTTCCGCGTGCGTGCACCCAAGGAACTGGCCAAGTACATTGCCCACAAGGGTTCGATCACCGTCGACGGCACCAGCCTGACGGTCAATGAGGTCAATGGCGCCGAGTTCGAGCTGACCATCGTCCCGCACACCCTGTCCGAAACCATCATGGCCGACTACCGCGCTGGGCGTCGGGTAAACCTTGAGGTCGATTTGCTGGCCCGTTACCTGGAGCGCTTGCTGCTGGGCGACAAGGCTGCCGAACCGAGCAAGGGCAGTGGCATTACCGAAAGCTTCCTGGCCGCCAACGGCTTCTTGAAATCCTGATTGAGAAGGGGGTGCCGCGTGGCGCTCAACAGCATCGAAGAACTGGTCGAAGACATCCGCCAGGGCAAAATGGTCATCCTCATGGATGACGAAGACCGTGAAAACGAAGGCGACATCATCATGGCGGCCGAGTGCTGCCTGCCTGAGCACATCAACTTCATGGCCAAGCACGCCCGTGGGTTGATCTGCATGCCGATGACCCGCGAGCGATGCGAAACGCTCAAGCTGCCGCTGATGGCGCCGCGCAACGGCTCGGGCTTCGGCACCAAGTTCACCGTGTCGATCGAAGCGGCCGAAGGTGTTACCACCGGCATCTCGGCGGCCGACCGCGCACGTACCGTGCAGGCTGCAGCCGCCAAGGACGCCAAGGCCGAAGACATCGTAAGCCCTGGCCACATCTTCCCGCTGATGGCCCAGCCCGGTGGTACCCTGGCGCGCGCCGGGCACACTGAGGCCGCCTGCGACCTGGCGCGCATGGCCGGGTTCGAGCCTAGCGGCGTTATCTGTGAAGTGATGAACGATGACGGCACCATGTCGCGTCGCGCCGAACTCGAAGTGTTCGCCGCCGAGCATGGCCTGAAGATCGGCACCATCGCTGACCTGATCCACTACCGCATGATCCACGAGCGCACCGTGCAGCGCGTTTCCGAGCAGCCGATCGAGAGTGAGCTGGGTGAGTTCAACCTGGTCACCTACCGCGACGCCGTGGAAGGCGACGTCCACATGGCCCTGACCCTGGGCAAGGTTTGCGCCGAAGAGCCGACCCTGGTGCGGGTGCACAACATGGACCCGCTGCGCGACCTGCTGCTGGTCAAGCAGCCCGGCCGCTGGAGCCTTCGCGCGGCCATGGCCGCAGTTGCCGAGGCCGGCAGCGGCGTGGTGCTGCTGCTGGGCCACCCACTGGACGGCGACGTGCTGCTGGCACATATCCGCGAAAGCGCAGGCGATGCACCGACCAAGGCACCGACCACCTACAGTACCGTGGGCGCCGGTTCGCAGATCCTGCGTGACCTTGGCGTGCGCAAGATGCGCCTGATGAGTTCGCCGATGAAATTCAATGCGATATCCGGATTCGATCTGGAAGTTGTAGAATACGTGCCCTCCGAGTGACTTGAGGCGGCGCTTGCGCCCTCACGCTCGAGTCCAAACCCTCCCGAGGCCGCCAGTGCGCGGCCTCGCTCTTGAAGATGAGAACATCGGAATGACCCTGAAGACCATCGAAGGTACCTTCATTGCCCCCAAAGGTCGCTATGCTTTGGTGGTTGGCCGCTTCAACAGCTTCGTCGTAGAAAGCCTGGTGAGCGGTGCCGTTGATGCCCTGGTACGCCACGGTGTCAGCGAAAGCGACATCACCATCATCCGTGCGCCGGGCGCGTTCGAAATCCCGCTGGTGGCTCAGAAAGTCGCCCAGCAAGGTGAATACGACGCGATCATCGCCCTGGGTGCAGTGATCCGTGGCGGTACCCCGCACTTTGAATACGTGGCGGGCGAATGCACCAAGGGCCTGGCCCAGGTGTCCATGGAGTTCGGTGTGCCGGTGGCCTTCGGTGTCCTGACCGTCGACTCCATCGAGCAAGCGATCGAACGTTCCGGCACCAAGGCCGGTAACAAAGGTGCTGAAGCTGCCCTGTCCGCTCTGGAAATGGTCAGCCTGCTGGCGCAGTTGGAGGCCAAGTGATTAGCGACGAAAGCGATCGTTTCAACCCGCGCGATCCAAAACCTGCGGATGCCGGCAAGCCATCGAAGAGCGCCAAGCGCCGCGAAGCCCGCAAGCTCGCGACCCAGGCCCTGTACCAATGGCACATGGCTCAGCATTCGCTGAATGAGATCGAAGCGCAGTTCCGGGTCGATAACGATTTTACCGATGTCGATGGCGCCTATTTCCGCGAGATCCTGCATGGGGTTCCGGCAATCAAGAGCGAAATCGACAGCGCACTGAAACCGTGCATGGACATCGCCCTGGAAGAGCTCGATCCGGTCGAACTGGCCGTATTGCGCCTGTCTACCTGGGAGTTCATCAAGCGCGTCGATGTACCGTATCGCGTTGTGATCAACGAAGGCGTAGAGCTGGCCAAGGTATTCGGCGCCACTGACGGCCACAAGTTCGTCAACGGCGTGCTGGACAAGCTGGCACCTTCGCTGCGCGAAGCAGAAGTCAAGGCGAACAAGCGCTGATCCTGGCGCTGTCGAGCCATGGGTGAGTTCGAGCTGATCAACCATTACTTCGCCGCCGCGCCCTGTGCGCAGGGCGGTGAGGGCGTGGCACTGGGCATTGGCGACGACTGCGCCTTGCTCGAGCTTCCCCCGGGCGAGCAGTTGGCGGTGTCTACCGACACCCTGGTTGCCGGGGTGCACTTCCCGACGGTTTGTGACCCGCGCCTGCTGGGGCAGCGCTCACTGGCCGTGGCGGCCAGCGACCTTGCAGCCATGGGCGCCAATGCCATCGGCTTCACCCTTGCCCTCACCCTGCCTGACGTCGGTCCCGACTGGCTCGCCGCCTTTGCCGACGGCCTCAGCCGCATGGCCCAGCGTTGCCGCATGAGCCTGATTGGTGGCGACACCACTCGCGGCCCCTTGAGCATCACCGTCACTGTTTTCGGCAGCGTCCCGGCTGGCCAGGCACTGTGCCGCAGCGGTGCCCGGCCGGGTGACCTGCTGTGTGTGGGGGGCGTGCTAGGCAAGGCTGCCGGTGCGTTACCGTTGGTGCTGGGCGAGCGACAAGCGCCTGCCGAGCAGGCCGAGCCCCTGCTGGCCCACTACTGGTCGCCGTTGCCTCAACTCGGCCTGGGCCGGCGCTTGCGCGGGCGAGCGACGGCGGCGCTGGACATCTCCGATGGCCTGCTTGCCGATTGTGGTCATATCGCCAAGGCCTCCGGGGTCGCCCTTGAGGTGAACCTGGCGCAGGTGCCAGTGTCTCCTGCACTAGAGGCCTTTCTCGGCCGCGACGCGGCGGTGCAGGCGGCGCTCACCGGTGGCGACGATTACGTGTTGGCGTTCACCCTGCCCCCTGAGGCGCTTTCATCCCTGGCGGACGCCGGCGTACATGTCATCGGCCGAGTGCTCCAAGGGCAGGGTGTGACCCTGCGTGACCCCCAAGGCCAGGACATCACTCCCGTACAACGGGGCTATCAACACTTTAGGGAGACACCGTGACCGACCACCCCAATCAGGTGCCTGCGGAGTTCGTTCCGCCATCGGTCTGGCGCAACCCGTGGCACTTCATCGCCTTCGGCTTCGGTTCGGGCACGATGCCCAAAGCGCCCGGGACCTGGGGCTCGATGGTGGCCATCCCGTTTATCCCACTCTGGCAGATGCTGCCCGATTGGGGTTACTGGCTGCTGCTGGGCATCACCATGCTGTTTGGCTTCTGGCTGTGCGGTAAGGTCGCCAATGACTTGCGCGTACACGACCACGAAGGCATTGTCTGGGATGAAATGGTCGGCATGTGGATCACCCTTTGGCTGGTGCCGGAAGGGTGGCAGTGGATTCTGGCGGGGTTCCTGATGTTCCGCTTCTTCGACATCCTCAAGCCATGGCCGATTCGCTGGATCGATCGCCATGTGCACGGCGGTGTCGGCATCATGCTCGACGATATTCTGGCTGGCGTGTTCGCCTGGCTGGGCATGCAGGTTCTGGTGTGGGCGGTTGGCTGAGACAGGGAGCGCTTTGGATGGCCATTCGGACTGTGCTGCTGGCAATTTTGTTCAGCGTTGCCCATGGGGCGCTGGCAGCCGAAGGCGTACCGAAACAGGTCCATCTGGTCAGTGAAGAGTGGCTGGATTACACCAATGCCGATGGTACCGGTGTGGCCTGGGATGTCTTGCGCAAGGTCTTCGAGCCTGCCGGCGTCAAGGTCGTGGCAAAGAGTGCCCCTTACAGCCGTGCCGTCGGCCTGGTCAAACGCGGCGAGGCCGATGCTTGGGTCGGGTCTTACAAGGATGAGAACGACGACAATCTCTACCCGCGTTGGCACTTCGACATGGACCACATCTATGCGCTGGGGCTTGCCAGCAAACCGGTGCCTACCTTGGACACCGTTGGTCAGTATCGCTTGGCCTGGGTGCGTGGCTACGATTACGGCAGCTACCTGCCGAACGTAAAGGAGTCGCGCGAGATCCAGCGCCGCGAAGGCATCCTGCCGATGCTTGAACATGATCGCGTGGACTTCTACATCGATGCGCTGACCGAGGTTGACTACGTGCTTGGCCAAACCTCTCAGCCGGAACGGTTTCGTCGAACCCATGTCGCCGAACTGCCGTTGTACCTGGCCTTTGCCCGCAACGAGCACGGCAAGGCCCTGCGTGAACTGTTCGACAGACGCATGGCTGAACTGGTACGCAGCGGCGAGTTGAAGCCTATCTTCGAGCACTGGAAACAGCCGTATCCCTTTACTGCCGACAGCAAGCCTCAATAGCACCAAGGGCTGCCAGGGGGTAACCGAACATCGAACTTTTCGATCTTAACCCACGGTATTCAGCCAGCGCACAGGCGCTGACCTGCTGATACAATCGCTTCACGAGAATTTTCCTACTTATCCAGGAGCACAACGTGCCCGTCGTCTTTGTTGCCGCCTCTAAACTCCCGACCCCCTTCGCGACTTTCACCATGCATGGTTTCCTCGACGAAGCCACCGGCCGTGAGCACGTGGTGCTCAGCCTGGGTGACATCGCCGACGGTGAGCCGGTGCTGGGGCGCCTGCACTCCGAGTGCCTGACTGGCGATGCCCTGTTCAGCCAGCGTTGCGACTGTGGCTCGCAACTGGAAGCCGCCCTGCAGGCCATTGCCCGTGAAGGCCGCGGCGTGCTGCTGTACCTGCGTCAGGAGGGCCGTGGCATTGGCCTGCTGAACAAGATCCGCGCCTATGAGTTGCAGGACGGTGGTGCCGACACTGTTGAGGCCAACGAGCGGCTGGGGTTCGCTGCCGACCAGCGTGATTACGCGATCTGCCTGCCGATGCTCGAGCACCTGGGCGTGAAATCGTTGCGCCTGATGACCAACAACCCGCGCAAGGTCAAGGCGCTGACCGACATGAACATCAAGGTTGCCGAGCGCGTGCCGCTGCATACCGGGCATAACCCGCACAACCGTTACTACCTGGCGACCAAGGCCGACAAGCTTGGCCACATGCTGGGTAACGAACACCAGGGTGAGGTTCCCCAGGCGTGACCCGCAGCGAGGTGAAGCGGCGTCTGTCGCTGGCCTGGTGGCAATACCTGGCGGTTGGCCTGGTGCCGCTGCCGGTGATGGCCTGGGCTTTTGGCGGTGGCGATGCGCTGATCCCGGTGCTGGCCATGCCGCTGTTCATCGGCGGTGCGGCAACCATGTTCCTCAGCCTGCCGCGTTTCGGCGCCTACAAGCGTGCCTTGATCGCCACCTCCAAGTTACTTGGCACGGCTGAAGAACCGGCCGCCTGGATCGAGTTGGCCCGGGTACGGCGCATGGCCATGCTGTTCGCCTGCTTCCCTGCCTGGGTCGCCGCATTGTCGGTGCTGGTAGGGCTCGAAGCGGTGCCGCAAATTCTTTTGGCGTTATCCACCGTGGTGGTGCTCTACCTCTACCGCATCCCGCGTCAGCTAGGGTGATGCGCCGCCTGCTTTGCCTGCTGGCGATGCTGGCCTGCACCGTCCAGGCTGGCGAGCCTCTGCGTGTGGTCAGCCTTGCGCCTTCGATGAGCGAAATCATGCTTGAGCTGCAGGCCGACGACTTGCTGGTGGGCATGCTCGACGGCGGCGAGCGCCCAGCGGCGCTGCGTAATCTGCCTTCGGTGGGGCGCCAGGGGCAACTGGATATGGAGCGCCTGCTCAGCCTCAGGCCTGACCTGCTGTTGCTCTGGCCCGGCAGCGTGCCACCAGCCCAGCGCGATCAGCTCACGCGGCTGGGTATCGCGACCTTCAGTGCAGAACCCCACGACCTTGAGCAACTGCTTGAACAGATCGAGGCCATTGCCGTGCGTGTAGGGCGGGCAGAGCAGGGGCGGCAGTATGTGGGAGGCCTGCGTGAACGGTTGCGGCAACTGCGTCAGCACTATCGGCGTGAACAGCCGCTACGGGTGTTCTATCAGGTCTGGGACCGGCCGCTGTACACCTTGGGTGGGCGACAGGTGGTGAGTGATGCCTTGGCGGTATGTGGGGCACGCAATATCTTTGCCGACCTGAGCCAGCCGGCACCGCAAGTGAATGTGGAATCAGTGCTGATGCGCGATCCGCAGGTGATTCTGGCTGGCGACCAGGGGCAGTTGGCAAGCTGGAAGGCTTGGCCAGATTTGGACGCTGTGGCCGGTGATCGTCTGCTGGTGGTGCCGGACAAGGGCCTGGAGCGGCCCAGCGGGCAGATGATCGAAGCCACCGCCCGCTTGTGTGCGCTGCTCGAATCTAAAGCGCCGGCGTCCAGGTGACGCTGAACAGGGCCGTGCGGCCCTCTTCGCGGTAGCCGTAGCTGGCGCCCTGGTAGTTGTAATGGGTGCGGCTGTACCGCCTATCCAGCAGGTTGTCCAGTTTCAGGTCGAACTTCAGCTCGCGGCTTGCCGCCCAACTTGTGCGCAAGCCCAGTAAGCCGTAACCACTGATGGGATCGGTGTTTGCTTCGTCGTTGTAACTGCTGCTCACTGCTTGCCAACCCGCGCCAATGCTGAAGCGGTCAAACTTACGGTCTATGTCCAGGCTCAAGGTCCGTCGTGCCCGGCGAGATAGGGTATGACCGTTATCACGGTTGCGCGGGTCGACTAGGGCGAGGCCGATCTGCGACGTCCAGCCGTTCCATTCTTGGTTCAAGGCCATCTCAAAGCCGTTGATGCGGGCGGAGCCGACATTCTCCGGTTGCATGCTGTACTCGATCGCGTCGCGCAGGTCCGTGCGATACAGCGATGCTTCCAGCCTGCTGCTTCCGTTTAGTTGGCTACGCCACTGCAGCTCGTAACTCTTCGAGTGCTCGGGCTGGAGGTCAGGGTTGTTGTAGCCGGGAAAGTAGAGGTCGTTGAAAGTTGGGGCCCGGAAGCCTTCGCTGTATGACACCAGTACATCGTTAGCCTCGTTGAGCGGTAAGGTCAGGGTACTGCTCCATGTGGTCTGCCCACCGAACTGCTCATTCTCGTCGTGGCGCAGACCCAGCTCGGTTGAGAAGTTGTCACCCTGAAAGCGGTGCTGGGCGAAAATAGCGCGATTCCAGCGGCTGTCTTCTTTGAAGTCGGTACTTGAATGGACGCGGTCTTCGTACCAGTCGCCGCCTAGTAGCACACTGTTGCGTTCATCCACCGTCAGGCTGTTCTGCCAAGTGGCCTGGTCGCGATAGGTATTGAACGGGAAGCTGGAATGGCTGAGCTTGTCTCGGCTGTCGTCGCGGTTCTCGCTGTGGGCCAGCTCCACGCGGCTGTTCCATTGGTCGGTCAGTTGTGCATCCAGGTAGATGCCGATGGTGCTGACGGCGAAGTGCGAATAGGGCTCTTGTGGACTGAGGCCGCGAGGCTCGTCGTACTCATGTCGCCCTCGGCTGTCGAGCAGGTTCAGGCCGGTTTCGAAACGTTCGCCAAAGGTGTGGCTCAGGCTCAGGTTGAACGACTTGTTGCGGTAGGCGTCATGATCGCCGTCGCTGGCAAAGGACGGGCCGGTCGAGTCGATGCCTGCCGTTTCGTCCAGGCTGGCGCCCAGGTTGAAGCGGGTCGCGCCGTCGCCTCCGGACAGGCCCAGGCTACGTTGCCAGGTCTGGTTGCTGCCTGCTGCCATGCGCAGGCGCGGCTGCAGGCCCGTGCCGTTGCTGCGACGGGTGAAGATCTGAATGACACCGCCGATGGCATCGCTACCGTAGATCGCCGAGCGTGAGCCGCGCAGCACTTCGACACGTTCGATTTGGTCGACGTCGAGAAACTGCAGGCCGCTGTCGCCCGAGGTGGCGTTGGCGATGCGCACGCCGTCGACCAGCACCAGGCTCTGGGCGGCCTTGGTGCCGCGGATGAAGATACCCGGCAGGCTACCGCGGCCACCGGTGGGCGCGACTTGCACGCCGGGCACGCGTGCGAGGAGGTCGGTGACGCTGGTGGGTTGCAGGCGGTCGATGTCGTTGCGGGTGAAGACGGTGTTGGCTGCGCTGGTGGCGGTGCGTGATTCGACCTGGCGGTTGGCGCTGATCAGCACGTCGGGGAGCTTCAGGGCGTCGTCGCGTTCGGCGGCCAGAAGCGGCAGGGGCAGGCAGAGCAGGGTGGCGAAGGTTGAGGTTTTCATGGGCAGTACCAGTTGCGAGGGCTGCGCCCTCGATCGCGACACAAGGCCGCTCCTACAGGATTCCGCGGTCCTGTGTAGGAGCGGCCTTGTGTCGCGATGGGCCGCAAGGCGGCCCCAGGAATTACAGGCCGAGCTTGGCCATGCGGGCCTTCACCGAAGCTTCGATGCCGGCCGCATCCAGCCCACATTCAGCCAGCATCTGCGCAGGCTTGGCGTGCTCGACGTAGATATCCGGCAGGCCCAGGTGCAGCAGCGGCTTGATCACCGCCTGGCTGGCCAGGAACTCACCCACAGCAGCCCCCGCGCCGCCCATGATGGCGTTCTCTTCGAGGGTCACCAGCAGCGCATGACTGCCTGCCAGTTCCAGCACCAGTGCCTCGTCCAGCGGCTTGACGAAACGCATGTCGACCACGGTGGCGTTGATTTGCTCGGCAACCTGCAGGGCTTCAGCCAACTGCACGCCAAACACCAGCAAAGCGACCTTTTCGCCCTGACGACGGATGACGCCCTTGCCGATTTCCAGCGGTTCCAGGTCGCCACTGATCGGCGCGTTGGGGCCGGTACCGCGTGGGTAGCGTACCGCTGCCGGGCCGTTGTACAGGTGGCCGGTGCTCAGCATCTTGCGCAGTTCGTTTTCGTCGCTGGGCGTCATCACCAGCATGCCCGGGATGCAGCGCAGGTACGACAGGTCATAGCTGCCCGCGTGGGTCGGGCCGTCTTCGCCGACCAAACCTGCCCGGTCAATGGCGAACAGGACGTCGAGGTTCTGTACCGCCACGTCGTGTATCAGCTGGTCGTAGGCGCGCTGCAGGAAGGTCGAGTAGATCGCGACCACCGGCTTGCTGCCTTCGCAGGCCATGCCCGCCGCCAGCGTGACGGCATGCTGCTCGGCGATGGCCACATCGAAGTAGCGCTCGGGGTAACGCTCACTGAAGGCAACCAGGTCGGAGCCTTCCTTCATTGCCGGGGTGATGCCCACCAGGCGGTTGTCGGCAGCGGCCATGTCGCACAGCCATTGGCCGAATACCGCAGAGTACTTCGGCCCGCTGGCCTTCTTCGGCGCGGCCGGCTTGTCGGCAGGCTCGAGCTTGGTGATGGCGTGGTAGCCGATCGGGTCGATCTCGGCCGGAGCGAAGCCTTTGCCCTTCTTGGTCACCACGTGCAGGAACTGCGGGCCTTTGAGGTCACGCATGTTGCGCAGGGTGGCGATCATGGTAGGCAGGTCGTGGCCATCGATCGGGCCGATGTAGTTCCAGCCCAGCTCTTCGAACAGGGTGCCGGGCACCAACATGCCTTTGGCGTATTCCTCGGTGCGACGGGCAATCTCCCAGGCACCTGGCAGGCGCGACAGCACCTTCTTGCTGCCCTCGCGCATGCTTGCGTAGGTGCGGCTTGAAAGAATCTTGGCCAGATAATTGGACAGCCCGCCAACGTTACGCGAGATCGACATGTCATTGTCGTTGAGAATGACCAGCATGTCGGCGTTGACTTCCTGGGCATGGTTCAACGCCTCGAACGCCATACCGGCTGTCAGGGCACCGTCACCGATCACTGCAATCGACTTGCGCGCGCTGTTCTGCAGGCGGGCGGCAATGGCCATTCCCAGTGCGGCGCTGATCGAGGTGCTGGAATGGCCGACGCCAAAGGTGTCGTACTCACTCTCGCTGCGGCGCGGGAAGGCGGCGATCCCGTCCTTCTGGCGCAGGCTCAGCATGCGGTTGCGCCGGCCGGTGAGGATCTTGTGCGGGTAGGCTTGATGGCCGACGTCCCACACCAGCCGGTCGTCCGGGGTGTCGAAGACGTAGTGCAGGGCGATCGTCAGTTCGATCACGCCCAGACCGGCGCCAAAATGCCCACCGGTCTGACCCACGGTGTAGAGCAGCTCCTGGCGCAGCTCGTCGGCCAGGTGCTCAAGGTCGGCTTCGGCCAGCCGGCGCAGGCCGGCAGGCGTGTCAGCGCGGTCGAGCAACGGCGTGACCGGGCGTTCGCGGGGGATCTCTTGAAACGTCGTGGGCATCAGGCGAGTCGTTATAGATGTTAAGACGCGGCAGTTTACCCCATTGTGGGAAAAGTGCCCATTCGACCAGAGGTTGCACGCCCCCTGTGTGCGGGTTTGGAATCAGTGTTTCTTAATGGCGGCGTTCGACGATGTAGCGCGCCAACGCCCGCAGAGGTTCTGCGTCTTCACCAAACCCTTCAAGTGCGACCAGCGCCTGGTCGCGCAGTTCGATCGCATAGGCCTTGGCCGCTTCCAGGCCAAGCAGGGCCGGATAGGTCGGTTTGTCACGGGCGATGTCGGCACCCTGGCGCTTGCCGAGGGTGGCGGTGTCGCTTTCCACGTCGAGGATGTCGTCCTGCACCTGGAATGCCAAGCCAATGGCCTGTGCATAAGTCTGCAGGGCGTCCAGCTGCGCCTGCTCGGCGCGGCCGCTGGCCAAGGCGCCAAGGCGCACGCTGGCTTCGATCAGCGCGCCGGTCTTGTGCCGGTGCATGAACTCCAGGGCCTGCTGGTCCAGCTTCACGCCGACCGAGCCAAGGTCTATGGCCTGGCCTGCGACCATGCCGGCAGGGCCTGCAGCCTTGGCCAGGGCCTGGACCATGGCCAGGCGGATGGCGTCGGGCTGCGGGCTCAGCCGTGGGTCGAGCAGGGCGCTGAAGGCCAGGCTCTGCAGGCCGTCGCCGGCGAGTATCGCACAGGCTTCGTCGAAGGCTTTATGGGTGGTCGGCTGGCCACGGCGCAGGTCGTCATCGTCCATGGCCGGCAGGTCGTCGTGCACCAGCGAATAAGCATGGATCAGCTCTACCGCGCAGGCGGCGCCGTTAGCCTGCTCGGCCGGTGCGCCCAGTGCTTGGCAAGCAGCATAGGCGAGCAGCGGGCGCACGCGCTTGCCGCCGTTCATCACGCTGTAGCGCATTGCGGCGTACAGCCGCTCAAGCTCCTTGGTGGGCGCGATGAACAGGGGTTCAAGGGCCGCATCGACGCGCGCCTGGCTGCTGGCTTGATAGGCGCCGATCATGCCTCTGGCTCCGCATCGAAGGGCTGAGCGGCTAGCTCGCCGTCACGCTCCAGCAGTATCTGCACTTTCTGCTCGGCCTGGGCCAGGGCGCCCTGGCAATCGCGGGTCAGGGCGATACCTTGCTCGAAGGCGGCCAACGAGTCTTCCAGCGACAACTCGCCGTTCTCCAGGCGTTCGACCAGCGCTTGCAGGTCGGCGAGGGATTGCTCGAAATCGATGGAGGCTTTTTTGCGGGCCATGGCGACGGGTCTCGGTGGCTGTTCAGAACGGCGCGACACTAGCAGAGCGGGGCGGGGGGAGCAAACTTGAGGGTGTTTTTTCCGGCCCACAGGTACAGCACAATGCCAGGAGGCTGTGCTTTACCTGTGGAAGCCGGCTTGCCGGCGATTGGGCCGCAAAGCGGCCCCGTCGATCAATCAGGCTGGCACAGCTTCCAGCTCTACCATCGCCTCACGGCAGCGTGCCAGCTCTGCGATGGTCAGCACCGGCAGATTGTACTGGCGAGCATACACCGCCACCTGCTCGCCGCGGGCCATGCTGCCGTCGGGGTTCATCAGCTCGCATAGCACCGCTGCCGGGCGCAGGCCCGCCAGGCGAGCCAGGTCCACCGAGCCTTCGGTATGGCCGCGACGGGTCAGCACCCCACCATCACGCGCCCGCAGCGGGAACACGTGGCCGGGGCTGACGATGTGCCGTTGCTGCGCCGTCGAGCGCAGCGCTGCTTCGATGGTGGTGATGCGGTCCTGGGCGCTAACGCCGGTGCTCACACCTTCTGCCGCTTCGATGGTCACGGTGAAGCCGGTGCCATGGCGAGCCTGGTTGTTCGGCACCATCGGTGCCAGTTGCAGGGCATCGACGGTGGCTTCGTCCAGGCACAGGCAGACGATGCCGCTGCAATCGCGAATCATCAGGGCCATGGTCTGCAACGACAGGTTTTCGGCGGCGGCAACGATGTCCGCTTCGTCCTCGCGGTCGTCATCGTCGAGCAGCAGCACGGGGCGGCCGGCCTGGAAGGCGGCGATGGCAGCGGACACATTGGGGAATTGCTGGTGATGCATGGGGGACATGAAACGCTCCTCGTGAATGATCGATGAACGTCTCGGGGCGAACAAAATGCGCGCGCAAGGGCGCCCGAATGGCCCTTGCCTGACGCCTTCTTTCATCCGGACTATGACCGTCGGCTCTGGAGTCGCACCAGATCTGCTGACCCCCGGCATGGCCGGGGCGCTCGCGGGCTTATCTTTCGATTTACCGCCGGTGGGGACTTTCACCCCGCCCTGAAGACCGGGCAAGCATACCGCACAGTGCCACCCTGCTGACAAGCCGATGATCTGCGACCTTTGGCGTATCAGGGGTGACAGGCGTGATGGAACGCGCAGGTCTAGCGAGACATATCCTCAATTACTTCTTGCAATGAAGCTGGCAGCATCGGCCCGTGCCCCACCCCCTCGATCCGCTCGAAACGCACCTGCAACCCCGGCACCTTGGCCAGGTAAGCCGCCAGCTCCCGCGTCGGCCGCTCTACATCGCCTTGCACCGGAGCCCGCGGGCTCATCGGCTCCTCGCTACCCCGCATCAGCAATAGCGTCGGGCGGTTATCACCCAAGCGCGCCTGCAATCTCTGCGCTTGGCGAACAATTGCCCCGTCGTGCCACCACAACGACGGGCTGGCTGCCGCGTAGTGGCTGAACGCTCCGGGCCGAGTGAATAGCGCGTACAACACTGCCAAGCCGCCATACGAGTGCCCCCACAGCGTCTGCCGCTGCGGGTCGATGGGCGCCAGGCTGGCTACCATCGGCCGCATGCGCTCGGTGAGCAAGTCCAAGAATGCATCCACGCCACCGCTGGGCAGGCGGGTCAGCGGGTCGCGCTGTTCTGCAAGCCCAGCAATTGCCGGTGTGTAGTCGTAGGTACGCCCGGTTCGCTCGATGCGCTGCTCGGTCTGATACCCCACCGCCACCAGCAGTGGTGCCTGCCCCGCTGCGAGTTTGCCCAGTTGCACACTGTCCAGGGCACCGAGGGCGGCATTGCCGTCGAGCATCCACAGCACCGGATAACCTGCGGCGGGCGCCGGGCGATCAGGCTTGCCGACCCACAAGCGGTAATGGCGCTGGCCATCGGCCGAGTCCAGGTCGAGGTGGCTGAAACGATAGGCCAGGTCTTGGCGCTGCAGCAGTGAAGTGTCCATCTTCTGCTCGCGTTGCGGCTGCGCCAGGGCAAGCGGGGCCGCAAGGGCCAACGCCAATGCCAGGGACAGGGTGATCTTGCTCATCAGGCGCCTCATCGATGCTTTGCAAGGAGCGCAAAGCGGGAGAGCCCAGATGATAATCAGTCCTGATTGAGCGTAAAGCGTATTAACTTTCTAAACATTCCTGGGCAACAGGCAGCAACAGGTGCAGGCAAAGCCCGGGATGACCATTGCTGGCCCACAGCTTGCCGCCTTGCAGTTCGACCGCGCGGCGGGCGATGGCCAACCCCAGGCCGAAACCTGCGCCGCTGTTGGGCAAGCGCTGGTAGGGCTTGAAGATGCGTTCGAGTTCAGCGTGAGGCACGCCGGAGCCCTGGTCACTCAGGCGCAGATGCCAGTGGTCGCCCTCACGCCAGCCATCGAGGCTGACCCGGCCATCGGCAGGCGAATGGCGGATGGCATTGCGTATGAGGTTTTCCAGCGCCTGGGCCAGGCTGTCCAGATGCGCCTGCACCACGCATTCGATGCCGAGCGAGCAGGGCAGCCGTGCACGGTCCCAGCCGCTCTCGAAGCAGGCGTCCTGGCATAACGCTTCCCACACGGACACCACCAGCACCGGTTCGGTGCGTAACTGCGGCTGCTCGGTGTCCATCCAGGCGAGGTCCAGGGTGTCCTCGAGCAGCTTCTGCATGTCATCGACCTCGTGCCCCAGGCGCGCGCGCAACTGGGCGGGCGGCAAGTCGCTGTCATGGGCGATGCGCAGCCGCGCCAGGGGTGTGCGCAGTTCGTGAGACAAAGTACGCAGCAGCAGGCGTTGCTGCTCCAGGCTTTGGCGCAGGCGCCCGGCCATGTGTTCGAAGGCCTGCGCCAGTTCGCCCAACTCATCGCGGCGATCCTGCAGGGGTAGGCCAGGGCTGTCCAGGTCGTCCGCGCGCAAAGCGTCGGCGCGGTCGCGCAGGCGGTTGAGCGGTACCACCAGGTGCCGATAGATCGCCAGGCCAAGTAACAGCGCCAGCAGTGTGGGTGCAACGCCGTGAGTGATGAGGTGGGTCCAGGGGGTCAGGCCGGTGGGTAGCAGGCGCTCGGGCAGCTGCAACACCAGCCGGCCGTGTTCTGGGTGCTGCGGGAACTCGATGCTGACGTAGGGCAGCTCATCCTGCAGGCGCCGGCTCATCGGCCAGTCGAGTTTGCGCATGAAGGTCAGGCGGCTGGCCTCGTCGGCATTCAGCGGCGCGGTGCCGAGGCTTTGCAGGTGCGGCCCGATCAATACCGCCCAGGTGTTCTCGGCGTGCTGCAGTTTTCTGCGAAAGGCTTCGGCGCCGGCCGCACCGCCTTGCTGCCAGGCCTGTTCAGCCTGCTGCGCATAGCGCGCCAGATATTCCTGGTCGGCCTGGGATAGAAAATAAGTGCTGCGCTCCACCGACAGGCCCCAGGTCCAGATCAGCCAGGTCAGCAGCAGGCAGAAGCTGACTTGCAGCGCGGCCAGTTTCCACAGCAGGGGATGGCGGCGCATCACAAGTTTTCCGTGTCGACCAGGATGTACCCTTGGCCACGTACGGCCTGTATCTGCACATGCTGGGCACCGATATCGGCCAGCTTGCGGCGCAGGTTGCACACATGCACGTCCAGCCCACGGTCCAGGCGGGTGTAGGCGCGGTGCAATACGGTCTGGTAGAGGAATGCTTTGCTCAAGGCCTCGCCGGGGTGGGCGCTCAAGGTGGCCAGCAAGCGAAACTCAGAGGCAGTGAGGCCGGCAGCCTTGCCGTGGTGAATGACATCCTGATGGTCCTGGTCGAGCATTACCTTGCCGGTTTCGATTGGTGCCGCCGGCCTGCGGTCAAAGGCCACCCGGCGCATCAGAGCATCGACCCGCGCGTCCAGCTCCGCCAGGCTGAAGGGCTTGGGCAGGTAGTCGTCGGCCCCGCGGGTAAAGCCACTGATGCGGTCCTGCTCGGCCCCCAGCGCCGACATCAGCATCACCGGAACTGCCTGCTGGCGGCGCAACTCGTCGAGCAGGCTAAGGCCGTCCAGGCCTGGCAGCATGATGTCCAGCAACACCAGATCGAAGCCATTGTGTTGCACCGCGTTCAACGCCTGAGGGCCGGTGGCGCAGGCGTTGACCACAAAGCCCCGGTTGAGGAAGTGGCGCTGGAGGTCCTCACGCAGGCGTGGGTCATCTTCGACGAGCAGGAGTGAGGTTGGCATTGATAGTCTTGAATGAGAATTCGTATCAGTTGGCGATCATCCCATTGCAGGCAGGGGAAGGGCAATCGCCCCGTGCCGGGCGTAAGTGTTAAGAAGGTTAATCCTGCTGCACCCCTAGTTTTCGTCCGGTATCGTTCGCAAAAAGCAATGTGTTTCGTTTGCGATTAAATATCATTTGGGCGAAAGGTGTATCATGAGCGGTTTCAAAGGTGTGGGAAGCCCCCGACGGGTGCGGGGCTGGCTGATGCTGGGGTTGTTGGCGCCGTTTTCTTTGTCGGCACTGGCCGAAACGGTCGCCAGTGAGGTTGCTGCGGACAGCTCGCTCGACCTGCCGGCGCTGACCATCGAAGGCAACCGCCTGTACGACATGCTGCCTTCGGAAGAAACCGGCGGTTACAGCGTCGACGCTGCCACGGTGGGCACCAAGACCCCAGCGTCGCTCAAGGAAATACCGCAGTCGGTCACCGTCTACACCCAGGACTACGTCAAAGACCGCCAGTTCGTGCACCTCGATGACCTGGCCAAGTACACCGCGGGCCTGCGAACCCTGACCAACGACAGCGGGCGGTCGTCGATCTATGCCCGTGGTTACGAGTACAGCGAGTTCAACATCGACGGCCTGCCGGCGCCCATGGCCAGTATTTTTGGCACCGTGCCGTCGCTGGCGGCATTCGACCGCGTGGAGATCATGCGCGGCCCGGCGGGGTTGTTCAGCAGCACCAGCGAGCTTGGCGGTATCGTCAACATGGTGCGTAAGCGCCCGACCGCCGAGTTTCAGGGCCACGTCGAAGCCAGCTACGGCACCTGGGACACTAACCACGAAGAAATCGACCTGAGCGGGCCGCTGGATGATGCAGGCCGGGTGCGCGGGCGATTCGTTGCAGCGCGTGACGACACCAATGGTGAAGTGGACTACAACGCCAATACCAGCAACAGCTACTACGGCGCGCTGGACATCGACCTTGATGACGACACCCAGCTGTCATTCGGCCTGATCCACGAAGTGAAGAACATCACCCCGCACAACGGCTACCCGGCAACGCTGTCTGGTGAGGTCCCCGATTTCAGCCATTCGAAGTTCCTTGGCGCTGACTGGAACTACTTCGACGGCAAGACCACCGACCTGGTTGCTGAGTTGACGCACCGCTTTGACAACGGTGGTTATGGCCGTATCGCCGCCCGTGGCTCGCACCGCGACACCAACTACCTCTATGCCTTCACTGCGACCAATGCCACCACCGGTGCCAACTCCGAGCGTGCCAGTGCCCGGGACTTCACCCAGGATACCTATTCGCTGGACGCCAGCTACAGCCAGCCGTTCGAAACCTTCGGCCAGGTCAGCGAATTCGTGGTAGGCACTGACTACAAGAACTACGACACCGAGTACCTCAACGGCACCACCAACCTGGGGGCCATCAACGTCAGCAGCTACTCGCCGACCCAGTTCGCCAAGCCGTCACCGAACTACAGCACCGAAACCGGCATGCAGGAGGAAGAGTACGGCCTGTACTCCAAGGTCACCTTCCGTCCGGTCGAGCGTTTGGCGCTGATTGCTGGTGGCCGCTTCAGCTGGTATCGCGGTGATTTCTACACCACTACCCTGAGCACTGCTTCGACTGTCGATGACAACAAACGCGTGGATGGACGCTTCACGCCGTACGGTGGGGTGGTCTACGACCTGACTGATAGCCATGCGCTGTATGCCAGCTATTCGCAGGTATTCAAGCCGCAGTCAGACACCGACAGCAATGGCCGTGTGCTCAAACCCCGTGAAGGCGAGCAGTATGAGTTCGGCCTCAAGAGCAGTTACTTTGGCGGCGACCTCAATACGCGTGTCTCGGTGTTCCGATTGACCGATGAGAACCGCGCCAGCACCGAATACGATGAAGATGGTGTAGACACCGGTTTCTCCGTGGCATCGGGCAAGACGCGCGTGAAGGGTGCCGAAGTGGAAGTCAGCGGCAAGCTGACGCCGAACTGGGAGCTGCTGGCGGGCTACACCTGGATGGAAACCGAAACCCTCGACGGTGATGCCGAAACCACCTTCTTCATCATGCCGCGCAACCAGGCGTCGCTGTGGAGCAAGTACACCATCAGCCGAGGGCCTTTGACCGGGCTGGCCATTGGTGGCGGCGTCTCGGCGATGAGCAACTTCTATTCCGAGAGCGGCGGCGTGCGCATCGATGCGCCGGGTTACGCCACGGTGGATGCGATGCTGTCGTACCCGGTCACCTCGAAGCTGACGGCCACCTTTAACGTCAACAACTTGTTCGACCGCGATTACCTGTCGCGGGTGGGGTCGACTTCGACGTTCAACTTCTATGGGCCTTCGCGCAGCATGATGGTTGGTGCACGTTACGATTTCTGACGTATTTTTCAGGCAATATTCAGTTTTTTACCGTTGCTTGTAGTCCATTTCTGAAATAGCTTGCTACCGCCTTTTCGGCATTGTGCTGCTTTTCTCTGCGGCCTAGTCTGGGCCCGTCGTTGCCAAATCAGCGACCGGGCCTGCAAGCCCGCAGACGAATCCCAGCGCTATCCGAGGTGCCTAGTGTCGGCAGCTTCGGCCAATGGTGGCTGCGTGCTGGAGATCTTCGGATCTGCCGGTTTTCGTCTGTCCGGTCTTGCAGACCTGCACGTAGCCGCCACCCATCAAATGCAAGTGATGTCGTGGTGGTCCATCAGTACACAGACGAGATTCCATCATGTTAAAAATTGTCCCCGATCCGCCCCACGATTCCCATTCCCTTGAAGACACCCTGATCCAGGCCACGGACTATGCGCTGTGCGCCACGACTGTGGTGCACCAGGCGCTGCTATTGCACCCCAAGTCCCCGGCATCGATCTTGATGATGACCTCGCTGCATGAAATGGAGGCGCTACGGGTTTTGCTCGAATCGGCGCTGATCCAGGTGCAGATGCCCACAGGCCCTCGGACCTTGCATTAAGCCTTAAATGATCTGCCGCCTGAGCAGGCCCACAGGGTTCAGCAGCGCTGCGGGCATTGTAGGAGCCGGCTTGCCGGCGATGAGGCCAGGCCGGGCAGCGGAAATTTCAAGGAGTTTGAGCAATGACCACTCACACGACCAGATGGATGAGAAACCCATGATGATCTGGGCTTCGCATTACCTCAGTGCCATGGCCAAGGCGCTGATGGATGATGCCGAACTGGGCATGATGCATTAAGGGCAGGCATTAAAAAGCCGGCTTGTGGCCGGCTTCTCGGGGACGCTTCCGGCTAATTTATGGTAAGCCGCAACCGCCTTAACTGTGTGGCCATCAAGGGCCTGAAAGAGATGGCGAACGTTCGTGTGAAACGTTGCCGAGCCCTCTGGACTGCGGCTTGCGCCGGTCGGGGCTGAATGTGGCGCGTAGCATACAAGGGCCTGCTCAGGATGCCCAGCAAAAAATGGCACAGGGTGTTTCATTCGGGGCGTTGCTGGCAAAAATGCGACCAGTGGAATACCCAGCCGAGTATCTTCAAGTGCTGTGCCTGGCGTTGGGCGGGGGTAAAACGTTCCACGGTGTAGTTGCGCCTGTCATGGCTGTGCAGGCACAGGGTGCCCTTGTGGCCGAGGCTGAGGCTGTTCACCCTGAGGGTGCCATTGTGCAGCAGGGCATAGGTTTCACCGTCCTTGACCTGTGTCTGGCTGACGTCAATGGCCAGTATCGCGTCGCGTGGCACCAACGGCGTCATGTTTTGGTTTGGCATGGCCAGGCAGACGACATTTTCTGTTGCCACGCCCAAGGCTTGCAGCGCTTCAATCGGGAGTTGCAGGTATTTGCCGTCGAGAGCCACGAGCTTGCCGTCGTGCACTTGCTGAAACGGCACCTGCAAGAGCCGGGTAGCCTGTGTCGACAGCGAGGATGGCGAATTATCCGAGGCGGGCGGCAGGGCACAGCTGTGCAGGATCGAGCTGGGGTGTTTGGGGCCTTCGCCACAGCGTAGCCAGCGCCGGTGCACGCAGAACAGATCGGCCAGTTCGTCCAGGCGAGCCAGGGGAACGCCGCGCTTGAACCAGTTGTTGATGTGCTGGGGCGTCACACCGCGCTGGGCGGCGAAGTCGGAAGAGGTCAGGCCACACTCGTGGAGGAGGGCCTTGAGGCGGTCACCGGAGGTTTTCATGCAGCCGAGTGTAGCGGCGCTGTGCCAGTAGGGATATGAACCGGGTGTTGACGTGATGTGTACGAAAAACGCCTAACGGTAGGACGCTGGATTAGGACTGCGTAGGATTTTTTACCATTGCAGCGCGCACACAAAAAAGCCCCGCCGAAGCGGGGCTTGGTGCAACCGGTATCAGCCCTTGTAGGCAGCGACCGATTTGGTGATCGCGGCGCGGGCGGCGTCGGCGCCTTCCCAGCCTTCGATCTTGACCCACTTGCCCTTCTCGAGATCTTTGTAGTTCGCGAAGAAGTGCTCGATCTGCTGAATCAGCAGTGCTGGCAGGTCGGTGTATTCCTTCACGTCAACGTACAGCTGCGACAGCTTGTCGTGCGGAACAGCGATGACCTTGGCGTCGCCGCCGCCGTCGTCGGTCATGTTCAGAACGCCGACTGGGCGAGCGCGGATGACCGAACCTGGGGCGACCGGGTAAGGCGTAACCACCAGCACGTCCAGCGGATCACCGTCGTCGGCCAGGGTGTTCGGGATGAAGCCGTAGTTGGCCGGGTAGAACATCGGGGTAGCCATGAAGCGGTCGACGAACAGGGTATCGCTGTCCTTGTCGATTTCGTACTTGATCGGCGCGTGGTTGGCCGGGATCTCGATGGCGACGTAGATGTCGTTCGGCAGGTCTTTGCCAGCCGGAATCTTGCTGTAGCTCATTGGGCAGTGCCCCCGTGTTTGATCAAAAAAGTGGCGGCGATTATAGGCACATTCGGCCTGGGCATGCCACGCCCGACCTGATGCGCGGGCGCATCAGACGTGGCTTTCGCGGTAGTCAGGGTGTTCGGCCTGCAACCGCGTCAGGCGCGCCAGAGGGTCCTGGCGGTAGAACAGTGACAGTTGCCGGTACACCTGTGGATAAGCCTGCTGCAAGAGGTCGGGCGCGCTGAAGAAGTACTCGCTGGTGACGGCAAAGAATTCAGCCGGGTTTTCGGCCGCATAAGGGTCGATGGCCGTTTGCGTTTCAGGGTCGGCGTCCAGCTGGCGGTTGAGGTCGTCATACGCCTGCTGCATGGCTGTGGCCCAGTCTTCAACCTGCATGTCGCTGTGCAGCGGTGGCAGGCCATTGGCATCGCCATTAAGCATGTCGAGCTTGTGTGCCAGCTCGTGGATCACCAGGTTGTAGGCTTCCCAGCCGCCGCTGGCCAGTACTCCGGCCCAGGCCATGATCACCGGGCCTTGCTGCCACGCCTCGCCGCTGTGTTCTCCATCCCAGACATGCTCCACGCCACTGGCGTCGCGATGGCGCTGGGGGCTCTTGAAGTCGTCCGGGTAGAGGATGATCTCGTGAAAGCCCTGGTACCAGTTGAGGTCCCCAAGGTGCAACAGCGGTAGCTGGGCCTGGGCGGCGAGGAACAGCCGTTGCTGGTCATCCAGCTCGACGCCGGGCAAGGTGGTCAGGTGTTTGTCGAGCAGGAACAATATGCAGGCATCACGTAGCCGACGGTCTTCGTCGTCGCTGATGCCATCGAGCATTGGCAGGCGTTCACGGATCGCCTGCCATTGCTGCGGGTCGACCGGGTAGCGCGCCAACGTGCGCTTGCGCCGCCAGGCGCTGAAGGACCACATGGCGTTTGTCAGTGTGCCTTGGCGGTGCGGCCCAGGCGGCCGCGCAGCAGGCCCAGGACCATGGGTACCAGCGACAGGAAGATGATGCCGACCACCATCAGCGAAAGGTGCTGCTTGATGAATGGCACGTTGCCGAAGAAGTAGCCGAGGGTCACCAGGCCACCTACCCACAGCAGCGAGCCTGCAACGCTGAAGGCCAGGAAGCGCGGGTAATGCATGTGGGCGATGCCCGCGACGAACGGCGCGAAGGTGCGCAGGATCGGCAGGAAGCGCGCCAGGGTCACGGTTTTGCCACCATGGCGTTCATAGAATTCATGGGTGCGCTGCAGGTAGTCGCGGCGGAAGATTTTCGAATCGGGTTTGTTGAACAGCCGTTCACCTGCCGTTCGCCCGATCACGTAATTGGTGCTGTCACCCATGATTGCCGCAGCCATCAGCAGGCCGGCCAGCAGCACCGGGTCCATGCCGCCACCTGCGGCCACGGCGCCGGCGATGAACAGCAGTGAGTCACCCGGCAGGAAGGGCATTACCACCAGGCCGGTCTCGCAGAAAATCACGGTGAACAGGATGGCGTAGATCCAGGGGCCGTAATTGGTGACCAGCAGATCAAGGTAGGCATCGAGATGCAGGATGAGGTCCAGCGGGTTGAAATCCATGTACAGCACCTGTGTTCTTGACCCGCAGCTACGGGCGAGCGGACTTGCGGTAGGGTAAATTTTCAGACATGCCAGGGGCAGGCATTATACGGCCAAGTCGCGAGGATGCCCGGAGAGTTTGTAGCGGGGGGTTACTGAGGGTGCCGGTACCGGCCCGATCGCCGGCCAGCCGGCGGTCGGGCCAGTACTGATCAGTCTTGGCTGATCGGCAATATGTAGCTTTCGAACTCGGTATCCTTGCGAAAACCGATGGATTCATAGGTCCTCTGCGCCACCTCGTTGTTGGCGCTGGTCGAAACCCGCATGCGTACGGCCTGGGTGTCCTTGGCCATCTTCTTTGCCTCACGGATCAGGTGGTCAGCCACAAGCATGCGCCGTGAGTCTTCGGCCACATAGATGTCATTGAGAATCCACACCCGCTTGAGCGACAGCGACGAGAAGCTCGGGTAGAGCTGGCAGAAGCCCAGCAGTTTGGCGTCGTCATCGTCCGGCAGTGCCAGGTAAATGACCGACTCGTCGCGTTTGAGGCGCGTTTCCAGGAATTTGCGCGAGCTGTCCGGGTATGGCAGTTGCCCATAGAACTCGCGGTATCGGACGAACAGCGGGGTGAGCAGGTCGAGGTGTTCCAGGGTTGCCTTGATGATGCGCATGTGCGGCCCTCAGAGTCCATTTGGGAAACAGCGAAATGCCAGCAGCTTTCAATCGCATGCTGCCCAATGCCGGCCAGAAGCGCAATCCGCCGTCCGTGACATGTTCTTTACCCTTCACCGAGTAGGAAATTGCCTTTTTGATTAGAGGTGTTTTCACTGTCGATAGTATGGACCTCCGCTTCGTCCTTAAGATTCACGCCAGACAGCTGTCGGCGACAGGCCTCGCGCATCAGGTATAGCAGGCGATGCGCGGCCATGCCGTAGCTCAGGCCTTCCAGGCGCACGTTGGAGATGCAGTTGCGGTAAGCGTCGGTCAGGCCCACCTTTGGCGCGTAGGTGAAATACAAACCCAAACTGTCGGGTGAACTGAGCCCGGGGCGCTCGCCGATCAGCATTACGGTCATGCGCGCCCCCAGCAGTTGGCCCACTTCGTCGGCCACGGCTACCCGGCCTTGCTCCACCAACACAACCGGTGCGCTGGTCCAGCCATCGGCGGCGGCCTGTTCCTCGAAACGTGCCAGGAACGGCAATGTATGGCGATGCACGGCCAGGGCCGAGAGGCCGTCGGCCACCACGATGGCAAGGTCGCAGCCGCCAGGGTTGGTCTTGGCGTGCTGGCGCAACTGTTCCACCGAGCGCTCGTTCAGGCGCCGGCCCAGGTCCGGGCGTTGCAGGTACTGGTTGCGGTCGCTGGCGGCGCTGTGCAGTACCAGGCTGTCACGCCCGCGTTCCTTCAATTGTTCGCTCAGTGCCGTGTGGTCGAATGCCAGGTGCACGGCATCGCGGGCCTGGGCGTGGGCGAACTGGAAGTCCAGCTGGGCGCTGGTTGGCAGGCTGATGCCGCTGCGGCCAAGGGCGATACGCGCCGGCGTCAGGTTGCGCAGGGCCAGCCAAGGATTTTCGGGGGTGGGTATCTGACGGTCCATGGTCACCTCTATGCCAGCTGTGCCAAGGCCTGGCGGAACGCCGGCGGCAGGTTGTCGCCGAAGCGTACCCGGCCATCGGCCTGGGTGAATATACCGGTGCGCTGCAACCAAGCCTCGAACTCAGGCCCGGGTTTGAGGCCCAGGGTCTGGCGCGCATACAGCGCGTCATGGAACGAGGTAGTCTGGTAGTTGAGCATGATGTCGTCGGAGCCGGGGATGCCCATGATGAAGTTGATCCCGGCCACACCCAGCAGGGTCAGCAGGGTGTCCATGTCGTCCTGGTCGGCCTCGGCGTGGTTGGTGTAGCAGATGTCGCACCCCATCGGCACGCCCAGCAGCTTGCCGCAGAAGTGGTCCTCAAGGCCGGCACGGATGATCTGCTTGCCGTTATACAGGTACTCCGGGCCGATGAAACCGACCACGGTGTTGACCAGAAACGGCTTGAAATGGCGGGCCACGGCATAGGCGCGGGTTTCGCAGGTTTGCTGGTCGACGCCGTGGTGAGCGTTGGCCGACAGGGCGCTGCCCTGGCCGGTTTCGAAATACATGAGGTTCTGCCCCAGCGTGCCGCGCTTGAGCGACAACCCGGCCTCGTAACCTTCCTGCAGCACGTTGAGGTTGATGCCAAAGCCGGCGTTGGCCGCCTCGGTGCCGGCAATCGACTGGAACACCAGGTCCAGCGGCACGCCGCGGTTGATTGCCTCGATCGAGGTGGTGACGTGGGTCAGTACACAGGCCTGGGTGGGAATGTCATAGCGCTGGATGATGGCGTCGAGCATTTCCAGCATGGCGCAGATCGAGGCGATGCTGTCGGTGGCAGGGTTGATGCCGATCATGGCGTCGCCGTTGCCGTACAGCAGGCCATCGAGAATGCTGGCGGCAATCCCAGCCGGCTCGTCGGTCGGGTGATTGGGCTGCAAGCGGGTCGAAAGGCGCCCGCGCAAGCCCATGGTGCCGCGAAAACGGGTGACCACACGGATCTTCTGCGCCACCAATACCAGGTCCTGTACGCGCATGATCTTCGATACGGCAGCGGCCATTTCCGGAGTCAGGCCAGGCGCAAGGGCGTGCAGGCTGTCCTCGTTGGCTTCGTCGCTGAGCAGCCAGTCACGCAGGCCGCCGACGGTGAGGTGGCTGACCGGGGCGAAGGCCTGGGCGTCGTGGGTGTCGATGATCAGGCGGGTAACTTCGTCCTGCTCGTAAGGGATCAGCGCTTCGCTGAGGAAGTGGCTGAGCGGAATATTGGCCAGTGCCATCTGCGCCGCCACCCGTTCACCATCATTGACGGCGGCAACGCCAGCCAGGTAATCCCCGGAACGTGCGGGGCTGGCTTTGGCCATCACTTCCTTGAGGCTGTCGAAGCGGTAGACCAGGTGGCCTACCGTGTGTACGAAACTTGCCATACAGAATCTCCAGAGTGCCGCGGGCGTGCCCGCGGCAGGTGTCGGCAATCAGTGCAGAGCCTCTTCGGCCTTCTGGATCGCGGCGAATTCCTCTTCCGGTGTGCCCGCGACCAGGTGGTGGCGGCTGTAGAACGCAAAGTAGGCAATCAATACTGCATAGATCACTGCAGCGCCAATCACCACCCGCGGGTCGACCAAAAAGCCTGCGACCACGGCGATGCATGCCAGCACCAGGGCGACGCCCGAGGTGAAGATGCCACCAGGGGTGCGATAGGGGCGTTCCATCTTGGGCCGGCGGATGCGCAGGGTGATGTGCGCAGCCATCATCAGTACATAAGACAACGTCGCACCGAACACCGCAACCAGGATCAGCAGGTCGCCCTGGCCGGTCAGTGACAGGCCGAAACCGATGATGCCAGGGATGATCAGGGCCAGTACCGGGGCCTTGCTCTTGTTGGTTTCAGACAGTTTTCGCGGCAGGTAGCCCGCGCGTGAAAGGGCGAAGATCTGCCGCGAATAGGCATAGATGATCGAGAAAAAGCTGGCAATCAGACCAGCCAGGCCAACCAGGTTGACGAAGCCGCCCATCCAGGTGGAGCCGCCATACGCCTTGGAAAGTGCTTCTACCAGTGGGTTGCCGGAGGCTTTGAGCGCTTCGGAGCCCGCCCCCCCCGGGCCTACCACGAGGATCAGCAGGGCAAAAGCCAGCAACACCAGCATGGCGCCAATCAGGCCACGTGGCAGGTCGCGTTTCGGGTTCTTGGTTTCCTCGGCAGCCAGTGGTACGCCTTCTACCGCCAGGAAGAACCAGATCGCGTAGGGGATTGCCGCCCACACGCCAACGTATCCGAACGGTAGGAAACTGCTGGCGCCGACCGCGTTGGTCTGGGCGATGTCGAACAGGTTCGCCGCATCAAAATGGGGCACCATGCCCACAAGGAAGACAGCCAGGGCGATGGCGGCGACGGCAGTGATGATGAACATCAGCTTCAAGGCTTCACCGACCCCGAAGATGTGGATGCCGATAAAGACGATGTAGAACGCCAGGTAGATCATCCAGCCGCCAATGCCGAACAGGGACTGGCAGTAGGCACCGATGAACACCGCGATGGCTGCCGGTGCAATGGCATATTCGATCAGGATCGCCGTGCCTGTCAGAAAGCCGCCCCACGGGCCGAAGGCGCTGCGGGCAAAGCCGTAGCCGCCCCCGGCGGTAGGGATCATCGATGACAGTTCGGCCAGCGAAAAACACATGCACAAGTACATGGTGGCCATCAGCAGGGTGGCGAGGAACATGCCGCCCCAGCCGCCTTGGGCAAGGCCGAAGTTCCAGCCGGCATAGTCGCCGGAGATCACGTAGGCAACGCCCAGGCCCACCAGCAGGACCCAGCCGGCGGCGCCTTTTTTCAGTTCTCGTTGCTGGAAGTAGTCCGACCCGACCTTTTCAAAATCGACGGAAGCGCCTGCCGGTGCGCCGGAGGATTGATCGCTTGGCATAGTTTCACCTGTTCTTTTTCTTGGTGGCCGGACGGGTGCCGGCCGATGGTGATGGGTACTGCAGGAAGCGAGCCATGGAAGCTACAAGTCGCAAGCTACAAGCCTCAAGAAAAAGCGGGTCGGCGTTCTATCCGTTTTTTCTTGCTGCTTGCAGCTTGCAGCTTGCAGCTTGCCGCTTAGAAGAAGCCCAGCGGGTTGATGTCGTAGCTCACCAGCAGGTTCTTGGTCTGCTGATAGTGGTCGAGCATCATCTTGTGGGTTTCACGGCCCACGCCGGACTTCTTGTACCCGCCGAACGCGGCGTGCGCCGGGTACAGGTGGTAGCAGTTGGTCCATACGCGGCCAGCCTTGATGCCGCGGCCCATGCGGTAGGCGCGGTTGATGTCGCGGGTCCATACACCGGCGCCAAGGCCGAACTCGGTGTCGTTGGCGATGGCCAGTGCCTCGGCCTCGTCCTTGAAGGTGGTGACGCTGACTACCGGGCCGAAGATTTCTTCCTGGAACACGCGCATCTTGTTGTTGCCTTTGAGCAGCGTCGGCTGGATGTAGTAACCGGTCGCCAACGCGCCTTCCAGCTTCTCCACCTTGCCGCCGGTCAGCAGTTCGGCGCCTTCGTCCTGGGCGATCTGCAAATACGACAGGATTTTTTCGAACTGCTGTTGCGAAGCCTGGGCGCCGACCATGGTGTCGGTGTCGAGCGGGTCGCCGCGCTTGATCTGCAGCACCTTCTTCATCACCACTTCCATGAACTGCGGGTAGATCGACTCTTGCACCAACGCCCGCGACGGGCAGGTACATACCTCGCCCTGGTTGAAGAACGCCAGCACCATGCCTTCGGCCGCCTTGTCGATGAAGCTCGGCTCGGCCTGCATGATGTCTTCGAAGTAGACGTTGGGTGATTTGCCGCCCAGCTCCACGGTAGACGGGATGATGTTCTCGGCGGCGCATTTCATGATGTGCGAGCCGACCGGGGTAGAACCGGTGAAGGCGATCTTGGCGATGCGCTTGCTGGTGGCCAGTGCTTCGCCGGCCTCGCGGCCATAGCCCTGGACTACATTGAGCACGCCGGGCGGCAGCAGGTCGCCAATCAGCTCTACCAGCACGGTGATGCCCAGCGGGGTCTGCTCGGCCGGTTTGAGCACCACGCAGTTGCCAGCGGCCAGGGCCGGGGCCAGTTTCCAGGCGGCCATCAGGATCGGGAAGTTCCACGGGATGATCTGCCCGACGACGCCCAGTGGCTCATGGATGTGATAGGCCACGGTATTTTCGTTGATCTCGGCGGCACCGCCCTCTTGGGCGCGTATGCAGCCGGCGAAGTAGCGGAAGTGATCGACCGCCAGCGGAATGTCGGCGTTGAGGGTTTCGCGGACCGGCTTGCCGTTGTCCCAGGTTTCGGTGATGGCCAGCACTTCCAGGTTCTGCTCGATGCGGTCGGCGATCTTCAGCAGCACGTTGGAGCGGTCCTGCACCGAGGTGCGGCCCCAGGCATCGGCGGCAGCGTGGGCGGCGTCGAGCGCCTTGTCGATGTCTTCGGCAGTGGAGCGGGGAAATTCAGCGATCAGCTTGCCATTCACCGGGGAGGTGTTGTCGAAATACTGCCCCTTGACCGGAGCTACGAATTCACCACCGATGTAGTTGCCGTAGCGGCTCTTGAAGGAAACCTTCGCGCCCTCGGTACCGGGATGTGCATAACGCATGGTGTGTCTCCTGGTTAATTGTGTTTGTTGAGGAGTTGGAAAGCGTAGAGCAAAGGTTGGGCCAGCGTGGTGAGGGCCTTTGGAATCAATAGATTGCGTGGTTTCTGGGTGAGTCTGCAGGGGTTGCTGTGCCAGGGATGGCACGGTCTGTGTGACACTTTGTACCGTTTGCGACACGCTTGATTGCGGTGCATTGCAAAGCCCGGGCGGGTGGAGGATGCTGGCAGGACGCTCTATCTGCGGAGAACAACAACCAATGCAGAGCCACCACCTCAGTCGTCATGCCCAGCAAGTGCATACCGTTGCCCACGGCGAAGCCGGCGGTGCCGGCAGCGACCCGTCCATTGCCCGCTCCTGGCTGCGATGCCTGGAGGACTACCATCTTGATCCCGAGGTGCTTGCGGCGCCGGTCGTGCTGGAACACGGCCGCCTGCTCGAAAGCCGTGAGCGCCTGAACCAGGTGCTGAAAATCGCCGATAATGAAATGAACAGCTTGCACCAGCAGCTATCAGGTGCCGGGCACGCGGTCCTGCTTACCGATGCGCGCGGTGTCATCCTCAACTGTGTCACCGCACCCAGCGAACGGCGCATTTTCGAACGTGCGGGGTTGTGGTTGGGCGCTGACTGGAGCGAGGCGCGCGAAGGCACCAATGGCATCGGCACATGTCTGGTCGAGCGCCAGGCGCTGACCATCCATCAGAACGAACACTTTCGCGGTCGTCATACCGGGCTGACCTGTTCGGCCAGCCCGGTATTCGACCCGCATGGCGAGCTGCTGGCAGTGCTCGATGTGTCATCGGCGAGGCCGGATGTCTCGCGTCAGAGCCAGTTTCATACCATGGCGCTGGTCAACCTCTCGGCGAAGATGATCGAGAGCTGTTATTTCCTGCGCCACTTCGAACAGCAATGGTTGCTGCGCTTTCACCTGCAGGCCGAGTCGGTGGGGTTGTTCAGCGAAGGGCTGCTGGCTTTCGATGCCGATGGCCGTATCTGCGCGGCCAACCAGAGCGCCCTCAACCTGCTGGGCACCATCCGTGGCGGGGTGCTGGGCAAGCCGCTGGAAATGTTCTTTGCCTGTAACCATGATGAGCTCTTCAGCCGCGCCATGCCCAATGGCAGCCCGGCCTGGCCGCTGTATACACGTGATGGTCGGCAGGTATTTGCCAGCTTGCGGGGTCAGGCGAAGGCACCGGTGTGGGCGGTGCCGGCTGGTTTGCCCGAAGCCCGGCCAGAGGCTGCCCCCGGAATTTGTCTGATGGACCCGGCGCTGCAAGGTGACTTCCTGCGTGCGCTGCGGGTCTTCGAGCGTGATGTGCCACTGCTGGTGTCGGGCGAGACCGGCTGTGGCAAAGAAGCCTTTGCCCAGGCAGTGCACCAGGCTAGCCAGCGGCGCGGCAAGCCGTTCGTGGCAGTCAACTGCGCCTCGATTCCTGAAAGCCTGATAGAGAGCGAGTTGTTCGGTTACCGCGGCGGCAGTTTTACCGGGGCGCGCAAGGAGGGCATGCGCGGCAAGCTGCTGCAGGCCGATGGCGGCACATTGTTGCTCGACGAGATCGGTGACATGCCGCTGGCGCTGCAGACCCGCCTGCTACGCGTGCTGGAAGAACGCCAGGTGGTGCCGATCGGCGGTGAGCCGCAAGCGGTCGATGTGCGGATCGTCAGTGCTACCCACCGCGACCTGCTTGAGCGAGTGGAGCAGGGCACATTCCGCGAGGACCTCTATTACCGGCTCAATGGCTTGGAAGTGGCAATGCCGGCGGTGCGCGAGCGTAGTGACAAGGCTCAGTTGCTGGATTTCCTGTTGCGACAGGAAGCGCAAGGCCAGGCCATCGAAATCGAGCCAAGCGCCCGCCAGGCGCTGCTGGATTTTGCCTGGCCGGGCAATGTGCGCCAGATGCGCAACGTGCTGCGTACGTTGGTGGCATTGTGTGAGGATTGTCATGTCGCGTTTGCGGATCTGCCCGCAATCGTGCGCAACACCTCCAGCCCTGTAGGGGCGGCCTTGTGTCGCGAAAGGACCGGTGAGCGGCCCCAGGATTTCGATAACGCTGCCCAGTTTGCGGGGGCCGCTTCGCAGCCCTTTCGCGACACAAGGCCGCTCCTACAGGCGGAGGGCCAGGCCCTGTTGTCCGTATTGGAGGCAAACCGCTGGCACCTGACCCGTGTCGCCGAGCATTTGGGTATCAGCCGCAATACCTTGTATCGAAAACTGCGCAAACACGGCATCGCCAGGGGCGTTTGAGCGAAACAGCGGGTGCGATTTCCCGCGCCCTGGGCTACCCTGCCTCGAAGTTTTGCGAGGTCGACCATGCATATTCATATTCTCGGTATTTGCGGCACTTTCATGGGTTCGCTGGCGGTGCTGGCCAAAGAACTCGGCCACCGTGTGACCGGTTCGGACGCCAACGTCTACCCACCGATGAGCACCCAGCTCCAGGCCCAGGGCATCGAGCTGACCCAGGGCTACGACCCGGCCCAACTGGACCCGGCACCTGACCTGGTGGTGATCGGCAACGCCATGTCGCGGGGCAACCCTGCGGTGGAGTATGTACTCAACAAAGGCCTGCCTTATGTGTCGGGCCCTCAGTGGCTGGCCGACCATGTACTGCAGGGGCGTTGGGTGCTGGCTGTGGCCGGTACCCACGGCAAGACCACCACCAGCAGCATGCTGGCCTGGGTTCTGGAGCATGCCGGCATGAGCCCTGGTTTCCTGATCGGCGGTGTGCCGCAGAATTTCTCGGTCTCGGCACGCTTGGGTGATACGCCGTTCTTCGTGGTGGAAGCCGACGAATACGACAGCGCCTTCTTCGACAAACGTTCAAAATTCGTGCACTACCATCCGCGCACAGCCATTCTCAACAACCTTGAGTTCGACCACGCGGACATTTTCCCGGACCTCGCCTCCATCGAGCGGCAGTTCCATCACCTGGTACGCACCATTCCGAGCGAAGGCCTGGTCATCCACCCGACCACCGAGCAGGCGCTGGAGCGGGTAATCGGCATGGGCTGCTGGACGCCAGTGCAGACCACCGGGGAGGGTGGCCAATGGCAGGCGCGTCTGCTCAGTGCCGACGGCTCGCGCTTCGAAGTGCTGTTCGAGGGGCAAGCGCAAGGCATTGTGGACTGGCCCCTGACTGGCCAGCATAACGTTGCCAACGCGTTGGCAACGTTGGCCGCCGCCCGACACGTGGGGGTAGTGCCTGCCATGGGCATCGATGGCCTGAGCGCGTTCAAGAGCGTCAAGCGGCGCATGGAGACGGTCGCAGAAGTGCAGGGCGTAACCATCTATGACGATTTCGCTCATCATCCGACGGCTATCGCCACCACTCTCGACGGCCTGCGCAAGCGGGTGGGCGAAGCACCGGTGATCGCCATCATCGAGCCCCGCTCCAACTCCATGAAGTTGGGCGCGCACCGTGACGGCCTGCCGGAAAGCGTCAACGATGCAGACCAGGTAGTCTGGTATGCGCCAGCCAACTTGGGCTGGGACCTGGCGGCGACTGCGGCGCAGTGCAAGGTGCCGAGCGTGGTCGCCGACAGCCTCGAAGCGATCATCGAGCGGGTCAAGGGCCAGGCGCGGCCGGGCACACACGTGGTGATCATGAGCAACGGCGGCTTTGGCGGCCTGCATGGCAAGTTGGCCGAGGCCCTGAAGTGAGCGGGCCGGAACGTATCACGCTGGCCATGACCGGCGCCTCCGGCGCGCAGTATGGCTTGCGTCTGCTCGATTGCCTGGTGCGCGAAGACCGTGAGGTGCATTTTCTCATCTCCAAGGCCGCGCAATTGGTGATGTCCACCGAGACCGACGTGCTGCTGCCGCCCAAGCCTCAGGCCATGCAGGCCTTTCTCACCGAGTACACCGGTGCTGCCGATGGGCAGATCCGCGTGTACGGCAAGGAGGACTGGATGTCGCCGGTGGCCTCGGGCTCCGGCGCACCGGCTGCCATGGTGGTGGTGCCGTGCTCCACCGGCACCTTGTCGGCCATCGCCACCGGGGCCTGCAACAACCTGATCGAGCGTGCCGCCGACGTGACCCTCAAGGAGCGTCGCCAGCTGATCCTGGTGCCGCGGGAGGCGCCGTTTTCGACCATCCATCTGGAGAACATGCTCAAGCTCTCGCAGATGGGGGCGGTTATCTTGCCGGCGGCCCCCGGCTTCTATCACCAGCCGCAGACAATCGATGACCTGGTCGACTTCGTCGTGGCGCGCGTTCTCAACCTGCTGAACATCCCGCAGGACATGTTGCCGCGTTGGGGGGAGCATCATCTTGGGGCGGATGATTGAAGCGCACTTTACCTGCAATGCTGGCCGTCCTGCTGCTTGACGGCTGTGCCACGGTGCGCACGCTTGATGCCAACAAGCCGGGCGCGCCGGTGGTGTATGCCGGCACCCGGTTGGACTTGTACGTGATCAATGGCGGGTGCTGCCCCAAGGACCATTTCGGGGCTCAGGCGCCGACATATCCACGGCTGGACCTGCCTGGGAGCATGCTGCTCGATACCCTGCTGTTGCCATTATCGTTGCTGACGGCTGCCGGGATCGGCTTCCAGGCCACTGGCGGTCTGTAACGGCCTCACCGCCGGCTCGCCGGCGACAGGGCCTTACAGGTGGGCGCTATTTCTTGCCTAATCTACGCAGCTCATCCGACTCGACAACCCGAATCCCGTCCTCTTCCTCCAGCGCCAGGCGCCACAGCGCCCGCGCCAATGTGCAGGCTTCGATCCCCCGATACTTGCCCGGCATCAACCGCGCAAACGGGGAAGCCAGCCGTTCGCCCAGGCGCGGCGCGATACGTTCGCCCAGCAGCAGCGAAGGCCTGACAATCGTCAGTTGCGGCCAATCCTGCGCTTTGAGCGCCTCTTCCATCTCGCCTTTGACCCGGTTGTAGAAGATCGACGACTTGGGATCGGCGCCGATGGCGCTGACCACCAGCAGGTGGCGCGCACCCATCTCCCGTGCACGCTTGCTGAAGGCCACCACCATGTCCAGGTCGACGGCGCGGAACGCCTGCTCGGAGCCGGCCTGCTTCAAGGTAGTGCCCAGGCAGCAATAAGCGATGTCCACGCGCCCGGCCAGTTGCGGTAGAAACACCGCAGGGTCGCCGACCGGGTTTTCCAGGTGTGGGTGTTCGGCCAGTGGTCGACGGGTGGGTGCCAGAACGCGGCTGATGGTGGGCTCGTTGAGCAGGCGGTCAAGCAGGTGTTCACCCGTCAGGCCCGTGGCTCCGGCAAGCAGGACATGCTGAGGCGTCAAGTACATGATGTCTCTCCTGTGTTACACACAAGTCTAGTGTGGGGCTGGCCTTTTTTCCTGCCCTTGCGAAGTCGCTTGTGCGGCATTGCGTAAGGCTTTTTCAGCTTGCTGCTGGCGCAAGCGTTGCCAATGTGCCAGTACGGCTGGTGGTGCCCAGATCTGTGGCTCGGAGGCTTCGAAACCTTCCCTCTTCTCCCGTTCGGCAACACTGCTGCGCGCCAGTTCGAATGCGTGTTCGAGGTCGTCGGTCTGGTTCAGCGCCTGGGCAAACAGAGCCTCGCCGAAATAGGTGAAATCGGCTTCTTCCGAGCAGCCGAATGACACCCTGTCCGCCCGTGCGGCAGTCATGATGATTGTTCGCTCATCTTTGAGCGGGGTGATGTAACCCCCTGAATAGCAGGCGGAGATGACGATTACCTTGTCGCGCTCCTTGAGCGGCGCCAAGGCACTGGCCAGTTCGTCGGCGGACAGGTCGGCAAGCTGCAGGCGTGGTTGGTCGAATACCAACTGGTGGTCCTGGCTGCCATGGCTGGTCAGGTAGATGAACACCAGGTCCTGCGGGCCAGTGCGCTCGGCCAGTGTGCGGGCGGCGCGGGTAAGGTTTTCGCGGGTTGCCATGGGCCGTGTGGACATCTGGTCGCGGTGATTGACCAGCGTGATCTGGCCGTGGGCACCGAAGCGCACCTTCAAAAGATTGCTGACGTAGTCGGCCTCGCGCAGAAATACACTCTGCTGGCCGTCACCAGCGACCACCAGGCTATACAGCTCAATGGGCGGCGTGGAGCGCGGTACGCGCGCCAGCGCCTCCTCCAGCAGCTTGCCTTGATTGAGCAGGGCCAGTTCCAGCGGGTCGGGGAGCAGTTTGCCGTTGTGGTCGCGAACGCGCACACCATTGACCCAGTAACCGCTTTGGACCTTGCCACTGGCCAGGGTCAGTTTACCCTGACCCTGGTAGGCATCGTTTTCGAAGCCGCCGACATAGTGGCTGCCATCTGGCAGTTGCAGGCTGCCCTGGCCGGCCAGGCGCCAATCGACGAAGCTGCCCTTGTAGTGGCTGCCATCGCTGCCCAGCATTTCCCCCTCGCCAAGCAGCGAGCCGTCCTTGAACTCGCCGATCCAGACATCGCCTTCGGCGTTTTCATAGCGGCCACGACCTTCCAGGCGATTGTCCTTGAACTCGCCGATATATTGCTCGCCATCGACACTGTCGTAGGTGCCGCTGCCCTGCAACAGACCGTCGACGAAGCGGCCGCTGAACTGATTGCCGCTGGCATCGCTGCGTACGCCGGCACCATTGGGCTTGCCTCTGGCAAACAAGCCCTGGTAACGGCTGCCGTCCGCCAGTTCGAGCTCGCCCGCGCCATGGTACTGATCGTCCTTGAACTGGCCGCGGTAGGTCTGATCGGCCTGCTTGAGCGTACCTTCGCCGTCGCGTCGGCCGTGGCTGAATGTCCCTGCATAGTGGCTCCCTGGGGTGGTCAGTTCGCCCACGCCCTGGAACAGGCCGGCGGCGAACTGCCCGCGATAGACCTCGCCATTACTGCCATGCCACTCGCCCTGACCATGCCATTGGCCATCCTTGAAGCCGCCGGCATACCAGCTGCCGTTGGGATAGTCGATGCGTCCTTCGCCTTGCAGAAGGCCGTCAACCACTTGGCCCCTGTAGCGACCGCCGTCGGGCAGGCGTGCATCCGGCGGCAACAGCGATTCGCCATCGCCACAGGCAGCGAGCATCAGGGTCAGGGTGATAGGCAACAGAGCACGCATGGCCGAATCCGGGCAAAAGTTATGCCGAGTATGCCGCACAATGGGGCGGATGAGACAGCCATGGCAGGGGCCGCGTGGCGACCCCAAAAAATGGTCAGACGAAGCAGAGCGAAAGCGGCTCGGCGATATAGGCAGGCTTCTCCTCGCCTTCGATCTCCAGTGTCGCGGTAGCCTTGAGCAACCACTGCCCAGGTTTCTTCTCGGTCACCTCACCCAGATCCACCTTCAGGCGCACCTTGCTGTCGACTTTCACCGGCTGAATGAAACGCACACTGTCGAGCCCGTAATTGACCACCATCTTCAGGCCTTCAGGCAGCACCAGAATGTCTTCCATCAGCTTCGGAATCAGCGACAAGGTCAGGAAACCATGGGCAATGGTGCAGCCGAATGGTGTCTTGGCCGCTTTGTCAGGGTCGACATGGATGAATTGAAAATCGCCCGTGGCCTCAGCGAACAGGTTGATGCGTTGCTGGTCGATCTTCAGCCAGTCGGAACGTCCCAGTTCCTTTCCAACGTACTGCGAAAGCTCGGTAACCGGTACATAGGGCATCACGACTCTCCAGGTTGTCATTTGGTACGAGTGTGCAAGATCAGCACGGCGGACAATTACAGTCAAGTTGCCAGTGCCAGGACGAATGCCTGCCCATAGCCTTGCGCGTGCTTATAATGGCCGGCATGCCGAAAGGAGATCCTTATGCTGCTGCGTGGTTTGACCTGGCTGGTGCTGTTCCAGCTGCTGGGTACGGCGTTCAATCATCTGTTGGTGCCGATACTGCCCGGGCCGATCATCGGCCTTTTGCTCTTGTTGTTGTTCCTCATGGCCCGCGGTGAGGTCGGCAAGCCGTTGAACGAGGCGGCGAGCAGCCTGTTGCGCTACCTGCCGCTACTGTTGGTGCCGCCAGCAGTAGGTGTGATGGTGTATGCCAAGGATATCGCTGCAGACTTCTGGGCCATCGCCGGCGCGCTTTTGATCTCCTGCCTGGCCACCTTGGTCTTTGTCGGGGTATTGATGCAGAAACTCATGCATCGCCAGGGCAAGCGCGGGGAGCAGCCATGATGCTCGATTGGCAGGGTGCACTCGATGCGGTTGTCCACCATCCGCTGTTTGGCATTGGTATTACGCTGGGTGCCTATCAGGTGGTGCTGGCAGCTTACGAGAAAACACGCTGGATCTTCCTGCAGCCGGTACTGGTGTCGATGGTCATGGTGATCGGTGTGTTGCTTGTCTGTGGTATCGACTACCGTGAGTACCGCAAGAGCACCGAGATCATGAACATTCTTCTGGGGCCGGCCACGGTGGCCTTGGCCGTGCCGCTCTACCTCAACCTGCGGCGTATCCGTCAGCTGTTCTGGCCGACATTTACTACGCTGGTAATCGGAGGCTTGTTCGCCACGCTCAGCTGCCTGTTGCTGGGTTGGTGGTTCGGTGCCGAACACATGATCCTGATGACCATGGCGCCGAAGTCGGTGACCTCACCGATCGCCATGCTTGTGGCCGAGCAAATTGGTGGTGTGGCGGCGCTGGCGGCGGTCTTCGTGTTGATCACCGGGGTGATCGGGGCCATTTTCGGCCCAGCATTGTTGAGCCGTTTTGGTGTGCATAGTCCCGAGGCGCGCGGCATGTCATTGGGCGTGACCGCGCATGCCGTGGGTACCTCGGTGGCCTTGCAGGAAAGTGACGAGTGCGGCGCGTTTGCCGCACTGGCGATGAGCCTGATGGGGGTGGCCACGGCGGTGTTCCTGCCGTTGGCGGTCAGCCTGGTGGCTTGAGGAGTTGTGATGACGCTACCGCTGTTTCCCCTCAATACTGTGTTGTTTCCCGGTTGCCTGCTGGATTTGCAGATATTCGAAGCCCGCTACCTGGACATGATTGGCCGCTGCATGAAGCAGGGCACAGGTTTTGGTGTGGTGTGCATCGTCGAAGGCGAGCAGGTCGGCAAGGCGCCACCTGTGGTTGCATCGATCGGGTGCGAGGCGCTGATCCGTGATTTTGTCCAGCAGGACAATGGTTTGCTGGGTATCCGTGTGGAAGGTGTGCGGCGCTTCGAGCTTAGCCAGACCGAAGTGCAGAAAGACCAGTTGCTGCTGGGCGAGGTGCATTGGCTGGCGGAGCAGGCGGACAGCCCGCTGACCGACCAGGACGATGACCTGCTGGCCTTGCTGGTGGCGTTGGGTGAGCACCCGATGGTCGAGGCACTGGACATGCCTCGTGACGTCACGGGGCGCCAGGCACTGGCCAACCAGCTGGCTTATCTGCTGCCGTTCATGGAAGAGGACAAGCTGGACTTGCTGGCGATCGACTCGCCGTCGGAGCGGCTGGCGGAAATCCAGAGGCTGCTGGAGCGGATTCAGGGTGAGCTGTTTGCCTGATAGAGGCTGGTTGCCTTTACGGCCCTGTCGCCGGCAAGCCTGCTTGTCGGCGACAGGGCTGTACAGCCCACGTCAATATTGGTAACGCTCCAGGGCCAGCGGCAAGGCATACAGGGCAAAGAAAGCCAGTAATGCGATACACGCCGGTAGTACCAGCCACCATACCCGTTGTGGCAGTGCATTGAGCGGCTGGCGATATTGCACCAGCGTCAGGCTGAGCGCGCAGACGCAGCAGGCCAGCAAGGCCCCGGCCAGGATGTCGGTTGGCCAATGCGCCCCCAGGTATACGCGCGACAGGGCGATCGCCAGCGCCGGAATGCACCCCAGCATCACCCAGGTCAGGCGCATGCGTGGCGGCTGGCCACGCCCGGCCAGCACCGCCATAACCAGAAAGAACGCAAACGAGGCCGAGCTATGCCCGCTGGGCATGCTGTAACTGGTCAGGGGGTCGGTCAACACCTCCGGTCGCGCCCGGGCAAACAGCCATTTAAGTGAGCCATTGGCAATTGCCGTACCCATCAATGCGCCACCGGCGAACAGTGCGTGCCGCCATTGTCGGGCGAGCAGCAGCAGGCCGGTTAGCAGCCCCCCCAGGAACAGTTGGGTGCGGAAATCGCCCAGGCGGGTTACCAGCACCATGGTGCCGTCCACGGCTTGGCTGCGATGCTCCTGCACCAGGGTCATCACGCCTTGGTCGAACTCGTGAAAGTACGGCCACCCCAGAAACACGCCGGCCAATGCAAAAAAGCTCAAGCCGGCGATCAGTCGCGTCCCGTGGCGCTGGTCGCGTACGCTGCTGTTCAGGCTCAGCCCGATCAGCACCGCCAGGGAGCCGGCGATGATGCCTGCATCCAGCCAGAATCCTTCCGGCAATGGCAGGCGCATGGCCGCCCCTGTAGCCCAGCCCGGTAACAGGTAGGCGACCGACCAGCCGGCACCGGCCAGCACGCTGACTGCAATGAAACGCGGTAACGGCATGTCGAACATGCCCGCGACCATCGGCAGCATCGGCCGCAGCGGGCCGATGAAACGGCCAACTAGCAAGCTGGCGATGCCGTAGCGCTGAAAGTAGGTTTCAGCGCTGCCGATCCATTCCGGGTGGTGGCGCAATAGGGGTAGGCGGCGGATGTTCTGGTGAAAGTACTTGCCTATCGTGTAAGACAGGGCGTCACCGAGCAGGCCGCCGAGGAACCCCAGCAGCAGTGTTTCGCCCAGGCTGAAGGTACCGCTGCCGGCCAATACCGCGACGGCAAACAGCAGTACCGTACCAGGTACGATGATGCCGGCGATGGCGAGGCATTCGATGCAGGCCACCAGGAAAATTGCCACGCCAAGCCACTGCGGGTTGGCGCTGAGCCAGCCGGTGAGGCTGTCGAGCCATTGGCCCATGTTTCAGCTTCCTTGTTTGAGAATGAAAAAGTCTTGCCCTTCGACTTGCCCCCGGCGCAGCGGGTTCCGGGTGCAGAAGCGGGCGTATTCGGCATCGATGAAACGGTACGGCAGGTGCTCATCGCGACCATGGGGGATACCCAGGCGCGCGGCCTGGACCACGTTGGGCACGGCGATCGCACAATCCTCGACGTACAGGCGTTCAGGGTCGAAGCGCTGGGCATCCCATTGCGGTACCTTCAAGCCCAGGGCCCGGCAGAGCAGGGTCTGGCCGGCGCACAGGCGTTCGGCTGGGCGCAGCTTGCCGCTGGCGTCGGGGTTGTTCAACTGCATTTGCGCCAGGCTGTTGGCACCGGAAAGGGCGTCCACCCAGGGGTAGGCCGACTTTATGAGCACTGCATTGCCTGGGCCGTGTGCGCTGAAATTGAGCGAGTCACCTCCGCGGGCGTAATACATGTAGATATGCCCGCCATCGAGAAACAGCGCCTTGCGTTTCTCTGTGTAGCCAAGCGAGGCATGGCTGCCCCTGTCCGTCAGGTAATAAGCCTCGGTTTCGATGATCCGTGCGGCCAGCCACAGGTCGCCATACCGATGCCTGATGACCTTGCCGAGCAGGGCCTTGGCCAAGATCTGGGCGTCCCGGTCGAAGAAGCTGTCGGGCAAGACGCGGGCAGGGCAGGGGGGAGTGTCTAGCATGCTGGCGATTCGTGGTGGTGTAGGCGCGGATGATAGCAATGATTGCCTTAATCGAGGCTGAAGCAAGGCAGTTCGATAAGAGCGGTTACATCTTTCCTACAGATTCTTGTCTGCCATTTTCTACCATCCGCCACCCGCCGCTGGGCGTATACCTGCGCGGCAGTTATAATCAGCCGATTTCCCCTTCGCCAAGACACCGAACCCATGACTGAGTCCGTTCTTGACTACATGACCCGTTTGGGTCGCGCCGCTCGCCAGGCCTCCCGGGTGATCGCCCGCGCCAGCACTGCGCAGAAAAACCGCGCCCTGCAGGCTGCTGCCGATGCACTGGACGCCGCGCGTGCCGAGCTTGCCGCAGCCAACGAACAGGACCTGGCCGCCGGCCGTGCCAATGGTCTGGAGCCTGCCCTGCTCGACCGCCTGGCCCTGACCCCTGCGCGTATCGACGGCATGATCACCGGCCTGCGCCAGGTGGCCAGCCTGCCGGACCCGGTCGGCGCCATCCGCGACATGAGCTATCGTCCGTCGGGTATTCAGGTCGGCAAGATGCGCGTGCCGCTGGGGGTGATCGGGATCATCTACGAATCGCGCCCGAACGTGACAATCGATGCCGCCAGCCTGTGCCTGAAGTCAGGCAACGCCACCATCCTGCGCGGCGGCTCCGAGGCCATTCACTCCAACCGCGCCATCGCTACCTGCATTCAGCGTGGCCTTGCCGAGGCCGGCCTGCCGGCCGCCGTGGTTCAGGTGGTCGAGACCACCGACCGTGAGGCGGTTGGCGCGCTGATCAGCATGCCTGAGTTCGTCGATGTCATCGTCCCTCGGGGTGGCCGCGGCCTGATTGAACGCATCAGCCGCGATGCCCGCGTGCCGGTCATCAAACACCTGGACGGTATCTGCCACGTGTACGTCGCTGAGCACGCCGACCTGGACAAGGGCTGGCGTGTTGCTTTCAACGCCAAGACTTACCGTTACGGTATTTGCGGTGCGATGGAAACCCTGCTGGTCGACCAACGTGTGGCTGAAGGCTTCCTGCCGGAAATGGCCCGCCGCTTCCAGGAAAAGGGCGTCGAACTTCGCGGGTGCGAGCGTACCCGTGCGCTGATCGAGGCCAAGCCGGCCAGCGAAGACGATTGGCACACCGAGTACCTCGACGCCATCCTGTCGATTCGTGTGGTCGATGGCCTGGACCAGGCCATCGAGCACATCAACCACTACGGCTCGCATCACACCGATTCGATCATTACCGAACACCAGGGCCAGGCTCGTCAGTTCATGGCCGAGGTGGACTCGGCGTCGGTGATGCTCAACACCCCGACCTGTTTCGCCGACGGCTTCGAGTATGGCCTGGGCGCGGAAATCGGTATTTCCACCGACAAACTGCACGCCCGCGGCCCGGTCGGCCTGGAAGGCCTGACTTGCGAGAAGTACGTGGTGATCGGCGATGGCCAGCTGCGCGGCCAGGAGTCCTGCTGAGTTGAGCAAGGCCCAGGCAGTCCGGCGCATCGGCATTCTTGGCGGTACTTTCGACCCCGTGCACATCGGCCACCTGCGCAGCGCGCTTGAGGTCACTGAGTTCATGGGGCTGGAAGAACTGCGCCTGTTGCCCAATGCCCGGCCACCGCACCGCGACACCCCGCAGGTGGCGGCCGAAGATCGCCTGGCGATGGTGCGTGAGGCCGTGCAAGGCGTCGAACGCCTGAGCGTGGATGCCCGAGAGCTTGAGCGCGACAAACCGTCCTACACCATCGATACGCTGGAGTCGGTCCGCGCCGAACTGGGCGCTGATGACCAGCTGTTTCTGGTGCTGGGCTGGGATGCCTTCTGTGGCTTGCCTGGCTGGCACCGCTGGGAAGAATTACTGCAACACTGTCACATCCTGGTGTTGCAACGCCCGGATGCCGACGTTGAACCCCCTGACGAGCTGCGCAACCTGTTGGCCGCGCGCTCCGAGAGCGATCCCACCGCCATGTCCGGCCCGGCGGGTAGTATTTCGTTCGTCTGGCAGACACCGCTTGCGGTGTCGGCTACACAGATCCGACAGCTGCTGGCCAGCGGCAGGTCGGTGAGGTTCCTGGTGCCGGACGCCGTACTGGCCTACATCGAGGCGCATGAACTGTATCGTGCGCCTAACTGACGGTGCCCTGTGGGCGCCTCATCCAACGAGTTGAACGAGTTTTATATGAGCAAGCAGAAAATCAATGGCGAAGAACTGGTCAAGCTGACCATCAGCGCGCTGGAAGACGTCAAGGCCCAGGATATCCAGGTCATCGACGTTCGCGAGAAGCACAGCCTGACCGACTACATGATCATTGCCACCGGTACCTCCAATCGCCAGATCAACGCGATGCTGGAAAAGGTCCGTGAAGCGGTCAAGAAAGAAGGTGCGCAGCCTCTGGGCGAAGAAGGCAAGGGCGACAGCGACTGGGTACTGCTGGACCTGAACGACGTCATCGTGCACATGATGACCGCCGCTGCCCGCCAGTTCTACGACCTGGAGCGCCTGTGGCTGGGTGCCGAACAGAGCCGCGCCGCCGATGCCAAGCACCACAGCCCGGAAAACGCCAGCGACTACTTCACCGACAAGCTCAAAGACCGGGAATAAGGAAGCGTCGTGCGTCTGCGCCTGATCGCGGTCGGCTCGCGCATGCCCAAGTGGGTCGAGGAAGGCTGGCATGAATATGCCAAGCGCCTGCCACAAGAGCTGTCGCTGGAGCTGGTGGAAATTCCGCTGAACACCCGTGGCAAGAATGCCGACGTCGCCCGCCTGATTCGTCAGGAGGGTGAGGCCATGCTGAGCAAGGTTCAGCCTGGGGAACGCATCGTCACCCTCGAGGTCCATGGCAAGCCCTGGAGCACCGAGCAATTGGCGACCGAGCTGGACCGCTGGCGGCTGGACTCGCGCACGGTGAATTTGATGGTGGGCGGCCCGGAAGGGCTGGCGCCTGAGGTTTGTGCGCGCGCCGAGCAACGCTGGTCGCTGTCGCCGCTGACCTTGCCGCACCCGTTGGTAAGGATACTCATCGGCGAGCAGATCTACCGCGCCTGGACAGTGTTGTCCGGGCACCCTTACCACAAATGAGCCTGTAAGCAGTCCGATGTCGCAGCCGATCCGCCTCAAGGACCACGAGAAAGACGCCCGCCTGGTGCGTAACCGCGTCGTGGTCGGCGCCGTGGCGATCATGCTGCTTGTCTGCGTGTTGATCGCACGCCTGTACTACCTGCAGATCATCCAGTACGACTACCACTCGACGTTGTCGGAAAACAATCGTGTGCACGTGCAACCGATTCCGCCGACCCGCGGGCTGATTTTTGATCGCAACGGGGTGATCATCGCTGACAACAGGCCCAGTTTCAGCCTGTCGATGACCCGCGAGCGTGCTGGCAACTGGCAGCAAGTACTGGATACCATCGTCGAAGTGCTGGAGTTGACAGCGGACGACCGTGCGCTGTTCGAAAAGCGCATGAGGCAGGGCAGGCGCCCCTTCGAGCCAGTACCGATCCTGTTTGAGCTGAACGAAGAGCAGATTGCCCGCGTGGCGGTCAACCAGTTCCGTTTGCCTGGCGTCGAAGTGGTCGCCCAGTTGGTGCGGCATTACCCGCAAGGGGCGCATTTCGCCCATTCGGTAGGGTATGTCGGGCGGATCAACGAGAAAGAGCTCAAAAGCCTTGATCCGGTGAACTATAGCGGCACCCACCATATCGGCAAGACTGGCATCGAGCGCTTCTACGAAGACGACCTGCATGGCCAGGTCGGTTACGAGGAGGTCGAGACCAATGCTCGCGGGCGCGTGCTGCGGGTCCTCAAACGCACCGACCCGAAACCTGGCAAAGACATCGTGCTGAGCCTGGACATCAAGTTGCAGGAAGCTGCCGAAGCGGCGTTGGGTGGGCGCCGTGGTGCGGTGGTAGCGCTCGACCCGCGCAACGGCGAAGTGCTGGCGATGGTCAGCCAGCCGAGTTTCGACCCCAACCTGTTCGTCACCGGCATCAGTTTCAAGGCCTACGCCGAGTTGCGCGACTCGATCGACCGGCCGCTGTTCAACCGCGTGCTGCGCGGCTTGTACCCGCCGGGTTCGACCATCAAGCCGGCGGTTGCCATCGCCGGCCTCGACAGCGGTGTGGTCAATGCCGGCAGCCGTGTGTTCGACCCGGGGTATTACCAACTCCCCAACTACGATCACAAATACCGTAACTGGAACCGCAGTGGTGATGGCTGGGTCGACCTGGATACCGCAATCATGCGTTCCAATGACACCTATTTCTACGATCTTGCCCACAAGATGGGTATCGATCGGCTTTCCACCTACATGAACAAGTTCGGCATCGGCCAGAAGGTTGCCCTGGACATGTTCGAGGAGTCGGCGGGGCTGATGCCGTCGCGTGAATGGAAGCGCGCCACCCGCCGCCAAGCCTGGTTCCCCGGTGAAACCCTGATTCTGGGCATCGGTCAGGGCTACATGCAGGCAACACCGCTGCAACTGGCCCAGGCCACCGCGCTGATCGCCAACAAGGGCGTATGGAACCGTCCGCACCTGGCCAAGACCATCGAGGGTCAATCGCCCGTGGACCCGAACCCGATGGAAAACATCATCCTGCGTGACAAGTCCGACTGGGCCAAGGTCACCCACGGCATGGAGCAGGTGATGCACAACGCCCGCGGTACCGCACGCAAGGCTGCGGCCGGTGCCCAGTACCGCATTGCCGGCAAGAGCGGTACCGCGCAGGTGGTAGCGATCAGGCAGGGCGAGAAATACGACCGCAACAAAATTCAGGAGCGCCACCGCGACCATGCGTTGTTCGTCGCCTTCGCCCCGGCCGACGATCCGAAGATCGTGGTCTCGGTGATGGTCGAGAACGGCGAGTCCGGCTCCGGTGTAGCCGCACCCGTGGTGCGGCAGATCATGGACGCCTGGCTGCTCGACGAGAACGGTCGGCTCAAAGCCGAGTTCGCTCCTGCCACTGTCGCCCAGGAAACGGCCCCGTGAAGAACAATTTCGATCGCATGCTCTCCAGCGAGGACGTGATGCGTCGACGCGCCAGCTTCCTGCAGCGCATCCACATCGACGGCCCCTTGCTGGTCATCCTGCTGACCCTCGCCGCCGGCAGTCTGTTCGTGCTCTATTCTGCCAGCGGCAAGAACTGGGATTTGCTACTTAAGCAGGCCACTTCATTCGGTATCGGGCTGGTGTCGATGTTCGTCATCGCTCAGCTTGAACCCCGCTTCATGGCGCGCTGGGTGCCTCTTGCCTATCTCACAGGGGTGCTGCTGCTGGTCGTGGTGGACGTCATGGGCCATAACGCCATGGGCGCCACGCGCTGGATCAACATACCCGGGGTAATCCGCTTCCAGCCCTCGGAGTTCATGAAGATCATCATGCCGGCGACCATCGCCTGGTACCTGTCCAAACGCACCTTGCCGCCTCATTTGAAACATGTGGCCATCAGCCTGGTGCTGATTGGCGTGCCGTTCATCCTCATCGTCCGCCAGCCGGACCTGGGTACGGCGTTGCTGATCCTTGCCTCCGGCGCCTTCGTGCTGTTCATGGGCGGCCTGCGCTGGCGCTGGATCCTCAGCGTGCTGACGGCGGCCGTGCCTGTGGCGGTGGCCATGTGGTTCTTCGTCATGCACGACTACCAGAAACAGCGTGTGCTGACTTTCCTCGACCCTGAAAGCGACCCGCTGGGTACCGGCTGGAACATCATCCAGTCCAAAGCGGCCATTGGTTCGGGTGGCGTGTTCGGCAAGGGCTGGCTGCTTGGCACCCAGTCGCACCTGGACTTCCTCCCCGAGAGCCATACCGACTTCATCATCGCCGTGCTCGGCGAGGAATTCGGCCTGGTCGGTATCTGCCTGCTGCTGATCGTTTACCTCTTGCTGATCGGTCGTGGGCTGATGATTACGGCTCAGGCGCAGACCTTGTTCGGCAAGCTGCTTGCAGGCAGCCTGACCATGACGTTCTTTGTATATGTATTCGTCAATATCGGTATGGTCAGCGGCCTATTGCCCGTGGTGGGCGTGCCGCTGCCCTTCATTAGTTATGGCGGAACTTCGTTGGTGACGCTGCTGTCAGCGTTTGGCGTTCTCATGTCGATCCATACGCACCGTAAATGGATCGCACAGGTTTGAAAAAGGTGAAGAATTTCATGCAAGCAGTGCGTAACTGGGCTGCCCGTTTTGCGCCGTGGTTCGGCGCGGTGGGCCTGTTCGCCGCTGTCCAGCAGGCGCATGCCGGCGATTATGACGGCTCGCCTCAGGTGGCCGAATTCGTCGGTGAGATGAGCCGCGACTATGGCTTTGCCAGCGAGCAGTTGATGGGCGTGTTCCGCGAGGTCCAGCGCAAGCAATCGATCCTGGACGCCATTTCGAGGCCGGCCGAGCGGGTAAAACCGTGGAAGGATTACCGGCCGATGTTCATTACCGACGCGCGCATCGCCCGCGGTGTGGACTTCTGGCGCCAGCATGAAGCGGTGCTGGCCCGGGCGGAGCAGGAATACGGCGTACCGGCGCAGTACATCGTCGCGATCATCGGCGTAGAAACCTTTTTTGGCCGCAACACTGGCAACTACCGTGTGATCGACGCCTTGTCGACCCTGGGCTTCGATTACCCGCCACGCGCCGAGTTCTTCCGCAAGGAGCTGCGCGAGTACCTGCTGTTGTCGCGCGAAGAGCAGCTCGACCCGCTGACCCTCAAAGGTTCATACGCCGGTGCCATGGGCCTGCCGCAGTTCATGCCGAGCAGCTTTCGCAACTACGCGGTGGACTTCGATGGCGATGGCCACATCAATATCTGGAACAACCCCGACGATGCCATCGGCAGTGTCGCCAGCTACTTCAAAGAGCACGGCTGGGTGGCTGGGCAGGGCGTGGTCAGTCGCGCCCAGGTCAGTGGTGCGCGGGCAGACGAAGGCCTGACCACGGGCATCGAGCCGGTGAAAACCGTCGCAGAGTTGCAGGCGCTTGGCTGGTCGAGTCATGATGCGTTGCGCGGTGATCTGCCAGTCACCGCCTTCCGTCTGGAAGGCGCAAGCGGGCCTGAATACTGGTTGGGCCTGAAGAATTTCTACGCGATCACTCGCTACAACCGCAGCGTGATGTATGCCATGGCGGTGCATCAGCTTTCGGAACAGCTGGTCCAAGCACGGGGCGTCAAGTAATGCGCGCAATGATTTCTGCCAATACCTTCAAGTTGCTGGCCTGCATGACCGTCGGCATGCTGCTGGTCAGTTGCTCCTCCAGCCGGCCCGCCCCCCAGAAAAGCGGCAATACCGTTCGTGCGCAGCCTGGCCTGGATATCAACCGTGCCCACAAGGACGGTGCGCCGTGGTGGGACGTGGATGTGAACAAGATCCCGGACGCGACGCCGACCGTGCACACTGGCAACTACAAGGCCAACCCTTACACGGTGCTGGGCAAGACCTACTACCCCATGCAGGACTCGCGCAACTACCGTGCCGAAGGCACCGCCTCGTGGTACGGCACCAAGTTCCATGGGCAGAACACCGCCAACGGTGAGCTGTACGACCTTTATGGCATGAGCGCAGCCCACAAGACCCTGCCGCTGCCGGCCTACGTGCGGGTGACCAACCTTGCCAACGGGCGCAGTGTGATCTTGCGGGTCAATGACCGTGGCCCGTTCTACTCCGACCGCATCATCGATCTGTCCTATGCCGCAGCCAAGAAGCTCGGCTATGCCGAGAGCGGCACCGCGCACGTGCGGGTCGAAGGTATCGATCCCCAGCAATGGTGGGCCCAGCGTGGCCAGCAGCCGCCGTTGATGCTCAAGGAGCCTCAGGCCACCCAGACTCAGGCGATTGCGGCCAGCACCGGGCGTGTCGAGCAATGGTCGCCGCCGGCGCAGCAACACGCAGCGCCCGTAGTGCCAGTGCAAGTGGGTGGCAACAATGTGCCGGCAGGCAACGGTGGCAGCTTCCTGCAGGTGGGCGCGTTTGCCAACCCGGACGCCGCCGAGCTGTTGCGTTCGAAGCTGAGCACCATGGTCAGCGCACCGGTGTTCATCAGCTCCATCGTGCGTAACCAGCAGACCCTGCACCGCGTGCGCCTGGGGCCGATCAGCAGCCAGGGCGAAATCCAGCAGGCGCAGGACAGCATTCGCCTGGCGAACCTTGGCCAGGCCAAGCTGGTCACAGACTGACGGCAGCGGCAAGCCGCAAGCTTCAAGCAGAAGCCAAGTTGCACTTAGCCTTGTCTTGCAGCTTGAGCCTCTAGCTGTCTGTTTTGTCATGAATTGACGGGCGCGGCCATGTACAATGTCCGCTTTTGCCCGCAGCGACATAAAGCCGCACTTCGTGGGCTCGGCCCTGAGCCGCAAAAATTAGACTGACTGGCGCTGGGCACACGATGTGGCCCAGGGAACATCTCAGACCATTAGCGATTTTCGAGAGACGGATGAACATCACCAACCTTGCCAAACGACTTTGCCTGCCCGTACTGCTGATGATCACGCCTGCTGCCTTTGCGGCAGAGCAGATGATGCCGGCACCACCGCAACTGGCAGCCAAGTCCTACGTACTCATGGACGCGTCCAGCGGCAATGTGCTGGTCGAGAACAACGGTGACGAGCGCCTGCCGCCGGCCAGCCTGACCAAGCTGATGACCGCCTACATCGCCACCCTGGACATCCGCCGTGGCCAGATCGGCGAGAACGATCCGGTCACCGTCAGCGAGAATGCCTGGCGTACCGGTGGTTCGCGCATGTTCATCAAGGTCGGTAGCCAGGTCACCGTCAGTGACCTGCTGCATGGCATCATCATCCAGTCGGGCAACGATGCTTCGGTCGCCTTGGCCGAGCACATCGCTGGCAGCGAAGATGCCTTTGCCGACATGATGAACAAGACTGCCGCCGACCTGGGCATGTCCAACAGCCACTTCATGAACCCGACCGGTCTGCCGCACCCGGACCACTACTCCTCGGCCCATGACATGGCTACCCTGGCTCGCGCGATCATCAACGTCGACCCGGCCCACTACGCGATCTACTCGCAGAAAGAGTTCTTCTGGAACAACATCAAGCAGCCAAACCGCAACCTGCTGCTGTGGCGTGACAAGACGGTCGATGGCCTGAAGACCGGCCACACCGAAGAAGCCGGCTACTGCATGGTGGCCTCGGCTGTACGCGACGGCCAACGCTTGATCGCGGTGGTGTTCGGCACCAATAGCGAGCAGTCCCGTGCTGCCGAAACCCAGAAGCTGCTGACCTATGGCTTCCGCTTCTTCGAAACCCAGACCTTCTATCAGAAGGGCACCGAACTGACCCAGGCCCCGGTCTGGAAAGGCGCCACCAGCATTGTCAAAGCCGGCCTGGCCGACGACCTGACCCTGACCATGCCTAAGGGCCAGATGAAGCGCCTCCAGGCGTCGATGACCATGAACCCGCAGCTCACCGCACCGATCGCCAAAGGTGACGTGATCGGTAAAGTGGAAGTCAAACTGGACGAGAACGTGGTTCACAGCGCCGACCTGATCGCCCTCGATGGCGTAGAGGAAGGTGGTTTCATCCGTCGTATGTGGGATAGCATCCGTCTATTCTTCTACGGGTTGTTCAACTGATACGTGACCTGCACGCCCCCGAAATCCTGCGGGGGCGTTGTTGTTGCCACGGCTTACGAGGCCGTTTCCGCCATGAGCGAACCTGACGTCAAGTCGCACAAGATCGAATTCCCCTGCGCCGATTACCCGATCAAGGTCATCGGCGATACCGTTGTCGGCTTCAAGGACATGGTGATCGAGGTCCTGAGCAAGCATGCCAAAGTCGACCTCGCCACTTTGGCCGAGCGCCAGAGCAAGGAAGGCAAGTACACCACGGTGCAGTTGCACATCGTTGCCGAGAGCGAAAATCAGCTGCACGATATAAACAGCGCACTGCGTGCCACCGGCATCGTGAAAATGGTGCTCTGATGTCCCTTTGTCTCGGTTTTCGCGAGCTTGGCCTGCAGCCCTATGAACCGGTGCTGGAAGCCATGCGTCGCTTTACCGAGCAGCGTAGCCCGGACAGCCAGGATGAAATCTGGCTGGTCGAGCACCCCGCGGTTTTCACCCAGGGCCAGGCCGGCAAGGCCGAGCACCTGCTAGTACCGGGCGATATTCCGGTGGTGCAGACCGATCGGGGTGGCCAGGTGACCTACCACGGCCCCGGGCAACTGGTTGCCTACCTGCTGCTGGACGTGCGCCGCCTTGGCTTTGGTGTGCGCGAATTGGTCAGCCGCATCGAACAGACGCTGATCGAGCTGCTTGCCAGTTACGGTGTCAGCGCTGCGGCCAAGCCCGATGCGCCGGGTGTCTATGTCGACGGAGCGAAAATCGCCTCCCTCGGCCTGCGAATCCGCAATGGCCGTTCTTTTCACGGCCTTGCTCTGAACGTGGACATGGACCTTGCGCCATTCCGCCGAATCAACCCCTGCGGGTATGCGGGGCTGGCCATGACCCAGCTGCGTGACCTGGCAGGCCCGATCGAACTCGACGAGGTCAGGACAAGGCTGCGCGGACAGCTGGTCAAGCACCTCGACTATGCTGAGCAGACGACCCTGACGGGCGGAATCGACTGAATATGACAACTGTGCAAGAAGCCGTGCCGAACCTGATACCTACCCAGGATGCCACCCCGCGCCCAGCGCCGAAGAAGGTGGAAGCTGGGGTCAAGCTGCGTGGTGCCGACAAGGTGGCGCGTATCCCGGTGAAGATCATCCCTACCGATGAGCTGCCCAAGAAACCCGACTGGATCCGCGTGCGCATCCCGGTTTCCCCCGAGGTGGACCGCATCAAGCAACTGCTGCGCAAGCACAAGCTGCATAGCGTATGCGAAGAAGCCTCCTGCCCGAACCTGGGTGAGTGCTTCTCCGGTGGTACCGCCACCTTCATGATCATGGGCGACATCTGCACCCGTCGCTGCCCGTTCTGCGATGTCGGCCACGGCCGGCCGAAACCGCTGGATGTGGACGAGCCGAAAAACCTGGCTGTTGCCATCGCCGACCTGCGCCTGAAGTACGTAGTGATCACCTCGGTAGACCGCGACGACCTGCGCGACGGTGGTGCCCAGCACTTCGCCGACTGCATCCGTGAGATCCGCGCGCTGTCGCCGGGCGTACAGCTGGAAACCCTGGTGCCGGATTACCGTGGCCGGATGGATGTGGCCCTGGAGATTACCGCGCAAGAGCCGCCGGATGTTTTCAACCACAATCTTGAAACCGTCCCGCGCCTTTACAAGGCCGCACGTCCTGGTTCGGACTACGACTGGTCGCTGGACCTGCTGCAGAAGTTCAAGCAGATGGTGCCACACGTACCGACCAAGTCGGGCCTGATGCTCGGCCTGGGCGAGACCGACGAAGAAGTGATCGAAGTGATGCACCGCATGCGTGAGCATGACATCGACATGCTTACCCTCGGCCAGTACCTGCAGCCTTCGCGCAGCCACCTGCCAGTGCAGCGTTTCGTGCACCCTGACACCTTCGCCTGGTTTGCCGAGGAAGGCTACAAGATGGGCTTCAAGAACGTCGCATCGGGCCCGTTGGTGCGTTCGTCCTACCATGCCGACCAGCAGGCTCACGAAGCCAAGATCAAGCTCTGATCCTGGTTTGAGCCGTACATGCCGATGCACGCCGTAAGGCGGCATCGGCATTTTTGTTTTTGTGCCCAGCGCTGCAAGGAGTTGCGATGAATTGCGCCGAAACGTTTGAACACCGCCTGCCCGCCGCGCTGCCCGGCAATGCCTGCTTCGCCATCGTCGCTCCGGCCGGGCCGGCAAGGCTGGATGCGCAAAAGGCTGGCCAGTGGTTTGCCGAGCGCGGTTATCGCTGCCGTATCTACCCTGGAGTGGGGCAGGCCGAAGGCTATCTGGCGGGCTCAGATCAGCAACGGTTACAGGATCTGCACGATGCTTTCGCTGACCCGACCATTGACGCGGTCCTGTGCATGCGCGGTGGCTATGGCAGCATGCGCCTGCTCGATCAGCTCGACTTCGACCTGATCCGGCGCAACCCCAAGCCGCTGATCGGCTATAGCGATATTACCGCGCTGCACACGGCTATCTACCGCCATAGCGGCCTGATCAGCTTTCATGGGGCGATGCTCAACGCTGACCTGCTGGGCGCCAAGCTCGCACCGACCGAGTCGTCGCTGATGGCGCAATTGAGTGGGTCGCTAGGGCAGGGTGATGTCATCGTGCACCCGGCTGAGTTCGTCTTGAATTGCGTGGTGCCTGGCGTTGCCAGTGGGCGTTTGCTGGGCGGCAACCTGTCGATTCTGGGTGCGACCCTGGGAACACTGGCGCAGATCGATACGAAGGGCTGCATCCTGTTCATCGAGGATGTCAACGAGCCGCTTTATCGGGTGGACCGGCTGCTGACCCAGTTGCGCCTGGCAGGCAAGCTCGCGGGGGTGAAGGGGGTGCTGGTGGGGGATTTTGCCGGGATCACCGTGGCGGCGTTGACGCCCCTGTTGCTGGACATCTTCGCGCCGTTGGGTGTGCCGGTGCTGGCAGGGTGGCGCAGCGGGCATTGTGACCCGAACGTATGTTTGCCGCTGGGGGCTGAGGTGGTGCTGGACAGCGAGGCGCGGAGCCTGGTGTTGGCGCAGGATTTGTTCAAGGGGTGAGATTGTCGGGGCCGCTTTGCGGCCCATCGCGACACGAGGCCGCTCCTACAGGGGGATGAGCAGGAGCGGCCTTGTGTCGCGATGGGGCGCAAAGCGCCCCCGGCATTTTCACCGTTGACGCAGGCTATCGAGCAACTTATGCGTCGGGTACCCATCCGCTGGCCACCCAAAGCCCTGCTGTGCATTGCGAATGGCTTTGCGGGTATTGGCACCGATGATGCCATCGGGGTTGCCCGCATCATGCCCGTTAGCGTTGAGCAGGTTCTGCAGCTCCATGCGCTCGCTGCGGCTTAGCGGCAAGTCTTCCTTCGGCCAGCTGCCAGCGATGAAGCCCCAGCCCGAGAAACGATCGCCCAGCAAGCTCACGGCCAGTGCATAGGACGATGAGTTGTTGTACTTGAGAATGGCGCGGAAGTTGTCCAGCACCAGGAATGCCGGGCCACGGGCGCCGGCCGGCAGCAGCAGGGCTGCGTAAAGATCGTTGCTGCCCATTGGCAGTTTTGTGCCCGCCGGTAGTTTCACACCCAGTTGCAACCACTCACTGACGGGCTTGCGCAGTGCGCCATCGGCCAGCCAGAAGTCGAAGCCTGCAGGTACCTGAACCTCGAAGCCCCATGGTTGCCCGCGCTTCCAGCCGGAGCTCTGCAGGTAGTGCGCAGTCGATGCCAAGGCATCCGGAGTGCTGTTCCAGATATCGCGGCGGCCGTCACCGTCGAAGTCTACTGCATGGGTGTTGTAGGTGGTGGGGATGAACTGGGTCTGGCCCATGGCGCCGGCCCAGGAGCCACGCATGGCCTCTGGCTGGATGTCCCCATGCTGGATGATCTGCAGCGCGGCAATCAGCTGATCCTGGGCAAACTGCGGGCGGCGGCCTTCATACGCCAAGGTAGCGAGTGAGCGAATTACCGACTTGCTACCCTGGAACTGGCCAAAGTTGCTCTCCATGCCCCAGACCGAGACCAGGACCTGACGGTCTACGCCATAGCGCTGTTCGAGGCGGGCGAGCAGTTCGGCATTCTGCTCAAGCAGTTTCTTGCCGTTTCGCACTCGCAATGGCGACAGCGCACCCTCCAGGTATTCCCACACCGGGCGGGTGAACTCGGGCTGGCTGCGGTCTGCCTTGATCACATCCATGTCCGGCGTCACGCCAATGAACGCGCGGTCGAAGGTGTTTGCCGAGATACCGGCCTGCAGCGCTTGCTGGCGGAAGCCGGCCTGCCATTGGGCAAATGTTTGCAGCGGCTGAATTTCAGTACTCACGTCGGGCTTGGCGCTGGGCAGAGTCACTACCGGCGCGGGCTGGGCGGGGGCCAGCGGCAGGGCGTCGGCGGCGGTGGGCTTTTCCGCGCAGGCGACGAGCAGGATTAAGCTGGAGGCCGCGAGCAGCTGGCGGGATTTCCAGCGGGGGGTAAGACTGAAGGGCATGCACAGATCCAGAATTTCAGGTCAGGTGTCGACCATATCATGCCTGCGCTTTCGATGCTTTCATGCGGCCAAAAAGTAAGAAGCCTCCCAATCTCTCGATTGGAAGGCTTCGCGGCGGTAGCTGCCTTTGCCTTTGTCCGGTCGTTCCTGACGGCAGCGGAACAAGGGTTGGGCGACGATGGATTTGGCCTTGTTGTGGCCTTGCTTCTTCGGCTTTTTGCTCATGGCGGGTTTCCCGGATCGGGTGGGTTTCGGGGCGGACTCTAGGCCTGTAGAGAGGCCGGTGCCAATTGATTGTGTCAATGGTTTGAAATACCGAGGCTGCAAACAGGCTCCCAGTATTTGAGTCACTCAGGCGGTAGAGCCAACCGCTGCCCGGCCATGAGCAATGACAAGCGTGACAGCCCGGTCCATGGAGAACCCTCGGCTTGCCCCTTGATCTGCGCATCGATGCGCTGGGCATCCTGCAGCAGCTGCGCCCAGCGTTGCGCCGACAGGCGCTGCAGGGCTTTGCTGACCAGCGGCCTGCGCTTGTCCCATACCGGTGGACGGGCCTGGCTGAAGGCCTTGTCCAAGGGCACGCCCTGGCTGAACTGCTGCGAAAGCCCTGCCAGCAGACGCAGTTCGCGCGCCAGGGCCCACAGAATCACAGGCGGCTCTACTCCTTCGCCGCGCAGGCCTTCGAGCATCCGTAGGGCATGCACAGCTTCGCCATTGAGAATGGCATCGACCAGGCCGAAGACATCGAAGCGCGCGCTGTCGGCAACTGCCGCCTGCACAGTCTCGACGGTGACCTGGCTGCCGTCGGCGAGCAGTTTGAGCTTTTCGATTTCCTGAGCAGCAGCCAGCAGGTTGCCTTCGACACGTGCGGCAATGAGGTCGACCGCATCACGCTGGGCCGAAAGACCGGCCTGTGCCAAACGCTGGCTGATCCATTGCGGCAACTGCTGGGCATCCACCGGCCAGATCTGGATGAACTGGCAATGGCTTCCCTCGATCAGGGCCTTGCCCCATTTGGTCTTCTGCGCACTGCCATCGAGTTTGGGCAGGCTGACCAGCAGCAGGGTGTCCTCGGCAGGGTTGGCGCAGTATTCCATCAACGCTGCAGCGCCTTTGTCACCAGGCTTGCCCGAGGGCAGGCGCAGTTCCAGCAGCCGGCGTTGGGCGAACAGGGACAGGCTGGCGCCCGCCTGCAGCAGGGTTCCCCAGTCGAAACTGGCGTCGGCGCTGAACACCTGGCGCTCGTCAAAGCCCTGCTGACGCGCAGCATTGCGTATGGCGTCGGCGGCTTCCTGGCACAGCAGCGGATCGTCGCCACTGACCACATAGACCGGGGCCAGAGCGCCTAGCAGGTGCTTGTTGAGTTGGGCGGGGGCGAGCTTCATCGGAAACAGGCGGGGCACCGGAGTGCCCCGCACGGGCTTAATTGCCCGGAATTTCCAGCGGCGATTGCTGCGGCGTTTCCGCCTGCTGGCTGCGCGCAGCCTCCAGTGCGGCGGCTTCGGCCTTGGCGCGTTCGTCAGCTTCGCGCTGCAACTGGTCCAGCTGAGGCGGGGTCAGCATCTGCAGGCGCACGACCATGGCGTTGACCAGGTCGCGGCGCATTTCTTCGCGGGCAACAGTGGCTTCCTGGTCGGAGCCGGTGATGTTACCGCCGTCGCGTACATAGATTTTGCGCACTTCCAGCTTGTCGCTCATCAGCTCCAGGTTGTTCAGGCCAAGGATGCTGTAGCTGAGCACTGTGGTCAGTTCGTACTCGGCAGATTGGTTGCTGCTGGCGTAGGACGCTGCGCGCTGGGTTTGCTGTTCGTTGGTCAGTACCAGGCGATACGGGGCGCCGGTGTGCACATTGACGCCGCTGCGCTCCAGTACTTCGCGCAGTTGAGTCACGGTCGGGCCGTAGGCATCACGTGCACTGACGTCCATTTCCTTGACGCTGAGCTCGGAGGTGCCGGTGCCGCGCAGCTGGAAACCGCAGGCGCTGAGCATGATGGCCAGGCCCAATACCAGCAGATTGCGTTTGATCATGTTGTTGCTCCCTTGTGGGCCGATACCGCCCACCCGCACTGGCTGCAGGTGGGCGTTGCCATCAGTTGGCGACGATGTTGACCAGCTTGCCTGGCACTACGATGACCTTGCGGATGGTCAGGCCATCGATGAAGCGCAGGACATTTTCGTTGTTGCGGGCGGCGGCTTCGATTTCTTCGCGGCTGGCGGCTGCAGGCATTTCTACCTGGCCACGCAGTTTGCCGTTGACCTGGACCACCAGGGTTACGGTGTCCTGCACCAGAGCGCTCTCATCGACAACTGGCCAGCAAGCATCGATAACGGCTTGCTCATGGCCCAGCGCCTTCCACAGTTCGTGGGAAATGTGCGGGGTGATCGGGGCCAGCAACAAGGTGACGGCCTCCAGGCCTTCCTGCAGCAGCGCACGATCTTGTTCGGTGCTCTGGGGGGCCTTCTCCAGGACGTTCATCACGGTCATCACCTGGGCGATGGCGGTGTTGAACTTGTGGTACTGGCCGACATCGGTGCTGGCCTGCTTGATCGCGGTGTGAATTGCACGGCGGATGACCTTCTGCTCGTCGTTCAGTGCGGCGAGGTCCAGTTTACCCGGCAGGCCTTGGTTGACGTGGCCCTGGGCCAGGCGCCAGACACGACGCAGGAAGCGGCTTGCACCTTCGACGCCGGAGTCCGACCATTCCAGGCTCATGTCAGGCGGCGAGGCGAACATCATGAACAGGCGGCAGGTATCGGCGCCGTAGGCTTCGATCATCGACTGCGGATCGACGCCGTTGTTCTTCGACTTCGACATCTTTTCGGTGCCGCCGATTTCCACCGGCAGGCCGTCGGTCTTCAGGCGTGCGCCAATGATCTTGGCCTTGGCATCGCGCTCGATTTCGACGTCGGCCGGGTTGAACCAGTCCTTGCCACCGTTGCTGGCGACGCGGTAGTAGGTCTCGGCGACCACCATGCCCTGGGTCAGCAGGTTCTTGAACGGTTCATTGGAGGTGACCAGGCCTTCGTCACGCATCAGCTTGTGGAAGAAGCGCGCGTAAAGCAGGTGCAGGATGGCGTGTTCGATACCGCCGATGTACTGGTCGACCGGCAACCAGTGGTTAGCCGCTTTCGGATCGACCAGGCCTTTGTCGTAGTTCGGCGAGGCGTAGCGGGCGAAGTACCAGGACGACTCGACGAAGGTGTCCATGGTGTCGGTTTCACGCTTTGCCGCGGCGCCGCATTTCGGGCAGCTGCACTCGTAGAACTCAGGCATGCGCGCCAGGGGCGAACCGGCGCCGTCCGGCACCACGTTCTCTGGCAGGGTGACCGGCAGTTGGTCTTCCGGCACCGGCACGTCGCCGCAGGACGGGCAGTGGATGATCGGGATCGGGCAGCCCCAGTAACGCTGGCGGCTGATGCCCCAGTCGCGCAGGCGGAACTGGGTGCGGGATTTGCCCAGTTCCTTGCGGATCAGGGCCGCCTCGATGGCGTCGAAGGCACCGGCGAAGTCCAGGCCGTCGAACTCGCCGGAGTTGATCAGCTGGCCGTGCTCGCCGTAGGCAGCCTGCCATTCGCTGCCGACTTCGTCGCCGGCGCTGGTGCGCACCACAGCCTTGACCGGCAGGTTGTACTTGTGGGCGAACTCGAAGTCGCGCTCGTCGTGGGCCGGCACGGCCATTACGGCACCGTCGCCGTAGTGCATCAGCACATAGTTGGCGACCCATACCGGCAGCTTTTCACCGGTGAGGGGGTGCTCGACCAGCAGGGAAGTGGGCATGCCCTTCTTCTCCTGGGTGGCCATGTCGGCCTCGGCAACGCTGCCGCTCTTGCACTCGTCGATGAATGCCTGCAGCGCCGGGTTGCCCTGGGCAGCCTGGGTAGCCAATGGGTGCTCGGCGGCAACGGCAACGTAAGTCGCGCCCATCAGGGTGTCCGGACGGGTGGTGAAGACTTTCAGCGTACCTTCGTGGCCGATGCTCGCCTGATCGTACGGGAACTGTACTTCCATGCCGCGCGACTTGCCTATCCAGTTGCGCTGCATGGTCTTGACCTGCTCAGGCCAGCCCGGCAGTTCGTCGAGGCTTTCCAGCAGCTCGTCGGCGTAGTCGGTGATGCGGAAGTAGTACATGGGGATTTCGCGCTTTTCGATCAGCGCGCCCGAACGCCAGCCGCGGCCGTCGATGACCTGCTCGTTGGCGAGCACGGTCTGGTCGGCCGGGTCCCAGTTCACGGTACCGTTCTTGCGGTAGATGATGCCTTTTTCGAACAGGCGGGTGAACAGCCACTGTTCCCAGCGGTAGTAGTCCGGCTTGCAGGTGGTGACTTCACGTGCCCAGTCGATGGCAAGGCCCAGGCTCTTGAGCTGGGTCTTCATGTAGTCGATGTTTTCGTATGTCCACTTGGCCGGGGCGACATTGTTTTTCATCGCCGCGTTTTCCGCTGGCATGCCGAAAGCGTCCCAGCCCATCGGTTGCAGGACGTTCTTGCCCAGCATGCGCTGGTAGCGGGCAATCACGTCGCCGATGGTGTAGTTGCGCACGTGGCCCATGTGTAGCTTGCCGCTCGGGTACGGGAACATCGATAGGCAATAGTAGGTGTCTTTGCCTGGCTGTTCGGTAACAGCGAACGACTGTTGCTCGTCCCAGAAATGCTGGGCGGCGGCTTCGATATCACGGGGCGTGTATTGTTCGTGCATGGCTACTTTTGGCTGAGAGAGAAGAGACCTTGTTCCAGGCAGCGGAACCTCGCTGCGTCCGGCACTCCGGTGTCGTGAGAGTGAACGCCGTAGCATACAGTAGCGCCGCGCATCGTGGGAAACCCTGATTGCGAATGCCCGCTGGTCGCTGCATCGGGCTGCTTTTCGAAGCGGCGCTAAGCTCAGGTGTGGGGGGAGATATTCTTTATCTTCAATGAGGTGAACGGATGGGAGAGACGCAGCTACCCGCAATCAAACCGGAGCTTTACGAACGCCTGATCGACCGTCTTGGCCTGGCCCTGGAAGTCGCCAGAACGTCGGTACGATTGCGCGACGAGATGCCAGCCGAGCTGGAGTTGCGTGGCCTGAGCCATGCAGAGTTCGAAGTGATCAAGGCTTACCTGGACTCGGTCCCGGAACGCCGTAATGCCTGCGCCGGTAGTTACCCGCATGCGGAACCGACATCGGCGAAGATCATCTGGCTCAAGGACAAGAAACGCCCCGCCACGACGGCGACACCCAGGACGCTGCCACATCGCTAGCCGTTCAGGACGCCCGGCGCAGGCCATCGCGCCCCGGTAATTCAACAAACACTTCACTCGATCGGCGCCGGCAGCGCACTTGTTGACCGGCGCCGATCCTCATAGGCTGCACGCCTGCCAAGGAGGTGTAGCCGATGCCGATTCGATTTTTCATCAAACAATGGTTGATGCCGCCGGGCATCCTGTTCCTGCTGTTGCTGGCAGCCTGGTGGTTGCGCGCCCGGCGCCCGCGGCTGGCGGCGCTGTGCTTTGTGCTGGGGCTGGGCGGGTTGTGGTTGATGAGCCTGCCACTTGTGGTGCAGCACGGTGCGCGCCTGCTGGAAACCGAGCCGCCGCTGGCATCAGGCGATTGGGCCAGACTTGCGCAAAGGGCGGATGCCATCGTCGTGCTGGGCGCAGGGCGTGAGCGTGGCGATCCGGCCTGGGGCGGTGAGGACCAGCCTTCGGCAACGGCGCTTGAGCGCATGCGCTTTGCCGCGCGACTGGCCAAGGCTTCGGGTTTGCCGGTGCTGACCAGCGGCGGTTTGCACTACGGTACGCCGCCGAGCGAGGCGCAGCTGATGGCGGATCGGCTGCGTGAAGATTTCGCTGTCGAGGTCAAATGGAAGGAAGAGGCCAGCCGGACCACGTGGGAAAATGCCCAATTCAGCGCGCAATTACTCAAGCCACTGGGTATTGGGCGTGTGGTGCTGGTGACCCAGGCGTGGCACATGCAGCGTTCGCGCTGGAGTTTCGAGCAGGCCGGGTTTGAGGTGATACCGGCCCCGATGGGGTTCCTTGGGCGGGATCATGCGCGGCCGTTTGCCGGGTTGCTGCCGGAAAGCCGGGCGATGTGGCAGAGCGGGCAATTGCTGAATGAAGCGGTAGGGTTGGCGGGGTATCGATTGTTCTATTGATTCAAGAGAGCACTCGAGCCCTTGTAGGAGCGGCCTTGTGTCGCGAAAGGACTGCGCAGCAGTCCCAGGATATCTGTGGCGCCGCTGATATCCTGGGGCCGCTTCGCAGCCCATCGCGACACAAGGCCGCTCCTACGGCCTGATCAGACGGTCTTGGCTATGCGCCCCGCCAGCAATGCCCAACCCAGCAGCAAGGCACAGACAATCGCCAGCGGCCAGGAGCGCCACTGCAGATACGGCGTCAGTTGCTGCATCGGCACCACTTCGCCATACAGCACGGCCCGCTGGAACTGCGGAACCTGGGCCGTAATCCGGCCAAACGGGTCGATCAAAGCGGTGACGCCGTTGTTGGTGGCGCGGATCATCCAGCGGCCGGCTTCCAGCGCGCGCATCTGCGCCATCTGCAGGTGCTGCAGCGGGCCGATCGAGGTGCCGAACCAGGTGTCGTTACTGATGGTCAGCAACAGGTCGCTGCGCGCCGCCAAGCCCGCAGCGAACTCGGGGTAGACCACCTCGTAGCAGATGTACGGGGCGATCTGGTAACCCTTGGCCTGGAGCAGTGGCTGGTCCTCAGGGCCGCGGGCGAAGTCCGACATCGGCAGGTTGAAGAACTCGATCAGGCCGCGAAGCATGTCCTGCAGTGGCACGTACTCGCCGAAGGGCACCAGCTTCTGCTTGAGGTAGGTGCCATCGCCTTCGCCCGTCACGGTCACGCCGTTGTAGTAGCGGCGTTGCTGATGCACCACTTCGCGCACCGGCACGCCGGTGATAAGCGCCGAATGCCGGTCGGCGGCAAAACGCCCCATCACGTCGATGTAGCCTTGGGCCTGGTCCTTGAGGATCGGCACGGCTGTCTCTGGCCAAACCAGCAGATCCACCGGCTTTGAGCTGAAGCTCATGTCGCGGTACAGCGCCAGTTGTGCATCGATGTGCGCCGGGTCCCATTTCAGCTCTTGTTCGACGTTGCCCTGCAGGGCCGCGACCGTCAGTGGGTCGCCAGCAGGCTTGGTCCAGGCGTGGTCTTTGAGGGCCATGCCGACAACCCAGGGCGCCAGCAGCAACAAGGCTCCCACGGCAAGGAACGATGGGCGTGCACGCAGGCGGTGCAGGTTGCACAGCAGCGCCGCGCTCAATGCCAGGGCGAAAGAGATCAGCCACACGCCGCCCAGCGGCGCCAGGCCAGCCAAAGGCCCGTCCAGTTGGCTGTAACCGGCATAAAGCCAGGGGAAACCGGTCAGGAACCAGCCACGGAAAGCCTCTTGCAGCAGCCACAGCGCGGCAAAGCACAGCGCATCGGCCAAGGGGGCTTCATTGCGGCGCAGCCAGCGCGCCCACAGCCAGGTGGGCAGGGCAAAGAACCAGGCAAGGGCGGCGAAGAACGCCAGCAGCAGCACGATCGCCAGCAGCGGCGAGGCGCCGCCGTAGGTGTTCATGCTGACGTAAATCCACCAGGTGCCGGCCCCGTACAGGCCAAACCCGAACCACCAGCCGCGCCACATGGCCTGGCGCGGGGTAAGCTCGCGCAGGCCGAGGTAGAGCACCGCGATGGACAACAGGGCCAGCGGCCAGATGTCGAATGGCGCCAGGGCCAGAAGGGTAGAGGCGCCGGCCGCCAAGGCCAGCAGGTTACCGGGCCAGCCGGGGCGGGTGATCCAACGCATGTTTGTCCTTAGCGGGTGATCGGGGTCAGGCGCAGCAAGTGTATCCGCCGGCTGTCGGCATTGAGAATACGGAACTTGTAGGTACCGATCTCGGTGGTCTCGTTGCGCTTGGGCAGGTGGCCGAAAGCGCTCATCACCAGGCCGCCAACCGTGTCGAACTCATCATCGGAGAACTCGCTGTCGAAGAACTCGTTGAAGTTCTCGATCGGCGTGAGTGCCTTGACCAGGAAGTCGCCGCTGGGCAGAGGCTTGATATAGCTGTCTTCCTCGACATCATGCTCGTCTTCGATGTCGCCGACGATCTGTTCGAGCACGTCCTCGATGGTGACCAGGCCCGCCACGCCGCCGTACTCGTCGATGACGATGGCCATGTGGTTGTGGTTGGCGCGGAACTCGCGCAGCAGCACGTTCAGGCGCTTGGACTCGGGTACGAACGTGGCCGGGCGCAGCAGGTCCTTGATGTTGAAGCTGTCGCCGTTCTCTTTGAGGATCAGCGGCAGCAGGTCCTTGGCCAGCAGGATCCCGAGCACATCGTCATGGCTTTCGCCGATCACCGGGTAACGCGAGTGCGCGGCGTCGATGACGGCCGGCAAGAATTCGCGAGGCGACTGGGTAGCCTTGATGCTGATCATTTGCGAACGCGGCACCATGATGTCGCGTACCTGCAGGTCGGCGACCTGGATGGCGCCTTCGACGATGGTCAGCGCTTCGCTGTCGAGCAGCTTGTTCTGATGGGCTTCGCGCAGCAGCTCAAGGAGCTCCTGGCGGTTTTTCGGCTCATGGGCAAAAGCCTGGGTCAGTTTACCCAGCCAGGACTTCTGCCCGTTGCTCGATCGATCTTCGCTCATGGCGGTTCTCGTGATCCTTGCAGTATCAGTGTGTGATTGAATCGTTTTCATCATCGGCATACGGGTCGGGGTGACCCAGTTCTGCCAGCAATTCCCGTTCCAGCGCTTCCATTTCCTCGGCCTCATCGTCTTCGATGTGGTCGTAGCCAAGCAGGTGCAGGCAGCCGTGGATGACCAGGTGCGCCCAATGCGCTTGCAGCGATTTGCCCTGTTCGGCAGCCTCGCGCTCGACCACCGGCACGCAGATCACCAGGTCGCCCAGCAGCGGGATATCGAGCAGTTCGTCGGGCACGTCGGCCGGGAACGACAGCACATTGGTCGCGTAGTCTTTGTGCCGGTAGGTGTGGTTGAGCTCGCGGCCTTCGGCTTCGTCGACCAGACGGATGGTCATTTCCGAGTCGGCGCTGCGCTGGCGCAAGGCCAGTTCGCACCAGGCGCGCAAAGCGGCATCGTCAGGGGTGGCGGCATCCGTGGCTCGTTGCAAGTCAAGTTCAAGCATCTTTGCCGGGCGCCTCGGGCTTGGCCTGGCGGGCATCGAAGCGGTCATAGGCCTCGACAATGCGCTGCACCAGTGGGTGACGAACCACATCTTTGGGTTGGAAGTGGGTAAAGCTGATACCCGGAACGTCCTTGAGTACCTCGATTACATGAGCCAGGCCCGACTTGGTGCCACGTGGCAGGTCGACCTGGGTGATGTCGCCGGTGATCACCGCAGTAGAGCCGAAGCCGATACGGGTCAGGAACATTTTCATCTGTTCGAGCGTGGTGTTCTGGCTCTCGTCGAGGATGATGAAACTGTTGTTCAGGGTACGGCCGCGCATGTAGGCCAGCGGGGCGATCTCGATCACCTGCCGCTCGATCAGCTTGGCCACATGCTCGAAGCCGAGCATTTCGTACAGAGCGTCGTACAGCGGGCGCAGGTACGGGTCGATCTTCTGGGCCAGGTCGCCAGGCAGGAAGCCGAGCTTTTCACCGGCCTCGACCGCCGGGCGCACCAGCAGGATACGGCGCACCTGCTCGCGCTCCAGGGCATCGACGGCGCAGGCCACGGCCAGGTACGTCTTGCCGGTACCGGCCGGGCCTACGCCGAAGTTGATGTCGTTGGCCAGGATTTCTTTGACGTAGCGCTGCTGGTTTACGCCGCGTGGGCGAATGTTGCCCTTGCGCGTGCGCAGGGAAACGCTGACCTCGTTGACTGCCGGGTTGTCGATGTTCTCGACGGTCGATTCCTGCAGGTACAGGTGCACGGTTTCCGGCGACAGCTCGGTGGCCTTGGCCTCGCGATAGAGGCGGCGCAGCAGTTGCTCGGCAGCAGAGGTTGTCTTGGGTTCGCCGATCAGCTCGAATTGATTGCCGCGGTTGCGGATCTCGATGGCCAGGCGTTGTTCGATCAGGCGCAAGTGCTCGTCGAACTGGCCGCACAGGTTGGCGAAGCGGTGGGCCTCGAAGGGTTCGAGGATGAAACGATGAGGTTGTATGGGTGCGTTCAAGGTCGTTTTTAGCCGCTCGACGGCAATAATGGTGAACTCAAGAATAACCCTTGACGGGCAGGGGCGAAAGCACTGAAACGTTCAACGGTATCGGCAACACAGATCAACGGGCCTGTCTGTTATGATGCGCGCCTTTTCTTACGCATGTGTTATCCCGGCAAACATGAGCAAACGCGAACCCGCCATCTATAAAGTGATCTTCCTCAATCAGGGGCAGGTCTTCGAGATGTATGCCAAACAGATCTATCAGAGCGACCTGTGGGGCTTCCTGGAAATCGAGGAATTCGTTTTTGGTGAGCGCACCCAAATCGTGGTCGACCCGAGCGAAGAGAAGCTCAAGAACCAGTTCGAGGGTGTGATCCGCAGCTTCGTGCCGATGCACTCGATCGTGCGTATCGACGAGGTGGAACGCCTGGGCACGGCCAAGATCAGTGAAGCCAAGGGAAGTGGCAATGTGATGCCGTTCCCTATGCCGATGCCTGAGAAGTAACGCCGGTCAGGGGAGCGGCGAGAACGGCGTGCGCCCTTCGGCGCTTTGCAGTTCCAGCAGGTATTTGCGGAAGATCTGGCCGAGCACCTGGGTGGCATGTTCCAGTTCATCGCGGGGCATCTGCTCGGTGACTTCGTCGGCCATGTCCAGCGCATCATCGGCACCATTGACCGCTGCCATTTTCAGCAGGATATAGGCCTGTACGTTGTTGGCCTCGACCCCTTCACCATGAAAAAACATGCTGCCAAGGCGATACTGGGCTTGTGCATGGCCTTGCAGCGAGGCTTTTTCGAACCAGTCCAAGGCCATTTTCAGGTCCTTGGGGGTTTGCATGTAGTAGTACTCACCCAGTTCGTACTGCGCCTGGGCGTCCCCGGTCGCCGCCATCTGCTCGCAAGCCTTGAGGGCGTTTTCCTGGTCCTCTGGCTGGACATTGAGCGTGCAGCGCCCCGTTGCAGGAATCAGCAACGAGTTACCGCCCTCCGCCAGTGCCAGCAGGGGCTGAAGAAGCAACAGGCAGCCCAAGGCAAGGGCGCGGCCGGTGCGGTTCATGGGGATCGACTTACCTCTGCAAAGCTACGGCCAATGTCTCTGGTGGCACATTATGGGATAAGCAGCGCCAACCTTACAAAGTTTTACTCGAATTTATGTACCGGTGGGGGAAACTTGCTGGTTATGGACGGGCTTTTATCGCCAGAGCTCTTCACGGGTTTGCCCGGCGAAGAGCTCTGGCAGCGCTTTACTTCAGTGCGGCAAATGCCCGCTCAGCCGCATCCAGGGTAATCTGCAGCTCCTTGTCACCGTGTGCGATCGAGGTAAAGCCGGCCTCGAACGCGCTAGGTGCCAGGTAGACGCCACCGTCGAGCATCAGGTGGAAGAAGCGCTTGAAGCGCTCGGCATCGCTGGCCATCACGTCATCGAAGGTGACGATATCGTCGGCGCCGCTGAAGTACAGGCCGAACATGGCACCCGCCTGGGTTGTCACGAACGGCACGCCAGCGGCATCTGCACGCTGCTGAAGGCCGTCGAGCATGCGGCTGGTGAAGTCGCTCAGCTCGTCATGGAAGCCCGGGCGGCTGATCAGTTTCAGCGTGGTCAAGCCTGCGGCCATGGCCAGCGGGTTGCCCGACAGGGTACCGGCCTGATACACAGGGCCCAGCGGGGCGATGCAGCCCATGATCTCGCGCTTGCCGCCGAAGCAGCCAACCGGCATGCCACCGCCGACGATTTTGCCGAAGGTCGACAGGTCCGGCGTGATGCCGTAGTAGCCTTGGGCGCCGCCCAGCGAGACGCGAAAGCCCGTCATCACTTCGTCGAAGATCAACACCACGCCGTGCTTGTCGCACTGCTCGCGCAGGCCTTCGAGGAAGCCTGGCGCTGGCGGTACGCAATTCATGTTGCCGGCCACTGGCTCGACGATGATGCAGGCTACGGTCTGGCCGACTTCGGCCAGGGTCTTCTCGACTGCTGCGATGTCGTTGAACGGCAGGGTCAAGGTGTGCTTGGCGAAGTCCGCCGGCACGCCTGCCGAGCTTGGCACGCCCTGGGTCAGCAAACCGGAGCCGGCCTTGACCAGCAAGCTGTCGGAGTGGCCGTGATAGCAGCCTTCGAACTTGATGATGGCGTCGCGGCCGGTATAACCACGGGCCAGGCGGATCGCGCTCATGGTGGCTTCGGTGCCGGAGCTGACCATGCGTACCATTTCCATGGACGGCACCAGCGAGCAGACAAGGTCTGCCATCTCGGTTTCCATGGCGGTCGGCGCGCCGTAGGACAGGCCGTGCTGCAACTGGTTACGCACGGCGTCGAGCACCTGTGGGTGGCCGTGGCCGAGGATCATCGGGCCCCACGAACCCACGTAGTCAACATAGCGCTTGTCGTCTTCGTCGACGACATAGGCGCCTTCGGCATGCTTGAAGAACAGAGGGGTGCCGCCGACGCTCTTGAAGGCGCGGACCGGCGAGTTGACGCCACCTGGGATGTGCTTCTGGGCTTGGGCGAACAGGGATTCGGAACGGGACATGGGATCTTCTCTTGAAATCAGGAAGCGAACAGGGCGTTGAAGGCGCGGGCGCGGCGGGTGACTTCCTGCGCGCTATCGGCACCGAACAGGCCATGGATCACCGCCAGCAGGTCGGCACCGTGGGCGACCAGCGGGGCGGCGTTGTCGAGGGTGATGCCGCCGATCACAGCGATCGGCAGTTTGACCTGGCCCCGGGCCTGCGCCAGCAGGCCAACATCGGCGGCGGGTGCTCCGGGCTTGGTCACGGAATTGAAAAAACGGCCAAAGGCAACATAACTGGCGCCTTCGCTGGCGGCCTGGGCGGCAAGGTCGAGGCTGGCGTGGCAGGTCGAGCCAATGATGGCCTGGCGGCCCAGCAGGGCACGCGCCGGGGTCAATGGGCCATCAGTCTGCCCCAGATGCACACCGACGCCCAGGCGCGCAGCCAGTTCGGCATCGTCGTTGATGACCAGCTCGGTGCCGTAGCGTTCGCAGAGCTTCTGTAGCGCTTGGGCTTCGCGCAGTCGACGGGCGGCATCATCGCTTTTATCGCGGTACTGCAGCAGGCGCACGCCGCCTTCCAGCGCCGCCTCGACATGGGTCAGGAAACGGCCGGCGAGCAGCTGGCTGTCGGTGATTGCATACAGACCGCGTAGCTTCATCAGAAAGCCTCGTATCAGGAGCAGAAGTCCAGGGGCAGACGGCGCGGGACGAACTGGCCCTTGCCCAACTGCTCGGCGTCACGCAGGGTGCGCCAGGTGTAGTCGAGTGCACTGCGCACGGCGCTTTGCAGTTGTTCGCCCAAGGCCAGGCGGCCGGCCAACGTACTGGCCAGGGTACAACCCGAGCCGTGGTAGCTGCCAGGCAGGCGCTGGCAGGTCCAGGTATGACGCTGGCCATCGCGGCTGTACAGGCGGTTGTGGATTTCTTCTTCGTCGCCGTGGCCACCGGTAATCAGCAGGTGTTTACAGAACGGCAACAATTTTTCGGCACACTCGTCTGCCGTACCCTCGGGCAGCTCGGCCAGGATGCGGGCCTCGGGCAGGTTCGGTGTGGCAATGGCGGCCAGCGGCAACAGGCGCTCGCGCAGGGCATAGCCGACCTCGTCCTTGCCCAGCCGGCCACCGCCACCGGCACGCAGCACCGGGTCGCAGACCACCGGCAGGTGTGGGTGGGCACTAAGCAATTCGGCGACGGTATCGACCATTTCGATCGAGCCGAGCATGCCCAGCTTGACTGCGGCTACCGTGGAGTCGGCCAGTACGGCATTGGCCTGGGCCAGCACCCACTCGCGGTCGAGCACGCGGAAGTCGGAAACGTTGACGGTATCCTGCACGGTCAGGGCGGTCACCGCGGGTGCGGCATGACAGCCTTGGGCGATCAGGGCTTCAATATCTGCCTGCAAGCCGGCACCGCCACTTGGGTCGTGGCCGGAGAGACAGAGGACAACGGGGCGGGAGCTGTAGGTATTCATGGTCGGCGAGCTTACCACCAAACCCATTTGTACGGATCGTCCTACAAACGGGTTTTATTGATCAATAGGTCAGCTTTTTGTTTTTGGATGGCCTGAAAGTATTGATATAGAGCCGTTTAAGCTGAAATCAAGATGGCCCGTTGCCAGCCTTCAAAGCTATGCTAGAGTGCTCGGATAACTCGATAAACGGGCTTTGCCGGAATTCGTCGTCTCATAAGGATAGGGGGCCATTGCGACGTGTCCGGGCACGCCATCCTGGGGCCGTATGCGCTATTTGCTGATTTTGCTTCTGGGCTGCTTGCCCGTGCTGGCCACTGCGGTCGATTTCGACGACACCACCCGGTACCTTTCGCTGGGCAGCACCATGCAGGTCTATGAAGACCGCGATGGCAGCGCCAGCATCGCCCAGGTTACCGCACCCACCTTCGCCAAGCGTTTTCGCCTGCACCGTGAACAAGTGCTGAATGCCGGCTATTCGACTTCGGTGTTCTGGCTCAAGGTCGATTTGCGCTACCTGGCCTCGGCGAACCCCGCACCGCGCCAATGGTTACTGGAGCTGGCGTACCCTCCGCTGGATCACCTCGAGCTCTATCTGCCGGGCGCCGATGGTATCTACCGCCTGGCACAGCGTACCGGCGATGCCTTGCCCTACGACAGCCGGCAGATCCGCCAGAACAACTACCTGTTCGAACTGCCGCTGCAGCCCAATCAGGCGACCACCGTCTACCTGCGCCTGCACAGCCAGGGCTCGGTACAGGCGCCTTTGGCGTTGTGGTCTGCCGAGGCTTACATGGAAGAGCAGCCCACTCGCCTGTATGTGCTGGGGATGATCTACGGGGTCTTGCTGGTGATGCTGGTGTACAACCTGTTCATCTTCCTCAGCGTTCGGGACGTCAGTTACCTCTATTACATCCTCTATATTGCCTCGTTCGGCTTCTACCAGGTGTCGGTCAACGGTGCAGGGGTGGCGTACTTCTGGCCGGACAGTCCCTGGTGGGCTAATGCCGCCACGCCATTGTTCATCGGTGCGGCCGGCTTGTTCGGTTGCCAGTTCGCCCGCCACTTCCTGCGCCTGGGTACGATCAGCCGAGGGTTCGATCGGCTGTTGCAGCTGTTGATGCTCGGGGCAGTGCTGGTGATGCTGCTGGCGGTGAGCATGCCCTATGGCATCGCCTTGCGCATGGCCACAGTGCTGGCCCTGCTGTTCACCGTCAGCATTTTCACTGCGGGGGTATATGCCTGGGTGCGCGGTCTGCGGGTGGCGCGCTGGTTCATCATTGCCTGGACGGCGTTCCTGCTGGGCGGGCTGGTCAATACCCTGATGGTGCTGGGGTACCTGCCCAATGTATTCCTGACCATGTATGCCAGCCAGCTTGGTGCGGCGCTGGAAGTGGCGTTGTTGTCCCTGGCGCTGGCCGACCGTATCAACAGCATGCGCGAACAGCAGGCGCAGACCCTGCGTGATACCGGGCGGACACTGGAACAACTGAACCAGCAGCTGGCAAGGAGCAACCACCTCAAGGATGAATTCCTCGCCACAATCACCCATGAACTGCGTACCCCGATGAACGGTGTTATCGGCTCGCTGGAGCTGATGCACACATTGCCGCTGAGCGCCGAGATGGCCCAGTACCACCGCACAGCGGTAGGCTCTGCGCAGAACATGATGGACATGGTCGACGATATTCTCACCCTCACCGAGCTGCAGGCAGGTCGCCTGCGCGCGCAGCCGATGCCGTTCAGCTTGCGCCGAACGCTTCAGGACCTGCGTGCCGGCTATGCTGGAACCGCCCTTGGCAAAGGGCTGTACCTGAGCCTGGACATTCCCGCAGAGCTGCCGGACGAACTGCTTGGCGATGCGCATAAATTGGCGCGCTGCCTGGGTTGCCTGGTGGACAATGGCCTGAAGTTCACCCACCAGGGTGGGGTGATGGTTCAGGTGCGCGGCCGGCGGCTTGGGCCCGACAGCCTGGCGCTGACCTTCACCGTCAGTGACAGCGGTATCGGCTTCGATGATCTGGACCAGGCGATCCTGTATCAGCGCTTCTTCCAGGTCGATGGCTCGATGACCCGGCGCTACGGCGGGCTGGGCATCGGCCTGTCGATCTGCCGGCAGATGGGCGAGGTGCTGGGGGGCACGTTGATGCACGAGTCTACGCGGGGGTTGGGGAGCCGTTTCGAGTTGACACTGAATGTGGCGATAGCGCAGGTGCAGGCAGTGGCGGGCAGGGCGGCTTCGGGGGTTACCCGGTTCTGAAGGCTGCTGGGCGCATGCCACGATGGTGTGCGTTGCCACCTCTTTAGTCATTATTGTCACTTTGACTGACCCACAGGGAGTGCTTCACTGGGACTTTCATGCATACCCGGCCCCAGGAGCTCCCGATGAACCTGCACCAGTACGCTGAAACCCACGAAGTCACCAATCAGCCACCGTCCCTCGACGGCGCCAACCTGTACCGCCTGGACCTGCCGCTGCAGGAGTGGTCGCGGCGTTTCGGTGCCGGCTGGGCCGAATCGCGGATCGATGTCTACGGTGCCTTGGCCGGTGGGCCCCTGATGGCTGCAGGCTTTCTGGCCAACACGCACAAACCAGCGTTCAGCAGCCACGACCGCTACGGGCACCGCATCGATCTGGTGGAGTTCCACCCCGCCTACCACGAGCTGATGCGTACGGCCGTCGAACACGGCCTGCCGTCGTTGCCCTGGGCCGAGCCGCGCCCCGGTGCCCATGTAGCCCGGGCATCGATGACTTACCTGCACAGCCAGGCAGAAGCCGGGACCGGTTGCCCGCTGACCATGACCTTTGCCGCTGTCCCCGCACTCAGGCTGCAGCCTGAGCTGGCCGAGTACTGGTTGCCGAAGATTTTCGCCCGCGAGTACGACCCCCGCAACGTCGGCGATCAGCACAAGGCGGGCGTGACCATTGGCATGGCCATGACAGAAAAGCAGGGCGGTACCGATGTACGCGCCAACACCACCCGCGCCTATCCTGTCGGCAGCCCGGGGCCGGGCCAGGTCTACGAGCTGGTTGGGCATAAATGGTTCTGTTCGGCGCCGATGTGCGACGCCTTCCTGACGCTGGCGCAGACCGACAAAGGCTTGAGCTGTTTCCTCTTGCCACGCCATCGCCCGGATGACAGCCGTAACCAGTTCTACATCCAGCGCCTGAAGAACAAGCTGGGCAACAGCTCCAATGCTTCCAGCGAAGTAGAGTTCCGTGGCGCTCTGGCCTGGATGGTCGGCGAGGAGGGGCGGGGAGTGCCAACCATCATCGAGATGGTGGCCATGACCCGTTTCGACTGCATGGTCGGCTCAAGCGCACTGATGCGCCAGGCTTTGACCCAGGCCACCCACCACTGCGCACACCGCAAGGTCGGCGGCCGGGTACTGAGCGAGCAGCCGCTGATGCAGAACGTGCTGGCCGACCTGGCGCTGGAAAGCGAAGCGGCCCTGGCACTGAGCCTGCGCATGGGGCAAGCGCTAGAGCAACTCGATGACCCGCAGCAGGCGCACTTCGCCCGGTTGGTCACGGCGGTGGGCAAATACTGGATCTGCAAGCGCGCGCCCGCGATGATCAACGAAGCTGCCGAATGCCTGGGCGGCGCGGGTTATGTCGAGGACAGCATTCTGCCGCGCTTGTACCGTGAAGCACCGGTCAACTCCACCTGGGAGGGTTCGGGCAACGTCCAGTGCCTGGACGTACTGCGTGCCTTGTCCAAGGAGCCGGGTGTGCTCGATGCGCTGTTCGCTGAACTGGGCGATGGCCATGGCGATCCACGGCTGGCGGCGCACATCGGCAATCTCAAGGGCGCGTTCGCCGACACGGGCGACATTCAGTATCGTGCCCGGCAGTTGACCGAGGACATCGCCCTGGCCCTGCAGGCCAAGCTGCTGCTGGAAGCGGGCAACACCTCGGTCAGCGATGCCTTCATCGGCAGCCGGCTGGCCGGCGGCGGCCGCGTTTACGGGGCATTGCCGCGCGGCGCCGATGTCCAGGCGTTGGTGGCACGGGCCACGCCGGTCTGGCCTGGCTGACAGGGGGTGTTTTTACGGGCGAAGGCAGGCAAGATGGCTGACATGCATGTCCAGACAGGAAGCACAGTGTGAGCCAAGCCTTTGTAGTCGTTGATACCCCCGAACAGGCCGTCGACCGTCTGGCGGCCTTGCATGAACAGGCCACCGGGGCCCTCAGCCAGGCCCTCAAGCGTTACCTGAAGGACCGCACCGAGCCGGACGCCGACGAGCGCGCCGTTTACCGCTACCCGGCCTTGCGCCTGACCTACTACAGCCACGGCGAAGTCGCCGCCACCACCCGTGCCTATGCCAAGGTACAGGTGGCGGGCACCTATAGCGTAACAGTCACCCAGCCTGCGGCATTTCGGGGTTATCTGCTCGAGCAGTTGCGCCCCTTGATGCACGACTACACCGTGACCGTCGAGGTAGGTGTCAGCGAACAGAACATCCCGTACCCATACGTCGTCGACCAGGGCGATGAGCTGGCTGGCAGCGGCATCACTGCCGCCGAGCTGGCGCGGGTATTCCCCAGTACCGACCTGTCCGCCGCCACCGACGACATTGCCGATGGCCTGTGCGACTGGGGCAGTGCCCAGACACTGCCACTGGCGCTGTTCGACGCCGCCCGCGTGGACTTCTCGCTGCGCCGCCTGGTGCACTACACCGGCAGCGACTGGCGCCATGTGCAGCCTTGGATCCTGCTGACCAACTACCACCGCTATGTCGACCAGTTCATCAGCCATGGCCTTGAACAGCTGCGTGACGACCCGCGCTTCGTGCGCATGGTGCTGCCGGGCAACGTGGCGATCGAAAAAGGCATGGACCATGGTGAGGCCCAGGCCCTGGTGGCCAGCGTGGTCTGGCACCGCTATCAGATGCCGGCGTATCACCTGATCGCCGCTGATGGTGATGGTGTCACCCTGGTCAACATCGGTGTCGGCCCGTCCAACGCCAAGAACATCACCGACCACCTGGCCGTGTTGCGTCCGCATTGCTGGCTGATGATCGGCCACTGCGGGGGGCTGCGTCAGTCGCAGACCATTGGTGACTATGTGCTGGCGCACGCTTACATGCGCCGCGACGGTATCCTTGATCGGGTGGTGCCGCCGAACATCCCGATCCCGGCCCTGGCCGAGGTGCAACTGGCGTTGCAGGAGGCGGCAGCCCAGGTTACCGGCGAACGTGGCGAGGAGTTGAAGAAACGTCTGCGCACCGGCACCGTGCTGACGTACGACGACCGTAACTGGGAGCTACGCTGGGCTCAGGAACGGCCGCTGATCAACCTGTCGCGGGCCGTGGCGGTAGACATGGAGAGCGGTACCATCGCCGCCCAGGGGTATCGCCTGCGGGTGCCATATGGCACCTTGCTGTGTGTGTCCGACAAACCGCTGCACAGCGAAATCAAGCTGCCTGGGTCGGCCAACGCCTTCTACAACCGCGCGGTCAGCCAGCACTTGAAGATCGGCATCGCCGCCCTCGACCTGCTGCGCACCGAGCTCAATTCGCTGCACTCGCGTAAACTGCGCAGCTTCGATGAGCCGCCGTTCCGCTGAGGATCCATGCCACTGCCACCCCGTTCCAAGCCGCGCCACCCCAAGGCGCGGCCCGCCGGCCCAAGGCGCCAGCCCAAGGCGCCCCCGGCCGAGCCGCGCCTGATTCTGTTCAACAAGCCGTTCGATGTGCTTACCCAGTTCAGCGACAGCGATGGCCGTGCCACGCTCAAGGATTACATTGATATTCCTAGCATTTACCCGGCCGGGCGGCTGGACCGTGACAGTGAAGGGTTGCTGTTGCTGACCAACGACGGCGGTTTGCAGGCGCGCATCGCTGACCCCAGGCACAAGCTGGCCAAGACGTACTGGGTGCAGGTGGAAGGCGAACCGAACGATGAGCAGCTAAAGCGGTTGCGCGAAGGCGTGGAGCTCAATGACGGGCCGACCTTGCCTGCCGAAGCACGGCGCCTCGATGAGCCTGAGCTGTGGCCGCGCAACCCGCCGGTACGCTTTCGCAAGAGCGTGCCGACCAGTTGGCTGGAGCTGGTGATTCGAGAGGGGCGTAACCGCCAGGTGCGGCGCATGACAGCGGCGGTGGGCTTGCCGACTCTGCGCCTGGTGCGTGTGCGGATCGGTGATTGGGCGCTGGATGGGCTGGAGCAGGGCTGTTGGCGCGAGGTGCCGGCCAAGCTGTAGGGCTCGCTGGCTTCATCGCCGGCAAGCCGGCTCCCACAGAAAATGCGCAGGCCCTTGCATTTGTGGGCGCCAGCTCGCCGGCGATGAGGCTTGAGCGGACGCTACACCCCTTCCAGAAACCCCACGACCACGGTCTTGATGATAAAGGCCAGCACCCCCAGCCCCAGCACGAAGAACAGGATCATCGTGCCAAAGCGCCCGGCCTTGGATTTCTTTGCCAAGTCCCAGACGATGAAGCCCATGAAACCGATCAGCACGGTCACCAGGATGATCATCATCCATTCTTCGAATACAGCCGGATCCATCTGTGTGTTCTCCAGGCAAGCTCAGCAGCCAATCAACGAAGGTGGGTCAGGGGCAGTTCGGTGCTCGCCAGCACCTGATTGAGCACGAAGCTCGAGCGCACGCTGGTGACGCCTTCAATGCGAGTCAGGCTGCCCAGTAGCAGTTTCTGATAGTGATCCATGTCCGGTACCACCACCTTGAGCTGATAGTCGGCATCCATGCCGGTTACAAGGCTGCATTCGAGCACCTGTGGCAAGTTGCGGATGGCCGCCTCGAAGGTCTCGAAGCGCTCCGGGGTGTGCCGGTCCATACCGATCAGCACGTAAGCCGTCAGGCTCAGGCCAAGCTTTTTGCGGTCGAGCAGGGCGACTTGCCGTGAGATATAGCCGTCGTCTTCCAGTTGCTTGACCCGACGAGAGCAGGGTGAGGGCGACAGGCCAATGCGTTCGGCCAGCTCCTGGTTGGAAATGCGCGCATCGCGCTGCAATTCGGCGAGGATGCTCAGGTCGTAGCGGTCAAGCTTGCTCATGGAAAAGGCCTTTTCTGATCAGATTGCGGCGAATTATCGATCCAGGGTTAAAAATTGCGCAAGTGCTATTTATCTGAGCAATCTTCGCAATCCGCTGCCGCCCCCTGTCCCGTATCTTTATCAACAGAATCACTGCCCGGACATCAGTCCCCGGCGACGCGCCCTAGGCGGGCGGTCGCGGCCAGCCATCCAACAGGATCCGCCAGGCCCCCGGGCTACGTACCTCCACAAGAGCGTATGAGGTGAGCCGGCGCCACAAGTGCCGAGCACGGACGACAATTCTCAAAGGGAGGCCTCAAGGCCTCCCTTTTTTCATGGCCGCGATTTCATCTGTTTGTCCGTTACAGGCACGGTAGACTGGCAGCGTGCCGTTATCTTGACCGTGAGGAACAACATGAAGTCGCGCATCTGGCAGTTGGCAGGTGTTGGTTTGCTTGGCGTGAGCATCTGCCTGGGGGCGATGGCCCAGGGCCCTGACGACGGGCATGGTGGCAATGGCCGGCAGGATCCCAACGGTAGCTACGAAGGCCGTTCGCCGCTCAACTCGCGCGATGAAGTGCACCAGACCCAGCCAGCCCGCCAGGGCTACTACCAGGATATTCCCCGGCGCAATGCCGATTACCGGCACTGGGAAGCTGGCGGCCCTGGTCAACGGCCTGGTGGCGACTGGCAGGGGCGGCCGGATGGCCATGGCAATGGTTGGGGGCCGGGGCCGCAGTATCGTCCCGGGCACAGCATCGACCATTTCCCGGACCGCTACTGGAAAGTGCCGTACCGTGGGCAGGACTATTTCTACTCAGGGGGTTACTGGTACCGGCCGCAGGGCGGCAGCTACATCGTGGTAGCCCCGCCTTACGGGGTGCGGGTCGGCTACCTGCCATCCTATGCACGTGAAGTGTGGGTGGGGGGGGCCCTGCTTTTCCTGGTTGCCGATACGTATTACCAGTACCTGGCAGACAGCCGCGAGTACGTGGTGGTCAGCCCACCTGCGGTTGCACCGGCCCCGGTGGCGCAAGCCCCTTCGGGCAATGCATATGATGTGGTGGCGTACCCGATGCACGGGCAAGGCCAGGAGCAACAGGACCAAGACCGCTACCAGTGCCATCGGTGGGCGGTGAGCGAGTCCAACTTCGACCCCGCCACCGCACCCAGCGCACCGCCGGCCAATGTTGCAGACAACTACCGGCGGGCGCTGGGGGCCTGTTTCAGTGGCCGGGGCTACAGTATCAATTGAGCCTCAGACGGGGTCGGCATGCACCATCACATCCGCCTGAGGATAACGCTGGCGGATGACTTCAGAGGCCTGGACGCACAGGGCATGTGCTTCGTGCAACGGCAACTGCCCAGGCAGCTCCAGATGCAGTTGCACGAACCACTGATTGCCCGACACCCTGGTGCGCAGGTCATGCACACCTTTGACCCCGGCAATGCCCAGCACCAGTTCGACCATGCCCTCGCCGATGTCGCCGGGCAGTTCCTTGTCCATCAGGATTGCCGTGCTTTCCCGGGCGATCTGCAGTGCACTCCACAGGATGTACAGCGCGATACCCAGGCCAAACAGCGCATCCAGCTGCGGCCAGCCGTAGCGTGCCAGCAGCAAGGCCAGCAGGATGCTGCCATTTAGCAGCAGGTCAGAGCGATAATGCAGCGAGTCGGCACGCACCGCTGTTGAGCCTGTTACGCGCACCACCTTGCGTTGCAGTGCCAGCAAGGCGAGCGTCAGTACCAGCGACAGCAGCATCACGCCGATACCGATTGCAGTGTCCCCCAGGGGCTGTGGTGATTGCAGGCGCTCGGCGGCCTGAACCCCGATCAGTACCGCACTCACGCCGATGAACACCGCCTGGGCCATGCCTGCCAAGGCTTCTGCCTTGCCGTGGCCGAAGCGATGGTCATCATCAGCCGGGCGTAGCGCATAGTGCACTGCGAGCAGGTTGAGGAACGAGGCGACCGCGTCCAGCGCCGAATCGGTCAGCCCGGCCAGCAGGCTGACCGAGCCACTCAGCCACCAGGCCACGGCCTTGCTCAGTACTAGGATGCTGGCCACTGCGAGCGACGCGCGGGTGGCCAGGCGTAGCAGGCGCTGGTGTTCAGCCGAGGTGATCATGCCGAGGGTGGCTTCCTTGCAGGTTTCAGGCTGTCGGCACCAGGCCGAACGCTGCCAGTTGCTCGACGCTGCCGCGATGCTGGATCAACCGCGGGTCGTCCAGTGGCAGGCGCTGGCCCAGTTCGCTTTCGAGAATGGCCTGCAGCTTGAGGTTGTCGACCTTGCCATCGGGCTTGATGGCTTCGCGCAGTTTCTCTGGCGCTACTTGTGCCGTGGTGCCCCCAGGGTAGTAGATGGCACCTGTGGCGAAGTCGACGCCAAAGGCAATCAGGCCAGGGATCACGTAGAACAGAATACCGATGGCATCGAGGGCGACGATTACCGGGTCGACCTTGCCCTCGATCTGCCCGCGGCGTTCGGGGTAGAACAGCGTGCCGCAGGCCGTCAGCTGGGTCAGCAAGGTGGCGATGAGGGCGCCACCGATGACGCGGGATGGGATGCGCATTTGAATCTCCGAAGAAAGTTGCCTCAAGGTGGGGCGATACGCCGGCACCTGTTGGTAAGACCATGATAGAGCAGGCTGGGTTCGCCGTTATACTCGCCAGACTGTTCGAGGACCACCATGATTTCCTTACCAATCGATGCTGCCCTGCCGGCTTTGCGCCATGCCTTGGAAAACCGTCACGAAGCGGTGCTCGAGGCGCCGCCCGGCGCAGGCAAGACTACCCGTGTACCGCTGGCACTGTTGAATGAACCCTGGTTGGCCGGGCAAACCATCGTGATGCTGGAGCCGCGCAGGTTGGCGGCGCGTGCGGCGGCAGAACGGCTGGCCAGTGAGCTGGGCGAGAAAGTCGGTGAAACGGTGGGTTACCGCATTCGCCTGGACAGCAAGGTCGGGCCCAATACCCGTATCGAAGTGGTCACCGAAGGCATCCTGACCCGCCGGTTGCAGGCAGACCCTGCGCTGGAGGGCGTAGGGCTGCTGATCTTCGATGAGTTTCACGAGCGTAGCCTGGATGCCGACCTGGCCTTGGCGCTGAGTCTCAATGGCCGGGAGCTGCTGCGCGACGATCCGCCGCTGAAAATTCTGCTGATGTCCGCAACCCTGGAGGGCGAGCGCCTGTCCCGCCTGCTCGACGACGCGCCGGTGATCAGCAGCGAAGGCCGCATGTACCCGGTTGATATTCGTTGGGGCCGGCCGTTCCAGCCAGGGGAATTCATCGAGCCGCGGGTGGTGGACAGCGTGCTGCAGGCCTTGGCCGATCAACCCGGCAGTGTGCTGGTGTTCCTCCCCGGCCAGGCTGAGATCCGCAGGGTTCACCAACGTTTGCAGGAATCATTGGCCGAGCGCCCGGACATTCTGCTGTGCCCCTTGCATGGCGAACTCGACCTCAATGCCCAGCGTGCGGCCATCGATCCGGCGCCCCAGGGCCTGCGCAAGGTCGTTCTGGCCACAAACATCGCCGAGACCAGCCTGACCATCGACGGTGTGCGCGTGGTCATCGATGCCGGCCTTGCCCGGGTACCGCGTTTCGACCCCGGCAGCGGCATGACGCGCCTGGACACCCAGCGTATCTCCCGTGCCAGCGCCACCCAGCGGGCTGGCCGTGCGGGGCGCCTGGAACCGGGCGTTTGCTACCGCCTGTGGTCAGAGACCCAGCACGACCAGTTGGCAGCACATGGCAGTGCCGAAATCCTCCAGGCAGACCTGGCGGGCCTGGCGTTGCAGCTTGGTCGATGGGGTGTTGCGCCTGACCAGTTGCGCTGGCTGGACCAGCCTCCAGCGGCGGCATTTTCCCAGGCGCAGGACCTGCTGGCGCGGCTTGGCGCTTTCAAGCTGGGCAGCCGCGATAACCTCAGTGAACACGGCCAGGCCATGGCCGAGCTTCCGGCTCACCCGCGTATCGCTCACCTGCTGCTGCGCGGCCAGGATCTGGGCTTGGCCGCGATGGCCTGCGATGTTGCCGCCTTGTTGGGCGAGCGCGATATCCAGCGCGCAGGTGGCGCCGACCTGCATAGCCGGCTGGCACTGATCAGCGGCGACAGCAAGGTCAGCCGTGACGCCCAGGGAGGTGTGCAGCGTGCCCGGCAGTTGGCCCGCCAGTACCGGGGGCTGCTGCGCGGCAAGGCCAGGGCGGGGGTTGCCGATCCCGAGCATCCACGCTGGCTCGGCGCCCTGCTGGCGTTGGCCTATCCCGACCGGGTTGCCCAGCAGCGTCGCGAAGGCGGGGCCGAGTACCGCCTGGCCAACGGCCGTGCTGCTTTGTTCGCCGAGGCCGATGCGCTGATGAAATGCCCGTGGTTGGTCATCGCCGACCTGGGCAGCCGCCAGGGGCAGCGGGAGGAGCGGATTTACCTGGCTGCCGAATTCGACCCGGCGCTGCTCGACGATGTGCTGGCCGAACAGGTCGAGCGCGTCGACATTCTCGACTGGGACGAGCGCGAGCAGGTGTTGCGTGCCGAGCGTCAGACCAAGGTCGGCGAACTGGTGCTCAGCCGTGAACCGTTGCCTGGGCTGGATGACGACGCCCGCGCCAGGGCACTGCTAGGCTTGGTGCGGCGCAAAGGCCTGAACCTGCTGAGCTGGACGCCAGAGCTACGCCAGTGGCAGGCGCGCATAGCGCTATTACGCCAGCTAGACCTGGAAAAAGACGGCCATAGCGAGTGGCCCGACCTAAGCGACGAGGCGCTACTGGCCAGCCTGGAGCACTGGCTGCAGCCTTATCTGGGCAAAGTGTCCCGGCTGAGCCATTTCGCCGCCCTGGACCTGCCTTCGATCTTGCGTAATCTGTTGCCCTGGCCGCTGCCCCAGCGCCTGGACGAATGGGCGCCAGCGCACCTGGCTGTGCCGTCGGGCTCCAGTATCCGCCTCGACTACAGTGAAAACCCGCCGATCCTCGCCGTGCGCCTGCAAGAGCTGTTCGGCCTGGCTGACACACCGCGCATCGCCCAAGGTCGCCAGCAGGTCAAGCTGCATCTGCTGTCGCCAGCGCGGCGGCCAGTGCAGGTGACGCAGGACTTGGCCAGCTTCTGGCGCACCACCTATGCAGAGGTGAAGAAGGACCTCAAGGGTAGATACCCCAAGCATTACTGGCCGGACGACCCGCTGGTGGCTGAGGCCACCGCGCGGGCAAAACCGCGTGGCACCTGACGGTCAGGGTTCAGACGGCCTGCTGGAGGAGGAAGGTGAGCGTTTCGCCTTCTTTCGTGTTGATCAGGTACATGGAATGCCCGCTGTGATGGGGGGTGTCCCTGATCGCGCCTGCCCGATAGCCCTGATGATCACGCAGGTGGCAGATCAGGCCATGTTCCGTCAGCTCCAGCGGTTCGATCTTCCAGTAATCGGTTACCTCTGCTCGCTGGTAGAAGCCCAGATACCCGTTGAAACTCAGGCCGAGCTTCTTGTGGGGCCGCGCCGGGCCGCTGAGACTGATGTGATAATGCAGACGGTCTTGCGTCTTTGAGTCGAAGGTAAAGTCCAGGCGTATGGAACCCTGGTCGCCCCCAGCCATGAGCCAGTCGTCCTGCGGCGTGATCCCCCAGTGCCATTTATCGTGGCTGGTGCTCAAGCGAAGGGGGACATACTTGTCGGTGGCCATTGCGTAAAGATGGCCACTGAACGACCTGCCGTACCTGTTCTGAATTTCCGGGTTCATGTGCGAACCTCCAAGGTGGGTGGGATCGGCACCTTAATCTCCCGGGCAGGCCACGCTGGAGTCTGAACTCTTTCCTTCAGGCGTCGTTCTTGCTCTCCAGCAGCATGAACAGGCGATACAGCACCACGGTACTGAACAACTGCAGGAAGCCGAGCAGGCTGGCCATGGCCAGCTCCAGGGCGGGGGCAGGCTCGGGGAAGGCGATCAGCAGCAGCCCGTCGATCAGCCAGATCGGTGCGAGCACGGCAAGTACGCAGAGCATGATGCGCATGAAGTGCCCGGTGGTCATGCGTGCGCTTTCGCGCATCGACTGCACCACCGGCAGGCCGCGCAGCACCAGCAGATACTCGGCGAACACCAGGTTGATCATGATCCATACCCCCGGGAAAACCAGCAGCGCCAGCCCCGCCATGATCAGCAGCGAACTGATCATGATCAGCAGTGCCAATTGCGGCCATAGCTGCATGGCGCGGGCAAACAGCTCGCGTTTGGGGATCTCCTGGCCGTTGCTGCGGGTGTCGAGGTAAAGAATCAGCGCTGCACTGTAAAGCGGGTAGAACAGCAGGCTCACCAGCATGCTGTAGGCCGGTGATGCCTGGTCGCCCAACTGCTGGTACAACAGTTGGGTTACCAGGGCTTCGAGTACGACCAGCGGCAAGCACAGCGGGATGATGTTTGCCAGGTGGCGGCGGAAGAAGTAGAGGGAGTCGCGCAAAACGCTCAGCGGATTCATCGGTCAACATCGCATGGCAGTAAAAGCAGGGGCCTAACTTTAGCCCAGAGCAGTCAATTGCTGAAAAAAGTTTCACCGTGCCTGTGATTGAATCCGCCGCCTGCGCGCCCCATCTTTGACACGTCCGATGTCCCGCTTCCCACGAGGTAGCCCATGAACACTGAAGAACAAACCCTGATCGATGGCCTGTTTGGCCGCATCAAACAAGCCGAAGACCCCAGCCAGCCGCGTGATGCACAGGCCCAGGCGCGCATCGAGGAACACCTGCGCGAGCAGCCGGCGGCGCCTTACTACATGGCCCAGGCAATCCTGGTACAGGAAGCGGTGCTCAAGCGCCTGGACGAACAGAACAAGCAACTGGAAGCAGAGCTCAAACAGGCTCGTGCCCAGGTCGAGGCTTCCCGCACCAGCAGCACCAGCAGCACCAGCAGTGGTGGCTTCCTCTCCAGCATCTTTGGCGCCAGTGGGCGTAATCCGCAGCCTGCCCAACCATCACAGCAGCCCCAGCGGCCTGCCACGCCGGTCGCTTCGGCAGGCGGTTGGCGGGAGCCGAGTGCCCCGGGCTTCTCCCAGCCGCAGGCGGCGCAACCTGGTTTCGGCGCCGCGCCGGCTCGGGGTGGTGCCAGCAGCTTCCTGGGCGGCGCAATGCAGACCGCTGCCGGTGTGGCCGGTGGTGTGTTGCTGGCACAAGGCATCAGCAGCCTGTTCAACCACCACTCGCAGCCTGAAGAGGTGGTCGAGGTGATCAAGGAAGAACCGGCCCCGGCCAGTGATACCGCGGGTTGGAACGACGAGGGCGCGCAGTCGCAGGTGGCCGACAATGGTGGCTGGGGCGCTGATCAGGGTGGTTTCGCTGACAGCGATTATGGCAGCGATGATGGCGGCTTCTTCTCGGACGACGACACCTTCGTCTGATCGGTCTGGCATACTGCTGGCATTTTCGGGGGCGCATTGCGCCCCCTTCAGCCGAGGGTATGTAGTGAAGAAAATCGCACTGTTCGCCGATGTGCAGAACCTCTACTACACCGTGCGCCAGGCCCACGGCTGTCACTTCAACTACACCGCGCTGTGGTCTGAAGTCAGCCGCGAGGGTGAGATCGTCGAGGCCGTGGCGTATGCCATCGACCGTGGGGACAGCAAACAGCAGCAGTTCCAGCAGATCCTGCGCAACCTTGGTTTCGATGTGCGCCTCAAGCCGTTCATCCAGCGCAGCGATGGTTCGGCCAAAGGTGACTGGGATGTGGGGATAACCCTGGATGTGATCGATGCAGCCAGCCGTGTCGATCAGGTCGTACTGGCTTCGGGCGATGGTGATTTCGACCTGCTGCTGGAGCGGGTGATACAGCGTCATGGCGCCGAGGCGGTGGTTTACGGTGTGCCGGGGTTGACCGCCATGTCGCTGATACGGGCGGCCAGCCGCTATGTGCCGATCGAAGGGCGTCTGTTGTTGAAGCATTGAAGCTCGGCGGCGCTTGACCGCCATTGCGCCGTATACCCCAGCCATTACGCAAAATTGTGCCGCCCAATTAATCCGGTTTTGTAACTTAATCTTGGCGGCGAGGCTCCCTAAACTCATTTCCCCGTAAACGGATTTCGAGTTTTGCCATGCCTGCCTCCCGCCGCTTCCCGTTATTGCTGATTGGTGCCTTTCTGGCTTTGTATCTGGTCTGGGGCTCCACCTACCTGTTCATTCGCATTGGTGTGGAGTCCTGGCCGCCGATGCTGATGGCCGGGGTGCGATTCCTTATCGCCGGGGGCCTGCTCTATGGGTTTTTGCGCTGGCGCGGGGTGCCGGCGCCGACCTGGCCGCAATGGCGTGCGGCAGGGGCCATCGGTTTTCTGCTGCTCAGTTGCGGCAATGGTGGCGTGACGGTTGCAGAGCATGCTGGCGTTGCCTCCGGCGTCGCTGCGCTGGCGGTGGCTACTGTGCCGCTGTTTACCTTGGTGTTTGGCCTGCTGTTTGGCCATCGCAATTCGCGCCTGGAGTGGGCGGGCATCGTCCTTGGGCTGGTTGGCATCGGCCTGCTCAACCTCGGCTCTAACCTGCAGGCCAGCCCCATCGGTGCGGCGCTGATCCTGTTTGCGGCTGCCGCCTGGGCGTTCGGATCGGTCTGGAGCAAGAGCCTGCCGTTACCCCAAGGCCCCATGGCCAGTGCGGCCCAGATGCTGGTCGGTGGTGCTGTATTGCTGTTGGGCAGCGCCCTGTCGGGTGAGCGCATGACTCAGATGCCCACTGCGGCAGGCTGGGGCGCATTGGCTTATCTGGTCTTGTTCGGCTCGATCCTGGCATTCAGCGCCTACATGTACCTGCTCAAGCATGTGCGCCCGGCCGCGGCCACCAGCTACGCCTATGTCAACCCGGCGGTTGCAGTGTTGCTTGGTATCGTCTTTGCCGGCGAGCAGATCGGCGCAGAGGAATGCCTGGCGATGGCGGTAATCATCAGTGCCGTGGTGCTGATCGGCCTGCCGCAGTGGCGCAGGCCGGCGCAGCCCACTGCATCGCTTGAGGGCGAAACCTGCAAGTAGGCCGGGGTGTTGCGGTAAACTTGCCGCCTTCGCTGAACCCCCTGACGGTATTGCCATGAATTTCGCCAAACTCGGCCTGATCGAACCGTTGCTGCGCACCCTGCAGCAGCTGGACTACACCACCCCGACCCCGGTCCAGGCCCAGGCCATCCCCGCCGTGCTGGCCGGCCGCGACCTGATGGCCGCAGCCCAGACCGGCACCGGCAAGACTGCCGGTTTTGCGCTGCCTGTGCTGCAGCGCCTGGCCCTGGAAGGGGAAAAGGTCGCCAGCAACTCGATCCGTGCGCTGGTGTTGGTACCGACCCGTGAATTGGCCGAGCAGGTGCACAACAACGTGCGCGAATACGCCGAAAACCTGCCGCTCAGCACTTACGCGGTGTATGGCGGGGTCAGCATCAACCCGCAAATGATGCGCCTGCGTCGTGGCGTCGACCTGCTGGTGGCTACCCCGGGGCGCTTGCTCGACCTGTTCCGCCAGAACGCGGTGAAGTTCAACCAGGTGCAGACCCTGGTGCTCGACGAAGCCGACCGCATGCTCGACCTGGGTTTTGCCGAAGAGCTGCAGTCGGTATACGCGGCACTGCCGCGCAAGCGCCAGACGCTGCTGTTCTCCGCTACCTTCTCTGACCAGATCCGCATGCTGGCAGGGCTGGCGCTCAATGACCCGCTGAGCATCGAGGTCAGCCCGCGCAACGCGGCTGCCACCACGGTCAAGCAGTGGCTGGTGCCGGTGGACAAGAAGCGCAAGGTCGACCTGTTCTGCCACCTGCTGCGCAAGCAGCGCTGGAAGCAGGTACTGGTGTTTGCCAAGACTCGCAATGGCGTAGACCAGTTGGTCGAGCGGCTGCTGGGCGAGGGCGTGAACGCCGATGGCATTCACGGTGACCGCCCGCAAGCCACGCGCCAGCGCGCGCTGGACAGCTTCAAGGCCCGTGAGATCCAGGTACTGGTCGCCACCGACGTTGCCGCCCGTGGCCTGGACATCGACGACCTGCCGTTGGTGGTCAACCTCGACCTGCCGATCGTGGCCGAGGATTATGTGCACCGTATTGGTCGCACGGGCCGTGCAGGCAATAAAGGCGAGGCGATCTCGCTGGTATGCGCCGATGAAGTGCAGCAGTTGGCCACGATCGAGACGCTGATTCGCCAGACCTTGCCGCGCCACGAGGAACCGGACTTCATCCCTGATCACCGGGTGCCGATGACCGATGCCAGTGGCCAGGTGATCAAGAAGCCGAAAAAGCCCAAGAAGCCGAAAGAGAACAGTGCCAAGCGCGGGCTGGGGCGCTGGATGGACAGTGGCGACGAGGCTCCGGTCAAGTCGGTGCGCAAAGTGCCGAGCTTCAATACCGGGCCGAAGAAGCGCAAGCCCTGAGGTTTTGGGGCTGCTTTGCAGCCCTTTCGCGACACAAGGCCGCTCCTACGTGCGGTCGCGAAAGGGTCGCAAAGCGGCCCCGCATCCTGTCACGCAGACCGCGCCAGCCATTGCGCCGCCGCCCGCCCGGCCCGCAACCCACTGGCGAAGCAATTTTCGCCGTCAATAGATACCCCCCCGTCGGCGCCTCCCAGTCCAGCATCTCGCCGGCACAGAACACCCCAGGCATGCCCTTGAGCATCAACCCCTCATCCAGCCCCTCGAAGCGCACGCCACCGGCACTGCTGATCGCCTCGTCCAGGGGCCGGGTGCGTACCAGCGTGATCGGCAGCGCCTTGATCGCGCGCGCCAGGGCGGGCATGTCGGCAAACGTCGCCTGATCGGTCAGTTCACGCAGCAGTGCCGCCTTCACCCCGTCGATGCCCAGTTGGCTGTGCAGGTGCTTGGCCATCGACCGCGAACCACGCGGCTTGGCCAGGGCCTGGGCAATCTTGTCCACAGGCTTGTCCGGCAGCAGGTCGAGCAGCAGCGTTGCCTGGCCGTCGCGGTTGATAGCCTCGCGCAACGGTGCAGACCAGGCATACACCAGGCTGCCCTCGACACCCTGGGCGGTAAGGATGAACTCACCTTTGCGCGTTGCCGTGCCTGGCATGCCCAGGGCGATGTTCTTCAGTGGCGCGCCGGCGAACTTGTCCCTGAGCAGCGCACTCCAGCCTGCGACTTCAAACCCGCAGTTGCTCGCTTGCAAGGGGGAGATATCCACAGCCCGTTCGGCCAGCACAGATTGCCAGGCACCGTCGGAGCCCAGCCTGGCCCAACTGCCGCCACCCAAGGCCAACACGACAACATCAGCCTTTACCTGCAGTTCGCCCTGTGGATAAGCGATTTGCAAGGCACCGTCGGCACCCCAGCCCAGCCAGCGATGGCGGGTGTGGATAACTACGCCGCTGTCGCGCAGGCGTTTGAGCCAGGCGCGTAGCAACGGCGCGGCTTTCATGTCGGTCGGGAAGACTCGGCCCGAAGTGCCCACGAAGGTTTCGATGCCCAAGCCGTGAATCCACTGGCGCAGGGCATCGGCATCGAAATCGGCCAGCAGCCGCTTTATCTCGTTTTCGCGTTCGGCATAGCGCGCCACGAACTGGGGATAGGGCTCGGAATGGGTGATGTTCATGCCGCCGACGCCCGCCAGCAGAAACTTGCGGCCCACCGACGGCATGGCGTCGAACACCTGCACTGCAAGGCCCGCCTGGGCCAGGGCTTCGGCGGCCATCAGGCCGGCGGGGCCGGCGCCGATGACGACAGCCAGGGGAGGAGATGCGGGGCGTAGATCGGACATGGTGGGCAGCAGGCTGTGGAAAAGACCGCGCATTCTAACGCAGCAGGGGATATGTAAGCACTGAGCAAAAAATGATCAGTATTCTGCAGGGCACGTTGGCCAAGGGCTGCAGCCGCTTTCCCGCAGGTTATCCACAAGCGGTTCCACAGTCATTGTGAACAACTGATGACCTTCGCCGCGCTGTGGTGGAGGATGCCGTGGCGCCGCGCCAAGGCGTGGCGGTCCTTGCTGTAGCCGCCGCCGATCACGCCGACTACCGGGATATCCCGCCCCAGGCAGTGGCGCATGACATGCTCGTCGCGCGCAGCCAAGCCAGCATCGGTCAGTTGCAGATAGCCGAGGGCATCGTCCTTATGGACATCCACGCCGGCGTCATACAGCACCAGGTCGGGTTGATACAGCGGCAACAGGTAGTTGAGCGCGTCTTCCACCACCTTCAGGTAGGCGGCGTCACCCATGCCCCGCGGTAGCGGAATGTCCCAGTCGCTGTGGGCCTTGCGCGCCGGGAAGTTCTGTTCGCAGTGCAACGATACGGTGATGGCGTCCGGGGTGTCCTGCAGGATGCGCGCGGTGCCATCGCCCTGGTGCACGTCGCAATCGAAGATCAGCACCCGGTGCACCCGCCCGGCCTCAAGCAGGTAGCGGCTGATCACGGCCAGGTCGTTGAAGATGCAGAAACCGGCTGGGTGGTCAAAGTGGGCGTGGTGGGTACCGCCGGCCAGGTGGCAGGCCAGGCCGTGTTGCAGCGCCATTTCGGCAGCCAGCAACGAGCCGCCCACTGCCCGCACGGTGCGCCGCGCCAAGGCCTCGCTCCAGGGCAAGCCCAGGCGGCGCTGGTCCTCGCGCGACAGTTCGCCGTGCATATAGCGCTCGATGTAGTCGCGGTCGTGGGCCAGGGCGAGGATGTCGTTGGGGCAGATTTGCGGGCGCAGCAAAGCCTGGTCGGTGGTCAGCCCGCTCTCGACCAGGTGGTCGCGCAGCAGGCGGAACTTGTCCATGGGGAAACGATGCTCGGGTGGGAACTCCGGGCTGTAGTCATCGTGGTAGATCAGCGGCAACGGCATGGTGGGTTCGCAATCGGGGCCAGTGCTGATCTTGCCAGTTGTTGGGTTGTGGGTAAAAGTACTGCGCCGCGCCTACGCTGAACCTGTAGCACGGCAAAACCGGAGCACGCCCCATGACCCCCATCCTTGAACTGGAAAGCGCCCGCCTGGTGTTACGCCAATGGCATGACGACGACCTGCGCGAGTTCGCCGCCATGAGCGCCGACCCGCAGGTGATGCGTTACTTTCCAGCGCCCATGACGCGGCTGGAGGCGGCGGCACTGATCGGCAGGATCCGCGGCCATTTCAACGAATACGGCTTCGGCCTGTGGGCCCTGGAACGCAAGGACAGCGGCGCCTTCATCGGCATGACCGGCCTGCTCAACGTCAACTTCGATGCGCCGTTCGCGCCGGCCGTGGAAATCGGCTGGCGCCTTGCCCGGCGGCACTGGGGCCTGGGCTTTGCCAGCGAGGCGGCGTGGACCTGCCTGCGTTGTGCTTTCGCCCAATTGCGCCTGGAGGAGGTGGTGTCGTTCACTACCGAGGCCAACCTGCCGTCGCAGAAGGTCATGCAGGCCATCGGCATGGTGCAGGACCTGCAAGGCAGTTTCGAGCACCCGCGCCTGCCCGCCGGGCACCCGCTGCGGCCCCACGTGCTGTACCGCATCGACCGGCCCCGCTGGGAGCAGACCTTGCGCGCTGAATGAGCGGTCATGCGCGGTGCCGATGACAAACCCTGTATCATTTGCCTTCATGAAAGCGCCGTAGAGCTGTGATGCCTTGCTAGGAGAACCCCCGATGAGTCATGTGTTGGACGACCTGGTCGACCTGTTGAGCCTCGAATCGATCGAGGAGAACCTGTTCCGTGGACGCAGCCAGGACCTGGGCTTCCGCCAGCTGTACGGTGGCCAGGTGCTGGGCCAGTCACTGTCGGCGGCCAGCCAGACGGTCGAAGACGCGCGCCATGTGCATTCGCTGCACGGCTACTTCCTGCGCCCGGGCGATGCCAGCCTGCCGGTGGTCTATTCGGTAGACCGTGTGCGCGATGGCGGCAGCTTCAGTACCCGGCGCGTGACGGCCATCCAGAAGGGCCAGACCATTTTCACTTGCAGTGCGTCGTTCCAGTACGACGAGGAAGGTTTCGAGCACCAGGCGCAGATGCCTGATGTGGTCGGGCCGGAGAACCTGCCGAGCGAGGTCGAACTGGCCCGCGCCATGGCTGACCACCTGCCTGAGCGCATTCGTGACAAGGTGCTGTGTGCCAAACCGATCGAGATACGCCCGGTCACCGAGCGTGACCCGTTCAACCCCAAGCCGGGCGACCCGGTGAAGTACACCTGGTTCCGCGCCGACGGCACCCTGCCGGACGTGCCCGCGCTGCACAAGTACCTGCTGGCCTACGCCTCGGACTTCGGCCTGCTGACCACCTCGCTGCTGCCCCACGGCAAATCGGTGTGGCAGCGCGACATGCAGATCGCCAGCCTCGACCACTCGTTGTGGTTCCACGGCAACCTGCGCGCCGATGAGTGGCTGCTGTACGCCACCGACAGTCCTTGGGCCGGCAATGCCCGTGGTTTCTGCCGGGGCAGTATCTACAACCGTGCCGGGCAGCTGGTGGCGTCGTCTTCGCAGGAAGGCTTGATCCGTCACCGCAAGGACTGGGCATGAGCCTGGCCGATATCCGCAACTGGGTGTTCGACATGGACGGCACCCTTACCGTGGCGGTGCATGATTTTGCCGCCATTCGTGAGGCGCTGGAGATTCCGCCCGAGGACGACATCCTCACCCACCTGGCGGCATTACCTGCGGCGCAAGCGGCCGCCAAGCATGCCTGGCTGCTGGAGCACGAACGCGACCTGGCGGTAGCCTCGACTGCAGCTACCGGTGCCGTGGAGCTGGTGCGGGAGCTGGCCGGGCGTGGCTGCCGGTTGGGCATTCTTACCCGTAATGCGCGTGAGCTGGCGCATGTCACGCTGGAGGCGATCGGCCTGGCGGATTGCTTTGCAGTCGAGCACGTGCTCGGTCGTGACGAGGCGGCGCCCAAGCCCAACCCCGATGGCCTGCTGAAGATCGCCAGTGCCTGGGGTGTGGCGCCGAGCGAACTGGTGATGGTGGGTGACTACCGCTTCGACCTGGATTGCGGGCGAGCGGCCGGGGCGCGCACAGTGCTGGTGAACCTGCCGGATAACCCATGGCCGGAGCTGGTGGACTGGCATGCGGTGGACTGCCGGGCTTTGCGGGCGTTGCTGGGCTGAGTTTTCGGTCGTCTGCGCTTGCCCTGCCGCCGGCAAGTTGATCAGCGCTGCTGAAGGCTGCCCGAGCACCTGTGGGAGCCAGCTTGCCGGCGATAGGGCCGTTACTGTCTATGCTCACCCCCAGTCTTTTCCCCAAATGGAGAACCAGCCATGACCCATAAAGCCATCTACGTGCAACCCGGCGGGGGCTACGACAAGGTCGAAGTCGGCACCTGTGAGGCTGCTGCGCCCAAGCCCGGCGAGATCACCGTGCGCCTGCACGCCAGCTCCCTCAACTACCACGACTTTGCCGTGGTCAGCGGCATGTGGGGGCCGAGCGAGCGGCGCATTCCCATGGCCGATGGCGCTGGCGAAGTGACCGCTGTCGGGGCGGGCGTCAGTGAGTTCAAGGTAGGCGACAGCGTGGTCAGCACCTTCTTCCCGGACTGGCTCGATGGCCAGGCACTGGTCGAAGGCTTCGCCAGCGTGCCGGGCGACGGCATCGACGGCTACGCCCGTGAACAGGTCACCGCCCGCGCCACTTCCTTCACTCTGGCACCCAAGGGCTACAGCCACGCCGAGGCCGCCACCCTGACGACCGCCGGCCTCACGGCCTGGCGTGCGCTGATGAGCGACGGTCACCTCAAGCCCGGTGACACCGTACTGGTACAGGGCACCGGCGGCGTGTCGATCTTCGCCCTGCAGTTCGCCAAGCTGGCAGGCGCCACGGTAATCGCCACCTCGTCCAGCGATGCCAAGCTCGAACGCCTCAAGGCCCTGGGCGCTGATCACCTGATCAACTACAAGAGCACCCCGGCCTGGGGCGAGAAGGTGCGTGAGCTCACCGGCAACCGTGGCGTCGATCATGTGATCGAGGTGGGCGGGCCGGCGACGCTGGAGCAGTCGATGATTGCCGCACGGATCGGTGGCCATGTGTCATTGATCGGCATCCTTACCGGTGTCGCCGGGCAGTTGCCGCTGGTTCAGGCGCTGGTTCGGCAGATCCGTCTGCAGGGTGTGCTGGTGGGTAGCCGCGCGCAGCAGCAGGCGATGGTCCGGGCGATCGACGCCAACGGCTTGCTGCCTGTGGTGGACAAGCATTTTGAACTGGAGCAGATCGTCGAAGCGTTCCGCTACCAGGAGAGCAACCGGCATTTCGGCAAGATCTGCCTGACCTGGTAATCGCCCGCTTCAGTCCGGCAACAAGCGGTCCCGGCTGTTGGACAGATGCAGGCAGATCGCCGCCCGCGCCGCATCCGGGTCTTGCCGGCCAATGGCGTTGAGAATCGCCTCATGCTCCAGGTTGGCCAGGTAGGCATGCCGGGCCAGGTTGGCCCCGGCGCGTTCGGCGATGGCCATGCGGTTGCGAGGAATCAGGCCATTGCCCAGCTGCGCCATCATCTCGCTGAAGTACAGGTTGCCGGTGGCCTCGGCGATCAGCAGGTGAAAGCGGCGGTCCGCTTCGATGCAACTGTCACCGGCCGCGGCGAGGTCCTGATAATCGTCCAGCGCCTGGCGCATGCGTGCCAGGTGTTGTTCGTTGCGGCGCACGGCGGCGAGGGCGGCTGCCTGGCCCTCGAGGCCGATGCGCAGTTCCAGCAGGTCGCGCACGCTTGCGGCATTCTCCACTCCCACCCGCAACCCGGCCTGCGCCGGGCGCGCCATCACGAACGTACCAATCCCGTGGCGCGGTTCTACCAGGCCAGAGGCCTGCAGCTTCGACAGGGCTTCACGCACCACGGTGCGGCTGACACCGTGCTCGCGCACCAAGGTGTTTTCCGACGGCAGTTTGTCGCCCGGCTTGATGGTGCCCAGCAGGATCTGCTGGGTCAGGCTGGAGACCAGGTCGTGGGCACGGCTGTGGCCTGTTTTGCGGGGCTGCTGGGGCATGGGCCGCTCCGGTTGGCGAGTTAGCTTGTACGACAAGTTAGCCGATAAAAATATTTTCTGCCTGTTTTTTCGCGGCGCTGGGTAACCTGAAAAGTGATCTTAGGAACGTTATCGCCGCTTTTATACGATCTATAAGCTTGTATTTTGTGTTTTTAACGACAATCGCCATCTTGTCGTACAACTTCGCCGCGCATATGCTCTGCCCACTGTCATGTCAGACCACCTCGACCCGCACAAAAACAATTAGTGGGAGATACACAAGTGAACGACACCCTCGATCCGTCTGCCCGTAACGGCGGCGACGTGCTGGCCAGCGCCGTGGCCAAGGTCAAGCGCCACGTCCTGCCGCTGTTCGTGATCATGTTCATCGTCAACTACCTCGACCGCGTCAACATCGGCTTCGTCCGGCCGCATCTGGAAAGCGACCTTGGCATCAGCGCTGCGGCCTATGGTTTTGGTGCCGGGTTGTTCTTCATCGGCTATGCGCTGTTCGAAGTGCCCTCGAACATGCTGTTGCAGCGCGTCGGCGCCCGCCTGTGGCTGACCCGCATCATGTTCACCTGGGGGTTGGTGGCCACTGCCATGGCCTTCGTGCAGAACGAAACCCAGTTCTACGTGCTGCGCTTTTTGCTCGGTGTTGCCGAGGCCGGCTTCTTCCCTGGGGTGATCTACTACTTCACCCGCTGGCTGCCAGCCGCCGAACGCGGCAAGGCGATTGCCATCTTCCTCAGTGGCTCGGCGCTGGCCTCGCTGATCTCCGGCCCCCTGGCCGGCGCGCTGATGCAGATCCAGGGCCTGGGCATGCATGGCTGGCAGTGGATGTTGTTCATCGAGGGCATGGCCTCGGTCACGCTTTGCTTCTTCGTGTTCTTCTGGCTCGACTCCAAACCGCACGACGCCAAATGGCTGAGCAAGGCCGAGCAGGATGCGCTGGTCGATACCATCGACCGCGAGCAACGTGAGCGCGAAGCCACCGGCACCGTCAAGGTATCGTCCTGGAGCTTGCTCAAGGACCGCCAGATCGTGCTGTTCTGCCTGATCTACTTCTGCATCCAGCTGACCATCTACGCCGCGACATTCTGGTTGCCCAGCATCATCAAACGCATGGGTGACCTGAGCGACCTGCAGGTCGGCTTCTTCAACTCCATCCCATGGCTGATCTCGATTCTGGCCATGTATGCCTTCGCCGCTGGCTCCTCACGCTGGAAGTTCCAGCAGGCCTGGGTGGCTGCGGCCCTGGTGATCGCGGCCATCGGCATGTTCATGTCGACCACGGGCGGGCCGGTGTTCGCCTTTGTCGCGGTGTGCTTTGCCGCTATCGGTTTCAAGTCGGCCTCGTCACTGTTCTGGCCGATCCCCCAAGGCTATCTGGACGCGCGTATCGCTGCTGCGGTGATCGCCCTGATCAACTCCGTGGGCAACTTGGGCGGCTTCGTCGCGCCCACCACTTTCGGCCTGCTCGAGCAGCAGACCGGGTCGATCCAGGGTGGCCTGTACGGCCTGGCCGTGACCTCGGTGCTGGCGGCCATTGCGGTGTTCTTCGTGCGCACTCGCCCAAAGGGCGTCCCCTCCAATGACCTCAAGGCCCCTTCGGCCTTGGGCCAGACCCACTGATGACTGCGAGACAACAATCATGAACATGCAGACGACTCCCGCACTCCACACCAGCACCCCCGTGGTCACCGACCTGCGCGTGATCCCGGTAGCCGGCCATGACAGCATGCTGCTCAACCTCAGTGGCGCCCATGGCCCGTTCTTCACCCGTAACGTTGTGGTGCTGCGTGACAGCGCCGGCAACACGGGCCTGGGCGAAGTGCCCGGCGGCGAGAAGATCCGCCAGACCCTGGAAGATGCCCGCAGCCTGGTGGTCGGCCAGCCGATCGGCCACTACCAGCGTGTGCTCAATGCCATGCGCCAGACCTTCGCCAACCGCGATGCTGGCGGGCGTGGCCTGCAGACCTTCGACCTGCGCATTACCGTGCATGCGGTGACGGCCATCGAATCGGCGCTGCTGGACTTGCTCGGCCAGCACCTCAATGTGCCCATGGCCGCGCTGCTCGGCGAAGGCCAGCAGCGCGACGCGGTGAAAATGCTCGGCTACCTGTTCTATATCGGTGACCGCCAGCAGACTGACCTGGCTTACCGCAACGAGGCCGACGCCGATGATGACTGGTTCCGCCTGCGTCACGAGAAGGCACTGACCCCTGAGGCCGTGGTGCGCCTGGCTGAAGCCGCCAAGCAGCGCTATGGCTTCAGCGACTTCAAGCTCAAGGGCGGCGTGCTGCGTGGCGAAGAGGAGATGGAGGCGGTGACGGCGCTGGCCGAGCGCTTCCCCGAAGCGCGTATCACGCTTGACCCCAATGGCGCCTGGTCATTGCAAGAGGCCATCGCCCTGTGCCGTGACAAGCACCACGTGCTGGCCTATGCAGAAGACCCGTGCGGTGCCGAAAACGGCTATTCGGGCCGTGAGGTGATGGCCGAGTTCCGCCGTGCCACCGGCTTGCCCACCGCCACCAACATGATCGCCACCGACTGGCGCCAGATGGGCCATGCGATCCAGTTGCAATCGGTGGACATCCCCTTGGCCGACCCACACTTCTGGACCTTGCAGGGCTCGGTACGGGTGGCGCAGATGTGCAACGACTGGGGCCTGACCTGGGGTTCGCATTCGAACAACCACTTCGATATTTCATTGGCGATGTTCACCCAGGTAGCTGCGGCGGCGCCGGGTGAGATCACGGCGATCGACACCCACTGGATCTGGCAGGACGGCCAGCGTCTTACCCGCGAGCCGCTGCGCATCGTCGACGGCCATGTGCGCGTGCCAGAGCGCCCAGGGCTAGGGGTGGAGCTGGATGAAGACCAACTGGCCAAGGCCCATGAGTGCTACCGCAGCATGGGGCTGGGAGCGCGGGATGACGGTGTGGCGATGCAGTTCCTGATCCCGGGCTGGACGTTCGATAACAAGCGGCCTTGCCTGGTGCGTTGAAGCCCGTGGCAAGCCGGCCCACAGGTACCCCGCTGCTCTCAAGCTCAGCGCAAACCAGTGGGAGCCGGCTTGCCGGCGATTGGGCTGCGCAGCAGCCCCCTCACCCCGCCTCAAAAAATGCCCGAGCCATCGCCACAAACGCGCCCAACACTGGATTCGGATTATCCCGGCAATACGCCAGAAAGATCTCCGCCTGCTGGTCCATCCCCATCAGTGGCTTGAACACCACCTGCTCCAGCCGCAGCGCCTGCGCCGATGCCGGCACCACCGCACAGCCCAGCCCGACATTCACCAACCCCAGAATCGAATGCGTCTGCCCCAGTTGGTGCAGATAACGCGGCTGCACCTCGTGGCGGGCAAACAGATTGGCGATGCGATCATGGAAGTAGCGCCCCTCGTTTGCGCTGTACATCACGAACGGCTGCTGATCGAAATCGATCGGCTTGAGCCGCTCGCGCGCTGCCAGTGCATGGCCGACGGGGAGGGCGGCGACGAAGGGCTCGCGGTGGATCGGCAGGTACTCCACGCGCGCGCTGGGTAGCACCTGGCGCACCAGACCGACATCGATCAGCCCCGCCTCCAGGTCATGCACCTGGGTTGCGGAGATACGCTCGCTGAGCACCAGTTCGATGTCGGGTACGGTCTTGGCGGCGTGCACCAGCAGGCGCGGGATCATGCTGTAGGCCCCGACTGCTGTGAAGCCCAGCGTCAGTCGGCCAGCCTCGCCATGGGCAATGCGCCGGGCCGACTGGCTGGCACATTCGGCGATCTGCAGTATGCGCCGGGCATCTTCCAGAAAGCTCTGCCCGGCGAGTGTGAGCCGCGCCTGGCGGTTGTTGCGCTCAAGCAGCAGCACCCCCAACGAATGCTCCAACAGCTGGATCTGCCGGCTCAACGGCGGTTGGGTCATGTGCAGGCGGCTGGCGGCACGGCCGAAATGCAGCTCCTCGGCAACCGCTACGAAGCAGCGCAGCTGGTGCAGCTCCATGATTCAATTCCTGAATTATTCGATCCACCATCTATATTAGACCTGTATCGCATGCCGGCCTAGCATCGAGTCACACCTTTGAAGTTGCCGGATATCAACGATGAACAACGACAACACTGCAGCCGTCGAGCTGCTGCTGACCCAGCCGGTACCGGATGCCATCGATGCGCAACTGGTCAGTGCCTACCAGGTGCATCGGCTGTATCGACATGACAATCCTCAACAACTGCTCGATGAAGTCGGCCCTCGTATTCGTGGGGTGGTCACCGGTGGCGCCAAAGGCTTGGCCAATGCGCTGATTGATCAACTGCCAGCGCTGCAGATCATCGCCATCAGTGGCATCGGCACCGACGCTGTCGACCTGCACCACGCGGCGAAGCGCGGCATACATGTCACCACGACCCCGGGGGTGCTCACCGATGACGTGGCCGATATGGCCATGGGGTTGATCATCAACACACTGCGCCGCCTGGGCGAAGGTGAACGTCTGGTGCGTGACGGCTTGTGGGGCACGGTCAACCTGCCGTTGGCGCGCAAGGTCAGTGGTAGTGCGCTGGGCATCGTTGGCCTGGGGCAAGTCGGCAAGGCCATCGCGCGCCGCGCTGCCGCCTTCGACATGCATATTGCCTACAACGGCCGGCGCGAACAGCACGGCTGTGGCTACCGCTTCGTCGCTGACCTGGTCGAACTGGCGCGTTCTGTGGATGTGCTGGTGGTGGCGGCCTCGGCTGATGGCGGCAAGGTGCTGGTGAGCGCCGAGGTGCTCGACGCGCTGGGCCCGCAGGGCTACCTGATCAACGTGGCGCGCGGCAAGTTGGTGGATGAAGGCGCACTGGTCGAGGCCTTGCGCGAACGGCGCATTGCCGGTGCCGGGCTGGATGTGTTCGTCGATGAACCCCATGTGCCACCGGCTTTGTGTGACCTCAACCAGGTCAGCCTGCAGCCACACCGTGGCAGCGCCACCCTGCAGACCCGCCTGGAAATGGGGCAAATGGTGCTGGACAACCTCGCAGCCTGTTTCCGCGGCGAGGTGCCGCCGAACTGCGCGTAACCCCATCGCCGGCAAGCCGGCTCCCACTGGGAGCCCACTGCTTTGCAGCCCGGTGATGTGCCTGTAGGCGCCGGCTTGCCGGCGATAGGGCCACTAGCGACACCACAAGGCCACACCTTCTCTGCACAAGAACAATCGCTTCCATCGAGAAGCAAGAGGGTACACATGAACAGCAAATCCGCCGTCGCCGCACCGCAGGCCGTCGCCGCAATCGGCCGCCATCGCTTCCTTGTCCTGGCGCTGATCTTTGTCATCACGGTCATCAACTATGCCGACCGCGCCACCTTGTCGATCACTGGCACCGAGGTACTCAAGGACCTCGACCTGGACCCGGTCATGCTCGGCATGATCTTCTCTGCCTTCGCCTGGGCCTACGCCCTCGGCCAGGTGCCAGGCGGCTGGTTGCTGGACCGCTTCGGTGCACGCCGCGTGTATGGCCTCAGCCTGATTCTCTGGTCGCTGTTCACCCTGCTGCAAGGCACAGTGGGCTGGCTGGGCCTGGCCGGTGTGTCGGCTGCGGTGGCGTTGTTCTCCATGCGTTTCATGCTCGGCCTGGTGGAGTCACCGGCATTCCCGGCCAACTCGCGCATCGTCAGTTGCTGGTTCCCCACCCGCGAGCGCGGTACCGCATCGGCGCTGTTCAACTCGGCGCAGTACATGGCAGTGGTGGTGTTCGCGCCGCTGATGGCGTGGATGACCCACACGATGAGCTGGGAGCAGGTATTCATCTGGATGGGCGTGCTCGGCCTGCTGCTGAGCGTGGTGTGGTTCCGCCTTTACCATGAGCCGCACAGCGCACCGGGGTTGAGCCGTGAAGAGTTCGATTACATGCGTGAAGGCGGAGCGCTGGTCGACCTGGAAAAAGAGCGCAAGACGGCCAAGAGCAAACCGACCCGCGCGGAGCTTGCGCAGCTGTTCACCAGCCGCAACCTGTGGGCGGTCTACCTGGGGCAGTACTGCATCACTGCGCTCACCTATTTCTTCATCACCTGGTTCCCGATCTACCTGATCAAGGGCCGTGGCATGACCATCATGGAGGCCGGCTGGGTGGCCGCGTTGCCGGCGATCTGCGGCTTTACCGGCGGCATCCTTGGGGGCTTCGTGTCCGACTGGCTGATCCGCCGTGGCGTGCACCCGTCCAGGGCGCGCAAGACGCCGTTCGTGATCGGCATGGCGTTGTCCACCACCTTGGTGCTGGCCAATTACGTGGATGGCAACGCGGCGGTAATTGCCCTGATGACCTTGGCATTCTTCGGCAAGGGCCTGGCAGCGGTGGGTTGGGCGGTGCTGTCGGATGTGGCACCGAAGAAAATGGTCGGCCTGTGCGGTGGCGTGTTCAACGGCATCGGAAACATTGCCGGCATCGTCACCCCGCTGGTGATCGGCTACGTAGTGGCCAGCACCGGCTCCTTCGACAACGCACTTTGGTTCGTGGCCGCCCACGGCGTGCTGGGGATCTTCGCTTACCTGTTGCTGGCCCGGCGCTTCGAACGGACGGGGCAGGCGTAGGCAGACGCCTGAGCAACAGAGGCCCCGGGAGACCGGGGCTTTTTTGTACCTGTTACGCATACCCAGATGAAAAACAAAACCCTCAAATGGCCATCAGGCGCGTCTGGACATGCCATCCACGACATCTGACGTTTATGGAAAAGCGCTGTCGTGATCGAACAGTTGCGAGGCGTTCTCGTGTAATTTCCTGCAGCCTCAGCCGGCTTAAATGAACCCCGAACCGCACTGACGCCCTGCTTTGTGACGCGCGCCAAAGATCAACAACAGCGCGCAAGCAAGGTGTCGACTCATTGAATCCAAAGGAGATATTTTCGCCTACGCCTGCCCGTCCTTCCTTGTGTCAGCAAAAAGAGAACAACATCAATGAACACCGTGGGAACTGATGGCAACCTTGCACAAGGTTTCAAGCCACGTCATGTAACGATGCTGTCCATCGCGGGCATCATCGGCGCCGGTCTTTTCGTCGGCTCCGGGCACGCCATCGCGGCAGCCGGGCCAGCCACCATTGTTTCTTACTTCGTGGCCGGGACCCTGGTGGTGCTGGTCATGCGCATGCTCGGCGAAATGGCCGTGGCGCACCCCGACACCGGTTCGTTCTCCACCTATGCCGACCAGGCCATCGGCCGCTGGGCCGGCTACACCATCGGCTGGCTGTACTGGTGGTTCTGGGTGCTGGTGATCCCGATCGAAGCACTGGCCGCCGGGCATGTGCTCAACGCCTGGTTCCCACAGGTGGACAGCTGGATCTTCGCCCTCGCTTCCGTACTGCTACTGGCGTGCACCAACCTGTTCAGCGTGGCCAAGTACGGTGAGTTCGAGTTCTGGTTCGCCATTCTCAAAGTCACGGCAATCCTTTGTTTCATCGGCTTGGGCTTTGCGGCCCTGATGGGCTGGTTGCCCAACCGCGAAGTCAGCGGGTTGAGTGGGTTGATGAGCGCCTACGGCGGCTTTGCGCCCAACGGCTGGTCTGCCGTGATTGGTGCATTCATCACCGTGATGTTCAGCTTCATCGGCACCGAAGCGGTGACCATTGCCGCCTCCGAATCCAGCGACCCGTCGCGTAACATCGCCAAGGCCACGCGCTCGGTGATCTGGCGCATCAGTACCTTCTACATCCTGTCGATCTTCGTGATCATCTCGATCGTGCCGTGGAACGACCCACAGCTTGCGGTGGTGGGTTCTTACCAGCGGGCGCTGGAAATCATGAACATCCCCAATGCCGCCTTCATGGTCGACCTGGTGGTGCTGGTGGCCGTGACCAGCTGCATGAACTCGTCGATCTATATCGCTTCGCGGATGATGTACTCACTGGCCAAGCGCGGTGATGCACCGGCCTTCCTCAACAAGACCTCAAAGGTCGGCGTGCCACGCGCTGCCGTGTTCGGCAGCACCCTGATCGGCGCGGCCATCGCCATCCTCAACTACTTCGCACCCAAGGGTGTGTTCGAGTTCCTGCTGGCCAGCTCCGGCGCCATTGCGCTGCTGGTTTACATGGTCATCGCCATCTCCCAGCTGCGCATGCGCCGCCGCCTGGAGCGTGAAAACGCGGAACTGAAATTCCGCATGTGGCTGTTCCCTTGGCTGACCTGGGCGGTGATCATTTTCATTGGCGGGGCGCTGGCGGTGATGATGTATACGCCCGAGCACCGGGTGGAGGTGACCGCTACATTGAGCCTGGCGATCTTCATTTCCTTCCTTGGCATCGTCACCGCGCGCGGTCATGAGCGACAGGCGGCGGGGGTGCGCTCGCTCGGTTGAGCGGCGGCTGTGATGCCTCCATGGTGGCCGGGTTGATCGGCCACCATGGACCGTTCGGCGTGATGTATCCGTGCCATCACTTTTTTCGTACACTCCGGTCTCCTAGCTTGCAAGGGAGTGTGCAACATGTGTCGTGGGATTCGACTGGCCTTGGCCTTGAGTATGTTGCACCTGCCACTGGCGCTGGCCAATGAAGCACCAGGCGACCCGCTGCTGGACACGCCGAGCGTCGGTAACACGGGCGCCGAGCACAGCGCCCGTGGCGTGTTGCGCGCGCGTCACCAGGCAGTGCTGGCCAGTGAGCTGGCCGGGCGTATCGTCGAAATGCCTTATGCTGATGGCGAGGCCTTCAAGAAGGGCAGCACCCTGGCGCGCTTCGACTGCTCGGCCTACCAGGCCCAGCTCAATGCCGCTCAAGCGGCGGTGCGCGCAAGCCGCGAAGAGCTCAACCACAACCGTCAACTGGCCGCATTGAAATCGGTGGGGCAGTTCGAGGTATCGCTGGCTGAGGCCAAGCAAGCCCAGGCCCAGGCCGAAGCCCAGGTCTACCAAGTGCAGGTCAAGCGCTGTGTGGTCACTGCCCCGTTCGACGGGCGAGTGGTACAACGCCGTGCCCAGCCTCACGAAAGCGTCGCCAACGGCGCACCGCTGGTGGAGGTGGTGGACAATCGTTCGCTGGAAATCCAGCTGCTGGTGCCTTCGCGCTGGCTGGCCAGGCTCAAGCCTGGGCAAAGCTTTCAGTTCACCCCGGATGAAACCGGTCAGCCGCTTGGCGCCACGGTCAAGCGTGTGGGCGCGCGAATCGATGAAGGCAGCCAGACGCTGCTGCTGATCGGCGAACTGCCCACCGACACCCACGGTTTGCTGGCGGGCATGAGCGGTACGGCCAGCTTTGCGCAGCAGCCATGACCGCCGCTGCCCATGGTACGGCGGAGCGGGCCTTCGCCTTGTTTCTGGGGCTGCAGCGCCAGGCGCGCCAGGCCACCAGTACCGAGCAGCTGGCGTATGCCATGGTCAACGACGGCCAGGCGATGTTTGGTTTTCGCCATGCCGCGTTACTGATCGCCGGCAAGGTGCAGGCGCTGACAGGCATCAGCGTGGTGGAAGCCAATGCACCGTTCGTGGCGTTTGTCGAACGTGCCGTGGGCAAGTTGCAGGCAGCGGGTTTCGCCGGGCAGGCCGGCGAGGTCGAGCCAAGCGTGCTGGATGCCCAGACACTCGCCGACTGGCAGGCGTTGTCGGCTGGGCAAGCCTTCTGGTTGCCATTGCACGACCGCAAGGGTGAGGCCTTCGGCGGCTTGTGGCTGGCCCGCGAGCAGGCGTTCAACGCCGCCGAGCAGGCCTTGCTGGTGCAGTTGGGGGAAACTTATGCGCATGCCTGGCAGGCGCTGAACCCGGTGCGCCCGTGGCGCCTGCGCTGGCCGCGGCGGCGCTTGCTGGCGGTGCTGGCGGCCGCGCTGCTGTTGCTTTTGCTGCCGGTGCGCCAGTCGGTGCTGGCGCCGGCCGAGGTGGTGCCGCGCGGTGGCTGGGTGGTGGCGGCGCCGCTGGACGGGGTGGTGGCCGAGTTCCTGGTCAAACCCAACCAGCGTGTGACAGCGGGGGATTTGCTGGTGCGCTTTGATGCCACCGCCCTCAAGGCCCAGGCCGATGTCGCCGCACGCACCTTGGGCGTGGCGGAGGCCGAACTCAAGGTCAGTGCCCAGCGCGCCTTTACCGATGCCGACTCTAGCGCGCGCCTGGACTTGCTGGCCGCACGCGTCGAACAGAAACGCGCCGAACTCGACTATGCCCACCAGTTGCTGGCGCGCAGCGAGATCCGCGCCGAACGTGACGGCATCGCTGTGTTCGCCGATGCCGAGCGCTGGACTGGCAAACCGGTGCAGACCGGCGAGCGGCTGATGCAACTGGCCGACCCAGTGCAGGCCGAACTGCGCCTGGAGTTGCCGGTCGGCGATGCCATCGCCCTGCAGCCGGGGGCCGAGGTGGCGCTGTTCCTTGACAGTGACCCACTGCATCGGCACGTGGCGCAGCTTGAACGTGCTGCCTACGAGGCGCAAACCAACGCCGCCGGGCAGCTTGCCTACCGGCTGGATGCGACCTTCGTCGAGGCCTCACCACGCATCGGCCTGCGCGGTACGGCAAAGCTGTACGGCGAACGCGCGCCATTGGCCTATTACCTGCTGCGCCGGCCTCTGGCGGCCCTGCGCCAAGGGCTGGGCCTGTAATGTTGCCGGCGCTGCGTGCGGACCTGCAGCTCTCGCCAGCGGCACCGGCGTTGGACGGTGCCCCGCAATGGACCTTGGCCGACCCGTTGCGCGGCCGTTATTTCAAGCTCGGCGCGGCTGCGGTGCGTTTGCTTCGCCACTGGCCGCTGGGTGAGCCGCAACGGGTGCTGGCAGCTGCCAATGCCGAGCCGGGCCTGCCCCTGGATACTCAGGCGGTAGAGGACCTACTGGCGTTTCTCGGCCACCACGACCTGCTCAGCGCCAACGATCCCAAGCAGCGCCAGAGCTATGCCGTGAAGGCCGCCGCCAGCCAACAGGGCCTGTGGCACAAAGCGTTGCACCAGTACCTGTTCTTCCGCATCCCGCTGTGGCGCCCGGATGCCTTCCTCAACCGTACCTGGCCGCTGCTCGAGCGCCATGGTGGCTGGCTGCTGCGCGTTGGCCTGCCGGCGCTGCTGGTGCTTGGCCTGTTCCTGGTGATTCGTGACTGGTCGCGCTTCATCGCCACGTTCCCGCACCTGTTCAGCCTCGGCGGCATGCTCGCCTTTGGCCTGGCCCTGGCTTTCGCCAAGCTTTGCCACGAGTTCGGCCATGCCTACATGGCCAAGCGCGCGGGCTGTCGTGTGCAGAGCATGGGGCTGGCGTTCATGGTACTGCTGCCGATGTTCTACACCGATGTCAGCGACGCCTGGCGCGTCAGCGACCGGCGCTCACGGCTGCTGATAGATGCAGGTGGCGTATTCGCCGAGCTGGTACTGGCGGTGTTGGCACTGCTGGCCTGGTCGCTGCTGCCCGATGGGCCGCTACGCACCGCAGCGTTCATGCTGGCCAGTGCCACGTGGATCACTACCTTGCTGGTCAACCTCAACCCGTTCATGCGCTTTGACGGGTACTTTCTGGTCAGTGACCTGTTAGGCGTGGAAAACCTGCAGCAACGCGCGTTTGCCCTGTGCCGGTGGCGCTTGCGCGAGGCGTTGTTCGGCTATGGCGAGACGATGCCCGAGCCGTGGCCACCGGTAATGCGCCAGCGCCTGCTGATATGGGGCTATGGCGCCTGGGTCTGGCGTGCGCTGTTGTTCTTTGGTATCGCCCTGGCGGTGTATCACCTGTTCTTCAAGGTGCTGGGCATCTTCCTCATGCTGGTGGAACTGGTGTGGTTCATCGGCTTGCCGGTATGCAAGGAGCTGCAGCAGTGGTGGCTGCGCCGTGACCAGGCCCAGCCGCGCAAGGCGCTGGGGCTTGGCCTGGGGTTGATGCTGCTGCTGGCGCTGCTGGCCGTGCCTTGGCGCGGTGCAGTGGAGGTGCCGGCGATGCTCGAGGCGTCGCGGGTGAGTGCCTTGCATGCACCTGTGGCGGCGCGAGTGAAGCAGTTGCAGGTGCACGATGGCCAGACGGTCGCTCAGGGGCAGTTGCTGCTGGAGCTGGAATCGCCGGACCTGGATTCGCGCCTGAAGATCGTGCGCCGCGAAATAGAAACTCTGCAGTTGCTGTTACGCCGTCAGGCCGGGCGCAGCGCTACCGCCAGCGATGCCGGGGTGCTCGAGCAGCAACTGGCCGAGGCAGTGGCCGAGTACCGTGGCCTTGCCGCGCAGCGTGAACGCTTGCAATTGCGCGCGCCGGGTGCGGGAGTGTGGCGCGACATGCCCAGGGACCTGCAGGCGGGGCAGTGGGTCAATACAGGCCAGGCCCTGGGGCGGGTCGTCGAACCGGGGGTGCGCCTGCGTGGTTACTTGGGCGAGGCCGATTTGTGGCGCGTGGCGGCTGGCAGTGAAGGGCGCTTCATTGCCGATGACCCGGCTCGGGCGGCGTTGCCCGTGCGTGTGGAGCAGGTGGATGCTACCGGGGTTGCCGCGCTGGAACTGCAGGCGCTGGCGTCTGACCGGCATGGCCCGGTGGCCGTGCGCCGCGATGGCCAACAGCGGGCCCAGCCGCTGCAGGCGCAGTACGGGGTGCGCCTGAGCCCGCTGACGGATGTGGCTGATGTGGCCCAGCCGTTGCGTGGGGTGGTGGTGCTCGAGGGTGCCCGCGAGTCGCTGCTGGGCGCTGCCTGGCGCCGGTTGGCGGCCTTGGGAGTGCGCGAGAGTGGTTTCTAGTGCGAATTCACTGCAAGGAGCAGCCATGAGCGAAGTCTCGCTGCCGCTATGTTCCCGACTGCCTCTTGCCATGGACCTGCCGGCATTGCTGCAGGCTTTGGCACGGGTGGAGGCAGGGGCCTGGCAGGCGCATTTCAACCGCGGTTATCACGAGGGCGACTGGAGCGGTGTGGCGCTGGTCAGTGCCGAGGATGCTCCTGTGCCGCTTGCACCGGGCCGGGGCGCGCCCGTGAGGCAGGACTGGTGGCGCCATGAGACGGCGTGGCAGGCCGCGCTGGGGCCATTTCGCGCATCCCTGCAGGCCGCACGTCTGCTGCGCCTGGGCGAGGGCGCGCGGATTCACGAGCACCGCGACCCGGACCTGGGTCGCCCTGGAGGCTGCCTGCGCCTGCATGTGCCACTGCTGAGCCCACCTGGTGTTGAATTTATCGTCGACGGCCTGCAGGTCCCCATGCAGGCTGGCGAGTGCTGGTTCGTTGACCTGTCACGTGCGCATCGGGTGCACAACCCCGGCCCCGGTGAGCGTATCCACCTGGTGCTCGACTGCTTGGCCGACAACTGGCTGCTCGGGTTGATCGAACAGGGGCGGGCACTAACCCCGGCATTGAGCCCGGGGCGGGCAGTGCAGGCATTCGAGCGCTTTCGTGAGCAAGTGGCGCATGCCCCTGCACTGGCAGCCAGGCTGCAGGCGCTGGACGATCCACGGGCATTCATGGCCGCGGCCATTGCCCTCGGTGCAACCATGGGCCTGGTGTTTTCCGAAGCCGAAGTGCTGAGTGCCATGCGCCAAGGCAAGCAAGCATGGAGCGATCAATGGCGAATCTGAATGCGCCAGGCGGTTTTCACGGCTGGATGCCCATTCGCCTGTGGCGTGACAAGGCTGAGTGGCGCCTGGACTGGTGCTGGTTTGGCCAGCAGCCCCTGACCAGGCCGTTTTTCCGAGACGACGTCGATCAGGCGTTACGCCTGCCGTTCAACCAGGCCCTGCGCCGCGACACCAACTTGCAGGCACTGTTGGACTGGCAAGTGCGCAGCCCAGGCCTGGAACCTTCGGTGCTGGTGTTCCATGCCTCGCGATGTGGCTCCACGCTGATCGCACAACTGTTGGCCAGCCAGGCGCGCAACATCGTTCTCAGCGAGCCGCCACCCCTGGACAACCTGCTGAGGGCATCGCTGCAGGACCCAGGCGCCAAGGACTGGCAGGCCGAAGGCGTGCGCGCACTGCTTTCAGCCTACGGCCAGCGGCGCCAGGGCGATGAGCGCCAGCTGGTGATCAAACTTGATGCCTGGAACGTGTTCGAAGCGCCCTTACTGGCCGAACTGTACCCCGAAGTGCCGAGGGTCTTCCTGTATCGCGACCCACTGGAGATCGTTGTCTCGCAGTTGCGCCAGGCTGGCATGCACCGGGTGCCGGGCCTGCTTGGCGCTTCGGCGCTGGACACCTTGTTGGGCAGCGGCAAGGGCATGGACACGGTGCAATACACCTGCCGGGTGGTAGGCGAGATCCTCAAGGCCGGCCTGCAGCTATGCCGGGAACACGGCGGCATTGCCGTCAACTACAGTGAACTGCCTGAGGCCATCTGGGGGCGCCTGGCCCCAGTGTTCGGGGTGATGCCCAGCGATGTGCCGAGGTTGCGTGAAGTGGCAGCGTTCGATGCCAAGCAACCAGGCATGAACTTCAGTGCTGACAGCCAGCGCAAGCGGGCACAAGCCAGCGAGCAAGTACTTGAAGGTGTGCGTAAATGGGCGCTAGAACCCTATAAGTGCTTGGAATTCATACGCTTGCATAACGCCTGAAAACTGGCGCCAAAAGGCTTCGAACACCTGTTTGAGGAAACTGTGTAAATCGCCCGACACAGTGGTGGCGATTTGCCTCGTCAATCGACTACGCTCTACGCCATCGTGTAGGACAATCCACTTGGAAGTGCTCCCCCACCATGGGGTAACTACAGCAGGGAAGCGTGACCCGATGTCGACCTCTGAAGTGCTTCTCCGCCCCGTGGCGGACGCTGACCAAGTGTTTCTGCGTGCCTTGTACGGTACCACCCGGGCCGCCGAAATGGCCGCGCTGGCGTGGGACCAGGCAACGATCGAGCATTTTCTCGACCAGCAGTGGCGTGCCCAGCACTTGCATTACCAGGCGCAGTACCCCGACGCCTGCTTTCTGATCATCGAAACCGCCAACGAACGTATCGGCCGTGCTTCCCTGCAATGGGCCGACAGTCACCTGCAGATCATTGATATGGCAATTTTGCCCGCCTGGCAGGGACAGGGTATCGGCTCTCGTCTGCTGCGCCAGTGGCTGGCACAGGCTGACCGCCAGGGCCTGAGCGCCGGTTTGCACGTCACTTCGCACAGCCCGGCAGTGCGCCTGTATCGGCGCAGTGGCTTCGCGGTTGTCGAGGACAATGGTCTGTACCTGAAGATGCATCGTTCCTGAACCCATTTCGCGGGCCACCTGGTCCGCCTTGCAGGTAGTCATAGGAGAGCAGCAAATGGATCCGTTTCTCGGTGAGATCAAGATGTTCGCAGGCAACTTCGCGCCTCGCGGTTGGGCATTCTGCCAAGGTCAGCTGATGAGCATTGCCCAGAACAACGCTTTGTTCGCGCTGCTTGGCACTACGTATGGCGGCGATGGCAAGACCACTTTCGCCCTGCCAGACCTGCGCGGTCGCGGGCCAATCGGTTTCGGCACCGGGCCAGGCCTGGCCGATGTGGTGCAGGGCGAAGCTGGCGGTGTCAACGATGTCACGCTGTTGCAGTCGAACATGCCGATGCAGCAGGCGGTGATCCCTGCCCAGACCGTTTCGGTGGCCATACCGGCGGTGGAGGGCGATGCCAACGCTGCGGCACCTTCGTCTGGCAACGTGCTGGCCAAGTCTTTTGACAGTTCGGGGGCAGGGGCGGCGGCGGATATCTATTCCAGTGACGTGCCCAACACCAGCCTCAAGCCGTTCAACGTCACGGTGCCTCAAACCAGCGTTAACCTGGGTGGTGCCTCGCTACCTGTTTCTGTGCAAAACCCCTACCTGGGCATGAACTTCATCATCGCCCTGGAAGGCATCTTCCCGAGCCGTAACTGAGTCAAGGCAGTGCAGTTCATCGCGGGGAGCATGTCGGCTCCCCGCGGTGCGTCAGGATTTTTCGACAAGGATGCGCCTTTGCCTGGCGCAGTTACAGGATCAACCAGCCCAAGGGCTGAATGAGGTCGGCATGGCATTCTGGAAGCGAAACAAGAAGAACCAAAACCCCAGCGTTTCCATGAGCCGGCCGAGCCTGATTCAGGCCTTGGAACCCCGCATGATGTTCGATGCCTCGGTGGCCGTGGTCGCCGACCAGGGCGCCCAGGCCGCGGAGGTAGCCGCTGCCACGGCCACCAGCAAGGACACCGCTACCGCCAGCGATACGTCCAGTACCCAGGGCAGCGCGAGCCATGAAAGCGCGCAGCAGGCCGCACCCGCTACGGCGCCGGCTACCCTGGCTGCCGAGCGCCACGAAGTGGTGTTCGTCGACTCCGCCGTCAGTGACTATCAAAAGCTCATCGCCGGCCTGCCCGCCGGCGTCGAGGTGGTGGTGCTGGAGAACGGCAAGGACGGTTTCAAGCAGATCGCTGATTACCTCGACGGCCGTACCGATGTCACTTCCATCGATATCATCAGCCACGGTGACAGCGGCTATGTGTACCTGGCCGGCAACGCCATCTGGGCCAACCAGTTGGCCAGCCATCAGGCCGACCTGGCGCGCATCGGTGCCAGCCTGGCCGAGGGTGGCGACATCCGCTTTTTCGCCTGCAACACCGGCGAAGGCAGTGATGGCCAGCTGTTCGTCGATGAAGTGGCAAGGCTGAGCGGTGCCGATGTAGGCGCGTCTTCCGACTCGACCGGCAACCGCACCGGCGAGGACTGGGAACTGGAAACCGTCTCCGGCGTGGTCGCTACGGGCGTTGGTGTGCAACGTGGTGACCTGACGGCGTTCAATACGTCGCTGGCGACCATCACGGTAACCGACACCAATGCCACGTCCACTGCGGTTGATAGCTTTGTCTCGCTGGCCGAGGCGATCCAGGCCGCCAACACCGACACATCGGTGAACGGCTCCGCCGCCGGCAGTGGCAGCGACATCATCGTGTTCCATCAATCGCTGAGTGGCCAGACCATCCGCTGGTCCACCGCTTCGGCCTTGCTGGTCACCAGCAACATCACCATCAACGGTGATGTGGATGGCGACGGCCGAGGCGACATCATCCTCAGTGGCGACGTCAACAACAACGGCGTGCGTGATGCGACCGAGGCGTCGGGACTGCAGAGCAACAGCGGCGGCGTGCTGACGGTGCGCAACCTCGACTTCCGTGACTTCTCGGGCAACCTCGCCGGTGGCGCGATCCGTGCCAACGGTGGCTCGATCACCGTTGAAGATTCGAACTTCCAGAACAACGCCGGTGCGGTGATCAACTCGGCGACTACTGCCGGCTCGACGGTAGTGGTGCGCAACACCACCATTCATGACAACAGCGCCAGTATCGTCGGAGGCACCGCGATGTCATCGCTGGTGCGCCTGGGTGGCGCCAACAACCATGTGTTGGAAAACGTGGCGATCTACAACAACACCGGCACCTACAGTGCGAGCGGCACCGTCGCGGGCGGGGCGGTGATCGTCCTGAGCAACGTGGGCGGCTCGGTGAACATCGTCAACAGCACCATTGCCAACAACGTGTTCTTCAATACCGGTAGCGGCAGCATCACCTCCGCCGGCCTTGGCTGGGTCAGTGGCCAGGTCGGCACGATCACGGTGCAGAACTCCATCCTCACCGGCAATACCGTCAACGGTGCTGCCGCCGATGCAGCCACGGGCAGCAGCTACACCAGCACCACCAACCTGATCGGCACCACGGTCAATTTCGTCGATGCTGCCGGGGGTGATTACCGCCTGGCTTCCACGGCCAGCAACGCCATCGACCAGGGCACCAGCAGTGGCGCCCCGGCCACCGACCTGCGCGGTTTCGAGCGGCCACGCGGTGGCGGTGTGGATATCGGTGCCTACGAGGTACTGTATTCGGCACCACCGGTGGTCGACCTGGACACCACTACTGGCAGCAACGACAGCACGGTCAACTTCAGCGGCGCCGCAGTGGCGATCGTGCCGAACATCTCCCTCACCCAGACTGACGGCGACACTCAGGTCAGCGGTGCCTCCCTGGCGTTGAGCGGTGTGGTTGATGGCGCCAACGAAACCCTCTCGCTCACCGCTGCGCAGATCGCCACGGCCGCCGGCTTCGGCATTACTGTGAGCGGCTCGGGCAGCGCGGTGCTGACCCTGAGCGGTGTCGCCACCCTGGCCCAGTACCGGGCGATCCTCGCATCGGTGGCCTATGGCAACGCGGCGGCTGCCTATACCACTGGCACGCGCAGCGTGACCGTCAGCGTCAACGATGACATGGGCAGCACTACGCGTACGGCTGCGGTGGTCGTGCTGGCGCAGAACAACGCACCGGTGATCGGCAACCTCAACGGCGACAGCACTACATTCACCCAGGGCAATGGCACGATACTGATCGACGCGAACGGCAATGCGACGGTCAGCGATAGTGACTCGGCCGACTTCGGCGGTGGCAACCTAACGGCCTCGGTCAGCGCCAATGGCGTAGCCGGGGAAGATACCTTGGGTATCCTCAGCGTGGGTAACGGCGCCGGGCAGATCAGCCTCAGCGGCAATACGGTGAGTTACGGCGGGGTTGCCATCGGCACCGTAGCCGGCGGCACCGGCGGCGCCAGCCTGGTGGTGACGTTCAACGCCAATGCCACGGCCGCGTCGGTACAGGCGCTGGTGCGCAGTATCACTTATGACAACGGTAATGCCGGCAATGGCATCGGCCAGGCCAGCCGATCAGTTTCGGTAACCGTCAGCGACGGCGATGGCGCTACCTCCAGTACCGCCACGGTGCAGGTCAGTGTCCGCGAGACGGTGCCGCCGACCGCTACCATCAGCCTCAGTGACACCGCACTGAAAGTCGGCGACACATCGAACGTGACCATCACCTTCAGCGAAGCGGTGGCTGGCTTCAGCAATGCTGACCTCACGGTGATGGGCGGTACGTTGTCGGCAGTGAGCAGCAGTGATGGTGGCCTCACTTGGAGTGCGACCTTTACCCCCTCCGCCAACACCACTGTCGCCAGTGCGACGATCACCCTGAACAATGCCGGCGTCTCTGACCTGGCGGGTAATGCTGGCAGTGGCGCCACAGTGTCGCCGAGCTACAGCATCGACACGCAGCGCCCCACCGCCACTATCGTGGTCGCCGACAATGCCTTGCGCATCGGCGAAACCAGCCTGGTGACGATCACGTTCAGCGAGGCGGTGAGCGGCTTGAGCAATGCCGACCTGACCGTGGCCAACGGTACTATGAGCGCGATAAGCAGCAGCGATGGCGGCATCACCTGGACCGGGACGTTCACGCCGACCAGCAACATTACCGATGCGACCAACCTCATCACCCTGGACAACACGGGGGTGACTGACAGTGCTGGCAACGCCGGCTCCGGCACCACTAACTCGAACAACTACAGCCTCGATACCCAACGCCCGGTAGCGACAATCGTCGTCGCGGACACCGCCTTGCGCATTGGCGAAACCAGCCTGGTGACCATCACCTTCAGCGAGGCGGTGAGCGGCTTCAGCAATGCCGACCTGACCGTGGCCAATGGAACCCTCAGCGCGGTGAGCAGCAGCGATGGCGGCATTACCTGGACCGCCACCTTCACGCCCGCCAGCACTGTCACTGACGCCACCAACCTGATCACCCTGGATAACGCCGGCGTGGCCGACGCTGCCGGCAATAGCGGTAGCGGCACCACCGACTCCAATAATTACGCTGTTGACACCGTGCGGCCGACCGCGACCATCGTGGTCGCCGACAGCAGCCTGGCCATTGGCGAAACCAGCACCGTCACCATCGTTTTCAACGAACCCGTCACCGGCCTGACCCTGGCCGACTTCACGGTACAGAACGGCACGCTCAGCGGCCTGAGCACCAGCGACAACATCAACTGGACCGCCACCTTCACGCCCGCCGGCAATGTCACCGATGCCAGCAACCTGATCACCTTGGACAATACCGGGGTGATGGACACGGCTGGCAACGCCGGCACCGGTAGTACCGACTCGAACAACTACGCCATCGACAGCCAGCGGCCAACTGCGGCCATCGTGATGGCCGACACGACGCTGACCGTGGGTGAAACCACCACGGTGACCATCACCTTCAGCGAAGCGGTGACCGGCTTCACCCTGGCCGACCTGTCGGTGCCGAATGGCAGCCTGAGCGGGCTGACCAGCAGCGACGGCGGCATCACCTGGACGGCCACCTTCACGCCGTCGATCAACGTGCAGGACGCCAGCAACGTCATCACTCTGAGCAACACCGGGGTGGCCGACCTGGCCGGCAACATTGGCAGCGGCACCACCACCTCCGGCAACTACACAGTCAGCACCCTGCAACCCACGGCGACGATCGTGATGAGCGATTCGGCCCTGCGTATCGGTGAGACCAGCCTGGTGACCATTACCTTCAGTGAGGCGGTGGCCGGCTTCACCACTGCTGACCTGACCGTGGCCAACGGCACCCTGAGCGGGCTTGCCAGTGCAGACGGCGGCATCACCTGGACCGCCACCTTCACACCCACCAGCAATGTCACCGATGCCTCCAACCTGATCACCCTCGACAACAGCGGTGTGGTGGGCCAGAGCAGTGGCAACGCGGGCTCCGGCACCACCGATTCGAACAACTACGCCATCGACACTCAGCGCCCTACGGCAACCATCGTGGTGGCCGACAGCCAACTGGCGGCAGGCGAGACATCGCTGGTGACCATCACCTTCAGCGAGGCGGTGGTTGGCTTCAGCAATGCCGACCTGAGCGTGGCCAACGGTACCCTCAGCGCGCTCTCCAGCGGTGACGGCGGCGTGACCTGGACTGCGACATTGACGCCCACAGTTGGCATCAGCGATACCAGCAACCTGATCACCTTGGACAATACCGGCGTGATGGACACGGCTGGCAACGCCGGCACCGGTAGCACCGACTCGAACAATTACGCCATCGACAGCCAGCGGCCGACCGCGGTCATCCTGATGGCCGACACGACGCTGACCGTGGGTGAAACCACCACGGTGACCATCACCTTCAGCGAAGCGGTGACCGGCTTCACCCTGGCCGACCTGTCGGTGCCGAACGGCAGCCTGAGCGGGCTGACCAGTAGCGACGGCGGCATCACCTGGACGGCCACCTTCACGCCGTCGAGCAACGTGCAGGATGCCAGCAACGTCATCACCTTGAGCAACACTGGGGTGGCCGATCTGGCCGGCAACGCTGGCAGCGGCATCACTTCCTCGGGCAACTACGTGGTCGATACCATCGTCCCCACAGCAACCATCGTGGTGGCCGACACTGCGTTGCGCCTTGGTGAGACGTCGCTGGTGACCATTACCTTCAGTGAGGCGGTGTCCGGCTTCAGCAATGCCGACCTGACCGTGGCCAACGGAACCCTCAGCGCGGTGAGCAGCAGCGATGGCGGCATCACCTGGACCGCCACCTTCACGCCCACCGGCAATATCACCGATGCCTCCAACCTGATCACCCTGGACAATACCGGAGTGGTCGGCCAGGGCGGCAACGCCGGTGTCGGCACGACTGATTCGAACAACTACGCCATCGACACCCAGCGCCCGACGGCAACCATCGTGGTGGCTGACAGCCAACTGGCGATTGGCGAGACGTCGCTGGTGACCATCACCTTCAGCGAGGCGGTGGTCGGCTTCAGCAATGCCGACCTGACCGTGGTCAACGGTACCCTCAGCGCGCTCTCCAGCGTTGACGGCGGCGTGACCTGGACTGCGACACTGACGCCCACAGTTGGCATCAGCGATACCAGCAACCTGATCACCTTGGACAATACCGGCGTGATGGACTCGGCTGGCAACGCCGGCACCGGTAGCACCGACTCGAACAATTACGCCATCGACAGCCAACGCCCGACCGCCACCATCGTGGTCGCTGACAGCAACCTGACCGTGGGCGAAACCAGCCAGGTGACCATCACCTTCAGCGAAGCGGTGACGGGCTTGAGCAATGCCGACCTGACGGTGGCCAATGGCACCTTGAGCGCGCTTTCCAGTGCCGACGGCGGCATCACCTGGACAGCCACCTTCACCCCGGCCGTGGGTGTGCGCGATACCAGCAATGTCATCACCCTGGCCAACACGGGCATCGCCGACCTTGCCGGCAACACTGGCAGCGGCACTACCTCGTCGGGCAACTACGCGGTCGACACTATTGTCCCTACCGCGACCATCGTGGTGGCCGACACTGCCTTGCGCATTGGCGAAACCAGCGTGGTAACGATCACCTTCAGCGAGGCGGTGAGCGGCTTCAGCAATGCCGACCTGACGGTGAATAACGGCACCCTGAGCACGGTCTCCAGTACCGATGGCGGCATCACCTGGACCGCCACCTTCACGCCTACCGGCAATATCACCGATGCCACCAACCTGATCAGCCTGGACAATACCGGAGTGGTCGGCCAGGGCGGCAACGCCGGTGTCGGCACGACCGATTCGAACAACTACGCCATCGACACCCAGCGCCCGACGGCAACCATCGTGGTGGCCGACAGCCAACTGGCGGCAGGCGAGACGTCGCTGGTGACCATCACCTTCAGCGAGGCGGTGGTCGGCTTCAGCAATGCCGACCTGAGCGTGGCCAACGGTACCCTCAGCGGGCTCGCCAGCAGCGACGGCGGCGTGACCTGGACGGCGACATTGACACCCTCAGCTGGTATCAGCGATACCAGCAACCTGATCACCCTGGACAATACCGGCGTGGCGGACTTGGCTGGCAACGCAGGTTCCGGCAGTACCGACTCGAACAACTACGCCATCGACAGCCAGCGGCCGACCGCCACCATCGTGGTCGCTGACAGCAACCTGACCGTGGGCGAAACCAGCCAGGTGACCATCACCTTCAGCGAAGCGGTGACGGGCTTGAGCAATGCCGACCTGACGGTTGCCAATGGCACCTTGAGCGCGCTTTCCAGTGCCGATGGCGGCATCACCTGGACAGCCACCTTCACCCCGGCCGTGGGTGTGCGCGATACCAGCAATGTCATCACCCTGGCCAACACGGGCATCGCCGACCTTGCCGGCAACACTGGCAGCGGCACTACCTCGTCGGGCAACTACGCGGTCGACACCATCGTCCCTACCGCAACCATCGTGGTGGCCGACAACGCGTTGCGGGCGGGCGAGTCTAGCCTGGTGACCATCACGTTCAGCGAAGCTGTCAGCGGTTTTACCTTGGCTGACATGAGCGCGGCCAATGGTGTGCTGACCAATCTGAGCAGCCTGGACGGTGGCATCACCTGGACCGCGACGCTGACACCGACCAGCAATGTCGAAGACACCAGTAACCTTGTTTCTCTGGACAACAGTGGCGTAGTTGCCACGGCCTCTGGCAACGCCGGTGTGGGTAGCAGCATTTCCAACAACTACGCCATCGACACACGCGTCCCTAGCGTGACCAGTGTCGGTGGGCCCGCGGGCGTTTCCTACAACACCGGCGATGCGCTGGTGTTCGTGGTCAATGCCAGTGAAGCAGTGCAGGTGGCCGGTTCGCCACGCCTGGCCTTGGAAGTCGGCGGGCGCACGGTGTTCGCCGAGTTGATGGCGGGTGCTGGCACGCCGACGCTGGTGTTCCAGTACATCGTCCAGGCCGGCGACAATGACAGCGACGGCATCCGCGTGACCGGCCTGTCGGCCAATGGAGCCACCCTGAGCGATGCCCAGGGTAATGCAATGAACCTGGCCTTGAATGGCGTCGCCGACACCAGCAAGGTGCTGGTCGATACACTGGCACCTGCAGCCGTCGGCATCGTCACCCTCGACCCATCCCCGAGCAACGCGCAGAGCGTACGCTTCACCGTCACCTTCAGCGAACGCGTCAACGGCGTTGACCTGGCCGACTTCAGCCTGGTCGCCAGCGGTACCGCCAGCGCTACGCTCAGTGGCCTGCGCCAGATAAGCGATGGTGTCTACGAGATCACCGCTAGCGGTGTCAGCGGCACCGGTACCCTGGGTTTGAACCTGAAGGCCGCTGGCACTGCGATCAGCGATGTGGCCGGTAACCTGCTGACGGGTGGCCTGACCGGCGCGGTGTACAACATCGACCATGACGCCCCCACGGTGAATAGCGTCAGCGTGCCGGTGGGGGTGCACTACAACACCGGCGATACGCTGACCTTCGTGGTCGATACCAGCGAAGCGGTGATTGTCGACGGCGCCCCGCAGCTGGCACTGGATGTGGGTGGGCGTACGGTGTATGCCGATTTCGTCGCTGGCTCCGGCACGCCGACGCTGGTGTTTCAGTACCGCATCCAGGCTGGCGACAACGATTCCGACGGCATTCAGGTAGTGGGGCTGACAGCCAATGGCGCGACCTTGCACGACGCTGCTGGCAATGCCTTGCAGCCAGGGCTGGGGGCGGTTGGCGACAGTGCTGGAATCATCGTCGATACACGCTTGCCGAGCGTCGAGTCGATCGTGCCGACGCCTGTCAATGGCAGCGGTAGCCAGGGCTTCATCGTGACCTTCAGTGAAGAGGTTCGCGGCGTTGATCTGAGTGACTTCCAACTGGTATCGAGCGGCAACGCCAGCGGCACCCTGCAATCACTGGTGCAGCTCGACAGCCGTACCTGGCAGGTGAATATCGCCGGGGTTGCCGGCAGCGGCAGCCTGGCATTGGCCTTGAACACCAGCGGCACGGCTATCAGTGACATGGCTGGCAACGGGCTGGAGGGTGGTTTCGTCGGCCAGGGCAGTGTGCTGCAGAGCACAGGTGGTGACCCGCAGTTCCTGGCCTACCCGGCCGCGCCGCCAAGTCTGGCCGGCCAGCCTCTACCACTGCCCGGCACACCTGCACCAGCGTTCTCGGCGTTCCAGTCACCTTTGCTGCCAGTACCGTTGTTCGAAGTGCCCAGTGCTGGCGGTGGGCTGCCGCCGCTGGGCAGCATCTTTATCCGCGAGGGGGCCCTGGCGCCTAGCTACCTTGCCCAGGTGTTCGCAGGTCAGCAGGGCGGCTCCGCCATCGGCAACGGCACCGGGGCAGGTTTCCTCGGCTTCGGCGGTGGTGATGCCAGCGTGTTCGGCGCCAGCAGCCTGGCCAATATTTTCGACAAGACGCTGCCGGACGATGGCGGCCAGTATGAGCTCAGTGGTGGCAAACCCTGGCGCCAGGGTGGCGAAGGGCAGTCAGGTGCGCCGACGCTGGGGCAGCAGTTGCAGGCATTCAAGGAGGGCGAGCAGCGCCAGGTCAGGGAACTGGCCCTGGCGCTTGGGCAGATCAAGGCACCCATGCCCGAGGCGTGAGCCGGAGCCATGGCGGATAACAACACAATGGATATCAAAAAGCAGTACCAGGGGGCGGTGGGGATGAGCAAGGCATCAAGGATATTTGCGATCAGCATGTTGGCACTGACAGTGACCGGTTGTGCGGTCAAGACCCAGCCGATCGAGCGCAGCGTCAGCGAACAGCGCGCGCGTGACGACCTAGCCAGCATGTTCAAGGGCCAGGAGGCACTGCAAAGTCCGCTGACCCTGCACCAGGCAATGGCCCGCGCGGTCAAGTACAACCTGGAGGCGCGCCTGAAGGTGATGGAAGAAGCCTTGGCCCAGCGCCAGGTAGACCTGGCCACGTTCGATATGTTGCCACGCATGGCGATGTCGGCTGGGTATGCAGGGCGCAGCAACACCAGCGCCGCCAGCAGCCGCAGCGTGCTGACCAACACCCAGTCGCTGGAACCCTCCACCTCCCAAGACCGCGACCGCGACGTGGCGGACCTGACCATGGTGTGGAACGTGCTGGACTTCGGTGTCAGCTATGTCAGCGCCAAACAGCAGGGCGACCAGCGCCTGATCGTGCAGGAACGCCGGCGCAAGGTGGTGCAGACCATCATCCAGGACGTGCGCTCGGCCTACTGGCGGGCGGTGGCTGCCGAGCGCCTGCTCAAGCAGATCGATGCGCTGATGGTGCGGGTCGAGCAGGCGCGTGACAACAGCGAGCGTATGGGCGAGCAGCGCATTGGCGACCAGATCCAGGCGCTCAACTACCAGCGTTCGCTGATAGAAGCCACACGTCAGCTGGAGGAACAGCGCCGCGCCTTGTCGCTGGCCAAGACCGAATTGGGCGCGCTGATCAACTTGCCGCCGGGCACCGAGCTGACCCTGGCGGCCAGCGACGACTACAGCGTGCCCGAGCTCAAGGTCGGGCTGGACAGCCTTGAGCAGCAGGCGCTTGCCTCACGCCCGGAACTGCGCGAGCAGGACTACCAGGCACGCATCAGTGCCGCCGAGGTGCGCAAGGCGATGCTGCGCATGTTGCCGGGCCTGGAGTTCTCCGCTGGCGGGCATTACGACAGCAACAGCTTCCTGACCAACCAGCACTGGGCCGACTACGGCGTGAAGGTCACCTGGAACCTGTTCAACGTGTTGTCCGGCCCAGCGTCGATCGATGTGGCCAAGGCAGGTGAGCAGGTGGTCGAGGCACGCCGCCAAGCCATGTCGATGGCCATCCTGGCCCAGCTGTACGTGGCCAACGCCAACTACAGCGAAGCACGTCGCCAGTTCGCCACCAGCCAGCAGATGGTCGCCCTTGATCAGCAGATCGTCGAGCAGCTGCGCAACCGCCACCAGGCCCAGGGTATTGGCGAGCTGGAACTGATCCAGGGTGAGCTCAACGCCTTGCAGGCAGACTTGCGCCGCGACCTGGCCTACGCCGAGCTGCGCAACAGCTACGGCCAACTGTTCGCCAGTGCCGGCCTTGATCCGCTGCCGGAAACCTTGCCGTCCGACAAGCTGTCCGACATCGCCCAGGCGCTGGGCAACAGCGAGGCCCGCTGGCAGCGTGGCGAGATCACGCCGGAGTCATGAGACCTTGGGGCGCCAAGACCTGCTTGAGGACATAACCCAACAGCAGGTCCTGCGCCGTTTGCAGCGTGGTGCCAGCGGTATCCACTACCAGTTCGGGGTGCTGCGGCGCTTCATAGGGTGCATCGATGCCGGTGAACCCCTTCAGCTCGCCCGCCCGTGCCCGGCGGTACAGCCCCTTGGGGTCGCGCGCTTCGCAGGTGGCCAGATCCGCTTTGACATGCACTTCATGGAACCCGGCCTTGCATGCCCGGCGCGCGGCTGCGCGGTCGGCGCGGTAAGGCGAAATGAGCGCAGCGATGCAGATCAGCCCGGCATCGGCGAACAGCGCTGCCACCTCGCCGGTACGGCGGTTGTTTTCATGACGGTCGGCGGGGGAGAAGCCAAGGTCGGCGTTAAGGCCGTTGCGCAGGACGTCGCCGTCGAGTACGTAGCAGGGGTGGCCTAATTGCGCCAGGCGTAGTGCCAGGGCGTTTGCCAGGGAAGATTTGCCTGCGCCGGAGAGGCCGGTTAGCCAGATTACTGCGCCAGGGTGGTGGGGGGCGCTTCCTGCGTTGGGCACGGTTGGTTCTCCAAGGGGAGGGCGGGGGTGGGGGCTTGGATGGTTAGGATAGTTGGGGATGGGGTGGGGGATACGCCAAAGGTTTAGGTTCGGACATAAACATGGATTGGAGGCAGTCAAAAAAGACTGCCGGAGACGTGTTTGTGTCGCCCCTGCGCCCGTAGGTACAGGGGCTCTTGGCGAACGATACTTTCAATGATTGCTGTGTTGGCTAAGCCGACTCTCGAAGTATCGCGCAGTCTCTTTGTCGGTGCAGTACAGGTAGCAACCCTTCATCCCGCGTGTCATCAGGGTTCGATACGTATTTTTGATGATCAGGTCTGTTTCACTTTTCGCGAGGGCAGGTTGCTCTTTCATCATTTTTTTCCAGCCGCGAATCGATTTATCGTGCTTGTCGCGCTCATCTGGGGATGTCACGACCTTACCGTCACGTACGACTAGGTCTGGCCCGATGATGACCCCGATGTAGTCGACTTCCAAACCTTGGCAAGTATGAATGCAGCCAACCTGCTCGATGGAGTTCTCAGCGATGATCCACAGGCTGCCATCCTGATCCAGGTTCCATTGGCGTTTGTAGTCACCAATGACGATATCTGCGGCGGCGGAGTCTTTCTTGCTCAACCAAGGCCAGCAATAGCCCGCGACCACACGAGCTTTGTTTCCGTGGTTTTTCTCACTGATTGCTTCATGCATCGCCTGAGGTGAGTCGAACACCTTAAATTCGTACTCTTGGGTTTCAAGCGTTGGATTTGCCGTCGATCGAATGCCAAGCGTGTCATCCAGCCATGCCAGGTAACCGTCAGAGCCACTACAGCGAAACTGCGAAGACAACACGTATTCTTCAACCACAGCGCCCTTGGCTTTCGCAAAGGCGCGAATCGCCTGCTTGCTGCCGATATCGCTCAAGGTCACCCGCTGGTCTTCATCGATAAAGAAAATGGAGCATTTCGCTGAATCAATCAGCTCCTTGATCTGGTTTTCCCCAAGGTTTCCATAAAGCCCGCTTTTCTCATTTAGCCGATGAGCTTCGTCCACGATAAGCGCATCGAATGTGTTGGGCTCAGTGTCGATGAATGCCCCAGAGCCTGAAAAGAAATTCGAGAAATGGCTGCGCTTGATGGTGCCAACCAGTTTGCTTTCGTAGACCTTGCGAGGGGCAGCATTCTTGGAGACGTATTTGCTCATCAGCTTCAACTCGGTGAGCTTCACCAGCAGATTGATAGCCAGAACAGTTTTTCCGGTGCCCGGCCCACCTTCGATGATCATCACCTTGGGTGCTTGGTCCGAGGCCTCGCTTGCCGCCGCCAGCGCCGACTCAAAAATTGCTTTCTGATCGTCAATCAATACGAACTCGGGCTTGCCTTTCATCAACCCCCCAAGGGCTTCGGCTAGCGCTTTGGAGGGGCGAATTTTTCCTTCGGACAGCTCGTAAAGAATCTCTTTGTTGTCGCCATGACTTATATGCTTTTTCAGAAAGGCTCTGAGTTTACTGAGCTCTTCCGGGCCTTTCAGAAACAGCGGAGCCTTGCTGATGTGGGGCTCATAGTGGGCTGAATCTATGATCCCGTCGCTGACGTAGTTATGGAGGTAGGCACACGGACGGATTTCGATGCTTTTGTCATACACCGCCTCGTTGAAGCCTTCCAGCAGCGCTGCATAGGACCATACCTGATAGGACGGGTGAATGGTCTCAATCAGGCCGCCACCCAATGCCGTTTTGACGATGGCGTCTTTGGTGGTGGCGTTGGCCTTACTCCATTGCTTCAGCTCGATCAGTACGGCTTTTTTTGCCTGGTTTTCGTCGCGACCGGTGAGTAGAAAGTCGATTCGCTTCGACGACTGCGGAATGTGCAATTCGATGGCCAGGCCTGCATCGCTCGGCAGGCCTTCATCTCTAAGGACTTTGGCCATGTACGTCAGGGACCCTTGCCACGACCTGATTTCCGAGGAGCCAACGTTCTTGCCGGTTGCTTCCTTGTAATGCCTGAGGATCACCTCCTCAATGTCATCGTTATCGTTGTCTTGGAGAAATTGCTGTTTGGTAGCAGCGTAAACGATCACGGGTTGTCCTTAGGTGCGTGTTGGTCAGAGTCGGTCGTACTTTTTGCTGTTGCTTCTGGCTTTATCTACGGGGTACTTCTGGCCATTCGAGGCGAGTTTCTGTGTCACGGCCTCGTTGAGGTCAATGCCGAGTACGCTGCTCAGGCGAACCAGGTACATCAGTACGTCCGCCAGTTCGTCCTTCACGGCTTGGCCGATTTCGGGATCTGTTGCGGCGGAGATCGAGTCGGCATCGCTCATCCATTGGAAAATCTCGCACAGCTCGCCTACCTCGCCGGTGAGAGCAAGGATGAGATTTTTGGGGGAGTGGAACTGCTGCCAGTCGCGATCATCAGCGAAACGCTGAAGGGATGCGGCAAGCTTCGTTATGTCAACCAGTGGCGCGGACGAGCTATCTGAGTCACTCACGGGGCTATCTCTTGGTTCTCAGTGAGGGGCAAAGGATCTTTAGGACATCGGGCTTCGTATTGTAAGACCTTTCGCAATTGACGCAGGCGTTTTGTTTTTTCCCCGCTCACTGTCTGCCAGCCGAATTGCTTGCCAGTATTCGCTATGTCATTTGAGGGGGGGAACGTGGGCCGCCTACAGGCGGATTTTCTAGTGCTTGGCGACAGCCTCCGCCGTATCTGGCCTGGCAATTGGCGACAGGATGGTGACTGCCGTGGCGACGCACAGGATTCGTCGAAGACCTATATCGCGACTGATGGCGGCGCCCGGTCTGATTGACGCGGCATCAGGAGTCGAAATTCCGTTTAAATCATTGATTTATATGTGCTTTACATGAGCTTTTGTGGGTTGTATTTCATTGGGTACCCTGGGCTCTACGGAGGTTTTTAGCCCAGAAGATATGTGGGAAAGGGGCTTTGGGGGGCGTCGAGCCCTGCCTTCTGCGCTTCACAGGTTTAGGAGGCCAGCCAAAACCTGTATAAATTTTCAGTGTTTGTGCTCGATCTTTCGCGCCAAACCGGTTAGAATGACCTCCGTTAGGAGGCTTTCCCATGCATACTATTGACGCCGTTGACCTTTTTTGTGGTGCTGGAGGGCTGACTGCAGGTCTGCTCAAAACTGGTATCAGCGTTCGTGCTGGCTACGACATCGATCGCAATTGCGAGTATGCCTATAAGACGAACAACGGCGCAGAATTCGTGGCTGAAAGCGTTGAGTCTGCAAAGGTTCGCGATGTTGCTGCTTGGTATCGAGACGGTCGGGTCAAGCTCTTGGCGGGATGCGCTCCCTGCCAGCCCTTCTCGACCTACAATCAGGGGCGTGATACCAGCACTGATCGCAAGTGGCCGCTTCTGTATTCGTTTGAAGAGCTCATCAAAGGCATTAAGCCAGAGCTTGTCACCATGGAGAACGTCCCTGATGTTACCAAGCACAAGGTATATGTTGACTTTGTAAAGGGGCTGGAGGATGAGGGCTACCATATTTGGGCAGGGACCATCCACTGCATTGACTACGGACTTCCTCAGCAGCGTCGCCGACACGTACTGTTAGCTTCGAAATTTGGTCCCATAGCCATGATTCCGAAGACTCATGCAGGCAAGCCGGTGACAGTGGAACAGGCAATTGGACATTTTCCAAAGCTTGAAGCTGGTGGGTGTGATCCGAAGGATCCTCTGCACCGTGCGGCCACTTTAACTCCAACAAATCTTGAACGCATCAAACGATCAACGCCAGGCGGTACATGGAAAGATTGGCCAGAGTGGCTGCGCGCACCTTGTCATCGCAAGAGTAGCGGCAAGACTTACCCGAGTGTTTATGGTCGGATGCGCCATGATGAACCCGGGCCGACTATGACGACGTTATGCTATGGATTTGGCAACGGGCGATTCGGTCACTATGATATGACGCAAAATCGCGCAATCTCTCTTAGAGAGGCTGCAACTTTGCAATCCTTTCCTGAAACTTATCAATTTATGCCGCCTCAGGAAATCACGTTCAAAGCAGTCGGTCGCATGATAGGAAACGCCGTCCCTGTTCGACTAGGTGAAATTATCGGACTGAGTATTCAGCGCCACCTCGAAGAATTTGCTACCGATCGGAAGTAGGGGCAAATTCTCTTCTGAGTCGCAGCTTAAGTGAGCATGAACCTATCGTTTCGCACCTCCAGATGATGATTACTCGTCAGCTCAACGTCTCAAACTGGGCTGACTTTCTACATCCCATTCTACGTTAGCGTTAAGCTTTTGTATCCAGTAGTCTTGGCGAATCTTTGGGGTGGTTGCATATTTGCAGCTCTGATGGTGATGCCAAAAACACTCTTGCACGAATATTATTGATGTGTATTTCATTAGTAGTATATCCAGGCTTCCAGGAAGCGGTTTTTGTGTAGCTTGAATTGGAATCACACATGGTGAAATAAACGTATCGATTTAAGGGCGGGTGCGCGCCCGCCCCAAAGTTTTCATAATTCTAGAGCGTATTTGTGGGTTTCCGTCTTTTTCAGTCGTTCTCCAAATTAGGCTGGTAGTGCAGTAGGTGCTGCATATTTCTTCTTTCTCAGATATGAAGAAATCGACCATAGCACGGATCTTAGATAGACTGTAGTTTGGTAGTGGACCTTGGAGAGATACTCTGGTGAGGTATCTTGCCCGCACTGTTCAAATGATAGCCTTCCATGAGCCAAAGCATTTCTTTTATCTCTAACGTCTCGAAGTTGGCGCAGAGTTTGACGGCCGTTTAAGTTTGGGTCTGCAGTTTGGAAGCCGTACTTTTTAGCTGTCGTTTTAATCTCTGCGCAATCAACATTTCCAGAGAATATTTTTTCTCTATCGTAACCAAGTCTGGTTATAGCAATTTCAATCGGGTGCGTTCTTCCATCCAAAGCTGAGCTATGACTGTCCTTGATGGCACGCTTGAAATGACTAAGTGCAATGTTTTGTAAGTTTCCGCTTAATTGGTCAAAACCCAGGTTGTCGCCATCCACAGCTTTGTGAATCGCGTCAATAGCATTTGTCATGGTCGCTTCTACCAAATTGTAAAGAAGCAAGTAGGTGTTCGCGCGTAAAGTTTTTGTTAGTTCACGCGATAGCTCGGCTCCTGCAATTGGAGCGATCTCGCCGTCAGTTTCACCGGCAAGTGATACAGAACGATTGTTCGCGATTATTTCTATGAAGTCAATGTATCTACTTACCTCGGCGCTTCTTTGCCTAAACAGGTCGTAGAGTTCGACGACAAGAACTTCACTGTTGGTCATACTGGACCTCTCGACCCAGCAGATTATCCCTGACAAAGTGGATTCGATTTACCACTTTTGGCCTGGAGTTGCTTGCATCCGAGCGAGTGAGCGTCTTGAACTCATCACTTGCCAGCCATGCCATTGAAGCCGGAACTAACCCTGGAGCTATTCTTTGAGCAAGGGCTACGCCGACTGAAATTGACTCAAATCGAATTCGAGGTACCGAAGAATTATTGGGCGCTTTCTTGAATCCATGAGGGAAAAATCTTTGAACGAAGTCAAGCATGTTTTCAAATGTTGTGAGGAGCTCCTCCCGGTCGAAATCATGGTTGTTCATATGGTCAAGATATTCATCTAGGAATTCATCGACCCGCTTGTTGAATGCTTCATATCTATGTAGGTAGGCGTAAAATCTAAGTACCATCTCCTCATAGTCGCGATGATTGATTCTTACGTCACTGATAGGGCAGAGCTGTCTGAAACGCAGGCTGGCAGCAGTGTTTCGAACAAAATCAGTGAACGGACCATCCTGTGAGCCGAATCGTTGCTCCATGTCCTTTAATTTTGTTCCGCCAGTGTTAAGGCGGTCGAAGAGCTGGCGGCGCGCCTCTTCATCGACTTCCATTAACTCGATCATTCGCATTGTTTTGCGTCTAAATCTAAGCTGGCGTGAGACTGGGAAATCTCTAAAGTAAAATCCGTTCAACATTGGCAACATTTTCAAATCGTCAAGCTTGAAGTCGTTACCTAGAAAACGTACAAGTGTTCTGATTCTTTGCGAGCCGTCAACTATTTCTAAGCGGCCTTCGTTTTCGCCAGTGTGTACATCGGCGACATATAAATATGGTATTGGCAAATTAAGTAATATTGATTCAATAAATCTGCCTTGCTGTTCCTCGCTCCAGACTAGCTCACGCTGATAATCTGGAATGAATAACTCGGCCTTGTCGGTTTCCTCTAGTTTGTCTACATATTTCGATACAATTACTTCGATAGGGTATTCTCTTATGTCGAAGTCTGTTTCTTTTTGCCTCTCGATGATTTGTTTTTCAGCTTCGATTTTTTGTTCGTCGCTAATAAGTGCGAACATTTCTCCCTGCTTTGCCATTAAAATTCCTTATCTGCTGATTGTTGGCCAAGTTGTTAATTTATGTTGCGAGGTTTTTTGGTTTGATCCGTCTGTGCTGCACCATTGGGTTAAGCTTACACCTTTCGACGGTGTATGAGTTGATAGGGTTCGATAGAACGGTTGCAGGGGGGTGAGCATTCGCTTCTCGGATAATTTGCTATCCCGGATGCTTCGCAAGGCGCGCCGAGGGATTTCTCGTAATGCCTGCATTCTCTGCAAAACCATCTTCTCGCTGGAAGGCATTTTGCCATTAATGGCGGTGAATGGAAGCCCTTTGCTAGCATGAAAGTCGGTATTTCCGGGGCAACGAAAACAATTTTTATCCCGCATTCGGGAATACCCGTTACCAGCCGGTAGCGCAGTGATCACTTAAGATTGGACGCCTAAGCCGAATGTGGCATGTCAGCAACCCAGCTTGATTTAACGGCCATTCATGATCTGTCTCCTCTAGCAGTTGAGTCTCATTAATTTCCCCACGTAAGCCCGCCAAGAATGCTGAGTGTTATCAGGGATCAAGGCCCCTGGTACCTGTGGGGATGTCCTCTAACGCGGGACTAGCGGCTCCCTTCCGTCCGGGAGCAAGGTAATCTCTTGATCTGGCCTCCTGAGCACCGTTGCCGGTGGGCGGGTGGAAGCTGCATTAGCTGAGGAGACCGGTGCCACGAGATCCTGAGCCAGGTGTAAGCAGCAATGCGATGACCGGGGCATGCCTGGCTCAGTCAGGTGCGGTCCATTCCTTGAACTGCGGCACCATATCGTTAAGGGACGCGTCACACTGCAATTGTTTCCCACGGATTCCAGATTCATGTCACCGGAAGAAATCACGTTCAAATCCATAGGCCGCATGATTGGCAATGCGGTTCCCGTAAGATTGGGCGAAATCATTGGCCTGAGCATCCAGCGTCACCTTGAGGAGCTGGAGCGACTAAAAACACCTTCCTGAGTCGAGCATCCAAGGACATCACGTCCTTGGTCTCACACTCCCAAACGACGACAACTCGCCAGCCCAACTCGCGCAGTTGTTCGGCTTTCCTATTGTCTCGCTCCACATTCGATGCAAATTTCGGTAGCCAGAAATCTTGGCGTGTTTTCGGCGTCGAGGCGTAACGACACCCCGGATGCCGGTGCCAATAACATCCGTGGACGAAAACTACCGTCCTTCGTTTAGGAAGGACGACGTCTGGACTGCCAGGCAGAGACTTCGAATGCAGACGGAATCGAAGCCCCATGCTATGGAGCAGGCGCCTCACGACCAATTCTGGCTGCGTGTGCTCCCGCTTGATCAAACGCATCCGATCGGACGCCGTGAACTGGTTCATAGTGGCTCTTCGCTGCTGAATTGCGGATCCACTTGTGTAACCATGCAGCCAAAGCCAAACAAACACAACAGGGAAAAACAGCAATGGATGCAATAGTCGAAGCGGTTGAGGATCATGAGTTATTTTTGGAAATCGACCTCAACGTGTTGAATCACCTGGGGATAGGTCTATACAGCAGCACGCCCGCCGTAGTCACCGAGATCGTCGCCAACGCATGGGACGCCGACGCCCATACCGTTACGGTAGACATTCAACAAGACAAGATTATCGTTCAAGACGATGGCCATGGGATGGGGCACGGAGAGCTACAGGCCCGATTCCTTCGTGTCGGGTATGCCCGCAGAGACCAACCGAAAGGCAATAAAAGCGACACTCTTGACCGCCCGGTGATGGGCCGGAAGGGAATTGGGAAACTGGCGATGTTCTCTCTAGCGGACCAAATCGACATTTGGTCAAAGAAAGCCGGGGGGCCACCTGTCTCCGCTCGAATCAACGTCGAACAACTCAGGAAAGACATTCAGTCAGCCAAGAAATATTCTCTCGAAAAGCTGGACACAGAATATGACTGGGGAGACAAGACCGGAACACGCATCGTTCTTTCGAAGCTAACGGCGGGAACTGATAAAACGGAGAGCTTTCTCCGTCCCCGCATAGCGAGGCGTTTCAGTGTGCTGGGAGATATCCATAAATTTAAAGTGATAATTGATGGACATGAAATCACGACCCAGGATCGCGGGTATCATTCAGACGTCCAGTTCTGGTGGGATTTGGAGGATGAAACCAGATCAGAGCAAAAGCCTCTACTCAAGAATCTTGCGACTGACGAAGATGGCCAGGAGTGTATAAAGCGCATAAACAAAGTCGTAGTCGTCGAAAACCATGCCTATAACCTCCGAGGCTTCATCGCCACTGTCGCGAAGCCGAAGAGCCTGAAGAGGACAGATGACAACATCAATCAGATCTCACTGTTCGCCAATGGCCGGGTATTCCAAGAGGATATGCTGAAGGACATCGGCAATGCCAAGGTGTTTAACAGCTATATCGTTGGTGAGATTCATGCGGACTTTCTCGATAGGGATGGAACTGACCGGGCAACGGCAAACAGGGAATCGGTGAAAACCGGAGATCCTCTGGTAAGCGCTGTCCGTGCGTGGTTGAAGAATACTCTTGACGATATTGCGGACCAGTGGGATGACTGGAGACGCCAGCAGAATGTCGATAGCGACGATGAGCGCACCAAGCTGGCGCTGGAAAAATGGTACGCCTCTTTGACGGACGGCCGAGATAGGAAGCTAGCTCAGAAATTGATCACCCCCATCCTGTCGGCTGAGCACTCGAATGATGACACCAAGAACAAGGACATCAAGCGAGACTTGGTACGTAGTGCGATTGTTGGCTTTGAAAAATTACGAATCCGGAAGCAGCTGGACAAACTCGAAAAAGTCACCGATGTATTATCCGTCGAGTTTCAGAGGCTGTTTCTGAATCTCGATAGCGTTGAAGCGACCCATTATCACGAAATCACCCGCTCCAGATTGCAGGTGATTGAAAAATTCGAAAAAGAAATTGCTAATACAGATGCGCTTGAGAAGGTTGCTCAGAACTATTTGTTCGACCACTTGTGGCTACTTGATCCGACATGGGGGCCGGTAGGTGAAAGCAAGGTTATGGAGCAGACTCTCACCAAAGAGTTGAAAGACATTGCGCCTGATAATCCTACCGGTGCACGGATTGATATCGCCTACAGAACTTCGACAGGGCGCCACGTAATTGTGGAGCTGAAGAAGCCTGACAAAAAATCGGTAGATGTAGATGACCTTACGAAGCAAGGACGGAAATATCGAGGTGCGGTTACGGAATATCTCCGCAAGCATAGCGATATTGGAGGTCTGAGTGGCCGCAAACCAGCCATCGATGTTGTATTTGTGACCGGCGAACTCCCTAGGACCAGCGACGGAGATGTTCTGGAAATTCTAAGGGTAAACCAAATGCAATCGTTCACTTACGAGGGAATGATCGTGAATGCGCGGAGAGCATATCAGGAGTATTTGGATGCATCGCCGAGTGTTTCCATGATCGATGACATCGTGTCGAATATAACCTGATCATGCGTGCCCTGCCTATGGTCAAATAGGCAGGGTAGCTTTTTTAGGGTGGATCTGTTTACTGTGTCACCGTCCGCTTTTGGCAGAGGTCGAAAAGGAGACAGGTTTAATTTCCGGACGTGAACGAGTCGCAGATAAATCTATCCCCTTTTTTTATGGGGTGAAGTGGATTTTAACTTTGATTTGATACCGATTAATTGATGTTCCCTTTGCCAAGTGGCCTCATACGCTTCTTTTACTCAATTGACTTCTCCTTGTGTCATTGTCTAGTCAGATGAGATTCCGGTGGAAACCGTGGCTCTGGGATTACCCTTGATGCCGCTGTTTACTATGATCATTTAAGTTGATCGGTTGTGTTTATTTGCTGAGTAAAATTGCAGCCTTGCTCTGTTAGGGCGTTGAATTATTATCTGGGTGTTCGAGTTTGATTTCGGGCGATTGAGCCGTTGGACTTTCGTGATACCTGAAAAGCTATTGGGTCAGAAGTCCACTCATCGATATCCCAGCCGAGTAAAGCCTCAATCTCGCCGCCAGTAGCTGTTGGTTCTCCGTTATCGCGAGAAAGTCTAATTTTTGAAACGATAATTAGGCCGGTTGATCCCTTATGCGCTCGATGGAGGTTTACTTCATTTTTGGTCATTAGCACCGAATCACAGAAGTCACTGGTCGTACCTTTAACCTCGACTAAAAGCTCCTCGCCAGCTCTCTTGGCTAGTATGTCAAATGACTTAGTTGCTGAAGTGTCTTGAGATTCATATCCGTTTATTGACAGGTGTTTTATTGCCAGTGTCATAGCATGCCGCTCAATTACCTGTCGCTCCTTTGCTGTCAGTCCTCGGCCTTGCTTCCCTGCTCTGTTTCTTAATGGTTTGGCGATTATAGAAATCTCGTCGGCGCTTTGGTCGCCAGGAGATAAGTCTCGTTGTTCAATTTGAGCAAGATAAATTTCGTTTAGACGTTCCGCAGCTCTGAATAATAGTAGGTCAAGATCGGTAGTATTTAATTCTGAGGCGGCAATGCGCTTGGCGAATCCCGTGGCCTTCTCAAATGTTCGCGGAAGTTGTGCTTTGGCACCCAGAGAAATTTTGTCATCAAAAGGGATGAGCGACTTCCATTTCTGCTGAACGATAAGTCTAGCCCATGAGGTTCGTGTCTTAAGTTCATCATCAGATACCGGCCGGAGATCACCTCCGCGCCAGATAGTGCTTCCACACCCTACGGTAATAAAAACAGCGGAGCCGTCTGCTGCAAAGTGAATTACCAGATAGAAACCTTCTCTAGGGGTAGGGGACATTGCCTTAGAGAATATGCGTACCCACGGAGCTTCCGTCTTTCGCCCGATACCATCCGAGCCTTCAACAGCAAGATCATCGAAAACGCTATCGAATGCCTTCCGTAGAGAAGGTAAACGGCTGCGCAACTCCCCCGCAAGTACTGACCGAATGAGATGCCCCCGCTCTTGCATGTCGGGTGTGTTGGATGACGTATACTTGGGCTGCAAGCTGCAAATTTGGCCTAATGTGATTTCCACTAAGAAGCTCCCAGTCTTATGCAAACTACATTCCAGATGCGGAAATCGTGACCAATTTGTGTCCAGGTCGGTGGATTTCCATCAGGGGATAGAAAGTTATCAATTTATTGCTTTCGGTTCATCCTAATAGTGCATAGATAACGAACCGGGTCCGCTTTTGCCCAATTGAGATCACCTTCTGGTGCGCATCTGCCTATGGGCTAGGTGTCTGTTCTGGGTTGATTGCTTTAGGTGCCAATTTGGGGGACCAATTCTCTTTCATGGATTGAAAGCCCATGACTTCTTTAGACATCGAGCAAGGAGCCGGATCGTCAGTCCGTAGTAATACCGGGTTGCCTCACTGTGCTGGCTAATTCGATGTTTGAGGAACCAAACTACGTGCTTTCTCTGCCAAGCCCTAGGCGTTTCTCGTTGCCAGCGCTCTGCAATTTCAGCCTGGATGATTTTCGCCTGGCGTACATGACGTTGCCGGGTTGCGTGCGAGCCGCTCAACACAGCAGCTAGGAACAACTCCATATCGAATGGCCTACTCATGCGCACCCTCCAATGTAAGCAGCTACAACATCAATCCGACCGTGCCCCAGCTCATAGCTGATCTGCCTCCGGGCCTCACGATCAAGCTTCCTACCTACCTGGCAAAAGTGGCCACCGTTGATAGGCGCGCGGTGTTGGGTTATTTGCTCATAGCGCTCACATGCGTAGGCCGCTCGTAACTCATGGAAACCTTTGAGGTTGTGTGTTTGCAGGATGTCCCGTGCCGGGCGGACGATGTCCTGCAGAACGTCAAAGTAGCTTTCTTGTGGCGCAATCAGGTTGCGACTGCCCGCAGGCGACACCCGCTCTGCAAATCTAAGCGCGCCCAGAGCATGCTTATCCAGCGAAATCCAACGTGGTGCTGAGGCGCCGGCGCGGCCGCCCTTGGTGCCGTCCTGAATGTTAATCCTGCCTAGGTGGTTAGCCTCACGGCTTAGCCGTGACAGGTCAGCCAAGATGGCTTCACGTAAACGCATGCCAGTGGCTCGTGCCATCAAAACGATCGCAGCGGCTCGTAGCTGACGATGGCGGCAAAGCGCATTGATGATCTCTTTAACCTGATCACGGTGTTGGCCTTGTGGCACCGATTGTCGAACCCCTGTGCGCTGCATACCCAATGCCTTGCTCGGACTGGGCAATTTCACATACTGATCACCGCGAAGCGCCGCCATGGTCCTGTTAACGGTGGATAGCCGGTTTTGTGCGGTGCTGACGGCGAGGTCACCGCGCCTAATCACGTCACGCAGATACGCCGCGTAGTCGACCAACACTTTGCGATCAATCTTCCGCGCATCATTGATACCCGGCCCCTGTTCAGAGCGGCACCACTTCACGAATGCCTGCCAACGATCACAGTGCGCCTTGACCGTGCCGTGGTGGCCGCCGCCGAACATGTCTTTCAACGCCTGCGGCCCTGCGTAGCTCAATTGTCTGCCGTAACCGAAATTGCGGCCATCGCGTCTACCCACCAATGCCATGTCAGTCACCTCATCATCCGATCTCCGATCCTGGCCCCACGTCATCCCGCCAAGAATGCTGAGTGTTATCAGGGATCAAGGCCCCTGCGACCTGTGGGGAATGTCCTCTACGCGGGACTGGCGGCTCCTTACGACCGGGAGCAAGGGCATCTCATGATCTGGCCTCCTGAGCACCGTTACCGGTGGGCGGGTGGAGGCAGCACTGGCTGACGAGACCAGCGCCGCGAGATCCTGAGCCGGGTGGAAGCAGCACTGCGATGACCGGGGCATGCCTGACTGTCAGTCAGGTGCAGTCCATCCCGTGGGCTGCGGCACCATCATCTACAGCGCTGTTGCTGGTGATATCGGCGTTTGTCACGCCGATTGTCACGAGTGGGATTACCGCAAAGCCATATGCGATAAGACCTGCAGTGTTTGAAGTGCCCGTCTCTGTCCAGAGAAAGAGACGGGCACAGGTTGGCGCAAGATTCGGCCAAGCGGATAGGTTGCTGCAGGGCAGCTAGGTAATGGGTAGCTGGCGCACGATGGCCATGAGGTTAGAGAGCACCCAACACCGAGGAAGCTGTCGGATGCTGATCGCCCTTGGAAGAACCACCGCATCGAGTGTGATGGGTGTTGAAGACTTTGGTACCTGGGCACCGCCAATGGCATCGCTTGTATTGGCCCGATAGGGGCAGTGGAAAACACGGGGAGCAACTTGGCCAAGCTAGCTTCTACGACGGGAGCACGCTTGGCCTGCATAGAGTAGCGCTCAAGTTTTCATCATCCCCAATTCGGCATCATCCAGCAGTGCCTTGGCCAGGGCGCAAAGGTAGTGCGAGGCCCAGAGCAACTGCGGTTTGTCTTCCATCAGCCCGTCGATGCTCAGGTCGCGGGCATAGCCCATCAGTTCAGAGGCCTGCTCGCGGGCGGCCTGGCATGGGATGCCGGCTTCGATGCGGAAAAGGGCGTGGGTCTGGTTTTCGCCTTGGAAGAAGGTGGTTTTGCCGACGGTGAATTTGGTTTCTTCGGTGGTCACTGTTTGATCTCCCTGAAGTCGTAGTCGCCTGGCCTGGCGCTATCGCCGGCAAGCCGGACTCCTACAAGTTCATCGCTGTGCAGGAGAGTCAGGCCAGGCAGATCATGATGCGGGTCAGTGCAGCGTTTGCGGATCGGCGGGTTTCTGGATCTGGATCAGCGCCGCTTCGAGCAATTTGCGTAGCGTCTCGAGCTCGTGCATTGAGGTCATGATCAACAACGACACAGGTGACTTGGGCTGCATCAGCATTGCCTGCTGGGCGACGACTTCGGCGCACAGGGCGTAGTCAGCGGCCATCATCAGCGTGTCTTCCAGGGAGTGGAGTAGGTGGGGTGGATCGGGGACTATTTTCAGCATGTTTTAGGCCTGTTCAAGTTGAGGCCACCACCCTCTGCTGTCAAACAGAAAGGCGGCAGCTGTACATGGGTTGACAGACCGGTGAACAGACCAAAACCGGCGCACGCGAGGTGCCCCATGCACAGCTGCCAAAACGGCAAAGCCATGTGGTTAGTTCAGGACGGCCTGTCAAAGCCGATCGTTGCCTGGCAACGACAAGCCGACACTAGTGCCTCGCCTGAAACACCACAATGGCTGGGAGTATCTTTGGGAAATGCCCTACAGGAAAGGGGTTAAATCTGATTATGACCGTGACAGCGTGTTGCGAATTGGCAGGTTGCAGGCACAAAAAAAGACGCCCGAGGGCGTCTTCTTCTTTAGGATTTGGTGGAGCCGGGGGGATTTGAACCCCCGTCCGCCAGTACTCCGCTGTCGGTACTACATGCTTAGCCGTGTCTATTGAGTTAATCCGCAGCCGCCCGACGGGCAGGGTGCTTTGGACGAGTTGGGTAAGTTTTAGTCGCTTTGCCCCCAACGTGCTACACGACGATCCTGTTCTGTATGACAATCATTTCGGGTTTACAGGCATCCCCTGATGATTGCTGGAGCCGAAGCTACCAGGAGAGCGGGCTCAGCTGCTTACGCAGCGAGAGCGTAACCCTCGTAGTTTTCGTCATTGGCAACTATAGAAAGTTGCAACAGTGGATTTACGAGTTCTGTTACCAACTCGGCATGCACCTAGAGTTTCGCTACCGGCGTCGAATCCTAATCGGCCCCACACTCAGCTCTAGCTGACGTACCTTTCGGCACGTGCTGCTGAGTATACGCCTTTGCGCGGGCGGCGTCGACAGCCGCTTCTTGCCGCCCGCTCAAAGCTTAGCTACCGCTGCCACCGGACGAGCCGCTGCCCTTGTCGGTTTTTTCCAGGCGTTCGAGCACTTTGGCGGAGATGGCAATGCATTCTTTGGTGTCGCCCGACGCCTGCGCGGCCTTGGCCTTGTCGACGTGTTCGGTGATGGCCTTGTCCAGGCCTTCGGAGGTGGCGCCGGCGGTGGCCATCTGGTCGTCGATCTTCTGCAGGTTGATAGTGCACAGGTCGTCAGCAGCGAACACCGGTGAAGCCAGGAGGGTAGCGGCCGCGAAGAGGGCCGAAAGCGCGGTACCTTTCATGGGTGTCTCCTTGAAGGCCTCTGGAAGGTGGGCCTGTAAGGGTGGACTGTTGGGGTTTGCCGAGGGTTCAATCGCGGTGCTGGCTTGGCGACATGATGGTGTGCGGCGGGGTGTTGCCGCTGAGTGGGCCGCAGCGCGGCCCGGGTGGCATCAGTGGGATTTGTTCAGCCCAAGCTCGATGTCGTCGATCAGCGCCTTGGCCATCTCGCTCAGGATGCGCGCCGCGCTACCGGCCTTGCGGTCGTTTTCCATTTCGGCTTCGGTGGTGAGGTGGCGGATGCAACCGAGCAGTACTGATAGCTGGCTGAAGGCGTGCTCGAAAGGCACGCCCGGTTGCAGGCGAAACAGGTCGAAGGTTTCCCTGCCGGCTGTAGTGACGTTTTTCAACGCGTCATTCATTGAATCACCTCTGCCTTTGCGCGTTGTAGAGGCCAGTCAAGGCATGCTCGATCAGGGCTCTGGACGTCTCGCAGGCATGCTCGGCGTTGCTGAGCATGCTCAGGCCCGGCTCGCCGGCGTGGGTGCGGCAGTGTTCGTCGATGGTTTCGGCGACGCCGCGCAGCAGTGCGCTGGCGTGGGCCAGGGCATCTGGAGGGGGCATGTCGGTGTGGATGGAGAAGTACGGGTTGGTGAGAAGTTTGGAGCGGGGTGGGTCGGGTACGATTTTCTTCATGGTGCAGATCCCAGTTTGATTACTCAACAGGAGCTGCCTACGCGATCCTTTCTCACGGGATTGGGTGGCAGCCATGCGTGGGGTGAGAAACCGGTAAACATGGGAAATCCGGCCAGACCGAGGTCTGCCCACGCAGGGCCGCCATTACGAGGCTGCTGTCATGTTTACGGGGTTCTCACACCCTGTCGTTCGAAAACGACCCAGGGAAGTTAGCCCTGATGGTTGTGAGCAACAACAGCGAAACGGCAGCGGCGGTCGTAGGATAAATCCCAAAGCATTTAATCCAGAAGCATTTGGTTGCAGGTTAGGAAATGTCTTACGGGTGGAGGGCTTAGGTGAGGGCTGTGCCCTCGATCGCCGGCAATTGGGCCGCAGAGCGGCCCGGGTGGCATCAGTGGGATTTGTTCAGCCCAAGCTCGATGTCGTCGATCAGTGCCTTGGCCATCTCGCTCAGGATGCGCGCCGCGCTGCCGGCTTTGCGGTCGTTTTCCATTTCGGCTTCGGTGGTGAGGTGGCGGATGCAGCCGAGCAGTACTGACAGCTGGCTGAAGGCGTGCTCGAAAGGCACGCCCGGTTGCAGGCGAAATAGGTCGAAGGTTTCCCTGCCGGCGGTGGTGACGTTTTTCAATGCGTCGTTCATTGAATCACCTCTGCCTTTGCGCGTTGTAGAGGCCAGTCAAGGCATGCTCGATCAGGGCTCTGGATGTTTCGCAGGCGTGCTCGGCGTTGCTGAGCATGCTCAGGCCCGGTTCGCCGGCGTGGGTGCGGCAGTGTTCGTCGATGGTTTCGGCGACGCCGCGCAGCAGTTCGCTGGCGTGGGCCAGGGCGTCTGGAGGGGGCATGTCGGTGTGGATGGAGAAGTACGGGTTGGTGAGGAGTTTGGAGCGGGGTGGGTCGGGTACGATTTTCTTCATGGTGCAGATCCGATCGTGGCTGGATTTGAGCTGCCCTTCGTCTTCCTCTCACAGAATAAGGTGGCAGCCGAACGCGGGGTGAGAGACCGGCAAAGATCGGCATAAGCCAGCCAGGCCGAAGCCTGCCCGCGTTGCGGCTGCCATAGCAGTACTGCCGAAGTTTGCGGGCTCTCACACCCAAATCGTCAAAGATGACGACCCAGGGAAGTTAGCCCTGATGGTTGTGAGCAACAACAGCGAAACGGCAGCGGCGGTCGTAGGATAAATCCCAAAGCATTTAATCCAGAAGCATTTGGTTGCAGGTTAGGAAATGTCTTACGGGTGGAGGGGGTAGGCGAGGGCTGCGCCCCGATCGCCGGCAAGCCGGCTCCCACATGGATTGCGCCGGCTTTTAGAAATTGGGCAAGACGGTTGCTTACACAGGTAAAGCGCAGGCCTGAAGAACTGCGCGGTCGCGGTGGGAGCCGGCTTGCCGGCGATGGGCTGCGCAGCAGCCCCATAGCGGAGCTGTAATAGCCCGAGCGCGCTCGACGGGACCAGCGAGCATCTGGGGCCGCTTTGCAGCCCATCGCCGGCAAGCCGGCTCCCACAGGGATCGCGCCAGCTTTTAGAGGTTGAGCAAGACAGTTGCTACCACCGGGGGCAGCGCTTGCCGGCGAATCACCGGGCAGATCAGAGGGTGCGTGGGCGGGTGACGCGATCCACCAGGTAGACCAGCCCGTGGTAATCGATTCCGCTGTGGCTGGACAACCCGATCTCACAGGTCCGGCTGGTGGAAATCCCTTCACTGCAATACTGCACTGCGTCCTTCAGGCTGCGCAGTGAGTGGGCATTTAGCTCTGGTGTGGTAAAGCCCTTGTCACCGGCAAACCCGCAACAGTGAATCCCTTCCGGGATCACCACTTGCGTGCTGCAGCGCCGCGCCAGGTCGATCAGCGCCTGGCTTTCACCCAGGTGCTGGGTGCTGCAGGTCACGTGCACCGCCACCGGTTCGTTTTGTGGGGTGAACTCCAGCTTGTCCAGCAGGTGGGTGCGGATGAAGCGCACCGGGTCGTACAGGTCCAGGCGGGTGTCGCCCAGGTCCTGCACCAGGCGCAGGGTGCAGGGGCTGGTGTCGCAGTAGATGGGGTCGAGGCCGCCGCGGCTTGCGTGCAGCAGCGCGTTGATCAGCTCCTGGCGCTTGTGCTCCGCTTGCTCGGGGTAGCCTTTGGACGCGAACGGCTGCCCGCAGCACAGGCTGTCGGCGTTGCCGGGGAACACCACCTGGTAACCGGCCTTTTCCAGCAGGGCGCGGGTCTTGTCCATTAGTGAGCTTTGCTCGCGGTCGGCATAGGCCGGGCCCATCACCCGTGACACGCAAGCCGCCAGGTACACCACCCGTGGCCGGGCATCGTTGCTCGCTGGGCCGAAATCGATGCTGCGCAACGGCTGCGGCATGGCGGGGGACCATTGCGGCAGGCGGCCGTTGCTGGCCTTGCTCAACGACGCACTCAGGCGGCCCAGGCGCGGGGCGCCGAGCAGCTTGCGGGCGGTGTTGGCGGCGGTCAGGGTCAGGCGGGCGCCGCCCAGTGCAGTAGAGAAGTGCTCGGCCAGCCAGTCGGCGGTCTTTGCATGCTCGGCGGCCTGGCTGCGCAACTTCTTCACCAGCTCGCCGGTATTGATGCCCACCGGGCAGCGCTGGGCGCACAGGCCGGTGGCGGCGCAGGTGTCGATGCCTTGGTACTGGTAAGTCTGCAGCAGTGCGCGGGTATCGATGCCGGCGCGTTTTTTCGCCTGAATGTCACGCCACATGACGATGCGCTGGCGTGGGCTGAGGGTCAGGCCTTTGGAGGGGCAGACCGGCTCGCAGAAGCCGCACTCGATGCATTTGTCGACGATCTCGTCGGCGGCAGGCAGCGGCTTGAGGTTTTTCAGGTGAATGTCCGGGTCTTCGCTCAACACCACGTCGGGGTTGAGGATGCCGTTGGGGTCGAGCAGGCGCTTGAGCGTCCACATCAGCTGATAGGCGTCATGCCCCCATTCCAGCTCCACGAACGGCGCCATGTTGCGGCCGGTGCCGTGCTCGGCCTTGAGCGAGCCGCCGAACTCCACGGCCACCAGTTGCGCCACGTCATCCATGAAAGCCTGGTAGCGCGCGACTTCTTGCGCGCTGTTGAAACCCTGGGTGAAGACAAAGTGCAGGTTGCCCTCCAGCGCATGGCCGAAAATGATCGCTTCGTCGTAGTGGTGCTTGTCGAACAGCTGGATCAGGCGATTGACGCCTTCGGCCAGTTGCTCGACGGGGAAGGTGACGTCTTCGATGATCACCGTGGTGCCGGTCTGGCGCACGGCGCCGACGGCGGGGAAGGTGTCCTTGCGGATCTTCCACAGCTGGTTGTACACCGCCGGGTCTTCGCTGAAGTCGACTTTCTGTTCCAGCGGGTATTCGGCGATAGAGGCCATGACCTGTTGTAGTTGTTCGTGCAGCAGGCTCTGGCTGGCAGCCCGGGACTCGATCAGCAGCGCGCAGGCATTGCCCGACAGGCCTTTTACCCACAGCGGCATGCCCGGCATGTTTTGCACCGAACGCAGGCTGCGGCGGTCGAGCAGCTCCACGGCGGACACCGGCTGGCGCTTGAGCACGGTCACCGCGCGGCAGCAGCTTTCCACGCTGGGGAACACCAGCAGCGCGCTGGCCTTGTGCGGGTGATCGGGCACGGTGTTGTAGGTGACGGCGCTGATGAAGCCCAGCGTACCTTCAGACCCAACCAGCAAATGCTGGAGGATATCCAGGGGCTTGTCGTAATCCACCAGGGCGTTGAGCGACAAGCCGGTGGTGTTCTTCAGCCGGTACTTGTGCCGGATGCGCTCTGCCAGTGCGGTGTTGGCGCGGGTTTCGCGGCCAAGCCGGGCCAGCGCTTCGAGCAGGTCGGCGTGGCTGCTTTCAAAGGCGGCAACGCTGCCCGGGTCTTCGCTGTCCAGGCGCGTGCCGTCAGCCAGCACCAGGCGCAGGCCGGCCAGGGTGTGGTAGGTGTTCTGTGCGGTGCCGCAGCACATGCCGCTGGCGTTGTTGGCAACGATGCCGCCGATCTTGCAGGCATTGATCGAGGCCGGGTCCGGGCCGATCTTGCGCCCGTAAGGGGCCAGCCAGGCGTTGGCCTGGGCACCGATAACCCCGGGTTGCAGGCGGATCTGTTCGCCCTGGCCACGGATCTCCTTGTTGCCCCAGTTATCGCCGAGCACGATCAGCACTGAGTCACTGATAGCCTGGCCGGACAGGCTGGTGCCCGCGGCGCGGAAGGTCACCGGCACGCGTTCGCGCTGGGCCAGTTGCAGCAGCCCGACCACTTCGTCTTCCGACTCCACGCGCACGACCAGCTTGGGGATCAGCCGGTAGAAACTGGCGTCGGTGCCAAAGGCCAGGGTGGACGTGGCGTCGTCGAAACGGCGATCGGCGGGTATCAGGCGCTCGGCATCACGCAGGAATGCGGCGGGCAGGCTCATGCTATCTCCTCACCGGGCCACGGCGTCTGGCGCGCCGCATGCCCGGTCATACAGGCGGTGTTTTTGCAGGCGCTCAAGCGCCCAGTTCGCGTACCAGCGAGTCGCGGCTGATCTCGCTGATCGCCTTGGCGCCCGTGAGCACCATGGCTACGCGCATTTCCTTTTCGAACAGTTCGAGCAGGTTCTTCACCCCGGCCTGGCCATGCACGGCTAGGGCCCAGAGGAAGGCGCGACCGATGAGCACGGTGTCTGCGCCCAGGGCGATCATGCGCACTACATCGAGGCCGCTGCGGATGCCGGAGTCGGCGAGGATTTTCAGGTCGCCTTTCACTGCGTCGGCGATCGCCGGCAACGCACGGGCGCTGGACAGCACGCCGTCGAGCTGGCGGCCGCCGTGGTTGGAGACGACGATGCCGTCGGCACCGAACTTGACCGCGTCACGTGCGTCGTCGGCGTCGAGGATGCCTTTGATGATCATCGGGCCGTCCCAGAACTCGCGGATCCATTCCAGGTCCTTCCACGAAATCGACGGGTCGAAGTTGCTACCCAGCCAGCCGATGTAGTCGGCAAGGCCGGTGGGGTTGCCGCGGTATTTGGAAATGTTGCCCAGGTCGTGCGGGCGGCCCATCACGCCAACGTCCCAGGCCCATTCGGGGTGGGTCATGGCCTGCAACACGCGGCGCATTGGCCCGTTGGCACCGCTCATGCCGGAGTGGGCATCACGGTAACGGGCACCTGGCACCGGCATGTCGACGGTGAACACCAGGGTTTTGACCCCGGCGGCCTTGGCCCGCTCCAGCGCGTTGCGCATGAAACCGCGGTCTTTGAGCACATACAACTGGAACCACATCGGCCGGTCGATGGCTGGCGCCACTTCTTCGATCGGGCAGACCGACACGGTAGACATGGTGAAGGGGATGCCATGGGCGGCTGCCGCACGTGCTGCCTGCACTTCGCCGCGGCGGGCATACATACCGGTGAGGCCGACCGGGGCCAGGGCCACGGGCATGCTCAAGGTTTCGTCGAACAGCCGGGTTTCCAGGCTCAGCTCGGACATGTTCTTCAGCACCCGCTGGCGCAGGGCAATGCCGGCCAGGTCCGAGACGTTGTGGCGCAGGGTGTGCTCTGCGTACGCGCCGCCGTCGGCATAGTGGAAGAGGAAAGGGGGCAGCTTGCGTTGGGCCGCGGCGCGATAGTCGGTGGAGGCGGAAATGATCATGGATTCTCGCAGCGTGGGTTGAAGGAGATGCCGGGCGCTCGGTGGCGCCCGGCCCCTTTCACTTTAGTGATGGACCAGCATGCCGGTCAGCCAGTAGGCCTGAACCAAGGTGATCAGGCCGACGATGGTGGCGAAGAACAGGCTGTGCTTGACGGTGAAGCGGAACAGGTCGGACTCCTTGCCGACCAGGCCGGTGGCTGCGCAGGCCACGGCGATCGACTGCGGCGAGATCATCTTGCCGGTCACGCCGCCGCTGGTGTTGGCCGCTACCAGCAGGGTGTCGCTGACCCCGATCTGGTGGGCGGTGGTGGCCTGCAGCGAACCGAACAGGGCATTGGACGAGGTGTCGGAGCCTGTGAGGAACACACCCAGCCAGCCCAGGAACGGCGAGAAGAACGGGAACGCGGCGCCGGTGCCGGCCAGTACCAGGGCCATGGTCGAAGACATGCCCGAATAGTTGGTGACGAAGGCGAAAGCTAGAACCATACCGATCGACAGGATCGGCCAGCGCAGTTCCCAGAAGGTTTCCTTGAAAGTGGTAAGACCAGTTTTGAAGTTGATCTTCAATACGGCCATGGAGATCAGCGCGGACAGGAAGATCGCCGTACCGGTGGCGGAGATCGGGTCGAGCTTGAACACCGCTGGCATGGCGGTCGGCGCGGCGACGATCGGCGCGGTCTTGATCACCAGTTGGTCGAGGTGCGGGATGGCGAAGTTGAACACGAAGTTGTACATCGCACCGCCCGGGGCGAATGCCGCCTTGAACGGTTTCAGGGTCCAGATGGTGACCAGTACGGTGAGGATCAGGAACGGCGACCAGGCCTTGAAGATTTCACCGAAGCTGTAAGGGCTTGGCTGGCTGCCGCCGCTGCTGACCACGGCGGCACCGACGCTACCTTTGGCTTCGGCGAACGAGCGCTTGGGCTGCCAGACCTTCAGGAACAGGGTCAGGGCGACAAGGCTGGCCAGGGCCGAGGTGATGTCCGGCAGTTCCGGGCCGATGAAGTTGGAGGTGAAGTACTGGGTAACGGCGAAGCTCAGACCGGCCACCAGGGCTGCAGGCCAGGTTTCTTTGACGCCGCGCAGGCCGTCCATCATGAATACCAGCCAGAACGGCACGAACAACGACAGCAGAGGCAGCTGGCGGCCGGTCATGGCGCCGATGTGGAAGGCGTCGATGCCCGTGACCTGGCCGGCGACGATGATCGGGATGCCCAGGGCGCCGAACGCCACGGGGGCGGTGTTGGCTATCAGGCACAGGCCGGCAGCGTACAGCGGGTTGAAGCCCAGGCCCACCAGCAGCGCGGCAGTGATTGCCACTGGTGCGCCGAAGCCGGCCGCGCCTTCGAGGAAGGCACCGAAGCAGAAGCCGATCAGCAGCACCTGCAGGCGCTGGTCGTCGGTGATCGACAGTACCGAGCTGCGGATCACCTCGAACTGGCCGCTCTTGACCGTGAGTTTGTACAGGAACACCGCGGCTACGATGATCCAGGCGATTGGCCAGAGGCCGTAGAGGAAGCCATAGCCCGCGGCAGCAAGGGCCATGTCGACCGGCATCTGGAAGGCGAAGATCGCCACCAGCATCGATAATCCAAGGGTAATGCTGCCGGCGACGTGGCCTTTGAGGCGGAACACGGCGAGGGCCAGGAAGAAGAACACGATGGGTATGACCGCCGCCAGTGCGGACAGGCCAAGACTACCAAGCGGGGAATAGAGTTGTTGCCAGGTTTGCATATGGGGTAGCCCCTAATTGTTGTTGGTCAGGCACTGGCATTGGATAATTGGTAAGACCAATTTACAATGGCTGGACGCTAGGTTAAAAGCGCTGTCATGGGTGTGTCAATTTGTCCCGTGCAAAACTTTGGTCGTGTGCCGATGAGCGGGCGGCTGATGGCATGGGAAAAACGTCGGCTGGTGGGTGTCGGCGTGGCGTGGATCGGCGAGAATAGACGCCCCCTGAACTTTGCCGGGGGTTTGTGGAGAGCATGTGATGGTTTTTGATCAGGTCCGCCAGCGGCGCCTGTCCGACGACATCGTCGATCGGTTGGAAGGGATGATTCTCGAAGGCACGTTGACCTCAGGCCAACGGCTGCCGGCCGAGCGTGCCCTGGCCGAGCAGTTCGGTGTGTCGCGCCCCTCACTGCGCGAGGCGATCCAGAAGCTGGTGGCCAAGGGGCTGTTGGTCAGCCGGCAGGGTGGCGGTAACTATGTGGCCGAATCGCTCGGCTCAACCTTCAGTGACCCATTGCTGCAACTGCTGGAGCACAGCGCCGAGGCGCAGCGCGATTTGCTGGAGTTCCGTCACACCCTGGAGGCGTCATGCGCCTACTACGCTGCCCAGCGCGCCACCGAGCCAGATCGGGCGCGCCTCAAGGCTGCATTCGACACCCTGCAGGACTGTTATGCGCGGGCTGACCAGGTCACGCGTGCAGAGGAGGGCGCGGCGGATGCGCGATTCCACCTGGCGATTGCCGAAGCCAGCCACAATGCGGTGCTGCTGCATACCATTCGCGGGCTGTTCGACCTGCTAAAGCGCAACGTGGTGACCAACATCGGGGGCATGTACCAGCAGCGTACCGAGACGCGGGACATGCTGATCAGCCAGCACCGTGAGTTGTACCAGGCGATTGTCGAGGGCAGGGCGGATGATGCGCGGGAGGTGTCCAGCCGGCACATTCTGTATGTGCAGGAGGTGCTGGAAGAGGCGCAGAACGAAGCCCAGCGCGTAGCGCGGGCAGAGCGGCGCAGCGGGCGCTGATCGGTTGCTGCTGAATGCGCGCCCTGTAGGAGCGGCCTTGCGTCGCGAAAGGGCCGCAAAGCGGCCCCAGGATATCAGCGGCGCCGCGGACATCCAGGGACTGCTGTGCAGTCCTTTCCGACCGGTCCGGCGCCCCGGCAAGGCCGCTCCTACGGCGATCGCGCAAGGGCGGGAATTAGTCTTCCTTGCCCTTGTTCCGCACCGCACGCTGCAGCTCGCGGTTGGAATCGCGTTCGCGCACGGTGTCGCGCTTGTCGAATTCCTTCTTGCCCTTGCCAAGTGCAATCTCGCACTTGATCAGGTGCTTGCTCCAGTACAGCGCCAGGGCCACACAGGTGTAGCCCTTCTGCGCCACCGCAGCTTCCACACGCTCCAGCTCGCGCTTGTTCAGCAGCAGCTTGCGCGAGCGGATAGGGTCGGCGATGACGTGGGTGCTGGCAGTGGTCAGCGGGGTGATGTGGCTGCCGAACAGCCAGGCTTCGCCATCCTTGAGCAGCACGTAGCTGTCGGTCAGGTGCGCCTTGCCGGCCCGCAGGCTTTTTACTTCCCAACCGGACAGGACCAGCCCGGCCTCGAACTTGTGCTCGATGAAGTAATCGTGTCGCGCCTTTTTGTTTTGCGCGATGGTCCCGGTCGGATGTTTCTTTTGTTTAGCCATAGGGGCGGCATTATAGGCAAGTCACCGCGTGGTCGGCTACGGGATTTAGGTGCGCTTGAGCCACCGCAATGAATACCGGACAATACAGGCCCTGTCTTACGCACAGAACCTGTTTTTGGCACGCTGCGAAGCCCGCCACCCAGCCTTGGAAGTGACGCCTGGATGACTACCCATATTCAACGCTCCGCCCTGCTGCCGTACCCTGCCCAGGCGCTGTACGACCTGGTCAATGATGTAGCCAGCTACCCGCAGTTCCTGCCTTGGTGCTCGGCCTCGACTGTGCTCGAAGCCAGTGACACGCACATGCGCGCCAAGCTGGAGGTGGCCAAAGGTGGCATGAGCCAGCAGTTCGTGACCCGCAATGTGCTGGTGCCCGGGCAGTCCATCGAGATGAACCTGGAGGAAGGGCCGTTCACCCAGTTGCATGGCGTGTGGGTATTCAAGGCGCTGGGTGAAAAAGCCTGCAAGATCAGCCTGGACCTGTCCTTCGATTATGCCGGGCCGATTGTCCGGGCAACCTTGGGGCCGCTGTTCAATCAGGCCGCCAACACGCTGGTGGATGCGTTCTGCCAGCGTGCAAAACAGCTCAATACGTGATGCTGCCAAGTCATCAGGCACAAAAAAGCCCGGACTGATCCGGGCTTTTTTACGCCTGCATTTACTGCGGCGAGGTATCCAGCGGGGCAGGTGTCGGCACCGGTGTGGTCTCGATGGTGTCGATCTCGCGCTGGATGGATTCCTCCACCGAGCCTGGCTTGGCCGGCGCCTCTTCCGGCTGCGATGCTGGCTGGCCTGGCTGGGTGGCCGGGCTGACAGTGGTATCGCTGCTGCCGCCCAGGATTTCCTGGTCGCGGCTCACGCCTGGCATGAAGTCGCCCGACAGGCTGACCAGTTGGTCGCTGTCGTTGAAGAATATGCTCATGCGCTCCTGCTGGCGTTGGCCGCCACCGGGTTGCAGGCTGTACAGGTAATCCCAACGATTGGTGTTGAAAGTATCCTGGAGCAGAGGGTTGCCCATGATAAACCTTACTTGCCGGCGGGTCATTCCGGGGCGTAATTGGTCTATCATGTCTTGCGTAACGACATTGCCCTGCTGGATGTCGATTTTGTAAACCCCGGGAAACGAGCAACCGGCGAGTGCGAGCAGTCCCACGAAGGTGAGGCTGGTTAGCAAGAGCTTGGTGTTGTTTTGCATCGGTGGGCGACTTCCACTATCTTGGCTGGACAACGTAAACCCCGATCATACCCGTATTAAGAGAAGCTGCGAAGCAGCATCGGCGAGAAAGCTGACCATGGTTGAAAATAGCGAATTGCGCAAAGCCGGTCTCAAGGTGACACTGCCTCGAGTCAAGATCCTTCAGATGCTCGACTCGACCGAGCAACGTCACATGAGCGCCGAGGATGTCTACAAGGCGCTGATGGAGGCTGGCGAGGACGTCGGTCTGGCAACCGTTTATCGCGTACTCACCCAGTTCGAGGCTGCTGGGCTGGTGGTACGGCACAACTTCGATGGCGGTCACGCAGTTTTCGAGCTGGCGGACGGCGGTCACCACGACCATATGGTCAACGTGGAGACCAGTGAAGTCATCGAATTCATGGACGCCGAAATCGAGCGGCGCCAAAAAGAGATCGTGGCCGAGCATGGCTACGAGTTGGTGGACCACAATCTGGTCCTCTACGTGCGTAAGAAAAAGTAACGTTTTCGGTCGTTATGAAGAGCAAAGGCGACCCTGGGGTCGCCTTTGTGCTTTCTGCTGCAGGGGTAGCTGCGTGAGCCGGCTGTCGGCGATGACGCCAGTGTAGGCAGCATTACGCCTTACCGGACACCACCATCTTGCGCGCATGCGCCAGCGATTCCTTGGTCAGGTCGATACCACCCAGCATCCGCGCCACTTCCTCGACCCGCTCGCGCTTGCCAAGGCTGGCCACCGCAGTGTGCGTGGTGTCGCTGTTGCGCACCTTGTGCACGAACAAATGATGATGCCCCTGCGCCGCGACCTGCGGCAGGTGGGTGACGGTCAGCACTTGGCCGCGCTCACCGAGGCGGCGCAATAGCTGGCCGACGATCTCGGCCGTCGGGCCACCGATGCCCACGTCAACCTCATCGAAGACCAGTGTCGGGATGCGTGAGGTTTGCGCCGTGATGACCTGGATCGCCAAGCTGATCCGTGACAGTTCGCCGCCCGAGGCCACCTTGGCCAAACCTTTGAGCGGCTGCCCGGGGTTGGCGCTGACCAGCAACTCTATTTGCTCAAGGCCGTGTGGCGACAGGTCGCTGCTTTCGTTGGGTGTGAGTTCGATGCAGAACCGCCCGCCAGGCATGCCCAGGCGCTGGATCTCCTGTTCGACCGCGACGGCGAGCTGTTGGGCTGCCTGCTGGCGCAGGGCGCTCAGCTCGATCGCCCTTTCCTGATAGTGCTTGGCATAGGCGGACAGTTCTTCGCCCAGGCGCTCTATGGATTCGTCGCTGGCATTCAGGCCTTCCAGCTCCTCCATCAACTGCTGCTGCAGATGGGGCAGTTCGGTGGGGTGCACGCGGTGTTTGCGTGCCAGGGTGTAGATGGTGTCGAGGCGCTCTTCCAGGGCCTGCAGGCGCATGGGGTCGGCGTCGAAGTTGTCGAGGAAGCGGTTGAGTTCGCCTACGGCTTCTTCTATCTGGATCTGTGCGCTGGCGATGAGGTTGGCGGCTTCACCCAGCGCCTTGGGGGTGTTGGCTGCGGCGCCCAGGCGATTGAGGCTGGAGGTGAGGGCGCCGAGCACATTGCCTGAGTCGCTTTCGCTGCATTGGTCGATGACCTGGCGGCAGATGCCGAACAGGGCTTCGGCGTTGGTCAGGTTCTTGTGTTCCTGCTCCAGCTGCTCCAGTTCGTTCTCACCGAGGCCAAGGTTGTCGAGCTCTTCCAGCTGATAGCTGAGCAACTGGTGGCGGGCGCGCTGCTCATCGTCGGAGTTGGCCAGGCGCTCGAGCTCCAGGCGGGTCTGGTTCCAGCGCTTGGCTGCGAGCTGGACCTGGCGGGACAGGTCGATGGCGCCGGCATATTCGTCGAGCAGGCGGCGGTGGGTGTCGGTCTTGAGCAGCGACTGGTGCTCGTGCTGGCTGTGGATGTCGATCAGTAGTTCACCGAGCGCCTTCAGGTCACCCAGTGGGCAGGGCGTGCCGTTTATGTAACCGCGGCTGCGGCCTTCGGCAGTGATGACACGGCGCAGGATGCACGGGCCGCCGTCGTCCAGGTCGCGCTCGGCCAGCCATGTGTGCGCTTCGGGGATATCCACCAGATCGAAGGTGGCCAGGATGTCCGCCTTGTCCGCGCCAGGGCGCACCACGCCGCTGTCGGCGCGATCACCAAGGGCCAGGCCGAGGGCGTCGAGCATGATCGATTTGCCTGCGCCGGTCTCGCCGGTGATGACGGACATGCCGCGGGCGAGTTCGAGGTCGAGGTGTTCGACGATGGCGTAGTTGTGAATGGACAGATGCACCAGCATGGGGCGGCTCCCGAGAAGTCAGGTCTGGTTATTTATACAGTACTTTTTTCGAGCCTGCCAATGCCTGCTCGCAGTTTCCATCGTCGACCTGAAAACCGCTTTGCCCCTTGAAGCTGATTTTTCCGGCCCCATATAGCCGGCAGACACGGCGAGCTTTGCTCGTACTACAGAGATTGCGGAGGAGAGACCCCATGGCTGACGAACAGCTGAATGAGAAAGACCTTAACGCCGAAGAGGCTGGTGCAGTGGATAACGGCGCCCGCGTTCAAGAGCTCGAGGAGCAGCTGGCCGCCGCCAAGGATCAGTCCCTGCGTGCCGTTGCCGATCTGCAGAACGTGCGTCGCCGCGCCGAGCAGGATGTCGAGAAGGCGCACAAGTTCGCCCTGGAAAAGTTTGCCGGCGACCTGTTGCCGGTGATCGACAGCCTGGAGCTGGCTCTGGCGCACTCCAGCGCTGAAGATGAGCAGGTCAAGAAGATCCGTGAAGGCGTCGAACTGACCCTCAAGATGTTCCAGGACACCCTCAAGCGTTACAACCTCGAAGCCATCGACCCGCACGGCCAGCCGTTCAACGCCGAGCACCATCAGGCCATGGCCATGCAGGAAAGCGCCGAGGTAGAGCCTAACAGCGTGCTGAACGTGTTCCAGAAGGGCTACCTGCTCAATGGCCGCCTGCTGCGCCCTGCCATGGTGGTGGTCAGCAAGGCGCCGAGCGCGCCGCAGCCTTCGATCGATGAAAAGGCTTGAAATCCGACGGGGCATCCCCATCTAGGTGTCAAGCCTTCAAGTATTACCGCAGTTGGCCAAAGTAGTCGCTGCTACCAAATTCAAGTTTCGGGAGAGTAAACATGGGCAAAATCATCGGTATCGACCTGGGGACCACCAACTCGTGCGTCTCCATTCTGGAAAACGGTAACGTCAAGGTCATCGAAAACGCCGAAGGTGCGCGTACCACCCCTTCGATCGTGGCCTACGCCAATGATGGCGAAATCCTGGTTGGCCAGTCGGCCAAGCGCCAGGCCGTCACCAACCCGCACAACACACTGTTCGCAGTGAAGCGCCTCATCGGCCGCCGCTTCGAAGAAGATGTCGTGCAGAAAGACATCAAGCTGGTGCCGTACAAGATCGTCAAGGCTAACAACGGTGACGCCTGGGTCGAGGCTTCCGGCAAGGAAATGGCGCCGCCACAGATCAGCGCCGAAGTTCTGAAAAAGATGAAGAAGACCGCCGAAGACTATCTCGGCGAGCCAGTCACCGAGGCGGTCATCACCGTTCCGGCCTACTTCAACGACAGCCAGCGTCAGGCCACCAAAGACGCCGGTCGCATCGCGGGTCTGGACGTAAAACGCATCATCAACGAACCGACCGCTGCTGCGCTGGCCTATGGCATGGACAAGGCGAAGGGCGACCACACTGTCATCGTTTATGACCTGGGTGGTGGTACCTTCGACGTATCGGTCATCGAAATCGCCGAAGTCGACGGTGAGCACCAGTTCGAAGTACTGGCCACCAACGGCGACACCTTCCTGGGTGGCGAAGACTTCGACATGCGCCTGATCGACTACCTCGTCGACGAGTTCAAGAAAGAGTCGGGCATGGACCTGAAGAACGACCCTCTGGCCCTGCAGCGTCTGAAAGAAGCTGCGGAAAAGGCCAAGATCGAACTGTCCTCCGCTCAGTCGACCGACGTGAACCTGCCGTACATCACTGCAGATGCGACCGGTCCGAAGCACCTGAACGTGAAGATCTCCCGCGCCAAGCTGGAGTCGCTGGTGGAAGACCTGGTCAACCGTACCATCGAGCCTTGCCGCATCGCCCTGAAAGACGCGGGCATCGACGCCAGCAAGATCGACGACGTGATCCTGGTCGGTGGCCAGACCCGTATGCCGCTGGTTCAGAAGGCCGTAGCCGACTTCTTCGGCAAGGAAGCTCGCAAGGACGTCAACCCGGACGAAGCAGTTGCCATGGGCGCTGCCATCCAGGGTGCCGTACTGGCCGGTGACGTGAAAGACGTACTGCTGCTGGACGTCAGCCCGCTGACCCTGGGTATCGAAACCATGGGCGGCGTGATGACCCCGCTGATCGAGAAGAACACCACCATTCCGACCAAGAAGTCGCAGGTGTTCTCGACTGCCGACGACAACCAGGGCGCAGTGACCATTCACGTGCTGCAGGGTGAGCGCAAGCAGGCTTCGCAGAACAAGTCGCTGGGCAAGTTCGACCTGGCTGACATCCCGCCAGCACCGCGTGGTGTTCCGCAGATCGAAGTGACCTTCGACATTGACGCCAACGGCATCCTGCACGTCGGCGCCAAAGACAAGGCCACCGGCAAGACCCAGTCGATCGTGATCAAGGCCAACTCCGGTCTGTCCGACGAAGAGATCGAAAAAATGGTGCGTGACGCCGAGGCCAATGCCGAGGAAGACCGCAAGTTCGAAGAGCTGGCCGCTGCCCGCAACCAGGGTGACGCGCTGGTTCACTCGACCCGCAAGATGGTCGCTGACGCCGGTGACAAGGTCACTGCCGAAGAGAAGACTGCCATCGAAGCGGCCGTGGTTGCCCTGGAAGCCGCTGTCAAAGGCGACGACAAGGCTGCCATCGATGCCAAGGTCGAGGAGCTGTCCAAGGTCTCCGCGCCGGTAGCGCAGAAGATGTACGCCGAGCAGTCGGCCGAACAGCCTCAGGGCGGCGCTCAGCAGCAGGCCGAACCGGAAGCCAAGCACGATGACGTGGTTGACGCCGAGTTCGAAGAAGTGAAAGGCGACGACAAGAAGTAATCGTTGCATGTTGTCGGCCAGCTCACCGTCGTTTGGCGGTGAGCTGGTAGGATGTCGCCGCGCGGGGGCTTGCTCCCGCGTTGGCGTATCTGGAATTCGAGAATTTTTACAGCATTTGTCTGGGCCGCATCGGGTCTTCAGGCGGGTGCTGACGGCGCGGCGCGGATGCCGAACGCCCAACAAGGTGCAAATGACCTATGTCCAAGCGTGATTATTATGAGGTCCTGGGTGTCGAGCGCGGCGCCAGTGAAGCAGACCTGAAAAAGGCTTATCGCCGCCTGGCGATGAAGTACCACCCGGACCGCAACCCGGGCGACAAAGAGTCCGAAGACAAGTTCAAGGAGGCCAACGAGGCCTACGAAGTGCTGTCTGATGCGAGCAAGCGGGCCGCGTTCGACCAGTATGGTCACGCCGGTGTCGACCCGAGCATGGGTGGCGGCGGTGCAGGCTTTGGTGGCGCCAACTTCTCCGACATCTTTGGCGATGTGTTCAGTGACTTCTTCGGTGGTGGGCGTGGCGGTGGTCGTGGTGGCGCTGCGCGCGGCAGCGACCTGCGCTACACCCTGGAGCTGAACCTGGAAGAAGCCGTTCGCGGCACGACGGTCAGTATTCGCGTGCCGACCCTGGTCAACTGCCAGCCTTGTGACGGCAGCGGTGCGAAGAAGGGTTCGACCCCGTCGACCTGCCCGACGTGCGGCGGTATCGGCCAGGTGCGCATGCAGCAGGGCTTCTTCTCGGTGCAGCAGACCTGCCCGCGCTGCCATGGCCAGGGCAAGATCATCACCGACCCTTGCGGTTCGTGCCACGGTGAAGGCCGTGTCGAGGAATACAAGACCCTGTCGGTCAAAGTGCCGGCCGGCGTCGACACTGGCGACCGCATCCGCCTCTCTGGCGAAGGAGAGGCAGGCACTCATGGTGGCCCGACCGGCGACCTTTACGTGGTGATCAACGTGCGTGAGCACGAGATTTTCCAGCGTGACGGCAAGCACCTGTATTGCGAAGTGCCTATCAGCTATACCGATGCCGCTTTGGGTGGCGAGCTGGAAGTGCCGACCCTCGATGGTCGTGTGAAGCTGAAGATCCCTGAGGGCACGCAAACCGGTAAGCAGTTCCGCCTGCGTGGCAAAGGTGTTGCACCGGTGCGTGGTGGTGGTGCAGGTGACCTGCTGTGCCGCGTTGCGGTCGAGACCCCGGTCAACCTCAGCCGTCGCCAGCGTGAACTGCTCGAAGAGCTGCGCGACTCGCTCGAAGGCGACAGCTCCCACTCGCCCAAGGCCAATGGCTGGTTCGATGGCGTGAAGCGCTTCTTCGGCGATCTCTGACAAGGAACAGGCTATGCGACGTATTGCAGTGATGGGCGCGGCAGGGCGGATGGGCAAGACCCTGATCGAAGCTGTGCAGCAAACCCAGGGTGCTGGGCTGACGGCGGCGATCGATCGCCCGGACAGCTCGCTGGTGGGGGCGGATGCCGGTGAGTTGGCGGCGCTCGGTCGTATCGGCGTGCTGCTGTCGGATGACCTGGCCAAGGTTGCCGACGATTTCGATGTGCTGATCGACTTCACTCACCCTTCGGTGACCCTGAAGAACCTGGCGTTTTGCCGCAAACATGGCAAGGCAATGATCATCGGCACCACCGGTTTCACCAGCGAGGAGAAGCAGCTGCTGGCCGAGGCGGGTAAGGACATCCCGATCGTCTTCGCCGCCAACTTCAGCGTAGGCGTCAACCTCAGCCTGAAGTTGCTGGACATGGCGGCGCGGGTGCTGGGCGATGATGTCGACATCGAGATCATCGAGGCGCATCACCGGCACAAGGTCGATGCGCCGTCAGGCACTGCGCTGCGCATGGGTGAGGTGGTTGCCAATGCCCTGGGTCGTGATCTGCAGGAAGTGGCGGTGTATGGTCGTGAGGGCCAGACGGGCGCGCGTGATCGCCAGACCATCGGTTTTGCGACTGTGCGTGCCGGCGATGTGGTCGGTGACCACACCGTGCTGTTCGCCGCTGAAGGTGAGCGCCTGGAAATCACCCACAAGGCTTCCAGCCGCATGACCTTCGCCAAGGGTGCGGTGCGTGCCGCGCTGTGGCTGGATGGGCGTGAGGCGGGCTTGTACGACATGCAGGATGTGCTGGAGCTGCGTTAAGCCGTTCCCTCGGGGTACATGTGATCCCTGTAGGAGCGGCCTTGCGTCGCGAAAGGGTCGCGCAGCGGCCCCAGGGATCTCGGCAGCGCCGCAGAAAGCTAGGGCTGCTACGCAGCCCTTTCGCGACACAAGGCCGCTCCTACGCGCGTGTTCATTGCCCAAGAAGGTCAGCCTGTCGCAATCATGTGTTTTAGAGGCACATTTACGGTAGACCAAAAAAGCACTTTTCTGTAAGCTACAGCTTTAGTGTGTCCACTAAAAGCGCGCAGCGAATTGAATTCAGCACATAGAAGCGGGGTGACGTGTCCATACGTCACTCCGCTTTTTTGCAACCTGCGATCGCCCTTTCATGCTTGATTTACGGGAGGTCTTCTTGACAAAGCCAGCCATACTCGCCCTTGCCGACGGCAGTATTTTTCGCGGTGAAGCCATCGGAGCCGACGGTCAGACCGTTGGTGAGGTGGTGTTCAACACCGCTATGACCGGCTACCAGGAAATCCTTACAGACCCTTCCTACGCGCAGCAAATCGTTACTCTGACCTACCCGCACATTGGCAACACCGGTACCACTCCGGAAGACGCCGAGTCGAACCGTGTCTGGTCCGCCGGCCTGGTCATCCGTGACCTGCCGCTGCTGGCCAGCAACTGGCGTAACACCCAGTCGCTGCCTGACTACCTCAAGGCCAACAATGTCGTTGCCATCGCCGGCATCGACACCCGTCGCCTGACCCGTATTCTGCGTGAAAAGGGCGCTCAGAACGGCTGCATTCTCGCCGGTGACAACATCAGCGAAGAAGCCGCCATCGCCGCTGCCCGCGCCTTCCCGGGCCTCAAGGGCATGGACCTGGCCAAGGTCGTTTCCACCAAGGAGCGTTACGAGTGGCGCTCCAGCGTGTGGGAGCTGAAAACCGACAGCCACCCGACCCTGGAAGCTTCCGAGCTGCCGTACCACGTTGTTGCCTTCGACTACGGCGTCAAGCTGAACATCCTGCGCATGCTGGTCGCCCGTGGCTGCCGCGTGACCGTGGTGCCTGCCCAGACCCCGGCCAGCGAAGTGCTCGCGCTCAACCCTGATGGTGTGTTCCTGTCCAACGGCCCTGGTGATCCAGAGCCATGCGACTACGCGATCCAGGCGATCAAAGAGATCCTCGACACCGATATTCCGGTGTTCGGCATCTGCCTGGGCCACCAGCTGCTGGCGCTGGCCTCTGGCGCCAAGACCGTGAAAATGGGCCACGGCCACCATGGTGCCAACCACCCGGTCCAGGACCTGGACACCGGCGTGGTCATGATCACCAGCCAGAACCACGGTTTCGCCGTAGACGAAGCCACCCTGCCGGGTAACGTTCGCGCCATCCACAAGTCGCTGTTCGACGGCACCCTGCAGGGTATCGAGCGTACCGACAAGAGCGCGTTCAGCTTCCAGGGCCACCCTGAAGCGAGCCCGGGCCCGACCGACGTCGCGCCACTGTTCGATCGTTTCACCGATGCCATGGCCAAGCGCCGCTGAGCATCCTGCTTCAAGGCCCCGGGCCGGCACCTGCCGCGCCCGGAAGCGCCTGACCCAGATTGTTCAAAGCGGCTTGCCGACTGACCCCGGATTTGAGTGACCACCATGCCAAAACGTACAGACATCAAAAGCATCCTGATTCTCGGCGCTGGCCCGATCGTGATCGGCCAGGCCTGTGAATTCGACTACTCCGGCGCCCAGGCCTGTAAAGCCCTGCGTGAGGAAGGTTTCCGCGTCATCCTGGTGAACTCCAACCCAGCCACCATCATGACCGACCCGGCCATGGCCGACGCCACCTACATCGAGCCGATCAAGTGGCAGTCAGTGGCCAAGATCATCGAAAAAGAGCGCCCGGACGCCGTTTTGCCGACCATGGGTGGCCAGACCGCACTGAACTGCGCCCTGGACCTGGAGCGCCACGGCGTTCTGGAGAAGTTCGGCGTAGAGATGATCGGTGCCAACGCCGACACCATCGACAAGGCCGAAGACCGCTCGCGCTTCGACAAGGCCATGAAGGACATCGGCCTGGAGTGCCCGCGCTCCGGTATCGCCCACAGCATGGAAGAGGCCAATGCGGTCCTTGAGAAGCTTGGCTTCCCATGCATCATCCGCCCGTCGTTCACCATGGGTGGCACAGGTGGTGGTATCGCTTACAACCGTGAAGAGTTCGAAGAAATCTGCACCCGTGGTCTGGACCTGTCGCCGACCAAAGAGCTGCTGATCGACGAATCGCTGATCGGCTGGAAAGAGTACGAGATGGAAGTGGTCCGCGACAAAAAGGACAACTGCATCATCGTCTGCTCGATCGAAAACTTCGACCCGATGGGCGTGCACACCGGTGACTCGATCACCGTTGCTCCAGCGCAGACCCTGACCGACAAGGAATACCAGATCATGCGCAACGCCTCGCTGGCGGTGCTGCGTGAAATTGGCGTTGAAACCGGCGGTTCCAACGTGCAGTTCGGTATCTGCCCGAACACCGGCCGCATGGTCGTGATCGAGATGAACCCGCGTGTTTCGCGTTCCTCGGCGCTGGCTTCCAAGGCAACTGGCTTCCCGATCGCCAAGATCGCCGCCAAGCTGGCCATTGGTTACACCCTTGACGAACTGCAGAACGACATCACTGGCGGCCGTACTCCGGCGTCCTTCGAGCCGTCGATCGACTACGTCGTCACCAAGCTGCCACGCTTCGCCTTCGAGAAATTCCCGAAAGCCGACGCCCGCCTGACCACCCAGATGAAGTCCGTGGGTGAAGTCATGGCCATCGGCCGTACCTTCCAGGAATCCCTGCAGAAAGCCCTGCGCGGCCTGGAAGTCGGTGCTTGCGGTCTTGACCCTAAAGTCGACCTGGCCAGCCCGGAAGCCGCCGGCATCCTCAAGCGCGAGCTGACCGTGCCGGGTGCCGAGCGCATCTGGTACGTGGCTGACGCCATGCGTTCGGGTATGACCTGCGAAGAGATCTTCGCCCTGACCGGCATCGACATGTGGTTCCTGGTTCAGATGGAAGACCTGATCAAGGAAGAAGAGAAGGTCAAGACCCTGGCCCTGTCGGCGATCGACAAGGACTACATGCTGCGCCTCAAGCGCAAGGGCTTCTCGGACCAGCGTCTGGCCAAGCTGCTCGGCATCACCGACAAGAACCTGCGCCGTCACCGCCACAAGCTGGAAGTGTTCCCGGTGTACAAGCGCGTCGACACCTGCGCTGCCGAGTTCGCCACCGACACCGCCTACCTGTACTCCACCTACGAGGAAGAGTGCGAGGCCAACCCGTCGACCCGCGACAAGATCATGATCCTGGGTGGCGGCCCTAACCGTATCGGTCAAGGCATCGAGTTCGACTATTGCTGCGTACACGCGGCACTGGCACTGCGTGAAGACGGTTACGAGACCATCATGGTCAACTGCAACCCGGAAACCGTCTCCACCGACTACGACACCTCCGACCGCCTGTACTTCGAGCCGTTGACCCTGGAAGACGTGCTGGAAGTCTGCCGCGTCGAGAAGCCCAAGGGCGTCATCGTCCACTACGGCGGCCAGACCCCGCTGAAACTGGCTCGCGCCCTGGAAGAGGCCGGCGTACCGATCATCGGTACCAGCCCGGACGCCATCGACCGTGCCGAAGACCGTGAGCGCTTCCAGCAGATGGTTCAGCGCCTGAACCTGCTGCAGCCGCCAAACGCTACCGTGCGCAGCGAAGAAGAAGCCATCCGTGCCGCGGGCGGTATCGGTTACCCGCTGGTGGTGCGCCCTTCCTACGTACTGGGCGGCCGTGCGATGGAGATCGTCTACGAACTGGACGAGCTCAAGCGCTACCTGCGTGAAGCCGTGCAAGTGTCCAACGACAGCCCGGTACTGCTGGACCACTTCCTCAACTGCGCCATCGAGATGGACGTGGATGCGGTCTGCGACGGCACCGACGTGGTGATCGGCGCGATCATGCAGCACATCGAGCAGGCCGGCGTTCACTCCGGTGACTCGGCGTGCTCGCTGCCGCCTTACTCGCTGAGCAAGGACGTGCAGGACCAGGTTCGCGATCAGGTACGCAAGATGGCCCTGGAGCTGGGCGTGGTTGGCCTGATGAACGTGCAGTTGGCCTTGCAGGGCGACAAGATCTACGTGATCGAAGTCAACCCGCGCGCCTCGCGTACCGTGCCGTTCGTGTCCAAGTGCATCGGCACTTCCCTGGCGATGATCGCTGCCCGCGTCATGGCTGGCAAAACCCTGAAAGAGCTGGGCTTCACCCAGGAAATCATCCCGAACTTCTACAGCGTCAAGGAAGCCGTCTTCCCGTTCGCCAAGTTCCCGGGGGTTGACCCGATCCTCGGCCCTGAGATGAAATCGACCGGTGAAGTCATGGGTGTCGGTGACAGCTTCGGTGAAGCGTTCGCCAAGGCTCAGATGGGTGCCAGCGAAGTGCTGCCAACGGGCGGTACCGCGTTCATCAGCGTACGTGACGACGACAAGCCGCAAGTGGCTGGAGTTGCCCGTGACCTGATCGCCCTGGGCTTCGAAGTGGTCGCTACTGCAGGTACCGCCAAGGTCATCGAGGCGGCTGGCCTGAAAGTGCGCCGCGTGAACAAGGTGACCGAAGGCCGTCCGCACGTGGTCGACATGATCAAGAACGACGAAGTGTCGTTGATCATCAACACCACCGAAGGCCGTCAGTCGATTGCCGATTCCTATTCGATTCGTCGCAATGCGTTGCAGCACAAGATCTACTGCACCACGACCATTGCGGCTGGTGAAGCCATCTGCGAAGCGCTGAAATTCGGCCCTGAAAAGACCGTTCGTCGCTTGCAGGATCTGCATGCAGGACTTAAAGCATGAGCATTACCAAGTATCCGATGACCGTTCAGGGCGCTCGCGCCCTGGAAGAGGAACACCTGTTCCTGAGCAAGACCGAGCGCCCGCGCCTGAGTCAGGCCATTGGCGAAGCACGCGAACTGGGCGACCTCAAGGAAAATGCCGAATACCATGCCGCCCGTGAGGAGCAGGGCATGGTCGAGGCGCGTATCCGCGACATCGAAGGCCGTCTGCAGAACTCGGTAGTGATCGATGTGACCACTATCCCTCACACCGGCAAGGTGATTTTCGGCACCACTGTGGTGCTGGCCAACACTGAAACCGATGAAGAGGTGAGCTACCAGATCGTTGGTGAGGATGAAGCCGACGTGAAGCAAGGCAAGCTCTCGAGCGGCGCACCGATCGCCCGTGCCATCATCGGCAAGGAAGAAGGTGATACTGTCGTCGTCAAGACGCCAAGCGGCTCGGTCGAGTACGAGATTGTCGAAGTCAAGCACATCTGACCGGCGCCTGCGGGCGCCATCCCTTGAGGGGATCCTCTGGCAACTGGCCCAGGTTTTCTGGGTCGGTGGCCTTTGGGTGTTCCATGTTGGGCTGGTGCCCGCGCTCAAGGTCAGTGGCCTGGCACCTTTGCTGGTACAGGATATCGCCGGGCAGATTGACCGTTGGTTGATTGGCGTGGCGTTGCTCGGGCTGCTGACGCAGCTGGCAGTACTGGCGAGGGTCGATGGCCTGGCGGCCTGGTGGCGGCAATTTCGTGGCCAGATGCTGTTGCTCGGCTTTGCGGCCTGCGTGGGGTACTACACCTTGCGCTATGGCATCTCGGTCGGCGAGCGCTGGCAGATGTTCTGTTTTCTGGTTCTGGGTTTTTCCGGCATCGTGCTGGTGGCTCAACCGGTACCGGTCAGGGCGCGCCAAGCGCGCCACTGATCGGCGCCACCGTTACTTGTAGCGGTGGATGTTGGACAGCTGTTTGTTCGGCTGTGGGTTCTTGCGGTAGATCAGCGCTTTCTTGCCGATGGTCTGCACCAGCTCGGCGCGGCCGGCCTTGCACAGCTCTGCGATGGTCTCGGCGCGCTCTTCGCGATCTTCCGAGCGAATTTCGACCTTGATCAGCTCGTGGTCGACCAGTGCGCGCTCCAGTTCGGCGATCACGCCTTCATTCAAACCGTTGCCAGCAACGATCAGGACCGGTTTCAGGTCATGACCAATGGATTTGTATTGCTTCTTCTGCTCGTTATTGAGCGGCATAATCTGACCCTTTCCGTCTGATTCTGTAAAATTGACGGGCATTTTACCCGAGGGCCTGTGGCTCCGCCCAGTCAAACACGACGCATATCATCGAGGTGCCCCGTGGTACAACGTTCCAAAAGCAGCGCTAACTGGCTGCGAGAGCATTTTAACGACCCTTTTGTTAAGCAGGCGCAGAAGGATGGCTACCGCTCGCGTGCGAGCTACAAACTGCTTGAGATCCAGGAGAAAGACCGCCTGATCCGCCCAGGCATGAGCGTGATCGACCTGGGCGCGGCGCCGGGTGGCTGGTCGCAAGTGACCAGTCGTCTGATTGGTGGCCAGGGCCGTCTGATCGCTTCGGACATCCTGGAAATGGACTCGATCCCGGACGTTACCTTTATTCAGGGCGACTTCACCCAGGATGAGGTCTTGCAGCAGATCCTCGATGCGGTCGGTGATTCGCACGTAGACCTTGTGATTTCCGACATGGCCCCCAATATGAGTGGTACGCCTGAGGTGGACATGCCGCGCGCCATGTTCCTCTGTGAGTTGGCCCTGGACCTGGCAACCCGTGTGCTCAAGCCCGGCGGTGATTTTCTGATCAAGATTTTCCAGGGCGAAGGCTTTGACATGTACCTGAAGGATGTGCGCACCAAGTTCGACAAGGTGCAGATGCGCAAGCCGTCCTCTTCGCGGGATCGCTCGCGTGAACAGTACCTGTTGGGTAAGGGTTTCAAGGGCGCTTGAATGGCCTGCTGCGGGGTGGTCGATAGTTAATTCCAATCGGCTGCCCCGTCTGGATTGTCCGAACTTCGTGTAGTCTAGATTTCACAAAGGGTTACAGACGGTGCCTGCGGTTGCGTAGGTAATGTAGTAAGTTAGGGCGATGAATATCATGCGAGGCACGGCTGCGTCGTGCGCCGGCCTCAGAGGGTAGCGAATTGAACGACATGGCAAAGAATCTGATCCTGTGGTTGATCATCGCAGCTGTCCTGGTGACAGTGATGAACAACTTCTCCAGCCCTAACGAGCCGCAGACCCTCAACTACTCCGACTTCATCCAGCAGGTCAAGGATGGCAAGGTCGAGCGTGTGACCGTCGACGGCTACATCATTACCGGCAAGCGCGCCGACGGCGACAGCTTCAAGACCGTTCGCCCGGCCATTACCGATAACGGCCTGATCGGCGACCTGGTCGACAATAACGTGGTCGTCGAAGGCAAGCAGCCTGAGCAGCAGAGCATCTGGACTCAGCTGCTGGTGGCGAGCTTCCCGATCCTGGTGATCATTGCCGTGTTCATGTTCTTCATGCGCCAGATGCAGGGCGGCGCTGGCGGCAAGGGCGGGCCGATGAGCTTCGGCAAGAGCAAGGCGCGCCTGCTGTCCGAGGACCAGGTCAAGACCACTTTGGCTGACGTTGCAGGGTGCGACGAGGCCAAGGAAGAAGTCGGCGAGCTGGTCGAGTTTCTGCGCGACCCGGGCAAGTTCCAGCGCTTGGGTGGCCGCATCCCGCGTGGTGTGCTGATGGTTGGCCCGCCGGGTACCGGTAAGACCTTGCTGGCCAAGGCCATTGCTGGCGAAGCCAAGGTGCCTTTCTTCACCATTTCCGGTTCGGACTTCGTCGAGATGTTCGTCGGTGTGGGTGCCAGCCGTGTGCGTGACATGTTCGAGCAGGCCAAAAAGCACGCCCCGTGCATTATCTTCATCGACGAGATCGACGCCGTTGGTCGCCATCGTGGCGCCGGTATGGGCGGCGGTCACGACGAGCGTGAGCAGACCCTCAACCAGTTGCTGGTCGAGATGGACGGCTTTGAAATGAACGATGGCATCATCGTCATCGCTGCCACCAACCGTCCGGACGTACTGGACCCGGCCCTGCTGCGTCCTGGCCGCTTCGACCGCCAGGTGGTGGTCGGCCTGCCAGACATCCGTGGTCGTGAGCAGATCCTCAAAGTACACATGCGCAAGGTTCCGATCGGCGAGAACGTCAACCCGGCAGTCATTGCCCGTGGTACTCCAGGCTTCTCCGGTGCTGACCTTGCCAACCTGGTCAACGAAGCCTCGCTGTTCGCTGCGCGCTCGAACAAGCGCCTGGTCGAGATGAAAGAGTTCGAACTGGCCAAAGACAAGATCATGATGGGCGCCGAGCGCAAGACCATGGTCATGTCCGAGAAGGAAAAACAGAACACCGCTTACCACGAGGCCGGTCACGCCATCGTTGGTCGCCTGGTGCCTGAGCATGACCCGGTTTACAAGGTCTCGATCATCCCGCGCGGTCGCGCCCTGGGTGTGACCATGTTCCTGCCCGAGGAAGACCGTTACAGCCTGTCCAAGCGTGCACTGATCAGCCAGATCTGCTCGCTGTACGGTGGCCGTATCGCCGAAGAAATGACCTTGGGCTTCGACGGTGTTACCACCGGTGCCTCGAACGACATCATGCGTGCCAGCCAGATTGCCCGGAACATGGTCACCAAGTGGGGCCTGTCCGAGAAGCTCGGCCCGTTGATGTATGCCGAAGAAGAGGGCGAGGTTTTCCTCGGCCGCAGCGCCGGCAGCCAGCACGCCAGTGTTTCTGGCGAAACGGCCAAGCTGATCGACTCGGAAGTGCGCAGCATCATTGACCAGTGCTATGCCACTGCCAAACAGCTGCTGACCGACAACCGCGACAAGCTCGATGCCATGGCCGAAGCGCTGATGAAGTACGAGACCATCGACGCCGACCAGATCGACGACATCATGTCCGGTCGTACGCCTCGCGAGCCGCGTGACTGGGATGACGACAAGACTTCGGGCACGCCTGCTGCCCAGAATGATCGCCCTGAATCGCCGATCGGCGGCCCAGCGGCTCAACACTAAGGGCATCTATGAGCTCTAAGCTGTACCCGACCCGGTTGCCTTGCGGCAACCGGGTTCTTGATTTGTCCCGTACCCATGTCATGGGTATCCTCAACATCACCCCCGATTCTTTCTCTGATGGCGGGCGCTTCAGTCAGCGCGACGAGGCTCTGCGTCATGCAGAAGCCATGGTTGCGGCGGGCGCAACGCTGATCGACATCGGCGGCGAGTCGACTCGTCCGGGCGCCCGTGCGGTCTCGGTGACCGAGGAGCTCGAGCGTGTGGCGCCGATGGTCGAAGCGATCAATAGTCGCCTTGATGTGGTCATTTCGGTCGATACCTCCACGCCTGCCGTCATACGTGAGTCGGCTCGCCTCGGTGCTGGCCTGATCAACGACGTGCGTGCGCTGGAGCGCGATGGCGCCCTCGACGCCGCTGCAGATACCGGGCTGCCGGTGTGCCTGATGCACATGCGCGGTGAGCCGGGGAACATGCAGGACGACCCGCATTACGAGGATGTGACCGCCGATGTAACGCGCTATCTTGAACAGCGGATGGCGGCTTGCGCAGCAGCGGGTATCGGTGCCGAACGCATCATCCTCGACCCGGGTTTCGGGTTCGCCAAGACACTGGCGCATAACCTGAGCCTGTTCAAGCATATGGAAGCACTTTACAGTCTCGGGCGCCCGTTGCTGGTGGGTGTTTCACGCAAGAGCATGATCGGCCTGACGCTGGATCGTCCGGTTGGTGAGCGGCTGTACGGCAGCCTGGCGCTGGCGGCTTTGGCCATGACCAAGGGTGCCAGCATTCTGCGCGTCCATGATGTGGCCGAGACCGCCGATGTGGTACGCATGATTGCTGCGGTACAGAACGCCGAATAAGAACATTGGAGTCCCTATGAGCAGAAAATACTTTGGTACCGACGGCATCCGTGGCCGCGTCGGCGAATACCCGATCACCCCTGACTTCATGCTGAAGCTGGGCTGGGCGGCGGGCATGGCCTTCCGCAAGCAGGGTAACTGCCGCGTGTTGGTGGGCAAGGACACGCGCATTTCCGGTTACATGTTCGAGTCCGCGCTCGAGGCGGGCCTTTCTGCTGCGGGTGCTGATGTCTTGCTGCTCGGGCCGATGCCTACCCCGGCCATCGCCTACCTGACCCGTACCTTCCATGCTGAAGCGGGTATCGTCATCAGTGCTTCGCACAACCCGCACGATGACAACGGTATCAAGTTCTTCTCAGGCCAGGGCACCAAGCTGCCCGACGAAATCGAGCTGATGATCGAGGAGCTTCTTGACCAGCCGATGACGGTGGTCGACTCGAGCAAGCTGGGCAAGGTCTCGCGCATCAACGATGCCGCTGGCCGCTACATCGAGTTTTGCAAGAGCAGTGTGCCGACCAGCACCGGCTTCGAAGGCCTCAAGCTGGTGGTCGACTGCGCCCATGGCGCCACCTACAAAGTCGCGCCGAGCGTGTTCCGTGAGCTGGGTGCCGAAGTGACGGTGCTGCATGCGCAGCCTGATGGCCTGAACATCAACGAAAACTGCGGCTCGACCCACATCGAGTCGCTGCAGGCGGCAGTGCTGGTCGGTCACGCCGACTTGGGCATTGCCTTCGATGGTGATGGTGACCGGGTGTTGATGGTCGACCATACCGGCGCGATCGTCGATGGTGACGAGCTGCTGTTCATCATCGCCCGGGACCTGCACGAGCGGGGCAAGCTGCAGGGCGGGGTGGTCGGTACGCTGATGAGTAACCTGGGTCTGGAGCTTGCGCTCAAGGACCTGGATATTCCTTTTGTACGGGCCAAGGTTGGCGACCGTTACGTCATGGCCGAGCTGCTGGAACGCGGCTGGCTGGTGGGGGGTGAAAATTCCGGGCATGTCGTGTGCTGCAATCACACCACCACCGGTGATGCGATCATTGCCGCACTGCAGGTCCTGCTGGCCCTCAGACGTCGCGGTGAGACCCTGGCGCAGGCTCGCCAGGCCTTGCGCAAGTGCCCGCAGGTGTTGATCAATGTGCGTTTCGGCGCCAGCAAGGTCGACCCGCTGGAGCATCCGGCCGTCAAGGAAGCCAGTGCTAGGGTTACTGAAGACATGGCGGGGCGTGGGCGTGTGCTGTTGCGCAAGTCGGGCACCGAGCCATTGGTGCGGGTGATGGTTGAAGGTGACGACGAAAACCAGGTGCGCACGCATGCCGAAGCCCTGGCCAAACTGGTCGCTGAAGTTTGTGTCTGAATTGGGCTTGCCAGCGCAGATCTGGTTGGGTAAGATCTGCGCCCACTTTGACCGACGAGGTAAAGCATGCGTCGCCCCATGGTAGCTGGTAACTGGAAGATGCACGGTACCCGCGCCAGCGTCGCTGAGCTGACTCAGGGCTTGGGCAATATGCTCATTCCCGAAGGTATCGAAGTCGCGGTTTTTCCTCCGGCCCTGTTCATCAATGAAGTCATTGATGGTCTCAAAGGCAAAGGAATCACCGTTGGAGCACAGAATTCTGCAGTACAGCCCGAACAGGGTGCGCTGACTGGTGAAGTTGCACCGAGTCAGTTGGCTGAAGTGGGTTGCAAGTTTGTGTTGATTGGTCACTCCGAGCGTCGCCAGGTTATCGGTGAAAGTGAAGAAGTGCTTAATCGCAAGTTTGCAGCTGCTCAGAAAAGTGGTTTGACGCCGGTGCTCTGCATAGGGGAAACTCTGGAGGAGCGCGAAGCAGGCAAGACGCTCGAAGTTGTAGGGCGTCAACTAAGCAGTGTTATCGACGCGTTCGGTATTGCCGCTTTTGCCAATGCAGTAATTGCCTATGAGCCTGTATGGGCCATCGGTACAGGTTTGACGGCCTCGCCGCAGCAAGCTCAGGATGTGCATGCAGCCATCCGTAAGCAGTTGGCAGCGAAGGACGCCGAAGTTGCGCAGAATGTGCAGCTTCTCTACGGCGGTAGCGTGAAGGCGGCCAATGCGGCCGAACTGTTCGGCATGCCGGATATTGATGGGGGGCTCATTGGTGGAGCATCCCTGAACGCAGACGAATTCGGTGCAATTTGTCGCGCCGCAGGAAACTGAACAAATGCTGGAAACAGTCATCGTTGTTTTTCATCTGTTGGCAGCGCTGTCGCTTGTAGTGCTGGTACTGTTGCAACAGGGTAAGGGTGCGGAAGCAGGTGCATCTTTCGGCGCAGGTGCTTCAAATACTGTGTTCGGAAGCCAAGGTTCTGCTACCTTCCTGAGTAAATTCACTGCTATACTTGCTGCCACTTTCTTTTTGACAGCACTTGGGTTAGGATACTTCGCCAAGCAACAAGCTCACCAGCTTGGTCAGGCGGGACTTCCGGATCCAGCGGTGTTGGAAGTGAAACAGCCAAAGCCGGCAGTAAATGATGATGTACCGGTGCTCCAGGAGCAGAAGAGCGAAACCACCCCAGCGGGTGACGTACCTCCTCCAGCCGAAGAGCAGAAGTAACGGGTTTCAAGAAGTAATATTGCCGAGGTGGTGGAATTGGTAGACACGCAACCTTGAGGTGGTTGTGCCCATAGGGTGTAGGGGTTCGAGTCCCCTTCTCGGTACCAATTAAAGCTTGAGAGCCCGCTTTAGCGGGCTTTCTTGCAGGTGGAGGTTAGATTGACCCAGCGACGGGTTCAGTCTTATACTTTCGCCCCAGCTTTGTCGCGGGGTGGAGCAGCTTGGTAGCTCGTCGGGCTCATAACCCGAAGGTCGTTGGTTCAAATCCAGCCCCCGCAACCAGCTTCAGCGGAGCCCCTTTTCAGGGGCTTTTTGCTAGCCGAACAGTTTACGGCGTCGTTGTCCAACGGCGCTTTCAGGGATGGGCGCTTCGCCCATTTTTTATTTGCACAGCATGCACGAGGGGGTTCAGGTGTCGAGCAAGCTAGAACAGTTGCAGGCCTTGTTGGCCCCGGTGGTCGAGGGTCTGGGCTATCAATGCTGGGGGATCGAGTACGTTTCCCAGGGTAAGCATTCGGTATTGCGCATCTATATCGACAAGGAAGGCGGCATTCTGGTGGAGGACTGTGAAGCGGTCAGCCGTCAGGCCAGCGCCATTCTTGATGTGGAAGATCCGATCAGCAGTGAATATACCCTTGAGGTGTCCTCTCCAGGCATGGATCGCCCGCTGTTCACGCTGGAACAGTTTGCCTCGCATGCCGGCGAACAAGTGAAGATCAAGCTGCGTACGCCCTTCGAGGGTCGTCGTAACTTCCAGGGCCTTCTCCGCGGTGTGGAGGAGCAGGATGTGGTGGTCCAGGTGGACAGTCACGAGTTTCTGTTGCCGATCGACTCGATCGACAAGGCCAATATTATTCCCAGTTTTGACTGAGACGTGCCGGGCCCGGCGGACTATCCGGGCCCAATGGCTTGCGCAAGGCGAGGCGTACGATGAGCAAAGAAGTACTGCTGGTTGTTGAATCGGTATCCAACGAAAAAGGTGTACCGCCCGGCGTCATTTTCGAAGCGCTGGAAGTGGCTTTGGCTACTGCAACCAAAAAACGTTTTGAAGACGAAGTCGACCTGCGTGTGGAAATCAACCGCCACACCGGTAGCTACGAGACCTTCCGTCGCTGGACCGTGGTCGACGAAGCCGATCTGGATGATCCGGCAATCGAGACCTGGCTGGCCAAGATTCACGAGACTCACCCTGAAGCCAAAGTGGGTGACGTGATCGAGGAGAAGATCGAGTCCATCGAATTCGGTCGTATCGCCGCCCAGACCGCCAAGCAGGTCATCGTGCAGAAGGTCCGTGAGGCCGAGCGCGCCCAGGTGGTCGATGCCTACCGCGAACGCGTTGGCGAGATCATCTCCGGTACTGTCAAGAAGGTTACCCGCGACAACGTCATCGTCGACCTGGGCAACAACGCCGAGGCGCTGCTGGCTCGCGAAGACATCATTCCACGTGAGACCTTCCGGGTTGGCGTGCGCTTGCGTGCGCTGCTCAAGGAAATCCGCACCGAGAACCGCGGTCCGCAGCTGATCCTGTCGCGCACCGCGCCACAGATGCTGATCGAACTGTTCCGCATCGAGGTGCCGGAAATCGCAGAAGGCCTCATCGAAGTCATGGCCGCTTCCCGTGATCCGGGATCGCGTGCCAAGATCGCCGTCCGCTCCAAGGACAAGCGCATCGATCCGCAGGGTGCCTGTATCGGCATGCGCGGTTCGCGCGTCCAGGCCGTATCCGGCGAGCTGGGTGGCGAGCGTGTGGATATCGTCCTGTGGGACGAGAACCCGGCGCAATTTGTCATCAACGCCATGTCGCCGGCTGAAGTCGCGGCGATCATCGTTGACGAAGATGCCCATGCCATGGACATCGCCGTTGCCGAGGACAACCTGGCCCAGGCCATTGGCCGTGGTGGTCAGAACGTTCGCCTGGCCAGTCAGTTGACCGGCTGGACCCTGAACGTGATGACCGAGAAGGACATCCAGGCCAAGCAGCAGGCGGAAACCGGTGACATCCTGCGCAACTTCATCGAGGAACTGGAAGTCGACGAGGAGCTGGCCCAAGTGCTGGTCGACGAAGGCTTTACCAGCCTCGAAGAAATTGCCTACGTACCGTTGGAAGAAATGCTCAACATCGATGGCTTTGACGAGGATATCGTCAATGAGCTCCGCGCTCGAGCCAAGGACCGTTTGTTGACCAAGGCCATCGCTACCGAAGAAAAACTGGCAGACGCCCATCCGGCCGAAGACCTGCTCTCCCTTGAGGGCATGGACAAGGACCTGGCGGCGGAACTGGCGGTGCGCGGCGTGGTTAACCGCGAAGACCTGGCCGAGCAGTCGATTGACGACCTGCTCGACATCGACGGCATCGACGAAGAGCGTGCCGGCAAGTTGATCATGGCCGCCCGAGCCCACTGGTTCGAGTAATTAGGCGCGGCCTGAGGAGAGAAGTGCATGACGCAAGTCACGGTGAAAGAACTGGCCCAAGAGGTCGAGGCACCGGTAGAGCGCCTGCTGCAGCAGATGCGTGAGGCAGGTCTGCCGCACACCGACGCCGGTCAGGTAGTGACCGACAATGAGAAGCAGACTCTGCTGACCCATTTGAAGAGCAGCCACAAGAGCAAGGCGGAAGAGCCGCGCAAGATTACCTTGCAGCGCAAGACCACCAGCACCCTGCGTGTCGCCGGTAGCAAAAGCATCAGCGTAGAAGTACGCAAGAAGAAAGTATTCGTTCAGCGCAGCCCTGAAGAGATTCAGGCTGAGCAGAAACGTGAGCAGGACGAGCGTCGTGCGGCTGAAAATGCCGCGCGTGACAAGGTCGATGCCGACGTTCGCCAGCGTAACGAAGAGCAGGCTCGTCGCCACGCGACCGCTACTGCTGCCGCTGCGCCGGCTGCCAAGGCCGAGCCGGCACCGGCTGCTGCTGCTCCGGCACCAGCACCGGTCGTCGCTGACGCCCCGGCTTCCGAAGACGCTGCAGCCCGTGCTGCCGAGCGCAAGAAGGACGAGACCCGTCGCAACGAAAGCCGTACTCGCGATGACGACCGTCGCCGTGGCGAGGCGCCACGTGTGTCGATCAAGGTCAAGGTGAAGGAGAAAGAAAAGGCTCCGACCCCTCGTGCCGCTCCGCGCACCACCGATGAAGAGAGCGATGGCGCTCGCCGTGGTCGTGGTGGCAAGGGCAAGCTGAAGAAGCGCAACCAGCATGGCTTCCAGAACCCGACCGGTCCGGTCATCCGTGACGTGACCATCGGCGAGACCATCACCGTCTCGGAGCTTGCGCAGCAGATGTCGGTCAAGGCCGCTGAAGTCGTCAAGTTCATGTTCAAGATGGGCACTCCGGTCACCATCAACCAGGTGCTCGACCAGGAAACCGCTCAGCTGATCGCAGAAGAGCTGGGCCACAAGGTTACCCTGGTCAGCGATACCGCCCTGGAAGATTCCCTGGCCGAATCGCTGAAGTTCGAAGGCCAGGCCGAGTCGCGTGCACCGGTCGTTACCGTCATGGGTCACGTTGACCATGGCAAGACCTCGCTGCTCGACTATATCCGTCGTGCCAAGGTTGCCGCTGGCGAAGCCGGTGGTATCACCCAGCACATCGGTGCCTACCACGTGGAAACCGACCGCGGCATGGTCACCTTCCTCGATACCCCAGGCCACGCTGCGTTCACTCAGATGCGTGCCCGTGGTGCCAAGGCGACCGACATCGTCATCCTGGTGGTGGCGGCGGACGATGGCGTGATGCCACAGACCCGTGAGGCCGTTCAGCATGCCAAGGCAGCTGGCGTCCCTTTGGTGGTTGCGGTGAACAAGATCGACAAGCCTGGTGCTGACCTCGATCGCATCCGTAACGAGCTGTCCGTCGAGGGCGTGACCTCCGAGGAATGGGGTGGTGACACGCCGTTCGTCAAGGTTTCGGCGAAGATGGGTACCGGCGTCGACGAACTGCTTGAAGCCGTATTGCTGCAGGCCGAAGTCCTCGAGTTGACGGCTACTCCGACCGCGCCTGGTCGTGGTGTGGTTGTCGAATCGCGCCTGGACAAGGGCCGCGGCCCGGTGGCGACCATCCTGGTTCAGGACGGTACCCTGCGTCAGGGCGACATGGTCCTGTGCGGCTCCAACTATGGCCGCGTGCGTGCCATGCTGGACGAGAACGGCAAGCCTGTTAAGGAAGCCGGCCCGTCTATCCCGGTTGAAATCCTTGGCCTGGATGGCACTCCGGAAGCCGGTGATGAGCTCTCCGTGGTTGCCGACGAGAAGAAGGCCCGCGAAGTTGCACTGTTCCGTCAGGGCAAGTACCGCGAGGTCAAGCTGGCCCGTGCTCACGCCGGCAAGCTGGAAAACATCTTCGAGACCATGGGTCAGGAAGAGAAGAAGACCCTCAACATCGTCCTCAAGACCGACGTGCGCGGTTCCCTGGAAGCACTGCAGGGTTCGCTCGGCGGCCTGGGCAACGACGAGGTTCAGGTTCGCGTGATCGGTGGCGGCGTCGGTGGTATCACCGAGAGCGATGCCAACCTGGCGCTGGCGTCCAATGCGGTGCTGTTCGGCTTCAACGTGCGTGCCGATGCCGGTGCGCGCAAGATCGTCGAGCAGGAAGGTCTGGATATGCGTTACTACAACGTGATCTACGACATCATCGAAGACGTCAAGAAGGCCCTGACCGGCATGCTCGGCAGCGATGTTCGCGAGAACATCCTGGGTGTCGCCGAAGTGCGTGACGTGTTCCGTTCGCCGAAGTTCGGCGCCATCGCTGGCTGTATGGTCATTGAGGGTACCGTGTACCGCAACCGTCCGATCCGCGTACTGCGCGACGACGTGGTCATCTTCGAAGGCGAGCTGGAATCGCTGCGTCGCTTCAAGGACGACGCTGCAGAAGTGCGTTCGGGCATGGAGTGCGGTATTGGCGTCAAGAGCTACAACGACGTCAAGGTCGGCGACAAGATCGAAGTCTTCGAGAAAGTCCAGGTTGCTCGTACCCTTTAAGGGCGAGCAGGGTGTCAGCCCCCGCCCCAGGGCGGTGGGCAGCCCTCAGTAGGTAGCGCCCGGTCAGGCTTCAGCCTGACCGGGCGTTTGCCGCTTTAAGTTACAGGTAGCAAGAATGGCCAAAGAATACAGCCGTACCCAACGTATCGGTGATCAGATGCAGCGCGAGCTGGCAGAACTGATCCGCCGTGAAGTCAAGGACCCACGCGTCGGCCTGGTGACCATCACCGCCGTGGACGTCAGCCGCGACCTGGGCCATGCCAAGGTCTTCATCACCGTCATGGGTGAAGAAACGCCGGACGCAGTGCAGCAGTCGCTCAAGGCGCTGAACAGCGCTGCCAGCTTCTTGCGCCTGCACCTGGGCCGCTCGATGCAGCTGCGCAGCGTGCCGCAGTTGCACTTCCATTTCGATGAGAGCGTCAGCCGTGGTGTCCACCTGTCGGCGCTGATCGAGCGTGCAGTGGCCGAAGACCGCCTGCACAAGGATACCGACGAGCAGGACACCAAGGAGTAACCGGTGGCCCAGGTCAAACGTATCCGCCGCAACGTCAGCGGCATCATCCTGCTCGACAAGCCTCTGGGGTTCACCTCCAACGCCGCACTGCAGAAAGTGCGCTGGTTGCTCAACGCAGAAAAGGCCGGCCACACCGGCAGCCTCGACCCGTTGGCCACCGGCGTGCTGCCGCTGTGTTTCGGCGAAGCGACCAAGTTTTCGCAGTACCTGCTCGATTCCGACAAGGGCTACGAGACCGTCATGCAGCTGGGGCAGACTACAAATACTGCCGATGCAGAAGGCGAGGTCCTGCAAACCCGTGAAGTGACCGTTGGTCGTGCCGACATCGAGGCGCTACTGCCACGTTTTCGCGGCCCGATCAGCCAGATACCGCCGATGTACTCGGCGCTCAAGCGTGATGGTCAGCCGCTTTACAAGCTGGCACGTGCAGGAGAGGTAGTGGAGCGCGAGGCGCGTTCTGTTACTATTAACCACTTGGAGTTGCTCGAGTGCGAAGGCACCCGTGCACGGCTGAGCGTAGGATGCAGCAAAGGCACCTATATCCGCACCCTGGTGGAGGATATCGGCGAGGCCCTCGGCTGCGGCGCCTATGTTGCCGAGCTGCGCAGGACCCACGCCGGGCCCTTCGAGCTGGCCCAGACCGTGACCCTCGAGGAACTCGAACAGGCCCACGCCGAAGGTGGCAACGAAGCGCTCGATCGCTTCCTCATGCCTTCGGACAGTGGCCTGCAGGACTGGCCGCTGATCGGCTTGTCCGAACACAGTGCGTTCTACTGGCTGCATGGCCAGGCGGTACGTGCTCCGGACGCGCCGCAATTTGGCATGGTCCGGGTACAGGATCACAATGGTCGTTTCATCGGTATCGGTGAAGTGAGCGAAGACGGGCGTATTGCGCCGCGTCGACTGATTCGGTCGGAATGATCGAAACCGGGGGCTTCGGCTTATGCTGTGGCCTGCGGGTACAAGGGTGGCTGTCAGTAGGCACGGTCACACCTTTTTTATTAATACAGGGATTTGTCCCTGGCCTATTGGACCCGCTTGCGGGTTCCGTTATCAGGAGAAGCCACATGGCCCTCAGCGTTGAAGAAAAAGCTCAAATCGTTACCGACTTCCAGCAAGCTGCTGGTGACACTGGTAGCCCGGAAGTTCAGGTCGCTCTGCTGACCGCGAACATCAACAAGCTGCAAGGCCACTTCAAGGCCAACGGTAAAGACCACCACTCGCGTCGTGGCCTGATCCGTATGGTTAACCAGCGTCGTAAGCTGCTGGACTACCTGAAGGGCAAAGACACCACTCGTTACAGCGCCCTGATCGGTCGCCTGGGCCTGCGTCGCTAATAGCGGCCTGGTCAGTGGTGTGCATGGCGTGTCGCATGCTTCGCCAGCGCTGCTTGGCAGCGTTTGCGTCGGACACGCCACGCGTATCTTCGAGGTTGGCAGCCTGGCAACGCCGAGCGGTTTTTTCCGCTCGGCGCCAGGCTCCCAGCCTCGTGTTGTATCTGGACGGTCAATGGGGCCGATTCCCCTTTCTGCCCAAGAATTCGCAAGAAACCAGTTCCCCCAGAGCCACTGAAAAAAGGTAGGAAACCGTGAACCCGGTAATCAAGAAATTCCAGTTCGGTCAATCGACCGTTACTCTCGAAACGGGCCGCATTGCCCGTCAGGCAACCGGCGCCGTGCTGGTTACCGTCGACAACGATGTCACCGTGCTGGTGACCGTGGTCGGTGCCAAGCAGGCCGATCCAGGCAAGGGCTTCTTCCCTCTGTCGGTCCACTACCAGGAAAAGACCTACGCCGCCGGCAAGATCCCGGGTGGCTTCTTCAAGCGCGAAGGCCGTCCTTCCGAGAAAGAGACGCTGACCTCGCGCCTGATCGACCGTCCGATCCGCCCGCTGTTCCCTGAAGGCTTCATGAACGAAGTCCAGGTCGTCTGCACCGTGGTATCGACCAGCAAGAAGACCGATCCGGACATCGCTGCGATGATCGGTACCTCGGCTGCGCTTGCCATCTCCGGCATCCCATTCGAAGGCCCGATCGGCGCTGCCCGTGTTGCCTTCCACGAAAGCACCGGCTACCTGCTGAACCCGACTTACGAGCAGCTGGCCGCCTCGAGCCTGGACATGGTCGTTGCCGGTACTTCCGACGCCGTGCTGATGGTTGAATCGGAAGCCCAAGAGCTGACCGAAGACCAGATGCTGGGCGCTGTACTGTTCGCCCACGACGAATTCCAGGCCGTTATCCAGGCTGTCAAAGAGCTGGCTGCCGAAGCTGGCAAGCCGACCTGGGACTGGAAACCTGCCGTTGCCAACACCGAGCTGTTCAACGCCATTCGCGCTGAATTCGGCGAAGCCGTTTCGCAGGGCTACACCATCACCGTCAAGGCCGACCGCTACGCGCGCCTGGGCGAGCTGCGTGACCAGGCGATCGCCAAGTTCTCCGGTGAAGAAGGCCAGCCATCGGCCAGCGAAGTAAAAGAAATCTTCGGTGAGATCGAATACCGCACCGTTCGCGAAAACATCGTCAACGGCAAGCCGCGTATCGATGGTCGTGACACCAAGACCGTTCGCCCGCTGAACATCGAAGTCGGCGTTCTGCCGAAGACGCACGGTTCGGCACTGTTCACCCGTGGTGAAACCCAGGCCCTGGTCGTCGCGACCCTGGGTACTGCCCGTGACGCCCAGCTGCTGGACACCCTCGAAGGCGAGAAGAAAGACCCCTTCATGCTGCACTACAACTTCCCGCCGTTCTCGGTGGGCGAGTGTGGTCGCATGGGCGGTGCTGGCCGTCGTGAAATCGGTCACGGCCGCCTGGCCCGCCGCTCGGTCCAGGCCATGCTGCCTGCCGCTGACGTGTTCCCGTACACCATCCGTGTGGTGTCGGAAATCACCGAGTCCAACGGTTCCAGCTCCATGGCGTCGGTCTGCGGTGCTTCCCTGGCACTGATGGATGCCGGTGTACCGATGAAGGCACCGGTAGCCGGTATCGCCATGGGCCTGGTCAAGGAAGGCGAGAAGTTCGCAGTCCTGACCGACATCCTGGGTGACGAAGACCACCTGGGCGACATGGACTTCAAGGTTGCCGGTACTGCCAAAGGCGTTACCGCACTGCAGATGGACATCAAGATCAACGGCATCACCGAAGAGATCATGGAGATCGCCCTGGGCCAGGCCCTGGAAGCGCGCCTGAACATCCTCGGCCAGATGAACCAGATCATTGGCCAGTCGCGTACCGAGCTGTCGGCCAACGCCCCGACCATGATCGCGATGAAGATCGACACCGACAAGATTCGTGACGTCATCGGTAAAGGCGGCGCCACCATTCGCGCCATCTGCGAAGAGACCAAGGCTTCGATCGATATCGAAGACGATGGCTCGATCAAGATCTTCGGCGAAACCAAAGAAGCTGCAGAGGCAGCGCGTCAGCGCGTTCTGGGCATCACCGCTGAAGCCGAGATCGGCAAGATCTACGTGGGCAAGGTCGAGCGTATCGTCGACTTCGGCGCCTTCGTCAACATCCTGCCTGGCAAGGACGGCCTGGTACACATCTCCATGCTCAGCGATGCGCGCGTAGAGAAAGTGACCGATATCCTGAAAGAAGGTCAGGAAGTCGAAGTGCTGGTACTGGACGTGGACAACCGCGGCCGTATCAAGCTGTCGATCAAAGACGTTGCCGCGGCCAAGGCCTCGGGCGTCTAAGCGACCTGCAACGTTGTACGAGAAGGGCCCCTTAGTGGGCCCTTTTTTATTGGCTGTACGGAACCTTTTGCACACTTGCATCTTGCACGCAGATTTACCTCGCAGGTTGCAAATTGCACGATCAACCATTTGCCGGGTATTGCATAAATCGTTGATTTATAAAAAAAAAATAGATAATCAAAACCTGGCACAGCCCGTGCAACTACCTTCATATCTGCCGCCAGGACATACGGCGCAGACCTTTCGAAAAACAGGAGTGACTCACATGAAGAAGTTCGCCATTGCTGCCGCTACTGCTACCGCCCTGACCCTGACCATGGCTAATGGCGCGTTCGCCGCCGAGCCTGTTCAGGCTCCAGTCATGCTGGCTGCCAACGACACTGTGGACAACATGCAACAGGAAGGCTCCGACACTTGGATCACCACCAAAGTCAAAGCTGACCTGATGACTGAAAAAGGCGTTCCAGGCACTGACATCAAAGTCGAAACCAGCCAAGGCGTCGTTTCGCTGTCTTCTGACGTGAAGGTCACTGACTCTCAGAAAGAAACAGCGGTACGCATTGCCAAGAACATCAAGGGCGTCAAGAGCGTCATGTCTGATGGTCTGAAGTCCGAATAAGGAATGTCCCGTCGGCCAAAAGGACTTGGCCACCATTCACAAGAGCCCCGGCCTAGGCCGGGGCTTTTTATTACCGCTCAATTCACTGGGTTACGCGCGATAACGTCGCTTTCAAAACACTCCTGCTCGGCAATGAGTGGCTCTACCAGGGGGCGGCTGTCACGAAAGTGCGCAGTGCGGGTATGCGCTTCATACGCCTCGTCGTCACGGTAGATTTCGTACAGGTAGATGACCTCCGGATCGACCCGGTCTTGTGACACATCGAACACCAGGCACCCGGGTTCCGTGGCCACGGACGCGGCAGCGTTTACTTGGATGGCGGTGAGAAATTGATCGGCGCAACCGGGCTTGACGCGCGTCTTGATGAACAGGCTATACACATGAAGCTCCTTTTGTTTTAAATTCATTAATGAATTGTATACAAAAATGGAGTTGCGCTAATGTCTGAATTACCTGCACGCCCCGGTCGTCTCAATGGCCTGCGCCATATCGCCCTGCTGGTGCCCAACCTTGAAGAGTGCGAGCGTTTCTATGTCGATGTGCTGGGCATGGAGGTGTTGAATCGGGCCAACGAGGATCTGGTCTACTTGACGTGTGGTAACGACAACCTCTCGCTGGGGCGGGGGGCAGGGGCTGCCAATGGCCTGCAGACTCTGGATCACTACGGCTTCATCGTCGACAGCGTGGAGGAATTGGAGGCCTGGTATCAGTACTTCAAGGCTTGTGGGGTGACCTTGCTGGACCGGCCCTTCAATCATGGGGATGGCGCGCGCAGCTTCCACTTGCTGGACCCGGCAGGCAACAAGGTGCAGCCGCTGTACCACCCGGCGGTATCCGGGCAGCGGCTTTCGTAGGAGCGACCTTGCGTCGCGAAAGGGCTGCGCAGCAGTCCCAGGATATCTGTGGCGGCGCCGATATCCTGGGGCCGCTTTGCGGCCCTTTCGCGACGCAAGGCCGCTCCTACAGGGCGCGTCAGGGCAGACATTGTTTACTCAGCATCCAGATGCATCGGCGTAATCACCCGGCCATCTTTTTCAGCCTGTCCAAGGCTTGTATCAATGAAATACACCCGGTCATCCTCAAGCTTGCCCTTGTCGACCAGGTAGTCCTTGATACTGCTGGCCCGCTCCTGGCCCAGCGTGCGCAGCAATGCGGCACTTTCGGCCCATGATTTGATTACCGCCTCGCGCAGCCTGGCGGTGCGCTCCTCGCGGCTCAGCTGTTCCCAGTCGGCCGGCGGTTGCTGTTTCAGACGGGTACGGTAGATGCCTTCGAGCATGGCCGGTTTGTCGCTGTCGTCGACCACCAGCATGGAGGCGTTGGCCGGAACCTTATCGCCACGGCGTTGCAGGATCTTGTACCAGGTGGCCTGATACTCCCGCTCCAGGCGCTGCTGAGCGAGCAGTGGGCCATCACTGCTCTGGGCACTGGTGCCCTCGATTTCCAGGCGCAGTTCGGGGCGCTCTTTGAGGGCCGAGGCGAGTTTGTTCAGGGCCGATTGCGCATCGCCACTGAGCTCGCTGGAACCTGGGGCGAACGATACGTTGCCGAGGTCTTGCGAGCCGCCGCCGGCAATCAACCCGCCGATGAACTTGAACGGTGCCTGCGCTGCACGCAGTACCAGGTTGCGCAATGTCTGCCAGACGATAGGCATTACGCTGAACTGCGGGTTGTTGAGGTCGCCGGTCACGGGCAGCTCGATCGAGATCTTGCCCTCGGTGTCTTTAAGCAGCGCGACCGCCAGGCGGATGGGCAGGTCGACTGCATCCGGGCTATCGACCTTCTCACCCAGCTGCAATTGCTCGACCACCAGCTTGTTCTCGGCCTTCAATTGGCCATTGGTGATCAGGTAGTGCAGGTCGAGGTTCAGACGGCCCTTGCGGATACGGAAGCCGGCGAACTTGCCAGAATAGGGCGTCAGCGTGGTCAGCTCGACACGTTTGAAGCTGGTGGCGATATCCAGGCTTGCCATCGGGTTGAACGGGTTGAGCGCGCCTTTGATGGTGACCGGTGCATAACGGTCGACCTTGCCCTTGATGTCGACCTTGGCCGGCGCCGGCTTGCGGTTGTCGATGGTGCCGATCTGGCCGTTGAGCTGTTGCACCGCCGTGGCGAAGTTAGGTGTCAGGGTGAGGTCGGCAAAGTTTGCTGAACCATCGTTGATGCTGATCTGCCCGATGCGGATGCCCAGCGGTTTGCTGCCCGGGGTGCTGGCCGGCTTGGCTTGGCTTTGCACGGGGCCATCGGCAGGCTGCGGGATCAGCAGGTCATCGACATTGGTGGTGCGGTCTTCGTTGATGATGAAGCGCGCATAAGGCTGCAGCAGGGTTACCTTGTCGATCGACAGGGCGTCACCGTGCACATAGGCCAGGCCGTCCACATTCACCTGTTGCCATTTGACGAAGTCGCGGTTTTTGATGGTGTCCAGGGTGTGCAACTGGTTGACCTGCGCCTTGCCGGCCACGGTGAAGGCCAGTGGCTCGGTGCCTTTGAGGTCGACCTTGAGGTCGCTGGCAAGCATGCCGCTACGCAGCTCCAGGCGGATGAACGGGCTGATATAGGCCTGCGCAATACGCAAATCGATGTCGCGTGTGCTGACATCGAGCCTGGCGCTGACCGGCGCCAGGTTGACCTCGCCACTGGCCTGCAGTTTGCCCTGCTTGCCAATGCCGGTGTCGAGCTTGAGGGTGAAGGGCGACTGGTTGAGGCTGTCGAAGCCCTGAAGGTCGACGTTCAGAGGCCCAACGTCCAGCGCAACCGGTTCTTTCTGGCTACGGTCGGCCAGGTGCACCTGATAATTGCGCAGCTGAACGTCCTTGAGTAGCACTTGCCATGGCTTGCCCGGTTCCTTGGCTGCTTTGTCGTCGGGAGCCGGTTCGGCGGCGGCCGGCTCTGCCTTTTCCGTCGGGGTGGGCTTGGCCGGCTCGCTGGCGAAGAGTTTCTGCCAGTCGAGTTGGCCGTCCTGCTCCAGGGCGGCCCAGGTTTCCAGTTTTTCACTGCGGATCTTGCCCACGGTAACCAGCTGTTTGGCCAGGTCGATGCTGGTTTCGCTGACATCGAGGCTTGCCAGGCGCACCAGTGGGCGGCCATCTGGCGCCTTTATGGCGAATGGCGCGACACGTACCGAGGTGTTGTCCAGCAGCAGCTCGGTTTCCTTGGACAGGTTGAGCGTGTAGTGCGTGTCGAGGTTGACCACGCCGTCCTCCAGCACCAGCGGCACGGCATCGCGAACGTAGGGCCAGAACAGCTTCATCTTGCCGTCGGTGATTTTCAGTGTGCCCTTTGAAGCGATTGGCGCAAGGCTCAAGGTGCCGTTCCAGTCGATGCGCCCACCGTTAGGGCCCAATGCCACCAACGTCATGTCAGCGTTGTCGTCCGGTAACGTGCTGAGGTTCTTAAGCTCCAGGTTCATGTCGTCGTAGATGAACTCGATCGGCTCGCTTGGGCGCTGGTCGGCAAAGTGCAGGTAGCCTGCGCTGAGCTTGATGCTGCCGATGCGTAAGGGGAACGGGTCGGATGCAGGCTCTTCAGGCTTGGGTTCGCTGGCTGGCAGCTTGAACAGTTGGGTGAGGTTGAGCGTGCCGTCCTTGGCGAACAGCACTTCGTTTCGGGGTTTGTCGAGTTCGATCGCCTGCAGGTGCAGGGCGCCGCTCCACAGGCTGTCGAGCGCAAGGTTCGCATAGAGCCGCTCAAAACCTACCTGTTCCTTGCCCGGTTCGCCGATCTGCAGGCCCCACAGCGTCAGCTCGAGGCTGAACGGGTTGAGCTCGATACGCTGAAGGTTCGCCGGCAGTGTGGCGTATTGCGCCAACTGCTGGTTGGCGATGCGCAGGGCAACGCCAGGAACGATGAGGAAGCCAAGCAGGCTGTAGAGGGCCACGAGAGCCAACAGGGCGCCCAGGGCGCGAGTCAATCCTTTGTACATGTGTCGCTTCGTCTGTCCAGGCAGGAGAGCTTGGAGTATGGCAGGTTAAATCGGTTCCGCTGGGGGCAAGGCATTTGCACTCACTCGATCCCCATGCGCCTTTTGGCGCGATGCGCCGAACCGTCGCGCATGGCCCAACGCAGTACCGGGGCGGTGCGGTTTAGCCCCAAACGGATCATGCGCTGCTGCAGCGGGCCCTGATGCAGGCCGAGCATGGCCTGGGCCCAGGCCGGCAACAGGTCGATACCCGCTTGCAGCATCAACCTGCCAACCGGCTCGGCAAGACGGCTCGGTGCAGGGGCCTGAAGCAGGATCTCGATCACTTCCAGGCTGCGCGCGTCGCAGTGCAATTGAGGACGCATACGCTGCAGGTACTCGTCGACCTGCTGGCATGAGCGGGGTACGTTGCGGGCACCAAGGCGTTCGGCGATCAGGGCGATCTCATCGTAATAGGCATCCTGCTCGGCGCGTGACAGCTGCGGGTCGCGATAGCGCAGGTGGGCTGCGAGGAAGCTGCTGACTTCGGCCACATGTACCCAGGTCAGCAGATCGGGGTCGCTGGCGGCGTATGGACGGCCATCGGGCGCAGTCCCGGTCACTTGCAGGTGAATGGTGCGCACCTTGTCGATCAGCCACTCGGCGTCACGGGTCGAGCCGAATGTCGTACCCGAAATGAATTGGCTGGTGCGACGCAAGCGGCCGAGCAGGTCCTGGCGAAAGTTGGAGTGATCCCAAACGCCCGCCAGTGCCAGCGGGTGCAGCAGTTGCAGCATCAGAGCGCTGATACCGCCAACCAGCATGCTGGGGAAATCGCCATGCACCCGCCAGCTCATGCTGTGCGGGCCGAACAGGCCGGGGTCACCTTTGGGGGATTCCAGGTCGAGCTGGCCGAGGGCCAGCCCGGTGAGGCTCATGACCTGGATTTCGATACGGCGGCGTAGGGCTTCCATGGTGACCTGTCGTTCAGGGCGGCCATGAACAGGTGCCGCCGGCTATTGGTTGAGGCGTTTGTCGATCAACCCCTGCACCACGCTTGGGTCTGCCAGGGTCGAGGTATCGCCCAGGGTGTCGAGTTCGTTGCAGGCGATCTTGCGCAGTATACGCCGCATGATCTTGCCCGAGCGGGTCTTGGGCAAGGCCGGCGCCCACTGGATCAGCTCGGGTTTGGCGAAGCTGCCGATTTCCTTGCTGACCAGTGCCAACAGTTCGGCCTTCAGGGCATCGTCCGCTGTTACGCCATTCATGGTCGTCACGAAGGCATACACACCCTGACCCTTGAGGTCATGGGGGTAACCGACCACTGCGGCCTCGGCGACGCTTTCGTGCAATACCAGTGCGCTTTCCACTTCAGCGGTGCCGATGCGGTGGCCGGAAACGTTGATCACATCATCGATGCGGCCGGTGATCCAGTAGTCGCCATCGGCATCGCGGCGGGCACCGTCGCCGGTGAAATAATAGCCGGGCATAGGTTTGAAGTAGGTGTCGATCATGCGTTGGTGGTCGCCGTAGACGCTGCGGATCTGCCCCGGCCAACTGGCCTTTATCGCCAGCAAGCCGGCGCCGGGCCCTTCGATCAGCTTGCCTTTGTCATCCAGCAGCACCGGTTGCACGCCGAACATGGGTTGTGTCGCACACCCTGGCTTGAGCCTCTGCGTGCCGGGCAGCGGGGTGAGCATGATGCCGCCGGTTTCGGTCTGCCACCAGGTGTCAACGATGGGGCAGCGTTTTTGGCCGACTTCCTCGAAGTACCATTCCCACGCCTCTGGGTTGATTGGCTCGCCGACGCTGCCCAGCAGGCGCAGGCTCTTGCGTGACGTCCCCTGCAACGGGCCGGAGCCTTCACGCATCAGTGCCCGCAGTGCGGTGGGCGCGGTGTAGAAGATATTGACCTTGTGCTTGTCTACCACCTGCCAGAACCGCGAGGTGTCCGGGTAGTTGGGAACGCCCTCGAACATCAGTGAAACCGCGCCGTTGGCCAGCGGACCATAGACGATGTAACTGTGGCCGGTGACCCAGCCCACGTCGGCGGTGCACCAGAACACCTCGCCGTCACGGTAGTCGAACACTACCTTGAAGGTCATGGTGGCCTGCAGCAGGTAACCGGCAGTGGTGTGCAGCACGCCCTTGGGCTTGCCGGTGCTGCCGGAGGTATAAAGGATGAACAGCGGGTCTTCGGCCTCCATGGGTTCAGGTGGGCAGTCGTCGCCGGCGTTTTCCGTTGCCTGGTCATACCAGAGGTCGCGGCCCTCGCTCCAGGCCACATCGGTACCGGTGCGGCGCACCACCAATACGCTGCTGACGTCCGGGCAACTGGCCATTGCCTTGTCGACATTCTGCTTGAGCGGGATGCGTTTGCCGCCGCGTACACCCTCATCGGCGGTGATCACGGTGCGGCAGTCAGCATCGAGAATGCGGTCGCGCAACGCATCCGGGGAGAAGCCGCCGAACACCACCGAGTGGATCGCGCCGATCCGCGTGCAGGCAAGCATGGCGTAGGCAGCTTCGGGAATCATCGGCATATAGATGCATACCCGGTCGCCTTTCTTCACGCCACGTGCCTTGAGTGCATTGGCCAAGCGACAGACCTGGCGGTGCAACTCTTGGTAGGTGATGGCCTTGGAGTCCGCAGGGTCGTCGCCTTCCCACAGCAGTGCGGTCTGCTCGCCGCGCTGGGCCAGATGGCGATCGATGCAGTTGTAGCTGACGTTCAGCTGGGCACCTGCGAACCAGCGGGCTTCGCCGGTCTTAAGGTCGCATTGCTGTACGCTGGACCACGGTTTGATCCAGTCCAGGCGTTTGGCCTGTTCGGCCCAGAAGGTGTCGGGGTCTTCGACCGACTGGCGGTAGAGGCGGCTGTAGTCGTCGGTAGAAAGGCTGGCGGCCTGGCTGACGGCCAGGGCCTGGGGGTAGTCGCGGATATCGAACATGGCAGGTGGTCCTTTGCTCTTGTCGGGGCGGTGGACTGCAACGGCTATTCGATTGGACAGTGTAGCTGGAAGAGGTGTTCAACCTGTGCCGGCGTCTTCGCGGGCTAGCCACGAAGACGCCGGAATCGGTCAGCCGCGGTGACGGCCGCGGAAGTAGTTGATCAGGCCCTGGGTGGAACCATCTTCGGCGCTGTCTTCCAGGCTGCCGACGATACGCTGGTAGACACCCTTGCCCAGCTCCTTGCCCAGTTCCACACCCCACTGGTCAAAGGCGTTGATGCCCCAGATCACGCTCTGCACGAACACCTTGTGCTCATACATCGCCACCAGCGCGCCAAGGCGACGCGGGCTGATGCGTTCGACCACAAGGGTGTTGCTCGGGCGATTGCCCGGGATAACCTTGTGTGGTGCGAGCTTTTCGATGTCGGCTTCATTCAGGCCCTTTTGGCGCAGTTCGGCCTCGGCCTCCTCACGCGTTTTGCCCAGCATCAGCGCCTGGCTTTGCGACAGGCAGTTGGCGTACAGCCATTGATGGTGGTCGGCAACCGGGTTGAAGCTCACCACCGGGACAATGAAGTCGGCCGGGATCAGCTGGGTGCCTTGGTGCAGCAACTGGTGGTAGGCGTGCTGGCCGTTGCAGCCGACGCCGCCCCAGATCACCGGGCCGGTATCGGTCTTCACCGGCGTACCGTCGGTCAGCACGCTCTTGCCGTTGGACTCCATGTCCAGCTGCTGCAAGTGTTTGGTGATGTTGCGCAGATAATGATCGTAAGGGAGGATCGCGTGGCTGCGGGCACCCCAGAAATTACCGTACCAGACGCCCAGCAGGGCCAGCAGCACCGGCATGTTCTTCTCAAACGGCGCGGTCTGGAAGTGCTGGTCCATGGTGTAGGCACCTGACAGCAGTTCCTTGAAGTTGGCGGTACCGATGGCCAGGGCGATCGGCAGCCCGATGGCCGACCACAGCGAATAGCGCCCGCCGACCCAGTCCCACATGGGGAAGATGTTCTCTTCGCGGATGCCGAAGGCTACGGCGGCAGCCTTGTTGCTGGATACGGCGATGAAGTGGCGATACAGCTCGGCTTCCGAACCGCCCTGGGCGAGGTACCAGGTACGTGCGGCCATGGCGTTTTTCAGGGTCTCGAGGGTGTTGAACGACTTGGACGAGACGATGAACAAGGTGGTTTCGGCGCGCAGGTTGGCCGACAGCTCATGGAACTCACTGCCATCGATGTTGGCCAGGTAGTGGCAGCGCACGCCGCGCTGGGCGTAGGGCAGCAGCGCCTCGGAAACCAGTTCAGGGCCCAGGAAAGAACCGCCGATGCCGATATTGACCACATCGGTGATCGGCTTTTCACTGTAGCCACGCCACAGCCCGTCGTGGATGCGCCCCACCAATTCCGTGATCTGGTTGAGTACCTTGTGTACCTCGGGCATCACGTTGACGCCGTTGACGCTGAGCTTGTCACCCACCGGGCGGCGCAGGGCAGTGTGCAGCACCGGGCGGCCTTCGGAGGCGTTGATGATTTCGCCGCTGAACATCGACTTGATCGCATCCTGCAGGCCGACTTGTTCAGCCAGTTGCACCAGCAGGTCACGGCTTTGTTCGTTGATCAGGTTTTTCGAGTAGTCGAGGAACAGGCCGCAGCAGCTCAGGGAAAATTCGTCGAAGCGCTTGGAGTCGGCGGCGAAGGCTTCGCGCATGCTGAAATCCTGCATGGCGTCGCGGTGCTGCTGGAGGGCCTGCCAGGCTGGCAGGGCCGTAACATCATGGGGTGTCCGGTAATACGCCATTGCGCAGAATTCCTTGTTGCGTAGTGTGGCCTTGGACAGGGGCGTCATGGCCAGGTTCAGGCAGGCCATCATTATAGGCATTGGTTGCGCGCAGGGAATGGGGCGGGGAGGGGAATTTGGGGCTGCAGGGCAGCCCCCCGGCATCACGCAGTTTTTTCGTCCAGATGCACATAAAGGTTGTCGATAAGCCGCGTGTTACCCAGGTAGGCCGCAACCAGAATCACCAGGTCCCGGTCATCGACCATCGCCGGGCGAAGGGTCAGCGCATGGCGTACCTGTAGATAGTCCGGGCGCAGGCCGGCCGCTGCCAGCTGAGCCTGCCCATCGGCAACCAGCGCTGCAAAGTCGCGCTGGCCACGGCTGATGGCGTCGCCGATCTGCTGCAGCGTGCGGTACACAACCGGGGCGGTAGCACGCTGTTCTGCCGTCAGGTAACCATTACGCGACGACAGCGCCAGGCCATCCTCGGCGCGCACGGTCGGCTCGCCGATGATCTGGATCGGCATGTTCAGGTCACGCACCATGGCGCGAATCACCGCCAGTTGCTGGTAGTCCTTTTCGCCAAACACTGCGAGATCCGGCTGCACCATGTTGAACAACTTGCTGACCACGGTGGCTACACCCTCGAAATGCCCCGGGCGGCTTGCGCCACACAGGCCTTCGGAAAGGTTCGGCACGCTGACGCGGGTCTGCACGGCCATACCGTCGGGGTACATCTCTTCGACAGTGGGAGCGAACAGCAGATTGCAACCAGCCTGGAGCAGGCGTTCCTGGTCGGCGGCGAGGGTGCGCGGGTATTTGTCGAGGTCTTCGTTGGCGCCGAACTGCAGCGGGTTGACGAAGATGCTGGCAACGACGAAGTCGGCACGTTGGGCCGCTTTGGTCACCAGCGCAGCATGGCCGCTGTGCAGGTTGCCCATGGTTGGCACGAAGCCGATACGCTTGCCCTCGCCACGGGCGCGCGCGATGGCGGCGCGCAGTTCACGGACGGTCTTGACTGTGTTCATGCGCTGAACCCGTGCTCACTCGCTGGGAAACTGACGTCTTTGACGGCCTTGACGTAGGCGGCAAGTGCGCTCCCGATGTCCGGTTGGCCGACCATGAAGTTCTTCACGAACTTCGGCACCCGGCCGCTCAGGGACAAGCCCAGCATGTCGTGCAGGACCAGCACCTGGCCGTCGGTCGCATTGCCTGCACCGATGCCGATCACTGGGATACTGACGGCCTGGGTAATCTCTGCGGCCAATTCGCTAGGTACGCATTCGAGCAGCAGCATGGCGGCGCCGGCCTGTTCCAGCGCGATGGCATCGGCGCGCATCTGCCGTGCCTGGGCTTCCTGGCGTCCCTGCACTTTATAACCGCCCAGAACGTTGACGGTTTGCGGGGTCAGGCCCATGTGGGCGCACACCGGCACGCCGCGCTCGGCCAGCAGGCGAATGGTCTCGGCCAGCCAGGCAGCGCCTTCAAGCTTGATCATGTGGGCGCCAGCCTGCATCAGCATGGCGCAGTTGGCGAAGGCCTGCTCGGGGGTGGCGTGGGCCATGAACGGCAGGTCGGCAAGAATCAGCGCTCCCTCGTTGCCGCGTTTGACGCAGGCGGTGTGGTAGGCCATTTCCGCTGTGGTGACGGGCAGCGTGCTGTCATGGCCCTGCAGGACCATCCCCAAGGAGTCGCCCACCAGCAACACTTCGACGCCGGCCTGGCTGGCAGCCTTGGCAAAGGTAGCGTCGTAGCAGGTCAGCATGGTGATCTTTTCACCCTTGGCCTTGAGGCCGTGCAGGGTGGTCAGGGTTACTTCAGGCATGTAGGAAAATCCTCGTTCAGGCGCTGTGAAAAACGACCGCCAACAACGCGTGTAGTCATCTTCCGGAGCGGCACATCATCGCGTGTGATGTTCGGGGCACAGGTCCGTCCGGGCCTAAATACGGGTATGCGGCACTTTGGTGCCACACGGGACGCCTATAGTCGTGAGCGAGGTGGGGGAAGTCAATCACCCTGTTACCGCATTGTTACTAACAGGGTGTTACTGGCGTTACCGCCCTTGAGGAAAGGCCTCAAGCGCCTGGGCTACAGGCGCTCCAGGCCGACAAACGGGCAGGCTTGGAGCAACTGGGCAAGCGGGCGGCCGTCGGCCAGGTGAAAGTCGTCTGCCACCAGTTCGGCCAGTGGGTAAAGCACGAAGGGGCGGGCATGCATGTGGTAGTGCGGCACCTGCAGTCGTGGCACATCGATGACGTGATCGCCGAACAGCAAGATGTCCAGGTCGAGCGTGCGTGGGCCCCAGCGTTCCTTGCGTACACGGCCCTGTTCATTCTCGATGGCTTGCAGGGCGTCCAGCAGGTCCAGGGGGGCGAGTGAGGTATCCAGGGCGGCGACGGCGTTGGTGTAACGCGGCTGGCCAGGCAGCAGGGAGTCGCTGGTGTACAGGGCAGAGGCCGCCACCAGGCGGGTGCTCGCGACCCGATCCAGCGCCTGCAAGGCGTTGCCCAGTTGCTCGGCAGGCGCATCCAGGTTGCTGCCAAGGCCGATGTAGGCGCGAGTGGTCACTCGAACGCCTCATCGCCACCACGTTTGCGCTTGCTGTTGCTGCGCTTGCGCTTGCGTGGGCCGGCCCCGGTGCCTTCATCACGGCTGCCCAGCTCGCGGATCATCTCGCGACGCTCTGAGTCGTTTGCATCCTGGTAATCGGTCCACCACTGGCCAAGGTCGTCGGTTTCTTCGCCTGCGCTTTCGCGCAGCAGCAGGAAATCGTAGCCGGCGCGGAAGCGGGGGTTGTCGAGCAGCACGTCGGCGCGTTTGCCGCTGCGTCGTGGCAGGCGTTCCTGCATGTCCCAGATCTCGCGGATGGGCAGGGTGAAACGCTTCGGAATGGCAATGCGCGCACACTGCTCGGCAATCAGGTCGTGGGCTGCGCCATTCATGGCCGGGATCGGCGGTACGCCCTGGTTTTGCAGGTGCAGTACGCGGCTTGGCAGGGCTGGCCAGAGCAGGGCGGCGAACAGGAAGGCCGGGGTCACCGGTTTGCCTTGCTTGATACGCAGATCAGTGTTGCTCAGCGCCTGGCTGATCAGGGTATGGGTGTAGGTCGGGCGCTCTTCCAGTGCATGCGCACTGGCCGGGAACAGCGGCTCGAACAACGCCAGGTCGACCAGCATCTCGAAGACGATCGCGCCTTGGCCGGACAGGAACAGCTTTAGGCATTCCTCGAACAGCCGCGCAGGCGGGATCTCGCGCAGCAGGGGTGCCAGGCCACGGATCGGCTGGAAAGTATGCTTCTCGATGCCGAAGTCGAGTTTGGCGGCGAAACGCACCGCACGCAGCATGCGCACCGGATCTTCCTGGTAGCGATGCGTCGGGTCACCGATCAGGCGCAACAGGCGGTTGCGTACGTCGTGCACGCCGTTGGCGTAATCGAGGACGCGCTCGCTGACCGGGTCGTAGTACAGGGCGTTGATGGTGAAGTCGCGGCGTTGCGCGTCTTCTTCCAGGCTGCCATATACGTTGTCACGCAGAATGCGACCACTGGCATTGTGCGACGAACGGTGACTGTCACCTTGGTCGTCTTCTGAATGATGGGCACGGAAGGTCGCGACTTCGATGATTTCACGGCCGAAATGCACGTGAACCAGCTTGAAGCGACGGCCGATGATGCGCGCATTGCGGAACTCGGCACGTACCTGCTCAGGTGTTGCACTGGTGGCGACGTCGAAGTCCTTGGGCGTGATGCCCAGCATCAGGTCGCGCACGCAACCACCGACCAGGTAGGCCTGGTAGCCCGCGCCTTGCAGGCGCTCGACGATATTCACCGCATGGCGGCTGAACTGGTGGCGCTGCAGCGAGTGTTGGCTCTTGTTGATCACCTCAGGCGTGGTGCGCTTGTGGTGCTGGCCCGGTACGGGAGGGCGGAAAGACTGGAACAGCTTCTTCAGCATGGGATGCACTGTGTGAAGGAATGTTCGGCCAAGAATAGGAGAATGGCCGCATGATGGGCGGGGATTCTAGCATTTACTCGGGGAATGGTGTAGGCGGTAGCAGGATGGACTGCCAGAAGGGAGAAACGACAAGGGGAGCCTAAGCTCCCCAAGAAGTCGTTGCGTGCTCTTATTGTTTTTATGCCGGGCTTCTTGTTTTTGTTGAGTGCCCTGCCCACAAATCTCAAAGCTTGTGGACGACCCCTAATCCAGGGGTTAAGAGCAAACGGATTGCTTTGGCCGCTGATGTCACGCTGATCATTCGATCCAACCAGTTCAGGCGCTGCTTTTTAGTGCAGTTTTTGTTGTTCTCTGCCTGGTCGTGGGGCAAGCCCCAAACACGCATCCTCTCCAAAAGAATCAGTTAGCTGCGCCTCCGCCGTCTTGTTTTTATTGTGCGTGAGCCGTTTCGTCTTGTTCTTATTCTGAGTTGCAGTGCTTGTTATTGTTCTTGTACTGAACATATAGCAGGTGGCGTGCCAACTTTTGCAAACCCAATGAAATCAATGGTTTGGCAGGTTTTTGAGAAGGCTGGCGGGTGGTAAATGTCGGAATTTCGTTACCGTACGCCTCGGGAACTGTTACGGCGCAAAGATTGGGTAACAGATTTTTGCGGGGACTGATGTGTTACCACGGATTGCTACGACCTGTTCAGCGTCCATGCGATCCAGCGCCGCGCGGGCGGCGCTCGATCTGACTGGTGCCACCTTGGCTGCGGCGTGCACCAGCGGAGTCGCTCATTCGCTGGTAGCGTTGCTCTTGCGGCGCGGTATGCCCAGGCGTTGGCGGCGTTCCCACAGGCACTTGCGGCTGACCCCGAGCTTGCGGGCCAGCTCGGTTTCGGTCATATGGTCCTGGTGCTCAAGCACGAAATGCTGGAAGTAGTCTTCCAGCGACAGATCCTCGGTCGGCTCATGGCTAGCGTTGCTGGCAGCGCCCGCGGCCATCGCGCTGTCGAGAATGTCGTCATCGTCCATATCGCTCAGCTCGATATCGATACCCAGCAGTTCGGCCGATATTTCCGCGCTCTCGCTCAGAATCACCGCACGCTCTACGGCGTTCTCCAGTTCGCGCACGTTGCCCGGCCAGCTGTAATGACGAATGGCTTGCTCGGCTTCAGACGAGAAGTGCAGGTCGTCACGACCGATGCGGGCGCTCTGCCTGGCGAGGAAGGCGCTGGCGATCTCGTTGACGTCACTGCCGCGCTCGCGCAGGGCTGGCAATTTCAGGGCAATCACATGCAGACGATAGTAAAGGTCTTCACGGAATTGCCCAGCCTTGGCCAGGTTTTTCAGGTCGCGGTGGGTCGCGGCAATCAGGCGCACATCGACTTTTTGCGACTGTACCGAACCTACGCGGCGGATTTCGCCCTCCTGCAATACGCGCAGCAGCCGGGCCTGGGCTTCCAGTGGCAGTTCACCGATCTCATCGAGGAACAGGGTGCCGCCATCTGCCGCTTCTACCAGGCCGGCACGCCCGGCGCTGGCACCGGTGAACGCACCTTTTTCGTGGCCGAACAGTTCCGACTCGATCAAGGTTTCGGGAATGGCCGCGCAGTTCACCGAGATCATCGGCGCTTTGGCGCGCCGTGACAGGTTGTGCAGGGCACGGGCTACCAGTTCCTTGCCGGTACCGGACTCACCTTGGATTAGTACGTTGGAATCGGTGGGCGCCACCTTGCGGATCTTGCTGTACATATCCTGCATGGGGGGGCACGAGCCAATGATGCCGATCTCGCCATTGGCAGATGCCGGGGCGCCTTTGTCGGCAGGCGCGGCCTTGCCGTTGCTGCGTGGCTCGGCGGCTGGGGCGGGTGCCGGCGCGCTCTGCCGGTCGCGCAGAATGCGCGCCACGGCCTGGAGCATTTCGTCGTGGTCGAAAGGCTTGGCGATGTAGTCCACCGCGCCCATCTTCATCGAGTCCACCGCCGAGCGCAGGCTGGCGTAACTGGTCATGATCAGCACCGGTGTGCCTTGGCCGAGCTTGATCAACTCGGTTCCCGGCGCGCCGGGCAGGCGCAGGTCGCTGACGATCAGGTCGAAGGTGGCAATGCTGAAGCGTTCCTGGGCTTCCTGCACCGAGCCGGCTTCGCTGACCTGGTACTGGTTCCGCTCAAGCAGGCGACGCAAGGCCGAGCGGATGATGGTTTCGTCTTCGACGATCAGAATATGCGGCATTGATTCAATTCTCTCGACGGTCTCGAATTTCAGGGGACGTCGCTACGACATGCCGGGGCAGGGTCACGCGGATCCGTGTGCCACGTTGCCGTTCGATGTCGGCCGGGCTGTCGATGGTGATTTGCCCATAATGCTCTTCCACGATGGAATAGACCAGAGCGAGCCCTAGTCCGGTTCCCTCGCCCGGGTCCTTGGTGGTGAAGAAAGGTTCGAACAGGCGGTCCATGATGTTCTTCGGAATCCCACTGCCTTCGTCCTCGACGATCAGGTCGACGGTGTGCTCGCTGACCTCAGTGCGTACCCGCACGGCGCTGCCGGGCGGCGAAGCGTCGCGCGCGTTGGAGAGCAGGTTGATCAGTACCTGGGCCAGGCGCTGAGGGTCCCCCTCGGCCCAGTGGTCGGGGTCGCAGAGGTTGAAGAACTGTACTTCGAAATTGCGCCGGTTCAACGCCAGCAGACCGATGGCATCCTGGGCCACTTCGGCCAGGCACACAGGCTCTTCGCTGTTCTGATGGCTACCGCCGGCATGGGCAAAGCTCATCAGCGACTGCACGATGCGCGATACCCGTTTGGTCTGTTCGAGGATCTGGCTCGACAATTCGATGATCTCGCCGTCGCCTTCGCGCTCCTCACGCAGGTTTTGCGCCAGGCAGGCGATGCCGGTGATCGGATTGCCGATCTCGTGGGCCACGCCCGCAGCCAGGCGGCCGATGCTGGCCAGGCGTTCAGAGTGCACCAGCTTGTCTTCCAGGGCCTGGGTCTCGGTGAGGTCTTCGACCAGTAGTACCAGGCCGCTGTTGCCGGGTGCCAGTGGCTCATCGATGGCTGCTTTGTGCAGGTTCAGCCAGCGCGGCTGACCGTCCAGTGCCAGGCGCTGCTTGTGCAAGTGCTCATCAGGCACGTTGATGAAACCTTGCAGGAGGCCGCGCCAGGGTTCATCGATGGTTACCAGACGCGACCCGACCACGTGTTTGGCGGCGATGCCGGTCAGCTCCTCCATGGCCTTGTTCCACATCAGGATTTCCTGGTCCTTGGCCAGCGAGCAGACGCCCATGGGCAGCTCCTGCAGGGTCTGGCGGTGGTAGCGGCGCAAGGCATCGAGTTCAGCAGCCAGGCCCGTCAGGCGCGAGTGGTAATCTTCCAGGCGGCTTTCGATGAAGTGGATGTCTTCGGTGACGTAATTCTCGTTGCCTGACTTGTAAGGCAGGAAGGTTTCGACCATGTCCTGGGCCACGCTCGGCCCCATCAGGCCCGACAGGTTGGCTTCGATGCGGTCGCGCAGGCGGCGCAGGGCATAGGGGCGGCGCTCGTCGAACGGCAGGTAGAGGTCACGCAGCGCTTGTTCGACTTCCTTCTGTGCAGCCTTGGCACCCAGTGGCTTGGCCAGTTGGGTGGCGAATTCCTGCGGTGAGGCAGCATGCAGCTCGCGGCGCTGGGGCCGTCGCACGTTGTCCACCGCGCATGCTTCGGCGGCGCTGACTTCCTCGCTGCTGGCGTTGGTGAACAGTGAAATCAGCGTGAACAACAACACGTTGGCTGCCAGCGAGGCAATCGCTGCCATGTGCCAGCTGGTGTCGTCGAGCACATAGATCATGTCCAGCAGCGGGATGTAGAAGCCCTGCAGATTACCCAGCAGGGGCAGCAGCATGGTCACCATCCATACCAGGGTGCCGGCCAGCAGGCCGGCGATGAAACCACGGCGGTTGGCGGTCGGCCAGTACAGCACCGACAGCACCCCAGGCAGGAACTGCAAGGTGGCGACGAAGGCGACGATGCCCAGGTTGGCGAGGCTTTGGTGGGTGTTCTGGTTCAGGTAGAACATGAAACCGGCGGTGATGATGGCGACGATCAGCGCGCGGCGGGTCCATTTCAGCCAGCGGTAGATGTTGCCTTCGGCCGGTGGCTGGTACAACGGCAGCACCAGGTGGTTGAGCGCCATGCCCGACAGCGCCAGGGTGGTGACGATGATCAGGCCGCTGGCGGCAGACAAGCCACCGACATAGGCGAGCAGTGCCAGCGCCTTGTTGTTGGCGGCGATGCCAAGGCCCAGTGTGAAGTACTCGGGGTTGGTACTGGCGCCCAGGCGCAGGCCTGCCCACAGCACCAGCGGCACGGCCAGGCTCATCAACAGCAGGAACAGCGGTAGGCCCCAGCTGGCGCTGACCAGTGAACGCGGGTTGAGGTTTTCGGTGAAGGCCATGTGGTACATGTGCGGCATGACGATGGCCGAGGCGAAGAACACCAGCAGCAGGGTGCGCCATGGGCCCTCCTGCAGGGGGGTGTGCAGCGCTGCCAGGGCTGTCTGGTTCTGCAGCAGCCACACTTCCAGTCCGTGCGGGCCCCCGAACACACCGTACAGGGCGTACAGGCCAATCCCGCCCAAGGCCAGCAGCTTGATCACCGACTCGAAGGCGATGGCGAACACCAGCCCCTCATGCTTTTCGCGCGTGGCGATGTGGCGTGAGCCGAAGAAGATGGTGAACAGGATGATCAGTGCGCAGAAGGCAAAGGCCACCCGGGCCTTGACCGGTTCACCGGTGAGAATGCTGATCGAGTCGGCCACTGCCTGAATTTGCAGCGCCAGCAGTGGAAGCACCCCGATCAGCATGAAAATGGTCGTTAGCGCACCGGCCCAGGTGCTGCGAAAGCGAAAGGCCAGTAGGTCGGCCAGTGACGACAACTGGTAGGTGCGGGTGATCTTGAGGATCGGGTAAAGCAGCACCGGCGCCAGCAGGAAGGCGCCGGACACCCCAAGGTAACAGGCGAGGAAGCCGTAGCCATATTGATAGGCCAGGCCCACCGAGCCGTAGAACGCCCATGCACTGGCGTAGACGCCCAGCGACAGGGTGTAGGTCAGCGGGTGGCGAATGATCGAGCGGGGTATCAACCCACGCTCGCTGATCCAGGCCACGCCGAACAGCACCATCAGGTACGCGGCGCTGATCAGGATCATCTGGGTCAGGCTAAAGCTCATCGGCATCTCGTTGGCTCTGCAGGATGAAGGTGACGACGATCAGGATCAGCCAGAGCAGGTAAGGGCGGTACCAGGCACCGGTCGGTTCGATCCACCAGTCCATGATGGCCGGGGAGAACAGGTAGATCCCCACGACCAGAAGCAGGACCAAACGATAGATGTACATGCTGGCCTCGATGGTTGGGCGCTGCGGGCTTGGACTTATTATTGGCGCAAATGGCTGGAGCGATGCTAGCGGGAATCGGTGGTGTTCGCCAAGGGTTTGAAATTATTGGGCTTTTGTTTTGAGACGTTAGTTGCCTGTAGTGGCCCTATCACCGGCAGGCCGGCGACAGGGCCGGCAATGCTTCAGTACAAATCAGCCTCCGGCACCGTCGTTCGCTGTGCAATGGCCTCTGGCTGCCAGCGCTGGCGCGCCACGGCCAAAACTTCAGCCGGCGTCGCCGTCAACAACTGAGGGTCGGCTTCCTGGCCCAACGCCCGCAATGCCCGCAACAGCAACGGCGTTGCTTGGCTAGCCTCAAGCGGCGGCGAACGGTACGACTTGCCCAGCTTGTGCCCATCAGGTTGCACGATCAGCGGAATGTGCAGGTAACGCGGCTGGGAGAAGCCCAGCAATTCCTGCAGGTACAGCTGGCGCGGAGTGTTGTCGAGCAGGTCGGCCCCGCGAACGATGTCGGTAACACCTTGCCAGGCATCATCCAGCACAACTGCCAGCTGGTACGCATACAGCCCGTCGCGGCGTTGAATCACGAAATCGCCCACCTCGCGCCCAAGGTGTTGCTGGAACGTCCCTTGCACCCGATCGGTAAAGCGGTAGATCAGTTCTGGTACCCGCAGGCGGATGGCCGCGCCTTCACGGGCATGCCCGGCGTTGCGGCAAAACCCTGGATAGATGCCGTTGTAGCCTTCGAGCTGCTTGCGCGAACAGGTGCAGGCATAGGCCAGGCCCATATTGAACATGCGGTCGACCACTTGTGCATAAGCCGGGTGGCGCTGGCTCTGAAAGACAACCTCGCCGTCCCATTCCAGCCCATAGCGCTCCAAGGTCTGCAGGATTGCATCACGGGCGCCCGGCATTTCTCGTGGCGGGTCGGTGTCTTCCACGCGTAGCAGCCAGCGGCCATTGACCGCGCGGGCGTCAAGCCAGGAGGCGAGGGCGGCGACCAGCGAGCCGAAGTGCAGAAAACCGCTGGGCGTGGGGGCGAAGCGTCCGATGTAGCGGGAGTCGTTCATGGGTGGTCGTGCGTATGAAATGAAACGGGGCGCATTATGCGCCCCGTTCGGGTAGGAGAAGGATCAGCCTTTGCCGACTGTTTTTTCCTTTTTCTCCGCGATTTCCTTGCAGTCGAAGCACAGGTCGGCAGTCGGACGGGCTTCCAGGCGGCGCAGGCCGATCTCGATACCGCAGGAATCGCACCAGCCGTACTCGTCGTCCTGAATTTTCTGCAGGGTCTTGTCGATCTTCTTGATCAGCTTGCGCTCGCGATCGCGGTTGCGCAGCTCCAGGGCGAATTCCTCTTCCTGGCTGGCGCGGTCAGCCGGGTCGGGGAAGTTGGCAGCTTCGTCCTTCATGTGATCCACGGTGCGATCCACACTGGTCATCAGTTCCTGTTTCCAGGCACCGAGAAGCTTGGTGAAGTGCTTTTTCATGGGCTCGCCCATGTACGCCTCACCCTTGCTTTCGACGTAGGGCTCGACACCGTACATGGTCTGGACTTTTTGCTTTTCTACGGTGGACATGAATAGACCGCCTCTCACTCATCTGATCCAATGCGCAGGATGCTCCATCTCCGGCACCCGCCGGCCCTGCGACTGCGAGCCGCCGAACTTACCAGATAGATCGGGGGTGCGCTAGCCCGCCCGGTCCTAGCTGTTGACAGCGCCGTGAAGCGCACGTTCGGTGCCGCGCAGAGGTAGAATCACCAGTTTAGACCCAATTGAGAGAAGGTCATGGCTCACCCCTACAGTGCGCGCAGCCGCGCCATCGAACCCTTCCACGTCATGGCGTTGCTGGCGCGGGCCAACGAGCTGCAAGCGGCCGGTCATGATGTGATCCACCTGGAAATCGGCGAGCCGGACTTCACCACTGCCGCGCCTATCGTCGAGGCAGGCCAGGCAGCGCTGGCTGCCGGGCATACCCGCTACACCGCCGCGCGTGGCCTGCCGGCACTGCGCGAGGCGATTGCGGGTTTTTACGACCAGCGTTATGGCGTTGCGGTAGACCCTGAACGCATCCTGATCACCCCGGGGGGCTCCGGTGCGCTGCTGTTGGCCAGCAGCCTGCTGGTCGACCCGGGCAAGCACTGGCTGTTGGCAGACCCCGGCTACCCATGCAACCGCCACTTCCTACGACTGGTCGAAGGTGGTGCGCAACTGGTACCTGTCGGCCCTGAGGTGAACTATCAGCTGACCGCCGACCTGGTGGCCCGTCACTGGAACCAGGACTCTGTCGGTGCCCTGGTCGCCTCGCCAGCCAACCCTACCGGTACAGTGCTGGAGCGTGATGAGCTGGCCAGCCTGTCCAAGGCCACCCGCGAACGAAATGGCCACCTGGTGGTGGACGAGATCTACCACGGGCTGACGTACGGCATGGACGCTCCGAGCGTCCTGGAAGTGGATGATTCGGCATTCGTCCTGAATAGTTTTTCCAAGTATTTCGGCATGACCGGGTGGCGGCTTGGCTGGCTGGTTGCCCCGCCTGACGCCGTGGCCGATCTGGAAAAGCTGGCGCAAAATCTGTACATCAGCGCGCCAAGCATGGCCCAGCACGCCGCACTGGCCTGCTTCCAGCCTGAAACCCTGGCAATTTTCGAAGCGCGCCGCGCCGAGTTTGCCCGTCGTCGCGACTACTTGTTGCCCGCCCTGCGCGAACTGGGCTTCCGCATTGCCGTGGAGCCGCAGGGCGCGTTCTATTTATATGCAGACATCAGTGCCTTTGGTGGCGATGCCTTTGCCTTCTGCCGGCACTTTCTGGAAACCGAGCACCTGGCGTTCACCCCGGGCCTGGACTTTGGTCGCCACCTGGCCGGCCATCATGTGCGCTTCGCCTACACCCAGAGCCTGCCGCGGCTGGAGGAGGCGGTCCAGCGCATCGCCCGTGGCTTGCGGAGCTGGCAAGGCTGATGGTGTTCTTTCCTCCACTCGAACAGGGGCGGCTGTTGCGCCGCTACAAGCGGTTCCTGGCGGACATCGAACTGGCCAATGGGGAGCAACTGACCATCCACTGCCCCAACACCGGCTCCATGCTCAATTGCATGCGCGAGGGCGGGCAGGTCTGGTTCAGTCGCTCCAACGACCCCAAGCGCAAGCTGCCGGGCACCTGGGAAATCAGTGAGACGCCCCAGGGGCGGCTGGCCTGCGTCAACACGGGGCGGGCCAACGCGCTGGTCGAGGAAGCGCTTCGCGCCGGCGTGATCCGAGAGCTGGCGGGCTTCACTGCACTCAAGCGTGAGGTGGCCTACGGTGAAGAAGGCAGCCGCGTGGACTTTCGCCTGGAGTTCGACCACGGCCCGGCCTACGTCGAGGTCAAGAGCGTGACACTGGGGTACCCGGATACGGCAGTGGCCGCGTTCCCGGATGCTGTCACCCAGCGCGGTGCCAAGCACCTGCGCGAACTGGCGACGCTGGCCCGGCAAGGTATACGTGCGGTGCAGTTGTACTGTGTGAACCTGACAGGCATCGAAGCTGTGCGTCCGGCCGACGAGATCGATGCGGCCTATGCCCGGGCACTGCGCGCTGCTGTGGCGGATGGGGTAGAGGTGCTGGCCTATGGTGCGCGCCTGGATGCCGAACTCATCGTCATCGACCGTCCGCTACCGGTGCTGCTTAACCCCTGAGCCAGATGCCCTGGCTGTCTTCCAGGCAGTCCAGGGCCTGCAGCGCTTCACCTTCGCAGGGGCCTGACACGCATTCGCCATTTTCTATCAGGAACAGAGCACCGTGATGGGCGCAGTGGATCAGGCTGGCACTGTCATCGAGAAATGCGTCCGCCTGCCAGTTCAAGGGGATACCCCGGTGCGGGCAGCGGTTGCGATACAGGTGCACCCGGCCCTGGCGGCGCACGCCGAACAGTTCGCTGCCGTCTACGCTGAAGGCGCGGCTGTGGCCCTCGGCCAGCGCTGCGGAAGTACAAAGGAAGTGCATTTGCAGGAACGACTCGTGAAGCAAGTGATGGCTTGACGCGCCAATGCGAATAATTATCAAATTGCCCGCATTCGCTGCGCCCGGTTGTCTATGGTGCGCAGTTCCGCCGTTCGCCACAAGGCGTTTGGCTCGCCTTCAGAAGGAATCCGATGATGCGTCGTCCCGCTGCCTTGCTTGCCTTGTGCGCAGCCTTGGTTGCTTCCACCCAGGCCCTGGCCGCCGAACTGCCACAGCGCTGGGTCAGTGCTGGCGGCGCTTTGAGCGAGTGGGTCAGCGCTCTGGGCGGCGAGCCGCGCCTGGTGGGTGTGGATACCACCAGCCAGCATCCTGAGTCACTCAAGGGCCTGCCAAGTATCGGTTACCAGCGCCAGTTGTCGGCCGAGGGCATTCTCAGCTTGCGCCCGGATGTGCTGGTGGGCACAGAAGAGATGGGGCCGCCACCTGTGCTTGCGCAAATCCGCAAAGCCGGTGTTCGAGTGGAACTGCTCTCCAGCAAGGCTGACCTCGCCGCCGTGGACGCAAACCTCAAGCAGTTGGGTATGTTGCTCGGCGCCGAGCAGAAGGCCGCGCAACTCGCTGCCGATTATCATCAGCAGCTCGAGGTATTGCAGGTGCAGGTCAAGGAGGCTCAGGCCAGCCACAAGGTGCCGGGTGTGCTGTTGCTGGTCGGCCATGCCGGTGCCAAACCGCTGATTGCCGGGCAGGGCACCGCAGGTGACTGGGTGCTGCGTCAGGCAGGTGGGCGAAACCTGGCGGAGCATCAGGGATACAAGAATTTCTCCAATGAGGCGTTGGCGGCGCTGGACCCGGATGTCGTGGTGTTCTCCGACCGCGCCTTGGTCGGCGAACAGGCCCTGCAGGCACTGCTCAAGGAAAACCCGGCGCTGGCCACCTCCCGCGCGGTACGCGACAAGCGCCTGGTGCCACTTGACCCGACCTTGCTGGTCGGCGGCCTTGGCCCGCGCTTGCCGGTGGCCCTGCAAGACCTGGCGGCTGCGTTCTACCCGGCGGTAAAGGTCAGCTTCACGCAATGAAGCAGCGCGTGCAGCCACGTACACTGATTATCTGCCTGAGCCTGCTGTGTCTGTTGGCGGTATGGCTTTCCCTCGCGTTGGGCCCTGTGAGCTTGCCGCTGTTCGATACCTTGCGCGCGGGCCTGCGGTTATCGGGGCTGCGCATCGATGGCGAAGGCCTGCAGCAGGCCGAAATGATCCTGGGCCAGATTCGCCTGCCACGCACACTGCTGGGTTTGGCAGTGGGGGCGGTGCTGGCGCTGTGCGGTGTGGCCATGCAGGGGTTGTTCCGCAATCCGCTGGCCGACCCTGGGCTTGTGGGCGTATCCGCCGGTGCAGCAATGGGCGCCGCAGTGGCTATCGTTGGCGGTAGTTGGTTTGGCGGCATGCCTGAGGCTTTCGCACCTTACTTATTGTCACTGTGCGCCTTCGTCGGCGGCCTCGGGGTCACCGCGCTGGTCTATCGCCTTGGGCGGCGCGACGGGCAGACCAATGTGGCCACAATGTTGCTGGCCGGTGTAGCCATGACCGCACTGGGGGGCGCGGCGGTTGGCCTGTTTTCCTATCTGGCCGACGACGCCACCCTGCGCACGCTGACCTTCTGGAACCTGGGCAGTCTCAATGGTGCCAGCTACGACCGGCTTTGGCCGTTACTGATCGTTGCCGCAAGCGTCGCGCTGTGGTTGCCGCGCCGGGCGCGGGCGCTCAATGCCTTGCTGCTGGGCGAGTCCGAGGCGCGGCACCTGGGGATCGAGGTGGAGCGGCTCAAGCGCGAGTTGGTGTTCTGCACGGCCTTGGGTGTGGGAGCGGCCGTGGCGGCGGCTGGGCTTATCGGCTTCATCGGCCTGGTGGTACCGCACCTGGTGCGCTTGCTGGCCGGGCCTGATCACCGCGTGGTGTTGCCCGCCTCGCTTTTGGCCGGCGGCGTGCTGATGCTGCTCGCCGACTTGGTGGCACGGTTGGCGCTGGCGCCGGCCGAGTTGCCGATCGGTATCGTCACGGCATTTATCGGTGCGCCGTTTTTCCTGGTTCTGCTGATCAGAGGGCGCAGTTGATGTTGCAAGTCGAGGGCCTGTACCTGCGTCGTGGTGGGAATGAAGTACTGCATGACATCCACTTGCAATTGCACCCGGGCCAGGTCATGGGCGTGCTCGGCCCGAATGGTGCCGGCAAGAGCAGCCTGCTGGGCGTGCTGTGTGGCGAGCTGTCGCCCGGCCAAGGAAGCGTGACGCTGCAGGGCCGGCCGTTGGCCGATTGGCCCGGGCAGGCTCGGGCCAGGCGCCTGGCGGTGTTGCCGCAGGTGTCCAGCCTGGGCTTTGCGTTCAGGGTCGAGGAAGTGGTGGGCATGGGGCGAATGCCGCATGACAGCGGCCAGCTACGTGACGCCGAGATCGTTGAGGCGGCTTTGCGCGCAGCGGATGCCTGGCACCTGCTGGGGCGCAGTTACCTGGCGTTGTCGGGCGGGGAGCGGCAACGGGTGCATCTGGCCCGCGTACTGGCTCAGCTGTGGCCGGGTGAGGAGGGGAGTACGCTGTTGCTTGACGAGCCGACCTCGATGCTCGACCCCTTGCACCAGCACACCACCTTGCAAGCCGTGCGCAGTTTTGCCGATCGCGGCGCAGCGGTATTGGTGATCCTGCATGACCTGAACCTGGCGGCGCGCTACTGTGATCGTGTCCTGTTGCTCGAAGGCGGCCGTGCCCATGCTCTGGCGTCGCCGCAGGAGGTATTGACGCCTATGGCGCTCAAGGCCGTGTTCGGCATTGACGTATTGGTACAGGCCCATCCGGAACGTGGGCATCCGCTGATCATTACCCGCTAGGAGGCGTTGCCCATGCATCATTCAGTACTGTCCGGCGCGTTGCTGGGCTTGTTGCTGGCGTTGGGGGGCTGCCAGGCCAGCTTGCCGCCGTTACCCGCCTGGCAGAGTAGCGAGGGGCGTGACAGCGCAGAGCTGGGGCAAATCCACGATCTGGCCAGCGGCAAGGTCATCAGCCCGGAACAGCTGGTCGAGCAACTGGTTGGCGTACCGCGAGTGCTGGTAGGCGAAAAGCATGACAATGCCGACCATCACGCCTTGCAACTTTGGTTGATGCGCGCGATGCAGGCCCGGCGAGCGCAGGGCAGCCTGCTTCTGGAAATGCTGCAACCGGAGCAACAGTCACGGGTCGATGCGGTTGAAGGCCAGGCCCGGTTGCCGCAGGACCTGCCCAAGGCCCTGGCGTGGCAGGAGGGCTGGGACTGGCAGCTGTACGGGCCGATCGTACGGGAAGCACTGGGTAACCATATTCCCCTTCTGGCCGCCAACCTGTCGCCTGGCGAAATTCGCCAAGCCTATCGGCAGGCGGCGGCGGTGCCGGGGGCGCAGTCCAATGCCCCGTCAGTAAAGGCGGCATTGCTCGAGCAGGTGAGGGCCGGGCACTGTAATTTGCTCCCCGAGAGCCAGTTGCCGGCCATGCTGGCCGTTCAGCAACAACGTGACCGGCGCATTGCCGAGCGGCTGCTCTCGGCGCCGCAGCCGGCCTTGGTGTTTGCCGGTGCATTCCACGCACGCAAGGACTTGGGCGTGCCATTGCACCTTGCCGACCTGGGTGCAGAGGGGCAGAGCAAGGTGCTGCTGTTGGCCGAGGTTGGTCAGCAGGTCAGTGCGGGGATGGCAGATTTTGTTTGGTATACAGCCGCGACGCCAGAGCAGGATTATTGCGCAGCGTTGCGTAATTAGGCGGGGAAGCGCGGGCGCTGAAGAGGCAGTGACAGGCAAAAAAAGACCCGGCAAAAAATGCCGGGTCAATAACCGTGATTAGCCTGATGAGGAGATAATCTGAGAGTCCGAACCAGGGGCTTTCAGGTTACCCAACCAGTCTCGCGACCAGTTGTGATAATCATAACGATTCTCATTACTGCGTCAATCCCCATCTGATGTTTATTTCGCATTTTTTTGCGCAGGGCATTTCGCATCGAGTTGTTGATTGAGCGCTTGCTTGCGCTCGGCTGGCAAATCGTTCCAGTGCATGTCCAGCAGCGCGCCTTCAATGGCGTACAGCAACACCTTCGACGCCCGGAATCCTCGGGTTTTCACGGCCTGGTACGCACCTACCGCGCCGAGTCGACGCAAATCCGATGCACTGTGGATACCGGCCGCATGCAACCACTGCGCGGAGGTCTTTCCAAGATTCTTCAGATGCTGCAATTCATCGTTCATCGAGCCTCCTTGCGATGGCTGAACGGGTCTTAGGGATAAATCGCGAGCAGGTCAGAGAGGAGTGTAGCGGGGGTTGGAAAATGCGCGGCCTTTTGCCATCGGGGGCGACGAGATGCCCTGTCTGCGCCGGAGGGAGGTGTTCGGGCCGGCCAATCGCCGGCCCGAATTGCGTTGAGTTTAAAGACCTGGCAAACGCTGACGGATCTGATCGATCACCTGGTCCATGCTGCTGGCATCCTGAGTATCAACGCGCGTGCTCTGCTGCAGTTCCACATCATCCAACGGCTCACGGCTGGCCTGTTGTGCCTTGACCACTTCCAGGGTGGCGTCCGACGGGTCGCTAGCCTGGGCCTGGCGCTGCTCCAGCCAACTGGCGATGACCGCCTCCGGTGCCTGGCAATCGAGGATCAGCAATGGCACGCCGGTACCGCTCGCAACCTCGGCTGCGGCCTTGCGGTGTTCGTGCTTGAGGTAAGTGGCATCGAGCACTACCGGGAAGCCTGCGCGCAGGATTGTCGCGGCAAGCTGGTGCAGGCGCTGGTAAGTGGCGGTGCTGGCATCGTTGTCGTAGATGCCGGCTTGCAGTTGGCCTGCTTCGGCTGTTTGCTGTTCACCGAACAGGCGCTTGCGCTCCACATCCGAACGCACGCGCACGGCGCCCAAGGCTTCGACCAGGCGCATGGCGACGTGGCTCTTGCCCACGGCCGAGACGCCATGGGTGATGGCTAGCAGGCGCGAAGGGATGGCACTGTAGCTTTCTGCCAGGTTGGCGTAGTTGCGGTAGGTGCGCAGGCTGGTGGCGCGCTGCACGCCATCGGCATCGGCCGGCATGCTGAACAGGGCGATCTTTGCCCGGACCAGAGCGCGGTAGGCTTTGTAGAAGTTCAGCACTTCCAGGCCTTCATAGTCGCCGGTCAGTTCCAGGTACTGGCTGACAAAGCGCCGAGCCAGGCATTTGAGACCACGGTCTTCCAGGTCCATGGCGAGGAAACCGGTGTCGGCCCAGACGTCGGTCATGCGGAACGGTTCGTTGAACTCGATGCAGTCGAAGATCACGACCTTGCCATCGATCACCGTAGCGTTACCCAAATGAATGTCGCCATGGCATTCGCGTGTGAAACCATTGGCCTTGCGCGCCGCGAACAGGCCTTCAAGACGCTCGAAACTGCTGCGCGCCCAGGCCTGAAGATTGTCTAGCTGCTGCAGGTCGGCCTTGTCACTGAGGAACGGGCGGATCTGCTCGAAGTTCTGCTCGACCGGGGCCATGACACTTTCAGGAGAGCCATATGGCTGCTCGGCGGGCACTTTCGGAGTCTGCAGGTGGAATTCGGCGATCTGCCGGGCCATCTGGTCAATGTGGCCGGCATTCAGTTCACCGTTAGCCTGCAGGGTGTTGAGCATCTGCCCCTGCGGGAACTGACGCATTTTCAGCGCGTACTCGATCGCCGCACCTTCACCGCCAAGCTGCGGTGCTTCGGCGCTGCCAGTGATCGGCAGCACTTCCAGGTACAGACCGTCCGTCAGGCGCTGGTTCAGGCGCAACTCTTCGGTACAGAAATGCTGGCGCTGATCAAGCCCGGTGAAGTCGAGGAAGCCGAAATTCATCGGCTTCTTGATCTTGTAGGCGTATTCGCCAGTGAGCAGGACCCAGGAGATGTGCGTCTCGATGAGTTGGAACCCGTCCACGGGGTGAGGGTAGAGGGCAGGGTTCTGCAACGCTTTGATCAAGGCTTGGCTCACGGGAAATCCTTCCGGGGGCAGGGAATTCGAAGGCGCCATTATGGTCAATGGTGCCGTCCCTGCATACCGCCAGAGGGCGTCTGCCCAGCCTTTACAAAGTGCGTATAATCCGCCGCCATGACTCGAACCCGAAATTCCCGAACTCCTAAGAAACGCCCGACCGGCCGCTCGCGCGCCTGGCTGGGCTGGGCGTTGAAGCTCAGCCTGGTCGGCCTGGTGATCATTGCCGGCTTCGCGGTTTACCTCGATGCTGTCGTCCAGGAGAAGTTCTCCGGCAAGCGTTGGACCATCCCTGCCAAGGTGTACGCCCGGCCGCTGGAGCTGTTCGTCGGCCAGAAGCTGAGCAAGAACGACTTCCTCACCGAACTCGATGCCCTCGGCTACCGGCGTGAAAGCGCGGCCAATGGCCCGGGCGCTGCGGCTGTCAACGGTAACACCGTCGACCTCAACACCCGCGGCTTCCAGTTTTACGAGGGTATGGAACCCGCGCAGTTCGTGCGTGTGCGCTTCTCCGGCGACTACGTTGCCGGGCTGTCCGGCGCCAACAATGGCAAGCTGGATGTGGTGCGCCTCGAGCCGTTGATGATCGGGGGCATCTACCCGAAGAACCTTGAGGACCGCATCCTGATCAAGATCGATCAGGTGCCGCCGTACTTGCTCGAAACCCTGGTGGCAACGGAAGACCGAGACTTCTATAGCCACTTCGGCGTGTCGCCCAAGTCCATCGCTCGCGCAATCTGGGTCAATACTTCCGCCGGTACCATGCGCCAGGGTGGCAGTACCCTGACCCAGCAGTTGGTGAAGAACTTCTACCTGACCAGCGAGCGCACACTCAGCCGCAAGCTGACCGAAGCGATGATGGCCGTACTGCTGGAGATGCACTACGACAAGCGTGAAATTCTCGAGGCCTACCTCAACGAGGTATTCGTCGGCCAAGATGGGCAGCGCGCCGTGCATGGGTTTGGCCTGGCCAGCCAGTTCTTCTTCAGCCAACCGCTGTCGGAACTCAAATTGCACCAGATCGCCCTGTTGGTGGGTATGGTCAAAGGGCCGTCCTACTACAACCCGCGTCGCCACCCCGAACGGGCTCTGGCGCGGCGTAACCTGGTCCTGGACCTTGTGGCCGAGCAGGGCGTTGCGAGCCAGGAAGCGGTCGATGCGGCGAAGAAGATGCCGCTGGGCGTGACCAAGCGAGGCAGCCTGGCCGACAGTTCGTTCCCGGCCTTCCTCGACCTGGTCAAGCGTCAGCTGCGCCAGGACTATCGCGATGAAGACTTGACTGAAGAGGGCCTGCGCATCTTCACCAGTTTCGACCCGATCCTGCAGATGAAGGCCGAAACCTCGATGAATGAGACCTTCAAGCGTCTGTCAGGGCGCAAAGGCGCTGACGAGGTCGAGTCGGCGATGGTCGTGACCAACCCGGAAACAGGTGAGGTGCAGGCGCTTATCGGCAGTCGTCAGGCCGGATTCGCCGGCTTCAACCGTGCCATCGATGCCGTGCGGCCGATTGGCTCGCTGGTCAAACCGGCGGTGTATCTGACCGCGCTGGAGCAGCCGAGCAAGTACACCCTTACCAGTTGGGTGCAGGACGAGGCGTTTTCGGTCAAGGGCGCCAATGGCCAAGTGTGGCGCCCGCAAAACTATGACCGCCGCCCGCATGGCACCATTTACCTGTACCAGGGGCTGGCCAACTCCTACAACCTGTCGACCGCCAAGATCGGCCTGGAAGTGGGTGTGCCCAACGTCATCAAGACCATCGGCCGGCTCGGGGTCAATGTCGACTGGCCAGCGTTCCCGGCAATGCTGCTGGGGGCTGGTGGCATGTCGCCGATGCAAGTGGCGACCATGTACCAGACCATCGCCAATGGCGGTTTCAATACGCCGATGCGCGGTATCCGCAGTGTGCTCACCGCCGAAGGTGAGCCGCTCAAGCGTTACCCGTTCCAGATCCAGCAGACCTTCGATCCGGGCTCCATCTACCTGGTACAGAACGCGATGCAGCGGGTGATGCGCGAAGGTACCGGCCGCTCCGTGTACAACGTGCTGCCCAGGTCGCTGACCCTGGCGGGCAAGACCGGTACCAGTAACGACTCGCGTGACAGCTGGTTCTCAGGCTTCAGCCAGGACCTGCTGGCGGTGGTGTGGATGGGCCGAGACGATAACGGCAAGACACCGTTCACCGGTGCCACTGGCGCACTGCAGGTGTGGACCAGCTTCATGAAGAAGGCTGACCCGCTGCCGCTGGACATGCCGCAACCGGACAACGTTGTACAGGCCTGGATCGACCCCTACAGTGGGCAGGGTTCCGACGCAAGCTGTCCGGGAGCGGTGCAGATGCCGTATATTCGCGGGAGCGAACCGCCCGCCGGCGCGATCTGTGGCGGCGAGCAGAATCCGGCAGAATCGGTCATGGACTGGGTCAAAGGCTGGATGAATTAAGCCCTGGCAGCATTGATGAGGTGTGAAGTGAAAAAGTGGTGGTTTCCTGCCGTGACGGCACTGGTGGTGCTGCAGGGCTGTTCAAGCGTTCAGCGTGGCAACATCCCGGTTGTGGACTCGAGCACACGGGTGTCCAACAGCGAACGCGTGACGGCCAACCGCTCGGCGGCCGGCATCAGTAACGGCACATCGCAAGCGCAGACCCTGCCCGAGGACTCCGGCGTAACCGTGATGATTCCGCAAGGCGCCGGTGCCACGGGCATTCAGACGTTCCCCGCAGGCAATGGCGTGGCCCCGATCAGCACCACGCCGATTACCACTGGCCCTGGCACATCTGCACCGATGGCGACCAACCCTAACCCGATCGCCGACGAACCGTTCGACATCGCGTCGATGAACAGTGCCCCGGCCGCTGCCAGCGCGCCGACCGGCATTCCGCGCAGCAGTGCTGCATCCGGGGGGCTCTCGGCTGACGAGCAGCTCGATGGCCCGGTGCTGGCACTGTTGACCACTGCCCAGTCGCAACAGGGCAGTGGCGACTTCAACGGTGCAGCCTCGAGCCTGGAGCGTGCCCAGCGCATCGCCCCGCGTGAGCCGCAGGTACTGTTCCGTCTGGCGCAGGTGCGCCTGTCCCAAGGCGATGCGGCGCAGGCCGAGCAGTTGGCGCGCCGTGCCCTGACCTATGCCAATGGTCGCCCTGACCTTCAGGCCGAGCTGTGGAATACCATCGCCCAGGCCCGTGAGAAACAGGGTGACAGCGCCGGCGCAGCGCTGGCCCGGCAAAAAGCGCGGGTCAACTCCTGATGATCGAGCAGCGTATTCTGGATATCGCCGACCACCTGCTGCTCATTGAGCGCGAGTTGATCGTGCAGGGTTGGTGGGCTGACGAGCCGCCAAGCGATGAGGCTCTGGCCAGCACGGTGCCTTTTGCGGTCGATAGCATGAGCTTCGAGCAGTGGCTGCAGTGGATATTTCTGCCGCGCATGAAGATCATCATCGAGCTTGGTCAACCGCTGCCCAACGCCTCAAGCATTCTGGTGATGGCCGAGACGGTGTTCGTCGATCGGCCGGAGCAGAGTCGTGAGTTGCGGCGCCTGCTGGCAGAGTTCGATCAATTGATCGCTGCTTGAGCCTGATTTCTTCTATTTTTCCTTCAAGGGCCGCAGATTGTGGCTCTTTTTTTTAGAAAAGTTATTTTTGCTGCTGCTGTGTTGGTTTTTAGTGGTGGCAAGAATTCATCTTGAGGAAAAATTGGCAATAATTTTTCTTGACTTGTAGCCGCCAAATCACAAGAATCCAGATTCCGCTTTAGAGGGACTGCCAGAAGCAGACCCGCTAAGCAGATCATGAGGCGCACACCCGCGCCGACCTGTTACACCCCGCAACGCGTTACCTCGCGCTGGGTGGGATAACCCCGCAACACTCTGGGGCGCTCCCAATACTTGCTCAGTCAGTGCTGACGTTCGCTCATGCTCTGCTTGGCAGTAAACCTATTAAGACCCGTCCACTAGGGACGGTATTCTGGCGTTTTAGAGGTGAACAACGTGGAGCTTTTATCTGGCGCTGAGATGGTCGTCCGCTTCTTGCGTGACGAAGGCGTTAAGCACATCTACGGGTACCCTGGTGGTGCTCTCCTGCATGTTTACGACGCCCTGTTCAAAGAACCGGAAGTCGAGCACATCCTGGTTCGTCACGAGCAGGCTGCTACCCATATGGCGGACGGCTACGCCCGCGCCACCGGCAAGGCCGGTGTGGTGCTGGTAACCTCCGGCCCGGGCGCGACCAATGCCATCACCGGTATTGCCACCGCTTACATGGACTCGATTCCGATGGTCATCCTGTCCGGCCAGGTGCCTAGCACCATGGTGGGTACCGATGCCTTCCAGGAAACCGACATGATCGGTATCTCGCGGCCGATCGTGAAGCACAGCTTCATGATCAAACACGCTACCGAGATCCCTGAAGTTCTGAAAAAAGCCTTCTATCTGGCGCAATCCGGCCGTCCTGGCCCGGTCGTGGTCGACATCCCAAAAGATATGACCAACCCGGCCGAGAAGTTCGAATACGTCTATCCGAAGAAGGTCAAGCTGCGCTCCTACAGCCCGGCAGTGCGTGGCCACTCCGGCCAGATCCGCAAGGCTGCCGAGATGCTGCTGGCTGCCAAACGTCCGATCGTCTATGCCGGTGGGGGTGTGATTCTAGGTGGTGGCTCCGAAGCGCTGACCGAAATTGCCAAGTCGCTGAACCTGCCAGTCACCAATACCCTGATGGGCCTTGGCGGCTTCCCGGGTACCGACCGCCAGTTCCTCGGCATGCTCGGTATGCACGGCAGCTACACCGCCAACATGGCCATGCACAATGCCGATGTGATTTTCGCGGTCGGCGCGCGCTTCGATGACCGCGTGGTCAATGGTCCGGCCAAGTTCTGCCCGAATGCCAAGATCATTCACATCGACATCGACCCGGCGTCGATCTCCAAGATGATCAAGGCCGACGTGCCGATCGTGGGCCCGGTCGACAGCGTGCTGAGCGAGATGCTCGGCATCCTCAAGGAAATCGGCGAGCAGCCAGACAAGACCGCGGCCGAAGCCTGGTGGAAGCAGATCGACGAGTGGCGCGGTAATGGCGAACTGTTCCCCTACAACAAGGGCGACGGCAGCGTCATCAAGCCACAGACCGTCATCGAGACCCTGTGCGAAGTGACCAACGGCGATGCTTTCGTCACCTCCGACGTCGGTCAGCACCAGATGTTCGCGGCGCAGTACTACCGCTTCAACAAGCCGAACCGCTGGATCAACTCCGGTGGCTTGGGCACCATGGGCTTCGGTTTCCCTGCGGCTATGGGCATCAAGCTCAACTTCCCGGATCAGGACGTGGCCTGCGTGACTGGCGAAGGCAGCATCCAGATGAACATCCAGGAACTGTCCACCTGCATGCAGTACGGCCTGCCGGTGAAGATCGTCAACCTGAACAACGGCGTGCTGGGCATGGTCCGTCAGTGGCAGGACATGGCCTACAACGGCCGTCACTCGCACTCCTATGTCGAGTCGCTGCCTGACTTCATCAAGCTGGCCGAGGCCTATGGCCATGTGGGTATCCGCATCACCAGCCTGAAGGACCTAAAGCCGAAGCTCGAAGAAGCCTTCGCGATGAAGGACCGCCTGGTGTTCATCGACATCGCGGTCGACCGTACCGAGCACGTCTATCCGATGCAGATCAAGGATGGCTCGATGCGTGACATGTGGCTGAGCAAGACGGAGCGTACCTGATATGCGGCACATCATTTCCCTGCTGCTGGAAAACGAACCCGGTGCTTTGTCCCGCGTGGTCGGCCTGTTCTCCCAGCGCAACTACAACATTGAAAGCCTGACCGTGGCGCCCACCGAAGACCCGACCCTGTCGCGTCTGACGCTGACCACCGTTGGCCATGACGAAGTGATCGAGCAGATCACCAAAAACCTCAACAAGCTGGTCGAAGTGGTCAAGCTTGTCGACCTGTCGGAAAGCGCTCACATCGAGCGTGAACTGATGCTGGTCAAGGTCAAGGCCACCGGTGCCCAGCGTGCCGAGATCAAGCGCACCACGGATATCTTCCGTGGCCAGATCGTCGACGTAACCGCCAGCGTGTACACCGTGCAGCTCAGTGGTACCAGCGACAAACTGGACAGCTTCATCCAGGCCATCGGCACTGCATCGATTCTCGAAACCGTGCGCAGCGGCGTCACCGGCATTGCCCGTGGCGACAAAGTGCTCAGCATCTAAATTCAAAAATTAGCGATGGCTCCGCAGGGGCCGAGATATAACCAGGGGTATTTCATGAAAGTTTTCTACGATAAAGACTGCGACCTTTCCATCATCCAGGGCAAGAAAGTCGCCATCATCGGTTACGGTTCCCAGGGCCACGCCCAAGCGTGCAACCTGAAGGACTCCGGTGTAGACGTTACCGTCGGTCTGCGTAAAGGTTCGGCTACCGTTGCCAAGGCTGAAGCCCACGGCCTGAAAGTGGCCGACGTTGCCACCGCCGTCGCTGCTGCCGACCTGGTCATGATCCTGACCCCGGACGAGTTCCAGGGCGCTCTGTACAAGAACGAAATCGAGCCGAACATCAAGAAGGGCGCCACCCTGGCCTTCTCCCACGGTTTCTCGATCCATTACAACCAGGTCGTTCCACGTGCCGACCTCGACGTAATCATGATCGCGCCGAAGGCCCCGGGCCACACCGTGCGTTCCGAGTTCGTCAAAGGCGGCGGTATCCCTGACCTGATCGCTATCTACCAGGACGCTTCCGGCAACGCCAAGAACGTCGCCCTGTCCTACGCTTCGGGCGTTGGTGGCGGCCGTACCGGCATCATCGAAACCACCTTCAAGGACGAGACTGAAACCGACCTGTTCGGTGAGCAGGCTGTTCTGTGCGGCGGTACCGTCGAGCTGGTCAAAGCCGGTTTCGAAACCCTGGTTGAAGCTGGCTACGCGCCGGAAATGGCCTACTTCGAGTGCTTGCACGAGCTGAAGTTGATCGTCGACCTCATGTACGAAGGCGGTATCGCCAACATGAACTACTCGATCTCCAACAACGCCGAATACGGTGAGTACGTCACCGGTCCGGAAGTCATCAACGAAGAATCCCGCAAGGCCATGCGCAACGCTCTGAAGCGCATCCAGGACGGCGAGTACGCGAAGATGTTCATCTCCGAAGGCGCCACCAACTACCCATCGATGACCGCCAAGCGTCGCAACAACGCCGCTCACGGTATCGAAGTCATCGGCGAGCAACTGCGTTCGATGATGCCGTGGATCTCGGCTAACAAAATCGTCGACAAGACCAAGAACTGAGTCTTATCGAATGATGAAAAACGCGGCTTCGGCCGCGTTTTTTCGTTCTGGCATTCAGCTTCTGGTATAAAGCAGACCAGTGGCCTGCCGTCAGAACCTGTTTCGCGGGCCCGTGTCGAACATTTTCCATCCTGTTGCAAGGTACCCTCCATGAGCGAACGTCCCGAAGAGCCGAACAAGCCCTCCGACGCCGAAAGCCTGCTACCTGTCGATGAGCACGTTGAAGAAGGGCATGATGCCGAAGGGCGCAAAGTGCGCCATCGCGGTATCTATCTGTTGCCCAATCTGTTCACCACCGCCAACCTGTTTGCCGGTTTCTATTCCATCATCAACTCGATGAGCGCGCAGAGCGCCCTCAGTGCTGGTGACCCGCGCGAGGCGAGCAAGTACTTTGCCTTTGCCGCCATTGCCATTTTCGTGGCCATGGTGCTCGACGGCCTCGATGGCCGTGTCGCCCGTATGACCAACACCCAGAGCGCCTTTGGAGCCGAGTACGACTCGTTGTCGGACATGGTCGCCTTCGGCGTGGCTCCGGCCCTTCTGGCCTTTGGCTGGGCGCTGGGCGACATGGGCAAGGTCGGCTGGATGGTCGCCTTCATCTATGTGGCCGGTGCCGCGCTGCGCCTGGCGCGTTTCAATACCCAGGTCGGTACTGCCGACAAGCGCTACTTCATCGGCCTGGCCAGCCCGGCTGCCGCTGGTGTGGTCGCCGGTACCGTATGGGCCTTCAGCGACTATGGTATCCAGGGGTCCAAGTTGTCGTTCCTGGTGGCACTGCTGGTTGCCGCAGCCGGTATGTTGATGGTCAGCAACATCAAGTACAACAGCTTCAAGGAGCTCGACCTCAAGGGCCGCGTGCCGTTCGTGGCGATCCTCGCGGTGGTGCTGGTGTTTGCCGTGGTATTCAGCGACCCGCCGCGCATCTTGCTGCTGATTTTCCTTGCCTACGCCGCTTCCGGCCCGATCCAGTTCCTGCTCAAAGGGCGTCATCGTAAATCCTGAATGATTTAATGATGGAATAACCCTGCGGCTCCACAGTCTTACTGGTACATCCGTTAACCAGTGCTGTGGAGCCGTCATGCTTATAAAGCTTCCCAGGTCTTCCGATTGCAACGCGTCGGAGATCACTCCCGAAAGCATCTACCTTTCCCGTCGTACCCTGTTGGGTGGCTCCATGGCCGGCGTTGCGCTGGGTGCGATGCCTTTCGCTGCGCGCGCGGCCCAAGCATCGCGTTACGCAGATGTCGAGGCAGGCAACGCACCGGCATGGTTCACCAGCAAGCTGCCTGACACGCGCTGGCAAGCGGTGACTGTAAAGGACGAGGCGATCACGCCCTTCAAGGATGCCACCCATTACAACAACTTCTATGAGTTCGGGCCTGATAAAGGCGACCCGGCCGCCAATGGCGGGAGCCTGAAGACCGAACCCTGGTCGGTGGTGGTCGATGGCGAGGTTGGCAAGCCCGGGCGCTATGCGTTGGAAGACTTTGTCAAACCCTACGCGCTTGAGGAGCGTATCTATCGGTTACGCTGCGTGGAGGCTTGGTCAATGGTCATCCCCTGGCTGGGCTTTCCCCTGGCCCAAGTTCTCAAGCAGGTTGAGCCGACCTCGAAGGCGCGCTATGTACGGTTCGAGACCCTGCAGGATCCGCAACATATGCCCGGGCAGCGTTCGGGGTTCGCGTTGATCGATTGGCCGTACGAGGAGGGCTTGCGCCTGGATGAGGCGATGAACCCGCTGGCCATCCTGGCGGTCGGCATGTATGGGCGTGAGTTGCCCAACCAGAACGGTGCGCCTCTGCGCCTGGTGGTGCCGTGGAAGTACGGGTTCAAGAGCATCAAGTCGATCGTGCGGATCAGCCTGGTGGCCGAACGGCCGCGCACGACCTGGGAGAGTCTTGCGCCTGATGAATATGGTTTCTATGCCAACGTGAACCCCGAGGTCGATCACCCGCGCTGGAGCCAGGCGCGCGAGCGGCGGCTACCCAGTGGCCTGTTCAGTCCCAACGTGCGACAGACACAGATGTTCAATGGCTACGCCGATGAAGTGGCGTCGCTGTACGCTGGCCTCGACCTGCGGAAGAACTATTGATGCGTTATCCCTGGCTGCGCCTGGCTATCTTTATAGTCGGTTGTCTGTTTCCGCTGTGGTGGTTGTATGAGGCGGCCATGAACCTGCTTGGACCGGACCCGGGGAAGATTCTTATGGATCGGCTTGGGCTGGGGGCGTTGATCTTCCTTTTGATCACGCTGAGTATGACGCCGCTGCAAAAGCTGACAGGGTGGTCGGGGTGGATCGTTGTGCGCCGGCAACTGGGGTTGTGGTGTTTTGCCTATATCGTGTTGCACCTGCTCTGCTACCTGTTCTTTATCCTGGGGCTGGATTGGGGGCAGTTTGCCGTCGAGCTGCGCAAGCGGCCGTACATTATTGTGGGTGCGCTCGGCTTCATTGGTTTGCTGGCGTTGGCGGTGACTTCCAACCGTTACAGTCAGCGCCGCTTGGGCGGGCGCTGGAAGAAACTGCACAAGCTTGTATATGTGATTCTCGGTTTGGGCCTGCTGCATTTTCTTTGGATTGTGCGCTCCGATTTGCGCGAGTGGGCGATCTACGCGGTCATTGGTGGTTTCTTGATGGTGCTGCGAGTGCCGGCGGTGGCGCGGCGAGTGCCTCGCATTATGGGGCGGCGGGGAAGGGTGGCTTCGTAGGCGCTTGAAGGATAGCGGCCCACACCAGGTACGCTTAGGGCTATTTCCACCTATATTTCAATTTCTTGAATTAAAGCCTTGACGGGCGTTCGAATCCCCTTATAATGCGCCCCACTTCCAGCGCAGTCGGAACGAGAAACTCCTTGAAATTCAACGAGTTGCTTAATCCAGGTACTACTGGAGGTGCTTCGGTCGACTGATCGATAGCGGTTAAAATGGTGGTTGACAGCGCTTCTAAACGCTGTATGATTCGCCTCCCGCTACGAGAGATCGCAGCGAGCCAAGTGTTTGAAGCTAAACGAGTTTCTCGCAAAAAACTTCAAAATAAACGCTTGACAGGCTCTGAGGAAAGCGTAGAATGCGCGCCTCGGTTGAGACGAAAAGCTCTTAACCAAACGCTCTTTAACAAATCGAATCAAGCAATTCGTGTGGGTGCTTGTGAGTATGGTCTGATAGTCAAAAAGATTATCAGCATCACAAGTGACCATGCGAGAAATCACATAGTCATTTGAGATTGCTGAGCCAAGTTTAGGGTTTCTTAAAAACCCAAGCAGTATTGAACTGAAGAGTTTGATCATGGCTCAGATTGAACGCTGGCGGCAGGCCTAACACATGCAAGTCGAGCGGATGACGGGAGCTTGCTCCTTGATTCAGCGGCGGACGGGTGAGTAATGCCTAGGAATCTGCCTGGTAGTGGGGGACAACGTTTCGAAAGGAACGCTAATACCGCATACGTCCTACGGGAGAAAGCAGGGGACCTTCGGGCCTTGCGCTATCAGATGAGCCTAGGTCGGATTAGCTAGTTGGTGAGGTAATGGCTCACCAAGGCGACGATCCGTAACTGGTCTGAGAGGATGATCAGTCACACTGGAACTGAGACACGGTCCAGACTCCTACGGGAGGCAGCAGTGGGGAATATTGGACAATGGGCGAAAGCCTGATCCAGCCATGCCGCGTGTGTGAAGAAGGTCTTCGGATTGTAAAGCACTTTAAGTTGGGAGGAAGGGCATTAACCTAATACGTTAGTGTTTTGACGTTACCGACAGAATAAGCACCGGCTAACTCTGTGCCAGCAGCCGCGGTAATACAGAGGGTGCAAGCGTTAATCGGAATTACTGGGCGTAAAGCGCGCGTAGGTGGTTTGTTAAGTTGGATGTGAAAGCCCCGGGCTCAACCTGGGAACTGCATCCAAAACTGGCAAGCTAGAGTACAGTAGAGGGTGGTGGAATTTCCTGTGTAGCGGTGAAATGCGTAGATATAGGAAGGAACACCAGTGGCGAAGGCGACCACCTGGACTGATACTGACACTGAGGTGCGAAAGCGTGGGGAGCAAACAGGATTAGATACCCTGGTAGTCCACGCCGTAAACGATGTCAACTAGCCGTTGGAATCCTTGAGATTTTAGTGGCGCAGCTAACGCATTAAGTTGACCGCCTGGGGAGTACGGCCGCAAGGTTAAAACTCAAATGAATTGACGGGGGCCCGCACAAGCGGTGGAGCATGTGGTTTAATTCGAAGCAACGCGAAGAACCTTACCAGGCCTTGACATGCAGAGAACTTTCCAGAGATGGATTGGTGCCTTCGGGAACTCTGACACAGGTGCTGCATGGCTGTCGTCAGCTCGTGTCGTGAGATGTTGGGTTAAGTCCCGTAACGAGCGCAACCCTTGTCCTTAGTTACCAGCACGTTATGGTGGGCACTCTAAGGAGACTGCCGGTGACAAACCGGAGGAAGGTGGGGATGACGTCAAGTCATCATGGCCCTTACGGCCTGGGCTACACACGTGCTACAATGGTCGGTACAGAGGGTTGCCAAGCCGCGAGGTGGAGCTAATCTCACAAAACCGATCGTAGTCCGGATCGCAGTCTGCAACTCGACTGCGTGAAGTCGGAATCGCTAGTAATCGCGAATCAGAATGTCGCGGTGAATACGTTCCCGGGCCTTGTACACACCGCCCGTCACACCATGGGAGTGGGTTGCACCAGAAGTAGCTAGTCTAACCTTCGGGAGGACGGTTACCACGGTGTGATTCATGACTGGGGTGAAGTCGTAACAAGGTAGCCGTAGGGGAACCTGCGGCTGGATCACCTCCTTAATCGACGACATCAGCCTGCTGATGAGCTCCCACACGAATTGCTTGATTCTTTGTATAAAGACGATGCTGTAACGCGACCCTGTTATAGGTCTGTAGCTCAGTTGGTTAGAGCGCACCCCTGATAAGGGTGAGGTCGGCAGTTCAAATCTGCCCAGACCTACCATTACATGGTTCAGCCGTAGAATACGGGGCCATAGCTCAGCTGGGAGAGCGCCTGCCTTGCACGCAGGAGGTCAGCGGTTCGATCCCGCTTGGCTCCACCACTTTTGCAGTAACTTGTCAGAACTTAGAAATGAGCATTCGGCTTGAATGTTGATTTCTGACTTTTGTCAGATCGTTCTTTAAAAATTCGGATATGTGATAGAAATAGACTGACATGCACTTTCACTGGTGTGTGATCAGGCTAAGGTAAAATTTGTGAGTTCTGCTCGAAAGAGCAACATGCGAATTTTCGGCGAATGTCGTCTTCACAGTATAACCAGATTGCTTGGGGTTATATGGTCAAGTGAAGAAGCGCATACGGTGGATGCCTTGGCAGTCAGAGGCGATGAAAGACGTTGTAGCCTGCGATAAGCTTTGGGGAGTCGGCAAACAGACTGTGATCCAGAGATCTCTGAATGGGGGAACCCACTCAGCATAAGCTGAGTATCTTGTACTGAATACATAGGTGCAAGAGGCGAACCAGGGGAACTGAAACATCTAAGTACCCTGAGGAAAAGAAATCAACCGAGATTCCCTTAGTAGTGGCGAGCGAACGGGGACCAGCCCTTAAGTTGGTTTGAGATTAGTGGAACGCTCTGGAAAGTGCGGCCATAGTGGGTGATAGCCCCGTACACGAAAATCTCTTATCAATGAAATCGAGTAGGACGGAGCACGAGAAACTTTGTCTGAATATGGGGGGACCATCCTCCAAGGCTAAATACTACTGACTGACCGATAGTGAACCAGTACCGTGAGGGAAAGGCGAAAAGAACCCCGGAGAGGGGAGTGAAATAGAACCTGAAACCGTATGCGTACAAGCAGTGGGAGCCTACTTTGTTAGGTGACTGCGTACCTTTTGTATAATGGGTCAGCGACTTATATTCAGTGGCGAGCTTAACCGAATAGGGGAGGCGTAGCGAAAGCGAGTCTTAATAGGGCGTTTAGTCGCTGGGTATAGACCCGAAACCGGGCGATCTATCCATGGGCAGGTTGAAGGTTAGGTAACACTGACTGGAGGACCGAACCGACTACCGTTGAAAAGTTAGCGGATGACCTGTGGATCGGAGTGAAAGGCTAATCAAGCTCGGAGATAGCTGGTTCTCCTCGAAAGCTATTTAGGTAGCGCCTCATGTATCACTGTAGGGGGTAGAGCACTGTTTCGGCTAGGGGGTCATCCCGACTTACCAAACCGATGCAAACTCCGAATACCTACAAGTGCCGAGCATGGGAGACACACGGCGGGTGCTAACGTCCGTCGTGAAAAGGGAAACAACCCAGACCGTCAGCTAAGGTCCCAAAGTCATGGTTAAGTGGGAAACGATGTGGGAAGGCTTAGACAGCTAGGAGGTTGGCTTAGAAGCAGCCACCCTTTAAAGAAAGCGTAATAGCTCACTAGTCGAGTCGGCCTGCGCGGAAGATGTAACGGGGCTCAAACCATGCACCGAAGCTACGGGTATCACCTTTGGTGATGCGGTAGAGGAGCGTTCTGTAAGCCTGTGAAGGTGAGTTGAGAAGCTTGCTGGAGGTATCAGAAGTGCGAATGCTGACATGAGTAACGACAATGCGAGTGAAAAACTCGCACGCCGAAAGACCAAGGTTTCCTGCGCAACGTTAATCGACGCAGGGTTAGTCGGTCCCTAAGGCGAGGCTGAAAAGCGTAGTCGATGGAAAACAGGTTAATATTCCTGTACTTCCAGTTATTGCGATGGAGGGACGGAGAAGGCTAGGCCAGCTTGGCGTTGGTTGTCCAAGTTTAAGGTGGTAGGCTGAGATCTTAGGCAAATCCGGGATCTCAAAGCCGAGAGCTGATGACGAGTTGCCTTTAGGCGACGAAGTGGTTGATGCCATGCTTCCAAGAAAAGCTCCTAAGCTTCAGATAACTGGGAACCGTACCCCAAACCGACACAGGTGGTTAGGTAGAGAATACCAAGGCGCTTGAGAGAACTCGGGTGAAGGAACTAGGCAAAATGGCACCGTAACTTCGGGAGAAGGTGCGCCGGTGAGGGTGAAGGACTTGCTCCGTAAGCTCATGCCGGTCGAAGATACCAGGCCGCTGCGACTGTTTATTAAAAACACAGCACTCTGCAAACACGAAAGTGGACGTATAGGGTGTGACGCCTGCCCGGTGCCGGAAGGTTAATTGATGGGGTTAGCGCAAGCGAAGCTCTTGATCGAAGCCCCGGTAAACGGCGGCCGTAACTATAACGGTCCTAAGGTAGCGAAATTCCTTGTCGGGTAAGTTCCGACCTGCACGAATGGCGTAACGATGGCGGCGCTGTCTCCACCCGAGACTCAGTGAAATTGAAATCGCTGTGAAGATGCAGTGTATCCGCGGCTAGACGGAAAGACCCCGTGAACCTTTACTATAGCTTTGCACTGGACTTTGAATTTGCTTGTGTAGGATAGGTGGGAGGCTTTGAAGTGGGGACGCCAGTTCTCATGGAGCCATCCTTGAAATACCACCCTGGCAACTTTGAGGTTCTAACTCAGGTCCGTTATCCGGATCGAGGACAGTGTATGGTGGGTAGTTTGACTGGGGCGGTCTCCTCCCAAAGAGTAACGGAGGAGTACGAAGGTGCGCTCAGACCGGTCGGAAATCGGTCGTAGAGTATAAAGGCAAAAGCGCGCTTGACTGCGAGACAAACACGTCGAGCAGGTACGAAAGTAGGTCTTAGTGATCCGGTGGTTCTGTATGGAAGGGCCATCGCTCAACGGATAAAAGGTACTCCGGGGATAACAGGCTGATACCGCCCAAGAGTTCATATCGACGGCGGTGTTTGGCACCTCGATGTCGGCTCATCACATCCTGGGGCTGAAGCCGGTCCCAAGGGTATGGCTGTTCGCCATTTAAAGTGGTACGCGAGCTGGGTTTAGAACGTCGTGAGACAGTTCGGTCCCTATCTGCCGTGGACGTTTGAGATTTGAGAGGGGCTGCTCCTAGTACGAGAGGACCGGAGTGGACGAACCTCTGGTGTTCCGGTTGTCACGCCAGTGGCATTGCCGGGTAGCTATGTTCGGAAGAGATAACCGCTGAAAGCATCTAAGCGGGAAACTTGCCTCAAGATGAGATCTCACTGGGATCTTGAATCCCCTAAAGGGCCGTCGAAGACTACGACGTTGATAGGTTGGGTGTGTAAGCGCTGTGAGGCGTTGAGCTAACCAATACTAATTGCCCGTGAGGCTTGACCATATAACACCCAAGCAATTTGCTTCTGCAGATTGCGGTGGTGAAGACGAAAGAACCGAAAGTTCGTAGCATCACAAATATCGCATATCCGAATTCGCTGGGCTGTCCATCTGGACATTCTGGCTACAGAATTTCTTGACGACCATAGAGCATTGGAACCACCTGATCCCATCCCGAACTCAGTAGTGAAACGATGCATCGCCGATGGTAGTGTGGGGTTTCCCCATGTGAGAGTAGGTCATCGTCAAGATTCATTTCGCAAAACCCCTATCTGCGTAAGCAGGTAGGGGTTTTGTCTTTTCTGGCTTTTACAGATCCCGGACTCGGCGGCTAGCCGTGATATCGTTCCCCATCAGCCTGAACTGCCTTCCAGAGAACCATCAATGGCCAATCCGACTTCACTCCATCCCGGCTTCATGATCGTGCATGGCAACCGCCTGGACGACTTGCGCAGCCTGGTGGTGAGCTGGATGCGGCGCTATCCGCTGGCCCCCCTGGAAAACGAAATCGCCCTGGTACAAAGCAACGGCATCGCCCAGTGGCTCAAGCTGGCTTTGGCCGAGGACCCGCTCGCAGATGACCAGGGCGGTTGTGGGATCGCTGCTGCCATCGAAGTGCAGTTGCCGGGCAGCTTCATGTGGCAGCTGTACAGAAAAGTCCTCGGGCGTGACGAGATTCCAGAGGTTTCTCTGCTCGACAAGGCCCCGCTGACCTGGCGACTCATGCGTTTGCTGCCAGCGCTGATCGAACGCCCGCATTTCGAACCGTTGCGGCGCTTTCTCACTGACGACGGTGATCTGCGCAAACGCTATCAGCTGGCAGAGCGCTTGGCTGACCTGTTCGACCAGTATCAGGTCTATCGCGCCGACTGGCTGAAGGACTGGGCTGCCGGGCAGCACGTTCTCAATACGGCCCGTGGCGAACGCAAGCCCCTGGCTCCTGGCAACCGCTGGCAGGCCGAGCTGTGGCGGGCCTTGCTCGAGGATGTAGGTGAACAAGGCATGGCCCAGAGCCGTGCAGGAGTGCACCAGCGATTCACCGAATGTATCAACAACCTTGAGCAACCCCCTGCGGGTCTGCCTTCACGGGTAATCGTATTCGGTATCTCATCTCTGCCTGCCCAAGCGTTGGAAGCACTGGCAGGCCTTGCGCGGTTCAGCCAGGTATTGTTGTGTGTGCACAACCCTTGCCGACATCACTGGTCGGACATCGTTGCCGACAAGGACCTGCTACGCCACCAGTACAAGCGCCAACAGCGTAAGCAGGGCATGCCCGTGCAACTGGATGACGAGTCCTTGCATCAGCACGCCCACCCCTTGCTGGCCGCCTGGGGCAAGCAGGGCCGCGACTACATCAACCTGCTCGACAGTTATGACGACCCAGGCAGCTACCAAGGTGCATTCAGCGATGGGCGCATCGACCTGTTCAGCGAAACCGAGCCCGCAACACTGCTCAATCAGCTGCAGGACGATATCCTCGAGCTGCGCCCGCTTACCGAAACCCGTGAGCTGTGGCCTGAGGTCGATCTGGCAAAAGACCGCTCCGTTCGCTTCCACATCGCCCACAGTCCACAGCGCGAAGTTGAGATCCTGCACGACCAGTTGTTGGCCCGCTTCAGCGCCGACCCCACCCTGCGCCCGCGCGACGTCATCGTCATGCTCCCGGCAATCGACAACTATGCACCGCATATCCGTGCCGTTTTCGGCCAGTTACAGCGCAACGACCCGCGTTACATACCTTTCACCCTGACCGATCAGGGCCAGCGCGGGCGTGATCCATTGTTGATTGCCCTTGAGCATCTGCTCAAGCTGCCAGACAGTCGTTTCGCCGTCAGCGAAGTGCTCGATCTCCTGGACGTACCGGCTGTGCGAGGACGTTTCGGGATTCGCGAAAGCGACCTGCCCACGCTGCACCGCTGGATCGAAGGTGCCGGTATACGTTGGGGGCTGAATGCCGAGCAGCGAGCGACCCTGGGCCTGCCCGAAGGCCTGGAGCAGAACAGCTGGAGGTTCGGCCTAAGGCGTATGTTGTTGGGTTATGCCGTCGGTATGGGTGAAGGCTGTGACGGTATCGAACCCTACGACGAAATCGGCGGCCTGGATGCTGCGCTGATCGGCCCGTTGGTGGCCTTGCTCGACGCTCTCGATGTGGCCAACCATGTCCTCTCTCAGCCAGCCACTGCTGCCCAGTGGGGCGAGCGACTGAACGCGCTGTTGCAGGTGTTTTTCCTCGCAGAAGGCGAGCATGACGAATTCCTGCTCATGCAACTGCAGGAGCTGCGCGATAGCTGGCTGGAGGTGTGCGAGACCGTAGGCTTACAGGACTTGCTGCCCCTCACGGTCATACGCGAGGCGTGGTTGTCGGGCCTGGATCAGGGCAAGCTGTCCCAGCGTTTTCTTGCAGGTTCAGTAAACTTCTGCACCCTCATGCCGATGCGTGCCATCCCGTTCCGGGTGGTCTGCCTGCTGGGCATGAATGACGGCGATTACCCGCGCGCCCAGCAGCCGCTGGACTTCGACCTGATGGCCAGTGACTACCGCCCCGGCGATCGCTCGCGCCGGGAGGATGACCGTTACCTGCTGCTCGAAGCGTTGTTGTCCGCGCGCGATCAGCTGTACATCAGCTGGGTCGGCCGGAGCATCCGCGATAATAGCGAGCGCCCGGCATCCGTACTCATAGGCCAACTGCGCGATCACCTGGCTGCAGGTTGGCGACTGGCCGGTAGCGGCGACAGCCAGCAAGCGGGCGAGCAGTTGTTGCATGCGTTGACTCAAGAGCATCCACTGCAGCCCTTCAGCCCGCGCTATTTCCAGAAAGGCAGCGCGTTGTTCAGTTATGCCCATGAATGGCAGTTGCTGCATCAGGTCGGCGATGAGGCTAAACAGTCGGACGTTGGCCTGCCGCCTTACAGTAGTAATGAAGCCCTTACCCTCATGCAACTGCAGGATTTTCTGCGTCATCCGGTGCGACACTTCTTCAGCCAGCGCCTGAAAGTGTTCTTCGAGGCGCTGGAGTCGCCGACGCCGGATGAGGAGCCGTTCGTCCTCGATGCCTTGCAGCGCTATAGCGCCAGTGAAAGCCTGCTCGGCGCGGCGCTGGCCGAACCGGAAAACGCCGAGCAGGCGCTGCAAGCCCAGGCGCGCCGGCTGCAGGCATGCGGGATGCTGCCCTTGGCCGGGTTCGGCGAGCTTTTGCAGGCAGAGCTGATTCAGCCGCTGCCCGACCTGCTGCAACGCCATCGCCACTTGCTGCAGCGCTGGCCCGCTTTGGTCGAGGGCGCACTGCCGATCCATTTCGAGCATGGCGGCCATCGCCTGGAGGGTTGGCTTGGCCGGGTGTATCAGGCCGACGACCAAAGCCTGTTGAGCATCACCACGGTGCCCAACACCATCAGCGCCGGGCGTAACAGCCTCAAGTGGCACCGGTTGATCGCCAGCTGGGTCATGCACCTGGCGGCGTGCGCCGAAGGCTATCCGCTGCATAGCGCCCTGTTGGCCAGCGACATCACTCTGCTGCTCGCGCCACTGCCACAACACGAAGCTGCCGAGCAGCTCGGCCATCTGCTGGTGTCACGCCAGGCCGCAATGAATGCGCCGCTGCCGGTTGCCGCCAAGACAGCGTTCGCCTGGCTGGCCCAGGACGATCCTGACAAAGCCCTCGCCGCAGCGGCCCGTGCTTACGAAGGTGATGGCCGCACCAGTTTCGGTGAGCGCAGCGAAAGCCCGGCCCTGGCCCGACAGTTCCGTGACTTCGCCGCACTCAGTGCCGACGAAACCTTTGAAGGCTGGTGCGAAACCCTGTACCGCCCGTTATTCAGCGCAGCCTGGCAGACGCTGGGCAACCCGGAGAGTGGCGCATGACCCAGGTCCGTCCCCTGGCACTGAGTTTCCCCCTGCACGGCAGCCAACTGATCGAAGCCAGTGCCGGTACCGGCAAGACGTTCACGATTTCAGCGCTTTACCTGCGGCTGATCCTCGGTCATGGCGGCGAGCAAGCTTTTGGCCGCGAGTTGCTGCCACCGCAGATCCTCGTGGTGACTTTTACTGATGCGGCCACCAAGGAATTGCGCGAGCGTATTCGCGCGCGCCTGGCCGAAGCCGCACGCTTCTTTCGCGGCGAGCTGCAGGAAGCCGACCCGCTGCTGCACCAGCTACGTGACGATTACCCACAGGAGCACTGGCCCCGCTGCGCCAACCGCCTGGAGATCGCCGTACAGTGGATGGATGAAGCGGCAGTCTCGACCATTCATGGCTGGTGCCAGCGTATGCTTCGCGAGCACGCCTTCGACAGCGGCAGCCTTTTCACCCAGAGCCTGGAAACCGACCACAGCGACCTGCTTGGCCAGGTCATGCGCGACTATTGGCGTCGTTTCTGCTACGGCATGCACGGCGAGGCCTTAGGCTGGGTTCGTAGCCATTGGGGCAGCCCCGATGCACTGTTGCCCAGGATCCGCCCCCTGTTTGGTCGCTTGCGTGCGCAGCAGGATGAGCAAGAACCGCAAGCGCTGATCGATGCAGCACTGCAGCAGCGCGCCGATCAGCTGTACCAACTTAAAGCCCCATGGGTGCAATGGGCCGAGCAGCTGCAACAGATCTGCCGGGACGCCGTCGCCGCTAAGCTGGCCGACGGGCGCAAACTGCAGGCGCGGTTCTTCGAACCCTGGTTCGACAAATTACGCGCCTGGGCTGCAGATGAGCAGACAGTGGAACTTGACCTTGGGACTGGCTTCACTCGCCTGACTCCAGCAGGCATGGCTGAAGCCTGGAAGGCCGGTGAGCCTCCAGATCACCCGGCCCTGCATGCCATGCAAGACCTGCCACAACAGCTGCAGGCTCTGGCAAGCCCTGATGCACGCCTGCTTGAGCACGCCGCCGCCTGGGTTTCGGCGCGCTTCGAGGTGGAAAAGCGCCGCCGCGCTGAAATGGGCTTCGATGACATGCTGCTGCGCCTGCAACATGCGTTGGCCAGTGAAGCCGGCGAGAGATTGGCAGGCCTGATTCGCGAACAGTTCCCTGTAGCCCTGATCGACGAATTCCAGGATACCGACCCGGTTCAATACGGCATTTTCGAACGTATCTACCGCATCAGCGAAAATCGTGAGGAAACCGGCCTGTTCATGATTGGCGACCCCAAGCAGGCCATCTATGCCTTCCGTGGCGCCGACATTTACACCTACCTGTCCGCACGGCGCGCCACCGCTGGGAGGCTGCACAGCCTGGACACCAACTACCGTTCCAGCGAGGCAATGGTGGCCGCTGTCAACCAGGTGTTCCTGCAGGCTGAAGCCCGTGATCAAGGGCGGGGCGCCTTCCTGTTCCGCGAAAACGATGACAACCCGTTGCCGTTCATCGAGGTCCGCGCCAAGGGGCGCAGCGAACGCCTGCTGATCGACGGCCAAGCCATCGCGGCACTGCAGTGCTGGCAATTGGAAAGCGACGAACCCGTCTCCAGCACACTGTACCGGCAGCAACTTGCGGCCAGTTGCGCCAGCCACATCGTCGCCCTGCTCAACAGTGCCCAGCGCGGCCTGAGCGGCTTCAGCAAGGCTGACGGTGAACTGCGCCCCTGCCTGCCCTCTGACATCGCCATTCTCGTACGTGACGGCCATGAGGCGCAGTTGGTCCGAAGCGAGCTTGCCTCCCGTGACGTTCGCAGCGTGTACCTCTCCGACAAGGACTCGGTCTTCGCCGCCCAGGAAGCGCTTGACCTGCTGGCCTGGCTCAAGGCCTGCGCCGAGCCGGACTCCGAGCGCCTGCTCAAGGCCGCCTTGGCCAGCCTGACCCTGGAGCTGTCGCTGGCCGAGCTGGACCAGTTGAACCAGGACGAGCGGGTCTGGGAAGACTGGGTAATGCGTTTTCGCCGCTACCGCGACACCTGGCAGCGCCAGGGCGTACTGCCGATGTTGCGGCACCTGCTGCATGATTTCCAGTTGCCGCGTAGGCTAATTGCCCGCAGCGATGGCGAGCGGGTGTTGACCAACCTGCTGCACCTGGCCGAGCTGCTGCAGCAAGCGGCGGGTGAACTGGATGGCGAACAAGCGCTGATCCGCCATCTGGCCGAGCACCTGGCCAACGCCGGCCAGGCTGGTGAAGACCAGATCCTTCGCCTTGAGAGTGATGAACAGCTGGTCAAGGTCGTGACGATCCACAAGTCCAAGGGCCTGGAATACCCCTTGGTCTACCTGCCGTTCATCTGCACCAGCAAACCGGTCGACGGTAGCCGCCTGCCGCTGGCCTGGCACGACAGCCAAGGGAATGCGCAACTGACCCTCACCCCCGACCCGGCGCAGATTACCCTGGCCGATGATGAACGCCTCGCTGAAGACCTGCGCCTGCTCTACGTGGCCCTCACACGTGCCCAGCACGCATGCTGGCTGGGCGTCGCCGACCTCAAGCGCGGTAACCAGAAAAGCTCGCAGTTGCACCGTTCCGCGCTCGGCTATCTGCTTGGCGGCGGTGTGCAATTGCAGGGCTCGGCACAACTGACGGACTGGTTGCAGAACTTGCTGGCAGGCTGCCCGCACATTGCCTGCCCCGGCCTGCCAGAGGCAGATGAAGAGCGCTACCGCTCGCCCCATGCCGAACGCGAGCTGCTGCCTGCACGCAAGCCTCGTCGAACTGCGGCGGAGCATTGGTGGATCGCGTCCTACAGCGCCTTGCGGGTGGGGGAACAGACACTGGGTGCCGACAGTTCCCAGGCACAGCAGTTGCTCGACGATGAGGGGGGCGATGCTCAACTGCCCCGTGAGGTGCCCGCCGACAGCGGCGACATTCACCGCTTCCCGCGCGGGCCGAACCCCGGCACCTTCCTCCATGGTTTGCTTGAGTGGGCCGGCCGCGAAGGCTTCGCCGAGGTCGCTGCCAACCCCAAACTGATCGAGCGCACCGTCGGCCAGCGCTGCAACCGGCGCGACTGGACCGGCTGGATCCCGACACTTAGCCAATGGTTGCAGCAACTGCTGAACGAGCCACTGCCGGCCCGTGACATGAGCCTGACGTTGGCGCAGTTGCAGCACTATCAGATAGAAATGGAGTTCTGGTTCGCCAGCCATCAGGTCGATGCCGAGCAACTGGACCGGTTGGTCGCCCGCCACACCCATCCAGGCGCAGCTCGCCCCGCTGCTCAGCCGACACTGCTCAACGGCATGTTCAAAGGCTTTATCGACCTGGCGTTCGAGCTCGATGGCCGCTACTTCGTAGCCGATTACAAGTCCAACTGGCTTGGCCCGGATATCCAGGCCTATGACACGCTAGCCATGGAAAAGGCGATCCTTGAGCACCGCTACGATTTGCAATATGTGCTTTATTTGCTGGCCCTGCATCGCCAGCTGCGTGCACGGCTGCCCGAATACGATTACGACCGGCATGTGGGCGGCGCGCTGTTCATCTTCTTGCGTGCGGCCAGCAGCAGCGGCCACGGCGTTTACTTCGTCAAGCCGCCACGTGAGTTGATCGAGGCACTCGATGCGTTGTTCCGTGGCGTTCACGCGCCTCAACAACAGGACCTGTTCGCCGGAGCTGCGCCATGAGCCGCACCCTTGATGACCTCTTGCCTACCCCACTGAACGCAGAGCACTTGCTGAGGCTGGCGCCACAACGCAACAGCGCAGACCTGCTGCAACTGCTCGACCGCTGGGTTGAGCGTGGCTGGTTGCGGGCCTTGGACCGGGCATTCGTGTCCTTTCTGGAAGAGCGCGCACCCGGGAGCGATCCGCTCTTGCTGCTGGCCGCTGCGTTGGCCAGCCATCAACTGGGCCATGGGCATGTCTGCCTGGACCTGCAGCAAACCCTTGCCGAGCCGGATTTCGCCCTGTCGTTGCCACCGGAAGGTGATGCCCTGGCTGGCCCCTTGCTGCTGCCCTCACAATTGCTCGCCAACCTCGACCTGCACACCTGGCGCCAGCGGATTGCTGCCAGCCCCCTGGTTGCTGTTGGCAATACCTCGGGCCAGCACTCACGGCCATTGGTGATCAGCGGCGAGCGCCTCTACCTGCGCCGCTACTGGAGTTATGAGCGGCAGATCGACGAAACCCTGCGCCAGCGCCTGAGCCAGGACGAGGCTCCCCCAAAAGACCTGCCCGCGCGCCTGGCGCAGCTGTTCGACGAAGGTGCTCTGCCAGGCCAGGTGGATTGGCAGAAACTGGCTTGCGCCCTGGCCACCCGCGCCGGCTTCAGCATCATCACCGGGGGGCCGGGCACCGGCAAGACCACCACGGTGGTGCGCCTGCTGGCCTTGCTGCAGGCTCCTGCGGTAGAGCAGGGCAGGCCGCTGCGCATTCGCCTCGCAGCGCCCACCGGCAAGGCTGCAGCACGCCTGACCGAATCCATTGGTCAGCAGGTCGAGCGCTTGCAGATGAGTGCGGATGTCCGCGGGCAGATTCCAACCGATGTCAGCACCGTGCACCGGCTGCTCGGCAGCCGTCCGGGGTCGCGGCACTTCCGCCACCATGCAGGCAACCCGCTGCCGCTGGATGTGCTGGTGGTGGATGAAGCGTCGATGATCGACCTCGAAATGATGGCCAACCTGCTCAATGCCTTGCCACCCAAAGCCCGGTTGATCCTGCTGGGGGACAAGGACCAGCTGGCCTCGGTCGAGGCGGGCGCGGTGCTGGGCGACCTGTGCCGGGATGCCGAAGAGGGCTGCTACTCACCCGCTACCCAGGCATGGCTGGAGCAGATTGGCGGTCAGTCGCTGGCCGACAGTGGCCTGAAGGCCGGCGACGCGCAACGCAATCCATTGGCCCAGCAGGTGGTGATGCTGCGTTTTTCCCGGCGCTTTGGCGAAGGCAGCGGCATCGGCCAGCTGGCGCGGCTGGTCAACCGCCAGCAAGCCCAGGCGGCCCGCGACCTGTTGACCAGGCCACCGGCCGATGTATTCGGCCTGGCCCTGCGCGGCGAGCACGACCGTGCCTTCGATCGGCTGATACTGGACGGTCTGAACCGTGGCGCTGAGGGGCCACAAGGCTATCGTAGCTATTTGCGTACCATTGGCCGCTATCGTCCAGCGCTTGGCAGTGCCTTTGACGATCCGCAATGGGAGCAGTGGGCTGGCAAGGTGCTGCGCAGCTTTGAGGACTTCCAGTTGCTGTGCGCGGTGCGCAAGGGCGCCTGGGGGGTTGAAGGCCTCAACGAGCGGGTGGCGCGAGTGCTGCACAGCGCCGGGTTGATCGACAGCCAGCAGCCCTGGTACGAAGGGCGCCCGGTCCTGGTGACGCGTAACGACTACGGCCTGGGCCTGATGAACGGTGACATCGGCATCGCCCTGCGCTTGCCGGACGAGCAGGGCGAGCCGCTGCTGCGCGTGGCCTTCCCACGCAACGACGGCAGTGGCGGGGTGCGTTTCGTGCTGCCCAGCCGGCTCAACGAGGTGGAAACGGTGTTCGCCATGACCGTTCACAAGTCCCAAGGCTCTGAGTTCAGCCACACCGCGCTGGTACTGCCGGATGCGCTCAACCCGGTGCTGACCAAGGAGCTGATATACACCGGTATTACCCGGGCCAAGCATTGCTTCAGCCTGGTCGAACCACGGCAGGGCATCTTCGAAGGAGCGGTCGCACGCAAGGTACGGCGTATCTCCGGGTTGATGCTCGAACAGGTGTGATGCACTGCTGTAGGAACTGCCGTGTGCCGTGAAAGGGCGCTCCCACCGCAATGACGGCGTTGTGCTATCGTTGCGCCAACATCTGAAGGGACTTGAGAGATTTCCCACATGACAGTGGTCGGGAGACGTGTGACTGGCGGTGCGCTTTCGCGGTTGCTGACCGTTTTGGTGCTATTGGCCGGCCCTGTCCATGCGGATGATCCGGCCACTGCTGCCCAAGCCCAGCAGCGGGCCGAGGCCGTGACTCAGGTTGTATTGGGTATCCTCAGCTACGCACGCTGGCCAGTCGAACCGGTGCCGCTGCGCCTGTGCCTTATCGGTCCCACGGAGTACACCGACGACCTTATCAAAGGCAACCTGCAGAACTCCGGCCAACCGCTGCAAGTGCGCCGCCTGCTTGCTGATGACCTGGAGGTCGCCCAAGCGTGTGACGCTGTGTACATCGGCAAACTCGACCAAGGCGAGCGCGATCTGCTGTTCCAGGCCATCAGTGGCCACCCGGTATTGAGCATCAGTGAAGCCGACGACCCGTGCACGGTCGGTAGCCTGTTCTGCCTGCGGGTCAGCGACCAGCAAGTTGCATTCGAGGTCAACCTCGACTCTGTGGCACGCTCGGGCGTGCGTATCCACCCCAGTGTGCTGCAGTTGTCGCGGCGCCGGGCGGTGCAACCATGAGGGTAAGCAGAAAAAAAAGGGGCGTTCGCCCGACCCTGCGCTCGGTCCTGAGCCGGGGTCACCTCAGCGTCGCCGTGCTGGCCGTCGGCCTTGCCGGTATCTCACTGACCGTGCTGGGTGTGCTTGCCTTGCGTGTGTACGCCAACCACAACTTGCACTTGATCGCCCGCTCGATCAATTACACCGTCGAAGCCGCCGTGGTGTTCGACGACAGTGGCGCGGCCAACGAGGCCTTGGAGCTGATTGCCAGAACCGAAGAGGTGGCCGATGCCAAGGTTTTCAACAATGACGGTGAGCAATTGGCGCATTGGCAGCGCAACGACGACGGCATGCTCGCGCACTTGGAAGCGCAAGTGGCAAGGGCCTTGCTGAATGAGCCCATCAACCTGCCGATCATGCACCAGCAACAGAAGGTCGGGCACATCGAACTGATCGGCCAAGGCCGCAGCCTGCTGGTGTTCCTGCTCAGCGGCCTGGGCGGCATCCTGTTTTGTACAGCCCTCAGCGCTTTTGCAGCCCAGTATCTGTCCCGGCGCATGCTTGGCGATATCGTCCGCCCTCTGCGTAGCCTGGCCAGCGTCGCCCACGCCGCACGTCGCGAGCGCAGCTTCGACCGCCGTGTGCCGCAAGCGCCGATTGCCGAACTCAATGAACTGGGCAATGACTTCAATGCCTTGCTGGACGAACTGGAAATCTGGCACAGCCACCTGCAGAACGAAAACGCCACCTTGGCCCACCAGGCCAGTCATGACAGCCTCACCGGCCTGCACAACCGTGCTTTCTTCGAGGGCCGCCTCAACCGCAGCGTGCGCAATGCCGCCCGGCAGCAGGACCATATGGCGCTGTTGTTCCTCGACAGTGACCACTTCAAGCAGATCAATGACAACCTCGGCCACGCTGTTGGGGACCAAGTGCTGATCAACGTTGCCGACCGCGTGCGTGCGCAACTGCGTGAGCATGACCTGGTGGCGCGCCTTGGGGGTGATGAATTCGCCGTGCTGCTGACGCCGCTGCAGTCGCGCACAGATGCTGAACGCATAGCTGACAAGATCATTACCAGCATGGCGCTGCCGATTCAGCTCGACAGCGGGAGCAGCATCACAACCTCGCTCAGCGTAGGTATTGCCTATTACCCGGAGGATGGCGACGACCCCGCCACCCTCCTCGACGCCGCTGATGCGGCGATGTACCAGGCCAAGCGCATGCGCCGTGGCCAGTGGCAAGCGGCGCAGACGGAACGGTCCGCCGCTGAAATAAAGAACAGGAGCTGAACCGTGATACAGCGTTTGCGTTTTCCCATCATCGCCTTGCTGCTGGCTTTGCTGGCGCTCACCGGCTGCCAGAGCACGCCCCAGAAAGGGCTGACAGCCGAACAGGTTGCCGTGCTCAAACGCGAGGGTTTTGCCCCCACCGATGAGGGCTGGGCGTTCGATCTGTCGGGCAAGGTGCTGTTCGGCAGCGACGTAGACAGCCTCAACGGCCAGAGCCAGGCGATTGTCGAACGTATCGGCAAGGCGTTGCTGGGCGTTGGCATTCAGGGCGTGCGGGTCGATGGCCATGCTGATGCGTCCGGCAAGGCGGCGTACAACCAGCAGCTGTCAGAGCGGCGGGCGCACAGTGTGGCCAAGGTGTTGATCGGTATCGGCATGCCGACGCAGAACATTCAAACCCGAGGGTTGGGCAGCACCCAGCCGGTAGCGGATAACCGCACCAGCCTCGGGCGTACCGAGAACCGGCGGGTATCGATTGTGGTGGCGTCTTACTGAGATCTGCGTTGCATTCATCGCCGGCAAGCCGTCTCCCACACGTTTTCCACTGCCTTTGTAGCTGTGGTGTAGCTGTGGCCGGCTTGCCGGCGATGGGCTGCACGGCAGCGGCATTACTCCTGAGCGAAACGCATCTCGCGCGTTTGCCCCATCAACAAAGGCGCATTCGCCTCCGTCACCCCACGAATGTAATCCCACAGCAGGGTAATGCGCTTCAACTTGCGCAAATCCTCCCGGCAATACATCCAGAATTGCCGCGTCACCTCGATCTCCTCAGGCAACACCGTGACCAATCGCGCATCCTGCGCCGCCAGAAAACACGGCAAGATCGCCAACCCTCGCCCCTGCAACGCCGCCGTGTACTGTGCAATCACGCTGGTACTGCGAAGATGCGCGCTGGCGTTGGGAATCAGGTTGGCCAGGTACAGCAGCTCTGAGCTGAACGCCAGGTCATCCACATAGCTGATGAACGGATGGCCAATCAGGTCGCTGACCTGGTTGATCGGCGCATGGTCGTCCAGGTAATCCTGGGTCGCATACAGCCTCAGCCGATAGTCGCACAGCTTGCAGCACACATAAGGCCCATGCTCGGGCCGCTCCAGGGCGATGACGATGTCCGCCTCGCGTTTGGAGAGGCTGATGAAGTGTGGCAGCGGCAGGATATCCACTGATATCGCCGGGTAGGCATCGACGAAATGGCTCAACTGTGGGGTAACGAAAAAGCTGCCGAAGCCTTCGGTACAGCCCATGCGAACATGGCCCGACAATGCCACGCCCGACCCGGACACCTGCTCGCAGGCCATGTGCAGCGTGCTTTCGATCGACTCGGCATAACCCAGCAAGCGCTGGCCCTCGGCGGTGAGGACAAAGCCGTTGGTCCGCGATTTTTCGAACAGCAACGTGCCCAGCGCCCCCTCCAGCGAGCTGATGCGCCGCGACACCGTGGTGTAGTCCACGCTCAGGCGTTTGGCGGCGCTGCTGGCCTTGCGGGTGCGGGCCACTTCGAGGAAAAACTTCAGGTCGTCCCAGTTGAGCGCGCTCAGGGAGGTGAGATCTTTTTGCATGTTGATCCGGTTTTTTTGTGCGTTCTTGTTGGATGTTTGCACATCTATACTCGAAAAAAGCCCCATGACGCCACCTCGCGTTTACACGGCGCTGGCGATCTCGTCCTGACAATAATTCCAAGGAGAACGCAGATGAACGCACCCCAATCCCCCGACCAGACCAAGGTCGAGCAGGTCAAGCTGCTGATCGACGGCCAGTGGGTCGAGTCGAAAACCACCGAATGGCGCGATATCGTCAACCCGGCCACCCAGCAGGTGCTGGCGCGGGTGCCGTTCGCCACCGTCGAAGAAGTGGATGCCGCCGTGGCCGCTGCCGAGCGCGCCTTCAAAACCTGGCGCGACACCCCGATCGGCGCACGCATGCGCATCATGCTCAAGCTGCAGGCGTTGATCCGCGAACACAGCAAGCGCATTGCCCTGACCCTGAGCGCCGAGCAGGGCAAGACCATTGCCGATGCCGAAGGTGATATTTTCCGCGGCCTGGAAGTGGTCGAGCACGCCGCCTCCATCGGCACCCTGCAGATGGGCGAGTTCGCCGAAAACGTCGCCGGGGGTGTCGACACCTACACACTGCGCCAACCCATCGGCGTGTGCGCCGGCATCACCCCGTTCAACTTCCCGGCGATGATCCCTCTGTGGATGTTCCCGATGGCCATCGTCTGCGGTAACACCTTCGTGCTCAAGCCGTCCGAGCAGGACCCGCTGTCGACCATGATGCTGGTGGAGCTGGCGCTGGAAGCCGGCGTGCCGGCCGGTGTGCTGAACGTGGTGCACGGCGGTAAGCAGGTGGTGGATGCGATCTGCACACACAAGGATATCAAGGCTATTTCCTTCGTCGGTTCCACCGAAGTCGGCACCCATGTGTATAACCTGGGTAGCCAGCACGGCAAGCGCGTGCAGTCGATGATGGGCGCGAAGAACCACGCCGTGGTCCTGCCCGATGCCAACCGCACCCAGACCATCAACGCCCTTGTCGGTGCCGCCTTCGGCGCCGCGGGTCAGCGCTGCATGGCCACCTCGGTGGCGGTGCTGGTGGGCAAGGCGCGTGAATGGCTGCCGGACATCAAGGAAGCGGCCAGCAAGCTCAAGGTCAACGCCGGTAGTGAGCCAGGCACCGATGTCGGCCCGGTGGTCTCCAAGCGAGCCAAGGAGCGCGTACTAGGCCTGATCGAGAGCGGTATCAAGGAGGGCGCCAAGCTCGAACTCGACGGCCGCGACGTGAAAGTGCCGGGCTACGAGCAAGGCAACTTTGTCGGCCCGACGCTGTTCTCCGGGGTGAAGACCGACATGCAGGTTTACACCCAGGAAATCTTCGGCCCGGTACTGGTGACCCTGGAAGTCGACACCCTCGACGAGGCCATCGCCCTGGTCAATGCCAATCCGTTCGGCAACGGCACCGGCCTGTTCACCCAGAGCGGGGCGGCGGCGCGCAAGTTCCAGAGCGAAATCGACATCGGTCAGGTCGGTATCAATATCCCGATCCCGGTACCGGTGCCGTTCTTCAGCTTCACCGGTTCGCGTGGCTCCAAGCTCGGTGACCTTGGCCCGTACGGCAAGCAGGTGGTGCAGTTCTACACTCAGACCAAGACCGTTACCGCCCGCTGGTTCGATGACGACAGCGTCAATGACGGTGTGAACACCACCATCAGCCTGCGCTAAGGAGATCGCCATGCGTATCGCATTCATCGGCCTGGGCAACATGGGTGCCCCCATGGCCCGCAACCTGATCAAGGCCGGGCACCAGCTGAACCTGTTCGACCTGAACAAGACCGCACTGGCCGAGCTCGCCGAACTGGGCGGGCAGGTCAGCGCCTCGCCCAAGGAAGCGGCAGCCAACAGCGAACTGGTGATCACCATGCTGCCGGCCGCAGCCCATGTGCGCAGTGTCTACCTGAACGACGACGGCGTGCTGGCGGGCGTGCGCCCGGGCACACCGACCGTGGACTGCAGCACCATTGATCCGCAGACTGCGCGCGAGGTGTCCAAGGCCGCCGCGGCCAAAGGCGTGGACATGGGCGATGCGCCGGTTTCCGGCGGCACCGGCGGCGCGGCGGCCGGCACACTGACCTTCATGGTCGGCGCCAGCACTGAACTGTTCGCCACGCTCAAGCCGGTGCTGGAACAGATGGGCCGCAACATCGTGCACTGCGGCGAGGTCGGCACCGGGCAGATCGCCAAGATCTGCAACAACCTGCTGCTGGGCATCTCGATGATCGGCGTGTCCGAGGCCATGGCGCTAGGCAATGCGCTGGGCATCGATACCAAGGTGCTGGCAGGCATCATCAACAGCTCGACCGGGCGTTGCTGGAGTTCCGACACCTACAACCCGTGGCCGGGCATCATCGAAACCGCCCCGGCATCACGCGGCTATACCGGCGGGTTTGGCGCCGAGTTGATGCTCAAGGACCTGGGGCTGGCTACCGAGGCTGCGCGTCAGGCGCACCAGCCAGTGATTCTCGGTGCTGTGGCCCAGCAGCTCTATCAGGCAATGAGCCTTCGGGGTGAGGGTGGCAAAGATTTCTCGGCGATTGTCGAGGGGTACCGCAAGAAGGATTGACGAGCGAGGTGGACTTCATCGCGGGCCAGGCGGCCTTCCCTCTGTAACTGCGCACCAGAGGGAAGGGCGCTTGCTCCGCGATTTTTTTAAGCTGCTGCGATATTTGAATTTTACACATGCTGCAATGAACTGGTGGGGCGTGAGGTCAAGTTATAAATAGTGAGATGTTGCAAGGGCGGTAAAGAGTGTTATGTGTAATGTCCAAAGAGTTACGAGTAATATTTTGGTTCGCTTTGGGAATTTTTCGATTTCCTTTTGTTCAACTAGATTTCTCTTTGTAAATATTGACGGAAGCGCAAGTACTGTTGAGATAGCGCCGGTGCGCATGAGTTTTCCTATTAATCCGGCGCGCTTGTAAGTTTCTTTGTTTTGTTTGATGTAATGGCTATTAGGGAACAGAGACTCAAAGTGCTCAGTGCGTCGTGAGGCAATAAAGCACTGGACTGTCAGTGTGATGATGATCAGGTTGATAATGATGGCGGCGATAAAGCCATGGTCGAAATTTTTCACTTTGAAAACTTCCGATATAGGAGTTCGCCGTAGAGTTCACCCCTCTCCTCTCCAATCTCACCTCCAATCTTAGCCCCAGCGCCTCCGATCACTACAGCACATAGCAGTCCTCCTGTGCCCGCTGTTGAAAACCCGATCGCGGCGCATAAAGCAGGCGCTAAAATTGTTCCAGCCACATAGCCCCCGGCGGCGCCTCCTGCGAGCCCCCCGATTAGTGAGCCTCCTTCAACATACCTCGCTCTTTTACAATCATCTTCACGCCCAAGTGTACACGCCTTGTGAATCTCCAGTCCTGTTCCTGCGACTTCTAGAGCTACACCAATGTAGGCACCTTTTTTTATCAGGTTGGATGCTTTGGCTACACCTGCGGCCTTATTGGCATAACCTGCAATCTCGCCCGTATGCAAGTAACTCTTCGTGGATATCCCCAGCGTCCTTTTGATCGACCGCTTGTTTTTAAGGCCGGAACCGTATGCAGTCAACTTGCCCAACTGTTCCTCCAGCCTCATGAACAAGGCCGCGCGCTTGGTGTAAAACTGATCACGCGCCGATGCCTTTCCTGATCCGAGATATTGCTGATGCAGCTTCTCGATATCCATCAAGGTGGCCTCGATGGCCTTCAGGTGTTTACTCCAACCCTCGCTGACCACCCCAGCCCCCATGGACGCATGCGCAATCAAGCTTTTCAGGGTTTCGAAGTTGTCCAAGAAAAAATTATCCACACCCTGGCCGTTGCGCATCAGCCCCATGTGCACAACTGCGGCCTGCCTCATCATCCAGGCTTCCTGGCTGGTACAGGAGGCTGTCGTGGGGTCGCCGATGATCACCAGTTCACCGCTACGAACCACTGTATCGGCAATATGAGCGTTGAGCACATCGAACTTTTCCAGCGAATGACCGGTTAATCCAAGGTCCGTTTTGAGCCGGTGATAGTTTTGCAACTTAAAATTGAGAAATGCTCGGGCTTCTGACACGGTGCTGCCCTCACGCGTACTTTTTGTTACCGATACGGTCCCAACCTCCAGCGACATTGCCGCCGCCGGCGCCATCAAGGCGCCGCTGCTGAGTGTAGGTGGTCTTGATGCGGCCGTAATTGAGCTGCACCACTTCCAGCGGTACGCCCGTGTCAACGCACTGCGAATATTCGGCGATAATCACTTCTTCAAGAATGATTTCGTAATATTTCAGTTTATCGCCTCCGGCGCGACAGAGCGCCAGTTTCACTTCCTTTAAGTGTTGCCCGGTACAACTGGCCTCCATCAGTTTGCAACTGGCACTGTCGAGATATTTCCTGAAAGTGAAGTTGGTTACGGTGGTGCGCCCAGATGTAGCGCCCCCGGCGGAGCTCGCAGTGGCGGATGTGCTTTGGCTGACGCCAAAATCGTAACCAATTACTTCAATCCATTTTTTGTATTTCTCGTCCAGTGCTTCACCTGGAATGGTGTCGATCTGAATGTATGCATCAAAAGCCATGCTTACCTCTCCCTGGCAATTATTTTTACTGGGTAATGCTGCCCGGTGATATGGGCACATGAGTGCAGCCTAGGCCTGCAAAAAAACGAGCGCAATACGTTATGGGAGGCAGCGATGCGATTCAGAAAAGGACTACAAAGCTTGAAGGTAGACTGAGAATTTATGTCAGAGGATGTAACTGTGGCCCTGTGGGAGATTTCGAGTTGTCCACAGGGCCGGGACCGGGCTGGAGTTACAAATCAGGCGAAAACGAAATACTTGCGTACCGTCTCAACTACTTCCCAAGTCCCTTTCATTCCAGGTTCGATCACGAACACATCACCCGCCTTCAGGTGCTTGGGCTCTTCACCTTCCGGAGTGATGATGCAATAGCCATCGAGGAAGTGGCAGAACTCCCACTTCTCGTAGTTGACCTCGAACTTGCCCGGGGTGCAGATCCAGGTGCCCATGATCTTGCTGCCGTCGGCCGATAGGTAGGCATTGAGGTTGACGGTGTGTGGATCGCCGCCGATGCGCTTCCACTTGGTGGCGTCCACGACCGGCGTCGGGCAGGTTTCGCGCAGGACGGTAATGAAATCGGACATGGCACAACTCCTGGTGACTGGCTGAATGACTCGACACCATAGGGCCATTGGCCGAGCCGCAGTTGCCTGGGCTCGACGTTCAGCTGCCTGACTGCGCTATGCGCATGCGCGTGGGGGATGAGCATTCAGGCCTTTGCCAGCCGCACGACCAACCCGGCCGCATAGCCCGGCAACCCCGCAAAATCCCGTGCGCACAGCAGCAATCGGCGATTCGCCCAATCCTCGCGCAGCGCCACCCAGTGCAGCGGCAACAGGCCTTCCCAGCGCTTCACTGCTGCCAGCGGCACCACGCCAACCCCGGCGCCAGCCGCAACCATGCGGATCACCCCGTCAAAGCCCTCGGCGCGCACCCGTACGCGCATGCGCCGACCTTCGCGCAGGGCCTGTTCCTCCAGATACAACGCCAGGGCGCTGTTCGCACCGAGCCCGACATGCCCGTGGGCAAGGCTGTCGATGAAGCTTGGAGCAGGCTCCGAGCTGAGGGGGTGAGCCTGCGGTGTGATCAGCGCTAGCGGGTCGTCTCGGAACGGCAGGGTTTGCAGGTGCGTGCTGGGCGCAGCGGTGGAGATGATGCCCAGGTCGGCCATGCCTTGGGTGATCGACTGCACAATCCTCAGGCTCGGCATTTCCTGCACGTCGACGCTCACGCCAGGGTTGTCGGCCAGATACCCGGCCAGCAGCTCCGGCAGGTATTCGGTCAGCGCCGCCGTGTTGCACAGCAGGCGTACCTGGCCCTGTTGTCCCTGAGCGTACTGGCCCAGCTCGAACTGCAGGCGTTCGACCTGCTGGCCGATCAACCGCGCATGCTGAAGCAGCGCCTGGCCAGCCGGGGTCGGTTGCACACCGCGGCGGTTACGTTGCAGCAACGCAGTACCGAGTGAGGCTTCCATGGCGCGGATTCGCGCACTGGCAGCAGGCAGCGACAGGTGGCTGCTGCGGGCCCCGGCGGTGATGTTGCCGCACTCCAGGGTGTGCCGGAACAGCGTGAGATCAATCAGGTCGAAATGCATCAGCCTCTGTCCTGGCGAGAGTCAGGGTGAGTATATGGCAGATTTTCAGCCACTGCGGTGTACGCCATGATGGTGGACATGAATAACCTGATCGCTTTCTATCAACATATCGGGCCGGCCTTGTCCCTGCTGGTAATCGTGACTTTCGTGCTGGCTGGCGCGGTAAAAGGCGTGATCGGCCTGGGCCTGCCGACCATTGCGATGGGGCTTTTGGGCCTGGCTATGCCTCCGGCGCAGGCTGCCGCCCTGCTGATCGTGCCATCGACTATCACCAATCTCTGGCAACTGGCGGCGGGAGGCCATCTGCTGGCGTTGCTGCGGCGTCTTGGGCCGATGCTCGCCATGATCTTCATCGGCACGCTGGTCGGCAGTGCCTGGCTGGGGATCAACAGTGGCCCATGGGCGGCGCACGCGTTGGGCGCGGCGCTGCTGGTGTATGCGGTGTATGGCCTGATCGGGCCTGGCCTGCGGCTGGCGCCGGGCAGGGAAGGGTGGTTGGGACCAGTGTGCGGGGTGGTGACCGGCATCGTAACTGCCGCCACAGGTGTGTTCGTGATGCCCGCAGTGCCCTACCTGCAGAGCCTTGGCCTGAGCCGAGACGAAATGATCCAGGCATTGGGCCTGTCGTTCACCGTCTCGACCGTGGCGCTGGCCCTGGGTCTGGTCGGGCAAGGCGCTCTGGGCAGCCAGGCACTGGGCGCTTCATTGCTGATGCTGGCGCCCGCGCTGCTGGGCATGCTGGCTGGCCAGTGGTTGCGTCAGCGCATCAGCGCCGTGCTGTTCAAACGGTGCTTCTTCATCGGCCTGGCCGCGCTGGGCGGCCATCTGCTGATCAACGGCTAGCGGAGGACGCACTGAGCATTTCGATCAGCTGTATATCGAAGTCGCGCTCCAGGTAGTCCATACGTTTTTCGAAGAACTCGACCATATGCGGCAGGGCCGAATGCACGTCCAGTGCTGCTTTGGTGGCCCACACCTCGAAGAATACGAACAGGCTCGGGTCTTCCTTGTCGCGCAGCATGTGGTATTCGATGCAGCCAGGCTCATTGCGGCTCGGTTCAACGTAAGCGCGGAACAGGGTATCGAAGGCGTCGGCCATTTCCGGACGGGTCTTTGCCTTGAGAATGAAGGCGTATTGCTCGCTCATTGATCACAACTCGTTGGGGGAGGGTGAAGCGATTCTAAGGCAATAATAAGCTTCGTATTCGTGACTTATGGTCAATTGTATTTTGCCCCACTCACCCTGTATCTCGTGACCCTGAATCGCTAATCTGCCGGCCATTGATTCTTGACTTGAGGTCAGCATGAAAAAGATTCTCCTGCTCAATGGCGGTAAACAGTTCGCTCACTCCGAAGGTCGCCTTAACCAGACCCTGCACGAGGCCGCCCTCGCTCATCTGGACCGAGCCGGTTTCGACGTGCAGCAAACCTTCATCGACGCTGGCTACGACGTGCAGGCCGAGGTGGAGAAATTCCTCTGGGCCGATGTGGTGATCTACCAGATGCCGGGCTGGTGGATGGGCGCACCCTGGACCGTGAAAAAATACATCGACGAAGTCTTCACCGCAGGCCACGGCAGCCTCTATGCCAACGATGGCCGGACTCGCTCGGATGCTTCGCAGAAGTACGGCAGCGGCGGCCTGGTGCAGGGCAAGCAGTACATGCTTTCGCTGACCTGGAACGCACCGCAGCAGGCCTTCGACGACCCGAGCGATTTCTTTGAGGGCAAAGGGGTGGATGCGGTGTACTTCCCGTTCCACAAGGCCAATGAGTTTCTTGGCATGACCGGCCTGCCGACCTATCTGGCAGTCGATGTGATGAAACGCCCGGATGTGCCAGCTGCATTGGAAGCTTATGAGGCGCATCTGAATAAAGTGTTCGGCATGGCTCAATAAGTGCCTTTCAATAGGGCCGCTTCGCGCCCCCTTGCATAGAGGCCGATCAGCCGCTATCAATCACGGCATATCATTGTCAGGCCAATCCTGTGAAAACCCGATCCGAAGAACTCCAGGTATTCGTCGCCGTTATCGACTGCGGCTCGATTTCCGCTGCCGCCGAGCAACTGGGCCAGACCCCATCGGCGGTCAGCCGCACGTTGTCGCGCCTGGAGGCAAAGCTGGGCACTACGCTGGTCAATCGCACCACCCGGCGCATGGACCTGACCGAAGAAGGGCGCTTCTTCCTTGAACGCTCACGGCTGGTGCTCGAGCAGATGGATGATATGGAAGAGCGCCTGTCGATGAACCGCCAGACGCCTTCCGGGCGCCTGCGCATCAACGCCGCAGCGCCGTTCATGCTGCACGCGATCCTGCCGTGGATCGGCGAATTCCGCAGCCAGTACCCCGACATCGAGTTGGAGCTGAACACCGATGACCTGATCATCGACCTGCTGGAGCAGAGCACCGACGTGGCGATCCGCATCGGTGAGCTGGCCGACTCCAGCCTGCACGCGCGTTCGCTGGGCTGCAGCCCGGTGCAGGTACTGGCAAGTCCGGCGTACCTTGAGCGGCACGGTACACCGCAGCATGTCGAAGACCTGAACCATCACTGCCTGCTCGGCTTCAGCCAGCCCGAGTCACTCAACCAGTGGCCGCTGCGCCATGCCCAGGGCGACCGCTGGGCGATCCGCCCGGCGCTGATCGCCTCCAGCGGCGAGACCCTGCGCCAGTTGGCGCTGGCCGGGGAGGGTATCGTCAGCCTGTCGCACTTCATGACCCACGAGGACATCCGCGCCGGCCGCCTGCAGGTCATTCTGAGCGCTGCCAACAACGGCTACCGCCAGCCGATCCACGCTGTTTACTACCGCAACACGCAACTGGCCCTGCGCATCCAGTGCTTCCTCGACTTCATCCAGCGCAAACTGGCGATGTACGCCTGCTGAGTTGCCTGAACGCGACAAATCCTGTCCAAGGGCGGCGAAACTTCCTACATGTGATTGCACAGTCGAGACGCTTCGGCCTTACTGAGTGATCAACAAAAACAACACCAAGGAAGTGTCATGCGTATTGTCCTGTTCCAGTCCATGGCCCTCGGCGCCGCGATCTTGAGCTGTTCATCGGCCTATGCGGTAACCCTGGAGGGTGGCGCGGTGGCCGCGCCCGATCAATATGGCGCAAAGGTGGCCGCCGACATCCTGAAAAAAGGTGGCAACGCGGTGGATGCGGCAGTGGCCACCGCCTTCACTTTGGCGGTGACCTACCCTGAGGCCGGCAACATCGGTGGCGGTGGTTTCATGACCCTGTTCGTCGACGGCAAGCCGTATTTTCTCGACTACCGGGAAGTGGCGCCCAAGGCCGCGACCCGTAACATGTACCTGGACGAAAAAGGCGAGGTCATCGAGAACCTCAGCCTGGTCGGCGTGCGCGCAGCCGGTGTGCCTGGCACGGTGATGGGCCTGTGGGAAGCACACGAGAAATTCGGCAAGCTGCCCTGGAGCGAGCTGCTGACCCCCGCCATCGGCTATGCGAAAAACGGCTTCAAGGTTGCCGAAAAGCAGTACCAGTACCGCAATGACGCGCAGGGCCTGTTCAAGACCGCGACCAACTTCAACGACTATTTCGGCACCATGAAGGTGGGCGAGCTGTTCAAACAGCCAGAGATGGCCCAGACCCTCGAACGTATTGCCGACAAAGGCGTGAGCGAGTTCTACCAAGGCAAGACCGCCGACCTGCTGGTGGCGCAGATGCAGGCTGACAAAGGCCTGATCACCAAAGAAGACCTCAAGGACTACAAGGCCGTCTGGCGTGAGCCCATGGCCCTGAGCTGGCGCGGCAACGTGGTCTACACCGCGCCACCGCCAAGCTCGGGCGGCGTTGCACTGGCCCAGTTGCTGGGCATCAAGGAAGACCGTGCGGCTGATTTCAAAGGCGTGGCGCACAATTCGGCGCAATACATTCACCTGCTGGCCGAGATCGAGAAGCGCGTGTTCGCCGACCGCGCCGACTACCTGGGCGACCCGGCCTTCACCAAGGTGCCGGTAGACCAGCTGATTGCCAAGGATTACCTGGCCAAGCGCGCCGCGCAGGTCAACCCCAAGGCCATTTCCGCGACCGAGGATGTCAAACCGGGCCTGGAGCCGCACCAGACCACGCACTTCTCGATCGTCGACAAACACGGCAACGCGGTCAGCAATACTTACACCCTCAACCTCGACTACGGCAGTGGTGTGGTGGTCAAGGGCGCGGGCTTCCTGCTCAACGACGAAATGGACGACTTCAGCGCCAAGCCGGGCGCAGCCAATGCCTTTGGTGTAGTGGGCGGTGATGCCAATGCCATCGAGCCGGGCAAGCGCATGCTGTCGTCCATGAGCCCGAGCCTGATGACCCGCGATGGCAAGGTTGAACTGGTGCTCGGTACACCTGGCGGCTCGCGGATCTTCACTTCGATCTTCCAGGTAATGAACAACCTGTACGACTACGGCATGCCCCTGGACAAGGCTGTGGCGGCGCAGCGGGTACACCACCAGTTGTTGCCCAAGGACACCATCTACTTCGACAGCTACGCACCGCTTGCCGGGCCGGTGGCCGATGACCTGAAGAAGATGGGTTATGTGCTGGAGGATCAGGGCTGGGAGATGGGGGATATCCAGGCGATCCGGGTGAACGGGGCGAAGCTTGAGACGGCTTCGGATCCGCGTGGGCGCGGGGTGGGGATGGTCGTTAAATAATCGGCTGTCAGTCTGGCGTCATCGCCGGCAAGCCGGCTCCCACTGGTATCGCGCAGCCTTAGCGTTGCGTGTCCCTGAGGGGGCCGACTTGCCGGCGATGGGCCGCAAAGCGGCCCCGGAAGAAGAAGGTCAGACCCGGAACTGGCTGACCAGCGTCTGCAGGTGCCCACCCAGGCGCGCCAGCTCTACACTGGACGCCGCGGTCTCATCACTGGCCGCTGCGGTTTGCTCCGACACATCGCGCACATTCAGAATGCTGCGGCTGATCTCCTCAGCCACCGCGCTCTGCTGCTCGGCTGCGGCGGCAATCTGCTGGTTCATCGACTGGATGCTCGACACCGTGCTGGTGATATTTTCCAGTGAAGTGCCGGCTTTGCGCGCCAGTTCGACACTGCTGTCGGTCAGGGTTCGGCTGCCTTGCATGGCGTTGGCCACTTGCTGGGTACCATGTTGCAGGCCAGCCACCAATTCTTCGATCTCTTCGGTGGATTTCTGCGTGCGCTGGGCCAAACCACGTACTTCGTCGGCAACCACGGCAAAACCACGCCCCGCCTCACCGGCACGGGCGGCTTCGATGGCAGCGTTGAGCGCCAGCAGGTTGGTCTGTTCGGCTACCGACTTGATCACATCCATGACACTGCCGATTTTCTGGCTTTCCTGCTGCAGCAGGTTCATGGCTTCAGTGGAGCGGTGCACTTCCTCGGCCAGGCGTTCGATCTGGCTGATCGCTTCGCCGACCACGCGATCACCTGCGCGTGCTTCGTCATCGGCACCGGTCGCTGCGTGCGATGCCTGCTCGGCATTGCGCGCCACTTCCTGAACGGTCGCGGCCATTTCGTGCATGGCGGTAGCGACCTGGTCGGTTTCGACCTTCTGGCTGTTTGCGCCCGCGCTGGTCTGCTCGGTGACCGCCGACAGTTCCTCAGCGGCGCTGGCGATCTGCGTGACACCGTCGCGGATACCGGTGATGAGCTCGCGCAGGGTGCTGCCCATGCGGGCAATGCCTTGTTGCAGCACGCCGATTTCGTCGCGACGGGTAACCCGCAGGTTGTGGGTAAGGTCGCCACCAGCGATGCGCTCCACCGCTTGCAGTGTGTCGTGCAGTGGGCGGGTGATCTGGCGGGTGATCAGCACCGCCGCCAGTACACCGACCAGCAGGGCCAGCAACGTGGCGATGGTCTGCAGGCTACGCGCCTGGGCACTCTCGGCGTCGCGGCGGTCGATCTGGATCTTGTACAGCGCGTCGCTGCGCTTGACGATATCGCCGCCTTGCACGGTCATCTCTGCACGGGCGGTGGTGATGTCGGCGACTGCATCGCGGAACTGGCGCACGGCCTCGCGGTAGGCCTGTATCGATTGCTCCAACTGCTGCACGCGCGTGGCTTCGGCAGGCAGCTGACGCTTCAGGTTGTCGATCTCGGCAAGTGCCGACTCCAGCTGGCGCAGCGCGGCCTGTTCGTTGGCCGCAGAGTTGTCGGCAATGTAACCGCGCACATCCACTCGCACTTGCAGCAGTTGCTGGCGCGCCTTGCTGATCAGTTGGTATTGCGCCAGGCGCACGCTATCGGCTTCGGGGCGGCCCATCACGTCCTCGCCGAGCAGATCCATGGCCTCGTCGGCCTTGGCAGCCGATACGTTCATCGCGTCACGTGCAGCCAGCGAGCCTTTGTAGCCTGCACGCATCTTGTTCAGCGAGACTTCGTACTCGCTGATGGTCTGGCCCAGCTCTTTGAGCAGCTTGACGTTTTCCGGGCTCTTGAAAGTACTGACCAGGTATTGCTGCTGCTTGCTGAAGGCATCCAGCTTGGCCTGGGTGTTGGCTGCGGCAGCATCGTCGCCATTGGCGATCATGTATTGCAGGCGCGCCACGCGCAGGTCGGTCAGGTCTTTGTTGAGCTTGCCGATGTCCCCCATCCAGTTGCTGCGGTCGATGAGGCTGCCCAGGCTGGTCCAGCCGGTCAGGGCCAGCAGGCCGGTGAGGACCAGCACCAGGCCGAAGCCCAGGCCGAGTTTGAGGTTGACGCTGATGTTGGCAAACCAGCTGTTCATGCACGCTCTCCAGAAATGATTTCGCTCACTTGATCAATCGTCGATCGCGAGGCGTTGTTGTTCTGGATGCCCGCTGAATCGTGCAGGGGTTATCGGCAAATGGCGGGGAAGCTGAAACGCTTTTTCAACTCAATTGCAACACCACGCGCGGCAGCGGGCTTGCCGCGCGCAGGGAATCCTTGAAATTTCAAAGGCTTCGCGCACTGAACGTGTCGCAGCTGTTCACATCACCCTGGGCAAACCCGGCCTTGAACCAACGCACCCGCTGCGCCGAGGTGCCATGGGTAAAGGAGTCAGGTACCACGCGCCCCTGGCCTTTTTGCTGCAGTCGGTCATCACCGATGGCATTGGCAGCATTGAGCGCTTCCTCGACATCCCCTGGCTCCAGCCAGTTCAGGCGTTGCTGCGCCTGGTATGCCCATACCCCGGCCAGGCAGTCAGCCTGGAGCTCCTGGCGCACCAGCAAACCATTGTCACCCTCCAGGCGCTGGCCTGCGCGGCGTGCGGCATCGACCTTGGCCGACACGCCAAGCAAGGTTTGCACGTGGTGGCCGATCTCGTGGGCGATCACGTAGGCCTGGGCGAAGTCGCCTGCGGCGGCGAAGCGGGTTTCCATTTCACGGAAGAACGACATGTCCAGGTACACCCGCTGGTCGGCCGGGCAGTAGAACGGCCCCACCGCCGCTGAAGCGAAGCCGCAGGCGGAATTCACCTGGCCGCTGAACAGCACCAGCTTAGGGTCGCGATACTGCTTGCCAGCCTGCGAGAACAGAGCCTTCCAGGTGTCTTCGGTGTCGCCCAGGATCGACGCGACGAACTGGGCCTGCTCGTCGTTGGCCGCTGGGGCCTTGGTGCCCGCGCCGCTTGGCGCCTGCTGCTGTTCCATCTGCCCGGTCAGCTGGCCGAGGATCTGCAGCGGGTCCTGGCCAGTGAGCCAGCCGATGCCGACGATCAGCAGGATGGCCCCGAGCCCCAGACCCTTGCCGCCGCCAAAGCGCATGCCACCACCGCCGCCACCTTGGCCACGGGCATCAACCACATTGTCGCTACGACGGCCTTTTCGCCATTCCATGAATTGCACTCCAGAGCGTGAAACATGAAGACAAAGGTTAGTTCACGGCAGCCAAAGGTACTAATGCATAACCATTTGGTTAAGTAACGGTCGGCGGAATTCAATATTCATCTGGGGCGACCTATCCGAAACTGCAAGTCCGCCTGCGAACCACAGGCGCTTTGATAACTCCAAGAGAGGAAAACGGCATGCCCGCCCAGGACAACAGCCGCTTCGTGATCCGTGATCGCAACTGGCACCCCAAGGCCCTGACGCCCGACTACAAGACTTCCATTGCCCGCTCGCCGCGCCAGGCATTGGTCAGCATCCCGCAGTCGATCAGCGAAACCACCGGCCCGGACTTCACCCACCTGGGCTTCGGCGCCCACGACCATGACCTGCTGCTGAACTTCAACAACGGCGGCCTGCCGATTGGTGAGCGCATCATCGTTGCCGGCCGTGTCGTCGACCAGTACGGCAAGCCAGTGCCCAATACCTTGGTAGAAATGTGGCAGGCCAACGCCGGTGGCCGCTATCGCCACAAGAACGATCGCTATCTGGCCCCGCTGGACCCGAATTTCGGTGGCGTCGGCCGCTGCCTGACCAACAGTGAAGGCTACTACAGCTTCCGCACCATCAAGCCCGGCCCATACCCATGGCGCAACGGCCCGAACGACTGGCGCCCGGCGCACATCCACTTCGGCATAAGCGGCCCGTCAATCGCCACCAAGCTGATCACTCAGCTGTATTTCGAGGGCGATCCGCTGATCCCGATGTGCCCTATCGTCAAGTCGATCGCCAACCCTGAAGCGGTGCAGCAACTGATCGCCAAGCTCGACATGAGTAACGCCAACCCCATGGATTGCCTGGCGTACCGCTTCGACATCGTGCTGCGCGGCCAGCGCAAGACCCACTTCGAAAACTGCTGAGGACCCCGCCATGCCAATCGAACTGCTGCCGGAAACCCCCTCGCAGACCGCCGGCCCCTACGTGCACATCGGCCTGGCACTGGAAGCGGCCGGTAACCCTACCCGTGACCAGGAAATCTGGAACCGCATGGCCAAGCCAGAGGCGCCGGGTGAACACATCCTGTTGATCGGTCATGTATACGACGGTAACGGCCACTTGATTCGCGATTCGTTCCTTGAGCTCTGGCAAGCCGATACCAACGGCCAGTACCAAGATGACTACAACTTGGAGAACGCCTTCAACAGCTTCGGTCGTACTGCCACCACCTTCGATGCCGGTGAGTGGACCGTCCAGACCGTCAAGCCCGGCGTGGTGAACAACGCTGCCGGTGTCCCGATGGCCCCGCACATCAACATCAGCCTGTTTGCCCGCGGCATCAATATCCACTTGCACACGCGGCTGTATTTCGATGATGAGGCCGAAGCGAACGCCAAGTGCCCGGTGCTCAACCTTATCGAGCAGCCACAGCGCCGTGAAACCTTGATTGCCAAGCGTTGCGAGGTGGACGGCAAGACGGCGTATCGTTTCGATATCCGTGTTCAGGGGGAAGGGGAGACAGTTTTCTTCGACTTCTGACAGGTGATTTTGGGGCTGCAATGCAGCCCCAATTTCAGCCTTTCACCGGCTTGAGGTCGAATGCATCGCCTTGGTACTGGAACAGCAGGCAATCGGCAGCGCCAGTGCAGCCACTCTCATGCACAAGGTCGACAGGCAGTTTGTAGTATGCCCCGGCCGAATACTCGGTGCGCTTGCCCTCGATTACCGCATAGAACGTACCACTCAACACTACTGTCGGTAGTGCCTGGCTGTGCTGGTGCAAGCCGTTGTCAGTCCCTTTCCGGAATCTCACATACGCCGAATACGGCCCCTTGCCAAAAATGTCGCCCTCGACGTTGGCATAGCTGACCGCGCCCTGGGTATTGGGTACTTCCTGCCACTTCAACTTCGCGCTATCGGTTACAGATACGGTTTTTTCCCCTGCGTGGGCGGTGGCTGCCAACGCGGCGAGTGTGAGAACGGCCATGCCTGCCTGCAATGATTTCATGGTGAAGCTCCTTCGCTGGAATGACGGTGCAGCGAAGGTTAAATAAACTCTGTGCGCACAAATACGGCCTTGATTAGCCATGACTTGTACCTTAAAAGCACAGGTCAGGGTCGCCACGGTGGGCGCGTATAGAAGGCTTGCACAAAGTCGAGCAACGCACGCACCTTGGGCGCCAGGTAACGGCTCTGTGGATAGACCGCATACAGGCCCCGTGCTGCTAGCCGCCAATCGGCCAGCACTGGCACCAGGCGCCCATCAGCCAGGGCATCCTGAACGATGAAACAATCGAAGCTGGCGATGCCTAAGCCGCCGATAGCCGCAGCACGCAGGGCCATTGGCGAGTTGGCGCTTACGCGTCGGGGCATAAGGATTTGCCGCTGCTCACCTGCCTCGTTGGCAAGCAGCAGGCGCTGAGGGTGAAGTAGTTGGCTATAGCCGAGCAGTGGGTGGCTGGCCAGATCGTCTGGCGAGGCAGGTGTACCGTGCCGTTCGAGGTAGCGGGGAGCGGCCACCAGCAGTACCTCGCTGGTGGCCAGCCGTCGCGCTACCAGGCTTGAGTCAGGCAGGTGATCGGTAACCCGAAGGCAGATGTCGATCTCTTCTTCCAGCAAGTCGATGAATCGGTCGCTGCAGTGCAGCTCGATCTGCAACTGGGGATAGCGCTCGACGAACTCCGGTAGCCAGCGGCCAAGTTCCAGCTCGCCGAAGGCGGTAGCCACGCCCAGGCGCAGGGTGCCAGAGGGCTGTTTTTGATGTTCGGACAGCTCCAGGGTCATCGCCTGCATCTGTTCGAGGATCTGCACGCAGTGGCGGTAGAACAGCGCACCGGCTTCGGTCAGGTGCAGACGGCGGGTGGTTCGTGCCAGTAATTGTGTGCCCAGATGGCGCTCAAGTTGCGTCACTTGGCGTGACAGAGCGGTATGCGACAGGCCCGCCTGGCTGGCCGCGGCGCTGAAGCTGCCGAGGTCGACGACCCGGCGGAAGGTCTGCATGGCACTTAACTGGTCCATCGGCACTACTCTCCTGGCTGCGTATAGCGGGGCCAGCGAGGCCCCGCCACTACGCGGATCAGCGCCGAACCAGCAGCACCCCGCTCTCCATGTGATGGGTATACGGGAACTGGTCAAACAGCGCGCAACGTTCGATACGGTGGGTATCTTGAAGCTGAGAAATGTTCTGCGCCAGAGTTTCTGGGTTGCACGAGATGTAGAGGATGCGCTCGAAGCGCCGTGTCAGCTCGCAAGTATCCGGGTCCATCCCCGCACGCGGTGGGTCGACGAACACCGTACCGAACGCATAACTCTTCAGGTCGATCCCTTCCAGCCGGCGGAACGGGCGAACCTCGTTCAGCGCCTGGGTCAGCTCTTCCGCCGACAGGCGCACCAGCCGCACGTTATCCACCGCGTTCTCGCTTAGATTGCTCAGGGCGGCGTTGACCGAGGTCTTGCTGATTTCGGTGGCCAGCACCTGGCGTACGCGGGTGGCCAGGGGCAGGGTGAAGTTGCCGTTGCCGCAGTACAGTTCCAGCAGGTCGTCATCGCGCTCGCCGATGGCGTCATACGCCCAGCTCAGCATCTTCTGGTTCACCGCGCCGTTGGGCTGGGTGAATGCGCCCTCCGGCTGGCGATAGCTGAACACGCGGCCAGCCACGTCGAGTTTCTCCACGGCGTAATCACGGCCGATGACCAGCCGCTTGCCCTTCGAGCGGCCGATCAGGCTCACGCCCAGTTCTTCGGCCAACTGCCGTGCTGCCACTTCCCAGGCATCGTCCAGCGGGCGGTGGTAGCACATCGTGACCATCGCATCGCCGGCAAGGGTGGTGAGGAACTCCACCTGGAACAGGCGATTGCTCAGTTCGTCACTTGCCTGCCAGGCAGCCTTGAGGCGTGGCATCAATGCGTTGATGCGTTCGCTGGCGATGGGGAAATCGTCGATCAGGATGGCCTTGTGCTTCTCGCCCGGAGCGAACATCGCATAGTGGCGCTGGCCGTCCTCGCGCCACAGGCGGAACTCGGCACGCAAGCGATAATGCTCGCGCGGCGAGTCGAATACAGCGGGCTGCGGCGCACCGAAGGGGGCCAGCAGCTCGCGCAGGCGGGTAACCTTGGCCTGCAGTTGCGCGTCGTAGGCGCTAGGATCGAAGGCAGCACTCATGCGTTGAACCAGCCCAGCTTGATGACGAACAGGATGGAAAGGATCACCAGTGCCGGGTTCAGGTCGCGGCGGCGGCCGGAGATCAGCTTGACGGCGGTCCAGCTGATGAAGCCGAAGGCGATACCGTTGGCGATCGAGTAGGTCAGCGGCATGGCCAGGGCGGTGACCACTACCGGTGCGGCCTCGGTCACGTCGTCCCAGTTTATTTCCGCCAGGCCCGAAGCCATCAGCACGGCGACGAACAGCAGCGCCGGTGCGGTGGCGAAGGCCGGTACGCTACCGGCCAGCGGGGCGAAGAACAGCGCCAGCAGGAACAGTACGGCCACCACGATGGCGGTCAGGCCGGTGCGGCCACCGGCGCTCACGCCTGCCGCCGACTCGATGTAGCTGGTGGTGGTCGAGGTGCCCAGCAGCGAACCGGCCATGGCCGCAGTGCTGTCGGCGATCAGGGCACGGCCCATCTTCGGCATGTGGCCGTCCTTGCCCATCAGGCCAGCGCGCTTGGCCACGGCGATCAGGGTGCCGGAGTTGTCGAACAGGTCGACGAACAGGAAAGCGAAGATCACGCTGACCAGGCCCACGTCGAGGGCCCCGGCGATGTCCAGCTGCAGGAATGTCGGTGCCAGCGAAGGTGGCATCGACACGATACCGCCGAACGGCGTGACGCCCATCGCGATCGCTGCGACCGTCACGGTGAGAATGCCGATCAGCACCGCGCCGCGCACCTTGAGCGCTTCAAGGCCGACAATCAGGAAGAAACCCAGCGTGGCAAGGATCACCGACGGCTGCTTGAGGTCGCCCATGCCCACCAGGGTAGCCGGGTTATCGACGACGATGCCGGCGTTATGCAGGGCGATGAGCGCCAGGAACAGGCCAATGCCTGCGGCAATGGCCGAGCGCAGCGGCAGCGGGATGCTGTTTACGATCCACTCGCGGATGCGGAAGATCGACAGCAGGAAGAACATCACCGCCGAGAGAAACACCGCGCCCAACGCGACCTGCCAGGTGTGGCCCATGTGCAGGACCACGGTGTAGGTGAAGAACGCGTTCAAGCCCATGCCCGGCGCCAAGGCGATCGGGTAGTTGGCGATCAGGCCCATGGTCGCCGAGCCGATGGCGGCAGCCAGGCAGGTGGCGACGAAGATCGCGCCCTTGTCCATGCCGGTTTCGCCGAGAATGCTCGGGTTGACGAACAGGATGTAGGCCATCGCCAGGAAGGTGGTGACGCCCGCAAGAATCTCGGTGCGCACGTTGGTGTTGTGTGCTTTTAGTTGAAACAGCCTTTCCAGCATGCCCGCTCCCCGAGGCGCCCCCGGCGCCGTGAATGTATCGACCCCATCAGCAAAGCACAGACCGTAACGGCTGCCGTGGTTTTGCGTGGGGAGGAAAAAAGCCGCGCATCATACCAGCATGACTGGCAGGGGCCTATGGCCGTTCAGGCCCCCGTCAACCATTGTGCAACCGATCCCGCGTAGCCAGTGTCGGGAACAACTTTATCCACACACCGGTCACCACCAAGGTGCCGACGCCGCCCAGCACCACCGCCGGCACCGTGCCGAACCAGTGCGCCGTGACCCCCGATTCGAACTCGCCGAGCTGATTCGAGGCACCGATGAACAGGCCGTTGACAGCACTCACCCGGCCACGCATCTCGTCCGGCGTCTCCAGCTGCACGAACGCACCGCGTATCACCATGCTGATCATGTCTGCTGCGCCCAGCACCACCAGTACCGCCAGCGAGAACCAGAATGAGGTCGACAGGCCAAAGGCGATGGTTGCCACGCCGAACACCCCGACTGCGGTGAACATGGTGCGGCCGACTTTGCGCTCCACTGGGAAGCGCGCCAACCAGAACGACATTAACAGCGCGCCCACTGCTGGCGCCGACCTCAACAGGCCCAGGCCCCACGGCCCTGTGAGCAGGATGTCCTTGGCGAACACTGGCAGCAGCGCGGTGGCGCCCCCCAGCAGCACGGCGAAAAGGTCGAGGGAGATTGCCCCGAGAATGTCTGGCCGGCTGCGGATGAAGCGCACGCCTGCCAGTAGCGACTCCAGGCTGGCGCGACCGCGCTGCGGCACTTGCTGGCGCGAATTCAGGCTCAGCATGAGCAGGCAGGCAATGGCATACAGGGCCACGGTCGGGCCATACACCCAGGTACTGCCGACGGCATACAGGAGCCCACCCACGGCCGGGGCGACGATGGTTGCCGCCTGGGTGGCCGAGGCTGACGCCGCTACGGCCCGAGGAAACAGCCCCGGCGGCACCACATTGGGCAGCAGCGCCTGGGTGGCGGGCATCTCGAACGAGCGGGTGGCTCCGAGCAGGAAGGCGAGGGCGAAGATCAGTTCGCGGCTGACGCTGTCAGTGGCGCTGCCCAGGGCCAGCACCAGGGCGATTAGCCCCTGCAGGGTCTGGCACAGGGCCGCGACCTTGCGCCGGTCATAGCGGTCGGCGACATGCCCGGTGTGCAACATGAACAGCACCCGCGGCGCGAATTCGACAAGGCCGACCAGGCCCAGGTCGAGCACATTGCCGGTCAACTGGTAGAGGTGCCAGCCAATGGCCACGGTGAGCATCTGGAAACCACTGGCGGTGAACACCCGGGCTAGCCAGAAGGCAATGAAAGGGCGGTGATGGCGCAACAACTGCGGTGCGGAATCGGACATCGGAAACCTGTGGCCTCGGCGCAGTAGAGGGGGCGGCAGATTATCATCTGTTTGTAACAAACGGTTGCTGTTTGCCGTTGTCGGCATGGTTCCATCGGCTCTGGAAGGGGGGTGGGGCAACCGGTCACGCGGCAAACAACCGCACCGCCTGCCGGGCGATTCAGGACTATGCTTGCTATCAATCGTTGATCTGGATCAATCGTTCCAGAAACAACGAATTGGCCTGTGGGCCGAAATCCCTGCGATCGAACAGAACAATTCCAACGTGCCGCACTCGACACTAACGCGGGGGCAGTGGGCAACGGGCCACGAGCCCGGAAGCCGGATTACCTGAAGAGGAAGCATCATGTTCGGAATAGAAGCCCTCGAGCTCGCCCGAATTCAGTTTGCCTTTACCGTGTCGTTCCACATCCTGTTCCCGGCCATCACCATTGGCCTTGCGAGTTACCTGGCGGTTCTAGAAGGCCTTTGGCTGAGAACCAACGAGCAGGTCTACCGTGACCTTTACCACTTCTGGTCGAAGATCTTCGCCGTGAACTTCGGTATGGGGGTGGTTTCCGGCCTGGTCATGGCCTACCAGTTCGGTACCAACTGGAGTCGTTTCTCCGACTTCGCCGGCGCTGTCACTGGCCCACTGCTCACCTATGAAGTGCTGACCGCGTTCTTCCTTGAGGCGGGCTTCCTCGGTGTCATGCTGTTCGGCTGGAACCGCGTGGGCCGCGGTCTGCACTTCTTCTCCACCGTGATGGTGGCGTTGGGTACGCTGGTGTCGACCTTCTGGATCCTGGCGTCCAACAGCTGGATGCAGACCCCGCAAGGCCACGAGATCATCGATGGTCGGGTCGTCCCGGTGGACTGGCTGGCGATCATCTTCAACCCGTCGTTCCCCTACCGCCTGATGCACATGGCCACCGCCGCGTTCGTTGCCACTGCCTTCTTCGTTGGCGCCTCGGCGGCCTGGCACCTGCTGCGCGGCCGGGACAACCCGGCGGTGCGCAAGATGCTGTCGATGGCCATGTGGATGGCGCTGATCGTTGCCCCCATCCAGGCCGTGATCGGTGACTTCCACGGGCTGAACACCCTCAAGCATCAGCCGGTGAAAATTGCCGCAATCGAAGGCCACTGGGAGAACGTTCCCGGTGAGCCAACCCCGCTGATCCTGTTCGGCATCCCGGACATGGAGGCCGAAACCACTCGCTTCAAGGTCGAAATTCCGGCGCTCGGTAGCCTGATCCTTACCCATAGCCTGGATAAGCAAGTGCCTGCGATGAAGGAGTTCCCGCCCGAGGACCGTCCTAATTCGACCATTGTCTTCTGGTCGTTCCGGATCATGGTGGGGCTTGGCTTCCTGATGATCTTCGTTGGCCTGTGGAGCCTCTGGCTGCGCAAACGCGGCACCCTCTACACTTCACGCCCGTTCCTCTACCTGACACTGTGGATGGGCCCGTCGGGCCTGATCGCCATTCTGGCCGGCTGGTTCACCACCGAGATCGGCCGTCAGCCTTGGGTGGTGTACGGCCTGATGCGTACGTCGGAGGGCGTGTCCAACCATAGCTACGCCCAGCTGGGCTTTACCCTGATTGCATTCGTGGTGGTGTACTTCGCGCTGTTCGGCACTGGCCTGGGCTACATGATGCGCCTTGTGCGAAAAGGGCCGAAAACGGGCGAGGGCGATGAGCACACGCCTGGTGGCCCTGGCCAGAAGCGTACGCCGGCACGGCCGCTGTCCGCAGCCGATGAAGGCCGCAAGGCCACTGCCCCCAGCCTGAGCAAGGAGAACTGAGCCATGGGTATCGACCTTCCGCTGATCTGGGCCGTGATCATCATCTTCGGTGTCATGATGTACGTGGTGATGGACGGGTTCGATCTGGGTATTGGCATGCTCTTCCCGTTCGTCAAGGCTGAGCAGGACCGAGATGTGATGATGAACACCGTCGCCCCTGTATGGGACGGTAACGAAACCTGGTTGGTCTTGGGCGGTGCCGGTTTGTTCGGGGCCTTCCCGATGGCCTATTCGGTGGTGCTCGAAGCGCTTTATCTGCCGCTGATCCTCATGCTGATCGGCCTGATTTTCCGCGGAGTGGCCTTCGAGTTCCGTTTCAAGGCCAAGGACGACAAGCGCCACATCTGGGATAAGGCGTTCATCGGCGGTTCACTGGTGGCGACCTTTTTCCAGGGGGTCGCGCTGGGGGCGTTCATCGAGGGCTTCAAGGTAGTGGACCGGCATTACGCCGGTGGCACGCTCGACTGGCTGACCCCGTTCAGCCTGTTCAGTGGCCTGGGCCTGATCGTTGCGTACACCTTGCTCGGTTGCACCTGGCTGATCATGAAGACCGAGGGGCCTCTGCAAGCGCAGATGCACAAGCTCGGCCGGCCGCTGGCCCTGGTGTTGCTGGTGGTGATCGGCATCGTCAGCCTGTGGACGCCGATCGCTTACCCACAGATTGCTGATCGCTGGTTCAGCATGCCCAACCTGATCTGGTTCATGCCGGTACCGCTTCTCGTGCTGGTAACGTTCTACGGGTTGTTCAAGGCAGTGGCACGCAGTGCCAACTACACCCCGTTCCTGCTGACGTTGGTGCTGATCTTCCTTGGCTACAGCGGCCTGGGCATCAGCCTCTGGCCGTATATCATCCCGCCGTCGATCTCGATCTGGGATGCAGCTGCGCCGCCACAGAGCCAGGGCTTCATGCTGGTAGGCACGTTGTTCATCCTGCCATTCATCCTGGGGTATACCTTCTGGAGCTACTACGTGTTCCGCGGCAAGGTCACCCACGAAGACGGCTATCACTAGGAGGGCCCATCATGGCTGGCAAACATGGCCTGGAAGAGAAGAAACCGCTGTGGCAACGCCTGGGCTGGTTGTTGCTGATCTGGGCCGCGAGCGTGGCCGCCCTGGGCGTGGCGGCCTATGTGATGCGGCTGTTCATGAGCGCGGCGGGGCTGACCACGCATTGATGGTTGTGGGCTGCACCGTGCAGCCCTCAGCTTCACTTGCGGGCTTTGAGTATCACGAACTTCGGTGTCGCGGCCACCTGTTCAACTCCCCTGAACAGGCGCGCCAGCTTGCTGTGATAGCCCAAGTGGCGATTACCGACGATATACAACGCACCGCCGACCACCAATGCCTCACGCGCCTGCTGGAACATGCGCCAGGCAAGGAAGTCGCCCACCACTTGCTGTTGGTGGAACGGCGGGTTGCACAGCACTACATCCAGCGACTGCTTTTCCACCCCCGCCAGGCCATCGCCTGCCAGCACCGTCACCGCGCGATCGCCCAGCGCTGCCTGCCAGTTTTCCTGCGCTGACTGCACCGCCATGTACGATTCATCCACCAGTGTGTAGTGCGCCTGGGGGTTGGTCAGCGCGTTGGCGATGGCCAGTACGCCGTTGCCGCAACCCAGGTCAGCGACACGTGCATTGCCCAGGTCGCGTGGCAGGTGTGGGAGGAAGGCCCGTGTGCCGATATCCAGACCGTCGCGGCAGAATACGTTGGCATGGTTGAGCAGTTCGAGCGCCGGTGAGTCGAGACGATAGCGGGTGGGGTACGGGGAGCTGGCGCCAGGGCGCTGGGCGAAGTTGGCCGTCAGCAAGCGCGCTTTTTTTTGCGCCAGCGAAGCCTGTACCGGGCCGATGTACTTCTCCAACAGCTCACCCGCAGCCCGTGGCAAGTGTTTGATCATGGCCGCAGCGATGACCTGGGCGCCGGGCGCCAGATGACCTTGCAACCGGATCAGTTGCTCTTCGAGCAGTGCAAGGGTTTTGGGCACGCGCACCAGCACGCGATCGAAGTGCCCCTGCCAGTGCTCGCTGGCGGGCACGAAGGGCACGCTGTCGAAAGCCTTGCCGTTGCGTGCGAGGTTTTTTTCCAGGGCCATGTGGGCCAGGTGCGAGTCGCCACTGCTGACCACTGACACGTGGTCGACCAGGCTGGCGGCCAATGCGCCGAAGCTGTCATTTAGTACCAGCACTCTGCTCTCGGCTGCCAGCTGCTGAGCATGCAACTGCTCGAGCAGGTATTCATCGGCGGCATCAAAGGCCTGCAACGGGTCGTTGGCCTGGTCCGGCTGGCGGATCAGGTCGAGTTCGGCGTAGGGGGTGGTCAACAGGGGCATGGCATCTGGCTCGGGCACGGATCTGCCCGTCACGGATCGTCACGGGCTTTGGTAGCGATTCTACAGCGCTTTGCTGCTGGTCGCAGGCCGTGCTATTGATCGATCAGGCCACGCATCATGGCAATGGCAACGGCGCCGGCCTTGTTGGAGGCGTTGGTCTTGGTGATTACGCTGCGGATATGGAAGTTCACCGTGCTTTGCGACAGGGACAGAATGCAGGCAACGTCGGCGGCGGTCTTGCCGGCGGCCGACCATTTCAGCACCTCGAGTTCGCGGTCGCTCATCTTCAGCGGCGAACTCAACTTGGCCAGGTGATGCTCACAAATGGTGTCATGCAGCGTATGGCACAGCCATTGCACTTGGCCGGCCTTGTCGTACAGCTCATGGATGTCGATCTTGCCAAAGGGCCTTGCCACACTGACCTGAGTCTCGTTGTGCCTGAGGTCATGCAGCGACTGAGTCCAGCCGTGGCGCAGGCCATGTTTGCAGGCCTGCTCACGAAAATCCGGGGCTTCGCTATACAACTCATCGGTCCACAGTACAGGCTCGGTCGACGTGTGACTGAGTGCTGCTGCCGGGTCCTGCTTGTAGAACTCGTCGCGTTGATAACGCTCGATCCAGGCAAGCGGATAGTTACTGTACAGGTAGAGCTTGGGTGCCTGGGCCGCAAGCTGAATGCGAAGCTTGAGCCCCATGAACTCCATGCCAAGGTCTTGTGCCAGGTGTACCGCGAGGTCGAACACCTTCTGGGGAGTGCTTTCGTTGACCAAACGATGTAAATGCTCGTGATTCCAGTGAGGCATTGACCCTCTCCCTTGCGTCCTGAAGACTCAATCCGTTTGCATACCGGTGCAATTGTAGGAAAAGACCGAGCGGAATGTTCGGTTTTTTTGTTATAGAGGTCTCATCTGCCCATGAAAACGGCTCGGTGGTTGCCTGTGCCCCTACAATCGAACGGTTTTTATCCTGGCCGCTTTGCGCGACACTGTGCGTACGCTATCCACGGAGCCCGTCATGACCGCTAGTGCCGAAAAGTTCACCCGCCAGACCCTGCTGGACGTCCAGCCACTGACGCCTGGCCTGTTCAGCCTGCGGGTGACTCGCGATCCGGGGTTTCGCTTCCGGGCCGGGCAATTCGCTCGGCTTGGCGTGACCAAAGCCGATGGCAGTGTGGTCTGGCGTGCCTATTCGATGGTGAGCGCGCCGCATGACGAGTATCTCGACTTCTTCTCTATCGTGGTCCCGGGCGGCGAGTTCACCAGCGAGCTCAGCCGTCTTGGCGAGGGCGATTCACTGCTGATCGACCGCCAGGCATTTGGCTACCTGACCCTTGATCGCTTCGTCGGTGGCCGTGACCTGTGGCTGTTGGCGACCGGTACCGGCATTGCGCCGTTCATGTCGATCCTGCAGGACTTCGAGGCCTGGGAGCGTTTTGACAGCATCAAGCTGGTGTACTCGGTACGCGAGGCCAAGGAACTGGCCTATGTGGATGACATTGCCGGGCTTGAACAGCGTGATTACCTGGCGGAATTTGCAGGCAAGCTGCAATTCATCCCGGTGGTTACCCGTGAGCAGTATCCGGGTGCGCTGAATGCACGCATCACTACACTGATCGAGAATGGCGAGCTGGAAAAGGCGGCGGGGCTGGAACTGTCACCCGAGCACTCACGGATCATGCTTTGCGGTAATCCGCAGATGATCGATGAGACCCGCAAGGTGCTCAAGGCGCGTGACCTGCAACTGAGCCTGAGCAAGCGGCCGGGACAGGTGGCGGTGGAGAACTACTGGTAGCTGCTAGCTGCGAGCTACAAGCTGCGAGCGTTGCCCTTGAGCGGCCCTACTCTTGCAGCTTGCAGCTTGCCATTTTTCAAGGCAGGCGATTCTGGTTCTGCGACTTGAGCAAGTCACGAATCTCGGTCAGCAGCGTTTCCTGAGGGGTAGGGGTCGGCGGTGCGCTTGGCGCCACGGCCTCTTCGCGTTTCAGGCGGTTGATCGCCTTGACACCCATGAAGATGGCGAATGCCACGATCACGAAGTCGATCACGGTCTGGATGAACTTGCCGTAGGCCAGCACCACGGCCGGTATATCGCCTTCAGCCGCCTTCAAGGTAATGGCCAGGTCACTGAAGTCCACGCCTCCGATCAATATTCCCAGTGGCGGCATGATGATATCGCCGACGAATGAGGAGACTATCTTGCCGAATGCAGCGCCGATAATGATACCGACCGCCATGTCGACGACATTGCCCTTGACCGCGAAGGCCTTGAACTCACTGATCATTCCCATGTTCGATTCCCTTGTAACAAATGGTGATGTTTACGCAGTGTAAGCCACTACAACGCTTCATGCGTCATGTTCAGGGGTAGTGACTGCGCTTAGAACGAATAGTTTTGTCGCATGCCGACGCGCTCGAGACACGCCTGCGTCGGCTATCATGGCGATTTTTTCCAGGAGACCCTGCCCATGGCCAAGGCCAAGCGCTTGTATGGCTGCACTGAGTGTGGCGCGACCTTTCCCAAATGGGCCGGCCAGTGTGGCGAATGCGGTGCCTGGAACACCCTGGTCGAAACCATGATCGAGAGCGGCGGCGCAGCGGCACCCAGCGGTCGCGCCGGCTGGACCGGGCAACAGGCGCAGATCAAGACCCTGGCCGAAGTCAGCGTCGAGGAAATTCCGCGGTTCACCACCAGCAGCACCGAACTCGATCGCGTGCTGGGCGGCGGCCTGGTCGACGGCTCGGTGGTGTTGATCGGTGGTGATCCGGGCATCGGCAAATCGACCATTCTGCTGCAGACCTTGTGCAACATTGCTGTGGGCATGCCGGCGCTGTATGTCACCGGCGAGGAGTCGCAGCAGCAGGTGGCCATGCGTTCACGCCGCCTGGGGCTGCCCCAGGACCAGCTCAAAGTGATGACCGAGACCTGTATTGAAACGATCATCGCTACGGCGCGTCAGGAAAAGCCCCGGGTCATGGTCATCGATTCGATCCAGACGATCTTCACCGAGCAATTGCAATCAGCGCCTGGCGGTGTTGCTCAGGTGCGCGAAAGTGCGGCATTGCTGGTGCGCTACGCCAAGCAGAGCGGCACGGCGATCTTCCTTGTCGGCCATGTCACCAAGGAAGGCTCGCTGGCGGGCCCGCGGGTGCTGGAACACATGGTCGACACCGTGTTGTATTTCGAGGGTGAGTCCGATGGCCGCTTGCGCTTGTTGCGCGCGGTGAAGAACCGCTTTGGTGCGGTCAATGAATTGGGTGTCTTCGGTATGACCGACCGTGGGCTCAAAGAGGTTTCCAACCCTTCGGCGATCTTCCTCAACCGGGCTCAGGAAGAAGTACCGGGCAGCGTGGTCATGGCCACGTGGGAAGGTACCCGGCCGATGCTGGTAGAGGTACAAGCGCTGGTCGATGACAGCCACCTGGCCAACCCGCGACGTGTCACCCTGGGCCTGGACCAGAACCGTTTGGCCATGTTGCTGGCGGTGCTGCACCGCCATGGTGGTATTCCCACCCATGACCAGGACGTGTTTCTCAATGTCGTCGGTGGGGTGAAGGTCCTTGAAACCGCGTCGGATCTGGCCTTGTTGGCTGCGGTGATGTCCAGCCTGCGCAACCGGCCGTTGGCCCATGGGCTGCTGGTATTTGGCGAGATTGGTTTGTCGGGCGAGGTACGGCCGGTTCCCAGTGGGCAGGAGCGCCTGAAAGAAGCGGCGAAACATGGCTTCAAGCGGGCCATCGTGCCCAAGGGCAACGCACCGAAGGAATCACCGGCGGGGCTGCAGGTGATCGCAGTAACCCGGCTGGAGCAAGCTCTGGACGCCTTGTTCGAATAAGCCGCTGGCGGCGGGGCAATGGGCCAGGATAGGCCAACAAAAAAAGGGAGCCGACGATGCGCATCGGCTCCCCCTGGGTCACCGCTCAGTCAGCGGTCAGTGCTCGGCTACCGGCGTTCGCCTGGGCGCCGTATTGCCATGCTCGTCCAGCTCCAGGACCGGCACCTCATTGCCCTCGGCGTCGAACAGCTTGCCTTCCTTGAAGTAATCGCCATCGCGCAGTGCAGAGATGTCCGAGTACTGGATGGTGCGCTCGTAGCCCGCGGCGAACACTGACTGCTGGTCCGAATTGCCTGCCGTGAAATGGTTGAAGATCAGGTTCAACACGATGGCCATGATCGCTGCCGAGCTGATGCCGGAGTGGAAGATGGTCTCGAACCAGTTCGGGAAGTGGTGGTAGAAGTTCGGCGCGGCAATCGGAATCATGCCAAAGCCCAGCGAGGCGGCGACGATGATCAGGTTGACGTTGTTCTTGTAGTTGACCTTGGACAGGGTGCGGATACCGCTGGCAGCCACAGTGCCGAACAGCACGATGCCTGCGCCGCCCAGTACCGGGGTCGGCACTGCTGCAATCACACGGCCCATCACCGGCAGCAGGCCCAGCACCACCAGGATCACACCACCGGTGGCCACCACGTAGCGGCTCTTGACCCCGGTCACGGCCACCAGGCCTACGTTCTGTGCAAAGGCGCTCTGGGTGAAGGAGCCGAAGACCGGCGCCAGGATGCTCGAGGCCATGTCGGCGCGCAGGCCATTGCCCAGGCGCTTGGAATCGACCTTGGTGTCGATGATCTCACCTACGGCCAGGATGTCGGCCGAAGTTTCCACCAGGGTCACCATGATCACGATGCACATCGACAGGATCGCCGCGATGTGGAAGGTCGGCATGCCGAAGTGGAAAGGGGTGGGGAAGGCGAACATCGGGCCTTCGGCGACTTTGCTGAAGTCGGTCATGCCCAGCGCCCAGGCAATCAGGGTACCGAAAACCATGGCCAGCAGGATCGAAAGGCGCGAAATGGTCGCGCTGCCCAGTTTGCTCAGCAGCAGCACGATGGCGAACGTCAGCGCTGCCAGGCCGATGTTGGCCATGCTGCCGAATTCCGGCGAAGCACTGTTGCCGCCCATCACCCAGCGTGCTGCCACCGGCATCAAGGTCAGGCCGATGGTCGTGATGACGATACCGGTGACCAGTGGCGGGAAGAACTTGGTGATGCGCGAGAACACCGGGGTGATCAGAAAGCCGATCAGCGATGCTGCCATGACTGCGCCCAGCACGCCTGGCAAGCCACCACCGTCCTGGCTGCTGAGAATTGCCCCCATGGTTGCCACGCCTGCGAACGACACGCCCTGCACCAACGGCAGCTGGCATCCGAAGAAGGGCAGGCCGAGCGTTTGCAGTAGCGTAGCCAGGCCACCGGCAAACAGCGAGGCCGCGATCAGCATGCCGATCTCGGCGCCGTTAAGGCCCGCAGCCTGCCCCAGGATCAGGGGTACTGCGACGATCCCTCCGTACATGGTCAGCACATGCTGAAGGCCATAGGCCAAGTTGGCTCCAAGGCCGAGGTTTTCGTCCTCGGGGCGCTTGGCGGGAGACGTGCTAGGGGACGTAGTCATTGAGCAGGCTCACTGTTTATTGTTGTGCCGCTACTGTAGACACTTCCTACAAATGATTGCTACATAAATTGTATACAATATTTTGATTGGAGCGCGAACAAGCAGGCTTGCAGGGTGTGCAAGAACGCAATGCAGATCGCGTACCAACTCATCGAATACGGTGCTAGAGGGGTGTGTACAACGCTACGCTACCCAGCCTTAAAGCTGTCTGGGTAGACAAGAAACACAAGTTGGGAAAGCTATTAGCTAGCTAAGAGATCCCATTATTCGATCAGTTGCCGCAGCTCGCGCATCATTTCGGTGCTGTCGGCCACGTTCAACTCCACAAGACGGTGCAAATGGCTCATCGAGTCGATGTCGATGTAGAGGCAAATGAACCCCAGCCGCTTCGCCTCTTCATGGCGCAGTTCCACCTGCATCTGCACACGTGTATGGGGGTCCAGTTGGATGATCGCATCGAAATCCTGGGTGAGGTCGGCGTTCCACGGTTCAGGGCGCTCGATTAACAGGCCCTTGAGTGACAGATCAAGCAGTTTGACCGGCCAGCGGCGATCGCCCTGGCGCAGTTCGGTAGGGGCGTCGAAATCAATGCGCTGGAAGCGCCGGCGATCGTCGGAAGGAGTGGTCATGGCGGGCCCTCGTCAGTAGCACTGACTATAGACTAGCCACGGGCACTCCTGCCGGATGACGGGTGACACGGGTGACTTATCGCCGAGTCGGCCGAGTCACCTGGCGACACCGTTACTTGGCAACGAAATTGAGATCGACTACCTGATAGAAGGCCTTGTCGGTCTCGGCAATTTCCCATACGCCCAACAGTACGTGATAGCCCTGGCGCTCAGGTAGCTTCAGGGTATGCGTGGTGGGTTCCGCCGGCCACATTTCCTCGTCGGTGAAGCCCCAGTAAGGCTGGCGTTCATTGAGGAATGTGGCGAACGGCTGCGGTTCGAACTGGGCACGGGTCAGCGGCTCCCCGGCCTTCCAGTCGGCTTTGGTGATGAAGTAGTTGAAACGGCGATATTTGTGGCGCGCACTGAACCTCCAGACAAAATCAAGGGATGCGTCGCTGGCAACATCATGCTTGTCCCAATCGACATCCGTTTTATCCAGGTAGGCCGCGCGGGGCTGCCCGCCGCTGGCAATCTTGCCATCGGCCGGCGGTGCGATATTTCTTACGTCGTCCTTGGCGAAGGGGTCGGTCAGGCCACCGGTCGTCTCCGGAAAGAACTTGCCGCTTTCGATCCCGTTGTGAAGATTCCCTTCAATAAGGCCTCTTTCTTCAGCGAAGGTGGCGCGGGACTTTGGGCTCGCAATCGAACCATGGGTGGGGGCGATGGGGGCTGAGGGTTGAGTGGTGCCGGCCTTTTCCGTGGTCATGAGCGTTTCCTTTTTGCTGGCTTTTCAGATGATCGACGCACAATTTCAGCGTTTGCAGATTTGCCAATCGCGTGTCGTCCAAGGGCAATCGGATGGCCTGATCATTGAAAGCGGATGCCCCATTCATGCACAACTGGCAAAAATGACAGGCCTGCCAGTAGCGCGTGGTGCCTCAGAGGCATGAGGTTGTGCGGGTAGCAGCGTTCTAGAGCCTGTGCTCGCCAGTGGCTGCATGCGAAATCGGGATGGTAAACCCTTCAAGCAAGCCCTAGACTCAAGGGGCTGTCTATTCCAACCACTTAGCTGGAAGCATGCCATGAACAACAATAACAGCCTGCTACGCCACATCCCGTGGCTGGCGCTGGCGGTCATAGGGGCTTGTGCGCTGGGTGTGGTCGCCCTGCGTCGAGGCGAGGCGATCAATGCCTTGTGGATCGTGGTCGCGTCGGTGGCCATCTACCTGGTCGCCTACCGTTACTACAGCCTGTTCATCGCCACCAAGGTGATGCAACTCGACCCACGCCGAGCCACCCCTGCGGTGCTCAACAACGACGGCCTGGACTACGTCCCGACCAACAAACACATTCTTTTCGGTCACCACTTTGCCGCCATCGCTGGCGCCGGCCCCCTGGTCGGTCCCGTGCTTGCGGCGCAAATGGGCTACCTGCCTGGCACGCTCTGGCTGATCGCCGGCGTGGTGCTGGCCGGTGCGGTCCAGGACTTCATGGTCCTGTTCCTGTCCACCCGCCGCAACGGCCGCTCGCTGGGCGACATGGTGCGCGAGGAGATGGGGCGCATCCCTGGCACCATCGCCCTGTTCGGCTGCTTCCTGATCATGATCATCATCCTGGCGGTGCTGGCGCTGATCGTGGTCAAGGCCCTGGCTGAAAGCCCATGGGGCATGTTCACGGTGATGGCGACCATCCCGATCGCGATGTTCATGGGCATCTACATGCGCTACATCCGCCCGGGCCGTATCGGCGAGATTTCGATCGTCGGCGTGGTACTGCTGCTGGCGTCGATCTGGCTGGGGGGCCAGATTGCCGCAGATCCGGTCTGGGGCCCGGCGTTCACCTTCACCGGTGTGCAGATCACCTGGATGCTGGTGGGTTACGGCTTCGTCGCTGCGGTGCTGCCGGTGTGGCTGGTACTGGCGCCGCGTGACTACCTGTCGACCTTCCTCAAGATCGGCACCATCGTCGGCCTTGCCATCGGTATCCTGATCATCGCGCCAGAGCTGAAAATGCCTGCGCTGACCCAGTTCACCGACGGTACAGGCCCGGTGTGGAAGGGCACACTGTTCCCGTTCCTGTTCATCACCATCGCCTGTGGTGCGGTGTCCGGCTTCCACGCGCTGATTTCCTCTGGGACCACGCCGAAGCTGCTGGACAACGAAACCAACGCCCGCTACATCGGCTACGGCGGCATGCTGATGGAATCGTTCGTCGCCATCATGGCCATGGTAGCCGCCTCGGTCATCGAGCCAGGCGTTTATTTCGCCATGAACAGCCCGCCCGCGGTGGTCGGTGCCGACGTGGTGTCGGTGGCCCAGACGGTCAGCAGCTGGGGCTTCCTGATCACCCCCGAGCAGCTTGAGGCCGTAGCCCGGGACATCGGCGAGCACACCATCCTGGCCCGTGCCGGTGGTGCACCGACGCTGGCGGTGGGTATTGCGCAGATCCTGCACCAGGTGCTGCCGGGTGAAAACACCATGGCCTTCTGGTACCACTTCGCGATCCTGTTCGAAGCACTGTTCATCCTGACTGCGGTGGACGCCGGTACCCGTGCCGGCCGCTTCATGCTGCAAGACCTACTTGGCAGCTTCGTGCCGGCGCTCAAACGTACCGAGTCGTGGACGGCCAACCTGATCGGCACTGCCGGCTGCGTGGCGCTTTGGGGTTACCTGCTGTATCAGGGCGTGATCGATCCGCTGGGTGGCATCAACACCCTGTGGCCGCTGTTCGGCATCTCCAACCAGATGTTGGCCGGTATCGCCCTGATGCTCGGCACGGTGGTATTGATCAAGATGAAGCGCCAGCGCTACATGTGGGTCACCTTGCTGCCAGCAGTGTGGCTGCTGATTTGCACAACCACTGCAGGCCTGATCAAACTGTTCGACCCGAACCCTGCGGTTGGCTTCCTGGCCCTGGCCGAGAAGTACAGCACTGCGCTGGACGCCGGCCAGGTGCTTGCCCCGGCCAAGGACATCGGGCAGATGCAGCATGTGATCTACAACGCCTACACCAACGCCGGGCTCACCGTGTTGTTCCTGATTGTGGTGTTTAGCGTGTTGTTCTTTGCCGTCAAGGTCGGCTACGCCGCCCTCGGCCGCAAGGAACGTACCGACAAGGAAACCCCGTTCCAGGCACTGCCTGACGCTTGAGAGGAATGCTGCGATGTTCAACGACCTGGGTCGACTGGGTAAATACCTGGGGCAGGCAGCCCGCCTGATGGTCGGCATGCCCGACTACGACAACTATGTCGAGCACATGCAGACCAAGCACCCGGACAAGCCGGTGATGAGCTACGAGGCGTTCTTCCGGGAACGCCAGGAAGCCCGCTACGGTGGCAAGTCCGGCCCTAAGTGCTGCTGATTCGGCACACTGCGTGAACCTGTGGGAGCCTGTGGGCTCCCACAGTCATTTTCAGCTTCAGGAGATTTCTGCGTGCAGACGCCAATTCCCGTAACCGTGCTCACCGGTTTTCTCGGTGCTGGCAAGACCACTTTGCTCAAGCACATGCTAAAAGCCGAGCACGGCCTTAAAATCGCCGTGATCGAGAACGAGTTCAGCGAGGCAGGCATCGACAGCCAGCTGTTGGGTGACGAGCCGGTGCAGGTCATGACCCTGGCCAACGGCTGTGTATGCTGCAGCATTCATGGCGACCTGACCCGCGCCTTGTTCCTGCTGCTCGAGCGCCTGGACGCCGGGGAGATCGCTTTCGATCGCCTGGTGATCGAATGCACTGGCCTGGCCGACCCCGCGCCGGTGGCGCAGACCTTCTTCGTTGAAGAGGAACTGCGTGACCGCTATATCCTCGATGGCATCATTACCCTGGTCGATGCGGCCCATGCCGAACTGCATCTTGCCCAGACCATCGCCCAGGCCCAGGTGGGCTTTGCCGACCGCCTGTTGCTGAGCAAGACCGACCTGGTCGAGCCGACGGCGGTGGACGCCCTGCGCGAGCGCCTGGCGCGCATCAATGGCCGTGCGGCGCTGCGCGTGGTCGAGCACGGGCGTATCGACCTGGCCGAACTGCTCGACGTGCGCGGGTTCAACCTCAACCCTGACCTGGGCGCCAACCTCAAGCCAACCCTGCGCCCAGTGTACAAACCCGCCACCCCTGATCGTATCTCGACCCTGGTGCTGCGTACCGAGGTCCCTCTGGACATCGACCGCCTCAGCGACTTCATGAACGACTTGCTCGAGACTCACGGCAAGCAATTGCTGCGCTATAAAGGTGTGCTCAACATTGCCGGAGAAGACCGTCGCCTTGTGTTCCAGGGCGTGCTCAAACTCTATGGTTTCGATTGGGACGCCGAGTGGGCCGAAGGCGAAACGCGCGAAAGCGTGATGGTGTTCATTGCCGATGAACTGCCTGAGGCGAAGATTCGGGCGGGTTTCGAAGCGTTGGCTGCGAGCTGAGCCGGCCAGGTGCCTGGGCGTCGAACCACTGCGGCCATGAACTGCGGTGACGCGTTTGTATCTCGATGCAGGGGATCAGCCGCTCGGTGAGCACTGCGGTCTGTTGCACGGCTTTGGCGGTGCGGTATTTGACGCTGTGGATGCACTCGCGGTCGCCGAACTCACAGCGGTTCAGCGCAGTACCGCCACAGGGGCCGTTGGCCAGGCCCTTGGGGCAGGTTTCGGGGCAAATGTACAAGGTGTCTTCCAGACGGCACCTGCCACAGGTGTCGCAGCCCAGCAGCGGGCGCTTCACGCTGCGTTCCAGGCTGTGCAGCCAGCGGGCGCCGCTGTCGCTGGCCCACAGCGGCCGGCGCACGGCCCAGCCAAAGGCCTTGCTCAGCCAGTTGTTATGGCTGAACAACAGGGCGTGAAACCCATGCAGCAGGTGATAACGCAGTTTCTCTCTGGCTGTTGCGCTGACCCTCGACTGGCCTTGTCGCCAGTCTGCTTGTGGTGGGTGAAAGGTCACCGCTGGCAGGCCTGGCATCTGCCAGCTCCCGGCCCAGGCCGTTGCCCACTGTTCCTGTGAATGGACACGTGCTTGCCAGTCCTCGATGCGCGCCTCCAGGGCGAGCAGTTGCTTGAGCTCGTGAACACCTGAAAGGTGCACCCCGGCATACCCCATCAACTTTACGCCAATGATCTGCAGGGCCAGGCGATCAAGGCCGCGTGCCTGGGCATAGGCTTTGGATACGGCCGCTTCGGCCTCAAGCATGTTGCGCATCGACGGTGAGACGGTAACGCCGGCGACATGCTCGAGCATCGCTGCACGGCCATGGCTCAGGCTCATCAGGCAGGCCAGTAGCGGCTTGGGCTCGGCCTGACGCCCCATCCACTGCATGGCCTCCTGATGCTTGCTGGCATCGAAGCCCAATTGCAGGGTGAGGAAATCGGCGCCCGCAGCGAGCTTTTTCTCTGCCTTGAAATACTGCGCACCGCCTTCTTCCTCGCGGTATTTGAATGGGTTGAGTGCAGCGCCCAGCAGCCAGTGGGGGCAGGCCTTGCGAGCAATTTGCAGTGCAGCGACCGATTCCAGATAGCGCACCGGGCGCTCGCCTGGCTGGTGGCCTGGCAGGCGATCGCCGGTCAGTAGCAGCAATTGGTCGAGACCGGCGGCGTCCATTCTTTTCAGTTGCGCGAGCAGATCATGTTGCTCACGGTCTTTGCCGGAAAAGTGGGGCAGGGCAGGGACGGGTTTACTGAAGCTGGGCAGGGCGTCCAATGGCGAGAGGTCCAGCGGGCTGCCGACACGGTCGCCGATGGCTACGGTCATTGGCCAGCCGCACAAGTGCCCACGGGCCATGATCGCCTCCATCGCAGCGAAGCGTTCGGCCGACGGCTTGGGCACGAACTCCATGACGCAGACGAAGGTTTTTTCGCGCAGCGCCGATTTCAGCAGGCTCATGGCAATGGGGCACCTGGATTGTTCAGTGAGGCATTGTGCGACGCGTCTTGGGCGCAGGCTTGTCTGCGAGCGTACGAGCCTGCTCTGAACAAGACGTGCCCGGCACATTCATCATGAAAGGATCTTGATTTCATCTCAAATTAAATGAGTTTGTCTCATTATGTGCCTGGCCGGAAAATCCCCCTCATTCATTTTTGCATTCTGAGGGACAAGAGATGGCACTGGCACATAACCTGGGTTTTCCGCGTATCGGTCGCGACCGCGAACTGAAAAAAGCCCAGGAAGCCTTCTGGAAAGGTGAGTTGGACGAAGCCGGCCTGCGCAAGGTAGGCCGCGACTTGCGCGCGGCTCACTGGCAAGCCCAGAAGGATGCTGGCATCGAGCTGTTGCCCGTCGGCGATTTCGCCTGGTATGACCAGGTACTGACGCACTCGCTGACCTTCGGCGTCATCCCCGAGCGTTTCCGAGGCCATGACGGTGCCAAGCCCACCCTGCAAACCCTGTTCGCCATGGCCCGTGGCGTGGCGACCGGGCGCAGTGCCAATTGCTGCGGCGGTGCCCACGCCCAGGAAATGACCAAGTGGTTCGACACCAACTACCACTACTTGGTACCTGAGTTTACCGTCGATCAGCAATTCGCCCTGAGCTGGGAGCAGTTGTTCGAGGAAGTTGACGAAGCCAAGGCCTTGGGCCATGCCGCCAAACCGGTGGTGATCGGCCCGCTGACCTACTTGTGGCTGGGCAAGGCCAAAGGTGGCGACTTCGACAAGCTGGAGCTGCTCGACCGCTTGCTGCCGGTATACGACGAAATCCTTAACCGCCTGGCTGGTCAGGGTGTGGAGTGGGTGCAGATAGACGAGCCGATCCTGGTACTCGATCTGCCGCAGGAATGGAAAAACGCCTATGAGCGCGTCTACAACATCCTCCAGCGCGCCCCTTTGAAAAAACTGGTGGCCACCTATTTCGGCGGCCTGGAAGAAAACCTCGGCCTTGCCGCCAACCTGCCCGTCGACGGCCTGCATATCGACCTGGTGCGAGCGCCGGAGCAGTACCCGACCATCCTCGACCGCCTGCCGGCCTACAAGATACTCTCACTGGGCCTGGTCAACGGCCGCAACGTCTGGGCCTGCGATCTGGAGAAAGCCGTTGATGTACTGCGTCACGCTGCCGAGCGTCTGGGTGACCGCCTGTGGGTTGCACCATCCTGTTCGCTGTTGCACAGCCCCGTGGACCTGGGCCGTGAAGACCAGCTCGACACCGAGCTGAAAAGCTGGCTGGCCTTCGCCGTGCAGAAATGCCAGGAAGTCGCCGTGCTGGCCAAGGCCGTCAACCAACCGGACGCTGCCGAAGTTGCCGCCGCACTGGCGCGTAGCCGCGCCATCCAGGCTGGCCGCGCCAGCTCGCCACGTATCCACAAGCCTGCTGTACAGGCGCGGGTCCACGCTATAAAGCCTGGCGACAGCCAGCGCCAGTCGGCGTTCGGCCAGCGTATTGCCAAGCAGCGAGCCGGGCTGAACCTGCCAGCCTATCCGACCACCACTATCGGCTCTTTCCCGCAGACCCCTGCCATACGCCTGGCACGCCAGGCGTTTAAACAGGGCAAGTTGACCGAAGCTGATTACGTCGAAGCCATGCACAGTGAAATCCGCCATGCCGTACAGATCCAGGAAAACCTGGGCCTGGACGTACTGGTGCACGGCGAGGCCGAGCGCAACGACATGGTGGAATACTTTGCCGAGCAACTCGACGGCTACGTGTTCACCCGTTTTGGCTGGGTACAGAGCTATGGTTCGCGGTGCGTGAAGCCTGCGGTGATCTACGGTGACCTGAGCCGGCCTGAGGCGATGACCGTGGCCTGGATCCGCTATGCACAAGGGCTGACCCGCAAAGTCATGAAGGGCATGCTGACCGGCCCGGTGACCATGCTGATGTGGTCGTTCCCACGTGAGGATGTCAGCCGCGAAACCCAGGCCCGTCAACTGGCGCTGGCAATCCGCGATGAAGTGCTCGACCTGGAAGCAGCTGATATCAAGATCGTGCAGATCGACGAAGCAGCCTTCCGCGAAGGCCTGCCGCTGCGCCGCAGTGCCTGGCCTGCTTACCTCGAGTGGGCCACCGAGGCCTTCCGCCTTTGCGCTTCGGGCGTTCGTGACGAAACACAGATCCACACCCACATGTGCTACAGCGAATTCAACGATGTGATCGAGTCGATCGCTGCGATGGACGCAGACGTCATCACCATCGAGACATCGCGTTCGGACATGGAATTGCTGGAGGCGTTCGAGAAGTTCGACTACCCGAACGAGATCGGCCCAGGTGTGTATGACATTCACTCGCCACGCGTACCGAGCCGCGAGGAGATGGTCAAGTTGCTGCGCAAGGCAGCCCTGCGTATTCCGGCTGAGCGTCTGTGGGTCAACCCGGATTGCGGATTGAAAACCCGTGCCTGGCCCGAGACCGAGGCGGCGTTGGTGAACATGGTGGCAGCGGCTCGGGAGTTGCGCGCCACAGCCTGAGGATTTGCTGCTTGTACCACCCCCATCGGCGGCTTGCCGGCGATGGGGGCAATGCTGTCTGCGTTAAACCGTGATCAACGCTCGATCGCCAAAGCGACACCCTGGCCCCCGCCGATGCACAGCGTGGCCAACCCCTTCTTGGCGTCGCGCTTGATCATCTCGTGCAGCAAGGTCACCAGCACCCGGCACCCCGAGGCACCAATCGGGTGCCCAAGGGCAATTGCCCCGCCGTTGACGTTGACCCGCTCGGCATCCCACTCCAGCGCCTTGCCCACCGCCAGCGCCTGTGCGGCAAAGGCCTCGTTGGCCTCTATCAGGTCAAGCTCGGCCAATTGCCAGCCGGCCTTGTCCAGGCAACGCTGGGTGGCCGACACCGGGCCAATCCCCATGATTGCCGGGTCCACCCCCGCACTGGCGTAGCCGGCAATTTTGGCCAGTACCGGCAGGCCAAGGTCCTTGGCCTTGCCTGCACTCATCAGCAGCATCGCAGCGGCGCCGTCGTTTAGGCTGGAGGCGTTGCCAGCGGTGACGCTGCCGTCTTTCTTGAAGGCCGGGCGTAGCTTGGCCAAGGAATCAGCAGTGGTGTCAGGACGGGGCTGCTCGTCACGGTCAAAGACCTTTGGGTCGCCTTTTTTCTGCGGCATCACAATGGGTGTGATTTCGTCCACGAAGCGGCCGGCATCGATGGCGGCCACCGCCTTGCGCTGCGATTGGGCAGCAAACGCATCCTGCTGTTCACGGCTGATGCTGTACTTCTCCACCAGGTTTTCGGCGGTAATGCCCATGTGGTAGTCGTTGAAGGCATCCCACAGGCCGTCGGTGATCATGCTGTCGACCAACTGGCCATGGCCCATGCGCTGCCCGGTTCGCGCCGAAGGCATCACGTAGGGGGCCAGGCTCATGTTTTCCTGGCCTCCGGCGATTACCACCTCGGCATCACCGCAACGGATGGCTTGTGCAGCCAGGTGCAGGGCCTTGAGGCCCGAGCCGCAGACTTTGTTCAGGGTCAGCGCCGGTACACTGTAGGGCAGGCCGGCCTTGATCGCGGCCTGGCGAGCAGGGTTCTGCCCGGCGCCGGCGGTGAGTACCTGGCCGAGGATCACCTCGTCGACCTGTGCCGGGTCCAGCCCGGTCTGCTCCAGCAGGCGCTTGATCACGGCAGCGCCCAGGTCTACCGCGGGCACGTTGGCCAGGGCACCCTGGAAGCTGCCGATGGCGGTTCGGGTTGCGGCGACGATGACCACGTCGTTCATGTTGTTGTTCTCCGTGTGCAGGTGGGCGCCCAGCGGGCGCAGTGCCACCAGCTTCGGCGGGTTTGGCTCATTTGTTAAGTTTGTTTTTCTTTGCCATTGATGTGAAAAACCAATCAATGGCTCCGGGGCTGGTGTCCGGTCTTTGGTCTTAACCACCGAATCTTGCCAGCGCCAGAGTGTTCATCGGGGGCGCATCGTTTTGCATCCCTTTGATCACCCCGTAATATGTGTCGGATAACCTGTGGGGGTAGTCTCACCCTCTGATCAATCGGAATCGCCCGAGGCGGCGCTTCCCCGGCATAAACCTGACGAGGTACAGACATTGGCCATCATTCATCCTAAGGTTCGCGGTTTCATCTGCACCACGACTCACCCGAAGGGCTGCGAGCTGAACGTCCGTGACCAGATCGAAGCCACCCGCAAGCTGGGCGTGCGCGAGGATGGCCCGAAGAAGGTCCTGGTCATTGGTGCATCCAGCGGCTACGGCCTGGCGGCACGCATTACCGCCGCCTTCGGCTTCAAGGCCGATACCCTGGGCGTGTTCTTCGAAAAACCAGGCACCGAGACCAAGGCTGGCACTGCCGGCTGGTACAACGCTGCTGCCTTCGACAAGTTCGCCAAGGCCGAGGGCCTGTACAGCAAGTCGATCAACGGTGACGCTTTCTCCGATGAAGCCCGTGCCAAGGTCATCGAGCTGATCAAGAACGAAATGGGCGGTCAGGTCGACCTGGTCATCTACTCCCTGGCCTCGCCGGTGCGCAAGCTGCCGCAGACCGGTGAAGTGATCCGCTCCGCGCTCAAGCCGATCGGCCAGCCGTACAAGTCGACCGCCATCGATACCAATAAGGACACCATCATCGAGGCCAGCATCGAGCCGGCCACCGAGCAGGAAATCGCTGACACCGTCACCGTCATGGGCGGCCAGGACTGGGAACTGTGGATCGACGCCTTGAACGCCGCGGGCGTGCTCGCACCACAGGCTCGCACCGTGGCCTTCAGCTATATCGGTAGTGACATCACCTGGCCGATCTACTGGCACGGCGCCCTGGGCAAGGCCAAGCAGGACCTGGACGAAACCGCCCAGCGCCTGGCCGGCAAGGTCGGTGGCAGCGCCAACGTGGCCGTGCTCAAGTCGGTGGTCACCCAGGCCAGTTCGGCCATTCCGGTGATGCCGCTGTACCTGTCGATGGTCTTCAAGATCATGCAGGAGAAGGGCGTTCACGAAGGTACCCAGGACCAGCTGGACCGCATGTTCCGTGATCGCATGTACCGTGCTGACGGCTCCCCGGCGGAGCTGGACGAAAAGGGCCGCCTGCGCCTGGACGACTGGGAACTGCGCGACGATGTGCAGGGCGCCTGCAAGGCCCTTTGGCCGCAAGTGACCACCGAGAACCTGTTCGAACTGACCGACTACGCCGGTTACAAGAAGCAGTTCCTCAACCTGTTCGGCTTCGAGCGCGCTGACGTCAACTACGACGAAGATGTGGCGACCGAGGTGAAGTTCGACTGCGTCGAGCTGTAAGCCCCTTGGCTTGTACCGGCCCCGCGAAAGGGTCGGTACAGCCCTCTAATTTTTTGCTAGCGTTGGCGCACAACAACAGGAAGCGCGCCATGAGCAGCCTCACCCAACCGGCCACGCCTTTTCGCCAGACCACAGCCGACGGCTACAGCCTTGGTGGTTTCTACTGGCGCCACGCCCAGGCCAATCCCCAGCGCCCGCTGGTGATCATCAATGCCGCCACGTCCGTGCGCTGCCGTTACTACGCCCGCTTTGCCGATTACCTGTTCGCCCAAGGCTGCGACGTGTTGACCTATGACTACCGCGGTATCGGCGAATCCCGGCCGCCTTCCTTGCGCGGTTTCCAGGCCTCCTGGAGCGACTGGGGCAGGCTGGATTTCGAAGCCATGCTGGCGCACGCCGCCCAGGCATTTCCCTGCCAGCCGGTGGATGTCGTGGGGCACAGCTTCGGCGGTTGCGCTGTAGGGCTGGCGCCGTCTGCCGGGCGGATCAGGCGGGTGGTGATGGTGGGTGCGCAGTTCGCCTACTGGCGCGACTATGCGGCTGATCAGCGATGGCGGCTGTTCGGCAAGTGGCACGTGGCGATGCCGTTGCTGACCCGTGTGTTCGGTTACTTCCCCGGCAAACGCCTGGGCTGGATGGAAGACACACCTGCAGGTGTGGTGCAGGACTGGACCACCCGTACAGCGCGCTATGAGCAAAGGCCCAGCGGGCGCACGTTGGAGCGTTTGCCGTTTGCCCAGGTGCGTGCGGCGACGTTGGCGATCAGCCTGGCCGATGACCCGTTTGGCACGGTGGCCGCTACAGAGCGATTGCTAGGTTATCTGGAAGGCGCCGAGCGTCGGCATCTGCGGATCGCACCTGCGGATATCGCGGCCGAGGACATTGGCCACTTCGCGTTTTTCCATGACCGGTTCCGCGAGAGCCTGTGGCCGATTGCGCTGGCGTGGTTGCAGCGCGGCGGGTTGCCGGCCGACGGGCCGGGGCAGATCATCAGCTGATGGGGCCTGCCCGGCCCGGCAGTATCAGGCGTTGCGCGAAAGCGGCTGCGCGGTGAACTTCACACCTGCCAGGCCATGCGCGATCAGCGCACGGATGTTGCCATGGTCAGTGCCCTCAGGCGTGGCCGCCACGTCACGGTAGTGCTCGCCGAAGGCCAGCAGCGCCTCCTGGTCGCTCAGGCCTTCCAGCAGGGCCAGGCCCAGCGTCTTGCACGAGCCTTCGTTCTGCCCGGCGGCGTTTTCCACGCCACCGTTGGTGAAAGCCTGTGGCTGGTAGCTGTAGTTGGCAGCGATGAACGCCAGGGTGTCGGCAAAGGCGTGTTTGCCGCTGGCCAGGCTGGCGCGCAGGGTGTTCAGATCAGTCACGAGGTTTTCCTTTTTCAAACGCCGCTTGCTGGTCGGCGCTGGCTTCTTTCTGGTACTGGGTTTTCCATTCGGCGTAGGGCATGCCATACACCGCTTCACGGGCGTCATCCAGGCTGATGTCGACCTGGCGTTCGTCGGCCGCGGCCTTGTACCACTTGGACAGGCAGTTGCGGCAGAAACCTGACAGGTTCATCAGGTCGATGTTCTGCACATCGGTGCGGTTCTGCAGGTGTGCGACCAGGCGCCGGAAGGCGGCGGCCTCGAGTTCGAGTTGTTCTTGCGCAGTCATGGGCTTCTCTCAGGTCATGCGATTCTTCAGGTGGCGGCCACCGTTGATGACCACCTGGCTGCCGGTGCTGTATTGGCTTTCGAGCAGGTATTTGACCGTCTCGATCAGCGGGCCGGCGCCGGGTTCGAATTCCAGCAGGGCCTTTTTCAGGGTCTGCTGGCGATAGGCTTCGTCGCCCCCTTCCTTGAGGATCAGCAGCCCAGGCAGGATACCGTTGACGTGTACCTTGGGCGCATATTTTTCGGCAAACGACAGCACCATGTTCTGCAGCGCTGCCTTGGTGGCGGCATAGCCGATATGGCTCTTGCTGCCCCGCGAGGAGGTTTCGTCGCAGATGTGGATGATATCGGCCTTGTCGACCTTGTTCAGCAAATCACCCAGCGCCAGGTTCAGGTGGTAGGGCGCCTCGACGTGGAGGCGGAACATGGTCTGCAGGTTGTCCAGGCCATCGTCGAGCCAAAGAGAAGCGTTGTGGATGATTGCGCGCAGCCCATCGTAGTGCTGCTGCAGGTGGTCGATCAGCGCCTGGCGGTCGGCCGCCAGGCAAAGGTCGGCCTGGAACTGCACGATGTTAGGGTGCGCAGGCTGGGGCTGGACGCTGCGGCTGGCACTGACCACGGTATGGCCGGCCTCTGCCAGCTCAAGGGCCAAGGCCAGCCCGACGCGCTGGCTGGCTCCGGTAACGAGAATTGGGCTGTTCATGTGCGGGCGGTCAACTTGTCTTTCCTGTCGTTGCCGCCCAGCATACCCGAACTGTTTCCCTCTTGTATGGCCTGGCCTCAGCGGCTGCGCAGTGCGGCGCCTGAGGGGGGAGAGGCATGAAGCCAACCGGCCAGCAGGCGGGTGGAGAGCGGGATGAACAGGTACACCATCAGCGGCGTCAGTGCCAGGGTGCTGAGCATCACGCGCGGCACCAGTTCAAATTCGGTCAGCCAGTGGCCGAAGAGCACATTGAACAGCAGCGAGACGGGAAAAAATGCCAGCCAGATCGCGACCGCCTGTTTCCAGCGTGGTGGTTTTTGCACTGTATTGGTGCCAAACCAGTCATCGATGCCACTGACGCGCCTCTCTTTGGGGCGCTCGAACAGGCCGTTGCCACGTTGCAGCCAGGCGCGGCGCGACGCGGAATGCTCCCAGGCATGCAGGGTGGGCTCGTCGCTGAAGCGGAAAATGATCTGGAATTCATCGCTGTCGCGCGGCGGTGCGAGGATGCCTGAACCGAGGTAGCCGGGGAAGTCGGTGGCCAACTGCTCGCCTTCGTGCAGCCAGGCCAGCAGGTCCTGGTAGCGGCCATGGGCGGCGCGACGCGACACCATCAGGGTGACGGGTGGGGTAGACATCGTGTATCTCCTGGCGACGGGGCTGGCGGGTAGCCGGCCCCTTGGCTGCGTGGCCCGGGGTGGTGGGCGACGCAAGCGTCTATGCAAGAATCGGGCGCGGATTATGGCTGATCGCTCGTTATTGGCAACTGTCTGCTACTGAGGGTGGTTAACCTGCGACGTTTCCTCTCGTAGTAGACTGCACCTCCAATTTATTGCGCACAGGTCATTCAGTGCAGATGGACAATCAGGGACTTACAGCGGAAGTCGAAGCAGGCCTGCAGCATCAGGACCTGTTCCCGATACGTGAAGTTTCCCGGCTCACCGGGGTCAATGCCGTGACTCTGCGTGCCTGGGAGCGGCGCTATGGGCTGATCCAGCCAACACGCACCGACAGTGGCCACCGCCTTTATTCGCTGGCTGACATCGAAGATATCCGGCGCATTCTTGGATGGCTGGAGCGCGGTGTGGCGGTCAGCAAGGTCGGCAGTATCCTGGCGCGTGACCAGGCGAACGTGCATGACGCGTTTGCAGCCGATTCTGCCATCCGCTGGCAGGCGCAATTGCGCGAGGCAGTGCAACGCTTCGATGCCGAGAGCCTTGACCGGTTGTTCGACCAGGTGTTTGCCTGCATCAATCAGGACCAGGTTTTCGCTGATGTGTTCATGCCCGTCTGGCACGACCTGGCGGCTGGGCAAGGTGCGTTCGGCCAGGCCAGCGAGTGGCTGTTCCTCGATCAGTTTTTGCGTGCCCGGGTGTTCTCGCGCCTGCAGCTCACGCGTCGGCAGCGCAGCCGCTGCGTGCTTCTGGCACCGTTGCCGGGGCAGTGCCTGGAACTGGAACTGCTGGTCACCGGCCTGTTGTTGTGCAGCGATGATGTCGGTGTAACGCTGTTGATGCCTGGGCAGCCGCTGGATGAGTTGGCGGTCGTCTCTGGAAAGCTTAGGCCCGATGCTTTGGTACTGTTCTCCAACCACGCGCCGACAGCTGAGCTCAGCAAGCGCTTGAGGCGCCTGGCTGCCGGGCTTGAGTGCCCATTGCTACTGGCGGGGGAGGCTGCCGAAATGGCCCAGGAAAGCCTGGCCGGCAGCCCGGTGGCGTGCCTGGGTGCAGAGGTAAGCCTGATGCGACGGCGCTTGCGGCAATACCTGGCCGGTCAGCTCGACAGCTGAGCGTGCAACTCCGGGTGGGCCTGAAGATGAGCTTGCAGAATGTATTCACGCAAGCGCTCGGTTTCTTGCGCCGAGCTGCGGCTGAGGTCGTAGGCAGCGAGATCCGGGCCAATACGCCGGCGTAGCCTGCCGTGCAGTACGATGGCCGGGATACCCCCTGGCGCGAAGCGCAGGTCGAAGCGCGAAGGCGCTTCGGGCAGGCCGCGAATTTCCAGAAGCGCCCCTTTGAAAGAAATCTCGCGCACGAAGAGCCCGCTGACCTTGCCCTGCGCATCCAGCAGCGCAGTGGGCTGGTCCATCGACAGGCGCCAAGGGCGCAACATCGGGCCGTCTTCGTAGATTTCCGGCGAGCCGATCTGCAGGTGCACGGCGTGGAACTCGTCCTCCACCAGGTGCAGGGGGAAGTTGATCTGCTGGTTGTTGAACTGTGCCTGCAGGGTGACTTGCTCGTTGGCCACCAGCCGAGCCAGCAACGACTGAATACGTCGGTCGCCATTGACCAGCAGGCTCGACATCGGGTCGGTCTGGTTCAATTGCGGGGAATGCTGCATGTCCTGGATGAAATCCAGCTCGTCCTGGGTCAAAAGCGCATTGGCGTGCATGATCGAACTCGGAGTTGACGGCTTCTTCAACGGGATTGACTCTGCCTTAAGCGCTTGGTTCCGGGCGCTTGTCGAAATTCCGACGAACGTGCATCTCAGCCAGTTCACGTTCCAGCTCGACCTGGCGGCTGACATCCTTCTGGATGCCGATGAAATACGTGCGATGATCGGCATCGCATTTCACCGGCGTGATCGACAACTCGTTCCAGAAGGCGCTGCCGTCCTTGCGGTAGTTGCGCAGGACTTCGCGGCATGGACGGCCTTCGGCCAGCGCCTTGCGGATGCGTGCACGGGCAAGTTGGTCCCGGTCATCGCCCTGCAGGAAACGGCAATCCTGGTAAAGGATCTCGTCGCGGCTGTAGCCGGTCAGGCGCTCGAACGCCGGATTGACGTAGATCAGAATGGTGTCATCGCCTTCCTGTTCGGCGACCACGATGCCGTCGTTGGACGCATCGACCATCGATTGCAGCAGTTGTGCGTTGATCATGTCCGGGCCAGTAGGCAAAGGGGGCATAGGTTAGGCGGCCTTTTGCCACCGTCGGATGCTAGTATCCTACGTTTTCACTCAGTTTCGGAATCCATCTCTCGATGAAAATCGCCATTATTTCCGGCTCCGTGTACGGTACTGCCGAAGAAGTTGCCCGTCATGCCGAGTCGCTGCTCAAGGCTGCAGGCCATGATGCCTGGCACGCTGCCCGCGCCACCCAACAGGATCTCGAAGGTTTTGCGCCAGAAGCGTTGCTGGCAGTGACCTCCACCACCGGCATGGGTGAGCTGCCGGACAACCTCATGCCGCTGTACAGCAGCATCCGTGACACCCTGCCCGCAGCCTGGCGTGGCTTGCCGGGGGCGGTCATTGCTTTGGGCGATTCCAGTTATGGCGATACTTACTGCGGCGGTGGCGAGCAGTTGCGTGAGCTGTTTGCCGAACTGGGTGTGCGTGAACTGCAGCCGATGCTCAAGCTCGATGCCAGCGAGACAGTAACCCCGGAGACTGACGCCGAACCGTGGTTGGCAGCATTTGCCCAGGCCCTGACGGCCTGAAGTTGTGGTGGCGAGCCTTTCGGCTGTGACCGTTCGTGCCACTGACTCGCTCGGTCATCAAGCTGGCTGTCAACGCAAGTTTCACCGAGTGGGCGGCTGACTAGACTCAGCCTCGACATAGAGAGCACATGTATGTGCCGAGGTGACATGCAATGAACGCAGCCTTGCCCTATAACCACAACCGTTGCATACCGGGACGAACCTGATGCCTTTGGCCGAGATACCATTGTGCGTCTGGCGTACCCGGAGTCAGTGTTTTTCATTCCGGGGCCAGAGCATACGCTACTGGTCCGCAGGGCAAGGAGAGCCTCTGCTGCTGTTGCATGGATTCCCGACGGCAAGTTGGGATTGGCATTACCTCTGGACGCCGCTGGCCCAGCGCTTTCGCCTCATCGCCTGCGACATGCTCGGCTTTGGCGATTCGGCCAAGCCGCTCAACCATGGCTACAGCCTGATCGAGCAAGCAGACCTGCAGCAGGCCTTGCTCGCCCACCTCGAGGTCGACCAGCCTGTGCACCTGCTGGCACACGATTACGGCGGCAGTGTGGCCCAAGAGTTGCTGGCTCGACACCATGAACAGCGTGCGGACATCGCCAGTTGCGTGTTCCTCAACAGCGGTCTGTTCCCTGAAAGCTGCCGGGTGCTGTTGATACAGAAGTTGCTGCTCAGCCGCCTGGGTTGGCTGGTGGCGCGTTCGTTCGGGCGCGACGACCTGGTGCGCAACGTCAGCCAGGTCTATGGGCCGTGCACTCACCCCAGCGAAAGCGCGCTGGATGACTTCTGGAGCCTGATCGCTTCCAACGGCGGCACTCGCATCCTGCACAAACTGGTAGGTTTCGTGACCGAGCGCAGGCTGCATCGCGAACGCTGGGTGGGTGCGCTGCAGCGCGAGGGCGTGCCGCTGCGTTTTATCAACGGCGTGGTCGATCCGCTTAGCGGAGCGCAGATGGTCGAGCGTTACCGGCAACTGGTGCCCAACCCGGACATCGTGCAATTGCAGGGCATTGGCCATTACCCGCACACCGAAGCCCCTGCGCAGGTATTGCGCCACTACCTGGCCTTTCGCGAACAGCCGCTGAGCTACCTCCCGCAAAAAATGGCCTGGTCCTGAGCGACTGACATCGTTGCGCGTTATCGCCTGGCATTCAGCCTGAGTGAGCTTGATTGTCCGCTGGCAGGTGCTGGTGGACACTCGAGTCCTTCAACCTATCTGGAGCCAGGAGCATGAGCGAGCCGGTACGTCTGCAAGACCGTGTGGTGATCGTCACAGGGGCCGGTGGTGGCCTGGGCCGCGCCCATGCACTGCTGTTCGCCGCGCGTGGCGCCAAGGTGGTGGTCAACGATCTTGGGGGGTCTACCCACGGGGAAGGCGCCAGCGCTTCAGCGGCCGATCGGGTTGTCGATGAGATCTGCGCCGCTGGAGGCATGGCTGTGGCCAATCACGACTCCGTTGGTGACGGCGCACGCATCGTCGAACAGGCGCTGGACTGTTTTGGGCGGGTCGATGTGCTGGTGAACAATGCCGGCATCCTGCGCGACAAGACCTTCCACAAGATGGACGACAGCGATTGGGATCAGGTTTACCAAGTCCATGTCGAGGGCGCCTACAAGGTCACCCGCGCTGCCTGGCCCCATTTACGCGAGCAGAACTGGGGGCGGGTGATCTTCACCGCTTCGACCTCTGGGATCTATGGCAACTTCGGCCAGGCCAATTACGGCATGGCCAAGCTTGGCTTATATGGCTTGACCCGTACCCTGGCCATCGAAGGGCGCAAACACGGCGTGTTGGTCAATGCCATCGCGCCTACCGGTGGCACGCGCATGACCGAAGGGCTGATACCGGCACAGGTGTTCGAACGCCTCAAGCCTGAACTGGTCAGCCCCCTGGTGGTTTACCTGGGTAGCGAGCAGTGTCAGAGCAGCGGTGAGCTGTTCGAGGTGGGCGGGGGCTGGATTGGCAAGGTGCGCTGGGAGCGTAGCCTGGGTGTCGGCTTCGACCCGAGGGAAGGTTTTAGCCCTGAGCAGGTGGCTGACAGCTGGGCGCAGATTGGTGATTTCGCTGAGGCGATACACCCGCAGGACAGCTTGCAGGCGTTGCAGCAGATGATGGCGAACCTGCAGCAGTATCCGCTGCAGCGTCCTTGAGATCGAGCTCCATCGCGGTCGGCGCTCGGTCTGCTGGCCGCCAGAACAGTCAAGGCATGCGCCACCAACGCACTGTAAACAACCGACAAAAAAAAGCCGCTGCAAGCGCAGCGGCCAATCGAGACGTCAGATCAAGGAGCTTCAAAATCAACGTCGGTGAACCTCGCAGGCCTGAAAGGCGGGGGGAGTGCCCTTCATGCCGGCCAGTGATTCAAGAATAAGCGCTTGATCCGGCAGGAAAAATAGCCGCTTGCGACATTCACCTTTACGTTTCAGGCAACAGTGCCACAGCCCGTCTCAGGCCTTCGGTGCGTAACCCATGCGCCAGCTGGTATCACGCGCTGCTGCCAGCAGGCGCTGCGCCGCCGGCCCATGTTCATCGGCGTGAAAGATCGAGGTCGGCCCTACCACGGTCATCACCGCGGCGATCTGCCCCATGGCATTGAACACGGGGGCCGAGAGCGCATCCACGCCCGGCATCAGCAAACCGTGCACATGGTGCAGGCCCCGTTCGCGAATGCCTGCCAGCAGCCGGTCGTAATCGCTCGCGCTTTGCTGCAGCACGGCCAGTTCCTTGTCGCGCAGCTCCAGGGTTTCGCGCTCAGGCAAGTACGCGGCAAACACCAGCCCGGTAGAGGAACTGAGCAGCGGCAACACCGAGCCGATCTGGGTCACCACCGTCACCGCCCGTACAGCAGGCTCGATGCTGACCACCGTTGCTCCCTGATTGCCCCACACGGCGATGAAGCAGCTTTCGTTGAGCTCGTCGCGAAGCTGCGACAAGGGCAGCGCCGCCAGCTTCAGCACATCAATGCTGCCCAACGCTGCCAGCCCCACGCGCAATGCTTCACGGCCAAGCCCGTAGTGGTTGGTGGCCGCATCCTGCTCGGCAAAACCACTGGCAATGAGTGCTTGCAGGTAACGGTGCACTTTGCTCGCGGGCATCTGCACGTGCTCGGCCAACCGCGACAGGGAGGTGGACGGCGAGAGCTCGGCGAGGGCCTTGAGGATGTCGGTGCCGACTTCCGCCGAGCGGACCTTCTGCTTGCCGTTGTCGGTGGGGGAGCTGGCTTTGGCCATGGGTTGGGTTTTCCGGATTCGTCGAGTCGCGCCTTTATAGCTTGACGGGTTGCACGGAGCAAATTACGTTATTCGTAATCTGATTACGATAAAAACAAAATCCGGAGGCATCGATGAACCGCGACACGTCGCCCGACCTTCAGTACCTGAGCGGCTTCGGCAATGAGTTCGCCAGTGAAGCCCTGCCCGGGGCCCTGCCCGTCGGGCAAAATTCTCCGCAGAAGGCCCCCTACGGCCTGTATGCCGAGCTACTGTCGGGTACGGCGTTCACCATGGCGCGCAGCGAACTGCGCCGGACCTGGCTGTATCGCATTCGCCCGTCCGCCCTGCACCCGCGCTTTGAACGGCTGGCGCGTCAGCCACTGAACGGGCCGCTGGGCGGCGTCACCCCCAATCGCCTGCGTTGGAACCCTCAACCGCTCCCAACTGAACCGACTGACTTCATCGAAGGCTGGCTGCCGATGGTGGCCAATTCGGCTGCGGACAAACCGGCGGGGGTGAGTGTCTATATCTACTGCGCCAACCGCTCGATGGAACGGGTGTTCTTCAACGCTGACGGTGAACTGCTGATAGTGCCGGAGCAGGGCCGCCTGCGCATCGCCACTGAGCTGGGGCTGCTGGAGGTCGAGCCGCAGGAAATCGCCGTGGTACCGCGCGGCATGAAGTTTCGCGTCGAACTGCCTGATGGCCAGGCCCGGGGCTACATTGCCGAGAACCACGGCGCGCCGTTGCGCCTGCCGGACCTGGGTCCGATCGGCAGCAACGGGCTGGCCAACCCCCGAGACTTCCTGGCCCCGGTAGCGCACTACGAGGAGGCTGAAGGCCCGGTACAGCTGGTGCAGAAGTTTCTGGGTGAACACTGGGCCTGCGAGCTGCAGCACTCACCACTGGACGTGGTCGCCTGGCACGGCAGTAACGTGCCCTACAAGTATGACCTGCGTCGTTTCAACACCCTCGGCACGGTCAGCTTCGATCACCCCGATCCGTCGATCTTCACCGTATTGACGTCACCGACCAGCGTGCATGGTCTGGCCAACATGGACTTCGTGATCTTCCCTCCGCGCTGGATGGTGGCCGAGAACACCTTCCGTCCACCGTGGTTCCACCGCAACCTGATGAACGAATTCATGGGCCTGATCAGCGGTGCCTACGATGCCAAGGCCGAAGGTTTCCTGCCCGGTGGCGCTTCGCTGCACGGTGTAATGAGCGCCCACGGGCCCGATGCCGAGACCTGCGAAAAAGCCATTGCCGCCGACCTCGCACCGCACAAGATCGACAACACCATGGCCTTCATGTTCGAGACCAGCCAGGTGCTGCGCCCGAGCCTGCAGGCGCTCGAGTGCCCGCAGTTGCAGGCCGACTACGATAGTTGCTGGGCCACCTTGCCGAGCACCTTCAACCCGAACCGGAGATAACCCATGAACCAGTCCGCCATTGCCCGTAGCTGGGTCGAGCACGCCAACGGGCACAGCGACTTCCCGCTGCAGAACCTGCCGTTGGGCATCTTCAGCCGCCCAGGTGAAACGCTGCGCTGCGGCGTTGCCATCGGTGATGCGATTCTCGACCTGGAGGCCGTGCTGGCTGCCGGGCTGTTCGAAGGCCAGGCCAAGGCCGCCGTGGAGGCTACCCGTGGTGGCGCGCTGAACGCCTTTTTCGCCCTCGGCCGAGAGGCCCGCGTGGCGTTGCGCGAGCGGTTGTTGGCGCTGTTGGGCGAACACAGCGAGCATCAGGCTGTGCTCAAGGGCGCGCTGCATCCTGCCAGTGATTGCCAGTTGCATTTGCCAGCCAAGGTCGGCGACTACACCGATTTCTACGTAGGCATCCAGCACGCTACCAACGTCGGCAAGCTGTTCCGCCCCGATAACCCACTGCTGCCCAACTACAAGTACGTTCCGATCGGCTACCACGGCCGCGCCTCGACGCTGCGCCCGTCAGGCACCGATGTACGCCGCCCCAAGGGCCAGACGCTACCCGCCGGGCACACCGAACCGAGCTTCGGCCCGTGCGCGCGCCTGGATTACGAACTTGAGCTGGGTATCTGGATTGCCCGGGGTAACGAGATGGGACAGGCGATTCCGATCGCTGAAGCCGATCAGCACCTGGCTGGCCTGTGCCTGCTCAACGATTGGTCGGCGCGTGATATCCAGGCCTGGGAATACCAGCCGCTGGGGCCGTTCCTGTCCAAGAGCTTCATCACCACGCTGTCGCCCTGGGTGGTCACCGCCGAGGCCCTGGAGCCTTTCCGCTGCGCCCAGCCGGCGCGCCCGCAAGGTGATCCACAACCGTTGCCCTACCTGCTTGACCCGCGTGACCAGGCCAGTGGCGCCTTCGACATCGAGCTGGAAGTGCTGCTGATCACCGAGCGCATGCGTGAGCAGGGCTTGCCGGCCCACCGCCTGGCGCTGAGCAACACCCTGAACATGTACTGGACAGTGGCGCAGCTGATTGCCCATCACAGTGTCAACGGCTGCCAGTTGCAGCCAGGCGACCTGTTCGGCTCGGGCACGCTGTCCGGCGCTTCGCCCGATGCCTACGGCAGCCTGCTGGAGACCACCTTGGGTGGCAAGCAGCCGGTGGAGCTGGCCAGTGGCGAGCAGCGCAAGTTCCTCGAGGACGGCGATGAGATCATCCTGCGTGCCCGTTGCAAGCGTGACGGTGTGGCCAGCATCGGCTTTGGTGAGTGCCGCGGCAAGATCATCGCCGCTAACTGAGGGAGCAGGGCAATGGAGCTGTACACCTACTACCGTTCCACCTCCTCCTACCGGGTGCGCATTGCCCTGGCGCTCAAGGGCCTGGATTACCAGGCCCTGCCTGTCAATCTGCTCAAGGGCGAGCAGCGCGGTACCGAGTATGGAGCGGTGAATCCGCAGGGCCGGGTACCGGCTCTACGCACCGACGATGCCCAACTGCTGGTGCAGTCACCGGCGATCATCGAGTACCTGGAAGAGGTTTATCCACAGCCTGCACTGTTGCCCAGTGGCGCTGCAGCGAGGGCCAAGGTGCGCGGTGTGGCGGCGATCATAGGTTGCGATATCCATCCGTTGCACAACGTCAGTGTGCTCAACCAGTTGCGCCAGTTGGGCCATGACGAGGCACAGGTCAACCAGTGGATTGCCCACTGGATTGGCCAAGGCCTGGCGGCTGTAGAGCAGCTGATCGGCGATGATGGTTACTGCTTTGGTGAGGCGCCGGGGCTGGCGGACGTCTATCTGGTTCCGCAGCTCTATGCCGCCGAGCGCTTCAACATCGGCCTTGGCAGCTATCCGCGTATCAGCCGGGTTGCGGCATTGGCCGCCAGGCATGCTGCATTCGCCAAAGCGCATCCGTCCTGCCAGCCGGATACCCCGGCTCAGTGAATCGAACGGTTCGCCAGCGGTAGCTGGCCGATACGTTCGGACAGCTTCAGGCGCTGGACCGGATCCTCGGTGAGCAGCAAGGCATGCTCCAGGTCGAAGCGTTCGGCCTGCGGGCAGTCGAGGTGTTGGTAGAGCGAGGCGCGGGTCATGTAGTCGCTGACTTGCACCGGGCCCAGCTGCATGACCCGTTCGGCGTCGATCAGCGCGGCCAGGTGGTTGTCATTGCTGATATGCAGCTGGCGCAAATTACGCGAAAGGCGCTGCAGCATCTGGGCCGGGCTGGCCGTGCGCAGGTGCTCGGCTGTCAGCGGCACATGGGGGCCAAACTGGCGGGCCAGCAACTCGCGGCAATCATTGGGATACAGGCGCCGGCCACCGCAAGGGTCGAGCAGGTGATCGGCACCGGGTACGCGCAGCAGAAAGTGCCCTGGGAATGCCACACCCTCCAGTGCTATGGACAGGCGCCGGGCCAGCTCCAGGGTGATGATGGCTAGCGCCAGCGGTTGGCCCCGGCGGCGCTGCAAAACCCTGTCCATCAGTGCCGCCTGCGGGCGCAGTGGGTGGAATTCATCCTGCTGGAAGCCCAGCGCATTGAGTTGGCGTAGCAGTGGCTGAGCCAGCTCGCACACCGGCAGCATCGGCAGGCTGGCACTGATTTCGGCTTGCAGGTTGTGCAGGCTGGCAAGGCTGGTTGCGGGCTCGACCTTGCGATCGTGCTCGGCGGCAATCCACAAGGCAGCTTCCAGCAAGGCGACCGGTTCGCGTTCCAGGCAGGCCAGGCAGGCTTGGCGTGGGTTCATGGGGGCATCTCCGCATACCCTTGAGTAATAGCGCTGGCGTCGTGATTCGTCCAGTGGTCCGGTCGCAGCTTGGTGTGCATGTGGATGCCTATACTGCTAGGAGCACCTCCCAGGGGAGCCCGCCGATGTTCGCGCTGATGCAAAGCACCCGCACTCAGTCACTACACCTCTTCACCGACCCGAAAACCGGCCTCAAGGCTGTGGTGGCCATTCATAACGAGATTCGAGGCCCGGCGCTGGGAGGTTGCCGCTACCTGCCCTATGCAGACGACGAGAGCGCCATGGCCGATGCCATCCGACTGGCGCAAGGCATGAGCTACAAGGCGGCGCTGGCCGGGCTGGCATTGGGGGGTGGCAAGGCGGTGGTCATGCGCAACCCGCACGTGGAAAATCGCGCGGCGCTGTTCGAGACCCTGGGGCACTTCATCGATACCCTGCAGGGGCGTTTCATCATCGCTGTGGACAGCGGCACCTCCACGCTGGACATGGATTGCATCGCCCAGAGTACGCCCCATGTGACCAGCACAACGGCCTCGGGTGATCCCTCGCCGCATGCGGCCATGGGGGTATTCGCCGGCATCCGTGCAACCTGCCTGGCCCGCTTGGGCAGCAGCGACCTCAAAGGCTTGCGCATTGCGGTGCAAGGCCTGGGCAATGTGGGTTACGCACTGGCCGAGCAATTGTACGCAGCAGGTGCCGAGTTGCTGGTGAGTGATCTGGACCCCGGTCGGGTGCGGCTGGCGGTGGAGCAGTTCAACGCCCATCCGGTGACCAACGATGCCTTGATCAGTACGCCCTGCGATATTTTTGCGCCATGTGGCGTGGGCCCGGTGCTCAATGGCCAGACGGTGATGCAACTGCGCTGCGCTGCGGTGGCAGGTGCGGCGAACAACCAGCTGACCACCTTGCAAGTGGCTGACCAGCTGGAGGCTCGCGGGATTCTTTATGCCCCGGACTACGTGATCAATGCCGGTGGTTTGATCTACGTGGCAATGAAGCACCGCGGCGAGGAGCTGGGCACCATCACCGCGCACCTGGCACGGATCCCGACGCGCCTGACCGAGGTGTACGCTCATGCTCAGGCCGAGAAGCGCTCGCCTGCGCGCGTGGCGCAAATGCTGGCGGAGCGGTTGCTATACGGCTGAAGCCGCACGGCGGCCCGGCCGTCGACATCATTTTGCAGCATCAGCTTCCAACAACTCACTCAACGCGTCCGGCTGGCTCTTGAATGCCCGCGCGAACACGTCGCGGTTCTTCGCCATGTAAATGCCGGCTTCCTCGACCTGCTGCTCGGTCAGCGAAGGCACCGCCTTGTGCAGCACCTCGGCCAGGCGCTCGGCCAGTTCGAGCATCTTGTCGTGACGATCTGCTTCGGCCTTATCCATGAACAAGCGCTCCGGGTCGCGGCTGCTGCGGTACACCACTTCGACGGCCATTCATCACCTCTGTGCCTTTTTGCGGTTGGTTTATCGATTACTGTATGCGCATACAGTAATGGCAATGGCACCTCAGGTGCAACCCTTGCCGCAAAAAAGCGTAGCCCACAGGTGCCTTGCGGCAATCGGCCGCCTTCCAAAGCAGGGGCCTGGCCCTTTAACTGCATGGCACAAGCGTCACACGCGTGACGCATCATCCTTCATGTCGTATCGGGGAATCACACATCGTGAACATCAAATGGGCAGAAAAGCTGCGCAAGGGCCTGCATGGCTCGGCCGACTCGCTGGGCAATCTGTGTGTAGAGGGGTTTCACTACCTTGCCCTGTTCGGCATCGGCGCCATTACCGCCTACGCGGCGGTGATGACGTTCCTGGACATGCTCGGCAAGGGCGGCATCAGCGTCGATGACATCCTGCTGCTGTTCATCTACCTGGAGCTTGGGGCGATGGTCGGGATCTATTTCAAGACCAACACACCAATACTAACACACCGTAGCCGCCTCACGGCTTAGGTTATCTGGCAAAATTGCTTCTTTTGGGGAGAGTTTTATGAAGTGGGCAGAGCGAAGCCGCGAAAGCATGCACAAGCAGGCCAATTCACTGGGAAATTTCCTTGTTGAAGGCTTTCACTACCTTGGCCTGTTCGCCATTGGTGCCGCCACAGCATGTGCTTCGGTTATGGCGTTTTGGGAGATGGTGGAGAAGGGGAGAGCCAGCGTTGATGACATCTTGCTGTTGTTCATCTATCTCGAATTAGGTGCGATGGTGGGAATTTATTTTAAGACAAACCATCTCCCGATTCGATTTCTGCTCTATATCGCCATCACCGCATTGACTCGTTATTTGATTGGTGACGTTTCGCACCACCGTCCCCCAGATGCTGGCCTGCTATATCTTTGCGGGGGTATCTTCTTCTTAGCATTGTCGGTAGTCGCTGTACGACTTGCGTCTTATAAATTTCCATCGAGCAAGGTGTTAGATTCGAATGGAGAAGCCGTAGGCGATAGTTTTTCAGAAAAATAAAGCCGGGATTGGCCCGGTTGTCTCCGCCCGGCCAATGATGCGTTGAGTAACGTTTAATTCCGCCAGACCCTTTTATGTGCGTCGGCTATGCAGACGTGCAGAAAAGGGTCAACTTATAAGTGAGTGAGAAAGATTTATGAATTCCAGGTGGATACTGATAGGTATAGGGGCAGCCGTAGGGGTAGGTGTGTTAGTCGCTGTGGGGGTTTTATGGGCTTATGGGTATTATCTGGGCCCAGTGTCAAGGCAAGCCACCGATTGGGGGAGTTTTGGCTCAGTAATGAGCGGGGCTTTCACACTGTTAAGCTCATTTGCCACAATAGGCACGCTTTTGTTTCTATATCTCCAACAACTAAAAAATGACGAGCGGCAGCAAGCTCAAGATATTGAAAGTAGAGCAAAGCAAGAAAAGCATGATGAAGTTGTCGAAAGACAATTAGCTGCGTTGACTTTTGAACAGTATTTGAATCATCGAAAGCTATTCATAGAGCGATTGCAAGAGCAGGCAGTATTTTTTAACAATGTCATAGCTTTCTCTAACCCGGAAAGGGTCTATAACACAGTTTTTGCAAAAAACAACCCAAGTAATTGTGACTATGTCGTCTACATTGAAAGCCCTGATAAAGCTAAGCCTCATGACTTAACTGATTGCATGGCGATTTACAACAGCATTTCGAGTCTTCTGGAAAATTACAGAGATAAAGAAAAGCACTTGGATTTAATTCAGAAAATTTTCCATTTGCAAGGGTGTTTAGGTTTTGCTTACGTGGGGCCTAATAGAGAAGGGGATATCTATTTTTTAGGTCATCACACAGGTATCAATATTTATTGCATTCAGGAAAGTATTTCTCGCATTGAATATGTTTTGAATTCCATTCTTTTTTATACGGGGAACGATGAAGCTCCAACCATCAAGCATAAGGCTTCGACAGGTTTGCTTCGAGACGCTTTATATGACACTTTGACTCATTACCATAGGGCAAAAGGAGCAATTGAAATTAGATACACAATTGCTGCACTCCCACATTTTCACAAAATTTATGAAGCGAGCCAGCAGCATTTTATCGTGACAGAAAGGATATTAGAAGAAACTTTCGTCCGACTTTCTACGCTGTTCAGTGACCACTCTGAAATTGAGAAGCTAAAAGACTTTGAGTACGCTGACCATCTCACTGATGTTATTCATTTCGAAATCAAAAGACGCAAAGAGCAGTATAAAAGCGACCCGAGTGCAGTAGCAATTTTAGAAATTATAGAGCGTGACCACTGGGCTGCAATGGAAGAGTTAGGGATTACGGAATAGGAAAGCCATGTGGAATATCAAAGCTCTTACGAAACGACAGCACTATCATATGCGAGCTATCTTAAAAAATTTCTCGTATGGTGAAGATTTAGGTATCTATTACAAGGACGGGCGTACTGGCACCCTTTCCTATGAAGACAGAGCGTTTTACGGACATATCGCATGGTCTGATGAAACTGAGACAAGGTACGGGGCAGACATCGAAAGACGTGGCTTAGGTCAAATTCGACACGTCTTGGCAAACAGAAACGTATCAAATCATCAACATCTATCTGAATATCATATTTTTTGGCGGCTTCGCCATATGTTTGCAGTAAATCCAGAGCCGGTTACTAAAATATACGATGGCTTCAATTTCGGAACGTTGGAAGAAGTCAAGGACTGGGCTAACAGGCACGGCAAAATTTACATCAATGGTGATGGAACAATCGACGGAATGTTTGCCGCTACGCTGCGAATCCAAGACGGGTTGGCAAGGTATAGACAAGAGTATGAAGGTGTCTACTGGACTGTTGGAATCGCTGAAAACAGCGACCTGATTTCGGCAGATTGCTTCGCCCGCTCTTTGATTTTTCCTATCTCGTCCAATATCGTTTTGTGCGGCAAGAGAAAAAGAAATAAACAGCCTTGGTTATTGACCAGTGACGACGTTCAAGCCGTGAATGCCCGAGCTATGGAAGAATGTCACTCTTTTTGCTTTGGGAAGCCTAAAAGCGATGACGCAGATGCGTCATAGACTGGGGTATGCTTCGCATGAAAAGCAAAGGCCAGAGAAAGGGCCTAACTCTCATGACTTTAAATCTTCTCAACAGAAAACGGAAAATTGACACAAAAAAAGCCCCTTTCGAGACTCTTTATATTTTGAGCATATCGACCACATCGCGATAATAGCTCTTGCTGTCATTGAATGTTGCCATGAACTCTATGTTATCGACACGATAAACGGGGTTGAACAATGACGGTCTTGTGGCCTTCTTTTCCTGACTTTCACACTCTTGATAGTCAAACTGCTTGGGTGTTGTTATCAGCGTCAAATAGCCCATATTTACCTTTATTGTCTTGATGACCTTCCTGTTTTTCACAAGACTGATAGACACTCTATATTCTGTTCGCACTTCGTGAAATTTGAAGAAGTCGTCAGGCTGTAACATTTCGTCAAAAGCCATCATCACAAATTTATCAGCAACAACGTTGTTGATTGGCTGGTCTGCTTTTGCGATATGCTGAGTTAACTTATGACACTTTGAAACAGACGACACAGGCTTGAATTTATGTGTCTTTGTGAGTTTTATAGATACAGCATCATGGTCGTATTCATCAAGGTCAATCAAGTGAATCTTTTTCTGTGTCGCTTCTTGATATTGCTCTGAGTGAAAGTAGTCACTTAAAAGATAATAAGCATTGTCATATGAGGCTTTATTATTAGTGATTAGTAAATGTCCTGAGCTTGGTGCATTAGAATAGAAAGTATCTGTCAAAGCACTTGCAACACTGTAAAAAGCGTCGCTTGCAATTTCTGCCACGTTAAATTTGATTTGTTTATTCATAAGTCTCCTTTTTCTGTTCTGTTACTATCATTAGAACATATAAAAGAAGAAAGTCAAATTAAAGGGCCTAATTATTTTATGTATTTCCGATAAGGTCAGACGCTATTTAATACGTATTGTCCAACCTTAAATATATTTTTGATTTGCTCTTGACAAGAGTTATTGGCTTAAACAAGCCATAAATTAGACTGTCGAAAAATCAAAAACTCAAAAAAGCCGTGTTACTTTCAAAAAAACAAAGGCAATTTTTTCAAGAAAATATTTTCACGGACAATAAAAAGGGCCTGAAAGGTCACTGCTTAACAACATCATATTGGACATTCACTAATTGCGGTAGTTGATTTAAAAACGCCAAGCCGATTTGATTAGCGGGAATTACTAATTTCTCGACTAATCATTTGTGATTTTCGTATTGTGCCAGAAAAAGGGCCTTAATCTTTAAAGCTGTTTATCAGAATGGCTTTTGCTGTGTAATGTTTATTAAGTTGTTTAATATATAGTATATATATAGTTTAGGGGTTAGGTTTTCCCTTGAATAAAGGCTTTTCCGGGCGTTGATGTGCCGGGTATGTGTAAATCTGTTCTGGGTTTGTGTAACAGGTGTTCTGGGATTGTGTAATTTTTGACTATTATTTAATAGGTTTTATAGTGCTGTTCCAGGCATTTGTAAATAAAAAGCCCGTAAACTCTTGATTTAAGTTTTTTATATGCAATGATATAGGTATAAACATGAGATAATTAGAACAATGAAAGCAAAAATAACAACAAAGAAAAAGAAAGTATACGCATTAGATGGCTTCGTTAAAGTACCTAAAAGCTTTCTGGTAACTCCTTTCTTCAATTCAGTAAGGTCAGGCGATTCATACAATAAAGTTAAAATCGCAAAATACTTCCAATATAAAGATTTGGAGTTCACATCCGAATCATTGTCTATCTTCAATGACTTTGACGTTTTCCTGTTCATCGTTACTGAAACTGTAAAGCAAAAATCAAACGTTATTGAATTTTGGTTTGATGATTTGGCTGATTTCCTTGGAATCGAACCTAATCACAAAGACACGTACTTTAAACGCTACTGCGAAACCATCTCTAAGTTAGAGCAAATACATGTGGCGTTTTTTCTCGATAATGTTAGATATAGCCTTCGCTTTTTGGAGTTGTCCCCTGCACAAGACAAATCCAAGAAATTGCGACTCAAAGTAGACCAAAACTATTTGAACTTCTTTGATAGCGTGAATGAATTATATGGCGTGCAACGCAAGACCATCAAAAGTCTAAAAAGTGATTATCAGAGAATCCTATACTTAATGTATGTGACTAACAGAGCAAACGCAGAGAATCACTTCTCTGTCGATTTGTTGAAATTTAGATTTCAAGTACCTGACACGATGGCTGAAAGGAAATTTGTCTACAACATCAGGAAAGCCAATGAAGCACTAAAATTGAAGGGTCTGATAGAAGATTTCAGCGAAGTCAAAAAAGGCGGTAAAACCGTAAGTTTTAAAGTGAAATACACATATGCAAATCTTCACCCGAAAAAAGAAAAGAAGACCGATATATCTGGCTTCGAGAATCAAGGAGAAGATGAGCATTTCGACGATAGTTCAATCTAAAAAGGAGAAAATACAATGACGAAAAAGAAACAACAAATAAGTATGATGACAGCACAAGACATGATGCAGCGAATATCAGAGATAGTGCTGACATTCAAAAATCAGGGTTTAGCACAGAAGCTCAAAGTTGCTGCATCAAAAGCACTTGATGAGAACAACCTCAGTGCTTTGAAATCACTACTCATCATCGCGTTAGCTGCTCAATGCGACGAAGAACTTATAAATTCTAAGGTCGAAGGTGAAGGTCTATTTTTTGACCCATTATCAAAAGAGTTTTTGAGTGAGTTTGATGCAGAGAAAGCAATCGCAGATTTGAATCGAACGGTTGACCAGATTAGGGCAGGGGTTCAGAAAAGGTCGAACAAGATAGACCAAAAACCTAAATAACGAGTGTCAGGCCATAGCCTGCATTCAACCAGATTAACCACATAAGGAAAAAATGAATGTCAAGAACCTTGCAAAACTGATAACAGTGGCCTTGCTTATAGTCCCTGCGTTCGCATTTGGGGCTTCGTTAGAAGACGCAACGTCTAATCGTGTTGAGCTTATAGCAGAATTTAACAAGCTCATCATCATCACAGGTTTTCTGATTGGCTTGGTCGTAACCATTTCAGGTGCTTATAAGCTTGTCCAAGTCGGCAACCAAGGTGCAAAGTTTGGGTGGGGTGCTCCAGCCATTTACATTCTTGCTGGCGTCGTCATGATGAATGTTTCACCTTCATTGAGTGTCATCACTAATACGTATTTTAAAGTCGACTTCTGCACGATGATAGATGAGAGCCAATCTGTATCATCAAGCTGCTTTAAAGACGAAATCTCAGGTCTTACAGGGCCGCTCAAAGAGCGTATTACCAGATTATCAAGTGACTCGACCGCTGAAAAATTCATAGAGAATATTGAAGTCATCGTTGGCATTTTCCAAGTCATCGGATTTATCTACTTTTTGACCGGGGCGTATGGACTCACACAAGTAGCAAATGGGTCAGCACAAAATGGCTATGCAAAGCCAATAATCACGATGACAGCCTCTGCATTGATTGTAGATATTCCCCACACTGCGACAATGTTTATCGACACGCTACACAAAATAGGAATTAACTTTTAAAGGAGAAAAAATGAAAATATCAGTAGTGTTTTTAACAGCTCTTATTACATCAGGTGCTTTTGATGTTGCTTTTGCAGAGACCTGTAAGGACGTTCGTCAACAGAGTGAGAATGTGACTCGTAAGGCCGGTACTTACGAAAAAATGAAGGACTATATCGACAAGAATTATCAAAGCTGTCTGTGTAGGTCAGAGAATTACAAGGAGTTTAAAGAAGAAGTCGAAGTCATTACGGGTTCTTCAAATGCAGCTAATGTTAACGGTACGGATATAAATATCGTAGGTGCTCACTGCGAAATCGTAATTGCTAATGTTGAAGCGGGCTGCGAAAACATCAATGCACTTTCTGGCCTTGGAAAATTAGAACATTACCAGCGTGAAGATTGTAGATGGGCACTGAAAAAACTGAACATATCAAGAGAATATGAAGATGTTGTTTATACTGACAGCTTCACTGACAGCATGCGACATGAAAGAAGCAAAAGATTTCAAGCTGCTGATGATGAGCACGCTCAACAGAGATTAGAGCTTGATAAATCAAACCCTGAATACCAATGGGAGTGCAAAAAATATCAAGATATGTTTGCGAACGAAGGTATTACTTTTACAGAAGAGCATCGAGCAAGATACAAGTGCTATTGATTTTTAATATTATTATGTAATAATAATATTAAGTAACTTTTTTATCTCCTATGAATCATCATATTTTTATCTTTGCTTTTAGCAGCTTAATAGCTGCAATGGCCTTTATTTATCCCAATCTATTTTCGATAAGCGTGATGCTCACGCTGTTCGCATATCTCGTATATGACAAGGTGTTTATCAAATCAACAATAACAAAAAAGGAGAATGTACTATGAAAAAACTCAAAACAATAATCGCTATCGCAGCAATCTTTTCAATGTCAGTAGCAAATGCTGATTATGTGGTTAAAGTAAATGTCGATAAAAGCTCAATCAATTTCAAACAATACTATGACAACGTTGGGGTAAATCCTGACGACAACAATATGAACAGCAAAGACCCTGCATGCACAGTCAGTCAAGCTGATTTAGATGCTTTCAATGGTAAGTTAATCAGGGTTTTTGACGAAGACAGCGGTTTATCATGCGTCATAGATTACGCCGTTCCTGCTGCGACTTTTTCACCTGTCTGCGTTGGCATGGAGCAAGCGACAACGACAGGATTAGAGTTTTCAAACGCTATGATTGCGAAGGGAGTTAAAGGTTTTGCTTCATTCGCATATTTTGGTGAATGTAAATAAAGAGACATCACAAAAAAAAGCAAACGCCTCGAAGGGCGTTTTTTACAGTCTTGGTTTCATCGTGTTGCGTCTTGTACTACTCATCTGCTTTTGCTTTTCTTCATTCTCTTTCTTCATTTCTTCAATATCTTTCATCTTCTGTGCGGACTCATTGAGCTTATCAAAGGGGTTCTTCACATTCGATACATTAGCAATAGAAGAATTGCCCGTAGAAAACTTGCTTTCAAATTCTGACCTTCTTTTTCGAAGCTCAATATGGTCAAGCTGATTTGGTTCAAAACCGTTGAGTTTATAGCCTTTCTGAGCCAACCCCATCATTTCAAACTGAATCCAAGTCTCACGTTTAAAGCTTCGAATATCACTCGTAACGAAAATTTCTTTGTCATTCTTCTTCTCACACTCTTCAACCATCTTTTGCAGGCCAGCTTTGATGGCGGTAGGACTCATACAATTGAACGTCACAGAACCTCGCTCATAGCGAAATGCTTCACGCGGGCTGTCTTTGAAAAAGAAGGACTTTCCATCATCACTATCAAAGCGAGTGTATAGAGTCTTTTTAGATTTCTTGGCTTTCTCTTCTTTCGTCACTTCATCATCGATAGTGGCGAATTGTGGGCCGCTAAGACCTCCAAACTCACGCTTAGGGGCTGTTTTCTTCCCCAGACGTGCAAGGGTATCAGAAAAGTCTAAATCCTCGCCAAAACGCTGTTTTAATGACTTGTAGGACGCTCCAACGTCAGAAGCTTTGAAGACTTGACCATCTTTTTCAAGAGAATACGCCAAGGCAGCGTTTACAAGAATGGAGTAGCCGCCCAGGTCCAAGAGCTGCAAGAACTCACTGGCCGTCAATGCAGCATCAGTAGCTTGCAATACATCATCTTTAAATTTGGATTTTTCCGATTTATAGCCTTTTTTCTCGTGCCTATACTCGTTCGATGACTGTGGGTTGGTCGGCATTTCAGGCTTTAAGAATTTACGATTTTCAACGACCTTCAAACCGTGCTTCAACTCTGTTTCATAGCAGCACTTTTCAAACAAGCGGTAATCATCTTTTTGATTGTAGATTTCACCCTGATTATTTCGTTTATTCCATACAAGATGAACATGAGTCTCGTCAGTGTCTGTATGCACAGCAAAGCGGTACTTGCGGTTATCAATGTCGATGGTTTCACGCCAAACGCTCATAGCGTGCTCAAGAGCTTGTTCGGGGGTAACCTCATCATCTTTATCAAAGCTAATCATTTCGTGAATAGCAGTGACTTCTTGCTTACGACCTTTTTTATTTTCATACTTGTTGTTTATCTGGTCAAATTTCTTCATGCCCAATTTGTTATAGTCTTCGATACTCGTATTTTCAAATTTGGCCTCACTACCACCAATCAACGCAGCTTTCTTGGTAGCATAGTTCATAGCACGACCAGCAGCAGCCGTGTCAGGTAATTTGCTCAAAACTTTTCTAATCATTTTGAGCCTCTCTTTTTGATTACTGCTTTTCGTGTCTTGTTAGCAATCAGGTCAGATAAGGTTTCAAAACGAGATGATACAGCTTCAAGCGTTTTTCTATCTTGCTCTGTGAACTCACTGCCAGAGTTCACTTTCCTCGCCATCTGATTGATGTTATTACCGATGCTGTCGAGCATTTTGTCTATTTTGACAAAGGCTGCGAGAAGTTCAGAGTTTATGATTTCGACTGTTTGACCAAAACCATCGTCAATGATTTTTTTGAGAAGGGCTGTTTTACTGATTTGCAAATCTGCTGAAAGTTGATTGAGCTTTGCAATATGTTCTGTACTGGCTCTTATTGTGATTCTTGCATTTCTGTTTTTCATGTGTTCCTTGTGTTTGTTAATTTGGTAAGCAAAGGCCGAAGCCTGTTGCTCATTATTCAATCATCAAAATTAAAATCATCTATTTCTTTCGAAAGCTCTCTAATAAGAAAAGTGATTTGATATATGTATTTCTCTTTATCTAATGTTGAAATTTCTGCAAAGAAATCCTTAGCGTCTTCTGGAAAGTTTTCTATTTTTTCAGTCAATAACAAAATTAAAGTTGATAAGAAAAAAATTTTTGTTTTAACAGTTGCAGTAAATATTTCATTGAGTACGTGCTTGTAAAACTTCACGCCGGTCTCATTCTGAAAGTTATTCAGAAACTGTTTAATGTCCTCATCTGAATACATTTTTGGCTCACTCAACATCTCATTTTCTATTTTTACTCTTTTTGGCCTGCTCATAAGTTTCTCCGAAATTATTTATTTTTCATGAAGTCTCGCTTTAGATTTGGCTCTTAAAATTTTCAAACGTCAGTGCAGAAAATCAAGCGGAAATGGAGTTAAAAAGACCGAAGGTTTTTTAACGCCAGACTAATTAACGAACGTTAATTGGTCTGACATTTCCATTGCTTGCCTAAAAAGAAAGTCCTCATATAAAATAAGTTATCATATATTTTAATGCTTTCAAGTGTCAGACAAATATGTCAGACCAAAAAGGTGTCAGACCAAATTAGAAAGCGTCAGACAAAACGTCAGACAAATAAAAAAGGCCATCACATAAATGACGGCCTCTTAATCGTTTGAAGGTTAGATTTTAGGTGCTAAATCGTTTGATGTTTAGACGTGCTTGTAAGCATGGAGCCCAAGTTTTCAAATCCATAGCACTCTAACGGAGCAGACCTGTTTTCGTTCTTTGTGCTCAACTGGCCAATACAGTCACTTCCGACATATGCAGAAGCGGCCAAAGTATCGTTCGAGAAGTCAAAGCTGAATTTGATAGCGTTGGAAGTTAGGAAGTTTATGATATTCAACCGGCCTTCCTCTGTTATCAAGAATTCTTTGGTTTTTTTCAGGTTATTGAATTCAAGTCGATGGATTTTAGTTTGGTTTTTGCTGACTTCAAGTTTTTCGATTTCCTCACGTATAGAACTCAATTCCTGTTCTTCTTTTGATAGTCGAGTGATTATGACCAACGGAATTGCTCCGCTTGTCAGTGCTTCGACCGACTTGTTCAAGTTAGATATGCTTACTTCAAGCTCATGTTTACGTGTGGTTAGTTCTTTTAATTTCTTTTTCGTTTCTCTATCTGCACTTGGTTTGGCTTTCGAAAGCTCCAGAAATTTTCTGGCAAGCTTGATAGCCCCACTTGAATTCTCGTTAATCGACTCAAGTGCTTTGTTTATGTCCTCAATTTCTTTCAATGTCGCTTCGTCAAGTTCTTTGTATTGCGTAATATCGATTGGGCTAACAGATGTTCTGGCGTTATTCAGGCGGTCGAATTCTTTCATGGTGTCAAAGAATATCTTGACTGCTAAGTCGTAGCGGAAGCGGTTTTTACAGGCACCTGTCTCAATGTTCTGCTGGCAGGTCATGTAAAAATATCGCCTTCCTTTACGATTGTAATTGTTCATGAAGACAAGAGATTTGCCGCAACGTTGGCAAAAGCAGGAGTGACGGAAAATATTGATATTGTCTTGCGTTACTCGACCGCTATGCTTTCGGACCTTGCGGTTTTTCATCGCTTCCTTAGCTTCAAGGAAAAGCGAAGGCTCTACCATTTTGGGATAATAATCTTCAACATATTTATCGAAAACAATTTTCCCCTCAATCTTTTTTTGAGACATGAAATAACCAAGTATATACTTTGTCTCAAACAAATCTTTGACGCGAGCTTGAGTCCAATTGATTTTTGCAAACTGATTTGCTTTTTTGATGGTCGCCGTAACACCTTCGCGTTTTAGATTTTGAAGAATGAATTCAATCTCGTCCCTTGCTACTTCATCTATCCCAAGCGACTGCGTTGCTTCATTAAAAATCACGCCGTAAGGAAGGCGATTTTTATTGAATACAATACCTGTTTCAGCTTCGGTTTTTGCCTTTCTCCATGCAGATTTCCGCCGTGTACTCTTAGTCAAGCTCTCTTCATGAGCACGGGTCGAAATCACAGAAAGCATGATGTCTTGATGTAGGGTGTCTTGCTGATTCTCACGTAATCGATAGACATAACCATCAATCGTGGTGACTATAATCACCCCTTTTTTCAGAATCCCGTAAACAAGGTCTTTTGTTTGCAGCAGTCTTTGGCGGCTCAAACGGTCGATACTTTCTACAAAGACATAATCACCTTCCGAAATTGTTAGAGCTTCAATTTGGTCGATTAGGTCTTTTAGCTTCCCTTTTTTCTCGTTGTCGCCTGTATATGCCGACACACCGTCTTCATAGAAGAAATTTTCTTCGGGCACCTCCACTCCGTGACTGGCTGCAATGGCCCGGATTCCCGCTTTCTGGCGGGTTACGCTGTCCTTGTCGTCTGTACCTTGGCGACGGGTCGAATATCGAATGTAGGCGTATCCAGTAGGCATGATTCATCCTCGGCTATGGGGCAAGTCTACCGGGTGTCTGTGTGTTAGAAAACGTCACTCGGTCAAGACCAACCACATGCCTATCCGCTTCCTGCTGTATGTGGCGATCACCGCGCTCACCCGCCTGCTGATCGGTGATGTGTCGCACCACAAGGCGCCGGATGAGGGCCTGCTGTACCTGTGCGGGGGCATCCTGCTGCTGGCGTTTTCGATCCTGGTGGTGCGCTACGCCTCGTACCGTTACCCCTCGACCAAGGTGCTGGACGCCAATGGCAAGGCAGTGGAAGAGGGCAAGTAGCCGTCAGTTGGCGATGGAGTGACCTGACTGCTGGCGCGGGTCGCGGGTGAGGGCGGCCAGTACCTGCAAAGGGTTCTGCCCCAGTTCGATGGCCAAGCCCAGGCGTATGCTGTCGATGACTCGCTGCAGGCGCACCGGGTCGTTGCGCTGGGCCTGGGTGATCAGGCGCTTGGCGACCACGCCGGCGTCATCTGACAGGGTCAGCATGATGCTGCCGTCCAGGCGCTCGATGCTCAGGTTGACGCGATACTCGGGGGCGAAGGCGGCGCTGATCTGTTCGAAGGGATTGTTCATGGTCTGGGCCTGCAATAGGTGATTGCAGGAATTGACCGGGTAGATCCCGGGTTGGTTCAGGGCATTTGATCCGGTAGCCTTGGCGTCATCAGGACAAGGCAATTAGCCACTAGTGTGGCTACACTCCTTTGACCAAAGCCGCGATGGCTGGCCTCTGGCCTGCAAAGGAGTGCCCGTGGTTCCCTCTTCCGCTGCACGCCAGCGTGGCGCGATCGGCCTGATGGCTGTCACCACACTGGCCCTGGCCTTGCTTTTCATGCTGGTAGTGGTCGACAGCGGCCGCCTTTACCTTGAACAGCGCAAGTTGCAACGCATCGCCGACATGGCCGCGCTGGAAGCTGCAGGCCAGTCTGCCGTGTGCACGGGCAATGGCCCGCAGGCCACGGCCATTGCCAGCGTAGCCGCGGCCCGCAACGGCCACACGCCCGGCAGCCCCTTGGTGGCCAGTTGCGGTTACCTGCAGACCGGTGCCAATAGCCTGCGCACGTTTACCAGTGACAATGCCCGTAACGAAGCGATACGGGTCGATGTCAGCAACACAGTCACCACCAGTTTTGCCGCTGGCATCTACATCCTGACCCAAGGGGGGGAGGTGCCGCTGACCTCGACTTTGCAGGCCCATGCTGTGGCATCGAAACCATTGCCGCCACAGGCCATGCTGAGCATTCGCACTACGTTGGCCACGGTCGATTCGCGCCAGTCGGCGTTGCTCGATGGCCTGCTCGGCGCTTTGGGAGGCAATGTGCAGCTTGGCCTCGCGGGCTGGAAAGGCATAGCCGCAACCGATCTCAACGTGCTCAACTACCTCGACCAGTTGGCTGTCGACCTGCAATTGACCGTCGGCGACTACGAGCAGCTGCTCAATGCCGACGCCACTGCCACACAATTGCTGGAAGCGGCGGTCAAGGTACTTGAGCAAAGCGGTGCCGCCGCCGATATCGTCACCAACCTGGGCAAGGTCGCCCTGGGGGCCGGGAACAGCACGTTGCTGCAATTGGGCGACATTCTCGATATTCAGAACGGTACTGCCCAAGCGGGGCTGGACGCCAGCATCCAGCTGCTGCAGCTGGTGCAGGGGGTGATCCAGCTGGCTGCCAGCGAAAGCGCAGCCACTGCCGACTTGCCGATTAGCGTGCTCGGCCTGATCAACGGCCGGGTGCGGCTGAAAGTGATCGAGCCGCAACAGGTATCGGCGGTCGGCGATCCGCGTACGGATGAACTGAGGGTTCACACGGCTCAGGTGCGGGCGATGATTTCGCTCGACCTGCCGCTGCTCAATACCGTCTTCGGCCTGGTCAATGCGGTGCTCGACCTTGTCTCGCCACTGACCAACGTGCTCAACAACCTGCTCAGCCTGAACCTGGCTTCGACACTGGAGTCGGTGCTATGCCTGTTGGGGGTGCCGTGCACTGTCACCGATATCGTGCTGGTGCCCGACAAGCTTCAGCTGGACATTGGCCTTGAGGTCGCCGAAGCCACGGCACGCCTCGACCCGCAGTCTCCTGACACGTTCAGATGCTCGCCCAAGCGTTTGACCGTTCAGGCGCAGAGCGCTGCTGCCAAGCTGGCGGTAGGGCGTTTCGATTCCACTAATGCGTTCTTCACCACCGGCACTACCGCTGTCAAGGCGCTGCCATTGATCGATATCGGCACCAAGCGCTGCACCAAGTTGCTGATACTCGGAACTTGCGAAAGCCGAATACCCTACGCCGGTGGCGGCCTTGGCCTGCGGGTCGACAGCAAGCTGCTGGGCAGTGGCCCGGTAGAGCACCCGCTGGTGTTCCAGGGCCCGGTTAGCGAACCGCCCAATATCGGGCAGCCCGCCGCCTACCTGAACATGCGCCCCGTCAATGACAATGTGGTCGGCAGCCTCAGCGATACCTTGCTGGGCGTCCAGCTCCAGGCCTTCAAACCCACTGCCAACAGTGGCCTCGGCGATGTACTGGTGATCGCCGGCAATGTACTCGGTACGGTCAAAGGCATCATCGAACCTTTGATAAGGGGGTTGCTCAGCCCCCTGATCGACCCCTTGGTCAATGTGCTGCTGAAAGTCCTGGGAATCGACCTGGTCAATACCGACGTCGGCGCCAACCTCAGTTGTTCCACCGGCCGTGCTCAGTTGGTGTTGTAGATGGGCAGCAACACCCGGAAGCAGGCGCCGTCAACTCCATTGAGCGCTTCGAGCCTGCCCCCCATGGCTTCGACGATGCCGAAGCTCACCGACAACCCCAGCCCGGTACCCACGCCCGCAGGCTTGGTGGTGAAGAATGGCTCGAAAATGCGCTCTATCAGGCATGGGTCGATACCTCCGGCGTTATCTTCCACCTGCAGGCACAGTTGCCCTTGCTCGATACGCTGGCAGATGCCGATCCGGGGGCTGGCCACCTGACGTTCGAGCAAAGCGTCCCGCGCGTTGACCATCAGGTTGATCAGCACCTGCTCAAGCTGGTCCTCATGCCCTTGCACCTCCGGGCAGAAATCCGGCTCTTCGACTTGCAAGGCCACACCTTTGCCGCGCAGCCCTTCAGCCAGCAACGCCACTGCGCCATCCACCGCAGTCCAGGCTGCAAACACCTGGTGCTCAAGCGCGGAGCGCCGGCCATAGGTGCGCATGTGCTCCACCAGCCTGGCCACGCGCCCCACCTGTGCATCGATGCGCTGCAGCTTGCCTGTCAGGTACTCGACTTCGACCACCCCGCTTTCCACGCGCTTGAGTGTGTTGGCAATGGCCAGGCGCATCACGTTCAGAGGCTGGTTGATTTCATGCACCAGCCCTGTCGCCAACTCGCCGAGCGTGGCCATCTTGGCGCCCTGCATCAATTGTTGCTGGCTTTGCCTTACCTGCGTGTTGTCGCGCCCCACTGCCTGTACTTCCAGCAGCTGGCCTTGCTCATTGAACAGCCCCCGCTCGGCCCACACCCACCAGGCATGCCTGTGCCCTGGCAGTTGCAGGCAGATCTCCGCGCTGCCCAGCGGCTGCTCGGGTGTCAGCGCAGCCAGCCGCTGTATGAACGACAGACGCTGGCCGTCGGACATCCATTGGCCCAGGTTCATCTCGCTCAGTTGCTCAGGTGTACACTCCAGCTGTTCGGCGAGCGGCCGGTTGCCGAACAGCAGCTGCAGGTCCGGGGTGTAGCGGCAGATCATCGCGGGTGAATCCTCCACCAGCACCCGGTAGCGTTCCTCACTTTGGCGCACACGCTCGGCTGCCTCGGTCGCTTCGCTGACATCCAGCCACAGGCCGACCACCTCGACCGGCTGGCCAAGGTCGTCACGCAACAGCCGGGCTTCGTCCAGCACCCAGTGATAGCCACCCAGATGATCGCGCAGGCGATAGCGGCTGCGTACCTGGCCATCGCGCAGCAGCGTACGTGTTCGCTCAAGCCACAGCGCCCGGTCGTGCGGGTGTACCGCCTGGCCTGGTTGGCGCGCCAGCTCGCTATCTTTGGGCCAGCCCAGCATCGGCGTCAGGCTGGCGCTGAAAAATTCGCCGTGCAGCGCGCCCTCGCAACAGCGCTGGATATAGATCACCGCAGGCGAACTGGCGATCAGGTTCTCCAGCCGGGCACGCGCGGCGCTGGCCTGAAGCTCCTGGGCTTTCAGTGCGCTGATGTCGAGCACAAAGCCGTGCGCCTGCCCGCCGTGTAACTGCCCGACCCAGTGCAGCCAGCGCGGCTCGGCTCCACGGTCGGCTTCGAGCAGGCGCACGTTCAAGCTCAATGCAACACCGTTGCGCAGCTGCTCCAAGGCCATTTGCGCAGCCTCCCGATCAGCCGGGTGCAGGCGCGCCAACCATTGCTCGATGCTTACCGCACTGGGCAGGTCAAGGCTGGCGGCCAGGGCCGGATCGAAATGCAGCGGGCCTTGTACCGGCCATTGCCACCAGCCTGCGCCCAGTTGCTGTTGCAGCTCGTCCAGATGGCGCGAGCGCTGCTGCAACTGGTGTTGCCGCAGGCGCGCGAGCAGCGGCTCGAGCAAGGCTTGCAAGAGCGCCATGGCCGCCTCTGGTGAAGGCACCGATGGCGCGCCCGCACACAGCAACCAGGCCTGAACCTCATGGCCGTGGCTGTAAGGCACAAGGAACAGCGGTAACCCAGCGCAAGTGGCCCGCCACTGCGGCAAGTCAGGCGCGACCTGCTGAAAATGGGCGGGAAGTGCCTGCAGCCACGGCTGCAGGCGTTGGTCATCGGGCCAAGGCCAGTCGCTTTCGCTGCAGGTATGCGCCCGCCAGCCCGATTGGTCTGCCAACATCAGGCGTACCGAGCCGGCATGCCAGTGCTCGGCCAGGCGCATCAGTTGCTCGGCGGTAGTCTGCGTCAGCCAGTCTTCGCTGCAGTCACGTACGGCCTGGCCGACGTCTGCGGCCAGCTGGCGCAGGGTCAGCCACTGCTCCTGCTGAGCGCCTTGGCGCAGCAGGTCGCTGATATCGAACAGCTGCAGCATCCAGCCGATAGCCTGGTGTTGCAGCCAGCCACGAGTCTGCAGGGCCTGGCCGTGCACGGTTTGAAAATCCAGGTCCAGTGCTTGCCCTTGCCAATCGGCGGGCACACCTTCGAGGGCCAGCCAGCTGTGCTGATACAGGTAGTCGTGCACCCGCGCCTGCGCGTGGCTGGGTACGGCCAGCAGCGTGCGCAAGGGCCCGGCCAGGCGTAGCACGTGCCCCTGATCGTCCAGCCACACCTGCAGGCCCACGGCATGCGGCATTTGCGCGGCGGGCTCTGCGGCATGGCTGCCCAGCCAGCGATCGAACAGGCCGCTCACAGTTGCAGGCTCGCTTCGGCCTGCAAGCTCTCAGGCAAGCGGGGCACTTCGCCAATCAGTGGTATCACCAGCAGCGGCAGTACTTTGTGCAGTTTATTTTTCGGATAATTGATCGTCACTTTCAGCAGCTTGTCATCATCCACGCTCACCTGCGCATCGGCCGGCTGGAAGTCGAGTGCCTCGGGCATCCAGGCCAACTGCTCGCGGATCACTGCATGGGCAAGCGCCTGTACATCGTCGTCATAGGTCTCGCTGCTCGGGTCCAGGGCCACGCAGCGGCGCACGGCTTCGCTGCTGGCCTGGTTGAACGATTGCAGCATCAGCATTGGCAGGGTGTAGCTGACCAGGCCGTAGAACACTGTGAAAAAGATCATGAAGACGGCGACGAACTCGATGGCTGCCGCGCCTTTTTGCCGTGCTGCCGGGCCTGCTTGCATGATTGCGTCTACCCTGACGATGAGTCTCGACTTACAGCATAGAAGCCTTCTACGAACAGGGATGGCCAATTGCCAATATCCAGTATTGCCCTGCTGCTGTGGCTTGCCTTGTGCAGCGGGCAAGATGTCCGCGAACGGCAGATTTCCAATCTTCTGACCCTGGGCGTCGCAGCCTGTGCGCTGGTGTGGCTGGCGGTTACCGGGCACAGCTGGATCGGCGCCCGGGCCAGTGATGCCGGCTGGGCTCTGGCGATTGTGTTGCTGCTCACGTTGCCCGGCTACGTGATGGGGCGTTTCGGTGCCGGCGACGTCAAATTGCTCGCCGCGCTGGGGCTGGCCACCAGCCAGGACTACGTGCTCGGTACGTTCATCGGCGCCGGCGGCACCTTGCTGGTCTGGGCGCTGTTGCGACGGTGGGCGCGGCGCAGGGCAGGGCAGGAGGCTGAAAAACAGCCATTCGCGCCCTTTGTGCTGGTGGGCTTTTTGCTGACCAGCGTGTGCCTGCAGTGAGAGCGCCAGGCCCGGTCAGTTGTTCGACTCAGTCATCTTGGTCCAGCGATAGAAATCCGGAATGGCGTACTTGTAGGTTTCCAGCCAGCGCTGCTTGGACAGATCGCGCTCGCGCGCCGTCTGCACCTGCAGGCGGGTGGACGCCTGTTCGCCACTGGACTGCACCCGCAGCAGCGCTTCGGTTGCCGTCAGCGCAGGCGGTTGCTGGCGTGGGTAATCCTCTGCCCAGGCCGTGGTAATACCGGTGCAGCAGGCCAGCAGCATCACATACCTGATCATGACCTTCTCCTTTGCTCAGTTGACCATCACACCTGCGCCACCGGCCGAGGCTATCGGCCCGCGCCCGGTGGCTTTGATCTGGCTGGCGCGTGCCTGGGCCTGGGCAAACTGCGCCGGTTTGAGCCGCAGGCGGCCGACCAGGTCAGTGGCTTGCTGCCAGTTGTCCTGCAGCAGCGCTAAGGTCACCAGGTTGACGGCGGGCAGCGGGTTGTCATCCTTGAGCTCTATGGCGGTCAGGAATTCGAACCGTGCCTGTTCATACCGGCCCATGCTCATCAGCACCACACCCAGATCATTGCGAACCCGCTCGTCGGTCGGGGCCAGACGTACCGCTCGCTGCAGGTTCTGCAAGGCCTGTACGTCATCGCCCCGGGCCGAGGCGAGCTGGCCCAGGCCATGCTCACCCTCGGCCGCGAGGCAGCCGCCGAGCAAGCTGCGGTACAAAGGTTCTGCTTCGCTGCGCCCCAACAGGCGCGAGACCCTGGCCTTGCGCAGGCGTACCTGGTCGAGGGTGTTGGGCAACTGCTCCAGGTGCGCCAGGCTCGCATGCGGGCGGCCATCGTTGAGCATCTCGTCCGCCAGGTTCAGCGCCAGTTGCTGGTCGGCGTCCGGCTTGCCGCAGCTCGAGGTGCCGAACAAGTGTCCGAACCCTTCAGGCTGCTGGCCGGCGCATCCTGTCAGCAAGAGCAGGCCGGTGAACAACAGGGTCGCTTTCATCCATTACTCCCTAGGGGCCCAAGGCCCGCGTCAAGGCGGAAAATCCCGGCCCGGCCAGGACGATGAGCAGTGCCGGGAACAGGAATACCATCATCACAGCCGACATCTTTGCCGACATCTTCGATACCCGTTCCTGCATGCGTGTCAGGCGCCGGTCATCGAGCAGGTCCTTGAGCGCGAGCAGCGATTTCATCGCACCGCTGCCCTGTACCAGCAACTGTTGAAGGATCACACAGGTGTCGATGAACTCATCCACGGCCAGTACCCGCGCGCTCTTTTCCAGCTCCGGGCCGAGCGCCAGGCCTGAGTCAACGCGTTGCAGCACCTGGCGCAACTCTTCGCTGATTTCGGGTAGCAGCGCCTGGCCTTCCTGGCTCAGCACGCGCAACGCCTGCTCTACGGCCAGGCCGGTCTCGAAGAGAATGCGTAGCAGCGGAATCATCAGGCTGACTTCCAGGGCGATGCGCTGCTGGCGCCGCCTGGCGGCAACCGCCAGCAAGCGCTTGGGCAACAGGTAGCTGGCACCCAAGGCAAACAACGGCCAGACCAGCCAGTGCGTGCCGTCACTGCCCAGTGCGGCTTGTTGGAGGATCAGGGTCAGTATGACCGCCACCAGCGGCAGCCCCAGTTGCATGGCAGCAAACAGCGCCCGCTGGCGGCTGCGGCGCCAGCCGACACGGTCAAGCAAGGCCTGGGTTTCCCCGTCGAGTTTCTGCAGGCGTTGCCCCAGGGGGCTATTGCCCAGCCAGTGCAGCCAGTCCCCCAGGCGCTCCTCGCGCGCCAGCCGCCCCTGCAGCCTGCGAGCGACCAGGTAGCGGGCACGCAGCTGGCGGGCGGCCTGCAAGCCAAGCAGGCCGGCGGCGATGAACAGGCACACGGCACATAGCAACAAGGCCATGGTCAGAGGCTCCTCATCATGCGCCACAGCACCAGGCAGCCGACCACCTGCAGGGCGAAGGCGAGCAGCAGCATCATCTGGCCGCTGCTGTCTTGCCACATGGTCAGCAGGTAGTGCGGATTGGCCATCAGGAAGTAGCCGACCATGCACAGCGGCAAGGCACCCAGGATCATCGCTGTGATGCGGGTTTCGCCGGTCATCGCCTTGAGCTGGCGGCTGCCTTGTTCACGCTCGCGGATCAGCTTGATCAGGTTCTCCATCAGCTCGCTGGTATTGCCGCCGTAGCGCTGGTTGATGCGCAGCCCCATGGCGAACAGACGCAACTCGTCCTGGTTGTAAAGCTCGGCCAGTTCGTTGACCGCATCGTCCAGCGGCACTCCCAGCTGTACGTTGCGCCGTACCCGGGTCATGGTCGAGCGCAAGGGCTCGCGAGAGCCGTCGATACCACCAAGGACCGCGTCATTGAGGGTTCGCCCGGCCTTGAGGCTGCGCACGCTGTAGTCCAGCAAAGCGGGCAGCTGTTCGACAAGCTGGTGCACGCGCCGTCGACATAGCCAACTGAGGGTGAAATAGCCGAGCAGCGGCAGGCCGACCAGCACCATCAGCCCGGCCACCCAACCGGCCCCCAGCAGCGCCACCAGCGCCAGACCGAGCCAGGCCAGCAGCCAGCGCTGCGGTTGCCAGTCGGTTGCACCAAGCCCGGCACGTTGCAACAGCGGCTCGAGCCAGTCGCGCCGTGCATTGCCGCTGCGGACCAATTCAAAGGCCCGCCCCAGGCGCTGGAGAATGCGCTGTTCGCTGCGCTTGTACAGGCCCCGGCGAAACAGCATCAGGGAGACGCCCAGCAGCAAGGGCGACAGCGCCAGCAGCAAGGGGCCGGTCATTGCACACCTTCATGGCGCAGTTTGCTGCCTGCGGGGTTCGGCGCCTCCCGCAGAAACACGTCGCCGCCGCGGCGGTCGAGCCGGAACAGCGTGCTGGTCACGTACACGTCGTCACGCACGCCGACCACTTCCAGGATTTCACTGACGCAGCGGCGCCCGTCGGGCAGGCGGGCCAGCTGGATCACCACGTCCAGTGCCGCGCAGATCATCTGCCGCAAGGTCTTCTCGGCGATCTGCCGCCCGCTCAGGCCAACCAGGGTTTCCAGGCGTAGCAAGGCGTCCTGCGCGGTGTTGGCGTGCACCGTACTCATCGAGCCGTCGTGGCCGGTGTTCATCGCGGTGAGCACGTCCAGCACCTCGGTGCCGCGGATCTCGCCGAGGATGATACGGTCCGGGCGCATGCGCAGGGCATTGCGGATCAGCTCGCTGGCCTTGATCTCGCCGTGCCCCTCGGCATTTGGCGGGCGGGTCTCAAGGCGTACCACGTGGGGATGGTGCAGTTGCAATTCGGCGACGTCTTCGATGGTCACCAGGCGCTCGCGCGGGGCGATCATCTGGCTGAGGATGTTCAGCAGGGTGGTCTTGCCGGTGCCGGTGCCGCCACTGACCAGGATGTTGCAGCGCCGACCCACGGCGCGCTCGAGGAAGTCGAAAATGTGCTGGTCGATGGCGCGGGTGGCGAGCAGGTCGGCGCTTTTGAGCATGTCCTGGCGGAATTTGCGGATCGACAGGCATGGCCCGTCCAGGGCCACGGGTGGAATGATCGCGTTGACCCGGCTGCCGTCCGGCAGGCGCGCGTCGACCATCGGCGACGATTCGTCCAGGCGCCGCCCGAGCGGTGCGAGGATGCGCTGCATGACGCGCTCGACGTGTTGGGCATCGATGAAACGCAGGTCGGTCTGTTGCAACTGCCCGGCCCGCTCGACGAACACCCTGTGCGGCCCGTTGACCAGAATCTCGGTGACACTGGCGTCCCGCAGCAGCACCTCCAGCGGCCCGAACCCGGTCAGCTCGTCGACCAGTTCTTCGGCCAGGCGCTCCATTTCGTAGCGTGACATTGCCAGGCGCAGGCGTGCCACGTAATCGCCCACCTGCTCCAGCACAAACTGCGTCAGTGCCGGGCGTGCGCCTTCGAGCAGGTTGCGGCCGCTGTCTTCGATGGCATCGATGGCAAAGCGGTGCAGCGCACGCTTGAGCGCATAAGGGTCGCCCGAGGCATGGTGGGGGCCGCCGAAGGGTTGGTCGCCGTTCATTTGCTGCCCCATAGCCGACGCAGCCAGGTAAAGGCCGGTGGCGCAAGGTTTTCCGAGCGCTGCGCCAAACGCTCACCCAGACCGCGCAGGGCTTGGGTAAGGTTTTCGCGCGGTGCCAGCTCGAACAGGCTCAGGCCCTGGTTTTTCACGTTCAGCCGCACCTCGGGGCTGTCGGGCATGACCTTGAGCAGCGGTAGAGCGTAGCGCTTGGCCAGGCTCTCGGCGTCTGGGGCGACATTGCTCAGGTAGCGGTCGACCAAGAGGCTGGCATGCTCCAGCTTGATGCCATGATCGCGCCACAGCTCCAGCACTTCGAGGTTGCGTCGGCAGTCGAGGATGTTCTGGTCGGTATAGATGATGAGCTTGTCGCAGTGGCTGATGATGGTGCGCAGGGCCTCGCTGTCGGCATGCCCGGTCAGGTTCACGACGATGTGCTGGAAGTGCTGGCGCAGTGCGCTGAGCAGCATGTACAGCTCGGCGGCACTGGTCTGGCGCAGGGGGTCGTCGTTCTCGGCGAAGGTCAGCAGGCGCAGGCCTTTCTTGTCGCGGGTGAAAGCACTGTCGATCAGGGTGGTGTCGAGCCGGCGCAGGTGGCGCAGTGCATCGCCGAAATAGAACGACGCCTCCAGCCCCAGCAGCGCCAGGCTGTCGCCCCGTGGCATGCCCAGGTCCAGCAGCAGTGTCTGCTGGCCACTTTCTTGGACCACCCGCGCCAGGTGCGTGGTCAGCAAAGCGCCGTCGGCACCGGTCTGCACACCGTACAGCACGGTGAGGCCGCCCAGGCTGGGGTTGTTGGTGACGGTGGGCATGCGCTTGCCCAGCCGCCGTACCAGCCCGGCCACCTCACTGGCCCGCGAGCCATAGGCTACGAAATCGCGGGCGCCGGCACGCATGGCGTGCAGCACCAGTTGATTGTCCATGCCATCGCCCAGAGCGACGATCGCCAATAGCGGCTTGGCTTCAAGCACACCCTCGATCAGTGCGCACTGATTGACCAGTTGCTCACGGTCCAGGCCGATGAACACCAGGGTGCTGAAGGTCGCATTGATCAGCGCCAGCAGTTCGTCGAGGCTGCCGCCACTGGCGCCGATCACCTGGCCTTGGGGTGCCAGCGCGCTCTGCAGCCACTGCAGGTCTTCTTCATTGCGGGTGATGCCCAGAAAGGTCTGGTTGAGGCTCTCGTTCATCGTGATAACCCGCTTTGGCCATCGAAGTTGCCGTTTTCCATGAAGAACAGCCGGCCCCAGCTGGGGTCGTAGGTACGCAACCCCTCGCCTGGCAGTTCCGGCAGGCGGGCATTGGCCGCCAGCGGTTGAACCAGGTGCGGGGTGACGATCATCAGCAACTCGGTCTCCTCACGCACCAGGGCCGATTGCCGGAAGAACGCGCCAAGGATCGGCAAGTTGCCCAGCCCGGGGAGCTTGTCCACGGCGGAGCGGGTGTTGTTGCCGACCAGGCCGCTGATGATGAAACTCTCGCCATCGGCCAGGGAAATGCTGGTATCGGTGCGCCGTATGCTCAGCCCCGGTACGCTTGTGCCGCCAATGGTCACCGCATTGGTGTAATCCAGCTCGCTGACTTCAGGCGCTACCTTCAGGGTAATGCGGTCGCGGCTGATCACGGTCGGCGTCAGTGCCAGACGCACGCCGAACTCCTTGTACTCGATCGAGAAGTTGTCACTGCCGGCGCTGGGCACCGGGATCGGTATCTCGCCACCGGCCAGGAAGCTTGCAGTCAGGCCGCTGAGCACGGTGAGGCTGGGCCGCGCCAGGGTGTAGGCGAAACCGCTGTTTTCCAGAGCATTGATGGCCGCCAGGAAACGGCTGCTGCCGCCGCCCCAGACGATGTTGAACACACCGTTGTTGAGCGGGATCTGCGGCGAGGTGACAGGCACGGCGCCCGGTGTCACAGAAGTGCCTGGCACGGTGCCCGGCGACCCGATCAGGCTGTTGTTCGAGCCGCTGAAAAACAGCCGGGCGCCGGCTTCCTTGTACTTGGTGCGGCGCACCTCGACGAAGCGGATATCGGCCTGCACCTGGCTTGGCAACTCCGGATCCAGCGACGGCGGCAGGCCCGTTTCGGCCATGGCGGCGCTGGCTTGGCCTTTGACGAACAGCATGGCCCGATGTGGCCCCGGTGCGCAGGCTGTCCACAGCATGAGCGTGGTATTGCCTTGGCCCACGGCCGTCACCAGCACGGCGCGGTCACCGCTGGGTTGCACGTCGGCAACCTTGGGGTCGCCGACGGCGGCCCGGGTGATCGCCAGCGGCAAGCGCAATTCTTGCTGCAGGCCTTGGTCGATTTCGATCACCGAAGGTAGCTGGGCAAATGCTTCGCAGCCTTTGCTGGCACCATGGGCGTTCGGCAGCAGCGCAACCGTGAGCAGGGCAAGGCACGCGAGACTGAAGAACCGTTTTGAACTGCAACGCTCGGAACTACGCATACTGCATCCTTGCCTTGTCAGGGGGTCTTGTTGGCGTCCGCGGCCTGTGCGCCACGGATGATCTGCATGCTTGTAACGGCTGCAGCGGTCGAGGCGGTTTTGGCCAATGGCGCTTGGGAAAGCTGGCTGAACCGATAGAGTTCCCGGTTGATGCTTTCTACCTGAGGTTTGCTATCTGCTTCGGCCCAATAGCGCGCCAGCCGCTGCTCAGCGGCACTGCGCACGGCCAGGCGCAGGGTGCCGACCTGAGCCGCCAGCATCAGGCGGCTGGCCAAGGCTTCAGGGACTGCCAGCACCACGGTGCGGGTGCTTGCGAGGTTGCCTGGGGTCGCCTGCTCGCGTCGGGCCTTGAGCTCCTCGGCGGTCAGTGCCGGGCGGCCGTCATTGGTAACGCCCATCTGTTCCCCGACGCTCAGCACGCGCAGGGCCGGCAACACGACCTGGGCAGAAGACTGCGGGTTGTTGGCCTCTTCGCGCAGGTATAGCAGCACGTCGACAAAATCACCCGGGTACAGTTGCCCGGCGGCGCCGACCACTTCGTCCACGCCTACCGCAACGGCCCGTTCGTGGGCACGGATCATCCGTGCCAGCGGTCCGCCAGGCTGGAAGCTCGACTCGTCCAGCCAGCTACCAGCGGCCAGTGGCCTGGCGCTGCTGCGTCCGATCACGTGGTCCACTTGCTGGAAGGCACCGGCAGGGACTACCTGCAAGCGCTCGAGCAGCACGTCCTCTGCGGTCAAGGGCGTATTGGCCGGCAGCGCCTTGCGCAGCACGACGATGGGGAAACGCTGCGGCTCGGGCGGTTGCGGGGCGGGCGCTGCAACCACCGCAGCCGGCTGCTCGGTGACTGGGGCTACCGGCGGGGGTGGTGCAGGGGGGCGGCTGAGCACGATCCCCCAGTATCCCGCGAGCAGTGCACCGAGCAGGAAAAGGGCAGCCAGAATCATGGTCAAACGACTGCTCATGGCTGGCCTCCGTGCACGTATCGGGTGGTGGCAAAAAGTCACTATTTCGCTATTGCACGGTAGCCCACCCATCGCCATTCGCCATTAGGCGCTCGGCTTTTTTTGTAGCCAGAACGTAAACCCAATCAAAACAGTCAGTTGATGAAATAAAAGGATCTAATGCTTTTGGATTATCACCTGATGACTAATACTTTTTTATATTTGCAGACGGCTCCAGCTTGGCAATCCTTTGATGGCAAACAGGGGTCACTTTGACACCATTGTCGCCGGCGATGTCGCCGCAAGGAGCTGGTCATGTTGCTGAAACAGGTCATCCTTCACTGCAAACAATTCCTGCATCGCAAAGACGGTGCCTCGGGTATCGAGTACGCAGTCATCGCGGCTATGGTCGCGGTGATATTAGCCGGGTTCGTTCCCGGGATCTCCGGCAACATCAGTACCATGTTCACCGCAATCCAGACGGCCCTGAACTAGACCAATAACAGGCGATGTCTCGTCGGACCGGATCAACAGGAGCCGCACATGCAGAACTCTTCCTCGCGTCAGCAGATTCTTCTGGTCGATGACGAGGAAGAGCATCTGCTTGAGTTGGCCGAACTCCTCGAGAACGAGGGGTACTACTGCCACACGGCAGGCTCGGTGAAAGCTGCCCTGCAACTGCTCACCCGCTATCCGGACGTTGCCTTGGTCATTACGGATCTACGCATGCCGGAAGAAAGTGGCATCGGTCTGATCCAGCGCCTGCGCGACCATACGGCCCGGCAGCATTTGCCGGTGATCGTCATGTCGGGCCACGCCGGTGCGGAAGACCTCAGCGACCTGCTGCGCCTGCAGGTGCTGGATTTCTTCCGCAAGCCCATCTATTACGCACGGTTGCTGGAGACACTGGACAACCTGTTCCCGCAACCACTGTTGCAGGTTGCCAAGTACTGACCCAACTGGACGAAGGTGAAAATGAAAACGCCCGGCACATGGCCGGGCGTTTTTGCTTACTGGCAAGGGTCAGGCGTCGGGATCGCTCAGTTCCAGTACGCCGCGCTTGCTGCGCAGCTTGCCGTAGAAATGGTCCAGCGCATTGTTCAGCTTGCTGGCTGCACCATCCACCGCCTGATCCAGCGAAGCGGCGGTATGGGTCACGGAAATCGGTTGATGGCCTTTGGGGCGAGCCTCCATCTGGCAGCGTTTGTCATGCGGCCCGGGCTTGGCGCCGTTCTCGTCGCGCAGGTGCACCTCGATGCGGGTGAGGTCCTCCTCGTAACGTTCGAGTGTGGTTTGCAGCGTACTGCGGACCCACTCGTTGAGACGGATGTTGCCTTCGATATGGTTGCTGCTGTTGACCTGGATTTGCATGATTCAATCCTTATTCAGCTTGCTCGCATGGAGGCGTGCCTAGGCCCTTGAGGCCCTTGGTAATTCTTCGCCTCTTGACTCTAAGGTCAGGCAACCGAAGCCTGAATTCAAGCCCTTTGTGAAAATAAATTTTCTGTTGCAATTAACCCCGCAGAGGCTACCGGGCAGCCCTTTGACGACATAAGACCGGTTAAAAACCCGTAGTCTTTCAGACTTTGCTTATGCGAATTGAAATCATTACTATTGCAGCCCCCAGAGTTTCCCGGACCTCCGCCATGAAGCGCAATGCCGCCGGACTGCCCCTCAGCTACCGCCTGGCCGTGACCTCACGTTGCCTGGCGGCGGTGCTGGGTGGATACCTGCTGGCGTCCATGGCCAGTGTCTGCATCACCCTGCTGGTGCCGTTGGCGCAAGTCGACGCGGCCATGACCGGCATGATGCTGTCGTTCGTTTTCTACCTGTTGGCCTTCATCTGGTGCTTTGCCTGCCGCAGCGCCTGGCATGCCTGGCTCGGCGTGTTGCTGCCGAGCCTGCTGCTGGGGCTGGTCAACGGGCTGGCCTACTGGATGAAAAACCCATGAAGGACGGTTTCCGCCAGGCGATGGCCTGGTTGCACACCTGGGCCGGGCTGATTTTCGGCTGGCTGCTTTTCGCTATTTTCCTGACCGGCACACTGTCGTATTTCAAGGAAGAGATCAGCCACTGGGCACAGCCCGAAGTCCGCCGCCACGCGCTCGACCCGGTGGCCAGCCTGGGCCTGGCCCAGCGCTATCTGGAGGCCAACGCGGCGCATTCGGGCAACTGGATGATCCGCCTGCCCAGCGAGCGCGAAGCCGCGTTAAGCGTCGGCTGGCGTGATCCGAGTGGCGGGCGCCGTGGCTTTGTCAGCAAGCAACTCGACGCCCAGACCGGGCAGCCAGTAGAGGCCCGCGACAGCCGCGGCGGCGAGTTCTTCTACCGCTTCCACTTCCAGCTGCAGATGCCCCACCCCTGGGGGCGCTGGCTGGCGACCTTCTGCGCGTTCATCATGTTGCTCGGCCTGGTCACCGGGATCATCACCCACAAGAAGATCTTCAAGGAGTTCTTCACCTTCCGCCCCGGCAAGGGCCAGCGCTCGTGGCTGGACGGGCATAACGCCATTGGAGTGCTGGTGTTGCCGTTCCATCTGATGATCAGTTACAGCAGCCTGGTGATCTTCATGTACATGGTGATGCCGGCCAGCATCATGGCCAGCTATGGCGGCAATACCAACGGCTATTTCAACGACCTGTTCGGCCGTGACGATGTGCCCAAGGCGGCCAACGTCGCTGCGCCCATGGTGCCGCTGGCAGGCTTGTACGCCAAGGTTCAGGCGCAGGTCCCCGGCGCCCGCATGGGTTACATACAGGTGCACAACCCGGGCGACCGCAACGCTCGCGTGAGCTTCGCCCAGGCCTCGGCCGACAACATCGCCTACAAGCGCAGCGCCAACTGGATGTTCGACGGCAGCACGGGCGAACTGCTGAGCCAGGGGGCACCGGAAAGCGCTGCAATGATGACCTCGTTCAGCTTCGTCGGTCTGCACATGGGCAACTTCGCCGGGCCTTGGTTGCGCTGGTTGTACTTCGTGTTCGGGGTGGCGGGTACTGCGGTGATCGGCACAGGCCTGGTGATGTGGCTTGGCAAGCGCCAGCTCAAGCATGCCAAGCGCGAACGCATGCCCGCTGAGTTGCGTCTGGTCGAGGTGCTCAACATTGCCAGCATGAGTGGCCTGCTGCTCGCGGTGGCCGGCTTTTTCTGGGCCAACCGCTTGCTGCCTGCGGCGCTGCAAGGGCGGGCGGACTGGGAGGTGAACACGTTCTTCGTGGTCTGGCTGTTGTCGCTGGCACATGCCGTGCTGCGCCCCGGGCGCCGAGCCTGGGGCGAGCAGCTTGGGTTGGGCGCGCTGGCCTTTGCGCTGCTGCCTTTGCTCAATGCTTTGACCACCGGCCAGGGGCTGAACCACAGCGTAGCCGTCGGCGACTGGGCGATGGCGGGCCTGGACCTCACGGCATTGGGCACCGGTCTTTTCCTGGCCTGGGCCGCAGGCAAGATGCTGCGTGCTCCGAAGGCTGTGGCCAAGCGTGAGCTCAAGGTGTCCAAGGCATCGGCCGAAGTGGTCGAGGTGAACGGATGCTGAGCGTCGCCCTGATCGGTTTTGCCGGGTTCGCCGCATTGTGCCTGGCGATGGAAAAGCACTTCAGCGACCTGCTCGGGCGCAAGCCTGCTATCGGCCAGTTGCGTAGCCTGCGCATGGCGGGTTGGTCGTTGCTGCTGGCATCACTGTTGCTGTCGGTGCACCTGCGTGGGTGGGCGCATGGCTTGGTTGAGTGGGTCGCTGTGTTGATGGCCGGGGTGACACTGTGGGTCTTCACCTTGCCTTACCTGCCGCGCCTGTTGCTGGGGCTGGCGGCGATCAGCCTGATACTGGGCCCGCTGCTGGTCATATCTGGCGGATGATGCCTTGATCGAGCCTGACAGCGACAGTACGCGCGCACGTTTCGTCCAGGTCTTCATGGCCCAGCGCGCACGCATGGAAGCCCTGGTCAGCCGTCGGGTAGGCTGCCGCGCCACTGCATCGGACCTGGTGCAGGAGCTGTTCTTGCGCTTCTGGCGCCGCCCCGAGGTCAAGGTCGAGGCGCTGGATACCTACCTGCTGCGCTGCGCCGGCAACTTGGCCATCGACCACCTGCGCAGTGAAGGCAGCCGCGAGCGGATCGCCGAAGCGTCGCTGCCCCCTGATGAATGCCTTGCCCAGGCACCGGAGCAGGCCCTGGAGGTAGATCATGACCTGCAGCGCATCGAAGCGGCGCTGCGCGCCCTGCCCGAGCGCACCCGGCAGATCTTTTTGCTCAACCGCATACACGGCTGCAAGTACGGCGAAATCGCCAAGGCCATGCAGCTGTCCCAGAGCGCCGTGGAAAAGCATATGATGCGCGCCCTCCAAGCGTGCAAGGCCAGTGTTGCCGAACCCGCGACCCCGATGCGCAGGCCAGGGAGCGCCCGTCGATGAGCCATTCAGACTTGACCACCCCCGACCCGTCGCAAGCAGCACTGCGTTGGCTGGCCAGGATCAACGAGCAGCCTGAGGTAGCGCACAGTGCGGCGTTCCAGCGCTGGTTGCTGGCCGACCCCAGGCACCGTGAAGCCTATGCCCAGGCCCAGGCGCTGTGGCAGAAGAGTGCGGCTCCCGCGGCACGCCTGGCCGAGGAAGAACACGCCGACCTGCAACGATACCTGGATGTCATGGCCAAGGCGCCTGCCCCGCCTCGCTGGTGGCGCGCCCGCGCCCGGGCACTGGCCGTAGCAGCGTGTCTGGTGCTGGCCGTGGGCGTTGCGGGGGGCTGGCATCCGGGGTACTGGGTGCAGGACCTGCAGGCCGATTTCAGCAGCACAGACGCCATTCGCCAGGTGACGCTGGCTGACCAGTCGCAGGTGACGCTGGATGCGGGCAGTGCCATAGCTGTCGATTTCCAGCAGGGGCAGCGTCATGTGCGGCTGTTGCATGGCGCTGCATTCTTCAAGGTCACGCACACCGGTGCCCCGTTTGTAGTACAGGCGGCAGGGGGGCAGGTGCGGGTGCTGGGCACCGAGTTCGAAGTGCGCGAGCAGGCTGAGGGGGCACAGGTCACGGTGCGCAACGGTCGGGTGGCGGTCACGCCAGCTCAGGGGCAGGCCGCCCGTGAGCTGACGGCCAACCAGCAACTGGCCTATGCCAGAGGCCAGGCGGGTGATACGGCGAGTGTGGACAGCGACAGCCGTCTGGCCTGGCGCCAGGGCTGGGTCAATTACTACCAGGTGCCATTGGCGCAGGTAGTCGGGGACCTGGGGCGCTATTACCCGGGGCGGATCGTGCTGCTCGATAGCGAGTTGGGGCAGCGAAAGGTCAGCGGCAGTTTCCCGGTGCGCGAGCCACTGGCGGCACTGGATTCGCTGGGCAAGGTGATGGGGTTCTCGCGGCAGACGGTTCTCGGCCGGTTGACAGTTATCCGTTAAGCGACGGTATCGGAAAAATAATTTTCAAAAGCGGATGAGGTAACTGGACGTGACATCCGTGTAATGAGTGGAAGTGCGATTCATTCGCAGTCATAACCCTCTCACAGGTCAGCGTCCATGAAGTTCACCCACCGTTGCGTCCCCCTCTGGCTTGGTCTCTCAGCGCTTTCGGCCTTGGCTGCTGCCCCTTGTGTCCTTGCCGCCGAGCAGCTTGAACTGCACAGGTTCGCCCAGCCGAGCAAGCCCTTGCCCCAGGCGCTCAATGCCTTCAGCCGCGCCACCGGCCAGAGCGTGGTCTACACCTTGGAACTTCCTGCCGTGCAGGCACCGGCCCTGCAGGGTACGTTCAGTGCCGAACAGGCGCTGCAGCAATTGCTGGGCAACGCTGGCCTGACCTGGCGCCGGGTCGATGCCCGCACCCTGACGCTTGAACCGGTGGACACCTCCGGTGCGCTCAACCTGCAGGCCACCACGGTGACCTCGCAGATGGACACCTACAGCTATCAGCCGCCGGCCAGCGCCTCGATCATGCGTGGCCAGGGCCCGTCCCAGAATATCCCCCAAGCCATCAACGTGGTCCCGGCCCAGGTCATCCGCGACCAGGCCCCGCGCAACCTGGATGACGCCCTTGCCAATGTCAGCGGTATCACCCAGGGCAACAATTTCGGTGGCACCTCCGACACGGTAATGAAGCGCGGCTTCGGCGATAACCGCGACGGTTCGATCATGCGCGATGGTATGCCCGTCGTGCAGGGGCGCAGCCTCAATGCGAGCACCGAACGGGTCGAGGTACTCAAGGGCCCGGCTTCGCTGTTGTATGGCATCCAGGACCCGGGCGGGGTGATCAACGTGGTCAGCAAGCGCCCGCAATTGCAGCAGTACAACGCCCTGACCGTGCGCGGTTCGACCTACGGCAGCGGCAAGAACGGCAGCGGCGGCGGGGTCGACAGCACCGGGGCACTGGGCGACAGCAACTTCGCCTACCGTTTGATCGTCGATCATGAGGACGAGGATTACTGGCGTAACTATGGCGTGCACCGCGAATCGCTGGTGGCGCCGTCGCTGGCCTGGCTGGGCGAGGACACCCAAGTGGTGCTGGCATATGAGCACCGTGAATTTCTCTACCCGTTCGACCGGGGCACCGCGTTCGGCAGCAACGGCCACCCACTGGACATTCCGGCCACGCGTCGCCTGGATGAACCCTTCAACGACATGGAAGGCCGCTCCGACCTGTATCGCCTGGAGGTCGATCACCAGCTGGCCAACGATTGGAAACTGCACTTTGGCTACAGCTTCAACCGCGAGACTTACGACGCCAGCCAGGTGCGCGTGACCGGTGTCAACGAAGCCAAGGGCACGCTCACGCGCAGCATCGATGGCACCCACAACGCCATGAGTCGCGACCAGTTCGCGACCCTGAGCCTCAATGGCAACGTCGAGCTTGCCGGAATGCAGCATGACCTGCTCATTGGCATTGATCACGAAGACCGCAAGGTCTTTCGCGGCGACCTGATTCGCCAGACCGCTCAGTCCACCTTCAGTTATTTGAACCCGGTCTATGGCCAGGAAGTGGAGGGCAGTACGGTGCGCGCCAGCGACAGTGACCAGACCGACAAGCTGCGCACCGACGCGCTGTTCCTGCAGGACGCACTGCACCTGGACGAACACTGGATACTGGTGGCCGGCGCCCGCTTTCAGCAGTACGACCAGTACGCCGGCCGCGGCCGGCCGTTCAAGGCCAATACCGACACCAGTGGCCAGGCCTGGGTACCGCATGCCGGCATCGTCTACAAGGTCGATGAGCAGTTGTCGTTCTATGGTAGTTACAGCGAGTCGTTCAAACCCAACTCCAGCATTGCCCCGCTGACCGGTGGCGTCGTGCTGGATTCGTCGATTGCGCCCGAAGAGGGTAAGTCGTGGGAGCTGGGTGCCAAGCTCGACATGCCTGGCAGCCTGACCGGCACCTTGGCGCTGTTCGACATCACCAAGCGCAACGTGCTGGTCTCCAACTTCGACAGCGGTACCGGCGAGACGGTTTACAGCAATGCGGGCGAGGTCAGTTCAAGGGGGGTGGAGCTTGACCTGACCGGACAGCTCAGTGAACGTTGGAGCCTGATCGGCAGCTATGCCTTTACCGACGCCAAGGTGACCAAGGACCCGGACCTTGAGGGTAACCGCCTGCAGAACGTGGCCAGGCACAGTGGCTCATTGTCGGCGGTGTATGACTTCGGCAGCCTGTTCGGCGGCGACAGTTTGCGTTTCGGTGCCGGAGCCCGTCATGTCGGCGAGCGCCCGGGCAACTCGACCAATACCTTCGACTTGCCCAGCTACACCGTTGCCGATGCCTTCGCCACGTATGAGACCCGGCTCGACGAGCACAACGTGCGCCTGCAACTGAACGTGAAGAACCTGTTCGACAAGGTCTACTACAGCTCGGCGGTGAACCAATACTTCGTTGCCATAGGTGATGCACGCCAGGTGAGCCTGTCGAGTACCTTCGAGTTCTAGTGGCTGAAGGCGGCGCGATAGTCGCCAGGTGTCGCGCCGACTGCCTGGCGAAAGCGATTGCTGAAATGGCTGGCACTGGCAAACCCGCACAGCAATGCAACGTCTCCCAATGGCAGCTGGCCCAGGCGCAGCAGTTGGCAGGCCCGATGCAGCCGGCGGGCCAGCAGATACTGGTGCGGCGGCAAGCCGAAGCTGGTGCGGAACATGCGTGCGAAGTGATACTCGGAGAGGTTGCAACGTACGGCCAACCCACCGAGGGTGATGGGCTGATCCAGGTGTGTCTCGATGTATTCCACCAGTTGCCGGCGCAGGTTCGGTGCCAACCCGCCTTTGAGGCGTAACCCCTGGCGCAGCCCTACCTGGCTGAGCACGGCGTGATCGACAATCTCGTGTGCCAGGCTGCTGGCCAGCAAGCGCTCGCCTGGCTCTTCCCAGGCCAGGCTGATCAACTGGCGAAAACGCAACGACTGCCGTGGGTCGTCGAGAAACGTCGCTTCCTGCAGTTGCATCTCCCGCGGTTCCCGGTCGAGCAGACGCACGCAGCCCAGGGCGAATTGCACCTCGCTGATGTACAGGTGCGCCAGGCGGATCTGCCCATTGACCACCCAGTTGGACTCGTGGCCGGCCGGCATGATGCACAATTTGTCCGGCGCCCCTTTGTCGGCTGGGCGCTGGCGGCGAAAGGTGCCGGTGCCGTGGGCGATGTAGCACGACAGCGTGTGGTGGCTGGGCGCCTGATAGTCGCGGGCATCGTCACGGTTGCTCCATAGCGCCGCCGCCAGCCCGTCGCCCAGGTGCGCGCTCAGTTCCAGCCGCGCGTGGGGCGAGGCATGCATGGCGTTGAACACGTGCAGCTGGGTGAGTGGGGTCATGGGCGATTCCTCTGTTGCCATCGTACTGCCGATGCGCCGACGTGGCAGCTCCCTGAGCGTCGAAAAGCGCAAGTTTGTGCAAGCGCACATCACTGGCCGAAGAGAACACTGATGGCCCTGGCGAGGGCTGCGCCCTCGATCGCCGGCAAGCCAGCTCCTACAGGTTGGCCGCAGGGTGCCCCCCGCAATGCATGGTCGTATGCCTAAGGAACCCTCATGAACCTCTCCCTGTACCTGCTCACTGTCCTGATCTGGGGTACCACCTGGATCGCCCTGAAACTGCAATTGGGCGAAGTCGCCATTGCGGTTTCGATCGTTTACCGCTTTGCCTTGGCCGGGCTGATTCTGTTCGCCATCCTGTTGCTCACCCGCCGCCTGCAACCGATGAATCGGCGCGGTCATCTGCTGTGCCTGGCGCAAGGCCTGTGCCTGTTCTGCGTCAATTTCATGTGTTTCCTCACCGCCAGTCAGTGGATTGCCAGCGGCCTGATCGCCGTGGTGTTTTCCACTGCAACACTGTGGAATGCGCTGAATGCGCGCCTCTTTTTCGGCCAGAGGGTTGCCAGCAACGTACTCGGTGGCGGCGCGCTTGGCCTTTTGGGGTTGGGGCTGCTGTTCTGGCCGGAGCTGTCGCACCATGCGGCAAGCCGCGAAACGCTCTATGGTCTCGGTCTGGCCTTGCTCGGTACGCTGTGTTTTTCGGCAGGCAACATGCTCTCGAGCATGCAGCAGAAAGCTGGCCTCAAGCCTATGACCACCAATGCCTGGGGCATGGTCTATGGCGCCGCGATGCTGACCGTGTATTGCCTGATCAGCGGTATTCCATTTGCGATGGAGTGGAACACGCGCTATATCGGCTCGCTGCTGTACCTGGTGATCCCGGGTTCAGTGATCGGCTTCACCGCCTACCTGACGTTGGTCGGGCGCATGGGCCCGGAGCGGGCTGCGTATTGCACGGTGTTGTTCCCGCTGGTGGCGCTGAATGTGTCGGCGTTTGCCGAGGGCTATCAATGGACAGCCCCCGCTTTGCTCGGGCTGGTCGCTGTCATGGCGGGTAATGTGTTGGTGTTTCGTAAGCGCAAACCCACGCTGGCAGGTGCATTGGCACGTTGAGCGCTGCGCTGCAACTGACATAAATGCCAGGTGTTGGTGTGGGGTAGGCTGTTTAGACTTGCCCGGGAGCCATTAGCCCGGAAACGTCAATGCCACCATTGCTCTCCTGGAACAAGCGACTGTCGCATCGTCAGGTCCAGATGCTCTGCCTGCTCGCCTTGGCTGTTCATCTATTGCCGCTGGTGCTTGCCGATTACGCCTATATCGATGATGTGTGGCGCGCCCAGAACGCTGGGCTCACGCTTACCGGCAATGAATCCTGGACAGGGCAGGGGCGCTTCCTGCTCTATCTGATGCATCGCATGCTGGGCTTCTCTGCCGGGGCTGTGAATCTGTTCCCTTTGCCTATTCTGCTGGCAGCCAGCGTGACTGCCCTGGCGCTCGCCCGGCTGGTGTCACATTACTTCCCGGTGCCCACGGCGACCTCCGTGCTGGTGGTGTTGCCCTTATGGTACAACCCCTTCTTTCTGCAGAACCTGTCGTACCAATACGACGCACCCGGTATGGCGTTGGCGCTGGCTGCATGCGTCTGGGCCATCACGCTGAGTGCCGAGCGCTGGCAGCAGTGCCTGCTGGGCGGCGTGCTGGTGGCATGTGCCGCGAGTTTCTATCAGGTCAGCATCAACGTCTTCGCTGGCTTGTGCTGCCTCGAAGTCATGCGCCAGGTACTCGGGCATGCCGAGTTGCGCCAGGTCTGCCGTCATCTTTTCGGCCGGCTGGCACAGCTGCTCGGCGGGTGCCTGCTGTACTCGCTCACGGCCCATCAGTTCATAGATGTCCCCCGCACTGCGTTGCTGCCTCTGGATGCCCAGTGGTGGCCTGAGGTGTTGCGGCGCCTGGAAGTTATCTTGGGCCACGTGGCGTTGTTGATCACGCCGGGAACGGCGTGGGTGTTCATCGGCCTTTCGGGGCTGGCGCTCGTGGCGCTGCTGATCGCCTTGCGTGAGGTATTGGTTGATCCACGCCCTGTATGGGAACGGGGGGTGTTGACGGCTGCGCTGCTGCTGCCCATCCCGGTAGTGGCGTTGCTGGTGTACGGCCTGATGATGGTGTTCGCGCATTTTGACGGTGGCGCACGCCTGTTGATGGGGTTCGGGGTGGTCTTGATGATGCTGGCACTGCTGGCGCATAGGCTACTGTCAGGGCTTGGCGGTCGGCTGAGGTGGCTGCTGGCTATTCCTGTGTTGTTCATGTTGTCATTTTCGTTTGCTTACGGCCGAACGCTGATCGTGCAGAAGGAACTGCAACGCATGGTGACGTCTTCGCTCGCCAATGCCATCGAAAGCCGGCCGCAGTTGTACGAGACCAAGCGATTCTATGTTTTCGACATCGGTAGCAGCAGACGTTGGTTGCCTGCAGCCAGCGCCAGCTATGAACAGATGCCAGCTTTGCGTTATGTCATGAACATCGACTTTCTGCTGTTGCCTGAGATGATGCCGCGCCTCGGGCTGGTCAACTTCGCTAAATCCCCCCCACTCGACCGTGAGCAGGTACTTGCGCGCGACCATGCAGCGGTGGTGGAGAGCAAGTTTTTCGACATCCACCTGGTCGACGGTAACGGCTATGTGCTCATGAAAGCACCTGTCGAGAGCGAGACCTACCGATGGTAATGGCCCTGCGTTTCTACCGTTATGGCCTCATCGGTGTTGGAAATACGCTGTTGCACTGGGCGGTTTTCTTCCTGCTGCACCAAGCTGCAGGGCTGAGCCAGGCATTGAGCAACCTCCTGGCATTCACAGTGGCTGTAAGTGCGTCCTATTACCTCAATGCTCGCTTCACGTTTGCCTGCGCGCCGAGCAGGCTGCGTTACCTGGCGTTCGTGTCGGGCATGGGGTGCCTGAGCCTGAGCATGGGGGCGCTATCGGACCGGGCTGGTTTGTCACCCTGGCTGACCCTCGTGGCATTTTCCGCCGTCAGCCTGATCATCGGCTATGGCTACTCACGAGCAGTGGTGTTCAAGCGGAGGCAGCCATGAACATTACCTTGGTCGTGCCCCTGTACAACGAGCAGGACACCCTCGAACGCTTCTATCACACGGTGCGCAACGAACCGTCTTTACAGGGCTTGGCGGTCGAAATCCTGTTGGTCAACGACGGCAGCAACGATGCCAGCGAAGCCATCTGCGCCGAGTTGGCGGCACGTGACGAATGGGTAACCGTCGTCAATTTCTCGCGTAATTTCGGCAAGGAATCGGCGTTGTTCGCCGGGCTTGAGTACGCCGATGGCGACGCCGTGGTGCCGATCGATGTCGACTTGCAGGACCCGGTCGAGCTTATCGCGCAGATGATCGATGTGTGGCAGCAAGGGGCGGAGGTGGTTCTGGCAAAGCGCCGTAGTCGCGCCGCTGACACGCGGTTCAAACGGTGGAGCGCACGCTTGTACTACCGCCTGCACAACCGCATAGCATCGACTCGGATCGAAGAGAACGTCGGTGATTTTCGCTTGTTGGACCGCAAAGTGGTAGCCGCCATCCGCCAGTTGCCGGAGCAGCAGCTGTTCATGAAAGGTGTGTTGTCCTGGGTAGGCTTTCGTACCGAAATCGTCGAGTACGACCGACCTGAACGCACGGCGGGCAACAGCAAGTTCAGCTTCTGGCGGCTGTGGAACCTGGCCCTGGATGGCATCACCTCGTTCAGCACTGTGCCTTTGCGGCTATGGAGTTACGTGGGCGGAGGGGTATCGCTGTCGGCGTTTGTGTTTGCGATGTATATGGTGATCGACAAAATCCTGTTCGGAAATGACGTGCCGGGTTATCCGTCATTGATGACGGCAGTGCTGTTCTTGGGCGGTGTGCAGTTGATCGGCATCGGAATATTGGGGGAATACATAGGCCGGATCTACCAGGAGACCAAGCATCGGCCCCGGTACGTGGTGCGCAAGGTTCTGAGGCGGCGCAGGCAACCCATGTGAAGGTTGCCTGGCCTGGTCTGCTCGCGGCAAATACGAGTTATCAGCCCTTCCACACCTGCGGATTCACCAGATCCCGCGGCCGCTCACCCAGCAGCGCGGCGCGCAGGTTGTCCATCGCCCGGTTGGCCATTGCCTCACGGGTTTCGGCGGTGGCCGAACCGATGTGCGGCAGCGTCAGAGCATTGGGCAATTTGAACAGCGGTGATTCGCTCAGCGGCTCCTTCTCGTAGACATCCAGGCCGGCGCCGCGAATGGTGCCGTTGTGCAGCGCCTCGACCAGCGCTGCCTCGTCTACCACCGGGCCACGGGCTATGTTGATCAGGAAGGCGCTCGGCTTCATCAGCTTCAGCTCGCGAGCACCGATCAGCTTGCGGGTGGCGTCGGACAGCGGCACCACGATGCAGACGAAATCGGATTCTGTCAGCAGTTGTTCAAGGCTGCGGTATTGGGCCCCCAATTCCTGCTCCAGCGCCTGCTTGCGGCTGTTGCCGGCATACAGCACCGACATGTTGAAGCCGAAGCGGCCACGGCGTGCGACGGCCGCGCCGATGTTGCCCAGGCCGACGATACCCAGTGTCTTGCCGTACACATCGCTGCCGAAGTGCGCCGGGCCGACGGTGGCCTGCCATTGGCCAGCCTTGGTCCAGGCGTCCAGTTCGGCCGTGCGCCGTGCGCAGCCCATGATCAGCGAAAAGCCCAGGTCGGCGGTGCTTTCAGTGAGCACGTCAGGCGTGTTGGTCAGGGCGATGCCGCGCTCGTTGAAGTAGTCGACGTCGTAGTTGTCGTAGCCCACCGACACGCTGGACACCACTTCCAGTTTGGCTGCCCCTTCGAGCTGCGCGCGGCCGAGCTTGCGACCGGCGCCGATCAGGCCGTGGGCTTGGGGCAAAGCTTCATTGAACTGGGCACTGATGTCGCCGAGCTTGGGGTTGGGCACGATCACGTTGAAGTCTTGCTGCAGGCGCTCGGCCATGGCCGGGGTGATACGGCTGAAGGCCAGGACGGTCTTTTTCATCGGGCTACTTCCAACGGAAAAGCTACAAGCTACAAGCTTCAAGCTGCAAGAAAAAGCAGCGCGTGCACCAATCTGCTTTTTCTTGCAGCTTGCAGCTTGCAGCTTGCAGCTTGCATGCAGCTGCTTTCAGTTCGCGATCAGCAACTCGTGGGTTTTCAGGTCCGCTTCATGGGCTGCGAGAATCTCCGGCAACGAGTTGCGCAGGTACTCAACCCAGGTCTTGATCTTCGCATCCAGGTACTGGCGCGACGGGTAGATCGCATAAAGGTTCAGTTCCTGCAGTCGGTAGTCCGGCATCACCCGCACCAGGCTGCCATCACGCAAGCCATCGATGGCCGAGTAGATCGGCAGCACGCCCATGCCCATGCCGCTGCGAATCGCGGTTTTCATCGCGTCGGCCGAGTTGACCTGGAACGGCGAGCTGGTGATGTTGACCAGCTCCTGGCCTTCCGGGCCGTCGAATAACCATTTTTCCAGCGGGATCACCGGGCTGACCATGCGCAGGCAGGCATGCTGCAGCAGGTCGACCGGCTTGTGCGCGAAGCCGTTCCTGGCCACGTACTCGGGCGAGGCGCAGACGATGCTGTAGGTGATGCCCAGGCGCTGCGACACGAAACCTGAGTCCGGCAGCTCGGTGGCCAGCACGATGGACACGTCATAGCCTTCGTCGAGCAGGTCGGGCACGCGGTTGGCCATGGTCAGGTCGAAGGTCACGTCCGGGTGCGACTCGCGGTAACGGGCGATGGCATCGACCACGAAGTGCTGGCCGACCCCGGTCATCGAATGCACCTTCAATTGCCCGGCAGGCCGGGCATGCGCGTCGCTTGCCTCGGCTTCGGCCTCTTCGACATAGGTGAGGATCTGTTCACAGCGCATCAGGTAACGCTTGCCCGCCTCGGTCAGGGCGATGCGCCGTGTGGTTCGGTTGAGCAGCCGGGTTTGCAGATGGGCTTCCAGATTGGAGACCGCCCGCGACACGTTCGCGGTGGTCGTATCCAGTTGCGCCGCGGCGGCAGTGAAACTGCCAAGCTGGGCTACGCAACTGAAAGCACGCATGTTTTGCAGGGTGTCCATGGGTCACTCTCAAGGTAGAGGGCAAATTGTGTCACGAAGTTGGTTGCATGTGCCTTCGACCAAAGCCGGATTATCGCTGTTTTGGTAACAAAGATTCGCAGGAATCTGCGCTTATCGCCAGTACGGCCGCCCCCTAGAATTGCCCAGCCCTCCACCTCTTCCTCGGGAAATCGCAGCTGTGCCGCGTCGCATCATCAGAACGCTTCAGGCGTTCAGTGCCTGTGCCCTTAGCCTCACCTTGAGCGGCTGTATCGGAACCTGGGGCATTGCCCCACAGAGCAAGACCCTCCAAGCCAATACCTTGACCACCGACGCGGCCATCCGTGAAGCCGCCAGCGATGCCCACTGGCCCGACCAGCAGTGGTGGCACGCCTACCGAGATCCGCAGCTCAACCGTTGGCTCGACCTGGCTATGGCCGGTAGCCCGACCCTGGCCATGGCCGCAGCGCGGGTGCGCGCAGCCAAAGCCATGGCCGGTGTGGTCGAGTCGGCAGAAAAGCTGCAGGCCAACGGCCAGGCGTCGCTCAAACGCCACAACTGGCCTGAAGACCAGTTCTATGGCCCGGGCGCCCTGTCGGGTGCCAACACCTGGGACAACAACGCCGCCATCGGCTTCAGCTATGCCCTGGACCTCTGGGGGCGCGAGCGCAATGCCAGCGAACAGGCCGTGGACCAGGCCCACATGAGCGTGGCCGAAGCCCGCCAGGCGCAACTGGAACTGCAGAACAATGTGGTGCGTGCCTACATTCAGCTCAGCCTGCACTTCGCCCAGCGCGACATCGTCAAGGCCGAGCTGGAGCAGCAGGAGCAGATCCTGGCTTTGGCCAAGCGCCGCCTGGACGGCGGTATCGGTACCCATTTCGAGGTCAGCCAGGCCGAAGCCCCGCTACCCGAAACCCATCGCCAACTGGACAGCCTCGACGAAGAAATCGCGCTTACCCGCAATCAGCTGGCTGCGCTGGCGGGCAAGGGGCCAGGGGAGGGGGCGCAGATCCAGCGCCCCAGCCTGGCCCTCGCCGCCCCGCTGCAACTGCCGTCGGCGCTGCCCGCCGAGCTGGTCGGCCAGCGCCCCGACGTGGTCGCCAGCCGCTGGCAGGTGGCCGCGCAGGCGCGTGGCATCGACGTCGCCCACGCCGGCTTCTTCCCCAACGTCGACCTGGTCGGCAGCCTGGGCTTCATGGCCACCGGTGGCGGGCCGCTGGAATTCCTCACCGGGCGCAAGTTCAACTACAACGTCGGGCCGGCCATCAGCCTGCCGATCTTCGACGGCGGCCGCTTGCGCTCGCAGCTGGGTGTGGCCTCGGCGGGCTATGACGTGGCCGTGGCGCACTACAACCAGACGGTCATCGGCGCGCTGAAGAACATTTCCGACCAGTTGATCCGCCGTGAGTCGATGAAGGAGCAGGCCCATTTCGCCGCCGAATCCGTGGCCGCTGCACAGAAAACCTACGATATTGCCATGGTCGCCTTCCAGCGCGGGCTGACCGACTACCTCAACGTGCTCAATGCCCAGACTTTGCTGCTGCGTCAGCAGCAGGTGCAACAGCAGGTGCAGGCCGCGCGCCTGATCGCCCATGCCGAGCTGGTGACCGCGTTGGGTGGTGGCCTGCAGGCCGGCAAGGACGTGCCTGAGCAGGAGCGCCAGACGGCGCCGAAAACCCCAGCCACCCTGGCTGTTTTCGACCGCAAACCGGACCACGCCGAATGAGTACATCGAGCCTGCCCCTGCGCTGGCTGCACAGCCTGGAGTGGCGCCGGGGCTTCTTTGCCTGGGCGCGTACCGACGGGGTGACCTGGGTCTACATCTTCAAGGTGCTGGCCGCTGCGTTCATCACCCTGTGGCTGGCCATGCGCCTGGAGTTGCCGCAGCCGCGCACGGCGATGATCACCGTGTTCATCGTCATGCAGCCGCAGAGCGGCCATGTTTTTGCCAAGAGCTTCTACCGGGTGCTCGGCACTCTGGCTGGCTCGGCGATGATGGTAGCGCTGATCGCCCTGTTCCCGCAGAACACTGAGCTGTTCCTGCCCAGCCTGGCGCTGTGGGTGGGCCTGTGTTCAGCGGGCGCCATGCGCTACCGCACCTTCCGCGCCTATGGCTTCGTGCTGGCCGGTTACACCGCTGCCATGATCGGCCTGCCGGTGCTGGAGCACCCTGACCAAGCGTTCATGGCTGCGGTGTGGCGGGTGCTGGAGATTGCCCTGGGCATTCTCGTCTCGACCTTCGTCAGCGCCGCGATTTTGCCGCAATCGGCCAGCGCCGCCATGCGCAATGCGTTGTACCAGCGTTTTGGCGTGTTCGCCGGGGTGGTGGTCGAAGCCTTGCGCGGTGACAGCCAGCGTGACCGTTTCGAAACCAGCAACGTACGGTTCGTCGCCGAGGCGGTCGGCCTGGAAAGCCTGCGCAACGTCACCGCCTTCGAAGACCCGCACATGCGCAGGCGCTCTGGCCGGCTGGTGCGCATGAACAGCGAGTTCATGGCCATTACCACGCGCTTCAACGCCCTGCACCGGTTGCTTGAACGCTTGCGCGCCCGCGGCCCGCTGCAGATCGTCGGGGCCATCGAGCCGGGCCTGAACACCTTGGTCGAGCTGCTTGAGCCCTATGTAGGGCGTGCGCTGACCGATGCCGATGCGCTGCGTCTGACACTGGAACTGGCTGCCTACAAAGAGGGCCTGCAGGCTCAGGTACGCGGCCTGCGCGCCGAGTACCTGCTGACCGACCCCAGCGAGTCCGACCTGCTGGATTTTCATACCGCTTTCGAGCTGCTCTATCGCTTCGTCGACGAGATGTACAGCTATGCCGAAACCCATGCCTCCCTGGCCGCGCACACGCACGAGCGCGAGCAGTGGGACGAGCCTTACGTGGCCCGGACCAGCTGGCTGGTGTCGCTGGCCGCTGGCGTGCGCGCCTCGGCGGTGCTGTTGCTGCTGGGTAGCTACTGGCTGCTCAGCGACTGGCCCAGTGGGGCCATGATGACCTTGATCGCCACCGTCACCGTAGGCCTGTCGGCGGCTTCGCCGAACCCCAAGCGCATGTCGTTCCAAATGGCCTGCGGCACGGCGATCGGCGCGTTCGTCGGCTTCTTCGAAACCTTTTTCGTGTTCCCCTGGATCGACGGTTACCCGCTGCTGTGCATGGTCCTGGCGCCGGTGTTCATGCTTGGCGCGTTCCTGTCTTCGCGGCCGGCTTACGCGGGTTACGGCATAGGCCTGCTGGTGTTCTTCGCCATCGGTTCGGTGCCTAACAACCTGACTGTGTACGACCCTTACACTTTCATCAACGACTACATCGGCATGGTCCTCGGCATGTTCGTCTGCGCTGCTGCCGGGGCGATCATCCTGCCGCCCAACAGCCGCTGGTTGTGGAGCCGCCTGGAGCAGGAGCTGCGCGAGCAGGTACTGTTCGCCATCAGTGGTCGCCTGCGCGGTCTGGGCTCGGCTTTCGAAAGCCGCACCCGTGACCTGTTGCACCAGGCCTATGGTCTGGCCGCCGGCAAGCCGCAGGTACAAAGCCAGCTGATGGGCTGGATGTTCACCGTGCTGGAAATCGGCCATGCGGTCATCGAGCTGCGCAAGGAGCAGGCCCGCGCACCAATCCATCCTGCGTATGCCGAATCACAGCCTTGGCGACAGGCCATCCGTGTCATGGGCCGGGCTCTGGCGCGGCTGTTCCTGCAGCCCAGCGCCAGCAACCACGAGCGCGCGCTGGTGGCGGTGGACCACGCCATCAGCCGCGTGCAGGCCACCGACGAACCCTTCGCCCGGCACTTCGATACCTCGGTGCTGCGCCGCGCGCAGAGCTACCTGCACTTCATCCGTTCCTCCCTGCTCGACCCACAGTCGCCGTTGGCTACGACGAAAGGATTGCACGATGTTCCGTGAAATCATGCCCCGTGAGATCGCCTTCCATGGCGTGTACATGCCCACCATGACCTTGATGTTCCTGTTCGCCCTGGGCCTGGCCTGGGGCCTGGACCGCTTCATTGCCAGCCATGATGGCTACCGCTTCTTCTGGCATCCGGCGCTGTTGCGTCTGAGCCTGTTCGTCTGCCTGTTCGGCGCCCTGGCGCTGTCGCTCTACTGGTGAGAATCCTTCGATGAAAAAGTTCTTCAGCCTGTTTGCTACCTTGCTGGTGCTGACCATGGCCGTGGTGATCGGTCGCCAGTTGTGGCTGCACTACATGACTACGCCCTGGACCCGTGACGGGCGCGTGCGGGCCGACATCATCAATGTGGCCGCCGACGTGCCCGGTTATGTGGTGGACGTACCGGTCAAGGATAACCAGCGGGTGAAGAAGGGCGACCTGCTGATCCGGGTCGACCCCGAGCACTACCAGCTGGCTGTCGACCAGGCCAAGGCGTTGGTCGCCTCGCGCAAGGCCACCTGGGAGATGCGCAAGGTCAACGCCCGCCGCCGTGCCGACATGGACAACCTGGTGATCTCCAAGGAAAACCGCGACGACGCCAGCAACATCGCCAATGCCGCCCTGGCCGACTATCAACAGGCCCAGGCAGCACTGGCAGCGGCCGAGCTGAACCTCAAGCGCACCCGTATCGTTGCCACGGTCGATGGTTACGTAACCAACCTGAATATCCACAAGGGTGACTATGCGCGTACCGGTGAGGCGGTGATGGCAGTGGTCGATGAAAACTCGTTCTGGGTTTACGGCTTCTTTGAGGAAACCAAGCTGCCGCACGTGAAGGTGGGTGACCAGGCTGAGCTGCAGATGATGAGCGGCGAACGGCTCAAGGGCCACGTGCAGAGCATCGCCCGCGGTATCTACGACCGCGACAACCCGCAGAGCCGCGAGCTTATTGCCGACGTGAACCCGACCTTCAACTGGGTGCGCCTGGCCCAGCGCGTGCCGGTGCGGATTCACATTGATGAAGTGCCGGACGGGTTTCTGCTGGCGGCGGGGACGACGTGTACGGTGGTGGTGAAACCGAGCGAGGGTGGAGCGGGCTAGCTAAACCACGTTCAATCAAACCCTAGGCCGGGCCTACCATTACCGGTATTTCGACACGGTCAATCACCTTCGCGCTGATCGACGGGTCGAGCATCCGCCCCAGCCGTGACAGGTGCCGGTGGCCCATGATGATCAGCTCGCATTGCAGTTCCCGTGCCTTGGCGACAATGGCCTCGACCGGTTGCCCGGCGACCATGCAGCCGTGGCTGGTGAAGCCGGCCTGCTTTAGCAATGCAACGGCCTCGGCCACGGCGCGGTCGCCCAGGCGTTGTTCCTCACAGGCGGCAGGGTATTGCTCCAGTTCCTCGGCGGTGTAGGGCGCAGGCTTGTCGTGCACCGCGAAAGTCGAGTCGATGGCCAGCAGTACGTGCAGTTCGTGTTCGTCGGGCCGGCAGTAGCGGCGGGCGAGGGTGAGCAGGGCGGTCGAGGCAGGGGACGCGTCGATGGCAATCAGGACGGGGCTGGGCATGGAGGTTCCTTGCTGAAAAACTGGCTGGTCGGTTGCCTGTACCGCCCCATCGCCGGCAAGCCGGCCCACAAGTAATGCACCGATCGCAGGGCAGTGGGGCACCTGTAGGAGCCGGCTTGCCGGCGATAGGGCCGGTGCAGCCACTGCATCATTTATGGCCCATCTCGCCCTCGAGATAAATGTTCCACCACGCACGAACGCATTGCGTCTGGTGCAATCATGCGACCTGTTAACATCGCTTTCCCACAACTGCCACGGAAATCGGCCATGCCACTCCCGGACATGAACCTGCTCGTCGCCCTCGACGCCCTGCTCGATGAAGGCAGCGTGGTTGGCGCGGCCCAGCGCATGAACCTCAGCCCGGCGGCGATGAGCCGGACCCTTGGGCGTATCCGCGATGCCTTGGGCGACCCGATCCTGGTACGCGCGGGTCGTGGCCTGGTACCGACGCCTCGGGCGCTGGCGCTGCGCGAGCAGGTGGCGGCGCTGGTGGAGCAGGCCGGTGAGGTGTTCCGCAGTGCTGGAGAGGTAGATTTGCCCAAGCTCGACCGAGCCTTCAACATCCGCACCAATGACCTGTTCATTGCCCTGTATGGCGCCCTGCTGTTGCGCCGCATGCATGAGCAGGCCCCGCGCACGGTACTGCGCTTCGTGCCCGAGAGCCCCGGCGGTGATGACGATAGCGTGCTGCGCGACGGGCGCACCGACCTGATCATCAGCTCGACCGTCGACCTGGGCCCGGAGATCAAGGTGCAGAGCCTTTTCCAGACCTACTACGTGGGTTTGGCGCGGCGCGACCATCCGATCTTCGACCAGCCGATCACACCGCAGAGCTTTGCCAGTTATCCACAGATCAGCGTTTCCCGGCGTGGCCGCGCCAATGGGCCGATTGACGTCGAACTGGCCAACTTCAAGGTGCAGCGGCGCGTAGCGCTGATTACACCGAGTTTCCACTCAGCGTTGTTCTCGCTGCCGGATTCGGACCTGATACTGCCGATGCCCGCCAATATCCTCAACAGTGTGCACAAGCTCGGTTTGCCGTTGCGCTCGTTCGAGATTCCCGTGCCGCTGGAGCGGGTAACCGTGCTGCAGGCCTGGCACCCGCGTTATCACAACGATCCGGCACACCGCTGGTTGCGGCAGATCCTGAAAGCCTGTTGCAGTGTTGATCCGTAACCCCGCTTCGTCCGATTGCGGCTGAAGCGGATTGCGTCATACGCAATATAAAACTTCCGATAAGTCAGTTTTCGTAAGCATTCGACTTTCTTAGACTTGCCCCAGCCATAAAATTGTTGCTGGAGTTGTCTACCCATGAGTTCTCTGTCCGCCCCTGCCACCGCGATCGCCGCCGCCCCTGCGCCGGCTGCGCCCGTGCAGTCGGCGTTCGGCCTGCGCGTGGTGGTCGGGCTGTTCGGCGTGTTGCTGGCCGTGCTGTGCGCCGGCCTCAACGAGTCGGTGACCAAGATTTCCCTGGCCGATATCCGCGGGGCCATGGGTATCGGCGCCGACGAGGGCGCCTGGCTGCTGGCGGTGTACAGCGCCGCATCGGTTTCGGCCATGGCCTTCGCGCCGTGGCTGGCCACTACCTTCTCCTTGCGCCGCTTCACCATGAGCGCGGTCGGGCTGTTTGCGCTGCTGGGATTGCTGCAGCCCTTGGCCCCCAACCTGCACAGCCTCATGCTGCTGCGCATCCTTCAGGGCTTTGCAGCGGGCGCCTTGCCACCGATGCTCATGAGCGTGGCGCTGCGTTTTCTGCCGCCGGGCATCAAGGTCTACGGCCTGGCCTGCTATGCCCTGACGGCCACCTTCGGGCCCAACCTCGGCACGCCGCTGGCCGGGTTGTGGACCGAATACGTCGGTTGGCAGTGGGCGTTCTGGCAGATCATTCTGCCCTCGGCCCTGGCCATGTTCTGTGTCGGCTGGGGCTTACCGCAGGACCCGCTGCGTCTGGAGCGCTTCAAGCAGTTCGACTGGCGCGGCGTGTTGCTGGGCCTGCCGGCCATCAGCTGCATCGTCCTGGGCCTGTCGCTTGGGGACCGCTGGGGATGGCTCGATTCGCCGCTGATCTGCTGGCTGCTGGGCGGGGGCGTGCTGTTGCTGGTGCTGTTCCTGTACAACGAATGGTCCGAGCCGCTGCCGTTTTTCCAGTTGCGCATGCTGTCGCGCCGCAACCTGAGCTTCGCGCTGGTCACCCTGGCCGGCGTGTTGGTGGTGCTTTCCGGTGTGGGCAGCATTCCCTCTGCCTACCTTGCGCAAATCCAAGGGTATCGCCCGGCGCAAACCAGCCCGCTGATGATGCTGGTGGCCATGCCGCAACTGATTGCACTGCCATTGACGGCGGCACTGTGCAACCTGCGCGCGGTGGACTGCCGCTGGGTGCTGGCCACGGGGCTGGCGATGCTGGCGCTGTCGTGCATCGGTAGCAGCCTGCTGACCTCCGAGTGGATCCGCGGTGATTTCTACCCTTTTTACCTGCTTCAGGTGTTCGGCCAACCGATGGCAGTACTGCCGCTGCTGATGCTCTCCACCAATGGCATGAGCCCGCAGGAAGGCCCATTCGCCTCCAGCTGGTTCAACACCGTCAAGGGGCTCGCCGCAGTGATCGCCGGTGGCCTGCTGGATGCCCTCGGCACGCTGCGCCGACACTTTCATTCCAACCACCTGGTGGACAGCCTGGGCAACGCCCCGCTGATCGATGACCACGCTGCGGGCCTTGCCAAGCGTATCCATGACCAGGCGCTGGTGCTCACTTCGGCCGACCTTTACCTGGTCATGGCCGGTATCGCCGTGGCGCTGATCTGCCTGATTCCTTTCGTGCCTACCCGGGTCTACCCACCGCGCGCGGTGGCCTGAACCCGGATGAATTCGAGACCGCTGAAAATGACCAACAAGCGCAAGACAATCGTGATCGGCTCGGTACTCGCCGTGGCCGTGCTGGCGGGTATCGTCGGCCCCTGGCTGCTCGGCAGTGACCACCGGCAAAGCACCAACGACGCCTACGTGATCGCCGATTACACCGTAGTGGCGCCCAAGGTGGCCGGCTTCGTCAAGCAAGTGCTGGTCGAAGACAACCAGCAGGTGCAGGCCGGCCAGTTGCTGGCGACCATCGATGCGCGGGACTACCAGGCCGCCCTGGATGCCGCGCAGGCCCAGTTGCTGGTGGCCCAGGCGCAAAGCGCCGATGCCCGTGCCACCCTGGAACGCCAGGCGGCATTGATTGCCCAGGCTGAGGCGGCGGTGAAGGCGGCGCAGGCCGAAGCATCGTTCGCCGATCACGAGGTCAACCGCTACAGCCGTCTCGCCCAGCAGGGCGCCGGCACCGTGCAGAATGCCCAACAGGCGCGTAGCCGGGTTGACCAGGCCCGTGCACGGCTGGCCAATACCCAGGCTGCATTGGTTGCCGCGCGCAAGCAGGTGGACATCCTCAGCGCTCAGGTAGCCAGCGCCGATGGGCAGTTGAAGCGTGCCGAAGCGGGCCTTGAGAAAGCTCAGCTGGACCTGTCCTACACGCGCATTACCGCCCCGGTGGATGGCATGGTCGGTGAGCGTGCCCTGCGCGTTGGCGCCTTCGTCAACCCGGGCGCGCGGCTGCTGTCGGTGGTGCCCTTGCAGCATGCCTATGTGGTCGGCAATTTCCAGGAAACCCAGCTGACCCATGTGCAGCCGGGGCAGCCTGTCAGTATCAGCGTCGATACCTTTTCCGGTGAAACCCTCAAGGGCCATGTCCAAAGCATTGCGCCTGCCACTGGCGTGACCTTCGCCGCAGTAAAGCCCGACAACGCCACCGGCAACTTCACCAAGGTCGTGCAGCGCATCCCGGTGAAAATCGTCTTCGATGACGGCCAGCCGTTGCTTGCGCGCCTGCGTGTGGGCATGTCGGTAGAAGCGACCATCGACACCCGTGGTGACACGTTCAGTGGCAAAGAGGTGAGTACACGATGAAACCGGCATTACGCTTGAGCCCCTTGCTGCTAGCCGTGCTGATGGCCGGCTGCACCCTGGGCCCCGACTTCAAGCGCCCGGCCAGCCAGGCCCCGCAGCAATGGGCACCGCTGCAGGGCCAAGCTGCACCCAGCCAGCCGCAGGCAGAAGCGCTTGAACTGCGTTGGTGGGAGACCTTCCACGATGCGCGCCTGAGTGCGCTGATCCAGCAGGTGGCCGAGCGTAACCTCGACCTGCAGATCGCCAGTGCGCGGCTGCTGCAAAGCCGCGCCTTGCGCAGTACGGTGGCTGCCGACCAGGCGCCGTCGGTCGATGTGGATGGCGGCTACAGCCGCGCCCGTAATAGTGCCGAAGGCCTCAGCGACCCGTCCGGCAAGGCAGGCAAGTCGGCGTTCAACCTGTGGCAGGGCGACCTGGTCGCCGGTTGGGAGCTGGACCTCTGGGGCCGGGTGCGCCGGCAGGTGGAGGCTGCCGACGCCACGGTGGAAGTGGCCGAGAATGACCGGCGCGGCGTGCTCTTGGCGCTGTTGTCGGAAACCGCAGGCAACTACATCCAGTTGCGTGCCGTGCAGCACACGCTCGATGTCACGCGCGACAACCTGAAGGTCGCCCGGCACAGCCTGAAGCTGTCCCAGGACCGCCAGGCCGAGGGTGTCGCCACCCGGCTCGACGTGGCCCAGGCCAGTGCCCAGGTTGCCTCGATCGAGGCCCGTCTGCCGAGCCTGGAGGCCCGGCGCGACGACCTGATAAACGCGCTCAGCCTGCTGGCGGCCGAGCCGCCACGCAGTTTGCAGGCACAGTTGCTTGAGGGCGGGGAGTTGCCCGCGCCGCAGCAGCAATTTGCGATCGGCTTGCCATCCGAGCTGGCCGAGCGCCGTCCGGACATCCGCCAGGCCGAGGCACGGCTGCATGCGGCCACTGCCAGCATTGGCGTGGCCAAGGCGGATTTCTACCCCAGCATCCGGCTGTCCGGCAGCGTCGGCTTCCAGGCCATGCAACTGTCGGATTTCGGCGCTTGGGACTCGCGCCGCTTTGCCTTCGGCCCACAGCTGTCATTGCCGATCTTCGAGGGTGGCCGGCTCAAGGGTACCCTGGCGCTGCGCGAGGCGCAGCAGCAGGAGGCGGCGCTCAACTACCGCAAGGTGGTGCTCGGTGCCTGGCACGAGATCGACGATGTGCTGCGCCTGTACAACGCCAGCCAGCTGCGCCGTGATCATTTGGCCGAAGCGGTGCGGCAAAACCGCATCGCCCTGGAAACCGCCCAGCGTCAGTACGTGGAAGGCGCAGTGGACTTTCTCAACGTGCTGACCGTGCAGAGTGCGTTGCTGGCCAGCGAAGAGCAGTGGATCGACAGTTCGGCGGCGGTATCGCAGGCATTGGTCGGGCTGTACAAGGCTTTGGGTGGTGGCTGGCAGGCGTTCGACGGGCAGCCGACGACAAAGGTGTGATCAAGCGGAGGCAGCCATGCACCTCTCCCTCAATGGAAAGCGCGCACTCATCAGTGGTTCCATGGCAGGGCAGGGCCTGTCTACCGCCATCGACCTTGCCGCCGCCGGCGCCGAGGTCGTGCTCAACGACCGCACCCAGGCGTTGGTCGACGCTGCGCTGAAAGCGATACGTGAGCGCTTGCCCAAGGCACGGATCATTGGCGTTGCCGCTGACCTGGGCACCGAACAGGGTGTGCAGGCCTTGCTCCAGCAGGTGCCGCACACCGATATCCTGGTCAACAACGGCACGCAGGACGTTGCCCGGCGCCTGCAGCGTCATTACGCCCGCGGCATGGCCGAGCGCAAGTGGGGGCAGGTGATCCACCTGCGCGGTGAATCAGAGCGGTCGCAGCAGCCCGAAGCGTTTGCGCAGTACCCAGTCCAGTAACCGCCGTGGCAGCCAGCGTGCCAGTAGCGGCAACGCCGTACTGCCATTGCCCAGCCGCACCACTGCTGGCACAGGTGATTTGCGCGTGGCCGCCAGCAGCCCTTGGGCAAATTGCGCCGCGGATGTGGGCCGGTCTTGCGAGGCGCGGGCTCGCGCCTGGATATGCTCGCGCAGCGGCCACCACGGCGACTGCGCCGCTACCACCTGATCGGCCTGGCGCTGCGCATTGCTGGCGAATTGTGAGGCGATCGCTCCCGGTTGCACTTCCATCACCTGAATGCCGAAAGGCGCCAGCTCCAGGCGCAGGGCGTCGCTCAGTGCATGCACGGCAGCCTTGGAGGCGCAGTAGGCGCCCGCGAACGGCGTGACCATTACGCCCGATACACTGCCGATGTTGACCACCAGCCCACGCGCACGGCGCAGCAGCGGGAACACTGCACCGGTTACCCCGATCACGGCGAACACATTGGTTTCGAACTGCTGGCGCATGGCGTCCACGCCGCCATCCAGCAGGGGGCCCATGGCACCGTAGCCAGCGTTGTTGACCAGGATGTCGAGCCGGCCGTGGCGTGCTTCCAGCTCCTCGGCCAGGTGCTTCAGGCCCTCGGGGTCGTTGACGTCAAGCTGCCGGGCGGTGAAACCGGCGCCGGCCAGGTGTTCAACGTCTTCGGCTTTACGGGCGGTGGCCCAAACGTCGTGGCCGGCATCGCGAAAGGCTTCGGCCAGGGCGCGGCCGATGCCGCTGGAACAACCGGTGATCAGGACGGTGGGCATTGGGCAGGCCTGTGCTCAGAATAAGTTATGTATAGGCTGGGCTGGCCCCATCGCCGGCAAGCCAGCTCCCAGAGGTACCCCGAATCTGCCGGCAGCGGTGAGCCTTTGGGAGCCGGCTTGCCGGCGATAGGGCCAGATCAGGCACCGTATCAGTTGGCGAATGTACCCTGTAGATGCTCGGCACGAAACTCCAGTGTCTGCGGCCGGTAGCCAGCGCGCAGTGGCGGCAGTGGCAGGCAGTCGGTCCACTCGGCCCCAGGCTGCAGTTCACCCGGCCCACGATAACGCGGTGCGCTGTAGGTGTTTTCGGCCAGGTTGATGGTATCGCCCGGGGCATAGGCACCGACCCGCCAGCGCAGTTCGGTCAGCGGAGCCTTGTTGCCGTTTTTCATCTGTACCTTTAAGGCACGGTCGGCGGGGCATTGATCCGGGGCGTAGGTCAGGCGCAGGTCAAGACGTGCCAGTTGCGAAGCTTCGCGTGTGTCCTGCCAGACGACGAACAGCGCGACCAGCCCGAGGCCGCAGACAGCGGCTAGCGAGATCGGCAAGGCCTTGGCCGGGTAACGCAGGAGCAGTACCAGCCAGGTGAGGATGAGGAAGGCGCCGATGATCATGTGGTCCGAGTCCCGTTCGAGTCTTCGGACATCTTGGAGCTGCCAGCTCCAAGCTGCAAGCGGCAAGAGAAAAGCGGGTCGGCGGTGGCCCCACATCTGTAGGCACACCGTCGACCCGCTGTAGCTTGCCGCTTGCCGCTTACTGCGCGATGGTCTTCACCGATACGCCCCGTTCGACGGGAGTGGACGTGCGCCCATACACATCTTCGAAGCGCTCGATATCATCCTCGCCCAGGTAACTGCCGGACTGCACTTCGATGATCTCCAGCGGGATCTTGCCCGGGTTGCGCAGGCGGTGGACCGAAGCGATCGGGATGTAGGTCGACTGGTTTTCGGTGAGCAGGAACACGTTTTCATCGCACGTCACTTCGGCGGTGCCCGATACCACGATCCAGTGCTCGGCCCGGTGGTGGTGCATCTGCAGCGACAGGCTGGCGCCCGGCTTGACGGTGATGTGCTTGACCTGGAAGCGGCCGCCCATGTCCACCGAATCGTAAGAGCCCCACGGGCGGTACACTTCGAGATGGTTCTGGGTTTCGCTACGGCCTTGCTCGTCGAGGGTCTTGACCATCTGCTTGACGCCCTGGACCTTGTCCTTGTGGGCGATCATCATCGCGTCCTTGGTCTCGACCACGACGATATTTTCCAGGCCGATCACCGACACCAGCTTGCCATTGCCATGGATCATGCAATTGCGGCTGTCCTGCACCACCACATCACCCTTGGTGACGTTGCCATTGGCGTCCTTGTCATGCACTTCCCACAGCGACGACCAGCAGCCGACGTCGCTCCAGCCAGCCGACATCGGTACCACGCAGGCGCGCTGGGTCTTTTCCATCACCGCATAGTCGATGGAGTTGTCCGGGCAGCAGGCGAATGTCGCTTCGTCGATGCTCAGCACATCATCTGTTTCGTCGCTGCGCTCCAGGGCCAGCACGCAGGTGTCATAGATGTCAGGGTCGTGCTTTTTCAGCTCTTCAAGGAAGCGGCTGGCGCGGAACAGGAACATGCCGCTGTTCCAGAAGTAGCCTCCGGACTGGACGAATTCGGCGGCGCGCTTTTCGTCGGGTTTTTCGACGAACTGCGCCACCCGGGCCACGCCTTCGGGCAGCAGGGCGTCCTGGCTGGAGCGGATGTAGCCATAGCCTGTCTCGGGCCTGGTCGCCGGTACGCCGAACAGCACCATTTCGCCACGCTCGGCGGCTACGGTAGCCAGGGCCAGGGCACGCTGCAGGGCTTTCTGGTCGTCGATCACGTGGTCGGCCGGAAGCACCAGCATCAAGTCATCGCGCCCCTCGTTGGCCAGCTTCATGGCGGCCATCGCTACCGCAGGGGCCGTGTTGCGGCCGAAGGGTTCCATCAGGATGCCCTGGGTTTGCAGTTTCAGCGCTGCGAGCTGTTCCTGGACGATGAACTTGTGGTCCTTGTTGCAGACCACGATCGGTGCATCCATGCCTTCGAACACCAGGCGCTCGAGGGTTTGCTGGAACAGCGTGTGCTCACCGGTCAGGGCGAGGAACTGCTTGGGGAACTGCTTGCGCGACAAAGGCCACAGACGCGAACCGCTACCACCAGAAAGAATTACCGGGATCATGTTGTTTCTCCAATAAGGTCGTTAATGAGGCAGAGGATCAGTTGGTGGACACTGGGCGGGTGACCCAGACCGGCGACAGGCTGCTGCCGGAGCCGGTGACGTACAGCACGGCGGCTTCGCCGCGCTCCAGGGCGACGGGTTTGACGTCGCTGACTTTCTTGTCTCCTGCAAACAGAGCCAGGTTCACCTTGACCGGGTTGATCTCACGCTCGCCACGGCCTTTGGCAGCCACCGGAGTAACCACCTCGGTCTTGCCATCGGCGGTCTTCAGGGCCAACGGCTGGTCGCTCAGGTTCTGCACACGTACCAGGGCTTTCTGCTTGTTCTTGAAAGGCGGTTCTTCAATCAGCTGCGGGTTGCCGCTGCCGTTGTTGACCAGGGTGTAGTACTTGTCTGCGGCCAGCTTGACCGGGACGCTCTTGCCTGCGACCTGCGCGGTGTAGTCACCGCCCGGGAGGAAGCTGAAGTCGCTGCTGGCCTGGGCGCCGACCTGTTTGATCTGGGTGTTGCCGACGCTGGCGGCAGCCGGTGCAGGCGAGGCGTTGTACAGGCGCACGAAGGTCGAGCCTTTCGGTGCGGTGGGGCCATACAGGGCAGCGTCGGCGCCGGCGAATGCCTGCATCGAAGCCAACGACAGGCCTGCTGCGAGGGTGAGGGCTTTGGCAATGGAAGTCTTGGTAGTCATGTGCGTGTTCCTCTCTATCTATCAGTGGTCCGTCCGGTTGGACGACAGGGCCAGGTTTTCTTCGGATTTGCGGGTGTTCTTCAGTTGCGCGATCCACTGTGGATCGAAGCTGCTGAGGTCGTTTTTCATTGGCAGATAACGTTCGGGGAATTCCCACACCACAACCTGTGGCGCGGCGTTCTTGAAGGCATCGCTTTGCAGGTACTTGAGCATTGGCAGCAGCGGGCCGTGGCCGTCTTCGGCATAGTTGGCGACATCGCTGTGCAGGGCCTGCTGCAGCGCGCCGAGGAAGTTCCAGTGCGGGTTGGCGCTGTAGCTGGTGCCGACCAGGGCGACTGGGATCTGGCTGTCGGCGAACAGGGCATCGCCCGCATCACCTTCTGCCTCGACCGGGCGCGTGCTGCGTTGCTGCAGGGTGTCCGGGTTGGGCAGCAGGTTGCTGAACAGCGGGTCCAGTGGCAGGAAGTTGGTCAGGTCGCCCTTGTACGGGGCAGTGCTGCCAGCCTCGGTGATGAACGTCTGTGGGTCGCCATTGAGCAGGCTCTGGCGGTTGACCGCCTCGGCCACTGCCTGTGCGGCGACTTCAGCGCCCATCGGTGTCCAGTGGGTATCTGTACGCAGGAATACTTGGCCGCGGGCCTTGGCCTGTTCCATCGGGGCCATCAGGTCAGGGGCGAACACGTTGGCCTGACGGACCTGGGCATGGAACTGGTTGTACAGGTCGTCATGCAGGCTGGCTGGCGTCTCCTTGCCCAGATACTCCGAGTAGACCCGCGCTTTGGCCGGCACGATCGCCAGCACCAGCTGGCTGCCGTGCTGTTGCAGGGTGTCGCGCACACCGCGGATCAGCGCCAGGTTTTCCTGCATGAGCTGGTCGGCACCGGCAGTCGGTTTGAACTCTTCGTCGCTGAACAGCCACTGGTCACGGCCCAGCACCACGCCCGGGCGGCCTTCGTTGAACAGCTTGTAATCCAGCGCGGCCCAGAGGTTGGTGCCCAGGCGCTTGATCGGGAACTCGTCGTCGTAGTGCGTCTCGGCGGCCTTGGCCAGCTTGCCGTTGAGCACGGTCATCTGTTCGGTGCGCTGGAAGCTTTGCAGGCCACCGGTGGACCAGGCGCCCATGCCTACCAGCAGGCCGATGAACGACAGGGAATAGGTGATGCGTAATGTCCGGGTCATGGTCATCAACCTCAGAACTGGAAGTAAAGGAACGGCGAGTAGCTCTGCGCCGAAAGCTTGAGGATCGAGGCCACGAACAGCAGCAGGATCAGGGCGCGGGTCATCACCCGGGTCCAGTCCAGGCCCAGCGAGCCGTCGGCATTGACCTGTGCCGGAGTGCGCATGGCTGCCGGCGGGGTGGCATTGCGGTAGAAATCACGCAGGCCGAAGAACGCCAGGGTGATGTAGGCGATGACCAGCGTCGCCACCTGCAGCCCGGTGAGCTGGGCGCGGTTGAGTTCGGACAGCTGCCACTCGCCGAAGCTGAACATGGCGCCGTACATGCGGCCGGCCACTTCGAGGTTTTCGGCGCGGAAGATCACCCAGCCGACCACCACCAGCAGGAAGGTGAACGCCCACTTGACCGGGTTGAAGCGCTGCGGGTTGGTGTCCAGGCCCAGTGCGCGCTCGATTGCCAGCCACATGCCGTGCCAGGCGCCCCAGATGATGTAGGTGAAGTTGGCGCCGTGCCACAGCCCGCCCAGCAGCATGGTCAGGAACAGGTTGCGGTAGGTGTTGAAGGTGCCTTTGCGGTTGCCGCCCAGGGTGATGTACAGGTAGTCGCGCAGCCAGGTCGACAGGCTGATGTGCCAGCGGCGCCAGAACTCGGTTATCGACTGGCTGATGTAAGGCTGCTTGAAGTTCTCCATGAAGCGGAAGCCCATCATCAGCCCCAGGCCGATGGCCATGTCGCTATAGCCGGAGAAGTCGAAGTACAGCTGCGCGGTGTAGGCCAGAGCGCCCAGCCAGGCGTCACCGGTGGTAGGGTTCTGCAGGGCGAAGCAATGGTCGGCGACCACCGCCAGGGTATCGGCGATGAACACTTTCTTGATGAAGCCCTGCATGAAGCGGGTGCAGCCTTCGGAGAACTTGTCCAGGGTGTGGGTGCGGTTGTTGAACTGGTCGACCAGGTCCTTGAAACGCAGCACGGGGCCGGCGATCAGGTGCGGGAATATCGCCACGAACGCCGCGAAGTCGATCAGGTTGCGGGTGGCCGGGGTATCGCCGCGGTACACGTCGATGATGTAGCTGATCGATTCGAAGATGTAGAACGAGATACCGATCGGCAGCAGCACATGGGTGAGGATGAAGGGCTCAAGGCCGAACGAGCTGATGATCGCGTTGAGGCTGTCGACGCCGAAGTTGGCGTACTTGAAGTAGCCGAGGATCGCCAGGTCCACGCCTACGCCCAGCAGCAGCCAACGCTGTGCAGGCTTGGTGCGCACGCCAGCGGCGCCGACTTTCAGGCCGATCCAGTAGTTCCACAGGGTGACACCGGCGAACAGGGCGAGGAAGTCCACCCGCCACCAGGCGTAGAAGATGTAGCTGGCGACCAGCAGCAGCAGGTTGCGATAGCGTTGCCCGCTCAGGTAGTACAGGCCGAGGAATATCGGCAAGAACAGGAACAGGAACACGTTGGACGAGAAGACCATCCCGGTTCTCCTAAATTGTTCACAGCATCCAGGGCAAAGCGCCCCCCAAACCCCCCAGTGAGAAACTGGAGGAAACCTTTGTTGCTTCAATACCGCTGGCGAGGGCTTGGCCCTCGTTTCGCGACGCAAGGCCGCTCCTACAGATTCAGCGCCGTCCTTGTAGGAGCGGCCTTGCGTCGCGATGGGCCGCAAAGCGGCCCCCATTCAGGCAACGCTTATTTCTTGGATTGCGCGCTCGGGTCATAGACCCGGGTCAGGTTGCCGCCGAGCCGGAAGCTGTCGAACGGCTGCATCCGGTGTTTGCGCTCAAGCGTGTCGCCCACGCACTGGTACAGCGCGCACCAAGGCTCGAGCCATGCGTACTTGCCGTCGACCTTGAGGTCCTTCATGTCCTGTTTCTCACCCGCGCGCTCGGCGAAGTGGCGCGGATCGCGGGCGCCGTACAGCACGCCTTCGCCCAGGCGCTGCAGGGCAAAGTTGTTTTCGCTGCGCAGGTCCACGCCGTTGGCCTTGGCAAAGCTTGCGATCATCGCCAGTGGTGGCAGGGCGTAGTTGTGATATGCCAGGGCACGCTGCTTGCGTTTGATTTCGTTGGGCAGGAAGCCTTGGTCGTCGATCTGGTTGGCGCCGACCTTGTATTCCTTCACCGCCCAGTCGAACAGGTCACGGCGGTCGGTGGCCACGGCGGTAGCCATCACCGACCAGGCCGCCCAGTAGCTGTGGTTGTTGATCTTCTCCAGCGGCAGGTTGCTCCAGTCGCGTACGGTCTGCTCGGCGAGGCGGGCGAACCACTTCTCGATGAGCTCGGCCTCGGCCTGGTGTGCGGCCAATGGTTGCGAGTTGGAGAACTTCAGGCGCAGCCACGAGCCGCTCATGCTGCCCAGCGCCCATTTGCGCATGGACTTGCCGGTGTGGTTGTAGTTGGTGGACATCAACGCATCAGCGCGCGCCCATGTACCCAGCCAGGTCAGGGTGCAGTCCAGCTGCGCCGGACGGCCGTCACGCATGTACTGGTTGACCATCTTGGCGACACCACGCTCAAGGGTTGTGATGTCTTTGGTGGAGTCGCGGAAGGCTTGTTCCGAGTCCCGGTTCAGGGTCGCCCGAGCCTTGTCCGAGCCTTCGTACTTGCTGCGGAATTGCAGTGCGCCGGTGAAAGGTTTGGGCGCCGATTCGCAGCGGAAGTTGCCGTCGCTGGTCTTGATTTTTTCAATCCCCTCGTAATAACCCTGGGGGGGTACCAGCGCGGCATGCGCGGCACCTCCGTACAGGGCCAGAACGAGCAGGGCGGGGCTGAAGATTCGCTTGAATGCAGTCATGGTCGCCTCACTGGCCGGCCTGCGCGGTTTGCGCGGGCACGGCGTAGTTGTTGCGTTTGCAGAGCTTGGCCTCGACCTTCTGGGTGCCGCTTTCTGGCCCCTGGACTTCCAGGGCCAGCAGGTTCTGGCTGGCCCAGTCCTCGTCTTCACGCATCTGGAAGACGAAGCGGCCATTGGTGTCGGAGGTTTCCGGCTTCTCGATCTTGATGTCCTCGTGGCGCCCATTGAGGTACCAGAGGGTGGCTTGCAGCACCTTCACCGAAGGGTCTTCGAACTTGATGTCCATCTGCAGGTTGCGGTTGATCAGGTCTTTGATCACGCCGCCCTTGCCGTTGACCATCAGCTCGTTCTTGCCGGGCTTGAGGGTGCTGCTGGCGCTCATCAGCGCCGGGCGCGCGTCACAGCCATCGTCGAGCAGACCGAGGATCTGCCGCCAGATGGTTTCCTGGTCCAGGCGATACAGCGGCGAGAATTCCCAGATGAGGATCTTCGGTGGATTGTTCTGGAATTCCTCACTGCCCAGGTACTCGATCATCGAGCCTTCCAGGCCGCCGCCAGGGAAGGCGACGTTGAGCACGTCGGCACCGATGTACTGCTCGAGGAAGCCCGAGAAGTTGTAGTTCTTGCCGCTGTGGCTGGTGCCGACCAAGGTGATCTGGGCGTTACCGCTGTCACCGAACAGATCGTCGCCGCCGCTGGCGCCTTTCGGTTCGGTGGCGAACTGGTCCATGTACTGTACGGCGTAGCTGGTGCCGCACAGCTGCCCGGCAACGTTGTGCAGGGTGCCGGTCTTGCCCATGCGCCCGGACTTGTGGGTCTCGAATTCCTTGCGCGGGATACCTTCGAAGGCCGGCATCTTGTGGACGGTGTCGGCCACGATCTTGGCTGCACGCTCAGCACCGTAAGGTGTCCAGTGCTGGTCACCACGGAAGTAGAAGTCCTTGCCCTGCTCGGCGGCCGCCAACTGTTCGTTGGTCAGCGGCGACAGGTCCGGCACGTTGTAGCCCATGCTGGCGAATCGCTTGAGCATGGCCTGGTAGTTGCCCAGGGCCTTCTGGTAGTCGAAGGCAGCTTTCTCGGCCGGGTTGAGCATGTTGCGGTTCACCAGGCCTCGGGTTGGCTGGTACACCACCACCAGTTCCACGCCACGCTTCTTGAACGCGTCGTGCACTTGCTGCAGGCGCTTGTAGCCTGCAGGTGTGGTGCTGAACTCGGTACGCAGGTCTTCGCGGGTACGGAACAGCCAGTCGCCCTTGGCTTGTACCAGCGTGGTGAAGTTCTGCTGGTAGCGTGTGGTGTAGCGGCTGGCGTCGTGTGCCTCGGGGCACAGCTGGCAGCAAGGCTCGGCAGTGAAGGTCGGCGCCTTGACCTCGTCGGCGCGCACGCCCTGGCTGATGGCCAGGAGGGCGGCGGACAGGCCCAGCAGTTTCATCAAATGTGGGGTCATGGTCTGGGCTTCCTTAATCGATCATTTCGGTCTGGCGTTCGACCGGGTCGATCAGCACGGCCTTCTGCTGGCGCACCAGCAGGTCGAGGATTTCTTCCTGGCGCTCACCCAGGATGCCGTTGAGGCTGATGCCGTTGGCTTTGCGCGGGGCGAGCATGGAGACTTTGTACAGCTCCACCGACAGCGGCGAGTCGATCGAAAGAGGCCCCGAGCCGTTGGCCGCCAGCTCACCGCCGACCACGATCAGCGAGACCTTGGTGTCGAACGGGTCGAGGGCGATGTCACGGTCAGTGTCGGACAGATCCTTGATGTGCCCGTAGACACCCACCAGGCCGTTGGCAACGGCGACGTTTTCGTACAGCCGGATGTTCACGCTGTTGCGCACACGGATGCCGTGGCGACGGTTGTTGATCAGCTTGTTGCCCCAGATCAGGTTGTCACCGCTTTCGTACAAGGTGATGCCGTCGGTGTGGTTGCGGTAGATCTCGTTGTAGGCGATCAGGTTGTTGACGCTGTTACGGTCGATCACCACACCCGAGAGCTTGTTGTCGTAGCTCTTGTTGTTGATGATCCAGCTGTCGTTGACCTCACGCGAGACGATGATCCCGTGCTTTTTCTTGGTGCCATAAACCGTGTTGCCGGCGATGATCAGGCGGTGCGAACGGTCGTGCGGGTCGATCCCGTAGACGATGTTGTCGCGGTAGGTGCTGTCCTTGACCACGAAGTCCTGGGTCTCGTAGCAGTAGAACCCGTACCACATGTCGCTGAATTCCGAGCCGATGATCCAGCCGGTGGGCTCCGGGCGGCCCATGCGTTTGGCCATGTTCGGGGTGTACTGCGAGATGCTCACACCGTACGACTTGGACTTGGCGTAGCCAAAACTGGCCATCTTGGTGTTGACGATGTACGTCTCGGTGCCGCCCCACGACAGCAGAAACGGGCGGAATTCATTGGGCGAGCGGAAGGTCGCCGGGCCGTTGTCCTTCTCGCGCCAGCCAGTGACCTGGGTGTCGCTGACAAACAGTTTGCCGTCATTGACCAGGAACGCGCCGCCCTCCTGGGACAGGCGCAGTTGCTTGACCTTGCCGTCGATCTCGAGGATGCCCTTCTGCCCGACCACGATCGGCAAGCGCGCCAGGTAAACACCTGGCTCGACTTCGCTGAGGTACTGCTTTGGCACCTTCTTGCTCAGTTCGACCAGGTCGACATGGCCGTCATCGACAAAGATCGCCTGGGGGATGCCGTGCTGGCGTTGTACCCACTCGGCAGCCTTGTTGTCGCCGCCGATGAATTCCTTGAGCGATTCTTCCTGCAGCATGCGGCGCACGCTGACCTTGCCCTTGTGGCTGCGGTCGATCTTCTTCTGCACGGCGGCGGCGGTGTAACCGCTCAGATCGGGCAGCTTGGGCGGGTCCATGTGCAGCGGCTCGGTCGGTGCGCTGGACACGGTGTAGGTCTTGGCCTGCTGCAGTTCCTTGGCAATCACCGCAGGTTCTGCGGCGACGGCCAGGCCTGTGGCCAGCAGCAAAGCGCTGGCCAGAAGGCTGTGACGTAAGTGCGGGTGAAGGTTCATTGCAGGTCCTCTACCGGCCTTAGAAGCGCCAGATCACGTCGACGAAGGCGCGGTGCATATAAGAGTCCGCTTCCTTGCCATAGGCATCGCCGGGCTTGAACACACCGGCACGCAGGCGCACCAGAGCGGACGGCTCGTCGATCGCCTGGCTCATCGAAGCAGGCAGCAGGCCCTGCTTGAAGTACTTGGTGACGACCACGTCCATTTCCTGACCCAAGTCTTTCTCGCCGTTGACCAGCGGGCGGCTCACGCCGTTGTCGTTAACCGCGGCGTTGATACCGCTGGAGCCAATGTTTTGCGAGCCATCGACACGCCAGAACTTGTGGTAGATGAAGCTGGCGTCGTAGTCCTCGCGCAGTTGCCAGGAGGCGAACAGGGTGGCCGCCTGCAGGTTGCCCAGCTCGCCGCGGAAGGCCTCGCCGAAGCGGTGCACGCGCGAACGGGTACCGGTGAAGTTGGAGCGGTTGCTCTCAAGGCCGGTCTGCTCGAAGTTGCTCGAACCGTCGTCGCCACCACCGCCGCTGCCGCGGGCATAGGCCGCGCCAACTTGCCAGTTCGGGTCCAGGCGCAGGCGGATGCCCAGGTCGGTGGCCCAGGCGTTGACGTCGCCGCTCTGCTTGCCGACAACGACCTGGTCGTCACCGACCAGCTGGCTGTTGAGCTTGTCGCGATCACCGGTCAGCCAGGTCAGGCTGCCCCAGTAGTTGACGGTGTGGTCGTTGCGCCAGTTGTAGGCGTCGCTGTTGGCTTCCAGGCCCAGCCAGGTGAGGTCGCCGGTGCGGGTCTTGTCCAGTGCGTCGATGGTTTCGCCCGGGCTTTTCAGGCTGCCGCTGTCATGGGTGTGGTGGGCGCGCAGGCCAACCCAGTGGCCGGGAGTCCACTGCGTGGCGACGTTACCGTATACGTGCGTACGGTCTTCGTCTTCCGGGGCCAGCTCGGTCAGGTCGGTGCGGTATTCGCTGAAGCGTTGGGCCACACCCAGGTCAGCCTTGAGCAAGGTGGTGTCGAAGGTCCAGTTCAACGCTTCGATGTTGGTGTCGCGCCACATGCCGTCGTCGCTGCGCAGGCGTTGGCGACCAAGGCGCAGCTGCTCGCCCGGGTAAGCCGTGAGGCCGCTGTAGCCGACCCAGAACTCGCGCATGGCCAGGTAGCTTTTGTCGGGTTGGCGGCTGTCGTCACCGGTGTCGGTGGTGGTGCCGTCATCGTTCTGGCGCAGGGTGTCGGTTTCGATGGTGTCGGTGGCGGCAACGGCCTGGCCCATGGCGTAGGCACTCCAGTTGCCGCGCTCGCCGTACACCCAAGGGCGCAGGTCAAGGCCCAGGCCGTTGACGTCACCACCGGAGCGGGTGCCCAGGTCGCGATCGTCTTCCGACTGGCCGGTGATCTTCACATCCAGGCCGAAGTTTTTCTGGGCGGTCATGTCGGCCAGGGTCGGGCAGGACCACAGCAGGGCGAAGCTCAGGCCGATGCCGGCTTTCACGAAGGGATTGAGCGTCATAGCGAGTCCTCACCGTCTACTTCTTTTTCGTCTTCTTGCAGGGCCTCGAGGGCCAGGGTGCTATTGCTACCTTGGGCCATGCTGCCGCGAGCTTGCTTTTCCTGCGCCAGCAGGCTCTGTGCCTGGCTGCGCTGGTCTGGTGTGAGTTGCTGGTCAAGTTGCTGCAGCAGTTCGCTGGACTGCGGCGTCGGGTTGGCCTGCGAAAGCTGGGCGAATACCCAGGCGTTGCCAGGTTGTGGGCGAATGCCATGGCCTTCGCTGAACAGCTGGGCAAGGGCATAGTCGGCACTGTTCTGGCCACCGCGGGCTGCGCTGAGCAGGTGGTCGACGGCCTTTTGCGGCTCGACGTTGCCCAGGTAGCCACGGCGATACAGCTGGCCAAGGTAGTAGTGGGCGCTGACTTCGCCGGCCTCGGCAGCTGCCTGCAGGTGGTGTTCGGCCTTTTCGGCATCCGCTGGCAGGGTCTTGCCTTCGTAGTACAGGCGCCCGAGCAGCAGTTCGGCACGCGGCTGTTCGGCTTCGCGGCCCTTGTCGATGTAGGCCATCAGCTGGTCGGTGTCGCCCAGCTCCGGGAAGTCGTAGACCAGTTGCGCCAGGCTCACCCAGGAAGCCGGATTGGCCGGGGCGACCTGTTCCAGCAGCGCTTTGGCGGTTTTTTCGTCGGTCTGGCCCAGGCTACGGTCGGCCAGTACACGGGCAACGCTGTCGACCCGAGTGGCAGGCACCGCACCGCGGGCATAAGCGGATTTGAGCTGGCCGAGCAGGGCGGCTTGCTGGTCGGCCTGGCCGCGTTTCTGGTACACGGTGGCCAGCTCGACGTAGCAGATGTCGCTGGTGTTCAGCGCCGCCTTGCAGATCTTCTCGACTTCACCCAGGTGCTGGTCGTAGGTGCCCTGGGTGCGATACAGCAGCACCTGGGCCAGGCCCGCTTCCGGGTTGCCGGCAGCGCGCCACTGGTCGATCTGCTGCTGGGCATTGATGTTGGGGAAACTCTGCGGGTAGGTCAGGTAAAGCATCGCCAGCGGGATCAGGGTATTGCCTTGGCCCTGCTTGGCGGCGAGCTTGAGCAGGGTCTGAGCTTCTTCGCGTTCGGCCTGGGTGCTGTCGGGCTTGGCCACCAGCAGGCGGCCGAGGCGTGCCTGGGCGCGTGGCGAGGTTGCCGCCGCAGCGCGATAAGTGGCCTCAGCTTCCTTGAGCTGCGAGGGGTCGCGGGTAGCGACCTTGATGTCGGCCAGGCCTACTTGTGCGTCGCTGTAGCCCAGGTCAGCCAGGGCCTTGTAGTTGCGCTCGGCCAGCGCGGTGTCACCGCGCTTGAGGGCTTCGTTGGCCAGGCGCTGGTCGGGCAGGCCCGCACAGCCTGCCAAGGCGATCGCCGCGGCCAGGGCGCAGAGGCCCCGGCTTGCGCTTTTCTTGTGGGGAATCATCGCTTGATCCTCTTACAGCCCACGGGCCACGGCTTTGTCGATCAGCCAGTTGAGCGAAGGGCCACGGTCGCTGCTGACCGATGCCGGGCGCCCGGCCAGCTCGGCAGGCAGGCCGCCGTCTGGTTTGATCTGCACGCGGATGTCGGAGGCCAGGTTTTCGCTGTCGAGGCTGGAGCTGCTGACGATCTGGCCGGTGCGCACTTCGGTTTCGCCTGCCACCTGGAAGTTGACGCGGGTACCTGGCTTGACTTCGTCGAACTGGCGGTAGCTGAAGCGTGCCTCGACCATCGGGTTGCTGGTACGCGGGATCAGCTGGAAGATCGGCTGGCCCTTGGCGGCATACTGGCCATCGTCCACCAGCTGGCGGGCGACTACGCAATCGCATGGGCTGGTGAGGGTGCCGGAGAGTTGCTTGCCGAACAGTTCCTCGACCTTGGCCGGCTCCAGCTGCGAGTCGTCCAGGTGGCCTTTGAGCATGTCCAGCATGCTGGTGCTGAAGCTTGCCAGCGGCGCGCCCTTGACCACCATGCCACCGGGCTCGACCAGGCTGTTGACGGTGCCGTCACGCGGCATGGTGATGTTGGTGGTCGGCACCGCGACCACGCCGGCTTCGGCGTGGCTGACGAAGTACATGCCGTACAGCGATTTGGCGACGAAGCCGAAAGCGGCTACACCGACGACAAATACCCCGAGGGTCACGGTCACTGCCTTGAGGCGGCCGAAAGCGGACAGGCCAGAGCCGCCGTCCTTCTGTTTGCGCGCCTTGGTGAAATTGTCGCGCTGCAGGGTGCTGAGCACGTCGCCGACGCTGATCAGTTCACCCGAAAGGTGGCTGGTGATGATATGGCGCAGGGTGGCGATGTCACGGGGTTCGAGGTTCTGGAACTGCGCACCGGTACGGCCATCGCTCGGGTTGCAGGAGCGCATCTGAAACTCGATGTCCATCGACAAGCCCAGGTTGTCGACCACGAACTGCAAGCGCCCGCGCAGTACCTGACCGACCTTCAGCGGCTGCTTGGCGTAAAAACTCAAGCCGCCAGCGGACAGGTCTTCGACCTTGACCTCATGGGTCTGGCGTTCGCCATCCAGATAGCGCAGCTTGGCCGGGATGCGCACCCGGGCGTGCTGGCGCTGGGCTTCGGACTCATGCACGACATTGACGTTCACGGCGGTATTCATGGTGGTTTGTTCCTGTTAGTTCCGATCCGGGTTGGGCTCACACGACCATGAACAGCACAGCGACGAAGATGCTGGCAGCCGAGAAGGTCATAGTCCGCGAGGACCAGGTGTTGAACCATTGTTGAAAACTGGCGAGGTCACGTTTCAGGGCAGTCGGTTGACGGGTCCAGGACTGCTTGTCGAGGCGGAAGAAGACGTAGATCTTCATCAGCGCGCCGACGATCTGGTTGTAATAGAGGATCAGCGGATAGGCCGGGCCGACGTTATGCCCCGAGCACAGCAGCATGATGGTGAGGATCAGGCGGGTGATGCCGATCCACAGCAGGTACACCAGCAGGAAGCCGAGGCCGAACTTGAGGCTGGCGATCACGGCCACGGTCAGGCCCAAGAGGCTGGTCCACATCGACACGCGCTGGTCGAACAGCACGATGCTGGTGAACAGCCCCAGGCGGCGCATGCCCAAGCCCAGCGCGCGGGAGTTCTGCCGCAGGTTGTTGCCGTACCAGCGGTACATCAGTTTGCGGCTGGCCTTGAGGAAGCTCTTCTCCGGCGGGTGCTCGACCGTGTTGATGGCGGCGTCCGGCACGTAGAAGGTGTCGTAGCCAAGGCGCATCAGGCTGAACCAGCTGGACTTGTCGTCACCGGTGAGGAACTTGAAGCGGCCCAGGCGCCAGTGCATCAGCGAGTCGCTTTCGACGTCGGCGATGAACTCGGGGTTGGTCACCACGCTGGCACGGAACATCGACATGCGCCCGGTCATGGTCAGCACGCGCTTGCTCAGGGCCATCGAGCACATGTTGATGTGGCGCTGGGCGAAGCGCAGCTTGTGCCACTCGCTCATGATGTAGCCACCGCGCACTTCGCAGAACTCGTTGGTGGTCAGGCCACCGACGTTCGGGTACAGCTTGAACCAGGGTACGGTCTTGCGAACCACGCCTTCGGCCAGCACGGTGTCGCCGTCGATCACCGCGACAACGGCGTTCTCATCCGGCAGCATCCGCGAGATAGCGCGAAAACCGTACGCCAGGCCATCACGCTTGCCGGTCCCGGCGATGCGCACGATGTCCAGCTTCACGTGGGCGGGCGGGTTGTATTTGGCCCACAGGCTCTTTACCAGCAGCTCATCGGACATTTCCACCAGCGAACAGACCACGGTGGTGGGGAAGCCGCAATCGATCGCTTCACGGATCACCGAGCTGTACACCTGGGCAGTGGTCAACGCTTCGATGCGAAAGCTGGTGACCATCAGGTACACGTGCGACGGGTCGGCCGCGCTGCCCATCTTCTGCACCTTGCGGCGCAGGTAGGGGTACACGCCGTAAAGGAAGATCATGCCGCGAATGAAATGGGTGGCGCCCATGGAGTAGCGCCAGATGCCGACTGCGCCGACCAGGAAGATGAAGTGCTTGGACTGCGAGTCGAAGATTTCGGCCGGCAAGGCCAGGGCGATCAACATGAGCAGGCTCATGTAGAGCAGCCAACCGGCGCACTGCAGCAGCACTGTCTGTAGCCTTTGCATGTTCAGCATCCGTCGAGAATTCTGGGAAAAGGGCAGCGCAGGAGGCCTGCGCTGCCGGGCCGCTGGCTTACCAGCAGATGCCTTCTGTACCGCGGGTAGTGCAGGTTGGCTTGCTCATGAAACCGACCAGGTCGATCACTTGCTTGCCAGCCGGTGCCTGTTCGGCCAGGGCGCGGAACTGCTCGTCACGGTTACCCAGGACGATGATGTCGGCGTTGTCGATGACCTTCTGGAAGTTGGCGTTGAGCAGCGACGAGACGTGCGGGATCTTCGACTCGATGTACTCTTTGTTCGCGCCGTGAACCCGGGCGTACTCGACGTTCTCGTCGTAGATGTCCAGTTGGTAGCCTTTGCCGATCAGGCGCTCGGCCAACTCGACCAGCGGGCTTTCACGCAGGTCGTCGGTACCGGCCTTGAAGCTCAGGCCCAGCAAGGCGACCTTGCGCTTGTCGTGGGCTTCGATCAGTTCGAAGGCGTTCTGCACCTGAGATTCGTTGCTGCGCATCAGCGAGTCGAGCAGTGGCGCCCGTACGTCGAGGCTGGCGGCACGGTAGGTGAGGGCGCGCACGTCCTTGGGCAGGCACGAGCCGCCGAAGGCGAAGCCGGGGCGCATGTAGTACTGCGACAGGTTCAGCACCTTGTCCTGGCAGACCACGTCCATCACGTCGCGGCCATCGACGCCGACGGCCTTGGCGATGTTGCCGATTTCGTTGGCGAAGGTGACCTTGGTGGCGTGCCAGACGTTGCAGGTGTACTTGATCATCTCGGCGACTTCGATCGGCTTGCGGATGATCGGTGCATCGAGTTCTTCGTACAGGCTTTGCAGGACGTCGCCGCTGGCGCTGTCCAGTTCGCCGATGACAGTCATCGGTGGGTGGTCGTAGTCCTTGATCGCGGTGCTTTCACGCAGGAACTCGGGGTTGACCGCGACGCCGAAGTCGACGCCGGCTTTCTTGCCCGAGCAGTCTTCGAGAATCGGGATGACCACGTTCTTGACCGTGCCTGGCAGCACCGTGCTGCGCACCACGATGGTGTGGCGGCGAGTGGTATCGCGCAGGACGTAGCCGATTTCGCGGCAGACCGACTCGATGTATTCCAGGCCCAGGTCGCCATTTTTCTTGCTTGGGGTACCGACGCAGATCATCGACACGTCGCTGGCGCGGATGGCCTCGGCGAAGTCGGTGGTGCCACGCAGGCGGCCGTTGGCGATGCCCTGCTGCAGCAGTGCTTCCAGGCCAGGTTCGACGATGGGCGACTTGCCCTGGTTGATCAGGTCGATCTTGGTGCTGGACACGTCCACACCAATCACGTCATGGCCTCGCGCCGTCAGGCAACCTGCACAGACCGCACCCACATAACCCAAACCAAAGATGCTGATACGCATCGCTATCACCTCATGTGTTTATCACGCCAGCTCCTCCGGGAAGAGCCGGACCGGGTTGATTAACAACAGTTTTAGGGCGCACGGATCCCATGGCGAATGCACACTTCACCGAGCGCAGGCATGAACAAATCCGGAGCGCACAAAGTTGTGCACTCAAAGTTGGCAGTCAAAGGCCAGTAATTAATAGGCGTGCCCTGAAATGCAGCCGTCTTTATTGCAAAGCGCTACTTGGCGCGTTGCTGTGCTTGTTCTTTCAAGTGGAAAAATCCTTTGAAATCAACCACTAGGACGATTCTTTAGGGGCGCGTCTCTCCTGCTGGGCAGGGCCTACGGGAGTACCCGTGGCATCTGTTAAAAGTTCCGGAGCCGCTATTGGTTCGAGGCTGCTTGTCATCTGTAAGTCATCTCTCACACCGCACAGGCATGAAATTCGTTACGGCACTATGAGCTATGCGTCACAGAAGAAGTTCCTGGGTGGGTTTCGCCTCGATGAAAGATTTCTAAATAATTCTTCAATGGCGAATACTTTCAAACTGATAGCACGTCTCAGGCGCACCCCTGTATATAAAGGGCGAAATCCGTGTGCGATATTTTTGTGCCAGCATCGGAAAAATTTTTTCAAAATTCGTCAAAAAACTACGAATGGTCTTATGACGGTTGGCGATAGCGGCTTGTGTGCCTGGTTTTTGACGCTGGTTTGTTGGCGCAGTAGCTGAGTGATGCCTGCTTCAGTGTGGTGCGGGATCACATTCAGAAATACTCAAAGCCACGCAAAAGCTAAGGTTTTTCCGGGGCAGGTCGTTAACACCCTTGGACGCCCCTATTCGGAGCTGTCCATGAACGACGGAGCGTCTTGGGCAGCCTGAGGCCACTGGCCATCAGGGGCGTCTCATCCTTAATCACATGGAAGAGACGAGATCACGCTAATGAAAAAGACATCGCAGATTGTGCTTGCCACCGTGTCGCTGCTTGCTGCCGGCCTGGCGCAGGCGGGGCCGCCCGTTGAAGTGACCATCAAGAATCTCGGCGCTCAGCCCGCAGTCATGAAACTGGTGACCTCAAATGAGACCAGTACCTATCAGATCGCCAACCCTCAACCCGCTAATACGATTCCAGCCTCCTCTTCTACCTTCATGCGTGTGCAGCGGTTGGTAAGCCCGGACGTAAATGGTGCGATGGTGCGCTACACCATTGGCAGCAAGACGTGTGCTTTTGGCACCACTTTTCAGATGCGCATGCTACCGGGTGGAATAAAGCAGCCCCAGTGGACCAAAACCGCAACGCCAAGTGGCGGGGCAACGTGCACGGCGAATATTACGAGTACATCCGCTGACTACGCGTGGAAAGTCGAATTCACCATGAGGTGAGTGGCGTTCCAGTCTGCTTCTAAAAGTCTGCGCTTCGCCGGTGTGTGCCGGCGAAGTGTAATTGGAATATTTGTGCGAAGTGCGTGTGCTGCATCAGCCCGCCAGGAGTTGCGTATATGGATGGAGTCAGTAGTTTCGGGGTATATAAAAGCCAGGTTGGTACCGCTGTAACTACCAGTCGTGTAGAAGAATCTGCCCTTCTAGACGCGCAGAAAGTAGACAGTGACAAGGGGAATGGCGAAGAAAAAATTTCGAGCCTGGCTAAGCAGTTGAGTGCTGCTGCCGAGCGTGCGGCGTTGCGTGATAGCCAACTCTCCCGTAGCGAGCTGGCAGACCTTGCAGCTAGCATTCTGGACCGGTTGGGGGGGCTATCGTACTCCTTGGCGAAAGACTTTTATGATTCACAGTTACCGGATACGGATAATGCCGAGTTGCTGGCGCGTGCGCGCCAAGCCAATGATTTTGCAAGTGGCAAAGGTAGCAATCCATTCAAGGGTTTTAGTCGCGAGCAACTAAGCCTGATTATTTACGATGAAAGCGGGGCTTTCACGGTGAGTGAACGGCGCGCTGCAATGTTCGAAAAAACAGACCAGCATAACCAGTGGGCACAAACAATAAGCGGCAAGATGAATGCTGAGTATCAGCGAACGGGCCGAATTGATGAAGGGTTGCATGAGATTCTGGAATTTTATAATGCTCTACCGCCTATTGAGGTCGCCGAATATGGAAACTATGAGGCCAATATCATGATGCAGTTGTCGCAGCATGAAGTGCCGCAGGCTGAGTTTGATATTTCGTTGATCGACATGCTGGCAAAGGAGTGGAAATCGGCTCGAAGCGATCAAGAGAAAGCACTCGAGTCGCAGAGCGACTCTGCTTTTCAGGGTGAGAATGGGGGGGGCAAGGCATGAACCCGATAGTCTGCGTACACGGTATCGCGCGCATCTTGGGCTGCCAGCCAGTGCTGCAAGATGTCTCTTTGTCCATCCCCCGCGGCCAGACCTGCGTCATCATCGGCCCTTCCGGCTCGGGCAAAAGTACCTTGCTCAACCTGATCGGCCTGCTCGACCAGCCTTGCCGTGGCCAGGTAGTGCTGGCTGGCCGGGACATGACCGCCGCCACCGCCGACCAGCGGGCAATCATGCGTAATCGCCTGCTGGGTTTCATCTTCCAGAGCTTCAACCTGCTGCCGCGCCTGACTGCGCTGGACAACGTCGCTTTGCCATTGAGTTACCGGGGCATCGGGCGGGTAGCGGCACGCCAGGCGGCGCAACAGCAACTGGAGGCGGTCGGGCTAGGTCAGCGGGCGCAGCATCTGCCTGCCGACTTGTCCGGTGGCCAGCGGCAACGGGTCGCCATCGCCCGGGCGCTGGTGACAGAGCCTGCGTTGCTGCTGGCCGATGAGCCGACCGGTAATCTCGATGGCGCCACGGCCGAGGGTATTGCAGCGCTGTTACTGGCGCTCAATCGTGAGCGGGGCGTGACCTTGCTGATGGTCACCCACGACCCTGCCATGGCGCGGCGCATGGACCGTTGCATCGAGGTGCGCAACGGTGGGGCCTTTGATGCCTGAGGCCTATGGCCCTTCGTGGCCACAGCGCTTGAGCGAGGCGTTGGCCAGCTTGCGTCAGGCGGGCCCCCGCGCCTGGCTGGCGCTGATCGGCATCGCTGTGGGATGCGCTGCGCTGGTGGCCTTGCTCAATATCGGCCACAGCGCCACGCAGCATGCTCGGCAGCTGTATCGAGGCATGGGCAGTGAACTGCTGGTCGCCAATCTGCAACGCCCCGCTGAAGTTGCAGCACCAGTGGCACTGGACCTGTCAGTACTGCCAGCGTCCATTCGTGCCGCTGCGCCATTGCTGGTTTCTGTGGCCACAGTGCAATTGGCAAGCAAGCGCCATGAGACCCTGGTCGGCGCAAGCACGCTGCAACTGGCGCAAGTGCTGGACCTGCAAGCCAGCCAGGGCCGCTTGTTGTCCGCCTACGACGATGACACCACTCACGTATTGCTGGGGGCCACACTGGCCCGGCAACTGGGTGCGCGTGTGGGCGATCGTCTGCAGTCGGGCCGCTACCTGTTCGAGGTGATTGGCGTGCTTGCGCAGCGGGGTTACAACCCGATGCTGCCAATACAGGTCGACGATGTTCTGTTGATGCCCTTGCCGGGTATGCGCCGCCTGGGCGCTGCGCCCGAGGTGGGGACGGTGCTTGCACGCGGGCATGATGTCGCGGTGTTAACGGGCACGGCGCAGGCGCTGACTGACTACCTGGTTGCACGATTGCCAGGTTACGAGGTCGACGTGCAACTGCCACAGCAGCTGCTGGAAGGGATGGCCAACCAGTCACGGATGTTCACGTGGGTGCTCGCCGGGTTTGTCGGTATCGCATTGCTGTTGGGTGGGGTCGGGGTGATGAATGTGATGCTGATGAGCGTAGCGCAGCGCCGTCGCGAGATCGGCGTGCGCTTGGCGCTGGGCGCACGCACCCGCGATATTGCCTGGTTGTTCCTGCTCGAAGCGCTTTTGCTGGCGGGTGGCGGAGCGTTGCTCGGAACACTTGTGGGGCTAGCGGCTAGCTGGGGCTTTGCCTTGGTGTCAGGCTGGCGCTATGCGCTGGATGCGTCATCGATAGCGCTGGGCATGGGCAGCGCGATGGCGCTCGGCCTGTTCTTCGGCTTGCAACCGGCGCTGGCTGCGGCGCACCTGCAACCTGTATTGGCGTTACGCGATGACTAGATGGCTCGTTTTTCTGTGCTCGGCGCTGCTGGGCGTTGCCGTACTGGCTGCTGATCCGCTGCAGCCGCCTCGTGCGGACCAGGGCTTTGCGGTGTCGGCCACTGCCTGGGCGGCCAGCGGGGGTGCCGAGGTATCGCTGGAGCTGGCCGATGCCGTTGCCTTGGCCCTGCGCGACAACCGCGCCATCCGCAGTGCTTATCTTGAGCGCATCGCGCAGAAATTCGACCTGCGCGTGGCGCGTGATCACTATGCCCCGCAGCTGTCATTCAAGGCACGCTACCTTGGCAATCGCAACAGTGATGACCACTACCGCGAAGTCCAGCTCGCTCCGGCGGCGAGCCTGCTCACGCCCTACGGCACACGGCTGAGCCTGGACTGGGCGTACGGCCAGACACGCGCCGACAGGGCTGGCGTACATTACCGCGATGGCGCCAACCTGATGGTGATACAGCCGCTGCTGCGCGGTGCCGGGCGCGAGGTGGCCAGTGCACCGCTACGCCAGGCGCTACTGGCCGAGCAGCTCAACCGGCTGGTGCTCAAAGACCGCGTGGCTGAAGTGATCACGCGCACCATCCTGCAATATCGCGAACTGCTTCACGCCCAGGAGCAGTTGCACATTGCCCAGCAGGCACTGGCCCGGGCCCAGCAGTTGGTAGAGGTGAACCAGGCGCTGATCGCTGCCGGGCGCATGGCCGCATTCGACAAGGTTCAGGCCGAAGCCGAGGTGGCTGGGCAGGAGTTGGCGCTGGAAAGCAGCCGTAATCAGCTCCACGCAAGCCGGCTGGCGTTGGCCCAGGTGTTGGCAGTGGACCTAGCCACCCCTTTGCGAGCAGTGGAAAAGGCCCACGTCCAGCGCTTGCGGGTCGATACTGCGCAGGCACTGACCCAAGCCGAAGCGCTGCAGCCTGCGTATCTGATGCAAGTGATCACGGGTGAGCAGGCGTTGATTGAGCTGCAGGTGGCACGCAATGAGCAATGGTGGGACGTGTCGCTGGTCGGCGGGGCCAGCCAGACGCGCCAGCGCCCTGGCAACCAGGCCGGCTGGGAGCACTATGTAGGGCTGGAGCTGGAAATACCGCTTGGAGACCTGAGCCGGCGTCAGGCCGAGGTACGTGCCCGTGTGGCGGTCGAAAGGCAGCAGGTCAGCCTGGCCGAGGCGCGCCAGCAACTCCAGCGAGATGTGTTGACTGCAGTGCGCGATTCCCAGGTGCGTTGGCGCCAGCTGGAAATTGCCGCACGGGCGCTGGCGCTATCGCGGCGCAAACTGGAGATAGAGCAGGAAAAGCTCGCCGTCGGACGCTCGAGCAATTTCCAGGTGCTCAGCTTCGAAAGCGATTTGCGCCATGCACAGAGCGTCGAACTGGATGCCAGAATTGCCTACCTCAATGGCCAGGCTGAACTCGACCGGACACTGGGTACCACGCTGGAAAGCTGGGCTGTGGCGCTCAATGATTAGGTGGCGGTTGCTGTTGTGGCTGCTGGCGTGGTCGGCAGCGTTGCTCCTGTGGCAAGCCTGGCCTGCTAGCCAGGGACAGGTTGTAGAGGCGCGCTGGTTGTGGGTTGAGCCGCAGCGGCTGGAAAGCCGGGTGGGCCTGGTCGGCAGGGTACAGGCGGTCCGCCAGCAGATCCAGGCTGCGCCATTCGACGGGGTGGTCGCCGAAGTGGAGGTGGAGCCAGGGCAGCGGGTGGCTCCAGATCAGCCACTGTTCAGGCTCGATACCGCACAACTGGATGTACAGATACGCCAGGCTGAGGCCGAATGGCTCAAGGCGCGGGCAAGCTTACGCGTGCTACAGGGTTGGCAAACCGGGCCACAGGTGGCCCGTGCGCGCCGCGCGATGCTCGGTGCCCGGGCGGCTTTGGCAACCAGCCAGGCCGCGCTGGCAGACACCCGGCGCCTGTTCGAGCGGGGGATCGTCGCCCGCATCGAGGTCGACGGCCTGGCGCAGCAGGTAGTCGCTCAGCGCGAGGCCCTGCGAGATGCCGAACAGGAACTGAACCTGGTGCGCGAACGCGGGCAAGTCGATGAGCTGCGCATTGCCCAGATGGAGCTGGCTAATACCCACGCCCGCTGGCAGGCCAGGCTGGCGCAGCGTGAACGCAGGATAGTCAAGGCGCCTTTTGCGGCCTTGGTGGTGCGTGCCGACAACGCCGGTGGCGGTGCCTCACGGCACCTGCAACCGGGCCAGCAGGTGAGCCAGGGGGCGCCTTTGCTGACGCTGGTCGACCTGAGCCAGCTGCAGGTGCTTGCCGCAGTCCAGGAGCATGATCTGGACAGGCTGCGCGAAGGGCTGGAGGTCGAGGTCATCATCGCCGGTCAGCCACTTGCCGGCCAGGTCCAACGCGTTGCCCTTCAGGCCAGGAACGATGAAGGGCAGGGGGCCTGGTACGACGTGCGGGTGGCCTTGGAGATGCCGAGGGAGCCGTCGACACCGTTGTTGCGCCTTGGGATGACGGCGCAGTTGACAGTGATCGCGCACAGAACGGAACAGGGCATTGCGGTACCGGCAGAGGCGCTGCAGGTGGGTGAGGCGGGGCAGGCTTACGTGGTTTACCGGGCTATGGGAGATCGACAGGGGCGCAAGGTACCGGTCACGGCAGGTGTCGCGGTAGCGCAGGGGGTCGAGGTGCTGGGGCTATCGGCGGGTTATGTGCAAATTCCGTAAAGGGCCGCTGTGCGGCCCGGTCGGTTGTCACAGATCCAGGGATCAGGGCTTGGCGGTGGTGCAGGCACTCACTCGGCCGGATGATCGCGCAAGAACACCAGGTGATCAGGCTTGGACTGTTCGGCGCTGTAGTAGTAGCCCTGTACATCGAACTGCTTGAGCTGCTGCGGGTCATTGACCCGTTCCTGGATCACGAAGCGGCTCATCATGCCGCGGGCTTTCTTGGCGTAGAAACTGATGATCTTGTACTGACCGTTCTTCAGGTCCTTGAAGTCGACGTTGATTACCCGGCCTTTCAGGGCGCTGCGTTTCACCGCGCTGAAATACTCGTTGCTGGCCAGGTTCAACAGCAGGTCATCGCCCTGCTCGGTCAGCGCCTGGTTCAGCCATTGGCTGATACGCGTGCCCCAGAAGGCGTACAGGTCCTTGCCACGGGCATTCGCCAGCTTGGTACCCATTTCCAGGCGGTAAGGCTGCATCAGGTCGAGCGGGCGCAGCAGGCCGTACAGGCCGGAAAGCATGCGCAGGTGCTGCTGGGCGTAGGTGAAGTCGTCTTCGCTCAGGGTTTCGGCGTCCAGCCCGGTATACACGTCACCCTTGAAGGCCAGCAGGGCCTGCTTGGCGTTTGCCGGCGTGAAGTCTGGCGTCCAGCTGCCAAAGCGGGCGGCGTTGAGACCGGCGAGTTTGTCCGACAGGTGCATCAGCTCGCTGATCTGCGCCGGTGACAGCTCACGCAGTTGCACGATCAGTTCCTGGGAGTCGTCCAGGTACTGGGGCAGTGTAAAACGCTCGGTCACCGGTGGGGTGTCGTAATCGAGGGTCTTGGCGGGGGAAATCACCGTCAGCATCGGGTCGGCTCCTGAAATCGTTGCCGGGGATTCTACGGATTGAAGGGGGGAACGCCAAACTATGGCGACAATAGTCACAGACCATCGGATGAGCAGGCGCTATAGTGCGCGTTTCGCTGTGACGGAGAGACCGATCGTGCGCATTGCCGGTGCCTTGCTGGCCTCACTCCTGAGCCTGGCCGCCCAAGCCGCCCCTATCCCCCCCGCCAGCCTGGACCGCAGCCTGTGGCCCGAACAGTTGGACAGCCCAGCATTGTTCGATGTCGCCTCGCGCGCAGAGATCCTGTCGTTTGCCCAGGTGCTGCACGAAAGTGAGCTGCTCGACGATGGGGCGCTGGGCGCGCGCCTTGGGTTGCGGCAGATCAACCTGCAGAAAGTCCGGGCGCTGCGTGCGCGCATGTGGCAGCGTTTGTGGCAGGGCTACCAGCAGGCCCAGCGCAGCTGCGAGCAGGATGCCTCGTTCTGCTACGTGGTGGAGTCCATGGCCGATTTGCGCACAAGGGCTGCGACGTTCGCTACCGATGTCGGCACCTTCTATACCGGTTGGGTCGAACCAAGCCACCAGTTCCATGTGCGCTACCTGGATGAGCAGTTGCGCAAGGCGGCGCTGTTGCCGCAGATCACCAGCGAGGTCGAACGCCTGTCCGATCGTGAGCGCAGCGGCGATGAGCTGAACGACCGCATGTTCCTGCTGACCTTCGTGGGTGGCCCCGGCCCCCAGGGCAGCACGACCGACATGCTGACCGCTTACCTGCGCAAACAGAAGATGCAGGGCACCTTCTTTGTATTGGGCAACCGCTTGCAGCAGCGCCGTGACGCTGGAGCGGCCAATGCGCTGGCGCAGCTCTATGATGGCCAGTGCGTGGGGCTTCAGGGGTGGGAGTATCGCTCGCATGCCCAGTGGAATGGCTGGCAGGATTCGCTCAGGCGCAGCCAAGCGCGGGTCCAGGCCGACCTGCCTGAGCAGTATGTGCCGTTGTTCCGCCCCCCCTATGGTCAGCGCCGCGCCGATGGCGAGGCATTCATGGCCAGCCAGCAGTTGCGGGTGTCGCTGTGGGATATCGATGCACAGGATGACGGCCCGTTGACAGCCCAAGCTTCGGCCCAGCGGGTGGTGACCTTGATGCTGCTGTGGCGCAAGGGCGTGATCCAGTTCCATGACAGCCTGCCCAAAGCGCAGCCGGCGGTGCAATGGTTGCTGGAACATACCGCGCAAAGCGGCATTGGCTGGGAGGATTGCCGTGAATACGGCTATCAGGAATAACGGGTCTGACTTCTGACTGTAGTCCCGTCTGGGTCCATCGCCAAGTCCTGTTCGTCAATCGGAAAAATAAACTTCACCAACACGTAAAAATGCTTTTTTTAGTCATGCTTTTTGCGGTATGAAGAAACCAGACAGCCGATTCCTGCAGCACAGGTGGCGTCATCCGAGCCCACCTTGCCAGGTTCACTTCCCGCCCGTAGCAACGCGGATACGGGGAGAACGGCAGTCACTCTGCGGCGCAGCAGACCGCGCCGTGTGGCTTCGACATAAGGTGACCGAGTATGGATGACCAAGGACGCAACCCTTCCTCCAGCAAGCCAATCCTCTATGTGCTCGATACCAACGTCCTGATTCACGACCCCAACGCACTTCTCAACTTCGAGGAGCACCACGTCGCCCTTCCGATGACGGTGCTGGAGGAACTCGACAAGCTCAAGACCGGTAAACAGACCATCGCCGCCGAATGTCGCCAGGCCATCCGCCTGATCGACCAGACCCTCGGTGACGCATCGCCTAGCGATGTCGAGCAGGGCGTACCCATACAGCGTGGCAAGAGCGGGCCCAAGGGCTTCCTTTCGATCCTGATGAGCCCGCGCAACGAACCCAATCGGCTGCTGCCGGAGAACCTCAACGACAACATCATCATCAACCAGTTGCTGGAACTTCGGGCCAAACGTGCCGACCTGGACGTTGTGCTGGTAACCAAAGACATCAACATGCGCCTGAAGGCGCGGGCCTGCGGTATCGCGGCCGAAGATTACAGCACTGACCAACTGGTCGATGACGTGTCGCTGCTTTCCAAAGGCTACCACTCGGTCACCGGTTCGTTCTGGGACCGTGTCAGCAAGGTCGATACCCGTCAGGAGAGGGGCCGAACCTGGCACCGAGTGCAATTGATCGACAACCTGCCGGCAGTTCATGTCAACGAGTTCATCATCGATGAGCAAGGTTTCGTTGGCTGGATCAAGGGCATCCGCGACGATGAACTGCTGCTGCTCGACCTGCACCAGGAGCCACTGCTGCACCAGGAGGCCTGGGGCCTCAAACCGCGGGATATCCATCAAAGCCTGGCGCTGTTCGCGTTGCTCGACCCGGATATCCACCTGGTCAACCTGACCGGCGCCGCCGGCTCTGGCAAAACCATCCTGGCGTTGGCGGCGGCCATCGAGCAGACCATGGTCAGCAAGCGTTACCGCCGTATCATCGCCACTCGCAGCGTGCAGGGGCTGGACCAGGAAATCGGTTTCCTGCCGGGGACTGAAGCCGAGAAAATGGAGCCTTGGCTGGGTGCGATCACCGATAACCTCGAAGCGTTGCACATGGATGACGAGAGCACCCACGGCAGTGTCGAGTACATCCTCGAGCGGGTCCCGCTACAGTTCAAATCGCTGAACTACATCCGGGGCCGCAGCTTCCAGCAGAGCCTGATCCTGATCGACGAGTGCCAGAACCTGACGCCGCACCAGATGAAAACCATCATCACCCGTGCCGGCTCCGGTTCCAAGGTGGTCTGCCTGGGCAACCTGGCGCAGATCGACACCCCCTACCTGTCCGCGACCAGTTCGGGCCTGACCTACCTGACCGAACGCTTCAAGGACTTCCCCCATGGCGTGCACATCACCCTGCAAGGTGTGCCGCGCTCGGTGCTGGCCGAGTACGCCGAGTCGCATCTGTAACCTCTCGAACCGGGCGGTGCGCCGCCCGTTTTTTTCCACTGCTCAAACCTGACCCACAGGTTTACACTCTGTGTTCCCTTCACAGGAGCAGAGCAGTGCTGACACATCTTGATTCCCAGGGGCGGGCCAACATGGTCGACGTCACTGAAAAGGCCGTGACCGAGCGCGAAGCCACCGCTGAGGCGCGCGTGCGGATGTTGCCGCAGACCTTGCAGATGATCGTCGAGGGTGAGCACCCCAAGGGCGATGTGTTCGCCGTGGCGCGTATCGCCGGCATTCAGGCGGCGAAGAAGACCAGCGACCTGATCCCGCTGTGCCATCCGCTGATGCTCACCAGCGTCAAGGTCGAACTCAGCGCAGAAGGCACGGATGCGGTGCGCATCGTCGCGCGCTGCAAGCTGGCCGGACAGACCGGTGTGGAGATGGAAGCATTGACCGCTGCCAGCGTCGCGGCGCTGACGATCTATGACATGTGCAAGGCCGTGGACAAGGGTATGGTCATCGAGCAGGTGCGCCTGCTGGAAAAGCTCGGTGGCAAGAGTGGCCACTACAAGGTGGATGCGTGATGAACGTGAAAGTGATGTATTTCGCCCGTTACCGCGAGTTGCTCGGTGTGGATGCCGAGCGCCTGGAAGGTGACTTCAAGGTGCTCGACGATGTGCGCCAGGCCCTGGTGGCCAAGGGTGGGCAGTACCAGGTGCTGGCCGAGCAGAACCTGATGTGCGCGCGCAACGAAGAGCTGTGCAGGCTCGATGAGCCGCTGGAAGCGGGCGATGAGGTGGCGTTCTTCCCACCGGTGACCGGAGGCTGAGCATGGCAGTGCGAGTGCAGGATGGCGCGTTCGACCCCGGGTTCGAGGTCAATGCCATGCATGCCGCCAATGTCGGCGTGGGCGCGGTGGTCGGGTTCGTTGGTTACGTGCGCGATTTCAATGATGGCCGGGACGTGGCCGGGATGTTCCTGGAGCATTACCCTGGCATGACCGAGAAGGCTTTGGCGAAGATCGTGGTCGAGGCCGAGCAGCGCTGGCCGTTGCTGAAGGTTGAAGTGCTGCATCGCATTGGTGCGCTGGAGCCTGGGGAGCCGATCGTGTTCGTCGGCGTGGCCAGTGCCCATCGGCAGGCGGCATTCGATGCCTGCAATTTCATCATGGACTACCTGAAGACCCGTGCGCCGTTCTGGAAGAAGGAAAATACCCAGGAGGGCCCGCGCTGGGTCGAAGGCAGGCAGAGTGATCAGGATGCGGCGGGGCGCTGGTAAGGTCTGATCGATTGGCCGGGGCTTTGCCCCGGATCGCCGGCAAGCCGGCTCCTACAGGTACACCGCCGCTCTCAAACTCAGCGCAAACCCAGTGTGAGCCGGCTTGCCGGCGATTGGGCTGCAAAGCAGCCCTGTATCAATGGTGTTTGCGCGGCACCGGCGTGAGCAGCTCGTCCGGTGGCATCTCGCACTTGATCTTGCGCCCCAGCAACTCTTCGATCGCCGGCAACTGGTAGGAGTCATCCTCGCCGGCAAAGCTGATCGACACGCCACTGGTGCCGGCACGGCCCGTACGACCGATGCGGTGCACGTAGTCATCCGGGTCTTCCGGCAGGGTGAAGTTGATCACATGGCTGATGCCGTCAATGTGAATACCTCGCCCCGCCACGTCGGTGGCAACCAGCACGGTAATCCGGCCTTCGCGGAAGCTTTCCAGGGTACGTATGCGTTTGTGCTGCGGCACATCGCCCGACAGCTGGGCTGCATTGATACCGTCGCGTACCAGTTTTTCCTCGATACGCCGCACTTCGTCCTTGCGGTTGGCGAACACCATCACCCGTTCCCACTTGTTCTGGGTGACCAGGTTGTACAGCAGCTTGTACTTGTCGCTGCCCGCCACTGCGAACACATGCTGTTCGACGGTTTCGCTGGCGACATTCTCCGGCTCGATCTCGACGATCGCAGGGTCGGTAGTCCACTGCTTGGCCAGGTTCATCACATCGTCGGTGAAGGTGGCAGAGAACAGCAGGGTCTGGCGCTCGCTCTTGGGCGGGGTCTGGCGGATGATCTGCCGCACCTGCGGGATGAAGCCCATGTCGAGCATACGGTCGGCTTCGTCCAGCACCATCACCTCGACCATGTCCAGGTGCACATCGCCGCGCTGGTTGAAGTCCAGCAGGCGGCCTGGGGTAGCCACCAGGATGTCGCAATGGCGTGCTTCGAGCGTCTTGAGCTGCTTGTCGAAGTCCATGCCGCCGACGAAGGTCATGACGTTCAGGCCGGTGTATTTGGTCAGCGCGGCGGCGTCCTTGGCGATCTGTACCACCAGCTCGCGGGTTGGCGCGATGATCAGTGCACGGGGCTCGCCCATGTAGCGCTCTTTGGGCGGCGGCGTCTGCTGCAGCTGGGAAATGATCGAGATGAGGAACGCGGCGGTCTTGCCGGTGCCGGTCTGGGCGCGCCCGATGGCGTCCTTGCCACGCAGGGTGTAACCCAATACCTGAGCCTGAATCGGCGTGCAGTAAGGGAACCCCAGGTCATGGATGGCGTGCATCAGCTCGTTGGAGAGCTTGAAATCGTGGAAGCGGGTCTTGCCTTCTTGCGGCTCGACCACGAAATCTTCCGGCTTCCACAGGCTGGCCTGGGGTTTGGGCTTGCGTTCGCGGCGCGGTTTGTCCTTGGCCGGTTGCTCGGCTACGGGCACGGCGCCAGGCATCGGGGCCTTGGCGGCGGGTTTGGTGCGCGGCGTGGAGGGCTGCGGCTCGGGCTGAGCCACGGGTGCCGCAGCCGGCGTGATGCTGGCAGCAGGAGCGGCGGCCTGAGGTGCCGCGTCTCCCTTGCCGAATATTTTCTTGAGTGCCTTGAGCACGATCGTCTCATCAACTGATTAAGGAATGTACGCCGGGCAGTGTAATGCAAGATCTGGGCGCGGCGTAGCGGAATGCGCCCACAACTACAAGAGAGCCTGCCTATTGCAGTTGCTTGCTCAGCCAGTCGTGGATATCGCTCAGCTCTGCCACCACCACCTCGTGCTCCATTGGGTATTCCTGCCACCGCGCGGCCACGCCCCAGGTGTTCAGGTACTCGAAGGCGGTGCGGCCCATGGCTGGGATCACCACTGGGTCGTGCACCCCGTGCAGGCACAGGGCCGGGGTGCGTTGCTGACAGGCGCTCAGCTGATGGTTGTCGTTGAAGGTCGGTGCGTAGGTGGACAGTGCGATCACACCGCCCAGTGCTTCTTGCCACTTTATATAGGCGGTGTGCAGCACCACGGCACCGCCCTGGGAGAAGCCGGCCAGGATGATCCGCGTCAGGTCGATGCCTTGGGCCCGCTGGGCCTCGATCAGGGCAATGATCTGGTCAGCCGATTCTTCCAGCTGCGCTTCGTCGATGGCGCGGGCCGGGGTCATGGCCTTGATGTCGTACCAGCTGGGCATGGCATAGCCGCCGTTGATGGTGACGGGCCGGGTCGGCGCCTGCGGCATGACGAACCGCGTGCTCAGCAGACGCTCCTGCATGAATTCGGCAACCGGTAGGAAGTCGTAACGGTCGGCGCCCAGGCCGTGCAACCAGATCACACAGGCGTCTGCGGTTTTCTGGGGTTCGAGAATCAACGGGTGGGTCATGACTGCTCCGAAAGTGTGCGAATCGTATGAAGGCATGCGCAAAAAGAAGGCGCTGGAAATGATTGTCGGAAAAAGAATGTCGCAACGATACAACTTTCCCTACTTGACGAGCGCTTAAACGCTTTAGCCGCCAACTGTGGTACGCCCCTTGCTATGAAACCTTCGATGCAAGGGTCGGGCCGGTACGGTAACACCCTTGCCACGCGAAGGCTGTCATAGAACAGCCCATTGCGCCATTGACCCAATAACAAGCCAACAAGGGTCGGATGCGCCTCATAAGGGTGCGGTGCAATTCCGGCTCGTACAACAAGAGCGATTTGGAGGTTGTGAATGAAGATGTTGAAAACCACCCTGGCAGTCCTCACCGCTGCCGCCGCGCTGGGCGCCGTGAGCACTGCCCAGGCCGGCGCCACCCTCGATGCGGTCAAGAAGAAGGGCTTCGTCCAGTGTGGCGTGAGCGACGGTCTTCCAGGCTTCTCGGTACCTGATGCGCAGGGCAAGATCGTCGGTATCGACGCTGATGTCTGCCGCGCCGTGGCCGCCGCCGTGTTCGGCGATGCCACCAAGGTCAAGTTCAGCCAGCTCAACGCCAAGGAGCGCTTCACTGCGCTGCAGTCCGGCGAAGTCGACGTGCTGTCGCGCAACACCACCTGGACCAGCTCGCGCGATGCCGGCATGGGCCTGGTGTTCGCAGGCGTCACTTACTATGACGGCGTCGGCTTCCTGGTCAACAAGAAGCTGGGTGTTTCCAGTGCCAAGGAGCTCGATGGCGCGACCATCTGCATCCAGGCAGGCACCACCACCGAGCTGAACGTGTCCGACTACTTCCGCGCCAACGGCCTGAAGTACACCCCGATCACCTTCGATACCTCCGACGAGAGCGCCAAATCGCTGGAGTCGGGCCGTTGCGACGTGCTGACCTCGGACAAGTCGCAGTTGTTCGCCCAGCGGTCCAAACTGGCCGGTCCAACCGACTACGTGGTACTGCCGGAAACCATCTCCAAGGAGCCGCTGGGCCCGGTGGTACGCAAGGGCGACGAGGAGTGGTTCAGCATCGTCAAATGGACCCTGTTCGCCATGCTCAATGCCGAAGAGGCTGGCGTCACTTCGAAGAACGTCGAAGCCGAGGCCAAGTCCACCAAGAACCCGGACACCGCCCGCCTGCTTGGCGCTGACGGTGAGTATGGCAAGGACCTGAAGCTGCCCAAGGACTGGGTAGTGCAGATCGTCAAGCAAGTGGGTAACTATGGCGAGGTGTTCGAGAAGAACCTGGGCCAGAGCACTGACCTGAAGATCGACCGTGGCATGAACGCCCTGTGGAACAACGGCGGCATCCAGTACGCGCCACCTGTGCGCTGATGGCTGCACCCTGCGGCGGCATTCCGCCGCCGCAGGCTGTTCGAATCCCTACTGTCCGGGGCACTTCATGCAAAATCGAATCGGCGCACAAAAGGGGCTGACCCTGAGCGATCCACGTGTGCGCGCGTGGTTGTTCCAGATTCTCACGATCATCTTCGTGGTGGGTCTGGGCTGGTACCTGTTCCACAATACTCAAACCAACCTGCAACACCGGGGCATTACGTCCGGCTTCGACTTCCTCGACCGCAGTGCCGGCTTTGGCATCGCGCAGCATCTGATTCCCTATGTGGAGTCCGACAGCTATGCGCGGGTGTTCGTGATCGGCTTGCTCAATACCCTGCTGGTCACCTTCATCGGCGTCATTCTGGCAACGATCCTGGGGTTCATCATCGGTGTGGCTCGCCTTTCACCGAACTGGATGATCAACAAGCTGGCGACCGTATATGTCGAGACGTTCCGCAACATCCCGCCGCTGCTGCAGATCCTCTTCTGGTATTTCGCCGTGTTCCTGACCCTGCCGGGGCCACGGGGCAGCATCAACTTCGACGATGCCTTCTTCATCAGCAATCGTGGCCTGAACATGCCCGGCGCCACCATGGCCGAAGGCTTCTGGCCTTTCGTCGCTGCCGTGGTCCTGGCTATCGTGGCAATCATGGCGATGGTGCGTTACGCCAACAAACGCTTCAACGAAACCGGCGAGCCGTTCCACAAGTTCTGGGCAGGGCTTGCCCTGTTGGTGGTGATTCCAGGCCTCTGTGCATTGCTGTTCGGCAGCCCTGTGCACTGGGAAGTCCCGCAGCTCAAAGGTTTCAACTTCGTTGGCGGCTGGGTACTGATCCCGGAACTGCTGGCGCTGACCTTGGCGCTGACCATCTATACCGCCGCGTTCATCGCCGAAATCGTGCGTTCGGGCATCCGTTCGGTCAGCCATGGCCAGACTGAGGCCGCCCGTTCGCTCGGGCTGCGCGAAGGCCCGACGCTGCGCAAGGTGATCATCCCCCAGGCACTGCGGGTGATCATTCCGCCGCTGACCAGCCAGTACCTGAACCTGGCGAAGAACTCGTCGCTGGCGGCCGGCATCGGCTACCCGGAGATGGTCTCGCTGTTCGCCGGTACCGTGCTCAATCAGACCGGCCAGGCCATCGAGGTGATCGCCATCACCATGAGTGTCTATCTCGCCATCAGCATCAGCATTTCGCTGCTGATGAACTGGTACAACAAGCGCATTGCGCTGATCGAGCGGTGAGGATACGCCCGTGAATGCTCATGTTTTCAAACCTGACATGCCGCCACCGGTCAAGACCGTCGGCGTGCTCGCATGGATGCGGGTAAACCTGTTCTCCAGCTGGCTCAACACCCTGTTGACCCTGTTCGCCGTGTACCTGGTATGGCTGATCGTACCGCCGCTGCTGCAGTGGGCGCTGATCGACGCCAACTGGGTTGGCACCACCCGCGCCGACTGCACCAAGGAAGGTGCCTGCTGGGTGTTCATCCAGCAGCGCTTTGGCCAGTTCATGTACGGCTATTACCCGGCTGAGTTGCGCTGGCGCGTGGACCTGACCGTATGGCTTGCCGTGCTTGGCGCTGCGCCGCTGTTCATCAAGCGTTTCCCGCGCAAGGCCGTTTACGGCCTGGGCTTTCTGGTGGTGTACCCGATCCTGGCCTACACGCTGCTGCATGGCGGCTACCTGGGCCTGGAAAGCGTGCCGACCAGCCAGTGGGGCGGGCTGATGCTGACCTTGGTGATCGCCACGGTGGGTATCGTGGGCGCCTTGCCGCTGGGCATATTGCTGGCCCTGGGGCGGCGTTCAAACATGCCTGCGGTGAAGGTGGTCTGCGTGACCTTCATCGAGTTCTGGCGTGGCGTGCCGTTGATCACCGTGCTGTTCATGTCATCGGTGATGCTGCCGTTGTTCCTGCCCGAAGGCATGAGCTTCGACAAGCTGCTGCGGGCAATGATCGGCGTGATCCTGTTCCAGTCGGCGTACATCGCCGAGGTGGTGCGCGGCGGCCTGCAGGCCATCCCCAAGGGGCAATATGAAGCCGCTGCCGCGATGGGCCTGGGCTACTGGCGTTCGATGGGCCTGGTGATTCTGCCGCAGGCCTTGAAGCTGGTGATCCCCGGCATCGTCAACACCTTTATCGCGCTGTTCAAGGACACCAGTCTGGTGATCATCATCGGCCTGTTCGACCTGCTCAACAGCGTCAAGCAGGCTGCCGCCGACCCGGCCTGGCTGGGCATGGCCACCGAGGGCTATGTGTTCGCAGCCCTGGTGTTCTGGATCTTCTGTTTCGGTATGTCCCGCTACTCCATGCACCTGGAGCGCAAGCTGGACACTGGCCACAAGCGTTAGGAGTTTCGAAATGAGTGAAGCGATCAAGCAGCCTGCCGGCCCCGAAGGCATCATCCAGATGCAGGGCGTCAACAAGTGGTACGGCCAGTTCCATGTACTGAAGGACATCAACCTGAACGTGCGCCAGGGTGAGCGTATCGTGCTGTGCGGGCCGTCCGGTTCGGGCAAGTCCACCACCATCCGCTGTCTCAACCGTCTGGAAGAACACCAGCAGGGGCGCATCGTGGTTGATGGTGTGGAGCTGACCAACGATCTCAAACAGATCGAGGCGATTCGCCGTGAGGTGGGCATGGTATTCCAGCACTTCAACCTGTTCCCGCACCTGACCATCCTTGAAAACTGCACCCTAGCGCCCATGTGGGTACGCAAGATGCCGCGGCGCAAGGCCGAGGAAATCGCCATGCACTATCTGGAGCGGGTACGCATCCCGGAGCAGGCGCACAAGTACCCGGGGCAGTTGTCCGGTGGCCAGCAGCAGCGCGTGGCGATTGCCCGGGCGCTGTGCATGAAGCCGAAGATCATGCTGTTCGACGAGCCGACGTCGGCGCTCGACCCGGAAATGGTCAAGGAAGTGCTCGATACCATGGTTGGCCTAGCCGAGGACGGCATGACCATGCTCTGCGTGACCCACGAAATGGGCTTTGCCCGAACCGTGGCGAACCGGGTGATCTTCATGGATAAGGGGGAGATCGTGGAGCAGGCTGCGCCGGATGATTTCTTCGACCGGCCGCGCAGTGACCGGACCAAGTTGTTCCTCAGCCAGATCCTGCACTGATGCGGGGCACAGGGCCGCTCCTGCAGGGGTACGCGTTTTGCCTGTAGGAGCGGCCTTGTGTCGCGAAAGGGCTGCAAAGCAGCCCCGGATCTTGAAGCCTTACTTCTCTTCCTGAGTCGCAGCCGGCGCAGGCGGCGGCCGTAGCCCCACTTCGGCGATCAGTTTCAACTGCTGCCCGTTGCGCATCACCTCGATGGTGATCTTCTCGTTGGGCTTGATCCGCGCCACCTGGTTCATCGACTTGCGCCCGTCACCGGCCGGCTCGCCATTGATGCTCAGGATCACGTCACCCAGTTGCAACCCGGCCTTCTGCGCCGGGCCATCGCGGAAAATGCCCGCCACAACGATGCCGGGGCGCCCTTGCATGCCGAACGATTCGGCCAGTTCCTGGCTCAGCGGCTGAACTTCGATACCCAGCCAGCCACGAATCACCTGGCCATGCTCGACGATCGACTTCATCACTTCCAGCGCCAGTTTGACCGGTATGGCGAAGCCGATGCCCTGCGAACCGCCCGATTTGGAGAAGATCGCCGTATTGATGCCGACCAGGTTGCCGCTGGCATCGACCAGCGCGCCGCCGGAGTTGCCCGGGTTGATCGCGGCGTCGGTCTGGATGAAGTCTTCGTAGTTGTTCAGGCCCAGCTGGTTGCGGCCAGTGGCGCTGATGATGCCCATGGTAACGGTCTGGCCGACGCCGAAGGGGTTGCCGATTGCCAAGGTGACGTCACCGATGTGGATGGTGTCGGAGCGGCCGATGGTGATGGCCGGCAGGTTCTTGAGGTCGATCTTCAATACCGCCAGATCGGTTTCGGGGTCGCTGCCGATCACACGTGCCAAGGTTTCGCGGCCGTCTTTGAGCGCCACGACGATCTGGTCGGCGCCGCTGGTGACGTGGTTGTTGGTCAGCAGATAGCCCTCGGGGCTCATGATCACCGCCGAGCCCAGGCTCGACTCCCAGCGCCGTTGCTTGGGCAGGTTGTCGCCGAAGAAGCGGCGGAACTGCGGGTCTTCGAACAGCGGGTGGGCGCTCTTGTTCACCACCTTGGTGGTGTACAGGTTGACTACGGCAGGGGCGGCGAGCGTGACGGCATCGGCATAGGACACCGGGCCTTGCATGATCTGCGTAGTCTGTGGCGCTTGTTGCAGGTTTACATCCTGGCTGGGCAGGCCGACCCACTGCGGGAAGCGCTGGATGATCAGCATGGCGATCAGTATGCCGGTAAGCAGGGGCCAGCCAAAATAACGCAAAGCCTTGAACATGAACGAATCCTGGGAGTGGGCGAGGGCCATGGTGGCGCGGCGGGGCGCGAACGCGCGCGATCATACACCGGTTTCCCCAACGCCGGCGACGGCCCATAATGGCGGCCATTATACGGGCGTTGTTCCCGTTGAACGTGCAGATTTCGAGGAGATTTTCCATGGCCGTCGCCCTTGACACCCTGGTTGAAGAAGCCGAGCGTTACCTGGGTAGCGCGAAAATCCAGGATTACTGCCCCAACGGCCTGCAGGTCGAAGGCCGCCCGCAGGTCAGCCGCATCGTCAGCGGCGTCACCGCCAGCCAGGCATTGCTGGATGCGGCGGTCGAGGCACAGGCCGACCTGGTGCTGGTGCACCACGGTTATTTCTGGAAGGGCGAGAACCCGTGCATTACCGGGATCAAGCAGCGGCGCTTGAAAACCCTGCTCAAGCACGACATCAGCCTGCTGGCCTTCCACTTGCCGCTGGATGTGCACCCTGAGGTCGGCAACAACGTGCAACTGGCCCGCCAGCTGGATATCACTGTCGAAGGGCCGCTGGACCCAAGCGACCCGAAGGTGGTGGGGCTGGTCGGCTCGCTGGCCGAGCCTGTGACGGCGCGCGATTTCGCCCGCCGTGTGCAGGAGGTCATGGGGCGTGAGCCGCTGCTGGTCGAAGGTGACCAGGTGATCCGTCGCGTCGGCTGGTGTACGGGCGGTGGTCAGGGCTACATCGATACGGCGATTGCTGCCGGGGTGGACTTGTTCATCAGTGGTGAGGCGTCCGAGCAGACCTACCACAGTGCCCGCGAGAATGGTGTGAGCTTCATTGCCGCCGGGCATCATGCCACCGAGCGTTATGGTGTGCAGGCGCTGGGCGACTATCTGGCGCGGCGCTTTGCCTTGGAGCACCTGTTCATCGATTGCCCGAACCCGATCTGAGGCCATCTTCGTCCTCATTGCTGGCAGGGCAGCCCCTACAGGTCTGTAGGAGCCGGCTTGGCGGCGATTGGGCCGCAGAGCGGCCCTTTGATAGCCAAACCCCCAGTCATATCGTTAGACCTTTTCGATCTAGTCCGGCGCCTAAATAGAATCAGCCGCTGTGATAAAGTGGCTCGCTCGAACACGGCCCGAAGGCCGTCCATAAGATCGTTTTACGTGAGTAGCCATGGTCGACAAACTGACGCACTTGAAACAGCTGGAGGCGGAAAGCATCCACATCATCCGCGAGGTGGCCGCCGAGTTCGACAACCCGGTGATGCTGTACTCGATCGGCAAGGATTCCGCCGTGATGCTGCACCTGGCGCGCAAAGCCTTCTTCCCAGGCAAACTGCCGTTCCCGGTGATGCACGTCGACACCCAGTGGAAATTCCAGGAGATGTACCGCTTCCGCGACAAGATGGTCGAGGAAATGGGCCTGGAGCTGATCACCCACGTCAACCCCGAAGGTGTGGCGCAGGGCATCAACCCGTTCACCCATGGCAGCTCCAAGCACACCGACATCATGAAAACCCAGGGCCTCAAGCAGGCACTGGACAAGCATGGTTTCGACGCCGCTTTCGGTGGTGCCCGCCGCGATGAAGAGAAATCGCGTGCCAAAGAGCGCGTCTACTCGTTCCGTGACAGCAAGCACCGCTGGGACCCGAAGAACCAGCGCCCGGAACTGTGGAACGTCTACAACGGCAAGGTCAACAAGGGCGAGTCGATCCGCGTGTTCCCGCTGTCGAACTGGACCGAGCTGGACATCTGGCAGTACATCTACCTTGAAGGCATCCCGATCGTGCCGCTGTACTTCGCCGCCGAGCGTGAAGTCATCGAGAAGAACGGCACCCTGATCATGATCGATGACGAGCGCATCCTCGAGCACCTCTCCGAGGAAGAGAAAGCGCGCATCGTCAAGAAGAAGGTGCGTTTCCGTACCCTGGGCTGCTACCCGCTCACGGGTGCTGTCGAGTCGGAAGCCGAGACCCTGACGGACATCATTCAGGAAATGCTCCTGACCCGAACGTCCGAACGGCAGGGCCGTGTCATCGACCACGATGGCGCCGGTTCCATGGAAGACAAGAAACGCCAAGGCTACTTCTAATTTCAGGGTTACTCCATGTCGCACCAATCTGATCTGATCAGCGAGGACATCCTCGCCTACCTGGCCCAGCACGAGCGCAAGGAACTGCTGCGTTTCCTGACCTGCGGCAACGTCGACGACGGCAAGAGCACCCTGATCGGGCGCCTGCTGCACGACTCCAAGATGATCTACGAGGACCACCTCGAGGCCATCACCCGTGATTCGAAGAAGTCCGGTACCACCGGTGAAGAAGTCGACTTGGCGCTGCTGGTGGATGGCCTGCAGGCCGAGCGTGAGCAGGGCATCACCATCGATGTCGCCTACCGCTACTTCTCCACTGCCAAGCGCAAGTTCATCATCGCCGACACCCCGGGCCACGAGCAGTACACCCGCAACATGGCCACCGGCGCGTCCACCTGTGACCTGGCGATCATTCTGGTCGATGCCCGCTACGGCGTGCAGACCCAGACCCGTCGCCACAGCTACATCGCTTCGTTGCTGGGCATCAAGCACATCGTCGTCGCGGTCAACAAGATGGACCTCAAGGGCTTCGACGAAGGCGTCTTCGAGGAAATCAAGGCCGACTACCTGAAGTTCGCCGACGCCATCAACCTGACCCCGAGCAGCCTGCACTTCGTGCCGATGTCGGCGCTCAAGGGTGACAACGTGGTCAACCGCAGCGAGCGTTCGCCTTGGTACACCGGCCCTGCGCTGATGGAAATCCTCGAAACCGTGGAAGTGGCGGCCGACCGCAACTTCACCGACCTGCGGTTCCCGGTGCAATACGTCAACCGCCCGAACCTGAACTTCCGCGGCTTCGCCGGCACCCTCGCCAGCGGCGTGGTGCACAAGGGTGACGAAATCGTCGTACTGCCCTCGGGCAAGAGCAGCCGGGTCAAGTCCATCGTCACCTACGAAGGTGAACTGGAGCACGCCGGCCCAGGCCAGGCTGTGACCCTCACCATGGAAGACGAGATCGACATCTCCCGTGGCGACCTGCTGGTGCATGCCGACAACGTCCCGCCGGTGACCGACCAGTTCGACGCAATGCTGGTGTGGATGGCCGAAGAGCCGATGCTCCCGGGCAAGAAGTACGACATCAAGCGCGCCACCAGCTACGTGCCGGGCTCGATTGCCAGCATCACCCACAAGGTCGATGTGAACACCCTCGAGAAGGACGCTGCCAGCGCGCTACAACTGAACGAGATCGGTCGCGTCAAGGTGTCGTTGGACAGCGCCATCGCCCTGGACGGCTATGACAGCAACCGCACCACAGGTGCGTTCATCGTCATCGACCGCCTGACCAACGGCACCGTCGGCGCTGGCATGATCATCGCTCCGCCTGTTCTGCCGCACGGCAGCACCGGTCAGCATGGCAAGCAGGCCCACGTGTCCACCGAAGAGCGCGCCCTGCGCTTCGGCCAGCAGCCGGCCACCGTGCTGTTCAGCGGCCTGTCTGGCGCTGGCAAGAGCACCTTGGCTTATGCCGTTGAGCGCAAGCTGTTCGACATGGGCCGTGCAGTTTACGTGCTCGACGGCCAGAACCTGCGCCACGACCTGAACAAGGGCCTGCCGCAGGACCGCGCCGGCCGCACCGAAAACTGGCGCCGCGCCGCCCATGTGGCGCGCCAGTTCAACGAAGCCGGCCTGCTGACCCTGGCTGCGTTCGTGGCCCCGGATGCCGAAGGCCGCGAACAGGCCAAAGCCCTGATCGGCAAAGAGCGCCTGGTGACAGTTTACGTTCAGGCCTCGCCACTGGCTTGCCGCGAGCGTGACCCGCAGGGCCTGTACGCTGCCGGTGGCGACAACATCCCGGGCGAAAGCTTCCCGTTCGATGTGCCGCTGGATGCTGACCTTGTGATCGATACCCAGGCCACTAGCGTGGACGAAGGTGTGAAACAGGTGCTGGACGTGCTGCGTCAGCGCGGCGCGATCTAAGCCCTGGTTGCTGCATCAAAAAACCCGCTTCGGCGGGTTTTTTGTTTATTGGAGGGCGCATGGCTAATCCGCTACATCCGGTGGAAAAGATGATGGCCAAGGCGCCGAAAGTGCCAAGAAGGCTTGGGTCTGGAGAGTGGGGTGCTGACAAGGTAGCGCCGATCAGCACTACCGAGTGTTGATGGCCAAGCTGCTGCCAGAGCGGTGACGATGAACTGAAGACCAGCCGCAACGGCCACCGTCCCCATGCCAGCTACTGCTGCTTTGATAGCCTCCAGCATTACAGTGGACGCACTTTCCGCTAGTGCGAACGTTGCCGCGCCGATCGGAGTGATGGTGGGTACTGAGGATGCGGTTCGGGCATCGCTGATGTAGCTGATGCGTTGGCGTGCCGCTTCTTGCCGCTGACGTTCAGCGTGTGCTGCCAGTCGTTCGGCTTCTGCCTGTTTTCGTGCAGCCTCTTCGGCAGCCAAACGTTGCGTTTCGGCCTTCAGTCGTGCAGCTTCCTGGGCCGCAGCCTGTTCTGCCGCGTGCCTGGCTTGAAGTTGCTCCGCCTCAATGGCGCGCTGAGCCAGGTTGCCCATCGCAGCGCTGAACCCTTGCAGGTAGCGAATGGATTCTGTCAGCGCGAGTGCGCGATGGTAGTCCGCCCACAGTTGTCCGGCTCGACGTGTGGCCTGCTCATCGACCAAATGTTGCAAGGCTTCGGTTTGCGGCTTGGACAGTGGCCCGATGATGTTCGGGTTGGATTCGCTGAATGCCGGTCCTTGCGCCTTTTTGGCCTCAATCAGACCGTTGGCGGCATTCAAGTATGCCGACAGCCGCTGGGCAGGGTATCGGTATCCTGAATGGACGTGGCCTGAACCACCTGATGCTGTACGAAGTTAGGCAGACAGTCGAAACAGATCTGCTGCTCCGATTTTATCTGCCGGATCCTGCGCTCGATTGCCTTTGGCAGGTCTGCATGAGGCTGCTGCAGTTCTGTGTTGTCGCGAAGCAAGCACATGCATTTCGAATTTCGAGTAATTACTCCGTATGGTTGTTTTGTTTTGTGTTGTCTATCCATCGGAAGTGTTCTTGGTAATCCTTCTGTCGTTCGCAACCCTGCTTGTAGGGATCCATGTCGCACTTGAAGTGGATTTCTTGTTTGTCAGGGAGAAGCATAGGCATTTCGCCGGTGCATCCACTTAGGAATAATAGGGTGGTGATCGCTAGCTTTTTCATGGGTAGAGTTCGTTAATGTAATTATTTGCTCGAGGGGGTACGCGTTGCTGTGCAGGGACTGGGTGAGCGGTTTGTTCTTGAATTATGCCTTGTTTTCGAGAATTAATATGGCGCAATAGGTGTAGGCAATTCCGCCTTGATGCGTAGGAATTTGTTCCGGATTTGGTGGGGAGTAATTCTATGTGTTGTGTTGTGTTGTGCGCTATGTACCCATGATGGCCATGGAGCGCTGCTTGAGCGCTCCATGTGTATCAATAGGAATGAGGTGTGCAATGGGACGAAGTAAGTATCGGAAAATACGCTATCAACCTTTCCTTGGTTCTGGTGGGATATTGCTACCTCCTAATCAAGCCATGCAGGCTGGACATTTTATAAAATCAGAGAATGGCCGGTTTATTCTGCGTCTCCGAAATGATGGAAATCTTGTGTTGGAAGATGGGGGGACCGTCGTATGGGTGGCAGACGAGAGTCAACCTCATAGCTCTACATTTCGGTTACGAACTCGCGAGTCACTCCAGTTCGTTGTCAGTAACTCCGGATTTTTATATGATCCTGTCCGACTACGGATCTGGTCCGCTCAGTCCACTGAAACACTGGATAGGTCCTACTGGGAAAACAACTATCTTGCGTTGACTGATACGGGAAATATCCTGATCTTTGATGGTCGTAATGGGGAGGTGCGATGGGCGCGCTATGGCTATGTGCCTGGACGGCTGCCGCGTAGAACGAAAATTTATCCGCAAGTCTATCCACCAATCCCTCGGCCACTCATTAAGATTCCACATGACTATCCGTGATGCATAATCGCGTTTCGCTGAATGTAGACCACCAAACTTAATAGGCTTGGTGGTTTTATGTGGATTTAGATTTTAGCGCGCCCTTAGGTGACTTTTTGACTGATTGTGTTATTGAGCAGCTGCTCATTGGAGGAAATGGGGAAAGCTAGACCTACTTCCGGCTTGAAAGATCTCATTCAGATATGCGTTTCCGACACGGGGATCACGCGTTTTTCCTTAACTGCCTTGTAGGAAAAACTCGAATAGATCTCCTTCACCCCGGGCAAGCGCTGCAGCACTTCGCGGGTAAATTCACCGAACGACTCCAGATCCCGTGCGAGGATTTCCAGCAAGAAGTCATAGCGCCCGGAGATGTTGTGGCAGGCGACGATTTCGGGGATTTCCATCAGCCGCTGTTCGAACGCCAGGGCCATGCCCTTTGTGTGTGAATCCATCATGATGCTGACGAAGGCAGTCACCCCGAACCCCAGCGATTTGGGCGACAGAATGGCCTGGTAGCCTGTGATGTAGCCGTTGTCCTCCAGCAGCTTCACCCGCCGCCAGCAGGGCGAGGTGGTCAGTGCTACCTGGTCGGCGAGTTCGGCGACGGTGAGGCGGGCGTTGTCCTGCAAGGCGGCGAGTAGGGCGCGGTCAGTGCGGTCGAGGCTTGAAGGCATATTTTGCCCTCCTGGTCCGTTAATTGTTGTCTTTGTTCCAGCAAGCACGCACATGGGTGGGCTATTTTGGAAAAAATCAGGCAGCTCGGTGGCATAAGCTTATAACAAACCACAAGAGGCTGTTGCCATGCGCGACTCCCATAACAACACCGGTTTTTCCACACGTGCCATTCACCATGGCTACGATCCGCTTTCCCACGGTGGCGCGCTGGTGCCGCCGGTGTACCAGACCGCTACCTATGCCTTCCCGACCGTCGAATACGGTGCTGCCTGCTTCGCCGGGGAGGAGGCGGGGCACTTCTACAGCCGCATCTCCAACCCCACCCTGGCCTTGCTTGAGCAGCGCATGGCCTCGCTGGAGGGCGGTGAGGCGGGATTGGCGCTGGCGTCGGGGATGGGCGCCATCACTTCGACCATCTGGACCCTGCTGCGGCCTGGCGATGAACTGATCGTCGGGCGCACCTTGTATGGCTGCACCTTCGCGTTCCTGCACCATGGCATCGGCGAGTTCGGGGTCAAGATTCACCATGTCGACCTTAACGATGCCAAGGCCCTGAAAGCGGCGATCAACGGCAAAACGCGGATGATCTACTTCGAAACGCCGGCCAACCCCAACATGCAACTGGTGGATATAGCGGCGGTCGTCGAGGCAGTGCGAGGCAGTGATGTGCTTGTGGTGGTCGACAACACCTACTGCACGCCTTATCTGCAGCGGCCGCTGGAGCTCGGGGCGGACTTGGTGGTGCATTCGGCGACCAAGTACCTCAGTGGCCATGGCGACATTACCGCCGGCCTGGTGGTGGGGCGCAAGGCGCTGGTCGACCGCATTCGCCTGGAAGGGCTGAAAGACATGACCGGGGCTGTACTTTCGCCGCATGACGCTTCGCTATTGATGCGCGGTATCAAGACCCTTGCAGTGCGCATGGACCGGCACTGCGCCAATGCACTGCAGGTGGCGCAGTTCCTGGCTCGGCAGCCGCAGGTGGAGCTGATTCACTACCCGGGGTTGCCGTCGTTTGCCCAGTACGAACTGGCACAGCGGCAGATGTGTTTGCCGGGCGGGATGATTGCCTTTGAGCTTAAGGGCGGGATCGAGGCCGGGCGACGCTTCATGAATGCGCTGCAACTGTTTGCCCGTGCGGTAAGCCTGGGGGATGCCGAGTCGCTGGCGCAGCACCCGGCGAGCATGACGCACTCCAGTTACACGCCGCAGGAGCGGGCCCATCATGGGATATCGGAAGGGTTGGTGCGGTTGTCGGTGGGGCTGGAGGATGTGCAAGACCTGCTGGCGGACATCGAGCAGGCGCTGGGGCATCTGTAGGAGCGGCCTTGTGCCGCGAAAGGGGCGCGCAGCGACCCCCGGATTTCAGCCATCGTGCAAGATTGCCGGGGCTGCTTTGCAGCCCGTTCGCGGCGCGAGGCCGCTCCTACACGGGGTCGTGCACGGGCAGGAAAACGGCATCCACAAAAAAGGCCTCTTACGAGGCCTTTTACGTGTTCAGCAGATCAACGCTTGAGCCCGTAGCTCTCGTCAAGCATGCCCGGCGAGTTCGGCGCTTTTGGCGCATAGTCGCGCGGTACTTCGGCGGTGTCCTTCGGCGGCGTCAGGCGGTCACGTGGTGCCTGGGCCGACTCGGAGTGCAGTGCAGCCAGCAGGCGCTGGCGAGTGACTTCATCAAGGGCCAGGCTATTGGCGCCTTCGGCCAGGTGATCCTGGACATCCTGGTAGCTCTGGGTCAGTTTCTTGACCAGCATTGCGGTGCTGTTGAAGTGGGTGACCACTTCGTTCTGGTAGCTGTCGAAGCGCTTCTGGATGTCGTCCAGTTGGCGCTGGGTGTTGGTCGGCGCAGCATTGGGCAGCAGGCGGGCCACGATGAAACCGACCGCCACACCGATGACCAGGGCCAGGGTTGGCAACAACCAAACAAGGAGCGAGAGTTCCACGAGTCCTTCCTCTATAAACGGCTTTGCTTTACGTTAACGGCTCAGACCTGCGCTGTATACCGCGAGCGATCGCAAATCAGAACAGAATTCCTACCCTAGACGAATCGACCCCCTTCGAGGTCACGGAGTGAGTGCCTTGCTTGTCCGCGAAACCCCCTTGTTCATCGATGGCCCCGTCGGCCAGCTGGAATCCTTGTACCTGGACGTGGCCGACGCCCGTGGCGCGGTGCTGATCTGCCACCCCAATCCGGTTCAGGGTGGCACCATGCTCAACAAGGTGGTCTCGACCCTGCAACGCACGGCACGCGACGCTGGCTACGTGACATTGCGTTTCAATTACCGCGGTGTTGGCCAGAGCGCGGGCAGCCATGACATGGGCGCCGGTGAAGTGGCCGATGCACAAGCTGCCGCAGCCTGGTTGCGCGAAAAACACCCGCACCTGCCGCTGGTGCTGATGGGCTTCTCGTTCGGCGGCTTTGTCGCCACCAGCCTGGCCGGGCGCCTTGAGAGCGCCGACGTTACGCTGCAGCACCTGTTCATGATTGCCCCGGCCGTGATGCGTCTGACTGCAGAGTTCCCCTTGCCGCAGCGCTGCCCGATCACCGTGGTGCAGCCAGATGCCGACGAAGTGGTTGCACCGCAGCTCGTTTACGAATGGTCTGACGCGCTGTCGCGCCCCCATGAGCTGCTGAAAGTGGCAGAATGCGGACACTTCTTCCATGGCAAGCTGACCGATCTGAAGGATCTGCTGCTGCCGCGCCTTTCGAATTGAGCCAAGCCTGAATAAGCGAACACCCATGACCACGCGCATTCTCACTGGTATCACCACCACCGGTACCCCACACCTGGGCAACTACGCCGGTGCCATTCGCCCGGCAATCGTCGCCAGCCAGCAGCCGGGTGCCGACTCGTTCTACTTTTTGGCCGACTACCACGCCCTGATCAAGTGCGATGACCCGCTGCGCATTCAGCGCTCGCGTCTGGAAATCGCTGCTACCTGGCTGGCCGGCGGCCTCGACCCGGACAAAGTGACCTTCTACCGTCAGTCCGATATTCCCGAGATTCCCGAGCTGACCTGGCTGCTCACCTGCGTTGCGGCCAAGGGCCTGCTCAACCGTGCGCACGCCTACAAGGCTTCGGTGGACAAGAATCTCGAGAATGGCGAAGACCCGGACGCCGGCGTGACCATGGGCCTTTACAGCTACCCGGTGCTGATGGCGGCGGACATCCTGATGTTCAACGCGCACAAGGTGCCGGTCGGTCGTGACCAGATCCAGCACGTGGAAATGGCCCGTGACATCGGCCAGCGCTTCAACCACCTGTTCGGCCAAGGCAAGGACTTCTTCGCCTTGCCAGAGGCGGTTATCGAAGAAAGTGTGGCGACATTGCCTGGCCTGGACGGGCGCAAGATGTCCAAGAGCTATGACAACACCATCCCGCTTTTCTCCAGCGCCAAGGACATGAAAGACGCCATTTCGCGCATCGTCACCGACTCGCGCGCACCTGGCGAAGCGAAAGACCCGGACAACGCGCACCTGTTCACCCTGTTCCAGGCCTTCTCGACGCCGGTGCAATGCGCCGAGTTCCGCGAAGAATTGCTGCAGGGCCTGGGCTGGGGCGAGGCCAAGCAGCGCCTGTTCCAGCTGCTTGACGGGCAACTGGCCGAGAAGCGTGAGCACTATCACCAACTTATTTCCCGCCCGTCGGACCTGGAAGACATCCTGCTGGCCGGCGCCGCCAAGGCCCGCAAGACCGCCACGCCGTTCCTCGAGCAACTTCGCGAGGCCGTTGGCCTGCGCTCGTTCCGTAGCAGCGTGCAGGCCACTACAGAGGTGAAGAAGAAGGCCGTCAAGAGCGCACGCTTCGTCAGCTTCCGTGACGAGGACGGCAGCTTCCGCTTCCGCCTGTTGGCCGCTGATGGCGAGCAACTGCTGTTGTCTCGCAGCTTCGCCGACGGCAAGAGCGCGGGCGCGGTGAGCAAGCAGTTGCAGCAGGGTGGCGACGCCGACGTACGTGTCGAAGGCCTGGGCTTCAGCTTGTGGCTGAACGGCGAGCAGGTTGCCGACGGGCCGCAGTTTGCCAGTGCCCAAGCCCGTGACGTGGCCGTTCAAAGCCTGCGTGAGGCCCTGGCGCCGCAGCAGGACTGAGACAGTTTGACGCAAGTCTGATTGCCATTAGGCGGGCCGGTCGCTACAGTGACGGCCCGTTTTTTGTTGCCTCGCTAACGAAATCATGACGCCCCTAGAACGATATCAAGCAGATCTGAAACGTCCCGACTTCTTCCATGATGCGGCGCAGGAAACTGCGGTGCGTCACTTGCAGCGCCTGTACGACGACCTGGTGCACGCGCAGAACAACAAGCCGGGCATGTTCGGCAAGCTGTTCGGCAAGAAGGAGCAGACGCCGGTCAAAGGCCTGTATTTCTGGGGCGGGGTAGGGCGGGGCAAGACCTACTTGGTCGATACCTTCTATGAAGCGCTGCCGTTCAAGCAGAAGATGCGTACGCACTTCCACCGCTTCATGAAGCGCGTTCACGAGGAAATGAAAACCCTCAAGGGCGAGAAGAACCCGCTGACCATCATCGCCAAGCGCTTCAGCGATGAAGCCAAGGTGATCTGTTTCGACGAATTCTTCGTCTCCGACATCACCGATGCCATGATCCTCGGTACTCTGATGGAAGAGCTGTTCAAGAACGGCGTATCGCTGGTGGCGACCTCCAACATCGTCCCCGATGGCCTGTACAAGGATGGCCTGCAGCGTGCGCGCTTCCTGCCTGCCATCGCCATGATCAAGCAGTACACCGACGTGGTGAACGTCGACAGCGGGGTCGACTACCGGCTGCGTCACCTGGAGCAGGCCGAACTGTTCCACTTCCCGCTCGACGAGGCTGCCGAGCAGAGCATGCGTGCGAGCTTCAAGGCTCTGACACCTGAGTGCACCCAGGCTGTCGACAATGACGTGCTGATGATCGAGAACCGACCGATCCATGCCCTGCGTACCTGTGACGATGTCGCCTGGTTCGACTTCCGCGCCCTGTGCGACGGGCCGCGCAGCCAGAACGACTACATTGAACTGGGCAAGATTTTCCATGCCGTGCTGTTGAGCAACGTCGAGCAGATGGGCGTCACCACCGACGACATCGCCCGGCGCTTCATCAACATGGTGGACGAGTTCTACGACCGCAACGTCAAGCTGATCATTTCGGCCGAGGTGGAGCTCAAGGACCTGTACACCGGTGGGCGCCTGAGCTTCGAGTTCCAGCGCACCTTGAGCCGGTTGCTGGAGATGCAGTCGCACGAATTCCTGGCGCGCGCACACAAGCCCTGAGGTCCTTGCGCTGTAGGAGCGGCCTTGCCGGGGCGCCGGACCGGTCGGAAAGGGTCGCGCAGCGGCACCGATGTTTTTTGTTGCGCCACAGAACCTGGGGCCGCTGCGCGACCCTTTCGCGACGCAAGGCCGCTCCTACAGACGGTCGCTAGGGCTGAATCAAGCTTCCTGCATAAACTGCTGCCGATACTGGTTCGGCGACAACTCCGTGTGCTGGCGGAACAGCCGCGCAAAGAAACTCGCATCGTCATAGCCGACTTCATAGCTGATGGTCTTGATGCTCTTGCGCGTGCTCGACAGCAGCCCCTTGGCCGTTTCGATACGTAGCCGCTGCAGGTAGTGCAGCGGCTTGTCGCCGGTCGCTCCCTGGAAGCGCCGCATGAAGTTGCGGATGCTCATGCCGTGGTTGCGGGCCACATCCTCGAAGCGGAACTTGTCGGCAAAGTGCTCCTCGAGCCAGTGCTGAATCTGCAGGATTATCAGGTCCTGGTGCAGCTTCTGGCCACCGAAACCCATGCGCCCGGGGGTGTAGTTGCGCTGCACTTCGTAGAGGATGTCGCGGGCCACGGCGCGGGCCACATTTGCCCCGCAGAAGCGTTCGATCAGGTAGATGTACAGGTCGCAGGCCGAGGTGGTGCCGCCGGCGCAGTAAAGGTTGTCGGCGTCGGTCAGGTGCTTGTCCTGGTTCAGCCGGATCTTCGGGTAGCGCTCGGCGAAGCTGGTGAAGAAGCGCCAGTAGGTGGTCGCCTCCTTGCCGTCGAGCAGGCCGGACTCGGCCAGCCAGAATACCCCGCTGGCTTCAGCGCAGAGTACGGCGCCGCGGGCATGCTGCTCGCGCAACCAGGGCAGCACTTGCGGATAACGTTGCAGCAGGTTGTCGAAGTCTTCCCAGAAGGCTGGGAGGATGATCACATCGGCGTCGTCCAGGCCGCCATCGACCGGTAGCTGCACATTGCTGAAGCTGTCCACCGGCTGGCCGTCGGGGCTCACCAGGCAGATCTCGAACATGGGCTGCAGGCCCAGGCCCAGCTGTTTGCTGTAGCGCAGGCTGGCGAGGTGGAAAAAGTCCTTGGCTTGCATCAAGGTCGAAGCGAACACCTTGTCAATGGCCAGGATGCTGACGCGCCGCAGCGACGCGGAGGGTTGGGTAAACATCATTGTCATTGTTCTTATAGGGTAGAGTGGTCAATCACCGGCTGGATCGTCTTATGTTTTTTGTCGAGCTGCAAGCTTCAAGCTGCAAGCGGCAAGAAAAAAGCAGAGGATGCGACATCGCTCTGCTTTTTTCTTGCTGCCGCTTTGATCAAGGTGCCGGGTTGGGTTGCTCCTGATGAACCGCCTCGATCGCCGCCAGTAGCTCATCACTCAGGTTCAGCTCCAGGCTTTTGAGGTTGCTCTGAAGTTGTACCAGATCCGTGGCACCGATGATGTTGCTGGTCACGAACGGCTGGCGGGTGACGAATGCCAGGGCCATTTGCGCCGGGTCCAGCCCGTGTGCCTGGGCCAGTTGCACATAGCGGCTGCAGGCCGCCACGGTCTGCGGGTTGGAGTAACGGGCGAAGCGGCTGAACAGGGTCAGGCGGCCTTTTTCCGGCCGGGCGCCGTTCTCGTATTTGCCCGACAGCATGCCGAAGGCCAGCGGCGAGTAGGCCAGCAAGCCGCACTGCTCGCGGATGGCCACTTCCGCCAGGCCCACTTCGAAGCTGCGGTTGAGCAGGTTGTACGGGTTCTGGATCGACACCGCACGGGGCCAGCCTCGGGTTTCGGCCAGTTGCAAGAACTTCATGGTGCCCCACGGCGTTTCGTTGGAAAGGCCAATGTGGCGGATCTTGCCTGCCCGCACCTGCTCGTCGAGCACCTCGAGGGTTTCTTCCAATGGGGTGAACAGGTCGTGCGGCAGGTGCTGGTAGCCGAGCTTGCCGAAGAAGTTGGTGCTGCGCTCTGGCCAGTGCAGCTGGTAAAGGTCGATACGGTCGGTTTGCAGGCGTTCAAGGCTCGCATCCAGCGCCGCGATGATGTGCTGGCGGTTGTGCTTGAGCTGGCCGTCGCGGATGTGGCTGATACCGTTGCCGGGGCCGGCGACCTTGCTGGCGAGGATCCAGTCATCGCGGTCGCCGTGCTGGCGGAACCAGTTGCCGATGATGCGCTCGGTGGCGGCATAGGTCTCGGGGCGTGGCGGCACCGGATACATTTCGGCAGTGTCGATGAAGTTGATCCCGCTGTTTTTGGCCAGTCTGATCTGGGCGAAGGCCTCGGCCTCGTCGTTTTGCTCGCCCCAGGTCATGGTGCCCAGGCACAGGGCGCTGACATCGAGATCGGTACGGCCGAGCTTGCGGTATTCCATCGGGAAAACACTCCTTGGCAAAAACACCCATAAAAGCAGGTTGAAATTTTTCGCGCAATCTGGATAATTCGGCACCTCTCCGTGTGGCGGAAGTGATGCACCACCACGCAGGAAGAACCCCGTCGAACATTGGCGTGCCCGACCCGAGCCCCCAAAAGCGTCTGTGTTCGGCTGCGCGCTTGCCCTTGGCAAGCTGTGCACTATCCAGTAAGATTCGCCGTCTATTTTTCGCTGGGCGGCCTCTGAGGCTTTAGAGAATGAAAACTTTTACTGCTAAACCGGAAACAGTAAAGCGCGAGTGGTTCGTAGTCGACGCCGCTGGCCAGACCCTGGGTCGTCTGGCTACCGAAATCGCTAGCCGTCTGCGTGGCAAGCACAAACCAGAATACACCCCTCACGTTGACACCGGCGACTACATCGTCGTCATCAACGCCGAGCAAATCCGTGTAACTGGCGCCAAGTCTTCCGACAAGATGTACTACTCCCACTCCGGCTTCCCGGGCGGTATCAAGGAAATCAACTTCGAGAAGTTGATCGCCAAGGCCCCTGAGCGTGTTATCGAAACCGCGGTCAAAGGCATGCTGCCGAAGAACCCGCTGGGTCGCGACATGTACCGTAAGCTGAAAGTGTACGCGGGTGCTGCTCACCCACACACTGCTCAGCAGCCTCAAGAACTGAAGATCTAACGGGATAGTTCATTATGTCGGCGACTCAAAATTACGGCACTGGCCGTCGCAAGACCGCAACCGCTCGCGTTTTCCTGCGTCCGGGTACTGGTAACATTTCCATCAACAACCGTCCTCTGGACACCTTCTTCGGCCGCGAAACCGCTCGTATGGTTGTTCGCCAGCCGCTGGAGCTGACCGAGAGCACTGAGAAGTTCGACATCTACGTCACCGTTGCCGGTGGTGGTGTCAGCGGTCAAGCCGGTGCGATCCGTCACGGTATCACCCGCGCTCTGATGGAATACGACGAAACCCTGCGTGGCGCTCTGCGTCGTGCTGGCTACGTCACCCGCGACGCTCGTGAAGTCGAGCGTAAGAAAGTGGGTCTGCGTAAAGCGCGTAAGCGTCCTCAGTACTCCAAGCGTTAATACCGCTTCGGCAGTCGAAAAAAGCCCGGTTCCTTGGAACCGGGCTTTTTTTATGTCTTGAACTAACCTGTCAGCATGTCCGTGGTGTCCTGCCGCATAGACGCAGATCAAGCAAAGCGAGGGTTATAGCCCATACCCGGGTTAATCACCTTGTCACTGTGTGGATTTGTTTCTTACCATGGCGGCCAAATTTGGGTGCCACAGACATTACCTAAGTACAGGCCTGATCCAACAGGCCAAGCAAGCTGATGGGAGAGGACTGAATGAGCAATGACGGCGTCAACGCAGGCCGGCGCCGCTTCCTCGTAGCCGCGACATCCGTGGTCGGGGCAGCGGGGGCAGTGGGGGCTGCGGTACCGTTCGTAGGGTCATGGTTTCCCAGTGCCAAGGCGAAGGCGGCCGGGGCACCGGTGAAGGTCAACATCGCCAAGGTTGAGCCTGGGCAGCAGATGGTTGCGGAGTGGCGTGGTCAACCAGTGTTCATCGTGCGGCGAACGGATGAGATCCTCGGTAACCTCAAAAAAGTCACTGCCGAGCTCGCCGACCCTGAATCGAAGGCCTCCGTGCAGCCGGAGTACGTCGACCCCCAGGTGCGCTCGATCAAACCGGAAATCCTCATTCTCGTAGGGCTGTGCACTCACCTCGGCTGCTCGCCCACCTTCCGCCCGGAAGTCGCGCCTGCCGATCTGGGGCCCAAGTGGGTGGGCGGATATTTCTGCCCCTGCCATGGTTCCCACTACGACCTTGCGGGGCGTGTCTACAAATCGCAGCCAGCGCCTCTCAACCTGCCAGTGCCGCCGCACTCTTACGAGTCGGATGACATCGTCGTCATCGGCGTCGACGAGGAGAAAGCATGATGAGCAAGTTCATGGACTGGATTGATGCTCGCTTCCCCGCCACCAAGATGTGGGAAGAGCACCTGAGCAAGTATTACGCGCCCAAGAACTTCAATTTCCTGTATTTCTTCGGCTCGCTGGCCCTGCTGGTGCTGGTCAACCAGATTGTCACCGGTGTATGGCTGACCATGAGTTTCACGCCCTCGGCGGAGGAGGCCTTCGCTTCGGTCGAGTACATCATGCGTGACGTGGAGTACGGCTGGATCCTGCGCTACCTGCACTCCACCGGTGCTTCGGCGTTCTTTGTCGTGGTCTACCTGCACATGTTCCGTGGCCTGCTCTATGGCTCCTACCAGAAGCCACGTGAACTGGTCTGGCTGTTCGGCATGCTGATCTACCTGGCGCTGATGGCTGAGGCCTTCATGGGCTATCTGCTGCCGTGGGGGCAGATGTCATACTGGGGGGCGCAGGTGATCATCTCGCTGTTCGGTGCCATCCCGGTGATCGGCGACGATCTCACCCAGTGGATTCGCGGTGACTATCTGATTTCCGGCATTACCCTGAACCGTTTCTTCGCGCTGCACGTAGTGGCCCTGCCGATCGTCATTCTCGGGCTGGTCGTGCTGCACATCCTGGCCTTGCACGAGGTGGGTTCGAACAACCCGGACGGGGTCGATATCAAGAAGAAAAAGGACGAAAACGGTATCCCGCTGGATGGTATTCCGTTCCACCCGTATTACACCGTCAAGGATATTGTCGGCGTGGTGGTGTTCCTGTTCGTGTTCTGTGCAGTGGTGTTCTTCTTCCCGGAAATGGGCGGTTACTTCCTGGAAAAACCCAACTTCGAACAGGCCAATGCGTTCAAGACGCCTGAGCATATTGCCCCGGTCTGGTACTTCACGCCGTTCTACGCGATTCTGCGTGCGGTGCCCGACAAGCTTATGGGAGTAATCGCCATGGGGGCGGCGATCGCCGTGCTGTTCGTCTTGCCGTGGCTCGACCGAAGCCCGGTACGCTCCATGCGCTACAAGGGCTGGATCAGCAAGGTCTTCCTACTGGTGTTCTGTATTTCATTCGTCATCCTCGGCATTTTGGGGGTGCTGGCACCTACGCCGGGTCGGACTCTGCTGTCGCAGGTGTGCACCGTGCTGTACTTCGCCTACTTCCTGTTGATGCCGTTCTACACAAGGCTTGAGAAGACCAAACCGGTTCCGGAAAGGGTGACTGGCTGATGAAAAAGTTGATTGCAGTATTTTTGCTGGCAGTGATGCCTGCCTTTTCCTTTGCTGCCGGACCGGGGCTGGAGCTGGACAAGGTCGATATCGACCTGACTGACAAGGCCGCGATGCAGGACGGTGCGCGGACGTTTGCCAACTATTGCATGGGGTGCCATAGCGCCAAGTTCCAGCGTTACGAGCGCGTAGCCGATGACTTGGGAATACCCCATGAGTTGATGCTCGAAAAGCTGGTGTTCACGGGGGCCAAAATCGGCGACCACATGAACATCGGCATGAAGCCCGATGACGCCAAGACCTGGTTCGGTGCTGCGCCACCTGACCTTACCCTGGTTGCCCGTGTGCGTGGTACCGACTGGCTGTATACCTACCTGCGCAGCTTCTATGAGGACAAGTCGCGACCTTACGGGGTTAACAACAAGGTATTCCCGAATGTCGGTATGCCCAATGTGCTGGTCGGGCTGCAGGGTAATCAGGTGATCGGGTGCAAGCAGGTGCAGATGGTGGTCGATGGCAAGAAGCAATTCGATCCCTTGACCGGCAGCCCTTTGACCCATGAAGCGTGTGACCAGCTGACCATCACGCCGAATTCCGGTACCCTGACGCCTGAGCAGTTCGACGAGAAGGTCAAGAACCTGGTGACCTTCCTGGCCTATTCGGCCAACCCGGTCAAACTGGAAAGCCAGCGCATCGGCACGTATGTGTTGCTGTACCTGGCCTTCTTCTTCGTGTTCGCCTACTTGCTCAAGCGCGAATACTGGAAGGACGTGCACTGATCACGCAGTAGTTTCTGGTAGTTGAACGCGCCCTGGGCGCTCCCTCGTGCATGCGAAGGGGCCTCCAGGGCGCGTTTGCATTTGCAGTTTCACAAGCATCCCCATGCGAGGAGGCGCTACATGGGCGCGACCATCAGGTTAGCCTGCTATTCCGATCCCGCTGACCATTATTCTCATCGGGTACGCCTGGTTCTCGCCGAGAAAGGTGTCAGCGTGCAGATCATCGACGTCGATCCCGGTCGTCTGCCACACAAGCTGGGTGAAGTGAACCCTTACGGCAGCGTGCCGACCCTGGTCGATCGCGATCTTGCGTTGTATGAGTCGACCGTGGTGATGGAGTACCTCGAGGAGCGTTATCCGCATCCGCCCCTGATGCCGGTGTATCCGGTGGCGCGTGGTAACACCCGCTTGTTGATGCATCGCATTCAGCGTGACTGGTGCACGCTGGCCGATACCGTGCTCGACTCGCGCAGCAGTGATGCCGCTCGTGCCGAGGCCCGCAAGGCGCTGCGTGAGAGCCTGACGGGCGTCTCGCCATTGTTCAACGAGTTCGCTTGTTTCATGAGCGATGAGCAAAGCCTGGTCGATTGTTGTCTATTGCCCATACTCTGGCGTTTGCCGGTACTGGGTATCGAGTTGCCGCGGCAAGCAAAGCCGCTGCTGGATTACATGGAGCGACAGTTCGCCCGCGAGCCTTTCCTGGCGAGCCTGTCTTCCGTTGAACGTGAAATGCGCAAGCTTTAAGGAGCCGTTGATGAACTCCAGTCGCCCCTATCTGGTTCGAGCACTGTACGAGTGGATCGTCGACAACGATTGCACGCCCCATATGCTGGTCAACGCCGAATATCCGGCAGTCCAGGTGCCGCAAGGTTTCGCCAGTGACGGCCAGATCGTCCTGAACATTTCCCCGAGTGCCGTGCGCAGCCTGCACATGGACAACGACGCGGTGAGCTTCGAGGGGCGCTTCGGTGGCATTGCCCATTCGTTGTTCGTGCCAGTCGGCGCGATTCTGGGTATTTATGCTCGCGAGAACGGTCAAGGCATGGTCTTCGAGCTGGAGCCTCCGTTGATGGAAGGTGAAGAGCTGGAAGAGGAGGGGGTTGAGCCGGATGACGATGGCCCGCCGGAAGGGGGTGGTCAGCCGCCGCGTCCGACTGGTCGGCCGAGCCTGAAGGTGGTCAAGTAACAAAAAGGCGATCCGTTTGGATCGCCTTTTTCTTTGATGCACGGTGGTGGTTACAGGTCGCTGATGGTGCGAATCTGGTCACGGTTAACGCGGGTCTGTTTACCGTCGAGCTGCTGGAATTCGTAGAAGCCTGAATCCTGATCGAACTTCGGCTCGTCAACGGTCTGGAACTCGCGACCGTCGTTCAGGGTAATCAGGCTAGGTGTGGAGCAGCCGGCCAGGGTGGCGAAGGCGCCGATCAGCAGGGCGGGCAGCAGAAGCTTTTTCATACGGTGTTTCCTGAAGTTCCGAAGGTGGAGCCATTAGGTTACCTGTACCAGCGTGCAAGGGCTGGTACAGGCAAGGGTATCAGTCGATGTACTCGAACAGCTTGACGATCTTTTGCACGCCCGACACGCCCTGTACCACGGCAGTGGCAGAGTTTGCCTCCTGCTGGGTAACCAGGCCGAGCAGGTAGACGATACCGTTCTCGGTGATCACCTTGATGCGCGAGCTGGGCACGGCATTGTCGGTGAGCATCTGGGTCTTGATCTTGGTGGTCAGCCAGGCGTCGTTATTGCGTGCAAGGATGGAGGAGGGTTGCATAACCTGCAGCTCGTTATGCACCCGCTTGACACGCTGCACCTGGCTGGCAGTCTGCTCGGCCAGGCTCTTGAGGTCGGCGCGCGGGGTTTGGCCGGCGAGCAGGACAATGCCGTTGTAGCTGCTGACGACGATGTGCGAACCCTTGTCCAGATCAGGATTGGCCTTGGAGATGTTTACAGCAGCCTTGGTTTCGATCAGCGAGTCGTCGATCTTGCTGCCGATGGTGCGAGTGCCGCGATCATCCTCGATCGGCGAATTTCGGGTCGAGGTCAGTACCGAGCTGCAGCCGGTGACGCTCAGGCACAGGGTCAGGGCCATCAGGCCGAGGCGCTTGGGGATCATTCTTCACTCCCGAACAGTTGGCTGTCGATCAGATCACACAGGCAGTGGATCGCCAGCAGGTGGACTTCCTGGATGCGTGCAGTGACCGTCGAGGGTACGCGGATCTCCACGTCCTCGGGCAGCAGCAGCGAAGCCATGCCGCCACCGTCACGCCCGGTCAATGCTACGACAATCATTTCGCGATCATGTGCCGCCTGGATCGCTTGAATCACGTTTGCCGAGTTGCCGCTGGTCGAAATCGCCAGCAGGACGTCGCCGGGCTGGCCCAGGGCGCGAATCTGCTTGGAAAAGATTTCGTTGTAGCTGTAGTCATTGGCAATCGAGGTCAGTGTCGAGCTGTCGGTGGTCAGTGCGATTGCCGGCAGGCTCGGGCGCTCACGCTCAAAGCGGTTTAGCAGCTCCGAAGAGAAATGCTGGGCGTCGCCGGCCGAGCCGCCATTGCCGCAGGCGAGCATCTTGCCCTCGTTGAGTAGCGCATTGACCATGACCAGGCTGGCCTGCTCGATGTGCGGTGCCAGGATGTCCATTGCCTGTTGCTTGGTATCGATGCTGGCCTGGAACAGCCGGCGAATTCGGGATTGCATGTCCATCTGGTGACCTTAAGTGGGGCGGTGGCCTTTGCTACGCGCAACAGGGACCAGCCCGCGAAACATAGAGCATAAAAAGGGGAGTGGGTTCAGCATTCGAAGGCGTTTTTCAGCCATTGAAGCGGCCTGCCTGCGTGGTGGCTACCCTGCAAGGCGACAACATCGAAGCGGCAAGGGTGATTGGCCCAGCATGACTCCTTCAGCAGAAAAAGGCTGGCGGCATGCACCAGTCGCTTCTGCTTGCGCCCGTCGATACTGCCAAGGGCGCCACCGAAGCCCGCGTGCAACCGATAGCGGACTTCGACGAATACTACTGTATCGGTGTCGAGCATGACCAGATCAAGCTCGCCGCCTTTGCATCGCCAATTGCGCGTCAGCAGTCGCAGGCCTTGCCCTTGAAGAAATTCAAGGGCTTGGTTTTCTGCGGCATGGCCGGCGCTGGTTGGTGATGCTTGGGGCATCAGCGGATGGTATCGGGCAGGCGCTTGACCTGGCCGCCAGAGAATTCAGCCCACGGCAGCTGGCGCTCGATGCGCTGGCTGGCGCTCATGCTCAGGCTGCCGGAAAGGCCCTGTACACGGTTGTCCGGCAATGCTTTGAGCTGACCCAGGCGAGGCGCCAGGCTATAGGCGTCTACACCCATGGCATACAGGCGGCCGAGACTGCCAGCGGCTTGTGGCCACTGCTGAACCACCTGCTGGCGCAGGTTGTTGGTGGTGTCGAGCAGCCACGGGGTTTCGCAGAAACGAATGCCGTTCATGTCGTTGTACTGGTTGACGTCACCGCTGGCGCTGTAGAGGTTCGAGGTGGCGTAGACCGGAACGTCGCCAGCGTACTGGAAGTTCAGGGTCGGTTTGATCTGCTGCGCCTGTTGCGGGGTCGAGGCGAGGAAGATGAAGTCGATGTCCTGGCGACGCGATGGTTGTGCGGCAATGGTGCCGCCCACGGTGCTCTGCAGGCTCTGTGCGCGGCCTTCGCTCTGGCGCAGCTGGAACAGGTTGGCGATCTGCTGGGCCAGGGCGACCGGCTGGGCGATGCGTTCCGCGGCGATGATGGTGCCGCCATTGCCTTCCCAGTCCTGGCGGAACGCGGCAAGCACGCGGTCGCCCCATTCACCGCTCGGCACCAGGGCCACCGCGCGAACCATGCCGTCGGCGCGGGCGCGGCGCGAGACTTCGCGGGCTTCGTCTTCGGCCGCCAGGCCGAACTGGAACAGTTGTGGCGGGGCGTTCTGGCCGGCGTCGGCGTAATTCAGGGCGAGAGTCGTGATAGGCAGCTGCGCATTGGCGGCCAGTTTTTTTACCAGCGCTTTTTCCAGCGGGCCGACTACCAGTTGTACGCCATCGGCCTGGGCCTGACGATAGAAGTCGTCCAGCGAGCCGATGCGTGAGCTGTCGTATACCTGTACGGCCGGCGCTTGCTGGCCGGCTTGCTGGGCCTGGAAGTGCGCGGCCATGAAGCCGTCACGCAGGGCACGGGCAACACCGGCGAGCGGGCCTTCCTGGGGCAGCAGCAGGCCGATCTTGGTCAGCGGTTGGCTTGCCAGTTCCTTGAGCTTGACCAAGGCCGATGGCAGCTGCTGTGCTGCGGGGTGGTCGGGGTGCTGTTTGCGCCAGGTTTCGATGGCGGCCTGCTGCTGCTCCAGAGTGCCGGCGCTTTTTACGGCCAAGGCCAGGCTCGTCCAGCCGGCCAGGGTCTGGTTGTCAGCTGGCTGCTGCAGTTGCTCTGCCGGCAGCGAGGCGACCAAGGCCCAGATCGCGTCATTGTTGGCGCTGGCAGCCTGGCCGCTGAGCAGCGGGGTCAGCATTACGCGCTGTTGTGCTGCGGCCAGGGCCTGACCGTCGGCTTCAAGAGCGGCGGCGTGGACGCCATAGGTGCGCACTTGCTGCTCTGCCGGCAATTGGGCGAGGTGCTGCAGGCTGGTGTGCGAGAGGGCGCTAAGGGCGGCTTTGGGCTGGTTGCGGCTCATGGCCAGTTCGGCGCCAAGTGTGGCGGCGAAGATCTGTTGGGCGGGCTTGAGCGTATCCATGGGGACCTGCTCGAGAATGCGTGCGGCGCGCGGGTAGTCCTTCTGCTTGTAGGCCAGGTCGGCAGCGCTCAGGCGCAGCAGGGCGGCATCTTCGGCAGACGTGCTGGCCGCCGCTTTTTCGAGCAGCTGCTCGATGCTGGCGTCCGGCGTGCGTGGCAGCTCTCCGAGGCTGGATGAGGGCGAGCTGGCGCAGGCTGCCAGCAGGGCAGCGAGGCAGAGGGCTGTGAGCAGCCGCAGGCAAGCGATCATGTAAAGGTCCTGTTACTCGATCAAGTTGGCCGGCAATTGTACCCAAGCGTTGGCCGGGGCGCGATGTTGCTGAACGGGAACCTTCACTATAGGTGTACTTGAGGTGGCTGCAGGTGAAGTTCTTTGCGCCCTGTTACCGGCGCTCGGGCTACAATGGCGCCTTTGATCCGAAAGGCAGGTGTGCGCAGTGACTGATGTGGCAGGGGCTTCGAAATCCACCGTGGGGACGCTGTATGTGGTCGCAACCCCCATTGGCAACCTCGACGACATGAGCGCCAGGGCATTGAAGGTGCTGGCTAATGTCGCCTTGATCGCCGCCGAGGACACCCGGCACTCCATCCGCCTGCTGCAGCATTTCGGTATCGATACGCCGCTGGCAGCCTGTCACGAGCACAATGAACGGGACGAAGGCGGGCGTTTCATCACCAAGCTGATGGCCGGTGAAGATGTGGCGCTGGTCTCCGATGCCGGTACGCCGTTGATTTCCGATCCTGGCTACCACTTGGTGCGTCAGGCGCGAGCCGCGGGCGTCGATGTGGTGCCTGTGCCTGGCGCCTGCGCGCTGATTGCCGCGCTTTCGGCGGCCGGGCTGCCCTCCGATCGGTTCATTTTCGAGGGTTTCCTCCCCGCCAAGAGCGCCGGCCGCCGTGCCCGGCTCGAACAGGTGAAAGAGGAGCCGCGAACGTTGATTTTCTATGAAGCGCCTCATCGTATTCTTGAGTGTCTGGAGGATATGGAGCTGGTGTTCGGTGCCGAGCGCCCGGCGTTGCTCGCGCGTGAGCTGACCAAAACCTTCGAGACCCTCAAAGGTTTGCCGCTCGGGGAGTTGCGCGAGTTCGTGGCGGGTGACAGTAACCAGCAGCGCGGCGAGTGCGTAGTGTTGGTCGGTGGCTGGAGTGCGCCGCAGGGTGAGGCGGCGATCAGTGTCGAAGCGCAGCGTGTGCTGGACCTGCTGCTGGCCGAGTTGCCGCTCAAGCGTGCAGCGGCCTTGGCGGCTGAGATTACCGGCGTACGCAAGAACCTGTTGTATCAGGTAGCACTGGAAAAGCAGAAAGCTCAGTAGTGGCAATTTGATATAATTGCGGTATTGCTTGTTCTTGAGCGCAGCTGCCGTTAACCTTGGCGCCGGAGAGTCGATCGGACAGTCGCTGCCTGCTTTTGTTCCGCAACTTTTGTTGCGTAACGGCGGGGGGAGGAAAGTCCGGGCTCCATAGGGCAGAGTGCCAGGTAACGCCTGGGAGGCGCGAGCCTACGGAAAGTGCCACAGAAAATAACCGCCTAAGCACTTCGGTGCCGGTAAGGGTGAAAAGGTGCGGTAAGAGCGCACCGCACGTCTGGCAACAGTTCGTGGCTAGGTAAACCCCACTCGGAGCAAGACCAAATAGGGTTCCATCAGGCGTGGCCCGCGTCGGAACCGGGTAGGTTGCTAGAGGCGTCCAGTGATGGCCGTCGTAGAGGAATGACTGTCCTCGACAAAACCCGGCTTACAGATCGACTCTCCACCCCTTCTCCCTTCTGCTTGATCGACAGCAGAGCGCGTTTGTAATACCGAAAAGATCTTACTCTTAATAAATTACTTTAAGTTCAAGCGGTATCCGTTTGGGCGGGTTTGATTTTTCACGATTTTTTTTACCTCCAGTACTCCTTCCTTCTTCCTTTATTGAGCTAAATCTCGGTCCTGTAAGGGTTTTCCCTATGAACGCGCCTTGACGGTGCAGCGGACGGATTCCTATAGTGTGCGCAAGTGGCAGAAAGTGGGATGAAGTGGGTTTTCTGGCACAAAAAAGCTACCATTGTGGGGAATCGCAGCCGTGTTCCGCGGAGCCAACGCCGTCAGCCTCGATGCCAAGGGACGTCTCGCCATGCCGAGCCGGTACCGTGACGAGCTCGATTCGCGTTGCAATGGTCAGCTGATCGTGACCATCGACGCCGTCGACCCCTGCTTGTGTGTTTATCCCCTCGATGAGTGGGAACAGATTGAAGCCAAGTTGCGTGCCTTGCCGTCGTTGCGTGAGGAAAACCGCCGCCTGCAGCGTTTGCTGATCGGTAATGCGGTTGACCTGGAGCTCGACGGCAGTGGCCGTTTCCTGGTACCGCCCCGCCTGCGGGAGTACGCCAAGCTGGACAAGAAGGCGATGCTGGTGGGGCAGTTGAACAAATTCCAGCTGTGGGATGAGGATGCCTGGAACGCAGTTTCGGCAGCCGACCTTGCAGCTATCCAACAACCGGGCGCCATGCCCGACGATTTACGTGACCTGATCCTGTGACCATAGATAGCGGCTTCAACCACATCACCGTCCTGCTCGACGAAGCTGTCGAGGCATTGGCCCTGCGCGCCGACGGTTGCTATCTCGACGGCACCTTCGGCCGCGGCGGGCACAGCCGTCTGATCCTCAGCAAGCTCGGGCCGCAAGGGCGGCTGCTGGGCTTCGACAAAGATCCTCAAGCGATTGCCACGGGGCAAGCGCTGGCGGCCGAAGACGGCCGCTTTGTCATTGTGCAGCGCAGTTTTGCCGAGCTGGGCGCGGAAGTGGCCGAGCGCGGGCTGGCTGGCAAGGTCAGCGGTATCCTGCTTGATCTGGGCGTATCCTCGCCCCAGCTGGACGACCCCGAGCGCGGTTTCAGTTTCCTCAATGACGGCCCGCTGGACATGCGCATGAACCCCGACCAGGGCATCAGTGCTGCCGAGTTCATCGCCACGGCGCCGGTTGAGGAAATTGCCCGCGTTTTCAAAGAGTACGGCGAGGAGCGTTTTGCCGGGCGCATGGCGCGTGCCGTGGTAGAACGCCGCGAAAAGCAGCCGTTCACGCGTACTGCGGACCTGGCCGAGGTGCTCAAGGTCGCAAACCCTGCCTGGGAAAAGGGTAAGAACCCGGCTACCCGTGCCTTCCAGGGCCTGCGCATTCACGTCAACAACGAGCTGGGCGATCTTGAGGCCGGCCTTGAAGCCGCGCTCGATGCGCTGGAAGTCGGCGGCCGTTTGGCGGTGATCAGCTTCCACTCGCTGGAAGACCGTATCGTCAAGCTGTTCATGCGCAAACTGGTCAAGGGTGAAGCGGACAACCTGCCGCGCAACCTGCCGGTTCAGCACAAAGTCTTCGAGCCGAAAATCCGTCTGATCGGCAAGGCCCAGTTTGCTTCCGAAGCCGAGCTCAAGGCCAATCCGCGGTCGCGCAGCGCCGTGATGCGGGTGGCGGAGAAGCTTCGGTGAGCCGGCTATTTGCCAAGCCTTTGCCAGGCGGAAGCTTCCTGATGCTTCTGCTGTTCGTTGGCGTGCTTGTTTCGGCCATTGCCGTATCGTACAGCGCCCACTGGAATCGCCAGTTGCTCAACACCCTGTACGGCGAGTTGAATGAGCGCGACAAGGCCCAGGCCGAGTGGGGCCGGCTGATCCTCGAGCAAAGCACCTGGACCGCTGCCAGTCGCATCGAGAACCTGGCTTCCGAGCAGTTGAAGATGCACGTGCCTGCCGCTGACGAAGTACGGATGGTGGCGCCATGATGAAGCTCGAAGGCGCGCTCTACCCCTGGCGCTTCCGCGTGGTGATCGGCTTGCTGGCGTTGATGGTCGGCGCCATCTGCTGGCGCATCATCGACCTGCAGGTGGTCGACCGTGACTTCCTCAAGGGCCAGGGCGATGCCCGCAGCCTGCGTCATATCCCTATTCCGGCACACCGTGGTCTGATTACCGATCGCAATGGTGAGCCTCTGGCCGTCAGTACGCCTGTCACCACCTTGTGGGCCAACCCCAAGGAAATGCAAGCCTCCAAGGAGCGCTGGCCGCAACTGGCTGCTGCATTGGGGCAAAACGCCCAACAACTGAACGAGCGCCTCACCCAGCAGGCCAGCAAAGAATTCATCTACCTGGTCCGCGGCCTGACCCCTGAGCAGGGGCAGCATGTGCTGGACCTGAAAGTGCCGGGTGTTTATGGCCTTGAAGAATTCCGCCGTTTCTATCCCGCCGGTGATGTCACCGCGCACATGGTCGGTTTCACCGACCTGGATGACCATGGCCGCGAAGGGGTGGAGCTGGCCTACGATGAGTGGCTGGCCGGGGTGCCCGGCAAGCGGCAAGTGATCAAGGACCGGCGCGGCCGCTTGATCAAGGACATTCAGGTAACCAAGAACGCCAAGGCCGGCAAGACCTTGGCGTTGTCCATCGACCTGCGCCTGCAGTACCTGGCCACTCGCGAGCTGCGTAACGCGATCGCCGAACAGGACGCCAAGGCCGGCAGCCTGGTAATCATGGACGTCAAGACCGGTGAGGTCCTGGCAATGGTCAACCAGCCGACCTACAACCCGAACAACCGCCGCACCATGTTCCCGGCGGCGATGCGTAACCGGGCGATCATTGACGTGTTCGAGCCAGGCTCCACGGTCAAACCGATCTCCATGAGCGCCGCATTGGAGAGCGGGCGCTGGAAGCCCACCGACAAGGTCGAGGTGTACCCGGGCAGCCTGCAGATCGGGCGTTACACCATCAAGGACGTGTCCAGGAGCGAGGGCCCGATCCTCGACCTGACCGGCATCCTGATCAACTCCAGTAACGTCGGCATGAGCAAGATCGCCTTCGATATCGGCGGCGAAGCCATCTACCGGGTCATGTCCCAGGTCGGCCTTGGCCAGTACACCGGTCTTGGGTTCCCGGGCGAGCGCGTTGGCAACCTGCCCAACCATCGTGAGTGGCGCAAGGCCGAAACCGCGACCTTGTCCTATGGCTACGGCGTCTCGGTTACCGCCCTGCAGCTGGTGCATGCCTACGCGGCACTGGCCAACGACGGCAAGATGGTGCCGCTGTCGATCCTCAAGGTCGACAAAACGCCCGAGGCAGTCCAGGCCATTCCAAAGGACACCGCCGAAACCGTGCAAGGCATGTTGCAGCAAGTGATCGAGGCGCCGCGCGGGGTGTTCCGCGCCCAGGTGCCGTTCTATCACGTGGCCGGCAAGTCCGGTACCGCGCGTAAAGCTACGGTGGGCTCCAAGGGCTACACCGAAAACGCCTACCGCTCGCTGTTCGCCGGCTTCGGCCCGATGAGCGACCCGCGTTATGCCATTGTCGTGGTCATCGACGAGCCGAGGAAAGGCGGTTATTTCGGTGGCCTGGTATCGGCGCCGGTGTTCAGCAACGTCATGTCGGGCACCCTGCGGCTGATGAATGTACCGCCAGACAACCTGCCACCGCCTGCCGACCCGCAACAAGTCAATGCAGTACCCGCCAAGGGAGGGCGTGGATGATGACAATGCCATTGAGCAAGCTTTTCGCCCACGCCAGTCGCGATCCGCTGATCCGTGAGCTGACCTTGGACAGCCGTGCTGTGCGCGCAGGTGACCTGTTCCTGGCCGTGCCGGGGGCCAAGGTCGATGGCCGTGACCATATCAGCGACGCGCTGGCCCGTGGTGCCGCCGCAGTCGCTTACGAACAGCAGGGCACCCATGTGCTGCCGATCACCGATGTGCCGCTGATCCCGGTCAAAGGCCTGATCGCCCAGCTGTCGGATATTGCCGGCCGCTTCTATGGCGAGCCGAGCCGGCAGTTGAACCTGGTCGGAGTTACCGGCACCAACGGCAAGACCAGCGTCACTCAACTGGTGGCCCAGGCGCTTGATGCGCTTGGCCAGCGGTGCGGCCTGATCGGTACCCTGGGTACCGGGTTTCATGGTGAGTTGCAGAGCGGCCGGCTGACCACGCCAGACCCGATTGCAGTGCAGTCGACTTTGTACGACCTGAAAAAGGCCGGCGCCAAGGCCGTGGCAATGGAAGTGTCCTCGCACGCCCTGGAGCAGGGTCGTGTTGCTGCACTGGAATTCGATATCGCGGTGATGACCAACCTGTCCCGTGATCATCTGGACTATCACGGCAGCATGGAGGCCTATGAGGCCGCGAAGGCCAAGCTTTTCGCCTGGCCTGGCCTGCGTTGCCAGGTGGTCAACCTGGATGACGGATTCGGGCGTCGCCTGGCGGCTGATTTTGCCCGTCGTCCGAGTGTCGATCATATCGAGACCCGGTTGCTCAGCTATAGCCTGGAAAACTCTGACGCTTCCTTGTATTGCCGTGAAGCCAAATTCGATGACGATGGCGTACGCGCCATCATCGTCACTGCCCAGGGTGAGCGCACCTTGCGCAGTCAGCTGCTGGGCCGCTTCAACTTGAGCAACATGCTCGCGGCCGTGGCCACTCTGATGGCTCTGGATTATTCGCTGGATGAAATCCTCAAGGTCACCCCGCAATTGCAGGGCCCGGTGGGCCGCATGCAGCGCCTTGGCGGTGGTGAGAAGCCGTTGGTGGTGGTCGACTACGCGCACACTCCTGACGCCCTGGAAAAAGTACTCCAGGCCCTGCGCCCGCACGCCCACGGCCAGTTGCTGTGCCTGTTCGGTTGTGGCGGCGATCGCGATCGTGGCAAGCGTCCGCTGATGGCCGAGGTGGCCGAGCGCCTGGCTGATCGTGTACTGGTCACTGACGATAACCCCCGTACCGAAGATCCGCAGGCCATCTTCAACGACATTCGTCCTGGTTTTGCCCGGCCCGCCGACGTCGAGTTCATCGCCGGCCGTGGCGAGGCCATTGCACACCTGATCGCTTCTGCTGCCGCCTCGGACGTCATCGTCCTGGCGGGCAAGGGGCACGAGGATTACCAGGAAATCAATGGCCAGCGCCATGACTTCTCCGACCTGGTCGAAGCCGAAAAGGCACTTGCAGCCTGGGAGGCTCCACATGCTTAAGCCCATGACACTCAGCCAACTGACCGCAGCACTGAGCGCTCGCCTGGTCGGCGCAGATGCCAGCTTCAGCGGTGTCAGCATCGACAGCCGCAGCGTCGGCGCCGGGGAGTTGTTCGTCGCCTTGGCGGGGCCGCGTTTCGATGGCCATGACTACCTGGCCGATGTGCAGGCCAAGGGCGCTGTAGCAGCGCTGGTGGAGCGTGAAGTGGCCAATGTCGACCTGCCGCAACTGGTGGTTGCCGACAGCCGTCTGGCCCTCGGCCAGCTCGGTGCGCTGAACCGTGCCGGCTACGACAAACCTGTGGTAGCGATTACCGGCTCCAGCGGCAAGACCACGGTCAAAGAGATGCTTGCCTGCATCCTGCGTACCCGTGGCCCTGTTCATGCCACCCGTGGCAACCTGAACAACGACCTGGGAGCACCGCTGACCCTGCTGGAGATTGCCCCGCAGCACAGCGCCGCCGTCATTGAGCTGGGCGCCTCGCGCATTGGCGAGATCCGCTATACCGTGGGCCTCACCCAACCCCAGGTGGTCATCATCAACAACGCCGGTACTGCCCACGTCGGCGAGTTCGGCGGGCCAGAGAAGATCGTTGAAGCCAAGGGCGAGATTCTCGAAGGGCTGGGCGAGGGTGGCACGGCCATCCTCAACCTGGATGACAAGGCCTTTGCCATCTGGAAGGCGCGCGCGGCTGCCCACAAGGTCATCAGTTTTGCCCGCAGCGACGCCCGCGCCGACTTCCATGCCACCGACATTGGGCGCGACGCGCGGGGTTGCCCGTCGTTCACACTGCATGGCGCCGGCGCATCGGTGGCCGTGCAGCTCAATGTGCTCGGTGAGCATAACGTCAGCAACGCCTTGGCCGCCGCCGCCGCCGCCCATGCCGTTGGTCTGAGCCTGAGCGGTATTGCCGCCGGCCTGAACGCCATGCAGCCGGTCAAGGGCCGTACCGTGGCGCAAATCGCCCCGAGTGGCGTGCGCGTGATTGATGACAGTTACAACGCAAATCCCACCTCGATGTGCGCGGCCATTGATATACTCGCCGGCTTTTCCGGTCGCACCGTTCTGGTGCTGGGGGATATCGGCGAGCTGGGGCAGTGGGCGGAAGAAGGCCACCGTCAGGTGGGCGATTACGCGCGCGGTAAGGTCGATGCCCTGTATGCAGTGGGTACCAACATGACACATGCGGTCAAGGCGTTCGGCGCCAATGGCCGTCATTTCGCAACTCAAGCTGAGCTGATCGAGGCCGTTCGTGCCGAAACTGCCAGCAACACCACTATCTTGATCAAGGGCTCGCGCAGCGCTGCGATGGAAAACGTCGTGGCTGCATTGTGCGGTGCCAGCGGGGAGAAACATTAATGCTGCTGCTGTTGGCTGAGTATCTGCAACAGTTCCACAAAGGCTTCGCGGTCTTCCAGTACCTGTCCCTGCGCGGGATCCTTGGCGTACTGACCGCGTTGTCGCTGGCGCTGTGGCTGGGCCCGTGGATGATCCGTACCCTGCAGATCCGCCAGATCGGTCAGGCCGTCCGTAATGACGGCCCGCAATCGCACTTGTCCAAATCCGGCACGCCAACCATGGGTGGTGCCTTGATCCTGTCCGCCATCGGCATCAGCACCTTGCTGTGGGCCGACCTGTCGAACCGCTATGTGTGGACGGTACTGATCGTCACGCTGCTGTTCGGCGCCATCGGATGGGTCGACGATTACCGCAAGGTGATCGAAAAGAACTCGCGCGGCCTGCCTAGCCGCTGGAAGTACTTCTGGCAGTCGGTGTTCGGCCTGACGGCGGCGATCTTCCTGTACCAGACGGCCCCGACCACAGTCGAAACCACCCTGATCGTACCGTTCCTAAAGGACGTCACCATCCCGCTGGGCATCGGCTTCGTCGTCCTCACCTACTTCGTCATCGTCGGCTCGAGCAATGCGGTCAACCTGACCGATGGTCTCGATGGCTTGGCGATCATGCCGACGGTGATGGTCGGCGGTGCGCTGGGCATCTTCTGTTACCTGTCGGGTAACGTGAAGTTCGCTGAGTATTTGCTCATTCCTTATGTGCCGGGCTCGGGTGAGCTCATCGTGTTCTGCGGCGCGCTGATCGGCGCCGGCCTGGGCTTCCTGTGGTTCAACACGTATCCGGCCCAGGTGTTCATGGGTGACGTCGGCGCGCTGGCGCTGGGCGCTGCGCTGGGCACCATCGCCGTGATCGTGCGCCAGGAAATCGTGCTGTTCATCATGGGGGGCATCTTCGTGATGGAAACCCTGTCGGTGGTGATCCAGGTCGCTTCTTTCAAGCTGACCGGCAAGCGCGTGTTCCGCATGGCACCGATCCACCACCACTTTGAACTCAAGGGTTGGCCTGAGCCACGGGTGATTGTCCGTTTCTGGATCATCACCGTGATTCTGGTGCTGATCGGCCTTGCAACCCTGAAACTGAGGTAGACGAGCGTGTCACTGATCGCTTCCGACCAATTCCGCATCGTTGTCGGCCTCGGCAAGAGCGGCATGTCCCTGGTTCGCTTCCTGGCGAACCGGGGCATTGCCTTTGCGGTCGCCGACACCCGCGAGCAACCGCCGGAACTGGACACCCTGCGCCGTGATTACCCGCAGGTGGAAGTACGCTGTGGCGAACTGGACGTGGATTTCCTGTGCCGCGCCAACGAGTTGTACGTGAGCCCGGGCCTGGCACTGGCCACGCCGGCCCTGCAGCAGGCAGCGGCGCGTGGCGTGAAACTGTCCGGTGATATCGAGCTGTTCGCACGCCATGCCAAGGCGCCGATCGTGGCGATCAGTGGCTCCAATGCGAAAAGCACAGTAACCACCCTGGTCGGCGAGATGGCTGCCAAGGCCGGCAAACACGTGGCCGTCGGCGGCAATCTGGGTACACCGGCCCTGGACCTGCTCAGTGACGACGTCGAGCTGTATGTCATGGAGCTGTCCAGCTTCCAGCTGGAAACCACCGACCAGCTCAACGCCGAAGTCGCCACCGTGCTGAACATCAGCGAAGACCATATGGACCGCTACAGCGGCCTGCCGGCTTATCACTTGGCCAAGCACCGGATATTCCGTGGCGCCCGCCAAGTGGTGGTGAACCGCCAGGATGCCCTTAGCCGTCCTTTGCCGGTCGAAGGTCGCCCGTGCTGGAGTTTCGGCCTGAATCAGCCGGACTTCAAAGCCTTCGGCCTGCGTGAAGTCGATGGTGAGAAGTACCTGGCTTTCGAGTTCCAGGCACTGATGCCGGCCCGTGAGCTGAAAATTCGGGGTGCCCACAATCAGAGCAACGCCTTGGCGGCCCTGGCCCTGGGGCATGCCGCCGGTCTGCCGTTCGAGCCGATGCTCGAGGCTCTGCGCGAATTCGGCGGCCTGGCCCATCGTTGCCAGTGGGTGCGCGCGCGCAGCGGTGTGAACTGGTACGACGACTCCAAAGCGACCAACGTCGGAGCGGCCCTGGCCGCTATCGAAGGCCTGGGCGCGGATATCGACGGCAAGCTGGTGCTGATCGCCGGTGGCGACGGCAAGGGTGCCGATTTTGCCGCCCTGCGTGAGCCGGTGGCACGCTTCTGCCGCGCTGTGGTGTTGCTCGGCCGTGATGCCGACCGCCTGGCCGAGGCGCTCGGTGATGCCGTGCCGCTGGTGCGGGTCAAAACGCTGGACGAGGCCGTGCAGCAGTGCGCCGAGCTGGCCGTGCCGGGTGACGCTGTGTTGTTGTCGCCGGCCTGCGCCAGCCTCGACATGTTCAAGAACTTTGAAGAACGCGGGCGGCTGTTCGCCCAGGCGGCGGGGGGGCTGGCATGATCTTCGGCATCCTCAAGCCGTATCCGTCGCCGCTTATCAGCGGCCGTGGCATCGACCTCGACTTCGCCTTCCTGGCCGGCTGCCTGGCGCTGCTTGGCCTGGGCCTGGTGATGATCACCTCGGCGTCGTCGGAAGTGGCCGCAGTACAGTCAGGCAACCCGCTGTACCACATGTTCCGCCATCTGGTTTACGTGGCCATTGGCTTGGTCGCATGTGGTGCGACCCTGTTGGTGCCGATCGCCACGTGGCAACGAATGGGCTTCATGATGCTGATTGGCGCCTTCGGTCTGCTGGTACTGGTGCTGGTGCCTGGTATCGGTCGTGAAGTGAACGGCTCGATGCGCTGGATCGGCTTCAGCTTCTTCAACGTCCAGCCTTCGGAGATCGCCAAAGTCTTCGTGGTCATTTATCTCGCTGGCTACCTGGTACGTCGGCAGACCGAAGTGCGCGAAAGCTGGATGGGCTTTTTCAAACCGTTCATCGTGCTGCTGCCAATGGCCGGCCTGCTGCTGATGGAGCCGGACTTCGGTGCCACCGTGGTCATGATGGGCGCTGCCGCAGCCATGCTGTTCCTCGGCGGAGTAGGGTTGTTCCGCTTCAGCCTGATGGTGGTGCTGGCGGTGGTCGCAGTGTTCGTGCTGGTGCAGGCGCAGCCCTACCGGATGGCGCGCCTGATCACCTTTACCGACCCTTGGTCCGACCAGTTCGGCTCTGGCTACCAGTTGACCCAGGCATTGATCGCCTTTGGCCGCGGTGAGTGGCTGGGCGTAGGGCTGGGCAACAGTGTACAAAAGCAGTTCTACCTGCCTGAGGCGCACACTGACTTCGTGTTCTCGGTACTTGCTGAGGAGTTGGGCGTGGTTGGTTCGCTGGTGACCATCGCGCTGTTCGTATTCGTGACCGTGCGCGCCCTCTACATCGGCCTGTGGGCCGAGAAGGCCAAGCAGTACTTTGCCGCCTACATGGCATTTGGCCTGGCGTTCCTGTGGATTGGCCAGTTCCTGATCAACATTGGCGTGAACGTCGGCTTGCTGCCGACCAAGGGCCTGACCTTGCCTTTCCTCAGCTACGGGGGCAGTTCCCTGGTGATCTGCTGTGCCTGCGTCGGCTTGTTGCTGCGTATCGAATGGGAAAGCCGCACGCACCTGGGCAGCGAGGAACACGAATTCAGCGAAAGCGATTTTGCCGAGGAGACCAGTCATGGCCGCTGACGGCAAGAACGTACTGATCATGGCGGGAGGTACCGGAGGCCATGTGTTCCCGGCCCTGGCCTGCGCACGCGAGTTCCAGGCGCGCGGCTATACCGTGCACTGGCTGGGCACCCCCCGTGGCATCGAGAATGAGCTGGTGCCCCAGGCCGGCCTTTCGCTGCACCTGATCCAGGTCAGCGGCTTGCGTGGCAAGGGCAAGCTGTCGCTGCTCAAGGCGCCGTTCACCCTGGTCAAGGCCGTGCTTCAGGCGCGTCGTATCATTGGCCAGCTCAAGCCGGTCTGCGTGATCGGCTTCGGTGGCTATGTGACCGGCCCTGGCGGCGTCGCAGCGCGCCTGTGCGGTGTGCCACTGGTGATTCACGAACAGAACGCCCGCGCCGGTACCGCCAATCGCTTGCTGGTGCCGTTGTCTGCGCGTGTTTGCGAGGCGTTCCCAGGCACGTTTGAAGCCGGCGAGAAGCTGCGTACCACCGGCAATCCGGTGCGCCCTGAGCTGTTCATGGACGCGCAGCGTGCGCCCTTGGGCGAGCGCCGTGCCCGCCTGTTGGTCATGGGTGGCAGCCTGGGTGCGGAACCATTGAACAAATTGTTGCCTAAGGCCCTGTCCGAGGTGCCCGCTGACCTGCGGCCCGAGGTGTTCCATCAGGCCGGCAAACACCACGCGCCGATCACCGCCGAGCGTTATCAAGAGGCGGGTGTCGAGGCTCAGGTAGAGCCGTTCATCAAGGACATGGCCCACGCCTACGGCTGGGCCGACCTGGTGGTGTGCCGGGCCGGTGCCCTGACCGTCAGCGAGCTCGCGGCGGCCGGCCTGCCTTCGATGCTGGTGCCTCTGCCCCATGCCATCGACGACCACCAGACCCATAACGCCCAATATCTGGCTCGGGAAGGCGCCGCCTTCCTCATGCCACAAGCGACAACTGGCGCAGCGCAACTCGCTGAACGCCTGAACGAGGTGCTGATGCAACCCGAGAAACTCAACACCATGGCACGCACCGCACGGCGCCTTGCCAAACCTTCCGCAACCAGCACCGTGGTCGATATCTGCCTGGAGGTGGCCCATGGTTGAAAGCCAGAAAGCCATGCCCCAGCCGAAGATGGGCCGTATTCATCGCATCCACTTCGTCGGTATCGGCGGCGTTGGCATGTGCGGTATTGCCGAAGTGCTGCTGAACCTGGGCTATGAAGTGTCCGGCTCCGACCTCAAGGTGTCGCCGGTTACCCAGCGCCTGGAGTCGTTCGGTGCCGAAATCTTCGTCGGCCACCGTGCCGAAAACGCCGCCCATGCTGATGTGCTGGTAGTGTCCAGCGCCATCAACCCGGCCAACCCGGAAGTCGCCACTGCGCTTGAACGGCGTATTCCAGTGGTGCCGCGTGCCGAAATGCTCGCTGAGCTGATGCGCTACCGCCATGGAGTGGCGGTTGCCGGTACCCATGGCAAAACTACCACCACCAGCCTGTTGGCCTCGGTATTTGCCGCAGGTGGCCTGGACCCGACGTTCGTCATCGGTGGCCGCCTGACCGCTGCCGGCACCAATGCGCAGTTGGGTACCAGCCGCTACCTGATCGCCGAAGCCGACGAAAGCGACGCCAGCTTCCTGCACCTGCAGCCGATGGTAGCTGTGGTCACCAATATCGACGCCGACCACATGGCCACCTACGAGGGTGACTTCAATAAACTGAAGAAAACCTTCGTCGAGTTCTTGCACAACCTGCCGTTCTACGGCCTGGCCGTGATGTGCCTGGATGACCCTGTGGTGCGTGAGATCCTGCCCCAGGTCAAGCGCCCGACCGTGACCTACGGTTTCTGCGAAGAGGCCGACATCCGCGCTATCAACGTCAGCCAGAAGGGCATGCAGACCCACTTCACAGTGCTTCGCCGTGATCGTGAGCCGTTGGAAGTCTCGGTCAACATGCCGGGCAACCACAATGTGCTCAATGCCCTGGCCACCATTGCCATCGCCACTGACGAAGGTATCAGCGACGAAGCCATCGTGCAGGGGCTGTCCGGCTTCCAGGGCGTCGGGCGACGCTTCCAGGTATACGGCGAACTGCCGGTCGAGGGCGGCAGCGTGATGCTGGTCGATGACTACGGCCACCACCCGACCGAAGTGGCGGCGGTGATCAAGGCCGTGCGCGGTGGCTGGCCAAGCCGTCGCCTGGTCATCGTCTACCAGCCACACCGTTACAGTCGCACCCGTGACCTGTACGACGACTTCGTGCAGGTGCTGGGCGATGCCAACGTGCTGCTGCTGATGGAGGTGTACCCGGCCGGTGAAGAGCCGATACCCGGTGCCGACAGCCGTCAGTTGTGCCACAGCATCCGCCAGCGCGGCAAGCTGGACCCGATCTACATCGAACGCGGCGCTGAGCTGGCGCCGCTGGTCAAGCCGCTGCTGCGTGCCGGTGACATCCTGCTGTGCCAGGGTGCCGGCGATGTCGGTGGCCTGGCCCCGCAATTGATGAAAAGCCCGCTGTTCGCTGGCGCCAAGCAGGAGAAGTCGAAATGACCAGCGCCTACGAGAAGTTGCATTCAACCCTGGACGTCAAAGCGTTCGGCCGTGTCGCTGTACTTTACGGCGGCAAGAGCGCCGAGCGTGAAGTCTCGCTCAAGTCGGGCGCTGCCGTGATCGAGGCGCTGAGCAGCGCCGGTGTCGACGTGGTCGCCATAGACGTGGGCGATGACCTGCTGGCCCGCCTGCAAAGCGAGAAGATCGACCGTGCCTTCATCATCCTGCACGGCCGCGGCGGTGAGGACGGCAGCATGCAAGGCCTGCTGGAGTGCCTGGGCATTCCCTACACCGGCAGTGGCATCCTCGCCTCGGCTCTGGCCATGGACAAGCTGCGGACCAAGCAGGTATGGCAAAGCTTGGGCATTCCGACACCGCGTCACGCCGTGCTGGCCAGCGAAGAAGATTGTGTTGTAGCCGGTACGGAACTGGGCTTCCCGCTGATCGTCAAACCTGCCCATGAAGGCTCTAGCATCGGCATGGCCAAGGTGAACAGCGAGCGGGAACTGGTTGCTGCCTGGCAAGACGCCGCCAAATACGATTCTCAGGTGCTGGTCGAGCAATGGATTCACGGCCCGGAGTTCACCATCGCTGTTCTGCGTGGCCAGGTGCTGCCGCCGATCGCCCTGGGTACTCCGCACGTGTTCTACGACTACGACGCCAAGTACATCGCCAATGACACCCAGTACCGCATCCCGTGCGGCCTGGACAGTGCCAAGGAGCAGGAGCTTATCGACCTGACCGCGCGCGCCTGCGATGCCATCGGCATCGAAGGCTGGGGCCGTCTGGACGTGATGCAGGATGAGCAGGGCCGATTCTGGCTGCTCGAAGTAAACACCGCACCGGGCATGACTGATCATAGCCTGGTGCCCATGGCGGCCCGCGCGGCCGGTCTGGACTTCCAGCAGCTGGTGCTGGCGATCCTGGCCGACAGCGTAGCGACGCGAGGTTAACCCACCATGCAAGGCGCAATGATACGTCAGCAGCAACCCGTTACCGGCCGTAGCAAGCCGGTGCCACGTGGTGCCAGCCGACTGGTGGCCGACGAGCCCGTATCGGCGCGCCTGCCGCGGCCCAGCCTTGGCGGCCTCAAGCGCCTGCTGTGGCCGGTGCTGCTGGTGGCCGCAGGTTTTGGCGCCTACGAGGGCGCCATTCGCCTGATGCCCTACGCCGACCGGCCGATTACCAAGATCGACGTGCAGGGCGACCTCAGTTACATCAGTCAGCAGTCGGTGCAGCAGCGGATCGCGCCGTACGTGGCAGCGAGCTTCTTCAGCGTCGACCTCACGGCGATGCGAGCTGAGCTCGAGCAGATGCCATGGATCGCCCATGCCGAAGTACGCCGGGTTTGGCCGGACGAGGTGGTAATTCGCCTGGAAGAACAGTTGCCGGTCGCACGCTGGGGTGAGGAAGCCTTGCTCAACAACCAGGGCCAGGCCTTCACCCCGCGCGAGCTGGCCAACTATGAGCATCTGCCGCAGTTGGCCGGGCCGCAGCGTGCCCAGCAGCAAGTCATGCAGCAGTATCAGGTATTGAGCCAGATGCTGCGCCCCTTGGGCTTTTCCATCGCTCGCCTGGAGCTGCGCGAGCGTGGCAGCTGGTTCCTGACCACCGGTGCCGGCAGCACCGGGCAGGGCGTCGAGCTGCTGCTGGGGCGCGATCATCTGGTGGAGAAGATGCGCCGTTTCATTGCCATTTACGACAAGACACTCAAAGAGCAGATCACCAACATCGCCCGCATTGATCTGCGTTATTCCAACGGACTTGCCGTTGGTTGGCGGGAACCGAACGCACCGACGACGGCCCAACCCGCCGTTGCGAAGAATTAGAGAGAGGCAGGACCATGGCAAACGCGCATAGCGGCAAAATGATCGTCGGGCTGGACATTGGCACCTCCAAGGTGGTGGCGCTGGTCGGTGAAGTTGGCGAAGACGGTACCCTGGAGATCGTCGGGATCGGTACTCACCCTTCCCGCGGCCTGAAGAAGGGCGTGGTGGTGAACATCGAGTCCACCGTGCAGTCGATCCAGCGCGCTGTGGAAGAAGCGCAGCTGATGGCTGGCTGCCGCATCCACTCGGCGTTCGTCGGCGTGGCCGGCAACCATATCCGCAGCCTGAACTCCCACGGCATCGTCGCCATTCGCGACCGCGAGGTCAGCCTTGCCGACCTCGAACGTGTGCTTGACGCTGCCCAGGCCGTGGCCATTCCGGCTGACCAGCGCGTGCTGCACACCCTGCCGCAAGACTACGTGATCGATAACCAGGAAGGTGTGCGCGAGCCGCTGGGCATGTCTGGTGTGCGCCTGGAAGCCAAGGTTCACGTGGTCACCTGCGCGGTCAACGCTGCGCAGAACATCGAGAAGTGCGTGCGCCGTTGTGGTCTGGAAATCGACGACATCATCCTCGAACAACTGGCGTCGGCCTACTCGGTGCTGACCGACGATGAGAAAGAGCTCGGCGTGTGCCTGGTCGACATCGGCGGCGGCACCACCGACATCGCCATCTTCACCGAGGGCGCGATCCGTCACACTGCGGTCATTCCGATTGCCGGCGACCAGGTCACCAACGACATCGCCATGGCCCTGCGTACACCCACCCAGTACGCCGAAGAAATCAAGATCCGTTACGCCTGCGCCTTGGCCAAACTGGCCGGCGCCGGCGAGACCATCAAGGTACCGAGCGTGGGCGACCGCCCACCGCGCGAACTGTCGCGCCAGGCCTTGGCTGAGGTCGTGGAGCCCCGTTACGACGAGCTTTTCACGCTGATCCAGGCCGAGCTGCGCCGCAGCGGCTACGAGGACCTAGTGCCGGCCGGCATCGTCCTCACCGGCGGCACCGCGAAGATGGAAGGCGCCGTGGAACTGGCCGAGGAAATTTTCCACATGCCGGTACGCCTGGGCGTACCGCACAGCGTTCGGGGGTTGAGCGACGTGGTGCGCAACCCGATCTATTCCACCGGCGTGGGCTTGCTCGCTTACGGCCTGCAGAAGCAGTCCGAAGACTTGCCCCTGACCGGTAACAGCAGCAGCAACAGCTATGGCGATGAACCGAAGGCCCCAGTGCTTGAGCGCTTCAAGCGGTGGGTTCAGGGCAACTTCTAAGTTTCAAAGCAGTAGTGGTAGGCGCGACAACTAGAGAACTGAAAGGAGAGGGAAAATGTTCGAGCTCGTAGACAACGTCCCGCAAAGCCCGGTCATCAAAGTGATCGGTGTCGGCGGTGGCGGCGGCAACGCCGTCAACCACATGGTGAAAAGCAGCATCGAAGGCGTCGAGTTCATCTGCGCCAACACCGATGCTCAGGCGCTGAAAAACATCGGCGCGCGCACCATCCTGCAACTGGGTACCGGGGTCACCAAGGGCCTTGGTGCAGGTGCCAATCCGGAAGTCGGCCGTCAGGCTGCTCTGGAAGACCGTGAGCGCATCGCCGAGGTGCTGCAGGGCACCAACATGGTATTCATCACTACCGGCATGGGCGGCGGTACCGGTACCGGTGCAGCGCCGATCATCGCCGAAGTGGCGAAGGAAATGGGCATTCTCACGGTTGCCGTGGTGACCCGTCCGTTCCCGTTCGAAGGTCGCAAACGTATGCAGATCGCCGATGAAGGCATCCGCATGCTGGCCGAGAGCGTCGACTCGCTGATCACCATTCCCAACGAGAAGCTGCTGACCATCCTGGGCAAGGATGCCAGCCTGCTGTCCGCCTTTGCCAAGGCTGACGATGTACTGGCCGGTGCCGTTCGCGGTATTTCCGACATCATCAAGCGCCCGGGCATGATCAACGTCGACTTCGCCGACGTGCGCACCGTGATGGGTGAGATGGGTATGGCGATGATGGGTACCGGTTGCGCCAGCGGCCCGAACCGTGCTCGCGAAGCCACCGAGGCGGCAATCCGCAACCCGCTGCTCGAAGACGTCAACCTGCAGGGCGCCCGCGGCATCCTGGTGAACATCACCGCAGGCCCTGACCTGTCGCTGGGCGAGTACTCCGATGTGGGTAGCATCATCGAAGCCTTCGCCTCCGACCACGCGATGGTCAAGGTCGGCACCGTGATCGACCCGGACATGCGCGATGAGCTGCACGTGACCGTGGTGGCCACTGGCCTGGGCGCGCGCATCGAGAAACCGGTCAAGGTGGTCGACAACACCCTGCAGACAGCTCAGCAGGCGTACGAGGCTTCTAACCCTGCCCCTGTTCGTCAGGAGCAGCCAGCGGTCAACTACCGTGACCTGGAGCGTCCGACCGTGATGCGCAACCAGGCCCACGCAGGCGCTGCCGCAGCAGCTAAACTCAACCCTCAGGATGACTTGGACTACCTGGATATCCCGGCCTTCCTGCGTCGTCAGGCCGATTAATGGAATTTATCAGGGGTATAAGGGTGATTGGTGTTCAGCAAAGGCCGGGTCTGTTATCATCCTCAGCCTTTGTTGATACCTGTTCGCAATTTGCGCTGAAGCGGCCAATGCCATGATTAGACAACGCACCCTGAAGAATACCATCCGTGCCACAGGCGTCGGCCTGCACTCCGGGGAGAAGGTCTATCTGACCCTCAAGCCTGCGCCTGTCGATACCGGCATCGTCTTCCGTCGCGCCGACCTCGACCCTGTGGTCGAGATCCCGGCACGTGCGGCCAACGTCGGTGAGACCACCATGTCCACCACGCTGGTCAACGGTGACGTCAAGGTCGATACCGTCGAGCACCTGCTTTCCGCCATGGCGGGGTTGGGCATCGATAACGCCTACGTCGAGCTCTCCGCCTCGGAAGTTCCGATCATGGATGGCAGCGCCGGTCCCTTCGTATTCCTGATTCAGTCTGCCGGCCTGGAAGAGCAGGACGCAGCCAAGAAGTTCATCCGCATCCTGCGTGAAGTAACAGTGGAAGAGGGCGACAAGCGCGCCACTTTCCTGCCTTTCGAAGGCTTCAAGGTGAGCTTCGAGATCGACTTCGATCACCCGGTCCTCAAGGGCCAGACCCAGAGCGCAGTCGTCGACTTCTCCAGCACCTCGTTCGTGAAGGAAGTCAGCCGCGCCCGCACCTTCGGTTTCATGCGTGACATCGAGTACCTGCGCAAGCACAACCTTGCGTTGGGCGGCAGTGTCGAGAACGCCATTGTTGTCGATGAGACCGGCGTGCTTAACGAAGACGGCCTTCGTTCCGAAGACGAATTCGTCAAGCACAAGATCCTCGACGCCATCGGCGACCTGTATCTGCTGGGCAACAGCCTGATTGGCGAGTTCAAGGGCTACAAGTCCGGGCACGCGCTGAACAACCAGCTGCTGCGCAAGCTCATTGCCGAAACCGATGCCTGGGAAGTGGTCACCTTCGAAGATGCCAGTACGGCACCGATCTCTTATATGCGCCCTGTTGCGGCCGTGTAAGTTCGAACACTCTCTCTAGTGATTAAGGCCACCTTCGGGTGGCCTTTTTTATGGGTTGTTCTCAGGCCCGCAGACTCAACCCTTGCCCTTGGCGTGACTGGCCAGGCGTTCCAGTGCTTCACGCAGCTTGGGATCGGTGATGCCCTCGGCGGAACCCCGAATGCCTTCGGCGGCATTGTTGGACAGCTCGGTCATGTTGCCGCCGCGCTTGGCCGGCACCAGCGGCGGCTGCACCTTGTAAAGGATGCGCTGGAGGTTGCCGAACGCTTCCAGCGCTTGCAGCTGACGCATCAGGCGCTTCTGCTGATAGCGCAGGCGGGTGGCCCAGTGCCCGTCCGTGACCACCAGCAGCAGCGTGCCATCACGCCACGAAGCCACGTGGCAGTGCTCGCGGGCTGCCGGTTGCAACTGGCTTTCGAGCAGGCGCTGCAGGTGCGCCAGGCGTTCGGCCTGATTCAGCAACAGGCGCAGCGGGCGCACTTGGCGCAGTAGCGCAGAAGGCGGCTGGGCGGGGGAGGGTTTGTAGGCCATGGGGGGTCGCATGAGGTTACAAGATTGGCATTCTAACACCTCTATCGGCCTCACTACCGGCTTCAGGGACATCGCCCACAGGCAGGATACGAGTCATTCTCGATACGTTTCATGATGCTCCGGGTTGAACTCCGCGAAAATGCCCTTATCTTAGAAACGCCCCCGCCAAAGCGCTGTGCCAGCATCGTGGAAATCCACCACTTTCCTCACCATCGTTTCCGGGTAGAATGCTCGTTCGCATGCGGCCCAAGGGCTGCACGGGCGACTCATGGGGCCGCCCTCCATCCCTACGTGTGGAAGATCCTGCCGATATGTTTGCGCCTTTGTTAAAGAAACTTTTTGGAAGCAAGAACGAGCGTGAAGTCAAACGCATGCTCAAGACGGTGAACATCGTCAATGCCTTCGAAGAGAAAATGGTCGCCCTCTCCGATGAGCAACTGCGCGCCAAAACCGCAGAGTTCAAGGAGCGTCTGGCCAAAGGCGAGACACTGGACCAACTGCTGCCTGAAGCCTTCGCCGTGGCCCGTGAAGCCGGCAAGCGCGTGATGGGCATGCGCCACTTCGATGTGCAGCTGATCGGCGGCATGACCCTGCATGAGGGCATGATCGCAGAAATGCGCACCGGTGAAGGCAAGACCTTGGTCGGTACCCTGGCCGTATACCTCAACGCTCTATCCGGTAAAGGGGTGCACGTGGTCACGGTCAACGACTACCTGGCCCGCCGCGACGCCAACTGGATGCGCCCTCTGTACGAATTCCTCGGTCTGTCCGTAGGCATCGTCTCGGCCTTCCAGCCGCCAGAGGAAAAACGCGCTGCGTATGCGTCCGATATCACCTACGGCACCAACAACGAATTCGGTTTCGACTACCTGCGCGACAACATGGCTTTCAGCCTGGAAGAGAAGTTCCAGCGTGAACTGAATTTCGCCGTGATCGACGAAGTCGACTCGATCCTCATCGACGAAGCCCGTACGCCGCTGATCATCTCAGGCCAGGCCGAAGACAGTTCCAAGCTGTACATCGAGATCAACCGCCTGATCCCGCGCCTGACCCAGCACATCGAAGAAGTCGAAGGCCAGGTCACCCAGGAAGGCCACTTCACCATCGACGAAAAGAGCCGCCAGGTCGAGCTCAACGAAGCCGGTCACCAGTTCATCGAAGAGATGCTCACCCAGTCCGGCCTGCTGGCTGAAGGCGAGAGCCTCTACTCGTCGCACAACCTTGGCCTGCTGACCCATGTTTATGCCGGCCTGCGTGCGCACAAACTGTTCCACCGCAACGTCGAGTACATCGTTCAGGACGGTCAGGTCCTGCTTATCGACGAGCACACCGGCCGTACCATGCCTGGCCGTCGCCTGTCCGAAGGCCTGCACCAGGCCATCGAGGCGAAAGAGAACCTGAACATCCAGGCCGAGAGCCAGACCCTGGCTTCGACCACCTTCCAGAACTATTTCCGTCTGTACACCAAGCTGTCCGGCATGACCGGTACCGCCGACACCGAAGCGTTCGAGTTCCAGTCGATCTACGGCCTCAACGTGATGGTGATCCCGCCGAACAAGCCGCTGGCGCGTAAGGACTTCAACGACCTGGTGTACCTGACCGCAGACGAGAAGTACGCTGCGATCATTGCCGACATCAAGGAAAGCATGACCCAGGGCCGTCCGGTTCTGGTGGGTACTGCGACCATTGAAACCTCCGAGCACATGTCGAACTTGCTGAAGCAGGAAGGCATCGAGCACAAGGTCCTGAACGCCAAGTACCACGAAAAGGAAGCCGAGATCATCGCGCAAGCGGGGGCTCCGGGTGCACTGACCATTGCCACCAACATGGCCGGTCGTGGTACCGACATTCTTCTGGGCGGTAACTGGGAAGCCGAGGTGGCTGCCCTGGAGAACCCGAGCCCCGAGCAGATCGCTCAGATCAAGGCCGACTGGCAGAAGCGTCACCAGCAGGTGATCGAGTCCGGTGGCCTGCATGTGATCGCCTCCGAACGCCATGAATCGCGTCGTATCGACAACCAGCTGCGTGGCCGTTCCGGCCGTCAGGGCGACCCGGGTTCCAGCCGCTTCTACCTGTCGCTGGAAGACAGCCTGATGCGTATCTTCGCCTCCGATCGGGTGAAGAACTTCATGAAAGCACTGGGCATGCAGTCCGGTGAGGCCATCGAACACCGTATGGTCACCAACGCCATTGAAAAGGCGCAGCGCAAGGTCGAAGGCCGCAACTTCGATATTCGTAAGCAACTGCTCGAATACGATGACGTTGCCAACGAACAGCGCAAGGTGATCTACCACATGCGCAACAGCCTGCTGGCTGCCGAGAACATCGGTGACACCATCGCCGAGTTCCGTCAGGAAGTGCTCGATGCCACTATCAACCAGCACATCCCGCCGCAGTCGCTGCCCGAACAGTGGGACGTGGCCGGCCTGGAGGCTTCGCTGGCCAGCGACTTCGCCATCAAGCTGCCGATCCAGCAGTGGCTCGACGAGGACGATCACCTCTACGAGGAGACCCTGCGCGAGAAGCTGCTGAAGGAAATTACCGACGCCTACAACGAGAAGGAAGACCAGGCCGGCATCGACGCCCTGCGTACGTTCGAGAAGCAGATCCTGCTGCGCGTGCTGGATGACCTGTGGAAAGACCACCTGTCGACCATGGACCACCTGCGCCACGGCATTCACCTGCGTGGTTACGCGCAGAAGAACCCGAAGCAGGAGTACAAGCGCGAATCCTTCACCCTGTTCCAGGAATTGCTCGAATCGATCAAGCGCGACACTATCCGCGTGCTGTCGCACGTTCAGGTACGCCGCGAAGACCCGGTCGAAGAAGAAGCCCGCCTGCGCCGCGAAGCCGAAGAACTGGCCAGCCGCATGCAGTTCCAGCACGCCCCTGCGCCAGGTCTTGAGAGCGAGCAACTGAGCGAAGAAGGCGCCGAAGTGGCGGTCGCCGTGGCTCCAGTACGCAACGATCAGAAGCTGGGCCGCAACGAGCCGTGCTGGTGTGGTTCGGGCAAGAAGTTCAAGCATTGCCATGGTCAGATCGAGTGATCTGAACTGACGTTTGTAAAAGCCTGGGGCCGCATTGCGGCCCTTTCCCGACCCAAGGCCGCTCCCACAGATACCGCGCTCGTCTACAGGCTCGCGCGGTCCCTGTAGGAGCGGCCTTGTGCCGCGAATGGGGCGCGAAGCGGCCCCGCCCTTCCCTCATCTCTTCACCGTTTTTCTAGGAGCGCTCTAATGGCTGTTGGTCTTGGTCCTTTGCCCACCCTGCACCCGGTTCCGGGTTTTGAACTCGGCATCGCTTCTGCCGGCATCAAGCGCCCAGGGCGCAAGGATGTAGTGGTCATGCGCTGCGCCGAAGGCTCTAGCGTGGCAGGCGTATTCACCCTCAACGCCTTTTGCGCAGCACCGGTGATCCTCTCCAAGCAGCGCGTTCAGGGCACCGTGCGTTACCTGCTGACCAACACTGGCAACGCCAACGCGGGCACCGGCGCGCCGGGGCTGGCCGCCGCTGAGCGCACCTGTGCCAAGCTGGCGGAACTGGCCGGCGTGCCGGCCGACTCGGTGTTGCCATTCTCCACTGGTGTGATCGGTGAACCGCTGCCGGTCGAGAAGATCGAAGGCGCTCTGCAGGCCGCTTTGGACAACCTGTCGGAAAACAACTGGGCTGAAGCCGCTACCGGCATCATGACCACCGACACACTGCCCAAGGGCGCCAGCCGGCAGTTCCAGCACGAAGGCGTGACCGTCACCGTTACCGGCATCAGCAAAGGCGCCGGCATGATCCGCCCGAACATGGCCACCATGCTCGGCTACATTGCTACCGACGCCAAAGTCGCTCCGGCCGTGCTCAAGGACCTGATGCTCGACGGCGCCAACAAGTCGTTCAACCGCATTACCATCGATGGCGACACCTCGACCAACGACTGCTGCATGCTGATCGCCACCGGCAAAGCGGGCCTGCCGGAAGTCACCGAGGCCAGCGGCGCGCTGTTCGAAGCGCTGAAAAAGGCGGTGTTCGAAGTGTGCATGGAAGTGGCCCAGGCCATCGTCCGCGACGGCGAAGGCGCTACCAAGTTCGTGACCGTGCAGGTCAATGGCGGTGGCAACCATCAGGAGTGCCTGGATGTCGGTTACGCTGTCGCTCACTCGCCTCTGATCAAGACCGCGCTGTTCGCCTCAGACCCGAACTGGGGCCGTATCCTTGCTGCCGTAGGGCGCGCAGGGGTGCCTGCGCTGGATGTCAGCCTGATCGACGTGTACCTCGACAATGTGTGTATCGCCAGCAAAGGTGGCCGCAGCCCGAGTTATACCGAAGAGCAGGGCTCGGCAGTGATGGCTCAGGAGGAGATCACCATCCGTATCGAACTGGGCCGTGGCCAGTGCAGCGAAACCATCTGGACCACCGACCTGTCCCACGAATACGTGAAAATCAACGCCGAATACCGTACCTGATCCAATGGCCTAATCGCCGAAAAGCCTGCTCGCAGCCATCTGTGTGAGCCGGCTTGCCGGCGATGGGCTGCACAGCAGCCCCAAGGCCACCGACATTGTCACATCATCGGAGCCGACCCATGAGCTATCACCTGATCATCGGCGACAAGCTGTATTCTTCCTGGTCGCTACGCGGCGCCCTGGCCCTTGAGCTGGCTGGCGTTCCCTATGAAGAAACCCTGATCAAACTCAAGCAGCCCGACACCCGTCAGCGCCTTCTCGCATTCTCCTCCACCGGCAAGGTGCCGCTGCTCAAGACCGAGCACGGGGTTATCGCCGACTCCCTGGCCATCGCTGAATACCTTAACGAGCGCCACCCCGAGGCCCACCTGTGGCCTGTCGATGTTGCAGCCCGTGCCCAGGCCCGCTCGGCCTGCGCGCAGATGCACAGCGGTTTCTTCGCCCTGCGTGGCGCCATGCCGTTCGATCTGTCCCGGGACGAGGCGCTGGAAAACATCCCGCTGGATGTGCAGGTGGATATCGACCGTATCGTCGCGCTATGGTCCGAATGCCGTCTGGTGGCCAAGGACAGCGGTCCGTTCCTGTTCGGCAAGCCGACCCTGGTCGATGCCTTCTTTGCCCCGGTTGCCGTGCGCCTGCGTACTTACCGTGTAGAGGTGCCAGCGCAGGCTGCGAGCTATATCGAAACCATTTACCAATGGCCGGCCTTCAAGGCCTGGCAGCAAGCAGGCCTGGCGGAGCGTGAAGGGTGAAACGGATTCATGTAGCAGCAGCGGTCATTCGCGGTACAGACGGCCGTATCCTCATTGCCCGACGGGCCGACAGCCAGCATCAGGGTGGCCTGTGGGAATTCCCTGGCGGCAAGGTGGAGGAGGGCGAAAGCGTCGAAGCGGCGCTGGCTAGGGAGCTTCGCGAAGAGCTGGGTATCGAAGTGACCCGTTCACGGGCGCTGATCAAGGTCAGCCACGACTACCCGGACAAACAGGTGTTGCTCGATGTCCGTGAGGTCGAAGCGTTCGCCGGTGAGCCCCACGGCGCTGAAGGCCAGCCGCTGGCCTGGGTGTCGCCGAGGGACTTGCCACAGTATGAGTTCCCCGAGGCCAACAAGCCGATCGTGGCCGCCGCGCGCCTGCCTGATCAGTACCTGATCACCCCGGAGGGCCTGGACGTGCCCGAGATGCTCAAGGGCATCCAGAGGGCTGTCGCCGGCGGCATCCGCCTGATCCAGTTGCGCGCGCCGGACATGTACGATCCCAAGTACCGCGATGTGGCGGTGGATGCGGTGGGGCTATGTGCGGGCAAGGCACAGTTGATGCTAAAGGGGCCGCTGGAGTGGTTGGGCGACTTCCCCGCAGCAGGCTGGCACCTGACGGCTGCGCAACTGCGCAAATACGCCGCCAAGGGCCGGCCTTTCCCTAAAGATCGTTGGCTGGCAGCGTCCTGTCACAGTGCTGAAGAGCTGGCACTGGCTGAGCAGATGGGCGTGGATTTCGTGACGCTCTCGCCAGTGCAACTGACGCAGACGCATCCTGAGGCCTCGCCGCTGGGTTGGGATGAGGCACAGCGCTTGATTGCCGGGTTCGGCAAGCCGGTGTTCCTGCTCGGTGGCATTGGGCCAGACGAGCGTGAGCGTGCTTGGAAAGCCGGGGCGCAAGGTGTTGCCGGGATTCGGGCCTTTTGGCCTGAGGCCTGACGCGGCTGTCGGAGGGGGCTGCCAAGCAGCCCCTTGCGGTCAGCCTGCTGGCTTGGGCGCAGCCTGCCACAACACTTCGGCAATCCCCTGCCGCCGCCCGATGATCCGCGCCGCCACAAACAGCAGATCGGAAAGGCGATTGATATACGCCAGCCCCACACCTTCCAGGGGCTCAACTGCATTCAGTTGTTGGCAGCGGCGCTCCGCACTGCGCGCCAGGCTTCTGCAGACGTGCGCTTGGGCGATCAGCGCAGATCCACTGGGCAGGATAAAGTTCGTCAACGGCCCCAGTTCCTCGTTCCACCCATCGATGGCGGCCTCAAGCCGTTCCACCTCGGCCTCGTTCAATGCCTTGTAACTGGGCATCGCCAGCTCGCCACCGAGGTCGAACAGGCGGTGTTGGCAAGGCGCCAGAACCTCGCTGACCTCATCCAGGCCTTGCTCTGCAAGGCCGGCCAGCAACAGCCCAAGCTGGCTGTTGAGGCTGTCCACCTCGCCAATTGCCTCGATCCGCGGATGGTCCTTGGGCACTCTGCGCCCATCGCCCAGGCCGGTTTCACCTGTGTCGCCGGTGCGGGTGTAAATCTTCGACAGGCGATAGCCCATGTCATGTCTCCGTCTGGTTCACGGCCGTTGCCGACGGCTGGCCGAGGGGCAGGCGCAGGGTGAAGCAGGTGCCCTGGCCGGGCGTGGACTGCACTTCCATCTGCCCCTTGTGGTTATTGGTGATGATGAAGTATGAAACCGACAACCCGAGCCCGGTGCCCTGGCCGATTTCCTTGGTGGTGAAGAAGGGCTCGAAGGTGCGCTTGCGGACCGCTTCGGGCATCCCGACGCCGTTGTCCTCCACCTGGATTTCGGCCCATGGCGGGCTGAGCCGGGTACGCAGGGTGATCCGCCCTGGCTCGCTGGGCTGCGGCCGTTGGTGAATGGCCTGGGCGGCATTTTTCAGCAGGTTCAGCAGCACTTGCTCCAGCTCGTTGGCGGTGCACGGCACCGGCCCCAGGTTGGGATCGAACTGGCGGACAATGGCTTGGCCCTTGAAATCGAAACCGATGGTCAGGTCAAAGTCGTTACCGGCGATTTCCACGGCCTGGTCGATCAATGCCGGCAGGTCGCATGGCGCCAGTTGGCGGTTGCTGCGGCGGCTGAAACTGAGCATATGGGTGACGATCTTGGCCGCCCGGGCGCCGGCCTGCTGAATGCCGTCGAGCAGTTGCGGTACTTCACGGCTTTCCAGGTAGCGATTGACGCTGGGCAGGTCGATGCCTAGCTCGTCGGCTTGCTCCTGATTGCGTGGCAGCTCCGGCGACAGTCGCCTGCGGATGTTCTGCACGTTGTGCAGGATCGCGCCCAGCGGGTTGTTGATTTCGTGCGCCATGCCGGCCGCCAAGCCTCCTACCGAGAGCATCTTCTCAGATTGCACCATCATCTCCTCCAGCGACAGGCGCTGGGTGATGTCGTCGATGCGGATGACCACGCCGCGGCCACCGCCACCCATCAGTGGATAGAACGTCAGGGCGTAATGGCGCAGGTCCTCGCCTTTGGCCCAGGTCACCCGCTCGATCTTGGCGACGCGGTGTTTCTCCACGGTTTCCTTTAGCTGCGGCAGAAACGGCTTGAGCGGTTCGAAAGCGATGAAGATCGGCTGGTTCAGCGCTTCGTCCAGCGGCGTGCCGGAGAGCACCGTGGCTTCGTGATTCCACTGTGTGACATAGAGCTGCTCGTCGAGGGCAATCAGAGCCGAGGGCATGGAGTCGATGATGCTGTTGAGGTAATTCTGAAAGCCCGTGAGCTTTTTTTCGATCTTGCTGCGCACCTGGACTTCCAGTTCCAGCTTGCGGTTGGTATGGCGAGTTTCCTCTGCCAGGCCCTGGGCCTGATCGTAAGCGTCCTGGAATTCGTCGCGGGTGCGCTTGAGTTGCTGCTCGCGCGCCTCGATGCGCGAAAGCATGGTGTTGAAGGCGTCGGCGAGGCTGCCGATCTCATCGTCGTTGCCCTTTTTGGCTCGCAGCGCGTAGCTTTCTTCGCGGGTGACCTGGCGGCTGAGCTCTTCGAGCTGATTGATCGGCTGCGTGATCAGACGCTTGATCTGCCGGGCGATGACCAGCCATAGCAGGATGCTGAACACCAGAATCGCCAGGCTGGCGCTCAGGGTCCCGGTATAGAACGCGGTTGGCAGCTCGCTGCTGGCCACCAGCAGCAGGTGTGCAGGCGGGCGGGCATCACGGGGGATGCGGATCAGTAGGGTGCTGCGAAATTCCATCAAGCGCCAGCCGTCGATGTTTCGATAGCGCTTGGGCAGGGCCAGCGGGTCGCCATGTTGCAACTGGGCCAGCATGCGACCATCGCCACCATAGACCGCCGCAGCGCGCAGTGGCGTATAGCTGTCCAGCTCTTTGAGTAGCGCCGTGGCAGTGTCCTGGGATTCGCCGGCGCGTGCTGCCAGCTGAGGGTTGGCGACCAGGCGGCCGATGGTCTGCAACGCTTGCGGCGCCATGCTCTCCTGGGTGATCCAGTAGGCGGCACTGATGAACGTCAGGTTGGCCACCAGCAGGATGGTCACCAGCAGCACCATCAGGGCGGCCAGCAGCTTCTGCCCGACCGGGAGGTTTTCCAGGCGTTGGCGCAAGGTCATGGGCTAGGCAATGTCCGTATCCGGTTGAAAGGGCGCGTCAGGCGCTTGGCAAGCCACGTGCACGCAGGTTATCGACCAGCCGCTGGTGCAGGCGTTCCAGCCCAGGCAGCACCATGCCATGGCGCGCGGCTGCGCGGCAGGCATGGCCTAGCAGGTAATGCACCTCCGTACGCCGGCCTGCGCGCACATCCTGATACATGGAAGAGTAGTTGGCTGACGTGGCGAGAATCACCCGTTGTACTTCTTCGCCCAGATTATCGGCGGCTTCGGGTTGGCCACACCGGCCCAGCAGTGCGCCGAGTTCTGCAATCAATCCATCGACTTCGCTCAGATGCCCCAGCAGCCCGCCGTTCTGGCAGTCGTGCAGCACGGTCAGCGGATTGATCGCGCAATTGAGCGCAAGCTTGCGCCACAGGCGGGTGAGTATGTCCACGGTCCACTCAGCCGGGATGCTGGCGTCATGGAGCTCGTCGAACCACTCTGGTGCCGCGGGGTTGGCCGGGTCGCCCAGCCAGTTGAAACCATGGCCGGCAAAGCGTACCCGCCAGTCATCCTCGCGGAACGCGCCCTCGGTGCTGGAGGCGAAGATGCAGCGGGCCTGCGGTACCTGATCGGCGACTTCGTCCTGGCTACCCAGCCCGTTCTGCAGCAGCACGAGTTCGGCGCCAGCGGCCAGGCGCGGGGCCAGCCGTGCTATCGCAGGTGCTGCGTCGTAGGCCTTGCAAGCCACCAGCAGGCGGTGCACCGGCCCGTTGGAATCGGCTGTTTCGGCAGGGATCGCGTAAAGGTTGGCGTGATCCTGTTCGACCAGTGTCACGCCGCCAGCCTGTTCATAGGCCTGCAACCGCTGACGATCGCGCAGAATCAGGCGCACCGCCTTACCGGCACGTGCCAGCCGGCAAGCCCAGAGGGTGCCGAGGCTACCGGCGCCGAGAATATGCCAGGTGCTGCTCATCTGCGTTTCGCAACCCGTTATAATAAGCCCGCATTTTAACCTTCAAACCCCGACGCGCTCCATCTTCAGACTGAGCGCGCTTTTATTTTATGGAGAACAACCATGCCTTCGTTCGACGTGGTATCGGAACTGGACAAGCACGAAGTGCAGAACGCCGTCGAAAACGCCATCAAGGAGCTCGACCGTCGTTACGACCTCAAAGGCAAGGGCAGCTTCGAGTTCAAGGAAAAGGAACAGACCGTGCTGCTGACTGCCGAGGCTGAGTTCCAGCTCGAAGCGATGATCGAGATCCTGCGCCTGGCGCTGGTCAAGCGCAAGATCGACGTGAAATGCCTGGAAACCAAAGACGCCTACGCCTCGGGCAAGGAAATGAAGCAGGAAGCCAAGTTCCGCGAAGGCATCGACAAAGAGCTGGCCAAGAAGATCGTCGCCCACATCAAGGATGCCAAGCTCAAGGTCCAGGCTGCCATCCAGGGTGAGCAGGTGCGCGTGACCGGCAAGAAGCGTGATGACCTGCAAGAGGCCATTGCTGCCTTGCGCGCCAAAGAGTTCGACATGCCGCTGCAGTTCAACAACTTCCGCGACTGATCCTGGTGTTGCCAGGAACCCCGATGGCGCAATGATGTCCATGGGGGCCATGGCCGCTGATATTTTGGTGGCCGGTTTTACCGCGTACTTGCCGTTCGGCATCAGGAGATGAACATGGATTTGAACGCTGAAGTCGATCAGCTGGTCCGCCAATCGCAGACCTGGATCCCTTTGATCATGGAGTACGGCAGCCGTGTGCTGCTGGCACTGCTGACCCTGGCGGTCGGCTGGTGGATCATCAACAAGGTCAGCGCCCGCCTGGGCAAACTGGTGGGTCTGCGTAACGCCGACCTGGCGCTGCAGGGCTTCATCAGCACCTTGGCCAACATCGTGCTGAAGGTGCTGCTGCTGGTCAGCGTGGCGTCGATGATCGGCATCGAAACCACCTCTTTCGTCGCTGCCATTGGTGCCGCCGGCCTGGCCATCGGCCTGGCCTTGCAGGGCAGCCTGGCGAATTTCGCCGGCGGCGTGCTGATCCTGATGTTCCGCCCGTTCCGCATCGGCGACTGGATCGAGGCGCAGGGTGTGGCGGGAACAGTAGACAGCATTCAGATCTTCCATACTGTGTTGCGCACTGGTGACAACAAGACAGTGATCATGCCTAACGGCAGCCTGTCCAACGGCATCATCACCAACACCAACCGCCAGCCGACGCGCAAGGTGGTGTTCGACGTGGGGGTGGATTACGAGGCCGACCTGCAGAAGGCGCGCAACGTATTGCTGGAGCTTGCGCAGGACCCTCGCGTGCTGCCTGACCCGGCGCCGCAGGCCGTGGTGTCGACCCTGGGGGACAGTTCGATCACCGTCTCGCTGCGCCTGTGGACCAAGACCAGCGATTACTGGGATGTGATGTTCATGCTCAATGAACATGCGCGTGATCGCCTGAAGGCTGAAGGAATCGACATTCCTTTCCCGCAGCGGGTGATTCGTGTGGTTCAGGAGCCTGCCGCGCAGTAACGCTGGGGTTGCAACATGGGGGCCGCTGTGCGGCCCAATCGCCGGCAAGCCGGCTCCCACAGGTAATGCACTGCGCCTGATGCTTGCAGTGAGCTTGTGAGAGCCGGCATGCCGGCGATTGGGGCGCGCAGCGGCCCCTTGTCGTTACACTTGTTCACAGCCAAGCCGCGTCATTTCTGGCATATAGCCTGACCCCACCTGCCTCAGCACCGATATCCACCATGAAACCATTGCTGTACATCACCCCTCTCAGAGCCCTGTTGTTCGGCCTGACCCTGGCCTTGTTCGAACTGCTGACCTACCTGGCCAGCGACGCCGTCATGCCGGCCATGCCGGTGGTGGTCGACCATCTGAACGCCAGCCCCGAATACATCCCGCACGCGTTGAACCTGTACCTGCTCGGTGGTGTGGTACTGCAGTGGCTGATCGGCCCGCTGGCCGACCGTTATGGCCGTCGTCCGCTGCTGCTGGCCGGTTGCGCGCTCTTTGGTGCGGCTTGCCTGGCCACCTATTGGGTGCAGGACATTGGCCTTTTCAACCTGCTGCGGCTATTGCAGGGTATCGGCCTGGGTTTTGTGGTGACAGTCAGCTACCCGGCCTTGAACGAAGCGTTCAGCGAGGCCGATGCGGTGCGGATGATGGCATTGCTGGCCAATATTGCCTTGCTGTCGCCACTGCTCGGCCCGCTGGTGGGTACCCTGATGTTGCAATGGCTGGACTGGCGCTGGCTGTTCGTGGCGTTCGCCGTTGGCGCTGTGTTGGTGTGGGGCCTGCTCTACCGCTTGATGCCCGAGACCTTGGGCGTGGAGCGGCGTGACGGCTCACGCCTGGCGTTCACGCCGATCCAGCTGCTGCCGCTACTGGCGGGCTATGGCCAGCTGCTGGCCAACCGGCGTTTCGTCGCCGGCAGCGCGGCTTTGGGCCTGGTGGGGCTGCCGCTGATCGGCTGGATCGGCCTCTCACCCGTGTTGCTTATCCACGATGAGGGGCTCAGCACGATGGAATACGCCCTGTGGCAGTTGCCGGTATTCGGAGGGCTGATCCTCGGCAACCTGATCATCAACCGTATCGCTGACCGCTATCCGTTGCCGGCGCTGGTGCGCGGTGCGCTGTGGCCATACCTGGCAGGTTTGTGCCTGATGGTGCTTGCCACCTGGTACTGGCCCACCGTGACCAGCGTGGTGGCGGGCATGTCGCTGTATGCCCTGGGCCTGGGCGTAGCCAATGCGGTGCTGTACCGCATGACGCTGTTCTCCAGCGATCAGAGCAAAGGTTTGGTGTCTGCGATGCTGGGGATGATCACCATTGCCTTGCTGGGTTTGGGTGGAGCGCTGATGGCGATGATCGGAGCAGGTGCGAGCTTGATGCACTTTGCCCTGGCGGCAGGCGTAGCGGGGGCGCTGGCGCTCTGGCCGCTGTGGTTTGTGGTAGGTAGCCGGCCTGATGAGGGGGCTGTCGCTCAGTAGCGATTGTACTGGCCCCCTCAGGGCTGCTCGGTCGCCGAGTTCTCCACCGGTGCCTGTTTCCCGCGGCCCGCTTCCTGTCGCCATTGCAAGGCGATCAGGATCAAGGTCGGTACACCCAGCAGTGCCGTGATCAGGAAGAAGTCGTGATAACCGAACTTCTCGACAATCACCCCCGAATAGCCGCCGATCAGGCGTGGCAACAGCAGCATGATCGAGCTTAGAAGGGCATATTGCGTGGCCGAGAACTTCAGGTTGGTCAGGCTCGACAGGTAGGCGACGAATGCCGATGTCGCCAGGCCCGAGCTGAAGTTGTCCAGCGAAATGGTCACCACCAGCATTTGAAGGTTCGGACCCATGTCGGCCAGCATCAGGAAAAGGATGTTGGTGCCCGCCGAGGCCGCCCCGCCGATGAACAGTATCGGCAGTATGCCGAAACGCACGATCAGCAGCCCACCTGCACCTGCGCCCACCAAGGTCATGATCAGGCCGAAGATCTTGCTGACGCTGGCAATCTGATCCTTGGTGAAGCCCATGTCGATGTAGAACACGTTGGCCATGACGCCCATCACCGTGTCCGACATCCGATAGGTGGCGATCAGGCCCAGCAGCAGCAGGGCCTGCCAGCGATAGCGGGTGATGAAGTCGTTGACTGGCGTCAGCACTGGCGCCAGGCCGCGACGGCCCATGCTCGACAGGCACGCCCAGCTCAGCAGCACATAGAGGATAAGACGCAGGAAGGCGCGGTCTTCGAGCAGCAGGTCCAGTGGTGTGGCATTGCCGAAGATGACGCTGGCCCAGTCGGTGTTGAACAGCTGGGTGAAGCTTGCCGGTACCGACACCAGCAGGATGATAAGCACAAACACCGAGGCCAGCTGGTGAATAAGCCCGTAGCGCGCTGCCGACAACTGGGTGCGCAATGGCACGGGAGGTTCGCGCATCACCAGCGTGGTAAACAGCGCAGGCAGCATCATCACGCCGAACAGTACGTAAGTGCCGGCCCAGGCTTTGTGCAAGTAGCTGAAACCGGTGGAGCCGAACCATTCGGCAAAGAACAGAGCGCCAGCGGTGGCGAGCAGCGCAGCGATCCGGTAACCGGCCATGTAGCTTGCGGCCAGGGCGGCCTGGCGTTGATCGTCGGCGATCTCCAGGCGATAGGCATCGACGGCGATGTCCTGGGTGGCAGACGCGAACGCGACCAGCACGGCCAAAGCGATCAGCCACGACAGATGTTGCTGAGGGTCACACAGGCTCATGCCCACCAGGCCGATCACCACCAGTGCCTGTGACAGCAACAGCCACGAGCGCCGGCGACCCAGCCCACCCAGCAGTGGCAACCGCCACTGATCGAGCAGCGGCGACCATACCCATTTGAAGGCATAGGCAAGGCCGATCAGGCTGGCATAGCCAATGGTTTCGCGCGCCACGCCAGCTTCGCGCAGCCACACCGACAGGGTCGAAAACACCAGCATATAGGGCAGACCGGCAGCAAAGCCGAGCAGCAGAAGCACCAGGGTTGACGGGCTGGCATAGGCAGCGAGCGCAGCGCGCCAGGTTTTACGGGGCATGGGCCAACATCTGCCTCAAGTTTGCGAAAACAAAACGCGCACTCTAACCGCTGTGCTCCATTGGGCGCCAGCCATGACGCATCATATCCACACGATTATTGGCTACATTCACGCCCTCCGCACGCAGTCGCGCCCTTTGTTCATCACCCGAAGGAGTCCCCAGCGCCAGGCTCAGACGACCGCCGGCACCCAGTACACGGTGCCACGGTAGACGGGTGTCCGCAGGGAGCTGACCAAGGGTCTTTCCAACCCAACGTGCCGCTCGGCCAAGCCCTGCCAATTCGGCGAGCTGGCCGTAGCTGACCACCTTGCCTTCTGGCACCTGGCCCAGCACGGAATACAGCGCCGTTCGTCGGGCCTCGGGCGTTTCCAGCGCGTGCCCATGTCCCTCAGACATCCCGGCAGCCCTGGCCTCTAGTGAAACCGGACCAGTGGTCACGGCAAATGTGTATTGAACTCAACAGCATTATGGTGGGTCATTCCTTGCTCTGGTCGTCGGCATCCGGATAATGCCCGGCTTTTTCGTCTAATCGAACCCGTACCCCGCTTATGCATTCTAGATCCTTGTTGTGCCTGTTGACCGCTTCCCTGTGCGCTGCTCCTGCGTTCGCCGACACCGTGTGGATGAAGAACGGGGACCGGTTGAGCGGTAAGATTCGCGTCTTTGACGGTGGCAAGCTGCTGCTGGAGACCCCATACGGTGGTTCTGTCTCGCTGGACTGGAAACAGGTCCAGACCCTGGAGAGCGACCAGGAGCTGCTGGTCAAGCAGGACGCCTACAACGGCGAACGGGCCAAGTCGTTGAAGGCCGCCGAGCCTGGCAAGGTGACCCTGGCCAACGGTGAGACGCCCAAGACTGTAGAACTTGCCAGCATCGAGCAGATCATGAAGCCCAAGCCTGTGGTCGAGGACCTGGTGTGGAAAGGTAATGTCGATGCCGCGCTGGACTACAAACGTGCCGAGAACGATACCGACGACTATGACATCGGCTTCAAGACCACGGCCCGCCATGGCCGCTGGCGGCACAACGCTGAAGGTGAGTACAACCGCGAGACCAAGGACGACGTCACCACGGCCAACAACTGGAGCGCAGAGTACGCGCTCGATCGCTTCATCACCGAGAAGTGGTTCTGGCAGGGGCGTCTTGAGTACAAGCGTGATCACATCGAGGATCTGGCGCGCCAGCGCACCGTGGGTACCGGCCCCGGTTACCAGTTCTGGGATGACGAACTGGGCGCGTTCTCGCTTGGCTCACTGATCAACCGCACCGACTTCGAATACCAGGATGGCGGCAAGGACAACTTCTACTCGGCAGCTGTGAAGTGGGACTACACCCGTTACCTGATCGGCAAGAATGTCCAGCTGTTCACCAATGGCGAGTTCGCCAAGCCTTTGGGGGGCGTTGCCGACTATTCGCTGGATGCCGAGGTGGGCCTGCGCTACAAAGTGACCGAATGGGCCTCGCTCAACCTCAAGGCAGAAAAAGACATCATCACTGGCACGCGTGAGAGTGACCTGGACAAAACGCGCTATACCGCAGGCTTCGGTGTGACCTGGTGATAGGTCAGCTTCAAGCTGCAAGCGAAAGCTAGTGGCAGGGCGCCTCGCTCCTGCTTTTTCTTGCAGCTTGCAGCTTGCAGCTTGAAGCTTGAAGCTAACAGGTAGCTTGCAACCCAATAGCTACCTGTCGAGGAGTCAGACGTGAGTCAAAAGGCCATCCGCCCCGCCCGGGAACTGCTGCTCAAGGAGTACCGCGGTGTACTCTCGACCCATTCCAAGTCCATGCCCGGCTTCCCGTTCGGGTCGGTGGTACCTTACTGCCTGGATGCCGAGGGCAACCCGCTGATCCTCATCAGTCGCATCGCCCAGCACACCCACAACCTGCAGAAAGACCCGAAGTGCTCCTTGCTGGTGGGGGAGCGGGAAGCCGAGGATGTGCAGGCCGTTGGCCGCCTGACCATCATGGCCGAGGCCCACAAACTGGTCGATGAGGCTACCGTCGACGCCGCTGCCGAACGCTATTACCGTTACTTCCCCGATGCCGCCAACTATCACAAGGCGCACGATTTCGATTTCTGGGTGCTTCAGCCGGTGCGCCATCGTTACATAGGTGGCTTCGGTGCGATCCACTGGCTCGACCAGGTGACGTTGGCCAACCCCTTCGCCGGCAAGGCGGAGGCCAGCATGATCGAGCACATGAACAGCGACCATGCCAACGCCATCGCTCACTACGTCGAACTGAGCGACTTGCCGTGCAGCGCGCCAGCACAGATGGTTGGCATCGACAGCGAAGGCATGCACCTGCGCATAGGCCAAGGTATCCATTGGCTAGCTTTCCCAAGCAATTGCAATACGCCGACACAAGTTCGCGAAGCCTTGGTTTTGCTGGCGCGCGCCGACCAATGGCCGGCCGCGACAGAAATCGAAGCTTGAAAAACCGAGCGCACGCATCCATCTGATGGTCTTAAAGGAAGATAGTCTTCCGTCGAGGAATCCTTGATGCGTGTTTTTCTACTGCTGTTTCTGCTTTTCCCTGTGCTGGAGTTGTTCGTCTTCGTCAAGGTCAGCGCAGCCATCGGTTTCTTCCCGGCGTTGCTGTTGATCATCGCAGGTTCCGCTTTGGGTGTGCTGGTAATGCGTGTGGCTGGCCTGGCCACCGCCTTGCGTGCCCGTGAGAGCCTGCAGCGTGGCGAACTGCCCGCCGAGGACATGTTCCAGGGCCTGATGCTGGCGGTGGGTGGTGGCCTGCTGCTGCTCCCGGGCTTCATCAGTGACGTGCTGGGCCTGCTCTGCCTGCTGCCCTTCACCCGCCACCTTGCCGCGCGCAAGATGCGTCAGCGTGCCGAGGCCCAGGCCATGCGCCAGCGGGCGTTTCAGGATGACCCCTTTCAGGCACAGCCGCGCGACAGCGGCCACCGGCCCAATGTGATCGAAGGCGAATACGAGCGTCGCGACAAGTAGACATCCTGGGGCCGCTTTGCGGCCCCAAGCTTTTCTGCTCGTTGAAAAAATTTCTGTAGCAAGCCTTGTAATTGATCATGCCGGCCTCATGTATGTGGTCACCGCAAGGTTTCTGGTGGCAACACCAGACAATACACAGGTGGTTCGCCCGTCGCGGGCCACCCCCGGCAACGCCGGACAGCATCAACCCGCCGGTGTCGACACCGGCCGATGAAAACCACAAATTGGGAGAGATCGACAATGAAGCTTCGTCCTCTGCATGACCGCGTAGTCATCCGTCGCAGCGAAGAAGAATCGAAAACCGCTGGCGGTATCGTCCTGCCGGGTTCGGCCGCTGAAAAACCAAACCGTGGCGAAGTTGTCGCCGTCGGCACCGGTCGCATCCTGGACAACGGCGAAGTACGTGCGCTGGCCGTCAAAGTGGGTGACAAAGTGGTTTTCGGCCCTTACTCGGGCAGCAACACCGTGAAAGTCGATGGCGAAGACCTGCTGGTAATGAGCGAGAACGAAATCCTCGCCGTTGTCGAAGGCTGATTTCCCCGACTTCCCGTTACTCCAAAGAATTTCAAGGATTAAACGATCATGGCTGCTAAAGACGTAAAATTCGGCGATTCCGCCCGTAAAAAAATGCTGGTTGGCGTCAACGTTCTGGCTGACGCGGTAAAAGCGACCCTGGGCCCGAAAGGCCGCAACGTGGTTCTGGCCAAGAGCTTCGGCGCGCCGACCATCACCAAGGACGGCGTTTCCGTCGCCAAAGAAATCGAGCTCAAAGACGCCTTCGAGAACATGGGCGCCCAGTTGGTCAAGGAAGTCGCTTCCAAGGCCAACGATGCTGCCGGTGACGGCACCACCACCGCGACCGTTCTGGCTCAGGCCATCGTCAACGAAGGCCTGAAGGCCGTCGCTGCCGGCATGAACCCGATGGACCTCAAGCGCGGCATCGACAAGGCCACCGCTGCCGTCGTCGCCGAGCTGAAAAACCTGTCCAAGCCATGCGCCGACTCCAAGGCAATCGCTCAGGTTGGCACCATCTCCGCCAACTCCGACAACTCCATCGGCGAAATCATCGCTGAAGCCATGGAAAAAGTCGGCAAAGAAGGCGTGATCACCGTTGAAGAAGGCTCGGGCCTGGAAAACGAACTGTCCGTCGTAGAAGGCATGCAGTTCGATCGCGGCTACCTGTCGCCTTACTTCGTCAACAAGCCGGACACCATGGTTGCCGAGCTGGAAAGCCCGCTGCTGCTGCTGGTTGACAAGAAAATCTCCAACATTCGTGAGCTGCTGCCAGTTCTGGAAGCCGTTGCCAAGGCCGGCCGCCCACTGCTGATCGTTGCTGAAGACGTCGAAGGCGAAGCTCTGGCTACCCTGGTCGTCAACAACATGCGCGGTATCGTCAAGGTTGCTGCAGTCAAGGCACCAGGTTTTGGCGACCGTCGCAAGGCCATGCTGCAGGACATCGCCGTCCTGACCGGCGGCCAGGTGATCTCCGAAGAAATCGGCCTGACCCTGGAAACCACTACCCTGGAGCACCTGGGTAACGCCAAGCGCGTTATCCTGTCCAAGGAAAACACCACCATCATCGACGGTGCTGGCGTTGACGCCGACATCGAAGCACGCGTCAAGCAGATCCGTGCCCAGATCGAAGAAACCTCTTCGGACTACGACCGTGAGAAGCTGCAAGAGCGCCTGGCTAAGCTGGCTGGCGGTGTTGCCGTGATCAAGGTCGGTGCTGGCACCGAAGTTGAAATGAAAGAGAAGAAAGCCCGCGTTGAAGACGCCCTGCACGCTACCCGTGCAGCCGTCGAAGAAGGCGTGGTGCCTGGCGGTGGTGTTGCCCTGGTTCGCGCTCTGGCCGCCATTGTCGACCTCAAAGGCGACAACGAAGACCAGAACGTCGGTATCGCCCTGCTGCGTCGCGCTGTTGAAGCGCCGCTGCGCCAGATCACTGCCAACGCCGGCGATGAGCCAAGCGTTGTGGCCGACAAGGTCAAGCAAGGTTCGGGTAACTACGGCTACAACGCTGCTACCGGCGAATACGGCGACATGATCGAGATGGGTATCCTTGACCCAGCCAAGGTCACCCGTTCGGCCCTGCAAGCAGCTGCTTCGATCGGCGGTCTGATGATCACCACCGAAGCCATGGTTGCAGATCTGCCGGAAGACAAGCCAGCTGGCGGCATGCCAGACATGGGCGGCATGGGCGGTATGGGCGGCATGATGTAAGCCAGCCTCACCCCCCTGTAACAGGAAAAAGCCCCGATTCGTGAGAATCGGGGCTTTTTCGTTTGCGTCAACTTCGCTGAATTTCTACCAGCACTGGCACTGTCCGGGCGATGGCCTTAAGCTGCGCCTGCCGCGCACCACAGCGAAGCGCCGCACAGGAGAACCCGATGCGCATTCTTTTGGTTGAAGACAACCGCGATATCCTTGCCAACCTGGCTGATTATCTGGGCATGAAGGGCTACACCGTCGACTGCGCCCAGGACGGCCTGTCAGGTTTGCACCTGGCTGCCACCGAGCATTACGACCTTATCGTGCTCGATATCATGCTGCCTGGAATCGACGGTTACACCCTGTGCAAGCGCCTGCGCGAGGATGCCCGTCGCGATACGCCAGTGATCATGCTGACCGCCCGCGACCAACTCGACGACCGCCTGCAGGGCTTCCGCTCCGGCGCCGACGATTACCTGCTCAAACCGTTCGCCCTGTCCGAACTCGCCGCGCGCATCGAAGCCGTGCTGCGTCGCGCCCAGGGTGGCGGGCGGCGCACCCTGCAGGTTGCCGACCTGAGCTACGACCTTGATACCCTCGAAGTCACCCGCCAGGGGCGCTTGCTCAAGCTCAACCCTGTCGGCCTCAAGCTGCTCGCCGTGCTGATGCAGAAAAGCCCCCACGTGTTGCGCCGCGAGGTACTGGAAGAGGCGTTGTGGGGTGATGATTGCCCCGACAGCGACAGCTTGCGCAGCCATGTACACCAGCTGCGCCAAGTAATCGACAAACCGTTCGAAAAGCCGTTGCTGCATACCGTCCATGGCGTCGGCTATCGCCTCGCCGAGGGTCGCGATGGAGTTTAAGCAAAGCCTGGCGCAGCGCATCATCATCGCGTTTGCGCTGATGAGCGCGCTGGTGGCTGGGGCGTTCGCCTTCGGTATCGTCGCCACTGTCCATCTGGTTGAAGAGCGCTTGATCTCCTCGGTGCTGGGCGGCGACCTGCAGCGTCTGTTGCGTATGGACAGCATCAGTGACTGGAGCCATCGGCCGCGCCCTGACCAGTTGTTCTACTTCAGCGGTGGGCGCGATGACTTCGAGCTGCCAAAAGACTTGCGCCACCTCGATGCAGGCTTTCATGAGGTATTCCGTGACCAGCTTTCCTACCACGCAATGGTGGAAATCGTAGACGGCCGACATTACGTATTGCTGCAGGACCAGAGCGATTTCGAAGAGCGCGAACGGGTACTGTTCGCCGTCGTCGTGGTGGGTTTTGTGCTCAGCCTGGTCCTGGCAGTGTTTCTCGGCTGGCTGCTGGCGCGACGAGTGATGGCACCGGTGATCCGCCTGGCGCGGCAAGTACGCCATCGTGATCAGCTGCTTGGCCTGGCACCGCCCTTGGCACCCGATTACGCAGCCGATGAAGTCGGCCAGCTAGCAGTGGCCTTCGACGATACGCTTGGCCGTTTGCGCGATGCACTGACCCGCGAGCGTCTGTTCACCAGTGATGTCAGCCACGAATTGCGCACGCCGCTGATGGTTCTGGCCACCTCCTGCGAGCTGTTGATCGAAAACCCCAGTCTGGATAGCCGCTCACGTAGCCAGGTTGAGCGCATCGCCCGGGCTACCGAAGAAATGCGTGAGTTGGTCAAAACCTTCCTGATGCTCGCCCGTGCCCAGCGTGACCAGGGTGCCGTGGCCTCCCAAGCGACGCTGCGCGAGGTGGCCGACGATCTGATTGGCGTATGGCGCGATACCATCGAGCAGAAAGGGCTGACGCTGTACTTCGATGGCCGCGTCAGTGCAGGACCGCTGCTGTATAACGCGACGTTCCTGCAATCGGTGATGGGCAACCTTTTGCGCAACGCTGCGCACTACACCGACAGTGGTTACATCCGCCTGAGTCTTGAAGCCAATGGGTTCAGCGTCGAAGACAGCGGGGTCGGCATTCCGGAGGAGCAGCGCGAAGCGATGTTCAAACCCTTCGTGCGTGGTGATGAGCGACGTGGCGAAGGTCTGGGCCTTGGCTTATCGCTGGTACAACGGATCTGTGACGATCAGGGATGGCGCGTTACGCTGACCTCTACAGCCCCCCATGGTTGCCGCTTTCAGGTGGACTTGAGCCAAAGCGCTGAAAAGTCCGATCCGTCAAAGCTGTGCGAGTAAATTGCTGGGCTATATTCCTTTAGGGATAACACTTTTTTCACATTGGTATGACCTGTTTCCTACGCCGTGTTCCTTAAGGTGCTTGCAATGGAGCCAGGAGATGCCCAATGCGTAGCCCTATCAAACTCGAATTTTCCAAGAAGTACGACCAGCAGCATGCTCGGGAGTATTTTCTCAAGCACCAAGATGGTCTGGCACGTCGCCTTTCCCATAAGCGCGATGAGCAATTGGCCCGTCGCGCCTTGGCGCTGGCCGGAGAACCGGGGTTGGTGCTGGACCTGCCTTGCGGCGCGGGCCGTTTCTGGCCGCTGCTGGCAGAAAAACCCAACAGGGTGATCATCGGTGCCGACAATTCCGAGGCAATGATCGAGACAGCCTGTGCGGCACAACCGCCAGAGGTGGTAGCGCGGGTACGCCCTTTGCAAACGTCAGCGTTCGCCATCGACTTGCCGGACAACTCGGTCGACAGCATTTTCTGCATGCGCTTGTTTCACCATATCGGCGAGGCGGTCCACAGGAAAACGATTCTTTCGGAGTTTCAAAGGGTTAGCCGGGACAGCGTAATCCTGTCATTGTGGGTGGATGGAAACTTCAAGGCCTGGCGGCGTCAAAAGCTCGAGCTACGGCGCAGTGCCAAAGCGGAGCCGGGCAGCTACCAGAATCGTTTCGTGTTACCGGCAGAGACAGTCGAAGAAGAATTCAAGGCCGCCGGCTTCAGAATCCAGGAACGCCTCGATTTCCTGCCGTTCTATGCCATGTGGCGGGTCTATGTATTGCGTAAGGGGTAGTGTTTGATGGCTGTAGCCCAAAGCGGGGAGTCACGCTTCGATTATTACTGGCGTCAGCAGGGCGAATGGGTCGAGGAACCGAATCAGCGCCGTGGTGGTGAAAGTGGCGTGCAACGCCTTAACGATGCCGATGGCAAGTTGCTGTATGCCAAGCGCCAGGTCGGGCACATCTACCGCAGCCTGTTGCACCCATTCGGCAGGCCGACGGTGCTGCGTGAGCTCGACGCGCTGAACAGCTTCGAGCAATTGGGCGTGCGTGTCCCGCGCATTGTATTTTGCGGGGCCGAGCGCGATGCCGACCGCCAATGGCGTGCACTGCTGGTCAGCGAAGCGCTCGATGGTTTCATCGAACTCGATGCCTGGCATGCCCAAGGGGCGCGCGAGCATTACCCGCAAGTGGTGCATGAACGCATGCTCAAGGAGTTGGCTGACAACCTGGCACGCATGCACCTGGGCCATTGGCAGCATGGTTGCCTGTATGGCAAGCACGTCTTCGTCAAGGTGATCGGCGAGGGCGAACAGGCTAGTGTTGAAGTGGCATTGCTCGATCTGGAGAAGTGCCGCCGCCGTATCAGCTGCCAGCGCGCGGCGGGTAATGACCTGCGTCAGTTGCGCCGCCATTCGTCGCTAAATGACGCGGAATGGCAATCATTGCTCTACTTTTACCAGATGGCGTTTGGCAGCGCTGTCAAAGGGTTAGGGTAATGAAACTAGAAATCGCTCGAGCTTTGTTTCTGATAGCCGGCTTGGCTGTGACCACCGTGGCGGTCGCTGCCTGGGAAGAGCCGCGGCCCGTGGTGTTCAGCAAGGCTGAACAGGCAGAACAATGCGCGTTGCCCAGGGACGTGAAGCAGCAGATTCAGGCCCAGCCGGACCAAGATTTGCTGTTGCTTCTGTTCGGGCTGCGGCAAGGCTTGCGGCCTGTAGGCTAAGCCTGCTTTTAGACCAAGAGGCCCCGCTATTGCGGGGCCTTTGCTTTCTCGAGTTGGCCAGCTCATGCAACAACAGGTTCCGTCGGCGCTGTCTTGTGCGCCAACAGGGTGTAAATACACGGCAGCACAAACAAGGTAAACAAGGTCCCGATCGACATTCCCGTCGCAATCACCGTACCGATGTCAAAACGGCTCACCGCCCCGGCCCCGGTCGCCAGAATCAGCGGCACCATGCCAAATACCATTGCGGCGGTGGTCATCAGCACCGGGCGTAGGCGAATGGCCGCAGCTTCCTCGATAGCGTCCCTTGCGCTCAGCCCTTTTTCCTCACGCAACTGGTTGGCGAACTCGACGATCAGGATACCGTGCTTGCTGATCAGCCCGATCAGCGTCACCAACCCGACCTGGGTGTAGATGTTCATGCTGGAGACACCTAGGAACAGCGGCAACAGCGCCCCGCAGATCGACAGCGGTACCGTCACCAGAATCACCAGCGGGTCGCGGAAGCTTTCAAACTGTGCCGCCAGTACCAGGAAGATGATCGCCAGCGCCAGGCCGAAAGTCACCCACAGCGCACTGCCTTCCTGTATGTACTGCCGTGCCGCGCCGGCATAGTCGAAGGAGAAACCTTCCGGCGCCTGCTCGGCAGCAATATCCCGTACCGTCTGCAAGGCCTCGCCGATACTGACCAAAGGCACACCTTGGATGATCGCCGAATTCAGTTGCTGGAACTGGTTGAGCTGGCGCGGGCGTGCTCGGTCGCTAAGGGTGATCAGGGTCGACAGTGGCAGCAGTTGGCCCTGGTCGTTCTTGACGTAATAGCTGTTGAGCCAGCCGGCGTTGTCGCGGTAGGGCCGTTCGACCTGGGCGATGACTTTGTAGCTGCGGCCTTCGAGAGTGAAACGGTTGATTTCCCCCTCGCCCAGCAAGGTCGCCAAGGTGCCGCCAAGGACGTCCATGGATACACCCATCTGCGCAGCCTTGGCGCGGTCGATGTCGACCACCACCTCGGGCTTGTCGAACGCCAGGTCGATGTCGAGGAAGGCAAATTTGCCCGATGCCTGGGCGCGTTCCTTGACCCGCTGGGCAACCTCCAGCAGCGCCGGGTAACCACCTGCGGTATTGATGACGAACTGGAACGGCAGGCCTTCGCCGGTGCCTGGCAGTGACGGCAGGTTGAACCCGAAGATCTGCAGGCCGCTGATGTTGTCGAGTTTGGCCTGTACCAGGGGCAGCAACTCCATTTGCGTGCGGTCGCGCTCGTTCCAAGGCTTGAGCAGGAAACCTCCGATGCCGCTCTGCACGCCGCTGAATCCGTTGATCTGGAACGACGAGTAGTATTCGGGGAACGCCTTGAACAGTGGGGTGAACTGGTCGGTGTAGGCATTGAGGTAGTCGAGGTTGGCTGGTTGTGGCGAGCTGCTGATCATGAAGATGACCCCCTGATCCTCGTTCGGTGCCAGCTCGTTCTGGGTGAACTTGAGCAGCACCGGGATCAGGCACAGGATGATCACAGCGAAAACCAGCACCACCGGGCGGCTGTTCAGGGTGCTGTGCAGCAGGCGCTGGTAGCGGCCCTTGATCCGCTCGAACAGCACGTCAAGGCGATGGGCCAGCCCGCTGGCATTGTGCTCCCGACGCAACAGCAGGGCACACATCATCGGCGACAGGGTAAGGGCGACGACGCCAGAGATGATCACCGCCCCTGCCAGGGTCAGGGCGAACTCCTTGAACAAGGCGCCGGTGAGCCCGGTCAGGAAGCCGATAGGTGCGTAAACCGCGGCCAGGGTGATGGTCATCGACACCACTGGCATGGCGATTTCTCGCGCACCTTCCAGCGCGGCGTCCAACGGCGATTTGCCTTCTTCCATGTGCCGGTGGATGTTTTCCACCACGACGATGGCATCGTCCACTACCAGGCCGATGGCCAGTACCATTGCCAGCAGGGTTAGCAGGTTGAGCGAATAGCCCATCATCTGCATGAAGAACAGCACCCCGATCATCGACAGTGGGATGGTCACCACCGGGATCAGTACCGAGCGCAGTGCGCCGAGGAATAAAAATACCACCACGATGACGATCAGCACCGCTTCGCCAAGGGTCTTGACCACTTCGTCGATCGAGGCCTGGATGAACAGCGTGGCGTCATAGGCAATCGACCCCTTGAGCGCGGACGGCAACTGGCTTTCCAGCTCCGGCATGATGCGGCGTACTTCCTTGATCACCTCCAGCGGGTTGGCGGCCGGGGTGGCCTTGATGCCGATGTAGACCGAAGGCGTGCCATCGAACGAGCTGACGGTGTCGTAATTTTCCGCTCCCATCTCGACCCGTGCCACATCACCGAGCAAGACCCGGCTGTCGCCGGAGGTCTTGAGGGGCAATGCGGCAAAAGCCTCGGCCGACTTCAGTTCGGTGTTGGCGTTGATGCTGGTGACCACGTATTCGCCCTTCACCTCACCAGCGGCGGCGAGAAAGTTGTAGCGGCGTACGGCGCTGGTCACGTCAGTGGCGGCAAGGCCGAATGCTGCCAGTTTGACCGGGTCGATCCAGATGCGCATGGCGAACACCTGGTTGCCGAGGATCTCGGCCTCGGCCATGCCCGGCAAGGTTGCAAGTTTCGGCTGGATGACCCGTGACAGGTAGTCGGTGATCTGCGGGTTGCTCATTTCCTTGCTGTAAAAGCTGATGTACATCAGCGCCGAGGCATCTGCGGCTTCTTTGCTCAATACCGGGTCTTCTGCGTCTTGCGGCAGCTGGTTGCGTACTTCGTTGGCCTTGGCCAGCAATTCGGTGAACAGGCGGTCGCTGTCGGCGCCGATACGCGCATAGATGGAGATGATCGAGAAGTTCTGCCGGCTCACCGAGGTCATGTAGTCGATGCCTTCGGCGCTGGCAAGGCTCTGCTGCAGCGGTTGGGTGATGTAGCCCTGGATGGTTTCGGCATTGGCTCCCGGGTAGGCGGTGGTCACCGTGATCAGGGCGTTTTCCATCTGCGGGTACTGGCGGATCTGCAGCTTGTTCCAGGCCTGAAAACCCAGCAGGAGGATCAGCAGGCTGACCACGCTGGCCAGCACCGGGCGGCGGATGAACGGGTCGGTGAACGCCATGCCTGCCTCCTGGTCAGTCCGCGCGCGGGGCGCCTTGTTCGGGCTCGAGCGCTGCGTCCTGGCCGATGCGGATAACCGCGCCAGGGCTCAGCTTTAGTTGGCCGGCGGTGACCACCTGTTCGCCCGCTGCGAGCCCTTTGCTGATTACCACCACACCATCGCGTCGCTCGCCAGTCTGCACGCTGCGCTGTTCGGCGCTGAGCTGCGGCTGGCCACTGTCGTCCCGCTCGGGGTTACCGTCCTTGTCTTTCTTCGGCGTGGCGACATACACGGAATTGCCATACAGCGTGTAGGTGATGGCGCTTTCGGGGACCACCACCTGTGGGCGCGGGTCAGGCAGGAGGACCAGCAGGTTGGCGAACATGCCCGGCAACAGCTTGCCATCGGGATTGGCCATGGTCGCGCGCACCAGCAGGTTGCGCGTGCTCTCTTCAACCTTGGGGTTGATGGCGCTGAGGCTGGCAGGGAAGGTCTGGCCAGGGTAGGCCGCCACCTGCACCTGTACCTGCTGGCCGAGGCTCAGCTGGGGCAGTGCCTGCTCCGGTACGTTGAAATCGACGTAAAGGCTGGAAAGGTCCTGCAGGGTAGCGATCACCGAGCCGGCCGCCAGGTAATCACCCACATCCACCTGGCGGATGCCGATCGTGCCGCTGAACGGGGCACTGATGCTCTTCTTGGTTTTCGAGGCCTTGAGCTGGTCGACCACTGCCTGGTTGCGCCGGTATTGCGCGGTAAGGCGGTCATATTCACCACGAGAAATGGCCGAATCCCCCACCAGCTGACTGCCGCGGCCGAAGTCCACTTTGGCCAACCCCAGGTCGGCTTGGGCGGTCCCCAGCAGGGCTGTTTCCTGATCGTCATTGAGCTTGAGCAGCAGTTGCCCGGCTTTGACCTTCTGACCGGAGTCGAAGTGCAGGGATTGGACGATGCCTTCCACCTCGAGGCTCAACTCGACACCCTGCAGGGCCTTGAGGCTGCCGACCGCGGGCAGGCGCTGCTGCCACGGGCGTTGCTCGGCCATGGCCGCCGCCACGGTGATGGGGGGCTTGGGGGCAGTGAACATCTGGATCTGCTGGTAGATCGAGAAGGCCTTGTAGCCCCCCAGGGCCAACACGATCAGCAGAACGACGGCCAACATGATGAGCATGCGGCGGCGCAGCATAAGTCCGGTTCCTTGGATGCGAGGTTGTTATTGGTTTTGACACGACAACGGGCAGTCCTGCCCACGTGCGGATGGGGGAAGTATTGACTGTTTTTCGATTGAGGGGAAATGGATTGCGCCCCCGTAGGAGCGCGCAGTCTTGATCAGACCAGGTGCAGGTGGTTGTCCCAGAAACCGGAAGGCAAATCCATCGGCTGGCCGATCAGTTCCTGCTTGCGAAAATCATAGAAACGGCAACGTCCCTGCCCGGACGTCACGACAAAACCATCCTTCACCGCCCCGACCCCGGCACAGTCCGGCATCGGCGCATCCAGCCTGACTGCGCCACTGTCCAGGTCCCAGACGAACAGGCGGTTGGCCCGCGGCGCCGTCAGTGCCACCAGGCGCAGGTCGCTGTGGATGGCGACGCTGGCAGTGTACTGGGCCATGGCTTGCAACTGGCGCTCTGGCACCGGGAAAGCCTTGAACGGCTCGCCTGGGCGCTTGATTGCCAGCAGCTCGGCAGTTTCATCGGCATCGCCCATGAACTGCTGGCATGCGGCGATGGTGCCATCGCTACCCACTGCCAGGTGGCGCACGCTGTTCATCTGCTGGGCCAGGGTTTCCTTGCTGATCAAGGTGCCGTCGCGACGCATCAACACCAGGCTCGGCTCCATGGCGTTGAGGTTCATCTCGACCCGGCTTTCGGCCTCGGTCCGGATACCGCCATTGGCCACGATCAGGGTCTCGCCATCGGGCAGCCATGCCACTTCATGAGGGCCGACGCCGTGGGTGGGGATCTCGCCGGTATGTACCAGGCGTTCACCTTCGAAGCGGTACACGCCTAGTACGCCACGCCCGGGATCTGTAGTGTCATTCTCGGTGGCGTACAGCCATTCGCCGCCTTTATGAATCACGGCGTGGCCGTAAAAATGCCGGTCAGGCTGCGACGAGACGGTCTGCAACAAGCGCCCGTCGCGCAGGTTGATCAGGTAGCTTTCGGTACCGGGACGGCGGGCGACGAACAGGGCGATCGGCAGTTCTGGATGGTTGATGATGGCATGGCAACGCTGGGCCACCTGGGTGCTGAACACCTGGGTGCCGTCCAGACGGAAGCCGACGGCATAGTGCTTGCCGTCGCCATCGTCACGCGCCGACAGCAGCAAAGGATCGCTGCCTTTGTTGCGCATCAGGCTCCAGCCTCCCAAGGTCAGGGCGCTGAGCAGAACGCTACCGATTTTGAGTGCCTGGCGTCGCAGCATGATCAGTCACCGTCGTTGGCATTGAAGCCCAGCTGGATGTTCAACGCCTTGGCCAGTTCGCCTTCGTGCAGGCGGTGAACGACGTTGAGGCTGTCGTAGATCTGGTTGAGGCGCTGCATGCCATCTTCGTCAGCCAGCAACTCGCCCAGGGTCTTCTGGTTATCGGTCAGCAGTTTCAGCGAGGTAGCGTAGGCGTCGTCGATCTTTTGCGCCAGGGCTTTCTGGTCGCTGCCCAGCAAGCCGCGCAGGCCCTGGTTGTCGACCCCGACCCAGACCGCCTGGGCGGCCTTGAGGCTGGCTTCCAGGCTTCTCAGCGAGGCGTGGCTGCGCCAGGCTTCGGCCTGCAGTGGCTGCGCAATGCCTTTGCTCTGGCGGCCCATCGGTGCGCCGAGCTTCTTCTTGAGGGTATCCAGCGCAGTCACCTGTGCACGTAGCAGGTCGGCGATCGCCTCGTGCGAGTCGGCATAGCGCTGGTTGGGGAACTTGGTCATTTGCGAGAGCATGCCGTCGGTGCTGTTCCAGCCTTTCAGGATCTCTTCAGCCAAGGCCTTCTGGTGCTCACCAATGGCAACCAGCAGCGGGCAGTAGCGGGCTTTCTGTTCGGCGGTGGCGACATCCGGCTTGCTGTCGAACAGGATGTATTCGTAGGCCGACAGGCCGCGGACCACGACGCTGGACTTGCCCAGGGTTTGGGCGTCGATCGGCTTGTCGCCATTGACCAACTGCTCGACCTGGCGACCGACCAGGTTCTTCTTGTCGGGCCAGAACTGCACCTGCCAGGCGCGGTTGCCCTCGGCCAGCGGACCGACCAGCAGCGGCTGCAGCTCGGCCCAGGCTTTTTGCGCGTTGAGGAAATCAGCGCGCGCGGTGTCCAGGCTCTCTTTGCCCTCGCAGTAGGCCAGGGCGCTGGCGGCGAGTTGCCGGTCGGCTTCGACCCAGCGGCTGTAGGTCGGCAGGATCACCTGCTTGGCGATGGCGGCGGACGTCACCGCCTGCGGGTCCTGCGGCGAGCAGGCACCGAGAGCGAGTGCGGCGAGGCTGGTGAACAACAGTTTGGGTCGGAACATGCCCGGCTCCTTGCGCTTTAAAGTGAGTTCAGGAAGGCCAGCAACGCAGCGCGCTGCTCGGCATTGAAGGTCAAAACATGATCGCGCGCTGCCTGCGCTTCGCCGCCGTGCCAGAGCACAGCCTCGAGCAGGTTGCGGGCGCGGCCATCATGCAAGTACTGGGTGTGGCCACTGACCGCTGGACTCAGGCCGATGCCCCACAGCGGTGGGGTTCGCCAGTCCTGGCCGTTGGCGGCAAATTCGGTGCGATCGTCGGCAAGGCCCGGGCCCATGTCGTGCAGCAGTAGGTCGCTGTAGGGGCGGATCACTTGCCCGGCCAGCTCTGGCTCGGTGGCGTCGGCGGCAGTGGTGAACTTCGGGGTGTGGCAACCCTGGCAGCCGGCCTGGTAGAACAGGCTCTTGCCGGCCAGCACTTGCGGGGCGCCGACATCGCGCCGGGCTGGCACGCCCAGGTTGCGGGTGTAAAAAGTGACCAGGCGCAGGATGTTGTCGCTGACTTCCTTTTCGCCCTCGGCGCCGTCGCCATTGGGGGCTGCAAGGCAATCGAGCTGCGCCGGGGTGCAGTCGTCCCGGGGTTGCAGGGTGCTGGTCAAACCCATGTCACCGGCAAAGGCGTGCACGTTCTGCTGTTTGACGTTCGGTTGCCCGGCCTTCCAGCCGAAGCGACCGACCACTGTCTTGCCCTGGGCGTCGTCCCAAACCCGGTTGGCCCGGCCGCGAATACCGTCGCGGTTGCGATCGTCGGGGTCTTCGTTGGCCAGAATCTGAGCTTCGGGAATGGCTTCGAGCAGGCCCAGGCCGATCATGGGCGGTGCCACGCGTGCAGAGAACCGGGTGTCAGGGTGCATCGGCCCATAGCCGAGCTGGGTGATTTGCAGGGTAGGGCGACGCAGTTCGACCTGATGGCCGTCCCTGAAGGTGACGGTCTGATTATCGTAAGTCACGCGCACCTTGCCCTCCGGGGCCACGCCAGGGTTGGCCATGTCCTGTAACTGGGTGCCATAGACAGGCTCCGGAACCACGCCCAGGCGCTCGATTTCTTTTGCCAGATAAGGCTGGTCAGGGATCGACAGCCGCACCAGCATCGACACCGCATTGCTGTCGCCAGGCTCTGGCGGATGGCCGCGGCCATCGCGTACGTGGCAGTTCTGGCAGGCGTTGGTATTGAACAGTGGGCCCAGGCCATCGCGTGCAGTGGTGGTGGACGGAGCGATCACCCAGGGGTTGCGGAAAAAGCTGTTGCCTACGGCAAAGTCCAGGCGGCGCTCGGGCGACAGGTTGGCCGAGGGCAGGGAAAAGGCATTGCGGTCACTGCGCTGGACAGTCGCCTGGCCACCGGACAGCGCTTCGCCAGGCTCTGCCTGAGTGAAACGCGGGGCGTCGTCACAGGCGGCAAGGGCAAGGGCCAGCAGCAGAGGGGAGAGTCGGGACAGCGACAAGGACATGAAAAATCCTGGGCTTGGGCGAAAAACCGGCGTGCAAGCTTAGCAGGCTGAGAATGTTTGAATAAGAGGAATTTGCAATTGCTGGATGAAACTGGTGTCAGTTTCGGCCCTGCCGCAGGCAAGCCAGCTCCCACAGGTACAGCGCAGAACTCAAGAACTGCGCGGTCCCGGTAGGAGCTGGCTCGCCGGCGATGGGCTGCGTAGCAGCCCTACTAACGCTAACTGACTGGCGTTAGCCTTTTGCCTGCCAATGCCGAATCAGAACTCGTGATCGGCAGTGTCCGGGTTCAGGTTGGCAATGCCCAGCTTGCCCGCAGCCTGCTCGATCGCGCCGGTCTGCTTGACCAGGGAGGCAATGGCATCACGCACGACCTGGTTGCCGGCCGCGTTGTCGGCAGCGATCAGTTGGTCGTAGTGCTCGCCTTTGAGCGCGTGGTCGACAATTACCTGAAGCTTCGCCTCGGTCGCTTCCAGGTCGGCCTTGAGGGTAGCGTCGGCAGCCGGGTCGGCCTTGGCCACCAGCGACGACAGGCTCGGGCCGGTCAGCTTGGTACCGTCGGCGCGGGTATACTCGCCCAGGTAGACGTTGCGGATGCCCTTGGCGTCGTAGAAGTGCGAGTAGTGGGTGTTGTCGCTGAAACAGTCCTGCTCGTCTTCCGGCGAGTTGGCTTCCAGCGAGACCTTCATGCGCTCGCCAGCCAGTTCGCCCAGCGACAGGCTGCCCATACCGAACAGCATCTTGCGCAGGCCGTCGGTGGCGGGCTCGGCTTCCAGCGTGGCGCGGTAGTTGTCGGCTACGTTCGGGGCCCAGTTGCCGACCATTTCTTCAAGGTCTTTGACCAGCAGCTCGGTGACCGACTTCAGGTAGGCGCGGCGACGCTCGTTGTGGCCGCCGGTGGCGCCTTTACCCTCGAGGTAGTCGGAAGCAGGGCGGTTGCCTGCGCCCGGGCCGGTACCGTTGAGGTCCTGGCCCCAGAGCAGGAATTCGATGGCGTGGTAGCCAGTGGCGACGTTGGCTTCGGAGCCGCCCAGTTCATTCAGGCTGGCCAGCTTCTCAGGGGTGATGTCCTTGACGTCGACCTTCTCCTCACCGACCTGGATCTCGGTGTTGGCGATGATGTTGGAGCTTGCAGCCGGGTTGCCCAGAGCATGTTCGTAACTCTTGTCGACGTAGTCGATCAGGCCTTCGTCAAGCGGCCAGGCGTTCACCTGGCCTTCCCAGTCGTCGATGATGGTGTTGCCGAAGCGGAAGGCTTCGCTCTGCAGGTACGGTACGCGTGCTGCAGCCCAGGCTTCTTTGGCAGCTTTGAGGGTGTCGTCGTTGGGCTTGGCGAGGAATGCATCGATGGCGCTTTGCAGGGACTTGGCGGTGCTCAGCGAGTCGCTGTAAACGGCGTAGACCATCTCGGTGTAATGCTTGACCACGGCCTTGCCGGCCGCTTCGTCGACAGCAGCCGGTGCTGCGGCCGCGGTGCTCGCAGCAGCAGGTGCCGCAGCTTGCGGTGCGGCGGCCTTGTCGTCCTTGCTTTCACCGCAACCGGCGAGAGCGATGGCGATGGCCAGCAGACTGGCGGAGGCCAGAGGCATACGAATCATTATTGGTTTCCCTGCGTCGTGTGGTTGGACAGTGCGCCGTGGCACGTAAAACTACAACATCATGCGAAAGATTTGCATTTGCTGTAAAGGGGTGGGGGCGCAATTATGTAATTGCCGGCAACGGCCTGGAACCAGCAGGGGCAGGGGTTATAACGCAGAAACCTGATTGCGCTGGGCCTGACGCAGGAAACTGGTCAGCTCGCGTGCCGACAGTGGCTTGCTGTAGTGATAGCCCTGACCTTCGTGGCAGCCTTGGGCGATGATGTAGGCTTCCTGCTCGGACGTCTCTACGCCCTCGGCGATCACCTGCATGCCCAGGCTCTTGCCCAACTGGATAATTGCCCGAACGATGGTGGCATCATCATCGTCATCCAACAGGTCCTGGACGAAGCTCTTGTCGATCTTGATCTTGTCCAGTGGCAGCGACTTGAGGTAACTGAGCGACGAGTAACCGGTGCCAAAGTCGTCAATGGCGATCATCGCCCCGGAGCGGCGCAGGCTGAGCAGATGCTGGGCGGCGGTGCTGATATCTTCCATCAGGCCGGTTTCGGTCACCTCCAGTTCCAGGCTGCGCGGTGGCAGACGGTAAGCCTGCAGCAGATTGTTGACCACACGCGGAAGTTCGTTGTGATGCAGTTGCACGGTGGACAGGTTGACTGCCATGCGCAGTTCGCTGAAGCCAAGATCGTGCCATTCGCGCAGTTGCCTGCAGGCCTGGTCGAGTACCCACTCGCCGATGGGGATGATGTTGCCGTTCTGTTCGGCCAGCGGGATGAACTGGTCCGGCGGGACCATGCCAAGTTCAGGATGCTGCCAGCGCAGCAAGGCTTCGACACCGACCACGCGGTGATCGCGGTAGCTGATCTGCGGCTGGTAGACAAGGAATAGCTGGTTGCGCGACAGCGCCTCGCGCAGGTCCTTTTCCAGTTCACGGCGCCGACGCATCTCGCTGTCGACGCTGGCGATGTAGAACTGATAGCGGTTGCGCGAGCGGGCCTTGGCCAAGGTCATGGTCTGCTCAGCCTTTTGCAGCAGCTTCTCGGTGCTGTCGCCGTCTTCGGGGAATAGTGTGATGCCGATGGTGGCGCGCAGGCGAATCTGCTGGTGATCCAGGTCGAACGGCGCCTCCAGGTCATCGAGGATGCTCTGCGCCAGTTCTGCGGCCTCGTAGGGCTGTTCGATATTGGCCTGCACCAGGGCGAACTGGTCGCCTCCCAGGCGCGCCAGCGCCCCCAGGCGGCCACTGTGGGCGCGCAGGCGGTCAGCCAGGGCGAGCAGCAATTGGTCGCCGACCTGATAGCTGAACTGCTCGTTTATGCCTTTGAAGTCATCCAGGCCCACGCACAGTACGGCGACGCGATGCTGCAGGCGGCAGCCGTCTGTAAGGATCTTGTCGAGCTGTGCCTGTAGCTGCTGGCGGTTCGGCAGGCCGGTCAGGAAGTCGTATTGGGCCATGCGTTGCAGGCTGTTTTCGGCTTCGTGGCGCAGATGGGTATTGCGCTCGATCGAGGCCAGCAACTGGTTGGCTGTATTGACCCAGATGCCCAGTTCGTTTTTTTCATGGCCTTTGAGTAGCGGGATCTGGTGCTGGCTGGGGCGGTCAGGGTTGATCTGGGTGAGGTGCTCGATGATTTTCGACAGCGGTTTGGTCAGCAGCCAGTGGTAGACCAGGTACAGCACCAGGCCCATGGCCAAGGCGCGCAGCACGCCGGAAATGAAGATGATGATGGCGTTGAGCAGGAATCCTTCACCGTAGGCGGCAGTGTCCAGGGTGATGCTCAGGTCACCGTAGTACTCGCTGTAGGGGCCGCGGCCGACCAATTGAGTGGTGTAGGTGCGTTCCTGGCCAAGGAGCAGGTCGGTTAGCCAGCGTACGGGAGAGTCCTGCAGCGGGCGGGACTTCTCGGCGAGCATGGTTTCATTGGGGTGGCCGATGGAAGCCTGGCGAACAGACTCGTCCTGGAACAGGCCTTCCATGACCTGCATGCCCATTTCCCGGTCAAGGCTGTAGACCGCCTGGGTCGAGGGGTCGCGGAACATATCGAGGATGCGCTGGGCGTCGCTGTCGACAGTCTGGCGGGTCTTGTAGGTGTCATAAACGATCTGCGCGCAGCTAAGAACGACACCGACCGCCAGCGCCGAAAGGAGCACGACCCTGAGCAACTTGACCGATAAGCTGTTCCGCAATTCCAGCTTCAATGGGGGTTTCCTTAATCCATGCGCATGACATCATTTTGCCATTAACCTTGGCGATACACTATCGGCCGATGGGGCTGCCCTGAGCAATGTATCGGTTGCCTGACCCTGCAACTTGAGTGCGCTGTAGCGAACTTTCAGACGTTTGATGTTAGCGCGCTATGCGGGGGGAGCAAGAGCCGCCGGGAAAACTGTTCATTGGGAGTCTGTGATGTCGTCACTGGCCATAAAAAAACCCGGCGCATGGCCGGGTTTCTTGTTCAAGGCGCCAGCAATCAGGCCTTGAAGGTCTTGCCTTCGAACTGCTCGGCAACGAAGGCCCAGTTGACCAGGTTCCAGAATGCTTCGACGTACTTCGGACGCAGGTTGCGGTAGTCGATGTAGTAAGCATGTTCCCAGACGTCGCAGGTCAGCAGCGGGGTGTCGCCGCTGGTCAGCGGGCAGCCGGCACCGATGGTGCTGGCCAGGGCCAGGGAGCCGTCGGCTTTCTTGACCAGCCAGCCCCAGCCGGAACCGAAGGTGCCAACCGAAGTCTTGGTGAACTCTTCCTTGAACTTGTCGAAGGAACCGAACGCGGCGTTGATGGCTTCAGCCAGTGCACCGGTAGGCTGGCCACCGCCGTTTGGCGACAGGCAGTTCCAGTAGAAGGTGTGGTTCCAGACTTGAGCGGCGTTGTTGAAGATGCCGCCCGAAGAGCTCTTGACGATCTCTTCCAGGGTCTTGCCTTCGAATTCGGTGCCTGGGACCAGGTTGTTCAGGTTCACGACGTAGGTGTTGTGGTGCTTGTCGTGGTGATACTCCAGGGTTTCCTTGGAGATGTGCGGCTGCAGGGCATCGTGGGCGTACGGCAGCGGCGGCAATTCAAAAGCCATGGTGGATCTCCTGATTCAGGTCTAGTTCGCGGTTTGCGCAAGGCCGATCACGGGCGGCCCTATGTGCGTCAGCGAGTTTGTACTCTTTGCGACGCAAGGGCTGGATCATAGCACCAGCCCCGACGCATAACCACGCAACAAAGATAGGGAATAGAGGTTCCAGAGCGGTTGCCTGCCGCCGACGGGTGGCGCTCCGATGCAAGCTTCAAGCTTGCAGCTCAAGTAAAGATCAACTGCGCCGCCACGGCGAACATCATCACTGCCACCATCAGGTCGAGCATCCGCCAAGTGGCCGGGCGGGCCAGCCAGGGCGCCAGCCATGCAGCACCGATCGCCAAAGTCGAGAACCATAGCAGCGAAGCGCTGGCGGCCCCTGCCACATAGGCGCCCGGCACTGTCTGCTGGGCGCCTAGGGAGCCGATCAGCAACACAGTGTCCAGGTACACATGCGGGTTCAGGAGGGTAACGGCCAGTGCACTGAGCAGCACCGCACGCCGCGAGCGCATGCCTTGGCCTTGCTGATGCTGCAGGCTCTGTTTGGAGCATGCACTGCGCAGCGCCTTGGCGCCATACCAGAGCAGAAACACCGCGCCACCCCAGCGAGCAATCGCCAGCAGCGTCGGATTATGCGCCAGCACCGTGGCCAGGCCGAACACCCCGGCGGCTACCAGCAATGCGTCGCAGACGATGCACAGTGCTGCCACCGGGAGGTGGTGTTCACGACGCAGGCTCTGCGCCAGGACGAAGGCGTTCTGTGCGCCAATGGCCATGATCAGGCCGAAGGCCACCAGCATGCCGTTCAGATAGCTTTGCCACATGGCAGATACTCCAGAGAAGATGCTGGCTATTGTGGGGAGCGACCCTGTATAAGAAAAACAAATAATGCTGATCCGTCATTAGGAAAATCGATGTTCGACTATAAGCTGCTGGCCGCGCTCGCTGCAGTGATCGAGCAAGGTGGTTTCGAACGTGCAGCGCAGGTGCTGGGGCTGTCGCAATCGGCTATTTCACAGCGCATCAAGCTGCTCGAAGCGCGGGTCGGCCAGCCGGTGCTGGTGCGCGCCGCGCCACCGAACCCGACCGAGGTAGGGCGCCAGTTGCTCAACCATGTGCAGCAGGTGCGGCTGCTCGAACGTGACCTGCAGCGCCAGGTACCGGCACTGGATGAGGAAGGCATGCCAGAGCGTCTGCGCATTGCGCTCAACGCTGATAGCCTCGCGACCTGGTGGGCAGGCGCGGTGGGTTCGTTCTGCGCCGAGCAGCAGGTACTCACGGACCTTGTGGTGGAAGACCAGGAAGTCGGCCTGAAGCGCATGCGTGCCGGGGAGGTGGCGGCCTGCCTGTGCGGCAGTGAGCGGCCGGTGGCCGGCGCCCGCAGCATGCCGCTGGGCGCCATGCGCTACCGGGCGCTGGCCAGCCCTGCATTCATGGCACGTTATTTCCCACTGGGCTTCGAGGCCCGGCGCCTGGCCCGCACGCCGGCTATCGTCTACGGCCCGGACGATTTTCTGCAGCACCGATACCTTGCTTCTCTAGGCATCGAGGATGGCTTCCTGCACCACCTTTGCCCGTCGTCCGAAGGCTTCCTGCGCATGACCGAAGCCGGCCTGGGCTGGGGCCTGGTGCCTGAGTTGCAGGCCCGTGAGCAGTTGAGCGGTGGGCGACTGGTGGAAATTTGTGCCGATACCCCCATCGACGTGCCGCTGTACTGGCATCATTGGCGCAACGGCGGGCAACTGCTCGCGCAACTGACCGAACACCTGCGGCACACGGCACAGCGTTGGCTGGTGCCCTTGTAGTGACGGCCGGCGTCTGTTGCATCTGAAATCTGAGGCGGAGTGTTACATGCGAATTCTGGTCACTGGCGCGAGCGGCTTCATCGGCGGGCGCTTTGCGCGCTTTGCCCTGGAGCAAGGCCTGGATGTGCGGGTCAGCGGCCGACGCGCCGAGGGCGTCGAGCACCTGGTCAAGCGCGGTGCGCAGTTCATCCCCGGCGACCTCGGTGACGCCGAACTGGCCCGGCGCCTGTGCCAGGGCGTGGAGGCGGTGGTGCATTGCGCGGGGGCGGTGGGCACCTGGGGGCGCTATCAGGATTTTTACCAGGGCAATGTGGTGGTCACCGAGAACGTGGTCGAGGGCTGCCTGAAGGAGCATGTTCGTCGCCTGGTGCACCTTTCGTCGCCCTCGATCTACTTCAATGGCCGTTCGCGCCTGGATATCCGCGAAGACCAGGTGCCGCGCCGCTTTCACCATCATTACGCGCAGACCAAACACCTTGCTGAACAAAAGGTCTTCGGCGCCCAGGAGTTCGGGCTTGAAGTTCTGGCGCTGCGCCCGCGCTTTGTAACAGGAGCCGGTGATGCCAGTATTTTCCCGCGGCTGATGCAGATGCAGCGCAAGGGCCGTGTGGCGATCATCGGCAACGGCCTGAACAAAGTCGATTTCACCAGCGTGCACAATCTCAATGAGGCACTGCTTGGCGCGCTGTTCGCCGATGATCGCGCGTTAGGGCAGGCTTACAACATCAGTAATGGCCAACCGTTGCCATTGTGGGATGTGGTCAATTACGTAATGCGCCAGATGCAGTTGCCGCAGGTAACCCGTTATCGCGCCTACGGCCTGGCCTACAGCATGGCGGCGCTGAACGAGGCCGCTTGCATGCTCTGGCCCGGGCGACCCCAGCCCACCCTCACGCGCTTGGGGATGCAAGTGATGAACCGCGATTTCACCCTGGATATCAGCCGCGCCCGGCAGTATCTGGACTATCAGCCCAAGGTCAGCCTGTGGACGGCGCTGGATGAATTTTGCGCGTGGTGGAAGCACCAGCCCATTGGCCAGTGAACCAGGCGCCAGGATGATGGTCATCAGTGCGCCGCTTGAGCGGTTTATACTCATGCCTCTTTGCTACTACCGCGGTTGAAACTATCCATGCGTAACGATGCCCACGACGATTTTGATGATGTGCCAACCCTGCGTGCCGGCACTCCGGATGATGACGAACTGTTGCCGGCGCGTGTGTCGCGCAACCGCCAGAAGGCCGTCAGGCCCGCCAGTACGGGCCCTCTGTGGGCATTGCTGGGTGCTGCGTTCATAGCGCTGGCCGGGCTCGGCTGGTGGAGCTTTCAGCAAATCTCGCTGATGGAGCAGCAACTGGTGGCCACTCAGGAAAGCTTTGCGCGCATCAGCGAGGAAGCAGCGGGACGCTTGCAGGCGATCAGTGGCAAGGTCGCTGCCACTGAGAGCTCTACCAGCACCGGCAGCGAGGCGCTCAAGCTGCAGATCCGCCAACTGCAGGCCAGCCTGGCCGAGCAGAGCAAGCAGCAGCAGGGAGTAGCCGGGCAGGCGGGTGATCTGGGCAAACGTCTGGAGCAGGTGCTGGCCGATACCCGCGAGCAGCAAAAGGCGGTAACTGAACTGCAAACCCAGTTACAGGCGCAGTTGAAGGCGGTGAATGCGGAGCTGGCGGCGTTGAAGTCGGGCCAGGTGGATGGCGGCAAGCTTGATGGGCAGCTCAAGAGCCTTAGTGAGGAGGTGGCCGCTCTGAAGAAGCAGGGCAACCCGAAAGCGGCGATCGAGAGCCTGGAGCAGGACGTGCTGGTGTTGAAGAGCCAGGTAGACAATCGCCCGGCTACGGCGGCAGCAAGTGGCGCTTCGGTGCAGGAGTTCGATGCGTTTCGTGGGCAGACCACGCGTAATTTCAATACTCTGCAGAGCCAGATTCAGAATTTGCAGCAGCAGATCAATGCTCGGCCTTGAGGCCTTAGGGCCTTTGGGGAGGGCTTCGCCCTCCTTTCGCGACACAAGGCCGCTCCTACACGAAATTGAGCGGTCGACTGTCGGGGCGGCCTTGTGTCGCGAAGGGCCGCAAAGCGGCCCCGGCGATCTTACTTACAACCGCGGGTAATCGATGTACCCCACCGGCCCTTTTGCATAGAAGGTTTCCGGGTGCGCTTGGTTCAGCGGCGCATCGGCCGCCAGCCGTGCCGGCAGGTCCGGGTTGGCAATGAACGGCACACCGAACGCCACCGCATCCGCCTTGCCACTGGCCAGCGCGGCATTGGCACTGGCCTTGTCGAACCGCTCGTTGACGATGTAAGGGCCACCAAACGCTGCTTTGATCAGCGGGCCGATACTGTCATCGGCTTCCTTCTCCCGAGAGCAGATGAAGGCGATACCCCGCTTGCCCAGTTCCCGCGCTACATAGGAGAAGGTCTCGGCGCGGTCGGCATCACCCATGTCATGGGAGTCTGCGCGCGGCGCAAGGTGCACGCCGACACGGCCTGCGCCCCACACGCCGATGGCTGCGTCTGTCACTTCCAGCAGCAGGCGGGCACGGTTTTCCAGTGAACCACCGTAGCGGTCGGTGCGCTTGTTGGTGCTGCTCTGCAGGAACTGGTCGAGCAGATAGCCGTTGGCACCGTGGATTTCCACGCCATCGAAACCGGCAGCCTTGGCGTTCTCTGCGCCACTGCGGTAAGCCTCGACGATGTCGGCGATCTCTTCGCTTTCCAAGGCCCGTGGAGTCGGGTATTCGGTGATCGGGCGCACCAGGCTGACATGGCCCTTGGGCTGGATGGCGCTGGGAGCCACCGGCAGTTCACCGTTCAAATAGCTGGGGTGGGAAATGCGGCCGACATGCCAGAGTTGCAAGAATATACGACCGCCCGCGCCATGCACGGCCTTGGTCACGTTGTTCCAGCCGCGTACCTGCTGGTCGTTCCAGATGCCTGGCGTATCAGGGTAGCCCACGCCCATGGGAGTGACCGAGGTCGCTTCACTGAGGATCAGCCCGGCGCTGGCGCGCTGCACGTAGTACTCGGCCATCAGCGCGTTGGGCACCCGGCCTTCGTCGGCGCGGCAGCGGGTCAGCGGCGCCATGATGATGCGGTTGGGCAGTTGCACATCGCCCAGTGTGATCGGATCGAAAAGCGTGGTCATAACGGGTTACCTGCCTTGTCAAAGCGCTTGGCGCAGTTGTTCGAGGAACGCCTGGATGGTGGCTTCGTTGCGTTTGAAAAAATGCCACTGGCCGACCTTCTGGCTGCTGATCAGGCCTGCGCGCTGCAACGTCGCCAGGTGGGCAGAAACGGTCGACTGCGACAGGCCGCAGCGTTGATCGATCTGCCCGGCACAGACACCGTGTTCGGTGCTGTGATGCTGGGCGGGAAAGTGCGCTGCCGGGTCTTTGAGCCAGTTGAGGATTTCTCGCCGGACCGGGTGGGCCAGGGCTTTTATTATGTCGTCGAGATCGAGAGGCATGGTGTGGGGCTCGTGGTGTAGCGGTATATCGCGATATGGCGAAATATAAATCGGTATTTCGCGATATAGAAATATGAAGTGGTTCTGAGCTGAGCGCGAATCGTTATATCGCGTTATAACGATATACGTATGAGCAGTGCTAAACTGCGCCCATGAACTACCTCGCACACCTGCACCTGGGCGGCCCGGCGCCGCAACAACTGCTTGGCAGCCTGTATGGCGATTTTGTCAAAGGCTCGCTGGAGGGGCGCTTTGCGCCGACGCTGGAGGCCGCCATTCGGCTGCATCGGCACATCGACAGCTATACCGATCAGCACCCGTTGGTGTTGGCGGCGCTGGCGCGGTTCCCCCGGGAGCGGCGCCGCTATGCCGGGATCATTGTGGATGTGTTCTTCGACCATTGCCTGGCGCAGCACTGGGGCGACTATGCCGAACAGTCGCTGGAGCAGTTTACCGGTGCGTTCTATCGCGTGTTGCTGGCCGAGCCCGAGTTGCCAGGGCGGCTGGCACGCATTGCGCCCTTGATGGCCGCAGATGACTGGCTGGGGGCGTATGGCAATTTTTCCACCCTGGAGCAGGTCTTCAACGGCATTGGGCGACGCTTGTCCCGACCTGAGGGCATGATGGGAGTGATGGCGGAGCTTGAGCACTTGTACGAGCCGTTGCTGGCTGATTTCCGTGAGTTCTATCCGCAGTTGCAGACGTTTGCCGCGGCACAGAGGTCTGGCAGATAGCGGTGTGCTGCCAATCAAGCATCAAGCAGCCCGGGCCTGCCGGCGCGCCGCTACCTCGACTTCGCCAACCCCGAACAACGCCATGTGGATAGCCTGCTGCGCCTGAAATGCCAACGCTGCGCGTTCTTTTTCCACGCTGCTGATCGGCTGCAACAGGTGGATGCACACCTCAGCCCGCGGCTCGGCGAATAGCCGCATCAGGTGTGACACGAGGTCATCATCACCAATGAACGGCGCAACCAGGTCAGCCTCGCCGTTGCGCAGGTACTCAATGGCAACAGGCTGCACCGCCACACCTTGATCGATGGCGCCTGCCAGCAAACGCCCATGGAAGGTCCGCAACTGGCGCCCGTCGGTAGTGGTGCCCTCGGGGAAGATCAGCAGCGGCCTGGCGTCGCCCAGTTGTGCGCTGATCTGTTCACGCAAGCGCTGGCTGTCGCCGCCGCCGCGACGGATGAACAATGTGCCGGCTTTCTCTGCCAGCCAGCCAGCCACGGGCCAGTGGCGGACTTCGGCCTTGGACAGAAACGACAGCGGCAGCAGCATGCCGAGCAGCGGGATATCGGTCCAGGACACGTGGTTGCTGACCCACAACATCGGCCGTTTGGGCAGTTCACCGATTACCCGCACGTCGAAGGGCAGGGCAGCGACCAGGCGTTTCATGAACAGGCAGGTCCAGCGCTGGCGACGCTCGCTGGAGGCCTTCATGCCCATGCGTTCACCGATGGCGATCACGCTGGCCATGAGCATGCCGAAGAGCAGCACCAGCAACAGCCTTGCGAGGCGGGCGAACACCCGCAGTTTACGCATCAGACCGCTGCCTTGAAGTGGCGGGCGTAACGTGGGCAGAGGTCATCACGCTTGAGCAGGATGAACACGTCGGCAACCTGGAAGTCCTCATCCCAACAGGGTTCACCGCAGATCTTCGCACCCAGGCGCATGTAGGCCTTCAGCAGCGGCGGCATTTCGGCGATGACATTGTTCGGGAGGGCCAGAGTGGGCAGCGGGTTCTTCGGCTCCGCACGCAGGTGTTCGTTGCACAGGTAGCGCTCACGCAGGCGTTGCATGATGGCATGAGCCTGGACCCCGCCATCCTGCATGGGGATGCTCGCGCAGCCCATCAGGTAGCTGTAGCGGCCCTCGTTGAGTACTTCGGCCAGCTCGCCCCAGAGCACGGCGATGGTGCCGCCGTTGCGGTAGTCGGGGTCGACGCAGGTGCGGCCCAGTTCGAGGATTGGGCCCTGCAGTTGCAGCAGGCCATGCAGGCTGAATTCTTCTTCGCTGTAGAAGCGCCCCAGGCTGCTGGCGGCCTCATGATCGAGTAGACGGGTGGTGGCGACCAGTTCGCCGGTGCTCAGGTCGCGTACACCGATGTGCTGGCAATGTACGTCGTAGTCATCCATGTCCAGGCCCAGTTCAGCGCCCTTGAGCCTGGCCTTGAATTCTGCGCTGAACACTTTGTAGCGCAGGGCCTGTGCTTCCTGCAGGGCCGCGGCGCCGACCAGGCGTTCGGCTTGCAGACGGCGTTCAGTGCTGTTGTCGCCAGAGCGAGCTGTCCGAGTCATTGCGAGTCTCCCTAAGCCAGCCATGAAGGGTTGCGGCCGGCCGGCTTTGTTGTGCAAAGTCAGCCTAGGTAGCCGCGGTGTCACCCCTGTGAACCTTTGGTGATGCTTGCGTGACACGCCCTGAAAAGCGCTTATGAGAGGAGCGTCCGATGGCCTGGTTGCAACGACTCAACGATCCTTTTCGCCAGCCTCTGGCCGGTACTTTGGGTGAGACATATGCCGCGCAGCTCGAGCGCCTCGGTGGGTGCGCCCCGTTCGAGCTGGCGGTGCTGGCTGGGCGCGCCATGGCCACACCCGGCCTGGCGTTTCTCATTGGCTACCAGGCCGCCTTTCGCATGCTGTGGCCTAGCGCCCCTGCCAGTCTCGGCGCGTTATGCGCCACCGAGCGGCGTAGCGTGCGCCCTGCGGACATGCAGACGCGCCTGGAGGGTTTGCGCCTGACCGGCAGCAAGGACTTCGTGACCGCCGGGCTTGACGCCGAATGGCTGCTGGTGGCGGCGCGCAGCGAAGGGCAGGGTGAAGCACCGCGCCTGAGCCTGGGGGTGGTTTATCCGGGTGAGCCAGGGGTGACTCTGGAGGCGTTGCCGACCCTGCCATTGATGCCTGAGGTCGGCCACGGGCGCCTGCAGCTGCGCCAGGCTGCCTGCGAGTTGTTGGCCGGTGATGGTTGGGATGCGTACGTTAAACCGTTTCGCTCACTGGAAGATTTGTACGTGCTGGCGGCGATGGTTGCCTGGTTGTATGGCGTAGCGCAGGAATGCACCTGGCAACAGGAACTGCGGTTGCGCCTGATTGCCTTGTTGGCCGGCTGCGCCGAGGCCAGCCGCCAGTGCGCCGACAGTGTCGGCTGCCATTTGTTGCTGGGGGGCTTGTTTGCGCAGTTTCAGGCACTGAAGGGGGCCATCGACAAAGCGCTGTCGGCCGGACCGGCGCAATGGGCGCAGCTATGGCAGCGGGATCAAGGGGTGATGGCGCTGGCGACGGCTGCTCGGGAAAAGCGCTTGGCCAAGGCTTGGGAGGCTGCCGGATTGTCATGAACGCCTGCCAGGATCGCCTGATCCGTTGAAAACCCGGGTCGCCTTGCGACCCCAAGAGGCGTTTATGTTGAAGACAGGGTTGATGATCCTGGCGGTGGCCGTCGGTTCGGCCAGGGCTGAGGATTGGCCCCTACCGGATTGGCAGGCCGACATCACGGCCATCGACTGGCAGGCTGTCGACAGCTATGCCTTCCCTGAACGCAACGCCACCAAGCGCAGCGGCATTCGCAGCGACGCCCTGCTGATCATTCGCGACGGCCGTATCCTGCACGAACGGTATGCCGCGCCTACCACCGCGAAAACCGCCCACCTGACTTGGTCGGTGAGCAAAAGCGTGCTGGCGACAGTGCTGGGCGTGGCCCAAGGTGAGGGCCGTTTTCAGCTGCAGGACCCTGCGGCCCGCTTTTACCCACCCATGCAAGCACACCCCGACGTGCGTCTGGCCGATCTGTTGCATTGGGCCAGTGGCCTGGCCTGGCAGGAGGACTACGAATACGCACCGCTGAAATCCTCGGTGGTGGCCATGCTCTATACCCGCGGGCGCCATGACATGGCGGCTTATACTGCTGCAAGGCCCGTTGCCGAAAAGCCCGGGCAGCGATTCATTTATTCGAGTGGCGACAGCAATGTCCTGGCCGCCGCATTGCGCGGCATGCTCAAGGGCAGTTCTTACCCTGACTACCCCTGGCAGGCGCTGTTCACCCCGCTGGGCATTCACAGCGCCGTTTGGGAGCGCGATGGCCGTGGCACCTTCGTTGGCTCCTCCTACCTCTACCTCAGTGCCCGCGACCTGGCGCGCATCGGCCTGTTGATGCAGCGTGAAGGGCGCTGGGGTGCCCGTCAGTTGCTGCCGGCAAGCTGGGTTGCCTTCAATCGTACCCTGTTCAGGCAGGCCACACCGCTGCCCGGCGAAGCCAACCCGGGTGGCCACTGGTGGCTCAACCAGCCACTGCCGGGCAGTACTTTGCCTTGGCCTGACGCGCCGGCAGACACCTATGCCGCCCTCGGCCACTGGGGCCAGGCCCTTTACATACTGCCGACCCGCAAGCTGGTCATCGTCCGCTACGCCGATGACCGTGATGGCAGTTACAGCCATAACGAACTGCTAAAGCGTGTGCTGACAGCGCTGGCCAAGGAGGGTGCATGAAGCGCCTGCTGGGGCTGGTGATGGTTGCCTTACTGGGCTGGGCCTGGCTGGAACGCCAGGCATTGGCGGATTTCCCGGGTATTCTTTCGGCTTATTCGGCCAAGGAGTATTGCTCCTGCCGTTTTGTCATGGGCTTGGACCGCGCCTATTGTCGGGGTTATGTAGCGCAGTGGTTGCCGTTGAGCATGCTGGAGGAGGATAGCCAGCAGCGTCTGGTCAGTGCTGCAGGGCTGGGCCAGCGCAATCAGGCGGCATGGCAGGGCGCGCAGGTTGGCTGCCGCTTGCTGCCATGAAGACGGCCGGGTAAGGTTGGCGGTCTGGTTTCACGAGATCTCTCATGTTCAAGCTGCCCCGTCTTTTACCCGTCCTATTGCTGGCTCTGTGCCTGCCCGCCCACGCCAATTGGCACCTCGATGGTGAATCCTCACGCCTTTCATTCGTCACCGGCAAGAACGGCGATACGGCCGAGGTCCATCGTTTTCTGGTACTGCATGGCACCGTCGACCGCAAAGGCGCAGCCGGGCTGCGTATCGAGATGGATTCGGTGAGCAGTGGTATCCCGCTACGGGACGAGCGCATGCGTGAGGACCTGTTCGAGGTCGGTCGCTTTGCCGAAGCGACGGTCAAGGCCCAGCTCGACCTGCGGCCGATAAACGACCTGGCCGACGGCGCGCAGATCGAATTGCGCCTGCCGCTGACCGTTACGTTGCATGGCCAGTCGCACAGCTACAACGCCTTGTTGCTGGCAACCCGCCTCGATGCGCGGCGCTTCCAGGTGGTGACCCTTGAGCCGTTGATACTGCACGCCCACGATTTCGGCCTGCTGCCCGGCTTGGAAACCTTGCGCAAGTTCGCCAAGCTCAAATCCATCAACCCGACGGTACCGGTCAATGCGGTGCTGATTTTCAACGCCCGCTGACATGCCGGGGCCGGTCTTTCCCTGGCGCGATGGCAACCAGTTCGAACTGCTGATCGACGGCCCCGCATTCTTTCCACGCATGCTCCAGGCGATCGTGGGTGCTCAAGCCCAGGTCGATCTTGAGTTGTACCTGGTCGAGGCCGGTGCCTGCGCCGAGGCTGTGGTCGAGGCACTGGAGCAGGCGGCCCGGCGCGGTGTACGCGTGCGGTGCCTGTTCGATGACTACGGCTCGCTCGCTTTCAATTCGGTTTTGCGCCAACGCCTGCTGGATGCCGGTGTGTACCTGCGCTGGTACAACCGCCTGCGCTGGCGCCGCGGCCTGCGTAATCTGTATCGCGACCATCGCAAGCTGCTGCTGGTTGACGAACGCTTGGCGGTGGTAGGTGGTACCGGTGTCACCGATGAGTTCTGGACGCCGGGTGAAGCGACCAGCGAGTGGCATGAGGTGATGGTGCAGATGCAAGGCCCGGTGGTCAGCGATTGGCAGCTGCTGTTCAACCGCCAGTGGCAGGCCAACAACCGCCGTACTGCCTGGCGCCCCGCTGAAGGCTTCGGCCTGCCGCGCCTGCCCAAGGTGCCGGTGCAAGGCCAGGGCATGGGCCGCGTGGCCTATGCCGACGCCCGCCAGCACCGTGACATCTTGCATTCGCTGGTGCGCGCGCTCAACAGCGGTAAACAGCGGGTCTGGCTGGCCACACCTTACTTTCTGCCAACCTGGAGCGTGCGCCGTTCGCTGCGCCGGGCGGCAGGCAAGGGTGTCGATGTACGCCTGCTGCTCACCGGTCCGCGAACCGATCATCCGTCTGTGCGTTACGCTGGCCATCGCTACTACCCTCGATTGTTGCGCGCCGGCGTACGGATCTACGAATACCAACCCTGCTTCCTGCATCTGAAGATGGCGCTGGTGGATGATTGGGTCAGCGTCGGCTCCTGCAACTTCGATCACTGGAACCTGCGCTTCAACCTAGAGGCCAATGTCGAGGCATTAGACCCGCCGCTGACCGCGGCCGTGATCGCCAGCTTCGAGCGCGATTTCGCCCTCAGTGAAGAAGTCGATCTTGACCACTGGCACGCACGGCCACTGTGGCGTCGTTTGAAGCAGCGGATGTGGGGCTGGATGGACCGCCTGGTGGTCAACCTGCTCGACCGTCGTGACTGAAGCAGACTATCGTGCAGTGGTTGTTCCCCAAACTACCGAAGGAGTGGATGCGATGACCGCGAAAAAGATTCTCATGCTGGTGGGCGACTACGTCGAGGACTACGAGGCGATGGTGCCTTTCCAGGCCTTGAGCATGGTGGGCCACACGGTGCATGCGGTGTGCCCGGAGAAAATCGCGGGCCAGACGGTGCGCACGGCGATCCACGATTTTGAAGGCGAGCAGACCTACAGCGAGAAGCCTGGACACAACTTTGCCCTGAACCATGATTTCGTCCAGGTCCGTGCCGAAAGCTACGACGCCTTGCTGATCCCTGGTGGCCGAGCTCCGGAGTACTTGCGCCTGGATGAGCGTGTGCTGGCGCTGGTCAAAGCTTTCGACCAGGCCGGCAAGCCGATTGCGGCGGTTTGCCATGGTGCGCAGTTGCTGGCGGCGGCTGGCGTGCTGGAAGGGCGTGAGTGCAGTGCGTATCCGGCGTGTGCGCCGGAGGTACGTCTGGCAGGGGGGAAGTTCATCGACATCGCCGTGGACCAGGCTCACGTGGATGGCAACCTGGTGACAGCTCCAGCGTGGCCGGCACACCCGGCATGGCTTGCGGCCTTCCTCAAGGTGCTGGGGACGCGTATCAGCTGAGCTGGCCTCGTCGCCGGCTTGCCGGCGCTAGGGCCAGTGGGTTCAACCCACCTGCTCAACCCAGTCATTGAGGTTGTAGTAGTTGCTTACCCGGGCAATTTTCCCGCAGTGAATGTAGAAGAAGGCGCCTGCCGGTAGCACGTAGGTCTGCCCGTTGGCCGCTGGCAACCCCTCATCATCGGCCAGGTACTCGCCATGTACGGTGAACTCGGCCGCCGCCCGGCTGCCGTCGGTATTCTGCATCACCACAATATCGGCCAGGCGCTCGCGGTAGCAGCGGTTCATCTTGTGCATGAACGCGGCAAACCTGGCCTTGCCCATTTGCCGCTCGCCCTGGTTGATGTCGTGAATCACGTCTTCGCTGAGCAATGAAAGGAAGGCAGGCATGTCCCCGGCATTGAAGGCTGCGTAGTAAGCATTTACCAGTTCGGTAGCGGTCATGGAACAGTTCCTGTCGTGTAGGGAAAAGGTGGAGCATTGGTTCGGATGATAGGGTTTCCCCTCAAGCCCGGCTTAGCCGAGCGCGTCATCCACATCGACAAAACGACCGCCAAGCATGGAAATACGCCTGTTGCACGGCGCCGCTATCGCGCCTTACATCGATGACCTCGCTCGCCTGCGCCTGACCGTTTTCCGCGAGTTCCCCTATCTCTATGACGGCACGCTGGAGTATGAATCCGAGTACCTGGCAGCCTATGCTCGCTCGGGCCGCAGCCTGGTAGTGCTGGCCCTGGACAAGGGCCAGGTGGTTGGCGCCTCGACCGGCGTGCCGCTGGTGGATGTTGCGTCCCAGTTCCAGCAGCCGTTCCTGGCGCAGGGGCGCGACCCCGCCAGTGTGTACTACTTTGGCGAATCGCTGGTACTGCCCGAATACCGTGGCCAAGGCCTGGGTGTACGCTTCTTCATCGAGCGCGAGTCCTATGCGCACAAGCTGGCCGAATTCGATTATTGCGCGTTCTGCACCGTCGAGCGCCCTGGCGTGCATCCCAGGCGGCCTGCCAACTACAAGCCATTGCACGGGTTTTGGCGAAACCGGGGCTTCCTGCATGACCCGTCCCTGCGCACTCATTACGCCTGGCGCGACCTGGACGAGCCGGAAAGCAGCAACAAGATCATGTCGTTCTGGCTCAAGGAACTGCCGATATGATCCGTGTGGCGGCCTGCCAGTACGCCATCGAGTTGCATGAAACCTGGGATGCTTATGCCGGGCACCTGCAACGCGTATGCGCCGAGGCGGCGGAGGCGGGCGCTCAACTGTTGTTGTTGCCCGAATACGCCGGCCTGGTGCTCAGTGGCCAGTTGCCTGCCGACCAGCGCGGCGACCTCAAAGCCTCCATTGCCGGTGTCCAGCCGTTGATCGAGCCCTGGTTGGAGCTGTGCGAAGATATCGCCCGGCGCTTGGGTGTCTACCTGCAGCCGGGTAGCCTACCGGTACTGGACAATGATGGGCACTACCGCAACCGAGCCTGGCTATTCGGCCCTGAGGGTGTGCTGGGGCATCAGGACAAACTCATGATGACCCGTTTCGAGCGTGAACAATGGGGCATTACCGCGGGCCAGGGGCTGAGGGTGTTCGATACGGGCCTCGGTCGCCTGGGCATCCTGATCTGCTATGACAATGAGTTCCCGATGCTGGCGCGGCACTTGGCCGAAGCGGGTGCCGACCTGATTCTGGCACCCAGTTGTACCGATACCGAGGCCGGCTACCACCGCGTGCGCATCGGAATTCAGGCGCGTGCGCTGGAAAACCAGATTGCGGTGTTACAGAGCCCGACCGTGGGGTTGGCACAGTGGTCACCGGCGCTGGATGAGAACATTGGGCGTGCGGGATTGTTCGTGCCGCCGGATCATGGCATGCCGGGCAATGGGGTGGTTTGTGAAAGTGAAACGCTGAGCCTTGCGGGCAGCCAGTGGCTGGTATGCGATGTGGATCTGGGAGCGGTCCGGCGGGTGAGGGAGCAGGGGCAGGTATTTACCAGGCGCGATTGGCCTGAGCAGTTCGAGCGGATTGCGTGAATGGGGCCGCAAAGCGGCCCCAATACCGATTACTTGACTTCTACCGCCAGGCTTTCGGCGATCTTGCTCTGCCACAGCGCAGGGCCGGTGATGTGCACCGACTCACCGTTGCTGTCCACCGCGACGGTGACTGGCATGTCTTTGACTTCGAACTCGTAGATCGCTTCCATGCCCAGTTCGGCGAAGGCCAGAACCTTGGACTTGCGGATCGCCTGGGCCACCAGGTAGGCAGCGCCACCGACGGCCATCAGGTACACGGCCTTGTTGTCCTTGATCGCTTCAATGGCGGTCGGGCCACGTTCGGACTTGCCGATCATGCCCAGCAGGCCGGTTTGTTCAAGGATCTGGCGGGTGAACTTGTCCATCCGGGTGGCGGTGGTCGGGCCAGCCGGGCCTACCACTTCGTCACCGACCGGGTCGACCGGGCCGACGTAGTAGATGAAGCGGCCTTTCAGGTCAACCGGCAGTGTTTCACCACGGTTGAGCATCTCGACCATGCGCTTGTGCGCGGCATCGCGGCCGGTGAGCATCTTGCCGTTGAGCAGGATGGTCTCGCCCGGCTTCCAGCTGGCCACTTCTTCCGGGGTGATGTCGTCGAGGTTGACGCGGCGGGCACTCGGGCCGGCTTCCCAGACGATTTCCGGGTAGGCGTCCAGCGACGGGGCTTCCAGCTCGGCCGGGCCGGAACCGTCGAGCACGAAGTGCGCGTGACGGGTGGCGGCGCAGTTGGGGATCATGCACACCGGCAGGGATGCGGCGTGGGTCGGGTAGTCCATGATCTTGACGTCGAGCACGGTGGTCAGGCCACCAAGACCCTGGGCGCCGATACCCAGCTGGTTGACCTTCTCGAACAGCTCCAGGCGGATCTCTTCGAGGCGGTTCTGCGGGCCACGGGCTTTGAGTTCATGGATGTCGATGGACTCCATCAACACTTCCTTGGCCATGACCGCGGCTTTTTCGGCGGTACCGCCGATGCCGATGCCGAGCATGCCAGGCGGGCACCAGCCGGCACCCATGGTCGGGACGGTCTTCAGGACCCAGTCGACGATCGAGTCGGACGGGTTGAGCATGGCCATCTTCGACTTGTTTTCCGAGCCGCCGCCTTTGGCTGCCACATCGACTTCGACCTTGTCGCCTGGGACGATCGAGTAGTGGATGACGGCTGGAGTGTTGTCCTTGGTGTTCTTGCGGGCACCGGCCGGGTCGGCCAGGATCGAGGCACGCAGAACGTTTTCAGGCAGGTTGTAGGCGCGACGCACACCTTCGTTGATCATGTCGTCGACGCTCAGGGTGGCGCCGTCCCAGCGCACGTCCATGCCGACGCGCACGAATACGGTGACGATACCGGTATCCTGGCAGATCGGGCGGTGGCCGGTGGCGCACATGCGCGAGTTGATCAGGATCTGGGCGATGGAGTCGCGCGCGGCAGGCGACTCTTCACGCAGGTAGGCCTCGTGCATCGCCTGGATGAAATCGACGGGGTGGTAGTACGAAATGAATTGCAGGGCGTCGGCGACGCTCTGAATCAGGTCGTCTTGCTTGATCACGGTCATGCAGCGCGCTCCTCTTAAAGACGGGAACATTCGTAAAGGCCTTCCGACACTGCACACCTGCGTGTCGAAACGCCTGGCAAGGCGTCGACAGGTCAGGCCGACGCAAAAAGGCGCGGCAGTATAGCGCGCCTGTGCCTGCGAAACACCTGCGTGTGGTCTGGACCATGGTCGGCAGGCGATGGGCATCCTTTTTGCTGCCGATGCCGGCTTGCCTTAGAGTGGCGATGTATAGCCGGAGAAGTGATGACCATGCCTGAACTCTGTGTGGGCGAGCGCCGCTGGACGGTGCCCACCGGCAGCAATCTGCTCGATGCCCTGAACGACGCGGGGCTGAATGTGCCCTACAGCTGCCGTGCAGGTAGCTGTCACGCCTGCCTGGTGCATTGCCTGGACGGGCAACCCGCCGATGCAATGCCCGAGGCCCTGGCGCTGGAAAAACACGCACAGGGCTGGCGGCTGGCATGCCAGTGCCGGGTGATTGACGACCTGCGCGTAGCGGTGTTCGACCCTCTGCAGGACGGCATTCCTGCACAGGTCTGTGCGCTGGACTGGTCGGGTGATGTGCTGCGCTTGCGCCTGCGGCCGGAGCGGGCATTGCGTTATCAGGCCGGTCAGCATGTGGTGCTGTGGAACGGTCCGGTGGCCCGGCCCTATTCCTTGGCAAGCCTGCCGGGCGAAGATGAGTTCCTGGAGTTCCATATCGACTGCCAGCGCCCGGGCGCCTTTTGCGACAAGGCCCGTGGGCTGCAGGTTGGCGATACGTTGCGCTTGGGGGAACTGCGGGGTGGGGCGCTGTATTACGACCTGGACTGGCAGGCGCAAGCGCTGTGGCTGCTGGCGGCAGGTACCGGGCTTGCACCGTTGTGGGGCATCTTGCGCGAGGCGTTGCGGCAGGGGCATCGGGGGGAAATCAGAGTGATGCATGTGGCGCATGATAACGCAGGGCATTACCTGGCTGAGCCGTTGATGCACATCGAAGGCGTGAGTGTCGAGCAGGTACTGGCGGATCAGCTGGATGCAGCGCTGGCGACATTGCGGCCATCATCGCGGCAGACTATCGCGTTGGTGTGTGGCTCGCCGGGAAGTGTAGAGCGTTTCGCGCGGCGGCTTTTCATTGCGGGGGTACCGAGGAATCAGGTATTTGCCGATGTGTTCGTCGAGCATGCCTGAAGACGGTGTGCAGTGATTGAACCGGCGCCGCAGAGCGGCGCCGGTTGAGGCAGATCAGCCGACCAGCGGATCACCGACATGCAGGATCTTCATGCCGTTGGTACCACCGATGGTGTGGTAGCTGTCGCCCTTGGTCAGGATCACCCAGTCGCCTTGCTCCACCAGGCCACGCTTGAGCAGTTCGTCGACTGCCGCCTGGCTGACCTTGTCGGCCGGCAGCGAAGCCGGGTCGAACGCGATCGGGTAGACGCCGCGGAACATCGACGCACGTGCCTGGGTAGCGCGGTGCGGCGACAGTGCGTAGATCGGTACGTGCGAGCGCAGGCGCGACATGATCAGCGGGGTGTAGCCACTTTCGGTGAGGGCGATGATCGCCTTGACGCCGGGGAAGTGGTTGGCAGTGTACATTGCCGCCAGGGCGATGCTCTCGTCGCAGCGCTCGAAGGTGGTGTGCAGACGGTGGCTGGACTTCTGGCTGGTCGGGTGCTTTTCAGCGCCCAAGCAGATGCGCGCCATGGCTTGGACCGCTTCGATCGGGTAGGAACCGGCGGCGCTTTCGGCCGACAGCATCACCGCATCGGTGTTGTCCAGCACGGCGTTGGCCACGTCGGACACTTCGGCGCGGGTCGGCATCGGGTTCTGGATCATCGACTCCATCATCTGGGTCGCCACGATCACCGCCTTGTTGTTGCGGCGAGCGTGCTGAATGATCTTCTTCTGGATAGCGATCAGCTCAGCGTCGCCGATTTCCACGCCCAGGTCGCCACGGGCAACCATCACGGCATCGGAGGCGGCGATCAGCTTGTCGAGGGTTTCGTCGTCGGCAACGGCTTCGGCACGCTCGATCTTGGCCACCAGCCAGGCGCTGCCGCCGGACTCGTCGCGTAGCTTGCGGGCATACTCCATGTCGCTGGCGTCACGCGGGAAGGACACGGCCAGGTAGTCCAGGTCCATTTCCGCGGCCAGCTTGATGTCGGCCTTGTCTTTCTCGGTCAGGGCCGGCGCGGTCAGGCCGCCACCTTTGCGGTTGATGCCTTTGTGGTCTGACAGCGGGCCACCGATGATCACCACGCAGTGCAGCGCATCAGCGGTAGCGGTCTCGACGCGCATGACCACACGGCCGTCGTCGAGCAGCAGTTCGTCGCCAACGCCGCAGTCCTTGACCAGGTCGGGATAGTCGATACCGACGATGTCCTGGTTGCCTTCGGTGAGCGGGTGGGCGGTGGAGAAGGTGAACTTGTCACCGATTTTCAGTTCGATGCGCTTGTTGCTGAACTTGGCGATGCGGATCTTCGGACCCTGCAGGTCGCCCAGCAATGCGACATGGCGGCCGTTCTTGGCAGCGATTTCACGGATCAGGCGGGCGCGCGCCTTGTGCTCGTCCGGGGTGCCGTGGGAAAAGTTCAGGCGTGCCACGTCCAGGCCGGCGAGGATCAGCTGTTCGATCACTTGCGGCGAGTTGCTGGCGGGGCCGAGGGTGGCGACGATTTTGGTACGGCGGATGGTCATGCACAGACTCCTATAGTGAAGCGCAGCGAAAGGCTACTCCTGAATCGCGCTGTAGTCATTGTTCCGTTGCACTACCTGCAGGCGGGTAAGGTAGGGCAGTTGCAAGCTGCAAGTTGCAAGCTGAAGAAATATACCGGCACGCCGATATACTCTTTATTAAAGGAGATCCCCATGCGAGCCCTGATCGTTTTCGCCCTGGCGGCCAGCGCCGTCGGCTGTACCCGCTGGTCCATGGACCACCATCTGAACAACGCCTATCGTGCGTACGACCGTGGCGATTGCCAACGGGTCATGCTCGAGCTGTCACAAGTCGACCGTACCAGCCGCGCGCGGCCGTTCATCCATCCGGAAGTGTCGTTGCTGCGTGGCCAGTGCCTGGAGCGCCAGAAGCTTTTCGTGGACGCTGCGCAGACCTATGAGTACCTGATCCAGCAATATCCGCGCAACGAGTATGCATACCGGGCCAAGGCGCGACTGCAGACCCTGGAGAAGCTGGGCCACTACCGCGCTGGCGAGGCTGCGATGGCCAACCCGGTGAGTACCTCTCCTTGGCGTTAACACGAAGGTATCGTTTATTTCACGGGATTTGCCGCATGCGCTGCGCTAACCTGTAACTCAGTTGTTACAACAACCGCCAGTACCTCGTATTCCTGGCATCGGGTACGGACTGCAATTGTGACCATGTTCAATCAGCGTCATATCGAACGCCATCAGTTACCTTGCGTACTGAGGGTCTTCAACCGCTTTACCGATCAGCCGATCGGGCAGTTGGGCAATGCCTCGGAAGATGGCTTGATGTTGATCAGCCAGCTGCCGGTGCTGGTGGGGCCCGACTTCGAGCTACAGTTACGCCTGCCGCTGCCCGGTGGCGGCGTTCAGTTCATCAACCTGACCGCCAGTTGCCTGTGGTGCCGTGAGGACCAGACGCCAGGCCATTACGATTCGGGCTTCATGCTGCTGCAGGCGCCGCGCGAGTACGATGATTTCGTGCGTTCATTGCGCGTCTATTTCAGTTTCCATCCGGCCAACGCTTCCGTCTGAGGCCGCGTCCGTTAGAATCGGGGCGACCTTTGATCAGGACGTCCCCGTGACCTCAAGCATTTTCTGGCACGACTACGAAACCACCGGTATCAACCCCCGCTGCGACAGGCCGTTGCAGGTTGCCGGTGTGCGCACCGACTTCGAGCTCAATGAGATCGACGAGCCGATCAGTCTTTATTGCCGCCCTAGCGACGATATCCTGCCGCACCCGGCGGCCTGCCTGGTTACAGGCATCACCCCGCAGCAACTGGCCAGCCAAGGCCTGGGCGAAGCCGAGTTCATGACTCGGGTGCATGCGCAACTGGCCCTCCCCGGGACCTGCGGCGCCGGTTACAACACCTTGCGCTTCGACGACGAAGTTACCCGCTACAGCCTGTACCGCAACTTCTTCGACCCGTATGCCCGGGAGTGGCAGGGCGGCAATAGCCGCTGGGACTTGATCGATGTGGTACGCACTGCTTATGCCCTTCGCCCTGAAGGCATCGTCTGGCCGCAACAGGACGGGCGCACCAGCCTGCGTCTTGAACTGCTCAGCAAGGCCAATGGCATCGATCATGGGCATGCACACGAGGCACTTTCCGACGTGCGGGCTACCATCGCTCTGGCACGCTTGATCCGGCACAAGCAACCCAAGTTGTATGAGTGGCTGTTCCAGTTGCGCAGCAAGCACAAAGTGATGGAGCAAATCCGTCTGCTGCAGCCGTTGGTGCATATATCGGGGCGCTTCTCGGCGGCGCGCAGTTATCTGGGGGTGGTCTTGCCTTTGGCCTGGCACCCACGTAATCGCAACGCGCTGATTGTGTGCGACCTGCAACAGGAAACCCTACCCTTATTAAGGGAAAGTGCCGAGGTAATTCGGGAACGCTTGTACACCCGCCGTGAGGAATTGTCTGACGGGCAATTACCCATACCGCTGAAGTTGGTGCAGATCAATCGCTGCCCGGTAGTGGCCCCGCTCTCGGTATTGCGCGCGGCCGATCAGCAACGGCTCGGTATCGATTTGGCGCTCGTACAATCACGCGCTGAAGAGTTGGCCAATCAACAGAACGCTTGGCAACACAAGCTGGAACACATTTACGGCAAGGAAGACTTTGTCCCGAGTGAAGATCCGGAACAGCAATTGTATGAAGGGTTTCTCGGCGACCGCGATCGCCGGCTGTGCGAACAAGTAAGAACGCTGGACCCTGCACAGTTGGGGCAAGGCCACTGGATGTTCGATGACCCGCGCATGCCCGAGTTGTTATTCCGGTATCGGGCGCGCAACTTCCCGGAGACCTTGAATAGCGAAGAGCGGCAACGCTGGTATGGTTTCTGCCAGCAGCGATTGAGCGATCCGCAATGGGGTGCGCCGAACACGCTTGGTGACTTCGAGCAGGCACGCCAAAGCGCCTGGGCCAACGCGGACGAGGCAGGGCGGCAGGTATTGGATGCCTGGCAGGCGCATGCCCGACAACTGGCCGAGCAATTTGCCATCAATTTTTGAGTGGTTTTGTACAGGTAAACAAAAACGCCGGCATCGTGCCGGCGTTCTTGTTTTAAGCAGTACAGCGATCAAGCGGACAATCAGTCCAGCAGGGTCGCCCAGCTTTCAACCACGTCGCCACCCCATTTGGCTTTCCACTCTTTCAGGGTTTTGTGGTTGCCGCCTTTGGTTTCGATCACTTCACCATTGTGCGGGTTCTTGTATTGCTTGACCTTGCGCGCACGTTTGGTGGCGGTGGTCTTGACTGCGCCACGTGGCCCTTTGCTCAGTTTCGATTCTGGGTCGAGCAGGGCAATGACGTCGCGCAGCGATTTGGAGTATTCGCCCATCAGTGTGCGCAGTTTGCCTTCGAACTCCAGTTCTTTTTTCAGCTTGTCATCCTGCGACAGGTTGGCCAGGCGGGCCTGAAGTTCCTTGATGGCTTCTTCGGTGGCGCGGTATTCGTTGATCAGGGACATGGAGTGTTCCTTAATGCGTGTTCGGAATGTGTGGAGCAATAATAGACAGGCGAAACTCTCAAGTAAACCTATTAATCAGTTCGTCAACTGTTTATGTGGCTGTGACAAAATATCTCAAGGTTAAAAAAATATTTACATTAGCCCCCGTAATTCGTCATGTTTCGCCCTCGCTGTTGCTGCGTGCCGCTGCTTGCGTGTAAGCGAGGAGGCGGCGGTGGCGGGGTGCAATGATTACTGCGTTTTTCCGGGCGTGCCGCTAGAATGAGCGCCTTTGCGAAGTTCTGGAGTCTTATTCATGCGCACCTATCGTCTGGTGATCGCTTGCCCCGACCGTGTTGGTATCGTGGCGAAAGTCAGTAATTTCCTGGCTTTGTACAATGGCTGGATCAACGAAGCGAGCCACCACTCCGATGAGCAGAGCGGCTGGTTCTTCATGCGCCATGAAATCCGCGCCGAATCGCTGCCATTCGGTATCGAGGCTTTCCGTGAAGCCTTCTCGCCCATCGCCGAAGAGTTTTCCATGGCCTGGCGCATTACTGACTCGGCTCAGAAAAAGCGTGTGGTGCTGATGGCGAGCCGCGAATCCCACTGCCTGGCTGATCTGTTGCATCGCTGGCACACCGATGAACTGGATTGCGAGATCCCTTGCGTGATTTCCAACCACAACGACCTGCGCAGCATGGTCGAGTGGCACGGCATCCCGTTCTTCCATGTACCGGTCGACCCGAAAGACAAGGCGCCTGCGTTTGCTGAAGTGTCGCGCCTGGTTCAGGAGCATGCGGCTGATGTGGTGGTGCTTGCGCGTTACATGCAAATCCTGCCACCGCAGCTGTGCCAGGATTACGCCGAAAAAGTCATCAACATCCACCACAGCTTCCTGCCGTCGTTCGTCGGCGCCAAGCCTTACCATCAGGCCGCCCTGCGTGGGGTGAAGCTGATTGGTGCGACTTGCCACTACGTGACTGAAGAGCTGGACGCCGGCCCGATCATCGAGCAGGACGTGGTACGCGTGAGCCATGCCGACAGCATCGAGGACATGGTCCGCTTCGGCCGCGACGTCGAGAAGATGGTGCTTGCCCGTGGCCTGCGCTATCACTTGGAAGACCGCGTGCTGGTGCACGGCAACAAGACTGTCGTGTTCGATTGATACCGGCTTTGGGGCTGCAGCGCAGCCCCGGCTATGCAGGGGATCTCACATGCCCAGCGCACGCAACAAACCCACCGCATCAGCACCGCCCATCCTCGGTGAAGGCTGCCTTTCCCGCTACGACCCCGACGCCCTGAGCGAACAGGACGGCACCGATTTCCCCGGCGCCGCCGAGCTCTGGCGCCAACTCAACCCGCCTGACGCCGCCAGCGCTCCAGCAGGGGGCGCGCTAGCAGGCAGACAAACACCGGCCCACCGGCCAGCAGATAAAAATAGAAAGTGACCGCTCGCCAGATCAGGATCGCTGCGGCAGCTGTGGAGCTGCCCACCAAGGGCGTCAACAGGCTGGCCGATGTCAGCTCGGCGGCCCCGGCTCCGCCCGGCAGCAGGCTGAACTGCCCGGCGCTGAGCGAGAGCATCTGCACCAGAAAGCTCGGAATCCACGACAACTCCACGCCCAAGCCTCGCAATACCAGGTACAGCACGCTGTAGCGCAGGCTCCAGTGCGCGCAGGTGAGGGTAAACACAAACGCTAGTGTGCTTTTGGGGAGCCGCCAGGTCTGTGCCAAGGCATCGATGAAATGCAACACCTTGCGTGCCCAGCGCCGTTTGCGCGCCGGCGCTATCCTCATGCGCTGCAAAAGCCGCCCATTGAAGCGCATCACCGTCCGTCGATAACGTAGCAGCGCCAAAATTGCCACCAGTGCCGAGCACAGCAGCAGGGCGCTGCCCAGCAGCATGTCCTGCTGGCTGCGGCCAAGGGTGTGGAACAGTGCATAACCGGCTATTGCCAGCATGGCACAGAAGAAGAACAGCAGGTCGTTCAACTGATCCATGGCAAACACCGCGCCGCTGCGTGCCGGGCCGATACGGTCACGCGCCAGCAACGCCATGAGTGTCAGCGGCCCACCGCTGCCGCCTGGGGTGGTGCAAATGGCGAATTCGGTGGCCATCACTACGCCGAGGCTGCGTAGATGTCCAAGCTTTGTTCCCTGCTGGCCAAGCAGCAGACGCAGGCGCACGGCATTGATTACCCAGCACAGCAGGATTATGCCCAGCAGAGTCAGCATCAGGCCGAGGTCGAAGGCCTTGATCCTGGGCAGCATTTCGCTCCCCCCCAGCAGGGCCGGTATCACCATGGCCATCACCAGAGCCATGGCCAGCCAGCCCAGACGGTTCATCCGTTTGCCTGGCGCTGTAGCCAGGCCGACTTGGTCAGGGGTTCGCGCCCTTGCATCAGCAGCTTGTCCAGCGTTCGCAGCCAGTAATCTCGTGACGAGCGGTGGCGCATATCCACCGGATGCAGCCCAAGGCGAAGGGTTTCAGCGTTGCGCCAGCGCCTGCACTGCCAGTCACAGACCGTCTGCGACACACGGCGGCGCCAGGCGCTACGGGCACTCCAGACCAAGCCAGGGGCATTGAACGCGGCGAAGTCGGGCAAACGATAGAGGTGCTGCGGGGTGCTGGTGTAGCGCAACGGCAGTTGGCTCAGGGCCTGGCGGGTCCCTTGGCTCATCAGCCAGGCCGGGGCGACGAAACCGGCGACGGGCCAGCCTTGCCGGGCGAAGACTTCAAGGCCGGCCTCCAGGCGTTGCATGGCCTGCGCTTGGTTCAAGGCATAGAACTCGCCTTCATGGGTGTACAGGCGGCGCATGAAGTACTCACGCAGGCTGCTCGGCGATGGCCCATCGTCGGTGTGATACAAGCCATGCAGCGCAAGTTCATCGCCACGCGCCAGGCGTCGTTCGAGCAAGCGGCAGAATGCGGGGGAGCCTGCCAGCGGGTTGCGGTGATGGAAGTTCGGCACTACCAGCCAGGTCATGGGTACATGGCCCATTTCATCGACCGCCTGAACGAAGGGCTGGTAGTCCGGCCAGGTCTCGGGCGAGATGTCGTGCAGCACAAGCATCAGGCTGCCCGGCGCGGCGCTGGGCTCAAGCATGGGCGCGTACCTGCGGTTGATGGCCAAGCACCGCTTGATAGTGCTGCAGCAGACCGGCGACGACATTATCCCATGAATAATGCTGCTCCACATGGCAGCGGGCCTGGGCCCCGAGCTTGCGCACGCCGGCTTCGAACACCTCACGCACTGCAGTGGCCATGGCCTGCCCATCGTTTGCCCGGCACAGGCGCCCGCACTGCTCATTGACGATCTCGCCGAAGGCCCCGGCGTGCACGGCCACCACGGGAGTGGCGCTGGCCATTGCTTCAAGGATGACCAGGCCGAAGGTTTCCTGGTCGCCGGCATGCACCAGCAGGTCTGCGCTGGCCACCAGCCTGGCGACGTCCTGTGGCGCGCAGAAGTGATTGATCACGCTGACGTTGTCAGGGACGTTGGCTGGCATGTTCGAGCCCACCAGCAACAGGTGGTAAGGGCGGCCAAGGCGCTGTATGCAATCGAGTAGCACGGGCAGGTTTTTTTCCCGCGAGCCACGGCCGGCGAAGATCAGCAGGCGGGTGGTATCGGGGATACCCAGTTCGGCGCGCAGTTGCGGGTCACGGTGTTGCGGGTTGAACGTGGCCAGATCGACGCCCAGGCGCTGCACATGGACATCGCGCACGCCCAGGCGGCGAAGTTTGTCGGCCATCACCTGGCTGGGCGCCAGCACTCGGTCGAAATTTCCGTACAGCTTGCTGACATAGGCTTCGACATTTGGCGTGAACCAGTTGCCCATACGGTTGCTGACCAGCAGCGGCAAGTCGGAGTGATAGAAACCGATCACGGGTACATCCAGCTGACGCCGCGCCTCAAGGGCCGCCCAGGCGGTCAGGTAGGGGTCACCCACCTCGATGAGGTCGGGCTTGAGGCCGCGCAGTACATTGCACCAGGGGGCCAGCCGCACCGGGAAGCGGTAGCCTTTGCCGAACGGCAGGGGTGGAGCCGGAACCTGATAGATGCCGTCTTCCTGGCGAGCGCTGGCTCCGGGAATCAACAGGCTGTGGCGTACGCCCTCAATGGCGTCGAGACGGTGGTGTTTGGCATCAAGATAAGTGCGTACGCCGCCGCTGGCCGGGGCGTAGAACATGGTGATGTCAGCGATGTGCACGATCAGCATCCCTCCGGGATCGACTTTTGGTCCGTCATCGGGCTGTAACAGGCCGGGGATGACGCGCCTAAGGTTGACCTACCTGAAGGATAGTTTGTTCGGTTGGGTTGGGTGGGAGCTGCAAGCTACAAGCTACAAGCAAAAGGTGGCGCCATACCCGCTTTTACTTGCAGCTTGCAGCTTGCGGCTAGATGCGGAAGCTGCCTACCAGCTGTTTGAGGCGGGTGGCCTGCTGCTCCAGGTCCGAGCACGCACGCAGGGTAGCTTGCAGGTTCTCGACCCCTTCCTGGTTGAGCATGTTGATCTCATTGATGTCCATGTTGATCGAGTCGACCACGGCTGTCTGCTCTTCGGTTGCAGTGGCCACCGACTGGTTCATGCCGTCGATTTCACCGATGCGCACGGTCACGCTGTCCAGTCGCTCACCCGCCTGGTTGGCGATCGCCATGCTGTCTTGGCTGTGGCGCTGGCTCTGGCCCATGGTATCGACCGACTCGCGCGCACCAACCTGCAGTTCCTCGATCATCGCCTGTACCTGTTGCGCCGACTCCTGGGTACGGTGCGCCAGGTTACGCACTTCGTCTGCGACCACGGCAAAACCGCGCCCGGCTTCTCCAGCCCGTGCGGCTTCGATGGCGGCGTTCAGCGCCAGCAGGTTGGTCTGCTGGGAGATACTGGTGATCACTTCGAGGATCTGGCCGATGTTCACCGTCTTGCTGTTGAGCGTCTCGATGTGCGCGCTGGAGGTGACGATCAGGTCCGACAGGCGATTCATCGCCTCGATATTGCGCGTCACTACCTGCTGACCTTCTTCAGCCAGCAGCCGTGCAGAGCTTGCATGCTGCGAGGCCTGGGCGGCATTGCCGGCGATTTCCTGGGCGGCGGCACCCAGTTCATTGATGGCCGCGGCAACGCTGTTGGTGCGGTTGGACTGCTCGTCCGAGTTGGTCATCGACGAGTTGGAGGCGCTGATCACGCGTAGCGCCACTTCGTTGACCTGCTCGGTGGCCGAGGACACCTCACGGATCGAGCCGTGGATGCGCTCGACGAAGCGGTTGAAGGCGGTGCCGAGGATGCCGAACTCATCATGTTGGTGGATTTTCAGGCGTTTGGTCAGATCGCCTTCACCTTCGGCGATGTCTTCCATGGCGCGGGTCATGGTGAGCAAGGGTTGCATCAGCACGCGGATCAGCAGGCCCAGCAAACCGATGATGATCACAACCGCCACCACAGTGGCGATGACCGCCGAAGTACGGAAGTTGCTGAGCATGGCAAAGGCTTTGTCCTTGTCCACCGACAGGCCGATGTGCCAGTTGGCCGATGGCAGGCCCTTGATCGGGGTGAAGGACAGCAGGCGGGTCTGGCCATCGGCCTCGATTTCAGTGAGCTCGCCGGTCAGTTTCGGCGTGTGCTGCGGGAACAGGTCCGACAACGATTTCATGACCAGCGACTTGTCCGGGTGCACCAGAATCTTGCCTTGGTCGTTGACCAAAAAGGCGTAGCCCATGCCGCCGAAATTCAGCGAGTTGATGATCTGCACCAGGCCGTCCAGGGCCAGGTCGCCACCGACCACGCCGACACTCGTGGACACTTTGCTGAGGATGCCGATGACCATCTGGTTGGTGGTCATGTCGATGTAGGGCTCGGTGAGGATGGCGCCCGGGGCGCTCATGCCATCCTTGTACCAGGGGCGAGTGCGTGGGTCGTAGCCATCAGGCATCTTCGAGTCGGGGCGCACGCTGAAGCCACCGTCGACCTTGCCCAGGTAGACGGTCAGGAAGCTTGAAGTCAGGGCGCTTTGGCCCATCAGCGTTTCTGCGATGGCAGGTTGCTGGGCGATGTTTTGCGCCAGGTTTTCAACCAGTTTGATACGGCCTTCGAACAGGTTGCGAATGTTGTTCGAAGTGGATGTGCCCATTTCAGCAAGATAATTCTCCAGGTTTTCACGGATGGCATTACGCTGGAGATAGTCGTTGTAGAGCGTGAACAGGCTGAAGGCGAGTATCACGATCAGTGATGCGGCCAAAAGAATCTTGTGGCTGAAACGAAGGCTTTTGTTCATGGCGTGATCGGTTCCGCTAAGGTTTTTATCGGGCGTTCGCACGAGTACCGCTTAAAACAGTGCAACATCCCGAAAGTCCTTTCAGGGGTGTTCTGTCTTCAAAGGCGAATATCATCCAGAGCTATCGGCTGGTGGGTGGGCAAGCTTGAGCAGAGGATTAAAAAGATGTCGGAAACTTCGACCATAGTTTTAGGTGCCGGCCCAGATGGCCAGCCTGTGCATCAAGCCATGCGCCTGGCTAACCGCCATGGGTTGGTCGCCGGTGCCACCGGTACCGGCAAGACCGTAACCTTGCAGCACCTGGCGGAAATATTCAGTGATGCCGGCGTGGCAGTGTTCGCTGCCGATGTCAAAGGAGACCTGTGCGGTGTCGGTGCGGCTGGAGCGCCCCAGGGCAAGGTGGCCGAGCGCATCGCCGGCATGCCCTGGTTGGGGTACAAGGCGCAGGCCTATCCGTTGAGCCTATGGGATATCGCCGGGCAGTCCGGCCACCCGCTGCGCACTACTCTTAGTGAGATGGGGCCGCTGTTGCTTGGCAATCTGCTAGAGCTGACCGACAGCCAGCAGGCTGCGTTGTATGCCGCATTCAAGGTGGCCGACCGTGACGGGTTGCTGCTGCTCGATCTCAAGGACCTCAAGGCGCTGCTGGCACACCTTAAAGACAATCCCCAGTTGCTGGGCGAAGACAGTGCGCTTATGACCACGGCCTCGACCCAGGCACTCTTGCGTCGTTTGGCAACGCTGGAGCAGCAGGGCGCCGAAGCGCTGTTCGGTGAGCCGGCATTGCAACTGGAGGACCTATTGCGCACGGACGCTGATGGTCGTGGGCGAATTCATCTGCTCGATGCCAGCCGGTTGGTGCATGAGGCCCCGAAGGTATACGCCACCTTCCTGCTGTGGCTGCTGGCCGAGCTGTTCGAGCAATTGCCGGAGCGAGGCGATGCCGACAAGCCGGTGCTTGCGCTGTTTTTCGACGAAGCGCACCTACTGTTCAACGGTACCCCGAAAGCTCTGCAGGATCGCTTGGAACAGGTGGTTAGGCTCATTCGCTCCAAGGGCGTGGGGGTATTCTTTGTCACCCAGTCGCCGGGCGATCTGCCCGACAGCGTTCTGGCCCAATTGGGGTTGCGCATACAGCATGGGCTACGGGCCTTTACCGCCAAAGAGCAAAAATCGCTGCGGGCCGTGGCAGACGGCTTCCGCCCCAATCCGGCATTCGACACTCTGGCAGTGCTGACCGAGCTGGGGATTGGCGAGGCTCTGGTGGGTACGCTTGAAGAAAGGGGGACGCCGGCGATGGTTCAGCGGGTGTTGATTGCGCCGCCGCAATCGCGAATCGGGCCGTTGAGTGTGGCCGAGCGTAGTGCGCTGATAGCAGCGTCACCGCTGGCGGGGCGCTATGACAAGCCGATTGACCGGGAGTCGGCGTATGAAATGCTGGCCCGGCGCAAAGGTGAGGCGGTAGAGCCGGTACCGGTGCCCAAGGCGGATGAAGACAGCTTGGTCGACAAGGCCGGGGATTTCTTGCAGAGCGCGGCGGGGCAGGCGATCAAGTCCGCGGTTCGTCAGGCGGCCAATCAGTTGGGGCGCCAACTGGTGCGGGGGTTGATGGGGTCGTTGCTCGGGGGCAAGAAGCGTTAGCATTCACAGGGACCGCGCAGCTCTTGAGGGCTGCGCTGTACCTGTGGGAGTCGGCTTGCCGGCGATGGGCCGCAAAGCGGCCCTTTTCACGGCACTGTTATGGCTCAGCCGATAGCCTTGGATGCCAGCCAGAACAAGCCAGCCGCCAGGCCCATCGTCGCCGGCAGGGTCAATACCCAGGCCAGCAGGATGGTTTTTACTGTGCCGCCTTGCAGGCCGCTCTTGTTGGCAACCATGGTGCCGGCCACGCCGGACGACAGCACGTGGGTGGTCGAAACCGGCAGGGCGAACACGTTGGCCATGCCAATGGCGCATGCTGCGGTGATCTGGGCCGACATGCCCTGGGCATAGGTCATGCCCTGTTTGCCGATCTTCTCGCCTACGGTCAGTACCACGCGTTTCCAGCCGACCATGGTGCCCAGGCCCAGAGCCAGGGCGACGGCAACGATTACCCAGAACGGGGCATATTCGGTGGTGGCGGTGAGGTCCTTGCGCAACTTGTCGAGGTCGGCCTTTTCACGTGCATCCAGCCCCGGCAGCTTGCCGACCTTTTTCGCCGTGTCATCCAGGCAGAGCAGGTAGCGGCGCACTTCCACGCGCTTGTCGGCTTCCAGGGCACGGTAATCGGTCACGCCCTGCAGCGAGGATTGCAATGCTGCGATGGTGGGCTCGGTCTGCTGCGGGTTGCAACTGAACTGCTCCGGGAGGTCGCTGGCCTGTGCCTTGCCCAGTGCCAGGAACTCGCCCAGGGTGGCGGCGTTGCGCTGGTAGAACTGGCTCAGGTGCATCGTTGCGTCGCGGGTGCGCTCGATCTGGTAGGTAGTGCTGTTCAGGTCGAGCACGAACTTGGCCGGAACAATGCCGATCAGTACCAGCATGATCAGGCCGATGCCTTTCTGGCCATCGTTGGAGCCGTGTACGAAGCTCACGCCCATTGCCGAAATCACCAACACCAGGCGGTTCCAGAAGGGTGGATGCTTCTTGTCGTCGAGCTTGCGGCGCTGTTCCGGTGTCTTGTGCATCTTCGACAGCGGGCGCCACCATTTCAGGCCGAGCAGCAACAGCGCAGCGACAGCAAAGCCGGCCATGGGCGAAATGACCAGTGACATGGCGATGTCGATCGCCTTCTGCCAGTTGACGCCGTCACCCAAGGGAATGTCGCTGATCAGGGCATTGGCCAGGCCCACGCCAAGGATCGAACCGATCAGGGTGTGCGAACTCGAGGCCGGGATGCCGAAATACCAGGTGCCCAGGTTCCAGGTGATGGCCGCAGCCAGCAACGAGAAGACCATGGCCAGGCCATGCCCGGTGTTCACATTGATCAGCAGCTCGACCGGCAGCAGGTGAACGATGGCGTAAGCCACCCCGACACCGCCCAGCAGAACGCCAAGGAAGTTGAACACCCCGGAGAAGAACACGGCCAGGTGTGGTGGCATGGCTTTGGTATAGATGACGGTGGCTACCGCGTTGGCGGTGTCATGAAAGCCATTGATGAACTCGAATGCGAGCACGAAGGTCAGGGCGAGCAGCAGGCTCACCAATACCCAGGCATCCAGTCCGCTGAATAAATCGATCATGAAGGTTGTCTGGCGGTCATTTGGGGGGCGGGATTATGCCAGAAAACCTTGGCAATCGATGCACCCGCAGCTGACCGATGGCAGTCTTTTGATCGACTTCCAAGCGTTGTCGTCCACGGAGTAATGCGTAGAAGGTTTCGCTAAAAATCACAAAAAACGCCGAATTTCGCCGTATTCCTGTAAACGGGAATGGCTATTCATGATTCAAACGACTGTATGAAATTTGTGTAATTCCATTTCATACTCGGCCTGTCGGTAACGATCGGTCCCGCGAGCGCCGGCCTCGACCGCCAATGCAATTGCCCGCGGCAAACGGCTCAGGTGTCTTCGTTGCGCAACTCTTTCTCCATCTTTTCCAGTTCCTGGTTGAAGGCCTGATCCTGGACCGTGGCCCGTTTGCGCCAAGGTTTGCGCTCCGGTTCCGGTTGAGCGGCGTAAGTGGTGACTTCACCACCGTAAACTTCCTTGTAACGTTCAGCCTGGCGCTCCAGTTCCGCGCGCAGTTCATCTTTCGTCACAGTAGTACCTGAATGTAAAAAGTGGCCGGTAGTGCGTGCACGTGCACGTTGCCCATGCACAGGGCGTGCTGGTCGTCGGATAAGGGTCAGGCCGTAAGTGCCTTGCCCGAATGCGGATCCGGGCCAGCCGACTGGATTATAGCAATCGATAAAACGCCAGACAGTGTTATTTACCCAGCCCTTACAACCGTCGTTCAAGTTGCAGGTAATGGCTGCTTGTGCAAAGTTTGAACGGCCGGCGCATGGAAAGTTCGCTGCTGTTCAGATACCAGGCAGGGAAATAAAAACGGCCTCGCACAAAGACGAGGCCGTTGCCTGGGGACTTCTACGGTGGGTACCTGACCAGTCTCTCCAAAGAAGCCACAAGTGGCAGTAGAAAGGTATAAGTAAACGTGTCAGCGGTCAATTGCGATTATCGGCCGTTTGTTCGATAATCGCACGAAGCAGCGAATTTTTTGAGGTGAGCGATGAGTGACGAAATCCCGGCCAACGAATCTGCCAGCCCGGAGTCGGTACGCCCGAGCGCCCCTGCCTTGGCGCCGCCGATCGTGGCCTCCCCAGCCAAGCGTATTCAGGCATTTACTGGTGACCCGGACTTCATGACCTCGCTGGCGCGGGGCCTTGCCGTGATCCAGGCATTTCAGGAGCGCAAGCGCCATCTGACCATCGCTCAGATCAGCCACCGCACCGAGATCCCACGAGCGGCGGTGCGTCGTTGCCTGCATACGCTGATCAAGCTCGGCTACGCCACGACCGACGGGCGTACCTATTCGCTGCTGCCCAAGGTGCTGACCCTCGGCCATGCCTACCTTTCGTCGACGCCCCTGGCGATGTCGGCCCAGCCCTATCTGGACCGCATCAGCGATCAATTGCACGAGGCTGCCAACATGGCCACCCTCGAAGGCGACGATATTCTTTATATAGCCCGCTCGGCCACTGTGGAGCGGTTGATATCGGTCGATCTGTCAGTCGGTGGGCGGCTGCCGGCCTACTGCACGTCGATGGGGCGCATTCTGTTGGCAGCGATGGACGACACCAGCTTGCGCGAGTACCTCGACCGCGCCGACCTCAAGGCTCGCACCAGCCGTACCTTGCATGATCCGGAGTCGCTGTTCGCTTGTATTCAGCAGGTGCGTGAGCAGGGCTGGTGCGTAGTCGACCAGGAACTGGAGCAGGGGCTGCGCTCGATTGCTGTGCCGATCTATGATGCTTCCGGGCAGGTACTTGCGGCGTTGAATGTCAGTACCCATGTGGGGCGTGTGAGCCGAAGCGAGCTGGAACAGCGGTTCTTACCGATCCTGCTGGCATCCAGTCGCGATCTTTGCCATCAGTTGTTTGGCTGAAACACGTACAGCCCGTCGTGCCGCTGTGCACTGTTATCGAACATGCCAACCGTTTCCTGTTCGATAAACGCACAGTGTCGCTCTGGACGAATTGCGCGCCCTCCATTGGCTGATTAATGTCTCTCGCAGCGGTCGGCTGTGCCGACCGAACAAGAAAAACACAAGAGGCGCACACCATGACCACTGTCACTTTGCTGCTGCGGCCGCACCCGCACGCAGTTCCGTTGTATCCAGGCTGAATCAGGCCGCATTTCATCGACTTTGAACCCTGTACCGGTTGCCCTTGTGCAGTGGCTCGACTGTGCCCAATTTCTGGATAACAACAATGAACAAGCCACAATCTGTCGGGAACTGCCTCGACGTTCAATCATTCATCAATGAACAACCGCTGTCGCGCTATCAATGGCGCGCGGTGATCCTTTGCTTCCTGATTGTCTTCCTCGATGGTCTGGATACTGCGGCCATGGGCTTTATCGCTCCGGCATTGTCCCAGGAATGGGGCATCGACCGCGCCAGCCTTGGCCCGGTGATGAGCGCCGCATTGATCGGGATGGTGTTCGGTGCCTTGGGGTCTGGGCCGCTGGCCGACCGCTTTGGCCGCAAGGTCGTGCTGGTAGGTGCGGTATTGGTGTTCGGTGGTTTCAGCCTGGCCTCGGCCTACGCCAGCAACGTCGACCAGTTGCTGATGCTGCGCTTTCTGACCGGCCTCGGGCTGGGTGCCGGCATGCCCAATGCCACCACGCTGCTTTCCGAATACACCCCGGAGCGCCTCAAGTCGCTGTTGGTGACCAGCATGTTCTGCGGTTTCAACCTGGGCATGGCCGGTGGTGGGTTCATTTCCGCGAAGATGATCCCGGCCTACGGCTGGCATAGCCTGTTGGTGGTGGGCGGTGTGCTGCCGCTGCTGCTGGTTGTGGTGCTGATGGTCTGGCTGCCTGAGTCGGCACGCTTTCTGGTTGTACGCAACCGCGGTACCGACAAGGTGCGCAAGACCCTGGCGCCGATTGCACCGGCCGTCGTTGCGCAGGCAGCCAGCTTCAGTGTGCCGGAACAGAAGGCTGTGGCCGCGCGCAACGTGTTCGCAGTGATCTTCTCCGGCGCCTATGGCCTGGGGACGATGCTGCTGTGGCTGACCTACTTCATGGGCCTGGTCATCGTCTACCTGCTGACCAGCTGGCTGCCGACGCTGATGCGTGACAGCGGCGCAAGCATGGAGCAGGCCGCGTTCATCGGTGCGCTGTTCCAGTTCGGTGGCGTACTCAGTGCCGTGGCAGTAGGCTGGGCCATGGACCGTTACAACCCGCACAAGGTCATCGGTATCTTCTACTTGCTGGCTGGCGTGTTCGCTTATGCGGTAGGGCAGAGCCTGGGCAACATTACCGTGCTTGCCACTCTGGTGCTGGTAGCCGGGATGTGTGTGAACGGCGCGCAATCGGCCATGCCTTCGCTGGCGGCGCGGTTCTATCCGACCCAAGCGCGTGCCACCGGTGTTTCCTGGATGCTCGGCATCGGCCGCTTTGGCGCGATCCTCGGCGCCTGGAGTGGTGCGACCCTGCTTGGCCTGGGCTGGAACTTCGAGCAGGTGCTGACGGCATTGCTGGTGCCAGCTGCGCTGGCCACGGTAGGCGTGATCGTGAAAGGCCTGGTGAGCCACGCCGACGCGACCTGAGCCTGCGCTGACGGGCCGCGTTGCGGCCCCTTGGGAAAGGGATGGCTAGGTGACAATATGTTCGATAAACGCACGGATAGTCGATTATCGGATTGTCAGCGACCCGCCACTCTCCTTAATCTGAGCCCAACGTAGCACCCTGAACCGAGGTCGACCTGGGTGCGCTGCGTGACTTTGAAACCCGCACCGCCGAGGCCCATGGCCCACTGGCAGGAGAAGCTTGATGCGCGACGTATTTATCTGTGACGCTATCCGCACCCCCATCGGCCGCTTCGGCGGCGCCCTGGCCGGCGTGCGTGCCGATGATCTGGCCGCTGTACCGCTCAAGGCGCTGATCGAGCGCAACCCGGGTGTGCAGTGGGATCAGGTCGACGAAGTGTTTTTTGGCTGTGCCAACCAGGCCGGTGAAGATAACCGCAACGTGGCACGCATGGCCCTTCTGCTGGCGGGCCTGCCCGAGAGTATTCCGGGCGTTACCCTGAACCGGCTGTGCGCCTCGGGTATGGACGCCATCGGTACTGCATTCCGTGCCATTGCCAGCGGCGAGATGGAGCTGGCCATTGCCGGCGGCGTCGAGTCCATGTCGCGCGCGCCGTTTGTCATGGGCAAAGCCGAGAGCGCTTACTCGCGCAACATGAAGCTTGAAGACACGACCATCGGCTGGCGCTTCATCAACCCGCTGATGAAGAGCCAGTACGGTGTGGATTCCATGCCTGAAACCGCTGATAACGTCGCAGACGATTACCAGGTTTCGCGTGCCGACCAGGATGCATTCGCCCTGCGCAGCCAACAGAAGGCCGCAGCAGCACAGGCTGCCGGCTTCTTCGCCGAAGAAATCGTGCCTGTGCGTATCGCCCACAAGAAGGGCGAAACCATCGTCGAGCGAGATGAGCATCTGCGCCCGGAAACCACCCTCGAGGCACTGACCAAGCTCAGGCCGGTCAACGGCCCGGATAAGACGGTCACCGCTGGCAATGCCTCGGGCGTGAACGACGGTGCTGCTGCACTGATCCTGGCCTCGGCTGAAGCGGTGAAGAAGCACGGCCTGACCCCGCGTGCCCGTGTTCTGGGGATGGCCAGCGGCGGTGTCGCACCACGGGTAATGGGCATTGGCCCGGTACCGGCGGTGCGCAAGCTGACCGAGCGCCTGGGTGTGGCCATGAGCGATTTCGATGTGATCGAGCTCAACGAAGCGTTTGCCAGCCAAGGCCTGGCGGTGCTGCGTGAGCTGGGCGTGGCCGATGATGCGCCGCAGGTGAACCCCAACGGCGGTGCAATTGCCCTGGGCCACCCGCTGGGCATGAGTGGTGCGCGCCTGGTGCTGACCGCACTGCACCAACTGGAGAAGAGCGGTGGGCGCAAGGGCTTGGCGACCATGTGTGTCGGTGTTGGCCAAGGTCTGGCGTTGGCCATCGAGCGGGTTTGACCTGTCCCGGCCTTTTCGCGGGACAAGCCCGTTCCCACAGGGGACCACGCCTCTCTTGTGAGAGCGGGCTTGTCCCGCGAAGAGGCCGGACTTATGAGACACAAGGCCAATAGCCAGCCCAGAAGCGGAACGAGTGTGTTACTAAGTATGTCTAGACCTACTTAGCACACTCCAGGAGTAAAGCCGTCATGACCTCAACCTATTACACCGGCGAAGAGCGCAGTAAGCGCATCTTCGCCATCGTCGGTGCCTCTTCAGGCAACCTGGTGGAATGGTTCGACTTCTATGTCTACGCCTTCTGTGCAATCTATTTTGCCCCGGCCTTCTTCCCCTCTGACGACCCCACTGTTCAATTGCTCAATACCGCTGGCGTGTTCGCCGCTGGCTTCCTGATGCGGCCTATCGGTGGCTGGATCTTCGGTCGCCTGGCGGACCGCCATGGCCGCAAGAATTCCCTGATGATCTCGGTGCTGATGATGTGCTTCGGCTCCTTGATGATTGCCTGTTTACCCACCTACTCGAGCATTGGCACCTGGGCCCCGGCGCTGCTGTTGCTGGCCCGTTTGATCCAGGGCCTGTCGGTAGGCGGTGAGTACGGCACTACCGCGACCTACATGAGTGAAGTAGCGCTGCGCGGCCAGCGCGGCTTCTTTGCTTCCTTCCAGTACGTCACGCTGATCGGTGGCCAACTGCTTGCCGTGCTGGTGGTGGTGATCCTCCAACAATTGCTGACCGAAGACGAACTGCGCGCCTGGGGCTGGCGCATTCCGTTCGTGGTCGGTTCCATTGCTGCGCTGATCTCGCTGATGCTGCGCCGCTCGCTGCACGAGACCAGCAGCGCCGAAACCCGCAAGGACAAGGACGCTGGCTCCATCAAAGGCCTGTTCCGCAACCACACGGCTGCCTTCATCACCGTGCTCGGCTATACCGCCGGTGGCTCGCTGATCTTCTATACCTTCACTACGTACATGCAGAAGTACCTGGTCAACACTGCGGGCATGACCGCGAAGAACGCCAGCTTCGTGATGACCGGCGCCTTGTTCCTGTACATGGTGATGCAGCCGTTCTTCGGCATGCTCTCCGACCGTATCGGGCGACGTAACTCGATGCTGCTGTTCGGTGCCTTGGGGACGCTGTTCACCGTGCCGTTGCTGATGGCGTTGAAGACCGTCAGCAGCCCGTTCATGGCCTTCGTACTGGTGACCCTGGCACTGTGCATCGTCAGTTTCTACACCTCGATCAGTGGCCTGGTGAAGGCCGAGATGTTCCCGCCGCAGGTGCGTGCGCTTGGTGTAGGCCTGGCTTACGCGGTAGCCAACGCAATGTTCGGCGGCTCGGCCGAGTATGTGGCCCTGGGCTTGAAAAGCCTGGGTATGGAGAACACCTTTTACTGGTACGTGACGGCGATGATGGCAATCGCGTTCCTGTTCAGCCTGCGTCTGCCTAAACAGGCGGCGTACCTGCACCATGATGATTAAGGACGTTGCATGAGCAACCTACTGTTCGACGCCTATTTCACCGCCCCGGCCATGCGCGAGATCTTTTCTGACCGCGGCCGTCTGCAGGGCATGCTCGATTTCGAAGCTGCCCTGGCCCGTGCCGAGGCTGCTGCCGGCCTGGTGCCGCACAGCGCGGTAGCGGCCATCGAGGCGGCCTGCCAGGCCGAGCGCTTTGACGTTCGCGCGCTCGCCGATGCCATTGCCACGGCAGGCAACTCGGCAATCCCGCTGGTCAAGGCGCTGGGCAAGGTGATCGCCAGTGGTGTTCCTGAGGCCGAACGCTATGTGCACTTGGGCGCCACCAGCCAGGACGCGATGGATACCGGGCTGGTGCTGCAGTTGCGTGATGCACTGGCGCTGATCGAGGCTGACCTCGCCACGCTGGCCGAAACCTTGTCGCGCCAGGCCCTGCTGCACGCCGACACACCGCTGGTGGGACGTACATGGCTGCAGCACGCCACCCCGGTGACTCTGGGCATGAAGCTGGCCGGCATACTGGGCGCCGTTACGCGCCACCGTCAACGGCTGCAGGAGCTGCGTCCGCGCTTGTTGGTACTGCAGTTCGGTGGCGCCTCCGGCAGCTTGGCGGCCTTGGGCAGCAAAGCACTACCGGTCGCCGAGGGCCTGGCCGCACAGTTGGAACTGACCTTGCCCGAGCAACCCTGGCACACCCAGCGCGACCGCCTGGTGGAATTCGCCTCGGTGCTGGGCCTTATTGCCGGTAGCCTGGGCAAGTTGGGGCGCGATGTCAGCCTGCTGATGCAGACCGAGGCGGGCGAGGTGTTCGAGCCTTCCGCGCCTGGCAAGGGTGGGTCGTCGACCATGCCGCACAAGCGCAACCCGGTGGGCGCAGCAGTGCTGATCGGTGCCGCCACCCGTGTGCCGGGGCTGCTATCGACACTTTATGCAGCCATGCCCCAGGAGCACGAGCGCAGTCTCGGCCTGTGGCATGCCGAGTGGGAAACACTGCCGGAGATCTGCTGCCTGGTTTCAGGCGCCTTGCGTCAGGCCCAGGTGATCGTCGAAGGCATGGAGGTGGACGCCGAGCGCATGCGCCGCAACCTCGACCTGACCCAAGGCCTGGTGCTGGCCGAGGCGGTGAGCATCGTTCTGGCCCAGCGCCTTGGCCGCGACCGCGCCCATCACTTGCTCGAGCAATGCTGCCAGCGCGCCGTGGCCGAACAGCGACATCTGCGCGCTGTGCTGGGCGACGAGCCGCAGGTGACTGCCGAACTGACTGAACAAGAGCTAGACCGTCTGCTCGACCCTGCCCATTACCTTGGCCAGGCCCGCGTCTGGGTGGCGCGCGCCGTGGCTGAACATCAACGTTTCACTGCCTGAAGGAGACCGCTGTGGCGCATTTGCAACTGGCCGATGGCGTACTGAACTATCGACTCGATGGCCCGGACGATGCCCCGGTGCTGGTGCTGTCCAACTCCCTGGGGACCGACCTGGGCATGTGGGACAGCCAGATTCCGCTGTGGAGCGAGCACTTGCGTGTACTGCGTTACGACACTCGCGGTCACGGCGCTTCGCTGGTCACCGACGGCCCATACAGCATCGAGCAACTGGGCGGCGATGTGCTGGCACTGCTCGATGCACTGGATATCCGGCATGCCCACTTCGTCGGCCTGTCCATGGGTGGCCTGATCGGCCAGTGGCTGGGTATCAATGCGGGCGAGCGTCTGCACAGCCTGATCCTGTGCAATACCGCGGCCAAGATCGCCAATGACGAAGTGTGGAATACCCGCATCGACATGGTGCTCAAAGGCGGCCAGCAGGCCATGGCCGACCTGCGCGACGCCTCGATCGCTCGCTGGTTTACTCCCGCGTTTGCCCAGGCTCAACCTGAGCAGGCGCAGCGCATCTGCCAGATGCTCGCACAGACCTCTCCACAGGGCTATGCAGCCAACTGCGCGGCAGTACGCGACGCCGATTACCGTGAGCAACTCGGCCGTATCCAGGTGCCTACGCTGGTCGTTGCCGGTACCGAGGACGTGGTGACCACGCCGGAACATGGCCGCTTCATGCAGGCCGCGATCATCGGTGCCACCTATGCCGAATTCCCGGCAGCGCACCTGTCCAATGTCGAGATCGGCGAGGCGTTCAGCCTTCGCGTGCTTGACTTCCTGCTGGCTCGCTGAGGAATCTGCCATGGATGAGAAACAACGTTACGACGCCGGCATGCAAGTACGCCGCGCAGTACTCGGCGATGCCCACGTGGATCGCAGCCTGGAGAAACTCAACGACTTCAATGGCGAGTTCCAGGAAATGATCACTCGCCATGCCTGGGGTGATATCTGGACACGCCCGGGCCTGCCACGGCATACGCGCAGCCTGATCACCATCGCAATGTTGATCGGCATGAATCGTAACGATGAATTGAAGTTGCACCTGCGCGCGGCGGCCAACAACGGCGTGACCCGTGAAGAGATCAAGGAAGTGCTGATGCAGAGCGCTATCTACTGTGGTATTCCAGCAGCCAATGCCACCTTCCACCTGGCAGAATCGGTGTGGGATGAGTTGGGTGTAGAGTCTCGCCAACAGTCGTGAAGCTCACGCACCTGTAGGAGCGGCCTTGTGTCGCGAAAGGGCTGCGAAGCGGCCCCAGGATGGTTGCAGCGTCGCTGAAATTGATGGGGCCGCTTTGCGGCCCTTTCGCGACACAAGGCCACTCCTACGCAGAGCGCAGCGCCACCGGCCCGGCATTGGCCTCAACTGCATGCTTGAGCGCCGGGCACATTCCCAGCATGAACGCCGCCTCCGCCACCACGAACAGCGGCCCTATGATCAGCCCACTGATATCGTCGACGAACGCCGGCTTGCGGCCTTCGTAATAATGCCCGACGAACTGGATGATCCAGCCCACCACAAATGCTCCTGCCCCAGCACTGAGCCACAGCGCGGTGCTTTGCAGCGCCAGTGCTTGCCCAACCCATAGGCACAGCCCCAGCAGCAAGCCCATCACCAGCCCGAAACGCAGGTCCAGGCGCAGGTAGAACCACACCGACGCCGCAGCTGCCAGCAGGGCAGGGGACAGCCAGACCCCGGCGACGTCCCAGCCCGGGCGCGACAGCAGGATGGTCACGGCCAGCACGATCAGCGGAATGCCGACAAAGTGGGTAGCGATATTGCGTGGGTCGCGATGGTAGCTGGCGTATTGGCTCAGGTGTTCGACGAGGTTTTTCATTGTTGTTCCTCCCTGGGTGGCCTGTTTGCATGGGGTAGCCTGTGCCGCCCTGTTGGCGGGCACAGGCCACTCATACTGCTCAGGATAGCCTTTGGCGCACCACCATCATCAGCTTAGCGAATGGTGCCAGTCCGCATGGCTGATGGCCCAAGAGATCACAACAGGTTCAGCGGGTAACTCACGATCAACCGGTTCTCATCGAACGCGTTGGTGCTGAAGTCCCTGCGCATGGTCGAGTTGCGCCATTTCACCGAAAGGTCCTTGAATGACCCCGACTGCACCACGTAGGCCAGTTCGGTTTCTCGCGCCCATTCCTTGCCGTCGTCGATGCTGCCAGAGGTGACATTGTCACCCTTGATGTAGCGGTTCATCAGGGTCAGGCCGGGGATACCGACGGTGACGAAGTTGAAGTCATGGCGCACCTGCCAGGAACGTTCCTTGGCATTGTCGAAGCTGGAGTTGTAGCTGTCGTTGGCCAGGGTGCCACCGCTGGTGCCGTTGACCCGCAACCAGGCATCGTCGCCGCTGACTTTCTGCAGGCCGACGTAGAAGGTGTTGCCCTTGTAGCGTGCAGAGAGCATCGCCGAGGCCGTGCGGTTGTCTAGCTGGCCTGCGCGTTCGGCGCCGTCTTCCTTGCCGATGAAATAGCCGAGGTTGGCGCCCAGGGTCCATTCGCCCAGGGGCTGGCTATGCACCAGGTTGATGTATTGCTGACGGTAGATGTCCTTGAGCTGGGCATCCCACAGGCCGATCATCGTGCGCTTGTCGTTGAAGGTATATTCGCCACCACCGAAGTTGAAACGATCGGAGGTGAACGCCGCTCGGCCATTGAGCGACATGTCTTCCATGCTGGCGTCGTTGCGCGGGCTGTTGGCGCGGAACTGACCGGCGTACAGGGTCAGGCCCTCGATTTCTTTCGAGGTGAGCTGGCCACCGCGGAAGGTCTGCGGCAGCGAGCGGCCGTCATCCGAGCGCAGGATCGGCAGCACGGGCATCCATTCGCCGACTTTCAGTTCGGTTTCCGACAGCTTGGCTTTTAGTGCGACGCCCAGGCGGCCGAAGTCGTCGGCGGGCCGGCCGTCATCGTGGACCGGTAGCAGGTGGGTATTGGTGGTGCCTTTTCCGCCGTCGAGCTTGACCGAATACATGCCCAGTACATCCACGCCGAAACCTACGACGCCCTGGGTGAAGCCGGAGCGGGCATCGAGGATGAAGCTTTGCGTCCATTCCTCTCCCTTGGCCTGGGAGTGAGCCGGGTCGACGAAGTTGCGGTTGATGTAGAAGTTGCGCAGGTTGAGGGTGGCCTTGGCGTCCTCCATGAAACCGCCTTCGGCGGCCAATGCGGGGAGGGCGCAGGACATGGCCAACAGGCCGGGCAGCAGCTGGCGTGCGGGGTGCGAAATGCTCATCTGTCGTGGATCTCTTGTTTTTATTGGCGAACCGGTGCGCTGCAAAGTGCGGCCTGCAGGGCGGGTTTTTTGATCAAATTGGCAACGTGTTGCTGGAGAGGATGGTGCGGGGAGGGCGGCAGTGAGGCAATTCGTCGCAAGCGGAAGCGGGCGATAATCGAACGGAATGTTCCAGTTGGTTAATTGTTTGTCAGGCAGTGTCGTGCGCAACAAAAAACCCACCGCAAGGGGTGGGTTTTTTGTTTTTACCTGAACAGTCAGCTCTTCGGTGTTGCCGCCGATGCCTGCTGATTGGCCTGCCCGGTCTGCTCGTACCAGCCACCGCCGAGCGCTTTGTACAGGTTGACCTCGCTGGTCAGCTGCGACAGGCGATCGGTGATCAGTGACTGCTGTGCACTGAACAAGTTGCGCTGGGCATCGAGGAAGGTCAGGTTGCTGTCGATACCGATGCGGTAACGGCGTTCGGCCAGGCGGTAGTAATCCTGGTTCGCCTGCACCAGGTCACGTTGCGCCTGCAACTGCTCTTCGAAGGTCTTGCGTGCCGCCAGGCCATCGGAGACTTCCTGGAAGGCGGTCTGGATGGTTTTTTCGTACTTGGCGACGTTGATGTCTTTCTGAATCTTCGAGTAGTCCAGGCTCGCCTTCAGACTGCCGGCGTTGAAGATCGGCAGGTTGATCTGCGGCTGGAACAGCCAGGTCCCCGACCCCCCCTTGAACAGCCCGTCCATGTCCGGGCTCAGGGTGCCGGCGTTGGCGGTCAGGCTGATGCTCGGGAAGAACGCTGCTCGCGCTGCGCCAATGTTGGCGTTGGCGGCCTTGAGCAGGTGTTCGGCCTCCTGGATGTCAGGGCGGCGCTGGAGGATGTCCGACGGCAGGCCAGCCGGCACTTCCGCCAGCTGGTCGGCATCAAGCTCCAGCGGCTTGGGCAGGTTGGCCGGGATGCCGGTACCCACCAGCACGGCCAGGCTGTTGAGGTCTTGGGCAACAAGGCGCTGATACTGCGAATACTTGACCCGTGCCCCTTCCACTGCGGTGCGCGCCTGGCTGAGGTCGAGCGCCGAAGCCACACCGACTTCGTTGCTGCGGCGGGTCAGGTTGTAGCTTTCCTCGTAGGTCTTGAGCGTCTCTTCGGTCAGCTTGAACAGTGCCTGGTCGGCCTGCCAGGTGTAGTAGGCGTTGGCCACGCTGGCCACCAGGGCGATCTGCGTGGAGCGACGCGCCTGCTCACTGGACAGGTAGGTTTCCAAGGCCTGCTCGGTCAGGCTGCGTACGCGGCCGAACAGGTCCAGCTCATAGGCGCTGACGCCTAGCGTGGCCGAGTACTGGCTGGTGATGTTGGCTTCGCCGGTGGTCGACATGTCAGCCGGGACGCGCTGGCGGCTGCCGCTGCCAGTGGCCGAAACCGCCGGGAACAGGTCGGCGCGCTGGATGCGGTACTGCGCGCGGTAAGCGTCAAGATTCAGTGCCGCCACGCGCAGGTCGCGGTTGTTCACCAGCGAAGTCTGGATCAACTGCTGCAGTGCCGGGTCGTGGAAGAACTGGCGCCAGCCCTGTTCGGCGGCGGCCACGTCGGCCGACTCGGTCGGCGAGTACGCAGGGCCTTGCGGCCACTGCGCAGCCACCGGTGCTTCCGGCGTCTGGTAGTCAGGGATCAGCGAGCAGCCGCCGAGAATGAAAGCGGTTACTGCAAGGGACAACAAAGACTTGGTCATTGCCCAGCCTCATAGCGTGGAGTTTCAGGGGTGGCGTCCTTTTCCGGCTTTTTGCTGCCGAACAGCGACGACACTGCGACGAAGAACAACGGTACCCAGAAGATGGCCAGCACGGTCGCACTGATCATGCCGCCGATTACCCCAGTACCGATGGCATGCTGGCTGCCCGCGCCAGCGCCGCTGGAAATGGTCAACGGTACCACGCCGAGGATGAATGCCAGCGAGGTCATGATGATCGGGCGCAGACGCATGCGGCATGCCTCGATCGCTGCGTCATACAGGCTTTTGCCTTGTTCGTGCAGTTCCTTGGCGAATTCCACGATCAGGATCGCGTTCTTCGCCGCCAGGCCGATGGTGGTCAACAGACCGACCAGGAAGTACACGTCATTGGACAGGCCACGCAGGCTGGTGGCGATCAATGCACCGATGATGCCCAGTGGTACTACCAGCACCACGGCGATCGGGATCGACCAGCTTTCATACAGTGCTGCCAGGCACAGGAACACGAACAGGACCGAGAGGGCGAACAGTGCCGGCATTTGCGAGCCGGAGAGCTTTTCCTCGTAGGACATGCCGGTCCAGGAGTAGCCGATGCCGTCCGGCAGTTCGCCAGCGATACGCTCCACCTCGGCCATGGCTTCACCGGTACTGTAGCCTGGGGCCGGTGCACCGAGGATTTCCATCGCCTCGACACCGTTGTAGCGCGACAGCTTGGGCGAACCGTAGGTCCATTCACCGGTGGCGAAGGAGGAGAACGGTACCATCTCGCCTGCACCGTTGCGCACGTACCACTTCTGCAGGTCTTCCGGGCTCATCCGGGCGTTTGGTTCACCCTGGATGTACACCTTCTTGACCCGGCCGCGGTCGATGAAGTCGTTGACGTAGCTGGCACCCAAGGCAATCGACAGGGTGTTGTTGATGTCGGAGATGGTCACGCCCAGGGCGCTGGCACGTTCGTCATCAATGGTCAGCTGGTACTGCGGCTCATCGTTCAGGCCGTTCGGACGCACGGCGCTGAGCACCTTGCTCTGGGCAGCCTTGGCCAGGAACTGGTTGCGCGCTTCCATCAGTTTTGCATGGCCGACACCGCCACGGTCCTGGAGGAATACGTCGAAGCCGGTGGCGTTACCCAACTCCAGTACCGCAGGTGGAGCAAAGGCGAACACCATCGCATCACGGAAGCTGAAGAAGTGCTGCTGGGCACGCTCGGCCAGGCCGAACACGCTGTTCTCCTTGGAGCGTTCGTCCCACGGCTTGAGCATGATGAACGCCATGCCCGAACTTTGCCCGCGACCGGCGAAGTTGAAGCCGTTGACGGTGAACACCGACGATACGGTATCGGCTTCGTCCTCGAGCAGGTACTCACGCATCTGGTCAATCACCACCTGGGTGCGCTCGGCACTGGAACCGGCCGGGGTCTGAACCTGGGCGAACAATACGCCCTGGTCTTCCTCAGGCAGGAACGCGGTAGGGATGCGGGTGAACAGCCAGATCATGCCCACGACAATCAAGGCGTAGCCCAGCAGGAACGGCACCTTGTTGCGCAGGATGGTACCAACGCTGCGCTCGTAGCCGTTTACGCTGCGGTCGAAGTTGCGGTTGAACCAGCCGAAGAAGCCACTTTTGGCCACATGGTGCTCGCCCTTTTTAAGTGGCTTGAGCATGGTGGCGCAAAGCGCCGGGGTGAAGATCAGCGCCACCAGCACCGACAGGCCCATGGCCGAGACGATGGTGATGGAGAATTGACGGTAGATCACACCCGTGGAGCCGCCGAAGAAGGCCATCGGCAGCAGCACTGCCGACAGTACCAGGGCGATACCCACCAGCGCGCCCTGGATCTGCTCCATCGACCGCTTGGTCGCCTCTTTGGGCGGCAAGCCTTCCTCGGACATGACCCGTTCGACGTTCTCCACCACGACGATGGCGTCGTCCACCAGCAAGCCGATGGCCAGGACCATGGCGAACATGGTCAGGGTGTTGATGCTGAAGCCCGCTGCGGCAAGGATGCCGAAGGTACCCAGCAATACCACCGGTACGGTCATGGTGGTAATGATGGTGGCGCGGAAGTTCTGCAGGAACAGGTACATCACCAGGAATACCAGGACCACGGCTTCGATCAGGGTGTGGATAACCCCGCTGATCGATTCGGTGACCACCGGCGTGGTGTCATACGGGAACACCGCCTTGACCCCTGGCGGGAAGAACGGCTCCAGGTCGCTGATGGTCTTGCGCAGGGCCGTGGCGGTATCCAGGGCGTTGGCGCCGGTCGCCAGCTTGACCGCAAGGCCCGAGGCCGGCTTGCCGTTGAACTGGGCGCTGATGGCGTAGTTTTCGCCGCCCAGGCCGACCTGGGCAACATCGCGCAGGCGAACCTGCGAACCGTCGCTGTTGACCTTGAGCAGGATATTTTCGAACTGCTCGGCGGTCTGCAGGCGGGTCTTGCCGATGATGGTGGCGTTCAGCTGGGTGCCCGGCATGGCAGGCAGGCCACCGAGCTGGCCGGACGAGACCTGCACGTTCTGCGCGGCGACCGCGGTTCTGACGTCGACCGGGGTCAGCTGGAACTTGTTCAGCTTGGCCGGATCGAGCCAGATACGCATGGCGTACTGTGCACCGAACACCTGGAAGTCACCGACACCTGCCGTGCGCGAAATCGAGTCCTGCATGTTGGAAACGATGTAGTTGGCCAGGTCATCCTTGGTCATGCTGCCGTCTTCGGACACCAGGCCGATCACCATCAGGAAGTTCTTCACTGCCTTGGTGACGCGGATACCTTGCTGCTGCACTTCCTGCGGCAGCAGTGGGGTGGCCAGGTTCAGCTTGTTCTGTACCTGGACCTGTGCGGTATCAGGGTTGGTGCCCTGCTCGAAGGTGGCGGTGATGGTCATGCTGCCGTCGGAGTTGCTCTCCGAGGACACATAACGCAGGTTGTCGATACCGTTGAGCTGCTGCTCGATCACCTGCACCACGGTGTCCTGCACGGTTTGCGCCGAGGCGCCCGGGTAAGTCACGGAGATGGCGATGGCCGGCGGCGCGATGCTTGGGTACTGGTTGATCGGCAGCTTCAGGATCGACAGAGCGCCGACCAGCATGATCACCAAGGCGATCACCCAGGCGAAGATCGGGCGATCGATAAAGAACTTCGACATGGTTTACTCCGCTTTGGCGTCTGCTTTGGCCGCGCTGGCCTGATCAGGGCTGCCCGGTTTCTTGACGTTGGTGGCATCGCTGACCTTGACCTCGACACCCGGGCGCACGTACTGCAGGCCCTCGGTGATCAGGCGGTCGCCCGGGTTCAGGCCTTCCTCGATCAGCCAGTCGCTACCCAGGGTGCGGCTGGCCTTGAGCTGGCGCAGTTCGACCTTATTCTCCTGGTTGACTACCAGCGCGGTGGGGGCACCCTTGAGGTCACGGGTCACGCCTTGCTGCGGGGCCAGGATGGCATTGCTGTTGACCCCGGCCTTGAGCCGCGCGTGCACGAACATGCCGGGCAGCAGGGTGTGGTCAGGATTGGGGAAGATGGCGCGCAGGGTCACCGAACCTGTGGTCTCGTCGACCGCCACTTCGGAGAACTCCAGGCGACCTTCCTGCTTGAACAGGCTGCCGTCTTCCAGCACCAGCTGGACGGACGCGGCGTTGTCGCCGGACTTCTGCAGCTGGCCACTTTCCAGGTCACGGCGCAGTTTGAGCAACTCGGCGGTGGACTGGGTGACATCGACGTAGATCGGGTCGAGTTGCTGGATGGTGGCCATGGCATTGGTCTGGCCATTGCTCACCAGTGCACCTTCAGTGAACGAAGAGCGACCGATACGACCACTGATCGGTGCCAGTACCTTGGTATAGCGCAGATCGATCTGCGCACTCTTGAGCGCGGCCTCGGCCTGCAATCGTTTGGCATTGGCGTCGTCGTATTCCTGCTTGGACACCGCCTGTTCGTCGATCAGTTGCTTGTAGCGCTCGGCCAGCGAGCGGGTAGCCTGAAGGTTGGCCTGGGCGTTGGCCAGGGTGGCCTCGTATACGGCAGGGTCGATCTGGTACAGCTGCTGACCGGCCTTGACGTCGCTGCCCTCTTTGAATAGGCGCTTGAGAATGATGCCATTGACCTGTGGGCGCACTTCGGCCACGCGATAGGCGCTGGTGCGCCCCGGCAGCTCGGACGTCAGGGTGAAGGCTTGGGGCTGGATTGTCACGACGCCGACCAGAGGAGCCTGTGCTGCGGGCGCGGCTTCTTCTTTCTTACAGCCACTTAGCAGAGTTGCCAGGGCGACGGCGGAAACCAGAGCGGTAACGGCTGGCTTGAATTGCATGAGGATCCTCGGGTCGCTAGAGCAGGGAGACGCTCAAGAGTAATGGAAGAGTCTTGTCAGAAAAAATGCTATCAGGTGGATAAATAGCTTACTAACGAATATACTTACATTCATGGTTGTTTGTAAATACCGTTGGGTAGTACTTGGCTACTATCCGGCCCCTTGATTAGCCCATCCGGAGGCACCCTTCAGAGGTGACCCCGGCGGATTCCCCACAGGCAATGTGCCTGTGGGCCCAGATGAGGTTGTACTGCCATGGTCCGTCGAACCAAAGAAGAAGCCCAGGAAACCCGAACCCAGATCATCGAGGCGGCGGAAAAGGCTTTCTACAAGCGTGGGGTTGCTCGAACCACCCTGGCTGACATCGCCGAACTGGCGGGCGTGACCCGCGGTGCTATCTACTGGCATTTCAACAATAAGGCGGAGTTGGTGCAGGCGCTGCTCGACAGTCTGCACGAGACCCATGACCACTTGGCGCGTGCCAGTGAAAGCGAGGACGAACTGGACCCGCTTGGCTGCATGCGCAAGCTGCTGCTGCAAGTGTTCAATGAGCTTGTGCTCGACGCCCGGACCCGGCGTATCAATGAGATCTTGCATCACAAGTGCGAGTTCACCGATGACATGTGTGAAATTCGCCAGCAGCGCCAAAGCGCGGTGCTGGATTGCCACGAGGGCATTACCCTGGCGTTGGCCAATGCCGTGCGCCGTGAACAGTTGCCGGCCGGGCTTGATGTAGAGCGGGCAGCCGTGGCCCTGTTTGCCTATGTCGATGGCCTGATCGGGCGCTGGTTGCTACTGCCAGACAGCTTCGATTTGCTGCGCGATGCCGAAAAATGGGTGGACACCGGGCTGGATATGCTGCGCTTGAGCCCTGCTTTGCGCAAATGACACTTTGTTAAGGATTGTGAGGGAGTGTTTTCCCTGAGCATTAAGGGATGATTAAAACCTAAGGTGCTCCGCTAGCGCCCGCGCAACTGCCGGTCTGGCAATGCCACTGCCGCCACCAGCCCCAGCAGCGCCACCGTGGCGCTGCCCAGCAACAGGTGCCTGAAGGTCTCCAGCAATCGTGCCTGGGTAGCAGGATTAGCTTCGCCCGCCTGCAGGCTCCCCAGCAACGGATTACCCAGCAATTCGAACCCGCCCTGATGCAGCAGTGCCAGCAGTACGCTGGACATGCATGCCACGCCCATGGCGCCGCCAAGTGAGCGGAACAGGTTGGTCGTGCTGGTGGCCACGCCGATGTCCTTGCTATCGACTGCGCTCTGGGTGCCTACCAGCGATGTCGGGAACTGCAGCCCGCAGGCGATGCCTGTGAACAACATGAAAAGCGCACTGAGTACGCCCGACTGCGGTGGGGTGATGGCCATGGCGAAGATCGCCACCGGCATCAGCAACGCACCGGCGAGGATCTGCGGCTTATAGCGGCCAGTGAAGCTGGTCATGCGCCCGCCGGTGAATGCACCGATGGGCAGGCCGATGGCCAAGGGCAGCAGGTGCAGCGCGGCGCTGTCGGCCCCGGCCCCGGTGATGCCCTGGTAGCGCAGGGGCATCAGCATGGTCAGAGAGATCGATTGGAAACTGGCGAAGAAAATCACCGCCCAGCACAGCACGGCAACCCGGTTACCGAACAGTCCGAGTGGCAGCAACGGCTCCTGGCAACGACGTTCATGCCCGATGAACAAGGCTGTGCCAAGCCCGGCACAGGCGAACAGGGCCACTACGGCAGGCGCAGTCCAGGCATGTCCTTGGCCGACCAGGGTAATGCCCAACAGCAGGCTGCCCAGGCCAAGGATCAGCAACACCGCCCCCAGATAGTCCACCTGGGCCTGACGGCGTTGCACGGGCATACCCTCCAAGGCGCGATGGATGGCCCACAGGGCGACCAGGCCCAAGGGCAGGTTGATCCAGAACACCCAGCGCCACGACAGGTATTCGGTCAGCCACCCACCCAGTACCGGCCCGGCAACACTGGCTGCGGCGTACATGCTGCTGAAATAGCCCTGATAGCGCCCACGCTCGCGCGGCGGCACGAAGTCGCCGATGATCGCCTGGCTCACCGAGACCATTCCGCCCGCACCGATGCCCTGCAGCACCCGCGCCAGCACCAGCTGCTGCATGTCCTGGGCCAGTGCGCAGGCGATGGAGGCCAGTGTGAACAGGCTGATGCCGGTAAGTATCATGCGCCGGCGGCCATACAGGTCCCCCAGCTTGCCATAGATAGGGACCGCCACGGTCATCGCCACCATGTAGCCCGAAATTACCCAGGCCAGCAGCCCGACGTCATTGAACTGGGCGGAGATGGCGGGCAGTGAGACCGCGACGATGGTCTGGTCAAGGGCACCAAGGAAAATGGCCAGCATCAACGCGGTGAGTACGTTGCGCAGGGCGGTCTGGGGGAGGGCGGCGGTCACGGGGGCACCTTGTTTGCGACGGCGGTGACTTTGCTGGCCCGCGGACGGGTCGGCATCAATGCTGCGAGTGTAACCCGACTTAGGTAGCTACCTATGTACTATCTGCATCGCCCATGCAAGATCGGCATTGGCGCATTCATCCAGTGCTGCATGGCCGCGTGATATCGTGCATGTGCCGCAGAGCCTTGAATCCGCGGGTTGCACCAGCTTGGTGCAGCATGATGTCGCAGGATTCCAGTGCCGCTGTATCCCACACCTTTTATTCCTCTGCCTGCATGTCGAGCATGACCGCCCAGATGGCGACGGTTGGAACAGGTCAGGTAGACCCGATTCAGGGGTCGGTAGCAACCGTTCAATTTCACGTATAAGCGGAGTGATCATGCCCAAGGCTTCCCATCAAGATTTGCGTTTTGCCTTCCGCGAGCTGCTCGCTTCAGGTTCCTGCTATCACACGGCCTCCGTGTTCGACCCAATGTCGGCGCGTATTGCCGCTGACCTGGGCTTCGAAGTCGGCATTCTCGGCGGGTCGGTCGCTTCGCTGCAGGTGCTGGCTGCACCAGACTTCGCCCTTATCACACTCAGTGAGTTCGTCGAGCAGGCTACCCGCATCGGCCGTGTGGCCCAGCTGCCGGTGCTCGCCGATGCCGACCACGGTTATGGCAATGCGCTGAATGTCATGCGCACGGTCATCGAACTGGAACGCGCCGGTGTGGCTGCGCTGACCATCGAAGACACGCTGTTGCCGGCCCAGTTCGGGCGCAAGTCCACCGACCTGATCCCGGTCGAGGAGGGGGTTGGCAAGATCCGTGCGGCGCTGGAGGCCCGGGTCGACTCGTCGCTGTCGATCATCGCCCGCACCAACGCTGGCGTACTCAGCACCGAAGAAATCATCGTGCGCACCCAGAGCTACCAGAAGGCCGGTGCCGACGCGATCTGCATGGTGGGCGTCAAAGACTTCGAGCAACTCGAGCAGATTGCCGGGCACCTGAGCGTGCCCCTGATGCTGGTGACCTACGCCAACCCCAACCTGCACGACGATGAGCGCCTGGCGCGCCTTGGCGTGCGGATCGTGGTCGATGGACATGCCGCCTACTTTGCCGCGATCAAGGCCACTTATGACTGCCTGCGCCTGCAGCGCGGCCAGCAGAACAAGTCGGAGAACCTCACGGCCACCGAACTCTCTCACACCTACACCCAGCCTGAGGACTACATCCGCTGGGCCAAGGAATACATGAGCGTTGATGAGTGACCGGCCTGGCGCCGTTCAACCTAACGGACGGCGCTCAAGGTTGCCGTATGCGGCACGCAGTGCGCCTGCTCGCAACTGGCCGCCGAGCTTGGCTGGTTGCGTAGCAGTTCTGCGCGCCAGCAGGCTGAGCCGTACAGCCCTGCGACTGCAGTCAATGCCATGACAAGGGCGACTCTTCTTGATTTGATGCCCATGGTGCTCACCTCCTGTTGCAAAAACAGGTGATACCTCAAGCATAGGTCAATCACCGGTGGACGCTTGACGCAACAGCCCGGTTGCGCGGCAGTTCACAACAAATCTTTATCCCACTCCGGTTCGTCCCTGAACCGCTGCGCCAGAAAATCCAGCATGGTGCGCAAGGTCGCCGGCATATGCTTGCGTGATGTGTACACCGCATTCAGGTTCAGCTCCTGCGGGCGTGCATAAGGCAGCAGGCGCACCAGCTCGCCTGTACGCATGGCCGCGGCAGCCTGGTAAGTCGGCAGCATGGCGACCCCTGCACCGGCCAGTGCCGCCTTCTGCAGGGTCATGGCCTCGTTGGCACTGATATTACCTTCGACCGGCACAGTGATCGGCTGGCCGCCCACTTCGAAATGCCAGACGCTGTGGCCGAAGTAGGCATGAGTCAGGCAATTGTGCTGGCTCAGCTCCTCGACCCGTTGCGGGGTGCCATGCTCATGCAAGTAGGCGGGTGCCGCGCAGACGACTGAGCGGCATACAGTGAGGCGCCGGGCGATGAGGTTAGGGTCCAGGTCGTTGCTGGTGCGGATGGCCAGGTCGATGCGCTCGTCCACCAGGTTGACCGTGCGATCAAGCATCTGCAGCTCGACTTTCACCCCAGGGTAGCGGCGCACATACGCGGCTACCGCATCCACCAGTTGTGCCTGGCCGAATGAGGTACTGACGCTGATGCGCAGGGCGCCACGGGGCGCATCCGCCGGTTGCTGCACGGCGGCCTGCAGGTCGCCGGCCAGTTCCAGCAGATGCCGGCAGCGGGGCAGGGTCTCCAGGCCAGCGGCGGTCAGGCTCAATTTGCGCGTGGTGCGCTGCATCAAGCGTGCGCCAACCCAGTCCTCCAGCTCGGCGAGGTAGCGCGAGACCACAGGGCGGGACAGCTGCAGTTGATCGGCCGCAGCCGACTGGCTGCCCAGGTCGACGACGGTGACAAAAACGCGCATCGCGTTCAGACGGTCCATAATTTGCCCGATTTCAGAAACAAACTATGTTCGAGCATCGCATTTTTTGTCACGGATCGGGCAATTAAGCTGTTGATCATTCTTCTCGAGGACGGTCAAAGAGCATGTCGATATTCACTCCCTTGCGCAGCCTGGTGCTGGCATGTGTCGCCCTGGCTGGCCAGGCCCAGGCTGCCGAGCCGTTGCAACTGGACATTTACAACCCAGGCCATGAGGCCATCTTCCCGGTCAGCTCGGTAATCGTCAGTGGCGAAAAGGACGCCATCCTGGTCGACGCCCAGTTCGGCAAGGCCCAGGCCGAACAGCTGGTGCAACGCCTGCGTGCTGGCGGCAAACACCTGACGACCATCTACATCAGCCATGGCGACCCGGACTACTACTTCGGCCTCGACACCCTGACCCAGGCCTTCCCTGAGGCCAGCGTGGTTGCTTCGGCCGCCACCGTTGCCCATATCCGCCAGACCATGGATGCCAAGCTGGCTTACTGGGGGCCGCAGATGGGCTCCGACAAACCGGCGCGGCTGGTGGTGCCACAGGTGCTCGATGGCAATCGCCTGATGCTGGAGGGGCAGCCGCTCGAAGTCATGGGGCTGGATGGCCCGCAACGTGAACGCAGTTTTGTCTGGATTCCGTCGATCAAGGCGGTGGTGGGTGGGGTGGTGGTCTCCGAAAACATCCATGTGTGGATGGCCGATACCCAGTCAGCCAAGTCGCATGCGGATTGGCTTGGCACGCTCAAGCATATCGAGCAGCTGTCACCGCGTACTGTCGTGCCCGGCCACTACTTGGGGCAGAGCGATCATTCGCTCGATGCCGTGCATTTCACGGCGAGCTACATCCAGGCGTTCGATGTTGAAGCGGCCAAGGCCAAAGACGCCGATGGGCTGATCGCCGCAATGAAGAAGCGTTACCCGGGCCTGGCCGACGAGAGCTCGCTGGAGCTCGGTGCCAAGGTCGCCAAGGGCGAGATGAAGTGGTAATTCCATTCAACTGAAGGAGTGTTCCTCATGAGCAAGATCGCAATCATCGGTGCTACTGGCCGCGCTGGCAGCCAACTGCTGGAAGAGGCGTTGCGCCGCGGGCACAGTGTGCTCGCCATTGCCCGCGACCCTTCGACACTGCAGGGGCGCGCGGGCGTGACCGTGCAGGCGCTCGACGTCAAGGACAGCGCGGCGCTGCAGAAGGCGCTGGCGGGTGTGGATGCGGTGCTGAGCGCTGCGCATTTTTCGACCATCGAGCCGCATGCGATCATCGAGCCGGTCAAGCGTGCGGGCGTCAAACGCCTGTTGGTAGTCGGGGGCGCCGGCAGCCTGCTGTTGCCTTCCGGGCATCGGGTCATCGACAGCCCGGACTTTCCGGAGGCTTACAAGGCCGAGGCCAGCGCCGGTGTACGCTTTCTTGAGGTGCTGCGCCAGGAACAGAACCTGGACTGGACCTTCCTGTCGCCGTCGGCTGAGTTCGTCGAAGGGGAGCGGACAGGGCATTACACCTTGGGCAAGGACCACCTGCTGATCGGCGCCGATGGCAAGAGCTGGATTACCTTTGCCGACTACGCCATTGCCATGCTTGATGAGCTGGAGAAACCGGCGCATTCGCGGCAGCGGTTTACCGTCGGTTACTGAGCCTCGGCACGGCCCTCCAGCCAGTCCATCAGCTCGGCCAGCCCTGCTGGCAAGCTTTTGGACTGGCAGGCCAGGTAATAGGCTTTGCCGGTGGTCACCTTCAACCCGAAGGGCATGCACAAACGCCCGCCGCGCAGGTCATCGCCAATCAATGCCCAATCGCCAATGGCAACCCCAGTGCCCTGGGATGCCATGGCCATGGCCATGTCCAGCGTCTCGAAGTGCTGCTTCGGCCCGTGCAGGTCGAGTGACGCACCGGCCGCTTGCAGCCACAGGCGCCAGTCGTGCTCATCCCGCGATGGGTGCAGCAGCATATGGCGCGCCAGGTCCTCGACCTGCTTCAGTGGCAAAGGCCCAGCCAGTAACGATGGCGCGCAGACCGGCGTGAGTTGCTCATCGAACAGCTTGCGCACCCGCAGCCCATGATTGGGCAAGCTGCCATAGACCACCGCCGCATCGAACCCTTCGCGCCGAAAATCCACGCCATGTTGCACCGTGGTGGTCAGCTCTACCGGCACATCCGGGCGCAGTGCCTGCCATTCCATCAGGCGCGGCAACAGCCAGCGCATCACGCAGGTCGGCGCCTTGAGCTGCAAGGTCGCGCTGCGCCCGCCCACCTCGCGCACACCCTGTTCGATCAAGGCGAACACCTGTTGCACGCGCGGCAGCCAGTCCTGCCCTTCACGCGTCAGGCTCAGGCCGCGGGCCTGACGCTGGAACAAGGCATAACCCAGGTGTTCTTCGAGCCCGGCGATCTGCCGGCTGACGGCGCCCTGGGTGATATGCAGCTGCTGTGCGGCACGGGTGAAGTTGCAATGCTGCGCGGTGACCAGAAAGGTGTGCAGGGCTGGGAGGGGCGGAAGGCGTTTCATCGTCGCAAGCCATGATTAAAGGACATGGCTAGTATGTGTTTTTTTGCCTTGTGGCGATAGCCTTGGGTTGGGTCCAATACGCACAGATTCCAACAAGATCCAAGGTGAAACCGATGGCAACGTGCGGCGAAGTACTGGTCAAACTCCTCGAAGGTTATGGCGTGGACCATGTCTTCGGCATCCCCGGCGTACATACCGTGGAGCTCTACCGAGGGCTGGCGGGCTCGTCCATCCGTCATATCACGCCACGTCACGAGCAGGGCGCTGGCTTCATGGCTGATGGCTACTCGCGTACCCGTGGCAAGCCGGGTGTATGTTTCATCATCACCGGCCCGGGCATGACCAACATCACCACTGCCATGGGCCAGGCTTACGCTGATTCGATCCCGATGCTGGTGATTTCCAGCGTGCAGTCGCGAAGCCAGCTGGGTGGTGGCCGTGGCAAGCTGCACGAGCTACCCAACCAGAGTGCCCTGGTGGCTGGGGTGGCCGCCTTCTCGCAAACCTTGATGAGTGCTGATGACTTGCCGCAGTTACTGGCGCGCGCGTTTGCGGTGTTCGATGGCGCCCGGCCGCGTCCGGTACATATCGAGATTCCGCTGGATGTGCTGGTCGAACCTGCTGACCACCTGCTACCGGGGCGCCCTGTACGCAGCAGCCGTGCGGGCGCCGCGCCGCAGGCTGTGGCACAGATGGCCGAACGCCTGGCCAAGGCACGCAAGCCTTTGATCCTGGCAGGCGGCGGTGCATTGGCTGCTGGCTCTGCGCTGGCACGCATGGCCGAGTACCTGCAGGCCCCTGTGGCTCTGACCATCAATGCCAAGGGCCTGCTGCCCTCTGACCATCCGTTGCAGATCGGGTCGACCCAGTCGCTGGTCGCCACCCGTGCGCTGGTGGCTGAGGCTGATGTAGTGCTGGCGATTGGCACCGAGCTGGCTGAAACCGACTACGACGTGACGTTCAAGGGCGGCTTTGATATCCCCGGCGCACTGCTGCGCATCGACATCGATCCGGACCAGACCGTGCGCAATTACCTGCCGGAGCTGGCGCTGGTCGCCGATGCCGAGCTGGCAGCACAGGCATTGCTCGATGCCTTGCACGACCTGCCACAGCCTGCCCGCGATGGCACGTGGGGGGCGGCACGCGCGCAGCGCCTGCGCACGTCACTGCGGGCTACCTGGGACCAGCCAACCCTGAGCCAGACCCGCCTGCTGACCAGCATTCTGGAACGCTTGCCCAACGCCATCCTGGTGGGCGATTCGACTCAGCCTGTGTACACCGGCAACCTGACCTTGGATATGGATCAGCCACGCCGCTGGTTCAATGCCTCGACCGGTTACGGCACCTTGGGTTATGCACTGCCGGCGGCGATGGGGGCGTGGCTGGGCAGCGCCGAGCAACCGGCCGCGCGTGCTCCGGCGGTTTGCCTCATCGGGGACGGTGGGCTGCAGTTCACCTTGCCGGAGCTGGCCAGTGCAGTGGAGGCGCAGGTGCCGCTGATCGTGCTGCTGTGGAATAACCAGGGCTATGAAGAGATCAAGAAATACATGGTCAATCGTGCCATCGAGCCGGTCGGGGTGGATATCCATACCCCGGACTTCATCGGCGTGGCTCGTGCTTTGGGGGCTGAAGCGGAACAGGTTGGTGATGTGCAGCAGCTGCAGGCGGCCCTGGGGCGTGCTGTAGAGCGCAAGGGGCCGACGTTGATCCAGGTCGATCAGAACCAGTGGCAGGCAGTGGTAGAGGGCTGACCATTCAAACAATCAGCCGGCACTAGCCCGCAACCGCGCTACATCCCGGATCGGTGGCGCGCCATACAGCCGGCTGTACTCGCGGCTGAACTGCGACGGGCTTTCATAACCCACCCGATAACCCGCCACCGCTGCCTCCAGCCCATCGTTGAGCATCAGCCGGCGGGCCTCTTGCAGGCGCAACTGCTTCTGGTACTGCAATGGGCTCATGGAGGTCACGGCCTTGAACCTGTGGTGCAAGGTCGAGGTGCTGAGGTTGACCTCCCGAGCCAGATCCTCGATGCGCAGCGGTTGCTGGTAATTCTGATTGAGCCAGGTGATGGCTTGGCACACCCGGTGCGTCTGGCTGTTGGCCAGGGCAATTTCATACAGGCGGTAGCCCTGAGAACCACGCAGCAGTCGGTAAAGGATTTCCCGGCGGATCAGCGGCGCGAGCATGGCAATGTCACGCGGGGAGTCCAGCAGGCGAATCAGGCGCAGCAGTGCGTCGAGCAGTTGCGGATCTGTCCTTTCCACATACAGGCCGCGACCTGAGGGCAGATTGGGTACCAGCATCGGCCCGCTTTCGGCAATCAACTGGCTGATCTCGGCCGGGTCAAGGTCCAGGCGCAGGCCCAGGCTGGGGTTTTCCGGGCTGGCATCGAGCTTGGCACCGCTGAGCGGCAGGGTCACCGACACCACCATGTAATGCAGCGGGTCGTAGGCATACTGCTCGTCGCCCAGAAACAGGCTTTTGCTGCCTTGGGCGAGGACGCACAGGGCAGGCTGGGCCAGGGTTGGCACCGAGCGCACGTTCTCGGTGTAGCGCACCAGGTACAGATCATCGATGGCCGACGCGGGGCCGTGGGCTTCGCCGGCATGGCGCCCGATCAGCTCGGCCAGTTCCTGGCGCTGCACTTCCAGGGTCGGATCAATGGACGGGGCGGTGGTCATGATGGCTTTCCTCTGCTGACCGACGCAGCATAGGTTTGGGCAATGGCGGGCGCTAGTCCAAAGCTGCACGTCGATTGCCTGATCCTGCCGCACGGCAGGATCAGGCAATCGACGTGCAGTAATGGCCTAACGCGCCGCGCGGGCGCGCCACTAACCTTGGCAGCCTGGTTTTCCCGTCCGTCTGCTCCAAGGAGATCGTGCAATGGCCCTTCTACAACCGGTCACCCATTTGGCTTTCATCCGTGCCAGCAGCGGTCGTTCGGCGGAGCTCGGCGCGCGTCTGCGGGACCTGCTCGAACCGTCGCTGAGCGCGCCTGGCTGCCTAAGCTTTACCGTACAGCGCTCGCAGGCCGATGCCGATCTGTGGCTGCTCAGCGGGAGTTGGCGTGACCAGCAGGCGATGACAGGTTATTTCGAGTCGCCGACTTTGCAGGTGTTTGGCGAGCTGGTGCAGGCCCAGGTGGTCAGCAGCCTGGATCTGCATACCTTCGGTTGAATGCCGCGCCGCGCGGGGTAGAATGCCGCCCCTCGATCAACGACGCGGATTGCAACATGGCACGTAAAGAGTTCCCGCATTTCGAAGCGGTTTCGGCGATGGTCCCGGTGGAAGGCGGCGGTTACCACGCCGCCATCGCGGTCAAGGCGCTGGGCATGGGCGGTGCGCCGCGTTTTCACAAGGTGCTCGGCGGTCAGGTGTTCAAGAGCGCCATGGCGGCCGACGAGGCCGCCTGCGCCGAGCTCGAACGCCTCAAGGGCGTTGGTGAAGAAGGCGAGTTGGTCTGGTGATCAGGCCTGCGGCCTTCTCATCTTGAAAAGGTTGCCCAGCTCGAAGTAGTCCGCCGGGCCACCGCCTCGCAAGATCGGCTCGGCGGCCGCGGTGTCGTAGATACCGTCCTTGAGCAGGTGCTCAGCGATGTGCACCGCCACCACCTCGCCGAGGATCAGCCAGCTCGGCACATGTTCCTGGTCAGCCCGCTTGAGCTGGACGATCTGGCTCACCTTGCATTCGAAGGCCACCGGGGTTTCGCCCACGCGGGGTACCTTCACCAGGCTCGACGGGGTTGCCGTCAACCCGCTCAAGTCGAACTCGTTCACCTCTGCCGGTACGGCTGCGCAGCTCTGGTTCATGGCTTCGGCCAGCGGGCGGGTGGCCAGGTTCCAGACGAACTCGCCGGTCTGCTCGATATTGTTCAGGCTGTCTTTGCGCCCGACGCTGCAGAAACCGATGATCGGGGGGATGTAGTTGAAGGCGTTGAAGAAACTGTAGGGCGCGAGGTTCAAGCGGCCTTCGCGGTCCTGGGAGGAGATCCAGCCGATCGGGCGTGGGCCGACGATGGCATTGAACGGGTCGTGGGGCAGGCCGTGGCCTTGGGCAGGTTCGTAGTAGTACATCTGTCGGGCTTGTGGCCCTACCTCCAGAGGGGACGAGGCGCCTAGTGTGCCAAGCTTGTGCCCGCCTGGAAATGATCAAGCCCGACCGAGGCCGGGCTGGTTGCACGCATCAGGGATCAGCTGATGCGGTGGGCGTTGGTGCGGTCGAAGCCGTCTTCGGCGAAGCGTTGTGCGCCGGTGCGGTCGAAGCCGTCTTCGGCGAAGCGTTGTGCGCCAGTGCGGTCGAAGCCGTCTTCGGCGAAGCGTTGTGCGCCAGTGCGGTCGAAGCCGTCTTCGGCGAAGCGTTGTGCACCGGTACGGTCGAAACCGTCTTCAGCGTAAGTGGCTGCTTGGCTCTGGGCCGCTGCGAAGCTGTGGGCGTTGGTGCGGTCGAAGCCATCTTCGGCGAAGGCGCCAGTGGCGAAAACCGAGAGGGCCAGGGTGAGGATCAGTTTGTTTTTCATGATGGTTGCTCCGGTGGGTTCAAGAGGTTGTTTGTTTCTATGAGTCCAATGCTACTCCGATCAATTTGATTAAAAAGCGCAAAAGTTGGCGTTAAATAATCGAATTATCAGATGTTTCTTGGCGCGCCGATTGTCACTTCGCACTTGGTACGGCCCGGCAACGCCAGGGATGCGTTCCGGAGTGCAATTGGGCTCTCCAGCCTACGCAGGATGCAGCAGCGGTATTAATTCGGGGTTAAGGCGGGGATTTGGTGGGCTGTCGGGTGAGTGTCAAGGGCGCCAGAACACTCAAGCCATGCAACCAGCGACATCACAAAGGCTTTGCGAGCAACCAAAAAAAAGGGGCGCCCAGTTACTGGGGCGCCCCTTTTCAAACCGCAGGATCACTGTCAGTCAGTAGTAATCCGCGAATGCTGCTTGGTGTCCTTCATGGTCGCATACACCAACAGTGAACAAGCGATGCACGCCGTGACGTACCAGTAGAAACCGCTCTCCATGCCGGCGCTCTTGAACCACAGGGCTACGTATTCTGCGGTGCCGCCGAAGATCGAGACGGTCAGGGCGTAAGGCAGACCAACGCCCAGGGCGCGAATCTCGGTGGGGAACAGTTCGGCCTTGACCACGGCGTTGATCGAGGTGTAACCGCTGACGATGATCAACGCAGCCATGATCAGGAAGAACGCGCCCCACCAGGTCTGAATGGTGTGCAGGGTGCTGAGGATCGGTACGGTGAACAGGGTGCCCAGCACGCCGAAGGCAATCAGGATCGGGCGACGGCCGATCTTGTCCGACAGGCCGCCGATGATCGGCTGCAGGCACATGAACAGGAACAGTGTGGCCGCCGAGATGGTGGTCGAATCACTGATGCTCATGCCTACGGTGTTGACCAGGTACTTCTGCATGTAGGTGGTGTAGGTATAGAAGGCCAGGGTGCCGCCCATGGTCAGGCCGACCACGGTCATCAGTTCCTTGGGGTGGCGCATCAGGGTGCGCATCAGGCTTTCCTTGGCCTTTTCCTTCTTGGTGAACGAGGCGGTTTCTTCCATGCCACGGCGCAGGTACAGCGCGACCACCGCGCACAGCGCGCCAATCACGAACGGTACGCGCCAGCCCCAGGCATACAGTTGCTCGGTGGTCAGCGTCTGCTGCAGAACGATCAGCACCGCCAGGGCGATGAGCTGGCCGGAGATCAGGGTCACGTACTGGAAGCTGGAGAAGAAACCACGGCGCTCCTTGCTGGCCATTTCGCTGAGGTAGGTAGCCGAGGTGCCATATTCACCCCCTACCGACAGGCCCTGCAGCAGGCGGGCGATGACCAGCAGGACGGGGGCGGCGACGCCGATGGTTTCGTAACCCGGGGTCAGGGCGATGACCAGGGAGCCTGCGCACATGAGCAGCACAGACGCCATCAGCGCGGCTTTGCGCCCCTTGCGGTCGGCGTAAAGGCCCATCAGCCAGCCACCGATCGGGCGCATGAGGAAGCCCACGGCGAAAATGGCGGCCGTGTTGAGCAGTTGTGCGGTTGAATCGCCGGCCGGGAAGAAGGCCTTGGCGAAATACAGCGAGAATGCGGCGTACACGTACCAGTCGTACCATTCGACCATGTTGCCGATGGAACCGCTGAAAATCGACTTGAGGCGGCTGGCGGTGGTTCTTTCTGCGGCGGGCGCGACGGCTGCCCCGGTTGGCAGGGAGGTGGCGTTATCCATCAGGGATACCTTCTCGTTGTTTTTGTGGAGCGCGCTGAAGCGCAGCTTGCCAGCGAGATTGCAGAAGGTGTGCCAAACGGGTGCGTTGTGATTCATTTGAGGGCGCGTCGCGCCCTTCGCGGGCGTGCCGTGCCCATGGGAACCGCGCTGCCGCTGGCCGCCCGCAGTTTCATCGGCGTGGGCTTGCACGTGATGAACTGCAGGGGCAGCTTATGAAAAAGAGTGAAAGTGAGCGGATTTTTGCTTATTGAGATAAGCCAATAGGCGGATTTCCGCTCATTCCCTTACAACGAAATCCTCGCGTACCAGCCCATGGCGCTGCATCTTTTCGTTGAGGGTGCGCCTGGGCAGTTGCAAGTCTTGCATCACGCCTTTGATTTCGCCTTTGTGCAGGCGCAATGCCGCTCGCAGGCATTGCGCCTCGAACGCTTCCATCTGCTCAACCAAAGACTGGCCTGCAGGCAAGCTGTCAAGGCTCGGCGAACCCAAGCCCAGCGCGTGGCGTTCGGCGGCATTGGCCAGCTCCCGCACGTTGCCCGGCCAGTCATGTGACAGCAGCTGCGCCAGTTGCATACCCGACAACGGCGGGGCTGAGCGGCCGAGCTTCTGTGCTGCGGCATGAGCGAAATGCTCGAAAAGCAGCGGGATGTCCTCGCGCCGCTCGCGCAACGGTGCCAGGCGTAGTTCGGCGACATTCAGGCGATAGGCCAGGTCTTCGCGAAAACGCCCGGCGCGTGCCTCTTCGAGCAGGTCGGGCTTGGTGGCAGCGATAATTCGCAGGTCGACGCTGATGCTCTGATTGGCCCCCAGCCTTTCCAGCTTCTGCTCCTGGATCACCCGCAGCAGCTTGGCCTGCTGGGCCAGTGGCATGCTCTCGATTTCATCGAGGAAAACCGTGCCGCCGTGGGCATATTCGAGCTTGCCGATGCGCTTGCCTTGGGCGCCGGTAAAGGCACCGCTTTCGTGGCCGAACAGTTCGGCTTCGAACAGCGATTCAGGGATGGCTGCACAGTTGAGCGCCACGAAGGGCTTGCTGGCACGCGGGCCGAAGTCGTGCAGGCAGCGGGCCACGCGTTCCTTGCCGCTGCCGGTTTCGCCGCGGATAAGTACATTGACCGGCAGGCTGGCCAGGTCCAGTACCTGCCGACGCAATAGCTGCAGGCCCTGTGACATACCCAGAAGCGTGGATTCCAGGCGCGATTTGAGGTCTGCCTGCTCATGCAGGCGGCGGTTCTCCAGCACCAGCTGGCGCTTCTCCAGCGCGCGGCGCAGGCTCCCGAGCAGGTGCTGTGGGGTGAAGGGTTTTTCCAGGAAATCGTAGGCGCCGTTGCGCATGGCTTCGACCGCCATCGGCACATCGCCATGCCCGGTCAGAAGAATGACCGGCAGGTCCGGATCATCGGCCTGCAGGCGCTCGAGCAGCTGCAAGCCGCCCATGCCCGGCATGCGCACGTCACTGATGACAACCCCTGGAAAATGACAGGGCAACTGAGCCAGGCAGTCCTCGGCGCGGGCGAACAACTGCACGTTGAAACCGGACAGGTTCAACCATTGCTCGACGGCGCTGCGAATACTGGCTTCATCATCGACAACGATCACTGAATTCAACATACAGGCTCCAGGTCGCGGGGCAGGGTAAGGCTCAGGCGCGCACCGCCTGGCAGGTTTTCGGCCTGCAACTGGCCGCCGGCCTCATGGATGATGCCATAGGAAATCGCCAGGCCCAGGCCGAGCCCTTCACCCACCGGTTTGGTGGTGAAGAAGGGGTCAAACACCCTGGCCAGGTCGGTCTCGGCAATCCCGCCGCCTGAGTCGAGCACGCTCAATCGCCATTGATCGTGCTCGGGTTCGATGCGGATTTCCAGGCGTTTGTAACGTTTGTCGGCCATGGCGTCGAGGGCGTTGCGCAGCAGGTTGATCAACACTTGCTCAAGGCGGATCGCATCGCCGCGTACCCATGCCGGGCGCGCCAGGTAGAGGGCCACTTCAACCTCGTCGCTGCGGATGCGTGTGTCCAGCAGATGGAGGGCCTGATCGACAACGGTCGCCAGGTCCAGCCGCTCGCGCAGGCCGACCGGGCTGTTGCGGGCGAAGGTTTTCAGATGGCTGGTGAGCGCGGCCATGCGCGTGAGCATCTGTTCCAGCGGTTCAAGCGCCGCGCGTGCCTCGTCGTAGCGGCCGTGATCAAGCAGCAGGCGCAGGGTTTCCAGCTGCATGCGCTGGGTCGTCAGCGGCTGGTTGATCTCGTGGGCCATGGCCGCTGACATCTGCCCCAGTGCGGCCAGCTTGGCCGACTGCACCAGGCCCTCCTGGGCGGTACGCAGTTCGCGGGTGCGCTCCTCGACCTGGCGCTTGAGCTCTTCGCGGCTGCGCTGGCGCAAGCGGGCCAGGCGCAGGCGCTGGCTGACGAACAGCGCGGCGAACACCAAACTCAGCCACGCGGCAGCTGCGCCCAAAGCTGCGTTACGGCCATCAGCGGCCAGTTGTGGTTTGCGCAGCAGGTGCAAGGTCCAGTTTTCACTTTCCAGCGGCAGGCTTTCCCACAGGTACTCGGCAGGCCCATCAGGCCCCTGCACGCGGCTGAGGGTGCTGTTGCTGGCGAAACGGGTCAGCACCTGATGCTGCAGCGGTACCAGCGGCTGCTTGTCGTACTGGCGGGTCTCGGCGAGCTCTGCCCGATCGGGCCCGCTGAGCGGTTGCAGCTCGCGGTAACGCCAGCCGTCCTGGTTGGCGATGAAGGTGATGCCGCGTGCGTCGCTGACCAGCAGGATGTCGCTGCCCTGGCGCCACTCGCGTTCAAGTTCGGGAAACTCCAGCTTGACCACCATGGCTCCGAGAAAGCGCCCTTGTTCGTCGGTGACTGCACTGGACAGGAAATACCCCGGCACGCCGCTGGTCACGCCCACGGCATAGAAGCGGCCGCTGCCCTGGCTGCGGGTTTGCTTGAAATACGGACGAAAGCCGTAGTTGGAGCCTACGTAGGTGGTGGGCAAGCGCCAGTTGCTGGCCGCCACGGCCAGCCCGGTGTGGTCGAGCAGCTCCAGGGTGGAGGAATTGGCTGCACCATTGATTCGTTCGAGCTTGCGGTTGAGCGCATCCTGTACCTGCTCGCTGATCGGGCCGCGCAGTGCCTGGATCAGTTCCGGGTCCAGCGCCAGGACGGCGGGCAGGGCGCGATAGCGTTCGATGAGGGTATGCAGCGACGTAGCGTACAGCCCCAACTGTTGGCTGGCGCGGCGGGCGTCATCCTCCATGGCTTGACGCTTGGCCTGCTGCATGGCCCAGCCGGCACTGAGCGCGGTGCCGGCCAGGATCAGCAGGGTGATCAGCCCCAAACGCAGGGCGCGAAAGGAAAATTGCATGGGGCAGGTCCGGATGAAGGGGGTATAAGTACCGCCCTATCGCCGTCAAGCCAGCGATAGGGCGGTAAGGCTTGCAGACCGGTTACAGCAGTTCGAAGCTCTTTTGCTGCACGGCCTCTGAGTCCAGCCCGACCTGGACATTGAACGCGCCAGGCTCAGCCACCCGCTGCAGCTGCCCATTGAAGAACTTCAGGTCTTCTTCGCTGATGCGGAAGGCCAAGGTCCGCGACTCACCTGCCTTGAGCATCACTTTCTGGAAGTTTTTAAGTTCCTTGACCGGGCGGCTCATGGATGCCGCTACGTCCTGCAGGTACAACTGGACCACGGTCTCGCCATCAACTTTGCCGGTGTTCTTCACCGTCACCTTGGCCTCCAGCGTCTCGCCACGCTTGAGGTCCTTGTGTGACAGGTTGAGCCCCGACAGCTCGAAGGTGCTGTAGCTCAAGCCGTAACCGAACGGGTACAGCGGGCCGTTTGGCTCTTCGAAGTACTGTGAGGTGTAGTTGCCCGGCTTGCCAGGGGTGAACGGGCGGCCAATGCGCGTGTGGTTGTAGTACATCGGGATCTGCCCGACTGAACGCGGGAAGGTGATGGCCAGCTTGCCCGAAGGGTTGTAGTCACCGAATAGCACGTCGGCGATGGCATTGCCGCCCTCGGTGCCAGCGAACCAGGTTTCCAGGATGGCATCGGCCTGTTCGCGTTCCCAGGCGATCGAAAGCGGCCGGCCGTTCATCAGCACCAGTACCAGCGGCTTGCCAGTGGCTTTCAGGGCCTTGATCAGCTCGCGCTGGCTGGCCGGGATCTCCAGGGTGGTGCGGCTGGACGACTCGTGGGACATGCCACGGGATTCACCCACCACCGCCACCACTACATCGGACTGCTTCGCTGCCTTGACCGCTTCATCGATCAGCACCGCGGCCGGGCGCGGATCGTCGACGATTTCCGGGGCATCGAAGTTGAGGAAGTTCAAGTAATCAACGATCGCCTTGTCGCCAGTGACGTTGGAGCCTTTGGCATAGACCAGCTTGGCCTTGCCCTCGACGGCGCGGCGCAGGCCTTCGCGCACGGTGACCGAGTGCATCGGCTTACCGTCGGCAGCCCAGCTGCCCATCATGTCGATCGGCGCATCGGCTAACGGGCCGACCAAGGCAATGGTGCCGGCTTTTTTCAGCGGAAGGGTCTGCTTGCGGTTTTCCAGCAGCACCAGGCTGCGGCGCGCCACGTCGCGCGCGGCGTCACGGTGCAATCGGTCTTCGCCGTAGTAATCCTTCAGGTCGGTTTCGGCCTTGCCGATACGCACGTACGGGTCCTTGAACAGGCCCATTTCGTACTTGGCGCCCAGTACTTCGCGCACGGCCTGGTCCAGTTCGGCTTGGGTGACCTCGCCTGACTTGAGCAGCCCGGGCAGCTCTTCGCCGTACAGGGTGTCGTTCATGCTCATGTCGATGCCGGCCTTGATCGCCAGTTTGGCCGCTTCGCGACCATCATGGGCCACGCCGTGGCGGATCAGCTCCTGGATGGCGCCGTGGTCACTGATGGTAACGCCCTTGAAGCCCCACTCCTTGCGCAACAGGTCGTTCATCAGCCAGGTATTGGAGGTGGCCGGCACGCCGTTGATCGAGTTCAGCGCCACCATCACCCCGCCGGCACCGGCGTCGAGCGCGGCGCGGTAGGGCGGCAGGTAGTCGTTGTACATCTTCGGCAGGCTCATATCGACCGTGTTGTAGTCGCGCCCGCCTTCCACCGCGCCATACAGGGCGAAGTGCTTGACGATGGCCATGATGCTGTCGGCGTTGGCCGGGCTGCTGCCCTGGAACGAGCGGACCATCGCCTGGCCGATCCTCGAGGTCAGGTAGGTGTCCTCACCGAAGCCCTCGCTGGTGCGGCCCCAGCGAGGGTCGCGGGCGATGTCGACCATGGGCGCAAAGGTCATGTCCAGAGCGTCGGCGGCGGCTTCGATGGCTGAAGTGCGGCCGACCTTGGCGATGGCGTCCATGTCCCAGGTGGCAGCCAGCCCCAGGCCGATCGGGAAAATGGTGCGCTCGCCGTGGATGGTGTCGTAGGCGAAGAACATCGGAATCTTCAGGCGGCTGCGCATGGCTGCGTCCTGCATGGGCCGGTTCTCAGGGGCTGTGCGCGAGTTGAAGGTACCGCCGATACGGCCTGCCGCGATTTCTTCACGGATCTTGTCGCGTGGCATCTCCGGGCCGATGCTGATCAGGCGCAGCTGGCCGATCTTTTCAGCCTCGGTCATCTGGCTGATCAGATGCTCGATGAATGCCTGCTTGTCCTGCAGGGGCGGGGCGGTGGGGGCGGCGAGGGCCGCCTGACTGGCAAGGCCCAAGGCCAGGCCCAGCAAAGACAGTTTCATCATGAATTCCGTTGTCGAGGCCTGTGCCGTATCCACGGTGATACGTGCGCGGCCGAAGTTTTCAGGCGGCTATTGTTGTACGATTTACCGGCATTAATTCCAGCGGCGGATTATGCCTGATTATGTCGCTCGCTGAGGATCACCCGAGTGCCGGGACAACAACTATAAAAACGATCAGAGACCGAAGGCATGACTCCCCTCGACGAATACGAGCAGCGCCAGATCGCTGAGGCCATAGCGCGCGTGGAACGGCGCACCGATGCCGAGCTGGTGACCATGCTGGCTCGGCGTGCCGATGATTACGCTTACCTTCCGCTGTTCTGGGCCGCGGTGCTGGCGCTGGTGTTGCCGGGCCTGATGCAACTGCTGCTGGGTTGGCCCGGAGGGCACGGGCTGCTGGTGGCCAACGTGCTGCTGTTCATCGGCCTGTGTGTGCTGCTACGCGCCCCACGCTTGAACGCTTGGTTGATCCCCCCTGCGCTGCGCCGCTGGCAGGCATCGCGCCTGGCCCGGCAACAGTTTCGCGAGCAGAACCTGCATTGCACGGCCAAGGGGGCCGGGGTGCTGATCTTCGTGGCCGAGGTGGAGCTGCATGTGGAGATCCTGGTCGATCAAGGTATCGATTGCTATCTCGATGCTGACACACGTGCAGTGATTGGCGCCCGCTTTGCCGAGCAGGTGCGCCAGGGCCGCACCGTGGAGGGTTTTGTCGAGTGCATCGACGCCTGCGGTGAACGGCTGTGCGAGCACGTGCCGCGCACCCACGCACGCAACGAGCTGCCGAACCGTCTGGTGATTCTAGAGTGAACCACGCCCATCGCGAAAACCTTCGCCTGAGCCAGGCATCAACGTAGAATGCGCGGCATTGCGCAACGCGCTCACCGCTATCCGAGGCACCTGTTTTCCATGTCCGCCAGTACTTCCGCTTCTACCGCGCCGGATGCGCGCGCCCAGTTTCTCGACCTGCTGAGCGCTGTCTTGCACGGCAACACTTTGGTCAAACTGGTGCTGGCGCGCCATGTCGGCGCCGACCAGACCCTGCAGCGGATCATCGCCAAGCCGGTGCAGGTAAAAGGGCAGCCCAACCTGTCGCTGGTCTACCGCCACCAGACCCGCGACATCACCCGTAACGTGCCGCTGGACCAGGCCCAGGCACTGATCGCCGAGCTGCTGGGGCAGAGCTTTCGCAACGCCCACCTGTTCGACGCCGACGGCGAAGTGCAACTGACCTTCAGCAAGAAGGGCAAACCGATGCTCCAGCGCCACGGTGCCCAGGCGCCGCGCGAGGCTGCTGCCGGCACGGGCCACGACCGCGAGAAGAAGCGCTACCTGGAACTGTCGCGGCCCTTCCTGCGCGATCTGGGCGTGACTGACGCGCAAGGCGCCCTGATACCGTCCATGTCGCGCAAGTGGAAGCAGATCAACAAATTCGTGGAAGTGTTCGATCACGCACTGGCCAATGCGCCGGTGCCGCCTGACCAGGTGCTTCGGGTAGCCGATTTCGGTTCAGGCAAGGGCTACCTGACCTTCGCCATGCACGACTATCTGAGCAACAGCCTGGGCCGCGCAGCGCAGGTGACAGGGGTGGAGCTGCGTCAGGACATGGTCGATTTGTGCAATGCAGCGGCTTCGCGTCTGCAGCACCCAGGCCTGGAGTTTCAATGCGGTGACGTACGCAGCGTAGTACCCGAGGCCATCGAGGTGATGATCGCCCTGCATGCCTGCGACATTGCTACCGATTACGCGATCCACACCGGAATCCGTTGCAACGCCGCGATCATCATGTGCTCGCCGTGCTGTCACAAGCAGATTCGCCCGCAACTGCACAGCCCGGGCTTGCTACAGCCGATGCTGCAATATGGCCTGCATCTGGGGCAGCAGGCGGAGATGCTCACCGACAGCTTGCGCGCGCTGTATCTGGAAGCCTGTGGTTACGAGACCAAGGTGTTCGAGTTCATCTCGCTTGAGCACACCAACAAGAACAAGATGATTCTTGCGGTGAAGCGCAAGCAGCCCGTAGCGGCGCAAGCGCTGCTGGAGAAGATTGCGCAACTGAAAGCGTTTTATGGGGTGCAGGAGCATTGCCTGGAGACGTTGTTGCGCAACGACGGGTTGATTCCCCCCATCTCAGCGTAAGTCGGCTGTGGCGCTCGTCCCCGAGCGCCTGTCAGTGTTCTGCATGCACTGGCATCTTAACCGCGTACTCCGCCAACCCCAACGGATGCGTACCCGCATCAAAGAAATGCAGCGCTGTCCCCGCCAGATCACCAAAGCGGTCCACAAAGTGCTGCTTCTGATTGACCACCGAAGCCTCGCTCAACGGCCTTATGGCAATCGAAAGATGGCGCGGCCGCGCCTGGCGAATGGCGTCGAGCAGATGCTGGTCGCTGCTGTCCAGGTGCTGCCCGAACAGGCATAGCCCCTGGTTTTCCTGTGCCAACTGGCCCAGACACCAAGCCAGGTAATCCGAGTTGCGGATGGCGCGCAGTTTTTCGTCACTACGGTCTTCGTTGACGAACAGCGGTACTTCACCCGGAATGTTCACGGCGAAGCCGTCCAGCAGCTCGGCGCTTTCGGCGCTGCGCTGACGGGTGGTACCGTCGGGCAGCTTGAGCAGGTGCAGGCCGCCGTGCAAATGCAGCACACGCGTCCCTTCGCTGCGGGTGCGGCGTACGTCGAAGAAGCCTTGTTCATCGAACAGCGTGGCGAAGCCCTGGGGTGCGTACTGCACTGCCCAAGGCAGGATCAGGTCGTAGTTGCTGGTATAGACACTGCGGTAGCCGCGCAAGGCTTGGTTGATCGATGCCAAGGTTGTCGCTGGCATCTTTGGCCATGGCAGGTGCACGGTACGCACGGCGTGGATCAGCGCTTCCTTGATCGAGTAGTAGCGGTTCAGCGGCGCAGTAGAGTTGATCGCCAGGGCGGCATTGGCGCGCACAGTCTGGTTCAGCGTGCTCAGCACCGGCTCGAACAATTCGGTGCCCAAGGACTTGAACAAGGCCTGGTCGCTGATCGCCAGGCCTTTCTTGCGGCCGGCGCGCTGGGCCTCCTCGAACAGCGAGAAATAGCCGAATGTTTTCCACAGCATGCGGCTGGCGCCGTTGCCCAGTAGCAGGGCATCGCAGGGGTGGCGTTGGGCGAGTTCCTGCCAGGTGGCGAGGTGGGCGTCTAGTGCGGGCATGATGGGTCCATTCGCTGGAGCGGGAAACGGTGGCGACTTTAGCATGTCATGCAATGTGTGCGAGGGTTGCGCCACAGCCACGACAAGGTTCGCAGAATGAAAGAGGACTTCACATGCGCAATTGTTTGATCGGGATGCTGGCCTTGGCATCTCTGGGGCCGGCCTCAGTGGCCCTGGCAGCGGACGGCAAAGCCCTCGCCGGAGCCCACGACATACCATACCCGGCCGTGATCGCTCACCGCGGCGCCTCTTACCACGCACCGGAATCAACCAGGCCCGCCTACCTGTTGGCCCGCGAGTTGGGCGCCGACTACCTGGAACTGGACCTGCAGCGCACGCGTGACGGCGTGCTGGTTGTGGTCCACGATGATGAGCTGTCACGTACTAGCGATGTCGCCGAGCGTTTCCCCGAGCGCAAACACAGCCCGGTGAGTGCGTTTACCCTCGCCGAGCTCAAGTCCCTGGACGCCGGCAGCTGGTTCAACAGCGCCTACCCGGCACGTGCCAGGGCATCGTTCGCCAAACTCTCGATCCTTACCCTTGACGAAGTCATCGATATTGCCGAAGGCAACCCGCAGCGCCAGCCCGGTCTGTACATCGAGACCAAGGTTCCCAGCCAGTTTCCAGGCATTGAACAGCAGCTCGAAGAGCGCTTGGAGGCCCGTGGCTGGCTCGACCGGCCTGGGCGCGTGGTGCTGCAGACATTCGATCGCAACAGCCTGGCGTTGCTGCACGAGGCGATGCCGCAGGTACCGAAGATTCTGCTGCTGTGGGTGGGTACCAAGGCCATCGCACCGGCCTCGGGACAAGATTTCGCGGATTCAGGCGAAAGCGACAAGGCCGCCTTTTATGCACGCCAGCAACCGAAGAGCCGGGCTGAGTTCCTGCGCTGGCTGGATTTCGCCAAGCAGGGCGGTGCGATCGGTACCGGGCCTTCTGCCAAGCGCAGCAAGCTGGGCGAACAGAGCTATGCCGATCTCATTCAGCCATGGATGAACCAGGCCAGCCATGAGCGCGGGCTGCTGGTGCACGTCTATACGCTCGATGACGCGCAGGACTTCGCCGCAAGCATGAAGGCAGGGGTGGATGGGATCTTTACCAACAGGGCGGGTGCGCTACTGCGCTTTTATGATCGCCCGGCTGAAAGCGAGTCGGGTTTGCTGAAAAGGCTGGGGTACTGAGCTGTTGAAGGCGGCAAGCAGGGCGGCTTGCGGATGATCTTCGCCTCAAGGGCAGCGATGACGTTGGTTGAACGCCATGCGAGAATGCGGTGTGGAGCGGGTAGAGGGAATCGAACCCTCGTCGGAAGCTTGGGAAGCTACTGTTCTACCATTAAACTATACCCGCGTCTGCGCCCGACTTTTTACCAGAACCTGCCCGGAATTAGAAGCCCTCGTTATAAACCGGTGAAAAAAACTGTCGGCGCCCGTAGCCTGCAGGCCATGGCTACAGGGCGCCGATGCACTCAGATGGCCCATGCATGCTGCTCTTGGCTGGCGTTGAACGGGGTGCGTGCCCGTGCCTGGCGCACGGTCGGCTTGAGGAAGCCGAGCAACGCGCTGCGGGTGGCTTCGCAGGCCGTCTTGTTCTCCATGTCCAGGAAGTGCCCGGCATCACGGATCACCGTGAAGTGGCTCTTGCCGACATGGTTGCCGAACTGGCGAGCGTCTTCTGCGGTGGTGTACTCGTCACGGTCGCCGTTGATGAACAGCACCGGGATGTCGATGTTGCGCGCGCCTCGCAGTGCCCGTTCCAGGTCATGCTGCAGCACCTGGTTGATGTGGAAGTGCATCTGCGCATACTCGTGGCTGTCCAGGCTGCTGACATGCCGGTAGTTGAAACGCTTGAACAGCGATGGCAGGTGCTTGCCGATGGTGTCGTTGACCAGGTTGCCGACCTGGTAGCGATCGCAGGCAGCCAGGTACTGGCAACCACGGTTCAGGTAGTCGCGCATCGGTTCGTTGATCACCGGCGAGAACGAGCTGACCACCGCCTTTTTCACTATACGAGGCTGGTGCGCCAGCGCCAGCAGGGTGCAGGCACCGCCCCAGGAGAACGACATCACGTGGTCGGCCTGGAAGTGCTCGATCAGCTCAAGCAGGATATGCGCCTCGTCTTCTTTGCTGATCAGGCGTTCCTGGCGGTTGTGCGCCTTGGACTTGCCCGAGTAGGGCTGGTCGTACAGCACGACGTTGAATTGTGGGTGCAGGTTACGCACCGTCTGGGCGAACGAAGCCGTGGTGGCCAGCGAGCCATTGATCAGGATGATCGTCTTCTCGGCTGCATCCGCGCGATGGAACTCCGTGTAAACCCGATACTGACCTTGGATATCAAGTACAGCGATTTCTGGCCTCATGTCATCGACTCCTGGCGCAAAAAGGGTGTTCGCGTCACCTAGGGTGCACGTTCTTTATGACAGGTAGGCATTTGCCTGAAGGAATTACCGGGCCCTGTGTCGATCCTTGGCACATGTGTCGACGGTATTGTTTTTGGCGGGCAATTTGCCGTGCTCCAAGGCATCGAGGCCTTGGGTAGCCGGCAAAAAGATGTCTTGGCGCGCAGCGTGACTGACGAGTCACGCGCGGACCGACAAGTTAGGAGTCAAGCAGTGGGTTGGGGATCACGCAAGTGCCGGCTGGGTGAAATTGTGACTTTTGTCGCCGGGCGGTCGTATGACGTCCGTACAGCGCCTCAACCGGTCTGGACCGAGGCGATTTCCGCAGCCGTTAGCGCCCGGAACTCACCTGGCGCCAAGCCTGGATCGAGCTGTATCGCACCCATGGTTTCCCTGTGCAACCCTACAACCTTATTGTCGAAGTACCCGAACATGCGCTTGACCTGGTGATACCGCCCTTCAATGATGGCCAGCCTCGCCGTGCGCGGGCCGAGGATGTCCAGTTGCGCGGGGAGGGTGGTCAGGTCTTCGAAGGCGAAATAGAAGCCTGCGCGAAACTTTTCGATGTAATGCGCGCCGATTTCATCTTCCGTTTCCACCAGATAGTGCTTGGGCAGCTTGGTCGCCGGCTGGGTCAGTCGCCGCGACCATTGGCCGTCGTTGGTCAGGATCATCAGCCCGGTGGTGTTGTAGTCGAGCCGCCCGGCAATGTGCAGGTCCGCGCGCAACGGCTCAGGCAGCAGGTCGAGTACAGTGCGATGCTGTGAATCGTGAGTGGCGCTGACGCAGCCGACCGGTTTGTGCAGCATCAGGTAGCGCGCCGGGCGCCCCGCCTGGAGCAGTTGATCATCCACCTCGATTCGACTGAATTCGCGGACTTCCGCCCGTGGGTCGGCTACCGTTTCGCCATCCACCCGCACGCGGCGCTGCACCAGCAGCAGGCGTACTTGCTGGCGGTTATAGCTGGGCAGGTTGGCGAGGAAGCGGTCAAGGCGCATGGCATCGAGGACGTCGAGGGGAGGGGCGCGCAGTCTAGCGCTTTTCTGCCTCGACCTGGGCGGGCGCGTTCTCGGGCAGAGCCGCCCCTGCGGCGCAGCGCGGGCAGAGGCAGGCTTTGTCGCGCAGCTCGGTTGGCAGGGCCTTCAGAACTGCGGGGTCAATGCTCACGGCGTAGCACCAGCAGGCTGCTGCCGCAGTGCGCGGGTCGGCCAGGGTGCATTGGTTGAGGGCGCCGCAGGCAGGGCAGCGCTGGCTGTCATTCATACACTAGTCCGGGGTGTTCAATGCAGGCACGGTTGCGGCCGGCCTGCTTGCATCATCGAGGTGCTCATTCTAGTGATATGGCCGGGAAAAGACTGCAGGTTTATTGGGGTATCGAAGCTATTTCAAATTATTGCGCAAATGGCACTGCACGATGGCGGCAATGTCTGAATCCTTGTCGATGTTCGCTTTGGCTTCGACGCTCGGCAGCGCCGCTGTACGGGCACCCCAGCGGTCCAGGAGGCCGCCATGTCCTATCGAATTCTGTTGATCGCCCTGTTGGGCCTGATGACAACCGCCTGCGTGCCCTACCACGAGGGAGGCCGTTACTATCGTACCGATTACTACACCGCTGACCGGTATGCCTCGCCGGGTTATTACCGCCATGACCGCTATTACGTAGCCCCCCAACCGCGCTATTACTACCAGCCGGCACCGCGTTACTACCGGCCTGCGCCCGTGCCGCAATACCGTCCGCACCCGCAGCCGGGGATGAAGCAGTGGCATGGCAACCCGCGTCATGATTATGGCAATCGCCAGCGTTATGACTACGGCCGTGATCGCGACCGGCATGATTACCGCAATGACAGCCGGCGGTACCAGAATGACCGTTGGCACTCCAATGGACGGGGTGATCGTGATCGCCGCCCGGATGGTGGGCGCGGTGGTGATCGCAACTGGCAACGGTAACGGGTGACGGGGGCGCAGAGCGGCGCAGGTCAGGCAAGATCGGCCAAGGGGTGGCGCCCCTCCCATACCTTCGCAAAATGGGCCTCGACCACGGCGGCCGGCACTTGCGCAACATCCGGCCAGTGCCAGCGTGGTTGGTTGTCCTTGTCCAGCAGGCGGGCGCGCACGCCTTCGCTGAATTCGGGATGACGGCAGCAATTGAGGCTCATGCTGTATTCCATCTGGAATACCTGGGCCAATGACAGATGCCGGGCCCGACGGATCTGTTCCCAGACCAGGTGCGCCGTGAGCGGGCAGCCCTCCTGCAGGCGTTGGCCTGCATCAGCCAACAATGGGTCGTCATGCTGCTTGAGCCCTTCCAGCGCACGCCACGCGGCCGCCGGGTCTGCAACATCGAGCAGCGCATCGATCATCTGGCGCCGAGGCAGCCATTGCGCCTCCGGCAGTTCGGCATAGGCGCGGTGCTGCTCCGCCTTGAGCAGGCTGTTCAGCTGCAGGTCGGTCTGCTCTTGCCAGTTCAGTTGCAACAATTCTTCGATAAGCCCTTCTTGTTGATGCTCGCCAAAGAAGCGGTCTGCCAGGCCCAGGTCGATTGCGTCCCGGGCATTGATGGGGGCGCCGGTCAGCCCCAGAAACAGCCCGAGCTTGCCCGGCAGGCGCGCAAGAAACCAGCTGGCGCCCACGTCGGGGTAGAGGCCAATGCTGATTTCTGGCATTGCCAGGCGGCTGCTAGGCGTGACTATGCGTACCCCGGCCCCCTGCAACAGCCCCATGCCGCCCCCCAGCACATGGCCGTGGCCCCAGCACAGCACCGGCTTGGGGTAGGTGTGCAGGAGATAGTCGAGGCGGTATTCGGCGGCAAAGAACGTGGCTGCCAGCGGTGGCACGCTGCCGGGGTGATCGCGGCAGGCCTGGGCCAGTGCCCGTACATCGCCACCGGCGCAGAAGGCCTTGGCGCCGTTGCCACGCAGCAATACACAGACAACGCCCGGGTCGCGGGCCCAGTCTTGCAGGTATTCGCCGAGCACTTCGATCATCGGCAGGTTCAGGGCATTGAGCGCCTTGGGCGCATCCAGTGTGGCAATGCCGATGCGGGCGCCATCGGCGCCGGTGAGTACCTCGCAATGAATGGCCATGGACTACCTCGTTCAAGTCATCGCTCAAGTATGGCTTGCCTGGGCGATCATGCAGGCCATAGGTCGGACCGATTGACAAGGGGGGATGGCTTACCTAGTGTCGCGCCATTGTTTACGGATGGCCTCATGACTGACGACGATCGCATCAAACTTGAACCCGGCTGGAAAAACGCCCTGCGTGCCGAGTTCGACCAGCCCTACATGCACCAGCTGCGTGAGTTTCTGCGCCAGGAGTACGCCGCCGGCAAGGAAATCTACCCGCCAGGCCCGATGATCTTCAATGCGCTCAACTCCACGCCGCTTGAGCAGGTGAAAGTCGTCATCCTCGGCCAGGACCCCTATCACGGTCCGGGCCAGGCACACGGCCTGTGCTTTTCGGTGCAGCCGGGTGTGCCGACGCCGCCATCGCTGGTCAACATCTACAAGGAACTGCATCGCGACCTGAACATTCCCATTGCCAGCCATGGTTATCTGCAGAGCTGGGCGGAGCAGGGTGTGCTGCTGCTCAACACGACCATGACCGTCGAACGCGCCAATGCCGCTTCGCATGCCAAGAAAGGCTGGGAATTCTTTACCGACCGGATCATCCAGGTGGTCAGCGAGCAGTGCCCGAATGTGGTGTTCCTGCTGTGGGGCGCACATGCCCAGAGCAAGCAGAAACTGATCGATGGCACCAAGCACCTGGTGCTGAAATCGGTGCACCCGTCGCCACTGTCTGCGTACCGCGGGTTCCTGGGTTGCGGGCATTTCAGCCGGACCAACGGCTTCCTCGAACAGCGTGGCCTGGCGCCGATCAACTGGGCGTTACCGCCGCTTTAAGGGGCGAGCCGGTGCTCAGTGGCCGGCTTGCCGGCGATCACCTGCAAAGCTTTCAGTGCTGGCCTTTCACCCAGCATCTGAACAGCGGTTCGGCCAGAAACAGCACGAACAGCAAGCGCATCACCTGCAACGCCGTCACCAACGGCACCGACAGCTGCAATGTCTCTGCGGTCAGGCTCATCTCGGCAATGCCGCCCGGCATCATGCCCAGCGTCAGCGAGCGCAGATCCAGCGCAGTCATCACGCTCAACCCCCAGGCGGCAGTGCCCGCGATCAGCATGCATAGCGCAGTGGCGAGCAACGTGCGCAGCAAGAACGACGGAGCACGGCGGAAGAATGCGCGATTGAAGTGGCAGGCCAGGCCACTGCCGATCAACCATTGGCCGATCTGGCTGGCACCGTCGGGCAGGGCGATCTGCAGGTTGCCCGCCAGGCTTACCGTGGAGGCTACCAGCAACGGCCCGAACAGCCAGGGGTTAGGCTGGCGCAAGCGCTGCCAGGCGAAACCGACCGCCACACCCAGCGGTGCGATCAGCGCCAGCCAGCCCCAGCTCACGCTGCCGGCATGATTGAGCGGCACGCCGTCGCCGATCAGGAATTTGAACAGCGCCGGTACGCACAGCACCACTGCCAGCACACGCAGGCTCTGCGCCGCAGCCACCTGGCTGAGCACCGCGCCGTTACGCGCGCCGAGGTTGACCATCTCCCCGGAGCCGCCGGGCATGCTGGCAAAAAATGCCGTGGCACGGTCTTCGCCGGTACGCCGCAGCAACCACACGCCAACCACGCTGGAAACGGTGGTCAGCAATGCGGCAAAGAAGATCAGCACGAAGTGGCTTGCGACCTGTTCGATCACGGCAGGGGTGAAGTGCAGGCCAATACCCAAGCCGATGATGCATTGGCCGCATTTGCGGCCATTGGGGATTTCTGAAAGTTGCCAGGGCGTCAGGCAGCGCACCAGGATGATCGCCAGCAAGGAGCCGACCATCCAGGGCAAGGGCCAGCCGACCAGGCTGGCGAGATACCCGCCCGCCAGGCCGACCAGCCCTGTCGCCCAGTACAGCGGCAACGACCGATCAGGCATCGGCCATCGCCCGACGCTGCAGGCTACGCTTGCGCCAGATGCGCAACAGCGGCAGGCAGAGCATGCACACCACCAGTACCCAGATGCCCATGCTGATCGAGCTCGACCACAGAATGCCCAGCTCGCCATTGGAAATCGACAGCGCACGGCGCAGGTTCTGCTCCATCAGGCCGCCCAGGATGAAGCCGAGCAGGATAGGCGACAGCGGGAAGTCCAGCTTGCGCAGGATGTAGCCCATGATGCCGATGCCGACCATCAGGAACAGGTCGAAGGTGGTGGCGTGCACCGCGTATACACCGATCGCGGTGATGATCGCGATTACCGGCACCAGCGCCCAGTTCGGCACGGCGAGGATGCGAGTGAAGATGCGGATCATCGGGATGTTCAGGATCACCAGCATGATGTTGGCGACGAACAGCGAAGCGATCAGCCCCCAGACAATGTCAGGTTGCTGTTCGAACAGCAGGGGGCCGGGGGTGATGTTGTACAGGGTCAGTGCACCGATCATCACCGCCGTGGTGCCCGACCCGGGAACACCCAAGGTCAGCATTGGTACCAGCGCGCCGCAGCAGGATGCGCCGATGGCTGTTTCCGGGGCAGCCAGGCCACGGGCATCGCCCTTGCCGAACTTGCCGCTTTCCCCAGCGATGCGCTTCTCGCTCATGTAGGCCACGGCGCTGGCCAAGGTCGCTCCCGCACCTGGCAGCACGCCCATGATGAACCCAAGCAGGCCGCAGCGGATGTTGACGACGAACACCGAGGCCGCTTCCTTGAAGTTGAACAGCATGCGCCCTGTGGCCTTGACCGCTTGATGCCCATGATGAGTCTTCTCCAGCAGCAGCAGGATTTCGCTGATCGAGAACAGGCCCAGCACCAGCACCACGAACTGGATACCGTCGGCCAGATGCACGCTATCACCGGTGAAGCGGTATACGCCGCTGTTGGCGTCGATACCGACCGCTGACAGGAACAGGCCGATCAGTGCGGCGATGAAGGTCTTCAGCGGTTTGTCCCCGGCCATGCCGCCCAAAGCAACGATAGCGAACACCATCAGCACGAAGTACTCCGCCGGCCCGAAGGCAATCGCCCATTTCGCCAGCAGCGGGGCGAACAGCACCATGCCGCAGGTGGCGATGAGTGCGCCAATGAACGAACTCCACGCCGACAGCGACAGGGCAACGCCAGCCAGGCCGTTGCGGGCCATCGGGTAGCCGTCGAGGGTGGTCATCACGGTCGAGGCCTCGCCCGGGATATTCAGCAGGATCGAGCTAATCCGCCCGCCGTATTCGCAGCCCAGGTACACCGCTGCCAACAGGATCAGTGCCGACTCTGGGGGCAGGCCGAGGGCGAATGCGATCGGGATCAGCAGCGCCACGCCGTTGATCGGGCCCAGGCCCGGCAGCAGGCCGACCACGGTGCCGATGAGGGTGCCCGAAAGGGCGGTAACCAGGTTGTAGGGGGTCAGGGCGACGCCGAAGCCCTGGCCCAGGTAGCTCAAGGTATCCATCTGTCAGTTCTCCAGTACGCTCAGCAGGCCGAGGGGCAGGGGCACATCCATCACGCGGTCGAACAGCCAGTAGAGGAACAGGCTCATGCCCACCACCACCAGGGTGCTGTGCAACCAGCGGCCGCCGTACAAGCGGGCCATAGGGATGCCAACCAAGATGGCGCTGATGATGAAGCCCAAGGCTTCAAAGGTGCTGGCGAAGACCAGCAGCAGGCCGACGCAGCCGGTAATCTTGGTCAGGGTTGCGCGGTCCAGCGCAGGCTCGTCGTCCTTGTGCACGATGGGCGTGGGGCGTATGGCGAGATAGAGCAGGCCCAGGCTCATCAGGCCAAGCATCAACAGCGGGTAGGCACGTGGGCCGACCGGTTCGTAGGAAAAGGCCGCCTGGTAGGGCCAGGCCATCACGGCCAGGGCGGCGCACACCGCCAGCAAAGCCAGGGCGAAGATACGTTGCAGGATCATTGGGAATCCTCATTGAGGTTGCAGTGGCCGTGCAGGCCTATTCGCCGGTAAGCCGGCTCCCACGGTGTGAGCAACGCTGTAGCTGTGGGAGCCGGCTTGCCGGCGATGGGGCCAGTATCGGCACCCAGGCTTACTGAACCAGGCCGAATTCCTTGGCCAGTGCCTTGTAGTCCGCCACTTGCTTCTTCACATAGCCGTCCAGTTCGTCACCTGTCATGGCGAACGGGAACAGCTCGCGCTGGTCACGCAGCTTGGCGAAGTCTTCAGAGGCAAGCATCTTGTCGAAGGAGTCCTTCCACCAGGCGTACTCTTCATCGCTCACTTTCGGCCCAAGGTAGAAACCGCGCACCACCGGCCAGACGATGTCGTAACCCTGTTCCTTGGCGGTGGGGATGTCTTTCATCTCCGGCTCGTCCAGGCGGTTTTCCGAGAACACCGCAAGGATGCGCATGTTGCCGCTCTGGATGTGTGGCATGGAGTCGGAGATGTCGGTGGAGCCGACCTGGATGTGGCCACCTAGCAGCGCGGTGGCGATTTCACCGCCCCCTTCCAGGGCCACGTAGCGCAGGTCGCGGGGGTTGATGCCGGCGGCCTTGGCGATCAGGGCAGTCTGCATCCAGTCCTGGCTACCGACGGTGCCACCGGAGCCGATCACCACCTTGCTCGGGTCTTTCTTCAGCGCTGCGACCAGGTCATCGAGGGTCTTGTAGGGCGAATCGCTTTTCACGGCAATGGCGCCGTAGCTGGTGCCGACCGCCGCCAGCCATTTCACGGCATTTTCGTCGAAGCGGCCGAACTTGCCCTGGGCCAGGTTGAGCAAGGAGCCGCTGGACCACGCCACCAGCGTGCCGGCATCGCCCGGGCGCTGCGCTACCACGGCGTTGTAGGCCACTGCGCCGACACCGCCTGGCATGTAGGTGACGCGCATCGGTTTGCTGAGGATCTTTTCCTGCACAAGGGCGCTTTGCACCAATTTGCAGGTCAGGTCGAAACCGCCGCCGGGCGAGGCCGGGGCGATGCATTCGGGGCGTTTGGGTTCGGCGGCGAGGGCATTGCCGGCCAGCAGCAGGCAGCCGGTAGCCAGGGCGAGGCGGCGCAGTGAAAAGGTCATCGTCTATCTCCGTGAGCGTTGTTGTTATGGGTTACCACAGGGCGACGCTGTAGCTCACCAGCAGCCGCACTTCGTCGGCATCGCGGGCGAAGTTCGAACGGAAGGTGGCGTTGCGCAGGCGCACGGCGACGTTTTTCAACGGGCCGCTTTGTACCACGTACTTGAACTCGGTATTGCGCTCCCACTCCTTGCCCTCGCTGCCATCGGCGCGGCTGACGTTGTCGCCGTTGATGTAGCGGGTCATGAAGGTCAGGCCGGGGACGCCCAACGCCGCGAAGTTGTAGTCGTAGCGCACTTGCCAGGAGCGCTCGTCGGCACCGGCGAAGTCGTTGATCTGCACGAAGTTGACCAGGTACGGGTCGGCACCATCGACATAAGGGAAGGCGCTGTCACCTGACAGGTGTTGGTAGGCGGCGCTCACCTTGTGCCCGCCCAAGGCATAGCTGAACATGCCGTTGACGGTGGTGTTGTCGATGTTGCCGGCCTTGGCCTGGCCCTGATCGTCGCTCACTGCCAGGCGCAGGTCGGCACCGAAGGTGCCTGGGCCCCAAGGCTGGGTGGCGATCATGCCGAGGAAGTGCTGGCGGTAGATATCGTCGAGTTGGGCGAAGTGGTAGCTGCCGGTGATGCGGTCGGTGAACTGGTAGTCGACGCCCGCCAGGTCTAGGTTGTCTGCCGAGAACGTGCCGCCGAAGCGACCATTCTTGTTGTTCAGAGCGAGGTCTTCCCAGTTGGTGTCATTGCGATCTTTGGCCTTCTCCAGGCGCCCGCCGGTGAAGGTGAGGTTGTTGATCTCTTTTGACGTGACCAGGCCGCCCTCGAAGGTCTGCGGCAGGATGCGCCCGTCGTTGGGCTGCAGGGTCGGCAGTTCGGGGATCAGTGTGCCGATTTTCAGTTCGGTCTCGGACACTTTCACTTTGCCGGTCAGGCCGAGCTTGGAGTACTCATCGGCGGCCTTGCCATCATCGTGGGTCGGCAGCAGGCCGGTATCGGCGCGGTCGGGACTGGAATCGAGCTTGATGCCGAGCATGCCCAGCGCGTCCAGGCCAAAGCCCACGGGGCCGTCGGTGTAGCCGGACTCGAAGTTGAGCATCAAGCCCTGAGCCCACTCTTCGCGCTTGGATTGCTGCGCACTGGTGCCGTCGCGGAAGTCGCGGTTGAAGTACATGTTGCGGGTTTCGAAGGTTGCCGTGCTGTCTTCGAAGAAGGCGGCCTGGCTCATCGGGGCGACGCCGGCAAGCGCAAAGGCGCAAGCGTATGCGTACGGGCGTGCGGAAAGGGAACGGGTAGGCGCGAACGCCTGCGGCTGCGATGACAGCATCAAGGATGACTCCGTTATTGTTCTTATTCGTTGCACCTTGCTGGTGCTTTATTTCGGCGCGTGGGGCGACCGTGGTGCGATGCTAGGTAACGAACCTTTCGCTAACCTTTCAGCCTGAAAGGTTTGTTACAAGGGGCTTCACAGACCGGGCTACAGCGGTACACTCCGCGCCACCGCCCCACCCGAGCAGGGAGAATCCGATGCGTGTGCTGCTGGTCGAAGACCACGTACAACTGGCCGAAAGCGTGGCCCAGGCCCTGAAGAGCCATGGTTTGACCGTGGATGTGCTGCATGACGGCGTGGCCGCCGATCTGGCCCTGGCCAGCGAGGAGTATGCTGTTGCCGTGCTCGATGTGGGCCTGCCACGCATGGACGGCTTTGAAGTGCTGGCCCGCCTGCGCGGGCGCGGCAAGACCCTGCCGGTGCTGATGCTGACTGCACGCAGCGATGTGAAGGACCGGGTGCATGGCCTGAACCTTGGCGCCGATGATTATCTGGCGAAACCCTTTGAGCTGACCGAACTGGAAGCACGGGTCAAGGCCTTGCTGCGGCGTAGCGTGCTCGGTGGTGAGCGCCAGCAGCGCTGCGGCCCGCTGGTGTATGACCTTGATACCCGGCGGTTCGCCCTGGGCGAGGACAACCTGACCCTGACCTCCCGTGAGCAGAGCGTACTCGAGGCGCTGATCGCACGCCCCGGCCGAGTGATGAGCAAGGAGCAATTGGCCGCCCAGGTCTTCGGCCTGGACGAAGAGGCCAGCCCCGACGCCATCGAAATCTACATCCACCGCCTGCGCAAGAAGCTCGACGGCCAGTCGGTGGCCATTGTCACGTTCCGCGGCCTGGGCTACCTGCTCGAGCACCGTGATGCGTGACAATGGCAGCCTGCGCGGGCGCTTGCTGGGCAACCTGGCGCTGTTGCTGGTAGTGCTGATGCTGGCCAGCGGCCTGAGCGCCTACTGGAATGGCCGCGAGGCTGCCGATACCGCCTATGACCGGACCTTGCTGGCATCGGCGCGGACCATCGCTGCCGGCCTGTCCCAGCGAGACGGCACGCTCAGCGCGGACGTGCCCTACGTGGCGCTGGACACGTTTGCCTACGACAGTGCCGGGCGCATTTACTACCAGGTGCTGGACATAAACCAGAAACTGATCTCGGGCTACGAGAACCTGCCGCCACCCCCGCCGGGCACACCGCGTACCGACGATTACCCGGCGCTGGCGCGCTTCTACAACGCCACCTACCTCGGGCAGGACGTGCGCGTGGTCAGTCTGCTCAAGGCGGTCAGCGAGCCGAACATGAACGGCATGGCTGAAATTCGTGTGGCCGAGACGGAGGAGGCGCGGGTGAGGATGGCCCGCGGGCTGATGGCCGATACCCTGCTGCGCCTGGGCATGCTGGCGCTGGGGGCATTGGGGATGGTCTGGTTCGCAGTGAGTGCGGCGCTGCGCCCGCTGGAGCGTCTGCGCAAAGCCGTGGAAGATCGCCAGCCGGATGACCTGCGCGCGCTGCCGCTGGTGCAGGTGCAGCGTGAGCTTGACCCGCTGGTGCGTGCCTTGAATCACTTCACCGAACGCTTGCGAGGGCAGTTCGAGCGCCAGGCGCAGTTCATTGCCGAGGCCGCCCACGAACTGCGCACGCCTTTGGCAGCGCTCAAGGCACGGGTCGAATTGGGCTTGCGCTCGAAGCAGCCCGAAGAGTGGCACCAGACGCTGGAGTCTGCCGCCCAAGGCACTGACAGGCTGACCCATCTGGCCAACCAGCTTTTATCGTTGGCACGGGTGGAGAATGGCGCTCGGGCAATCGCCGAAGGTGGCGCTCAGCGCCTGGACCTCAGCCAGCTGGCCCGCGAGCTGGGCATGGCCATGGCACCCCTGGCACATAAACGGGGTGTGGCCTTGGCGCTGGAGGCCACGGCGCCGGTATGGCTCAAGGGGGAGCCGACCTTGCTCAATGAGTTGCTCAGCAACCTGGTGGACAACGCTCTGGCACATACTCCCGCGGGCGGTAATGTGATCTTGCGGGTCTTGGCGCCAGCGGTACTGGAGGTCGAAGATGATGGTTCCGGTATTCCCGAAGATGAGCGCGAACGGGTGTTCGAGCGTTTCTATCGCCGCAGTGCCCAGGGGACTGGCTTGGGGTTGGCGATTGTCGGTGAGATCTGTCGCGCGCACCTGGCGCAGATCAGTCTGCATGACGGTGAGAATGGGGGGTTGAAAGTACGTGTGAGTTTTATCGCTGACTGAGTTCTTGCCTGCGTAGAACCTTTGGCGGGCAGGGCGCTGGCTAGCGCAGCATGCTCCGCGCTTCCAGCAGTTCGCCAATCTCCAGCTCCGTGCCAAACGGCAACCCCAGGTGCCGGTAGGCGGGCAATGCCGCCAACGGTCTGCTGCGTCCGCGCTGGCTTAGGCAGCGGGCAATCTGCACCACGTCGATGTAGTCGACTTTGTCAGTGCGCCGGTCCAGGTCCTGCACCTGGCTTGGCAAATTCACCAGTTGCTCGGGGAATTCCCATGACGAAAGGATCTTGTCGCCCAGCACAGGCTGGATCTGCTCGATCACGTAGTGCAGGCAGACCGGGTCGGAGAGCAGTTCATTGTGCTCTTCGGCGTAGATCAGTACTGGCAGCGCGCCGATCTGGTTGACCAGGCCGCCGAGGGTGGCCTGGTCAGGCTTGAGGTGAGTAAAGCGGCGGCAGATTTCATAGCTGATGCCCGCAACTTCGAGGCTGTTTGCCCAGATATCCCTTAATTTTTGCTCAACTGCCGGTGAGCGTGCATGGAAGATCTGCTCAATCACCAGGCCGATGGCCAGGTTGCAGCTGTAGTTGATACCCAGGCGGGTGATGGCCGTGTGCAGGTCGGTGACCTCGATCGCCGCCCGCAGCAGTGGGCTGTTCACCACCTTGATCAGGCGGGCGGAGAGGGCCGCATCGCGGCCAATCACCTTGCTCAGGGCAGCAACGCTGATTTCCGTGTCCTCGGCGGCCTCGCGGATGCTCAGGGCAACTTCCGGAAGGGTAGGCAGAACCAGGTCATCGTTGGCGATGGCAGCCAGCAACTGTGCTTGAACCATCTCGGCCAGCTTGTTCATGTACTTCTCTACAGCAGGGGTGGCGGGCTGGTCAGCGCTGGATTTCCCGGTCGCGATCCAGTTCGTAAGGCAGGCTCGAAACCCTCAGGCGTGGGCCTTGCAGGCTGCCCAGGTGCAGGTTGTCGTCTTCCACGGCCTCGGCACCGAGTACCGCAAGCAGTTCGCAGCTCTGGCCCGTGGTGGCCGCAATGACCACTTCGCCAACCGATGAACCATGGGTCGGCGAGAAGATTTGCGCACCCGGGGCAGGAATATCCTGCTGGTCCAGCAGCAAGCGGTACTGACGTCGCTTGAGCTTGCCCAGGTACTGCATGCGCGCAACGATTTCCTGGCCGGTGTAACAGCCCTTTTTGAAACTCACGCCATCGAGCGCCTGCAAATTGATCATCTGCGGGATGAACAGCTCACGGGTCGGGCCCATGACCTGGCCGATGCCAGCACGGATCTGCCCCAGCAGCCAGTCGTTGAGAGGCCCTTCAGGCAATGCGGTTGCCAGTTTTTCACGCACGCTGGCGGCGGCGTCCGCCGGAACCCAAAGTTCCACGCGACCCTCAGAAACGGCCACGGCGATCAGGCCTTCATGGCGTTCGGTGGCGCCAGCGCTGGTCGGCACCTTCAAACCCAAGGCCCGCAGCGCCGCATCACCGCCCTGCAGGCCGAAACGCGCCCAGGCGGCGCTTTCGTCGCTGAGCGTGGCCTTGGAAAACACGGCGTATTTTTTCAGGTCGGCCAGCTGTGCCTCGAGCAGTTCTCTGGCCATGGCCAGCAGGTAGCCGTTGCCTTCGGGCAGGATGCGGAAGCTCGACTGCATGCGCCCCTTGACCATGCAGCGGGCGCCCAGGCTTGCTTGCTCGGGGCTGAGGTAGTTGATGTTGCAGGTCAACTGGCCCTGCAGGAACTTGCCGGCGTCGGAGCCGCGGACGGCGAGGATGCCCTCGTGGGACAGAGGGCTGTAGAAAGCGGAATCGGCCATGGGGGATCGCGGTGGCTAAAGACTGGCGGCCATCATAGAACGCCAGTAACAAAATAGGTAGGTGACTAGACCAACGCCTCGTGCCGCTTCGTGCGCCTGGCTGTATACTGGCCGCCCATTTGAGGAGGGCCCCATGGTCGAACAAACTGAACTCAACCGGCTTTTCTGGCACAGCCGCCGCGGCATGCTTGAACTCGACGTACTGCTGGTGCCTTTCACCCAGGAGGTCTACCCGACCCTGAGCGAAGCCGACCGCGAACTCTACGTTCGCCTGTTGAGCTGTGAGGATCAGGACATGTTCGGCTGGTTCATGGAGCGTACCGAGTCCGAAGACCCGGAGCTACAGCGCATGGTCCGCATCATTCTGGACCGTGTCCAGCCCAAGTGAGTGTTTCGAGTGCCGTTGGCAGGGCTCGCGCCTGCTGCTGACGGCCTACCTGATCTGCCATGTGCTGGCGTTGCTTGCCTTGTGGCTGGGTGCACTGCCTTGGTGGTTTTCCCTTCCTGCCTCAGTCGCTTGTCTGGCCCATGCCGGGTGGGTGATCCCCCGACGCATACTGCTGACCCATGCTCAAGCCGTCACTGGCCTGCGTCGGGATGCTTCTGGCTGGCAGCTTTTCAGCCGTGCGGGGGGCTGGCAGGCGGTGCGACTGTGTCGCGACAGCGTGGCGCTGCCGGGCCTGGTGGTAGTGCGGTTCGCAAGGCCTGGGCACTGGCTGTGCGAGAGCCAATGCGTTGCCGGGGATGCCCTGGGGGCGGATCAGCATCGGCGTCTGCGGGTACGGCTCAAATTCAGCCGGCGCAGGTGGGCTGAGGTCGCGACCCGCTAGGCAGGTGCCGGGTCGCCCCTTTGCGGTTTTAACCGCGAAGGGGTACCGATCTTCAGGCCGGACTCAGTATGGTGTCCTTGGCCTCAGCCAACATGCCGGGGTAATCCAGGGTGTAATGCAACCCGCGGCTTTCCTTGCGCTGCATCGCCGAGCGGATCATCAACTCCGCCACCTGTGCCAGGTTGCGCAGCTCGATCAGGTCGCGGCTGACCTTGTAGTTGCTGTAGAACTCGTCGATTTCGTCCAGTAGCAGGCGCACGCGATGCTCGGCACGCTGCAGGCGCTTGCTCGTGCGCACGATGCCCACGTAGTCCCACATGAACCGCCGCAGTTCGTCCCAGTTGTGCGCGATGATCACATCCTCATCCGAGTCGGTGACCTGGCTGGCATCCCAGCATGGCAGGGCTTTGGGCATGGCAATCTGCGCCAGACGGGCCTCGATGTCCGCGGCAGCGGAACGGCCGTAGACGAAACACTCGAGCAGCGAGTTGCTGGCCATGCGATTGGCGCCGTGCAGGCCGGTGAAGCTGGTCTCGCCGATGGCGTACAGGCCCGGTACGTCGGTATGGCCGCGATCGTCGACCACCACCCCGCCACAGGTGTAGTGGGCGGCGGGCACTACCGGGATCGGCTGGCGGGTGATGTCGATACCGAAGGTCAGGCAGCGCTCATAGACGGTCGGGAAATGGCTTTTTATGAAGTCAGCCGGCTTGTGCGTGATGTCCAGGTAGACGCAGTCCACACCCAGGCGCTTCATCTCATGGTCGATGGCCCGGGCCACGATGTCGCGCGGTGCGAGTTCTTCGCGTGGGTCGAAGCGCGGCATGAAGCGTTCACCATTGGGCAGGCGCAGCAGGGCGCCTTCGCCGCGCAGGGCTTCAGTGATGAGGAAACTCTTGGCCTGCGGATGGTAGAGGCAGGTCGGATGGAACTGGTTGAATTCCAGATTGGCAACCCGACAGCCGGCGCGCCAGGCCATGGCGATGCCATCGCCGCAGGCGCCATCGGGGTTGCTGGTATACAGGTAGACCTTGGCGGCACCGCCGGTGGCAAGCACTGTAAAGCGCGCTCCGAAGGTATCCACCTCACCACTGTTGCGGTTCAGCACATAGGCGCCCAGGCATCGCTCGCCGGGCAAGCCCAGGCGCCGCTCGGTAATCAGGTCGACCGCTACACGTTGCTCAAGCAGTTCGATGTTAGGGCGTTTGCGGGCTTGCTCAAGCAACGTGGTGAAAATGGCCGCGCCCGTGGCATCGGCAGCATGGATGATGCGTCGGTGGCTGTGCCCGCCTTCACGGGTCAGGTGAAATTCGAACCCGCCATCGTCAACGCTGGAGTGCTCATCGCGGGTAAAGGGCACGCCCTGTTCGATCAGCCACTCAATGGCTTCGCGGCTGTGCTCGACGGTGAATCGCACGGCGTCTTCGTGGCAAAGGCCGCCACCGGCGTTGAGTGTGTCCTCGACATGGGACTGCACGGTATCGGTGTCGTCCAGCACCGCGGCCACGCCACCTTGGGCCCAGAAGGTCGAGCCATTGGCCAGGTCGCCCTTGCTCAGTACGGCGATGCGCAGGTGGGCGGGAAGGTTGAGTGCCAGGCTGAGACCGGCTGCGCCGCTGCCGATCACCAGGACATCATGTTGGAATTGTTGGCTCATGTCGGGACACTAGTAATCTTTAGAGGGGGCACGGCACAATAGTCACGCGTAGATGGCATTGTGAAACTATCGTGAATAGAGGCCGGGTTGCCTTTATAGCAGCCTGCGGTGGCCAATTTCCATGCCACTTGCGACGTGAGGGCAATCTTCGTGGGAACTTTCCTACATGGCTGGAAATCCTATGAAGGCTGCCCGTGCGCCATCATTTCGCGCGGCGACGCGTGGCGGCGGCTCTATCCGGGCTGACACCTGCGTATCCGAAACCTGATTATCGACGCTGCCGGCCTTGCCCGCGCCGCGTCTTCCGTGCGAGCCAGTCAAGGGCCGCAGGAAACTTGCTTGGAGGAGAGAACTTTTGCGAAAAGCCCGAGTCTATGTTTGCAAGCCTGAACGATGGCTGATGCAACGCTCCTTCGAGTTCACTGAGGAGTGTTCATGCTAACCCAGGAAGAGGATCAGCAGCTTGTAGAGCGCGTGCAGCGCGGTGACAGGCGAGCGTTCGATCTGTTGGTGCTGAAGTATCAGCACAAGATTCTCGGGTTGATCGTGCGGTTCGTTCACGATACCCACGAGGCCCAGGATGTGGCGCAGGAAGCCTTTATCAAGGCCTACCGTGCGCTCGGCAATTTTCGCGGTGACAGTGCGTTTTATACCTGGCTGTACCGCATCGCCATCAACACGGCGAAGAACTATCTGGTGTCCCGTGGAAGACGGCCGCCAGACAGCGATGTGAGCTCCGAGGATGCGGAGTTTTACGACGGCGATCATGGTCTCAAGGATCTCGAGTCCCCAGAGCGCTCCCTGTTGCGGGATGAAATCGAAGGCACAGTCCATCGCACAATCCAGCAACTCCCTGAAGATTTGCGCACGGCATTGACCCTGCGTGAGTTCGACGGGTTGAGTTACGAAGACATTGCCAGTGTCATGCAATGTCCGGTGGGTACCGTGCGCTCTCGAATCTTCCGCGCTCGGGAGGCCATAGACAAAGCCCTGCAGCCGTTGTTGCAGGAAACCTGAGACAGCGGCGACAGCCAAGAGAGGAACCGCCATGAGTCGTGAAGCTTTGCAGGAATCGCTGTCCGCGGTAATGGATAACGAAGCGGACGAACTGGAATTGCGACGGGTGCTGAGCGCCGTCGACGATGCCGAAACCCGTGCCACCTGGTCGCGTTACCAGGTTGCCCGCGCAGCGATGCACAAGGAGCTGTTGCTGCCGAAACTGGATATCGCCTCGGCGGTGTCTGCCGCCCTGGCTGACGAAGCCGTACCGGCCAAGGTCAAGCAAGGCCCGTGGCGCAGTATTGGCCGCCTGGCCGTTGCCGCCTCGGTCACCGTTGCTGTGCTGGCTGGCGTGCGCATGTACAACCAGGACGAGATCACCGGCGCTGAGCTGGCTGCGCAACAACCTGCCCAGCAAGGCCTGAGCATGCCACAAACTCAGGGCCCGGCTGTTTTGGCAGGCTATAGTGAAAGCAGTGAGCAACCGACCGGGCCGATGGCCAATGGCGTGCTGCAGAACCAGGCTGGCTGGGATCAGCGTCTGCCGGGGTACCTGCGTCAGCATGCGCAGGAATCCGCGCTCAAGGGTACTGAAACTGCCCTGCCGTATGCCCGCGCCGCCAGCCTGGAAAACCGCTAAGTAAGGAGGATCATGCGCGCGCTACCTCTCTTGTCGCTGCTTGTAGGCAGTTGCATGACGGTGCCAGCGTTGGCAGCCAATTCGTCGCCTGAGGCAAGCGAATGGTTGAACAAGCTGGCACAGGCCGAACAAAAGCAGAGTTACCAGGGCTCCTTCGTTTACGAACGAAACGGCAGCTTTTCCTCCCACGACATCTGGCATCGGGTTCAGGACGGCAAGGTCAGCGAGCGGCTGCTCCAGCTTGACGGTGCCGCCCAGGAAATCGTGCGCGTGGACGGCAAGGTGCAATGTGTCAGTGGTGCATTGGCTAGTGGCGTGAGCAACTTGCCTGATGCCGCACCGCGCATGCTTGACCCCCTCAAATTGATGAGCTGGTACGATTTGGCTGTAGCAGGCAAGGCACGGGTCGCCGGACGCGACGCGGTCATTGTCACGCTTACCCCTCGCGACCAGCATCGCTACGCTTTCGAATTGCACTTGGACAGCAAGACCGGTCTGCCGCTGCGCTCGTTGATGCTCAACGATAAGGGGCAGTTGCTCGAACGCTTCCAGATGACGCGCCTTGATACCGATGACCTGCCTACCGATGCCGATTTGAAGGCCAGTGCCGCCTGTAAACCGGTGGAGCGTGTGGCCAGCACCAAGACCGAGGCCGTTGCAGGCTGGCGCTCGGACTGGTTGCCGCCGGGTTTCGAGCTGATCAACAGTACCGTACGGCGTGACCCTTCTCGCAATAGCACTATCAGCAGTCTGATGTACGACGACGGGCTGGCGCGCTTCTCGGTATTTCTGGAGCCGGTCACGGAAGATGCCAGTGCAGATGTGCGTACTCAACTGGGCCCTACCTCGGCCGTTTCACGTCGCCTGAACACGCCCAAGGGCAAGGTGATGGTCACCGTGGTCGGCGAAATTCCGCTGGGTACTGCAGAGCGCGTCGCATTGTCGATGCGGCCACAGGATGCTCAGGCGCGCCAGTAATGGCGCCCTTTTTCGGCTCATGCCAAGGCGCACGGACATGCGGCTGAAATGAAATTAAAGCATTGTCATTTGCAATCCATCTGTAAATTTTCTATAGGTCAGGCTTCTTGGAGTCTGGCCTTTCCTGCTTTTGCAGGCGGTCTTACGCTAACTACGCTCGTTGTGACGGGAGCCGTATGTCAATACCACGCTTGAAATCCTACTTATCGATGTTCGCCGCCGTGCTGATGCTCGGCCAGGTGCTGAGCGCCCAGGCCGAGGAGGCCCTGCCGGACTTCACCACCTTGGTCGAGCAGGCCTCGCCGGCCGTCGTCAACATCAGTACCAAGCAAAAGCTGCCTGACCGCCGTATTGCTGCCGGTCAGATGCCGGACCTCGAAGGCTTGCCGCCGATGTTCCGCGAGTTCTTCGAGCGCAACATGCCGCAACAGCCGCGTTCGCCCCGTGGTGACCGCCAGCGCGAGGCCCAGTCGCTGGGCTCAGGCTTCATCATTTCCAGTGACGGCTATGTGCTGACCAACAATCACGTGGTTGCCGATGCCGACGAGATCATCGTCCGTCTGTCGGATCGCAGCGAACTGCAGGCCAAACTGGTCGGCACCGACCCACGCACCGACGTGGCCCTGCTCAAGGTCGACGGCAAGAACCTGCCCACCGTCAAACTGGGCGACTCCGAGAAGCTCAAGGTAGGTGAGTGGGTACTGGCCATCGGTTCGCCGTTCGGTTTCGATCATTCGGTGACCAAGGGTATCGTCAGTGCCAAGGGCCGCACCCTGCCCAATGACACCTACGTGCCCTTCATTCAGACCGACGTGGCCATCAACCCGGGCAACTCCGGCGGGCCGCTGTTCAACATGAATGGCGAAGTAGTGGGTATCAACTCGCAGATCTTCACCCGTTCGGGTGGTTTCATGGGGCTGTCGTTCGCCATCCCGATCGATGTCGCGATCGATGTCTCCAACCAGTTGAAGAAGGACGGCAAGGTCAGCCGCGGCTGGCTGGGCGTGGTCATTCAGGAGGTCAACAAGGACCTGGCTGAATCCTTCGGCCTCGACAAGCCGGCCGGCGCCCTGGTGGCGCAGGTGCTGGAAGATGGCCCAGCAGCCAAGAGCGGCCTGCAGGTGGGCGACGTGATCCTGAGCATGAACGGCCAGCCGATCGTCATGTCGGCCGACCTGCCGCATCTGGTAGGTACCCTGAAGGCTGGCGCCAAGGCCAAGCTTGAGATCATCCGTAATGGCAAGCGCCAGAACCTGGATGTGACCATTGGTGCGATGCCTGATGACGATGCCGATATCGGTACCGGTACGGGTGCCGATGGCAGCGCAGAGCGCAGCAGCAACCGCCTGGGTGTTTCCGTCTCTGACCTGACCGCCGAGCAGAAGAAGTCGCTGGAGCTCAAGGGTGGCGTTGTCATCAAGGAAGTCCAGGATGGCCCGGCAGCCATGATTGGCCTGCGTCCGGGTGACGTTATCAGCCACTTGAACAACCAGGCGATCGCCTCGGCCAAGCAGTTCACCGAAATTGCCAAGGACCTGCCGAAGAACCGTTCGGTCTCCATGCGCGTGCTGCGCCAGGGCCGGGCGAGCTTCATCACCTTCAAGCTTGCTGAATAAGCCGGCTTGCCAGTCGCAAAGGGCAGCTTCGGCTGCCCTTTTTCATGAGAGTTCACAATTCTTGGCGGGAGTCAGCCTGTATCGTGCGTCAGAGGAATCTCCCATATCCCTGCTGGTTGAGGTACAATTCCCGGCTATTTTTCGGCGGGCGTCCGGCTCGCAGCCTTTTCGAGTGTTGACCCGTGAGTGATTTGAGTCATATCCGCAATTTCTCCATCATCGCCCACATCGACCATGGCAAGTCGACGCTGGCCGACCGTTTCATCCAGATGTGCGGTGGCCTGTCGGCACGCGAAATGGAAGCTCAGGTTCTGGATTCCATGGACCTGGAGCGCGAACGCGGGATCACCATCAAGGCCCACAGCGTCACGCTTCACTACAAGGCGCTGGACGGCAAGACCTACCAGCTGAACTTCATCGATACCCCCGGCCACGTCGACTTCACCTATGAAGTCTCGCGTTCGCTGGCGGCCTGTGAAGGTGCGCTGCTGGTGGTGGACGCAGGCCAGGGCGTCGAAGCCCAGTCCGTGGCCAACTGCTATACCGCCATCGAGCAGGGCCTTGAGGTCATGCCGGTCCTGAACAAGATGGACCTGCCCCAGGCCGACCCTGATCGGGTCAAGGACGAGATCGAGAAGATCATCGGCATCGACGCCACCGACGCGGTGGCGTGCAGTGCCAAGAGCGGCATGGGCGTCGACGAGGTGCTTGAACGCCTGGTCCACACCATTCCGGCGCCTGTGGGCGAGATCGATGCCCCGCTGCAGGCGTTGATCATCGACTCCTGGTTCGACAACTACCTGGGCGTGGTTTCGTTGGTGCGCGTGCGTCAGGGCCGCGTCAAGAAGGGCGACAAGATCCTGGTCAAGTCCACCGGCAAGGTGCACCTGGTCGACAGCGTGGGTGTCTTCACCCCGAAACATACCCAGACCGCTGATCTGAAAGCCGGTGAAGTAGGTTTCATCATTGCCAGCATCAAGGACATCCATGGTGCGCCGGTCGGTGACACACTGACCCTGTCCTCGACCCCAGAAGTCGAAATGCTGGCAGGTTTCAAGAAGATCCAGCCGCAGGTTTATGCCGGCCTGTTCCCGGTCAGCTCCGACGATTTCGAGGACTTCCGCGACGCCCTGCAGAAGCTGACCCTGAACGACTCGTCGCTGCAGTACATGCCCGAAAGCTCCGATGCACTGGGCTTCGGCTTCCGTTGCGGCTTCCTGGGCATGCTGCACATGGAGATCATCCAGGAGCGCCTGGAGCGCGAATACGACCTGGACCTGATCACCACGGCTCCGAGCGTGATCTACGAGCTGGAACTCAAGACCGGCGAAACCATCGTTGTCGACAACCCGTCGAAGCTGCCTGATGTTTCGTCTGTCACCGACTTCCGCGAGCCGATCGTCACCGCGACCATCCTGGTGCCGCAGGAACATCTGGGCAACGTCATCACCCTGTGCATCGAGAAGCGTGGCGTACAGCGCGACATGCAGTTCCTCGGCAGCCAGGTGCAGGTGCGTTATGACATGCCGATGAACGAAGTGGTGCTGGACTTCTTCGACCGCCTCAAGTCGACCAGCCGCGGCTATGCTTCGCTGGACTATCATTTCGATCGCTATCAGTCGGCCAACCTGGTCAAGCTGGATGTACTGATCAACGGCGACAAGGTCGATGCCCTGGCATTGATCGTGCACCGCGACAACGCGGCCTACAAAGGCCGTGCGTTGACCGAGAAGATGAAGGAACTGATCCCTCGGCAGATGTTCGATGTGGCGATCCAGGCAGCCATTGGCGGCCAGATCATTGCGCGGACAACCGTCAAGGCGCTCAGAAAGAACGTACTGGCCAAGTGCTACGGTGGTGACGTCAGCCGTAAGAAAAAGCTGCTGGAGAAGCAGAAGGCCGGTAAGAAACGCATGAAACAGGTGGGCAACGTGGAGATTCCACAAGAAGCCTTCCTCGCCGTGCTCAGGTTGGATAGCTAGGTCCTATGTCGCTAAATTTTCCGCTGTTGCTAGTCATCGCCGTAGCCGTTTGCGGTCTGTTGGGCTTGATCGACCTGCTGTTCCTGGCCCCGCGCCGGCGAGCGGCAGTCGCCAACTACCAGGGTAGCGTCACTCAGCCAGAAATGGCCGTGGTCGAGCGCCTGAACAAGGAACCGCTGCTGGTCGAGTACGGTAAGTCGTTCTTCCCGGTGCTGTTCATCGTACTGGTGCTGCGCTCGTTCCTGGTAGAGCCGTTCCAGATCCCCTCGGGGTCGATGAAACCGACCCTGGAAGTGGGCGATTTCATCCTGGTGAACAAGTTCTCGTACGGCATTCGCCTGCCGGTGATCGACAAGAAGGTCATCGAGGTGGGTGACCCGCAACGCGGTGATGTGATGGTGTTCCGCTACCCAAGCGACCCGAACGTCAATTACATCAAGCGTGTGGTGGGCCTGCCTGGCGACCAGATCCGCTACACCAGCGACAAGCGGCTGTTCGTCAATGGCCAGCCGGTTGCCGAGCAACTGGTTGGCGCCGAGCCAGGTACCCTGGGCAGCGCCGAACTGTTCAAGGAAAAACTCGGCGAAGCCGAGCACCTGATCCGCAAGGAAATGACCCGTTATCGCATGCCGCCGGACCAGCAGTGGACCGTGCCGGCCGGCCATTACTTCATGATGGGCGATAACCGCGACAACTCCAACGACAGCCGTTACTGGGATGACCCGAACATTCCTAAGGAACTGCACGGCATGGTTCCGGACCGGAACATCGTCGGCAAGGCCTTCGCGGTCTGGATGAGCTGGCCAGAGCCAAAGCTCAGCCACTTGCCCAACCTGTCGCGGGTCGGCCTGATCCATTGATACCCTTCGGCGCTGTCCAGCAGACAGCGCCGAATGCATTTCTGACATAGGCTGTGTTCTCAGGGATCGAGAGATTCGTTGCTCGCCGCGACGGGCCACAGCCAAACAGTCTTTCAGGATGTTGATTTGAACAACGCGTTGAACAACCAACGGGTGGCTGCATGAGTGCTTCCCTTGCCCGTCTCGAGCGCAAGCTCGGTTACACCTTCAAAGACCAGGACCAGATGGTGCTGGCCCTGACCCATCGCAGCTACGCCGGGCGCAACAATGAGCGCCTGGAGTTTCTCGGTGATGCCATTCTCAACTTCGTGGCCGGCGAGGCGCTGTTCGAGCGCTTCCCGCAGGCCCGCGAAGGCCAGCTGTCGCGCTTGCGTGCCCGCTTGGTCAAGGGCGAGACCCTGGCCCGGCTCGCTCGCGGTTTCGACCTGGGTGAGTACCTGCGCCTGGGTTCCGGTGAACTCAAGAGCGGCGGTTTCCGCCGCGAGTCGATCCTGGCCGATGCCCTCGAAGCCCTGATCGGCGCCATCTACCTTGATGCCGACATGCAGACCGCTCGCGAGCGTGTGTTGGCCTGGCTGACTGACGAGTTCGAAAGCCTGACCCTGGTCGACACCAACAAAGACCCGAAAACCCGCCTGCAGGAGTTCCTGCAGTCGCGTAGCTGTGAGCTGCCTCGTTACGAGGTGGTGGACATCCAGGGCGAACCGCACTGCCGTACCTTCTTCGTCGAATGCGAAGTGGTGCTGCTGAACAACAAGAGCCGTGGCCAGGGCGTTAGCCGGCGTATTGCCGAGCAAGTCGCCGCCGCCGCCGCATTGATCGCCCTGGGCGTGGAGAATGGCAATGACTGAGAACAATCCGACCCGCTGCGGTTACGTGGCCATCGTCGGCCGCCCCAACGTGGGCAAGTCGACCTTGCTCAACCATATCCTAGGCCAGAAGCTGGCGATCACCTCGCGCAAGCCACAAACTACCCGCCACAACATGCTCGGCATCAAGACCGAGGGTGATGTTCAGGCCATCTACGTCGACACCCCCGGCATGCACAAGGCCAACGACAAGGCCTTGAACCGCTACATGAACCGCAATGCCTCGGCGGCCCTGAAAGACGTCGATGTGGTGATCTTCGTGGTCGACCGTACGCGCTGGACCGATGAGGACCAACTGGTGCTCGAACGCGTTCAGTACGTGACCGGCCCGCTGATCATTGCAGTCAACAAAACCGACCGCATGGACGAGAAAGCAGAGCTGATCCCGCACCTGCAGTGGCTGCAGGAGCAACTGCCCAATGCCGAAGTCGTACCCATCTCTGCCCAGCAGGGGCACAACCTCGAAGCGCTCGAGGCGCTGATTGCCAAGCACCTGCCGGAAAACGATCACTTCTTCCCGGAAGACCAGATCACCGACCGCAGCAGCCGCTTCCTGGCCGCTGAACTGGTGCGTGAGAAAATCATGCGCCAGCTGGGTGCTGAGTTGCCATACCAGATCACCGTGGAGATCGAGGAGTTCAAGCAGCAGGGCCATGTGCTGCATATCCATGCGCTGATCCTGGTCGAGCGTGACGGCCAGAAGAAGATCATCATTGGCGACAAGGGCGAGCGCATCAAACGCATTGGCTCCGATGCGCGCAAGGACATGGAAACCCTGTTCGACGCCAAGGTCATGCTCAACCTCTGGGTCAAGGTCAAAGGCGGCTGGTCCGATGACGAGCGCGCACTGCGCTCGCTGGGCTACGGCGACCTGTAACCCTTCCAGCGGCCCGGATCTCTCCGGGCCGCTCTGCTTTCAGGCCACACTTCATGGAACAACCTGTCGGTCAGCCGGCCTACGTGCTGCATAGCCGTGCCTACAAGGAAACCAGCGCGCTGGTGGACTTCTTCACGCCGCAGGGGCGCGTGCGCGCGGTGTTGCGCCGAGCACGGGGCAAGGGTGGCAGCCTGGTGCGGCCGTTCGTGCCGCTGGAAGTGGAACTGCGAGGACGCAGTGAGCTTAAGAACGTCGGGCGTCTGGACAGCATGGGCATCGCCGCCTGGCTGCACGGCGATGCACTGTTTAGCGGCCTTTACCTCAATGAGCTGCTGATGCGCCTGCTACCTGCCGAAGCACCACAACCCGAACTTTTCGAGCATTACGCCCTGACCTTGCAGGCCCTGGCGGCCGGGCGCCCTCTGGAGCCACTGCTGCGCTCCTTCGAATGGCGCCTGCTGGAAGACCTGGGTTACGCCTTTGCGCTTGACCACGACGTCAGCGACGAGCCGATCGAAGCCGACGGGCTGTACCGCTTGCAGGTCGATGCCGGCCTTGAACGCGTTTACCTGGTTCAGCCCGGCTTGTTCAATGGTGCCGAACTGTTGGCCCTTGCCCAGGCCGACTGGGATGCGCCTGGTGCCCTGCTCGCGGCCAAGCGCCTGATGCGTCAGGCGTTGGCGGTCCATCTGGGGCCAAAACCGCTGGTCAGCCGGGAACTGTTTCGCAAGCGCTGAGCACGTCGTATGCTGTGGGGCTAAATCTTCAGGAGAGCCTTTCGTGACTCACAGCAACCGCATGCTTCTCGGCGTCAACATCGACCACGTGGCTACCTTGCGCCAGGCCCGTGGCACACGCTATCCGGACCCGGTCAAGGCCGCGCTGGATGCCGAAGAGGCAGGCGCCGATGGCATCACCGTGCACTTGCGCGAAGACCGCCGGCACATCCAGGAGCGCGATGTGGTGCTGCTCAAGGACGTGCTGCAAACCCGCATGAACTTCGAGATGGGCGTCACTGAAGAGATGATGGCGTTCGCCGAGAAGATTCGCCCGGCGCATATCTGTCTGGTACCTGAAACACGCCAGGAACTGACCACCGAGGGCGGCCTCGATGTGGCTGGCCAGGAGGCACGGATCAAGGCTGCGGTAGAGCGCCTGTCGCGCACTGGTGCTGAAGTGTCGCTGTTCATCGACGCCGACGAGCGGCAGATCGAAGCCTCCCGCCGCGTGGGTGCCCCTGCCATCGAGCTGCACACCGGCCGTTATGCTGATGCCCAAACGCCGACTGAAGTTGCCGAGGAGCTCAAGCGGATCGTCGATGGCGTCGCTTTTGGCGTTGCTCAGGGGCTGATTGTCAATGCCGGCCATGGCCTGCATTACCACAACGTCGAGGCGGTGGCGGCAATCAAGGGCATCAATGAATTGAACATTGGCCATGCCTTGGTGGCCCATGCGCTGTTCGTAGGTTTCAAGGCGGCGGTGGCAGAGATGAAAGCGCTGATCGTCGCAGCTTCGCGCTGATCATCTGCGCTGCTGTACGCAGGCGGCCCATGGGTTAATGCCATTCAGTTATGCGATTTGGGGCCGCTTTGCGGCCCATCGCCGGCAAGCCGGCTCCCACAGGTACAGCGCAGGCCTCAAGAGCTGCGCAGTCCCGGTGGGGTCTTTTCATTTGCGTGCTAACAGCGTTGCGCGGCGTGGGGCGGGCAACCCTTCAATGGTCTTGCTGTGGTCGTTCGGGTCTAGGAAGTCCCCCAGCGATTGGTAGCGCATCCATTCGGTGCTGCGCTGCTCCTCGACGCTGGTCACACTGACATCCACGCAGCGCACATCGCTGAAACCCGCACGGCGCAACCAGCGCTCCAACGCCGGGACAGACGGCAGGTACCAGACGTTGCGCATCTGCGCGTAGCGGTCTTCGGGCACCAGTACCTGCTGCTCGTCGCCCTCGACCACCAGCGTCTCCAGTACCAGCTCACCCCCTTTGACCAGGCAATCCTTGAGCGCCAGCAGGTGCTCGATGGGGGAGCGGCGATGGTAGAACACCCCCATGGAAAACACTGTGTCGAAACCTTCCAGGTTGGCTGGCAGCTCTTCCAGTGCAAACGGCAGGTGCCAGGCCGGCAAGTCGGGCAGATACCGCTGCACGGCCTGGAACTGGCAGAAGAACAGCCAGTTGGGGTCAACCCCGATGACCATGTCGGCGCCTGCACCGAGCATGCGCCATTGGTAATAGCCGTTGCCGCAACCGACATCGAGCACACGCTTGCCCTGCAGGTCCAGGTGCGGAGCCACGCGCGACCACTTCCAGTCCGAGCGCCATTCAGTGTCTACATGTACGCCGAACAGGTCGAACGGCCCTTTGCGCCAGGGCGACAGGCCCATCAGGGCCTGGCGCATCTGCGCGCGGGTGCCGTCGTCGCAGTCACAGTCCAGGCGCAGGCCGTCGACCAGGTCGATTTCGCTTGGAAGCAGTGCCGGCAGGGCGTCCAGCGCACCGCGCCAGCGCTCGAGATCGCCGTGGCCTTTCTCCAGCTTGGCTTGAAGTTGTGCTTGCAGGCCTTGCGACCAGCAAGCCAGTGGGGTGCCCGCCAGGCGGCGGACGAGGGGGGACAGATCGATCATGGCAGGGCTATCAGCGAGGCGAAATTAAGGCATTGGAACCAAGGCACCACCTTGCTGAAGCCCGCCGCGCGCAGGCGCTCGGTGTGGGTGTGCAGGGTGTCTGGCTTCATCACGTTTTCGATGGCGCTGCGCTTCTGGGCGATTTCCAGTTCGCTGTAGCCATTGGCACGCTTGAAGTCCAGGTGCAGTTCATTGAGCAGATTCTGCTCCTGGTCATCGGCGAAATGCAGTTTTTCCGAGAGGATCAGCGCGCCACCGGGCAGCAATGCCTGACGGATGCGGCTGAGCAACGCCAGGCGCTGTTCAGGGGCGATGAACTGCAGGGTGAAGTTCATCGCCACTACCGAGGCGGGCTCGAAGGGCAGGGCCAGTATGTCGGCGTCCAGTACCTGAACCGGCAGCAGTTCCTGGAACATCGAGTCCTGCGCGGTGAGGTACTGGCGGCAACGTTCGACCATGGCCGCGGAGTTGTCCACCGCGATCACCCGGCAGCCCTCGCTGCGCACATGGCGGCGCAGCGACTGGGTAACGGCGCCCAGCGACGCGCCGAGGTCATACAGGGCGGTATTGGGCTGGGCGAAGCGCGCCGCGAGCACACCAAGGTTCTCGACGATGGTCGGGTAACCGGGCACCGAGCGCTTGATCATGTCCGGGAATACGCGCACCACGTCTTCGTTGAACACGAAGTCGGGAACTTGCTCCAGAGGCTGGGCGAAAAGGCGGTCGGGTTGTTTGCTCACGGTGAATCCAGGCGGCTGACAATTGGCAGGGCCGGCATTCTAGCCAAACCGCGCCAAGGATGCATGGTCGGCTGACCAGCGCTGTGCGTTCAGTTGACCCGAACCGCGCAATCGAAGGTCTGTACCGGCCGAACTTCCGGGGCCCAAGGCTGCTGATAGACCAGCACCAGATGGCCTTCGCCTGCGGCACGGGCTTCAAAGCGCCAGGTGGACATGCCCGCGCTGCCGACGATGCCGGCTTCTTCGGGGGCGCTGTAGACCTCGGGGCCGAGGCTGCGCAAGATGTTCGAGGCCGGGTTCTGCACCAGCCAGCGGTAGCCGGTAGAGGGATTACTGGGCAGGGTCAGGGTGAGCGGCTGGCCGACCTGAAGGTGCTTGGGGCATTCGCTTTCAGCGTCAAGTTCGACGGTTTGCCTGGGCTGCTGGGCGCAAGCGGAAAGCAGGACGAGGCTCAGGGGAACGAGCAGACGAGGGACAGTCATGGTAGCTCCAGAGGCTGGCGAAGGCCTGAGGATAACCGATGATAGACGGGTTTTGTGTTATCAGTGCCGGCCTCATCGCCGGCTTGCCGGCGATGAGGCCTTTGCGGGTCAGAACAGCACTTTAGCCACGTCGGCAAAGCGCTTGGCAAAGTGCACGGTCAGCCCTTCACGCAAGTACTCAGGCAATTCTTCGAAGTCCCCGCGGTTGGGCTCTGGCAGGATCAGTTCGAAGATCTTCTGCCGCCGCGCTGCGATCACCTTCTCCCGCACGCCACCAATCGGCAGCACCTGCCCGGTCAGGGTCAGCTCGCCGGTCATGGCCACCCCTTTTTTCGGTGCCTGGTCACGGGCCAGCGACAGCAGTGCGCTGGCCATGGTGATACCGGCGCTCGGACCATCCTTGGGCGTGGCGCCTTCTGGCACGTGCAGGTGAATGAAGGCTTCGTTGAAGAAAGCCGGATCACCACCAAATTGCTTGAGGTTGGAGCTGACGTAGCTGTAGGCGATTTCGGCAGATTCCTTCATCACGTCACCCAGCTTGCCGGTGAGCTTGAAGCCGCGATTCAGGGTGTGGATGCGGGTTGCCTCGATCGGCAATGTCGCGCCGCCCATGCTGGTCCAGGCAAGGCCGGTAATCACGCCTTTGCCTGCCAGCACCTGTTCACTGCGGAACACTGGTATGCCGAGCGCGGCCTCCAGGTCTTTGGTGCCGATCTTGAGCTTGGCATCCGGGGCTTCCAAGAGCTTGACCACGGCCTTGCGCACCAGTTTGCCCAGCTGTTTTTCCAGCTGGCGTACGCCGGCTTCGCGGGCATAGCCCTCGATCACTGCGCGCAGGGCGCTATCGCTGATGGCCAGGCTCGTCTTGGCCACGCCGGCCTTTTCCAGCTGTTTGGGCCACAGGTGACGCTTGGCGATGGCCAGTTTCTCTTCGGTGATGTAGCCGGACAGGCGGATCACTTCCATACGGTCGAGCAGTGGGCCGGGGATCGAATCCAGCGTGTTGGCGGTACACACGAACAGCACCTTGGACAAGTCCAGGCGCAGGTCCAGGTAATGGTCGAGGAAGTCGACGTTCTGTTCAGGGTCCAGCGTTTCCAGCAGCGCCGAGGCAGGGTCGCCCTGATAGCTCTGGCCCATCTTGTCGATCTCGTCGAGCATGATCACCGGGTTCATCACCTCGACATCCTTCAGGGCCTGCACCAGCTTGCCTGGTTGGGCGCCGATATAGGTGCGTCGGTGCCCCTTGATCTCGGCCTCGTCGCGCATGCCGCCAACGCTGAACCGGTAGAACGGGCGGCCGAGCGATTCGGCGATGGACTTGCCGATGCTGGTCTTGCCCACGCCAGGCGGGCCCACCAGCAGTACGATCGAACCACTGATCTCGCCCTTCCAGGCGCCCACGGCGAGGAACTCCAAGATGCGTTCCTTGATGTCATCGAGGCCCGCGTGATGCTGGTCGAGCACCTTGCGCGCATGCTTCAGGTCGAGCTTGTCCTTGCCATACACGCCCCAGGGCAGGGCACTGGCCCAATCCAGATAGTTGCGGGTGACGGCGTATTCGGGAGAGCCGGTTTCAAGAATGGCCAGCTTGGCCATTTCTTCATCGATGCGTTTTTTTGCCTGCTCCGGCAGGGTCTTGCCTTGCAGGCGCTGTTGGAACTGTTCGAGGTCGGCACTGCGGTCGTCCTTGGTCAGGCCAAGCTCCTGCTGGATGACCTTGAGTTGTTCCTTGAGGAAGAATTCGCGCTGGTGCTCGCCGATCTGCCGGTTGACCTCGGCCGAAATCTCATTCTGCAGGCGCGCGACTTCGACTTCTTTGCGCAGCATCGGCAGGACTTTTTCCATACGCTTGAGCATGGGCACGCAATCGAGCACTTCCTGCAACTGGTTGCCGGTGGCCGAGGTGAGTGCGGCGGCAAAGTCGGTAAGTGGCGATGGGTCGTTGGGACTGAAGCGGTTGAGGTAGTTCTTCAGCTCCTCGCTGTACAGCGGGTTGAGCGGCAGCAGTTCCTTGATCGCATTGATCAGGGCCATACCGTAGGCCTTGACCTCGTCGGTCGGCTCGCTTGGCTGGCGTGGGTATTCGACTTCGACCAGATAGGGCGGGCGATGATGCTTGAGCCAGGTGCGGATGCGTACCCGAGTCAGGCCCTGGGCGACGAACTGCAGTTTGCCGTTTTCGCGGCTGGCATGGTGCACCTTGACCAGGGTGCCGTACTCCGGCAAGGCCGCGGTGTCGAAATGGCGGTGATCTTCGGGGGGGGTGTCCATGAAGAACAGCGCCAGGCAGTGATCCGGTGTCTTGGCCACCAGGTCGAGGGTCTCGGCCCAAGGCTCTTCGTTGACGATGACCGGCAGGACTTGTGCTGGGAAGAACGGGCGGTTGTGGATCGGAATCACGTAGACCTTGTCCGGCAATTGTTGGCCGGGCAGGGCGAGGGCATGGCCATGGCCGGTTTGGGCCTGACCATCAAGGTGTTCGATATCGCTGTTGTCGTCGGGTTGTTCCGGAAAATCCTGCTGGTCGCTCATGGGGCACCTGCGTGAATGGCTATGGTGCTTAGATGGGGCGCGGGGGAATGGGTTTCAAGCTTCAAGCTAGAAGCTGCAAGTCGCAAGCTTCAAGCTGCAAGAAAAAAGCGGGACCTCTCAGGCCCCGCTTTCGCTTGTAGCTTGTAGCTTGCCGCTTGTAGCTTAGTCGGCGAGTTTGTAAGCGATGATGTAATCGCCCATTTTGGTGCCCAGCGAACCGTGGCCGCCGGCGACGATCAGCACGTACTGCTTGCCGTCCTTGCCGGTGTAGGTCATCGGCGTGGCCTGGCCACCCGCTGGCAGGCGGGCTTTCCACAGTTCCTTGCCGTTGTTCACGTCATAAGCGCGCAGGTACTGGTCCAGAGTGCCGCTGAGGAAGCCGACACCACCAGCAGTGACGATCGAGCCGCCCATGCTCGGCACACCTACCGGCATGCCGATCGGTATCGGAGTGCTGTCACGGGTGGTGCCGTTCTTGCGCTTCCACACCACTTTGTTGGTGAACAGGTCGATGGCCGCCACGTAACCCCAGGCCGGTGCCTGGCACGGCACGCCCAGCGGCGACATGAACGGGTGCATGATCACGGCGTAAGGCGCGCCAGTGTTGGGCTGCACGCCGCTGGTTTCGCTTTCGCGCTTGCTGCCGGCGGCAACCTGTTCGCGCGGTACCATCTTCGACACGAAGGCCATGTAGTTGGGCGAGGTGAACAGCAGTTGGCGCACCGGGTCGACCGAGACGCTGCCCCAGTTGAACACACCTACGTTGCCCGGGTAGACCAGCGAGCCTTGCTCGGACGGTGGAGTGTACTGGCCCTCATAGCGCAGTTCGCGGAACTGGATGCGGCACAGCATCTGGTCGAACGGTGTGGCACCCCACATGGCCTGTTCGGTCAGGTCCGGGCCGAGCAGGTTGAGGTCGGAGCGGGCCTGGGTCGGTGCAGTGTGGTCACCCTTGACCGCACCTTGCGGTACCGGGATCTCACGGATCGGCACGATGGGGCTACCGTCGCGGCGGTCGAGCACGTACAGGCTGCCCTGCTTTGTCGGTACGATGATCGCAGGCTTGACGCCTTCCTTGGTCTTCAGGTGAACCAAGGTTGGCTGGCTGCCGACGTCCATGTCCCACAGGTCGTGGTGGGTGAACTGGTAGTTCCAGCGCGCCTTGCCGGTGGCAAGGTCCAGTGCGACCACGCCAGCGCTGTACTTCTCCGCACCCGGGGTACGGTTGGCGCCATACTGGTCGGGTGTCTGGTTGCCCAGCGGCAGGTAGACCATGCCCAGGTCTTCATCGACACTGGCCAACGACCACATGTTGGCCGAGTTGCGGCTGTAGGTCTTGCCCGGGGCCAGTGGCTGGGTGTCATCGGGGTTGTTGCTATCCCAGTTCCAGACCAGGTGGCCATCGTGCACGTCATAGGCGCGGATCACGCCGGAAGGCTCGTTGGTCGACTCGTTGTCGGTGACATGGCCGCCGATGATCACCAGGCTGCGGGTGACCGCCACCGGCGAGGTGGAGTAATAACCGCCGGCTGTGAACGGGCCAATACCGGTAGTCAGGTCGATCGCGCCCTGGTTGGCGAAGCCTTCGCAGACTTTGCCGTTGTCGGCATTGATGGCGATCAGGCGGGCGTCTGCGGTCGGCAGGTAGAGGCGGCGCGGGCAGGCTTGGGCGACAGCTTGGCCTGCGTCGGATACCTTCGGCGCCGGGCTGCCATCGCGGCTGACGTAGCTGTTCTCGTCATAGTACGAAACGCCGCGGCAGGTCATGTGGGCGAAGCCCTTGAACGTACCCACCGGGGTCTTGATCTGCGGGTCGTAGCGCCAGATCTCGGCACCGGTGTCCGGGTCCAGGGCCAGCACCTTGCTGTGGGCGGTGCAGGCGTAGAGCATGCCGTTGGCCTTCAGCGGGGTGTTTTCGTTGGTCAACTCGACCGGGTCGTTGTCCGTTGGCAGGTCACCGGTGCGGATGCGCCAGGCTTCTTCCAGGCGGTAGGCATTCTGCGGGGTGATCTGGCGCAGCGGCGAATAACGGTCACCATGCTCGGTGCGGCCATAGGCTTGCCAGTCGCCGTCGGGCATGGCGGGTGCGGCACTGCCCATTTCGCTGTTGTCGCGGCCCAGTTCGCCAAACACTTCGCCCGGGTGGGTGAACTGGCTGCCCAGCGCGCAAGCGCCAGAGGCGAGCACGGCAAGGCTGAGCAGGGCGGTATTGGCCTTGTTGGCCGGGCCGGTCAGCGGGCGGCGTGCCCACGGCAGCAGCAGTACCACGCCAATGGCGAACCAGATGGCCAGGCGCGGCACCAGTTGCCACCAGTCCAGGCCCACCTCCAGCAGTGCCCATACCGTGCTGCCCAGCAGCACAAGGCCGTACAGGCCCAGGGCAAGTCGGCGCTGAGCCAGCAGCAGTGCGCCCGAAACGGCAAAGCCGATACCGGCAATCAGGTAATACAGCGACCCGCCGAGCTGGCTGAGCTTGATGCCGCCCGCCAGCAAGGCCAGGCCCATCAGCAACAGCAGTACGCCCATCAGGCGCGGTAGCCAGCGGCTTCCATTCTTGGCACCGTCAGTGCTCATCGTATGTTCTCCGTTAGGTGAAGGGTTGTCAGAAAGTGCTTTGGATCTTCAGGCCACCGATCAGGGCGTCGTCCACCTGCGACACCCCGCCCGGATGGCGGATGTACTGCAGGTTCGGGCGCACCGTGAGCCAGTCGGCCAGGTGAATGCCGTAATAGAGTTCAGCGCTGTACTCGGTGTCCTGCACGGGCAGGAAACCCGGATTGTCGTAGTCGTAGTGGCCTGCCGCCTGGTTGGCCAGGCGGGCGTTCTTGCGGTAGGCGGGGTTGACGTGCACGCGAGCGAGGGCGAAACCGATGTCGTCCTTGGCGCGGGCATCGAAGGGGCCCTTGTATACCAGTCCTGCCTGCACATAGTTGTCGATGGCATTGGTCTTCTTGTCGTGCACTGTGGCATTGGCGAACAGGCTCAGGCCGCGCGACTGGTCGGAGGCCAGCGAGGTAACCTGCTGCTGGGCGCCGATCCAAAGGCCGTGCTTGCTCGAACTGCTGCGGTAGGCGGCGCCACTGATGGCTGCCGGCTGGCCGTTGCTGTCCTTGAGAACATCCTGTGCCTTGGCATTACTGTAGTAGTACCCGGCGCGATATTCCCCTTTCAGGCCATTGACCTGCGGACTCCACACCAGTTCGACCGGTATTACGGCACCCTGGGTACCGCTGCCGCTGAGTTTGAAACCGTTGCCGGATTCGAGGTTGGAGGGGTTCTGCTCGAACACCCCGACCTGAGCATAGAGGGCGTCGTTGATGTTGTAGCGCACACGTAGCGCCCACTGGCTGACGGGCCAGTTGTACCAGATGCCTCCGACCCAGTTGCCTACTTGCGAGCCGCAGAAGGCCAGGTTCTGGAAGTCGCAGGGGAAACTGTTGAAGTCCTCGCCTTCACCGAAGCGGCCGAATTTCACGTCCAGGGCGCCATCGAAGTATTTCTGCCTGATCCACATCTGGGTCAGCCGCCAGGTTTCACCCCGGCCCCAGACTTCCTGGGCCGAAGTGAAGCCGCCGACCCGCGGGTCGTTGATGCGGTCGTTGCTGATGTTGTCCCCATGGCGTTCGGTGATGGTCAGCTGCAGTTCGGTGTCTTGCCAGCCCAGGATTTTTTCCAGGTCCAGGTGGCTGCCGAAGGTGAACTGGTCGCTGTACCGCGCGGTGCGGTCATGGTCGTAACCGCCGTGCAGGTTGCTGCCCATCTCGCCGGTGTAGCCGAGGGTGAAGTCGTAGCCTTTTTCCAGCAGCTCGCTGCGGGTGCCGCCCCAGTCACCAAGCATCCATGGCGAGTCGCTGGCGAACATTTCACTGGCGCTGGCTGTGGACGAAAAACAGGCGGTCAAGGCAATCAGAGCGGTGCCGGTGTAGCGAATGTTGGGCAGTGAGAACATGAGATAGCGCTATCTTTTGATTGTCGAAAGAACGGCAAGCGCACCGATGAGCTAGCTCTTCGATGGAAATGGCGACAGGTAAGGTGAGTGAAGCGATTCAGCTTGCGGCGGGGAGGATATAGGGGAACTTGTAAGAAAAAAAGACAAATTGTCGCAGTTGATTGTTACAGCCTGGGTAACAGTGCGGGAGTTGGGTTGCTCTGCAGCCCGTCGCCGTTAAGCTGACTCCCACAGGTTCAGCGGTGCCCTTGAGCTCTGCACGGTCCTTGTAGGAGCCGGCTTGCCGGCGAATGGGGCGCACAGCGCCCCCTTGATGATCAGAAGGTCGTGCGCAGGCCTACTTCCACACTACGCCCCGGCGCCGGTGCTATATCGCGCAGAATCGAACTGGCGTAACGCACGGTCTGATCCGTCAGGTTCTCACCGCGCACGAACGCCAGCCACTGGCTCTGCCCGATATCGAAGCGATACCCCACACTCGCTCCCAGGGTGGTGTAACCATCAGTACTGGTTTCATTCGCCGGCTTGCGATGCTGCGACGCGGCATGCTGCACATCAACGCGCGCCTGCCAGCGGTCCAGCTCCCAGACCAGTCCGCTGTTCAGCCGCAAAGGCGCAATGCGCGGCAGCGGCTCGCCGCTGTCGAGGTTCTTGGCTCGGGTGTAGTCGCCCGAAAGCTCGAGAGCGAAACTGCCGTAGCGGTTCTCGACCAACTGCCAACGGTCCTGGGCTTCGATGCCGTAGAAACGCGCCCGCACACCCTGGTACTGATACTCAGGGAAACCCCCATCGTCGTGATCGTGGTCATGATCATCGTCGCCATGGTCGTGGTCATGGCCCTCTCGCATGTTGCCCGTGCCGATCAGGCCGATGTAGTTGCGAAAATGGCTGTAGAACACCCCGACGCTGCCCTTGTGGGTGCCATTGTCGAAGCGCAGTGCCAGGTCGGCGGAGATGGCTTTTTCCTTGTTCAGGCTGGCATCACCGACTTCATAAGCCCCGGTGGCGACGTGGGCGCCGTTGGCGTAAAGCTCGTAGAAGGTCGGGGCACAAATTTGCTCGGTGTAACCGACGTTGGCAGCGAGCGCCCAGACCGGGTCGAGTTGGTACACCGCCCCCGAAGACAGGCTCAAGGCATTGAAGCTGCTGGCGCTGTCGGCATCGACGAAGTTTTCGTTGCCTTTGGCATCCGGGTCGACGCGGGTGTGTTCCAGGCGCGCACCCAGGCTCAGGTTGAGGCGTTCGGTGGCCTGCCATTGCTCAAGCATGAACAACGCCAGGCTATCGGTATCGGTGTGCGGTACGAAGGCTTCTTCACCCAGTGCCGAGAATTCGTTGCGGCTGACCTGGGCGCCGATCACGCCTTCCAGCGGGCCGATCGGTTGGTGCCTGGCCTCGATACGCGCCTCATAGCCCTTGTTCTTGAAGGTGGTGTGCACTTCGCCTTCTTCGATTTCGCTGTGCTCGTAATCGGTGTAACCGGCATCGACCTTGACCGAGCTGAAGGGGCCCTCGAGGTCACGCAGTTCGGAGGCGAAGCCGTAGTGATCCTGCTTCATGTCCAGGCGCACACCGGACTCGGCCACTGAGCCGTAGTTACTGTCGTAGCGGCTGTAGGACAGGCCCGCATAGCCGTGATCCCAATGGTAGGAACCGCCCACTGCGCCGCCATCCTGGCGACCGTCGCTGTTTTCCAGGCGGTGTTTGCTGCCGGGCTCATCAGCGTCGCGCACTTTCGAGCTGCGGGCGTAGCCTGGGATGCGCAGGTCGTTGAACTGGCGGCTGTTGGCATCCAGGTGCAGGGCGAAGGTGCCGTCACCGGCTTCCAGCTTGCCGGCACTGCTGCGCGTGGTATCGGCACCGCCGTAACGCAGTTCACCGGCACCGTGAATGCCCTCGATGGGCGCGTCGGGGATGCGGTTGTCGAAGGTATTGACCACCCCACCGATGGCGTTGCCGCCGTAGAGCAAGGCGGCGGGGCCACGGACGATTTCGACGCGCTCGACGGTTACCGGGTCCAGTGGCACGGCATGGTCGTACGACAGCGCCGAGGCGTCGAGGGCGCCGACGCCGTTACGCAGGATGCGGATACGGTCACCGTCCAGGCCGCGAATCACCGGGCGGCTGGCGCCTGGGCCAAACCAGGTGGAGGCGACGCCGGGCTGTTTGTTGAGGGTTTCGCCCAGGCTACCGTGCTGTTGCTGCAGCAGCTCGTCGCCTTCGAGCACGGTGCTGGGGGCAGCCAGCTCGCGGTTGCCCAGTGGGTTGGCGGTGATGATCTGGGGTTCGAGTTCCACAGCCTGGCTGGGTGATGAGGCTAGCCAGAGGGCGACGGCGAGGGGGGAGAGGCGTAGGGGAGAGCACAACATGGAGAGTGGCGGTCCTTGGCAGAGGCTTTTGTATTGTTACTATATAACATCACTATTTCAGCACAGAGGTTTCACCGTTTGCCAGCGGTTTTTGTATTGGTGCTGCTGCGTCCCCTTCCTCACTACACTCGTGTAATGTGCGCATCTTTTTATCCGCGGGAGTACTGGCATGAGCACGGCCAACCACAACGCGCTGCACGGCAAGACCCTCGAGCAGATCCTCACCGAGCTGGTGGCGCACTACCAATGGCAGGGCCTGGCCGAGCGCGTGGATGTGCGCTGCTTCAAGAGCGACCCGAGCATCAAGTCGAGCCTGACCTTCCTGCGCAAGACGCCCTGGGCTCGGGAGAAAGTCGAGCAGCTCTACGTGAAACTGCAGCGCAACGCCTGAGATGCCGCGTCATCCCTGGCTGACCCTGGCCGCAGTGCTTGGCTGGTTGGGCCTTGCTGTGCAGGTGTACCTGGTGCTGCTGGCGCGCTGGCAGGAAGCGGCGAGCCTGATTGGCGGGCTGATCAATGTGTTCGGCTATTTCACGGTGTTGACCAATACCTTGGTGGCGACGGTGCTCAGCTATGCGGCGTTCGGGCGAGAATCGGGCGCGAAACGCTTCTTCCTTTCGCCCTCGGTAAGTTCCGCTGTGGCCGCCAGCATCGTGCTGGTGGCACTGGCCTACAGCGTGCTGCTGCGGCATCTGTGGCAACCCGAGGGTTGGCAATGGCTGGCGGACGAACTGCTGCACGACGTGATGCCGGCCCTTTACGTTGTGTATTGGTGGTTCGCCGTGCCCAAGGGGCATTTGCGGCTCTGGCATCTGGGGCCGTGGGCGCTGTACCCGGCGGTGTATTTCGGCTACGCACTGTGGCGGGGGAGTGAGATCGGGGTCTACCCGTATCCGTTCATCGACGTTGCAAGCCTTGGCTACGGGCAGGTCATGCTCAATGCCTTGGGCGTACTGGCGGGGTTCTGGGCAATTGCGCTGGTACTACTTGGGCTCGATCGCTGGCGCGGGCGGCGGCTTGCTCGGCCTGTACAGGCCCCTTCGCGGGTAAAACCGCGAAAGGACCGGGCCTGACGACGCACATCACTCGTCGTCCGCTGTCCCTTCTGCCCGCCAGTAGGCAGCCGCTTTGAGGGCATCTTCCGGCGCACCTTTCTCCAGCAGCAGCGCCTTGGTCTGCCGGGTCAGCGATTTCTCCAGTGCCACCCAGCTGTACAGCTTGCCCTCAGGCAAGTTCAACCCCTGCACCAGCGCCAGTAAATCCTCATCCCGCTTCACCCAGATGACTTCCACTTCAGCCTTGCTCGGCAGAGGTTGGCGCTCCTGCTCATCCTCGATCTGGATGACCGCCAGCACCCGCCGGCCTGCCGGCAGTTCTTCAAGGCGTCGCCCGATGGCCGGAATGGCTGTTTCGTCACCAATGAGCAGGTAGCTGTCGAAGATATCCGGGACCACCATCGAAGCCCGTGGCCCGGCAATGATCAGCGTCTGCCCCGGTTCAGCCTGTGCAGCCCAGGTTGATGCAGGGCCATCGCCGTGCAGGACGAAATCGATGTCCAGTTCTTGGTTGACCAGGTCGATGCGCCGCGGCGTGTATTCGCGCATGGTAGGCCGCGCTCCGCCGTCGCGGCCCATATTGCGGGCGTCGATGGCCTGCTGTTGTTCGGCGGTTTCGGCGAACAGCAGTTTGATGTGGTCGTCACTGCCCAGGCTGGTGAAGCCTTCCAGCTCGGAGCCCGCGAGGGTGATGCGGCGCATGCGCGGGGTGAGGTCGGTAACCCGCAGTACCTGCAGGCGGCGCTGGCGGATTTCGTGATTGACGCGGTGGATGGTGTCACTCATGGAGGTTCTCCTTAGCAGGGGCGGCCGGCCCGGCGGCGATGGCCTTGGCAGTGTCGTTGAGCAGGGTGCGGACCCGTTCGATTTCGTCCGGCGCCCAGCGGCCGCTGTGCATGTGCAGGGCATGGCGCAGGTTGCCGACCGCTTCGTGAATTTCTGGCGGACGGTCGTGGCCACGCAGGGCGCGCTTGCTGACTTCGATGCGCATGCGCACGCCGTCCAGCGCCACGGCTTGTTCAGCCAAGGCGGTACGGCCGGCCTGGGTAATGGCGTAGAGGCGTTTGCTACCTTGCACCTGGCCGCTGATCAGCTCTGCTTCCTCGAGAAAGTTGAGGGTGGGGTAGATGACCCCGGGGCTGGGCGTGTAGCTGCCATCGAACAGGTTCTCGATCTGGCGGATCAGGTCATAGCCGTGGCCAGGTTGCTCGGCCAGCAGCGACAGCATCAACAGTTTGAGGTCGCCGGGAGCGAATACCCTTGGTCCGCGTTCACCCCGGCCGGGGCGGCGTTCGAAAGGGTCGTGGGCGGAATGTTCACGCATGGCAGTGAGGCTCCGTGTGTTTAGATATATCGCAAGATATTACTCAAGATATATCTAAACACAAGCGGTCAAATGCCGATGATTATCATTTAAATTTTAGATGGGTCACTTGGGAGCATCGCAACCTGCGGCGGTTTGCACGCGTTCGGATTGCCAGGTTCAAGGTACGGCATGAGGATGGGCGCCATCCCCTTGAGCACCTGCACAGGCAGCGCCGAGGTGAACTTGAACGCCTCCGCGGAGCGCCCGGGCACGAAGGCGGTCAGCGTGCCGAAGTGGTTGTCGCCGAGGAAGAACACGAAGGTGGCGGTGCGGTTCAGCGAGCGCGAGCCGATCAACCGGCCACCTGCGCCGAAGCTTTCGATGCGGTTGTCGCCTGTGCCGGTCTTGCCGCCCATCACCAGCGGGGTGCCGTCCTGCAGCTTGAAGCTGCCGGAAATACGCCGCGCCGTACCTGCGTCGACCACTTGCGACATGGCACCTTTGAGTGCCCGGGCCACTGCTACCGGAAGAATTCGCTGGCCACGGTCGGGGTCGCTGTTCAGCCTGGTTTCGTAGGGCGTATCGGCGGCGAAGTGCAGCGTATCGATGCGCAGCGTGGGCAGGCGCACACCGTCGTTCTGAATGATGCCGACCAGTTCGGAAAGAGCCGCAGGACGGTCGCCGGAGCTGCCGATGGCGGTGGCCAGCGACGGCACCAGGTGATCGAAGGGGTAACCCACGCTCTTCCAGCGCTGGTGGATATCGAGGAAGGCTTCGATTTCCACCATGGTGCGGATACGGCTGTCCCGGGCACCCTGGTGGCGGCTCTTGAACAGCCAGCCATAGACTTCCTGACGCTCGAAGCGGCTGGCATTGACCATCTCTGTGAGTGAGGCGCTCGGGTTCTTCAGCAGGTAGCCGAGCAGCCACAGGTCCAGCGGGTGAACCTTGGCGATATAGCCTTGATCAGGCAGGTCATATTTGCCTGGGCCGTAGGCCTCGTACATCTCTGCCAGACGGCCATCGGTAAGTCTGCTCAGGGCGATCTTGTCTTCCTTGATGTGCGCGCGGACAAATGCATTGAAGGTTTCCTGGCCAGCTGCCGGGAACAGATAGCGGTGAACTGCGGCCAGGCGCTGCGGTGTGACGCGCATGCTGTCGAGGAAGGTATCCAGGCGTTGCTGCGAGGTTTTGCGCTGGTACTTCCGCCAGAAGCGCATCAGGTAGCTGGTGCCTTCCTTGTCGGCAAAACGTGCCAGGTACTCCTGGCGGCGCGGGTCCGAATCGTCCTTGAGCAGCGGCACGCGGTTGAATGGCTGCTGGTAGGTCACATAGCGCACCACGTCGCGCATCAGGCGAATGAAGGGCAGGTTTATCGACTCGCGCAGGGCTTCCTTGAGGGTCGGGTTGCGGCTGTTGTCCTCCTTGCGGAAGTTGTTGAACACGTGCATGCCGCCGCCGGTGAAGAATGCTTCGCCGGTATTGGCCGAGTACTTGCGCTCCAGGGCTGCGTCGAGCATGGCATCCAGGCTCTGGTTCTTGCTGTTCAGCGCCAGCCATTCCAGTGACCATTGGGTGATGCGATCGAGCTCGGCGACCTCGACCTTCTTCAGCTCTGCGGCTGGCATGCCGGCGTACTTGTCGTGCAGTTCGGCGATGATCTGCAGATAGGTGGTGAGCACTCGCAGCTTGGCCGTTGAGCCCAGCTCAAGCTTGCTGCCTTCGTTGATGTCGAAGGGCTGGTCGGTGCTGTCAGTCTGCACCCGCACCCTTGAGCCATCGGCGGTGCGTTCGAACAAGGTGAAGCTGTAGCGCACCTGGTCGGTGGTCTTGCTGGTCAGCAGGCGCTCACCGATCAGGCCGATCTGCGCAGCGAATTCAGGGTCGGAGAGGTTCTTCAGGTACTGGCTGACCTGAAGCTGAAGATCGGCCTGCAAGGTGCTCGTTGCCGAGAGGTCGAGGCGGTCCAGGTCATACAGCGGGCGGTTGAGCATGCCTGACAGGCGGTTGCGGGCCAGGCTGATGCCTTTGTTGGTGATGATCGGAACGATGGTTGGCTGTGCCACCCAGTCGCGGTACAGCGCCTTGCTGGCCAACGCCGCGTCGGCCAGGGCGCGCTCGATGATGCCGTTGGCAGCGAGCACGCGGATGTGCGAATCAGTGAGCTCGGCCAGTTCGACGCGGCCCTTGGTCAGATAATGCGAGGGGCGGCGCTGGGCGATCATCAACGACAGCACTTGGCGCAATGCCAAACCACGTGCGGCCATGCTTTCGGGGTCTGTCGCGGTCGAGGTGAGGGCCTGGTTGACCTGGTCGAAATCGGCGCCGTACCACACACGCAGGCCTTCGGCCATGCCATGCACTTCACCATGGCCGGGCACCGCCGACAGCGGCACGCTGTTGAGGTAGTCGCGCACGATGCGCTGGCGTGCCTCGGTGGTATCTGGCCCGCCCTGGTAGGCGCGCACGCTGGCGGAAATCATCTGGCGGATCTTTTCGGTACCGGAAACAGTCAGGCCGTCCGGTGAATGGCGGTATTTCTCCAGCTGCGTGGCCAGCGTGCTGCCACCGGCGGACTGGCCGGGCAAGGCCAGGTATTTGGCCACCTGGCTGTAGGCGGCCTTGGCGAAGCGCGGCCAATCGACTGCCGGGTTGTTTTTCGGATCCTTCGGGTCCAGCAGGTCGCGGTTTTCGATGAACAGCAGGCTGTTGACCATCACCGGAGGGATTGCGGCGAAGTTCGGATACAGATATTGCGGATAGTTGTACTGGTACAGCGTGTCGCCGCGGCAATCGGTGATCGACAATCCGGCCTGGATTTTCTCGATGTAGGGCGCGAACAGGCCGTGATCCACGTAGTTCATCAAGGCAGGCGAAAACCTTACCTGCTCGCTGATCAGGTAGTCGCGCTTGAGCAGGCGCGGCAGGAACTCGCCCAGCGCGCTATAGCCCAGGCGTTTGTCGAACGGTCCCTCGCCAGGGTAGACGATGGAGTCACTGGGCCCCGGCTGCAGTGAATAGGTAAGGGTGCTTGCCAGCTTGCTGAACTCGCGGGACTGCAGGTCGGACGTACGGAACTCGTCATAGGCGGCAAAGCCGATGGCGATTATCGCCACCAGCAGGATCAGCAGGATCAGCCGCCACCAAAGCCGACGCTGACGTGGGGACTTTGGCTGCGGCGTGTCGGCCAGAGGTGTTTCGGGTGCTTCCGTTCTGGATGGTTCCGATTGCCACAGTGCGCCCATAGTCTTCAATCCGGCCAGGTATTTTCGTCTTGCTTGTCTGAAGCTTAGACGTTGAAGGCAGTAGGTGAAAAATTTGTAGAAAGTGCAGAAACCTCATGTGGGATATGCGCCTTTGGTGTGGGTTTCTTCGGACAACTAAGTTGCTAGGGTAGCTGGGGTGAGGCAGGAGATAGCGATAGGCCTGCGGGTTTCTCTCCAAATTTTTGGTTATTTATAGTGAAAAGCCCTACAGCGAGCTTCCTATACTGCTCGGCCCCTTCGCCCTGCCGGGCCGCTCTACACCGGCACACGGGCCGGCCCACAAGGCCAGCCTGGCAAGCCAACGCCACGCCTATCGGCATGGCCGGCGCTGCACGAAGGTCTAATCCAATAACAAAATGAGGTTGTATTGCTATGCCCGTCGGCAACCACCCTGCCCATGGCGAGACCGCACAAGGCGGCCCGCTCAAGCGTGAACTGGGCGAACGGCACATTCGTCTGATGGCGCTGGGCGCCTGTATCGGCGTCGGTCTTTTCCTCGGTTCGGCCAAAGCCATTGAGATGGCCGGCCCCGCGATCATGCTTTCCTACATCATCGGTGGCCTGGCGATCCTGGTGATCATGCGTGCCCTCGGCGAGATGGCCGTGCACAACCCTGTCGCCGGGTCATTCAGCCGCTATGCCCAGGACTACCTTGGCCCGTTGGCGGGTTTTCTGACCGGTTGGAACTACTGGTTCCTGTGGCTGGTGACCTGCGTCGCGGAAATCACCGCCGTGGCTATCTACATGGGCATCTGGTTCCCGGACGTGCCACGCTGGATCTGGGCGCTGGCGGCGCTGGGCAGCATGGGCGCGGTGAACCTGGTTGCGGTCAAGGCTTTCGGCGAGTTCGAATTCTGGTTTGCCCTGATCAAGATCGTCACCATCATCGCCATGGTCCTGGGCGGCATCGGCATCATCGCCTTCGGCCTGGGCAACGACGGTGTGGCAGTCGGTATCTCCAACCTATGGAGCAATGGCGGGTTCATGCCCAATGGCGTGACCGGTGTGCTGATGTCGCTGCAGATGGTGATGTTCGCCTACCTGGGCGTGGAAATGATCGGCCTGACTGCCGGCGAAGCCCGCAACCCGCAAAAAACCATCCCGCAGGCCATTGGCTCGGTGTTCTGGCGCATTCTGCTGTTCTACGTAGGTGCCTTGTTCGTGATCCTGTCGATCTACCCGTGGAATGAAATCGGCAGCCAGGGTAGCCCGTTCGTCATGACCTTCGAGCGCCTGGGTATCAAGACTGCCGCCGGCATCATCAATTTCGTGGTGATCACTGCCGCCCTGTCGTCCTGCAACGGCGGTATCTTCAGCACCGGGCGCATGCTCTACAGCCTGGCGCAAAATGGCCAGGCGCCGGCCGTCTTTGCCCGTACTTCGAAAAACGGTGTGCCACGCAATGCGCTGCTGCTGTCCATCGGTGCCTTGCTGCTGGGTGTGCTGGCCAACTACCTGGTGCCAGAGAAGGTGTTTGTCTGGGTGACGTCGATCGCTACCTTCGGCGCGATCTGGACCTGGGTGATGATCCTGCTGGCGCAGCTCAAGTTCCGCGCCGGGCTGTCGGCCACCGAGCGCAAGGGCTTGAAGTACCGCATGTGGCTGTGGCCGCTCAGCTCCTACCTGGCGCTGGGCTTCCTGGTGCTGGTGGTTGGCTTGATGGCGTACTTCGAGGATACCCGTGTGGCTCTGTATATTGGCCCGGCGTTCCTGGTGCTGCTGACGGTGCTGTACTACGCGTTCCGCCTGGCGCCGAAAGAACTACAGGGTGTAGCCGGTAACGCTTCCTGATGTGAGATAGTCGGGGCCGCTTTGCGGCCCTTTCGCGACACAACAGCAGATAGCGTATCCCGGTAGGAGCGGCCTTGTGTCGCGAAAGGGCTGCGCAGCAGCCCCAGGGTTCTATCAGGCCGCCACCTCACTGTGCGGCTCAAAGCTGTCCGCCCGCGCCAGCTGCCACATCCGCGAATAGAACTGCCCGTCCACCTCGCCAGTCAGCAACTCCCCCGGTTTCAAAAACACATGCATCTGCGAGAACAGCTTGATTTCGGTAGCCGACACGCGCCGCACCAAGTGCTTGGCTTCCAGTTGCGCGGGGTGTTCCAGGCCGGCGGCTGCGAGCATTTCTGCCAGGGCGCGCAAGGTGTTGTGGTGGAAGTTCACGACCCGCTGGGCTTTGTCCGGGACCACCAGCGCACGCTGGCGCAACGGGTCTTGTGTGGCCACGCCAGTAGGGCATTTGTTGGTATGGCAACTCTGCGACTGGATGCAGCCGATGGCGAACATGAAGCCGCGAGCAGAGTTGGCCCAGTCGGCACCGATGGCCAGCACGCTGGCGATGTCGAAGGCGCTGACGATCTTGCCGCTGGCGCCGAGCTTGATCTTGTCGCGCAGGTTCAGGCCGACCAGGGTGTTGTGCACGAACAGCAGCCCTTCGCGTAGCGGCACACCGATATGGTCGGTGAACTCCACCGGTGCGGCACCGGTACCACCTTCCTTGCCATCGACCACGATGAAGTCGGGCAGGATGCCTGTTTCCAGCATGGCCTTGGCGATGCCCATGAATTCCCACGGGTGGCCCAGGCAGAACTTGAAGCCCACCGGCTTGCCGCCCGACAGCTCACGCAGCCTGGCGATGAACTGCATCATCTCGATGGGGTTGGAGAACGCGCTGTGGCGAGAGGGCGAGATGCAGTCCTCACCCATGAGAATGCCGCGGGTCTCGGCAATTTCCCGGGTAACCTTGTGCTTGGGCAGGATGCCGCCGTGGCCGGGCTTGGCGCCCTGGCTCATCTTGATCTCGATCATCCGCACCTGCGGGCTGCGCGCCTGGGCGGCAAAACGTTCGGGGTCGAAGCGCCCGTCCGCTGTGCGGCAGCCGAAGTAGCCGCTGCCCAGCTCCCACACCAGGTCGCCGCCGTGTTCGCGGTGGTAGGGGCTGATGCTGCCTTCGCCGGTGTCATGGTGGAAGTTGCCCAGCTTGGCCCCTTGGTTGAGCGCGCGGATGGCATTGGCACTCAGCGAGCCAAAGCTCATGGCGGAAATGTTGAAGATCGATGCCGAATAGGGCTGGCTGCACTGCGGTCCGCCAATGATGATCCGGAAGCTTGCGGGGTCGGCCAGCGGCGCCGGGCGCATGGAGTGGCCGATGAACTCGAAGCCAGACTCGTACACGTCGATCAGCGTACCGAAGGGCTTGTCCGACGCTTCGTTCTTGGCCCGCGCGTACACCAGCGAGCGCTGGGCGCGGGAGAAGGGCAGGGCATCGCTGTCGGCTTCCAGCAGGTACTGGCGGATCTCCGGGCGAATACCCTCGACCAGGTAGCGGATGTTGCCCAGTATCGGGTAGTTGCGGCGTACCGCGTGGCGTTGCTGCAGCAGGTCGAACAAGCCGATCAGGCTGAGCACGGCCGTAATCAGTGTGAACGGCCACAGCCATTCATGGTTCAGGAACGGCAGGCTCGCCACGGTGAACAGAACACAGGCGGCAAACACGGCATAGCGACTGAGAAGTGACAGGCTCATACGGGGTCCTTACGATGGCGCGGTCAGGCTCAGGGCCTGGGGCAAACCCCGACCATAGCCCGGTTGCGCGGCGCTGAACATGAAAATCGGGGTATCGAAAATCATTCGCGCAGCAGTTTCTGCCGCCACCGTTGCTGCTCTTCATTCGTCGCTTGCACCAGGTAGGTGTACCGGTTGGCAATTCGCACTGCCACCGGCACGCCATCGTGGTACAACACACGATTGCCACCGGCCGCCGGCACCTTCGCTCCGGGCAGCAGCGACCCGATCAGGTTCAGCGGGTCACTGGCGCTGACCACCACCAGCGCGCCCTCCATCTCGCGCCGGCGCACCTGGCGCAGCAGCCCGACCGCTTCCGGCAGGGCGAACTGCTCCCCAGCCAAGCCGGCGATGAAGCGCCCGCCGCGAATCTCGCCGCGTGCCTCAAGCCGGTGGCAGCAGCGCAGCAGCTCACGCCAAGGTGGCAGCACATCACTTTCGCGCTCCAGCAGCCGCCAGCAGATCACACCGTAGCGTCTTAGCAGGGTGCGGGCGACGTGTTCCAGCCGTTGCACGTCGTCTACTTCGGCATTGCCCCTGCGTAACAGCGCCCAGCGCCCGGCATGCGCCATGCTGGTGGAAATCGGCGCATGGCCGCGCCGGCTGTTGCGCGATGAGCGTTTCGCCGCCGGGGTGATCAGGCTACGCAGCCCTGTAAAGCTGTCGGCACTTGCAAGGCCGGAACCGACCAATTCCTGTAACGCCGTTTCCAGCTCGCTGGGCAACAAGTGGGCTTGCTGGGTCAGTTCGTCGAAGAACAGTGCGCCATGCGCCTGCAGTACTTCATGCACACGTTGCGCACGCGGGCTCAGCTCGTCCAGAGCCGGCGCAGGCACAAGGCTGCGCCACAGGCCCAGGTGTTGACGTGGCAACAGCACCAGTGGCGTGCTCGCCAGCGTACTGCTCGACACCTTGCCCGCCAGGCGGCTCCAGGCGAACTGCCCGCTGCGGCACGCCTCGTCGAGCCAGTGAGTGCTGTAGTCCTTGATCCGTGCCGGCAGCAGTTCTGCCTCCCAGGCGCCGGCCGCGGCAGGGAACCCCTGCAACTGCTCAAGCACTTCAGCTACGGCTTGCGGCCCACGCAGTTTTTCGTCGGCCGCCAGGTGCTGCCAGTCAAACATAAAGCGCATGAAGTCCTGCAGGCTTACCGGCTCGATCTCCCGGCGCAGGCGCTTGACTGTGTAGCGATGGATGCGCGCCAACAGGTGGCGTTCGCACCATTGGCGTTGGACCTCACCTGGGCTGAACTGGCCACGCAGCACGTAGCCCTCTGCTTCCAGGCGGGCCAGTGCCTGTTCGATGGCAGGCTGCGGCTTGCCCAGTGGAGCGGCGATCTGCGCCAGGGTCAGCGGGCCGTGGCCGCTCAGGCGGGCGCGCAGCAGCTCGCTCAGAGCGCTGTCCGGGTCCAGGGTCTGTTCGAAGCCGGGGAGCACGTGGAGGTCGGGCTCCAGGCGTGCATCCGGATACAGCGCTTTTAGCAGGCTCAGGCGCTCGCGGGCCAGCCACAGGTGTTCGTCGGGCAAGCGCGCCGCTCGGCCTGCCTTGGCCAGTTGCCTGAGCAGCAAGCCCCAGGTTGGGTTCGCCTGGGCTTCGTGCTGGCTGATCGCGCCCAGGGTCATCAAGGCTTCGTGCATCTCGTCGGCGTTGCCGGGTTGCGGCCAGGCCTCTGCCTGGACAGCGCTGATGGCATCGGCGTCCAGCGCGCCCAGGTCATCGCCACTGTGCACCTCGTTCCAGCGTCGGTTGAGTACCGCCTGGGTTCGGCGCTCCTCCAGCGGGGCATCGTCAAGGAACGCGTAAGGCCTGGCGTTGAGGATGGCAGAGGCCAGCGGCGAGGGGGCCGGCAGGTCGCGGCTCAGCAAGCGCACCTGGTCACTTTCCATGCGCCTCAACAGCGCCAGCCAGCCCTCGCTGTCCATGGCTTCGTGCAGGCAGTCGTCGAGGGTCTGCTCGATCAGCGGGTGATCCGGGATTTGCCGTTCACCGGCGATGTTTTCCAGGCAGGCGATCTGGTCGGGGAACACGGCGGCAATCAGGTCTTCGCTTTTCATGCGCTGGATCTGCGGCGCGACCTTGCGTCCCCCGACGTAGCGAGGCAAGGCCATTGCCACTGCGGCGTTCCAACGCCAGCGCACCCCGAACAAGGGCGCATCGAGCAGGGCCTGGATGAGAATGTGCTCGGCGTTGCGGCTGGACAGGTAGCGCCAGACTTCGTCCAGCTCGAAACTGTGGCTGGTCGACAGTGACAACACGATGGCGTCCTCGCTGGCTGCCGCCTGCAATTCGAAATTGAACGTGCGGCAGAAGCGTTTGCGCAGCGCCAGGCCCCAGGCGCGGTTGATGCGGCTGCCGTAGGGTGAATGGATGATCAACTGGGTGCCGCCGGACTCGTCGAAGAAGCGCTCCATCACCAGCGTGTCTTGCGAGGGCAGGGCGCCCAGCACTTCACGGGTACGCCCCAGGTAATCGAGCAGTTGGCTGGCGCAGGCCTCGTCCAGCGCATAGGTATTCTGCAGCCATGACAGCACTGGGGCGAAAGCGCCGTTACCAAGCCCCAGTTGCTCATCGATACGTGCCTGCAGGCGGGCAACGGCAGCGGACAATTCATCACTGCGTCCCGGCGCTTCTCCGAGCCAGAATGGAATGGTCGGCGGCAGGCCGTGGGCGTCTTCGACCCTTACCCGGCCGGGTTCCACCCGCATGATGCGATAGGACGCGTTGCCCAACTGAAAGATGTCGCCAGCAATGCTCTCCACGGCAAAGTCTTCGTTGACGCTTCCGATGTTCAGCGCCTGCGGCTCCAGCAGCACAGCATAGTCGGCGGTCTCGGGGATGGTCCCGCCGCTGGTGAGCGCGGTCAGTTGGCTACCGCGGCGCCCGCGCAAGGTACCGCTCACCGCGTCGCGGTGCAGGTAGGCGCTGCGGATGCCTTGGCGCCCGTTGTAGCCCTCGGCGAGCATGCTTAGCAGGGCTTGGTAATGCCTGGTGTCCAGTTCGGTGTAGGGCGTTGCCTGGCGCAGGCAGTCGAACAATGCCTGTTCCTGCCACGGCTGGTTGCTGGTTTCAGCGACGATCTGCTGGGCCAGTACGTCCAGTGGCGCATGGGGTATGTGCAACTGGTCGAGCTCGCCCTGGTGAACACAGTCGAGCAGTGCCGTGCACTCGATCAGATCATCCCGCGAGGTGGCGAACAGGCGCCCTTTGGGGATGCCTTCGACCTGGTGCCCGGAGCGGCCGACCCGCTGCAAGAAGGCGGCGATGGAGCCTGGGGAGGCGATCTGGCAAACCAGATCGACATCACCGACATCGATGCCCAGCTCCAGTGAAGCCGTGGCTACCAGCACCTGCAACTGGCCGTTTTTCAGGCGCTGCTCCGCATCCAGGCGCAGCTCCTTGGCCAGGCTGCCGTGGTGTGCGGCCACGGCCTCTTTGCCAAGGCGGTCGCTGAGGTGGCGGGTGAGGCGCTCGGCCAGGCGCCGAGTGTTGACGAACACCAACGTGGTGCGGTGTTCGCGGGCCAGAATTGCAAGGCGATCGTAGACCAGGTTCCACACATCCGTAGCCATGACCGCGCCCAAGGGCACGGGGGGCACTTCAAGGGCAAGGTCGCGCTGGCGGGTGTGGCCGATATCGACGATTGCGCAAGGGCGTTGGTGACCGGCCAGGAACGCGGCCACGCGCTCCACCGGGCGCTGGGTCGCGGACAGGCCGATGCGCCGCAGCCCTTGCCCGGTGAGCGCTTGGAGGCGCTCCAGCGTCAGTGCCAAGTGGGCGCCGCGCTTGTTGCCGGCCAAGGCGTGAATCTCATCGACGATCACCGTGTGCACGCCGCTCAGGCCAGCACGGCCCGAGGCAGACCCCATCAGCACATAAAGCGACTCAGGCGTGGTAACGAGGATGTGCGGGGCCAACTTGCGCATGGCCGCGCGTTCTTTTTGCGGCGTATCGCCGGTGCGCACGGCAGTAGTGATACGAGGTGGCGTCAGCCCCTGGTCTAACAGCGCCTGGCTGATGCCTTCGAGCGGCGCCTGCAGGTTCAGGCGGATATCATTGGACAGAGCCTTGAGCGGTGAAACGTAGACTATCTGGGTTTGCGCGGGCAGTTCGCCGTCGTGCTCAAGGCCTTGACGGAACAGTTCGTCGAGCACCGCGAGAAAGGCGCTCAAGGTTTTGCCCGAGCCGGTGGGCGCGGCCAGCAGCATCGATTGGCGTGCGTGAATCAACGGCCAGGCGCGGGCCTGGGCGTCGGTGACCGTGGCGAAATGGCGACGGAACCAGGTGCCGATGGCGGGGTGGAACAGCTCCAGCACCGGGTGCTGATGGGCAGGCAGGTTCATGAGAAGGTTATGGAGGGTCGCTGGCAGATTGGCAAGGGACCGTTCGTCTGTGAAGCCGGCTTGCCGGCGACAGGGCTCCATGGGATCCTCACGGGCTTTTCTGAGTGAGCCTGACCATGCCCAACGTTATCCGCATTGCCGCTGCCCTGTTGATCGACCCACTGGGTCGAACCCTGCTGGTACGCAAACGTGGTACCCAGGCGTTCATGCAGCCTGGGGGCAAGATCGATGCGGGTGAAACGCCGCTTGACGCACTGGTGCGCGAACTGCATGAGGAATTAGGGTTGCGCATTGACCCTGCTCGGGCCATCCCGCTGGGCCGTTTCACCGCACCGGCCGCCAACGAGCCCGGCTTTGAGGTGCAGGCCGAGCTGTTCCGGGTCGACAGCGCCGAGGCCGTGGTCCCGGCGGCGGAAATCGAGGAAGTGATCTGGCTGGCCGCTGACCAGGCTCCGATGCCTGAGTTGGCGCCGCTGACCCGTGACCTGATACTGCCGCTCTACCGCAAGGCCCTCAGCGTACCGCGCTGACCCCATCGAGTGTGGCGAACGAGGTGTCCTTGGCGGTGAGCAGGAAGTCGCGCATGTAGGGGGCATCGAGCATGTCGGTGCGCACTCCCGCATAGAGCGTGGCGAACAGGCCTTTCTCGCCCAGGCGCTTGCCCTTCACATAACCGCGCGAACTGTACTCGTGCAGCGCCCAGTGCGGCATGCCACACACACCGCGGCCGCTGGCCACCAGTTGCATCATCATCACGGTCAGCTCCGAGGTGCGTACGGCCGCCGGCTCGATGTCGGCCGGCTCCAGGAAGCGGGTGAAGATGTCCAGCCGGTCGCGCTCCACTGGGTAGGTGATCAGCGTCTGGTCGAGCAGGTCCTGGGGCACGATGTAAGGCTTGCTGGCCAGTGGGTGCTGGTTGGCCACGGCGAGCATGGCTTCGTAGGTGAACAGCGGCACGTAAGTGATGCCGGCAAGGTCCAGTGGGTCGGAGGTCACTACCAGGTCCAGGTCGCCACGGGCGAGGGCGGGCAGCGGCGCGAATGCGAAGCCCGAAGCCAGGTCCAGCTCCACTTCCGGCCAGGCATCACGGAACTGGTCGATGGTGGGCATCAGCCATTGGAAGCAGCTATGGCATTCGATGGCCATGTGCAGGCGCCCGGCAGTACCACCGGCCAGGCGGGCGATGTCACGCTCTGCGCCGCGCAGCAGCGGTAGGGTGGCATCTGCCAGTTGCAGCAAGCGCAGGCCGGCGCTGGTGAAGCGGATAGGTTTGGTCTTGCGTGCGAACAGCGGCAGGCCCAGGCGTTCTTCAAGTTCCTTGAACTGATGCGACAGCGCCGACTGGGTCAGGTGCAGACGTTCGGCGGCCTCCACCAGGCTATCAGCCTCGCGCAGGGCATGAAGGGTTTTCAGGTGGCGGATCTCCAGCACGGCTGACTCCGAGAGCATAATTTGAGTGAATAGCGAATGAGTTGAGTTTCTCTCATGTTGGTCCCGCTGTCGACTGGACCTTGCGCCGGACCACTGGGCAGGCTTCATCAAACTGTCACGGAACTGTGGCAGCGCGCCCGAACGAATTTCATCAGACTCGCGCTCTACTGGGGATCTGCATTCTGGTGTTTCTTTCATGCGGGCTTTTTTGCTTTTTTTCTTGTTCCTTGTCAGCGTGCCGGCGAGCTTCGCCGATCAGCGTTGTGATGCTCATGTGCCGGTTCAACGGGCCGAAGCAGGCGATCTGAGCCTGGTTTACCAAAGTGTCGGCGCGCCACGGGACCCGGCTTTGCTGCTGGTCATGGGCCTGGGTGGGCAACTGATCCACTGGCCGGATGATGTGGTCGAGGCGTTGTGTCGACAAGGCTTTCGGGTCATTCGCTATGACAACCGTGACGTTGGCCTGTCGCGCTGGAACCAACAGCCACCCTCGGCCAACCTCACGATCGAGCTGTTGCGCTACAAGTTCGGCCTGCCGGTTGCCGCGCCCTATACGCTGCCTGACATGGCGGATGACGGGCTGCGCCTGATGGACGCGTTAGGCATTGGTCAATTCCATGTTCTGGGGGTCAGCATGGGCGGGATGATCGCTCAGCACATGGCGGCGATGGCGCCGGAGCGGGTGCGCAGCCTGACACTGGTCATGTCCAGCTCTGGCGCTGCCGGCCTGCCGGCGCCAGCCCCAGCGCTGGTGCAACTGCTGGCCCGGCGCAGTGCGCCCAATCGGGAAGTGGCCATCGAGCAGCAGGCCGACCTGCTGGCGGCGTTGGGCAGCCCCCAGGTGCGTGATGATCGGGCCGCTTTGTTGCAGCAGGCTGCGCAGGCCTATGACCGAGCGTTCAACCCTGAAGGTGCCAAGCGTCAGATCATGGCGATCCTGGCCGAGCCAAGCCGGGTAGCACTGCTCAACCAGCTGCGCGTACCGACATTGGTGGTGCATGGTACGGCTGACCCTTTGTTGCCGGTGATGCATGGGGTGCACTTGGCGGCGCATATCCGCGGTAGTCAGCTGCGGTTGATTCCGGGGCTGGCGCATCGTTTCCAGGAGCCATTCAAGGCACCGTTGCTGGGGGCCGTGCTGCCTTACCTGCAATCACATCGCGAGGGCGTGACACATATCGCAGGGTTATGAAAGTGGCGTAGGCCCCCTCTCACAGCCTTTCAGCCCAGCCCGTATTTTTTCACTTTGTCGAACAGCGTGGTCTTGGCCATGCCCAGCTCCTGGCTGGCCTGGCTCAGGTTGCCGCCCGTGCGTTGCAGGGCGTCGCTGAGCAGGTTGCGCTCGAACGCCTCCACCGCTTCGGCAAAGCCCAGCCCTTGGCTGGCGCCACCGCTCGGGCCTTTCTTGAACGCTGGCAGGCCCAGGGCATAGCGCTCTGCAACGTTGCGCAGTTCACGCACATTGCCGGGCCAGTCATGGGCCATCAGGCGCGACAGTGTCTGGCTGTCGAGTGTCGGCACTTCACGGTCGAAGCGTAGTGCCGATTGCTGCAGGAAGTGTTCGAACAGCTGCAGGACGTCTTCACGGCGTTCGCGCAACGGTGGTAACTCCAGGGTCACCACGTTAAGGCGGTAGTACAAGTCGCTGCGAAACTGCCCGCTTTTGCCAAGCGAATCGAGGTCGGCCTTGGTCGCAGCGATCACGCGGCAGTCCACTGCAATGCTCTGGTTTGAGCCCAGGCGTTCCAGGGTGCGCTCCTGTAATACCCGCAGCAGTTTGATCTGCAGGTTGATCGGCATGCTCTCGACTTCATCGAGGAACAGGGTACCGCCGTTGGCGTGCTCGATCTTGCCGATACGACGCTTGCCCGCGCCGGTGAAAGCATTGGCCTCGTGGCCGAAGATCTCGCTTTCGAACAGGTTTTCCGGCAGGCCGCCACAATTGAGCGCCACAAAAGGCTGGCCCTGGCGCCGGCTGAAATCGTGCAGGCAACGGGCGACCAGCTCTTTGCCAGTGCCGGTCTCGCCTTCGATCAGCACGTTTGCCGAGGTGTCGGCAACGTTGGCAATCAGCTCACGCAGTTGCTCCATGGCAGGCGAGCGGCCGATGATGCGGCCCTCCAGGCTGCTCTGTTCGGCCAGCTGGCGGCGCAGGGCCAGCACTTCGCGCGATAGCCCGCGCTGTTCGAGTGCGCGGCGCACCACGTCGACCAGGCGTTCCGGCGAAAAGGGTTTCTCCATGAAGTCGTAGGCACCATTGCGCATGGCGCCGACGGCCATGTCGATATCGCCATGGCCGGTAATCAGTACCACCGGCAGGCTGCGGTCGCGCGCCTTGAGGCGGTTGAGCAGTTCCAGGCCGTCGATGCCCGGCAGGCGGATGTCACTGACGACGATACCGGCGAAGTCATCACCGATCCGTTCCAGCGCCTGTTCGGCGCTACCGACACCCTCGCAGGCGATGTCTTCCAGGGCCAGCGCCTGCTGGCAGCCGAGCAGCACATGCGGGTCGTCTTCGACGATCAGGACGGTTAGAGGCGCTTGGTTCATGGGAGCTCTGCCGATTCATTAGGGGGGGACACCAGCGGCAGGGCTAGAACAAAGGCCGTTCCGCCGCTGGCAGGGTGCTCGACGTTGAGGCTGCCCTTGGCGGCGGCGGCAAGGCTCGCCGACAGGGTCAGGCCCAGGCCCAGGCCGTGTTCGCCCGGTTTGGTGGTGAAGAAGGGTTCGAACAGGTGCTTGCGCGCCTCGTCATCAATGCCGTGACCATTGTCGCGTACCCGCAGGCGATACTTGTCGCCCTGCAATTCGCCTTCCAGCCACAGCTCAGGTGCTGGCTGGCTAGCCATGGCGTCCAGGGCGTTACCGATCAGGTTGACCAGAATCTGCTCCAGGCGGGTCTGGTCAATGGCCAGTTGCAGGTCTTCAAACTGGCTGTGCAGCTTCAGGTGGCAGCCACTGATGCGAGTGGCCAGCACCTGCAAGGTGGCCTCTACTGCCTTGGCCAGCGATGCCTGGCCGTGGTCGTCGCCACGCCGGGCGAACGAACGCAGGCTGGCGGTGATGCGGCCCATGCGGTCGATCAGTTCGTTCATGGTGCGCAGGTTGGTACTGGCGGTGTCCAGCGCGCCTCGTTCGAGAAAGCGCACGGTGTTGCCGGACAGTGTCCGCAGCGCCGCTAGCGGCTGGTTGAGCTCGTGGGCGATGCTGGTGGACATCTGCCCGATGGCTGCCAATTTGCCGGCCTGAACCAGTTCGTCCTGGGCGTGGCGCAGGGTCTGTTCGGCGTGACGGCGTTCGCGGATCTGCCCCTTGAGCCTTTCGTTGCTGGCACGCAGGTCGGCGGTGCGCTCGGCAATGCGCCGCTCCAACTGACTGTTGGCTTCTTCGAGCGCTTCGCGTGCAGCCAGTCGGGTCGCGATCACCTTGCGTCGCTCATTCCAGGCGATACCCAGGATCGCCAGCAGGGCGAACGCGACGCCTACCAGAATGCCTTGCACCATCGACTCGCGACGCAGGTCCTGCAGGGGAGTGAGCAGGGTGAAATGCCAGGGGGTATCCACCAGGCGCCGGGTTTGCGCAAGGTAGGCCACCTCATGAGGTTTGCCGTGGGCGGTTTCACTGTTGGCCGGGAAGGTCAGCTTCTCTACGCCATCGGCCAGCGTCTCACGGGCCAGCGGTTGCAGCTCGTTCAGCGGCCACCAGTAATATTGCAGGCTGCGCGCCAGGCGCTCCTTGATCTGCGGTGTCATGGGGCGCACCGACTTCAGGCGCCGCGCCGGGTCGCTGGAGAGGATGATGATGCCGTTTTCGTCGCTGACGAACGCTTCCAGGCGGGCGCGTTGCCAGCGCTCTTCCAAGGTGTCCAGGCGCACCTTGATCACCGCCACGCCGATGATCTTGCCGTGCTCTTCCAGGCCATGGGCCAGGTAATAGCCGGCCTCGCCGGTGGTGCTGCCAATGCCGTAGAAACGGCCCGGCTCGCCGCGCACTGCGGTCTGGAAATAGGCGCGGAAGGACAGGTCTTCACCGAGGAACGAGTCGGCATCGCGCCAGTTGCTGGTGGCCTGTACCCTGCCATTGGTATCGAGGACGAAGATAGCCCGGCTGCGGCTGCGGCGGTTGAGGCCTTCGAGGTATTCGTTGACGGCCTGGCGTGAGCCGCCGTCTGGGTCGGTGAGCAGGTGCGAGACGCTGTCTTCCAACTCCAGCAGGCTTGGCAGGTAGGTGTACTTGCTGATTTCGCTCTCGACCGTACGCGCGTGCAACTCCAGCTGCCGCTCACCGTTTTCACTCAGGGCGCGTATGCCGTTGCTTTCGCTGATCAGGTAGCCAGCCAGGCCCAGCCCGACCATCAGCAGGATGATCAGGGGCGGCAGCAGCAATTGGCGGATCAGGCGGGATTTCACGGCAGGCTTGGCAGGGAGAAGTAGCGAGGGGTCGCATTTCATCACAGTGGCCTTGTCACGACCAGCATCCGCTGCCCGGTGGGGCCTGGGGCAGCGGATACTGTGGCCGGCTTAGTGTTGCAGGATCTTGCTGAGGAAGTGCTGGGTGCGTTGGTCGCGGGCACCTTGGTCACCGAAGAACTCTTCCTTGGTGCAGTCTTCGATGATGCTGCCCTTGTCCATGAAGATGACCCGGTTGGCGACCTTGCGGGCAAAGCCCATCTCGTGGGTCACGCACATCATGGTCATGCCTTCGTTGGCCAATTGCACCATTACATCCAGCACCTCGCTGACCATTTCCGGGTCCAGCGCCGAGGTCGGTTCGTCGAACAGCATGACAATCGGGTCCATGGCCAGGGCGCGGGCGATCGCCACACGTTGCTGCTGGCCACCTGAGAGCTGGCCGGGGTGCTTCTTGGCATGGGCGCTCAGACCAACCCGCTCGAGCAAGGCCAGGCCCTTCTTGGTGGCCTCTGCTTCGCTGCGGCCCAGTACCTTGCGCTGGGCGATGGTCAGGTTCTCGGTGATGGTCAGGTGCGGGAACAGCTCGAAGTGCTGGAACACCATACCGACCCGCGAACGCAACTTGGGCAGGTTGGTCTTGGGGTCGGCAATCGAGGTGCCATCGACCACGACGTCACCTTTCTGGAACGGTTCCAAGGCATTTACGCACTTGATCAGCGTTGATTTACCCGAGCCCGAGGGGCCGCATACCACTACCACTTCACCTTTCTTGACCTCGGTGCTGCAGTCGGTCAGTACCTGGAAGTCGCCGTACCACTTGTTGACGTTCTTGATGGAAATCATACGGTGATCCTTTTTTGCAGGCGCTTGACCAGCCACGAAGCGGAGAAGCTGATGAGGAAGTAGACGACCCCGGCGAAGATCAGGAACTCATGGGAGCGCCCGATGATATCGCCGTTGGAGCGTGCCGAGTTGAGGAAGTCCACCAGGCCCACGGTGTAGACCAGCGAGGTGTCCTGGAACAGGATGATGCTCTGCTGCAGCAGCAGCGGGGTCATCTTGCGGAAGGCCTGGGGCAGAATGATCAGGCGCATGGTCTGGGCGTAGTTCATGCCCAGTGCCTGTGCCGCGCCCATCTGACCTTTGGAGATCGACTGTACGCCGGCGCGGACGATTTCGCAGAAGTACGCGGCCTCGAACATCATGAAGGCGACCACGCAGGAGGTGAAGGCACCCACCGGGGTGTCCTCGCCGGTGATCCAGCGCAGCACGAACGGCACCGCCAGATAGAACCATGTGATCACCAGCAGCAGCGGGATCGAGCGGAAGTAGTTGACGTAGGCACCGGCGATGTTCGAAAGCAACTTGTTCGACGACAAGCGCATCAATGCCAGGAGGGTGCCCAGCACGATACCGCCGATCACGCCCATGACCATCAGCTTGAGGGTCATGACCATACCTTCCCAGAGGGCGGGCAGGGCCGGGATGATTTCGCTGAAATCCATTTCCATTTACTTGCCCCCCACGGAAATCAGGCCAGGCACGGCGACTTTTTTCTCGACCAGGCGCATTAGCAGCATCAAGCCCATATTCAGGGTGAAGTAGATCAGCGTGGCCAGGGTGAACGCCTCGAACAGGTTGGCGGAAAACTCTGCGGTCTGTTTGGTCTGTGCCAGCAGCTCCATCAGGCCGATCAGCGAGGCTACCGAAGAGTTCTTGAACACGTTGAGGAACTCGGAGGTGAGCGGCGGGATGATGATCCGGTACGCTTGTGGCAAGAGCACGTTGTTATAGATCTGTGGCAGGCTGAAGCCCATGGCGCGCGCTGCAGCTTCCTGGCCGCGCGGCAATGCCTGGATGCCGGTGCGCACCTGTTCGCAGACGCGCGCAGCGGTGAACAGGCCCAGGCAGATGACCACGCTGATCAATGCCGAGGTGGTCGGGTTGAGGTCCTGCTTGAACCATTCCTGCAGGCCTTCAGGCAGCAGGTCTGGTACCAGGAAGTACCAGATGAACAGTTGCACCAGCAGAGGCACGTTGCGGAACAGCTCCACGTAGGCGGTGGCGATACCCGATACCAGGCGGTTCGGCACGGTACGCATGACACCAAGGAGCGAGCCCAGCAGCAGCGCGATGATCCAGGCGGCAATGGCGATGGCAATGGTCCAGCCCAGGCCGGTGATGTACCAGTCCAGATAGGTTTCGCTGCCCACGCCGGTGGACTTGAAGAACACGCCCCAGTCCCAGTTGTAATTCATCGGGATTTCCCCTCAGACGGTTGTTTCACGGGCACCTTCGAGCATCCGGGGGCGCTTGGCGCCCTCGGACCAAAGGTTAGACACTAATGAGCGGCTTGCAGCGTTGATTTGTGCGCTTGCGCACCAAGCCACTAACTGAGGATCAGGATTTCTTCTCGTCTGCGGCCTTGTCGGTCGGCTCGGCGATCAGCTTTTTCAGTTCATCGCTCATCGGGAACTGAAGGTTCAGGCCTTTTGGCGGAATCGGCTGCTGGAACCACTTGTCGTAGCTCTTGTTGACTTCGCCCGACTTGAAATAGCCCACGATGGCATCGTCGACGGCTTTCTTGAAGGTATCGTCACCCTTGCGCATCATGCAGCCATAGATCTCGTAAGATTGTGGTGTGCCAGTGATGACCCAGTCCGCAGGCTTGCGCGCTTTGGCCATCTCACCGGCCAGCAGGGCGTCGTCCATCATGAAGGCCACGGCACGGCCGCTTTCGAGCATGTTGAAGGCTTCACCGTGGTCCTTGGCGGAAATCACGTTCATCTTCATCTGCTTGTCGGCGTTCATTGCCTTGAGGATACGCTCGGAGGTAGTGCCGGCCGTGGTTACCACGTTCTTGCCACCCAGGTCCGTAAAGTCTTTGTAGGAGGGTTGACCATCCTTGACCTTGGTCAGCAGGCGCGTGCCGACTTCGAAGATACCTACCGAGAAGGCGACCTGCTGCTGGCGCTCGACGTTGTTGGTGGTGGAGCCGCACTCCAGGTCTACGGTGCCGTTCTGCACCAGCGGGATACGGGTTTGCGAAGTGACCAGGTTGTAACGGACTTTGATGTCAGTACCCAGTTGCTTCTTCAGGGCTTCGACGACAGCCAGCTGGATGTCATGCGAGTAGCCCACGGGCTCGGGTTTGCCGGCCAGGTAGGAAAACGGGATGGAGGAGTCGCGGTGGCCCAGGGTGATGGTGCCCGATTCCTTGATCTTCTTCAGGGTGCCTGTGAGTTCTTCGGCCATGGCCGGCGAAGCGATCACAGCAGCCGCGATGGCGGCGCCCAGCAATTGACGAACGATACGCATCAAATTTTCCTCGACGTGTTTGTTTTTTTTATGGAGCCGTTGGCGGACTCTTTCGTTCAACGAATACAGCAAGAAGCGAGTGCATTCGGCTACCAAGTGTAGAGCATGAGTCGTGCCAAGCTCTGCGAATGATCATAACCCCGCGCAAAGCCTGGGCATGAACCCTCTGTGAAGGTTTTTCCGCATTATCCATCGGTCGGAACGCCGAATGAGTTGGTGGATGGTGTTCGGCAATCCGAACGATTGCTCCCGCAGTCTCCTGTCGCCAGATTTAAGTAATACCTAAGGGCGCGGAGCAAATGATGAGCTCGCTGGCTAATCACCAGGAGCTCATACCGTGTCCGCCATTTCGATTCCTTCCGATTCCGTCGATGCCTTCATCGCTGGCCAGCTGTCAGGCTGGTTGAGGTCTGCCGATGTCGACCTGCTTCTGACCCTGCACAGAGCGTTGCGTCATCAGCAGGCCGCTGCTGAAGGCGTCAGAAACATGTTGGCGCAGACGCCAAGCCTTGAGGCCTTTGCCACGCCGCTGCTCGAGAGCGCGCTGCGAGAAAGTGGCCTGGCCGACGCAGACGTGCGCAACATGCAAGTCTACATTGAGGACGATGTGCCTTTGCCTAGTGCCGCGCCACGTCTGCATACACCGTGGAGGACGCTACATAGCGTGCAGCCCTTGCTGACGGCGGCACTGCACAACTTTCACGAGGACGAGACGCTCCCCTCCATTCATCGCCGTGCTCATCTGCAGAATGCTGACGGCAGTAAGCTGCCGCTGGCATTTGAAGCATTTGCCAGCTGTTGCAGAACGCTGGATATAGGAGGGCGCTATCAGCAAGTGTTGCGCGCGCGGCTGTTTCCGAAAAGCAGACCCCCCGCGCCAGAGGGTTTTGCCCGCGCAGGGGTGGAGCGCTTGCTCGAAGAAAATCTGCGCGCGAAGATGGAAGTTGCGGTGCGTATGGCAAGGATCAAGTCCGAGCTGGACGATGCCGACTACCTGCGTTTGTTGCCTGTGTGCGCAAGCAAACCCATCGTGCCGGCGGTCTCAGGTATTGCCACGCCTCGCCAACTGTACCTGTTGGGCAAACGCATCCATGGGCCCATTGTCTTCGAAATGCGCGACAGTGCCGGAGGGCCGCTGTCGGGGATCATCAGCTGGATACCGCAAGATCCCTATCGGCAGATCGCCAGGTACGCTACCTGGGCTGCCTTCTATCAGTCGTTGGCCAAACAGCTGCGTGCGCCTCATTACCGTTCTTTTTTCCGTCGATTCATCAGTGAGCGTGATAAACCGACCTTTACGGCAACCCTCGAGCGCCTGATCCGGGCGAGCACTGCGAAGGTGCCGGTTGATCTGGATGGGCGCAATTTCTCGATCGATACGTCCTTGTTCGCCTATCTGCGGGGCCAGCAGGTCGACAAGATGCTCGATGACGCAAGAGTCCTGGCAGTGCCCACCGCTGACGAGACTGCGATCGAGCGGCATCAGCGGCTGGAAGTGCTCAAGAGCGCTGGCTTCGATCTGCTCAACCTGGCTGCGCTTTTCGTTCCGGTACTGGGCGAGGTGATGTTCGCAGTGGCAGCGGTGGACGTTGTCAGTGAAGTGTATAAAGGCTATGCCGATTGGCGCATTGGCGACCGCCAGGGGGCATTGGATCACCTGTTCGGTGTGGCAGAGAACCTGGCGGTCGGTACGGTGGTCGGCGCCGCACAGATAGGCGTGGGCCGGGTGCTGGAGCGCGTCCCCTTTGTCGATGCGCTCACCCCCTTGTACGAGGGCGAGGGCCGATACCGGCTGGCGGACTGGCCCGCTTCGGCTCACCACATCGACGGTGGAGGGGCACTTTTGCGACGCTTTGGTGGGCGCTGGGCGCAAACATCAGACCAAGCTGCCGAAACTGTACTGCGCGTCACCGGGCTTGAGCAGGATCACTTGCGCAACCTGCATCTGCAGGGGGATGCTCCCCCCGCTCGCCTGCTCGATGCCCATGAGCGCCACGAACTCCATGCTCTGGAGCCGCACCTGCAGGGGGCCGCCTTGGAGCGTGAGCTGGCAGCTCGGCAAGACCAGCCCTCTGCTGCTGGCGCGTTGCTGATCAGGGCATTCCCCGGCCTTTCCGTTCGCGGCGCTGAAAGCGTCCTGGAACAGGCCAGTGGTGAGCAGATCAAGGCGCTGCTGACCAGCAGCCGTATACCTTTGGAAATGGCTGAGCGAGCTCGTTGGATCTTGCGCGAGAGTCGCCTGGATCGTGCGTTGTTGGGGTTCGAGCACGAAGGCGCGATCAATGATGCTACTCAGCGGCTGGTTCTGAAGTGGGTCAACGAGCTCGCGCCCTGGCCGGCTTCAGTTCGCATTGAACTGCGGCTGGGCGAAGCGAAGGGGCGGTTGGTTGCATCGGTAGGGAGCAACACTGCGACACGGATCCGGTGCCTTGTTCAGACCGAGCAGGGCTACCAGTTGAGTGATGCTACGCAACCAACAATTGGACAAGGATTATTGTCCTGCCTGATCCAGACACTTGAGGAGGGCCAGAAAGTGGCGCTCGGGGATGGCCTGATAGATGCCCGCACTCTAGGCAACAGGGTTGCTCAAGTGGCTAGCGCTGACCGGCAAAAGACAGCGCAGTTGCTGGGATTGCGGCCGATCGGAGAACGCTTTCGCCCGCCGCAGCGCCTCGCCGACGGCCGTGTCGGCTATGCACTCAGTGGAGGTGGAGAAAGTAGCCGTCAGGCTATTCGCCGCGGGATACATGAAATTTTCCCAACCCTGACGGACGCGCAACTTGACGCTTACCTGGGCGACCTGATGGAGCGCCGCATCGGACTCTGGGACCACCTCAGCAGGCTGCGGCAGCAGCTGGATAGCTTGCGCGAAGCGCTGGATGCCTGGCAGCGTGAGCGCGTGAGCTTCATGGATGGGCGCAGGCGACAGCGCGTGGCCAGCCAGATCCGTCGCGCCTGGCGCCGCAAGACGGCAGGCCTGGCAGGTGACGATTTCAGCCTGCATATCGAGGGTGAGTTGGTAGGCAGCCTGCCGAATTTACCAGCAGGCCTCGAGTTCGCCCATGTGCAGCGGTTGACGTTGCGCAACATGAGCCTTGACCGAGTTGATGAAGATTTCCTGCTCAGGTTCACCGGCCTTCGTGAACTCGACCTACGCGACAATCAGTTGATCACCATACCGGAGGGCCTGGAGCGCCTGACCGGTCTGCGCAGGCTGCATCTTGCAGGAAATCGGATAGCCTTCGATGCTCAGGGCAACCTCCGGCTGGCAAGCCTTTCCATGCTGCAGCAGCTTGATCTGACCTATAACCCGCTGGGCCTGGTCCCCGACCTTTCCGGGTTACGCCACTTGCGCGAAGTATCGTTACGCGCCACTGGGCTACAAGCCTTGCCTGAAGCTGCCGTGATGCCGTGGAGGGGCCTTGTGGATATTCGTGAAAACCAGATCCGCCAGGTCACCGGTGATTTGCGCAGCCTGAATGGTCGATTGCAGCGCCTGTCGTTACACGACAACCCGCTGGACGAGGCAAGCGAGTCACTGCTTTCGCGCAGCAGCAGTGATGACTACCCAGCGAATCGGCGCAGCTCTTACCACCACGCCATCGCAGATACCAACCTGCAAAATCAATGGATGGGCAGCGTTTCCGGTGACTTGCTAGCGCAGCGCAGAGAACTCTGGACGAGGTTGTCCGAGGAACCGCAATCGGCAGACCTGTTCAGATTTCTGGCGGATTTTGCCGGTTCTGACGATTTTCAAGACCACCCGCGCTACTACCGTGCCAGGGTATGGCGGGTCCTCGAACTTTGCGCAGACAACACCGACGTGCGTGAGGCAGTTTTCTGGCAAGTGCGAGGCCCCAGAACCTGTGAGGATCAGCTGCTGCTCATACTCAGCCAACTGGAAGTCAGAACGCACATCGCCTTGCATAGCGCAGACGCCAGCACAGAGCGCGCCGAAGCAACCTTGTTACGGTTGGGGCGCTCACTCTATCGTCTGGATCAGGTAGACAGTATCGCCGCCCGGCATATTGAGGAAATGCGCCAGAATCCTTACGCGGTGGTGGATGACATTGAGGTTTACCTTGCCTATCGGGTCAACCTGGCTGACAGGCTCGGCTTGCCGGCCCAGCCACGGCATATGAATTACCCCGAGCATAGCGGCGTAACAGGAACACGCATACTGCGCGCCCGCGCGGAGGTCCTTGCCGGTGAGAATATCGAGGTATTGAGCAATGCGCTGGCACAGCGGGAGTTTTGGCAAGGGTATGCACGCAATCGCTATCCAGAGCGTTTTGAAGCGCTCGCTGCGCCTTTTCATGAGCAGCTGGAGGGGTATGAGCGCGAGGCGGGCGAGTCTGGCGAGCAGCTTTACCTTGAACGTGCCGACGTATTGATGGCAGCCCTCAATGCCGAAGAGCGTGCGCTTTACCTGGAGCTGGCCAGAGAGGCATACGAGCGGGAAGTCTGAGAGCCGGCGACCGCCAGGCGGTCGCCGTGCAAGATTCAGGCGGCGTCGCTGCGAACGTCGCTTTGCGCAAGGTAATCGGCCAGTGCCCGTTGCTCGCCCTCGCTGGTGAACAAGCCCAGTTTGGTACGCCGCCAGAGTATGTCCTGTGCACTGAAGGCCCACTCGGTTTCGCGCAGGTAATCAACTTCACGGGTGAACAAGCCACCGCCGATCGCCTGGCCCAGATCGTCAGGGCCATTAACGCCCTTCAGCAGCTGCCAGGTGCGGCTGCCGTAGGTCACTGCCCAGCGCTTGGCGATATCCGGTGCAAGCCATTGATGCTGGGAGAGCAGCTCGGCGACCAGGTTCTGGGGCGTGCTCATGCCTTCACCGCCGGGCAGCGCTGAACTGGCAGTCCAGCTCTGGCCCATTTGGCTGAAGAACGGTTTGAGCTCTGCCATGGCCGACTCGGCAAGTTTGCGGTATGTGGTCAGTTTGCCGCCAAACACCGACAGCAACGGCGCCTCGCCTTGGGTTGCGGACAGCGCGAGGGTGTAGTCACGCGTGACTGCAGACGGGTTGTCCGATTCGTCGTTGCACAGCGGACGCACGCCGGAGTAGGTGTGCAGGATATCGCTGGCGCTCAACTGATGATTGAAATGTGCGTTGACCACTTTGAGCAGATAGTCGGTTTCCTGCTCGGTGATCGCCACCTTGGCCGGATCGCCGCTGTATTCGCGATCGGTGGTGCCGATCAGGGTGAAGCGGTCCAGGTACGGGATGCAGAAGACAATGCGTTGGTCCTCGTTCTGGAGGATGTAGGCGTGATCCCCCTCGTACAGGCGCGGCACGATGAGGTGGCTGCCCTGGATCAATCGTATGCCGTATGGTGCATCGAGTTTGAGGTCATCCTTGATGAACTTGGCGACCCATGGACCGGCGGCGTTGACCAAGGCACGGGCGCGAATCGTCTGCAGGCTGCCGTCGGCATGCTGCAGCTCTACCTGCCACAGGCCATCGACGCGTTCTGCGCGCAGGCAGCGGGTGCGGGTATGAATGTGCGCGCCTTGCTCGCGTGCAGCCATGGCATTGAGCACCACCAGGCGGGCGTCGTCTACCGCGCAGTCTGCATATTCGAAACCGCGGGTGATGGCCGGCTTGAGCGGGTAGCCCGGGCCAAAGCGCAGGCTGCGCGACGCGCCCAGGCGCTTGCGCTTGCCCAGGTGGTCGTAGAGGAACAAGCCGGCACGGATCATCCAGGCCGGGCGCAGGTGCGGACGGTGCGGCAGCACGAAACGCATCGGTTTGACGATGTGCGGTGCCTTGGCCAATAGCACTTCGCGCTCGGCCAGAGCCTCGCGTACAAGGCGGAATTCATAGTGTTCCAGGTAGCGCAAGCCGCCATGGATCAGCTTGCTGCTGGCCGAGGAGGTGTGCTGGGCCAAGTCGTCCTTTTCGCAGAGGAAGACCTTGAGGCCACGCCCGGCGGCGTCGGCAGCAATGCCCACGCCATTGATGCCACCGCCGATCACGGCAAGATCATAGCAATCGGCAAGTAGGGGCTGGGACGAAACGGGCTGGGACACGGGCAAGGCCTCCTGAGGCTGTTCACAGCGAATATGAACATTAATGTTCGTTTCCGAAAATACTAGCGCAACAGAACGCCCATCGCCAGTCGCTCTTCATAGAAAAAACTGATGAGATGGCACGAAAGTGAACAATATCGAAAATGGCGGGCCCTTGTAGACCCGCTGGCGTTTCAAACCACGTCGAGCCGGATCTTGTACTGATTGAGCAGCTCACCCAGTGCAGGTGATGGAGGCTGATCGGTCACCAGGCAGTCGACCAAGCTGATCGAGCCCAGCCGTACCATGGCGTTGCGCCCGAATTTGCTGGAGTCGGCAGCCAGGATGACCTGACGGGCGTTGGCGATGATTGCCTGAGAAACGCGTACTTCCTGGTAGTCGAAATCCAGCAGGCTGCCGTCTTCATCGATACCGCTGATGCCGACCAAGGCGAAGTCGACCTTGAACTGGCTGATGAAATCGACGCTGGCCTGGCCGACCACGCCCCCGTCACGGCGTACAGTGCCACCTGCGACCAATACTTCGAAATCATCCTTGGCGGCAAGGATCGCAGCAACGTGCAGGTTGTTGGTGATGACCTTCAGGTGGCTATGGTTGAGCAGCGCCCGGGCAATGGATTCGGTGGTGGTGCCGATGTTGATGAACAGCGAGGCATGGTCGGGAATTTGCCGGGCCACGGCGTCGGCAATGCGCTGTTTTTCATCACGCATCTGGTCGGCGCGCATGGCGTAAGCAGTGTTCTCGATGCTCGAGTCATAGGCGGCGCCACCGTGGTAGCGGCGCAGCAGATTGAGTTCGGCGAGCTGGTTGATGTCGCGACGGATGGTTTGCGGGGTGACGACGAACAACTGTGCCATTTCTTCGATGCTGACGTAGCCGCGTTCGCGGACCAGCTCGAGGATTTGTTGTTGGCGTGGGGGCAGATTCATGGGCGGTCCTTATGGGCTGCCGGACAAATTCTGCAATGATGCCGTACGAAAGGGACTACGGCCAGTGGGCCATGGGCTGACGGGGGCCGCGAAGCAGCCCCTGTCCAGTGCGATCAGGCCTCGTGATCTTCCCAGTCGCGGGTACGCTCGACGGCTTTGCGCCAGCCGGCGTACAGTTTTTCCTTCTGCGCTTGCTCGAGTTGCGGGCTGAATTCGCGCTCGATGATCGCCTTGTCACGCAACTCGTCCAGGCCACTCCAGAAACCACAGGCCAGGCCGGCCAGGTAAGCGGCGCCAAGAGCTGTAGTTTCGCGCATTTTCGGGCGCTCCACGCAGGTGCCGAGGATGTCCGCCTGGAACTGCATGAGGAAATTGTTGGCCACCGCGCCACCGTCGACACGCAACTCGGACAGGCGTTGGCCGCAGTCCTGCTGCATCGCGTCCAGCACGTCGCGGGTCTGGTAGGCGATTGACTCCAGCGCTGCGCGGATGATGTGGTCGACTTTCACGCCGCGCGTCAGGCCGAACAGCGCGCCGCGGGCGTAAGGGTCCCAGTACGGTGCGCCCAGGCCGGTGAAGGCGGGCACCAGGTAAACCCCGTTGCTGTCCTTGACCTTGCTGGCGAAGTACTCGGTGTCCAGGGCGTCGTTGACGATCTTGAGTTCGTCGCGCAGCCATTGCACGGTGGAACCACCGTTGAACACCGCGCCTTCCAGGGCATAGGCCACTTCGCCACGTGGTCCGCAGGCAATGGTGGTGAGCAGGCCGTGGGACGAGGTTACGGCTTTGTCGCCCGTGTTCATCAACAGGAAACAACCCGTGCCGTAGGTGTTCTTGGCCTGGCCGGGTTCCACGCACATCTGGCCGAACAGCGCGGACTGCTGGTCACCGGCAATGCCGGCAATGGCTATGCCGCTCTTGGTGTGGCCGTAGACTTCGGAGGAGGGGCGGACCTGTGGCAGCATCTGGCGCGGGATGCCGAGAATGCCGAGCAGCGTTTCATCCCACTGCAGGCTGTGGATGTTGAACATCAGCGTGCGCGAGGCATTGGTGTAGTCGGTGACGTGTACCTTGCCGCCGGAAAACTTCCAGATAAGCCAGGTATCCACGGTACCGAACAACAGTTCGCCGCGTTCGGCCCGTTCACGTACGCCCTCCACATTGTCGAGGATCCACTTGAGCTTGGTGCCGGAGAAATACGGATCGGTGACCAGGCCGGTGGTCTCGCGAATGTATTGTTCATGCCCGTCGCGCTTGAGTTGTGCGCAGATCTCTGTACTGCGGCGGCACTGCCAGACGATGGCGTTGTATACCGGGCGCCCGGTTTCCTTGTCCCACACCACTGTAGTTTCACGCTGGTTGGTGATGCCCAGTGCGGCAACCTGCGCATGGCTGATGCCGGCCTGCGCCAAGGCTTCGACCATAGTCGCGCTCTGTGTGGCGAAGATCTCCATGGGGTCATGCTCGACCCAGCCGGCTTGCGGATAATGCTGGGCGAACTCGCGCTGGGAGGTGCCAACCACATTGGCGTCGCGGTCAAAGATGATGGCCCGCGAGCTAGTGGTGCCCTGGTCCAGGGCGATGATGTAGTTCTTGTCCTGGGTATCTGTCATGGTCATAGGCCTTGCAAAATGAGGAGGTCAGGGCGCCAGCATCAGTTGGCTTGAGTATCGCCCTGGCGATTGCCGTTTGTCTCTGGGTTCGCGCTTTGCGCCGTCGGCAGGTTGCGGGCGATCAAGCCACGATAGGTCGCAGCACCCAGGCAAGCGCCGAAGATCGGTGCGAACACCGGAACCAGGAAATAAGGGATGTCCCGACCGCCAGTGAAGGCGATTTCGCCCCAGCCGGCCAGGAAGGTCATCAGTTTGGGCCCGAAATCGCGGGCCGGGTTCATCGCAAAGCCGGTCAGCGGGCCCATGGCGCTACCGATCACGGCGATCAACAGGCCGATCAGCAGCGGTGCCATCGCACCACGGGGCAGGCCGTTGTTGTCGTCGGTCAGGGCCATGATGACCGCCATCAAGATTGCAGTGATCACCACTTCGACCAGGAACGCCTGTGCGATGGAAAGCGAAGGGTGCGGGTAGGTGGAGAACACCGCCGCCAGTTCCAGGCTTTCGCTGCTGCCGCGCAGCATGGCGTGGGCTTGTTCGAAATCGAAGAACAGGCTGCTATAGAGGGTGTAGACCAGCGCCGCGCCGCAGAAGGCGCCGCAAACCTGGGCCAGCATGTAGAACGGCAGTTTGCGTTTGTCGAAGCTTGCGAACAGGGTAAGGGCGATGCTGACGGCCGGGTTCAGGTGCGCACCGGATACACCGGCGGTGAGGTAGATCGCCATGCTCACGCCGACGCCCCAGATGATGCTGATTTCCCACAGTCCAAAGCTGGCGCCCGCGACCTTGAGGGCGGCGACGCATCCTGTGCCGAAAAAGATGAGCAGCGCCGTGCCGAGGAATTCGGCCAGGCACTGGCTGGACAGCGTAGGTTCGCGTAGAGCAGTCGTCATGTATGACCTCTTTTTTTTTGTTGTGAGGCGCTAAGCGCTCGACAGCAAAGCCCGGCGTCCATCCCCATTGACTTCGGGCGCAGGTAGGAATGCACTTAAAAAGTGCACCATTTATTCAGAAACGAAAAAATATAGACAAGAAACGCTTATGTCAAAGGTCGAAAGTGAACGGTCGGTCACGATCTGAGCATTGAATGCGGGTGTGAATCCCGAGCTAGAGCGGCGTGTCAGCTGCGAACTGGCTGGAGTGTAGGATTTGCCCTAAAGTAGCCGCCGAATTGTCTCGGAGCGGAGCACTGCATGACCCCGGCCCTCGATCTTTTGAAAAAGGCGCGCGCGCAACATCGCGTGCACAGTTATGAACACGATCCAAAATCGGCGTCTTATGGGCTGGAGGCGGCTGAAAAACTGGGGCTGGAACCGCAGCAGGTGTTCAAGACCTTGTTGGCCAGCAGTGAGAAGGGCGAGTTGTTGGTTGCCGTGGTGCCTGTTGTGGGGACGCTGGACCTCAAGGCGCTTGCCCATGCCGCAGGCGTGAAGAAATGCGAGATGGCTGACCCCGCGGCAGCTCAGCGTGCCACAGGCTATCTGGTGGGTGGAATCAGTCCGCTTGGACAGAAAAAGCGTCTGCGCACCTTCATCGACGATTCGGCGCGGAATTTTGCAACCATCCATGTCAGTGCCGGGCGGCGGGGGTTGGAAGTGGAACTGGCTGCAGCTGTACTTGCCGAGCAGACCCAGGGCACTTTCGCCGGTATCGGTCGGGGTTGACCGGCATGGGGCCGACTTGCGGCCCCACATTGCCGAATCAGGTTGCCGAGCTGAAGCGGCGCACCCCGTTTTCCTGCCGCGGCAACTGCGCCGCGACGCTGCCGGGTACCGGGAACAACACCAGGTGGTCAGCTTTGACGGTAATACCGACCTGCTCGCCTACCTGATGATCGATATGGCTCGGGAAGATCGCTTCCAGCTGGCTGCCTGTCGGCAACTGCAGGCGATACAGTGTCGATGCGCCCAGGAAACTCTTGCCGACGATGTTTGCGCGCAGTGCGCTGTCCGCGTCAGGAACGATATCGTCAGGGCGCAGCAGCACGTCTACCGAGCTGCCGGGGGCCATGGTGTAGGCGCGGTTACCCCGCAGTTCACCGAGCTCGGTGTTGACTGACTCATGGCTGCTCATCTGACCACGGATGAAATAACCCTGGCCGATGAAACTGGCAACGAATGGTGTCTGCGGCTCATGGTAGAGGTTGTAGGGCGTGTCCCATTGTTCCAGGCGGCCTTCCTTGAACACACCCACATGGTCGCTGACCGCGAAGGCTTCTTCCTGGTCATGGGTAACCAGAATCGCACTGGTACCCCGGCTTTTGAGGATGTCACGGACCTCGTGGCTCAGGCGGCGGCGCAATTCGACGTCCAGGTTGGAAAAAGGCTCGTCCAGCAGCAGCAATTGTGGCTCGGGCGCCAGCGCCCGGGCCAGGGCCACGCGCTGTTGCTGGCCGCCTGAGAGCTCGTGCGGATACCGCCCGCCGAGGCCACCGAGCTTGACCAGCTCGAGCATTTCTTCGACCACATGCCCTTGGGATGGGTGCTTGGCGATGCCGAAGGCGATGTTTTGCGCCACGGTCAGGTGCGGGAAAAGCGCATAGTCCTGGAACACCATGCCTATGCGGCGTTTCTCCGGGGACAGGGTGAAACCGGCGCGGGAAATGACTTCGCCCGCGAGCTGGATCTCACCTTCGTGTACCGGCTCGAAGCCGGCGATGGCGCGCAGGGTGGTGGTCTTGCCGCACCCCGAAGAACCCAGCAGGCAACCGATGTCGCCTGCGTTCAGGTGCAGGTTGAGGTTCTGGACGATGCGCTGGTCGCCGTAGCCGCAGGCGAGGTTGCGCAGGTTTAGCAGTAGGGGTGGACTCATGCGTGGTGGTAAGCCGGTTCGACAAGGAATTCGAGTAGGGCCTTCTGTGCATGCAGGCGGTTTTCAGCCTGGTCCCACGCGACCGAACGGGGGTCGTCGAGCAGGTCATGGCTGATTTCCTCGCCGCGATGGGCGGGCAGGCAGTGCATGAACAGGGCATCGGGTGCCGCCAGGTCAAGCAGTTCGCGGTTGACCTGGTAAGGCGCGAAATGCGCCAGACGCCGTGCAGTTTCCTCTTCTTGGCCCATGGAAGTCCAGACATCGGTGGTCACCAGGTGCGCACCACGTACGGCTTCACGCGGATCGCGGATGATCTGTACGCGATCTGCGCCCAGTGCCATGAAGCGTGGGTCCGGGTCATAACCTTCCGGGCAGGCGATGCGCAGTTGGAAATCGAACTGGCGGGCAGCCTCGATGTACGAATTGCACATATTGAAACCATCGCCGATCCAGGCCACGGTCTTGCCCTGGATAGCGCCACGGTGCTCGTGGAACGTCTGCATGTCGGCCAGCAATTGGCAGGGGTGCGACTCATCGGACAGGCCATTGATCAGCGGTACGCGTGAATTGGCGGCGAACTCGGTGAGGGTGCTGTGCGCGTGGGTGCGGATCATCACCGCATCGACCATGCTCGACAGCACGATGGCGCTGTCGCTGATCGGTTCGCCCCGGCCCAGTTGTGTGTCGCGTGGCGACAGGAAGATAGCCTGGCCACCGAGCTGGATCATGCCGGCTTCGAACGACACCCGGGTCCGGGTGGAGGATTTCTCGAAGATCATGCCCAGGACACGGTTTTTCAGCGGTTCGAACAGCACGCCGCGCTTACGCAGGTCCTTCAGCTCGATGCCTCGGCGGATCACACCGAGCAATTCGTCGGTGGTGAAATCCAGCAGGGAGAGAAAGTGCCTAGCGCTCATGATTGACTACCTTATCTGCAACGGTATGCAGGTCGACCGTATGGTTTTTTTGACAACGGGAGTGACCTGCGGCGTAAGCCGCACGGGGCGGACGAAATAGGGAAAGGCGCAATACTATAATTAAATGTCGCCTGAAACCAAGAGGGGGAACAGCGGCTCTGTTGCAAAGGGTGTCATTACCCCTTGAGCCTGCGCTGTTTTTTATTTGCTACAGAGGTTGTACACGGCTTGCTGGCAATTTGGCAAATGGCTGTCGCAAATCGTGCGCCTGATGTCGGGAGATTCACGCTGCGAAGCGCGCTGGCAGGGTGCAGGGGGCAGGGGGCATAGTCGACGCTCGACAATTGCGAGGCAGAGGCAGCCATGACCAAGACCCTGCATCACCGTGCCTGCCACCTGTGTGAGGCGATCTGCGGGCTGAATATCGAAGTTAGTCATGAAATCGACGGGGGCGCGCGCATCAGCGCAATCAAGGGCGACCCCCAGGACCCGTTCAGCCGTGGTCACATCTGCCCCAAGGCCGTGGCTTTGCAGGATATCCAGGATGACCCGGACCGTCTGCGCCAACCGCATCGACGGGTTGGTGAACGATGGGAGGCCATCAGCTGGGAGGAGGCTTTTGCCCTGGCCGCTGACAAGCTGTGGTCGATACAGCAGGCACATGGGCGCAACGCGGTGGCGGTTTACCAAGGTAACCCGAGCGTGCACAACTACGGCTTGATGACCCACAGCAACTACTTCCTGGGACTGCTCAAGACGCGTAACCGCTTTTCCGCCACCTCGGTGGACCAGTTGCCCCAGCACCTGACCAGCTACCTGATGTATGGCCATGGCCTGCTGTTGCCGATCCCGGACATCGACCATACCGATTTCATGCTGATCCTCGGTGGCAACCCTTTAGCCTCCAATGGCAGCATTATGACCGTGCCGGATGTGGAAAAGCGCCTCAAGGCCTTGAAAGCGAGAGGTGGGCAACTGGTTGTGGTGGACCCGCGGCGCAGTGAAACCGCGGCCATGGCAGACCGGCACCTGTTCGTGCGCCCCGGCGGCGATGCAGCGTTGCTGTGCGGTTTGCTCAATACCCTATTCGACGAAGGCCTGGCGCGTGGTTCGCATTTGCCGGTCAGCGGCCTGGAGCAGGTGCGCACGGCGATCAAGCCGTTCACCGCCGAGGCCATGAGCGCCCAGTGCGGGATCGACGCTGCCAGCATTCGCCAGTTGGCACGGGATTTCGCCGCTGCAGACAAGGCGGTCTGTTATGGCCGCATGGGCGTATCGACACAAGCTTTCGGCACCCTGTGCCACTGGCTGGTGCAAGTGATCAATCTGGTAACCGGCAACCTGGATCGTCAAGGTGGTGCGCTGTGCACCGAGCCTGCTGTGGATCTGGTCGCGAGCACCTCGGGCGGTCATTTCAATGTCTGGCAGAGCCGCGTGTCGGGGTTGCCCGAATACGGTGGTGAGCTGCCCGTTGTGGCCATGGCCGAGGAAATGCTCACGCCGGGCGAGGGGCAGGTGCGGGCCCTGGTCACCGTCGCTGGTAACCCGGTGCTGTCCACACCCAATGGCAGGCAGGTGGATGTGGCGCTGCAGGGGCTGGAGTTCATGCTCAGCATCGACCTGTACATCAACGAGACGACCCGTCACGCCCATCTGATCCTGCCATCCACTTCAGCACTGGAAAACGACCATTACGACAGCACCTTCAACCTGTTGGCTGTGCGCAATGTCACCCGCTTCAACCGGGCCATACTGGCCAAGCCTGCAGGCGCCCTGCACGACTGGGAAATTTTCGTTGGCCTGGCGCAAGCCTTTGCCAAGCGTGCAGAACTGGAACTGAAACCGACCATCCCACCTGCGCAGATGATCGACCTGGCTTTGCGCAAGGGCCGCTATGGCGACGAAAGTCCCATCAACCTGTCGCTTGAAACGCTTGATCAATACCCGCACGGCCTCGATCTGGGCCCCCTGGGCGCTAACCTGCGAGGGCGTTTGGCGACTGCCAGCAAAGCCGTGGAAGCGGCGCCCCAGGTCGTGCTGGACGACTTGCGCCGTCTGGCCGAATTCGTACCGGCAGTAACGGGTGATTTGCTGCTTATCGGCCGCCGTCATGTACGCAGCAACAATTCGTGGATGCACAACTACCATCGCTTGGTCAAAGGCAAGCCACGTCATCAGTTATTGATGCATCCGCAGGATATGCGTCAGCGGCAGTTGGAGGATGGCCAGCAGGTACGAATCCGCTCGCGCACCGGTGACCTGGAAGTCGAGGTCCAGGCCTGCGAGGACATGATGCCTGGCGTGGTCAGCCTGCCCCATGGCTTCGGTCATGGTCGCGGGGGCGTCAACATGCAGATCGCCCAGGCGCAACCCGGCATCAGTGCCAACGACCTGACTGATGAGCGCCTGCGTGATGCTGTTTCCGGGAATGCGGCGCTCAATGGCGTGCCCGTACAAGTAAGCGCCGCGTGAGCTCTGGCAAGGCCGAGCACAAGGCTCAGGTTTCCGATACAATGCGTCACCGTGCCGACCATCGAGTCGGAAAGTTCAGACGAGGTGTTCCATGGATATCATCGAAACGATCAAAGAGCAGATTGCCAACAACACCATTCTGCTTTACATGAAGGGCTCGCCGAATGCCCCGCAATGCGGGTTCTCGGCCAAGGCATCGCAAGCTGTGATGGGTTGTGGCGAAAAGTTTGCTTACGTGGATATCCTGCAGAACCCGGAAATCCGCGCCAACCTGCCCAAATACGCCAACTGGCCGACCTTCCCGCAACTGTGGGTAGCCGGCGAGCTGGTCGGCGGTAGCGATATCATGCTGGAGATGTTCGAGAACGGTGAGCTGCAGACGCTGATCAAGGACGCCGCTGCCAAGGCCAAGGCTTCCGAAGCCTGATCTTTCGGCAAGCATAAAAAAACCCGCTCATGGCGGGTTTTTTTATGGGCCGAAATTTACTCTTCGCCCATCTGAGACTGCAGGTAGTTCTCGATGGTGATCTTGTCGATCAGGCTCAATTGAGTTTCCAGCCAGTCAATGTGTTCTTCTTCGGATTCGAGAATGTCTTCAAGCAGTTCACGCGAGCCGAAGTCGCCGACAGTTTCGCAGTGGGCGATGGCGGCTTTGAGATCGATCAGGCCTTTCTGCTCGATCTTCAGGTCGCACTCAAGCATTTCCTTGGTGTGCTCGCCGATCAGCAGCTTGCCCAGGTCCTGTACGTTCGGGATGCCCTCGAGAAAGAGAATACGCTTGATCAACTTGTCAGCGTGTTTCATCTCATCGATGGATTCCTTGTACTCGTGCTTGCCGAGTTTGTTCAGGCCCCAATCTTCGTACATGCGCGCGTGCAGGAAGTACTGGTTGATCGCGACCAGCTCGTTTCCGAGGATCTTGTTGAGATGCTGGATGACGCTTACGTCGCCTTTCATGCGGGTTCCTGCCCTGAGAAGTGTGCCAATACAGGGAAGTTTGAGCCTGATAAGTAGGGCTGTCAAACCTAAGTTCTTGAATAATAAGTGAAAATTAATAGGAATAAGAATGTTTGTGAACCGCGTTGGGGCGCTAACTTATTGAATTGTAGGCATAAAAAAACCGGACACGAGGTCCGGTTCTTCGAATAGGGCGATATCAGGCGGCAGTAAATTCCACCGGATAGGGCAGGGTGGCTTGCTGGCTCACCTGAAGCTCGGTCAGGGTCTCCCGGACTACCTGCTTGGCCAGGCAGGCGCATTTGCCACATTGGCTGGCGACATTGGTCGCAGCTCTGACGTCCTTGTAGCTGCAGCATCCTTCATAGATCGCATCGCGGATCTGTCCGTCGGTCACGCCGACACAAAGACACACATACATAAAGTCGGACCATCGCTGGTTGAGTCGATGGGTGGAGAGTAATGGTAATGAGAATGCTTGTCAAAACACTTTCTGTAAGTGCCGTGCTTGAGCGACCGGCGGTTGGATTCGGCCTGTCATCAGAAGCCGTGTATGATGGTCGGCCTTTGTTGGATGTCGGGCAAGCCCGCCTTGGCCTGGCAAACGGTTCTTCACCCTCATCAGGAGATTACAATGAGCGTACTCGTTGGCAAAAAAGCCCCCGACTTCACCGTCCCGGCTGTACTGGGCAATGGCGAAATCGTCGACAGCTTCAACCTGGCCTCGGCCATCAAGGGCAAGTACGGCCTGGTGTTCTTCTACCCATTGGACTTCACCTTCGTATGCCCGTCCGAGCTGATCGCCCTGGACAACCGCATTCCGGATTTCCAGGCTCGCAATGTTGAAGTGATCGGCGTTTCGATCGACTCGCACTTCACCCACAACGCCTGGCGTAACACCCCGGTCAACAATGGCGGTATCGGCCAGGTCAAATACACCCTGGCAGCCGACATGACCCACGAAATCTGCAAGGCCTACGACGTCGAGTCCGAAGGTGGCGTGGCTTTCCGTGGCGCCTTCCTGATCGACACCAACGGCGTTGTCCGTTCGCAGATCATCAACGACCTGCCGCTGGGCCGTAACATGGACGAGCTTCTGCGTCTGGTCGATGCCCTGCAATTCCACGAAGAGCACGGTGAAGTCTGCCCGGCCAACTGGAAGAAAGGCGACAAGGGCATGAACGCTTCGCCTGAAGGCGTTGCTGCTTACCTGAGCGAGAACGCTGGCAAGCTGTAATTGCCGAGCGCATAAAAAAACCGGCCTTCGTGGCCGGTTTTTTTTAGCTTGAAGCTTGAAGCTGCGGCGCCTCAATCGTTGAAATCGCGCCAGCCGCCCATCTCTTTCCAGCGGTTGACGATGCCGCAGAAGAGTTCGGCTGTCTTCTCGGTGTCGTAACGTGCCGAGTGCGCCTCACGGCCGTCGAAGTCGATGTCTGCGCTCTGGCAGGCCCTGGCGAGCACGGTCTGGCCGTACGCCAGGCCAGCCAGGGTGGCGGTGTCGAAGCTGGAGAACGGGTGGAACGGGTTGCGCTTCAGATCGTTGCGCGTCACCGCCGCATTCAGGAAGCCCAGGTCGAAGCTGCTGTTGTGGCCGACCAGGATCGCCCGCTTGCAGCCGTTGGCTTTCAATGCCTTGCGCACGCCGCGGAAGATGTCGGTCAGCGCGTTTTCTTCGCTTACCGCCATACGCAGCGGGTGGTCCAGCTTGATACCAGTGAACTCCAGCGCGGCAGCCTCGATATTGGCGCCCTCGAACGGCTCCACACGGTAGAAGTAGGTGTGCTCCGGGAACAGGAAACCCTTCTCGTCCATACCGATCGTCACCGCAGCGATTTCCAGCAGGGCATCGGTGGCGCTGTTGAAGCCGCCGGTCTCGACATCCACCACTACCGGCAGGTAGCCACGGAAGCGCTCGGCCATCGGGTGGCGCGAGCCGCTGCCGGCTTGACCGTCCTGATCGTCTTCGTAGAGGTCTTCGCTCACGCGTTGTCCTCCAGCAGGCGCCAACGCAGTTTTTCACCGGCGCGCAGCGGGATCACGGTCTGCTCGCCAAACGGCAGGCTGTCCGGGGCCGTCCATTCTTCACGGACAAGGGTTATCGTGTCGGTATTTGCTGGCAGGCCGTAGAAGGCCGGACCATGCAGGCTGGCGAAACCTTCCAGTTTGTCCAGCGCATTGCGCTGTTCGAAGGCTTCGGCGTACATCTCGATGGCCGCGTACGCGGTGTAGCAACCGGCACAACCACAGGCGGCTTCTTTGGCGTGGCGGGCGTGGGGTGCCGAGTCAGTGCCGAGGAAGAACTTCGGGTTGCCACTGGTGGCCGCGTCCAGCAGCGCCACCTGGTGGGTGTTGCGCTTGAGAATCGGCAGGCAGTAAAAGTGCGGTCGAATGCCGCCGACCAGCATGTGGTTACGGTTGTACAAAAGATGCTGTGCGGTGATGGTCGCACCGACGTTGGCAGGCGCCTCGGTGACGAATTGAGCTGCATCGGCGGTGGTGATGTGCTCGAACACCACTTTCAGCGTTGGGAAGCGCTCTACCAGGCGACGCATGTGTTCGTCGATGAAGCGCTTTTCGCGGTCGAACACGTCGATCTCGCTGCGGGTCACTTCACCATGCACCAGCAACGGCATGCCGACCTCAGCCAGCGCTTCGATAGCCGGGAAGATATTGTCGATGCTGGTCACGCCGGAATCGGAGTTGGTGGTGGCGCCGGCCGGATACAGCTTGGCGGCGTACACGATGCCGCTGGCCTTGGCCGCGCGGATGTCCTCGGGGCTGGTGCGGTCGGTGAGGTAAAGCACCATCAATGGCTCGAAGCGGCTACCGGCCGGACGGGCATTGAGGATGCGCTCACGGTAGGCCCCGGCTTCGTCGGCATTGCGTACCGGTGGAACCAGGTTGGGCATGATGATGGCACGGGCGAAAGTACGCGCCACATCGCCAACGGTATGGGGCAGGACGGCACCATCGCGCAGATGGATGTGCCAGTCGTCGGGACGCAGGAGGGTCAGGCGATCGGACATTGGGGATTCCAGGCGGGTCGAACTCAGGCCCCAATGCTACCGGAAAACCCTCGCCCGAGCACGGCTATCAAGTTTTCCGGCAAGCGTCCGATAGCCTGCCTGTAAGCCGTCAGAATTAGTGGAGCCTCCCGTGCGCCAGCGTTACCTAGCCCTGTTGACCCTGTTCGCCAGCCTGCCGGCCGGTGCATTGACCTTCCAGACCCGCATGGAAAACATCGCCTGGAAAGTCGAGGGTGATCAGTTCGAATGCCGCCTGATTCAGCCGATCGACGGTTTCGGCAGTGGTGAGTTCGTGCGCCGGGCGGGTGAACAACCAGTGTTCCAGCTGCGTTCTGGTAGTAATGTGCTGGGCGCAGGTTCCGCCACGCTGCTGGCGGCTGCGGCCCCTTGGCAGCCGGGGCGTGGCGATATCAACCTGGGGGCGGTGCGGCTGGCGCGCAATGGTGTGTTGTTCAGTTCATCCCAAAGCCAGGCCAGCCGCTTGATCAATGGGCTGCTCGATGGCCGCAGTACGGTGGTGCGAAGCTACACCGGGGAGGCGGGGCGACCGATCGAAGTACGTGTGCTGCCGGTGAGCTTTGCCAAGGCGTGGAGTGATTATCAGGCGTGTGCTGGCAAGATGTTGGCGATGAACTACGACCAGGTGCGTCAGACGCAGGTGGGGTTCCCAGGGGGAGGTATCGACCTGGATGCCGCGGCGCGGGCGCGACTGGATGTGATCCTGGATTACTTGCAGGCCGATCCGACGGTCAACCATATCGAGCTCAATGGCCACTCGGACAACAGTGGCAATCGTTTGACCAACCGTGATACTTCGCGGCGCCGTGCGTTGGCCGTTGCTGATTACCTCAAGGCCCATGGGGTGCCGGAAGAGCAGATTACCGTGCGCTTCCATGGCGAACGTTATCCTCTGGCGAAGAACAACAGCGCCGCAAACCGCGCACGCAACCGGCGCGTCAATATCGAACTGGATCGTGTCGCGCCGATCGAGAAGCCTGCGGCCCAACCTGCCCAGCACCCGGCCCCCACAACCGCACCCGCTACGGTGCCGGCGCCAGGCCCCGCTAGCGCAGCTCCTGTGCCGTCTGCCGCTAAGTCTTCCTGAAGCTGCAGAGCGTCGCCCCTTTGACAGTTACTGTCGCTTTGTCGTCAGAAGCTGTCGCCCCACTGTAAATTTATCCGCAACGCCGGTAGAATCGATCCCTTTCCGTACAACCCCGTGGAGTAATGGCATGGCGGACGTAAAAAAGGTCGTACTGGCGTATTCCGGCGGCCTTGATACTTCGGTGATTCTCAAGTGGCTGCAGGATACCTACGACTGCGAAGTGGTAACGTTCACCGCTGACCTGGGTCAGGGCGAAGAAGTCGAGCCGGCTCGCGCCAAAGCCCAGGCAATGGGCGTCAAAGAGATCTACATCGACGACCTGCGTGAAGAATTCGTGCGTGACTTCGTCTTCCCGATGTTCCGCGCCAACACCGTCTACGAAGGCGAGTACCTGCTGGGTACTTCCATCGCCCGTCCGCTGATCGCCAAGCGCCTGATCGAAATCGCCAACGAAACCGGCGCTGACGCCATTTCTCACGGCGCCACCGGCAAAGGCAACGACCAGGTTCGTTTCGAGCTGGGTGCCTATGCACTGAAGCCGGGCGTCAAGGTCATCGCCCCATGGCGTGAGTGGGACCTGCTGTCCCGCGAGAAGCTGATGGACTACGCCGAGAAGCACGGTATCCCGATCGAGCGTCACGGCAAGAAGAAGTCGCCGTACTCGATGGATGCCAACCTGCTGCATATCTCCTACGAAGGCGGTGTGCTGGAAGATACCTGGACCGAGCACGAAGAAGACATGTGGCGCTGGAGCGTCTCGCCGGAGAATGCTCCGGACCAGGCGACCTACATCGAACTGACCTACCGCAATGGTGACATCGTCGCCATCGATGGCGTGGAGAAGAGCCCGGCCACTGTCCTGGCAGACCTGAACCGCATTGGCGGTGCGAACGGTATCGGCCGTCTGGACATCGTCGAAAACCGTTATGTGGGCATGAAGTCGCGCGGTTGCTACGAGACCCCCGGCGGTACCATCATGCTCAGGGCTCACCGTGCCATCGAGTCGATCACCCTGGACCGCGAAGTCGCTCACCTGAAAGACGAGCTGATGCCCAAGTACGCCAGCCTGATCTACACCGGCTACTGGTGGAGCCCGGAGCGCCTGATGCTTCAGCAGATGATCGACGCTTCGCAGGTCAACGTGAACGGCGTTGTGCGCCTGAAACTGTACAAGGGCAATGTCACCGTAGTCGGCCGCAAGTCGGACGACTCGCTGTTCGATGCCAACATCGCGACCTTTGAAGAAGATGGCGGCGCCTACAACCAGGCCGATGCTGCGGGCTTCATCAAGCTCAATGCACTGCGCATGCGAATCGCTGCCAACAAAGGCCGCGCGTTGCTCTAAGCCTTCAAGCGTATTGCATGAACCCCGGCTCTGGCCGGGGTTTTTGTATGCGCTTCCCAATACCCACCTGCCCGACAATCCGTGAAAAAGTTTTCCGGTGTCTGCAAGATCGTGTGCCGGTTAATTCCTCAGATGTGTCGCGTTTTCCGGTAACTCACAGACCGACACGCGAAAACACTGCTGCTTGTCCAGATTGCAGTATATCCAGGTGCCCCCTGTAATTTGAGGTTGTGCAAGCGTCCTCATTACATGTTGCTCGATCATTCTTTGCGCATCAGGGCCCGAGAGCATGACAGTTACAGGTTCTGCTTCGGATGATGGTTGTCGAGCGTTTTGCACGGGGCCGGCCGACGGGACGGTAACAGGTAAAACAGTAGTTGTTGGCTGCGGCGTACTGGTTGCACCGTCACCGGAAGTGCTTTCGGGTTTGTAAAGTGATTTGTAGTTGAAGTTGAGCGTCAGGAAAAATAGGCCTGTCAGAAAAAACGGAAAGCCCACTAAAAACCAGGTATAGAGGCTCTGGCTTTTTTCGCTGAGAAACGGAAGTGTCGCCAGTGCAGAGGCCTCGATGATGCCTGCAAAGATGGCGATGATCGTCATTGGGGCGGTGGGTTGGTTTGCAGCCATGATGTTGGCCTCCTGCGTTTTTCCAATCAATACCCTACCGAGCCGCTCAACCAAATTATGCACCGTTTCCGGGGGGTGAAATTGATCCCGGCATGTCGGAATGTCTGAAACTGATTTTATTTGGCTATTGGATTGTTTTTTGATTTCTGCAGATCTTTATCTCTGTTTTGAGGAAGTGGGAATGCGCTTCTGCGGCTAATCAGGTATTCATATTGGATGATTAGTTGCGTGTTGTAGGAAAATTCCTAAACCGACGTAAGGTTCATCTATTCATGTGTTTGCGCGGGAAATGGGCGCGCCACAATGCTTGCTGCTCGGTTATTGTGGCGCGTCGTCAAAGCAAATAATGAATGAATGGATATCGCATGAATAAAGTCCTTATCGTGGATGATCATCCTGTCATACGCTTGGCAGTGCGCATGCTGATGGAGCGGCATGGATACGATGTGGTCGCGGAAACCGACAACGGCGTGGCAGCTTTGCAGCTAACCAGGGAGTACCTGCCCGATATCGTGGTGCTGGATATTGGCATTCCCAAGCTCGATGGGTTGGAAGTCATTGCCCGTATGGCTTCGGCAAGCCCGGGCAGTCGGGTGCTGGTGCTTACCTCGCAGGCGCCGGGGCATTTCTCGATGCGTTGCATGCAGGCAGGGGCTTCTGGGTACGTGTGCAAGCAACAGGAGCTCACCGAGCTGCTTAGTGCGATCAAAGCTGTGCTGTCTGGTTACAGTTATTTTCCCAACCAGGCATTGCACAAGTCGCGCGGCCGGGTTGGGGGAGCCAGCGAGACGGAGATGGTCGATCGCCTGTCGGCACGCGAAATGATGGTGCTACAGCAGCTGGCGCGGGGCAGGTCCAACAAGGAGATAGCGGACAGCATGTTCCTAAGCAACAAGACGGTCAGTACCTACAAGACCCGCCTGCTGCTCAAGCTTAATGCCCACTCGTTGGTGGACTTGATCGAATTGGCCCGGCGGCATGGCCTTACGTGACCCTCAATACAGATAGCCTCCTTGCGGGAGGCTTCTGGCAGTCGTTACAGATCGTAGTCGAAATCAGCGAGTTGCCGTTGGAGGCGCCGCTCTTCGAGGAGGTTGTCAATGGTGCGACGCTTGCTCAGGTTGGTCTTTGCGGTTTCAACCAGAGGTTCGGTGTCTTCTTCAGCTGTGGCAAAGTCTTCTTCGATCGACAGTTCGTCTTTATCGGTACTCATGAGTCGCTCCAAGCCAAGGGCCGTTGGCCGTCCTTATAGCGAGAAAGCGAAGTTTGGTAAAAAAGATTTTTTCAATCGGGACGTGCATTAAGTCGCTATTGAATCAATCGTCCGAGGTCTTCTGCTTGAACTCGCACAGATCCTCGATCCGGCAACTGCCGCAACGTGGCTTGCGTGCCTGGCATACGTAACGCCCATGCAGGATGAGCCAGTGATGGGCATCGAGCAGATAATCCTTGGGTACGAACTTGAGCAGTTTTTTCTCGACTTCCAGTACCGTCTTGCCCGGTGCGATACCGGTGCGATTGCTGACCCTGAAAATATGCGTGTCGACCGCCATGGTGGGCTGGCGGAAGGCTGTATTGAGCACCACGTTGGCGGTCTTGCGGCCAACACCGGGCAGTGCCTCTAGCGCTTCACGGTTTTGCGGAACTTCGCCTCCATGCCGTTCGATCAGCAAGCGACAGGCTTCGATCACATTCCTGGCCTTGCTGTTATACAGCCCGATGGTCTTGATGTACTCGCTCAGGCCTTCTACCCCGAGTGCGTGGATGGCGTGTGGGGTGTTAGCGACGGGGAACAGGCGGGCAGTGGCCTTGTTGACGCCGACGTCGGTGGACTGTGCCGACAGTGTCACGGCCACGAGTAATTCGAAAGGGGTGGTGTAAGCCAGCTCTGTCTTGGGGTCGGGATTGTCTTCGTGCAGCCTGCGAAAGATCTCCAGGCGTTTTGCGGCATTCATGGGGTCAACGCTTTCCTTGACGACGTGAGGGGGCGGGGCCCGGGCGTAGACGATTGTACAAAGCCAGCAGCACGCCGAGCAGTATCAATACGCCGGGAGCAAGACTGGCCAGCGGTATGCCCAGCCCCTCGGTCAGCCACTGACGAATAACGCCGAGCAACAGGCACAGGCCCAGCAGGCCGGTCATCTGTAGGCAAAGTTGACGCCAGCGGTCCTTGTCTACCAACAGGTGGTCTGTAACCAGGCACTGCAGGCAAATCAGCACCGGGAAGTAACCCAGCGCCAGGGCAAGCGGCAACGCCCAGGCCCGCAATGCCATCTGCAGGCAGCTGGCAAGGGCCGCTAGCAGTAACAGGCTTGCCAGCGTGTACAGGGCGCCGCCAAGCCTTGGGCGCACAAGAGACAGCAAGGCTTGGTGAAGCACTGTTAGCACCAGCATGCTGGCGCCGATGGCGGCGGCTTGTGTGAGCGTGCGTGTGGCGCCGAGGACAGGCGCAAGGCCTGCCACCAGCAGCCAGAACCTAGTCATGGGTGAGTGTTCCGAGCAGAAGTGCGCGATGTTGGTCGAAGTAGCGCAGGGCATCCTGTTGTGCCTCGATCACCGCACGCGAAGTGACCGTCGCGCCGGCCAGTTGGTCGAAATCACCCTGGTCGCGCTTGATTGCCCAGCGATCCTCCAGGCGACGGTTGGCGAATTGCGCGAGCCAGTTAACTTGTGGGTCGCTGATGCGTCCTCCCAGCCCGGGGCTTTCCTGTTGTTCGATCACTTGCGTGCCGATCAGTCGACCTTGCGCACTTATGGCAATGGTCAACCGGATTGGTGCGGCGTACCCCTGTACCTGGCTAACCAGGACAATGGCTACGGCGGTCGTGCCGCGGTTGGCACGGTAGGCGGCCATGATGCGGCTATGCGGCGGCTGCTCTGCGGGGAGTGACACAGGGGTGCTCAGTGGCTGATTGTCATAGCTCTGGGGTGCCAGCACCGAGATAAACTGGCGTGCGTAAAACTGTTGCTCGGCCTCGGCGATAGGGGCGCGGGTCCAGCGCTGCCAGGCCAGCGTGCTCGCCAGTGCCAGGCTGCCCACTACCAGCAGTAGCAATGCGCTGCGCACAGAGCGCCTCATGGCCTCACCTGCCGATACCTCAAGGCTAGACGGTCCAGAAAGGGTACCGCAAGGTTCATCAGCAGGATGGCGAAAGCGGTACCGTCGGGGTAACTACCCCAAGTCCGGATCAGGTAGATCAAGGCCCCTGCGCTCAGCCCGAACAGCAGCCTGGCTACATCGGTCTTTGGGCCGGAAACAGGCTCCGTGGCGATGAAAAATGCCGCCAGCATGGTCGAGCCGCTGAGCAGGTGCAGCAGCGGTGAGCCATTGGAATCCGAGCCGGAGCCATTCCAGGCCAGCAGGCTGAACAGAAACAATCCCGCCAGCAAACCTGCAGGCGCGTGCCAACTGAACACCTTGCGCTGCAACAGAAATAGCCCACCCGACAGGAACGCCAGATTGACCCATTCGACGCCGTGGCCGCCAAAGTTGCCGAAGCCTGGGTGGCTGGCGAACAGCTCATCTATGGTCAGGCTATGGTTGTGCCTGAGGCCGTCGAGTACGGTAGGTCCAGCCCACGCATCGATCTGCTCGCCATTGGCAAAGACCAACTGCAGGCTATCGCTGAAGCCTGGCGCTTGCGCCGGCCAGTGGTTCATCTGCAATGGGAAGCTCAGCAGCACGAAGGCGTACCCAACCATCGCCGGGTTGAACACGTTACGGCCGGCCCCACCGAAGGCTTGCTTGCCCAAGCCTATGGCAATCCCTGCTGCGATCATCGGCAACCACCAGGGCGCCGCAGTGGGCAGGGCGAGGGCCAGGAGCACTGCGGTGACCAAGGCGCTACCATCGCTTAGTGCTGCTGTGACCGGTTGTTTGCGCAATGCCAGTGCCGCCGCCTCGCAGCAAGCAGCAGTGAATGCGCATAGCCCCAAGCTCCAGAGCAGGCCCCAACCCAGCAGCCAGAACGAAATCGCCAGGCCAGGCAGGCAGGCCAACAGGACCAGGCCCATGGCATCGCGCAGGCGCGGGTCAGGTGATGCCGTGTTCCGGCTCATTGCGTGAATATTCCGTTGAGGCCAGAGAGCGCCATAACCATCACACCGGCACCAAGCAGCGCGATGGGTAGGCCGCGCAGTGCTTCTGGCACCTGTGCGTGTCCGCTGCGCTGACTGAGGTCGTCAAACAACTCCAAGGCCAGCCAGAAGCCAAGCCCGGCCAGAACACCCCAGCTCAGCGTGGCCAGCCATTTACCCTGTTCACCTATTACCTGAAGTGTCAGGCCCAGTACCATGGCATTCCCCAGTATCGGCCACGTGAGGCTCTGCGTGGGCCACTCCGGCCGCAGCCTGGCAAGCGTCTGGGGGATGCCCCACGCGAGTAGCCCCTGCCAGGGCAGCAGCAGGAACATGCGCAGGTCCTGCAGTTGCCAAGGCGCCACGATCAGGTGTTCGAGCAGTTGGCCGCCGGTGACTGCCAGCATTATCGACAACGCGCAGGCCAGGCCGCACACATGTACGCGCAGCCGGGAGGCAGCCTGTTCTTGCAAAAGCAGGTGGCTGACCAGTGCGGCGCTGATCAGAATCAGGACATAGTCGTTCATGCAAATGACGATAGCCGTGAATCGCCTGCGCTGTCCGGCAATGCGCAAGGGGGATGAAAAAGCCCCGGCGGTGAGGCCGGGGCTGAGGGAGGTTACTTGATACGCTGGCCTGGCTTTGCGCCACTGTCAGGGCTGAGCAGGTAGATTTCTTCACCGCCAGGGCCTGCTGCCATGACCATGCCTTCGGAAACACCAAAGCGCATCTTCCGTGGCTTGAGGTTGGCAACCATCATGGTCAGGCGGCCTTCGAGCCTGGATGGATCGGGGTAGGCCGACTTGATGCCCGAGAACACATTGCGCTGTTCGTCACCGATATCCAGGGTCAGTTGCAGCAGCTTGTCGGCACCCGGCACCGCTTCGGCCTTGACGATCAGCGCCACGCGCAGGTCGACGGCAGCGAAGGTGTCGAATTCGATCTCTGCTGACAGCGGGTCCTTGGCCAGCTCGCCATTGCCGACCGGCGCCTGGGCCTGGCCTTCGGCTGCCAGCAGGTCTTCCTTGCTGGCGGCAATCATGGCCTCGACCCTGGCCGGTTCGATACGGCTCATCAGGGGCTTGAACGGGTTGAGCTTGTGGTTTTCCAGGCGCGAAAGGTGGTCGCTCCAGGTCAGCGGCGCGACATTCAGGAATGCTTCGGCGTCTGCAGCCAGTACCGGCAGTACCGGTTTGAGGAAGATCATCAGTTGGCGGAACAAGTTGATGCCCTGGGCGCAGATCGCCTGTACTTCGTCCTGCTTGCCTTCCTGCTTGGCCAGCGACCAGGGGGCTTTGTCGGCGATCCAGGCATTGGCACGGTCAGCCAGGGCCATGATCTCGCGCATGGCACGGCCAAAGTCGCGGGCCTCGTAGGCTTCGGCGATGCCCGGGGCAGCAGCCAGAAATGCCTCGGTCAGCTCCGGGGCTGCGTCGCCGGCAACCATCACTCCATCATTACCTTTGTGGATGAAGCCTGCGCAGCGGCTGGCGATGTTGACCACTTTGCCGACCAGGTCTGAGTTGACCTTTTGCACGAAGTCCTCAAGGTTCAGGTCGAGGTCATCGACGCCGCGCCCGAGCTTGGCGGCGTAGTAGTAGCGTAGGTATTCAGGCTGCAGGTGATCCAGGTAGGTGCGGGCCTTGATGAATGTGCCGCGCGATTTCGACATCTTCGCGCCGTTGACGGTCAGGTAGCCGTGCACGTTGACCGCTGTCGGCTTGCGCAGGCCCGCGCCTTCGAGCATGGCTGGCCAGAACAGGGCATGGAAGTTGACGATGTCCTTGCCGATGAAATGGTACAGCTCGGCCTTGGAGTCTTTGTTCCAGAACGCATCGAAGTCCAGCTCCGGGCGGCGCGCGCACAGGTTCTTGAAGCTGGCCATGTAGCCGATCGGCGCATCCAGCCAGACGTAGAAGTACTTGCCAGGCTCGCCCGGGATCTCGAAACCGAAGTACGGCGCATCACGCGAGATGTCCCACTCCTGCAGCCCGGAGTCCAGCCATTCGGCGAGCTTGTTGGCCACCGCATCCTGCAAGGTGCCGCTGCGGGTCCACTGCTGCAGCATGGCCTGGAAGTCCGGCAGCTTGAAGAAGAAATGCTGCGAGTCGCGCAGCACCGGGGTGGCACCGGAGATGGCCGACTTCGGGTTTTTCAGTTCGGTCGGGGCGTAGGTGGCGCCACATTTCTCGCAGTTGTCGCCGTACTGGTCTTCGGCCGCGCACTTGGGGCAAGTGCCCTTGATGAAGCGGTCGGCCAGGAACATGCCCTTTTCAGGGTCGAAGTACTGGGTGACTGAGCGTGTGGCAATGTGACCGGCGTCGCGCAAACGCGAGTAGATCAGGCTGGAGAGCTCGCGGTTTTCTTCGCTGTGGGTGGAGTGGAAATTGTCGAAATCCACCAGGAAATCGGCGAAGTCGCTGCTGTGCTCGGCCTGCACGTTGGCGATCAGTTGTTCGGGGGTAATGCCTTCTTTTTCGGCGCGCAGCATGATGGCCGAACCGTGGGCGTCATCGGCGCAGACGTAGATGCACTGGTTGCCGCGCAATTTCTGGAAACGTACCCACATATCCGTCTGGATGTACTCGAGCATATGGCCAAGGTGGATGGACCCATTGGCATAGGGCAGGGCGCTGGTGACGAGAATCTGACGTGGCTCGGACATGGTGGCTCGGCTACTTATCTGGCTCGGGGTAAATTGAAGGTGATCGGCCACTATAAAGGGCTGGCGAATATATTTCACCCCATGGACGCAACGGCTGACGATTGACGGGTTAGGATAGGCGCCTGTTCGACTAATCGTATGCCAATGGGAGCCTCCATGAGTGCCGTCACCCGTGCCGCCGTCGAAGGCGTGCTTCGTCAGTACACCGACCCATATCTGAACCAGGACCCGGTCAGCGCCGGCTGTGTGCGTGCCATCGACATCCAGGGTGGGCAGGTCGCTGTGCAGCTGCAACTGGGGTATGCCGCCGGCTTGTTCAAAAATGGCTGGGCGCAGGTCCTGCAGACCGCGATCGAGAACCTTGACGGTGTCAGCTCGGCCCAGGTAACGATCGACTGCATGGTCGCCGCGCACAAGGCGCAGGCCCAGGTGCCGGCCATGGCCAACGTCAAGAACGTCATTGCGGTGGCTTCAGGCAAGGGGGGCGTCGGTAAGTCGACCACGGCCGCCAACCTGGCGCTGGCCCTGGCTCGCGAAGGTGCGAGGGTGGGCATTCTCGATGCGGATATCTACGGCCCAAGCCAAGGGGTGATGTTCGGTATCGCTGAAGGAACGCGCCCGCAGATCCGCGAGCAGAAATGGTTTGTACCGATCAAGGCGCACGGCGTGGAGGTCATGTCGATGGCGTTCCTCACCGACGACAACACGCCGATGGTCTGGCGTGGCCCGATGGTGTCCGGCGCGCTGCTGCAACTGGTGACCCAGACGGCCTGGGATGACCTCGATTACCTGGTGATCGACATGCCGCCTGGAACCGGTGATATCCAGCTGACCCTGGCGCAGAAGGTGCCGGTCGCAGGTTCTGTGATCGTCACCACGCCGCAGGACCTGGCGCTGCTGGATGCCAAAAAGGGTGTGGAGATGTTCCGCAAGGTCAACATCCCGGTGCTCGGCGTGGTGGAGAACATGGCGGTGCACATCTGCTCGAACTGCGGCCATGCTGAACATTTGTTCGGTGAAGGCGGTGGCGAAAAGCTGGCTGCGCAGTACGGCGTTGAATTGCTGGCCTCGCTACCATTGTCGATGTTGATCCGTGAGCAGGCTGACAGCGGCAAGCCGACGGCGATTGCCGAGCCGGAAAGCCAGATCGCCATGGTTTACCAGGAGCTCGCCCGTCAGGTTGGCGCGCGGATCGTGCTGCAGGAAGCGGCAGCACCGGCAATGCCGAGCATTACCATCAGCGAGGATTGAATAAGTGGGGGGAGCCTGCGCAGCCTGCATGTTGGCGATGGTGCAGCTCCAAGGGCGACATGGCCCGCCGCATGAAATGCCGGGGCCGCTTTGCGGCCCTTTCCGGCCGGTCCCGCAAGGGCGCTCCTGCAAGCGGCCATAAAAAAACCCGCCGGAAGGCGGGTTTTTTTGAAAGCGAGGAAGCTAAATCGACTTAGGCGATTTGAACTTCTTCAGCCTGCATGCCTTTCTGGCCGCGGGTAGCGACGAAAGTAACAGCCTGGCCTTCTTTCAGGGTTTTGAAGCCGTCAGCTTGGATGGCTTTGAAATGTACGAACAGATCGTCACCCGACTGAGGGGTGATGAAGCCGTAGCCTTTCTCGTCGTTGAACCACTTAACAGTACCGTTTTGACGGTTGGACATTTTTCTGTCTCCTTGGACAAAGTTGATAACGGTCAGGAAAAACCCTGCCCGGGACTGAGCGCAAAGAGAGCAGAAAATTCAGCGTTGGGCCGATCAGGATCGTGCATCAAACTAGAGATTCTCGGTGTCACGTGCAGCACAGTGGTGTCACCTTAACCCACTTTCCGCAACCTGCCAATCACCAAGATGGCCTTTGATGAAATTCAGATCGGCGGCGGACGCCAAGCCCCATCTGACGCGGGATGCGGCATGGAACTTTAACCTGAGCGCCGGGACCGGTAATATGCGCTTCTCGTTTTTTCACCTCGCAACTCTCAGGACACCCCCGCCATGAGCATCAAATCGGACAAGTGGATTCGCCGCATGGCGCAGGAACACGGCATGATCGAACCGTTCGTCGAGCGCCAGGTGCGCGGCGAGCACGACAGCCGGGTGATCTCGTTCGGCGTCTCCAGCTACGGTTACGACGTGCGCTGCGCCGACGAATTCAAGGTGTTCACCAACATCAATTCGGCCACCGTCGACCCGAAGAACTTTGACGCCGGCAGCTTCGTCGACGTCAAGAGCGATGTCTGCATCATCCCGCCGAACTCCTTTGCCCTGGCCCGCACCGTCGAATACTTCCGCATTCCGCGCAACGTCCTGACCATCTGTCTGGGCAAGAGCACCTATGCCCGTTGCGGCATCATCGTCAACGTCACCCCGCTCGAGCCAGAGTGGGAAGGCCATGTGACGCTGGAGTTCTCCAACACCACCACCTTGCCGGCCAAGATCTATGCCAACGAAGGCGTGGCGCAGATGCTCTTCCTCGAATCCGATGAAGAATGCGAAGTGTCTTACAAAGACCGTGGCGGTAAGTATCAGGGGCAGCGCGGCGTCACCCTGCCTCGCACCTGAGCCGACGAGCGCGGGGAATTAGTTTTCGCTCTGGTACTCCAAGCTAGTGAACAGTGCCGCCATGCATGAAGTGTGACGGCCCTCGTCAGGAGTTGCCCATGAAACTCGATCCCGCAATCAGTGCGAAGCTGGCTGTCCTGCAGCCCAACCAGATCGGCTTGCTGGCGTGGTCCCTGCTGGCCCATCCTGCTCCGATGCATCTGGGTGGCGTACCAGGTCAGCCCGACCCAGACACCCCGCAACCGGCCCAACCTGGCGACACGCCGCCCATGGAACCGGGTGAGCCAACCCTGCCCGACGAGCCTCCGCCTGCGCCGGTGGCATGAACGCTTGATGAGATCAGACTTGCAGGGCCCAGACTTGATCTGTGCCCGCAAGGTAGATGCGACTCTCTTGCCTGGGTTCGACATTCCATCCTCCGGTGAACTCACCGAACGCCGGTAACAGGCTGACTTGCTGGTCCATCACGAAGCAGGGCAGCCTGAGCCGCTGGCGAGCGCGGCCGCGCAGGATGAATACCGGGTGCACATGGCCGCAGAGCACGGGGTGATCTGGGTGGGCGACCGGTTCGTGCTGGAGCGCGAACGGTGCCAACAGCCAAGGTTCTTCCTCAACCTCAACATCCAGTTGGGCTGGTGGATCACCGGCATGGCGGTCATGGTTGCCGCGTACCAGCACGATGCGCAAACTGCCGTGCTGTTCTCTCCAGGCCTGTAACTGAGCCATCGTGGCAGGCGCGTGTGCTGTTCGGGCGTGCAGGAAGTCGCCAAGAATGATCAATTGCTCGCACTCACAGGCTGCCAGCAGGGCGTCCAGGCGCTTGAGCGTGGTTTCGGTGGTGCCGTGCGGCACGGGTTGATGCAGCGCGCGGTAACTGGCGGCTTTGCCGATATGCACGTCAGCGATCAGCAATGCGCGGCGGGCAGGCCAATACAGCGCGCGGTCCGGCATCAACCACAGTGTTTGCCCGCAATGCTCGATGGCGATGTGCGTACTCATGCCTTCCTGCTCGCTGCTTTTTCAAGGTCCGCGACCATGCGCGCAATGCGATCGGCCAGTTTCTCTGTGGTCAGGGTCTCACGCATGCCCTCGACCAGTAGCGTGAAAGCCAGTGGCCCGGGCCGTTGCAGTTCACGCACATCCAGGCGCAGCCTGCTCATCTTGGCCAGTTGATCTTGCAAGCGTTCGATCTCCAGTTCCTCACGCAGCACCTCATCCCGCGCCTGGCCAAGCAGTAGGTTATCGGCGTCATGCTTGCGAAACACCTCGTAGAACAGCCCGCTGGAAGCCTGGATCTGCCGGGTGCTTTTCTGCGCGCCCGGGTATCCGCCGAACACCAGCCCCGAGATCTGCGCGATTTCGCGAAAGCGCCGCAAGGCCATCTCACTAGCGTTCAGGCTGGCCAGTACATCTTCCAGCAAGTGCTCGGTGGACATCGCTGCGGGCAGGTACCTTGCCCAGTCGACAGGGGTTGGACTAAGCAGTTCGAAGCCGTAGTCGCTGACGGCAATGGATACCGATAGCGGCTGGTTGCGGCTGACCCGCCAGGCAATCAGGTTGGCCAGACCAAGATTGGCCATGCGCCCGGCAAACGGGTAGACAAACAAGTGTGAACCTTGGCGTGTGACAAGGGTTTCGGCCAGCAGCGTCTGCGTGGTAGGCAAGGCCGACCACTGGCCTTGGAGTGCGAGCAAGGGCCGCACCGTGCGCATTTCCGGATCGTCGAAATGGCCGCGGGCTGCGGCGTCGAGTTTTTCCACCAGGGCATCGGCCAGTTCGCTGGATAGCGGCATGCGCCCGCCATTCCAGCGGGCTACGGCGGCTTTGCGGGCGTTGCTTCGGCGTACATAGGCGGTCATGTTTTCCACCCTCACAAGCTCCAGTATCCGGCCCGCGAATACCAGGGTGTCGCCTGGACGCAGGCGGGCGATAAACGCTTCCTCGACACTGCCCAGATGCTTGCCGCCGCCGCCTTTGCTCCAATACTTGAGCTGCAGGCTGGCGTCGCTGACGATGGTGCCGATGCCCATGCGGTGGCGCCGCGCCAAGCGCTCGCTGACGACCCGCCATACGCCATCGCTGTGGGCCTCGACGCGCTGGTAATCGGGGTAGGCACTGAGCGAGCTGCCGCCGTGGCAAACAAAGTCCAGTGCCCACTGCCACTGGCTGTCGCGCAAATCGCAGAAAGCCCATGTGCTGCGTACCTCGGTGAGTAGCTCAGCGGGGCGAAAGCCGCAGCCCAACGCCATGCTGACCAGGTGCTGGACCAGCACATCCATGCACAGCCGCGGGGAGCGACGGGCCTCGATATGGCCCGCCGTAAGTGCACTGCGAGCGGCTGCTGCCTCGACCAGCTCCAGGCTGTGAGTCGGCACCAGGGTGACCCGTGACTGGCGCCCCGGGGCGTGCCCGGAGCGCCCGGCCCGTTGCATCAGGCGGGCGACGCCCTTGGCCGAGCCAATTTGCAACACCCGTTCCACAGGCAAAAAGTCCACACCCAGGTCCAGGCTGGAGGTACAGATCACTGCCTTGAGCGTGCCCTGCTTGAGGCTCAGTTCCACCCAGTCGCGGGTTGCGCGGGCCAGCGAGGCGTGGTGCAGGGCAATCTGCCCAGCCCAGTCGGGACGGGCGTCCAGCAGGGCCTGGTACCACAGTTCGGCTTGGGCACGGGTGTTGGTGAATACCAGGCTGCTGGCGCTGGTGTCGAGCTCACGGGCAACCTGAGCGAGCATCTTCAGCCCCATGTGCCCGGCCCAGGGAAAACGTTCGATGGCCTCGGGCAGGAGCGTATCGACGACCAGACGCTTGTCCTGGCGGCCCTTTATCAGTCGGCCGCCCTTGGGCACCAGTACCTCGAGCGCATGCGGCAGGTTGCCCAAGGTGGCAGATAGCCCCCAGGTCACTAGCTGCGGATGCCAGCGACGCAAGCGTGCCAGGGCCAATTGCAGCTGTACGCCGCGTTTGTTGCCGAGCAGTTCGTGCCATTCATCCACCACGACCATGCGCAGGCTGGCGAAATCATCGCAGGCTTTCGCCCGCGTCAATAGCAGGGTCAGGCTCTCGGGTGTGGTGATCAATGTACTCGGCAGGCGCCGGGCCTGCCGGGCGCGCTCGGCGCTGCCAGTGTCGCCGCTGCGTACGCCGACACTCCAGTTCAGGCCAAGGTCGTCCAGCGGAGCTTGCAATGCACGTGCAGTGTCGGCCGCCAGCGCGCGCATGGGGGTAATCCACAAGACCTGCAATGGCGCCGGCTGCCGCCCTGCGCCCGGCTTGGCGAAGGTGCGCAGTGCGGCCAGCCAGAGTGCGTAGGTCTTGCCTGCGCCGGTACTGGCATGTAGCAGCCCCGATTCGCCACGTCCGACCGCGGCCCAGGCTTGGCGCTGGAAGGCGAAGGGCTTCCAGCCGCGCATGCGAAACCAGGCATTGGCGATGTCAGGAGGGCTTGGCATGGGGCCGTCGGGTCCTTCGAAGGTTGTGCTTCTACTGACCACCGGCCCGGTGGTTTGGTTTTACTGGGTCAGTTGGCCAGCAGGTAGCCGCTGCGACACACCTGTTCACCGGCGACATGTGCGATGACCATGCCCGTCGTGGCCATGCGCCGAACGCTGCGGGCATACAGCAGACCAGGCTGACGGTTGTGCACGGCAGTCACCCGGTCGCTGAGCGGGTCGATGACTTCAGCGACCAGTTGCCCGGCTTCCAGATACTGACCGGGGCGGGCGTGATACACCAGCAGCCCGCCCAGCGGGGCCGATATCGGCTCGACGGCGGCCAACGGGGTCGCAGCCCGGGGCAGGGGTGGCAAGGGCACTGCTGGGCCTTCGATTACTCCGGCGTGAATCAGGTAATCGAGGATAGCCTGGCAGTCATGGCTGGCCAGGTCATGGCTGACATCGGCCTGGCCTCGCAACTCGACAGTTACCGACACGCTACCCAAAGGGATCGGGAAACGCTTGCCGAAGCGTTGCTGCAACTGCCACCAGACCAGGCTGAAGCATTCGTCGAACGACTGCCCGCCTGAGTCGGTGGCCAGCAAACTGGCCTGCGCACCAAGGTAGCGGGCCAGCGGCTCTACCTGAGGCCAGGCTTCCGGGGTGGTGTAGAGGTGTTCTACCGCCTCGAAGTCGCAGTGCAGGTCCAGGATCAGGTCGGCATCGCAGGCCAGCCGCTGCAGGGTCAGGCGCTGAGACTGCAGGGGGGTGTGTGCCGGATGTGCGTCCAGGCCACGGCGCAGGTATTCGCGAATCAATTCAAGGTTGTGGTCGGCGTCCTGGTTCAGATGGCCCTCTACCTGATCGCCTATGGTGTCGGAAAGGTCGACGAAGTTACGGTTGAAGTTCTCGCCGCTCTGTAATTCGAAACGACCCAGCGGTGCGTCCAGCATCACTTGCTCGAGGCCTACCGGATTGGCCACCGGCACCAGGACTATTTCGCGGCGCAGGCGCCCTTGCTGCTCCAGTTCGGCCAGGCGACGCTTGAGGTGCCAAGCCACCAGCATGCCGGGCAGCTCATCGGCATGCAGCGAGGCCTGTATATACACTTTGGCGCCACCGCGCGGGCCGAAGTGAAAGCTGTGGAGTTGGCGAATGATGCCTGGTACGGGCGAGAGCAGGTCGTGTGTCGAATGGTGCATGGTGATCCTGGCTGCGTGGCGAAAACGGTCTGCGACACGGGTCGGCACAAAGATAGAAGCATAATTTTAGCCAGTATGCTTCACCGTGTTGACTTCTTCAGGCGAGCAGCGCCTGCAAGGTCGCCAGGTCATCGGCCTCCTCCACAGGCTTATCCAGGCGCCAGCGCAGCATGCGCGGAAAACGCACGGCTATCCCGCTCTTGTGCCGTTTTGACAGGGCGATGCCCTCGAACCCCAGTTCGAACACCAGCGTTGGCTTGACGCTGCGCACCGGTCCGAAGGTCTCCACCGTGGTCTTGCGAATGATTGCATCGACCTTGCGCATTTCTTCATCGCTCAGGCCCGAGTAGGCCTTGGCAAAAGGTACCAAGGCACGCTCGGGGGCGCCGGGTGGCGCGTTCCAGACCGCGAAGGTGTAGTCACTGTAAAGACTGGCACGCCGGCCGTGGCCGCGCTGGGCATAGATCAGCACCGCATCCACGCTGAACGGGTCGATCTTCCACTTCCACCACACCCCCATGTCCTTGGTCCGGCCCACCCCGTACAACGCATCGCGCTGCTTGAGCATCAGACCCTCGACCCCCAGGCTGCGCGATCGGTCGCGCTGGATGGCAAGCGCGTGCCAATCCTTCCCTTCGAGTAGAGGCGATAGCAGTATTGGGGCCAAGGGGTAGTCTTCGACGAGCCGCTGCAATTGCTGGCGTCGCTCATGTTGGGGGTGATTACGCCAGTCCTCGCCTTGCCACTCCAACAAGTCGTAGGCCTGTAGTACCACCGGAGCATCGGCCAGCAGCTTCTTGCCCAGCGTCTTGCGGCCAATGCGCTGCTGCAGTAGCGCGAAAGGTTGTACGGCCAGTGCCTGGTCGTTGCCCGAATCAGGCTTCCAGACCAGGATCTCACCGTCGAGCACGACGCCGTCGGGAAGGTTCTGCGCCAGGCCGTGCAGCTCCGGGAAGCGGTCGGTGACCAGCTCTTCGCCGCGTGACCACACCCACACCTGGCCATCGCGCTTGACCACTTGTGCGCGGATGCCATCCCACTTCCATTCGATCTGCCAGGCGCTGGGCGGGCCGAGCAGGGCGTCGAACTGTTCGAGGGGGGCCTGCAGGGCATGCGCCAGGAAGAACGGGTAAGGTTGGCCACCGCGCTGGCTATGTTCATCGGCCGATTCAGCGGCGATCAGCTTGTGGTAACTGTTGGCTGTCGGGCGATGGCTGATGTCGGTATAGCCGACCAGGCGCTGAGCTATGCGTTTGGCATCCAGCCCGGCCAGCTGCGCCAGTGCCCGGGTGACCAGCAGCTTGGACACGCCCACGCGAAAGCTGCCGGTGATCAGCTTCAGGCACAGCATCAGGCTGGGGCGATCCAACTCTGCCCACAGTGGCGGCAGGCGCTGCTGGACCTCTTCGGCGGGCAGCCCACGCAGTGGGAGCAGATGGGTTTCGACCCAATGGGCCAGCCCGCTCTTGCTACCTTGCTGGTTTTCAGGCAGCAACAGAGAGATGGTCTCCGCCAGGTCGCCCACGGCCTGATAGCTTTCGTCGAATAACCAGCCCGGCAGTCCGGCCAATGCCGTTGCCAGTTCGCGTAGCACCCGGGTGGGCACCAACTGCCGTGGTCGGCCACCGGAGAGGAAATAGACAGCCCAGGCGGCATCCTCGGCGGGGGCTGCGGCAAAGTAGTCGCGCAATGCTTGCAGTTTGCCATTGCTGGAGGTGGTGGCATCCAGGCGCAGGTAGAGCTGGGCAAAGGCCTTCATGCCTCAGCCTCCGTTGCTGGTGTGTCGTCTTCGTCACCGTACTCGGTAACGAACGCACGGGCATCGAGGCCACGCTCGCTGAGGTAGCGTACCAGCACGTTGACCGAACCGTGGGTGACCATGACCCGCTCGGCACCGGTCTGGTCAATGGCCCATAGCAGCCCAGGCCAGTCTGCATGGTCGGAGAGGACGAAGCCGCGGTCTACGCCGCGCCGGCGTCGCGTGCCGCGCAGCAGCATCCAGCCACTGGCGAAGGCATCGCTGTAATCGCCGAAGCGACGCATCCAGCTGCTGCCGGCGGCAGAGGGGGGCGCCAACACGATGGCCTGGCGAATGAGCGGGTCATTACGGGGAATATCACCGGCATAAAGGGTTTGTGGCAGGTGTACTCCGCCCTCTCGGTATACCTGGTTCAGCGGCTCTACTGCGCCATGTACCAGGATCGGCCCGATGCTCGGATCCAGGCCATGAAGTATTCGTTGGGCCTTGCCGAAGGCATAGCAGAACAGCACGCTGGCCTTGCCTTGGTCGCGATTGGCCCGCCACCATTCATTCACCCCCGCAAATACCTGTGCCTGGCTGGGCCAGCGGTAGATGGGCAGGCCGAAGGTCGACTCGGTGATGAATGTGTGACAGCGCACTGGCTCGAACGGAGTACAGGTGCCATCCGGCTCGACTTTGTAGTCCCCGGAGGCAACCCAGACTTCGCCCTCATGTTCCAGGCGCACCTGTGCCGAGCCCAGTACGTGCCCGGCCGGGTGCAGGCTCAGGGTGACGCCGTGGTGGCGGATACGCTCGCCGTAGGGCAGGGCCAGTAGGTCGATATCCTGGCCCAGGCGGCTGCGCAGGATGCCGGCCCCCGGGGCGGCGGTCAGGTAATGAGTGTTGCCACGACGGGCATGATCGCCATGGCCGTGGGTGATGATGGCGCGCTCAACGGGTCGCCAAGGGTCGATGTAAAAATCACCGGGCGGGCAGTACAGGCCTTCGGGGCGGGCGATGACGAGATCCATGGTGATGCCTGGCAAGAGGGCTTACAGGCTCAGAGCATCAGCGGGGTGTGGAAGTTCGCGTGGTGTTGGCAGCCAGCCCTGCACGTCAGGGCTGGCTGCGGGCTATTCAGCGCAGGGCCATTTTCCAGGCCGCGCCTTTGGTCTGCGCCACGCTGATTTTTTCGGCGTAGGCGATGTTCTTGATGAAGCCGCCATGCACCAGCCGTGGGGAGGTATGGAAGTAGTCCCAGGTGGTGGTGCCGTCGTGGCTCTGCAGGTCTTCACTGTCGTAAGCGATTTCGAGGGTGGCTGGCGACGCGTTTGCTGGCGTCGAGAAATCGCCGTCGATCATGCTGTAGCCTGCCTTGTCGTTACCGACCCACAGCTGAATATCAATGGTGCTGCCCTCCGGCACGGCCAGCGATGCAGGCCAGGATACTTCGATCGTGAGGGTTTCTTTGCTCATGCTGAACATCCTTTTTTGATGGGTTGACCGCACTCGCTGTCTGAGCGAGCGCGGCAAGAAAGGATGCTAAGCGCCGAGGCTGAAGGGATGCAGATGGAAACCCTGGACCTATCGTCCTGGTACCAGGGTCAGCCGCTGGTTGCCATAGGCCCGGGTAAAATGCTGCGGCTGTATTGGCAGGCTCATGAACCGACCCTTGAACCAGGCATCGAGCCCATCGCTGTAATGGGCACTGGCCGGGTTACCGGATTGTCCAGTACTGGTCAGTACCTGTAGTGGTTCTGCCTGGCCAAAGTCGACGATCATGCGTGCCGAGGCCGGCAGGCGGGTGTCGAAATCGCTGCCCGACGCATAAGGCGTCAGGGCAAGGGTGCTGAAGTCACCGCCAGCCGCCTGTGGCGATCTGCTGAGCACATCGCCCAGGCCGTGGTAAGCAGGGGCAGGCCAACGATATTGGTGCAATTTGCCCCATTGCCAGGCGCGGCGGTCGGTACCTAGCTGGGTTGTACCAGCATCCACGGCAGCGGCCAGACTCCGGGCCAGGATGGCCGGTTTGTCTTCCTTCTGCGCGGTGGTGCGGTCATCCCAGAACGGGCTGTCTTCGCGGCCAAGCAGATGGTCGGCCTGGGCCGAGTAAGACAGGCGCGCATTGCTGACGAACGCCTGCCAGGCAGTGCTGGATTGCGGGCCGAGGTCGTCGAGGAAGGTCTGGCGCGCCACTTCCTGGAGGAACAGTTCATACAGCGCGGCATCCGCTGATACCGGGCTCAGGCGGCCATCGAACGCCTTGAGGCGGGCCAGCGCGTCGCGGGCCTTGTCGCGCTGGGCGGCTGGCAGGGTGTCGATCGCTTGCTTGAGCGGTTGGGCCATGCCAGGGGCGTCGAACATCTGCTTGAGCTTGTCGGCCAGGGGTGTCTGTTGGTCGTTCTGCAGGGCCATCAGGCTGCGGCTGTCGTGACGGCCATTGTCGGCCAGCTCGCCCAGGCGTTCGGCGCGTTCGGGGTAATACCAGGTGTTGGACAGCTGCATGCCGTAGCCGCGTGGCAAGCTGCGCTGGTTGGCATGGGCGATCCAGCCGGCCGGCGGGTCCTGGTCGTAGGGGTGCAGCATCGGGTCGGCGTAACCGTCCCAGTCGTAGCGACCCTCCCAGCCCGGGGATGGCAGCAGGCCCTGGCCCTCACGGCGGTTCGGGTAGCGGCCACTGACCTGCCAGCCAATATGCTCAGGTTCGGCAAACACGAAGTTGAGTGCGGCAACCGCGACCTCGCGGGTGCTGTCAAACGCGCGTTCCACAGTTTGCGCTCGGGTCAGGTCGAACAGCGCATCCAGGCTGCGATCAGCCTTGGGCTGCGGTAAGTTAAGGGCCAGACCAAGGCTGGGGCTGCCGGTCTGGGCGAGCAGGGTGCCATGGCGTGTGTCGTACATCACTTCGCGCAGCGGGCGTTGGCCACGGACGAAGAAGGTTTCGCTGCGTGCGCGAGCGGGTAACCACTTGCCGTCGGCCAGGTAGCTGACCTGGCTGCCCTGATGGCGCAGCCGTTCAAGGAACAGGTCCTGGTTGTCGGCCATTACCGCGCTGCTGCTCCACGCCAGCTTGCCGTTGTAGCCGGCCAGGACGATGGGAAGGCCTGGCAACGACAGGCCCGCAACCTGGTACTTACTGGTGTGGATCTGCACCGGGCTCAGGGCCCAGGCTGCGCGGCTGTCGCTGGCCAACAGGCTTTTGCCGCTGCGGCTGCGTTGCGGGCCCAGGGCCAGGTTGGCCGACCCGGGGTTGCCGAGCAGGTTGAGGTCGGCGAGTTTCTGGCTGGCGGCTGCCAGCGCAGTCAGGCCCGGCAGTTGGCTGCTCAGGTTCAGACCCTTCAGCTTTTCCGCCTCAGCTTCAGCAAGGGGGTCGTCTGGCGCGCCAGGCAGCAGCCAAGGCAGCTTATCGCTGCCGACCTTTTGCGCCAGGGTCAGGGCGCTGAGTTCTTCCTGCAGGTTCACCGACTGGCTGAAGGCATACAGGCTGAAGATCAGCGCCGAATCTTCGGGCTTCCAGTATTCCGGGCGGTAGCCACTGCTGGCGAGGTTGCCCGGCAGTTTTTCGCGGTAGCGGAACAGGTAGGCGTTGACCCCGCGGGCGTAGACCTCGAAGAAGCGCTTGAGCCGGGGCGAAGCATCGGCGTACAGCTGGGTGGCGCTGTGCTTGAGGTTGGCGGCGCGCATCAGGCGGTCGATGTCCAGCGCCTCGCTTCCAGCCAGTTCCGCCAGGCGGCCCTGGGCCAGCAGGCGCATGGCGAGCATTTGCTCGATACGGTCGCCGGCGTGGACGTAGCCGAGGCTGAACAGTGCATCATGGAAGCTACTGCTTTCAATCAACGGTGCGCCCATGGCGTTGCGGCGTACCGAAACATTCTGCGCCAGGCCTTTGAGCGGCTGCACGCCTGTTGTCGGTGGCACACTGTCCTGATAGCCGCCCATCTGGCAACCGGCAAGCCCGAGCATGCCAAGCAGGGTGGCAGCGGTGGCGAACCGCGGGCGGAAGGGAGGAAGGACGGGGGCGGCCATGACAAGGGCTCCTGCAAGGCGTGGCGGGGTTTGAATGGCGCTAAGGTAGTGAGCGCGCAGGCGCCGTGCAAGGTGCCGTGAAGCTTTATTTACCAGCGGTCGGTAGCTTCAAGCTGCATGAGGTGCGGGCCTGCTTTTTCCTGCAGCTTGAAGCTTGCCGTTTACGGCTTGATCAGGCCCCGTGGCACTTCTTGAATTTCTTCTCGCTGCCACACGGGCACGGGTCGTTGCGGCCGACGTCTTTCAACGCATTGCGAACCGGCTCCTGATGGCCGTGATTGCAATGCGGGCCGTGCACATGGCCGTGGTCGTGATCGTGGTGATGATCGTGTCCGTGGTTGCAGTCGGGGCCATGAACATGGGGTTGTTGAGTCATTGCAGGGTTACTCCGGTATGAAATCACCGGGGATTATCTCACCACTGCGCGATAAGTGCAGGTCCCGGTGGATAAGCAGCCCGGTCTCGAGCTCGCCCTGCAGGCGGTAGTGCAGCGGCTGCTCGCTCTTGAGCAGTTTGGCCAACGGCTTGAGCTGGCGCCAAAGATTGGTCCGCGCGGTGATCTTGAAGGTGCGCCGGGCATGTCCGCCGACGCTGCGCCAGACACTGGCCTGATCCTCCACCAGCATCAGGTCGTTGAGCCAGACCGAATAAGCCAGGTTACGAATGAACAGGCGGCTGTCATTAGGGTTGTCGACACGCAGGTGCAAGACGAACTCCTGCTCCAGCAAGCGTGCCTTGACTGTTTCGACCTTGACCAGGTGCACCTGCGGGGCGCGCCAGTCATCGTCACCCCATATCGCGCAGCCCGCCAGCAACGTCAGCAGAGCGCTGAGCAGGAACAGGCGGGCCAGGGCGATCACGCTCGGTTGCCCCAATAACTGGCGCAGCACTTCTTGAATTTCTGACCGCTGTTGCAGGGGCAGGGGTCGTTGCGGCCAGCCTTGAGTTCGACGGTCGGGTCGATGAAGTACCAGCGCCCGTCATGCTGCACGAAGGCGGAGCGCTCGCGGTGCTGGTGATCACCCTCCAGATCGTGCCAGCGCGCAGTGAACGTGACAAAGGCATGTTCAGGCTGGCCACCGAGCACCTCGGCGTTCTCCACCTCCAGGCCAAGCCAGGTGCTCTGGGCGCTCCAGGCCGCAATTGCGTTACGATCCAGGCCAGCCTGCTGGGCTGGCAAGGTGGTAGCTACCAGGTAATCGATCAGGCCGAGCACGTAGGCGCTGTAGCGCGAGCGCATCAGTGCCTGGGCATCCGGGGCCGGGGTGCCGGCGTGGTAGTGCCCGCAGCAGGCGTCCAGCAGGTTACCGCTGCCACAAGGGCAAACCGAGACACTCATTCATCACCACCAGTACTTGCCGAAGTTTTCAGGGTTGGCCCAGAACCTGGCGTTGAGCCAGTCGGGGACCTGCTTGTAGTCATGTAGATCATAGGTGAACAGGCTCAAGACCTGCTCGTCGCGGCGGAATTTCTCGCTGGCCGACAGGGCCAGGGCAAAAAAATCGGTCTCCTGCCAGCCACAGGCGCGCATGTCGGCCAGCACGGCGACACGGCTGGCGTTGAGGTTGCGGATGCCGCCAAGCAGTTCCAGGCCAGCGCGTTTGGGCAAGTGCTCCAGGCAATCCACCAGCAATGCCAGGTCGAAGCGCTGTGCGGCAACATGCGCTGCAAGCGCGCCTGGCTGGCAGGTCTCGATCGTCACCTGCGGGTGTGCTTGGGCAAACGCATCCAAGGCAGGAAAGCGCGTGCCTACCAGCAGCAGACGTTGCGGGGTGAAACGCTCCAGCAGGGCCGCCAGGGCCTGCTGGGGTGTACGTTGGGAAAAACCGTCGGTCATTGCCAATCCTCGTTCAGGTCTTCCAAGACTAACGGGCTGTCGGCCGTGGGCAAAGCGCCGTATGACCGTGTCGTGGCTTATTGCTGGCAGGGATGAGAAGCGCGGTCTTTACTCCCATGGATCGGCCTTATGCCGATTCCCCCTAGGAGAAGCTACGAAATGAGCATAGTACGCACAGCGATACCCCTGGTACTGCTCACCAGTGTGTTGACTGGTTGTGCAGGTTTGCAGAAAACCGACTGGCCGAAGTGTGCTGCCGTCGGGGGCGTGGGCGGCGCTGCCCTGGGCGCCATCGAAAGCTCCAGCTGGGCTGGCTGGGGTGCGTTGCTGGGTGGTGGCCTGGCAGCTGGTTATTGCTGGGCCAACGGCGATGGTGACGAGGATGGTGATGGCGTGCCGGACAGCCGTGACAAGTGCCCAGGTACTCCGCGTGGTGTGCAGGTCGATGCCAATGGCTGTCCGCCCGAGCCGGCGCCTGTGGTCGAGGAAGTCGTGGTACAGAAGGAGGAAGTCATCGTCATCCGAGACGTACACTTCGAGTTCGACTCTGCGCGCCTGACCCCAGCCGACAAGGAACGCCTGAACACCATTTCCACACGCCTGAAGCAGGAAGCGCCGAGCGCTCGTCTGAGCGTCACCGGCCACACCGACAGCGTTGGCTCCGACAGTTACAACCAGAACCTGTCCGAGCGCCGTGCCCACTCGGTGACCGATTACCTGGTCGAGAGCGGTGTACCACGCGCCAGCTTCGTGTCGGTGGTCGGTGCCGGCGAAACCCAGCCTGTAGCGGACAACGCCACAGCCGATGGGCGTTCGATGAACCGTCGCACCGAGATCAAGATCGAGCGCTGACGGCGTGCGCCCGCGCCTTGAGAAGTGGCGCGGGCGCGTCTTTACTCCTGTAGGCCGGTTGCGGCCAACGACACAGGAGCATTCATCATGAGTGTCATGTCAAAGGCGGCGCTGCCGTTGCTGGTGGTTTCCAGCCTGCTGGCAGGCTGCGCCACCCACAGTGACGGCAGTGCGCCCCTCAATCAACGGACCTGGCCCATCTGCAGCCTGCTCGGTGGGCTGGCCGGCGGTGGCCTGGGCGCTATCGAAAGCTCGAGCTGGGCTGCAGGCGGTGGCGCCCTGGGGGCGATCGCCGGCGGCCTGATCTGTTACGCCCAGGATGGGGATGAAGATGAGGATGGTGTCTTCGATCGCCGTGACCGTTGCCCTGACACGCCTGCTGGCACGGCGGTCGACCACATGGGCTGCCCGCTGCCGCAGTATCCGCCCAGCCAACCTGCACCCGACCCCCAGCCCCAGGTGATCTCCCTCGACGACCAGGGCCAGGTGATGTTCGCATTCGACTCTGCCGACTTGACGGCGGGTAGCCAGCAACGGCTGCAAAGCCTGTTGCCCAGGCTCAACGAGCTGGGTGTATCGCGGATCAAGGTAGTCGGCCATACCGACAATGTCGGGTCCGACAGTTACAACCAGGCACTCTCCGAGCGGCGCGCTGCCAGCGTCGCACAGTATTTGATCAGCCAGGGCCTGGCACCGCAGAAGGTGACGAGCGAGGGGCGCGGGGCTAGCGAGCCGGTGGCAGAAAACGACACCGAACAAGGCCGTGCGCAAAACCGGCGGGTGGACCTGCACCTTAACTGAGCAGCGATGGGAGCGGCAGATGAAATTCATTTTGGGAGTGGGTAAAACCCTGACCATCGCTTTCTGGGGCGTGGTGCTGTTCAACCAGATGCTGCCACAGCCCCTGCCGTTCAATCTGTTGATCAATGCTGCGGGTATTGCCTTGCTGGGGCTGCACGTTCTGGAAGTGCTGTTTTTCAACGGCAGCTTGCGTGGGCGCAGCCACCGCTGGTTCGATCGTTTGCAGATACTGCTGACGGGTATTTTCCATGTGATGTCCATACCGCGGCAGGCAGAGCTGACGCGCCGTGGCTGACCACGGCGCTGCGCTGCTATGCCGGTAACCGCGAACTGGCTACCGCCACCACCGCCAGCCCCAGCAGGAGGTTGGCCCCCACCATGCGCCGGATCCGGCCTAGCGCCGCGGCGCCTGCGGCCCAGTCTTCGGCTTGCACCGCAGCCTTCAGCTCAGGCAGCAACAGCGCCTGGATACGCATGAACAGCGCGAACATGGCGATCCCGCCCCCCATCATCACCTGTACATACCTGGGGGCTGTCTCGAAACCGTTGAAGCGCATGTGCAACATGCCGATACCACTTATCGCCAGAATGGCTACTGCCAGCCAGACCCATCTGAAGAAGCGTCGGAAAACTTCCACCCAGAGCCGAAGCCGGGCAGGCCCCTCAAGGGCTGCAACCGTTGCCGGGCGCAGCACCAGCCAGGCGAAGAACATGCCGCCGACCCACACAAGGGCGGCCAGTACATGCAGTGTGTAGGGGAGGGCAAAGGCAAGCATCCGGATCTCCATGCGGCACAATGGGCAATAGCGGGGTATGATAGCCGCCCCATGCGAAACACTGAAAATATATCCAGCCCTTCGGGCGCCTGCAGACCATGATCAGCAACGAACTCAAAGCCACCATCCAGGGCGCCTACTCGCGTTTTCTCGAAGCCAAGAGCCTCAAGCCGCGTTATGGCCAGCGCCTGATGATCGCCGAAGTGGCCAAGGTCCTGGGCGACATTGCCTGCGACGATGAAGGCCGCCGCGCGGGCGAGCCTGCCGTGGTCGCGGTCGAGGCGGGTACCGGTACCGGCAAGACGGTCGCCTATAGCCTGGCCGCAATCCCCGCCGCCAAGGCTGCTGGCAAGCGCCTGGTAATCGCCACCGCGACCGTGGCCCTGCAGGAGCAGATCGTCTTCAAGGACCTGCCCGACCTCATGCGCAGCAGCGGCCTGAACTTCAGCTTCGCCCTGGCCAAGGGCCGCGGCCGCTACCTGTGCCTGTCCAAGCTCGACATCCTGCTGCAGGAGGGCCATGCGCAATCGGCCACTGCGCAGCTGTTCGAGGAAGAGGGCTTTCACATCGAGGTCGACGAGCGCAGCCAGAAGCTGTTCAACAGCATGATCGAGAAGCTCGCCGGCAATCGCTGGGACGGCGACCGTGACAGCTGGCCCGAGGCCCTGGAAGACCAGGACTGGGCGCGGCTGACTACCGACCACAGCCAATGTACAGGCCGCCACTGTCCGAACTTCCAGCAGTGCGTGTTCTACAAGGCCCGCGAAGGCATGGGCAAGGTCGATGTGATCGTCACCAACCACGACATGGTCCTGGCCGACCTGGCCCTGGGTGGCGGCGCGGTACTGCCTGACCCGCGTGACACGATGTATGTGTTCGACGAAGGTCACCACCTGCCCGACAAGGCCATCGGCCACTTCGCCCACTTTTCGCGCTTGCGCTCCACTGCCGACTGGCTGGAGCAGACTGCCAAGAACCTGACCAAACTGCTGGCCCAGCACCCGTTGCCGGGCGATCTGGGCAAGCTGATCGAGCAGGTGCCGGAGCTGGCGCGGGAAATCCGCACCCAGCAACAGTTCATGTTCACCTTGTGCGAGCAAGTCGCCGACTTTCGCCCCAGCGAAGACGTGGAGGGGCGAGAGCGCCCGCGCTATCGCTTCGAAGGCGGCGTGGTACCCGAGCAGATCCGCGAAGTCGGCATCGAGCTGAAAAAGGGCTTCGCTCGCCTCAACGACCTGTTCACCCGTCTGGCCGACCTGCTCAAGGAAGGCATGGACGGCGAGGTCAACATCGGTATTGCCAGCCATCAGGCCGAAGAGTGGTACCCCTTGTTCGGCAGCCTGGTCACCCGCGCCCAAGGCAATTGGGAGCTGTGGACCGCCTTCACTGCCGAGGACCCGCAAGACAGCCCGCCCATGGCCCGCTGGTTGACCCTGGCCGAAAGCGGCGCGCTGTTCGACATCGAGGTCAACGCCAGCCCCATTCTGGCTGCCGAAATGCTGCGGCGTAGCCTGTGGAGCGTTGCCCATGGCGCGCTGGTAACCTCGGCGACGCTTACCGCGCTGGGCAAGTTCGACCGCTTCCGCATGCGCTCGGGGCTACCGCGCGATGCGGTGACCTGCGTGGTGCCCAGCCCGTTCGTGCATGGCGATGCCGGCCTGCTGCGGGTGCCCGACCTCAAGGCTGACCCGCGCGATGCTGCGGCGCATACCGCTGCGATCATCCGCGAGCTGCCGAACATCGTCGAAGACGCCCGCGGTGCGCTGGTGCTGTTCTCCTCGCGCAAACAGATGCAGGAAGTCTTCGACGGCCTGGACCGCGACTGGCGCAAGCTGGTGCTGATTCAGGGCAACCTGTCCAAGCAGGAAACCCTGAACAAGCACAAGGCGCGGGTCGATGATGGCCAGCACAGTGTGCTGTTCGGTCTGGCCAGCTTCGCCGAGGGCGTCGACCTGCCTGGTGCCTATTGCGAGCATGTGGTGATCGCCAAGATCCCCTTTGCCGTGCCTGACGATCCGGTCGAGGCGGCACTGGCCGAGTGGATCGAGGCCCGCGGTGGCAACCCCTTCATGGAAATTGCCGTGCCCGATGCATCGTTGAAGCTGATTCAGGCCTGCGGTCGCCTGCTGCGTACCGAGCAGGACCGGGGCGTCATTACCTTGCTTGACCGGCGTCTGGTCACTCAACGCTACGGCAAGGCTATTCTCAATGCGCTGCCGCCCTTCCGGCGGGAGATTTCCTGAAGGCCGGAGCATGATGTGCCGGCCCGTTGTCCACCACTCTGTCGCGGGCCCATGAGGGCCTGGAAGGAGAGCCTGAGCCCTATGATCCGCCGCACCTTGCCTGCTGTTCTCACCCTGTTGCTCAGCACGCCTGCAATGGCCGGGCAGCAGACGCTGTTCAGCTTCGTGCGCCCGGCTTCGGTCGTCAACGTGGCGACCGAAGGGGCCGGCATGCCGCAGTACAACGCCGAACAGACCGCAGAAGGCGAGGTGTTGCGGCGGGTGGTGTTCAACCCGGTTGAACGGCCGACCCTGCGGCTGAGCCCACAGAGTGGTGCATGGGATTGGTCGGCCGGGCAGTTTCTGACCTTGCGCCTGCAAAGTGCCATGGACTGGGCACTGACCGTCGATGTCACGGTGCTGGGCAGCGATGGCCGTACTCTGACCAGCCGTATCGACCTGCCTGCAGGGCCTGCGCAGACGGTCATGGTGCCGCTCAAGGCCAGCTCCCCTCTGAGCCAGGGCATGCGCGCCGGCCCACCGATGCCCTGGAACCATGAAGGGCAACGGTTGCTGCTGACCAGCAGCGCCGGTGAGGTCGATCTCAAGCAGGTGGTATCCGTCAGCTTGAGCATTCCCGGCCCCAAGGTTGCGCAGAACCTGCTGATCGAAAAGGTCGGTATCCAGGACGATGACCTTGCCTACCAGGCGGCCTACCACGCACTGATCGACGCTTACGGCCAGTCCACTCGCGGCCGCTGGCCCGAGAAGGTGGTCAACGATGAACAACTGAAGGCTGCTGACAACCGTGAGCTGCAACAGCTCAAGGCCTGGCTGGCCGAGCATCACAAGCAACAGCTGGACAGCTACGGCGGCCTGCTTGCCGGGCCGGCGTTCGAGGCCAAGGGTTTCTTCCGTACGGAAAAACGTGACGGCCGCTGGCACCTGGTAACCCCCGATGGCCATCCGTTTTACTCGTTGGGCGTCAATGCAGTGGCTGCCGATGGCGGGCGTACCTATGTCGCCGGCCGCGAAGGGATGTTTGGTGTGCTACCGGGCGAAGGTGACGCACTTGGCGCCTTTTATGGCGAGGGCAACAACGATGATGGCAATGCATCGTCGCAGGGGCGCAACTTCAAGAAGGGGCGCTGGTTCGACTTCTATGCGGCCAACATCCACCGCGCCCATGGCAAGCCTTGCCCGGCAGGGGGGGAGGTGCAACCTGCCGCGCCCTGTCCGCCGCCTTCGCTGGATACCGCTCGTTGGCAGGCACATACGCTCGATCGTTTGCAGGCCTGGGGCTTCAATACCCTGGGCAACTGGAGCGACCCTGAACTCGGCCAGGCCAAACGCATGCCCTATACCCTGCCGCTGTCGATCGTCGGTGACTATGCCAGCATCAGCACAGGCATGGACTGGTGGGGGCGCATGCCCGACCCGTTCGATCCGCGTTTCGCCATGGCCACCGAGCGTGCTGTGGCCATCGCCGCCCGTGACCACCGGGATGATCCTTGGCTGATCGGTTACTTTGCCGATAACGAGCTGGCCTGGGCTGCGCCTGGTAATGACCCCAAGGCCCGTTACGGCCTTGCCTATGGCACCCTGCGTCTGACAACCGATGTGCCGGCCAAGCGTGCCTTCCTCAAGCAACTGCGCGACAAGTACCGTAACCAGCAGGGGCTGTCCAAGGCCTGGGGCATTGACCTGCAAGCCTGGGAATTGATGGAAGACCCAGGCTTCGAGGCGCCGCTGCCCAACCCCGAGCACCCTGAGATCGAACGCGATTACCAGCACTTCCAGCAGGTGTTCGCCGAAACCTATTTCAAGACCATCGCCGATTCGCTGAACTGGCATGCGCCCAACCACCTTCTGCTGGGCGGGCGCTTTGCCGTCAGCACACCCGAAGCGGTCAAGGCCTGCGCCGAGTTCTGCGATGTGCTGAGCTTCAACTTCTATACCCTCAAACCCGATGACGGCTACGACTTCGCCCAGCTGGCGGAGCTGGACAAGCCGGTGCTGGTGTCCGAATTCCAGTTCGGTTCTCGTGACCGTGGGCCTTTCTGGCCGGGGCCGGTGGAAGTGGCGCGTGAAGAGGATCGTGGCCCGGCCTACGGCAACTTCCTCAAGGCGGCATTGGCGCAGCCGATGATCGTCGGCGCTCACTGGTTCCAATATCTCGACCAGCCTGCCAGCGGGCGTTTGCTCGATGGCGAAAACGGGCACCTTGGGTTGGTGGCGATCACCGATACGCCGTATCCGGATTTTGTCGAGGCGGTGCGCAAGAGTAACCGGAAGGCCGTTGGTCAGTTGAGCAGCCTGTTGCACGAAGGGGGCTCTACCACGGGGGCGCCAACCGACGAGGCGCCCTGAAAAGGGCGCTTTTCTGCGTGATCATCCAGCCTTGCCCAGTAGGCAAAACCGCCAACTACTGAAACAATGCACCCCTTTTTCAGCAAGGTCGAACGGAGAACGGGCGGGTGCAGATCCAGGGTCACTATGAGCTGAAGTTCGAGGCAGTGCGTGAAGCGTTTGCGGCATTGTTCGATGATCCCCAGGAGCGCGGCGCGGCGCTGTGCATCCAGGTCGGTGGCGAGACTGTAATCGACCTTTGGGCGGGCAGCGCCGACAAAGACGGCCAGCAGGCCTGGCACAGCGATACCATCGCCAATCTCTTCTCCTGCACAAAGACCTTCACTGCCGTCACGGCGCTGCAGCTGGTCGGTGAAGGCAAGCTGGCGCTGGATGCTCCGGTGGCGCGCTACTGGCCCGAGTTTGCCCAGGCAGGCAAAGAGAGCGTCACCCTGCGCCAACTGCTCAGCCACAGAGCGGGTTTGCCCGCCATCCGCGAACTGCTGCCAGCAGAGGCCCTGTATGACTGGCAAGCCATGGTCGATGCGCTGGCCGCCGAGACACCTTGGTGGACGCCTGGTACAGCGCACGGCTATGCCGCCATCACCTACGGCTGGCTGATCGGCGAGTTGATCCGTCGCGCCGATGGCCGTGGCCCTGGGGAGTCGATTGTGGCGCGTACCGCGCGGCCGCTGGGGCTGGACTTCCATGTAGGCCTGGCAGACGAAGAATTCCATCGCGTGGCCCATATCGCACGCGGCAAGGGCAACGCCGGCGATGCTGCCGCCCAGCGCTTGCTGCAGGTGACCATGCGTGAGCCCGAAGCGTTGTCTACCCGTGCGTTCACCAACCCGCCGGCCATCCTCACCAGTACCAACAAGCCTGAGTGGCGCCGCATGCAGCAACCGGCGGCCAACGGTCACGGCAATGCCCGTAGCCTGGCGGGTTTCTATGCCGGCCTGCTCGACGGCAGCCTGCTCGAGTCTGAATTGCTCGATGAACTGACGCGTGAACACAGCATCGGCGAGGATCGTACCCTGCTGACCCAGACCCGTTTCGGCCTTGGCTGCATGCTTGACCAGCCCGCAGTGGCCAACGCCACATTCGGCCTGGGTGCGCGGGCCTTTGGGCATCCCGGCGCAGGTGGTTCGGTCGGTTTTGCCGACCCCGAGCACGACGTTGCTTTCGGTTTCGTGGTCAATACCCTCGGCCCTTACGTGCTCATGGACCCAAGAGCCCAGCAACTGGTGCGTGTCCTTGGTACTTGCCTTTGATCGGGTAACGCGGGTATTGCGCAACCCCTTTGACTATCCTCAATGCCAACGCCTCAAGTGTGTGGGCAAAATCTCTTTCTATTTCATGGTGTATCGCTGATGTCTTCACATAAAACCTTAGCTCTCGCCCTGTGCCTGACCGCTATGACCGGCTGCGCCAGCCATTCCCAAGATGCCTCGAAGGGCGGCCTCAGCAGCTGGTGGCCATTCGGTTCGGACGAGGTCGCCGAGCAGGAAGTGAAGCAGGCCGTCACCGAAAAAGTCGCCAAGGCCGATGCCAAGTCCGAGAGCGCCAGCCGGTGGTGGTGGCCCTTTGGCGGTGACGACAAGCAGGCCAAGGGCCCGGTTGTACCAAAAATCGACGAAAAGGCCACCCAGGCCTGGCTCGACCAGTACGAGCCAAAACTGCGTGAAGCGATCAAGGACAGCAAATTGGAGTTGGAGCGCCGTGAGAATGTGTTGGTTGTGACCATCCCGGCTGACAGCTCCTACAACCCTGATCGTCCTAACATGCTGCTGCCTATGAGCCTGGGCCCGATTACCCGTGTGGCCAAAGCCGTCGAAGGCGACCCCAAGACTGCCGTGCTGGTGCTGGGCCACGCCGACACCAGCGGCGCTGCTGCTACCAACCAGAAGCTCAGCCTGGAGCGCGCCGCTTCCGTGTCGGCGATCTTCCGCTTGAGCGGCTTGAAGCGTGACCGCCTGTCGCTCAAAGGCATGGGCTCGGAAATGCCACGCGCAGCGAACGACAGCGTTGAAGGCCGTGCCCTGAACCGTCGCGTGGAGATGCTGCTGACACCGCAGAACACCATGCTTGCCCTGATGGCTAAATATCAGCGGCCAGCGCCGGCACCTGCCTCGATGGTTGCTGTCCAGGACACCAAGGCACCCGCTACCAAGGCAGCTGATACCAAGCCAGCCGCCAAGGCTGCGGCCAAACCTGCTGCCAAAAAGCCTGTAGCCAAAGCCAAGGCACCTGCTAAAACCACCGCCAAAAAGAAAGCTGCGCCGGCCAAGCCCGCAGCCAAGAAAGCTACCGCCGAGAAAAAAGTAGCCGCCAATAGCCCTGCGAAGACCAACTGATCGTCAAGGAAACGCAGCCATGACCCAATCCCTGGCCGATATGCGCCGCGACTACACCCGTGATGGCCTGGCTGAAGCCCAGGCGCCGGGCGAGCCGTTCGCTCTGTTCCATCAATGGTTCGCCGATGCGGTAAAGACCGAGCAGCCACCGGTGGAGGCCAATGCCATGACCCTCGCCACGGTCGACGGTGATGGCCGTCCCCATTGCCGCGTCTTGTTGCTCAAAGGGCTCGACGACCGAGGTTTCACCTTCTTCACCAACTACGACAGCGCCAAGGGCCAGCAACTCCAGGCCAACCCCTACGCTGCCATGACCTTCTTTTGGCCGGCGCTGGAGCGTCAGGTGCGCATTGAGGGGCGTGTGGAAAAGGTTACGCCCCAAGAGTCGGATGACTATTACCAGGTCCGCCCGCTGGGTAGCCGCCTTGGGGCCTGGGCTTCCCCGCAAAGCCGGGTGATTGCCAGCCGTGAGGCGCTCGAAGGGCTGGTGAAGGCCACTGAGGCCCGGTTCTCCGATACCCAGCCCCACTGCCCCGAGCATTGGGGAGGTTACCGCCTGCTGCCGGAGCGCATCGAGTTCTGGCAAGGGCGGGCGAGCCGGTTGCATGACCGGCTGAACTATCGGTGGGTCGATGGCCAATGGGCACGCGAGCGCCTGGCTCCCTGACGTTCATGGGGCTGCTCGGTAGCCCCGTGCATGCTGTCACCACTTCAATGCAGTAAACCCTGACTATCCTCTGTCTAGATTTCCAGGCCCGGCTCGGAGACTGTACCGTAGCTGAACGGAAATAATTTTATGGCTTTGCTACCGTGACAGCCGTCGAGGTGCAGCGTCTAATGGACACCTGACTTATGGAGACTTTACCCATGCGTAAATCCGCTTTGCTGGTGGCGACCTTTACCACCATGTCGTTGTTGTTGGGCGGCTGTGCTTCGAGCCTGACCGGCGACAGCTACTCCCGTGATGAAGCCCGTCGCGTGCAGACCGTGCGCATGGGTACTATCGAGTCCCTGCGTCCGGTCAAGATCGAAGGCACCAAAACCCCTATCGGCGGCGGTGCAGGCGCAATCGTCGGTGGTGTTGCCGGCAGCGCCATTGGTGGTGGCCGCGGCAGTATCGTTGCAGCGGTAATCGGTGCAGTGGCCGGTGGCCTGGCGGGTTCAGCTGCCGAGGAAGGCATCACCCGCACCCAAGGTGTCGAAATCACCGTGCGTGAGGACGATGGCAGCATGCGCGCCTATGTGCAGGCCGTGCAGGAGAACGAAATCTTCCGCGTCGGTGAGCGTGTGCGCATCATGACTGTCGACGGTACCAGCCGCGTTACGCACTGATCGCGGCAAAAACAAAACCCCGAACTGGCCATGCCCGTTCGGGGTTTTTTATTTGCCTGTCCTGGCCCTGTCGCCGGTAATCCGGCTCCCGGGGCAGCGCTGTTCACAGGTTCAGCGCTGTCTCTGCGGGGACCGGCTTACAGCCCGAGCATATCCCGCGCCACGGCCTCTGCAATGCGAATGCCATCAACACCCGCCGAGAGAATGCCCCCGGCGTACCCGGCACCTTCACCTGCAGGGAACAGCCCCTTCACGTTCAGGCTCTGGTAATCCTCGCCGCGGGTGATGCGCAGCGGCGAGGAGGTGCGTGTTTCGATGCCGGTCAGCACTGCATCATGCAGGTTGTAGCCTTTGATCTGTCGATCGAAGGCTGGCAGCGCCTCGCGGATGGCCTCGATGGCGAAGTCCGGCAAGCTCGGTGCCAGGTCACCCAGGGTGACGCCCGGCTTGTACGACGGCTCGACGCTGCCTAGCGCTGTGGACGGTTTGCCGGCCACGAAGTCACCGACCAGCTGCGCAGGTGCCTGGTAGTTGCTGCCGCCCATCACATAGGCGTGCGCCTCCAGGCGCTCCTGCAGTTCGATACCCGCCAGCGGGCCCCCCGGGTAATCGCGCTCAGGGTCGATACCGACCACGATGCCGGAGTTGGCGTTGCGCTCGTTACGCGAATACTGGCTCATGCCATTGGTAACGACGCGGCCAGGTTCGCTGGTGGCAGCGACCACGGTACCGCCGGGGCACATGCAGAAGCTGTACACAGAGCGGCCATTCTTGGCGTGGTACACCAGCTTGTAGTCAGCGGCACCCAGTTTCGGGTGGCCGGCATACTTGCCAAGGCGTGCCTTGTCGATCAACGTTTGTGGGTGCTCGATACGGAAGCCCACCGAGAACGGCTTGGCTTCCATGAACACGCCCTTACCATGAAGCATGCGGAAGGTGTCACGGGCGCTGTGGCCCAGGGCAAGCACCACGTGGCGCGACTGCAGCTGCTCGCCGCTCTCCAACACCACACCGCTCAGTTGGCCATCGTCGATCAGCAGGTCGGTGACCTTCTCCTGAAAGCGCACTTCACCGCCCATGGCGATGATGTCCTGGCGCATTTGCTCGACCATGCCGGTCAGGCGGAAGGTACCGATGTGCGGCTTGTTGATGTAGAGGATCTCGTCCGGTGCACCGGCCTTGACGAACTCTTCGAGCACTTTGCGGCCATGGTGAAGCGGGTCCTTGATCTGGCTGTACAGCTTGCCGTCGGAGAAGGTCCCGGCACCGCCTTCGCCAAACTGCACGTTGGACTCGGGGTTGAGCACGCTCTTGCGCCACAGGCCCCAGGTGTCCTTGGTGCGCTGGCGCACTTCCTTGCCACGCTCGAGGATGATCGGCTTGAAGCCCATCTGAGCCAGCAGCAGGCCGGCGAAGATGCCACACGGGCCGAAACCGACCACGATCGGGCGCTCTTGCAGGTCGGCAGGGGCGTGGCCAACGTACTTGTAGGTGACATCCGGCGCGACGCTGATGTTGCGATCGTCAGCGAACTTGCCTAGTAGCTCTGCTTCGTTGCTGGCTTCAAGGTCGATGGTGTAGATGAACAGCAGTTCGCTGTTCTTCTTGCGCGCATCGTAGCTGCGCTTGAACAGGTTGAAGCTGAGCAGTTGCTCATCGCGGATGCCCAGGCGCTGGACAATGGCTTCGCGCAGCGCTTCGTCGGGATGGTCCAGGGGCAGCTTCAGTTCGGTGATTCGTAGCATGGCAGGGTCCAGTATCCCGGCCATGGGCGGCCGGCGGCTTTACACAAACCGCCAAGTATAAGCTGTTCGCCGCCCTGACTGGCAGGATAAAAGTGCCCGGCGATCAGTTGTCGCGTGCACCGCCGTAGTAGCCGCAGCCCTGCAGGGTCTGGCCATCGATGCGCAGCTCGGCGCGCAGGTGGCGCACGGCACCGGTGGCAGTATCGACGCAACGCTGCGGGGCAACCCACAGTTCCACATGCTGCCCGTTGGCTTCGCTGGTCAAGGTCAGGCCGCCGCCGGGCACTTCCTCTTCCAGAAAGGGCAGCGGCAATGGTTCCTTGCCAATGCGGTTGAGCACCATGCCTTTGCCGCTGGCCTTGACGTCCCACTCGGGCTCATGACCGCTGGCGCGCAGGGTCAGTTGCTTGAAGTTAGGGTCTTCGCAGGCGCGGGTGGACGGTTCCAGACGGTACAGGCGGCGTACCTCGAGCTGGCCGTCGTTGTCGGCCTGCTTGCTGCCGGTCAGGCGCCCCCGCACATCGGCGAACAATTTGTCACCGGCGTCGTCGGCCAGATTCGCGGCTTCCTGCAAAATGCCGGTGCCGGCCACATCCTTGATCACGAAGCGACGGGACTCGTTGCAGGGTTTGAACAGCAACTGGCCGCCGCCGGCGCTCAATTCGCCCTGCATGCGCACAGTGCCGATGTTCGGATCGCTTGGTGGGGCGGCCAGCATCTGGCAGCCGGCGAACAGGGGCAGCAGGGCGGTGATTAGCAGGGAAGGGCTGAGACGCATGGGGCGGGGCTCCGGGATGCTTGCATGAAGTGCAGGTCACGGTACCCATGCCAGGCGCTGATCACAAGAGAAAGCGATTTGGGGCCGCTTTGCGGCCCATCGCCGGCAAGCCGGCTCCTACAGGTCAGAGTGCAGACCCTGCAGGAGCCGGCTTGCCGGCGATGGGCTGCGCAGCAGCCCTGGTAAAGCTTACTGACTGGCATGAGCCCGAGGCCCTTTGCCAGTCAACCGCCCAGGTAGGCGTCACGCACTTTCGGGTCGGTCAGCAGTGCCTCCCCCGTGCCCTGCATTACAACCCGGCCATTCTCCAGCACATAGGCCCGATCAGCGACTTTCAACGCCTGGTTGGCGTTCTGTTCCACCAGGAACACTGTCACGCCATCGCGGCGTAACTGTTCGATGATGTCGAAGATCTGCTGGATGATGATCGGCGCCAGGCCAAGCGACGGCTCGTCGAGCAGCAGCAGCTTGGGCTTGCTCATCAGCGCCCGGCCGATCGCCAGCATCTGCTGCTCGCCGCCGGACATGGTGCCGCCGCGCTGGACATAACGCTCTTTCAGCCTCGGGAACAGCTGCAGGACCTTGTCCAGTTGCTCTTGATAGTCGCCCTTGTCGGTGAAGAAGCCGCCCATGGCGAGGTTTTCCTCGACGGTCAAGCGGGCGAACACTCGGCGGCCTTCGGGGACCACGGCGATGCTCTTGCGCATGATGTGCGAAGAAGGCTGGCCGACCAGCTCTTCACCCAGGTACTTGATGCTGCCGCTGTGCGCCTGCGGCGAGCCGCACAGGGTCATCAGCAAGGTTGACTTGCCCGCACCGTTGGCGCCGATCAGGGTGACGATTTCACCCTGATTGATCTCGACGTTGACGCTGTGCAACGCCTGGATCTTGCCGTAGAAGGTGGAGACGTTCTCGAACTTCAGCATTTACGCTTCCCCCAGGTAGGCTTTGATCACGTCAGGGTTGTCGCGAATTTCCTCCGGTGTGCCGTTTGCCAGGGGCGTGCCCTGGTTGATGACGACGATATGGTCGGAAATGCTCATCACCAGCTTCATGTCGTGTTCGATCAACAGAACGGTGACGTTGTGCGACTCACGCAGATAGGCGATCAACGCCTTGAGGTCCTCGGTTTCTTTGGGGTTCAGGCCCGCTGCCGGCTCGTCCAGCATGATGATCCGCGGCTGGGTCATCATGCAGCGGGCGATTTCCAGGCGGCGTTGCTGGCCGTAGGCGAGGGTGCCGGCGGTACGGTTGGCGAACTCGGTCAGGTTGACCTTATCCAGCCAGTACTGCGCACGCTCCAAGGCCTCTTTCTCGCTGCGGCGGAAGCTTGGGGTCTTGAACAGGCCAGCGAAGAAGTTGGTGTTGAGGTGGCGGTGCTGGGCGATCAGCAGGTTTTCCAGCGCGGTCATCTCTTTGAACAGGCGCACGTTCTGGAAGGTCCGCACCACGCCCTTGCGGGCGATCTGGTGGCCAGCCAGGCCCTGGATAGGCTGGCCATCGAGCAGAATGGTGCCGCCGCTGGGTTTGTAGAAACCAGTCAGGCAGTTGAACACGGTGGTCTTGCCGGCGCCGTTCGGGCCGATCAGTGCCACCACCTGTTTTTCCTTGACGGTCAGGGCCACGCCGTTGACCGCCAACAAGCCGCCGAAGCGCATGCTCAGGCCGCTGACTTGCAGAATTTCGCGGCTCATCGACGCAGCTCCATGTGTGGTCGTTGCATAGGCAGCAGGCCTTGCGGACGCCAGATCATCATCAACACCATCAGCGCACCGAACATCAACATCCGGTATTCGCTGAACTCACGCATCAGCTCAGGTAGCAGGATCATCACGATGGCCGCGAGGATCACGCCCAGTTGTGAGCCCATGCCGCCAAGCACGACGATGGCGAGGATGATCGCCGACTCGATGAAAGTGAACGACTCGGGTGTCACCAACCCTTGGCGGGCGGCGAAGAAGCTGCCGGCGAAACCGGCGAAGCAGGCGCCCAGGGTGAATGCCGAGAGCTTGATCACGGTCGGGTTCAGACCCAGCGCGCGGCAGGCGATCTCGTCTTCACGCAGCGCTTCCCAGGCTCGCCCGATCGGCATGCGCAGCAGGCGATTGATGACGAACAGCGCCAGCAGTGCCAGCAGCAGGGCCACCAGGTAGAGGAAGATGACCTTGTTGATCGAGTTGTACGGCAGCCCGAAGTACTCGTGGAAGGTTTGCATCCCCTCGGCAGCACGACGCTCGAAGGTCAGGCCGAAGAGCTCCGGTTTGGGGATGTTGCTGATGCCGTTGGGGCCGCCGGTCCAGTCGGTCAGGTTACGCAGGAACAGGCGGATGATCTCGCCGAAGCCCAGGGTCACGATCGCCAGGTAGTCACCGCGCAGGCGCAGCACCGGGAAGCCGAGCAGGAAGCCGAAGGTGGCGGCCATCAGGCCGGCGATCGGCAGGCATACCCAGAAGCTCCAGCCCAGGTAGTGCGACAGCATCGCGTAGCTGTAAGCGCCGACAGCGTAGAAGCCGACGTAACCCAGGTCCAGCAGGCCAGCCAGGCCGACCACGATGTTCAGGCCCAGGCCCAGCAACACGTAGATCAGGATCAGCGTGGCGATGTCGACCGCGCCGCGTGAACCGAAGAACGGCCACACCAGCGCCACCACGATCAGCCCGATGATGATCCAGCGCTGTGTCTTGGGCAGGGTCAGGTAATTGCTTACCGCAGGCGAGATCAGCTTGCGATCCGAGCGGCGGCCCATAACCGAGCTCCACTGCCTGTCGAACAGCACGCGCAGGAACATCAGCACCGAGCAGGCGGCGATGATGCCGATGGTGAACGAGCCTTGGCTGTGCACCACCAGGCTGATGCCATCGATGCTCAGTTTCAGCCCCAGCACCGGGAAGGCCACGGCCCACACCAGCAAGGCGCTGAAAAACGCCTGTTTGAGATTTCTGTTCATACTTTTTCAACCTCCGGGCGGCCGAGGATGCCGGTCGGCCGGAACAGCAGGACAAGAACCAACAAGCCGAATGCCACTACGTCCTTGTACTGGTCGCCGAAGATGTCGGCGCCAAAGGCTTCGGCCACGCCCAGCACCAGACCACCGAGCATCGCGCCCGGAATGCTGCCGATGCCGCCCAGTACCGCCGCCGTGAAGGCCTTGAGGCCCACCAGGAAACCGGCGTTGGGGTTGATCACGCCGTACTGCATGCTCAGCAGCACAGCCGCCACCGCCGCCAGCGCGGCACCGATGACGAAGGTCAGGGCGATGATGTTATTGGTGTTGATGCCCAGCAGGTTGGCCATCTTGATGTCCTCGGCGCAGGCGCGGCAGGCGCGCCCCAGGCGAGAGCGGGAGATGAACAGGGTCAGCAGGGTCATGGCCACCAGGGTGACCACGAACACCAGGATCTGCATGTAGCTGATCAGGACTTCTTCAGCACCGCCCGGCCCGAAGGAGAAGCTCCCGGGGATCAGGTTGGGGATGGATTTGTCCTTGGAATCCTGCGACAGCAGTACGGTGTTCTGCAGGAAAATCGACATGCCGATGGCGGAAATCAGCGGGATCAGACGGTTGCTGTTGCGCAGGGGGCGGTAGGCAACCCGTTCGATGCTGTAGCCATAGGCGCTGGTGACGAAGATCGTCGCGACGAAGGCAACGGTCATCAGGATCGGCAGCGAATGGATACCCATCATGGCCAGGCCCGCGAGGGCGATGAAGGCCACGTAGGAACCGATCATGTACACCTCGCCATGGGCGAAGTTGATCATGCCAATAATGCCGTACACCATCGTGTAACCGATGGCGATCAAGGCATAGGTGCTGCCGATGGTCAATCCATTAACCAGTTGTTGGAAGAAATGGTAGATCTCAGGCATTACAGCGCTCCTAAAAACCTGATTTGCATTTCGCTGGCGGGGGTAGGCCAGGAAACCGCGGGTGACGGTTTTAAGATTTTCAGGTGGACCGGCCCCCGGATCGCGGGAATCAGGTCCATGAACCTCGTAAAACAAAGCCCACTGCTCGCACAGTGGGCTTTTACGGTCAGCTATTTAGTCACGCAGTTACTGAGGGGAGACTTCGGTCTTCGGCTTGCCGAAGTGCCATTCGTAGACCACGAACTTGAAGTCTTTGAGGTCGCCTTTTTCGTCGTACGACAGCGTGCCGGTAGGGGTCTTGAAGGAGCCGGCATGGATGGCGGCTGCCACCTTGTCGGTGTCTTCGGACTTGGCGGCCTCGATGCCTTTGGCGATCAACTCCACGGCGGAGTAGGCCGGGAACACGAACGGACCGCTCGGGTCCTTGCCGTCAGCCTTGATGGCATCGACGATGGCCTTGTTTTCAGGGTCGGCGTCGAACGACTTCGGCAGGGTGACCAGCAGGCCTTCGGAGGCGTTCTGGGCGATCTGCGAGATCGAGTCGTTGCCTACACCTTCTGGCCCCATGAACTTGGCTTTCAGGCCTTTTTCCTGAGCCTGGCGCAGGATCAGGCCCAGCTCTGGGTGGTAGCCGCCGTAGTAGACGAAGTCGACGTTGTTTTGCTTGAGCTTCTGGATGATCGAGGAGAAGTCCTTGTCACCGGCGTTCAGGCCTTCGAAGACGGCAACCTTGGTGCCTTTGCCTTCCAGGGTCTGCTTGACGGCGGTGGCGATGCCTTCACCGTACTGCTGCTTGTCGTGCAGCACTGCAACGACCTTCGGTTTGACGTGGTCGGCGATGTAGTTGCCGGCCGCAGGGCCTTGGGCGCTGTCCAGACCGATGGTGCGGAAGATCAGCTTGTAGCCACGGGCGGTGATTTCCGGGCTGGTGGCGGCCGGGGTGATCATGATCACGCCTTCGTCTTCGTAGATGTCGGACGCTGGCTGGGTGGAGCTGGAGCACAGGTGGCCGATGACGAACTTGACGCCGTCGTTGACCACTTTGTTGGCGACTGCCACGGCCTGTTTAGGGTCGCACGCGTCGTCGTATTCCTTGGCTTCAAGCATTTTACCATCGACGCCGCCCTTGGCGTTGATGTCCTTGATGGCCTGTTTTGCGCCGATGAACTGCATGTCGCCGTACTGGGTCACAGGACCGGTTTTCGGACCGGCAATGCCGATCTTGATGGTATCGGCGGCAAACGAATGGCTGGCTACCCCGGCCAGTACCATTGCGGCGAACAGCTTGGAAATCTTGATCATAGTGCTCCACTCATTCTGTTGTAATTCTTATAGTCCTGGCGGCCAGGGCTACAGACCGGGCGGGATGTGCGGTATGGCCACGCCACACTGCATGCCCACCTTCCCCCGGAACATGTCCCGGAACTGTACCGGTACAGTGTAGAGCGCTGCCCGAGCGCTTGAAAAGCGGGCGAAAAGCGCCTGTTTCAAGGGTTGTCGCATGATCGACACAAAGATACAGAAAGGCGCCATTAGATTGCCTGCATCTTCGGCTCCACCCCACAAGTTCTGGGCCAATCGACCAAATTACATATTTGAAACCGGGTTTTTCTGCAAAAATGCCGGCCATTTTTATTGGCCGATAATTGCGGTAAAAACCCATGACTGATCAAACAAGCACCCTCTATGCCAAATTGCTCGGCGAGACGGCAACTATCGAGTGGAAGGCATTGGAGCGTTTCTGGGCAAAGGGTGACCTGATTTGGGTCGACCCCAGCCTGGACCTGATCGCGGTTGCCGAGGTAATGGCCGAGAATCGCGGCGAAATCTTCGCCAAGTGGCGTAATGATGGCATCGTCGGCCCGGTCTCTGCCGAGCAGGCGCTCGACCTGCAAACCCGCGATCCAGAGATCTGGGCAGTGGTGGTATCACCGTTCATCGTGATTCAGGTGAAGAGCGCTAAACCCGCCGCTTGATTTTGGTGCGCGAAAATGCGCAGCTGCACCCTTGTGGTGCTCGCTGGCGTTCAGCTGGGGTAGAGGTAGGTAACAATTCGGCGTGGCGGTAACAGTTTACGGGATGCGTAATGGGGCCGTAGTACGGCCCGGATAACTATCGGATTTGCCAGGAGTCGTTATGAGCACTGAACTGCCTTCGCTTGGATTCGCCGGGATTGGCCTGATGGGGCTGCCGATGTGTCGGCGCCTGCTGGCCGCAGGTTACCCGCTGACCGTCTGGAACCGAAGCCCGGACAAGTGTGCCGAGCTGGTGGCGGCTGGCGCGCGGCTGGCTGCCGATCCTGCCGAGTTGTGCCGTGGCAGCGACATGGTGCTGCTGTGCCTGGCCGATACGGCGGTGGTACGCGAGGTGGTTTTCGGCGAGCAAGGTATCGCCCAGGGAGGGCGCAGCGGGCAACTGCTTGTCGACTTGTCCAGCCTTGAACCGACCGCCACCCGCGAGATGGCTGCCGAACTGGCCGCCCTGTGTGGCATGGCTTGGCTGGATGCACCCGTCTCCGGTGGCACGCCAGGCGCCGAGGCCGGCACCCTGGCGATCATGGTCGGCGGCGAGGCTGCCGACCTGGAGCGAGCGCGCCCGGTGTTGCTTACCCTTGGCCAGCGGGTCACGCACATGGGCGGGGTGGGGGCGGGGCAGGTGACCAAGGCCTGCAATCAGATGATCGTGGCCTGCAATGCCTTGGTGATTGCTGAAGTCGTGGCGTTGGCCGAGCAGTCAGGTGTGGACGCAACACTCATCGCCGAAGCCCTGGCCGGTGGTTTTGCCGACTCCAGGCCGCTGCAGATCCTGGCACCGCAGATGGCCGAAAGCCGTTTCGAACCGGTGAAATGGCACGTACGCACGCTGCTCAAGGACCTCGACGGTGCGGTCAAGTTCTCCCGCGAACAGGGCACGGCGACCCCTCTCAGTGGTCTCGCCGCGCAATTGATGCGCCTGCACGGTAGCCAGGGTTATCTGCAAAAAGATCCGGCGACCCTGGTAGAGCTGTATCGCAACAAGCACTGAAGGCTTCTTCCTGGCGGTCGAGCCGCTCCAGGATCGGCCGCAGGTCCGCCAGCGGTACCGGCCGGCTAAGCAGGTAGCCCTGCAGGTAGTCGCAGCCGTTGGCGGCCAGAAACTCATGTTGCTCGACAGTTTCTACACCCTCGCTGACCACCTGAAGATGCAGGGTATGGGCCATTGCGATGATCGCCTGCACGATCTCACGGTCCTTCAGGCTGGCAGGTACGTCCTGAAGGAAGCTACGGTCGATCTTGAGGACGTCCAGAGGCAGGCGCTTGAGGTAAGCCAGTGACGAGTACCCTGTGCCGAAGTCATCGATCGAAAGGCTGACACCTTGGCCACGAATTCGCTTGAGCAGGCTGAGCGTGCGCTGGATGTCACCCATCAGGGCATTCTCGGTGACCTCAAGTTCCAGGTGTCTAGGTGCCAGGCCCGCTTGGAACAGTGCCATTTCCACTTCTTTGGGCAACCCGTCATGGCCCAGTGTCACCGCTGAGCAGTTGACCGTGAGCTTGAGGTCGGCGAAGCCATGGCGATGCAACTGCGCCAGGTCATCACAGGCGTGGCGCAACACCCACAGGTCCAGGTCGACGATCAGGCCGTTGGCTTCGGCAATGCCGATGAACCGGTCCGGGCTCAGCAGCCCATGCTGCGGGTGCTGCCAGCGTACCAGCGCTTCAAGCTTGGCTACCTGTCCGGTACGCAGATCGTAGATGGGCTGGTAATGCACGCGCAGCCCACGCTCTTCAAGCAAGGCGATGCGCAGTTCTTCTTCCAGTTGCAGTTCAAGGGTGGCGCGATTTTTCAGGCCGCTGTTGAAAAAGTGCAGGCTGTTGCGCCCGCTGCCCTTGGATTGATAGAGGGCAAGGTCGGCGTGCTTGAGCAGCTCTTCAGCGGTAAGGCCGTCGTCGGGGTAAATGCTGACGCCGATGCTGGTGGTCATGACCATGCGCCGCCCGCCCAGGTCGATGGGGTCCTTCATGCGCTGCATGATGCGCTGTGCCAGATGGCGAGCTTCGTCAGGCCCATTGAGGCTGGTAACCACGCAGAACTCGTCCCCGCCGAAGCGTGCCACCAGGTCGTGGCTGCGTGTGGCCGCTTTGATATGGCTGGCGATCACCTTGAGCAGTTGGTCACCGGCGTCATGGCCGAGACTGTCGTTGATCCGTTTGAAATGGTCGATGTCTAGGAACATCACCGCCAGGCGGTGCACTTCGGGGTTCTGTTCGGCCAGACGTTCGGCGAACACCTGGTTGAAACCTCGACGGTTGACCAGGCTGGTCAGTGCATCGTAGTGAGCGGCTTGCTGCAAAGAGGCGCGGGCCTGGTCCAGTTGGCTGAGCAGCATATTCACCCTGCGCAGGTCGTGTTCCTTGCTCTGCAGCTTTTTGTCGGCCAAAGCAGCGCTGATGCTGCTTGCACTGATCAGTAGGGTGATGAAGGCGACGGTCAGGCCCAGTTGCAGGCTGTTGTCGGCTGAGGGCAAGCGCAGGGCGGTGTCGGCAGGAATGACCAGCGTCATCGCGGCCATTGCGGTGAAATGGGTGGCAACGATGCCACCTGCCATGAGCAGGCTCGCGCCATATTTCAGGGCTTGATGCACAGTGCCGCTTCCGTTGCTGAAGTAGCGGGCCATCAGCAGTGCGGCCAGGCTGGTCAGCAGGGCGATGGCCGTGCTGGCCAGCAACAGCTCGGTTTGGTAGTACTGCTTGGCCCCGGTCTGCAGCGCCGCCATGCCGACAAAATGCATGAGGATGATACCCAGGCCGATCAGCATGGCGCTTTGCAGGTAATGTTGCGGCCCCATGCGCTCGCGATCGAGGCTGGTCATCGCCATCCAGGCCACACCCAGTGCAATCAGCAGCGAAAGGCCGCTCAGCGAGGCGTCGTAGTGCATTTCCAGCGGTGCCCTGAACGCCAGCATGCTGATGAAATGCATCGCCCAGATCCCCCCGGCCAGACAGCAGGCACCCAGCATGCGCCATTGCCTCTGTGCAGCCGGTTGTTCGCTATGGGATTGGCGCTCGGCCATGTCCAGAGTGGCAAAGCAGGCAGCGCTGGCCACGGCGAAGGCGATCAGTATCAGTAGTGGTTCATGACGGCAGTCGATAACGATGCTACCGCTAGCCGGCACATCGGAGAACAGTTGCAGTCCCAGCCATTCCATTGCTTGCCCCATGGTCGAGTTCGCACTGGTCTCCAATCAAGCCCCAAGGAGACTATCCAGAAAGGAGTATAGGAACGGGTGTTTAAACCTTCCGGGGTAATGGCTCTTTGATTGCAACGATTTGGTTATTGGGGTGATAACGCAGAAGCATAAAGGAGAGGGAAGGTGCTTGAGCACCTCCCCAATGGCTGCAATTGAGTCTCAGCCAGCCACCAGCACGCGGATTGCCTCCAGGCGCAGGGCGGCCTTTTCGAGCATCGCCAGGCCATCTTCGCGTTGCTTGCGCAGGGCGTCGATTTCGCTGTCGCGTACGCTCGGGTTGACGGCTTTCAGAGCGGTCAGACGCGCCAGTTCTTCGTCGGCTTCGGCGGCCAAGCGGCGTTGCGCCTCTGCCACACGCTCGACGTGGGTCGGCATGATCTTGGCTTCACCGCCACTGATGCGCTTGGCCAGCACGTCACGCTGGGCCTGCACGAACTTGTTGGCACTGGCCCGAGGCACGCTTTCGAGCTGCTCGTTGAGCGTTTCGAAGGCCACGCGCGAGGCCAGGTCGTTGCCGTTGGCATCGAGCAGGCAGCGCAGCGCCGCAGGCGGCAGGTAGCGGCCTAATTGCAGGCTGCGCGGCGCCACCACCTCGCTGACGAACAGCAGTTCAAGCAGTACGGTGCCAGGCTTGAGCGCCTTGTTCTTGATCAGCGCGACGGCGGTATTGCCCATCGAGCCGGACAGTACCAAGTCCATGCCGCCCTGCACCATCGGGTGTTCCCAGGTGAGGAACTGCATGTCTTCGCGCGACAGCGCCTGGCCGCGGTCGTAGGTGATGGTGACGCCTTCGTCATCGCCCAGCGGGAAGCTGGCATCGAGCATCTTCTCGCTCGGTTTGAGGATGAGGGCGTTTTCCGAGTGGTCTTCGCTGTCGATGCCGAAGGCATCGAACAGGGTTTCCATGTAGATCGGCAGAGCGAACTGGTCGTCCTGCTCAAGAATGTCCTCGACCAGCGCCTGGCCTTCGCCAGCACCGCCGGAGTTGAGCTCCAGCAGGCGGTCGCGACCGCTGTGCAGTTCTGCTTCCAGGCGTTCACGCTCGCCTTTGGCTTCTGCTACCAGGGCATCCCAGGCCTTGCTGTCCCCGCCTTCGAGCATCGGCAGCAGGCGTGGGCCAAACTGGTGCTGCAGGGCGTTGCCGGTCGGGCAGGTGTTGAGGAAGGCGTTGAGTGCTTCGTGGTACCACTGGAAAAGGCGCTCTTGCGGGCCTTCCTGCAGGTAGGGGATGTGCAACTGGATGACGTGTTTCTGACCGATCCGGTCGAGGCGGCCGATGCGCTGCTCAAGCAGGTCGGGGTGGGCCGGCAGGTCGAACATCACCAGGTGGTGGGCGAACTGGAAGTTGCGCCCTTCGCTGCCGATCTCGGAGCAGATAAGCACCTGGGCGCCGAACTCTTCGTCGGCGAAGTAGGCTGCGGCGCGGTCGCGCTCCAGGATGCTCATGCCTTCATGGAACACCGAGGCTGGAATGCCGGAGCGCACGCGCAGGGCGTCCTCCAGGTCCATGGCGGTTTCGGCGTGGGCGCAGATCACCAGGACCTTGGTGCGCTTGAGCATCTTCAGGGTGTCGATCAGCCAGTCGACGCGAGGGTCGAAACGCCACCAGCGCTCGTCGTCGCTGACTTCACCTTGTGCCTGGAACGCGACTTCCGGATACAGCTCGGCGTGCTCGCCGGCTGGCAGGTCGCGGTACTGTTCCGGCATTGGCAGCGGGTAAGGGTGCAGTTCGCGCTCCGGGAAACCCTGGATGGCCGCTCGGGTGTTGCGGAACAGGACGCGGCCAGTGCCATGGCGGTCGAGCAGTTCGCGGATCAGGCGGGCGCTGGCCTGGCTGTCGCCATCGCTGACTGCAGCCAGCAGGGCTTCGCCCTCGGCACCCAGGAAACCTTGAATGGTGGCGTGGGCCTTGGGTGACAGGCGCCCTTCGTCAAGCAGTTCCTGTACGGCTTCAGCCACCGGGCGATAGTGCTCGCTTTCGGCGCGGAAGGCTGCCAGGTCGTGGAAGCGATTGGGGTCGAGCAGGCGCAGGCGCGCGAAGTGACTGTCCTGACCAAGCTGCTCGGGGGTGGCGGTGAGCAACAGTACGCCCGGGATGACCTGGGCCAGTTGCTCGACCAGGCTGTATTCGGTGCTGGCCTTGTCTTCATGCCACACCAGGTGGTGGGCTTCATCGACTACCATCAGGTCCCAGCCTGCGGCGAACAGCGCGTCCTGGGCCTTTTCATCCTCGACCAGCCACTCCAGGGCGACCAGAGCCAACTGGGCGTCCTCGAACGGGTTGCTGGCGTCGCTTTCAATGAAACGTTCGGCGTCGAACAGTGCCACCTGCAGGTTGAAACGCCGACGCATTTCCACCAGCCATTGATGCTGGAGGTTTTCCGGTACCAGGATCAGCACGCGGTTGGCACGCCCGGTCAGCAACTGGCGATGGATCACCAGGCCAGCCTCGATGGTTTTGCCCAGGCCCACTTCGTCGGCCAGCAGTACACGAGGTGCGCTGCGGTCCGCTACTTCACGGGCGATGTGCAACTGGTGGGCGATCGGCTGCGCGCGGCAGCCACCCAGGCCCCACAGCGACGACTGTACCTGCTTGCTGGTGTGCTGCAGCGTGTTGTACCGCAGGCTGAACCAGGACAGCGGGTCGATCTGACCGGCGAACAGGCGGTCGCTGGCCAGGCGGAACTGGATGAAGTTCGACAGCTGGGTTTCCGGCAGGGTGCGTGGCTGGTTCTGGCCGTCGAGGCCGTGGTAGACCATCAGCCCGTCGATGTCCTCGACTTCGCGTACCGTCAGCTTCCAGCCTTCGAAGTGGGTGATCTGGTCACCTGGCGAGAAGCGCACGCGGGTCAGCGGCGCGTTGCGCAGGGAATACTGGCGGGTGTCGCCAGTGGCCGGGTAGAGCACGGTCAGCAAGCGGCCATCCTGGGCCAGAATGGTCCCCAGGCCGAGCTCCGCTTCGCTGTCACTGATCCAGCGTTGCCCCGGTTGATACTGCTGCGCCATACTGCCTGAACTCCCGCGATGAAAAGCCGGCTATGTTAACGGATAGGCCCGGCGGACCATAGAGTTGAAGTCCAAGAGTCTAGCTGTTTCGTCGCAGAACACTGTCTTGCCGATGAGGGCTACGCACGCCATGCCGCTCAAGCACCGCTGGTTGAACGTCTCTTTGGCCGCGGGTAGCCTCGTGCTGCTGGCCGCTTGCGAGCAGAAAAACTTCGAAAGCCTGCCGGCGATCCCGGTCGAGCAGCTCGAGGTGCTGGGTGTGCAGACGCCGATCAAGAGCGTGCATTTCCGTGACCGGGACGGCGAAGGCCTGCTGGTGCTCAGCCGCAGCGATGGCCAGGCGGTGGATGCCGAGTCCGAGCAGGAAGTGGACAAGGTAGTGCTCAAGGCCACGCTGTACGGGCGAGCCACCGAGGGCGACGGGTTCAAGCCGCGCTGGCAGATCGAGCAGGAAACCACCTGCCCTGGCCTGGACCTCGATGTCGATTTCTACAACGATGTCAGCGATGTAGGTGACCTGAACAAGGACGGCATCGCCGAGGTGACGGTGGCCAGCCATTCGTTCTGTGGCGGTGGCATCGATCCGCATGACATTGCCATCGAGATGCGTGAGGCCCAGGCCAGTTACACCATCACCGGGCAGTCGCTGATCACCCCGGCTGGCGAAGAGCCGATCGGCGGTGAGCGCGAGGACAGTGCCTCGCTGAAGAACGCGGCACCAGTGCTGCGCGAGCATATGAATGCGGTCTGGCAGCAGGTCTTCAAGCGCCCTTGGAGCGAGGCCAGCCCGCCAAGTGATGGCGACCCTGACGACGAAGTCCCATAGCCGCTGTCTATACTGGCATGACGTCGCCGATGCCGGCCGCACTACCTTGCTCGCCAAAGCTCAAGGCGGCTGACAACCGGCCGATACAGTGGGCACAGGAGAATTCTCATGCTGCCACCGATCATTCCGCTCAGTGCTGCCCCGGTGACCTCGCAACAGGATCCGGTCAAACCGACCCCGGACATCAAGCCCGTAGTCCCCACGCAGCCTGCCTCAGGCGAGAGCGCCATTGACCTCAAGCAGCAACGCGATCCGCAGGAGCAGGTCTTGCTGCTGCGTGAGGAGCAGCGCCGGCAGCAGCGGCGTAATAAACAGGGTGACGACGAGCGCTACAGTGCCTTGCCGGGTGAAGAAGTCAACGGCGACAACACCGTACCTGTGGCCCCGCTCATGGGCGAGCAGCCGCGCCAGGGCCTGCTGGTGGATATCGAAGTCTAGGTGCCCTGTGCCGCAGGGCTGGTCATCAGCAACGCCTGGCTGCATCATGCAATTCTCTGTTGATCCTCGAGCCCACCCATGAGCCAAGACAACCTCATCGACTTCGATGCCGAACGTGCCAAGCGTGTGCACGACCTCAAGGAGAAGCGCCTGAACGAAGTGCGTCAGGCGTTCGAGCAAGCCATGCCGCTGGGCAAGGCGAAGAAAAAGAAGCCCAAGAGCAAGCCCAAGAAGCGCTGAAACTTGACGCAGGTCAACCCTGCACCCGCCTCGCGTGCCCGGCTCCGGGCACCATTGACCTCGATCAATTTCCCCGTCCCCCGTATTCGTTACCTTGCATCCATCGGACAACGGCAAACGAATCGGGAGGCCAACATGTTCTTCGACAATGTGGTTATCGCTGGTGTGGTAACGGTCGGGTTGATGTTCGCGTTCTTTGCCGGTCTGGGCATTTTCATCTGGAAGGACTCGAACAAGCGCAAGCCGCGCTGACCTTCCAGGTTCACGGGCACGCAAGGCATTTAGGGCGACTTCGGTCGCCCATTTTTTTTGCCTTGATTGGTTGATATGACAGCGCCTAAAGATGATTAGCTAGCTAATTACTTGTTTCAGCATTATCCTTCCCTTCATTGTCTATCGTTTACCAGATCATCCCCCGCAAGGTCCGTTTCGTGCCCATCACCCTCCAGGCCCTGTTCGCACCCGGCAGCCTCGCCATCAAATTCGCCATCAAAACCCTGCTTGGCGGCGGCCTTGCCCTGTGGCTGGCCATGCGCTGGGGGCTGGAGCAGCCCTCCTGGGCGCTGATGACCGCGTTCATCGTGGCCCAACCCCTGTCGGGCATGGTGATACAGAAGGGCCTTGCTCGCTTGGCCGGGACCTTGGTCGGCACCGTCATGTCAGTGCTGTTCATCGGCCTTTTCGCGCAGACACCATGGCTTTTTCTCATCACGCTGGCGTTGTGGCTGGCCCTGTGCACCGCGGCCTCGACCCAACTGCGCAGCGCCTGGGCCTATGCCTTCGTGCTGGCCGGCTACACCGCTGCAATCATTGCCTTGCCCGCAATCGACAAGCCCCTGCAAGTATTCGATCAGGCGGTGGCGCGCTGTACCGAGATCTGCCTGGGGATCTTCTGTGCAACGGCCACCAGCGCGTTGCTCTGGCCGATGCGCGTGGAGCAGCAACTTGCCGGGCAGGCGCGCCAGGCCTGGCACAGCGGCTTCCAGACGGCCAGCGCCATGCTGGGCGGTGAAGACCAAGCGCGCGAAGGCCTGCTGGAGATCCTGGGGCGTATCGTTGCCATCGATACCCAGCGCGAACATGCCTGGTTCGAGGGCCCGCGTGGGCGCCAGCGGGCAAGGGCCATTCGTGGCCTGAGCCAGAAACTGATGGTGCTGCTGCGGATCTCTCGCTCGGTGCGTCGCCAGTGGCGGCAACTGGATGAGCAGCAAGCCCTGCGTCTTGGCCCATGGCTGGAAGAAGTGCGCGCCCTGTTGGTCAAGCCCGATCAGCCGAGCCTGTTGTTGTTGCGTCAGCGCATCTGGGACGCCGCGCATGATGAGCAGATCAGCTCTGCCGAGCATTTTTGCCTGGCGCGCATGACCCTGCTACTGGACTACGCCATGGCTGCCACCCAGGCACTCGATGATGTCGAAGTGGGCAGGGCGCCGAAGGATGTTGCGCAGGGGCTGGCTGCCCACCGCGACTGGTCGCTGGCGTTGCTGTTCGGTTCACGCAGTGCGCTGGCATTTCTGGTGATGAGTGGTTTCTGGCTTGCCACCGCCTGGCCCTCTGCGCCCGGTGGCCTGGTGTTGACGTGTGTGGTCTGCAGCCTGTTCGCCAGCCGTGAAAACGGTGCGCAGATCGGGCTCAGCTTCTTGCGTGGCATCCTGCTGGCGATCCCGACGGCATTGCTGGTGGGGCAGATCATCCTGCCGCAGTGGAGCAGTTTTGCCATGCTTTGCCTGGGCATGGGCGTACCTCTGTTCTTTGGGGCTCTGGGTATGGCTCACCCGCGCACCGGGGCCACGGCGACTTCTTATTGCCTGCACTTCATCGTACTGGTGTCGCCGCTCAATGCCATGCAGTTCGGTGTGGCGAGCATGCTCAACAGTGCCCTGGCCATGCTGGTGGGTGTAGGTGCGGCGGTCATGGCGTTTCGCCTGCTGGTGTTCCGCCACCCTGCCTGGCTTGGCCGGCGCCTGCGCGCGGCGACCCAAAGCGACCTGGTGCGCCTGACCCGGCGTGACCTGCGTGGTGCCGACAGCTGGTTTGGCGGGCGCATGGCCGACCGTCTTATGCAACTGGCACGGCACGCCGGCGAGCTGCGCGAGGCCGAACGCAAGCGTTGGGACGACGGCCTGCATGGCCTGGACATCGGCGACGAACTGGTGCATTTGCGCATGTGCCTGGCAGTCGCCCAGGCGCCGCTGGGTGATGCCGAACGTGAATATCTGCAGCAACTGGAAACAGTCTTGGCCAGCGGGCCTGCAGCCGGGCGAGGGCAGCGCCTGGATGCCGCCAGCGAGCGATTTATCGCGGCGCTGCAACGCCTGCCGTCCAGTGATCCGTTACGCCTGGCCGAAGGGGCAGTGTTGCAGCTGCAGAAAAGCTGGAGCAAATGGTGCCGCTGGCAGGAGGAAACCCATGGGGTTGCGTGAGTGGGCATTGGGCGGCGTGCTGCTCAGCCCTTTTCTGATCTACGTGTTGATGGCTCTGGTGCTTACCGGTTTGTTGCGCTTTGTCGTGCAAGCAACGCCATTGGGGCGCTGGATCTGGCATGAAGCGCTGTTCGACACAGCGCTGTTCGTTTGTGTGCTCTACCTGGTAGTCCGCCTGCTGGGGCCTTTGTAAGGAGTGATTCGATGCGTGCTGTCGTCCGTACCCTGGTGACCCTCTGCGTGGTCGCCATCGCCGTTCTGGCCGGCTATAAGCTCTGGCAGTACTACATGCTCACCCCATGGACGCGTGATGCACGGGTGCGGGCCGACGTGGTGGTCATCGCGCCCGACGTGTCCGGCTGGGTGCGTGAGCTCAAGGTGCAGGACAACCAGCGGGTCAAGGCTGGCGACCTGTTGATGAGCATAGATCGTGAGCGCTTTCAGGCTGCATTCGATCAGGCCACCGCGGTGGCAGAAACGCGTACCCAGCAGTTGCACCTGCGCGAGCGCGAAGCTGCGCGGCGCACGGCTCTGGGGCCCGGGGCGATCAGCGCCGAGCTGCGCGAAAACGCGCAAATCAATGCCGCCATTGCCCGCGGTGAGTTGCATGAAGCGCAAGCTCAGTTACAGGTGGCGAAAATCAACCTTGCGCGCAGCGAAGTGCGAGCCCCCCGCAGTGGGCACATCACAAATTTGCGCCTGGCTCAGGGCAACTATGTGAACGCCGGCCAGTCGGTAATGGCCCTGGTGGATGACTCGACCTTTTTTATTCAGGCCTATTTCGAGGAAACCAAATTACCGCGCATACGTGTGGGCGATTCGGTGAAGGTCTGGCTGATGGGGGCAGGAGAGGCCATGCAGGGGCATGTGGAAAGCATCAGCCGGGGTATCACCGACAGTAACAGTAACCCGGACAGCCAGTTGTTGCCGGAGGTTGAGCCAACCTTCAACTGGGTAAGGCTGGCCCAGCGGATACCTGTGCGCATCAGGCTGGACGACATTCCCGAAGGCATGAACCTCAGCGCGGGGATGACGGCCAGTGTGCAGGTTCACGAGGATTCGCCCGAGTGATCATGGGCGATGCGTTACAGGCTGATTGTCGACGGCCCCGGCATCTGCCTCAGTGCATCGGCCGGCAAGTGAAAGCTGAACAGCGTACCGCGCTGCTCATCGGAGATGACCTCCATGCGTCCGCCATGGGCCAGGGCAATCTGATTGGCTATATAAAGGCCAAGGCCAAGCCCCTGTCTTGGCGCCGCAGACAGCGGCCTGGTGAAGGGCTGGAACAATTGGTTCAGGGTTTGTGGGGCGATGGGGTGCCCGTTGTTGTGCACGCTAAGCACGAACTCCTCATCGGCAATCGCCGCCCTGACCGTCACTGGCCCGTCAGGCGCACCATGGGTCAGCGCGTTGGCGATAAGGTTGGAGAGTAGCTGGGTCACCCGTTCGCGGTCACAGTACAGGCCGCCGATATCATCGACCTGAAGGAGGATCTGCCGCCGTGGGTGTACGTGCTGCAGTTCTGCAGCGACATGCATGAGGCCTTCGGACAGGTCCGGGCAGGGCTGCAGGTTCAATGGGATGCCGCTGCCGAGCCGGCCTCGGGCGAAATCCAGCACGTCGCGCACCAGCTGTGAAGCCCGCTGCCCGCAAGTGTGAATGTGGCGGGCGATCGCGCGGTTCTTGTCGTCGTCCAGGCGCTGAGTCAACAGTTCGGCGCCTGCGGTGATGGCGAACAGCGGATTGCGCAGATCATGGCCGAGCACTGCGATGAACTGTTCGCGCACTTCAGCCATCGCCCGTTCCTCGCGCAGGGCGCGCTCGGTGTGCTGGACGCTCTCCTCACTCTCGATCTGGATGGCCAGCAAGCGGGCGAATGACTCCATCATGGGCTGGATCGCTTGGCCTTTGAGCGAGGCCGGATTCGGGTCCAGGGCACAGATGGTGCCGAAGAAGCGGCCATCTGTTCGGAACACCGGCACGGATATGTAGCTTTCGAAGCGATAGCGCTGCGGCGTCTGGTGCTGGCAGTAGCGCTCATCTTCGCTGGCTTTGTCGATCACGATGGTCTGGTGAGAGCTGCGAATCTCATGGCACAGGGTGGTTGCCACCTCAAGCTCTCCGCCCACCTCAAGACCAAAGCCCAGGTTGTCGAGTACGGCGCAGGCAGTCCAGTTGCATTCGGTAACCCGTGCCACGGCGGCGAAACGCATGCCGCTGGATTCGCAGATGACCTGAAGGATGGCGGGCACCGCACTGATGCGGCCGATAGTGGCGATATCGGTGCTGATGGCGTTGGTCATGAACGGTCCCAAAATTGGCGACGGAAAAGGGTAGGGCGTCAGTCTAGCGGGGTGCTCGGGCCAGTGGCGAAAAACCTTGGCAAAACAGCCTGCGATTGAGCTAGGCTGGCCTGGCGCGTCGCCCAGTAGAGGCGACCGTTGCCTGCCTGGCGTGCGTCACTTCCAATCATTTGCGAGGTTTCGACATGGCCATCACATCCCAGGACATCTGCAGTGCTGCCGACCAGCTCAAAGGCTTTGTCGGCTTTCATGGCAAACGCGGCGTCCATATCGTGCGTTTCTCCGAAGACGCGTTCGGTATGGACGTGGCTGACGAGAGCATCATCCCGTGCAGTGAATTCGTCTGGCGGTCGGAGCAGGACGCGCGCATGGCGCTGTGTCGGCAGCGCCTGTCGCTGCTGCTGGAGCAGCATGTGGACGATCGGCTGAATATTGGCGAACCGTTGCGCCAGTATCTGCGGCGCACTGACCTGCCGGAAATTCTGGCGCAGCGCTCGTTGCGCTGCTGACAGCGCAACGGCGGTCAGCGAGGATATTCTGCCAGGGATGCGGGCTGAAGCGTTGTGGTCTCGTCATGTTCGAAATTGACCTGATCGCGACCGCGTCGCTTGGCGCAATAGAGTGCCTTGTCGGCCTTTTCCAGCCAGTGTTCGGGGGATTGGAGGTCTGCCCGGAAGGATGACATGCCGATACTCAGGCTGATTTTCAAATGCGGCAGTTGTGGGTCACGGTAGCAAACGATGCGCTCGCGCAGACGCTCCATGGCCTGCCTGGCCTCACTCTCACTGGTATCGGGCAGAATCACGCAAAATTCGTCGCCACCATAGCGCCCCGCCAGGTCGCCCGCCCGCAGGTTGCGTCTGAGCTCATCGCTCATCTTTCGCAGCACGCAATCGCCGACCACGTGGCCGAACGTGTCATTGATGGTCTTGAAATGGTCGATATCGATCAGGGCAATCACTGATGGCATCTGCAAGTTCTGGCAAGCCTGGAAGCGCAGCAGGAGCAGGTCCTTCCAGGCACCGTGATTGAGCAGCCCGGTCAGACTGTCGGTCAGGCTCAGGTCGCGAAGGCGGCGCTTGTGCTCGGCGAGCTTGATCGCCAGGCGGTAACACACCCAACCCAGGGCCAGTGGATAGAGTGTCAGCATTGGCAGGCAGGCATAGATCTGCAGTGGTGTAGCGTCGAGCTGTAACCCTGTGCCCAGCAATGCGCTGGCTAGCAGCACACCGACCAGTTGTGCCATTAGCCCTCGCAGGACCAAGCGCTTGCCGCCAGCGGCCACATTGTTCATGGTCATCATCGAGAGCACAGTGACGCAGGGCAGGGGGTTGAAATGCATGGCTGCGGTCCAGAAGCCACCCATCAGTGAGTCCAGCAACAGATTGCGCTGTTCCGCCTGGTACGGTGCAATCGAGCGCCGTGCCCATTGATAGGCCAAATGGGGCCAGAGCAATCCGTTGAAGAGCAGCAGCAACCATGCCCAGGTGGGGGGCGAAAGTGGCGCGACCGCTGCGGCGACGCTGAACAGCCCAATGCCAAGGCCGATCACCCGTGGCAGATAGATACGCCTGACGAAAGAAAGTCCCTTGCCGCTGCGGTTGTCCATGATGGTGGTCGTTCTTGTGCTGAGTCGCCGTTTATCGCACAACTCACGTCAATAGTGTTCAACAGTCTGCCATTGACGAAAAATGACCTTGCAAGCCAATTCACGGTTGATGCGGCCCCTATGGATGACCGCGTGTTTTTTTGTGCCTGTGGGCTTGCCTCTCACGATGCTCATGGTGGATTCCATTGGCGGGCCTGAACCTGCTGCGGCGGTGCGCTGAAGGTCATTGCTTGTTGTCCTGCTTGCCGAATGAAGACTTTTTTTCATCCTTCAATAGCTGCGAAGGTGGCTTGCCGCTGTCGCTGCGCACCTGGGCGTGGCTGATCAGGGCAAAAATGAAGCTGCCACCAATGATATTCCCGGCCAAGGTCGGCAGGGCAAACTCAAGCCAGAAGCTGCGCCAGGTTTCGTCTCCTGCCCAGACCAGATAGGACACCTCCACCGAGCCTACGACGATGTGAGTGAAGTCGCCCAGCGCCATTAGGTAGGTGATCATCAGGATGATCCAGATCTTGGCGTGCTCCATGGACGGGATCATCCACACCATGGTCGCTATCATCCAACCCGATACAATGCCCTTGGCAAACATCTGGCTGATATCGTTCTCCATCACCTTGCGGCCGATCTCGAGGAAGGCGACATCCGTCTTGCTGTCGAAAATGGGTAGTTCGAGCATGACCCAGGCGACCAGCAATGTGCCTGCCAGGTTGCCGACCAGCACCACGCCCCACAGCCGCAAAAGGCGCCCGAGGTTGGCGAAGGTCGGCGTTGTCATGATCGGCAGCACCGCTGTGATGGTGTTTTCAGTAAACAGTTGTTGACGCGCCAGGATCACCGCAAGAAAGCCTGCGCTGTAGCCAATGCTGGCTACAACCTGGGCACTCTCACCTTCCGGCAGGCGAGCGTAGAACAGCCCCATGGCCATGAATGAAAGGCCCATGGTCAGGCCAGCAGCCAAGGCCGACCACCAAAGCGCCGCTAGGGTGCGCTCCAGTTCCTGGTCGCCCTGGTAGCGAATGATCTCGTGCAGAACCGCCGCCCTCGGGGGTTGGTTATGGCTGACTTCTTTCTCTTCATCAGCCGACAGGCCAGGGGTCTTCTCGCTCTGCGCATCGCTCATGCCATTGCCCTCCACGGAGTGTTTATCTACAGAGCGATGGTTCATGCATTAAGTTGCCGGGCGGCTGCAAAATGCATCTTGAAGTTTTTTTAGATCAAGGTGTTGACTCCAATTTCAAACCGCGTATTATTCGCCTCCTCGCAGCGTTGAACGCAACGAGGCAGGCGGTAAGTTGTTGAAGTTCAAGGCTTTTGAAAGAAAGCAGATTCAAAAAAACTTCAAAACAAACGCTTGACAGCAAATGAGGAAAGCGTAGAATGCGCGCCTCGGTTGAGACGAAAAGCTCTTAACCAAACGCTCTTTAACAAATCGAATCAAGCAATTCGTGTGGGTGCTTGTGAGTACGGACTGATAGTCATAAAGATTATCAGCATCACAAGTGACCATGCGAGAAATCACATAGTCATTTGAGATTGCTGAGCCAAGTTTAGGGTTTCTTAAAAACCCAAGCAGTATTGAACTGAAGAGTTTGATCATGGCTCAGATTGAACGCTGGCGGCAGGCCTAACACATGCAAGTCGAGCGGATGACGGGAGCTTGCTCCTTGATTCAGCGGCGGACGGGTGAGTAATGCCTAGGAATCTGCCTGGTAGTGGGGGACAACGTTTCGAAAGGAACGCTAATACCGCATACGTCCTACGGGAGAAAGCAGGGGACCTTCGGGCCTTGCGCTATCAGATGAGCCTAGGTCGGATTAGCTAGTTGGTGAGGTAATGGCTCACCAAGGCGACGATCCGTAACTGGTCTGAGAGGATGATCAGTCACACTGGAACTGAGACACGGTCCAGACTCCTACGGGAGGCAGCAGTGGGGAATATTGGACAATGGGCGAAAGCCTGATCCAGCCATGCCGCGTGTGTGAAGAAGGTCTTCGGATTGTAAAGCACTTTAAGTTGGGAGGAAGGGCATTAACCTAATACGTTAGTGTTTTGACGTTACCGACAGAATAAGCACCGGCTAACTCTGTGCCAGCAGCCGCGGTAATACAGAGGGTGCAAGCGTTAATCGGAATTACTGGGCGTAAAGCGCGCGTAGGTGGTTTGTTAAGTTGGATGTGAAAGCCCCGGGCTCAACCTGGGAACTGCATCCAAAACTGGCAAGCTAGAGTACGGTAGAGGGTGGTGGAATTTCCTGTGTAGCGGTGAAATGCGTAGATATAGGAAGGAACACCAGTGGCGAAGGCGACCACCTGGACTGATACTGACACTGAGGTGCGAAAGCGTGGGGAGCAAACAGGATTAGATACCCTGGTAGTCCACGCCGTAAACGATGTCAACTAGCCGTTGGAATCCTTGAGATTTTAGTGGCGCAGCTAACGCATTAAGTTGACCGCCTGGGGAGTACGGCCGCAAGGTTAAAACTCAAATGAATTGACGGGGGCCCGCACAAGCGGTGGAGCATGTGGTTTAATTCGAAGCAACGCGAAGAACCTTACCAGGCCTTGACATGCAGAGAACTTTCCAGAGATGGATTGGTGCCTTCGGGAACTCTGACACAGGTGCTGCATGGCTGTCGTCAGCTCGTGTCGTGAGATGTTGGGTTAAGTCCCGTAACGAGCGCAACCCTTGTCCTTAGTTACCAGCACGTTATGGTGGGCACTCTAAGGAGACTGCCGGTGACAAACCGGAGGAAGGTGGGGATGACGTCAAGTCATCATGGCCCTTACGGCCTGGGCTACACACGTGCTACAATGGTCGGTACAGAGGGTTGCCAAGCCGCGAGGTGGAGCTAATCTCACAAAACCGATCGTAGTCCGGATCGCAGTCTGCAACTCGACTGCGTGAAGTCGGAATCGCTAGTAATCGCGAATCAGAATGTCGCGGTGAATACGTTCCCGGGCCTTGTACACACCGCCCGTCACACCATGGGAGTGGGTTGCACCAGAAGTAGCTAGTCTAACCTTCGGGAGGACGGTTACCACGGTGTGATTCATGACTGGGGTGAAGTCGTAACAAGGTAGCCGTAGGGGAACCTGCGGCTGGATCACCTCCTTAATCGACGACATCAGCCTGCTGATGAGCTCCCACACGAATTGCTTGATTCATTGTCGAAGACGATCAAGACCCTATATAGGTCTGTAGCTCAGTTGGTTAGAGCGCACCCCTGATAAGGGTGAGGTCGGCAGTTCAAATCTGCCCAGACCTACCAATATGCGGGGCCATAGCTCAGCTGGGAGAGCGCCTGCCTTGCACGCAGGAGGTCAGCGGTTCGATCCCGCTTGGCTCCACCACTTCTGCTGTACCTTGATCAAACTCAGAAATGAGCATTCGCATCGAATGTTGATTTCTGACTTTTGTCAGATCGTTCTTTAAAAATTCGGATATGTGATAGAAATAGACTGACATGCACTTTCACTGGTGTGTGATCAGGCTAAGGTAAAATTTGTGAGTTCTGCTCGAAAGAGCAACATGCGAATTTTCGGCGAATGTCGTCTTCACAGTATAACCAGATTGCTTGGGGTTATATGGTCAAGTGAAGAAGCGCATACGGTGGATGCCTTGGCAGTCAGAGGCGATGAAAGACGTGGTAGCCTGCGATAAGCTTTGGGGAGTCGGCAAACAGACTGTGATCCAGAGATCTCTGAATGGGGGAACCCACTCAGCATAAGCTGAGTATCTTGTACTGAATACATAGGTGCAAGAGGCGAACCAGGGGAACTGAAACATCTAAGTACCCTGAGGAAAAGAAATCAACCGAGATTCCCTTAGTAGTGGCGAGCGAACGGGGACCAGCCCTTAAGTTGGTTTGAGATTAGTGGAACGCTCTGGAAAGTGCGGCCATAGTGGGTGATAGCCCCGTACACGAAAATCTCTTATCAATGAAATCGAGTAGGACGGAGCACGAGAAACTTTGTCTGAATATGGGGGGACCATCCTCCAAGGCTAAATACTACTGACTGACCGATAGTGAACCAGTACCGTGAGGGAAAGGCGAAAAGAACCCCGGAGAGGGGAGTGAAATAGAACCTGAAACCGTATGCGTACAAGCAGTGGGAGCCTACTTTGTTAGGTGACTGCGTACCTTTTGTATAATGGGTCAGCGACTTATATTCAGTGGCGAGCTTAACCGAATAGGGGAGGCGTAGCGAAAGCGAGTCTTAATAGGGCGTTTAGTCGCTGGGTATAGACCCGAAACCGGGCGATCTATCCATGGGCAGGTTGAAGGTTAGGTAACACTGACTGGAGGACCGAACCGACTACCGTTGAAAAGTTAGCGGATGACCTGTGGATCGGAGTGAAAGGCTAATCAAGCTCGGAGATAGCTGGTTCTCCTCGAAAGCTATTTAGGTAGCGCCTCATGTATCACTGTAGGGGGTAGAGCACTGTTTCGGCTAGGGGGTCATCCCGACTTACCAAACCGATGCAAACTCCGAATACCTACAAGTGCCGAGCATGGGAGACACACGGCGGGTGCTAACGTCCGTCGTGAAAAGGGAAACAACCCAGACCGTCAGCTAAGGTCCCAAAGTCATGGTTAAGTGGGAAACGATGTGGGAAGGCTTAGACAGCTAGGAGGTTGGCTTAGAAGCAGCCACCCTTTAAAGAAAGCGTAATAGCTCACTAGTCGAGTCGGCCTGCGCGGAAGATGTAACGGGGCTCAAACCATGCACCGAAGCTACGGGTATCACCTTTGGTGATGCGGTAGAGGAGCGTTCTGTAAGCCTGTGAAGGTGAGTTGAGAAGCTTGCTGGAGGTATCAGAAGTGCGAATGCTGACATGAGTAACGACAATGCGAGTGAAAAACTCGCACGCCGAAAGACCAAGGTTTCCTGCGCAACGTTAATCGACGCAGGGTTAGTCGGTCCCTAAGGCGAGGCTGAAAAGCGTAGTCGATGGAAAACAGGTTAATATTCCTGTACTTCCAGTTATTGCGATGGAGGGACGGAGAAGGCTAGGCCAGCTTGGCGTTGGTTGTCCAAGTTTAAGGTGGTAGGCCGAGATCTTAGGCAAATCCGGGATCTCAAGGCCGAGAGCTGATGACGAGTTGCCTTTAGGCGACGAAGTGGTTGATGCCATGCTTCCAAGAAAAGCTCCTAAGCTTCAGATAACTGGGAACCGTACCCCAAACCGACACAGGTGGTTAGGTAGAGAATACCAAGGCGCTTGAGAGAACTCGGGTGAAGGAACTAGGCAAAATGGCACCGTAACTTCGGGAGAAGGTGCGCCGGTGAGGGTGAAGGACTTGCTCCGTAAGCTCATGCCGGTCGAAGATACCAGGCCGCTGCGACTGTTTATTAAAAACACAGCACTCTGCAAACACGAAAGTGGACGTATAGGGTGTGACGCCTGCCCGGTGCCGGAAGGTTAATTGATGGGGTTAGCGCAAGCGAAGCTCTTGATCGAAGCCCCGGTAAACGGCGGCCGTAACTATAACGGTCCTAAGGTAGCGAAATTCCTTGTCGGGTAAGTTCCGACCTGCACGAATGGCGTAACGATGGCGGCGCTGTCTCCACCCGAGACTCAGTGAAATTGAAATCGCTGTGAAGATGCAGTGTATCCGCGGCTAGACGGAAAGACCCCGTGAACCTTTACTATAGCTTTGCACTGGACTTTGAATTTGCTTGTGTAGGATAGGTGGGAGGCTTTGAAGTGGGGACGCCAGTTCTCATGGAGCCATCCTTGAAATACCACCCTGGCAACTTTGAGGTTCTAACTCAGGTCCGTTATCCGGATCGAGGACAGTGTATGGTGGGTAGTTTGACTGGGGCGGTCTCCTCCCAAAGAGTAACGGAGGAGTACGAAGGTGCGCTCAGACCGGTCGGAAATCGGTCGTAGAGTATAAAGGCAAAAGCGCGCTTGACTGCGAGACAAACACGTCGAGCAGGTACGAAAGTAGGTCTTAGTGATCCGGTGGTTCTGTATGGAAGGGCCATCGCTCAACGGATAAAAGGTACTCCGGGGATAACAGGCTGATACCGCCCAAGAGTTCATATCGACGGCGGTGTTTGGCACCTCGATGTCGGCTCATCACATCCTGGGGCTGAAGCCGGTCCCAAGGGTATGGCTGTTCGCCATTTAAAGTGGTACGCGAGCTGGGTTTAGAACGTCGTGAGACAGTTCGGTCCCTATCTGCCGTGGACGTTTGAGATTTGAGAGGGGCTGCTCCTAGTACGAGAGGACCGGAGTGGACGAACCTCTGGTGTTCCGGTTGTCACGCCAGTGGCATTGCCGGGTAGCTATGTTCGGAAGAGATAACCGCTGAAAGCATCTAAGCGGGAAACTTGCCTCAAGATGAGATCTCACTGGGATCTTGAATCCCCTAAAGGGCCGTCGAAGACTACGACGTTGATAGGTTGGGTGTGTAAGCGCTGTGAGGCGTTGAGCTAACCAATACTAATTGCCCGTGAGGCTTGACCATATAACACCCAAGCAATTTGCTTCTGCAGATTGTGGTGGTGAAGACGAAAGAACCGAAAGTTCGCAACTTCACAACTATCGCATATCCGAATTCGCTGGGCTGTCCATCTGGACATTCTGGCTACAGAATTTCTTGACGACCATAGAGCATTGGAACCACCTGATCCCATCCCGAACTCAGTAGTGAAACGATGCATCGCCGATGGTAGTGTGGGGTTTCCCCATGTGAGAGTAGGTCATCGTCAAGATTCATTTCGCAAAACCCCTATCTGCGCGAGCAGGTAGGGGTTTTGTCTTTCCGATATTCGCACACCTTTCTCCAGGCAAAGATGTTTTGTCCGTCTCGCACCTGCGCAAACGCGCCGAAGGGTGCGACAATTAATCCTGTTCATTTACGTGACTTTGCCCTGCCCAAGCTGCGTCAAGGCTTAGGTTCGGGGCATCCTCGCGCCCGGACATAGCGATGCCAGCGTGCCGTGCTGCGCATTTCTGGACCTTCACCGTCCTATACAACTGAGGTTACAAGCAAGATGGCCAAGGCCGCCGATGTCGTTGTGCAATGCCTGGAAAACGAAGGTGTCGAGTATGTGTTCGGCATTCCTGGTGAGGAAAACCTCGACCTGCTGGAATCCCTGCGCAAGTCGAAGATCAAGCTGGTACTGACTCGCCATGAGCAGTCTGCGGGCTTCATGGCAGCCACCTATGGCCGCCTGACCGGCAAGACCGGCGTAAGCCTGTCGACCCTGGGCCCCGGCGCTACCAACCTGGTAACTGCCAGTGCGTACGCCTACCTGGGCGGCATGCCGATGATGATGATTACCGGCCAGAAGCCGATCAAGAAGTCCAAGCAGGGCCGCTTCCAGATCATCGATGTGTGCGGCATGATGGACCCCATCACCAAGTACACCCACCAGTTCGCCTCGGCCGACAACATCCCTTCGCGCATGCGTGAAGCGTTCCGCCTGGCCGAAGAAGAAAAACCGGGCGCCGTGCACCTGGAGCTGCCGGAAGACATCGCCGCCGAGCAGACCGATGCCATGCCGATCCCGCGCAGCCTGCACCGCCGTCCGCTGGCCGAGCACGTGGCCATTGAAGCTGCCATCGAGAAACTGCGCACCGCACGCAGCCCTATCCTGGTGATCGGTGCCGGTGCCAACCGCAAGATGACCGCCAAGGTCCTCAAGCAACTGGTCGATAAGACCGGTATCCCGTTCGTCACCACCCAGCTGGGCAAGGGTGTGGTTGACGAGCGCAGCCCGCGCTTCCTGGGTAATGCTGCGCTGTCGTCCGGTGATTTCGTACACCGTGCGATCGAAGCGGCCGACCTGATCGTCAACATCGGCCACGATGTGATCGAGAAGCCGCCGTTCTTCATGGTCCGTGGCGGCACCGAAGTCATCCATATCAACTTCCGTTCCGCCGAAGTCGACGCCGTGTACTTCCCGCAGGTTGAAGTGATCGGCGACATCGCCAACGCCGTCTGGCAGATCGCTGAAGGCCTGGGCGACACCTCGCACTGGGACTTCACCCGCCTCATGGCGATTCGTGAAGCCAACGAGGCCCAGATCGCCGAAGGCGCCGACGATGACCGCTTCCCGGTCTACCCTCAGCGCCTGGTTGCCGATATCCGTCGTGTACTGCCGTCCGAAGGCATCGTCGCCCTGGACAACGGCATCTACAAGATCTGGTTCGCGCGCAACTACAAGGCTCACAAACCCAACACCGTACTGCTCGACAACGCTCTGGCGACCATGGGCGCCGGCCTGCCGTCGGCCATGGCAGCGCACCTGGTGTACCCGGACCGCCCGGTGATCTCGGTATGTGGCGACGGCGGCTTCATGATGAACAGCCAAGAGCTGGAAACCGCAGTCCGTCTGGGCATGCACGTTACCGTGGTAATCCTGCGTGACGACGGCTACGGCATGATCCGCTGGAAGCAGGCCAACATGGGCTTCACCGATTTCGGCCTGGACTACGGCAACCCGGACTTCGTCAAGTACGCCGAAGCCTACGGTGCCAATGGCCACCGCGTGGAAAGCGCCGAAGGTTTGCTGCCGCTGCTCGAGCACTGCATCAAGACCCCGGGCGTGCACGTGATCGACTGCCCGGTCGACTACAGCGAGAACGACCGCATTCTCAACAGCGAGCTGCGTGAGCGCGCGCTGGCGGTGTAAGCCTTAAGGCCCAATCGCCGGCAAGCCGGCTCCCACGGGAATATCACTGGTCTCTTTGGCCAGTGATTGGCACGTGGGGCGTTTGTCGGCGATAAGGCTCTACAGAGCAGGGCCTGCGCTCGTTGGGGCGTATATATTAACCACCGCTCAGATCTCACGATTCACCATTCTCAGGTTCTCAGCCCCCATGGAGAACACGAGAACATGACCATCGGATCGTCATACAATCACCCCGCCAACCTGGCCATTGAGCCTCTTTCAACCTTGCAACCTTGGGCTGCGCGCTTCCCGAATCCACCAGACCTTTGCTTTGACTATCGCCGGCTGATTGAGCAAAAAGGTGGTATCGCGCGTACCGTCCAACCGGACCATCGAATCTGCATCATCGGCGCTGGTGTTACCGGTTTGACCGCTGCCCGTGAGCTCCTGCGTTGCGGCTTCACCCAAATCACCTTGATCGAGCAATCCCGGCGTATTGGCGGCCGCCACCTGACAGTGGTGAATAACCTCGGCAATTACAAGCAGCCTACTACCCCTTTTGAAATGGGGGCAATGCGCATGCCTTTCTTCAACAGGACGGGAGAACCTGCCAAGGACGGACGTTCGCTGATGGCCTACTACGCCAACTTATTCGATTTGCGCCTCTCAGACTTTCCTAATCCTGGTACACCTTGGGTGAATGCCACAGGGATCTACCTGCGGGAAGGTCAGCTTGACGAAAAAAGTGATCCGGCCCTTCTGATCTGGCGCAATCCAGAAGGAGATACTCCTCCTCCTACGGCCACCCTGCAGCGCATTCACGGTAAATGGACACGCTTTGCAGAGCTGTTCGCCGAAAAGGTTGCCACTTTCTACGGCACGCAAAGTTGGGAGTCGATGTGGTCTGCGATTGTAGAAAGGTATCACCGGCTCTCATTTCGGGAATTGGTCCATCAACCTGTTCTTGATCACTGGGATCCAGCAAACCCGGGTGACTTTGGCGGGTTAGGTATGGATAGGGATGAGTCGGCGATCTTTTATGCGATAGGTATCGGTGATGGCAGCTGGGGTGCATTCTATGATGTCTGCTGTCTGTACCCTCTGCGTACTGCAATCTTTGGCTTCAGCAGCCACTTACAGTTGGTTCATGGGCGTGTGGATCAGGAGGGCAAACCTTTCGGCGCACCGTATCTGGGAGTCGAGACGGTACCTGACAGCAAGGGGCTCATGTTCCAGGCACCGGCCTATCTTGGTCTGGCAGCAATGGATGACTGCCTGCTGTTCATGGATATCGATACTCGGGGTGCGTCACTGTATAACCATCTTGCTCAACGTGATGACGGTCTGCTGACTGACAGTTCGGTGTGCGGTCTTCAGAAACTGCCAGATGGTCGTATTCGAGTCCAATACCGTTGGCAGTGGAGCAACTCACAGCGAGAGCAGTTGCTGCACGATGATTTCGACAGCGTTATTCTGACCACGCCGTCCTGGTTGATTGAAACTCAGATCCGGCTTAGTGATTTCAGCCGGGAGTCTTTGCCACAACCGATCATGGATGCCTGGAAGCATGCCCATTGGGAGACCAGCTGCAAAGTCTACGCGCCGCTCAAGAAAGCCTTCCTCGATCGCCAATTTCCTTTGCCACAAATCCTGATCACCGACAGCTTTGTTCACGATGTATATGCCTACCGCTACAACGATAGCTACACCGATGATTGCATCCTTCTCAGCTACACCTGGGAAGACGACGCCACCAAACTGGCAGCATTCTCTGATGAGGAGCTAGTACAAAAGTGCATCACCGAGCTTGATCGGATCCTGTTGCGCTGTTCCAACATCGGTGAAGCCATATCGCCTTACATCGATACTCGAAACATTCGTATACAGCGATGGATGACTGATAGAAACGCCTTGGGCTGCGCAAAGCTTTATCGAGCAGGCACCTATTACGACGCTGTTGGCTTGATGAAATACAACCGTGAACTGAGTACCTCCTCGGGACTTTATCTGGCTGGAGAGTCCTTCTCTGTTGATGCCGGTTGGACGGAGCCATGTCTGCGCACGGCGATCGATACGGTCATAAACATCTGTGATCGCACATCAGCCAAGTTCCATGGTGGCTTCACCCTTGATGACTACCCGCATTACCAGGTCCGGTAGACAAAGGGGTTGAAGGCCCTCGCATAGCGCGCTTCTTACCCAAATTCTTCGTTTTTCCTACAGGTCTGTGGGAGTGCGCTGACTGTCGCTCCCCAGCCTGGCCCCGTTTTACTGGCGCTCTTCCACAACAACCAAAAAAGGAAGCCGCCATGTCCGAACTATGCCTCCCCATAAGCCCGGTAAAAATCGCCGTCATTCAGTACGACCCTCAGGTTGGGCTAGACAATCGCGATGGCAACCTGAAACACGGGTTGGCCCTGGCCCGGCGAGCTGCTCGCGAAGGTGCCAACCTGATTGTGCTGCCTGAACTGGCAAACACCGGTTATACCTTTCAGTCGCGTGCCGAAGCCTATGCTCATGCCCAGACGCTACAGGACGGGCCCAGCCTCCAGGCGTGGGCGGACTTTGCGCAGGAACATCAGGTTTATCTGGCCGCAGGCTTCGCGGAACGCGATGGTCTGAAACTCTATGACAGTGCAGTGCTGCTCGGGCCTGAAGGGATGCTTGGGCATTATCGCAAGGCCCACCTGTGGAATCACGAAAAGCTGTGGTTCACCCCAGGCGACCTGGGCTTCCCTGTCTTCGAAACGCCCATCGGACGTATAGGTTTGTTGATCTGTTGGGATATCTGGTTTCCCGAGGTCCCACGCCTGATGGCGGCGCAAGGTGCCGACATCCTCTGCAGCCTGAACAACTGGGTATGGACGCCACCGCCGCTGTTCGATGCTGCCGGACGTTGCATGGCTTCATACCTCACCATGACGGCAGCACACGTCAACAATGTCTATATCGCCGCCGCCAACCGAATCGGTAGCGAGCGGGGAGGCCGTTTTCTGGGCTGTTCGCTGATCGCCGGGACCAACGGATGGCCCATCGGTGAAACGGCCAGCGCAGATCACGAAACCATCCTCTATGCCGATGTCGATCTCAGCGCAGCCCGTTCGGCGCCAATCTGGAACAGCCTCAACGATTTGCCGCGAGACCGGCGTACAGATCTTTACGACGCCACGCTCGGCTATCGCATGCATGCACCGATGCCACGCTGAGGAGATGGAAATGAAGGTTAAACTCATTCCGCCTCAGCAATTGATCCCAGCGTTGATGCTGGCCAGCCTGACAGTATTGCTGGCTGCCAGCCTGGTGCTCGGTCAATGGCCGGATTATGCACAGTGGACCTCGACACTGGATCAGCCACTGAGCCGCCTACGCTGGATAGTCGCAGACATCAGCGAAGTCACTTTTTACAAGCATGAACTACCCGCCCTCGGCTTGCTGCTCGGCGCTTGCCTCGCGCATTGGGCCTATATCCGTGGCTACCGTTGCCAGGGCTTCGCCATCTGTTATGGCAGTGGCTTGTGGCCCTGGGTTTTCATCAGCTCGCTGCTTGGCTTGCTGCTCAGTCATGCCTTGTGGGGCTGGACCTTGGCCAGTGGCGCCTGGCAACCCACGTTCGTCGCCTTCGTCTCGCTGCCTGCTGCCATGGTTCTGCTGTTTGGTGGCGGCTGGCAGGTGACGATCACCGGTGCGGTGCTGGGCGCACTGCTGGTAGCACCAGCCAGCCTGTTGCTGGTCAATTACCTGTGCTACCCCCTGCAGTTGCCTACTGTGATCGGCAATGTCAGCGGGATGGCTGTAGCAAGCGTGATGGCTTTCATGCTGTGCAGGCGCTTTCCATCGCTGGTCGAGCGCGGCCGCAGGCCCGAGACGTTGCAGGCTGTTGCGCCAAACCCGGACTATGGCGTGGTCTGGTCACTCAGGCGAGTTCTGGCCGATTTCAGCGAAGGGCCATTTTTCGGAAATGAACTGGCCAGTCTGGGGCTCTTGCTGGGTGTCCTGGCCGCCTACATGCTAGCGCCCGCTGCACCCGCCTATGGCTCGCACCTGGTTGTTCAGTTGGTGGCCGGGCAGGGGTTGTCTTCATTGGTTGGTGTAGTGATGTGGCGTCGTCAGTGGCAAGCGCGTGGCTGGTATCCCACCTACATTCCCATTGTGTCGGTTGTTCCTGCCGCAGTGCTGACCCATGGCGGTAGCTGGCAGGTGGTCATGCTCAGCGCAATATTGGGCGCGCTGATCGCACCGCCGTTGGCTGTGGCCATCAGCCAACGGTTACCGAGTCATATGCATGGCTATATCGGTAATGTTCTGTCCATGGCCATCAGTACATTAGGTATCGTGCCGCTGGTCGGGCTTGTTACAGGGGTTGGCGTATGACGGAGTTTAAAAATTTGCCTCGCTTGTCGATTGCCAGCCTGGGAGGAACAGCCAGCATGCAGGCTGGTGAACCGGGGCGGGGGGTGACGCCAAGTCTCGACTGTGAGAGGCAATTGGCCTTGTTACCTCACTTGCGCGAAATGGCGCACCTTGAAGTGGCCACGCTGTGTCTGGTCCCTAGTGCCTCACTGAGCTTCGTGATGCTTCTGGATGTGCTGGCCTGGGCTCGCGCTGAAATTGAAGGTGGCTCGCAGGCAGTGATACTCACTCAGGGGACTGATACGCTGGAGGAGACGGCGTACTTCTTCAACCTGCTCTGGCCTTTCGACGCACCGCTTGTGCTCACCGGTGCAATGCGCCCGCCCAGCCAGCCGGGGAGCGATGGGCCGGCCAATTTGCTGGCGGCGACGCAGGTAGCTCTGGCTCACGCTAGCAGGGGAAGAGGTGCGCTGGTAGTGATCAACGACCAGATCCACTGCGCAACACGGGTACGCAAGACTGCCAGCCTGTCGATGGCCGCGTTCGAGTCGCCTGGCAGTGGTTCCGTTGGTGAACTCGTAGAAGGCTTGGCGGTTTATCGTCAACCGCCTTGCCCGCGCATGGTGCTACCGCTCCCCGAACGCGTCGGGCATCGGGTTGCGCTGCTGGAAGCTTGCCTGGATGCAGATACAACCTTGCTGCAGGCTGTTGCGGCCTTTGGGTTCGAGGGGCTGGTCATATCCGGGTTTGGTGCCGGGCACGTTTCCAGCGCCTGGTCCGATGTGTTGGGTGAGCTGGCGCCGAACCTGCCGGTGATTGTCGCTACCCGCACCGGAAGTGGGACCACCGCTCGGGCCACCTACGGTTTTGCGGGGGCCGAGATCGACTTGCAGTCCAAAGGCGTACACATGGCCGGACAACTCTGTCCGCGCAAGTGTCGAATATTGTTGTGGTTGCTACTCGGCACGGGGCAACAGTCGTCGCTGTGCACCTGGCTACCCCGATAGGGTAAATGCCCGCAGCTCTGTGGCTGTGGGCAGCCCTTGACCCGTCGCTGTGATAGGGTGCACACACTTTTGCTTTTCAGGATGTGCAACCATGCTCCCCCCCCTCAGCGAAAAAGAACTCGACCGCCTCGAAGACCTGCTGATCACCTACGGCAACGACTATTCGGTCCTCAACCTTGCCGAGCTCAACGGCTTTTTCACCGGCCTGGCCAGCTCGCCCTCCCGGATCAATCCCGAGCAGTGGTTGCCTGCGGTCGCCGGTGGCAAGGTGCCGAAGTTCAAGAAGCCTGCCCATGAAGAAGCCTATACGGCACTGATGCTGCGCTATGCCCACCAGGTGGCGGAACAGCTTGCGGAAAATGTCGACGGCTTTGAGCCGGTGTTCGAAGAAAGTGAAAGCGAGGAAGGGCCGGCGATCATCATGGAAGAATGGTGCTTTGGCTACATGCGCGCTACCCAGATCGCGCAATGGAGCGACCTTCCGCCGGAGCAGGATCAATTGCTCAAGGCTATTTCGCTGCACGGGCTGGAGGATAACTTTGAGCTGCTCGATACCATGAGTTTCGATGAGCTGCAGGCCTGCGTGCCACACGTGATTGCTGCTGCGAAGGGCTTGTATCGGTATCAGAAGCAGCAGCGCCACTGACCCGATGGGGCTGGCCCTTTTGGGTCTGCCCCGCCCAAGGGCCCTTGGGAATCCAGCGATTATTTCGCATAGCGAAATTATGATCTTCCCCCAGCACTGATTCTGCAACTCAGTGATTCAGCGCAGCATGTGCTCCACCAGCACCACGCCGGTGCCGACCCTGGAGCACAGACCATGATCAAACTCTACAACTTCCCAAAGTCCGGCCATGCCCATCGCATCGAGCTGATGCTGTCGCTGCTGAACCTGCCCACCGAACTGGTGTTCGTGGATCTGGCCAAGGGCGCGCACAAGCAGCCCGAATTCCTCGCCCTCAACCCCCTCGGCCAGGTACCGGTGATCGATGACAACGGTACTGTCATTGCCGACTCCAACGCCATCCTCGTCTACCTGGCCAGCACGTACGACAAAGCCGGCCATTGGCTGCCCCATGACCCGGTCAGCGCCGCTCGTGTGCAACGCTGGCTTACCACCGCCGCAGGGCCGCTCGCCTTCGGCCCGGCCGCTGCCCGTCTGGTTACAGTGTTTGGCGCCTCATTCAATACCGACGAAGTCATCGGTCGCGCCCACGCCTTGCTCAAGGTGATGGACCGCGAACTGGCCGAGTCGCCATTCCTGGTGGGCGACCAGCCGACCATCGCTGATGTGGCCAACTACTCCTACATCGCCCACGCCCCTGAGGGCAACGTCTCGCTGGAGCCGTACCCCAACGTACGCGCCTGGCTGGCACGCATCGAAGCGCTGCCCGGCTTCGTTGCCATGCCACGTACCGCCGTGGGCCTGCAAGCCAACGTCTGAGCCGCAATCCAACCGAGGAACGCCGCCATGCAACAAACCCCTGACCCTCGACCCTCGCCCTGGCACGTTGGCGAAAAACGGCTGCAGGAGCAGGCCGGTGTGGCGCAGCGCATGGAGGCGTTCGGGCAGAAGGTCATTCGTGACTACATGCCCGACCAGCACCGCGAGTTTTACCGACAATTGCCTTTCCTGGTCGCTGGCGCCGTGGACGCCCACGGTAAACCCTGGGCGACGCTGTTTGAAGGCCCCGAAGGGTTCGTCAGCTCGCCCGACCCACGGCAATTGTTGATCGACACCCACCTCGCCAGCGACGACCCGGCAACGCCAGGCCTGGGCGCAGGTGGTGCTGTCGGCCTGCTCGGCATCGAGCTGCACAGCCGCCGGCGCAACCGCATCAACGGGCTTATCCAGCAAGGGGGCGGTGGCCCGCTGGCGGTGACGGTGGAGCATGCCTTCGGCAATTGTCCCCAGTACATCCAGTTGCGCGCTTACACGCGTGTCGATGAGCCGCCGCAGAGCAGGCTGGACTCCAGCGTACTGGATGCCCACGCAGTGACGATGATCGAGCAGGCAGACACCTTCTTTGTCGCCAGCTACATCGACCACGAAGACGGCCACCGCGCTGTGGATGTCTCGCACCGCGGCGGCCGTGCCGGGTTCGTCAAGGTCGACGGCAACCGCCTGACCATCCCCGACTATGCCGGCAACTTGCACTTCAATACCCTCGGCAACCTGTTGGAAAATCCGCAGGCAGGGTTGTTGTTCGTCGATTTCAGCAACGGCAACGTGCTGCAAGTGACGGGGCGCACTGATATTTTGCTCGACAGCCCGCTGATCAAAGACTTCGAGGGCGCCGAGCGGCTATGGACGCTTCAGGTCGAACAGGTCGTGCTGCGCCGGGCTGGCGTGTCGTTGCGCTGGGCCTTCCAGGAGTACGCACCGACCAGCCTGATGACCGGTACCTGGGCTGAGGCCGAGCAGCGCCAGCAGCAGCGCGAACGGCAGCGCCAATGGCTGACCTGGCGTGTGGAGCGGGTAGAGCAGGAGAGCCGAGACATCCGCTCGTTCTACCTTGCGCCAGACAGGCCGGTAACGTTCGCCCCAGGCCAGCACATTCCTGTGCGTCTCCCGCTGGGTGGCGACACGCCGTTGATTCGCACCTACAGCCTGTCCTGCGCGCCATCGGACGGCCACCTGCGCATTAGCGTCAAGGCCCAGGGTGCGGCTTCGCGGTATCTGCACGAACAGGTCGGCGTTGGCGACCTGCTCGACGTGCGGCTGCCCATGGGCAGTTTTACCCTGGACGGCGACAGTACAAGGCCCATCGTGCTGATTGGTGCAGGCGTGGGCATTACCCCGCTGATCGCCATGTTGCGCGAGCAGTTGGCCCGGCAGCAGTCGCGGCGAATTCATCTGTTCCACGGCGCCCGCCGCCTCGCTGACTTGCCATTTCAGCAGGAGCTGGCCGCGTTGTCCGAGCGGGCAGGTGGCCTGTTGAGTGTGCATCGCTCCCTTAGCCAGCCGGAGGACGACGCAGTACCAGGACGCGACTATGAACATGCCGGGCGCCTGGCGATCGAGCAGGTGAAAGCGAAGCTGGCGCTGGATGACTATGACTTCTACCTGTGTGGGCCGGCCAGCTTTACCCAGGACCTGTATGAAGGGTTACGCGCCATACACGTGCCGGACAAGCGCATTCATGCAGAAGCCTTCGGCCCGTCGACACTCAGGCGTCATACCGATGACGACCAGCCGACGCTGCAGCAGCCACCGGCTGCCAGCGAGCCAGTGCCGGTATACTTTGCCAGCTCGGCCAAGGAGGCGCGCTGGGCACCGGGCGGTGGAACCTTGCTGGAACTTGCCGAAGCCCGTGGGTTGTCGCCGGACTTCAGCTGCCGGGGCGGTTCGTGCGGCACCTGCAAGACCAAGGTGGTGAGCGGGCAGGTGCATTACCCGAACCCGCCTGCCGAGATGCCGGAAGCAGGGACAGTGCTGATCTGCTGCGCGGTGCCGGGCAAAGCGCAGGAGGGCGGGCAGGCGTTGGTACTGGACATTTGATGTTGCCTGCAGATGGCTGATAATCACTCGACCCCCGTACCCAGGAGCCGGCATGGACCAGATTCACCTGATGAAGGTGTTCGTCGCGGTAGGAGAGCTGGAAAGCTTCGCTGCTGCCGCCCGCCGTCTGGACATCTCGCCCGCTGCAGTGACCCGCGCTGTCAGCGCGCTTGAGGACATGCTCGGCGTCAAACTGCTGCTACGTACCACGCGCAGCGTGCGCCTGACCCAGGCGGGTGGCCGCTATCTTGAGGACACCCGCCACATCCTCGCCAGCATCTTTGAGGCCAACGAAGCCGCCGCCGGCATCAACGCCACGCCCAAAGGCGAGCTGGCCGTCACCGCGCCCATCCTGTTCGGCAAGAAATTCGTCATGCCGAGCATCGTGCGTTATCTGCAGCAGTACCCCGAGGTGGACGTATCCGCCTACTTCCTCGACCGCATCGTCAACTTGGTCGAGGAGGGCATGGACGTTGCCGTGCGTATTGGTCCGCTGCCTGACTCCGGCCTCAAGGCCCTGCGCGTGGGCAGGGTCAGGCGCATGCTCTGCGCCTCGCCGGAATACCTGGCACGCCAAGGCGTGCCGCAGCACCCCTCGGACTTGCCGGCGCATGCGGTGATAGCCACCACCAACCTCTCGCCGCGCGCCGGCTGGCGCTTCGGAGTGACGGACGAACCGACCATGGTGCGCATCAAACCCAGGCTCACCGTGACCAGCAACGACGGTGCGATCGCAGCGGCGCTGGGCGGGCTGGGGATTGCCCGGCTGCTGTCCTACCAAGTGGTGGACGAGATCGCCAGCGGGCAGTTGCAGGTGATCCTTGCCGACTATGAGGAAGCCCCATGGCCGATCCATGTGCTACACCGCGAAAGCAAGCACGGCTCGGCCAAGGTGCGCATGTTCGTCGACATGCTGGCGCATGAGCTGCGGGCCCAAGGGCTCGACTGAAGTCATCCTGCCTTCGGTTCGCCTGGTTGCGGTTGCTCGCTGACAACCGTCTGGATCGCCTGGTACTCCAGGCTGAACCCCAGGCTCATTGCTTCACCCTGGCGCAACAAGCGCAAACCCGGTTGCCCCGGCAGGTGATGGGCATTGATCGGATGGCTGACCGGTTCAAAGCAGAAGAACGGCTTGTCCTGGGGGCAGAACAGCAGGAAATGCTCGGCACCGCTGGCGCTGCATGCCAGGCGATAACCGGCGCTGGGCTGTTCGATCACGCAGTTCCCGGCCCACCCGCCGAACGCATGGTCGACCACGGTGCTCGGTAGGCAGGCCGGCGCATCGAAGCGCCAGTCTTGAGGCACCGCTGCCGTGTACGACGGCAACCGTCCATCTTCGGCCAGCCACACATGCTGCGCTGCTGCCTGCAAGCGGGTGTCAGGGTAGCGCGGGAAGTAAGGATGCAACCCCAGTCCGTACCAGGTAGCGGGCTCATCCAGATGCGTTACATGCAGGTCAAGCCTCAGGCAGCCTTCATGCAAATGCACATCCAGTACCGCCCGATAGGCGAACGGCACGCTGCTCTGGAGTGTCAGCCTTGCACTTCGCTCACTGTGATGGGCCACCTGCCAGGCCTGCTGCCAGGCGGTGCCATGAATCGGATACGGGTCGTGTGCGGTGTTGGGCGTCAGGGCCAGCCAACCCTCGGGCCTTGCAAAACCACCCTCGGCAATACGGTTGGACCAGGGCGCCAACGGGTAGCACCCCAGCTGGCGCGGTGTACCGCTGGCCAGCGCTGCCTGATCGGTATGGCGCAGCAGCGCCTGCCCGGTCGCCTTCACTTCCCAGTTGATCAGGCTGGCGCCCAGCTCGGGCGCCAGGGTCAGGCGGGTCAGGCGGTCTTGCAGCTGCAGTTCGGTGACAGCCATCAGCGGCTCCTTTCACAAAGCGGGTCAGCTGGCCCGACGGTAGGTCAGCAGCACGATGCCGCACACCACCACGGCGGCGCCGATCAATTGCCAGGTGCCCAGGCGCTGGTCCAGCAACGCCCAGCCCAGCAGCAACGTGGCGATCGGCTCGATATTCATCACTGGCGCGTTCTGCGCCATGTTCAGCCGTGGCACGCAGACGAACAGCAAGGTGAAGGCCACGCCATACAGCACTACCAGGCTGGCCAAGGCTGCCCAGCCGCTGGCGCTGGCCGGCAGCGACAACCCTGATGGCATCACTCCGCTGGCCCCCGCCACCAGCATGCTGGCGAACACGATCAGCAGGGTCAGCAAGCTGCGCACCGGGCCGCGAACGGCAGCCAGTTTGTGGTCGGTGATCCACAACGCACAGGCGAACACGCAGGCGGCGCAGAACGAAAGGCCCACGCCCAGTAACCAGTGCGGGTTGGCCTCACCGTTATCGGCCAGGCGCCCAGGCACATCCAGCGCCAGCACCAGGCCACACAGGATCAGCCCCATGAACAGCACGGTGCGGCCGGTCGGACGAGCGCCACCCAGTGCCCAGGTGAGCAGCGCCAGCAGCATCGGAAAGGTGTTGCCTACCAGCAGCGCCAAGGCGACCGGAATGCGCGCCACGGCCGAGTACAGGCACAGGCTCTGGGTGGCGATCAGCAGGCCCAGCAGCAGTTGCCAGTGCCGTGTGCCAGCCGGCAGGCTCAACGGCTGGCGCTGCCACAGCACCAGGCTGGCCAGCACCAGGAAGGTGATGCCGGAACGACAGAGGATGGCCAACAGTACGCCGGTGTCGTCATCGAAGGCGATGCGCGCGGCAATGTGGTTGCCGGCGAACGAGCAGGCCAGCAGCGCCAGTAGCGCGACCGCCAGCTTGCGCGGGAAAAGGGAGACAGAAGCAGCGACAGCCATGTGCATGATCCATTTGCAGGTGTGTTCAGGGGGCTGTTGCGCAGCCCAGCGCTGGCAAGCCAGCTCCCACAGGTTTGGCATTGGCCTTCGGATTGGCGCTGTCCCTGTGGCAACCGGCTTGCCGGCGATGGGCCGCACAGCGGCCCCGGATGAGCGCTGTTACAGCACGACGCTCGGCAGCCACAGCGAGATGGCCGGAATGTAGGTGACCGCAATGAGCACCAGGAACAGCGCCAGGTAGAACGGCAGCAGCGCCTTCACCGTCGATTCGATGCTCACCTTGCCGATGGCCGAGCCGACGAACAGCACCGCACCCACCGGTGGGGTGATCAACCCGATACCCAGGTTCACCAGCATGATCATGCCGAAGTGCACCGGGTCCACACCTATGCCGGTGATCACTGGCAGCAGGATCGGCGTCAGGATCAGGATCAGCGGTGCCATGTCCATCACCGTGCCCAGCAGCAACAGCATGAAGTTGATGCACATCAGGATCACGTAGCGGTTGTCCGACAGGGTCAGGAACACTGTGGTGATCTTCGACGGGATCTGCATCAGCGTCATCACGTAGCCGAAGCTGGCGGCAAAGCCGATCAGGATCATCACGATCGAGATGGTCCGTACCGTACGGTGCATCAGCTTGGGCAGGTCCCGCCACTTGTAGTCACGGTAAATGAACATGGTCACGAAGAACGACCAGACCACTGCCACGGCAGCTGACTCGGTGGCGGTGAACACGCCCGAGAGAATACCGCCGAGGATGATGACCATCGCCATCAGGCCCCACAGTGCTTCGCCGGCGATCTTCAACGCTTGACGCAGCGGGATCACTTCACCTTTGGGGTAGTTGCGTTTCTTGGCGAAAATCAGGCACAGGCCCATCATCACCGCGCTCAGCAGCAAGCCGGGCATGATCCCCGCAATGAACAGCGAGCCGATCGACACTGTGCCGCCCGCCGCCAGCGAGTACAGCACCGAGTTGTGGCTGGGTGGTGTGAGCAGTGCCTGCACCGAGCCGCTGACGGTCACTGCCGTGGAGAACTCGCGCGGGTAGCCCTTGCGCTCCATCTCGGGGATCAGTACCGAGCCTACAGACGCGGTGTCAGCCACCGACGAGCCGGAAATGGCGCCGAAGAAGGTCGAGGCCATGATATTGACCAGCGACAACCCGCCCCGTACGAAGCCCACCAGTACCCCGGCGAAGGCCACCAACCGCCGTGACATGCCACCTTCGGCCATGATTGCGCCAGCCAGCACGAAGAACGGAATGGCCAGCAGTGAAAACTTGTTAACCCCACTGGCGATCTGAATCATCATCGCCTGCAGCGGAATGTCGATCCACCAGGCGCCGATCAGCGCCGACAGGCCCAGGGCGAAGGCCACCGGCATACCGATCAGGATGAGCACGATGAAACTGCCCAACAGAATGAACGCATCCATTTACGCAGCTCCTTCGTTTTCTTCCGCCAGATCGTAACGAACCGCCTTGCGGTTGCTCTGATCGCCCAGCAGGAGTTTTTCCAGTACAAAAATCAGTGTCAGCACGCCACCGACCGGGATCGGCGCGTAGGTCATGCCCACCCGTACCCCAGGCAAAGAAGCCAGCGACTGGTTCCACGTGGTGATACACAGCTTGATGCCGTAGTAAGTCATGAACACGCACACCAGGACCATCAGCAGCTGCACCAGCAGTGCAACCAGTTGGCGCTGCAGCGGTGGCAAGCGGTCGGTGATCATCCCCACCGCCATGTGCGCGCCGGCCCGGTAGCTGGCGGCGGCACCGACGAAGGTGAACACCACCATCAGCAGGATCGACACCGGCTCAGGCCAGTTGGAGCCCGTACCCAGCACGTAGCGTGCAAAGATGCCCCAGGGAATGATCAGCGACATGGCCAGGATCGACAGGCCGGCGACCCAGATGCAGCTGCGGTAGAGCGTGTCGTTCACGCTAAGGAAAAGCGATTTCATAGGCATCACCAAAGCGGCAGGGCGGCGGGCGCCGCACTGCCGAGGTCAAACTTGGAAGGGGGCCGGTATTACTGGACGGCGTCGATACGCTTCATCAGGTCCGCGTACGGCGCACCGTACTTCTCGCGTACCGAAGCGGTAGCCTCGAAGAACGGTTTCTTGTCGACGCTGATGAACTCCACGCCAGCGGCCTTGAGCTTCTCTTCGCTGGCGGCAGTCTTGGCATCCCACAGCGCGCGCTCTTCCATCTGCGCTTCGCGCGCGACCTTTTTCACCAGCGCCTGCTGCTCAGGCGTGAGCTTGTTCCAAGTGGTCTTGGACATCACCACCGGCTCCGGCAGGATCAGGTGGCCGGTGAGGGTGAAGTACTTGGCGCTCTGGTAGTGGTTGTGCTCGAGCAGTGTTGGCGGGTTGTTTTCGGCGCCGTCGATCACCCCTGTCTGCAGGGCGCTGAAGATCTCGCCGGTATCCATGGCGATGCCGTTGCCGCCCATGGCATTCATCATGTCGATGAACAGCGGGTTGCCCTGCACGCGGATCTTCATGCCCTTGAGGTCTTCCAGGCTGCGCACCGGCTTCTTGGTGTAGATGCTGCGCGAGCCGCCGTCCATCCACGCCAGGGCTACCAGGTTGAATTCGGAGTTGGTGATCTTGTCGAGGATCTCCTGGCCGATATCGCCGTCGATGATCTTGCGCATGTGGTCATGGTCGCGGAACACGAACGGCATGTTGAACACGTTCACGTCCGGCACCACCGGGCCCACGATCCCCAGGCTGACGCGGGTCATCTGCACGGCACCGATCTGCGCCTGCTCGATGACTTCCTTTTCCGAGCCCAGGACGCCGCCGGGGAACATCTTGAAGGTGATCTCGCCATTGCTGGCGGCTTCGATCTTCTTGCCCATGTTCTGCTCGGCGACCACGGTCGGGTAGCCGGCCGGGTGGATCTCGGCGAATTTGATATCCAGCGCATGGGCTGGCAGGGAGAGGCTGAAGGCGAACGGGAGTGCAGCAAGAAGCAGCTTGCGTTTGAAAGTCATGATGAAACTCCGTGGTTTTTATTATCCGGTTTCGGGCGTACGAGTGTGGTTGGCAGTACGGGTGTTCAGCCCCGGCAGGCAGGTTCCTCCAGGCCTTTGACGCCGAGTTCGAAGGCAAATACCCCACCAGCCAGCGGCTGGTCGCAGAGGTCGATGCCTGCGGGGCGGATCGAGGTGACGAACAAGGTGTCCAGGTTGGCGCCGCCGAAGGCGCACATCGCCGGCTTTTTCACCGGCACGTTGAGTGAGCGGTCAAGGCGGCCATCCGGCGTGAACCGGTGTATCTGACCGGCATCGTTGCCGCAGATCCAGTAGCAGCCGTCCTGGTCGATGGCAGCGCCGTCCGGGCGACCGGGGAAGGCGCGCATATCGACGAACAGCCGCTTGTTGTGGGGTATGCCACTGTCGATGTCGTAGTCGAACACCCAGATCTTCTGCACGTCGGGGTGCGAGTCCGACAGGTACATGCGTGTGCCGTCGGGGCTGAAGGCCAGGCCATTGGGCACGATCATGCCGTCCTGCTGCAGGTGTAACTGGCCCTCGCCGTCATGCCGGTACAGCGCGCCGACCGTGGCGCCTTGCTGCATGTCCATCAACATGGTGCCGGCCCAGAAGCGGCCCTGGCGATCACAGCGCCCATCGTTGAAACGCATGCCGCTCTGGGCATGGTCGACGGTGCTGAGCAAGTGGCTGGCAAGGCTGCCATCGGCCCTGGTTTCAAGCTGGAAGATGCCGCTTTCCATGCCGGCGATCCAGCCCCGCTCAGTGCGCGCGATGCAGGCGAGCATCTCGTCGCCTTGCCAGGTCTGATGGTCACCATCAGGCTGCCAGCGATGCAGCTGGCGTGCAGGAATGTCGACCCAGTACAGGGCTTGTTCGGTGGGGTGCCACACGGGGCTTTCGCCGGTGCCGTTGCGGGCGTCGACGATCAGTTCGCAGTTCATGGCCGGGCCTCCTGGAGCACTGGGGATCAGTTGAACGGTCCGGCAACGGCGAAGGCGCCGCCCTGATAGACCATGCTCGGGTCATCGGCGGCAGGTGCCGGCTGGGCCTCTACCACTTCGCGAAACACCTCGGAGGTGTCTTTAGGCACGTAGCCCAAGTGCGCGGCATAGCGGTTGTCCCACCATACGGTGCGGTTGTCGGAGGCGCCGTAGACAATGGTGTGGCCCACGTTTGGGGTGTTCAGCCCACGTTCGATGAGCTGGACCAGGTCGTCGTAGCTCAGCCAGGTGCACAACATGCGTGGGTTCTGTGGCTGGGGGAAGGACGAGCCAATGCGGATGCTGACGGTCTCGATGCCATAGCGGTCGAAGTAAAAGCTGGCCATATCCTCGCCGTAGCATTTGGACAACCCGTAGTAGCTGTCGGGCCGGCGTGGAGCGTGAGCGTCAATGCGCTCGTCCTGGCGGTAGAAACCGATGGTGTGGTTGGAGCTGGCGAAGATGATGCGCTTGACCCCATGCTTGCGCGCCGCCTCGTAAACGTGGAACACACCGCAAATGTTAGGGCCGAGGATGTCCTCGAAGGAGTGCTCGGTGGATACGCCGCCGAAATGGAGGATGGCGTCGACGCCTTCTACCAGTGCGTGGACGGCGGCCTTGTCGGCCAGGTCGCAGGTCACGACCTCTTCATGCGGACCCGCGGCAGGTGCCATCGGGCTGATATCGGAAAGGCGCAGGACCTCGGCGTAGCCTTGCAGGCGTTCGCGAAGGACCTTGCCCAGGCCGCCTGCAGCTCCGGTGAGCAGCAGGCGATTGAGGGGGGTAGTGGTCATGGCCGGCTCTATTTGTTAATTGTTGTAGGTTGTCGTATGACTGCGTTGATTATTGGCAGTGGGGTTGGCAGTTGTCAATGAGGCGTGTGCGGCTTTCGCCTGGTTTGGTGGTCAACTGTAGGAGCGGCCATGTGTCGCGAAAGGGGCGCGCAGCGGCCCCAAGAACTTCGCAGGCGGCCCCATTGCCGGGGGCCGCTGCGCAGCCCTTTCGCGACACAAGGCCGCTCCTACACAAGGCAATTGCCACACAAGGCCGTTGCTCCAGGGAACGGCTCAGCCTGGGTTACAACAGCGACAGCGGGTAGTTGAAGATCAACCGGTTCTCATCGAATTCGTTGTTGCTGTAGTCGCGCCGAATCGACGAGTTGCGCCATTTGACGCTCAAATCCTTGAACGCCCCGCTCTGGATCACATAGGCCAGCTCCGTTTCCCGCACCCACTCCTTGCCGTCGGTCACCGCCCCGGTATGCACGTCCTGCCCGCTGATGTAGCGGTTCATCAGCGTCAGCCCCGGCACGCCAACGGTGACGAAGTTGAAGTCATGACGCACCTGCCAGGAGCGCTCATTGGCATTGTCGAAGCTGGAGTTGTAGCTGTCGTTGGCCAAGGTGCCGCCGCTGGTGCCGTTGACCCGCATCCAGGTATCGCCATCGACCTTCTGCAGGCCCACCCAGAACGTGTTGCCGCCATACTTGGCCGAGAACATCCCCGAATAGGTCTTGTTGTCCAGCTGCCCGGCCTTTTCGGAGCCGTCTTCGCCACCATGGAAGTAACCGAGGTTGGCGCCAAAGGTCCAGCTGCCGACCGGCTGGCTGTGGCTCAGTTGCAGGTACTGCTGCTCATAGACGTCCTTGAGCACTGCGTTCCACAGCCCGACCAGCGTGCGGTCCTGGTTGAACTTGTATTCGCCACCGACGAAGTTGAAACGGTCCGACAGGCCGCCGCCGTAGCTCATGTCGTCCATGCTGGCGTCGTTGCGCGGGCTGTTGCCGCGGAACTGCCCGCCGTACAGCGTCAGCCCGGCGATTTCGTTAGAGGTGACCTGCCCACCGCGGAAGGTCTGTGGCAACGAGCGGCCATCGTCGGAACGCAGGATCGGCAGCACCGGCATCCACTCGCCGACTTTCAGTTCAGTCTTGGAAATCCGCGCCTTGCCCGCCACAGCCAGGCGCCCGAAGTCATCCGCCGGCCGCCCATCGTCATGGCGCGGCAGCAGGGCAGTGCCATAGGTGCCGCCACCGCCATCGAGTTTCACCGACCACATCCCCAGCACATCCACGCCGAAGCCGATCGGCCCTTCGGTGAACCCAGAGCGTGCATCGAGGATGAAGCTTTGCGTCCACTCCTCGGCCTTGCTCTGCGGGTTACTGGGGTTGGTGAAGTTGCGGTTGATATAGAAGTTGCGCAGGCCAAGCGTGGCTTTGGAATCTTCGATGAAGCCTGCGGCCACGCTGGTGCCCGGCAAGCTCCCGATCATGCCGGCGCCCAGCAGGGCAAAGGGAAGGGTATGGCAGATTTTCATTATTGTTGTGCTCCACAAAAGGGTGCGGCAGCCCGTCCACCGGGCACGCGCAAGCGGCCTGCGGCAGGGGCGGGTGGGTACGGGCCGGTGAAGGCCGGGTAGGGTGAAACAGGGTTACGGCACTAGGTGGCCGTGCATGCTGGAATGAGGGGCGGCGAGAGGCTGGGGTGTAGCGCGATGGGGGTCGACATGGGGAGACTGTCCACTGATTGTTGTTTTTGTTATGTGTTGTCGTACAACGTCATCGGTTTTTATCAAGCGACGGTGGGGATGTCAACGCTTGCTGGCGCAATGAATTCGGGAAATGGCAGCCTTGACCAGCGCGTTTCAAGTAATAGCCGCTCTAGCTCGGGCATCAACATTTTCTTAAGGAGGTACTACGACTAAAGTCGCTTAGAGGCGTATGCTTCGACCACATTTTCCAGACGTCCCCGTGACATACGCTTGAGCCGCACCCACACTCCGTGGTGTAGGGCGCTGGGGAGTTCTAAGGGATGTGCGGTCAAATAGCTGTGCTTCTCCACGCTGGAGTACCGGCTTCGATTTTGCTCAGGTAGCTGTCGACAGGCCGGAGGCTGATGCCAGTCAGTTAGCGTATCAGGGCTGCTGTGCAGCCCATCGCCGGCAACCCAGCTTCCACAGATCCAGCGCAGACCTCAAGAACCGCGCATTCCCCAGGCTGCAATCTTTCGCAAGAGCTCTTAGTAAAAAAAAAGGCTGCCAATTGGCAGCCTTTTCCATGTTCAGCCCGGACAATCAGTCCCAGCTCAACGCCCCACCAGTCTGATACTCGATCACGCGGGTCTCGAAGAAGTTCTTCTCTTTCTTCAAGTCCATGATCTCGCTCATCCACGGGAACGGGTTGGTAGTCCCTGGGTACTCTTCCTTCAAACCAATCTGGGTCAAACGACGGTTGGCGATGAACTTGAGGTAGTCCTCCATCATCGCCGCGTTCATGCCCAGTACGCCGCGTGGCATGGTGTCACGGGCGTATTCGATCTCCAGCTGGGTCCCTTGCAGGATCATCTGGGTCGCTTCTTCCTTCATCGCCGCGTCCCACAGGTGCGGGTTTTCGATCTTGATCTGGTTGATCACGTCGATACCGAAGTTCAGGTGCATCGACTCGTCACGCAGGATGTACTGGAACTGCTCTGCTACGCCGGTCATCTTGTTGCGGCGGCCCATGGACAGGATCTGGGTGAAGCCGCAATAGAAGAAGATGCCTTCCAGCACGCAGTAGTAGGCGATCAGGTTGCGCAGCAGCTCTTTGTCGGTTTCGACGGTGCCGGTGTTGAACTCCGGGTCGGAGATGGCGCGGGTGTACTTCAGGCCCCAGGCGGCTTTCTTCGCGACCGACGGGATCTCGTGGTACATGTTGAAGATCTCGCCTTCATCCATGCCCAGCGATTCGATGCAGTACTGGTAGGCGTGGGTGTGGATCGCCTCTTCGAACGCCTGGCGCAGGATGTACTGGCGGCACTCCGGGTTGGTGATCAGGCGGTACACGGCCAGGGCCAGGTTGTTGGCAACCAGCGAGTCGGCGGTGGAGAAGAAGCCGAGGTTGCGCATCACGATGCGGCGCTCGTCTTCGGTCAGGCCGTCCTGGCTCTTCCACAGGGCGATGTCGGCGGTCATGTTGACCTCTTGCGGCATCCAGTGGTTGGCGCAGCCGTCGAGGTACTTCTGCCAGGCCCAGTCGTACTTGAACGGCACCAGCTGGTTGAGGTCGGCGCGGCAGTTGATCATGCGCTTTTCGTCAACGGCGACGCGGGCCGAGGAGCCTTCCAGCTCGGCCAGGCCTTCGGCGATGTCTAGGGCGTCCAGCGCGGCCTTGGCGCGCTTCACTGCGTCGGAGTCGGCGGCGGTGGCAGCACGGGCTTCCAGGGCGGCGGCACCGCCGGCGCTGTCGAGCTTGTCGAGTGTGGCGGCGGCGTTGGCCTGCGCAGGGGTGTTGCCTTTGGCGGCTACTTCGCCGTCTTCTTTGTCGAATTCGTCCCAGCTCAGCATGGTTTGGCTCCTGCTTGAGGGTCGCCCTGGGGCAACCGGTTGGATTTTAAAAATGTGATGCCTGACGCAAGGCCGTAACGGCGAATGGACAGCTCGAGAGGCTGACTCTCGTTACATCTGGATTCGTGCCTGGCCAGGCCTCGGGGAGGGGCCAGGGACTTGAATAGGTGCCCTTTTCAGAGGGGGCGGAGTATACCGGAATTCGCTTTCGATCGGGGTGCGCGTCTTGCGGGCGAGGGTAATTTTTCGACCGGTTTTACGCGCGTCCGTTCACGGTATCTCGTGTCGTCTTTTACGGGAAGGGAGTTTAGCGGCAAATAGCGCGAGGCACTACATGTTGTGGTTTTTTATTTTATCGATACATGATGTTGGGTTGGCGCGATTTTTGTAGGAGCGGCCTTGTGTCGCGAAAGGGCCGCAAGGCGGCCCCTGGAATCCAATATTTTTACAAGGATTCCGGGACTGCTTTGCAGCCCCTTCGCGACACAAGGCCGCTCCTACAAAAGCTGCGCTTGCGCAGATAAGAAAATGCCGCGAGGAGCACCCGTTGGGGCACCCCTTGCGGCATCAGCAGGCCTTACTGGCAGGCTTCGCAGTCCGGCTCGTCGATCGCGCAAGCCTTCGGCACTGGCGCCGGGCCTGCGGCCTGGGCCGGGGCGCTGTCGCCGCCGCTGGAAACGGCGTTGAGCTTGCCGGTGTTGATGGTCGACTTCTCGGTGCTGGTCGCGGCCAGGGCACGGAGGTAGTAGGTGGTTTTCAGGCCACGGTACCAGGCCATGCGGTAGGTCACGTCCAGCTTCTTGCCCGAAGCGCCGGCGATGTACAGGTTCAGCGACTGCGCCTGGTCGATCCACTTCTGGCGACGGGAGGCGGCATCGACGATCCACTTGGTCTCGACTTCGAACGCGGTGGCGTACAGGTCTTTGAGTTCCTGCGGAATACGCTCGATCTGCTGCACCGAACCGTCGTAGTACTTCAGGTCGTTGATCATGACCGAGTCCCACAGGCCGCGGGCTTTCAGGTCGCGGACCAGGTACGGGTTGATCACGGTGAACTCGCCCGACAGGTTCGATTTCACGTACAGGTTCTGGTAGGTCGGCTCGATGGACTGCGACACGCCGGTAATGTTGGCGATGGTCGCGGTCGGCGCGATGGCCATGATGTTCGAGTTACGGATGCCTTTCTGTACGCGGGCCCGTACCGGCGCCCAGTCCAGGGTTTCTTCCAGGTTGACGTCGATGTACTTCTGGCCACGGGCCTCGATCAGGATCTGTTGCGAATCCAGCGGCAGGATGCCTTTGGACCACAGCGAACCCTGGAAGGTCTCGTACGCGCCACGCTCATCGGCCAGGTCGCAGGACGCCTGGATCGCGAAGTAGCTGACCGCTTCCATCGACTTGTCGGCGAACTCGACGGCAGCGTCGGAGCCGTACGGGATGTGCTGCAGGTACAGCGCGTCCTGGAAGCCCATGATGCCCAGGCCGACCGGGCGGTGCTTGAAGTTCGAGTTGCGCGCTTGCGGCACCGAGTAGTAGTTGATGTCGATCACGTTGTCGAGCATGCGCACGGCGGTGTTCACGGTGCGTTGCAGCTTGGCGGTGTCCAGCTTGCCGTCGACAATGTGGTTCGGCAGGTTGATCGAGCCCAGGTTGCAGACCGCGATCTCGTCCTTGTTGGTGTTCAGGGTGATCTCGGTGCACAGGTTCGAGCTGTGGACCACGCCCACGTGCTGCTGCGGCGAGCGCAGGTTGCACGGGTCCTTGAAGGTCAGCCATGGGTGGCCGGTCTCGAACAGCATCGACAGCATCTTGCGCCACAGGTCTTTGGCCTGGATGGTCTTGAACACCTTGATCTTGTTGTACTCGGTCAGGGCTTCGTAGTACTCGTAGCGCTCTTCGAAGGCCTTGCCGGTCAGGTCGTGCAGGTCTGGCACTTCCGATGGCGAGAACAGGGTCCACTTGCCGTCATCGAAGACGCGCTTCATGAACAGGTCAGGGATCCAGTTGGCGGTGTTCATGTCGTGGGTACGACGACGGTCATCACCGGTGTTCTTGCGCAGCTCGATGAATTCTTCGATGTCCAGGTGCCAGGTTTCCAGGTAGGCGCAGACAGCGCCTTTGCGCTTGCCACCCTGGTTCACGGCGACAGCGGTGTCGTTGACCACTTTCAGGAAGGGTACGACACCCTGGGATTTGCCGTTGGTGCCTTTGATGTAGGAGCCCAGTGCGCGCACAGGAGTCCAGTCGTTGCCCAGGCCACCGGCGAATTTCGACAGCATGGCGTTGTCGTGGATCGCGTGATAGATGCCCGAAAGGTCGTCCGGCACGGTGGTCAGGTAGCAGCTCGACAGCTGCGGGCGCAGGGTGCCGGCGTTGAACAAGGTCGGGGTCGAGGCCATGTAGTCGAAGGACGACAACAGGTTGTAGAACTCGATCGCACGGGCTTCCTTGTCTTTCTCTTCCAGCGCCAGGCCCATGGCCACACGCATGAAGAACACCTGCGGTAGTTCGAAGCGTACGCCATCCTTATGGATGAAGTAGCGGTCGTACAGGGTCTGCAGGCCCAGGTAGGTGAACTGCTGGTCGCGCTCGTGGTTGATCGCCTTGCCCAGTTTTTCCAGGTCGAAGTCGGCCAGGGCCGGGTTCAGCAGCTCGAATTCGACACCCTTGGCGATGTAGGCCGGCAGGGCCTTGGCGTACAGGTCGGCCATCTCGTGGTGGGTGGCGCTGTCGGCAACGTTCAGGAAGCCCAGGCCTTCGGCACGCAGGGTGTCCATCAGCAGGCGGGCAGTGACGAACGAGTAGTTCGGCTCGCGCTCTACCAGGGTACGGGCAGTCATCACCAGGGCGGTGTTGACGTCCTTGATGGCCACGCCGTCGTACAGGTTCTTCAGGGTTTCGCGCTGGATCAGGTCGCCATCGACTTCGGCCAGGCCTTCGCAGGCTTCGCTGATGATGGTGTTCAGGCGCGCCATGTCCAGCGGCGCCAGGCTGCCGTCGGCCAGGGTGATGCGGATGCTTGGGTGCGGCTCGACTGCGGCGTCGGTGTTGGCGCGGGTAGCGCGCTCTTTGGCACGCTGGTCGCGGTAGATCACGTAGTCACGGGCGACTTTCTGCTCGCCGGCACGCATCAGGGCCAGTTCGACCTGGTCCTGGATTTCTTCGATGTGAATGGTGCCACCCGATGGCATGCGACGCTTGAACGTGGCGGTGACCTGCTCGGTCAGGCGCGCGACGGTGTCGTGGATGCGCGACGAGGCAGCGGCGGTGCCACCTTCAACTGCGAGGAACGCCTTGGTGATGGCCACGGTGATCTTGTCGTCGGTGTAAGGGACGACAGTGCCGTTGCGCTTGATCACGCGCAGCTGGCCCGGAGCGGTCGCGGCCAGATCCTGGTTGGAATCGGCGGCCTGCGGCGCCAAAGCCTGCGGGTTCTCGCGAGTTGTGTCGGTTTGCATGGGTGGGTGTCTCCACAGTTTCTATATGTTCAGGCGCCTTTTGGGCGCCCACCGTTCCGTCCACTTGTTCGACGGCCCTGGCGGGGATGCGTCATGCGCGCGCATCCGCCCGCTCGGGCGTACCGACTTCGGGACAGACTCAGGAATAAGGGGCAAAGAACATGCCGCTCCCTGGCCGAAGTCAAAGGCTATGGGGCTAGCCCAAAAGCTGTTGCTCTCCATCTCCGCTGGAGCGGTTTGGTTGTTGAAACCACAATAAGTTCAGGCAGAAAAATCGCTTGAATTTGTCTGCTGACTCATGCTTGGCGTTGGTGTGTGAAACCCAACATCTAGTGGTTCGCTGCGCTGGGGATACAAGATAATGCGGTATCGGGGGCTTTGCAAGGCGAGCGCCTGTGGATAAGTTGTGCGTACTTTGTGAGTGAATAGTGGGTATTGGCTGTAGGCCTTGTACCAAGTGGTTTGCAGTATTTTTCTGCGGCTCGTTGCCCCGGTGCAGATTTTTCAGGGCGCGAACCCTAGCACAAAAAACGGTTCAGTCCAGGGGTGTTTCCGGTGATGTTGGCAGTGCCGGGCGCGGGACGTAGTATCGGCAGGGGATGTTGCCTTTTGGTTAAGATGGCAATGCCGGCAATGGGGCCGGAACAGGCAACGCAAAAACAACAATCAAGGCAAACGCCATGGACCAACCCGTACCCCGCATCCTGATCGTCGAAGACGACCAGCGCCTCGCCGAGCTTACGGCTGAATACTTGCAGGCCAACGGTTTCGATGTGGCAGTGGAGGGCGATGGTGCGCGCGCCGCCCGGCGTATCGTCGACAGCCAGCCAGACATGGTCATCCTCGACCTGATGCTGCCCGGTGAAGACGGCCTGAGCATCTGCCGCCGCGTACGTGGCCAGTACGCAGGGCCCATCCTCATGCTCACTGCCCGCAGCGACGAGCTCGACCAGGTCCAGGGCCTGGACCTTGGCGCTGACGATTACGTGTGCAAGCCGGTGCGCCCACGCTTGCTGTTGGCACGCATCCAGGCCCTGCTGCGGCGCAGCGAGCCGGCACAAGGCAAAACCCAAGAGCTGGCCTTTGGTGCCCTGAGCATCGACAACCGCCTGCGCGAAGCCCGGCTCGGCGAACAGCTGATCGAACTTACCGGTGCCGAGTTCGACCTGCTCTGGCTGCTGGCCAGCAACGCCGGGCGGGTACTGTCGCGTGAGCAGATCTTCACCGCCTTGCGCGGTGTCGGTTACGACGGTCAGGACCGCTCCATCGACGTGCGCATCTCCAAGATCCGCCCCAAGATCGGCGACGATCCGATCCACCCCCGTCTTATCAAGACCCTGCGCAGCAAAGGCTACCTGTTCGTCGGCGATGCACCATGAACAACTCGATCTTCCTGCGCATTTACGGCGGCATGCTTGCGGTGCTGGTGCTGGTGGCCCTGCTTGGTGTGCTCAGCCTGCACCTGGTCAACGAAGTGCGCGCCGCCCAGCACCGCGAGCGCCTGGCCCAAGGCACGTTCAGCCTGATGGCTGACAACCTCGCTCAGCAGAATGAAACCGAACGCAAACGCTCGTTGTTGATGTGGGAGCGCTTGCTGGGCGTGCCGCTGGACTTGCTGCCCCTGTCGGCGCGCACCCTTGATGGCGGCCAGCGCGCGCGGCTCAATCGCGCCCTGGTGGTGGTGCAGAAAACCGGCCCGCACGCCGCCCAGGTGCTGCGCAAGGTGGGCCAGGAAAACCTGCTGCTGGTGGCCGAGGTCAAGCAGGTCAGCGAGCAGCTGGCGCGGGCCACGCTCTATTTGCTCGCTGATGAACTGGTGCGTTACCCCGTCACTGAACAGCAACAGCGCCTGGCGCAGATCAGGCAGAGCAAGGGGTTCGGTTTTGGTATCGCCCTGCAGCGCCTGGAGCGGGTCGGCCTGGACGATGACCAGCGGCGCCGGGTTGAGGAGGGCGACACGGTCATGGCGCTGGGCAAGGATGGCGATTCGATCCGTGTGTTCGCAGGCTTGCCGGGCTCGCCCTGGGTGCTGGAGATTGGCCCGCTGTACCAGCTCAACCCCTACCCGCCGCAATTGCTGGTGTTGATCGCGTTCCTCGGCCTGTGCCTGATTGGCCTGGTGGTCTATCTGCTGGTGCGTCAGCTGGAGCGGCGGGTGTCTGGCCTGGAAATGGCCGCCACGCGCATCGCCCAGGGCAGCCTGGAAACCCGTGTGCCCGCCGGCGATGCCGATTCGGTGGGGCGCCTGGCGGCGGCGTTCAACGGCATGGCCGAACACCTGCAGCGTTCGTTGAACATGCAGCGCGAACTGGTGCGGGCGGTGTCCCATGAGCTGCGCACGCCGGTGGCCCGTTTGCGCTTTGGCCTGGAAATGATTGAAAGCGCGCCGAACGAACAGGCCCGGGCCAAGCACCTGGCGGGCATGGACGGCGATATCCAGGACCTGGACAAGCTGGTCGACGAGATGCTGACCTACGCCCGCTTGGAGCAGGGCGCGCCGGCCCTGCAGTTCCAGCGCGTCGACCTGGATGCCTTGCTTGACCGGGTGATCGAAGAGCTGGCCCCGCTCAATGCCGGCGTCAGGCTGGTGCGCGGTACCTGTGAGCTTCAGGATGGCGAAGATGCCTGGGTCGAGGCCGAGCCGCGCTATCTGCATCGGGCGCTGCAGAACCTGGTCAGCAATGCCTTGCGCCATGCCCGGACTGAAGTACGGCTGAGCTATCAGCTGGGCCAGCAGCGCTGCCGCATCGAAGTGGAAGATGACGGGCCGGGCATCCCCGAAGGTTACTGGGACCGTATCTTCACGCCGTTCACCCGGCTCGATGACAGCCGCACCCGGGCTTCGGGAGGGCATGGCCTGGGCCTGTCGATCGTGCGGCGCATCATCTACTGGCACGCCGGCCGGGCCACGGTAGGGCGCAGTGAAGCGCTGGGCGGTGCCTGCTTCAGCCTCAACTGGCCACGCGAGCAGGCGCCGCTGTAAGGCTTAGACGCTGACCAGGCTGAGCAGATGGCCGTCCTGCATGCAGAATTGGCCTTCCAGCTCGGCGCCATGGCGCCATTCTGGCGACAGGTCGATGAGCAGACGCAGGCGTGCCAGGCCTTCAGGTGACCACTGCAGTATCTCGGCGTGCTCGAAGTAAAAGCGCTGCCGGGTCAGTGGGTAGAGGGTCTTGAACAGGCTTTCCTTGAGTGAAAAGGTCAGGGTAACCGCCAGCCCCAACTGGCTGCGGTCCAGGCGCTCGAGCTCTGCCTGGGTGAGGATTTCGCCCATCAGCCGTTCGGCACGCTCGTCGTCGAGCAGTGCTTCCTGGTCCAGCCCCAGGCCGCGACAGCTGCCTTGCGCGGCAACCACGGCGGCGGCCCAGCCTTTGCCGTGGGTGATCGAACCGTGGATGCCCGGGGGCCAGATCGGTGAGCGGTCCTCATGGGTGCCGGGCACATGGTCGCTGCCATTCAGGCGTTGCAGCGCGGCGCGCGCGCACACCCGGCCGGCCAGATACTCGGCCTGGCGCTTGGCCACCGAGCGTTGCAGGCTGGGGCTGGGTTCGATACCGGCACGCTGGAAGTCGTCGGCGGCCAGGCGGCTGGGGTCGAAGGCGCAACTGACCAGCACCGCGCCGGGCAACGGGCGGGGCAGGGGCCAGTGGTGCTGGAGCGGGGCACAGCAGGAAGGCAATCTGTTCATGGCGGTATTGTGCCAGCCGATGTGGCTGTGTGGGAGATGGGCCGCGAAGCGGCCCCGGCAATCTTCAGTCGAATGCTTTCTTGAAGAACGCCTGCATGTCCGCCCACGAACTCTCGTCCGCGGCCTTGTTGTAGCCAATGTCCGGCCCACCATGGGCGCCGTGGCTCAAGCGGTCGGCATCCGGGTTGGTGAAGCCATGCTTGGCGCCGGCAATGCTGACGAACTGATAATTGACCTTGGCCGCATCCATTTCAGCCTTGAACGCGGCGACCTGCTCATCAGTGACCATGCTGTCCGCCGCACCGTGCTCCACCAGGATGTCGGCCCTTACCACGCCAGGCTTGGCCGGCGTCTGGGTGGCCAGCGCACCATGGAAGCTCACCACGCCGTCCAGCTTTTCGCCGCGCCGTGCCGCGTCCAGTACCACCTTGCCACCGAAGCAGTAACCTACGGCACCCAGTTTGTGCTTGTTGACGTTCGGCTGCTTTTTCAGCAATTCAAGGCCTGCGTCGAAGCGTGCGGCCGCCGCGGCCGGGTCCTTCAGCGCTTGGGCCATGAATGCCTGGGCATCCTGCGGGTGCTCGGTGTGCTTGCCGTCGCCGTACATGTCGATGGCCAGCGCTTTGTAGCCCAGTGCCGCGAGGTCACGGGCACGGCGCTTGGCGTAGTCGTTAAGCCCCCACCATTCATGCACCACGACAATGCCCGGGCGTTTGCCCTCCAGTGCATCGTCATAGGCGTAGTAGCCGACCAGGCGGTTGCCATCGTCGTCCTGGTAGGGGATCTCGCGGGTCACTACTGCCGCCTGGGCAAGAGCGGCGCTGCACATCAGGGTCAAAACCAGCAGGGCACGCATGTTCACTACTCCTTGTTTTGCAAACGTATCGTTCAGCCCAGGTTCAGCCAGGGTTCAGCCGCGGTTCAGGGCGTTCTGCTTACTCTAGCTTCCAGACCGAAACAGCGCATTCAACTGGAGTATAACGCCATGAAAACCTTCAATACCCTGCTGGCCGCCATGGCCGTCTGTGCCGCTGGCATCACCACCGCCCAGGCCGCCGACGACAACTTCGCCAGCCTGACCTACGGCCAGACCAGCGACAAGGTACGCAAGTCCGGGCTGCTGCAACGCAACACCGACCACCTGAACGCCGACGGCATCATCGGCAAGGATGACACCTGGGGCGTGCGCCTGGGCAAGATCAACGACCAGGGTCGCTACTACATGACCTACGACAATGTCTCGGGCGACCACAGCGGCCTGAAGCTGCGCCAGGAGAACCTGCTGGGCAGCTACGACCTGTTCCTGCCGGTAGGCGATACCACCAAACTGTTCGGTGGTGGCAGCCTGGGCATGACCAAGCTGACCCAGGACTCGCCAGGGGCCAGCCGTGATACCGACTATGGCTACGCAGTCGGCCTGCAGGCCGGCGTAATCCAGGAGATCACCGACCGAGCTTCGGTTGAGCTGGGTTACCGTTATCTGCGCACCAACGCAGCGACCGAGGTGGGGGCGAGCGGCGGGCCGAAAGAGGGTACCCTGCGCCTGACCAGCAGTGCTCAGACTTACCTGTCGGCGAACTACAAGTTCTGATCTGCGAGCCGAGTTATCCTCTACTGGCCTCATCGCCGGCAAGCCGTTTTCCACGGGGTCTCCACTGCTTTCAGGTGTGTGGAGTTCACTGTGGGAACCGGCTTGCCGGCGATGAGGCCGGTACAGCCAATACATGAAAGGAGCGTCACATGAAACTGCTGGTGGTCGAGGACGAAGCCCTGTTAAGGCACCACCTCTATACACGCCTGGGCGAAAGCGGCCATGTGGTCCAGGCTGTGGCTGACGCCGAAGAAGCGCTGTACCAGGCCGAGCAATTCCACTTCGACCTGGCCGTGATCGATCTCGGCCTGCCCGGCATGAGCGGCCTGGAGCTGATCGGCCGCCTGCGTACCCAGGCCAAGACCTTTCCCATTCTGATTCTCACCGCCCGCGGCAACTGGCAGGACAAGGTCGAAGGCCTGGCCGCCGGTGCCGACGATTACCTGGTCAAGCCGTTCCAGTTCGAAGAGCTTGAGGCACGCCTCAATGCCTTGCTGCGCCGCTCCAGCGGCTTCACCCAGTCGACCATCGCCGCCGGCCCCTTGGTGCTGGACCTCAACCGCAAGCAGGCGACCCTGGATGAGCAGCCGCTGGCGCTGACCGCCTACGAATACCGCATCCTTGAGTATCTGATGCGTCATCACCAGCAGGTGGTGGCCAAGGAGCGCCTGATGGAACAGTTGTATCCAGGCGATGAGGAGCGTGACCCCAACGTCATCGAGGTGCTGGTCGGTCGTCTGCGTCGCAAGCTCGAAGGTGCGCGCGGGTTCAAGCCGATCGACACTGTGCGTGGGCTCGGCTACCTGTTCACCGAGCGCTGCCGATGATTCGTTCGCTGCGGGTGCGCTTGATGCTCGCGGCAGCGGTGCTGGCAGTGCTGTTCATGCTGGCGCTGCTGCCCGCCCTGCAGAAGGCCTTCAGCCTGGCCTTGCAGGAATCGATCGAGCAGCGCCTGGCTTCTGACGTGACCACGCTGATTTCGTCGGCGCGCATCGAGCATGGCCAGCTGCAGATGCCCGCACTGCTGCCGGACGAGCGTTACAACCTGCCTTATACCGGTTTGCTCGGTTACATCTTCAACCGCGAAGGGAAGCTGGTCTGGCGTTCCCGGGCCACCGCCGACCAGCACATCAACTACCAGCCGCGCTACGATGGGCGCGGCAATGAGTTCGCCCGCATGCACCAGGATGACGGCGAGGAATTCTTTGTCTACGACGTCGAAATAAAGCTGCTGGGTGGCCAGAGCGCCGCCTACAGCATCGTTGCCCTGCAGCCGGTGCGTGAGTACCAGCAAACCCTCGATGGCCTGCGAGAAAAGCTCTACCTCGGCTTTGGTGCGGCCTTGCTGGCGTTGCTGGTGCTGCTTTGGGCCGGCCTGACCTGGGGCCTGCGTTCGTTGCGACGGCTGAGCCGCGAGCTGGACGAGGTGGAGGCCGGTGCGCGCGATGGGCTGAGTGCCGAGCACCCGCGTGAGCTGTTGCGCCTCACCGGCTCGCTCAACCGCCTGCTGCGCAGCGAGCGGGAACAGCGCCAGCGTTACCGTGACTCGCTGGGTGACCTGGCGCACAGCCTCAAGACCCCGCTGGCGGTGCTGCAGGGCTTGGGGGAGAGCATGCAGCAGCGTGTCAGCGAGCGCGAGCAGGCGCGGGTGCTGCAGAGCCAGATCGAGCGCATGAGCCAGCAGATCGACTACCAGTTGCAGCGTGCCAGCCTGCGCAAGAGTGGCCTGGTGCGCCACAGCGTGCAGTTGCTTCCGGTGCTGGACAGCCTGTGCAGCACCCTGGCCAAGGTGTACCGCGACAAGCGCGTCGAGGTGCTGCTTGAAGTGCCGGCGCAGGCGCAAGTGCCGATGGAGCAGGGCGCGCTGCTGGAGTTGTTGGGCAACCTCTTGGAAAACGCCTTCCGGCTGAGCCTGGGGCAGGTGCGGGTGAGCTTGCAGGAAGCTCCCGGGCGGCTGACGTTGTGCATCGAAGATGACGGGCCGGGTGTGCCGGCGGATCAGCGTGAGCGGATTCTCGAGCGGGGCGAGCGCCTGGACCGCCAGCATCCGGGGCAGGGGATTGGCCTTGCGGTGGTCAAAGATATCGTCGACAGCTATGACGCTGAACTGAGCCTGGGTGATTCGCCGCTGGGCGGGGCGGCATTCCGGATCACCTTTCACCTTGATTGATGTTCAGGCAGCTCCTGCCTCATCGCTCGCAACAAGCAGGGCGGATTCCCGCCAAGGTGCCTGTACAAATCCCGCCATCGGGCGGAAATCCGCCATCTTTCCTCAGGCAATTCGCCCTGTCGTTGGGCATTTCCCGCTAGCAAATACGGCCTTTGCACCCTTCATGGGCGTTTTGGCATCGCCCTTGCTATCTGACTTGGCAGAGGCCTGCCCAGGCAGCTCGAACACAACGACAAATCCCTCCGGGTGCAGGAGGGTTAGCGATTCAGGTGCCCCGACATCCTGGGAAGGGTGAAGCAGGCACACTTGAGGAAATTTAGCCATGACGACACGTCAGCCGCTGTACAAATCTCTGTATGTCCAGGTGATCGTTGCCATCACCATCGGCATCCTGCTCGGCCACTTCTATCCAGAAACCGGCGTCGCCCTCAAGCCGTTGGGTGATGGTTTCGTCAAACTGATCAAGATGGTCATCGCGCCCATCATCTTCTGTACCGTGGTCAGCGGCATTGCCGGCATGCAGAACATGAAGTCGGTCGGCAAGACCGGCGGCTACGCGCTTCTGTATTTCGAGATCGTTTCCACCATCGCCCTGATCATCGGCCTTGTCGTCGTCAACGTGGTCAAACCGGGCGCTGGCATGCACATCGACGTCAGCACTCTGAACGCCAGCAGCGTGGCCGCCTACGCCGCCGCCGGTGCGCAGCAGACTACCGTCGGTTTCCTGCTCAACATCATCCCTAACACCGTGGTAGGTGCCTTCGCCAACGGCGACATCCTGCAGGTGCTGATGTTCTCGGTGATCTTCGGCTTTGCCCTGCACCGTCTGGGCAGCTACGGCAAACCGCTGCTGGACCTGATCGACCGCTTCGCCCATGTCATGTTCAACATCATCAACATGATCATGAAACTGGCCCCGGTCGGTGCCTTCGGTGCGATGGCCTTCACCATCGGCCAGTACGGTGTTGGCTCGCTGGTACAGCTGGGCTACCTGATGGCCTGCTTCTACATCACCTGCCTGCTGTTCGTGCTGGTAGTGCTGGGCGGTATCTGCCGCGCGCACGGCTTCAGCGTGCTCAAGCTGATCCGCTACATCCGTGAAGAGCTGCTGATCGTACTGGGCACCTCGTCCTCGGAATCTGCGCTGCCACGCATGCTGGCCAAGATGGAGCGCCTGGGTGCCAAGAAGTCGGTGGTTGGCCTGGTGATCCCGACCGGTTACTCGTTCAACCTGGACGGTACCTCGATCTACCTGACCATGGCCGCAGTGTTCATCGCCCAGGCCACCGACACCACCATGGACATCACCCACCAGATCACCCTGCTGCTGGTGCTGCTGGTGGCTTCCAAAGGTGCTGCCGGCGTTACCGGTTCTGGCTTCATCGTACTCGCCGCTACCCTGTCGGCTGTCGGCCATCTGCCGGTTGCCGGCCTGGCGCTGATCCTGGGTATCGACCGCTTCATGTCCGAAGCCCGCGCCCTGACCAACCTGGTGGGCAACGCTGTTGCTACCGTGGTGGTGGCCAAGTGGGTCAAGGAGATGGACAACGACAAGCTGGCGTCGGAGCTGGCCTCCGGTGGTGCGCCGCTGGCTGACACCCGCCCGACCGACGACCTGGGCGTGGCTGAAGGCGTGGCTCGTTGAGCCTGATGCAGTAAAGCGAAAGGCGACCTTCGGGTCGCCTTTTTTGTGCCTGGTCTATCGGTGCGCTCGCTGTCATTCAACTCGAGTCTCACCGCTGTACACCAGCGTCTCCCTGCACCGCTTGCACAGGTATCGCCGCCCCTGCCTCACCAGCTTGTGCCGCTGCGCGGTAAACGCAAACTCACCTTGTGGGCATGGGCAGCGATAGATGTACCGGGTCGCGACCCGCCGCTGCACTTCGTAGTTGTGGCAGCGATTGGGCGGCAGTTCATACACCCCGCGCATGATAAGCTGCCACTCTTCGCCATGGGCCTGAATGCGGTCCCCGAACAGTTGGTGAGCCACCAGGTGCGCCACTTCATGGGCCACGGTCTGGCGCAAAAAGTCTTCCTGGTTTTCGCGGTACAGCTGCAAGTTGAAGCGCAGCAGGTTCTCATGCAGGTGGGCGACGCCAGCCTTCTGCCCGCGCAGCTTGAAGCTGACTTCCGGGCGCGGGAAGGGGCGCTTGAAAAAGGTTTCGGCTTGCTGGTAACAGGTTTCGACGCGTTGTTTGAGCAGCTCGGGCATGGCGGGGTAATTCTCCTGACCGGGCATTATGCCGCAAGCACCGGCAGGCTGCCGAGCCCACCGGTCAGCACACAGCCGGAAGCCGCCTTGCGGCGGCCTCCGGTTTGATGCCCCAGTGTTGGATCTAGGTGTTTTCGAAGCTAGTTGGTATAGACGGGCCCCACGCCCAGTCCCCAGATGATCACGGTCGCAGCCATGATCGCTACCAGTACCACCAGGCCCACTGCCAGCACCGAGCTGGAGAACAGGAAGCCTTCATCGGTCGGTATGTTCATGAATGTCGGCAAACCGACGTACAGCAGGTAAACGGTGTAGCAAATGGCCGCGGTCCCTACCAGCATGCCCAGCCACAGGTGCGGGTAAAGCGCTGCCAGGCCGCCGAGGAACAGCGGGGTGGCGGTATAGGTGGCAAAGGCGATGCATTGCGCCATGGACGGGTTGGCGTCGTAGGTGCGTGCCATCCAGTGAATGAAAGCGCCCATTACCGCGACCCCGGCGAGCATCGCCAGGTAGGACATGATGCTCATCCAAAGTGCGCTTTCCATCGTCAACATTACCGCTGGCCGGTCGCCGATCACCCAGCCGACCTGGGTAGTGCCAATGAATGCCGAAACGGCGGGTATCGCCGCCAGGATCAGCGTGTGCGTCAGGTACATGTGGCTTATGCTTTCGTCTTCCCCGCGTATCTCCCGCCATTCCTGGTCGGGGTGGGTAAACAGCCCCACAACGTGATGAATCATGCCGGTTACTCCTCTCGTTGTTGCCAATCGCCCCCCAGATGGAGCGCAAGCGGCCCGAGGCCAGGGCACCGATGCAAGCGGTAATGTGGCCTTATGTCGCAGTATAGGAAGCCGTTCCCTGCACAAACTGTGCTTTTTAGAGCAAATTGCGCTGTAAGGAGGGCTGCTGATTCCCTTGAAGTCTTTATCGGAATCCCTACAGGTGCGCGTAGTTTGTGCGTAAAATAGCCGGCTTTTGTCACACCTCGCGGATCCAAGCGCTATGGGCACCCTCTCGGTCAACCAGAACAAACTGCAAAAACGCCTGCGTCGTCTCGCCGGCGAAGCTATCACCGACTACAACATGATCGAGGATGGCGACAAGGTCATGGTCTGCCTGTCCGGCGGCAAGGACAGCTACACCATGCTCGATGTTCTGTTGCACCTGCAGAAGGTGGCGCCGATCAAGTTCGAGATCGTCGCGGTGAACATGGACCAGAAGCAGCCGGGCTTCCCCGAGCATGTGCTGCCGGCCTACCTGAAAGAACTGGGCGTCGAGTACCACATCGTCGAGAAGGACACCTACTCGGTAGTCAAGGAACTGGTGCCAGAGGGCAAAACCACCTGCTCGCTGTGCTCGCGCCTGCGCCGAGGTACCCTGTACACCTTCGCTGACGAAATCGGCGCAACCAAGATGGCCCTTGGGCACCATCGCGACGATATCGTCGAGACCTTCTTCCTCAACATGTTCTTCAACGGCTCGCTCAAGGGCATGCCGCCCAAGCTGCGCGCCGACGACGGCCGTAACGTGGTTATCCGCCCGCTGGCCTACTGCAGCGAAAAGGACATCCAGGCCTACTCGGACATGAAGGAATTCCCCATCATCCCTTGCAACCTGTGCGGTTCGCAGGAGAACCTGCAGCGCCAGGTGGTCAAGGACATGCTGGTGGAGTGGGAGCGCAAGCACCCGGGCCGTACCGAGAGCATCTTCCGCGCCCTGCAGAACGTTGCCCCGTCGCAGCTGGCCGACCGCAACCTGTTCGACTTCACCAGCCTCAAGATCGACGAAAGCGCCACTCCGCGTTTCCTCGATGTACTGAACATCTGATCCATGCGCGATTACCAGTGGTTGCATGAGTATTGCCTGAACCGCTTCGGCTCGGCCCAAGCCCTGGAGGCCTTCCTGCCGCAGCCGCGCACGCCGGCGCAGCTGCGCGACATCAGCAACGACCGCTACCTGTCGACCCTGGCCTTGCGCGTGTTCCGCGCCGGGCTCAAGCACAGCCTGGTAGATGCCAAATGGCCGGCGTTCGAGCAGGTGTTCTTCGGCTTCGACCCGGAGAAGGTCGTACTGATGGGCGCAGAGCACCTGGAGCGGTTGATGCAGGACGAGCGCATCATCCGCCACCTGGGCAAGCTCAAGAGCGTGCCGCGCAATGCGCAGATGATCTTGGATGTGGCGAAGGAGAAGGGCAGCTTTGGTGCGTTCATCGCCGATTGGCCGGTGACCGATATCGTCGGGTTGTGGAAGTACCTGGCCAAGCATGGCAACCAGCTGGGCGGGCTATCTGCACCACGCTTTTTGCGCATGGTCGGCAAGGACACGTTCATCCCCACCGATGATATGGCCGCTGCGCTGATTGCACAGAAGGTGATCGACAAGCAGCCGACCAGCCAGCGCGACCTGGCGCTGGTGCAGCAGACGTTCAACCAGTGGCATGCCGAAAGCGGGCGGCCGCTGTGCCAGTTGTCGGTGATGCTGGCGCATACCGTCAACCATTGAAAAGCCCGGGGCTGCGATAGCAGCCCCCGGAATCAACGCCCTTCACCTGCCATGCGCCGTTCATGCTGGAACTTCCATCGCACGAACAGCAGCCCGCTGACGAACAGCCCAAGGCTCAGCAGCACCTCAACCCAGCCGAACACTGCCCGTGACGGGTCGAACGCCGCCAGCACCCCTTTGATGAAATAGATATTCACCACAAAGCAGGTCCAGGCATGCGCCCGGGCGCTGCCCAGCAACATGCCTGGCAGCAGCAAAAGCAGTGGCACAAGCTCGATCGCCAGGATCACTTCGACCCGCGCCCCGTGCAGGTTGGCGAACCACAGGTTGTTCACCACCAGCAATGCGATCAGGCCAAAAAAGAACGCCAGGCTCAAGGCGCGTGTGAGGCGCAGGCGCGGTGCCAGCCACTCCAGTTGTGGCAACACCTTCGGCTTCTTAGCCACGCGAGGCCTCCAGCGCCTTGGCCGTGGTTGCCAGGCGTTGGCCCAAGGCGCGGCAAAGGGTGATCTCGTGTTGATCCAGCTCACGTTTGCCGTCTGCGCCGGCGTGGTGGCTGGCGCCGTAAGGCGTGCCGCCGCCGCGGGTTTCGAGCAGCGCCGATTCGCTGTAGGGCAGGCCCATTACCAGCATGCCGTGGTGCATCAGGGGCAGCATCATCGACAGCAGGGTGGTTTCCTGGCCGCCATGCAGGCTGGCGGTGGAGGTGAACACGCCAGCCGGCTTGCCAACCAGTTCACCACCCAGCCACAGGCTGCTGGTGCCATCGAGGAAGTACTTGAGCGGTGCGGCCATGTTGCCGAAGCGGGTTGGGCTGCCCAGCACCAGGCCTGCGCAGTGGCGCAAGTCGTCCAGGGTGGCGTACAGCGCGCCGCTGGCCGGAATGTCTGGCGCCACGGCTTCGCACTCGGTGGAAATCGCCGGCACCGTGCGCAGGCGCGCTTCCATGCCGGCCAGCTCGATGCCGCGGGCGATATGCCGGGCCATTTCGCTGGTCGAGCCATGTCGGCTGTAATACAGCACCAGGATGTAGGGCGCGCTCACGGCAGGATCTCCAGCACTTTCTCTGGTGGTCGGCCGATCACCGCCTTGTCACCGGCAACCAGGATGGGGCGCTCGATGAGCTTTGGGTGCTGCGCCATGGCGTCGATCAGTTGCGCATCGCTCAAGGCCGGGTTGGCCAGCTCGAGTGCCTTGTATTCGTCTTCACCGGTGCGCAGCAGTTGGCGCGGGCCGATGCCCAGCTTGCCAAGCAGAGCCTTGAGGGTGGCAGCGTCGGGCGGGGTTTCGAGGTACCGCACGATGGTCGGTGTCAGGCCGCGTTGTTCGAGCAGTTCCAGTGCGGCGCGGGATTTCGAGCAGCGCGGGTTATGATAGAGCGTCAAGTCAGTCATGTCGGGTCGCATCCAGCTGGGTGTGGCGGCTATTCTAACCGCAGGAACTGACCCATTCGCTTGAAACTTCGAGAAGGATTGACCCATGGCAAGGCGTTTGGCAGCAGTATTGGCCATCACCGCAGGCCTTTTGCTCGGTGGCTGCGGTGCCGACTACGGCGTGGACCAGCACGGCAACACGGTGAAGGCAGAGCAGATCGACGGGCACTGGCTGGTGCTCAACTATTGGGCTGAATGGTGCGGCCCGTGCCGTACAGAGGTGCCTGAACTGAACACCGCAGCCAAGCAGTGGGCGGCCGATGGCATCAAGGTGGTGGGGGTGAACTTCGATGGCCTGCAGGGGCAGGAGTTGAAGCAGGCGGCCGATACCTTGGGCATCGGCTTTACCGTGCTGGCGCAGGACCCGGCCGAGCGCTATGACCTGCCACGCAGCGAGGCGTTGCCGGTGACCTACATCATCGATGACAAGGGCAAGGTGCGTGAGCAGCTGCTGGGTGAGCAGACCCTCGAAGGGCTGCAAGCCAAGATCAAGGCGCTCAAGGGGGCTTGAAAGCTGCAAGCTGCAAGCTGCAAGCCTCAAGCTACAAGAACAAGCTGGCCGTGCACCGATCCGCTTTTTCTTGCAGCTTGCAGCTAGCCCTCCTCAGGCCAGAACCGCAGCGGCTTGCCCTCGGCCGGCCAGAAGCGCATCTGCTCGACGGGCGAAACATCCCAGCGCTGCACCGTCTCCAGCGCCTGCAGGAAGCGCTTTTCCTGCTCCATCAACGCCGGCGCGCACAACTTGCGGGTCTTGCCGACCTTGCCGAAGCTCAGGTGCTCGCCGTCCAGCGCGTACGGTGCAAACCAATGGTTGCAGCCCGCATTGCCATAGGCGCGGCCATCGCTGGCCAGCGTCAGTGTCAGGTGGCTGTAGTCGATCAGCGGGCGTTCACCGATCCACTCCAGCACATAGCTGCGTTCCAGTTGCAGCTTCGACGGTTCGGCGGCGCAGCCGAGCAGGCCGGTGGCAATCAGGGCGCCGGTGAGCAGATTCTTCACTCGGCGCTCTCCTGGCAACGCGGGCACACGTGCTTGTCGCCACGACTGGCCCAGCCCAGCTCGGCGATGCGCGCACTGGCAGCAGGCTGGCGGGCTTTCTTGCCCAACTTGGCGTCCACGGCGAATTCGAAGTCCAGTACGGCGTCGCAGCTGTCGCACTCAGCCTGCCAGTTGAGGATTTCCAGCTCGTTGAACAGCGGGCCGCTGGCCACGGCCACCCATTGGCCACGCGGGTTGATCAGGTGGCGCACGCTCTCTACGGTCAGGCGCATGGACAAGTCCTTGCTGCCCTTGAGGGTGACCAGCAGGGTGTCGCCCTTGTGCATCGAGCCACCGTTACCGGTCACCTGATAGCGGCCCGGTACCAAGGCGCGGCACTCGATCAAAGTGTGTTGCGGGTTGAAAAGTGTGTAGCGGAAATCGTGCTCGACCATGGGTCCTCCAGAAATGCCGCGTATCCTAGCATCAACCTGTGACCAGATTCTGCGCATTACCCGCCGCCCAGCGGTTGATGTTGTCCAGCGTGGTCGCGGCAATGGCGTCCAGCGCTTCGCGGGTAAGGAACGCCTGATGCGCAGTGACGATCACGTTGGGGAACGTGAGCAGCCGCGCCAGCACATCATCCTGCAACGGCAGGTCAGAACGGTCCTCGAAGAACAGCTGGGCTTCTTCTTCATACACATCCAGCCCCAGGTACCCGAGCTGGCCGCTTTTCAAGGCGTCGATCAGGGCCGGTGTGTCGACCAGCGCTCCACGACCGGTGTTGATCAGCATGGCGCCGGGCTGCAACTGGGCCAGGCTTTGCGGGTTGATCAGGTGCCGGGTGTGCTCGGTGAGCGGGCAGTGCAGGCTGATGATCCGCGCCTCACGCAGCAGTTCGGGCAGCTCAACGTAGCGCGCCCCCAGCGCCAGCAGTTGAGGGTTGGGGTAGGGGTCGTAGGCCAGCAACTGGCAACCGAAGCCAGCCATGATCCGGGCGAAGGCGGCGCCGATCTGGCCGGTACCGACCACGCCGACGGTCTTGCCGTGCAGGTCGAAGCCGGTCAGACCATGCAGGGTGAAGTCGCCCTCGCGGGTACGGTTGTAGGCCCGGTGCAGGCGCCGGTTGAGGGCCAGGATCAGCGCCACGGCATGTTCGGCCACGGCATACGGTGAATACGCGGGTACGCGCACCACTGCCAGGCCCAGGGCTTTGGCGGCGGCCAGGTCGACATGGTTGTAGCCGGCCGAACGCAGGGCGATCAGGCGCGTCCCGCCAGCGCAAAGGCGTTGCAATACCTGGGCGTCGAGCTCATCGTTGATGAATGCGCAAACCACCTCGAAACCTTGGGCCAGGGCTGCGGTGTCGAGGGTCAGGCGGGCGGGCTGGAAGTGCAGCTCCAGCGCGCTATCGCAAGTGGTCCGCGTGAAGCTTTCCTGGTCATAGTGCTGGCTGCTGAACAACAGGGCGCGCATGCTCGGGCTTCCTTTATCGTGGTTGGGGGATTGTAGCCACCTGCGCGGACAGGGAAGTTGATCTGCACCGGCCTCATCGCCGGCAAGCCGGCTCCCAATCCGCAGCGCTGCTGAACCCTGTGGGAGCCGGCTTGCCGGCGATGAGGCCCTGAAAGTCAGGCGTTCTGGCGTGCCTGCTCCGCCAGCCGGACAATTGCGCCATCCAGCTCGTCGAGCGCCTGCTGCGCTTGCGGATGCTCCTGTTTAAGCAAGGTCTCGCTGCGCTGGCAGGCTGCACGCAACTGCGGCACGCCGCAATAGCGCGAGGCACCGTTGAGCCGATGCACCTGCTCGATCAGTACGCCGTGGTCCTGCGCCTCCCGTGCAGCACGAATGGCTTCACGGTCCGACGCTAGCGACGCCAGCAACATGGTCAGCATGTCTGCCGCCAGATCCGGCTTGCCTGCCGCCAGGCGCAAGCCTTCCTCAGGGTCGAGCACCGGTAGATCCTGGCCCTCGGCCTGTTGTTCCTCCAGGCGCTCCAGTGGCCCGACACCCAGGCTCAGGCCGGTCCATTTCATCACCACCTGGGCCAGCTGGCGCTCGCTGATCGGTTTGGTCAGGTAGTCGTCCATGCCGCTGTGCAGCAGTGCACGTTTCTCGTTGGCCATGGCGTGAGCGGTAAGGGCGACGATCGGCAGAGGGCTGCCGCTCTGGGTGTTTTCCCACAAGCGGATCTGCTCGGTGCAGGCACGGCCATCCATGCCTGGCATCTGCACGTCCATCAGCACCAGGTCGAAGTGTTCGCTCTGTACCGCCCGCACCGCAGCATGGCCGTTGTCGAGCGCCAGCACATCGGCGCCGAGGTCTTCCAGCAGGGTCTGTACCAGCAGCAGGTTGGCCGCATTGTCGTCGACGCAGAGGATTTTCGGCTGGCGCTGGCCGCGCGTTGGCGGGGCCAGTTCGCCCCGCGTACGGCGCGGTTGCAGCAGCTCCAGCAGCAGGCGGCGCAGCTTGCGCGTGCAGGTCGGCTTGGACAGCAGTTGGCCGTGTCCATTAGGCAGGTGAGGGTGGTACAGCGCCTGCTCGGTAGTCGGGCAAAGAACCACGCAATGGCAGTGGTAACGCTCCAGCTGCTGGTGGTATTGGCCCAGCTGTTCGGGCGTGAGATTGCCCAGGTTGGCACCCAACACCGCGAACTCGAAGGGCATGCCGGCCTGGAAGCCCGCCTGTACACCCTGTAGCAGTTGCTCATATGAGGCGAACAGGCTCACGCTCAGGCCGCAATCCTGCAACTGGTGCTCCAGAGCCTGGCGTGCCAGGTCATGCCCGTCGACGATCGCCGCACGACGCCCCAGCAGCGGCTGCGACGACTGCGCCTCGCTGTCGTCGTGGGCCTTGGGCAGGCTCAGGCTGATCCAGAACTGCGAACCCTCGCCCGGTGTGCTATCGACCCCGATCTCGCCGCCCATCTGCTCGATCAGGCGCTTGGAGATCACCAGCCCCAGGCCGGTGCCGCCCGGCTGGCGGGCCAGCGAATTGTCGGCCTGGCTGAACGCCTGGAACAACGTGCGCACATCTTGAGGCGACAGGCCAATGCCGGTGTCCTGCACGCTGATACGCAATTGCGCGTTGTCTTGTTGCTCGTCCTCGAGCATCGCCCGCACGACGATGGTGCCCTCGCGGGTGAACTTGATGGCATTGCTCACCAGGTTGGTAAGGATCTGCTTGAGCCGCAGGGGGTCGCCAACCAGCGATGACGGGGTGTCGCGGTAGATCAGGCTGAGCAGTTCCAGCTGCTTGGCGTGGGCGGCGGGCGCCAAGATGGTGAGGGTGTCCTGGACCAAGTCGCGCAGGTTGAACGGAATGCTGTCGAGCACCAGCTTGCCGGCCTCGATCTTGGAAAAGTCGAGGATCTCGTTGATGATCCCCAGCAGGTTGTCGGCCGATTTTTCGATGGTGCTCAGATAGTCCAGCTGGCGCGGGGTCAGCTCGCTTTTCTGCAGCAGGTGGGTGAAGCCGAGGATACCGTTGAGCGGAGTGCGGATCTCATGGCTCATGTTGGCCAGGAATTCCGATTTGATGCGGCTCGCCTCCAGGGCCTCCTTGCGCGCCATGTCCAGCTCGATGTTCTGGATCTCGATGGTTTCCAGGTTCTGGCGTACATCCTCGGTGGCCTGATCGATGCTGTGCTGTAGTTCTTCATGGGCGCTGTGCAGGGTTTCTGCCATGCGGTTGATGCCCCGGGCCAGTTCGTCCAGCTCGTGGCTGCCCATGGCGGGAAGACGTTCTTCGAGGTGGCCGTCCTTGAGCTGGTTGACTGCATGCTTGATGCGCGCGATCGGGTCATTGATGGTGCGGCTCATGCGCATCGCCAACAGGCCGCTGAGCACCAGGCAAGCGAGTATCAGCAGCATGCTGGTGAACAGGTTGCGGTAGCCGCGCAGCAGCATGCCATCGTGCGACAGCTCGATCTCGACCCAACCTAGCAGGCGCTCGGCTTCCGCCGGGACGGCCTCGGTGGCCAGGTCGCGGTGGTGGCCGAACACCGGCATCAGGTAGCGGGTGGCATCGTTGCCGCTGCGTTCCAGCAGTTGAGTACCCGTGCCGCCGCTGGGCGCCTGGTTGATCATGCTGGGGCCGGCGTGGGCCAGGCGGGAGCGGTCCGGAGCGAGGAAGGCCACTGCGCGAACATCGGCCTGCTCCAGCGTTTGCGCAGCGATCCGCTCCAGTTGCGCAGGCGTCTGCCGGGCCATGGCGGGCGCTGCCAGGGGTGCCAGTTGTTCGGCAATCATCTTGCCGCGTTGCAGCAGTTGAGTGCGCAACTGGTCTTGCTGCAGCCACGTGAAATAGCTGCCCAGCACCAGAGCCATCAAGCTGGCAGGCAGCAGTGCCAGCAGCAGTACCCGGCTTCTGATTCCCAAACGATCGAGCACACTCGCCTCCTGTGATGTGCCTGGACGCCGTTACCGGGGTAACGGACCAAAGCGGAAAGTTACTCCGCCTGCCTGCCTAATGCACCCTTTATATAGCTGTTTTCAGCCAGGTCGCTGGCGCTGATCGCAGGGCAGTTGCCTATGGCGTACGCATGCTCAATAATCGCGTAATTGAGAATATGTGGCAGTTGCCAATGAATCCCGTAACTATTAATGCTTCCAGCATCCTCGCCATCGAGGATGATCCGGTGCTGGGTGCCTATCTGCACGAAGAACTGCAGCGAGGCGGCTTTCAGGTGACCTGGTGCCGCAACGGCGCGGAAGGTTTGGAAACCGCTGGTCGCCAAGCCTTCGACGTGGTCCTGATGGATATTCTGCTGCCTGGGCTCAACGGCCTGGATGCCTTGGCCCAGTTGCGTCGACGCAGCGCCACGCCGGTTATCCTGATGTCGGCGCTGGGCGCCGAGGCGGACCGTATCAATGGCTTCCAGCTCGGTGCCGACGATTACCTGCCCAAGCCTTTCAGCATAGTCGAGCTGCAGGTGCGCATCGAGGCCATCCTGCGCCGTGTCGCCCTTGAGCGTCGCCATCAGCCGCCCTTGGGTGTTGCCTGTGGCGAGCTGCGGTTCGACGAGACCCTTTGCGATGTCAGCTTCGGCGGCCGCCAGGCAGGCCTTACCCCTAGCGAATATCGCCTGTTCGATATCCTCAACCGTAACGTCGACGAGGTGCTGAGCAAGCCTTTTCTCTACCAGCAGGTGCTGCAACGCGGCTATTCGCGGCATGACCGCAGCCTGGACATGCATGTCAGCCAGATCCGCCGCAAGCTCAAGGGCATCGGCTACCTGGACCGGCAGATCCGCACCGTGTGGGGCAAGGGTTACGTGCTCAGCGCCGGCGAGGCAGAGTAAGCCATGCTGGACCGTCACTCGCTGTTCTGGAAGCTGGCCATCCTGCTGGTGGGCTTCTGCCTGCTGATGATCGGCCTGAGTTACACCTGGGGCCGCCATATGGAAACCCAGAATGCCTTTCTCGATGAGCCTGCCCGGCAAGTGCTGCGCAACTATGCCGGCGAGGCCGAAGCGGCCTGGCGCAGTGGTGGCCGCACCGGCCTGGACCAGTGGGTTGCGGCCATGCACCGGCGTGAGCGTGGCTGGATAGGCGTGCTCGACATCAATCTGCAGCCCCTGGCCAGCGCCACGCTCGGCCCCGATGTCATGCACCGCCTCACGCGCCTGCGCGGTGTCGACTGGCCCATGAGCCGGCGCAGTATCGACCAGCCCTGGTTGCGCATACCGTTCCCGGGGGCGCCGGAGCAGGGCATGCTGGTGATGGAGTTGCCCGAGCGTTTCAACCCTGGCCAGTACCGGGTGCTGTGGCGGGTGTTGACCAACGGTGTCATTCCAGGTTTGTTCACCTTGCTGCTGTGCGTCGGCCTGTACCGCATGCTGATCGTGCCGCTCAACCAGTTGCGCGAGCAGGCCAATGCCTGGCGTGCCGACCAGCTCTCGGCACGGCTGGATTCGCGCACCATCGCCCGGCATGACGAACTGGGCGAGTTGGCCCGGGCCTTCGACCAGATGGCCGAGCGGCTGCAGGGCACGGTGGCGATGCAACAGCAGTTGCTGCGGGACTTGTCCCATGAAATGCGCACACCGTTGAGCCGGTTGCGCGTGGCCTGCGACGGTGAAACCGACCTGCAGCGCCTGCGCGAGCGGCTTGGGCGCGAGGTGGACTGCATGCAGCAGTTGGTCGAGGACACCTTGCAGCTTGCCTGGCAGGATGCCGAGCGTGCGCCGATGAACCTTGAGCCGATCCAGGTGCAGGCGCTGTGGGACCTGCTGGCGGAGGATGCCAGTTACGAAAGCGGCTGGTCGCCCGAGCGCTTGCGCTGCGAGCTGCCAGTCGACTGCTGGGTGCAGGGCAATCTGAATCATCTGGCCCAGGCGCTGGAAAACATGCTGCGCAATGCCATCCGGCATTCCCCGGAAAACGGCTTGGTGCACTTGGCCGGGCAGCGTGAAGGTGGCTATTGGCGCCTGTGGCTGGAAGATCAAGGCGGTGGCGTGGCTAACGATGATCTGGAGCGAATATTTGCCCCCTTCACCCGGCTAGATGGCTCGCGCCCCGGTGACGGCGGTTTCGGCCTGGGCCTGAGCATCGCCCGCAGTGCGATCCAGCGCCAGGGTGGAACCCTGTGGGCAGAGAACGGCAAACGCGGGTTGAAGCTCTGCATGCGCTTGCCGCTACATCTGCCCGCTCCCTCGCGGGAAACCCCGCAGCCACAGGCGCTACCTACTGCTTGAAGCTTGCCGCTTATAGCTTGTAGCTATACCCACCACAGATTGCGTGATATGGCCGCGAAGGGTTTGCCGGTATGATAGGCGCCCCTGCCGTCCGGATTGTGAAATACGCCATGACCTTGCAGTACCCAACCATCGCCGATTGCGTCGGCAATACGCCCCTGGTTCGCCTGCAGCGCATCGCTGGAGAAACCAGCAATACCCTCCTGCTCAAGCTCGAAGGTAACAATCCAGCAGGCTCCGTGAAGGACCGCCCGGCCCTGTCGATGATCGCCCGTGCCGAGCTGCGCGGTCAGATCAAGCCCGGCGACACCTTGATCGAAGCCACCTCCGGCAATACCGGTATTGCCCTGGCCATGGCGGCAGCGATCAAGGGCTACAAGATGATCCTGATCATGCCCGACAACTCCACCGCAGAGCGCAAGGCAGCGATGACTGCCTACGGTGCCGAGTTGATCCTTGTGACGAAGGAAGAGGGGATGGAAGGCGCCCGCGACCTGGCCGAGAGGCTGCAGGCCGAAGGGCGCGGCCTGGTTCTGGACCAGTTCGCCAACGGCGACAACCCGATTGCCCACTACAACAGCACCGGCCCGGAAATCTGGCAGCAGACCCAAGGCACCATTACCCATTTCGTCAGTTCCATGGGCACCACCGGCACCATCATGGGCTGCTCGCAGTACCTCAAGGAGCAGAACCCGGCGGTGCAGATCGTTGGCCTGCAACCGATGGAAGGCTCGGCCATTCCGGGCATTCGCCGCTGGCCCGAGCAGTACCTTCCGAAAATCTTCGATGCCACCCGCGTTGACCGCGTCATGGATATGTCCCAACACGAAGCTGAGGACACCATGCGTCGCCTTGCCCGTGAAGAGGGCATTTTCTGCGGCGTGTCTTCCGGTGGTGCGGTGGCAGCCATGCTGCGCCTGTCCCGTGAAGTGGAAAACGCGGTAATGGTCGCGATCATTTGCGACCGTGGCGACCGTTACCTGTCCACCGGCCTGTTCGACCCGAGCTAAATGTCCAGAAAGAAAAGTAACAGCGGCCTGCGCTTTCAGCCGGCCGGCGGTAACCGCACGCCCCAGGTCCCCGTGGGCAAAAAGCAGCGCCTGGAGATCGAGCGCCTGGCCGGTGACGGCCGCGGCATCGCTTTCCACGACGGGCGCACCTGGTTCGTCAGCGGCGCCCTGGCCGGTGAGGCGGTGGAGGCGCGGGTGCTCAATGCCCGTGGCAAGGTAGTCGAGGCTCGCCTGGAGCGTGTGCTGCAGGCCAGCCCCGAGCGCCGCCAGGCGCCGTGCCGCCATTACGAACGTTGTGGTGGTTGCAACTTGCAGCACCTGCCGCATGAGGCGCAGCTGGCGCTCAAGCAACGTACCCTGGCCGAACAGCTGCAACGGGTTGCCGGTGTGCAACCGCAAGAATGGGCGGCGCCATTGAGCGGGCCGGAATTCGGCTATCGGCGTCGGGCACGTGTAGCCGTGCGCTGGGATGTGAAAGCGCGTCAGCTGGAGGTAGGGTTCCGTGCCGAGGCCAGCCAGGACATCGTCGCCATCGACGACTGCGCCGTGCTGGTACAGCCTTTGCAGTCGATTCTGCGGCATCTGCCTACCGTGCTGCGTTCGTTGGGCAAGCCCCAGGCCATCGGCCACGTCGAGCTGTTCAGCGGCACGGCCGAAGCGCTACTGGTACGCCACGTGGCACCGTTGCCGGCCGATGACCTGGCGCGTCTGCAGGCATTCTGCAACGAGGCCAAGGCGCAGCTGTGGCTGCAGGGTGAAGGTGAACCGGCGCCGGTGGATGCTGGCACGAAGCTGGGCTTCACCTTGCAGCCTTGGCAGTTGGAGCTGGCCTGGCGCCCGGGCGATTTCGTTCAGGTCAACGCCCAGGTCAACACCGCAATGATCGAGCAGGCTCTGGCCTGGCTCGCTCCGCAGGCCGATGAGCGAGTGCTCGACCTGTTCTGTGGCCTGGGCAATTTCGCCCTGCCGCTGGCCCGCCAAGCGCGGGAAGTGGTGGCGGTCGAAGGAGTGCAGGCGATGGTTGATCGTGCTGCGGCCAATGCCAGAAACAACAATGTGCATAACGCACGGTTTTTTCAGGCCGATTTATCGCAGCCTTTGGCAGGCGCCGGATGGGCCGCCGAGGGCTTTTCTGCGGTACTCTTGGATCCACCGCGCGACGGTGCTTTCGAGGTGGTGCAAGGCATCGCACGCCTCAAGGCCAAGCGGCTGGTTTATGTATCATGCAACCCGGCCACGCTGGCGCGAGACGCCCAGGTACTGGTTGGCCAAGGGTACCGGTTAAAAAGGGCCGGGATTCTCGACATGTTTCCTCAGACGGCGCATGTCGAGGCCATGGCGTTATTCGAAGCGGGCTAGCAAACCTGGCCCCTTGGTGCGGTTTCCATGGACTGGGAGCCACACGGTGATAGCCAGCGCTCCGATTGGCGCGCTGTATGGAAAGGTAAAACAAAGATGGTACAGGTGAGAGTGCACCAGCCGGTCAATACGGACGGCAGTATCAATCTCGAAGCATGGCTGGATCATGTGGTGAGCGTCGATTCGGCATTGGATCGCGTGGCACTCGAAGAGGCCTGCGAGTTCGCCCAGGAAATCGAGAAAAAGGGCAACCCGGCCAAGCATTCCTGGGCCGATGGTACCTCCAGTTTCCAGGCAGGCCTGGAAATCGCCGAAATCCTTGCCGACCTCAAGCTCGATCAGGATTCGCTGGTGGCGGCGGTGATCTACCGCTCCGTGCGTGAGGGTAAGGTGACTCTGGCCGAGGTCGGGCAGCGTTTCGGCCCGGTGGTGTCCAAGCTGATCGACGGCGTGCTGCGCATGGCTGCCATCAGTGCCAGCCTCAGCCCCCGCCAGTCGCTGGTGCTGGGCTCGCAGGCGCAGGTCGAGAACCTGCGCAAGATGCTGGTGGCGATGGTCGACGATGTGCGCGTGGCGCTGATCAAGCTTGCCGAGCGGACCTGCGCGATCCGTGCGGTGAAGTCCGCCGATGACGAGAAACGCCTGCGGGTGGCGCGTGAGGTGTTCGACATCTATGCACCGCTGGCCCATCGTCTGGGCATCGGCCACATCAAGTGGGAGCTGGAAGACCTGTCCTTCCGCTACCTGGAGCCCGATCAGTACAAGCAGATCGCCAAGCTTTTGCACGAGCGCCGGCTGGACCGTGAGCGCTTCATCAGTGACGTGATGAACCAGCTGCAGAACGAGCTGCTTGCCACCGGGGTCAACGCCGACATCAGCGGGCGGGCGAAACACATTTATTCGATCTGGCGCAAGATGCAGCGCAAAGGCCTGGAGTTCAGCCAGATCTACGACGTGCGTGCGGTGCGCGTGCTGGTACCGGAAGTGCGCGACTGTTATACCGCGCTGGGTATCGTCCATACCCTGTGGCGGCACATTCCCAAAGAGTTCGACGACTACATCGCCAACCCCAAGGAGAACGGCTACCGTTCGCTTCACACCGCCGTGATCGGCCCCGAGGGTAAGGTACTGGAAGTGCAGATCCGTACCCACGGCATGCACGAAGAGGCCGAACTTGGCGTCTGCGCCCACTGGCGCTATAAGGGCACCGACGTCAAGCCCAGCTCCAATCACTACGAAGAAAAGATCTCCTGGCTGCGCCAGGTGCTCGAATGGCACGAGGAGCTGGGCGACATCGGTGGCCTGGCCGAGCAGTTGCGGGTCGATATCGAACCGGACCGGGTCTACGTATTCACCCCCGACGGCCATGCCATCGACCTGCCCAAGGGGGCCACGCCGCTGGACTTCGCCTACCGCGTGCACACCGAGATCGGCCACAACTGCCGTGGCGCCAAAATCAATGGGCGCATCGTGCCGCTCAACTACAGCCTGCAGACCGGCGAGCAGGTGGAGATCATCACCAGCAAGCACGGCAACCCCAGCCGGGACTGGCTGAACTCCAACCTGGGATATGTCACCACGTCACGGGCCCGGGCCAAGATCGTCCACTGGTTCAAGCTGCAGGCGCGCGATCAGAACGTCGCCGCCGGCAAGACCCTGCTCGAGCGCGAACTCAGCCGCCTGGGCCTGCCGCAGGTAGACTTCGAACGCCTGGCCGAGAAGACCAACGTCAAGACCGCCGAGGACATGTTCGCCTCGCTCGGTGCCGGTGACCTGCGCCTGGCGCACTTGGTCAACGCTGCCCAGCAGTTGCTCGAACCCGAGCGTATAGAGCAGATCGAGCTGGTACCGCGCAAGCCTACCGGCCCGCGCAATGGCAAGCGTGGCGACATTCAGATCCAGGGCGTCGGTAACCTGCTCACACAGATGGCCGGCTGCTGCCAGCCGCTACCGGGCGACGCCATCGTCGGCTACATCACTCAGGGCCGCGGCGTGAGCATTCACCGCCAGGACTGTGCCTCGGTGCTGCAGCTGGCTGGGCGTGAGCCGGAGCGGATGATTCAGGTCAGCTGGGGGCCGATACCGGTGCAGACCTACCCGGTCGATATCGTTATCCGTGCCTACGACCGCCCAGGTTTGCTGCGTGACGTGTCGCAGGTGCTGCTCAACGAGAAAATCAATGTGCTGGCAGTCAACACCCGCTCGAACAAGGAAGACAACACCGCGTTGATGTCGCTGACCATCGAGATTCCGGGCCTGGATGCGCTGGGGCGTCTGTTGGGCAGGATTTCGCAGTTGCCGAACATCATCGAGACGCGGCGTAATCGTACCCCTTGAAACTGCGGTGGCTTCTTTGTGGGCTCGCCCGCGACGAAGTCACCGCCGAAGGACCTGCTTACATGACCTATTCCCTCGAAGACCTGCTGCACCTCATGGCCCGGCTGCGCGACCCGCAGTACGGTTGCCCGTGGGACCTCAAGCAGAACTACGCCAGCATCGTGGCACACACCATCGAAGAGGCCTACGAAGTTGCCGACACCATCGAGCGCGGGGATTTCGAGCACTTGCAGGGTGAGCTGGGTGATCTGCTGTTCCAGGTGGTCTACTACAGCCAGCTGGCCCGGGAGGAGGGGCGTTTCGAGTTCGACGGTGTGGTCGATGCCATTACCCGCAAGCTGATCCGCCGCCACCCTCATGTATTCCCCACCGGCGAGTTGTACGCACCGCTGGATACGCCCAGTCTTAGCGAGGCCCAGGTCAAGTCACGCTGGGAAGAAATCAAGGCCCAGGAGCGTGCCGAGAAAAGCGAGCCCGAACAGCTGTCGCTGCTCGATGATGTGCCGGCTGCACTTCCTGCCCTGTCGCGGGCGGCCAAACTGCAAAAGCGTGCCGCCACAGTCGGTTTCGACTGGCCAGACGCATTGCCGGTGCTGGACAAGGTTCGCGAGGAGCTCGACGAAGTGCTGCAGGCTATGGCCGACGGTGATGCCGAAGCACTCGAGGACGAAGTCGGCGACCTGCTGTTCGCCGCCGTCAACTTGGCCCGCCATCTCAAGCAAGACCCGGAAAATGCGCTGCGTCGCGCCAACCGCAAGTTCGAACGGCGTTTCCGCTTTATCGAACAGGCATTGCGCGACAGCGGTCGCCCCATCGAATCGTGTAACCTTGACGAACTGGACGCCCTTTGGGGGGAAGCCAAACGTCAGGAAAAGAACCTGCCCAGCTGCGGCTGAGTGGCTGAATAAGTGAGTGAACATCCATGAGTCTTTCCCTTCGCGATCAATTGCTCAAGGCCGGTCTGGTAAACCAGAAGCAGGTCTCCCAGGCCAACAAGGCCCAAAAGAAACAAAAACGCCTGGAGCACAAGGGCCAGGTCGAAGTCGACGATACCCAGCAGCGCCTGGCCAAGGAAGCCATGGCCGAGAAGGCCAAGCGTGACCAGGAACTGAACCGTCAGCAGCAGGAAAAGGCCGAACAGAAGGCCCGTGCCGCGCAGATCAAGCAGTTGATCGAGGCGACCCGTCTGCCCAAGCTCACGACCGAGGACTACTACAACTTCGTCGACGACAAGAAGGTCAAACGCATTGCGGTGAACGCCCTGATGCGCAGCAAGCTGAGCAATGGTGCGCTGGCGATCGTGTCGTTTGGTGGGGGGTACGAAGTCATCCCACGCGAGGCGGCGGTGAAGATCCAGGAACGCGACCCTCATCGCATCTTGCTGCTCAACACCCATGTCGAGGAAGCGGATGAGGACGATCCGTACGCTGCGTACAAGATCCCTGACGACTTGATGTGGTAAGCATGAAGAAACCCGCCTAAGCGGTAACGCCTATTGGGGCTGCTACGCAGTCGACCGCCGGCAAGCCAACTCCCACAGGGATTTCGCAGTACTGGAGGCCTGCGCGGTACCTGTAGGAGCTGGCTTGCCGGCGATGGGCCGCAAAGCGGCCCCAAAGCAAAAGACTGTGTGGGTCATTGCGCAGCGCGCTGGGTTTCCAGCACTTCAAGCTCTACCCGGTACTGGTGGGCTTCGTGTTCGTTGTGGAACATCCCCACCAATTCGCCTTGCTGGTGCACATCCCAGATCCGCACGCCAGCGGCCAGGCCTTCGTGGGACATTTTCGATTCGTCGCGTTCGGTTACTTGGACTGTCATCGTTAAACTCCACTGTTCAGTTGGTTGCGACATTATGTCGCGCACTTCTTTTATAGAGTTTGTTAGCAGCCTAAGTAAATAAAATGGCCATGAAACAAGTTTCATGTTGCCCAGACAAAAAGAAGCCCCGCACAGGGCGGGGCTACGGATCTTACGGGCTGCGGCTTAGTTGCCTTTGACCGACTTGCCATCGACCGTACCATCCTGCAGCACGATCACATACTCCTTGCCATCGGTCTCGACCTGGCGCAGCTGTACCAGCAGGTAGTCCCAGTCCTTGGCGAACCACAGCTCGGTGATGCGCTTGCTCTGGCTCGGGTCGCGCACGCGCTCGACCTTGACCGCCTCGACCTGGCCGGTCTTGGTGGTGACTTTCTCGGTGCCCAGCACGCGGAAGTCGTAGGTGTCGATCTCGTCACCATCGACCACCTGGTAGGTCATGCTTTTCTTGCCGGCTGCCACATCATGCTGCAGCGCCAGCTGATAGGAGGACTTGTCCAGCACGCCGCGGTTGAGCGGCAGGCTGACGGCATCGCCCCGATCGCTGCCGGTGACTTTCTTGCCGTTCCAGTCGAAGGTGAGGTCGACTTTCTTGGCTTTGCCCAGGCCGCCACGCTCGAAGTGATACTTCTGCGGCAGGAGGGTGTCGTTGTCCATGCGCAGGGTGCTTTGCTCGGTCAGGCTGGCGATCATCATGGAGGCCTTGAAATTAAGGTCCCATGTACCGTTGGCATTCTTGACCAGGCTGCGCTCGGCAGTGCCGCTCATGGGGAGTTGCTTCCAGTCAGCGGTGTAGCTGGCCGAGAAGGGTTTGAGGTCGGCTGCCTGGAGGGGCAGGGCGAGCACGGCGAGAGCCAAGAGCAGGGCGCGACGCATAAATTCTCCTAGGGTCGGATCAAATGACCACTGGCCGGCAGTGGCTGGCCGTCCAGTAATGCACCCTGTTCGCCCAGGCGCAAGCGCCCCTCGGCAAACCAGTGCACTGCCAGCGGGTAGATCTGGTGTTCCTGTTGGTGTACCCGCTGGGCCAGGCTTTCAGCACTATCGCCTGACGATACCGGTACCACAGCCTGTACGACCAGAGGGCCGCCATCGAGTTCCTCGGTGACGAAGTGTACGCTGCAGCCGTGCTCGGCATCGCCTGCCTCCAAGGCCCGTCGGTGGGTATGCAGGCCCTTGTATTTGGGCAGCAGCGACGGGTGGATGTTGAGCAGGCGGCCCTGGTAGTGGCGCACAAAGCCGCCACTGAGGATACGCATGAAACCAGCCAGCACCACCAGGTCGGGCGCGAAGCCGTCGATGCGCGCCATCAGCGCCGCATCGAAGGCTTCACGGCCGTCGAAGCCGGTGTGGTCCAGTACGGCGGTGGCGATACCCGCCGCCGCCGCGCGTTGCAGGCCGTAGGCGTCGGCACGGTTGGAAATCACCGCAGCGATGCGTACCGGGCTGTGTTCACCACGGCTGCTGTCGATCAAGGCTTGCAGGTTGCTGCCGGAACCCGACAGCAGTACCACTACATTGCAGGGCTTGCTCGGCATCAGTGTGCCTTGAGATTTTGCAGCTCGACCTGGGCAGCGCCTTCAGCGGCTTGTTCGATGCGGCCGATGACCCAAGGCTGCTCGCCTTCTGCACGCAGAACATTCAGTGCTGCTTCGACCTGGTCCTGCGCCACGCAGATGACCATGCCCACGCCGCAGTTCAGTACACGGTGCATCTCGTGCTCATCGACGTTGCCTTTTTCCTGCAGGAAGTCGAATACCGCAGGGCGCTGCCAGCTGGCCACGTCAACCACGGCCTGGGCGTTTTTCGGCAGAACGCGCGGGATGTTGTCCAGCAGGCCGCCACCGGTGATGTGGGCCATGGCCTTGACTGCGCCGGTCTGCTTGATCAGTTGCAGCAGTGGCTTGACGTAGATGCGGGTCGGCGCCATCAGCAGGTCGGTCAGCGGCTTACCGTCGAGCTGGGTGTTCTCGATGTCGGTCGCCGACACTTCGAGGATCTTGCGGATCAGCGAGTAGCCGTTGGAGTGCGGGCCGGAAGACGGCAGGGCGATCAGCGCGTCGCCTGTAGCGACCTTGGAGCCGTCGATGATCTCGGCCTTTTCAACCACGCCGACGCAGAAACCGGCCAGGTCGTAGTCTTCGCCTTCGTACATGCCCGGCATTTCGGCGGTTTCGCCGCCAACCAGGGAGCAGCCGGCCAGTTCACAGCCGGCGCCGATGCCGGTGACCACGGTCGCGGCGACGTCGACGTTGAGCTTGCCGGTGGCGTAATAGTCGAGGAAGAACAGCGGCTCGGCACCGCAGACCACCAAGTCATTGACGCACATGGCGACCAGGTCCTGGCCGATGCTGTCGTGCTTGTTCAGGTTCAGCGCCAGGCGCAGCTTGGTGCCGACGCCGTCGGTGCCGGAGACCAGCACCGGCTGCTTGTAGCCGGCCGGGATCTCGCAGAGGGCGCCGAAGCCACCCAGGCCACCCATGACTTCAGGGCGTGCGGTGCGTTTTGCCACGCCCTTGATGCGTTCGACCAGTGCTTCGCCGGCGTCGATGTCTACACCGGCGTCCTTGTAGCTCAGGGAGGGTTGCTTGCTCATTGATCCAGGCCTTTAAGAGGGAGGGATTCGTAAAAACGACCGTGACGGCCAAGGCCGGCTGGGGAGCGGCGGCTGCCTGAAACGTCAGAGGTCTGTGAAGGCGCGCGATTTTATCAGGGTTGCCGTGCAGCGGCCATCCTCAGGCCGACGGGCAGGGCAGTAAATTGCTGAAAAAGGCTCGCGGGTGGTTGATGCAGTTCCTTCTGTATAAGCTGCAAGCAGCGAGCCCCAAGTCGCAAGCGAAAGCGCTTGGGTTCTGACTGCTTTTTCTTACAGCTTGAAGCTTGCAGCTTGAAGCTCGACTGGACAGGAATCCTCAATGCGTCTTCTCAATTATCTGTCAGCCGGCTGCCTTGCCTTGGTCAGTATTGCCGCCCAGGCCGAAAACGTTGCCGGGCTCTATCAGGTGCGCGAACCGCTCGAAGGGCAGGGCGCTGAAGCCCGCACTGCAGCTACCACCAAGGCGCTCGATACGTTGGTGCTGCGCCTGACCGGCGACCCCAAGGCGCCGCAAACCCCTGCGCTGGCCGAACTGCGCAAGGACCCGCAACAGATCATCAACCAGGTCGGTACCGAGGCCGGCCCGCCTGAGTCGGTGATGGTCGAGTTCGACCCGGGCAGCACCGAGCGGGCATTGCGCAAGGCCGGGTTGGCGCTGTGGGGCAGCAACCGGCCGTCGATCCTCGGCTGGTGGCTCAACGACAGTGTCGAGGGTAGCAGTCTGGTCGGCGATGGCCAGACCAGCGCCCAGTCCCTGCGCCGTGCCGCCCAACACCGCGGCCTGCCATTGCGCCTGCCGCTGGCCGACCTGCAGGAGCAACTGGTGGCCAACGCCAAGCAGCTCGAAGGCAACGACCCGGCGCCACTGCGCGAAGCCTCCGAGCGCTATGGCGCCGACGCACTGTTGGCAGTGCACGCCCTTGAAGCCGACGGCAAGTGGCAAGGCAAATGGCAGTTGTGGCTGGGCGACAAGCGCGAGCAAGGCAGCGCCGAAGGCGCCGACCAGGCTGCATTGGCCGATGCCGTGATGCTGGCCGTCAGCAATCGCCTGGCGCCACGTTACGTGACCCGGCCAGGCGCCAGCAGCCAGTTGCAAGTGCAGGTGCAAGGCGTGAACCTGCAGCGCTACGCCGAGCTGAACCGCGTTCTCGAACCTTACGGCCCACGCCTGCAAATGGCCGATGGCAAGACGTTGACCTACGGCGTCACTGCCAACGCTGAGCAGTTGCGCGCGCAGCTGGGCCTGGCCAAGTTGCAGGAGGTCCCGGCTGAACAGGCGCCTCCTGTCCCGTCCCCGGCTACGCCTGCAGTCGGAACCGAGGCTGCGGCAGGGCAACCTGCAACGGCTGCCGTAGCCCCCAAACCGTTCGACGGCCTGCGTTTTAGCTGGTAAGGAAGAGCGACCATGACTGATATGCGCCGTTGGATCTGGCTGGGTGCCGCGCTACTGATTGCCCTGCTTCTTTATGGTTTGCACAACATCCTCTCACCCTTCCTGGTGGGTATCCTGCTGGCCTATCTGGCCGATCCGCTGGTCGACCGCCTGGAGCGTATGGGGCTGTCGCGGACTTGGGGAGTAGTGGTGGTATTCAGCCTGTTTACCTTGATCCTGCTGGTTCTGCTGCTCATCCTGATCCCGATGCTGGCCAAGCAGCTGGTGCGCCTGTACGAACTGACGCCGCAGATGCTCGACTGGTTGCAGCATGTGGCGCTGCCCTGGGTGCAGAGCCGCCTGGGCCTTGCCGACGGGTTCTGGAAGTTCGACAAGATCAAGGCCGCCGTCAGTGAGCACATGGGCCAGACCACCGACATCGTCGGCATGCTGCTGTCCCAAGCCACCGCGTCGAGCCTGGCGCTGCTGGCCTGGCTGGCGAACTTCGTGCTGATCCCGGTGGTGGGCTTCTATCTGTTGCGCGACTGGGACCTGATGATGGCCAAGTTGCGCAGCCTGCTGCCGCGCCAGCGCGAGTCGCAGGTGGTCGGGCTGGCCGCAGAGTGCCATGAGGTCTTGGGGGCCTTCGTGCGTGGCCAACTGATGGTCATGCTGGCGCTCGGCGTGATCTATTCCGCCGGGCTGATGCTGGTGGGGCTGGAGCTGGGGCTGCTGATCGGCATGCTGGCCGGCCTGGCAGCCATCGTGCCCTACATGGGCTTCATCATTGGCATCGGTGCGGCGCTGGTGGCCGGGCTGTTCCAGTTTGGCGGTGATCTGTACCCGATGCTGGGCATCGTTGCAGTGTTCATGGTCGGCCAGGCGCTGGAAGGCATGGTGCTGACACCGTTACTGGTGGGGGACCGGATCGGCCTGCATCCGGTGGCGGTGATCTTCGCCATCCTTGCCGGGGGCGAACTGTTCGGCTTTACCGGCGTGCTGCTGGCCTTGCCGGTGGCAGCAGTGATCATGGTGCTGCTGCGCCATGTGCATGACTTGTACAAGGACTCGGACATGTACGCGGGGGAGGTCGACCCGGATCTTTAGGCCAGACTGCCTTGCAACTCGTTGATTTTGCTTGTGCTCCGTGCCTTCGCGATTGTGCCCCCCGCGTTGCGGGTATAGACTTTGCACACCGATCACCCTAGGCCCCCTGTGGTCTCCCGACCGCCCGCGAGCATGAAACCACCGATCCAGTTGCCCCTGGGTGTGCGCCTGCGCGATGACGCCACCTTCATCAACTACTATCCGGGCGCCAATGCAGCGGCATTGGGCTACGTCGAGCGGCTGTGCGAAGCCGACGCCGGCTGGACCGAGAGCCTCATCTACCTGTGGGGCAAGCAGGGTGTCGGCCGTAGCCATCTGTTGCAGGCCGCCACACACCGCTTCCAGCAGCGTGGCGAAGCCGCTGTGTACCTGCCGCTGGCGCAGTTGCTCGAACGGGGCATCGGGTTGCTCGATTACCTGGCGCAGTACGAACTGGTGTGCATCGACGACTTGCACGTGATTGCCGGCAAGGCGGAGTGGGAAGAGGCGATGTTCCATCTGTTCAACCGCCTGCGCGACAGCGGCCGGCGCCTGCTGCTGGCGGCATCGGCTTCGCCGCGCGAGCTGCCGATCAGACTGCCCGACCTCAAGTCCCGCCTGACCCTTGCGCTGGTGTTCCAGATGCGCGGCCTGTCTGACGAAGACAAGTTGCGCGCGCTGCAATTGCGCGCCTCGCGCCGTGGCCTGCACCTGACCGACGAAGTCGGCCATTTCATCCTCACCCGGGGTACGCGCAGCATGAGTGCACTGTTCGACCTGCTCGAGCGGCTCGATCAGGCTTCGTTGCAAGCGCAGCGCAAGCTGACCATCCCGTTCCTGAAAGAAACGCTCGGCTGGTAAGCCCGTAAATACGGGGCTTTGAGCGGCAAAACGAAAAAGTCACATCTTCTTCGATAAAATTTGCAAATGATCCTGATAGAAGGCATAGTTTCCCCCTTCTAAAGGACTACAGACACGGTCGTGCCCATGCTCAAGCGCTTCGCACCCCTCGTGCCCCTCGCACTCGTGACCCTGCTGATTGGTTGCGCGGCCCAAGGCCCTGTTTCCCAGCCCCAGGATCACACCCCGGTCGCCTCCCAGTCGGCGCCCAAGGCCAAGGCTTCGGTATCGTCCGTCTTCGGCGAGCAGGAAGAGCTGGCCACTGAAGATGACCTTCAGGCGTTCTCCAGCAACAGCAAGCCTTACCAGTTGCCAGTATTGGCCGACAGCATCCTTGAGCGCGGCATGTCGCTGATCGGCACCCGTTACCGCTTCGGGGGTACCTCGCAGGCGTCCGGCTTCGATTGCAGCGGTTTCATCGGCTATCTGTTCCGCGAAGAGGCCGGCATGAACCTGCCGCGCTCGACCCGCGAAATGATCAACGTCGATGCGCCCAAGGTTGCCCGCAACAAGCTCAAGCCGGGTGATCTGCTGTTCTTCAGCACCAATGGCCGTGGCCGTGTCAGCCATGCCGGCATCTATCTGGGTGACAACCAGTTCATCCACTCCAGCAGCCGCCGCAGCGGTGGTGTGCGCATCGACAACCTCGGTGATCGCTACTGGAGCAAGACCTTCATCGAAGCCAAGCGCGCCTTGGCCATGGCGCCAGCGAGCAATATCGCACGCAACTGATATCAAAATGATGTACCCTGCCGCGGCGACGATGCTTAAAAAGCTTGTCGCCGTGCGCATTTACAGAATGCGTCTAATCTAAATTCTCAACACTTTTCGGTTGCAGCCCAGCGATCTCAGACAGGACGTTCTGGCCATGGTGATGATGGCGCGCTTCGCACTCCTTTCCCTGGTGGCATTGCTTGCCGCCTGCTCCGGCCGTGCCCCGGCACCGGCGCCTGTGGTACAGCCACAGATCTCGTACAGCCAACCCTCTGCGTCCCCGGTTGCCGACGACGTGCTGATCCGCGCAATTGGCCTGGTGGGTACGCCGTATCGCTGGGGGGGTAACACACCCGATTCCGGTTTCGATTGCAGTGGCTTGATCAACTACGTCTACCGGGATGCGGCGGGTATCAGCCTGCCTCGCTCCACGCGAGAAATGATCGTCATGCGTGCTCCGACCGTGGATGTCCACTCACTGCAGTCGGGCGACCTGGTGTTCTTCGCTACCAGCGGTGGCTCGCAGGTGAGCCACGCCGGTATCTACGTGGGCGAAGGGCGTTTCGTGCATGCTCCGTCCACCGGCGGCACTGTACGTCTGGATTACCTGTCCAACAGTTACTGGTCCAAGGCCTACCTGCAGGCAAAACGGGTGATCACTCAAGGGCATCTGGCGCATAACCCTTGATCTGGGCCAGGTGCGAAGGTGCCTTCGCACCCTGCGTACCGCTATCAGGTCGCCCATGAATCCTGTGCAGTCGGTTCAGCTGACCTCTTCCAGCTCAAGGTGGTCGATACGCTCGAACCGCTCGATCAGAAAGTCGATCAGGCGCCTTACCCGTGCCGACAAGTGCAGTTGCTGCGGGTAAACCGCATAGACGTCGGCGCGGGTGGGGGTCTGGTCTTCCAGTAAAAGCCTCAGACGCCCGCTACGCACATAGCGGGCGATGTCCCACTCGGCGCGCAGCAGGATGCCATGGCCCTGCAGTGCCCAGTTCAGTGCTACTTCACCGTCGTTGCAGCTGAGTGCGCCCTGTACTTTGATGTTCTGGGTGCGGCCGCCATTGGTGAAGGTCCATACCCCATAGGGCGACTCGTTCTGGCGCAGGAAAATGCAGTTGTGCCGGGCCAGGTCCGACAGCTTGGTTGGCGCCCCGTGCTTCTCCAGGTACAGCGGCGAGGCGCACAGCAGGCGGCGGTTGGAGGCGATCTTGCGGGCATGAAAGGATGCATCAGGCAAGGTGCCGAAGCGAATCCCCAGGTCAAAGCCGTGGCTGGCCAGGTCCAGCGGGTGGTCGCTGATCTCCAGCTGCACTTCGATGTCCGGGTAGCGGGCATAGAAGTCGGCCAATGCCGGGCCAATGTAACGGCGGCCGAACCCCAGCGAGGCGTTCACCCGAATCAAGCCTTTGGGCTCGGCGCGGTGCCTGCCGATCAGCTGCTCCACTTCGTCGACCTGAGCAAGAATGCGCGCCGCGTGGGCAACGTACAGCTCACCCTCGGCGGTCAGGCTCATCGAGCGGGTAGTGCGGTTGACCAGGCGCACCCCCAGGCGTGCCTCCAGCGCAGCCAGACGTTTACTCACCGCTGGCGGTGTAACGCCCAGTTCACGCGCGGTTGCGGCCAGGCTGCCTTGCTTGGCCAACAGGTGGAAGAAGCCCAGGTCCTGTGTCGGATTCATCATTAACCCATGGTTACTTAAGAGGTAAATCAGGGTTAACTGCTGCCCTGGCTTCACTACATATACTCGGCTCATCCCCGCCAGCACAACCCCGGCGGGCCACAACAAGAAATGGAGTCCAGACATGAGCAGCTACAAGATTGCGGCAATTGCGGGTGATGGCATCGGCGTCGAGGTCATCGCGGCGGGGGTCGAGGTGCTACAGGCGCTTGCTGCCAAACGGGGTAATTTCGCCATTGATTTCGAGCATTTCGATTGGGGCTCGGAACGCTACTTGCGTGAAGGTCAGTACATTCCAGAAGACGGGCTGGAGCAACTCAAGCGCTTCGACGCGATTTTCTTCGGTGCCGTGGGCAGCCAGGCTGTGCCGGACCATGTGTCACTGTGGGGCCTGCGCCTGCCGATCTGCCAAGGCTTCGATCAGTATGCCAATGTGCGCCCCGCCCGCGTGCTGCCAGGGGTGAGCAGCCCATTGGCCAAGGGTAAGGCTATCGACTGGGTGATCGTGCGCGAGAACTCCGAAGGGGAATACTCCGGCAGTGGCGGTCGTGTCCATCAAGGCCTGCCGATCGAAGTAGCGACCGAGGTCTCGACGTTCACGCGTGTCGGTATCGAGCGCATTCACCGCTTTGCTTTCGATCTGGCCCGCACGCGGCCGGCGAAGCACCTGACGCTGGTGACCAAGTCCAACGCACAGCGCCACGGTATGGTGCTGTGGGATGAAGTGTTCGAAGAGGTGGCCAAGGACTATCCGGATGTGCGCACCACTCGCGAGCTGGTGGACGCTGTGACCACAACCATGGTCCTCAAGCCGGAGCAACTGGATGTCGTGGTTGCCACCAACCTGCATGCCGACATTCTTTCGGACCTGGCCGCCGCGTTATCCGGCAGCCTGGGCATCGCGCCTACAGCCAACCTCAACCCGAACCGTGACTTCCCGTCGATGTTCGAGCCCATCCACGGTTCGGCGTTCGATATCACCGGCAAGGGCGTGGCCAACCCCATCGCGACCTTCTGGACGGCGGTCATGATGCTTGAGCACCTCGGTGAGCAGGGCGCCGCTCGTGAACTGATGGCGGCCATCGAGGCCGTGACCGAAAGTGGTGTGCACACCCCGGACCTGGGAGGCAAGGCGACCACTCGCGAGGTGACCGATGCGGTGCTGGCGCTGATTCGTCGCTGAGGCTGAGGGCCCCATTGCCGGTTTGCCGGCGATGGGCCCAATGAAACCGACACAAGATCGCCGCCAAATCCCCCCCTTCGATTGACGCTCCCGATGCAACACTCTAACCTTCGCGCGTGTTTCAGGTGCCCTGCCAGCCCGTCTGGGCAGGGTGAAACTGGGAAGCCGGTGTGCGCCTGCAAGGTGCGAGTCCGGCGCTGCCCCCGCAACGGTAGGTGAGTCAAAAGCCGCGCACGGCCACTGGGTGACAGTATCCGGGAAGGCGCGCAGGCCCGGGCTAACGCCCGCTCACGAGCCCGGAGACCGGCCTGTCACTGCCAACGGCATCACGGAGGGTGATGCGCGGTGCACCGTGGCGTCTGGCCACGGCTCCTGCGCGTTCTCCGTCTGCCCGCCTATCGACCTGTCGCCGTATTTTGCGGGGCGACAGCCTGCGGAGACCCCCATGAGCGAAACCACCGAACGCGACGAACGCCACCTGGCGCGCATGCAGCGCAAGAAGGCGATCATCGACGAGCGCATCGCCAATTCCCCTAATGAGTGCGGCCTGCTGCTGGTGCTGACCGGCAATGGCAAGGGCAAGAGCAGCTCGGCGTTCGGCATGCTCGCCCGCGCCCTGGGCCATGGCATGCAGTGTGGTGTGGTGCAGTTCATCAAGGGCCGCAACAGCACCGGCGAGGAGCTGTTCTTCCGGCGCTTCCCCGAGCAGGTGCGCTACCACGTGATGGGCGAAGGCTTTACCTGGGAAACCCAGGACCGCCAGCGCGACATCGCCGCTGCTGAGGCAGCCTGGGCGGTTTCGCGCCAGCTGCTGCAGGACCCGAGCGTCCAGTTCGTGGTGCTCGACGAGCTGAACATCGCCCTCAAGCACGGCTACCTCGACCTCGATCAGGTGCTAGGCGACATCCAGGCGCGTCCCCCCATGCAGCATGTGATCGTCACTGGCCGCGCGGCCAAGCCCGAAATGGTCGAGCTGGCCGACACCGTCACCGAGATGGGCATGCTCAAGCATGCCTTCCAGGCGGGTATTCGCGCGCAGAAGGGCGTCGAACTGTGAGTCAGGCGCGCCACTGCCCAGCCGTTCTGATCGCAGCACCGGCATCTGGCCAGGGCAAGACCACCGTGACCGCGGCTCTGGCCCGCTTGCACCGTAACCTGGGGCGCAAGGTCCGTGTATTCAAATGCGGGCCTGATTTTCTCGACCCGATGATCCTCGAGCGTGCCAGCGGGGCGCCGGTGTACCAGCTCGACTTGTGGATGATCGGTGCGCAGGAAAGCCGGCGCCTGCTGTGGGACGCTGCGGGTGAGGCCGACCTCATCCTGATCGAGGGCGTTATGGGCCTGTTCGACGGCACTCCTTCCAGTGCCGACCTGGCGCGCCACTTCGGCGTGCCGGTTCTTGCCGTGATCGATGGTACGGCCATGGCCCAGACCTTTGGTGCACTGGCCCTGGGGCTGGCGCGCTACCAGGCCGACCTGCCGTTCGCTGGCGTGCTAGCCAACCGTGTCGGCAGCCTGCGCCATGCGCAGTTGCTCGAAGGTAGCCTGACCGAAGGCCTGCGCTGGTACGGCGGGCTGTCGCGCGAGCGCGGTATCGAGCTGCCCAGCCGCCACTTGGGGTTGGTTCAGGCCAGCGAGCTGAATGACCTGGATGCGCGCCTGGACGCTGCCGCCCAAGCACTGGGCAGCAGCTGCGATGCCGCATTGCCGCCGCCGGTGGCATTCGCCGCGCCGGACGTACCGTCCTGCACCGCCTCGCTGGCGGGTGTGCGCATTGGCATCGCCCGGGACGAAGCGTTTGCCTTCACCTACGGCGCCAACCTCGACCTGCTGCGCAACCTGGGCGCACAGCTGGCGTTCTTCTCGCCGCTGCACGACCGCGAGCTGCCCGTCGTGGACAGCCTGTACCTGCCGGGCGGCTACCCTGAGCTGCATCACCATGCGCTGGCCGCCAACGCACCGATGTGCGCCGCGATCCGTGCGCACCACGGGGCAGGCAAGCCGTTGCTGGCCGAGTGCGGCGGCATGCTTTACCTGCTCGATGCCCTGACCGATGTGGCCGGTGAGCGTGCAGCGCTACTTGGCCTGCTGCCCGGCGAGGCGACCATGCAGAAACGCCTGGCGGCGCTGGCCCTGCAGGCTGTGGAACTGCCCGAAGGCACCCTGCGCGGCCACACCTACCACCACTCGCTGACCAGCACCGAACTGCAGCCCATTGCCCGCGGCCTGAGCCCCAACGGCGGGCGCGGCAACGAGGCGGTCTATCGCCTTGGGCGGCTCACTGCATCCTATGTGCACTTCTATTTCCCCTCCAACCCTGAGGCGGCGGCAGCGCTGTTGCGGCCATGAGCGAGCACGCCTTCAGTGATGCCGAACGCGCGGCCGTCTACCGGGCAATCGGCGAGCGCCGCGACATGCGCCACTTCGCCGGCGGCAGCGTTGCGCCTGAAGTGCTCGGCCGCCTGCTCGCTGCCGCGCACCAGGCCCCCAGCGTTGGCCTGATGCAGCCTTGGCGTTTCATTCGCATCAGTCAGAGTGAGCTGCGCGGGCGTATTCAGGCGTTGGTGGAGGAGGAGCGGGTGCGCACTGCACACGCCTTGGGCGAGCGCACCGGCGATTTCATGAAGCTCAAGGTAGAAGGCATCAACGACTGCGCCGAAGTGTTGGTGGCGGCGTTGATGGATAACCGCGAGCCTCACATTTTCGGCCGCCGGACCTTGCCCGAAATGGACCTCGCCTCGCTCGCCTGCGCTATTCAGAACCTGTGGCTGGCGGCCCGCGCTGAAGGGCTGGGGCTGGGCTGGGTCTCGCTGTTCGACCCACAGGCACTGGCCGCGCTGCTGGGGATGCCTGCCGGTGCCAAACCGGTGGCGGTGCTGTGCCTGGGGCCTGTCGCCGAATTCTATCCGGCACCCATGCTGGTGATGGAAAACTGGGCCGAAGCACGGCCCCTGAGCGACATGCTCTATGAAAACCAATGGGGAGAGCGCCCATGAGCGTCGCCTTGCTGACCGTGGCCGGCGTGGCCCTGGATGCATTGTTCGGCGAGCCGCAGCGGCGCCATCCGCTGGTGGCCTTCGGTAACCTGGCGTCGAGCCTGGAGCAGCGCCTGAATGCCGGTGGGCGCGGTTGGCGCAGCCATGGCGTGAGTGCCTGGTTCCTGGCAGTGGTGCCCTTGACTCTGGTGGCGCTGATTCTCTCCTGGCTGCCCTATATTGGCTGGCTGGTAGACGTGCTGGCGCTGTATTGCGCGCTGGGCCTGCGCAGCCTTGGCGAGCATGTGCTGCCGGTAGCCAGTGCCTTGCGCCAGGGTGATCTGGAGGAGGCGAGGCGCCGCGTCGGTTACCTGGTCAGCCGCGAGACCCGCGAGCTCGATGAGCCGGCCGTGGCCAGGGCCGCAACCGAATCGGTGCTGGAGAACGGCAGCGATGCGGTGTTCGCCGCGCTGTTCTGGTTCATCGTGGCCGGCGCTCCGGGCGTGGTCCTGTACCGCCTGAGCAATACTCTGGATGCCATGTGGGGCTACCGCAATGAACGTTTTGAACGCTTCGGGTGGTGCGCGGCGCGCATCGACGATGTACTCAACTATGTTCCCGCAAGGCTGGTGGCACTGACCTACGCCTTGCTCGGCAAAACCCGCCTGGCCCTGGCCTGCTGGCGCAACCAGGGGCCGTTGTGGGACAGCCCCAACGCCGGGCCGGTGATGGCGGCCGGTGCCGGTGCGCTGGGTGTCGAACTCGGTGGCCCGGCGGTGTATCACGGCGAGCTGCACGAGCGCCCGCGCCTGGGCGAAGGGCCGATGGCCGATGCCGGTGCCATCGAGCGCGGCTGGGCCCTGGTGCAGCGTGGCGTGTGGTTGTGGTTGCTGGTGATCTGCGTGGGAGCCTACTGCAATGCTTGAACATGGCGGCCGACTGCTCAAGGCAGTACGGCAATACGGGATTGCACGGGAGGACTGGCTCGACCTGTCCAGCGGTATTGCGCCGTGGGCTTACCCGGTGCCGCCGATCCCGGCGCACGCCTGGGCGCGACTGCCCGAGACCGAAGACGGTCTCGAAGAGGCGGCCCGACAGTATTACGGTGTTGGCCAGTTGCTGCCGGTAGCGGGCTCGCAAGCAGCGATCCAGGCCCTGCCGCATCTGCGCCCGAGCGGTCGCGTGGGGGTGCTGTCGCCGTGTTATGCCGAGCATCCGCAGGCCTGGCAACGGGCCAGGCATCAGCTGATCGAGCTGGATGAAAGCCTGGTCGAGGCGTATCTGGACAGCCTCGATGTGCTGGTGCTGGTCAACCCGAACAACCCGACCGGTCATCGCGTGCCCCCCAACCGCCTGCTTGCATGGCATGCCCGCTTGGCCGAGCGTGGCGGCTGGTTGGTGGTCGATGAAGCCTTCATGGACAACACGCCCGAGCACAGCGTGGTCGGTTGTGCCGACCGGCCGGGGCTGATTGTGCTGCGCTCGTTCGGCAAGTTCTTTGGCCTGGCGGGTGTGCGGCTGGGCTGCGTGGCGGCCGAACTGCCGTTGTTGCGGCGCCTGGCCGACCTGCTTGGCCCATGGACCGTCAGCGGCCCGACCCGGGTGCTGGCCCAGGCGTGTTTCGCCAACCTGGCAGCGCACCCGCTGCAGATCGAGCGCTGTGCCCACGCCAGCCAACGGCTTGCCACGCTGCTGGAAAGCACCGGCCTGACACCCGCGGGTGGTTGCGACCTGTTCCAGTACGTACGCTGTGAGCACGCAGCGCACTTGCATGACTTTCTTGCCCGCCGCGGCATCCTGGTGCGCCTGTTCGAACAGCCACCTGCCGTGCGCCTGGGCCTGCCCGCCAGCGCCGCTGAAGAGCAGCGCCTGGCCCAGGCCCTGGCCGATTATCAGAAGGAAACGGCATGACCACCCTCATGGTGCAAGGCACCACCTCCGATGCCGGCAAGAGCACGCTGGTTACCGCCCTGTGCCGTTGGCTGCTGCGCCAGGGGGTGGCCGTGGTGCCGTTCAAACCGCAGAACATGGCACTCAACAGCGCGGTGACTGCCGACGGCGGCGAGATCGGTCGCGCCCAGGCGGTGCAGGCCCAGGCTTGCCGGCTGGCGCCGCACACCGACATGAACCCGGTGCTGCTCAAGCCCAACAGTGACACCGGCGCCCAGGTCATCATCCATGGCCGCGCGGTCACCAGCATGAACGCGGTGGCCTATCACGACTACAAGGCTATCGCCATGCAGGCGGTGCTGGCTTCCCATCAGCGCCTCAGTGGCGAGTACCCGGTGGTGATGGTCGAAGGTGCGGGCTCGCCTGCCGAGATCAACCTGCGTGCGGGTGACATCGCCAACATGGGTTTTGCCGAAGCGGTCGACTGCCCGGTGATTCTGGTTGCCGACATCAATCGCGGCGGCGTCTTCGCCCACCTGGTCGGTACCCTGGAACTGCTGTCGCCGACCGAGCAGGCCCGGGTCAAGGGCTTCGTCATCAACCGTTTCCGTGGCGACATCGCCCTGCTGCAGCCAGGCCTGGACTGGCTGGAGCAGCGCACGGGCAAGCCGGTGTTGGGTGTGCTGCCTTATGTCACCGACCTGCACCTGGAGGCCGAAGACGGCATCGATGTACGCCAGGGGGCCAAGGATGAGCGCGTGCTCAAGGTGATCGTGCCGGTGCTGCCGCGCATCAGCAACCACACCGACTTCGACCCGTTGCGCCTGCACCCCCAGGTGGACCTGCAGTTCATCGGCCCTGGCCAGCCGATTCCGCCTGCCGACCTGATCATCCTGCCTGGCTCCAAAAGCGTGCGTGGCGATCTGGCGCAACTGCGCGAGCGCGGTTGGGACACCGCCATCGCCCGGCACCTGCGCTACGGCGGTAAGCTCATCGGTATCTGTGGTGGCCTGCAGATGCTGGGCCGTGAGGTGCATGATCCGCTCGGCCTCGAGGGGCCTGCCGGGTCCAGCCCGGGGCTGGGCCTGCTCGATTACGCCACGGTGCTTGAGGCCCAGAAGCAGTTGCGCAACGTGGCGGGGGCTTTGAGCCTCGAACAGTCGCCCGTGGCCGGTTACGAGATCCATGCCGGCGTCACGCAAGGCCCTGCGCTGCAGCGCCCTGCCGTGCAACTGGCCGATGGCCGCAGCGACGGCGCCATCAGTGCCGACGGGCAGATCCTCGCCACTTACCTGCATGGCCTGTTCGAAGGCAGCCAGTCGTGCGCAGCGCTGCTGCGCTGGGCGGGCCTGGCGGACGTGCAGCAGATCGATTATGAGGCCCTGCGCGAGCGGGATATCGAGCGCCTGGCCGACCTGGTGGAAAAGCACCTGGACACCGCGCATCTGCGAAAACTTTGTGGGGTCGCCTGACATGCGCAACCTGATCCTCGGCGGTGCCCGCTCGGGCAAGAGCCGCCTGGCCGAGCAATTGGCAGCCGACAGCGGCCTGCCGGTGACCTATATCGCCACCAGCGAACCCCTGGATGGCGAAATGAACGAACGGGTACGCCTGCACCGCCAGCGCCGGCCAAGCGATTGGGCGCTGATCGAAGAGCCGCTCGCCCTGGCTGGCGTGCTGCGTGCCGAAGCGGCTGAGGGGCGCTGCCTGCTGGTGGACTGCCTGACCCTGTGGCTGACCAATCTGCTGATGCTCGATGACGTTCAGCGCCTGGCCCAAGAGCGCGATGCATTGCTCGACTGCCTGGTGCAATTGCCCGGCGTGATCATTCTGGTCAGCAATGAAACCGGCCTGGGCGTAGTGCCCATGGGCGAGCTGACCCGGCGCTATGTCGACCAGGCCGGCTGGCTGCACCAGGCCGTCGCCGAACGTTGCCAGCGGGTGGTATTCACCGTCGCCGGCCTGCCCCTGATGCTCAAAGGACCTGCTCTATGAACCCGACCTGGTGGCGTGACGCCTGCCAACCTCTCGATACCGCCGCCATGGACCAGGCCCGCGCCCGTCAACAGCAGCTGACCAAACCTGCCGGATCGCTCGGCCAGCTGGAAGCCCTGGCAGTGCACCTGGCCGGGCTGCAGGGGGTTGAACGACCGAACCTGGATCAGGTCGCCATCACTATTTTCGCCGGTGATCATGGCGTGGTCGAGGAGGGTATTTCGGCCTATCCGCAGGCGGTGACCGGGCAGATGCTGCGCAATTTCGTCGGCGGCGGCGCGGCGATCAGCGTGCTGGCGCGCCAACTGCAGGCAAGCCTGGAAGTGGTCGATCTCGGCACCATCGACCCACATCTGGAATTGCCGGGTGTTCGCCACCTGCGCCTGGGGAGCGGTACCGCCAACTTCGCCCGCCAGCCGGCGATGACCGAGGTGCAGCTGCGCTCAGCCCTGCAAGCCGGCCGAGACAGCGTCCTGCGCGCTGCCCAGAGCGGCGCGCAGCTGTTCATCGGTGGCGAGATGGGCATCGGCAACACCACGGCTGCTGCGGCGCTGGCCAGCACGCTGCTGGGCTGCCCGGCGCGCGAGCTGAGTGGCCCGGGCACTGGCCTGGACACCGCTGGCGTACGCCACAAGGCTGAAGTGATCGAGCGTGCCCTGGTGCTGCATGGCCTGCGTGCCGACGACCCGCTGCAGGCGCTGGGCTGTGTGGGTGGTTTTGAGATCGCCGCTCTGGCCGGCGCCTATCTGGCCTGTGCACAGCAGGGCATTGCAGTGCTGGTGGACGGTTTCATCTGCAGCGTCGCCGCGCTGGTAGCCGTGCGCCTCAACCCGCAGTGCCGGGCCTGGTTGCTGTTTGCCCACCAAGGTGCCGAGCCAGGGCACAAGGCGTTGCTCGATGCCTTGCAGGCCGAGCCGCTGCTGGCCCTGGGTCTGCGCCTGGGCGAGGGCAGCGGTGCGGCGCTGGCGGTGCCACTGTTGCGCCTGGCCTGCGTGCTGCACGGGCAGATGGCGACCTTTGCCGAAGCAGCCGTAGCGGACCGCCCGGTATGATCCTCGACTTGCTGCGCCACGGCGAAACCGAACAGGGTGGCGGCTTGCGCGGCAGCCTGGACGATGCTCTCACCGAGCTGGGCTGGGCGCAGATGCGCAGTGCCTTGGGTGATCGCGCCGCTTGGGACGTACTGGTCAGCTCACCCTTGCAGCGCTGTGCGCGGTTTGCCGATGAGCTGGGTGAACGGCTGGGTTTGATGGTGCAGCGCGAGGCCGATCTGCAAGAGTTGCATTTCGGTGAGTGGGAAGGGCGCAGCGCCTTGCAGATCATGCAGACGCAAGCGGATGAGCTCGGGCGTTTCTGGGCCGATCCTTACAGCTACACGCCGCCCGGCGGTGAGGCCGTCAGTGCCTTCGCTGAGCGGGTGCTGGGTGCTGTCGCCCGCCTGCACCAGCAGCATGCCGGCAAGCGGGTGTTGCTGGTCACCCACGGTGGCGTCATGCGCTTGCTGTTGGCACGTGCCCGTGGTCTGCCCAAAGAGCAATTGCTGCAGGTCGAAGTGGGGCACGGCGCGCTGATGGGCCTGCGGCTGCATGAAGATGGGCAACTGGAAGAGGTGGGCTGAGATGCTGCCGTTCTGGATTGCCCTGCAGTTCCTCAGCAGCCTGCCGGTACGCTTGTCGGGGATGCCCGAACCACGCGAAATGGGGCGCTCACTGCTGTGCTACCCACTGGTCGGCCTGCTGTTCGGCCTGCTGCTGTGGCTTGCCAGCCATCTGTTGCAAGGCGCGCCGGCACCTTTGCACGCGGCGTTGCTGTTGACGCTGTGGGTACTGCTCAGCGGTGCGCTGCACCTGGACGGCCTGGCAGACAGTGCTGATGCCTGGCTAGGTGGGTTCGGCGATCGCGAGCGTACGCTCAAGATCATGAAGGATCCGCGCAGCGGGCCGATTGCGGTGGTGACCCTGGTGCTGGTGTTGCTGCTCAAGTTCTGTGCGTTGTGGGTGCTGGTCGAGCGCGGCGCAGGTGCGCTGCTGGTGCTGGCGCCGGTGGTGGGGCGTGCGGCGATGCTTGGCCTGTTCCTTGGTACGCCCTACGTGCGCCCGGGCGGCCTGGGGCAGGCGCTGGCCGAGCACCTGCCGCGCCAGACTGCTGGCTGGGTGCTGCTGGGCAGTCTGCTGCTGTGCCTGCTGCTGGGCGGCTGGAGCGCGATCTGGCCGATGGCGCTGGCGCTTGGCGTGTTCTTGTGGTTGCGACGATTGATGTGTCAGCGGTTGGGCGGGACAACCGGCGATACTGCCGGGGCGATGCTGGAGTTGCTGGAGCTCACCGTGGTGTTGGGGCTGGCGTTAGCGACTTGAGTGGCTGCTTGGCACAATTGAAACTTCTTGCAACATCCATAGTGCGGGTATATACACGTAATCATGTTGACCAGTGAATGCATCTGCACCCATCTGCGTCGCGCCGCCCGTGGGGTGAGCCGGCATTACGACGAAGCCCTCGTTGGTTTTGGCATTAATGTCGCCCAGTTTTCCCTGCTGCGCCATCTGCAGCGCCTCGACCGGCCGAGTATCACCACCCTGGCTGAAGCCATGGGCCTGGAGCGTAGCACCCTTGGCCGCAACCTGAGGGTGCTGGAGGCCGAAGGCTTGGTGGCCTTGGCTGAGGGGGACGACCAGCGCAACCGTGTTGTGCTGTTGACGGACGCGGGGGCGAGCCGCCTGCAAGCAGCTTACCCAGCCTGGGAGCTGGCACAGCAGGCGTTGGTGCAGCGATTGGGTGAAGGGCAGCGCGACCAGTTGGTGCGCTTGCTGGCGCAACTGGCTTGATCCAGTTTGATTCAAAGCGGGTATATACCCGCATAACCTTATGATGTGCTGGAGATAACGACAATGACTTCGGTTTGGCGAACCAGCGGGTGGGTACTGGCGGGGGCGGCGTTGATCTTGGCGTTGTCCCTCGGTGTCCGGCACGGTTTCGGCTTGTTCCTGGCGCCGATGAGTGCCGATTTCGGTTGGGGCCGTGAGGTATTCGCGTTCGCCATCGCCCTGCAGAACCTGATCTGGGGGTTGGCGCAGCCGTTTGCCGGCGCGTTGGCCGACCGCTTGGGCGCGGCGCGGGTGGTCATCATCGGCGGCATTTTGTATACCGCCGGTTTGCTGCTGATGAGTACGGCCGACTCGGCCTGGTCGCTGTCACTCAGTGCCGGTCTGCTGATTGGTATCGGCCTGTCGGGCACCTCGTTCTCGGTCATTCTGGGCGTGGTCGGCCGGGCGGTACCGGCTGAAAAACGCAGCATGGCCATGGGCATTGCCAGCGCAGCAGGCTCGTTCGGCCAGTTTGCCATGCTGCCCGGCACTCTGGGCCTGATCGAATGGCTTGGCTGGTCGGCAGCGCTGCTGGTGCTTGGCCTGCTGGTGGCATTGATCGTGCCCTTTGTCGGGCTGCTGCGTGACCGCCCGTTGCCTGCCCACGGTGGCGAACAGACGTTGGGCCAGGCGTTGCATGAAGCCTGCTCGCACTCTGGTTTCTGGCTGCTGGCGCTGGGCTTTTTCGTCTGCGGCTTCCAGGTGGTATTCATCGGCGTGCACTTGCCAGCCTATCTGGTCGACCAGCACCTGGCGGCAACCACCGGTACTACCGTGCTAGCGCTGGTCGGGCTGTTCAACATCGTAGGTACCTATACGGCGGGCTGGCTGGGTGGACGCATGTCCAAGCCGCGGCTGCTCACGGCGTTGTACCTGTTGCGTGCGATAGTGATCGTGCTGTTCCTCTGGGCACCGGTGACCCAGTTCAGCGCCTATCTGTTCGGCATTGCCATGGGCCTGCTGTGGCTTTCGACCGTACCGTTGACCAACGGCACCGTGGCCACGCTATTTGGTGTGCGTAACCTGTCGATGCTGGGCGGCATTGTCTTCCTGTTCCATCAGCTGGGTGCCTTCCTCGGCGGTTGGCTTGGGGGTGTGGTGTACGACCGTACCGGCAATTACGATCTTGTCTGGCAGATTTCGATATTGCTCAGTCTGCTGGCTGCAGCACTCAATTGGCCGGTGAGTGAGCGGCCTGTTGCCCGTCTGCAGGCCCGCGCGGCATGAACCGCTACCTGGCTGGCGGGTTGCTGGCCCTGGGGGGCGCGCTGCTGCTGGTGCTGGCGTGGTGGGGCTGGCATCGGGGCGGTATGGCCCTCATGCAACTGGGCATGGGTGTTTGTTAAGCGCTACTCTGCAAGTTCGAGGATCGTCTTGCATAGGAGTCTTTTGATGCGTGCATATGGGTTGATGATGCCGTTGCTGGTTATGTTCGCTGCCGGTTCTGCCTGGGCGGCGGATTGCCCGGCATTGCTGCAGGGCAGCCTGCCGGAGTTGCGTGGCAAGGGTGAGGTCGACCTTTGCCAGCGTTTTGGCGGCAAGCCGTTGGTGGTGATCAACACAGCCAGTTATTGCGGGTTTGCGCCGCAGTTCGAGGGGCTCGAGAGTACCTACAAAGAGTACAACGAGCAGGGGCTGGAAATGCTCGGCGTACCGTCCAACGATTTCAAGCAGGAAGATGCCGACAGCGAGAAGACGGCCAAGGTCTGTTATGCCAATTATGGCGTGACGTTCACCATGACCAAGACCCAGTCGGTACGGGGCAAAGATGCGATCCCGCTGTTCGTGGGGCTGGCGGAGCAGAGCAGTGCTCCGAAGTGGAATTTTTACAAGTACGTGGTTGACCGCAAGGGCAAGGTGATTGCCAACTTCTCCAGCCTGACCAAGCCGGATGATCCTGAGTTCAAGGCGGCGATCGAGAAGGCGATTGCATCGCAGCCATAACCCCGCGCTCTTGTTTTTGCTTTGCTTGTGATTTGCAGCCATCGCCGGCAAGCCAGCTCCCACAGGGGCCGCGCAGACCTCAAGAACTGCGCGGCCCCTGTGGGAGCTGGCTTGCCGGCGATGGGCTGCGTAGCAGCCCTGATTAAGCTAACTGACTGGCATCAGCCACAAGGGCGGCGTTCACACAGCCGTACGTATCAGAAGCGGTAGGTGAGGGAGGCACCCACACCGTGAGCGCTGTTCTCGTACTTGGCCTGGTAGCTGCCTTTGCTGGCGCTGACCTGGTTGACCTTGGTGTCTTCCTCCCACAGGTAGGAGTAGGCCACGTCGATGGTCATGTCGTCGTTCGGGCTCCAGCCCGCACCCAGGCTGAACACCTTGCGATCGCCGGTCGGGATGCGTGGTGAACGGTCGTGGTTGTTGGTTGGCGACTGGTCGACGGTAAAGCCGGTGCGCAGCACCCACTCCTTGTTCACCTTGTAGGACGCGCCAATGGCGTGGGCCCAGGTGTCATGCCAGTTCTGCTCTTCGCTGATGGTCTCGAACGCCGAACCTGCCAGCGGTGCCGGAACATCGTTCTGCACGGTGATGTCTTCCAGGCGGCTCCAGCGGGTCCAGGTGCTGCCCGCGTAGAGGGTCCATTGGTCGTCGAGCTCATGGGTGACCGAAAGGTCGACCGATTCCGGTGTCTTGATCTTAAGGCTGGCGTCGAACTTGTCGCCGTTGAAGGGGCCGATCAATGGTGTGCTGACACGGGTCTTGCCTTCGAGCTTGTAGTCGACCATGGAGTGGTAGGTCAGGCCTACGCGGGTGCGGTCTGTGGCTTGCACCAGGATACCGATGTTGTAACCGATGGCGGTATCGTCGCCCTTGATCTTCACTTCACCGTCATTGCTGCCCGGGGTGAACGGGTTGATCAGGCTCGAGCCCAGTTCGCCCTTGATGCGGTTGATGGTCGGGCCGAAACCGATCGAAACTTTATCGTTGAAGGCGTAGCTGACGGTGGGCTGGAAGGTGACGACTTCGACGTGGCTCTTTTTACCCCAGTAGCGCGCGGCATCGTCGCTACCGTAGTCGGTTACCAGGCCAAACGGTACATAAACGCCGAAACCGACGCTCCAGTGATCATCGATGGGTTTGACGTAGTAACCCATCGGCACGCCGACTACAGGCACCATGTCACCATCGGTTTCCCCCCCGAGGTTGCTTCCAGGGCCCGAGATATCGGTTTTGGCGATGACGGCTGCGCCGCCCACGGTGAACTGTTCGCGCTTGAGGCGTGACATGCCTGCCGGGTTGCCAAACACGGTACTGGCATCTTCGGCAGAAGAAGAACGTCCCGCGAAACCTGTCCCCATGCTGCTGATGCTCTGTTCATTGAGGGCAAAGCCGGCAGCGAACAGATGGCTGGAAGCGAAAGCCACGGCCAAGCCGAGGGAGGTTTTGAGCATTACTTTTTTCATTATTAGAAACTCCTTGGGATCTCCGGGGCGAAAAGCTACCAACAATTCACGCGCCGCGCCATAGCCTGTATCGCAGGAGATAGAGCGGTTTTGTAGGACAATCCGACCAAAATTCCATTTTTTCCGGCAATGCTGTAGGACGTTTCTTAAGATGCCTGCGGCAATTTCTGAGCAATACACAGATGCCAGGCCTGAGTGAAGTCGCGCAGACGACCTTGGGGGTGAAAAATCTGGCGCCAGATTCGCGCCTGGCCTAGCAGGTCGTCAACGGCAGGCAGGGGTGTGGCTTGAGCCTCGATCAGCATCCAGGCAATGGCGGTGGAGTAGCGCAGGTTGACTGCCAGTTCCAGGTGCGGGCCGCCCAGGAAGGCATGCTGGCTCGCCAGGCCGCGAACCAGGCTGGCCAGCTCAGGGTCACGGGCGAGAAAATCGTCCCAGACCGCCCGATGGCGATGCTCGCCAATACGGTACAGGCCATGGCCGCGGCGATCATGCAACGCCGAACCGAGTGCCGACTGGCTGGCCGCGATGCCCAGCAAAAGGGCTTCGGCACTGGCGCAATGACGATTGAGGTAGACCAAGGTTGGTCGAATCACATACTGACACAATTCATTCGCCGCAATACCCATGATGCCCTCGAGCAGTAAGGGGCCGACGGGCGTGGGAGCTTGGCAGCTGGTGAGTGATCAGGCCCGCCGGAAGCGGCAAGGGCCGCTCGAGTTGAAGTGTAGTGTGATAATCGTGGTGTAAAGGGCTGTTTTTAAATCGATTGCTGCCTGACGTTCGGCGCTATATGCCCTGCGGCAATTAGGCCAAGAACGATCAGGTAGCTTACCGTTTACTGCATTCAACAGCTGAATGCTACGGTATTCGCCGCTCACGCAGTGAGCGACTGGCGCGTCCGGGCAATGACGGCCTGCAGCGGTTCCGAGCGGCTGTACTGTTCTGGGTACAGGCGTTCGGTGTGGCAGGCAACGCCGTGCTCGTCCACCAGGGTGAAGCTGAAGTTGCCCTTGCGTGGGGCAGTGATAAGGCACTTCAACGGCGAGAAGGCCTGGGAAAGGGTGCCAATGGCAGCCTGAATTTGATGATGAGTTTGCATATTGTTGGATGTTCCTGCTTTAAACACGGGGATTATGATCCGTGCATGATAGAAACGTTCCAGTGACGCCTTTATTAAGGGACGAACGAACCTGACTGGAACAGGGCAGCCAGAGGGGGCGCAATCATAAAGTGGGCGCTTGGGCTGACTGGTAGGTACTTCAGAGGGCAGGCAGCATGCCGGGGCCAAGGTTCTAGGCCATCGGTATGGAATCCTGATCAATCTGTCACGTGATTCGTGCTGAACAGCGCAAGGCTGGTGAGTGAATCATCGAAAGGGCCGGTCCTGGTTTCAGCAGTGTTGCTCTTGGGGGGAGCAGGCCTGCAAGGACGCTTCTGGCCAGAATTGACTTTCAGCTTGGTACTAACGAGGCGCACCTTACCGGAAGCTTGGGTACTTTGCAAGCTTTGTCACATTTCTTCAGGTAAGCCGTGCAGTATGGCGTTTCTTTTGCGTTGTGTGAAGAGGGGGCAAATGGCCCACAACCGGCTGGATGTACCAATTTCGTGCATTCAAATGCAGGTTTTCGGTGCACTTGTTCACATACGAGGCGTGACTTGTAACAGCTTGGCGACACCCCCCGCTAAGCCTGCCAATGCCTTGACTGGTACCTTAAGTCAATGAAAAAAAACACTATTTTTTGCTGGTGAAAAAATCGTCAGTTTGACTGCAAGCCCCGTTTCACGCGGGTTTGCGGGGTGGTTTGGGGGGTTGTCCACCGAGTTATCCACAGGAACTGTGGATTGTCCCGAGCGCTTGCTCTAGGACGGTAGTGCCAGCAAATTACAGAACTGTCCGACAATCATCAGGCAGCGGCAGACCCGCCGGTCATCCACTTGGGAACGTCAAGAAAAGATCATCGAAATTTCTTTCCGGACTCAGAAAATCGTCGGGCCACGACATGAAAAAAAGGGTAGAGTGACGCGCCTTTCGAATTGCCTTCTCTGTTTGTCATGAAATTTCGCGGTAAATCCCCCACCGAACCCGCTGTTTCTTCATCAGCCCCTTCGTCCAAAGGCTTTTCATTGAAAGTGGCCCTATGGCTGCTGGACAACCCGCGCCTGGGCGAGAAGCCTCAGGTCAAGCATCTGGCCGGACGCCTGCTCAAACAGCCGGCTCGGGAGGGCGTGGTAGTGGCCCAGAGCCGGTTGGGGCAGATGCTCTGCCGCGATTGCGGCAATTCCCGTGACAGGCGCATCGGTCATGAACTGCTGCGCCAGGCGGCGCGCGCCGGCGACCGCCGTGCGCAACTGGAGTATGCGCGGCTCTGCCAGGCCAGTGAGCCTGGGCAGGCGCAGGAACAAACGGACTGTTAAGCTGCACCTCATTTGCGACAGACTGTTCGGGGTAAGCATGGCAGTGGATCTGACCAGCATTGTGCTGGGCTTGGTGGCAGGCGCCTTGCCTTGCCTTGTTTGGGTCATGCATGTGCAGCGCCGCCAGGCTGCCCGCCAAGGCGAGCGGGCCTTGCTAGAAGAGCGCCTCAATGGGGCCCTGCTGGCGCAGGCGGGCCTACAGGCGCAACTGGATGCCAGCCGGGACGAGGTCAGTGACCTGAGCGAAGCCAACACGCTCAAGCAGGCCCAACTGGCCGCCCAGGGCCGCGAACTCGAGCTGCTGCAGATTGACCGCGACAATGCCCGTGACGCCGCCCACGCCTGGCACCTCGAGCGCGTCAACCGGGAAGCTGAACTGCGTCGCCTGGAGGCCCAGGCAGCACGCCTGGAAGCTGAGCTGCGTGAGCAGCAGGATAGCCATCAGCAGCGCCTTGAAGACCTGCAGGAAGCCCGCGATACCCTGCGTGCGCAGTTCGCCGAGCTGGCCACGAAGATCTTCGACGAACGCGAGCAGCGTTTTGCCCAGACCAGCCAGCAGCACCTGGGTCAGTTGCTCGACCCGCTCAAGGAGCGCATCCAGGCCTTCGAAAAGCGTGTCGAGGAAAGCTACCAGCAGGAAGCCCGTGAGCGCTTTTCGCTGGGCAAGGAACTGGAGCGCCTGCAGCAACTCAACCTGCGCCTGTCCGACGAAGCCACCAACCTTACCCAGGCGCTCAAGGGCCAGAAAACCCAGGGCAACTGGGGTGAGTTGATTCTCGAACGTGTGCTGGAGCATGCCGGGCTGGAAAAGGGCCGCGAGTACCAGACCCAGGTCAGCCTCAAGAGCGCCGATGGCGAGCGCTTCCAGCCAGACGTACTGATCATGTTGCCGGGTGACAAGCAGGTGGTGGTCGATGCCAAGGTCAGCCTCACTGCCTACCAGCAGTTCGTCAGCAGCAATGATGAAAGCGCGCTCAAGCAGCACGTACAGTCGCTGCGCAGCCACGTGAAAGGGCTGTCGAGCAAGGACTACAGCCGCCTGGAAGGCCTGCACAGCCTGGATTTCGTGCTGTTGTTCGTGCCCATCGAGGCCGCGTTCTCGGCAGCCCTGCAGGCCGAGCCGAACCTGTTCCAGGAGGCCTTCGACCGGCAGATCGTGATCGTCAGCCCGACCACTTTGCTCGCTACCCTGAGGGTCATCGACAGCTTATGGAAGCAAGAACGCCAGGGGCAGAACGCCCGCGAGATCGCCGAACGCGCCGGTTGGCTGTATGACAAGTTCGTGCTGTTCATCCAGGACCTTGACGAGCTGGGCAATCGCCTGCAGCAGGTCGACAAGGCCTATGCCGCAGCGCGCAACAAACTCTGTGAAGGGCGTGGCAATCTGGTCAGCCGCAGTGAGCAGCTCAAGCTGCTCGGCGCCCGTGCCAGCAAGAGCCTGCCGGCCGACTTGCTGGAGCGGGCGCTGACGGATGAAAGGTTGCCGGACGAGGCGGTTACTGAACCAGGCTCAGATGGCGATTGAGCAGTGCGCGCAAGGCCGCGGGCTTGACCGGCTTGGCCAGGTAATCGAGGCCGGCGGCATGAACCGTGGCCAAGGTTTCCTTGCTGCCGTCGGCGCTGATCACCACCCCAGGCACCGGCTCGCCCAGGCGGGCGCGTAGCCAGCCCATCAGCCCGGTTCCGGTTTCGCCGTCATCCAGGTGATAGTCCACCAGCGCCAGATGCGGGCGCATGCCCTGCGCCAGCAATGCCTCGCAGTCGGCGCGGTTGCGCGCTGTCCACACCTGGCAGCCCCAACGGCTGAGCAGGCTGTTCATGCCGATCAGGATGCTGTCTTCGTTGTCGATGCACAGTACCTGTAGCCCGGCCAGGGGCTGGCTGACTTGCTCCACCGGCGCGCTCGGCGCGGTTACCGCCTGGCGGGCGATCGGTACGTTGACGCGGAACACGGTGCCTTTGCCGGGCCATGAGCGCACCTGCAGCGTGTGGCCGAGCACCCGGCACAGGCCATCGGCAATCGCCAGGCCCAGCCCCAGGCCCTTTTCGGCGCGGGTCTGGTGGCTGTCCAGGCGCTTGAATTCCTGGAAGATGACCTGCAGCTTGTCGTCGGCGATGCCCGGGCCGCGGTCCCAGACTTCCAGCCACAGCTGTTCGCCCTGGCGCCGGGCGCCCAGCAGGATCGGGCTCTTGCCGTAACGCAGCGCATTGGTAAGGAAGTTCTGCAGCACCCTGCGCAACAGTTTCATGTCACTGTCGATGCGCAGGCGGCTACCGCGCAGGCGGAACTCCAGCCCCTTCTCGGCGGCCAGGACCTTGAACTCGGCACCCAGCGTATCGAACAGCTCGTTCAGGGCAAACGGCTTGGTGTCCGGGGTGATCTTGCCGTTTTCCAGGCGCGAGATATCCAGCAGGTCGCTGATCAGCTCTTCGGCCGAGCGCAGCGAGCTGTCCATGTGCTGCACCAACTGTTGGGCCTCGTCGTTCATGCCCTCGGCCTGCTGCGACAAGGCGGCGGAGAACAGCCGCGCGGCGTTGAGCGGTTGCATCAGGTCATGGCTGACCGCTGCCAGGAAGCGGGTCTTGGACTTGCTGACCGCTTCGGCCTGGCTTTTGGCCTCCGACAGGGCCTGGTTCAGTTGCGACAGCTCGTGGGTGCGTTCGGCCACCCGTTGTTCAAGGCGCTCGTTGGCATCGCGCAACGCCTGTTCGGCCTCGCGGAACGGGGTGATGTCGGTGAAGCTCATGACAAAACCGCCCCCGGGCATCGGGTTGCCGATCAGCTCAATCACCCGGCCATTGGGGAACAGCCGCTCGGACGAATGCGCACGGCCTTGGCGCATCCAGTGCAGGCGCCGCGCCACATGCACCTGTGCCTCGCCAGGGCCGCACAGGCCGCGTTCAGCGTTGTAGCGGATGATGTCGGCGATCGGCCGGCCCACGCTGATCAATCCGTCGGGGTAGTTGAACAGCTCCAGGTAGCGGCGGTTCCAGGCCACCAGATGCAGGTTCTGGTCGACCACACTGATGCCCTGGTTGATGTTCTCGATGGCGCCTTGTAGCAGCGCGCGGTTGAACTGCAGCACTTCGCTGGCTTCGTCGGCGATTCGCACGACGTCTTCAAGCTGCATGTCGCGGCCTTCGATGGCCGCTTTGACCACTGCGCGGGTCGAGGAGCTGCCGAGCACCCCGGCGAGCAGGCGCTCGGTGTGTTCGATCCAGTCGCCGTCAGCGTTCTGGTTGGGGTTGAAGCCTTTGCCCTGGCGATAGGCAAAGCGGATGAAGCTTTGCCGGGCACGTTCCTCACCGACAAAGCGTGAGGCCAGCGTCAGCAGGTCATCGATTTGCACCGCCAGCAGCGGTTTGCCGTTGGGGCGGGCACTGGTCTGCTGGCCGATGAAGCGCCCGGCCTGCCAGTGTTCCGACACGCGCGTGCGTGACAGCATCGAGACCCAGGCGAACAAGGTGAAGTTGCCCGCCAGTGACAGCACCACCCCCTGTGTGAGCGGCGTGATCGGCAGGCCCAGCGGGTTGCCGTGCAGCCACGCCAGGCCCGGGAACAGCTGCAGCGACCAGCCCAGGCTGTGGGCGGCGATCGGCAGCACCAGGGTGTAGAACCACAGGAAGATACCCGCTGCGAGGCCGGCGAACACGCCACGGCGGTTGGCTTGCTTCCAGTACAGCGCACCGAGCATGGCTGGAGTGAGTTGAGTCACGGCGGCGAAGGCAATCTGGCCGATGGTTGCAAGGCTCGCGGTAGAGCCAAGCAGGCGATAGCTGACATAGGCCAGCAGCAGGATGACCACGATGGTCACCCGGCGCACCGACAGCATCCAGTGGCGGAATACCTCGAAGGGCCGCTCGGCGTTATTGCGGCGCAACAGCCACGGCAGCAGCATGTCATTGGAAACCATGGTCGACAACGCCACGGCCTCGACGATGACCATGCCGGTGGCGGCTGAGGCACCGCCGATGAAGGCCAGCAAGGCCAGGCTCGGGTGCGCTTCGGCCAACGGCAGGCTGATCACGAAGGAGTCGGAAATCACCGCACCTGGCAGCAGCATTTGCCCGGCCAAGGCAATGGGCACCACGAACAGCGCGGCCAGGGCCAGGTACATCGGGAACACCCAGCGCGCCAGGCGCATGTCCTGTGGCTCGATGTTCTCCACCACGGTCACGTGGAACTGCCGGGGCAGGCAGATGATCGCCATCATCGCCACGGCGGTCTGCACCACCATCGATGGCCAGTTGATCGTCTCCTGCCAGTAGCTGTCCAGCAGCACCGACTGGCGTGCCTGGGTGAACAGGTCGTCAAACCCGTCGTAAAGGTTGAACACCACGAACACGCCGACGGCGAGGAAGGCCAGCAACTTGATCAGCGACTCGAACGCGATGGCAAGGACCATGCCGCGGTGGTGTTCGGTCACGTCGAGGCTGCGCGTGCCAAAGACGATGGCGAACAGCGCCAGTACCAGCGACACCACCAGCGCGGTGTCCTGTACGCGGGTGCCGGTGGCGTCGGCATTCGCGCCGATCAGCAGGTTGACACCGAGCACGATGCCTTTGAGCTGCAAAGCGATGTAGGGCAGCACCCCGACCAGGCAGATCAGCGCCACCACTACGGCCAGGGTCTGCGACTTGCCGTAGCGCGCAGCGATGAAGTCGGCGATCGAGGTGATGTTCTGCTGCTTGCTGATCAGCACCATCTTCTGCAGCACCCAGGGTGCGAAGATCAGCAGCAGGATCGGGCCCAGGTAGATCGGCAGGAACGCCCAAAGTTGCTCGGCCGCCTGGCCGACCGCACCGAAGAAAGTCCAGCTGGTGCAGTACACCGCCAGTGACAGGCTATACACCCAGGCGCGCAGCCGAGGCGGCAATGGTGTGCTGCGGCGGTCGCCGTAGAAGGCGATGGCGAACATGACGGCCATGTAGGCCAGGGCGACCAGGGCGATCAGCCCGCTGGACAACGACATGAAGACTCCGGAGCAAAAAAAGTAACGCGGTCCCGATCAGTCAGTCTGGCACGCAGGCGGGGGTTCGTCAGCGCCGACGATGGTCGCAGTGGCGCGTCGTCGCAGGCCAGGGCACATGAACCTTTGCCGATGCCCGGCATCGCCTCACGAAATATCGATCTGGTAGCGGAAGCCTTCTGCTGCTGCCTGGGAAACGCGGTACTCCAGCGGGTTGCGGTCGTAACCCAGGGCCGTGCGCTGAATGACCACCACGGGCGCACCTTCCCTGATTGCCAGGTGGCCGGCACTGGCGGAATCGGCAGTACCGACTGTCAGTGTTTCCTTGGCCGAGGCTACGCACTGGCCACAGTGGGACTCGTAGAAAGGGTAGAGCAGGTCGCCGAAGGCGTCTGCATCAATATCCAGCAGGGCCATGAAACGCGCAGCCGGTAGCCAGATCTGCTCATGGAACAGCGGGCGGCCATCTACCAGGCGCAGGCGCTCGAGCCAGATGACCTGTTCTGCGTTGTCCAGCCCGAGGCCTGCGCTGACTTCAGCCGGCGGCTCGCGCAACTGCCTGTCCAGTATGCGGCTGATCGGCACCAGGCGCTGGCCGGTCGAATCCACCTGTCGGAAAAACCGAAACAGTGAACCCTCGAAGTCAGGGCGTCTCACGAAGGTGCCTCGGCCCTGGCTGCGCAACAACAGACCTTCATTGACCAAGGTGTCGACCGCCTTGCGCACAGTGCCGATGGCGACACCGTAGAGGCGGGTCAGCTCCGTTTCAGTAGGTATCGGTGCACCCGGTAGCCATTGCCCGGCGGCGATCCTGGCGAGGATTTCTTCCCGTACTTGCTGATAAAGCGGTAGGCGCGGGTCTTGTCCGAGAATCCCGTTACTCATTGTGCGAAGGGTCCATGGCTGATGAGTTGGCACTACTTTACCACCCGGGGCTCGATTGACAGAGTCGGTCGACTGAAGATATGGTCATATATTCATATATATGACTGCATGTTTGTATAACAACACAGCGCTTCAGCTGCCATAACAATCGACCAGGGTTCGCTTCATGACCAACCCCTTTCTGCCCGCCATCACCGGCGTCGATACCCATGCCCATATCTTTCGCCAAGACTTGCCGATGGTGGCCAACCGTCGCTATAGCCCGCACTACGATGCACTGATCGAACAGTACCTCGATCACCTGGATCAGCACGGCCTGTCCCATGGCGTCCTCATCCAGCCCAGTTTTCTGGGTACCGACAACAGCTTCATGGTCCAGGCCCTGCGCCGTTTTCCTGAGCGCCTGCGCGCTGTGGCGGTCGTCGATGCGACGGTCAGCGATCAGCAGCTGGATGCGCTGGGTGACGTTGGGGTGGTGGGCATCCGCCTGAACCTGATCGGCAAGCACCTGGCAGACTATGCCGGGCCCGAGTGGACCGCATTGTTCAAACGCCTGGCTGCGCGCGGCTGGCAGGTGGAAATCCAGCGTGGTTTCGATGACCTGGCATTGATCGTGCCGGCGATCCTCGCCTGTGGCGTGGATGTGGTGGTCGATCATTTTGGTCTGCCTGGCGAAGGGATCGACCCGCGAAAGGACAGCCACCGCACCTTCCTTCACCTGCTCGGCGAACCGAAGCTGTGGCTGAAACTGTCTGCCGGTTATCGCAGCCAGACCGATCTGGCCAAAGCGCAGGTACTGCTGGCGCGGATACGGCAAGCGGCGGGTGGCCTGGATCGCTTGCTGTGGGGTAGCGACTGGCCCAATACCCAGTTCGAATGCCAGACCAGCTACGCCGATCAGTATGCCTTCTTCGAAGCGCTGCTCCCCGATGCGGGCGAGCGTGCCCAGGTGCTGAGAATCAACCCGGCGAAGCTGTTCGGCTTCGACCGTTCGCGCTGATACTTACACAATAACAACAGGACACTTTCAACATGATGAGCATGCTCGTCGTCGCGGCCATCGTCGTCGCCGTGGCCCTCGGTTACAAGACCAAGATCAACATCGGCCTTTTCGCCATCGCCTTTGCCTATCTGATCGGTTGTTTCGGTATGGGCCTGAGCCCTTCGGAGGTCATCGGCCTGTGGCCGCTCAAGATCTTCTTCGTGATCTTCTCGGTCTGCCTGTTCTATAGCTTCGCCACGGTCAATGGCACCTTGGAGAAGCTGGCCGAGCACCTTATCTACCGCTGCCGGGCAGTGCCGCAGTTGTTGCCGTTCGCCGTGTTCTTCGCCGCCACCGTGATCGCCGCGATGGGGGCGGGGTACTACACCGTGCTGGCGTTCATGGCGCCGATTACCCTGCTGCTGTGCGAGCGTACCCGCATGAGCCTGATCGTCGGCGGCATGGCCGTGAACTATGGCGCGCTCAGCGGGGCCAACTTCATGTCCAGCCAGAGCGGCATCATCTTCCGTGGGCTGATGACCAACGCCGGCGTGAGTGACAACCAGGCCTTCATCAACGCTGCCGGTATCTTCGTCAGCACCTTGGTCATCCCATTGCTGGTGATCGGGGTATTCGTCTTCCTTACCGGCCATGGCCGCGCGTTGAAGGCTTCGGCCGTTGCTGTTGATGCGCCAGCGGCGCTCAACAGCCAGCAGCGAACCACGTTGTGGCTGACCCTGGCGATGATGCTGATGGTACTGGCTGCGCCTGTGGCCAGCATCGCCCTGCCGGGCAATGCCACGGTAGCCTTCATCAACGCCAAGGTGGATATCGGCCTGATCGCCAGCCTGTTCTCGGTGATCGCCCTGTTGCTCAAGCTCGGTGACGAACGCAAGGCCATGGCGACCGTGCCCTGGGGCACGCTGATCATGATCTGTGGTGTGGGCATGCTGATTTCCGTGGCGATCAAGGCCGGCACCATCGACATCCTCGCCTCCTGGATCGGCACCAGCATCCCGCCAATCATGGTGCCGGTGGTATTCGGTGCGGTGGCGGCATTCATGTCCATCTTCTCCAGCACCCTGGGCGTCGTGACGCCGGCCCTGTTCCCCATGGTGCTGCCGATTGCACAGAGCATGGGTATCGAGCCCATGATCCTGTTCATTGCCATCGTTGCGGGTGCGCAAGCCACCTCGATCTCGCCGTTCTCCTCCGGCGGCAGCCTGATTCTGGGCTCCTGCAACAATGAGCAGAGCCGCACGTCGCTGTTCCCGCAGTTGCTGTTCAAGGCGGCGCCCATCGGCTTCGTGGCGGCGCTGGCGTTCAATGTGCTGCTGACCTTCGTGCTCTGACGTTCAAAAGCATGAAAAAAACCGCAGCCTGGCTGCGGTTTTTTCATGCCTGTCGTTGCAGTGACTAGAACCGGAACCGGCTGATCATCTGCTGCAACTGCCCACCCAGGCGCGCCAGCTCGACACTGGAGGCGGACGTCTGCTGGCTGGCCTGCGCCGTCTGCTCGGAAATATCTCTCACCGTCACCACGCTACGGCTGATCTCTTCGGCCACCGCGCTCTGCTGCTCGGACGCCGCAGCAATCTGCTGGTTCATCGATTGAATCCCCGAAACGCGTTGGGTTATGCCTTCCAGCGCTACCCCGGCTTCACGCACCAGCGCCACGCTGCTCTGGGTCAGGCTCTGGCTTTCGTCCATCAGTTCGCTCACTGAACGGGTGCCTTCCTCCAGGCTACCGATGGCCGACTCGATCTCCAGGGTCGACGCCTGGGTACGCTGCGCCAGGCTGCGCACTTCATCGGCCACCACGGCAAAGCCACGGCCAGCCTCGCCAGCGCGGGCTGCTTCGATCGCAGCATTGAGCGCCAGCAGGTTGGTCTGCTCCGCCACTGCCTTGATAACGTCCATGACCTTGCCGATACGCTGGCTCTCGTTGCGTAGCGCGCCCATGGCTTGGCCTGTGGCGTCCACCTGGTTGGCCAGCCGGCCGATCTGCGCGACGGCGCGGTTGGCCACACTTTCCCCTTCGCGTGCTTCCTCGTCCGTGGCACTGGCGGCCTGCGAGGCCTCACCGGCATTGCGCGCCACTTCGTGTACGGTGGCGGCCATTTCCTGCATGGCCGTGGCAACCTGATCGGTTTCCACTTTCTGGCTGCTGGCGCCGGCGCTGGTCTGCTCGGTGATGGCCGAGAGTTCTTCGGTGGCACTGGCAATCTGCGAAATACCGTCGCGCACCTGCGCGATCAAATCGCGCAGGTTGCCGGTCATGCCCTGCAAGGCATTCTGCAACTGGCCGACTTCGTCGCGGCGGTGGCTGTGCGGTTGCTCGCTGAGGTCTCCGGCGGCTACCTGCTGCATGGCACGCAAGGCCTGCTGCAGCGGAGCGCTTATCTGGCGGGCGATGATGAGCGCGGCGAAGATGCCCATGAGCAGCGCCAGCAGCGTGGTGAAGATCTGCAGGTTCTTGGCGAACTGGCTATCACTGACCACCGACACTGCCTGGGCGTCGAGCAGTTCACCGATCAGGCCTGTGAGTGTGTTTATGTCGCTGGCCATGGCGTTGCGGCACTCGACCAGCTTGCTCACTTCACCACGGAAAGCTTCGACCGCCTCGGCATAGGCGCGAACCTGTTGGTTCAGGGTGCTGAACTGTGCGTCGAAGCTGCCATTGAAACGCGCCACCAGGCCTGGCAGCTCGTTCACCGTGGTGGCGATCTGTGCGTTCATCAGTTTTTCGGTGTCGGCGTTGGTGTTACCGGTGTAGCCGCGTACGTGGTAGCGAAGCAGGATCAGGTTCTCGCGGATCTGGTTGATCGCTTCGCTGCGTACAACGCGTTGCTCGGCATCGGGCAGGGCGCGTACCTGGGTGCGAATGGTCTCGATGCTGGCGAACGAACGGGTGGCAAGGGCGCCCATTTCCTTTTGTGCAGCGCGCATTTTCTGGTACGACTGGAAGCTCTGCGCCTGGTTGGCGGCATACCCGCGAAGGGTCTGCTCGGCCTTGTCGATCAACGCCAGGCTCTGTGGCTTGACCAAGGTCCCGCGCAGCTTCGCCAGCGGCGTCTGGAACGCTTCAAGCGCGCCCTGTAACGCCTTGCCTTCGTTTTCTGCGCCATTGGCGATGGCGTGGCGCAGGCGCGCCTCACGCAGGTCGCCCAAGGCATCGTTGAGGCGCGACACCTCACTGACCACCTCGCTGCGGCGTACCAGGCTGCCCATGCCTTCCCAGCTGATCAGCGACTGGAGCAAGGTCAGGCCCAGCACCAGGCCGAAACCGAGGAAGAGTTTGTGGGCGATCCTGAGGTCGCCTATCCAGGTAAGCATGCTGCTGAGCTCCTTTTCTTGTGCGTTGGAGGAGACCGGAGGTCCATTCCTTCTGTTAGATACAGTCATCTATATGTTTAATCGGCAGATGTAACAAAATCTGAACACTGATATCAAGAAGATTGGCGTCAAAATGCCATCATTTGGCGCGGCGGGCGGTGTGCCGGCGTGCCTGGCTTGCCAGTAGCAGGCGTTCCCGTGCAAATTTGTGGCTTATTGCGGCCTGCGTGCCTCAAATGACAAAAGCCCCTCAGGGAACAAGGACGATGAGTCATTCCTCGCAATTCACCTTGCTCGGCAAGCGGCGCTTCCTGCCGTTTTTCATCACTCAGTCGCTGGGTGCCTTCAACGACAACCTGTTCAAGCAGTCGCTGATCCTGGCGATCCTGTTCAAGCTCAGCCTTGGCGACGGGGACCGCTCGATCTGGGTCAATCTCTGCGCGCTGCTGTTCATCCTGCCGTTCTTCCTGTTTTCGGCTCTGGGCGGGCAGTTTGGCGAGAAGTTCGCCAAGGACGCCTTGATCCGCGCGATCAAGCTGGCCGAAATTGCCATCATGGCCATCGGCGCGCTCGGCTTCGTCAGCGATAACCTGCTGCTGATGCTGGTGGCGCTGTTCGGCATGGGCACTCATTCGGCGCTGTTCGGCCCGGTGAAGTATTCGATCCTGCCCCAGGCCCTGCGTGAAGAAGAGTTGGTGGGTGGCAACGGCCTGGTGGAGATGGGCACCTTCCTCGCCATTCTCGCCGGCACCATCGGCGCCGGGGTGATGATGGCCAGCGACAGCTATGCCACGGTGGTGGCGGGCGGGGTGGTGGGCACCGCAGTGCTGGGTTACTTGGCCAGCCGCTGGATCCCGCGTGCGGCGGCCGTGTCACCGCAAATGCCACTGGACTGGAACATCTTCAAGCAGTCGTGGGTGATCCTGCGCATGGGGCTGGGGCAACCGCCGGCAGTGTCGCGTTCTATCGTCGGCAACTCGTGGTTCTGGTTCGTCGGCGCCATTTACCTGACCCAGATCCCGGCCTATGCCAAGGACTGGCTGCATGGTGACGGCACGGTGGTGACCCTAGTGCTGACCCTGTTCTCTGTGGGTATCGCCCTGGGCTCGTTATTGTGTGAGCGGCTCAGTGGGCGCAAGGTCGAGATCGGCCTGGTGCCCTTCGGTTCGTTCGGCCTGACGTTGTTCGGGCTGCTCTGGTGGTGGCACTCCGGTGATGTGCCGGCCGGCGCAGCACCGCATGACTGGCTGACCCTGCTGGGCATGAGCCAGGCCTGGTGGATCCTGTTGTCGATCGTCGGCCTTGGGGTATTCGGCGGCTTCTATATCGTGCCGCTGTATGCGCTGATCCAGGCGCGCACCGCCGAGGACCAGCGTGCCCGGGTGATCGCGGCCAACAATATTCTCAATGCCTTGTTCATGGTGGTGTCGGCGCTCCTCACCATCGTCCTGCTGGGCCTTGCGGACCTGAGCATCCCGCAACTGTTCCTGGTGGTGTCGCTGCTCAATATCCTGGTCAACGCTTATATCTTCAGGATCGTGCCTGAGTTCACCATGCGCTTTTTGATCTGGTTGTTGAGCCACTCGATGTACCGCGTGGAGCATCGCGACCTCGAACGCATCCCCGACGAAGGCGCAGCGCTGCTGGTGTGCAACCATGTGTCATTCGTTGACGCGCTGCTGCTCGGCGGGGCGATCCGCCGCCCGATCCGGTTCGTGATGTACTACAAGATCTACAACCTGCCGGTGCTCAATTTCGTGTTCCGCACCGCAGGTGCCATCCCGATTGCCGGGCGCAATGAGGACCAGGCCACTTACGAGCGCGCGTTCGCCCGTATCGCCGAGTACCTGGCGGCGGGGGAGGTGGTGTGCATTTTCCCGGAAGGCAAGCTGACCGGCGATGGCGAGATCGATGTGTTCCGCGGTGGTGTCAGCCGCATTCTTCAAGAAACCCCGGTGCCGGTGATTCCCTTGGCGCTGCAGGGGCTGTGGGGCAGCTTCTTCAGCCGCGATCCGGGCAAGGGGTTCTTCAAGCGCTTGTGGTCGCGGGTGACCATCGTCGCCGGAGCTTCCATCCCGGTGGAGGTGGCGCAGCCTGAGTTGCTGCGCGAGCAGGTCAGCCGCTTGCGCGGCGACCTGCGTTAGGCGTAAGCCGTCAGCTGGCGCTGACTTTCAGGCCGATCAGGCCGGTAACGATCAGCGCCACACTGACCAGCCGCACCAGGGCCATGGATTCACCGAACAGGATGATCCCGGCGATCACTGTGCCGACGGCACCAACGCCGGTCCAGATGGCATAGGCGGTACCCAGCGGCAGCTCTTTCATGGCCAGGCCCAGCAGGCCCAGGCTGATGACCATGGCGCCGACGGTAAGCACGGTGGGAAGCGGGCGGGTGAAACCGTCAGTGTATTTGAGGCCGACAGCCCAGCCGACTTCGAACAGGCCGGCGAAGAACAGGATGATCCAGGACATGAGTGAGTCTCCATCGTTTCAATGATGGGGCCGTCCCCGGAGTGGTCACGCAGTGCGTCGTGAGGTCGTCCTCACCGTGGGCATGATAGTGCAGCTGCAAGCTGCAAGCAGTACGGCGTCGTGTTGGGCGCCGCGGTACCGCTTTTGATTTTTCTTGCAGCTTGCAGCTTGCAGCTCCAAGCTGCGTCAGACCCCTTGCGGAATCTCTTCGCCGCCCAGCGCTTCGAACAGCACCGGCAGGAATTCGCTGAAGGTCATCATCATCAGCAGGAAGCTGGCATCGAACTGCTGCGCCGCTTCATCGCCGCCATCCTGTTCGGCCTGCTCCTGCAGCAACTCCTCGAACTTCAGGCGCTTGATCACCATCTTGTCGTCGAGCACGAAAGACAGCTTGTCCTGCCAGGCCAGGGCCAGTTGGGTAACCACTTTGCCGGTGCTCAGGTGCAGCTGGATTTCCTCGCCGGTCAGATCCTGGCGTTTGCAACGCACGATACCGCCATCTTCAGCGGTGTCGCGCAACTCGCACTCATCCAGCACATAGAAACCTTCGGCAGCCTGTTGCGACTTGACCCAGTCGGTCATGGTCGCGGTCGGCGCGATCTTCACCGTGGCAGGGCGCACCGGCAGCGAGCCCATCACCTCACGCAGGGTCGACAGCAGGTCTTCGGCGCGCTTGGCGCTGGCCGAGTTGACCAGGATCATGCCCAGGCGCGGGGCGATGGCGGCAAAGATCATCGAGCGGCGGATGAACGCGCGTGGCAAGAAGGCCTGGATGATCTCGTCCTTGATCTGGTCGCGTTCCTTTTTATAGACCTTGCGCATCTGCTCGGTCTCGATCTCTTCGACCTTCTCTTTGACAGCATCGTTTACGACGCTGCTTGGCAGGATGCGTTCTTCCTTGCGCGCGGCAATCAGCAGGAACTCGCCGCTGACGTGCACCAGGGGAGCGTCTTCGCCTTTGCCGAACGGCGCGACGAAACCATAAGTGGTCAGCTCCTGGCTGGCGCAGGGGCGGGCCGGCTTGCTGGCCAGGGCGGCCTCCAGTGCTTCAGCCTCGAACGGGACATCCTGGGTCAGGCGGTAGGTCAGCAGGTTCTTGAACCACATGAGGGTTAGTCTCTCCTTAATGCATAAGGGGGGCATTATTCTCCGTGCAGCCGTTCCAGGCCAGCCCTGTCATTGGGCCAGCAGCCATATAAAAGAAAGAAACCGTAGACGGCGCTAGGTCTTTGAAAGGCCTGAGAATTTTTTTTAGAAAAGTTGAAAAATGTGCTTGCCAGGGTGGCGGTCCATCCGTAGAATGCGCGCCACACCGAGACGAAGGGTGATTAGCTCAGCCGGGAGAGCATCTGCCTTACAAGCAGAGGGTCGGCGGTTCGATCCCGTCATCACCCACCACTCGATGTATAGCGCAGCGGTAGTTCAGTCGGTTAGAATACCGGCCTGTCACGCCGGGGGTCGCGGGTTCGAGTCCCGTCCGCTGCGCCATATTCCACTTCCAGGGCCCACTGAACACCCGGAAGTAACAAAAGAAGCGACCTTAGGGTCGCTTTTTTTGTTTGTGCTGTTTGAATCTTTTCGATTTTTTTTAAAAAAAACAGCCCAACGACTTGCCACGCTTGCGCTTGCTCCGTAGAATGCGCGCCTCACCGAGACGAAGGGTGATTAGCTCAGCCGGGAGAGCATCTGCCTTACAAGCAGAGGGTCGGCGGTTCGATCCCGTCATCACCCACCACTCGATGAATAGCGCAGCGGTAGTTCAGTCGGTTAGAATACCGGCCTGTCACGCCGGGGGTCGCGGGTTCGAGTCCCGTCCGCTGCGCCATATTCCACTTCCAGGGCCCACTGAACACCCGGAAGTAACAAAAAAGCGACCTTAGGGTCGCTTTTTTTGTGTCTGCGCCGTGCGCTCAACCCACGTGCTCTTCCTTGCGTAGCGTCAGCACCTCGACCCCATCCTCGGTCACCGCGACGGTATGTTCCCACTGCGCCGACAGCGTGTGGTCACGGGTAATCACCGTCCACCCGTCCTTCAAGGTCCGCGTGCCACGCCCGCCCTGGTTGATCATCGGCTCGATGGTAAACACCATGCCCGGCTTCAGCTTCATCCCCATGCCGCGCTGGCCGTAATGCAGCACCTCTGGCCCTTCATGCATTTGCTGGCCAATGCCATGGCCGCAGTACTCGCGCACCACGTTGTAGCCCGCCGCCTCGGCATGGACCTGGACGGCGTGGCCGATGTCGCCAAGCGTCGCCCCCGGGCGCACCTGCTCAATCCCCTTCCACAAAGCCTCATAGGTGGTGTCGACCAGGCGCCGTGCCTCATCGCTGACCGGGCCCAGGCAATACATTTTCGACGAGTCGGCGATGTAGCCGCCTTGTTCCAGCGTGATGTCGACGTTGATGATCGACCCTTCACTCAACACCTCATCGGCCTTGGGCATGCCGTGGCAGACCACGTGGTCCACCGAGGTATTGAGCGCGTAGGGGAAACCGTACTGGCCCTTGCTCGCCGGGCGTGCCTTGAGGGTCTCGACGATGAAAGCCTCGGCACGGTCGTTGATCTGCATCGTGGTCACGCCGGGGCGGATGAAGGTGTCGAGGTCGGCGAAGACCTGGGCCAGTAAACGGCCGGCGTTGCGCATCAGGTCGAGTTGGGCGGGGGTCTTGAGGATCACCTGGGACATGTGGGTGCAAAGTAGCTCTGAGGCGGAAAGCTTTCAGCATAGCGCCATGGGGCGCCCGGCTGCCACCTGATGGTGCGTCGATCACCGTTTTGGGGCTGCTGTGCCGCCGTTCGCGGCACGTAGCCCCCGCATGTAGGAGCGGCCTTGTGCCGCGAAAGGGCCGCAAAGCGGCCCCAGGGCACAGCTGGCCCAACAATTGCTGAAAGACCTCCATCAAGGCCGTCAACGTCGACCGCCTTCAACCCTTCACGACAAAGGCGCCGTGTTGCCCTCGCTTGCCAAGCAAGCCGGGGCAGCCGGCGCCTTTTGCGTTTGCACCAGGAGACCCGCCCCATGGCCAGCACCGAAGTACGCAGCGTCTGCCCCTATTGCGGCGTAGGCTGCGGCATCGTCATGAGCGTGGCCGACGGCAAGGTCAACAAGATCAGCGGTGACAAGCAGCACCCGAGCAACTTCGGCCGTCTGTGCACCAAAGGCCTCACCGCGCACCTGCCCCTGACCGCTGCCGGGCGCATGGAAAGTGCCTTTGTGCGCCAGCAACGCGACCATGAACCGGCGCGCAGCAGCATGGACCAGGCCATCACCCAGGCTGCCGAGCGCCTGCGCGGCATCATCGACCAGCATGGCCCGGACGCCGTAGCGCTTTACGTCTCCGGGCAGATGTCGCTGGAGGCCCAGTACCTGGCCAACAAACTGGCCAAGGGCTTTATCCGCACGCGCCACATCGAGTCCAATTCCCGGCTGTGCATGGCCAGCGCCGGCAGTGGCTACAAACTCTCGCTGGGTGCCGATGGCCCGCCCGGCAGCTACCAGGACTTCGAGCGTGCCGATGTGTTCCTGGTGATCGGTGCCAACATGGCCGACTGCCACCCCATTCTCTTCCTGCGTCTGCTCGAGCGGGTAAAGGCGGGGGCGAAACTGATCGTTGTCGATCCGCGGCGCACCGCCACCGCCGACAAGGCCGACCTGTTCCTGCAAGTGCGCCCCGGTAGCGACCTGGCCCTGCTCAACGGCCTGCTGCATCTGCTGCACCGCAATGGCCAGACAAACCCTGCTTTCATTGCTCGCCACACCGAGGGCTGGGAGGCGCTGGCAGCCTTCCTCGAGGACTACGCGCCTGAACGCGTCGCCGCCATCACCGGCCTTGCAGAAGATGAAATCCGCCAGGCTGCCGCGTTGATCGGCAGCGCGGGTGAGTGGATGAGCTGCTGGACCATGGGCCTGAACCAGAGCGTGCACGGCACCTGGCATACCAATGCGATCTGCAACCTGCACCTGGCCACCGGCGCCATCTGCCGCCCCGGCAGTGGGCCGTTCTCGCTGACCGGCCAGCCCAATGCCATGGGGGGCCGTGAAATGGGCTACATGGGGCCGGGGCTGCCGGGCCAACGCTCTGCGCTGGTCGACGCCGACCGTAGTTTTGTCGAAGCGCAATGGGGCCTGGCCCACGGCAGTCTGCGTGCAGAAAGCGGCGAGGGCACGGTAGCGCTGTTCGAGCAGATGAAAACGGGTGAAGTGAAGGCCTGCTGGATCATCTGCAGCAACCCGGTGGCCAGCGTTGCCAACCGCCAGCAGGTGATCGACGGCCTGCGCCAGGCGCAACTTGTGATTACCCAGGATGCCTTTCTCGACACCGAAACCAACCCCTACGCCGACATTCTCCTGCCCGCCGCACTCTGGGCTGAAGGTGAGGGCGTGATGATCAACAGCGAACGCAACCTCACACTGATGCCTCGCGCCGTGGCAGCACCGGGCCAGAGCTTGCCGGACTGGCAGATCATCGCTCGGGTCGCCTGTGCCATGGGTTATGCCGAAGCCTTCGATTACCCCGACGCCGAAGCGGTGTATGACGAAATCCGCCGCTTCTACAACCCGCTCACCGGCTACGACCTGCGTGGGGTCGGCTACGCGCAACTGCGCGACAAGCCACACCAGTGGCCTTGCGCGCCGGGCCGCGTGGACGACCGCAGCCCGGTGCGTTACATCGATGAAGGCGCACCCTCGTCCCTGGTGTTCCCTACAGCCAGTGGCAAGGCCCGCTTCTTCGCCCGGCCCTGGCTGCCCGCGCCGGAGCTGCCGGACGCCGATTACCCGCTGGTGCTCAATACCGGCCGCGTGCAACACCAATGGCATACCCTGACCAAGACCGGCAAGGTGCCGGCGCTGAACAGGCTGGAGCCCGGCCCCTTTGTCGAACTCCATCCCGAGGATGCCGCACGGCTGGGCATCCAGGACAAGGACCAGGTGGCGATCCGCTCGCGCCGTGGCCGGGCCGTGCTGCCGGCGCGGGTCAGCGACCGGGTCATGCCGGGCAACTGCTTCGCGCCGTTCCACTGGAACGATGTGATCGGCGAGCACCTGGCAATCAATGCCGTGACCTGCGATGCGGTCGACCCGCTGTCGCTGCAGCCTGCCCTCAAGCACTGTGCCGTGGCCCTTGAGCGGGTTGCCGGCGAACGCATCGATGCCCTCGACCTTGGCACCACCACCCTTGCCCCGGAGCCTGCCCGCGTGCTGCTGGCCATGCCCCCCGGCCCGCCCCGACATCAGGTGTTGTGGGCCTCGCAGACCGGCAATGGCGAGGCGCTGGCCGAGCGCTGCGCAGAGCGTTTGCACGGCGCAGGGCTGCAGGTACAGCTCAGTTGCATGGAGGCGGTCAGCCCAAGCCAGCTGCAAGGTGCTGCCAGTGTGCTGCTGATTGCCAGCACCTTCGGCGATGGTGATGCGCCCGACAGCGCCACCGCGTTCTGGCGGGCGCTGCAGGGCGAGGAGGGCGCCCACTGCGCCGAGCTGCCTTATGCCGTGCTGGCCCTGGGCGACTCCAGTTACGCCCAGTTCTGTGGGTTTGGTCGCAAGCTCGACCAGCGCCTGGCCGAATTGGGGGGGCGCCGCCTGCTGCCGCGCGTCGATTGCGAACCGGATTTCGATGAGGCCTTTGCCGCTTGGCTCGACGCGCTGTTGCCTGAGCTGGGCAGCGCTGCCGTGGCGCTACCGGTCAACGAGCCCGCACTCGCTGCGCCCTACAGCAAGCAACGGCCGTGGGCGGCCACCCTGCTGGAAAACAACTTGCTCAGTGGCCCCGGGTCAAGCAAGGAAACCCGCCAGCTGGTGTTCGACCTTCCAGGCAGCGGCTTCACCTATGCAGCGGGCGATGCGCTGGGCGTGTGGCCCCGCAACTGCCCGGCGCTGGTGGAGGAATTGCTGGCGCTCATGCAGCAGGACGGCCAGGCCCAGGTCGAACTCAAGGGCCAGCCGCCCATGCCGTTGGCTCAGGCCTTGGCGTCGCACCTGGAAATTGCCAGGGTCACCCCACAGCAACTGCAGGTGTTCAGCCTGCAGGCTGAGGACCTGCGGCACCTGTTGCAGCCTGAACGCAAGGCCGCACTGCAGGACTGGCTGTGGGGCCGGCAGTTGGTTGACGTTCTGCGCGCGTTCCCACAGGACCTTCCGCTGGCAACCTGGCTCGACCTGCTCAAACCCTTGCAACCGCGGCTGTACTCGATCAGCTCAAGCCCATTGGCCCACCCTGGCCAGGTGCATTTGACCGTCTCTACCGTGCGTTATGGCCAGCGAAAAGGGGTGTGCTCAAGCTTCCTCGCTGACCGGGGGCAGGCTGTAAAGGTGGCGATCTTCCCCCAGGCCTCCAGGCATTTCCGCCTGCCTGATGACGATGATGTACCGCTGATCATGATTGGCCCCGGTACAGGCATCGCACCGTTTCGTGCGTTCCTCGAAGAGCGTGAAGCGCGGGGTGCAAAAGGGGAAAACTGGCTGTTCTTCGGCGAGCAATATGCAGCCACCGACTTTTACTACCAGGAGCAGTTGCAGGCCTGGCAAGCGAGCGGACACCTGCGCCTGGATACAGCGTTTTCCCGCGACCAGGCAGAAAAAATCTATGTGCAGCAGCGGATGCGTGAGCAGGGCGCGCAGGTGTGGCAGTGGCTGGAGGCGGGGGCGTACTTCTATGTCTGTGGTGATGCTCAGCGCATGGCCAAGGATGTGGATGCGGTGCTGCGCGAGATTATTGCCGAGCATGGGGGCGTGGATGCCGATGCGTATGTGCAGGCGTTGAGCAAGGCCAAGCGTTATCGGCGCGACGTTTACTGAAGTGCTCCAGGATGGGGAGCAATGCACCTTGAATGTGCATGGTTTGGGCTGGCCCTATCGCCGGCAAGCCGGCTCCTGCAAGGGCTCCGCTGCTCTCGATCCCTGTGCTGCACCTGTGGGAGCCGGCTTGCCGGCGATAGGGCCGGAACAGGCAACATAACTGGCACATTCCGTGCTTTATCTCCAACACAACAAGCCCCACTGATCAACGGCGATCAACCGGGGGCACACCGTGATGAATACAGGCAAAGGCGCCTGGAGCTTCGGCTCCAGGCGCTTTTTTTTTGATCGAGGATCGGCTTATGAAGGCAACAGCGAGCAGCGGGCAACGAGAGCGACTGGTCATCGTCGGCAACGGCATGGTGGGCCACCATTGCGTCGAGCAACTGGTCGAGCGCGGCGCGCTGGCGCGCTTTGAGCTGCGCGTGTTCGGCGAGGAGCGCCAGCGCGCCTACGACCGCGTGCACCTGTCTGAATACTTCAGCGGCAGCTGTGCCGAAACCCTGGCCCTGTGCGAGCAGGGTTTCTATGGCGCCAACGGGGTGCACCTGCACCTGGGTGAAGCGGTGCTGCAAATCGACCGCGAGCGCTGTGAGGTGGTTACCGCCGAAGGCCGCTACGGGTATGACCATCTGATCCTGGCCACCGGCTCCTACCCCTTCGTGCCCCCGATCGAGGGTTCCAGCGGCAACGCGCGACTGGTCTATCGCAACCTCGATGACCTCGACGCCATACGCGCCGCTGCCGTTGATGCCACCCGCGGAGTAGTGGTTGGCGGCGGTCTGCTGGGCCTTGAGGCGGCCAATGCCCTCAAGTCCCTGGGCCTTCAAGCGCACGTGGTGGAGTTCGCCCCACGGCTGATGCCGGTGCAGCTGGATGCTGAAGGCGGCGCCGCGCTCAAGGCGCAGATCGAAGCCCTGGGTGTAGGCGTGCATCTGTCACGAGCCACCCAGTCGATCAGCGATGGTGAGGCCTACCGTTACCGGATGAATTTCGACGGTGGCGAACACCTGGAAACCGACCTGGTCGTGTTCTCTGCCGGCATCCGCCCGCAGGACGCCCTGGGCCGTGCCTGCGGCCTGGAGATCGCCGCGCGCGGTGGCGTGGTGATCGACAATCACTGCCGCTCCAGCGACCCACGCATCTTCGCTATCGGTGAATGCGCCTCGTGGAACGGCAGCGTGTTCGGCCTGGTTGCTCCGGGCTACAGCATGGCGCGCAACCTGGCGGCGCTGTTGTTGGGCGAGGCGGCCGGGGAATTCACCGGGGCCGACATGTCGACCAAGCTCAAGCTGCTGGGCGTCGATGTCGGCTCCATCGGCGACGCCCATGGCGCCACGCCCGGCTCGCGCAGCTACCGCTTCATCGACGAGGCCAACGCCGCCTATCGCCGGCTGGTGGTCGATGCCAGCGGCAAGCACGTGCTCGGTGCGGTGCTGGTGGGCGACAACAGCTACTACGACACACTGCTGCAATACGCCCAGAACGGCATCGCCCTGCCTGCCGACCCGGCGGCGCTGATCTTGCCGCAAGGCGGTGGCGCACCGGCCCTGGGCGCCGATGCGCTGCCTGACAGCGCGACCATCTGCTCGTGCCACAACGTCAGCAAGGGCGCAGTGTGCGCAGCGATCGACAGTGGTTGCGCCGACCTTGCCGCGGTCAAAGGCTGCACCAAGGCGGCCACCGGCTGTGGTGGCTGCGCGGCGCTGCTCAAGCAAGTGTTCGAGCATGAACTCACCGCCCGTGGCGTGACCGTGGACAAGAGCCTGTGCGAGCACTTCGCCTACACCCGCCAGGAGCTTTACGGGCTGGTGCGGGTGGGGGGCATACGCACCTTCAACGATTTGCTGGCGCGCCATGGCAAGGGCCATGTCGGCTGCGACATCTGCAAGCCGGCGGTGGGCAACATCCTCGCTTCGTGCTGGAACCAGCCGATCATGGACCCAGCGCTGGTGCCGCTGCAGGACACCAACGACACCTTCATGGCCAACATGCAGAAAAACGGTACCTACTCGGTGGTGCCGCGCATTCCCGGCGGTGAAATCACCCCGGACAAACTGATCGTGATCGGCCAGGTGGCCAAGAAGTACGATCTTTACACCAAGATCACCGGCGGCCAGCGCATCGACCTGTTCGGCGCCCAGTTGCACGAGCTGCCGCTGATCTGGGGCGAGCTGATCGAGGCCGGCTTCGAGACTGGCCACGCGTACGGCAAATCGACCCGCACGGTGAAGTCCTGCGTAGGCAGCACCTGGTGCCGCTACGGTGTGCAGGACAGCGTAGCCATGGCGCTGCGCCTGGAGGATCGCTACAAGGGCCTGCGCAGCCCGCACAAGCTCAAGTTCGCGGTCTCTGGCTGCACCCGCGAATGTGCCGAGGCGCAAAGCAAGGACATCGGCGTGATCGCCACCGACAAAGGCTGGAACCTCTACGTCTGTGGCAATGGCGGCATGCGCCCACGGCATGCCGAACTGTTCGCCACCGATCTGGACGATGAGACCCTGGTGCGCCTGATCGACCGCGTGCTGATGTTCTACATCCGCACCGCCGACAAGTTGCAGCGCACGTCGGTATGGCGCGAAAGCCTGGACGGCGGCCTGGACTACCTCAAGCAGGTGATCCTCGACGACAGCCTGGGCCTGGCTGCCGAGCTGGAAGCGCAGATGCAGCATGTGGTCGAGCAGTACGAATGCGAATGGGCCAACGCCCTCAACGACCCGGAAAAGCTCAAGCGCTTCCGTACGTTCGTCAACGATCGACGCGCCGACCCGGACGTGCACTTCGTCCGCGAGCGTGAACAGCGTCGCCCCGCTGCACCCCTGCACCTGATCCCTACCATTGAGGAGGCTGTGTGATGAACCTGTCCAATGCTGCTGTGGCAAAGCAACCCAACTGGCAAGCGGTCTGCAACACCGATGACCTGGTCGCCGACTCTGGTGTGGTGGTGTGGCTCGATGGCACCCAGGTCGCCTTGTTCTACCTGCCTGGGCAGGTGCAGAGCCTGTACGCGGTCGACAACCGCGACCCACGCTCTGGAGCCAACATCATTGGCCGCGGGCTGGTGGGCAGCCTGCAAGGCGAGCTGGTGGTGGCAGCACCGCTGTACAAACAGCACTTCAGCCTGCACAGCGGTGCGTGCCTGGAAGATCCGGGCCAGCAGTTACGTGTCTGGCCGGTACGAATGAGCGGGGATGCTGTGGAAGTGGCAGTGGCCTGATCCCGGCTCTTACCTGTCTCTTGCGCTTGCTCTTGCTTTGCTTTTGCTTTTGCTTCTAAGCGCGCGATAGCTCAGGCGCCGCCGATTGCGACTTCAGGAGGCCGAGCGCAGGTCTTGCGGAGGGAGGTGACGGGCATGGATGCCCGTCAAGCGCTGCGGCCCATGGATGGGCCGTCAGCGCGGTCCTCCCGGGAGCAAGGCCGGAGCGAGGGAACCCCGGAGCGCAGCGTAGGGGCCGGATGATGGGAGCCGACGGTTTTGGTTACTTTGGCCACGACCAAAGTAACCCGCCGTAATGGCGGAAAGGTGAATCAGCGCCTCCATGGCGAATGGATATTCACCCGATCTGAAAGCCGCAAGCCGCAAGCCGCAAGCCGCAAGCTGCCAGCAGCAGCCGCCAGCAGCGCGACCCGGATACGCCACAGGTGGCGATGCGGTAAGCTTGGCGCATGAACCTCGACACCCGCATCAAGTACCGCCACCTGCTGTGCTTCCTGGAGATTGCCCGGCAGGGCAGCCTGGCCAGGGCCGCCGACATTCTGGCGATCAGCCAGCCGGCAATTTCCAAAACCCTCAAGGAGCTTGAAGACCTGCTCGAGACGCGCTTGTTCGAGCGCAGCCGCCAGGGCGTCGAGCTGACCCCGGCCGGAACTCGCTTCATGCATTACGCCGGGCCCAGCGTACAGGCCCTGCGCGACGGCGTGAGCAGCTTGCGCGGTGAAGCGCGCGCACCGTCGCAGGTGCGCATCGGCGTGCTGTCCACCGTCGAAGGCCTGCTGATGCCCGAGGTGCTGTGCCGCCTGCATCAACGCCATGAGGCGTTGTTGATCAGCGTGGTGACCGGCGCCAGTGCACAGTTGCTCGGGCAGTTGCGCCTGGGCGAACTGGAACTGGTGGTCGGGCGCATGACCGATAGCCCGCAGATCCAGGGTTTGTCGTTCGAACATCTGTACAGCGAGTCGATGGCTTTGGTCGTGCGCCCAGGTCACCCATTGCTGGCCAACATGCAAGTAGACCGAGCCCGCGTTGGCCGTTATCCACTGGTGCTCCCACCACCGGGCACTACCATTCGCCAGCACGCCGACAGCCTGTTCGTGCAATGCGGCATTCAACTGCCGGCACAGCGCCTTGAGACCCTTTCACTGGCCTTGAGCCGGCGCTACCTGCTGGGCAGTGATGCCGTGTGGGTGGCGCCGCGTGATGCGGTGCTGCTTGACCTGCGTCGCGGCGAACTTGCCGAGCTTGATCTGGGGGTGCGGGAACCGGGCGGGTCTGTGGGCATCTGCCGCAATGCCGCGTTGGCGCTGAGCCTGCCGGGGCAGTGGGTGTGCGATGTGTTGCGGGAAGTGGCGGGGCAATATCGCGAGCGGTTGTACCCGTAAGCTTCGTTGTAGGCGAGCGTTCCTGGCCCAGAAACGCTCGTGTGGTTCATGCCCAAACTGTTCTCAAGCGGTTCGCAAGGACACCGCGATCACCGAAGGAACAGTTGAGCCTCGCGCCTCTTCGTCACGGCCATTGATCAACAAGCGCTTATTGCCTGGATCGAGCGTGACCGTCGATTTAGATGTATAGAAGCCGTCGTCTGGTGGTTGAGCGCCCACCTGGCCATAACCGAAGGGAGGGACGAAGCGGGTGTCAAACTTGCCAGCCGAGGTCAAGCTAAAGGCAAGCATATAAGTGTAGAAACTACCGTAACCGACCAGGCCATCGCCTGTCTCTACTCCTGCATACCAACCGCCCGGCTGGTCAAATTTCAACGCTTCGCCGCCGTTGAACTCTTTGGCCGGCATGCCCGAATAGTCGATTCGGTAAACAGTCGGGTGGCTGATTTCTTCATCGAGGTCGTACAGTTCCCCGTAAAAAGTGATCCGGTTAGCAACGCGGTCTACGGAAAAACCATTATTGATGATCCAGGGATCGGACCAGTGGTGGCCATTTTTGCCAAAGGCATTATCCACTTTCCCTTCGGTGGTCAAGGCTGTGGTAACGCTATACGCATCGTCCTCCCGCACCAGATACCAGGCCAATACAAGGTGCTGCGCACCTGAGGGGGGCGTGAAACTGGCAATGCCGTCGATGATGTGTGAGTCGGTCTGGGGAATCAGCTTGCTGACGTCAAGGAAGCCACCGACGCCAAAATCCTCGCGCAATGCGCCGTTACTGTTCAGCCCAATCACCACCGGTTCGAATATCTGCGGCCCGCGACGCAAAGCTGTGACGAAAATGCGGTCTTTCGCCAATGCCAGGTGCTCCAGCAGCAAATCTCCATCGATCAAGTCGTGGGTATCTACGTAACCTTTGCCCTCCCCGAATGTCAGGTCCGGTTGCCCCTTGGCACTCAGTTTCCAAAGGTGGCTGGCTGATTGCCCCTTCATCAGAACAGCAATCAGCAAATTGCCCTCATCATCCTCCACGATGCTTTCGATGGACTTGTAGGCAGCGCTGGCAGTTTTGTTGAAATCGAAGATTCCATCGTTGTTGAAACTATTATCCAGCATGCCGTCGTCTTTCAGGCAAGCCACGAAAACCTTGGCGTCCTCTGTGTTGGGGTTGTAACTTTCACCAATTACATAACTGCGGCCACCGCTGACCATGCTTTTGATGATTGCAGTGCTGTCGGCCCGTGACCCGGCGATTTTTTCAAGGATGTGGGCAAGCCCATCGATGCCGTAGTCACGATCGATGGGGGCCTTCGGCAACTCAACGGATGTGCAGGCCAAGCTTGGGGATTCACGGGATTCACGGGTTGAACGGACACGCTTTCGTGAAATGTTCATGACTCTTCCTTGGTAATGAGTAAACGCAGGGCCGTGCGGCTTACGTCGTTGTCAGCCATTGCGCGTCGGATGCTCATTGGAATCCAGGCTCAAGTCGGGCGCTACTGGCAGAAATGCCAGGGTGGGGCTGGTTGCTGGCAGAGCCAGTTTTGCCGGGGCGCTGGCTGTGCGTGTGGCCAATACTGGCCAAAGGCCCGTAAGGTTGTGTGCCAGCGCGTTGTCGAGTGAACTTACTCCATGAAACCCGCTCTTATGCCGGTAGCCATTGGTAATGGCCGCCTGATAAGCTCGCGGCTTTACCCTGATTGCCCACATGGCGCATGAACAAGGAAATAGCATGAAACAGCATCGTTTGGCGGCTGCGGTTGCCCTGGTAGGCCTGGTACTGGCTGGCTGTGATCAACAAGCCAGCAGCCCCGAGCTGAAAACTCCGGCACAGAAAGCCTCCTACGGTATCGGCCTGAACATGGGCAAGAGCCTGGCTCAGGAAGGCATGGAAGACCTTGATTCCAAAGCCGTTGCCCTCGGCATCGAAGACGCCGTTGGCAAGAAAGAACAGCGCATCAAGGACGAAGAGTTGGTAGAAGCCTTCACCTCGCTGCAGAAGCGCGCCGAGGAGCGCCTGGCCAAGGCCAGCGAAGAAGCCGCCTCCGCCGGCAAGAAGTTCCTCGAAGAAAACGCCAAGAAGCCAGGCGTGGTCACCACCGCTTCGGGCCTGCAGTACGAAGTGGTCAAGAAGGCCGACGGCCCACAGCCCAAACCGACCGACGTGGTCACTGTCCACTACGAAGGCAAGCTGATCGATGGCAAGGTGTTCGACAGCTCGGTAGAGCGTGGCAGCCCGATCGACCTGCCGGTCAGCGGTGTCATCCCAGGCTGGGTTGAAGGCCTGCAACTGATGCACGTTGGCGAGAAGTACAAACTGTTCATCCCGGCTGAGCTGGCCTATGGCGCACAGAGCCCAAGCCCGCTGATCCCGGCCAACTCGGTCCTGGTGTTCGACCTGGAACTGATCGCCATCAAAGACCCGGCCCAGCTGCAGGGCGACGCGCCTGAAGCTCAGGCACCTGCCGAAGCTCCGGCTGAAGCACCAGCCAAGTAATACTGGTTGGGAATGCACAACGCCCCGTCTAAACGGGGCGTTGTCGTTTGTGCATCAGGCATCGGGCCGAACCTCGTGGGCAGGAGGCTGTCCGAGAAAGGGCAGTGTGAAGAAGCAGGAGGCTTCTGACGCAAATCGTTCGCGGTTCTGAAACGACTGTGTAAAAAACGCCCGATCTGACCGGGGCCCTTGCTTTACAGGCACCTGCCGTCAGAAAATTCGCCCTGTTCACAAGGTTATCCACAATAAATGTGGATAACCTCTCCCTGCTGGAGGCTACATGAGCGCACCCTGGAATTTCGCCCGCTTCCTGCCCTTGGCCGAGCGCCTGCTGAGCCGTGGCCGCCTGCCGGCTTTGCTGTTCGCCGTGGCCCGCAAAGGCCCGCGCCTGGGCCAGTTGCGTGAAGACATCAAGCTTTTGCAGTCGTTGTGCCTGGCCTGGTGGCGTGGCGAGTACCGGGCGATCAGCCCCAAGGCACTGGTGACCATCGTCGCCGGCCTGCTGTACTTCGTCAGCCCCATCGATGCGATCCCCGACTGGCTGTTGGGTGTAGGCTTTCTCGATGATATCGCCGTGCTCGGCTGGGTGCTGAAGACCGTCTCCGATGAGCTGGCACGGTTCAAGGCCTGGCGCGACAGCCAGGCACCCGAGCGCCTGCGCGTGGTCGAGCGCTTGCCCGACACCCCTGAAGCTTTGCGCCTGGAGCGTAAAACGCACTGAAACCGAGCAGATCCCCACAGACCCCCGGGCTTGGTAATATAATTGGCATAAGGGTTATGCCTACGGATTACATGCGGTAATCCTACGTAAGGGGGTTGTAATGGGTATTCAGGTCATTAGCCGGGACGGTCAGCCCGAGTACGCAGTCGTTCCCTGGGAGCAGTATCAGGCGCTGCTCAAGGCGGCCGGTCAGGCGCCTGCCGAGGCGCTTGGCGAAACCAACGATCACAGTGCGACAAGTGCCAGTTTGCCCGCCTTCAGCGAAGTGGCGCAGCTGCGTCAGGCCAAAGGCATCGCACCAGAGCAATTGGCGCGAAATGTGGGTGTCAGCCCCGCCTACCTGGCGATGATCGAGTCGGGTGAACGCCAGCCGGATGCGGCGATCCGCCGTGCCCTGGCCTGGCACTTGGGTGTGGCGGGCTGGAGCGAGCCGTCATGAGCCAGGTCAGGATCAGTCGTCAGCATTGGCAAAGCTTGCTGGATGAGCTTGACCTGGCCCGCCGTCAACGGCATTTGCTGACTTACCGCGCGCTGATCGAGCGTTTGCAATTGCCCAGCCCGGCCATGCAGACGCTGACTGCGGCGCTTGAATACCTGGCGGTGCTCGATGCCCGTGCCGAGCAGCCGCTGCGCAGCTCGCTGGTGATCAGCCAGGGCGCCAGCCGCCTGCCGCGTACCGGTTTCTTCGAATGCGTGGAGCGCCTTGGGCGCTTCTCCGGGCCGGTCGACGGCATGGAGGCAGCGTCGTGGCATGCTTCGGAAGTGGTGCGGGTATTTGAGTATGCCTACCCGGAGATTGCCTGACAGGCTGATGATGGCGCCGTGGTTGGCGGTCGCAGGCCGATAGAGCTGCCCCGCCAAACTTCCAACAACGCCATATTCCGGAAACAGAAAGGGCCGGGCACTGAGGTGCCCGGCCCTTTCTGTTTCACATCAGCGCTGACTGATTACTGCTTGGCCACCTTGGTGCTGGCACTCAGGTAGTCGATCAGGATGCGACCCGTCTCGGACAGATAAGCGTCGTCTTCGGGCTTGGTGTTTTCATCCTCGGTCGGCAGGGCGTCCTCGTCCTCTTTCTTCAGTTCCTTCAGCGGCTCTTCACCCTTGGCCTTGCGGCGGATGTTTTCCAGCGCCAGCTGTTTGGCCTCGATCTCATCATGGCGGGCACGGCGGTCCTGCTCGTTGAGGCTGACGGTCTTCTCGTTCATCAGCTTCTGGGTCAGTGCCAGGCGGTCACGGATATAGGTGAACTCCGCGTCCTTGTCGCTGCGCGCTTCATGCTGGGCCTTGAGCTGCGCCAGGAAGGGCTTGAACGGGTCGGCCGCCGGCTTGACCACCGGGCGGATGGTGTCCCACGGCATGGCCTCGGGCAGGGCGCTTTCACCGATTTCCTTGGTGTCGATGATCGACGGGTAATCGATGTCTGGCAGTACGCCCTGATGCTGGGTGCTCTGCCCGGACACCCGGTAGAACTTGGCCAGGGTCAGTTTCAGCTCGCCATGGTTGAGCGGCTGGATGGTTTGCACGGTGCCCTTGCCGAAGGTCTGGCCGCCTATGATCAGGGCGCGGTGGTAATCCTGCATGGCGCCTGCGAAGATTTCCGAGGCCGAGGCCGAGAGGCGGTTGACCAGCAGTACCAAGGGGCCTTTGTAGAAGGCGCCAGGATTTTCGTCTTCTAGCACGTCAACCCGGCCATCGCTGTTGCGAACCAGAACCGTGGGGCCCTTCTCGATGAACAGGCTGGTCAGCTCGGTGGCTTCCTGCAGGGAACCGCCGCCGTTGTTGCGCAGGTCGATGACCACGCCGTCGACTTTTTCCTTTTGCAGTTCGGTGAGCAGCTTTTTCACGTCGCGCGTGGTGCTCTTGTACTCAGGGTCCCCGGCCCGGTAAGCCTTGAAGTCCAGATAGAAGGCAGGGATTTCAATGATGCCCAGCTTGTAGTCACGGCCAGCCTGCTTGAGCTTGAGCACCGACTTCTTGGCCGCCTGCTCTTCGAGCTTGACCGCCTCACGGGTGATCGACACCACTTTGCTGGTCTGGTCGCTCGGGGCATTGCTGGCCGGGATGATTTCCAGGCGCACAACCGAGCCTTTCGGGCCACGAATCAGCTTGACCACTTCGTCCAGGCGCCAGCCGACCACGTCGACCATTTCTTTGTTGCCTTGGGCGACGCCGATGATCTTGTCGGCCGGGGCCACCTGCTTGGTCTTGGCCGCAGGGCCCGCTGGCACCAGACGCACGATCTTGACCTGATCATTGTCGCTCTGCAGCACCGCGCCGATGCCTTCGAGCGACAGGCTCATGTTGATGTCGAAGTTCTCGGCGTTGTCCGGCGACAGGTAGTTGGTGTGCGGGTCGTAGGACTGGGCGAAGGTATTGATGTAGGCCTGGAAGATGTCTTCGGCACGGGTCTGGTCCAGGCGCGACAGCTGGTTCTTGTAACGCTTGGTCAGGGTTTCCTGAATCTGCTTGGGCTCTTTGCCGGCGATCTTCTGGCGCAGCACCTCGTCCTTGACGCGCTTGCGCCACAGGTCGTCCAGCTCGGCCTGGTTCTTCAGCCACGGAGCGTCCTTGCGGTCGATCAGCAAGGTTTCCTTGGCGGTGAAGTCCATCTTGTCGACGCCCTTGTTCAGCTCGGCCAGGGCGAAGTCCAGGCGTTGCTTGACGCGGTCCAGGTAGCGCTTGTAGATGGTGAAGCCAGGGTCGAGGTTGCCGCTTTTGAGGAAGTCGTCGAACTGCCTCTTCCACTTGTCGAACTCGGCGATGTCGGCCGCAGTGAAGTAGCTGCGCGCTGGGTCGAGCAGCTTGATGTAGCTGTCGTAGATGATCACCGAACGGGCGTCATCGAGCGGCGGCTTGCTGTAATGGTGACGTTTGAGCAACTCAACCACGTTGAGGCTGGCGACGATTTCGTCACGGTCCGGCTGCAGGCTGTCCCATTTGTTGGCGGCCGCCGCATTGCCGCCGAGCGTGAGGCTGCCCAGGCCGATCATCAGGGCCAGGGCGGTGCTTGGGAGGAAATGCTTCATGCTGATTCGACGTGGAGGCAATTGATCACGCATAGTAGGCCGTCTTTTCCGTTGCCGGTTCCATGGAGCCGGACAAATACTGCAAAAAGCCAGGGGCGTGGATACCCCAGGCTCAGTCATGTCAATCAACTATGGAGGCACTGTGAAGGCATTGCAAGGCGAAGACGGACATGTGGAGTGGGTCGAGGCCGAGCGCCCGGCCCTGGATGCCGGCCAGGTACGCATTCGCGTGGCTGCGGCGGGCCTGAACCGGGCCGATCTGTTGCAAATGAAGGGTCTTTATCCGCCACCACCCGGTGCCAGCCCATACATGGGCCTGGAATGCGCCGGGGTAGTGGAAGAAGTGGGGCCGGGCGCCGACTGGCGGGTAGGCGACCGAGTGTGCGCGCTGCTGGCCAGCGGGGCCATGGCCGAGGAAGTGGTGGTCGATGCCCGCCATGTGCTGCCGGTGCCCGAGGGCCTGAGCCTGCACGAGGCAGCAGCACTGCCCGAGGTCTACGCCACCGCGTGGTTGAACATTTTCCAGCTCGGTGCGGTGAAGGCCGGCGAGAAGGTGCTGGTACACGCCGGTGCCAGCGGTGTCGGCTCGGCAGCCATTCAGTTGTGCAAGGCGTTCGGCAACCCGGTGTACGTCAGCGTTGGTTCGCAGGAGCGCCTGGCGTACTGCCAGGCCCTGGGCGCTACGGGCGGAGTGGTGCGCAACGAAAACCTGGAAGCGCTGGAGGGCATGGGCCCGTTCGACGTGATTCTTGACCCGGTGGGCGCCAGTTACGGGCAGCTCAACCTCAAGCTGCTGGCACGCGACGGGCGTTGGGTGATCATCGGCCTGATGGGCGGGCGCACGGTTGAACTGGACCTGGCGCAGGTGCTGGGCAAGCGCCTGGAAATCACCGGTTCCACCTTGCGCAACCGTGACGACGGGTTCAAGGCCGAGCTGTTGCGCGAGCTGCAGCAGCAGGTGTGGCCGCTGTTTACCGAAAAGCGCTTGTCGCCGCAGTTGGTGGACACCTACCCGGTCGAGTTCGCCCAGGCAGCGTATGCCGAGCTTGAGAGCAATCAGGTGTCGGGCAAGCTGGTGATGGTGATCGACGCTAGCCTGGCGTGAGATTGCCGGGGCTGCGTTGCAGCCCATCGCGACACAAGGCCGCTCCTACCGTAGGAGCGGCCTTGTGTCGCGAAAGGGGCGCAAAGCGCCCCCATGGCCCTCAAGACCAGCTCAGTATCGGCCAGCCATTCTTCTCGGCATGCTCGCGCAACACCGCATCCGGGTTCACCACATGCGGATGATCCACCTTCAGCAACAACGGCAGGTCGTTGCGCGAATCGGAATAGAAGCTCGCCCCCTCCAGGTTCTCCTGCTCCTGGTCCAGCCATTCCAGCAGGCGGGTGATCTTGCCCTCCCGGTAAGTCAGCACCCCATGAGTCTTCCCGGTATACACCCCGTTCACAGCCTCCAGCTCGATCGCCAGGTACTCGTCCACCCCTAACCGCGCCGCAATCGGCCCGACCAGGTGAGTGCCCGAGGCGGAAATGATCAGGATGCGGTCGCCACGCTTGCGATGTTCGGCGATGCAGCGGCAGGCATCACCGAAAATGATCGGCTCGATGACGTCTTCCACCCATGGTTCGACCAGGTGCTCGACCTCTTCCAGCGTACGCCCGGCAATCGGTTCCAGGCTGAAGGCCATGTACTCTTCCATCTGCAAGTGGCCTTTGCCGTAGGCCTCCATCAGGGCATGGTCGCGGCGCAGGAACTCCTTGCCGTCGACCCAGCCCAGCCTTGCCATCTGCTCGCTCCACAGCGACGCGCAGTCACCATGGATCAGGGTTTCGTCGAGATCGAAAATTGCCAGTGCCATGCGTTGAATCTCCTTAGGCCACTTCCCGTAGCGCCGTGGGGTCGATCGACAAGGATACCCGCTGGCCGTCCGCGTGCAGGTCGGCCGATGAGCGATTGAGCACATCCACCACCAGCTCCACTTCACGTACCCGTACCCGGTAGCGGATCACATTGCCGAGCAGGCTGTGACTGCGCACTTCCCCGTCCAGTTCGCCATTGCGGCTCAAGGTGATCGACTCGGGGCGAATCGCCAGGCGGTTGGCCACCGGGCGTTGCAGCAGGCGGCTGGCACTGTCCGGGTCGAGCAGGTTGTAGTTGCCGATGAAACCGGCGGCAAACAGGTCCACCGGGGCCGTGTACAGGGTTTCGGCGTCGCCGCTCTGCACGATGCGCCCCTGGTTCATCAGGAAGATGCGATCAGACATCGTCAGCGCCTCTTCCTGGTCATGGGTAACGAAGATGGTGGTCAGCCCCAGTTCGCGCTGGATGGCGCGGATCTGCTCGCGCAGGTGCTTGCGAATACGCGCATCCAGCGCCGACAGCGGCTCGTCGAGCAGCAGCAGGCGCGGGCGGGTGACCAGCGAGCGGGCCAGGGCCACACGCTGGCACTGGCCGCCGGACAGCTGGTGCGGGTAGCGCCCGGCAAAACTGCCCAGTTCCACCAGTTCCAGCGCCTCGCGCACGCGTACTTGAATGTCACTGGCCTTGACCTTCTGCATGCGCAGGCCAAAGGCGACATTCTGCTCCACTGTCATGTTGGGGAACAGCGCATAGCTCTGGAACACCATGCCGATGCCGCGCTTTTGCGGGCTCAGCGGCACGATGTCCTGGCCGTCGAGCAGAATCTGCCCGCCGTCCACCGGGGTCAGCCCGGCGATGCAGCGCAGCAGGGTGGACTTGCCGCAGCCGGAAGGGCCGAGCAAGGTGACGAATTCGCCGCGCTCGATCTGGCAGTCGATATTTTCGAACACGGGGGTGCCGGCATAGCGTTTGTGCAGTTTCTGTACGCTGACGAAGCTCATGTCAGGTCTTGTCCTTGTTCAGGCGGTTGGCGACCCAGGTCAGTACCAGCACGAAGGCGAAGTACGAGATCACCAGCGCGCTGTTGAAGTGGCCGCTGCTGTTGCGCATGTTGTTCAGGTACACCTGCAGGGTCTCGTAACGCGTGCCGACCAGCAGGTTGGCGAACACGAACTCGCCGAACAGGAACGAGAACGACAGCAGCAGCGCCACCATCAGGCCTTTGCGCAGGTTGGGCAGCACCACCAGGAATGCCGCCTGCCAGGTGCTGGCGCCGAGCAACTGGGCGGCGTCCATCAGGTCGCGCAGGTTGATCGCCTGCAGGTTGTTGGTGATCGCCCGGTACATGAACGGCAGGGCGATGGTGAAGTAGCAGCCGATCAGGATCCACGGCGTGCCGACCATGGCCATAGGGCCGCTGCCGTAAAGCTGCAGCAGGCCCACCGAGGACACCACCGGCGGTACCGCGAACGGCAGCAGGATGAGGATGTTCATCAGCGCGTCGAGCTTGGGGAAGTGGTAGTGCACCACGAACAGCAGCGGCAGGATCAGCACCACCGACAGCAGCAGTGCGCCCACGCATACCAGCAGCGACTGGCCGAAGGCCGCGAGAAAGCGCGGCTCGCCCCACAGCGCCACGTACCACTTGAGGGTCAGGCCGCTGGGCAGCAGGCTGGCTGACCAGCTGGTGGCCAGCGAGTAGAGCAGGGTGCCGGCCAGTGGTAGCAGCAGAATGAGAAACAGCAGGTACACCACAGCGCGGTGGTAGAGGCTGCCGGCGCTGGGCCTGGTTGAGCGGTTAGCGTGCATGGTAGCTCCGTTTCAGCAGCCATTGATGGACGACCGTGACCACCGTCATCAAGCCCACCAGCACCATGGCCAGCGCGCTGGCCAGGTTGGGGTCCAGGCTGATGTCACCGGCCACCAGGCCGGCGATGCGGATCGGCAGCACGTTGAAGTTGCCGGTGGTCAGGGCATACACCGTGGCATACGCGCCCAGGGCATTGGCCAGCAGAATCACGAAGGTGCCGAGCAGAGCCGGGGTCAGCACCGGCAGGCCGATGTGCCGCCAGTATTGCCAGTGGCTGGCGCCCAGCAACGCGGCCGATTCGCGCCAGTCTTCGCGCAGGGCATCGAAGGCCGGGTAGAGCAACAGTACGCCCAGGGGGATCTGGAAGTAGGTGTAGACCAGGATCAGGCCGCTTTTGGAGTAGATGCTGAAGTCTTCCAGCAGGCCAACCTGCTTGAGCAGCAGGGTCAGCGCCCCGTTGAAACCGAGCAGGATGATGAACGCGAAGGCCAGCGGCACGCCGGCGAAATTGCTGGTCATGTTGGCGAAAGCGCTGACGAAATCGCGCAGGCGCGAATCCACCTGGCGCAGCGAGTAAGCACCGAGGGTGGCGATGATGATGCCGAACAGGCTCGACCAGAAGCTGATTTCCAGGCTGCGTTGCAATGCCTGCAGGTAGAACTTCGAGGCGAACACCTTGCTGAAGTTGGCCAGCCCCCAGCCTGCTTCCGACTGCACGCTGTTGATGGCCACCCATGCCAGCGGGGCGATCTGGAAGATGATGAAGAAGACAGCAAACGGCAGCAGGCAGAGCAGGGCCAGGTAGCGCCCGCGGGCGCCGGCATTCACTTGAGCAACTCCCGGCAGACGGTTTTGTCGTGGGCAGCGCCAAGCAACTCGCAGATAGTGCCACACAGCTCGGTTTGCAGCGGCTTGGCGGCCGGGTCGAGGCTGAAGGCGTCGCCAAACACGAACAGCGGCACTTCGCGCTCTTCGGCCAGCAGGCCGTTGTGCGAACGGTCATTGTTCATGCCGTGGTCGGCGGTGACCAGTACCTGGTAGCCCTCTTCGAGCCAGCGCGGCAGGTAGTCGGCCAACAGGATGTCGGCGCTGCGCGCAGCGTTGCGGTACTGGCTGCTGTCCAGGCCGTGGCGGTGGCCGGTGTCGTCGATGCTCATCGGGTGCACCAGCAAAAAGTTCGGCGCATGGCGGCGGCGCAGGTATTCGGCGTCGGCCAGCAGGTGCGAGTCGGGGTAGCGGTCGTCCCAATAGAACAGGCCGTGCTGGATCGGCAGCTTCGGCGCGTGGGTATGGCGGTCGCGCTGCGGGTCGAAGGGCGAGCGGTTGTACAACTCGCTCATCCAGTGATAAGCCGCCGCAGCCGTGCCCAGGTTGGCCTCGCGGGCGTAGTGGAACACACTGCGCTGGTTGGACAGGCGGTTGATGTTGTTGTGCACGATACCGCTGTCGATCGGCGCCACGCCGGTGAGGATGCACTCGTACAGCGGCCGGGACAGCGACGGCAGCTCGCATTCCACGCGGTACAGCGCGGCACGGTCGGCTTCGACGTAAGCGTGCAGGTGGCCCATGGCGTGATGCGCGACCTGGTGGTTGAGGCCGTCGAGCAGGACCAGGATGACGTTGTGTTGCATGGTGGCTCCCAGTGGAGCTGCAAGCTTCAAGCTACAAGCTGCAAGAAGAAGCCGGCATGTCGATCACCTGCTTGTACCTGCAGCTTGCAGCTTGAAACTTGAAGCTTCTTCATTCCATCTCGATGATGACTTGCTCCTGCCACATCTGCGGCAGCTTTTTCGAGGTCGCTTCCCACACCTCGGGGTTCTTGATCGGCTGTGCAGCGCCGTACTGCTCGTTGGGCAGCAGCTTGGCCTGCACGTCTGCGGGCAGTTTCAGGTGCTCGGCGCGGATCGGCCGGGCATGCCCCTTGGCCAGGTTGATCTGCCCGGCATCGCTGAAGATGTACTCACGCGCAAGCTTCGCTGCATTGGGGTTTTTGGCGTATTTGTTGATGATGGTGGTGTAGCCGGAGATGACCGACCCGTCCGACGGGATCAGCACTTCGAAGCGTTTCGGGTCGATCTGGTCGCGGTAGCTCAGGCCATTGAAGTCCCATACCACGCCCACTTCGACCTCGCCTTTCTCCAGGGTCTGGATGGTCGGGTTGGCAAGCGACAGGCGCTTCTGCTGGGCCAGCTTGGTGAAGAGATGAAGGCCCGGGGCGACGTTGCCCTCATCGCCCTTGTAGGCGATGGCTGCGGCCAGCACGCCGTTGGCGGCCTGGGCCGCAGTACTGACATCGCCGATGGCGACCTTGTACTTGCCTTTTTCCAGGTCGTGCCAGGTTTTAGGGCGTTCTTCTTCCTTCACCAGGTCCTTGTTGATGATGAAGGCGATGGTGCCGGTATAGGCCAGCGCCCAGTGACCATCCTTGTCCTTGGCCCAGTCCGGCACCTGGTCCCAGGTGCTCGGCTTGTACGGCTGGCTCACGCCCTTGGCCACGGCAATCGGGCCGAAGGCGGCACCGACGTCACCGATATCGGCGCTGGCGTTGTCCTTCTCGGCATCGAACTTGGCGATTTCCTGGGCCGAGCTCATGTCGGTGTCGGTGTGCTTGAGGCCGTACTTGCTGGCCAGGTCTTCCCAGGTGCCTTTCCAGTTGGCCCAGGCATCGGGCATGCCCACGCTGTTGATCGTGCCTTCTTTGCGGGCAGCGTCTTCCAGGGCCTTGAGGTCGGTGCCGGCGGCCATGGCCGAGGTACACAGGGCCATGGCCGAACCGAGCAGTGACGCCATGAACAACTTTTTCATCCGAAGCTCCTTTGGGTGGGTGCCTTGCGCGATCGTTGTTATGAGTGAAGCCTTGCTTGGCGAACCTTTGGTCTAGGTCAGCAAACCTTGCGCCAAGGTAGGCCGGTTGCGTGACAATTTGATGTAAGGGAAGGGTTGAAGCAGGTGCTGCCATCTCCTGCGAATACAGCGTAGACCAGATCGCAAGCCCCGATTCCCAAGGCCTGGCCCGAATCTGGCAGTGCTCTGATGAAGTGTGTACAGCTGCTTTGTCACAGCATGTTCATCAGCCCTGCCTAGGCTTGCACTATTCTCCAAGTGCCCTGTTCTGGGGCTGGACTAGTCCAGATAGGTAACCCTTGATGCAGTCGACGCCACCGCGTGCGGTAACAGCCATCTGCCATGCCTTGCAGGAGCAGATCGAGCACGGCCTGCTGGCACCGGGCGGCAAGCTGCCGGCCGAGCGCAAACTCAGCGAGGTGTTCGATACCACGCGGATCACCCTGCGCGAGGCCCTGGTGCAACTGGAAGCCCAAGGGCTGATCTACCGCGAAGAGCGGCGCGGCTGGTTCGTCGCCCCCGAGCGGCTGACCTACGACCTGATCGAGCGTAGCCACTTTCACGCGATGGTGCGGGACCAGGGGCGGGAGGCCAGTACCGAACTGCTTTCGGCCCGGTTGCAACCGGCATCGGCGGCCATTTGCGCGCGTCTGCACCTGCCGGCGCTGTCCAGCGTGATACGCATCTGCCGGTTGCGGCGTATCGATGGGCGGGCGGTGCTGTATGCCGAGCACTACCTCAACCCGCGCTACTTCCCCGACATCCTCGAACATGACCTTGCGCAGTCGTTGACCGAGATTTATGGGCGGGTCTATGGCATCCGCTATGGGCAGGTATGCTTTGAAATCCTGCCCACGGCGTTACCCTTGGCTGCGGCCGCAGCCTTGAAAGTGTCCACCGGCAGCCCGGGGCTGCATATCACCCGGGTCAACAGTGACCAGCATGGGCACCTGATCGACTGTGACCTTGAGTATTGGCGGCATGATGCGATCCGCATCCGCGCCCAGGCGGGATAAGGGCTGCTGTGCAGCCCATCGCTGGGGCCTAATCGGCAGTCCCGCCGGCTTCTGCCATCGCGCCGCCGCCCGCCGTCACCACCTGCACCGACAAGCGTGGCGTCGCCAGGTCCAGCCCTGCTGCATCCAGTTGGCGCTTCAAAGCCAGGTTGAACGCCCGCGACACTTCCCATTGCTTGATGGGTGCGGTCTTGAAGCGCGCCCGCAGAATCGCCGAACCAGACTCGAAACTTTCCACCCCTTGCAGCTCAAGGGGTGACCAGATATTGCGGCGCATCAGTGGATCGTTGCGCAGTTTCTGTCCCACTTCGCGGATCAGCGTGATGGCCTGGTCGATGTTCATGCTGTGCGGGATGGCAACACGGAAGATCGCATAGCCGAACTCGCGCGAGTAGTTCTTGATGCTCTTGATCTCGCTGAACGGGATGGTATGCACGATGCCATCGATGTCGCGCAGGCGCACGGTGCGGATGGTCAGGCCTTCGACGGTGCCCAGGTGGCCGCCCACATCGACATAGTCGTCGATGGCCAGGGAGTCTTCGATGATGATGAACAGGCCCGTGATCAGGTCGGCCACCAGCGACTGCGCGCCAAAACCGATGGCCAGGCCGATCACACCGGCACCGGCCAGCAGCGGCGTGACGTTCATGCCCATGTTGGCCAGGGCGACGATCAGCGCAATGATGAAGATCACCACGAACATCACGTTGCGGATCAGCGGCATCATGGTTTGCGCCCGGGCATTGGCAAGGCCCCGGCGTGAACGCACCAGTGCGTGGTGCACGGCCGTGTCGGCCAGTATCCACACCAGCCAGGCGACAATCAGCGTGCCGGCCAGGCCCAGCAGGCGCAGGCTGACTTCATGGCCCTCACCTTCGGCGAAGCTGATCATCGACTGGCCCCAAACGCGCAGCCCCAGTTCGATGAACACCAGCCAGATGAACAGGTGCACCAGCACATAACCGAAGTTGCGCAGGCGCTCTGTGTATACCGCCTGCCGCTTGTTGGCGCGCTTGGGGTTGGCGGCGTGGCGGCGCACCAGGCCATTGAGCACCATGCACACCACCACCAGCACCGTGCACATCAGTGACTGGCGCAGCGCGGTGCTGGTGTCGCCGGCCGACACGAAAGTGGCGAACAGCGAGATCGCCACCAGGATCATCGCCGGTATGTACCAGAAGCTGCCGAGGATTTCGATGGTGTCGCTCAGGGTGCGCCGGGTCAGGCGCCGCGACAGGGGCTGGTTGCGGATCAGGTGGGCGATCGGGCGGCGGAAACGCAGGATGAACAGCCCGGTGCACAGCGCGGCAATCACATTGGCCAGGGTGGCCAGGGCGTGCGCCAGGTGTGTACCAAGGGCGACGGTCAGGCGCGGGTCGCTCATCGCTTCGCCAAAGGCGGCGAAGCTGCCGATCAGCCACAGCGGCCGAAATGCCTGGTGGCGCAGGATGTGCAGCGCGCGGTGGCGGTGCGGGCCGTCGAGCAGCGAGAAGGCGATCACGCAGATGGCTGAGAAGCAGGTGCCCACCACCAGCGCATAGGCCAACACCATGGCCATGGACTTGCCGAGCGAGGAGGGCAGGGCAAAGCTCAGGTACACCGTGAACACCAGCGCCACCAGCCACGGCCCCAGCTTGCGCAGGGCGAAGCGCACCAGGTCCCAGGTGCGCGGGTGCTGCGGCAACTCCTCTGTCAGGCCGAAGCGCACACGCACCCGGTGGCCGATCCAGTTGAATGCATAGGCCAGCAGGCTCCACACGGCGATGATCGCGGCAAAGCCGAACAGGATCGCCGGCCACTGGTGCACGGGCACCACCAGTTCAGCCAGCTCCGCCTGGGCCTGGTCGATTTCCAGCGCCCACCGCTGGAACGGGCTGGCGTCGCCGCTGAACTGCTTCTCGAAATCATGCAGCGCACCGCCGATCAGGCCCAGCACGCCCTGTTCGGCGGTAGGTTGCGACTGCTTGGTGGCGTCACGCAGCTTTTTCAGGTCGGCCAGCAGCTTGGCGCGTTGCTGGTCGTTCTCCAGGTTCTTGATCACCTCGTCCAGCGATTTGCCCAAGGGCTCGGTGGCTTCTGGCTGGGCCGGCGCACTGGAGCCAAGCAGGCCAGGCAGGCCGGCGGCTTGTACCGGGGAGATGAACAGAAACAGCAGCAGGGCAAGGCAACGCAGGAGGGCTGGCACCGGGAAATCTACCTCAGGTCAAACGATTGGCCGAGTGTAGAGGTTTATGTGGGGAGTTTCTCCAGGATCTTCCAGCAGGTGAGGCCGAAGATGCCCAAGGTGCCGATCCACATCATCAGCACACCGACGTCGCGCTCACGCAGGCTGAAGCCGATGGTCAGCAGCATCAGGAAACCGAACACGGGGACGAACAGGGACAGGAAAGGGGACATGACGGGCGATCCTTCTGCACGTGCGGGGGGATGCTTTAAGCATAGTGGCTAGCTGGCGAAGCGGAATGACTTGTATCACATAATGTTTAATCGGTGGGGTTAAAAGTTCATATTTCCTACGCGTCTATCAGACCAGTTTCCTACACAGGAATGCATCCCTTGGCCGATATAAGATTCACCACGGCGTGTGGGGGTTTTTAGAAGGTTCGACGATGAGTGCAAAATCAGTACGCAACAGTTTATCGTTGTTGGCGGTGGCAGGGTTGAGCATTACTGCCCATGCCGAGAATAACTTGGCAACGGTGATTGTCGATAATAAAACAAGTGCCGCAGCCAGTTACACCTATGAGCACATGTCGGGTACGTCACAGCCGGTCATGGGTGAAGTGAATGCCCGCCAGAACAGAGTGTTTTTAGTTACAAGCTTTGCTGATTCAATTTCGGGCATGCGCTTTGTGTACGCATCCGGTAGTAAAAAGTGTCGTTTCTCCGTATCGCATACTGCGCCACCACCACGCTATATACCCACCTGGAAAAAGGATGCTGTTTCGATCGGGTCATCGCGCGCAACTTGTACGGTGAAGATGGAAAGGATAGGAACGCAAATGCCTTATCACTACACGGTGAGGTTCACTATTCAATGAACCTCGCGGGGCGCCAGTGAAGGTGCCCCTCGATGAGCACCGAGGAACGCCCATGAAAATTTTCAGCGTTAATGCCACGCCTGTCGTACGCCAGGAAAACATTCTGCTACCGCCCACAAAGTCGGAGGAGGGTACTGCACAACCAGGGTGCAAGGTGAGTTTGTCTGATGAGGCCCTTAACGACGCCAGAAACAAGGACGAGGTTCGAGCACTTCATGCACGGATCTATGGAACACCGTCGCTCGGGGATCGAATCAGTTATAGCTATCGAACACGGGGAGAAGAAAAATTCAAGAATGAGCCGCCTCCAGAAAATTACACGCCTGAACAGGCTGAACGCCACCGGCAAGCCCTGGATTATCTGGTAGGTATCGAAAAGCTCTCAGGGGTGGAGACTCAGTTTGAGGAAAACCCGTTTTGGGGGTTGGACCGCGCTCATCTAGTGGCAATCGAGCAGGATGAAAACAGTTATACCGAAGTGGAACGTTATGCGGCAGCTAGAGCAAAAACAGCATTGGACAATATTTTCTTCACACGTCTCAGCGACCATGCCTATAACACAGGCGACCTAAGACCCGTGTTCAAGGGATATCTTGAGTATCTGGATAACTTGACCGACGTCGAACGCCTCAATTTTCCAGCCGATGAACGTGAACGGGTAGCCGGTCTTTTAGCTCGTGCGCAAAGCGAATCTGGCAGCCTCCCCGAAGGCTTCTCCCTCTGGCAATACATGAACTGGGCCCCTGAAGGCCGCCTCGACCTCGAAGCGCTGCTGAACCCCGCGTCTTAGTCGGCAACGCCCGCCCCCACTGAAGGGGCGGGCACTGCCGGCGGTCAGGGCAGTTCGCGGCTGCGGTAGAACGCGGTCAATACCTTCACCAGGTGCGCCAGATCATGGCTGCCGCACAGCTCACGGATCGAGTGCATGGCAAAGGTCGGCAGGCCGATATCGACCGTGCGCACGCCCAGGTGGCTAGCGGTGATCGGACCGATGGTCGAGCCGCAACCCATGTCGCTGCGCACCACGAAGCTCTGCACCGGCACTTCTTCGGCCATGCACAGGTGGCGGAAGAAGCCCGCGGTTTCGCTGTTGGTAGCGTAGCGCTGGTTGTTGTTGACCTTGATCACCGGCCCTGCATTGAGCTTGGGCCCGTGGTTGCCGTCATGCTTGTCGGCGTAGTTGGGGTGCACCCCGTGGGCATTGTCGGCCGAGACCATGAGCGAACGCTGGATGGTGCGCACATAAGTGTCGCCGTCCGGCAGCAGGCGCTGCAGGGTCTGCTCGAGCATCGGGCCGTCGGCGCCACAGGCCGAGCAGCTGCCGACTTCTTCGTGGTCGTTGCACACCAGCACACAGGTTTCGTCACTGTCAGCGGCCAGCAGCGCCTGCAGGCCGGCGTAGCACGACAGCAGGTTGTCCAGGCGCGCCCCGGCGATGAAGTCACTGTTCAGGCCGATCAGTGCGGCGTCCTGGGTATCGTAGAAGCTCAGCTCGTAGTCCAGCACCACGTCGGCGTTGAGCTGGTGTTCACGGGCAAGCTGCTCGGTGAGCAGGGCGCGGAAGTCGATGCGCTCATCGCCGGCCACCTGGGCCAGGATCGGCGGCAGTTCGTTCTGCGGGTTGATCTGCCAGCCTTCGTTGGCGGTGCGGTTGAGGTGGATCGCCAGGTTGGGAATGATAGCGATCGGCAGCTTGAAGTCGATCAGCTGGCTTTCGACCTTGCCATCACGCCGGAAGGTCACGCGGCCGGCCAGCGACAGGTCACGGTCGAACCACGGCGCCAGCAGGGCGCCGCCGTAGACTTCCACACCCAACTGCAGGAAACCCTGGCGCTGCAGCTCCGGCTGCGGCTTGACCCGCAGGCACGGGCTGTCGGTGTGCGCACCGACCATGCGAATGCCACCCTGCAGCGGCGCTTGTTTGCCCAGGTTGATGGCGATGATCGAAGAGTCGTTGCGGGTGACGTAGTAGCGGCCGCCAGGCACCGTGGCCCAACTGTCACGCTCGTCCAGGCGCTGGTAGCCGGCCGCCTCCAGGCGCAGGGCCAGGCTGGCGGTGGCGTGGAAGGGCGTAGGGGAGGCCTTGAGAAAATCGATCAGGCCGGTGTTCAGTGCTTCGCGCATAACTCACTCCAATTCGAGCTTCAAGCCGCAAGCTGCAAGCTTCAAGCAAGAGCAGGCCGCGTAGCAAGCTGCAACGCGGTCTGTTCTGGCTTTTCTTGCAGCTTGTCGCTTGAAGCTTGCAGCTTAAAAAGGTGCAGGGCACTCGAACTTCAGCCGCTCCCCGGAAACCGGGTGGGTGAAGCTCAACATTGCCGCATGCAGGCACAACCGCTCATGTGCCGCCAGTGCCTCGGGGTTGGCATACAAACGGTCACCGAGCAGCGGGTGCCCGATCGACAGCATGTGCACGCGCAACTGGTGCGAACGGCCGGTGATCGGCGTCAACTCAACCCGGCAGTGGTCGCCGCAACGCTCGAGGATGCGCCAGAAGGTCAGGGCGTGTTTGCCTTGCTCGTGGTCCACCACATGGCGTGGCTTGGTGGGCGGGTCATAGCGCAGGGGCAGGTCGATGCTGCCGCTGTCCAGCGCCGGCTGGCCCCAGCACAGGGCGGTGTAGGCCTTCTCGGTCTCGCGGTCGTGGAACTGGCGCGACAGCTCGCGGTGGCTGTCGGCATCGCGGGCCAGCAGGATGATGCCGGAGGTTTCCCAGTCCAGGCGGTGGACGATCAGCGCATCCGGGTAGCCGTTTTCCTGCAGGCGGGTGATCAGGCAGTCCTTGTTGTCATCGGCGCGGCCTGGCACCGACAGCAGCAGGGTCGGCTTGTTGACCACCAGGATGGCGGCGTCTTCATGAAGGATCTGGACGTTCGACAGCGGCATTGCGGGTTCTCGGTCAAATCGGGGAAAACCATTGGGGCCGCGTTGCGGCCCGATCCCGACACAAGGCCGCTCTCTGTAGGAGCGGCCTTGTGTCGCGAACGGGCTGCAAAGCAGCCCCAATGATCAAGCCAGTTCGCTGTATCAGCGATCGGGCAGGGTGATGTTCAGCTCCAGGATCGAGCAACTGCCCTGGTTTTCCAGTTCGATGTGCACATCATCGCTGCCGATGTTCACATACTTGCGGATCACCTCGAGCAGCTCTTTCTGCAGTGCCGGCAGGTAGTCCGGTTCGCTGCGCTGGCCGCGCTCATGCGCCACGATGATCTGTAGACGCTCTTTCGCCACCGACGCACTGGTCTGTTTCTGTCTGCCACGAAAGAAGTCAAAAAGGTTCATGGTTTATTTGCTCCCGAAAATGCGCTCGAAGAATCCCTTCTTCTGTACATCGATGAAGCGCATCGGCTTCTCTTTGCCCAGCAGGCGGTCGACCGCATCGCTGTAGGCTTGGCCCGCATCGCTCTGATCATCGAGAATGACCGGGATACCTTGGTTGGACGCCTTGAGTACCGCCTGCGACTCCGGGATCACACCCTTGAGCTTGATCGACAGGATCTCTTCCACGTCGGCCACGCTCAGCATTTCGCCCTTGACGACACGCTCGGGGTGGTAACGGGTGATCAGCAGGTGCTCCTTGATCGGCTCTTCGCCGTTTTCAGAGCGGCGCGACTTGCTCGACAGGATACCCAGCATACGGTCGGAGTCACGTACCGAAGACACTTCAGGGTTGGTCACGACGATGGCTTCGTCGGCGAAGTACATGGCCAGGTGCGCGCCTTTCTCGATACCCGCCGGCGAGTCGCAGATGACGTACTCGAACTGTTCTTTCAGGTCCATCAGTACCTTTTCGACGCCTTCCTGGGTCAGCGCGTCCTTGTCGCGGGTCTGGCTGGCGGCCAGCACGTACAGGTTCTCCAGGCGCTTGTCCTTGATCAGGGCCTGCTGCAGGTTGGCTTCACCGTTGACCACGTTGACGAAGTCGTAAACCACGCGGCGCTCGCAGCCCATGATCAGGTCGAGGTTACGCAGCCCCACGTCGAAGTCGACGATGACCGTCTTGTGGCCGCGCAGAGCGAGGCCGGTGCCGATGGCGGCGCTGGTGGTGGTCTTGCCCACCCCCCCCTTGCCGGAAGTAACGACGAGAATCTTGGCCAAGGTGTTTCACCCCTAAATAAGTCGGGACAGGCGTCCCAGCAAAATGCAAAAAACGGCAACAGGTAAAAAAGTTGCTCTAAAAATGACCGCAAGTATCCGTTAAAGACGGGTGATGTTCAACACGTCACCGGACAGGCTGACTTGCACGCCGCCGCCCCACAGCGGGTCGCGGCGCAGGTCCTCGCAGACCTTGTACTGACCAGCGATTGAGACCATTTCGGCGGTCATCTGCTGGCAGAAGATACGGGCCTTGGTGTTGCCTTTGATGCCGGCCAGGGCGCGGCCGCGCATGGCGCCGTACACATGGATGTTGCCATCGGCAAGAAGTTCCGCACCCGGGCTGACTGAGGCTGTGACCACCAGGTCGCCACCCTGAGCATAGATCTGCTGGCCGCCACGCACAGGCGAGGTGATGATCCGGGTCGGGCGGATTTGCGGCTCTGCGGCGGGCGCCGGCTCGGGCTTTTTCACTTCCGGCTCCGGCTCCAGCGGCCGCTCACGGGCGCCGGAGGGCGGCAATACCGGCAGGTCGATGGCGATCGCGGCAGCGATGTCCTCGATGCGGCTGGCACGGATCGCCAGGGTCCGCAGGCCGTGGTGACGGCAGATGCGCATCAGCCCGGGCAGGTCGATCGCCCCTTCGTCGGCCGGCAGCTTGTCCAGCGCCAGCACCAACGGTGTGTTGCTGAAAAAATTGGGGGCTTGGGCCACTTTCGCCGCCAGCTGGCGGTCGAGGGCTTCAAGGTCGTTGCGCCCCAGCTCCAGCACAGTGATGGCGAGCATGCTGCCCTTGAGCTGGAACACGGAGGCGGTGTCGGGTGTGTGGTTTGGGCTCATGGTCTGCATAGACGGCTTGTTGCGAAAAAAGTGCCCTGACTTATAACGATAAGACCGGTTGGCCGCAACCGGCGCCGATCCGATGTAGAATGCTCGGCCTTTGACTTACCGGAAGCTTCAATGGAACGCCCGCGTTTTCGTCCCTATTTCCTTCACCCCAGGTTCTGGGGCCTGTGGCTGGGCCTGGGCCTGCTGTGGCTGGTGGTGCAATTGCCCTACCGCGCCCTGTTGTGGCTTGGCGCTGCCCTGGGCGCGCTGATGTACCGGGTGGCCGGTGAGCGCCGACGCATCGCTGCACGCAACCTGGAACTGTGTTTCCCCGAGATGTCCGTCGACGAACGGCGCCGTTTGCTGAAGGCGAATTTCGCCTCCACCGGCATCGCTTTCTTCGAAATGGCCATGAGCTGGTGGTGGCCCAAGGCCAGGCTGGCGCGCCTGGCGCACATCGAGGGCCTCGAGCACCTGCAAGCCGCGCAACAGGCCGGGCAGGGCGCGATCCTCATGGCTGTGCATTTCACCACCCTGGAGATCGGCGCCGCGTTGCTGGGCCAGGTGCACACCATCGACGGCATGTACCGCGAGCATGGCAATCCGCTGTTCGACTTCATCCAGCGCAGCGGCCGTGAGCGCCACAACCTCGATTCGCTGGCGGTGGAGCGTGAAGACGTGCGCGGCATGCTTAAACTGCTGCGCGCCGGCCGCGCCATCTGGTATGCGCCCGACCAGGACTACGGCGCCAAGCAGAGCCTGTTCGTGCCGTTGTTCGGCATCCAGGCGGCGACGGTTACCGCCACCACCAAGTTCGCCCGCCTGGGCAAGGCACAGGTCATTCCCTTCACCCAGAAGCGCCTGGAGGATGGCAGTGGCTATCGCCTGGTGATCCACCCGCCGCTGGAGAGCTTCCCCGGTGAAAGCGAAGAGGCCGATTGCCTGCGCATCAACCAGTGGATCGAAGGCGTGTTGCGCGAGTGCCCCGAGCAATACCTGTGGGCGCACCGGCGCTTCAAGTCGCGGCCTGAAGGTGCGCCGCGGCTGTATGAAAAGAAAAAACGCTGATCATGTGGGCGCCGGCCTGCCGGCGATGAGGCCAGCACTGGCAGTAAAAGATGCAGGGAGCAAGACATGGCCCCACCCCCCACCACCGGCCTGATCCTCTCTGGCGGCGGTGCCCGCGCCGCCTATCAGGTTGGCGTTCTGGCCGGCATCGCCGAGCTGCTGCCTGCCGGCGCTGCCAACCCCTTCCCGGTGATTGTCGGTACCTCGGCCGGCGCCATCAATGCCGTGACCCTGGCCAGTGGCGCAATGCGCTTCAGCGAGGCGGTGCAACGGCTCACCACCTTCTGGCAGAACCTGGGCAGCCACCTGGTGTTGCGCAGCGACTGGCCCGGTGTAATCCGCCAGGCCAGCCGCTTTGTCGGCCACAGCCTGCTGGGGCTGGGTGGCCAGGCACCGGTTGCCCTGCTCGACAGCAGCCCGCTGCGCGGCTTGCTGCAGTCGCACATTGACCTCGATGGCATTACCCATGCCCTGGCCAGCGAGCAACTGCGCGCGGTGGCGGTTACCGCATTCGGCTACGAGTCTGGCCAGGCAGTGACCTTCTATCAGGGCCGCGGCACCATTGACGCCTGGCTACGCCACCGCCGCCTCGGCGTGCCCACGCCGTTGACCGTTGACCACTTGTTGGCCAGCTCGGCTATCCCGCTGCTGTTCGCCCCGGTTCGGCTCGGCGACGAGTATTACGGCGACGGCGCGGTACGCCAGTCGGCGCCGATCAGCCCGGCCCTGCACCTGGGGGCCAGCCGCGTGCTGGTGGTCGGCGTCAGCGGCAACCCGCAGCGGCCAGCGCCGCCGCTGCCGACCCAGCGCGTGTTCAGTGGCCATCAGCCAAGCCTGGCGCAGATCGCTGGGCATATGCTTAACAGCACGTTCATCGACAGCCTGGAAGGCGATATCGAGCTGTTGCAGCGTTTGAACCACCTCAGCCGCCTGCTGCCGGCCCACCTGGATGCGCGACGCCTGGGCCTGGCGCCGATCGAGGTGCTGGTGGTGGCGCCCAGCCAGCCGCTGGACGAAATTGCCGCGCGGCATCGGCGCGAGCTGCCGGCGGCGCTGCGCTTGTTCCTGCGCGGGCCGGGGGCGACGCGGACCAGCGGGGCTGGGGTGTTGAGCTACTTGCTGTTCGAAGCCAGCTATTGCAGCGAGCTGATCGAGCTGGGGCGGCGGGATGCGCTGGCCAAGCGGCGGGAGCTGGAGCAGTTTCTGGGGGTGTAACCGAACCTACGCGAACGGCGCGTAGGAGCGGCCTTGTGTCGCGAAAGGGCCGCAAAGCGGCCCCATCGATAGTTGCAGCGCCGCTGAAAACCTGGGGCCGCTGTGCGGCCCTTTCGCGACACGAGGCCGCTCCTACAGCGGTTGTGCAGGCAGTAAATTATTCGGCAATCTGCAACTTGCGCGACTGGGTATACACATACCGAACCTTCTCGTACTCGAACGGCGAGTTGAGCTGGCCGTAGCGGAATTTGGTGGTGTAGCGCTTGTCCACCGCGCGCAGCAGGAAAATTTCCGGATGATCGGTGCTGACCTCGGCCATATTCAGGTAATTGATCGCCTGTTCGCCGGCGTAATCCACCACCACCCCGGTGGTATCGCGCAAGTTGGATGGCCCCAGTACCGGCAGCATGATGTACGGCCCATCAGGCACGCCATAGAACCCCAATGTCTGGCCAAAATCCTCGCTCTGGCGCGGCAGGCCCATCTTGGTCGCCGGGTCCCATAGCCCACCCACACCGATGATGGTATTGAACATCAGCCGTGCGGTGATCTCTGCCGAACGCTTTGCCTTTAGCTGCAGCACGCTGTTGAACAGGTTCGGCACATCGCCCAGGTTATTGAAGAAATTGCTCACCCCGGTGCGCACGAACCTGGGTGTGACGTACTGGTAGCCATCCACCAGCGGCAGCAGCACCCACTGGTCCAGGCGGTAATTGAAGTGGTAGATGCGCCGGTTCAGCGACTCCAGCGGGTCGTATATGTTGAGCGCCGCCAGGGTGGAGCGCTCGAATTCGCGCTGGTCCAGGCCTGGGTTGAATTTCAGTTCGCGCAGCGGGTCGATGAAGCCGTCGGCTTCGGGGGCCAAGGGTTCGGCGGTTACCTGAGGGTCGGACTCGATCACGCTGGTGCGCGGCGCGGTTTCCGCGGCCAGGGCATTGCCGGCAAACAGCAGGGCGGTGGCGAAGAGGAATTTGTTAACCACGGAAGAACTCCAGCATGGCGTCGCTGTTGACGCGGTAGTTGAGGTTGCCGCAATGGCCGCCATGGGGGTAAAGGGTCAGGCGCTCGCCGAACACCTTGCGCAGGAAGCCGATATCGCCCGGGCCGAGGATGACATCATCGGCATTGTGCATCACGGCGATTTTCGGGCTGTCGCGCAGGTAGTCCTCCAGCGCGTACAGGCTCACCTGGTTGACCAGTTGCAGGATGCTGTTGCCGTCGGTGCGGGCGCGCCACATCGGGATCACCTGCTCGGTCATGTAACAGTCGAAGTCGCACTGCAGGGCACGCTTGAAGAACGGCGTGAGGCTGCTGCCCTCGGTGATCGGGTACTTCGGCGGGATGATCAGGCCACGCCGGTTGATCAGGTCCGACGTGAAGGCGATATCGGCCGCCGAGAAGCGGAACGAGGTGCCGATCAGCATTGCCATCTGTTCGTTGGACAGGTGCTGACGCGACTGCTGGAAGTCATACAGCAGGGCCTCGTTGAGGTCGATGTAGCCCTTGTCCTGGAAATAGCGGGTGAGCTTTTCCAGCATAAGCTCATAGAACGTGGTGCTGCGGTCGATGCCTTTGACCTGGGTCTGCACCAGTTTGTCGAGGTTGTTGATCGAGGTGTACAGGTTGACCGGCGGGTTGAGCAGCAGCACACGCTTGAAGTTGAAGCTGCGACGGGTTTCATCCAGGTGGCTGACGAACGCCGCGTCCAGCGCGCCCAGGCTGTACCCGGTGAGGTAGTACTCGCTGATCGGCAGGCGCGGGTGCTGGGCACGTACGGCTTGCATCACCCGGTACATGTCTTCGGCGTCTTCCCGGCTGATGCCCGGGGTGGCGAAGCGCGAGGCGGCGCTCATGAAGTCGTAGCTGGTCGGCGACGACAGCTGAACCACGTGGTAACCGGCCTGGTAGAACAGTTTTTTCAGGTATTCGTTGATGGTGCTCGAATACGGCGCGCCGGTGCCGGCGATGATGAAGATCAGCGGCGCTTCATGGTCCTGGCGAGCCAGGCGGTACTTGAGCTTTTTCACTGCCCAGAAGTTGTCGGGCAGGGTGAATTCACGCTCCGGGCGCAAATTGAGGCTGTAGTCGCTCTGGTCGATCTCGTCGTCGCTGGGCAGCGTTGGGCGCTGATCGGGCGGCGTCGTGGCGATCGTCGCCTCGAACGGGTTGGTCAAGGGGAAGCCGTAGGTTGCGGCGTCGATGTCGCGCGCAGAAGCGGCCACAGTCATGAGCAGGCCGCCAAGAAGGGCGGCTAGGCGCCAATATCGAAGCATGTAATCCCCCAGAAAGAACGCGAGCAAGGTACTGCGCTACGCAGGCTAGGACCACAAGTGCCTTGGCAAAGTTGCCAAGTGCGGTGGCCTTTGGTGTGCTTGTTATCTGCAACATAGCTGCAGGATTGTGATTTTGCCTTACAACGGGCCTTGGGCGATCATGGCTTGTTTCGATTACTGCTATTGGAGAACGGGATGTCTCGTACCTTGCCGGCGGCGCTGCTCTTGCTGTTTCTCGCTTTGTGGCTGGCTGCCAGTTACGGCGTGCGCTACGGGTTGATGGAAGATGCGCAGTGGGTCGGCCTTTGCGCCGTACCGGGTGAGCACTGGCAGTGCCAGGTGCGCTCGATGCTGGGGCTGGGGATTCACTTTCAGGTGATGGCCTGGGCCGGGCTTGCGCTGGCGTTGCTGGCGCAGGTGCTTGGCGGGCGCAGCGGTTGGTGGCTGGCGGTGTTGGCGCTGGTGTTCAGCATCCCGGCGCTGGTGCTGTATACCGCCAGCATTGCGGTGTTTGCGGTGGTGCTGGCGGGGTTACGGCTGGTACGGCAAGCGCGTCGCGGCTGACAGGGGCTGCCATGCAGCCCATTCGCCGGCACCTCGGTATCAAGCCTTGCGCACCCGCAAACTCCGCCACAACGCCGCTGCCATCAGCACACAGACCACCGCCCAACCCCAGGCCTGCTGATTCTCCAGCCCTTCCCGGTACAGCTGCGGCATCACACCGGCCCCGACGATAAACGCCAGCAACGCCACCTCTGCCCGTGCTGCCACCACCGGGCGCAGCAGGTAAACCAGCGCCGGCAACGCCAGCGCTGCCGTAGGGAAACTGCGATAACGCGGGTCGAACACCATCGCCAGCATGCTCACTGCCGCCGCAAAGCCTGCCGCCACCAATAACCACCCAGCGCGCGCCTCGAGCCAGGCAAACAAACGCTCCCGCCAGCCAGCCCGGCGCGCCAGCGCCAGCAGTGCATGGGCCAGCACCAGCAGATTCAGCCCCGCCAGCAACGCTGCCCACAGCCATTCCCCGGCAAACCTTGCGTGGATACGCATCAATTCACCCCACAGCCCCAGGCAGCCAGCGCCAAACGCCGCCAGCAACGGCAACAGCAACGCCCCGGTTGCGGTGCCAGGGCGCCCTGCGAACACCAGCATTACTACCATCAACACCGCGCTTGCCAACAACCACTGGGGCCAGTGGTGCAGGTTGCTCACAGGGCCCTCGAGTACGCCTTTGTCCTGCCGGTCGGCATCGTACAGGCCCCAGTAGCCGCCCACCGCGCCTTCGCTGACGCGCTTCCACGGCTGGTCGAAGGCTTCGATCAGGTTGTAGTGCCAGCCATTGGCCTCGGCCATGGCGACGAAGCCGCGGATGAAGCGTGCTTCGTTGGCCCGGCTGGGCACAGCGGTTTCGCGCTGGCGGCCTTCGCTGGGCCAGCCGGTCTCGCCAATGAAGATATCCTTGGGCGCAAAGCGCGTACCGAACACCCGACGCACATCAGCGACATGCGCCAGGGCATCTTCGATACCGCGCGGGTCGTCCTCCCAGTAGGGCAACAGGTGGATCGTCAGGAAGTCCACCGCTGGCGCCACCTGCGGGTGCTGCAGCCAGAACTCCCAGACATCGGCATAGGTCACCGGTACATTGACCTGGCTTTTCACTTTGCCGATCAGCGCGGCCAGGCGCTCGCCGGTCACTTCCTTGCGCAGCAGCGCCTCGTTGCCCACGATCACCGCACTGACCACGTCCGGGTTGGCGTTGGCGGCGGCGATCAGCAAATCCACTTCCTTGTCGGTATCGACCGGGTTGGCATTGACCCATGCCCCGAGCATCACCTTCAGGCCATGCTTGCGCGCCAGTGCCGGAATCGCCTCCATGCCGGTCATGGAATAGGTGCGGATGCACTGAAAACGTTCTGCCAACAGCGCCAGGTCAGCGTCCATGCGCGCCGGGCGCAAGCGAAAAGGCTGGTCGAAAGGCGACTGGTCCTTGTCGAACGGGGTGTAGGAGGCACACTGTAATTTGTGCGTGGGGCTGGCAGCGTCCGGTAGCAGGATCGGCTTGCCGAGCGTGTACCAGAGCGCCCCAAGCCCTGAGAGGGCAAACAGGCAGGCGAACAGGTACAGCGGTAGCAGCAGGCGGGCAGGGCTGGGCATCAGGCGGTCCATCGTCAGGCGCAAAGCGTTAGATAGTAGCCCGGCGCCAATCCTTTGGCATGCAAGGATCGCGCAGAACGGCGCAGGCAGATGCCGCTAATGGCACAGTGCTGTCGCAAAGGATTTGGTTACAGGTCGCACTTGGAGCAGGTTGGGCTCCGTTGCAGGAACATGATGCAATCTCCGAGACCTGACGAGGGGATGCTTTGATGGCAACTTTGAAAAAAATGCGACGACTCCTGGGGGCGGGCACCGCCCTGGTACTGGCCATGAGCGCTGCTCAGGCCATGGCCAAAGAAGTGAGCATCGGTTACGTGGATGGCTGGGCCGACAGCGTGGCGACCACCAACGTGGCCGCCGAAGTGATCAAGCAGAAACTCGGCTACGACGTGAAGCTGCAGGCCGTGGCCACCGGCATCATGTGGCAGGGTGTGGCCACCGGCAAACTCGACGCCATGCTCTCGGCCTGGTTGCCGGTGACCCATGGTGAGTACTGGACCAAGAACAAGGACAACGTGGTCGATTACGGCGCCAACTTCAAGGATGCCAAGATCGGCCTGATCGTTCCGGAGTACGTCAAGGCCAACAGCATTACCGACCTCAAGACCGATGAAAGCTTCAAGCAGAAGATCGTCGGCATCGACGCAGGCTCCGGGGTAATGCTCAAGACCGACCAGGCCATCAAAGACTACGAACTTACCGGCTACAAGCTGCAGGCAAGCTCCGGCGCGGCGATGACCGCCGAACTGGGCCGCGCCTACGCCAAGCAGCAGTCCATTGCCGTGACCGGCTGGGTGCCGCACTGGATGTTCGCCAAGTGGAAGCTGAAGTTCCTCGAAGACCCCAAAGGTGTCTACGGTGCCGCCGAGACGGTCAACAGCATCGGCAGCAAGGAGCTGGCGACCAAGGCGCCGGAAGTGGCCGAGTTCCTGAAGAAGTTCAGTTGGCAGTCCAAGGATGAGATCGGCGAGGTGATGCTGGCGATTCAGGAAGGCGCCAAGCCTGAAGCGGCGGCCAAGGACTGGGTGGCCAAGCACCCGGACCGAGTCAAGGAGTGGACTGGCAAGTAACGAATTCAAACTTTCCGAAGCGGGGCTGCTGTGCAGCCCTTTCGCGACACGAGGCCGCTCCTACAGGCGTTATGCGATTCCTGTAGGAGCGGCCTCGTGTCGCGAAAGGGCCGTACAGCGGCCCCGCTTTGTTACTTATTCTGTAAAACACCGTTGCATCTAAGACTAAGGTCGTCTGGTTGGCGTTCAAAGGCAGCATAAAGTGACGGTGTGGGTTCCATCCCCTATCTGTGCTGCTAGGACAAAAACAATGAACGACAGCATTTACCTCTCGATACAAAACAGCCCCCGCTTCAAGGAGCTGGTCAGCAAACGCGAACGGTTCGCCTGGATTCTCTCGGCGATCATGCTCGGCTTGTACTGCGCCTTCATCCTCCTGATCGCCTACGGTCCTCATCTGCTGGGCGCCAAGCTCAGCCCTGAGTCGTCGATTACCTGGGGCATCCCCCTGGGCGTCGGCCTGATCATTTCGGCATTCGTCCTGACCGCCATCTACGTGCGCCGCGCCAACGGCGAGTTCGATGAGCTGAACAAGGCCATCCTCAAGGAGGCGCAACAATGATTCGCCACACCAAAGCCTTGGCCGTACTGGCCTGCGGCGTTTTCGCACCCGCTGTGTGGGCAGCCGATGCCCTGACCGGCGAGGTGCAGAAACAACCGCTGAACGTTGCAGCGATCGCCATGTTCGTGGCCTTCGTCGCCTTTACCTTGGGCATCACCTACTGGGCCTCCAAGCGTAACAAGTCGGCAGCCGACTACTACGCTGCCGGCGGCAAGATCACCGGCTTTCAGAACGGCCTGGCGATTGCCGGCGACTACATGTCGGCAGCGTCGTTCCTGGGTATTTCCGCGCTGGTGTTCACCTCCGGCTACGACGGCCTGATCTACTCGATCGGCTTTTTGGTCGGCTGGCCGATCATTCTGTTCCTGATCGCCGAACGCCTGCGCAACCTGGGCAAATACACCTTTGCCGACGTGGCGTCCTACCGCCTGGGGCAAAAGGAAATCCGTACCCTGTCGGCCTCCGGTTCGCTGGTGGTGGTGGCGTTCTACCTGATCGCGCAGATGGTCGGCGCCGGCAAGCTGATCGAACTGCTGTTCGGCCTGGACTACCATGTGGCGGTTATCCTGGTGGGCGTCCTGATGTGCCTGTACGTGCTGTTCGGCGGCATGCTGGCCACCACCTGGGTACAGATCATCAAGGCCGTACTGCTGCTGTCCGGCGCCAGCTTCATGGCACTGATGGTCATGAAACACGTGGGCTTCGACTTCAACACCCTGTTCTCCGAAGCGATCAAGGTGCACAGCAAGGGCGAGGCGATCATGAGCCCGGGCGGCCTGGTCAAGGACCCGATCTCTGCCTTCTCGCTGGGCCTGGCGCTGATGTTCGGTACTGCCGGCCTGCCGCATATCCTGATGCGCTTCTTCACCGTCAGCGACGCCAAGGAAGCGCGCAAGAGCGTGCTCTACGCCACCGGTTTCATCGGCTACTTCTATATCCTGACCTTCATCATCGGTTTTGGCGCGATCCTGCTGGTCAGCACCAACCCGGACTTCAAGGACGCCGCCGGCGCCCTGCTGGGCGGCAACAACATGGCCGCGGTGCATTTGGCTGATGCCGTGGGTGGCAGCATCTTCCTCGGCTTCATCTCGGCGGTGGCGTTCGCCACCATCCTGGCGGTGGTTGCCGGCCTGACCCTGGCCGGTGCCTCGGCGGTATCCCATGACCTGTACGCCAGCGTGTGGCGCAAAGGCAAGGCCAACGACAAGGACGAGATCCGCGTCTCGAAGATCACCACCATCGCCCTTGGCGTGCTGGCGATCGGCCTGGGGATTCTGTTTGAGAAGCAGAACATCGCCTTCATGGTCGGCCTGGCGTTCTCCATTGCCGCCAGCTGCAACTTCCCGGTACTGCTGCTTTCGATGTACTGGAAGAAGCTGACCACCCGCGGCGCCATGATCGGCGGCTGGCTGGGCCTGGTGAGTGCAGTGACACTGATGATCCTTGGCCCGACCATCTGGGTGCAGATCCTCGGCCACGAGAAGCCGATTTACCCTTACGAGTACCCGGCACTGTTCTCGATGCTGATTGCCTTCGTCGGTATCTGGTTCTTCTCGGTCACCGACAAGTCCAAGGCGGCTGAAAGCGAACGTGCGCTGTTCTTCCCGCAGTTCGTCCGCTCGCAAACCGGCCTGGGGGCTTCAGGCGCCGTTTCGCACTGATTGACGCCCCAATGAAAAACCGCGCTGCAGCTGTTGCTGCAGCGCGGTTTTTTTGTTTGCCAGCGCTAGATCATGCCGAGCAACAACAACACCAGCAGAATCACCAGCACCACGCCAATGATGCCGGATGGGCCATAGCCCCAGCTGCGCGAGTGTGGGAAGACCGGTAAGCCACCAATCAACAGCAGGATCAGGATGATGATGAGGATCGTGGTCATGACGGAGTCCTTGCGTGGTTAGGGGTCAAGGGCCTCGAACAGCTGGCCTCTTGTTAATTCGGACCGGCGCCGCTTGGCAAAGATTCCATTTGCTTGGCACTGACCGCGTGGTCATGCCCACCCATTCACTACCCTGATGAACCCTCCCTGACGTCAACGCCTTGATTAGACTGGGCTCACCACCCATCAGTACAAGGCCTGCCACCATGCACAAACGCATCATGATCACTGGCGCCGGTTCCGGTCTCGGCCGCGAGATTGCCCTGCGCTGGGCGCGCGAGGGCTGGCGCCTGGCGCTGGCCGATGTCAACGAGCCAGGCCTGCGCGAAACCCTTGAGCGGGTGCGCAGTGCCGGTGGCGAAGGTTTCATTCAGCGCTGCGACGTGCGCGACTACAGCCAGCTGACCGCCCTGGCCCAGGCCTGCGAAGAGAAGTTCGGCGGTATCGACGTGATCGTCAACAACGCCGGTGTCGCCTCGGGCGGCTTCTTCGCCGAGCTGTCGCTGGAAGACTGGGACTGGCAGATCGCGGTCAACCTGATGGGTGTGGTCAAAGGCTGCAAGGCCTTCCTGCCGCTGCTCGAGCGCAGCAAGGGGCGCATCATCAATGTGGCGTCGATGGCGGCCCTGATGCAGGGGCCGGGCATGAGCAACTACAACGTTGCCAAGGCCGGTGTGCTGGCACTGTCGGAGAGCCTGCTGGTAGAGCTGCGCCAGCTGGAAGTGGCAGTGCACGTGGTGTGCCCGTCGTTCTTCCAGACCAACCTGCTCGACTCTTTCCGTGGGCCTAACCCGGCCATGAAGGCCCAGGTGGGCAAACTGCTGGAGGGCTCGCCGATCAGTGCGGCGGACATTGCCGACTACATCCACCAGCAGGTCAACGCCGGTGAGTTCCTGATCCTGCCCCACGAGGCCGGGCGCCAGGCCTGGCAGCTCAAGCAGCAGGCGCCGCAGCGGCTGTATGACGAGATGGCAGAGATGGCGGTGAAAATGCGTAGCAAGGCCCAAGCGCGCGGATTGTAGTACCGTCTGTAGGGCGAATTACCTGCCGATGTAGGCTTGTTCTGAATTGCTGCGGGCCCGTTGAGTCACCGGATATCCCCATGCAATCTCCGGTTTTCCCTGTTGCCGGAGGACCGGAACATGTTGGTCATTGGACGTGAGGTCGGCGAAGTCATCAACATTGGTGACGATATTCAGATCAAAGTGGTGGAAACACGCAACGGCATGGTGCGTTTTGGCGTCAGTGCGCCGCGTGAAGTGTCGGTGCACCGGGCAGAGGTATACAAGCGGATAAAGGCGGGGGAGAAGCGCAAGGGCAATTCGGCCTGAGGTTGAATTTACCGGCCTATTCGCGGGGTTGCCCCGCGAATAGGCCGGTACTGATCAGTCGAGCAGTTCGCGCGGCACATCATGCTTGGCCAGCAGCTGGCACTGTTGGCTTTCCGGGTCGAACAGGATGAACGCCTGGCCCTTGGCCAGCGCCTGCCGCACCCGCAGCACACGAGTTTCCAGCGGCGTGTCGTCGCCATTGTCGGTGCCGTCGCGGGTGACGAAGTCCTCGATCAGGCGCGTCAGGGTTTCGGCTTGCAAGTGTTCGTAGGGGATCAGCATGGGCGGCATTCAGTTTGGTAAAGGAATGCGCCCATGCTACGCCAAACCGGGCCGCTGCGGCTCACTCCTTGTTCCCCACCAGGCTGTCGACCGCAGGCACCCGGGTATCGCTCTCCATCTGCGCATCGTGCTCCAGCTGGTGGCTGAAGCGCTCCAGTGAGGCATTGGCCGGGTTGGAATCGCTTGCGAACACCGGCGGGCTGAGCAGGTAACCCGACAACAGGCGGCTGAGCGCGGCCAGGCTGTCGATGTGGGTGCGCTCGTAACCATGGGTGGCATCGCAACCGAATGCCACCAGCGCCGTGCGGATGTCGTGCCCGGCGGTGACCGCCGAATGGGCATCGCTGAAGTAATAGCGGAACACGTCACGGCGCACCGGCAGGTCCTGGTCGCCGGCCAGTTTCAGCAAGTGGCGCGACAGGTGGTAGTCGTAGGGCCCCGACGAGTCCTGCATGGCCACGCTGACAGCGTGTTCGCTCGATGCCTGGCCAGGTGCTACCGGGGCGATGTCGATGCCGACGAACTCGCTGACGTCCCAAGGCAGGGCAGCGGCAGAGCCTGAGCCGGTTTCCTCGGTGATGGTGAACAGCGGGTGGCAGTCGATCATCGGCTGGCGGCCACTTTCCACGACTGCCTTGAGGGCAGCCAGCAGCGCTGCCACGCCGGCTTTGTCGTCCAGATGGCGGGCACTGATATGGCCGCTGTCGGTGAACTCCGGCAGCGGGTCGAATGCCACGAAGTCGCCGATGGCAATCCCTAAGGACTCGCAGTCGGCGCGGGTGGCACAGTAGGCGTCCAGGCGCACTTCGACGTGTTCCCAACTGACGGGCATCTGGTCGATGGCGGTATTGAAAGCATGCCCGCTGGCCATCAGCGGCAGCACGCTGCCGCGGAACACGCCGGTATCGGTGAATACACTGACCCGGCTGCCCTCGGCGAAGCGGCTCGACCAGCACCCCACCGGGGCCAAAGCCAGGCGGCCGTTGTCCTGCAATTGGCGCACGCTGGCGCCGATGGTGTCCAGGTGGGCCGAGACGGCGCGGTCGGGCGAGCTTTGCCGGCCCTTGAGGGTGGCGCGGATGGTGCCGCGGCGGGTCAGCTCGAAGGGAATGCCCAGTTCGTCCAGGCGTTCGGCGACATAGCGCACGATGGTGTCAGTGAAGCCGGTCGGGCTGGGGATGGCGAGCATCTCCAGCAGGACGCGCTTGAGGTAGTCAAGGTCCGGCTCGGGGTATCGTTCAGACATGGGTACTCCTCGGGTAAAGCTATGCTCTGGCGGGCCCTATCGCCGGCAAGCCGGCGATAGGGCCGTCATGGATTCACGCCAACGCCCGGCTATGCGGGAACAGCAGGTCGACAAAGCGCTCTGCCGTTGGCTGCGGTTCATGGTTGGCCAAGCCGGCGCGTTCATTGGCCTCGATGATCACGTAGTCCGGCTGTTCGGCATCACGCACCATCAGGTCCAGGCCCACCACTGGAATTTCCAGCGCCCGTGCAGCGCGCACGGCGGCGTCGGCCAGCACCGGGTGCAGGCGCTCGGTAACATCCTCCAGCGTGCCGCCGGTGTGCAGGTTGGCGGTCCGGCGCACGGCCAGGCGCTGACCCGCAGGCAGTACGCTGGTGTAGTCGAAACCGGCATCACGCAAGGTGCGCTCGGTCTCGTCGTCCAGCGGAATGCGGCTTTCACCGCCCGTAGCGGCCTGGCGGCGGCGGCTCTGGGCTTCGATCAACTGAAGGACGCTGTGTTTGCCGTCGCCGACCACCTGTGCCGGGTGCCGAACTGCCGCTGCAACCACCTCGAAGCCGATCACCACGATGCGCAGGTCATGGCCAGGGTGGAAACTCTCCAGCAGCACACGGCTGTCGAAACGGCGGGCGTGTTCTATGGCTTGGCTGACTTCCTCGTAAGTGGTCAGGTTCACCGCCACGCCTTGGCCCTGCTCACCATCGACCGGTTTGACCACCACCGCGCCGTGATCGTCGAGGAACGCCAGGTTGTCGTCGGCATTGCCGGCCAGTTGCTGCACCGGCACCAGCAGGCCGGCATTGTGCAAGGTTTGCTGGGTCAGGCGCTTGTCCTGGCAGAGGGTCATGCTGACCGCGCTGGTCAGGTCGCTCAGCGACTCGCGGCAACGCACCCGACGCCCGCCGAGGCTGAGGGTGAACAGCCCGCCTGCGGCGTCGTCCACCTGCACCTCGATGCCACGGCGGTAGGCCTCATCGACGATGATCCGCGCATACGGGTTCAGCCCCGCTTCAGGGCCGGGGCCCAGAAACAACTGCTGGTTGATGCCGTTCTTGCGTTTGACCGCGAAGGTCGGCAGGTTGCGGAAACCGAGCTTCTCGTACAGCCGCTTGGCCTGGCGGTTGTCGTGCAGCACCGATAGGTCCAGGTAGGCCAGACCGCGGCTCATGAAGTGCTCGACCAGGTGGCGCACCAGCACCTCACCCACGCCAGGGCGTGTGCAATGCGGGTCCACGGCCAGGCACCACAGGCTGCTGCCGTGCTCGGGGTCATCGAACGCCTTGCTGTGGTTCAGGCCCATGACGCTGCCGATCACCGCACCGCTATCTTCATCCTCGGCCAGCCAGTACACCGGCCCGCCCTGGTGGCGTGGCGTCAGCAGGTCAGGCTGCACCGGGAGCATGCCGCGTGCCTGGTAAAGGGTGTTGATCGCCTGCCAGTCGCTGGCGCTTTGTGCGCGGCGGATGCGGAAACCGCGAAACACCCGTTGCGCCTGGCGGTAGTCGGTGAACCACAGCCGCAGCGTGTCGGACGGGTCGAGGAACAGCTGCTGCGGTGCCTGCGCCAGCAGCTGTTGAGGGGCCGCCACATACAGCGCGATGTCGCGCTCGCCGGGACGTTCCTGCTGCAGCGCCTCGGCCAGGCTGGCCGGGTCCGGGTAGGTGTGGCCTATCAGCAGCCGACCCCAGCCGCAGTGCAGCGCACGCGGCTGGTCGTGGGGCTCGCTGCCATCGCCGGCCAGGCGCGCCTGCAGGCGCTCGTAGGACGGCGCCTGGCCACGCAGCAGGCGCTGACCGTAAGCGGTTTCATGGGCTTTCATCGGTCAGATTCCTTGTTCGCTGAGCCACAGGTTCAGCGCCGCCAGCTGCCACAGCTTGGAGCCGCGCAGCGGGGTCAGTTGGCCATGCGGGTTGCTCAGCAGGCGGTCTACCATGGTCGGGTTGAACAGCCCGCGGTCCTGGCTGGGGTCGGTGAGCAGTTCGCGTACCCAGTCCAGGGTGGCGCCTTGCAGGTGCTTGAGGCCGGGTACCGGGAAGTAGCCTTTCTTGCGGTCGATCACCTCATGGGGGATCACCCGGCGTGCGGCTTGCTTGAGCACATGCTTGCCGCCATCGGGCAGCTTGAAGCGCGCCGGGATGCGTGCCGACAGCTCGACCAGGCGGTAGTCCAGGAACGGCGTACGGGCTTCCAGGCCCCAGGCCATGGTCATGTTGTCGACCCGTTTTACCGGGTCGTCGACCAGCATCACCGTGCTATCCAGGCGCAGCGCCTTGTCCACCGCGTCGGGCGCGCCCGGGCGGGCGAAGTGTTCGCGCACGAAGTCGCCGGCCACGTCGGTCTCCAGCAGCCACGGGGCTTGCACGGTGTCGCGGTACTCGGCATGGCTGCGGTCGAAGAACGCATCTCGGTAGGCGCCAAAGGCATCCTCGGCGCCGTCCACCTGCGGGTACCAGTGGTAGCCGGCAAACAGCTCGTCGGCACCCTGGCCGCTCTGCACGCCCTTGCAGTGCTTGGCCACCTCGCGTGACAGCAGGTAGAAGGCGATGCAGTCGTGGCTGACCATCGGTTCGCTCATGGCACGGAACGCGGCCGGCAGTTGCTCGATGATTTCGCTTTCGGCGATGCGCAGCTTGTGATGGCGGGTGCCGTAATGCTTGGCGATCAGGTCGGAGTATTGGAACTCGTCGCCGCGCTCGCCGCCGGCATCCTCGAAGCCGATGGAGAACGTCGACAGGTCATCTACGCCCACTTCCCGCAGCAAGCCGACCAACAGGCTGGAATCGACGCCGCCGGACAGCAGTACACCCACGTCCACGGCGGCGCGTTGGCGGATGCCGACGGCATCACGGGTGGCATCGAGCACACGGGTGGTCCAGCCTTCCAGATCGAGGTCGCGCTCGTCCGGATTAGGGCCGTAATGCAGCTGCCACCAGGTTTGGCGCTCGACTTCACCGTGGCGGTCGACGCGCATCCAGGTGCCGGGTTCGAGCTTCTGCACATTGGCCAGCAAGGTGCGTGGCGCCGGCACCACAGCGTGGAAGTTGAGGTAGTGGTTGAGCGCTACCGGGTCGATCATCGGGTCGATGTCGCCACCTTTTAGCAGCGCTGGCAGGGTTGAGGCAAAGCGCAGGCGCTCGCCATTGCGCGACAGGTACAGCGGCTTGACGCCAAGGCGGTCACGGGCCAGGAACAGGCGCTGGTTGTCGCGCTCCCAGATGGCCAGGGCGAACATGCCGTTGAGCTTGGGCAGCAAGGCCGCGCCCCAGGCGTGGTAGCCCTTGAGCAGCACCTCGGTGTCGCCGTCGGACCAGAAGGTGTAGCCCAGGTCCTGAAGCTCCTGGCGCAGTTCGGGGAAGTTGTAGATGGCACCGTTGAAGGCCAAAGACAGGCCCAGGGTGTTGTCGACCATGGGCTGAGCCGAGCCGTCGGACAGGTCCATGATTTTCAGCCGACGATGGCCCAGGGCGATCGGGCCCAGGCTATGGAAGCCCCAGGCGTCGGGGCCACGGGGCGCCAGGTGATGGGTCATGCGCTCTACCGCGGCGAGGTCCGCCGGGCGAGGGGCTTGGTCGATGGGGGTGAAACGCAACTCTCCTGCTAATCCGCACATGTAACGTAAACCCTTTGAGTTTCGGCACTCTTGGCGTTACTGGCTTTTAGCTCGTACCATTTTTGTACCACTTTCCAGCGATTTCAGCTTATCAAGCTCAGCCCAATCATTCGGCGAGTTGATCCACTTCGCGTATGTAGAAAGCAGCACCTGCACGCTATGCCCGAGTTGCGCGGCGATGAATGCCGGGTTCATGCCGGCCATCAGGCACATGGTCGCGTACGTGTGGCGCGTGTCGTACATCCTGCGGCGCCTGATGCCAAGCTTCCGCAGGGCTGCCAGCCAGTAGCGTTTTTGACTCGTCTCAGAGCGAATGAACATCTCCGAGCGGTCACCTGTCCCACTGGGCGCGAACACGTAATCTGAACGGGCCTCGGTGAGCGGTCTGGCTTTTTCGAGCGCATGCAGGGCGCGATCGTTCAATAAAACTTTTCGGGAACGCTTCGTTTTGGTGCGATCCTGGATCACTCCACGGATCTGAATGCGGCAAACGTTGGCAGTCTTTACGCGCCTGTCGATCTCGCTCCAGCGCAGAGCCATCACCTCGCCCGGCCGCATGCCGGTGTAGAAACAGAACTCGAAATAGGCGGCGTAAATTGCCGTCATGCCGCTCGTCGTTTCGTACAGATGAGCAATGATCGAATCCGCTTCCTCTTTGGTGAAAGGGTCGACCTCACGCTTCGGCACTTTGGCGCCTGGGATAGACAGGGCCGGGTTTCGAACAATCAACTCGTCCGTCACCGCCTGCTGGAAGATCGACACCAGCAGGCCGACCACGCCCTTGCGGCGTACCGGGGAAGTCCACTTGATATCGTTCATGATCTTGCGCAGGAGCACTGACGTGATGGTGTCGATCGGCTTATCGGCCAGGTAAGGAACCCAATACACCTGCAGAGCAGAGCGGTAGTTCTTCCGAGTACCCTCCACGATTTGCAAGCTGTTGAGCCAGTCCTGCGCGTAATCGAAGAAGATCGGCGTAGTTTGCTCATGCACCACCACGCTGCGGGTATTGGGGAAAAGCTCGGCATACTTTTCTGCGGTCAGGGCGCCGAGCTTGTCCAGCCCCTTTACTTGAGCACGTAGACTCGCTGCTGCTGCGATCCCTTTCGGGGTCTGAGGGAGGGGGAGCGTCTCGCAGCACCGCTTCTTGTTCCAGGTGAAGCGAATTCGGATTGAGCGCCCGACAAGCTCGACTCCGGCCGGCAGGTCCACAGGCTTTCGATCCATTCGTCATATCTCCTTTTGCTGTACATAATCCTGCCGTTGATCTTCATCCACACCCAGTTGGGGATGATGCCTTTCTCGCGCTTGCGTTGAAGCGCCTTCGCTGTACACCCCACCAACTCGCCCATCCGTTTTTCGGTGACCTTGTCGTGCACATGGTCTTCGGGCAGATTCTCTGCTGCTGCCATCGCTATTCCTCCTGACGCGTCAGGTTTTAGTTGTCACGCCGATCTGTCACGACAGCCGCCGCGAGCGCCGCCAGTTCGGCCACCAATACGTCGGTCCGACCATAGAACCTCCCGGCATCCTCGTTCACGAACCGCTCGAGCACGGTGACCACCGCTTGCTGGTTGGCCAGGCCGCGCAGATCCGCCTCGGTGAGTGGCGTGTCTGTCGATGGCGCGTGCACGAAAGCCTCCTGGCTGATCAGCAGGGTGCGAACCGGGCGGATGCCCTTGCACTTGCTCACCCAGTTCGTGTCAGGCACGCACCAGGGCAACATGTGCAGGTACCACGCAGTAGCCGCGTTCGACTTCTGACTGCTGGTCCAATACTCGCTAAGGCCAAACGCCTGGGCCGCGCCCCTGACTGTGTACGATCCGTCGTGACCCCATTCTGGAAGCTGCAAGAGATTGCAGCGCAGCACCTGCAGCTCCTCGATGGAAGGGATGTGCCAGCCCCAAGTGCCACGGATGTTCATGCCCAGAACCTTGCGGGCAATAGCGCTGCCCTCGGCGGCCATGGCTTGGGTGTTGGCCATTCCGTCGAAGCGGGACGTGGCGCCACGGATGCGTGGGCGCGGGCCTTCCTCCTGCCACCAGTGTGCGGCGACTTCAAAGTCCCGGCCTGCATCGATAACCGCGTGCTCGGCGCCGTCGAAGAACAGGCGCCCGGCGAAGAAGCCACCACCAAGCGGCTGGCCAACGGCGGGGAGGGCGGCGGGGTTGATTGAACGACGCTTGGTCATTTTGCAATCCTCGGTTTGCCCGTAACTACTCGACTGCCCTCGGCGTCATGCACCGTCACCGTTGGCGAATTCCTCACCATGGAGCCGTCGGGCATTTGGGTGTAGGTAGGGATGCCGTAGAACGGTCCGCCAGGTGCAAACGGATCGGGCAGGGCGCCTGGGTTGTCCAGCAGCATCTGCTCGAACTGGCGCATGCAGGCGTTGAATAGCGGGCCGTTCTTGAAGTCAGGCTCTTTTCGCCCAGACTTCGTGCTGGCGCTGTCCTCCAGCCCGGCCACGAACGCCACCCCAGAAAGCGTGCCCCTGGCTTCGGCGGCATACTCGGCAGCCTCAGCTCTATGCACTGGATTGACCGACAGGACATCGAGGATGGTGTCGAGGCCGTGCACGATGGTCAGGTAGTCGTCGGCACGCAGGAGCCAGTCCGCGATCACCAGGAAATTATTCCGACGACTCTTGCGACGAGCTTCACGTTGCGCCTCTAGCTCTTTCACCTTGCTTGCGGTGAACGGCAGGCCCGTGCTAGCCACCTTGATCTGCTCGGCGTAGTAGGCATGGTCGTGCTCACGCTCGGCGCACATATGGCGAGCAGCGCGTCGAGCGATAATCAGGGAAATCAACGGCTCGACGTTGCCACGGTTGGCCAGCTCAAGCAGCCGGCGGGCATGCTCAGGTTTCATTCGCATGGGAACCCCCGAAAGTGATCGGCCAGCACCCGTCGCCCGTCCAAGCCGCAGGCCGTGGAAAGGTCGATGACTTGGCCAAAGGTGGTTTCACGGTGCTGCAGGGCATCCCACAGCAGCAGAAGGAGGCCGGCCTGGTTCATGGCTGCTGCTCCTGCACCACCTGCTGCTGCAAGGCCTCCAGGCGCAGGGCGGTGTCGATCTCCTGATCCAGCTCTTCGGCGGAGAACCAGTTGTCGCCGCGAACCACCAGCAGGTCCTCGTCAGGATCTTCGATGCGCTCGCGATTACGCAGCCAGCGATACCGGCGGGCATCGGCAGCCATGCGGACGTGCTCATCGATGTCGAAATCTGGAGCCGAAACTAATGGAGGAGCATTTTTTTCCGCTTCTTCACTAAATTCCTCATTCGGTGTCCCGTCTATCAGATGTGAGGGCGCTGCGGGCCGGCCCTGTGACAGGTTCAGCACCAGCTCAATCTCAGCCAAAGTATCCTCAGCTTCTCGCCACATTTCCTCGCTAGGTGTCATTCCGTGCCCGGCGACGGCCATTAAGCCACCTACTTTCACATCAATTCGCTTGAGCAGGTTTGCCATCTCCGGAGCAGCCAGAGCCAGGTGCTTGTCCACGGCCAGAGCCTCTTCCAGCAGCTCAATATCGCTTTGCAGGTCACCTAGGCTGGTGCCGGCGATTACCGCCAGGCCACGACCGATAGAGACGCGGGCCCCGAGCAGAGCGAAAGGCTGGACCTGACCTAAGCTTCCTCCTTCTGGCGCCTTGAGAACCAGGCTGATGCGATCAGGCGTCAACATACGAACCCCCAGTTCCGGCCTGCAGGCCAGCCAGGAAAATCAGGTAGTCGCCGTGGGTGCGGTCGTCGACGAAGCCGCTCACCGGGCCTTTTTCCAGTTCGGCCTCGCTGGCGCCGATCGGATTGACGGCAATGAACAGGTCGCGAGGATCGACTGACACGGCCTCGGAGCTTGGCGCAGTGGACGGAAGATCGTCGCCCTGGGCACGAATGCGCTCGAAGATTTCCTGGCGATGCACAGACACGCCGGCTGGGGCCTCGACCCCGACCCGGGTTTGCATACCCTTTACACCGAGAATGTGGACAGCGATGTCGTTGTTGATGCGGATGGTTTCGCCTACGCGGCGCGTCAAAATCAACATGGTCAAACTCCTTTTTCAGGCAAGCCGGTGGCCCGCCGCGTTTGTTGGCTTTCGCAAAAGTCAGGGTTGGATCAGGTCAGGCTGGCAGCGTCACGCCACCGCCAAGGCGCATTCAGCGCGCCGGGTTGCTAAACGGGTTTCAATCTTTCGCTCTCCGCTGTTGCCGCCACGGCGGACGCGAAGCATCTGGTCATCGCCGATCATTCCGTGGATGGCCATCAGCAGGGCCAGGGCGGTGGCAGCTGGGCTGATGATCTGGCGCTTGAACGCTTCGAGCACCAGGCCGCGCATAGTCTTGGCGCCCAGCTTGAATCGGGCGTCCTCGATGCGCTTTTCAACGGTCTTTGGGCTGATACCCATCAGGCGTGCAATCTCTTTTTGCGTCAGATCGCTGGCTGCATACAGAGTCGCCTCAAGTTCGCGCGGAGCGAGCCCCATGCCGAGAAAACCGGTCCAGCCGCTGGCGGTGATGGTTTGAGTGGTCATGTAGGCTTGCTCCATGCAAAAAGTCGATGGAGTAAATATAGGGCAACACATAATCGGTGTCTATAGGCATTCACATAAATTTATGCGAAGCCAAAAAAACCGCCATGAAGGCGGTTAGGGATATCGCCGGACGGCTAGAGGAGAAAAGCTGATTTTGGCATTTTTCCGTCCACGACGGTCCCAACGATCTCCCAGGTGTCGTCCATTTTTTTGGCTGGAAAGGCTGGGTTAAGTGGTGTTAGGTAAAAGTCCCCGGCGTCTCGTACAAGCTGTTTGAAGGTTGCCTCGTTGGAGTCAATCATCCTAGCGACTACGTATTGACCTGGTCGTGGCTCAATGTCCGGCGCCACCAGTATCAGCACGCCTTCGGGGAAGGAAATACCTGACTGACTGGTCATCGACGATCCGATCACCTTCAGCCAAAAACCATTTTCACCAGCCCACACGTCCGAGTGATGGCTCGGACATGCCGCGATATTGGCAACACTCATTGCTTCACTTGGGCTCCCTGCCTGTACCCACGATATCTCTGGGTACGAGAAGTACCTGGTTGGAGCCAAAGCAGGGGCAACGTTGGAGTCGAAGCCTGGAGCATCGAAGCCTGGGACATCATCATTCTGGAGCATGGTCCCTATGCCAGCCTCAAGCCAGATTGCAGAAACTCCGCAAGCCCGAGCAATGGTCGAGTTGTATGAAGAGCGCTGAGATCGCCCGCGCTCAAGGTCTGAAATCGACGCTTGGTTGATTCCGGTCATAGCGGCCAGCTCGGCCTGCGTGAGGCGTGCGTGCTTCCGCGCAGCCTTAATGCGGTCTTTGTATTCCATCTCTGGATTATCACCGGCATCCCCATATGCTTGCAAAATGGTATTCCTATAATCTAATGTATGGGCATTCACATATGGAGCATGCCATGCTCGAAATCTATCAGCGCCTTGTGGAGCACTTTGGTGGTCAGGATCTGACAGCTGCTGCCCTCAAGGTCAACCAAAGTACCGTTTCGGGCTGGGTCCGAGGCAAGCACGCGATGTCTGCCGAGACTGCTTTTTTGGCTCAACGTAAAACTTGTGGGGCCTTCTCGGCGATTGAGTTGCGGCCGTCTCTAGCTGAAGTCTCCCCAACCTTGAACGAAACGATACGCCCGACCACTACCGTGCATCAGTCGGGAAATCCCTCTGTTCATCCATCCAGTACCGCGCAGGCCACCCAATGAAGCCGCGTGCATTGCTGGCGTTAGCTGCGCGCCAATCGGCGTTGTCGACCGAGCTATTCGTCCAGGCGGAGTACGACCTGGACGAAGTGTTCGTTGAGCTTTGGGGTAGCGGCGCGCTGATCGGCTACGCCCGCCTAGTACGGCGGGAAAGCGCCACTGAGTTCAGGGCTGGCCGCCCTGTAGCAACGTTTGAATTAGTGGAATTGCTTTCGGCGCATTCTCCATGCCCAGGTCCACTAGTTTCGTTATCAGCTGTTTTGTGGTCTCGCCGGGAGCTTCGCGCAGAGCTTTCAGAATGCCGCTTTTCTGCTCCTCGGGAAGGTTCGATGCCTGGACTTTCGCTTCAATCAACTGGCGGAGGGTGTCCTCGTGAAGCTTGACCGTTACCGTCCCAAGGATCGCTCCAAGACCGCCATCGTCTTCAAGGAAATCGATACCCCTGGCTGTGATGGTGGCGTGGTGAATCGCCCTGGTGCCACCGAGATACTGACTGTCGAGAAGGGTAACCAGCCCGTGCTCCCTCAGGTAGTAGAGATTGCTCTGGCAATCCTCTTCATTCCCAAGGCTCGTGACCTCGTCCGATTCGTTCGGATAGCAGTCCCTAAGATGCTCCAGCAGCTCGCGCTGCAATGTACGACTTATCTTCATTTGCCGGGCCTCCGTGGCCTTCGTTTCGAGTGGAGTCAGAACGATATCACGGATTGGCCCGGCACCCTTTTGCGGCCTGGGTAAACCCCAGACAGCAAAAAGCCAGCTCGCGAGGCTGGCTCTTTTAACACCGTCCCCGGCAAGGGACTTTTTGAATCTTCGTTCGAGGAGAACGATATGTCACGCCCCGAAAATAGCAAAACCCCAAGTGAGGCGCAACCATCCAAGCCTAACCTGAGTGATCTTCGCAGCCGCTTCCGTGCCGCACATGGCGCTTACGGTATAGCCCGTGTGTTGCTGGAAGACCAGGCCCAACTTGGCGAAATGCTGGCTGGCCGCGACCGTGAGGCTTTGTTGAGCGCACTTGAGTTCTGCACGCAAGAGCTCTATGGCCATCACGAGTTCGCTTATCACAAAGCACTCCCTCATGCCGCCGAGCAAGGCGGTGCCCAATGACCGCACTTGTCACGCGCATCCAGCGTTTCGCTGTCTCTGGTGTCTCGTACCAAGTTGAAGCTGGTGCTCCCTGCAGCGTTGCTCTTGTCGCTGCAGGGAGCATCTTGTCGGGCGTCAACATCTTGCTCGGCAACCTCATTGATCAGGCAGATGAGCAAGCTTGCGAGCTCTACGCAATCCGCACCTTGACCATGCAGGTCGAGGCCATGATCGATTCTATGGAAGTACCGATCCGCGACGCTGAAGACCGCGCACCACAAAACCCAACCTCTCCAGTTCGTGGCGCGGAGGTGACCCAATGAGCACGACAACCAGCGACCTGGGCGAGAAGGTCATGGCCCGTCTGCGTGTTATCGAGGGGTTCGCTTCCATTTTGATGGAAAACGACAGCCTCAAAGGTGATGCGTCGGCAGGGTTCTCGCCCCAGCTTGATCACCTCAGCGAATCAGTCCTCCACGAGGCCTTGTTCATGTTGGCCGACCAGGCGCAGGACCAGTTGCTTCAGCTGATGAATGCAGCGGGGGATAGCCAATGAAAACCGTCCGCACCATAGCCGACGAGGCATACAACGACATTCTCTGCCTCCAGGCGCGCTTGGAAGATGCCCGTACTCTGTTCCGTTCCATCAGCAAGATTGCAGAGGAATCGAGCCTGCCCACGAAGCTCGCGCTGATGGGTGATGAGCTCTGCGAGGAATGGGTGAACCATGCCGACGACTGGATGAAGAGGATGGATGCCAGCTTCACTGAAATCGACGCTGGAAGGACCACCGCGCCACAAAAACCTGCCGCTGCAAAACGTGGCGCAGGGGGTGCGGAATGAATCTGATCCCCTTCAATTTCAATGGCCATGAAATCCGCGTCGTAAAGGATCATGCCAATGAACCTTGGTTTGTGGCCAAGGACATTGCTGATGATCTCGGCTATTCGTGGGCTGGCACCAGCACTATCGCCCATGTGCCGGAGCAATGGCGGGGGGTCAGATCCGTTCTGACCCCCTCAGGCAACCAGCAAATGGCAGTGCTGAGCGAGCAGGGGCTCTACTTCTTCCTGGGCAGATCAGACAAGCCTGGCGCACTTCCTTTGCAAATGTGGGTGGCGGGGGAGGTAATCCCATCGATCCGCAAGACGGGCAGCTATCAGCGACCGATGACACCAGCTGAGCAACTGCTGGCGCAAGCGCAGACGATGGTCACGCTCGAGCGCCAGCAGGCCGAGCAGCAAGTGGCGCTGGAGCGCGTCGAGGACCGCACCACCAAGCTGGAACAGGTGCGCTATCTCGACTCCGTGCCCAGCGGCTTCGAAACCATCACCACGATCCGCGACCGCATCAATCGCCGTCACGGCCTGCCGGCCTGGGTGGTGAATGCTGTGATGCGGGAGGTTTCCTGTGCGCCGCTGCCGTACGCCTTTGTCCGCAGTCGCCACGCTGATGAAGGCGGGCAGCCCTTCGCCATCTGGCCCAAGCCAGCCGTCACCCAGCGGTTCGACCGGTTCGTATCGGAATGCACCTACGAGACCGCTGAACGCGCAACCCATCCAGAGATCCCGCAGGGACGCTTCAAGATTCATCCGAGACAGCAGCCATGAAGAAACCAACCAAGCAGCAACTGATCGAGCGCATTGCCGAGCTGGCCGTTGAACACCGCCACGCCCATTACACGGTCACCTGCCTGCGAGAAGACTACAAGGGCGAGGTGTTTCGCTACTTCCGTGTTCATGGCGAGCCGTACCCGAACCGCCACGGCATCGATTATTCCGATCCTGCCTACGACGGGGTCATCCGCGCGACCGCCCAAAGCTATGAGCGTATGAGCCAGGCCAAGCAGCATCGGTACAACGTCAAGCGGCGTCTCGACACGGCTGTGCGAAACCTGATGGACAACACCGGCGACCAATTGAAGCGTCCGGCCCCGGCAGTTGTGAAGCGCGCCACACTGAGCGGGGAGACCCTCCAATGAACCCGTCTACCCCTCCCCAGGCGCTCCCGCAGCGCGCTGGCGCGACGATCATCCCAACGGGCTGGCCAGCCTACGGGGCAATGCAGGGTCAGCCCGAATCGGCCCGCTGGCAGCTCTACGAGTTCAGCAAGCGGCTACGTGCCGAGCTGGAGGGTCATGGCTGTCTGTTCGTCGAGCCCTACGACGCCTTCGTGCGCCGCGTTTGTGAGGAGCTGCAACTGTGAGCACCATCCTGATGACCGCCTGCTGGCCGCTTGAAATGAGCGCTGCCCAGAAGTCGGTGCTGATCTCCTTGGCCGACAATGCCAACGATGACGGCGTTTGCTGGCCTTCCATTGCCAGGATCTGCGAGCGCACCTGCCTCAAAGAGCGTGCCGTGCGCAACGCGATCCGTTGGCTGGAAAGCGTCGGCTTGCTGGTGGCGAAAGAGCGTGCCGGGCGGTCGACCTACTACATCGTAACCCCGGCATCTTATGCCCCCGGCATTAAATGCCCCCCTGCACTAGATGCCGGACACCCCGGCACGACGTGCCCCACCCCCCGGCACCAGATGCCGGACACCCCGGCACCAGATGCCCCCAGAACCGTAATAGAACCCAAAGGTGAACCATCAAAGAACCGTAAGAGGGGAGGTGATGGGTTCACGGTTGAGCAGATGCTCGAACTGGCACCCGCTGATCTGAGTGAGCAAACCGCCCGCGATTACTTCCAGTTCCGGAAGAAGAAGGGGCCTCTGAATCTGACGATCTGGAACAACGTTCTCTCAGAGCTTGAGGGATGCCGGGCCGCAGGGATCAGCCCGGACAAGGCCCTGGCCGAGGCAATGACCGCTGCATGGCAGGGTTTCAAGACCTCTTGGATTGTGGACCGACTGAAAAAAGAGGCCTGGACCTCCGGCACCAGAGGGGCAGGCCAATCGCACCACACCGACCTCGACAAGATTGACCACACCGAAGGCCTGGTTCGCCAGCCAAACGGGACTTACCGGGTAGCAAGATCATGACCACACCAAAAACACTTGAATTCAAACCTGACCAGTGCCGCGTACACGGCGATTTCACTGACGAACTGATCGAGTCATTTTCGGGCGATCACTTCTGGCAGGGCTGCACGCGCTGTCAGTTTGACGCCCTGCATTCTGCCGACGAAGCAGTCCGCAAGCCGGCGCACGCTATCCGGCGTGCCTGGGAGATGAACGTCAGTCTGATGGCGTCTGATATCCCGCTGCGCTTCCGGGCGGCGACCTTGGACACCTACCGCGCCGAAACCGAAGGACAGGCCGTGGCGCTGACTGAGTGCCGCGACTACGTGCATGGCTTCGAGCGCAACTGGGAACTGGGCCGCTCGATGATGTTGCTGGGTGACGTAGGCACGGGTAAGACACACCTAGGCTGCGCCATTGCCCAGCAGGTGATCCGCAGCTATGGAGCGTCAGCGCGCTACACCATGGCGATCGAGATCATCCGCGACATCAAGATGACCTTCGACAAAAAGTCCGAGCAGACGGAGCGCGATGTATACGCCGCCCTCCTGGCGCCTGACCTACTGGTGATCGATGAGGTTGGCGTCCAGCACGGCAGCGACTTCGAGCGGCAGGTGCTGTTTGAGGTGATCGACTCGCGGTACCGGAATCTCATGCCGACCATCGTGATCTCCAACCTGGGCCTGGCCGGCCTCCGCAAGTGCCTGGGTGATCGCGCTGTCGACCGCCTGACCGATGCTGGCGGGCCTGCCGTCCTGTTCACCTGGGCCTCGGCGCGAGGTGAAGCATGAGCAACGAACTGGTAATGGGCTACCCAGAGGCCGAGCACGGCGTCCTGGGGGCTATCATGCTGGCGTCTCTCGATGGCAATACTGCGCTGGTGGATGACATCACGAGCCAGATGACCAGCGGCGACTTCCTCTACGACGACCACGCAGCCCTGTTCGATGTGATCCGTGATTGCCTGGAGCGCGGCCTGCCGGTCGATGCGGTAACGGTCGGGGATGTGCAGCGCGTCCTGCCAAGCGGCAAAAACACCTTGTCCTTCGCGGCGGAGCTTTGCCGGAACGTGCCCTCGGTAGCCAACGTCACGGCCTACGCCAAGCAGGTCAAGCAGTGGGCGGTGATCCGCCAGGTGGTCGACATTGGCCATTCTGCGAAGGCTGCCGTAGCAAGCGGCCTGGTGCCGGACGAGATCATCGCGCAGGCCCAGCAGTCCATCGCTGACTTGCGTGACCTGCAGGGCTCGGGCAAGGCCGGGTACAAGCGCATGGCCGAGGTGTTGCCCAAGGTGTTCGATGGGATGCAGGAAGTGCTGGATGACCGCGCTCCACCGAAGCTCTCGACCGGCCTGGTCGACCTGGACAAGCTGATCGGCTTCCTGCGCCCCAAGAGCATGGTGGTGATCGCCGGCCGCCCAGGCAGCGGTAAGACCATGCTCGGCCTGCAGATCGTCAACCATGTGGCCATCCGCGGCGCGGGCGTGGGTCTGATCTTCAGTCTGGAAATGGACGAGAAGGAGTTGACCGTCCGGACGATCGCCTCGCAGGGCGGCGTTGATCTGCGCCGCATGGAGGAGGTCAAGAGCCTGGACGAGGACGAATGGCAGCGCATCGGGACCGCTGGCAGCAAGATCGAGTCTGCTCAGCTGTACCTGAACGACACGCCCGGCTTGACCATTAGCGCTATCCGGTCAGATGCCAGGCGGCTTCAACGCGAACAGGGCCTCGACATCCTGATGATCGACTACCTGGGCCTGGTGGGCACCGAAGGCAAGAACCAGAGCCGTACCGACGCTGTGGCCAAGATATCCATTGCCCTGAAGAACTTGGCCAAGGAACTGAGCGTTCCGGTGCTGGTGCTGGCGCAGCTCAACCGAAACCCGGCGAGCCGCCCCGGCAAGAAGCCACAAGCCAGCGACCTGCGCGACTCCGGCCAGATCGAACAGGACGCCGACGCCGTGATCCTGGTCCACCACGACCCAGAGTCGGAAGCGGGCGAGCAGGGCGTCACCGAGCTGATCCTCGACAAGGGGCGCCAGGCCCCGCAGGGCTCGTGCCTAGTCCAGCGCCAAGGGCAGTACGCCCGCTTCGTCAACTTCGCCGGCAACCGCCTCCCGCCTGACGATGAGGTCGAGATGGGCCGCGTCGTGAATTTCTCCAAACACCGTAAGGGGAGCAAGCACCATGAAACTTTCTGATCTGTGGACACGCGCTGGCGCTGGCAAACCTGCAACCCCGGTCGTGTCGGTGGCGGTGACCAAGCGTGCTGGTGCCGGGCAGCCTGTTGCCACTGGCAATACCCCGAAGCTTGCAGAACCGCACCAGCGCCTGGTTGGGCCCCGTGAGTTGCCCGACACTCTGGAGGCCTGCGAGACCCTGCATGAGCAGCTGGTGGCTGACGCTATCCGCCTGGAGCTGTCGCTGGCGCAGGCCGTCGAGCGGGCCATCCAGGGCACGCCATACGACCGAGCCTGGTACAACCGGGCGAAGGCAGCGCTCAAGCACATCAACCATGACCGTACCCGTGCCCTGTACCGCTGTGGACAGTTGCGTAAGGAGGCCAAGCAGCAATCCCAGCAGATCATGGACCGGGTGATCCTCGATGTGATCAAGGAGTCGATGCCGGCTGACCAGTTCCTGGGGTATGTGCGAATTGCCGAGGCCCGTGCGGCCCAAGGGGTTTCTCGATGAGCAACGTTACTGTGGCCCTGCCGCGCAAGAGCCTGACCGCTGTGGAATGCAAGTTCCTGAAGGTTGGTAACCGCATGCTGCTGGAGCAGAACAACGGCCGTATCGCATCAGCAGCCCTGATGGACATCGTGGCTGACTGGCACGCCGCGCGCGCCAACGTGGGATTCGAGCAGTTCGCCAAGGGCTGGATCACCGAAGGCAACGCCAAGAACAAGCACGCCGACAAGCTGCTGCGCGAGCTGTTCGGCCTGGACAACGATCCAACGCCCCGGAGGGCTGCATGAAGAAACGAACCTACGTGGACAAGGCGCTGGGCGACACCGAATACATGCTCGAGCAGTGGGGCTGGTGGCGAATGAGTGAGATGGGGGTGCCACGCTACGTGTCACCACTCTATGCGCTCATGCGCGACAACGTACCCAGCGAGGGCGGTGCTCGGCAGCATGTCATCACAGACGACCTGGCCCTGATCATCGACGGAGCGGTGGCCAGGCTGACGAAGCGCAACCAGCAAATGGGTGACTTCGTCTGGGCCTACTACGGCTCAAAGCACCCAGCCATGCGAGTCGGAAGGGAAGCAGGCATGTCCGAGCGCAAGGCCCGGGAGATCATCAAGGCCGGCGTTGCATGGATCGACTGCGCCCTCGAAGAAATTCGAGAAGCTGCGTAAAAAGATCTATGCGGGCGGATAAACACCTGTTTTCATAGCAGCGTGTCCAGCTTGCAACGTTACGCGACACAGACAAACCCCGGCCATCGTGTCGGGGTTTTGTGTTTTTGAGGGGCTTCGATTCAGGTAGCCCTCCAGAAAAAGCATTTTTCTTGTATGATGGAACGATTTGATAGCGCTATGATTCTGATAGGTTGCTACTCAATAATATGGAAGACCGTGAGTATGAAAAACGTTCTCGCCGTTGTGGCGCTTTCCCTTTTCGCTGCGTCCGCCGGAGCGGCTGAGCTATCCGGAGCGCTTGGCGCGACAGGCCAAGGTGGTCTTACAGCGCGCGTCGGCATTGGCTTTAACTGGGACAAAAGCTGGTTTGAATCCAGTACTGGCCGTCTCACCGGTTATTGGGATGCTGGCTACACCTACTGGGAAGCAGGCGATGCTTCAGGTGGGGCTCACTCGCTGTCCTTCGCTCCTGTGTTCGTCTATGAGTTCGGCAGTGGGAATGTGAAGCCCTTCATCGAGGCGGGTATCGGCGTGGCCGTGTTCTCAGGCACTTCGGCAGGCGATCAGGATTTTGGCTCTGCTTTCAACTTCGAAGACCGTATTGGTGCGGGTCTCAAGATTGGCGAGACACAGAAAGTAGGCATCCGAGCGATTCACTACTCCAACGCTGGTATCAAGCAGCCGAACGACGGCATTGAGTCGTACTCTCTCTTCTACAGTCACCAGATTTAACCATTTTCTGCGTTGCTCCCCTTGCCCGCCCTGTGTGGGCTTTTTTATGCGGATGACACGCTCAGGCAGCTGGGCTAAGTCGGTAGTGGCGTCGATCAAAGCCGTGCGCTCCCTGATCGGCTACGCGATGAGAGTCTGGGGTACGTGACCCAGCGAGCCAGACCAACAAGCCGGGTAAGCACCGGCCCTCCGCACCCATTCCAAGCCTCGCACCAGCTGGGGCTTTTTCGTATCTGGAGGATGCATGGAAAAGCTACAGCTCGACGTTGAGGTTGAGGGCGCCGCTGACTTCCTGCGCCCTCTGGCTGAAACGCTCAGGTCACTTGAACATTTTCCCGAGCTGCCGCTGCAGGTCTTTCGTGACCTTGTCGCCCACAGCCTTCATGAGCTTCCCGTAAGTCTCGACAGCACCGCATTTGCCGCAGGTGACCTTCGAGTTGTCGTTCGGCCTAGCCGGAACCTCGAACTTGTCACTGCCGCACTTGGCGCACTTGAGGGTTACCTTCATCGTTTTTCGCTCCGTGAAACGTCTTGTGTGGAAACTCGACGATAGCACGGGGCCATCTTTTCACGTATCCAAGGGCTCGCCAGTTCGACGGTCATTTTGTTTCTGGAGCACCACCTATGGCCGAGCCAAGTACCGGCGCCCTCGCAGTGACCGGCGTACTGGCCAGCGTCGGCCTGGGTGCCCCGGCATAGCTAATCATCCCCCTCAATGCGTACATCCGAGATACCCAAATCTGCGACCGCAATGCGGAGATCATCATTTGATAAGCGGCACGGCGCGCGCGCCTCAGACAAGGGGTCAGCGGGGGCATGCAGACGGAGGAGAGCGGTCAGCACATTGTCTTCGTTCGGCGTGCTAGACCAATCGCATATCCAGAATCTGGTATGGCCTTTGAGGTTGTAGTCGATGCGGTATTTCATAGGTTGCCGGACCTCCGCCATTGGACGTCAGTTATGCCGAAGCGCTCAGCAGCAGGCCGAGAGACTTTTCTGATATCCGAAGCAGTGAACTTAGGGATGACTCCAACGCCGGCTTCGCAGGCAGCCCAGTGCCAGGCCTCAGCGTTATCCATCCTCTCGGCGCGGACGATGAATTCGCGAGCTTCTCCATAGAGGTGATAAGCGACCACATAGATGTTACTGACGGGCATTTACTAGTTCCTTCTAGCGAAGCCAGATCGGCCAACATTCCTTTTAACCCCTAGGGATTCCGGGGGCAAGCATCCGGCCGGTTTAACGCCGGAGCACAATTCTCACGTACGGAGCAAGCAAATGGACCCGACCGACCTGGGCCCAGGCACAGCCACCTGGCTGGGCGGTAGTGGCATCGTTGTCACGGGCGCATTGCTATGGGTGCGCCGCTTCCTGTCCAAGGACGCTGCTGATCGCGCTATGGACAATGCCGATATCGGCACTGTCCGCCGGCTTAATGAACTGCTCGATTCCGAGCGAGAGGCCCGAAAGCTGGCCGAGGCCCGCGCCGATCAGTTCGCCAAGGAGCGCAACGAGTTGGCAGCAGCAGTTGGACGGATGGAAGGAAAGATCGAAGCGCTCACGTGTCAGGTGGGCCAGCTCACTGAGAAGGTGACCACGCAGAGCGCAGAGATTTCCCGGCTGCGTGCACAGCTTGGAGGTACAGCCTGATGGACAAATGCGCTTTGGAATTCATCGCTCGACGCTGGTGGCGACGGGCAGAGGTGTGGGTCATCGCTGTGGTGCTCATTGCAGGCGGTGCAGTTCTGGGTTGGCAGTCTGCTTATTGGTCGATGGCCAGCACTCAGTCGCACCAGGTCGACGAGATCCGGAAGGCCTACGACGCCGCAATGGCTGAACGTGACAAGCGTCTGGACGAGCTGACCAGAAAGGCCGAGAGCGCCGCGACCAAGGCGTCGAAGGCAGCCACTACCGCGACCCAGGCAGCCGACAAGGCTGATGAGGCGCTGAACCGGGTATCGCAGTAGCCGCGCCACAAATCAGACATGCGCCGTTTCGTGGCGCGAGCACGCTGATCATGCGTTCCGCCAGATTAGTGAAGCACTCGACCGAAGACCGGTTGAAGCTGATCCCTTTCGTGGATGACTCCGCGCGCTGCCTTGGTAATTACATCTTGCTGAAGCTGATTAACCTCCATGGTGAGGACACGAACGGCAGTTTGATAAACAACTGATCCGGACGCCTCGGGATGCTCCTCCAGTAGGCCTTCAAGCTTCTCGGTTAGCAAAACGCACCTGTCTATAAGCTCTTCGATTTCTTTCATCACGGTTTCTCCAGATCTTTCCGCTACGACCATCCGGGCGGAATGTCGTTCCGACGACCCCGCGGATGCGCCGATTTCATTGCGCGAGAGAGCTTATCGAACATGGCCAAGCAACCCTATACACCATGCAGGCTGTATGTCGACGGTGCCGACGGCATTGCAGTCAGTGATTTCATAACCACTGCTGCCGGATCTGCCTATTTGGTGCAGACGCTGCGTGTGAGCCGCACCCGGCCAGAGCGAAAGTACATGGGCTGCTTGCGCTGGCCCATCGCCGAGATACCCGCCGATGCGCGGTGCTACCAGCTGACCTGGTACAGGAGGTGAGCAATGGCCTGTAGTGGATGCGCCGCCCGGCGCGAATGGATCAACAAGTGGATGAAGGTGGCGTATGAGCGAGCAGCAAGCCTATTCCCAACAAATCAAGAAGCTGAGCCCGAAGAAGGGCGACCTTCTGGTGATCAACGTTCCGTTCCCGATCAAAGCCGAGGTGCGGGAGCGACTGACTCAGCACCTGGCGGGAACGGCGGATCGACTGAACTGTGAGCTGATTGTTCTTGAAGCGGGCATCACAGCTCAGCTGCAACCGAGTTTCAGCGACGTGCTGGCCGAGCAGCAGAAGCAGACCGCACTCCTGGAGCAGATCGCCACGCAGAGCTTGGCGCTGATAGAGGCGCTGGCTGACGGCGACGATGCTGACCCTGATGCCGAGCCAGATACCTACCTGGATGGCACACGATGCCGCTGAGGCCGCAGCGCCCATGCCGAGCTCAGGGTTGCCGATCTCTGCACCGTAATGCCAATGGTTACTGTGATGGGCATGCCGACCTAGCTGCTGAGCAGGCCAAGGCCTGGGCCACCCGGAAGGGCTCAGGTCGTGGTGGTCGTCCCTGGAGACGTAAGCGTGAGCGAATCTTGAAGCGAGACCAGTACCTCTGTCGGTGTGATGACTGCAACCGGCTTGGTCGCATCCGCGAAGCGCATGAGGTTGACCATATCGTGGCCTTGGCCCATGGCGGCACCGACGATGATCACAACCTGCGGGCGATCAACCGCGACTGCCATAAGGCGAAGACGCAGCTGGAGTCGAAAGCGATCAAAAAATGATCGAAAACGGCGCAAATGAGACGAAATCTCGTTTCCGGGGAGGGGGAGGGTCAAAAGTTCAGGGCCTTTCGCTCGGACACCGCGCCCTCAGCTTTTTTTCCACTTCCGCAAAATTCAGGTTTTCAAAATGGCCCGACCGCGCAAGCCGACCAACGTGCTTGAGCTGACCGGTGCGTTCAAGAAAGACCCCCAGCGACGCCGCGAGGATGCCGAACCGGTGGGTGAGCTGACCGCACCGCCGGCTCACATCAACGGAGCAGTGCTCCACGCCTGGAAGGAGATTGCGAAGTACGCCCCGCGGGACGTGCTGACCAACTCCGACCGACTCAGCCTGGAACTGGCCGCCAACCTACTGGCCCAGTTCCGCAACGACCCACTCGATTTCCCTGCTGCCAAGCTAGTGCGCCTGGAGGCCATGCTCGGCAAGTTCGGCATGACGCCGGCTGACCGGTCCAAGGTGGGCGGGGGTAAAAAAGACGCGCCGAAGGGCAATGCATTCGCGGAGCTGTAATGGCCAAGGTGAAATTTCCGCTGATGAAGGCGGCCGAAAAGTACGCCAAGGATGTCGTCGCCGGAAAGATCCTCGTCTGCAAATGGATCCAGCTGCTGGCCCAGCGTCACCTTGACGACCTGACTGCCTCAAAGCGCAAGGACTTTCCGTACAAATTCGATCCCGCCAAGGCGGAGAAAGTCGCCAAGTTCCTGCAGCTTTTGCCGCACACCAAGGGTAAATGGGGCGGAAAGAAGCAGCTGATCAAGCTGGAGCCCTGGCAGCTCTTCTCGGTCTGCGTGCCGTTCGGCTGGGTCCGCAAGAAGGATGGCACCCGGCGTTACCGGACGATCCTGGTGTTCGTACCCAGGAAGAACGGCAAATCGATCATCGGCGGCGGCGTGGGTCTGTACATGTTCGTCGCCGACGGAGAATTCGGCGCCGAGGTCTACTCTGGCGCGACCACGGAGAAGCAGGCCTGGGAGGTATTCAGGCCGGCCAAGCTGATGGTCGAGCGTACCGACGACTTGCGAGAGCACTACGGCGTCGACGTGAACGCTTCCAACATGGTCGTCTTGGCTGATGGGTCGCGCTTCGAACCGGTCATTGGCAAGCCTGGCGACGGCTCTTCGCCGTCCTGCTCGGTGGTGGACGAGTACCACGAACACCAAGATTCGACGCTCTACGACACCATGGAAACCGGCATGGGCGCTCGCGAGCAGCCCATCATGTTGGTCATTACCACGGCGGGCTCCAGCATCGGCGGCCCGTGCCACCAGCTGATCCGCGACTCCGAGCGGATGCTGGAAGGTGTCATTGAGCGTCCGGATCTCTGGCCCGCGCTCTACACCATTGACCATGGCGATGACTGGACCAGCGAGATCGCGCTGCGCAAGGCGAATCCGAACTTCGGCATTTCGGTCGGCGAGGACTTCCTGCTGGCCCGCCAGCGTGACGCGATGCAGTCGGCAACCAAGCAGGCCACCTTCCGCACCAAGCACCTGAACGAGTGGGTAGGCGCCAAGAATGCCTGGCTCAACATGCTGCGCTGGAAAGAGGCCCCGGTCAGGAAGAGCCTTGCAGAACTGGAGGGCCGTCCGTGCTACGGCAGTCTCGACCTGGCGAGCAAGATCGACATTGCTGCGAACCTGCTGATCTTCCCGCCTCATGGCGACGACCCGTTTTGGCATATCCATGCCAGGTATTACCTGCCCGAAGCGCGAGTGCTCGAGGAGCTGGACAGTAACACCGCGCGGTACCGTGAGTTCGATGCTCTCGGTCTGCTGACCCTAACTGACGGAGAGGTCACCGACTTCGAAGTCATCAAGGAGGACATGCGCGAGTTTGCCGGTCGCTTCGAAATCCGGGCCTACGCCTACGACCCGTGGCAGGCAACGCAGCTAGCCCAGGAAATGGACGCTGAAGGATTGCCGATGGTGGAGCTGCGTCAGACGGTGCAGAACCTGAGCGAACCTATGAAAGAGGTTGAAGCCCTGGTGCTGCAGCGAAAGCTGGCCCACGGTGACTGCCCAGTTCTGACCTGGATGGCCTCGAACGTAGTGGCGAAGCTGGACGTGAAGGACAACATCTACCCCAACAAGGAGCGCCCGGAGAACAAGATCGACGGCATGGTGAGCCTGATCACCGGCTGCGCCGTGGCCATCAAGCTCGGTATCGACGACTCCGGCCACTTCGATGACTTTCTTGCCAGCCCGATCGTGGTTGGTTAACGGGACTACCTATGAAAACTGGCCTGATCATCTTTCTGGTGCTTGCCGCCGGCGGCTTGCTGCTGGGCGTCGCGGGCGTATACGTGCTGGCCGGCCTGGGTTATGCGCTGCTGGCCACTGCCGGTTCGCTACTGGTCGCCGCGGGTTTCATTCGCAAGGGGTTGATCGGTGGCTAAATCACTCACGCAGATCCTCGGCCAGGCCCTGGTGAAGTCGGCGGAGCCGGGAGTGGCATCGAGTTTGGCTGGCTGGGCTGGCCGCAAGATCGGCCTAACCGACTCCGCTTTCTGGAACACCTTCTACGGCACCGACTCGGCATCGGGGAAGGTGGTCAGCCAGCAAACGGCGCTCCAGCTCTCTACGGTATGGGCCTGCGTGCGCTTGATCGCTGAAACCATCGCCACGCTGCCGATCGCCTTGTACGAGGACAAGAAGGGTGCGCCAGTGGTGGCCAGCTCTCACCCGGTCAACTTCGTCATCAGCCAACAGCCGAACGCTGACCAAACTCCGGTGGAGTTCTGGGAGAACGTAATGGCCAGCCTGCTCCTGCAGGGGAACGCATTCTGCGAGCCCCACCAGAGCGGCCGGACGTTGACGAGCTTGGAGTTCCTGCTACCGCAGAACATGTCGCCCCCGCGGCGTCTGGCGGACGGCTCCATCGAGTACCGCTATACCGACAACTTCGGTAAGCCTCACACGCTGACCGAGGATCAGATGGTTCACGTCCGAGCCTTCGGGGTGGACCCGCTTTGCGGCCTGTCGCCGCTGGCCTACGGGCGGCAGGTACTTGGCTCGGCCATGGCCGCTGATGAGTCGGCGGCGAAGATGTTCGCCAACGGCATGAAGCTTGGCGGAGTGCTGTCCACCGACCAGATCCTCAAGCCGGACCAGCGGAAGGATATCCGCGAGGACATGATCAAGCAGTTCTCCGGCGCGACGAACCACGGCAAGACCATGGTTCTCGAGGCGGGCATGAAGTACCAGCAGGTATCCATGACGCCCGAGGATGCCCAAATGCTGCAGACCAGGGCGTTCAACGTCGAGGAAATTTGCCGCTGGTTCCGCGTGCCGCCCTGGATGGTCGGACACACGCAGAACTCCACCAGCTGGGGTACTGGCATGGAGCAGCAGATGATCGGCTTCCTGTCCTTCACCCTGTTGCCCTGGATCAAACGCATCGAGATGTGCGCCAACCGGCGACTGCTGCGCCCAGATGAGCGGCGGCGCTTCTACGTGAAGTTCAACCCGGAAGGGCTGCTTCGCATGGATAGCGCGGCGCGTGCGGCTTTCTACAGCTCCATGACCCAGAACGGGATCTACACCCGGGACGAGTGCCGGCTCAAAGAGAACATGCCCCCGGAGGGAGGCAACGCGGCAAGGCTCACCGTGCAATCCAACATGCTGCCGATCGACAAGCTGGGCGAAGACCCCGGTGGCGCCAATCAGGCCAAGGCGGCACTGCTCGACTGGCTCAACGACCAGCCAAGAGGTAAATCAGAATGACATCTGCACCCAGCAGCTGGTGGTCTGCGCCCGGTACCAAGGCAGATCACAAGGACCGAGCAGCGGCGGTCAAGTACCGCTCTTTCGACTATGACGTGAAGGCTGTCGGCGACGACGGCCGGTTTTCTGGCTACGGCTCGGTGTTCGGCGTGGTCGACAGCTACAAGGAAGTGGTTGCTCCTGGCGCATTTCTCGAATCGATCGAAGATACCAAGGCCAAGGGCCGTACCTTTCCTGTGCTCTGGCAGCACATGACCCGAGAGCCGATTGGCAGTTGGGATATTGAAAGCCTGAAAGAAGACGATCACGGCTTGTTTGGCGACGGCGAACTGTGGCTGCCGGATGCCCCATACGCTCGAATCGCTTACCGCGGCATGCAAACCCGCTCGATCACCGGTTTGTCCATCGGTTACTACATCCGAGAATCGAGCTTCGACCAAAAGACCGGTATCCGAACCTTGACGAAGCTCGACTTGATCGAGATCTCGATCGTCACCGTGCCGGCCAACGACGATGCGCGTACCGACACCATCAAATCGAAGCTGGCCCACGGCGGCCTGCCTTCGATGCCCGAATTTGAGTTGCTCCTGCGCGAGGCAGGCTTCTCGAAAACTCAGTCCGCGGTGATTGCCAACCGTGGCCTGCAGCACCTGCTCCGGAGCGAGTCCGAGGGCGACCTGGCAGCAATCGAAATCGTCGAGGCGTTGAAGTCGCGCCCGGCACTTTCTCTCCCATCGTTTTGAGGATTCATCATGCATAACGCCATGAGCAACCAGGCTCGCTCCGAACACCGCCAGTTCCAGCGCAAAGAGCACGCCGAAGACAAGCTGCAACTGAAAGCGGTCAACGACCTGCTCGATGAGCGCGACAAAGAGATCAAGGCGTTCGCCGCCAAGGCCACTGAAGAGATCAAGTCGCACGGCACCATCCTGGCTGACACCAAGACCATTCTTGACGGCCTGGTGAAGGACGGCCTGGGCCTGCAGGACCGTCTGCAGGAGATCGAGCAGAAGTTGGCCCGCCGCTTCTCCGCCAATGATCCGGTCGATTTCAAGTCGGCTGGCGAGGAGCTGACCGAATGCGACGACTTCAAGTCGCTGCAAACTCGCGGTCGCGGCATCGTTCGTGTGGGCCGGAAGGCCGTGACCAACATCACCAGCGCTACCAACGGCACCGGAGGCGTCGGCGTGGGCATCCAGCCGACCCGCGTGCCAGGCATCGTCGTGGGTCCCGAGCGTGAGTTCACCATTCGTGATCTGATCATGCCAGGGCGCACCGGCTCGAACGCGGTCGAGTTCGTGCAGGAAACCGGCTTCCAGAACATGGCCGCGCCCCAGGCGGGTGAGGGCGCCGCGAAGGCGCAGTCCGATCTGTCCTTCGGCCTGAAAACCACCAACGTCATCACCATTGCCCACTGGTTCCGTGCTTCCAAGCAGGTGCTGTCGGACATCCCGCTCCTGCAGAGCTACATCAACGGTCGAGCGATCTACGGCCTGAAGTACAAAGAAGAAGAGCAGTTGCTGGCCGGCGACGGCACCGGGCAGAACCTTCTGGGCCTGATCCCACAGGCTACCGCGTTCAACGAGGCGCTGCGCAAGGCTGGCGACACCAAGATCGACACCCTGCGCCGCGCGATCTTGCAGGTGCGCGTTGCCGAGTACCGCGCTTCGGCCATCGCCCTCAACCCGGTGGACTGGGCCGACATCGAGCTGACCAAGGACGCCAACGGCTCCTACATCTGGGTGAACGTCCAAGAAGGCGGCGTCCAGCGCCTGTGGAAGCTGCCTGTGGTGGACAGCAACGCCGTCCCTGAAGGCGAGTTCCTGGTCGGCGCGATGAACATCGCAGCCCAAGTGTTCGACCGCGAGGAAGCGGCTGTCGAGGTCTCCACCGAAGACGGTGACAACTTCCGCACCAACATGGTCACCATCCGCGCCGAAGAGCGCCTGGCGTTGGCGGTGTATCGCCCCGAGTCGTTCGTGCACGGTGAATTCGAAGCCACCCCGTAAGCAGCTCAGGAGCGCGCCCGGGAAACCGGGCGTGATCGAACATGCCAGACGTCAAAGTCAAAACCATCAAGGGTTTCAACAACGGTGGCGCATACGTCAAGCGCAGCCAAGAAATCACCGTCGACGAGCTTCGTGCTCGTGACTTGCTGCGCAACGGCCTCATCGAGGAGTACGACGTGAAGAAAGCCGCAGAGCCCGAGAACAAGAAGGCGCCGGAGCCGGCCAACAAGGGCGGCAAGGGTACGGTCACCAAAGCCAAGGAGTGATTGATGTCTGTGATCGCCATCGACCTGGCCATGCACCACCTGCTGGCCGAACCTGAAGACCAGGTATTGGTCCAGGCGCAGCTCGATGCGGCGGAGGAAGCGGCCATGCAGTTCCTCAACCGCCGCGTCTACTTGGACCAAGTGACGCTCGACGAAGCCCGTGCTGGCGTGTCTGCAGCTCTGCAGCAAGCCAGGGAGGCGAATGTTGCGGCGGTGGCCGCGGCTGAGGCAGAGCAGGACCACACGCTGCGCTGCCGATTGCTCGATCATGCGCGCCAGGCTTTGGCCGATGCGTATGACCAGGCCGACGCCATCGCCTACGGCATGGTGCTCAACCCTTCCATCCAGGCGGCTTGCCTGCTGAAGCTGGGCCATTTGTTTGCCAACCGCGAGGATGTCGTGACCGGGACCATTGCTACCGAGCTTCCGGTGGCGTCGCAGCACCTGCTGATGCCGTATCGCATACGGATGGGTGTGTGATGCAGGCCGGCAAGCTCCGGCACCGCATCGACATTCAGGAGCTGAAAGCGGTGCGTGACCCGGTGACCCTGGAGTTCGGGGAGCCAGAATGGGTCACTCGCTGGGAGAGGTGCCCAGCCAGGGTCGAAGACCTGTCGACCAGAGACTTCATCTCAGCTCAGGCCGGCCAGGCGCAGGCCACAAGTCGGATGGTTATCCGGTACCGGCCTGGCGTCCTACCCACAATGCGCATCCGTTACCGGGGCGAGGTGTACAGCATCGTCGGCCCGCCGCTGGCCGACGCCAAATCCGGCCTCTACTACCTGACGATCTTGGTCGAGAAGGGGGTGAAAGATGGCTGATGGCGTCGAGTTCAGCATCACCGGCTTGGAGACCCTGCTGGGGAAGCTGGAGTCGGTCAGCTATGACGTTCGGCGCAAGGGTGGCCGGGCCGCACTTCGAAAGGCTGCCCAGGTCGTGGTGCAGAAGGCCAAGGAAGGCGCCGAGCGCATCGATGACAAGGCCACTGGCCGCTCAATCGCAGACAACATCGCCCTGCGCTGGAACGGCAAGCTTTTCAAGCAGACAGGCGACCTGGGCTTTCGCATCGGCGTTCTGCACGGTGCCGTACTCAAGGATGGCGGCGATCTCAGCCAGAACGCTCCGACGCCTCACTGGCGCCTGTTCGAGTTCGGTACCGAGAAAATGGCCGCAGCTCCGTTCATGCGACCGGCCCTGGCCAATAGCATCAGCGAAGTCACCAACACCTTCGTCACCGAGTACGAGAAGGCGATAGACCGCGCTATCCGGCGCGCTGCGAAGAAGGCTGCATCCTCATGACACCACCCATTGAACTGGTTTGCGCAGCAGACCCCGGCGTCACGGCGCTGCTCGGAAGTGGCGTTGACCTGCGCATGTACCCATTCGGCGAGGCGCCCGAAGGCGTGGCCAAGCCCTATGCGGTGTGGCAGCTGGTGAACGGCAGTCCAGAGAACTACCTGGCCGGCCGGCCAGATGCCGATGGCTTCACCCTGCAGGTCGACGTGTACGGGACCACCAGTAAATCGGTGCGTCAGGTGCGCGATGCGATTCGCGATGCAATTGAATTGCGTGCCTACGTCACCCGCTGGGGGGGCGAAACCCGCGACTCCGCTACCAAGAACTACCGGGCCAGCTTCGACGTGGACTGGTGGATGCAACGCTGAAGTGTCGAGATCCATGATGCCCGCCATGTGCGGGCTTTTTTATTGCTGACTGGAGACAACCCATGTCGATGAATGCTCAGGGCGCCCAGCTCTACGCGCTACTGCCGCCTGCTGCCGGCACCGGACCAATGACCGTGATGGAGGTGGAGTGCCTTACGGCATTCAACCCCGGCGGTGCGCCTGCGGATCAGATCGATGACACCTGCCTGGCTGACACTGATCGCAAGTACAAAAAGGGCCTTCGCACCCCGGGTCAAGCTACTGCAACAATCCTGGCGGATCCACGCAACGCCAGTCATGTGCGCATGTTTCAGCTGTCTCAGGACGATGACGATTCCGACATCCTCTGGGCCCTCGGCTGGTCTGACGGAAAAGGCATTGCGCCCACCGTCAGTAGCTCGGGCGATGACTTCGAACTGCCGAAAACGCGTACCTGGTGCTTGTTCGCGGGGTATGTCGCGGACTTCCCGTTCGACTTCGCGAGTAACGCATCGGTGAGCACAGCAGCCACCATCCAGCGTTCGGGCAAACTGAACTGGATCATCAAGGAAAACCCATGAATCTGGAACAGCTGAAGAAAAAAGGCGGCGTCATTGCTGACGCGCTGGTGCCGAAGGAAGTCGCCTGGAAGCATGTCGACAAGAACGGCAAAACCGTCACTGACAAATTCACGGTGCACATCCGTCGTCACGCCTTCGGGGTGATGGAGGCGATGTTCGCCGGCGGTGAGACCGAGCGATTTAAGACCGCCCGATATCTCTCTGCCAGCGTGATGCTGGGGGAGGATGGCACCGATGAGCTGCCATTCGAAGACGCTGTGAATCTTGACCCAGGCCTGGGGCTGGCGCTGTACAACGCCGTCAAGGCTGTGAACAACCCGCCCCCAAAGAGCTGACCCCGGCTGATGAGCTTTGGCATGAGCTGGTGCTGAACGGTATCGGTGGCACCTCTATCGCTGAGGCTAAGGCCACGCTTTCGTACGCAGAGGTGCTGTCTTGGGTCGACTATCGAGACAAGCATGGGTCGCTCAACATAGCCAGGCGACAGGAGTTGTCCGCAGCGCTGATCGCCGTTCAGGTAAATCGCAGTTGGGGTGGGAAGGCTGATCTGTACGACTTCATGCCACACCACCCACAGCAGTCGGGGATATCGCTTATGGATGCGGTTGCCTCTTGGACATAACCCGTTTCGCCTTTGATTTGGGAGAATGGGAATGTAATGGTAGATTTCCCTCGATTAACAGGGAGTGTCTAACCATGGTTGTTGAGCCCGAGTCAACCAAAGCATTCGTCACGCTCGCGCTTGTGGTGGCTTTGTATTTCATCCCAACCATTGTGGCCGCAATTCGTCATCATCAGAATCGCGTCTCGATTATGCTGCTGAACCTCTTCCTTGGATGGACCGGGCTTGGGTGGCTGGGAGCTCTAATATGGTCCGCATCGGCAATCAGTAAGCCGGCCGGAGGCGTCGCTCCTGCAGGAAGAGTGGGAGTAGAGCCATACCATGAGCTCGAAAAATTGGCTGCTCTGAAAGAGCGAGGGCACATAACGGAAGAAGAGTTTGAGGCTCAAAAAGCCAAGATTCTGAACCGCTAGACCTTCACGTAACAAACCCGCTTCGGCGGGTTTTTTTTCGCCTGGAGGAAAGTATGGCGAGCCGTTCACTTGGCACACTGACACTCGACTTAATCGCGAAAATCGGCGGTTTCACTGGTCCGCTGGACAAAGCAGGTCGCGAAACGCAGAAACAAATGGCCGAGATCAAGAAGCAGGCCGAGCGTCTAGGTACTGCTGTAGGTGCTACTTTCGCCGCCATTCCCGCCGTTGTCGCTGGGCTTGTAACGAGTTCCGCGTCAGCGGCGAAAGAGATTTCCAACCTATCCGCGCTCGCTGGGGTGGGAACAACTGAGTTCCAGCGCTTTGCGGCTGCCGCAGCCTCGGTCGGATTAAACCAGGAAAAACTGTCTGATATTTTCAAGGACACAAACGACAAAGTTGGCGACTTCCTGGCTACTGGCGGCGGAGAGCTGAAAAACTTTTTCGAAACGGTAGCGCCTAAGGTTGGCGTGACTGCGGACCAGTTCCGCAAGCTGAACAGCGCGGATGCGCTGCAGCTCTACGTTACCAGCCTTCAAAAAGCAAACGTCAGCCAGGCGCAAATGACCTTTTTCATGGAGGCGATTGCCGACGAGGCCACGGCCCTTTTGCCGCTCCTGGCCGATGGCGGCAAGAAATTCAAGGAGCTGGGTAATGCCGCGCAGGCTGCCGGCATGATCATGGATGAGCAGACCATTGGTGCTGCTCAGCAATTCAGCACCGAACTGACCGTTATAGGCCAGTACGCCAGCTCAGCGAAGACCGCGCTGGCTGCCGAGTTCATGCCTGTCTTGGCGCAGCTGGCAAAGGACCTGGCCGACACCTCCAAAGAGGCTGGTGGTCTTCGAAAAATAATTCATGAGTTCGCGGATGACTTCATCGAGGTTACTGCGACCACTGCGAGTCTTGCCGACGGTATTGCGCGGGCATTCAAGATCGCCGCAGCGACCATCGTCAGCGGGTTTTCCACAACGATGGCGTACTTGCAGAGCATTGGGGCAACCGCGAACACCTTACTTGGCGCCATCACTTTCGGCGACATGTCCAAGGACTTCAAGAAGAACGCTGAGCAGCTGACAAACGATGCAATTATCAACTCGAGGACCGCTGGTAGCGTTATGTCGGAGGTTGCGGAAGCCTTCAACAAGCCTTGGTCCGGCGACGTAATCCGCCAGTACGTCAAAGAGGCGAGGAAGGCCGCTGCCGATTTGCCAAAACTACAGCCGCCAGCAAGCGGTAGCGCCGGGATTATCGGCCAAACCGATGCGCAGAAAGCAGCAGAGAAGGCGGCTGAGGCCGCCACGAAAAAGCTGAACCAAGCGTTCAAGGCAACTGAAGAGAATTACCAGCGGCAGATTGAGCTGATAAACACCTCGACGGACAAGCGCAAGGACGCGACCGAGGTTGAGAAGCTTGCCTTCGAGATATCCAGCGGAAAGCTGGATGGCATCAACGACAAGCAGCGTAAACGCCTGGAAGGACTGGCGGCTGAGCTGGACGCCTTGAAGAAGGTCAAGAACGCCGAGGAGGATGCCAAGAAACTGGCGTCCTTCCGCTCCAACGTGGATGAAGACTTCCTGACAGCGAGGAACGGCTTCGATCAAGAGCTTGCTGGCGCCGGCCGGGGCGACAAGTACAAGGATCGGCTGAAGGAGCGACTGGCGATCGAGGAGGACTTCAACCGCCAGCAGCGCGAGTTGGTCTTGCAGCGAAACAGCGGCGACATCAGCCAGGGCTTGTACGACCAGGAAACCCAGGTGCTGAGCGATGCCCTCGCCGAGCGCCTGGACCTGCAAAACCACTATTACAGCCAGCTCGATGAGGCGCAGAGCAACTGGATGGATGGCGTCACCAGCGCCTGGGAGAACTTTGCGGACGCCGCGACCGACTATTCAGCCATGGCGGCGGATGCCACCACGTCTGTCCTCGGTAGCGCCAGGAGCGAGCTCAGTTCGTTCCTCTCTGATGTGACCACGGGCTCGAAGGATGCCGGTGATGCGCTGATGGATATGGTTGGTGGTTTCGCCAGATCGATGGTTGATGCGCTGGCGGACATGGCCGCGCAGTGGCTGGTCTATCAAGCCGTACAACTTATGGTGGGCAAGACGACCCAGGCCAGCGCAGCGCCGACAATGATCGCCAACGCCCAGGCAACGTCCTTTCAGGCGCAACTTGCAGCCTTTGCCAGTACCGCCGCGATACCCATCGTTGGACCTGCATTGGCACCGGGTGCAGCAATTGCAGCAGCGATGGCGACCGCACCCCTGGTGGCCGGTGTAGCAAGTTCCGCTCTGGTGGGCATGGCACACGACGGTATCGACAGCGTTCCTCGCGAAGGTACTTGGTTGCTTCAAAAGGGCGAGCGGGTCACCACGGCATCGACCAGCGCAAAGCTGGACAAAACTCTCGACGAGGTGAACAAGGCCAGCAGAGGAGGTCAGCCGGAAGGCGCCGGCCAGCCTGTGGCGGTGCACCAGGTCTACCATGTCAACGGCGATGTGAGCCCTCAGACGGTTGCCATGATTCAACAAGGCATGCGCCAAACGATGTCCGCGATCCTGCAGGACGTGGGCCGAAACGGCCAGATCATGCAGAGCATCCGCAAGAAACTTTAAGGTGGAACGATGGCAATCGAATGGCCAACTCAGGTGTGCCCTGCTGAGATGAGCTGGGGCATGGTCTACAACAACCGTGATTTCAGTTCCTCGCTGAACAACAGCCAGCAGATCGTGGGTTACCCGGGGTCGTACTGGAAGTGCTCACTGTCGCTGCCACCACTGACCCGTGAACGTGACCGGGTTATGACTGCATTCATGGGGCGCCTGCAGGGGCGCTTCGGTACGTTCAAGCTGCCTGCTTTCACGCGCAAGCGGACCGACAATATCGGTGCCCCGGTTATACAGACCGGGGCTGCGATGGCCTCCACCATCACCCTGAGTGGATTGCAGGGCGGTCTCCAGGTCTTCAGCCAGGGCGACTACATCACCGTTGGTGGCGTGATGCATGAGGTGGTCGAGGATGTGGTGTCCAGCTCCGGTGGTACGGCAGTGTTGCCCCTGAACAGACGACTGCGTTCTGCTCTGGTGGTTGGCACAGCGGTGGAGTACCGAAACCCTTACTCGATAATGCGCCTGTCCGAGGACAGCTACACGCTTTCAGTCCGGCCTGTTGTGGCAGAACTTTCCTTCGAATGCCGGGAGGCCTTCTAATGGCTGCTGTATTCCCATTTTCCCAGTCAGTGCTGAGCATCATTGCTGCCGGCAACTTCACGCCGGTGTTCGCCTGCGAGCTGGACTTCGCGGACGGCATGGTCAGGGCGCACACAGGTACCGGCCAGCTGGTTATCAACGGCTATGCCTATGACGGCGTGGGCACGTTCGGAGAGGTGGGCGCCGCCAGCGAAAGTGTTGAATCAGGTTCTTCCCTCTCCATCGACCTGATGCTGAATGGCCTGGACAGCTACATCCTCTCCCAGACATCGGTTGCGGGCTGCCGAGGCCGGTCGGCCCGCTTGATGTTCGTTGTCTACGACGAGGCCGGACATTATGCCGCCGACATTCTCTTCAGTGGCCGAATGGACGCCGCCAAGCTGTCCTATGGCGGCTCAACGGGCGACAGCTCGATCACGGTCACCATCATTGACCGAATGGCCGAGTGGAACCGGATTGGCACAGAGCGCTGGACCGATGAAAACCACCGTGCACGCCATGATGGTGACCGCTTTTTCTACGCCGTCGCGCAGATGGCCGAATGGCCGATTTTCTGGGGCGCCAAGAAAGACGCACCGTCCTTCACCTACGAGTAGCTGTCATGCGCTATCGAGACTGGCCCACGAGGCTACACGACACCATTCAGGCCGCCATCGAGCGGCCTTTTTTGTGGGGCGAATTTGACTGCTGCCTGTTTGTCGCGGACTGCGCGGCCGCAATTTGCGGTGTCGATCCGGCTCAGGAATACCGGGGGCGGTACAAGACAGAGATCGGAGCCAAGCGCGTGATGGCTTCGACGCACGGATCAGTCGAGGCAGTGCTCGACACCTACTTCGAGAGAGTCGACGCGCGGTTCGCCCAGCGGGGCGACATCGTCAGTTTCGAGAACGAGTCGGGGAAATGCGTGGCGGTTCTTTGGAGTGGTCGGTATTGGGCGGCCACTGAGTCCGGCGCAGCAGCTGTTGATTGTGAGCCTTTGGTGGCCTGGAGAGTTGAATAGTGGGAAGCTCGATCAAGTCAGTCGTCAAGCTCGTCACCGCGCCCATCAAGGCGCTTTACGACCCGGTTGGCGCATTCAAGGATGTGTTCGGTGGTGTGCAGGGCATTTTCGCGGGCCTCACCGGCGCAGCCAAGGTCTCAGGTGCCAGCAGCTCTGAGCCCAGCTCCCAGACCGTACGCTCGTCCAAGGCACCGGTGCGCTTCATTCTTGGCCGGGCCAGCACGGGCGGTGTGCTTGCTTGGGTTCAGGAAGAACCAGGTGACCAGACCGGTGGGGAGTGGTTGCATATCGTCTACGTCCTCTCCGAAGGCGCCATCGCAGGCGTCGACGAAATCTACGTGGACGAGCGGCCGCTGTCCGATCTGGGCGAGAATGCCACCTCCGAAGTCATCATCAATCCGGGCCAGGTAAATGCTTTCTTGCTGAGCAAGTGCCCAGACTGGCGCCAGGAGCAGATCGGCCGCGGGCTTTCGTTTGTGCGTCTGTCGTTCAAATATGACGCAGAGAAGTTCCCGTCCGGCATTCCTGATGTGCGCTTCGTAGTGCGCGGGCGCAGCGACGTGTATGACCCACGCAACGGGGCAGTGGGCTATTCGGCCAACACCGCGCTGCTGATCCTATGGTATCTGCGCAACCGTTGTGCGATTCCTGACGACGAAATCATATTCGATTCTTTCGCCAGCTCTGCCAACGTCTGTGATGAGCCCGTGTTTGGCCCGGATGGTAAAATTTCGCCTCGCTACTTCGCTGGCGCGGTCATTGGCGCCGATGAGAAGCGAAATACCGTTCTGGACAACCTGCTGTCGGCATGTGCCGGGACGCTGATCAGGGTAGGTGGCCGGTGGTCACTCCAAGTTGGCGCCTACTACGGGCCGGCCGACTTCACCGTGAACGAAGACATGGTGATCGGTACCGTCGAGGGTACGACCGAGGTCAGCAACAGCGATGCCATTAACACCATGCGCGGGACTTTTGTTGACCCGGCCCAAGCCTGGGCAGAGACCGACTACCCGGAGGTCGCGATACAGGACTGGATCACCAAAGACGGTGGTGAGCTCGCTGAGTCGCAGTCGTTTGCCTATGTGACAGATGCTTACCTGGCGCAGCGGCTTGCAAACATCAGCCTCCGCCGCCGTCGCTCGGGTGGCTCCCTCTCCGTGCCGCTGAACTTCAATGGTTACAACTGCCGTCCGGGGCGCGCAGTCAAAGTCGATCTGCCATCGCTGAACATTCTTGGCGAGTTCATGGTCACCGAATGGACCATGGGGGCGGCCGATGCATGCAAGGTGACCCTCAAACCGTACGAGCAAGCCATCTTTGATGATGCTGTGGGCCAGCCCTACGACCCGCTGGGGTTTATCAACCTGCCGGTCGGCGGCCTGGCCGCTGTCACCGGATTGGCCTGGGCGCCGAGCGGCGTGGCCGAGGTCATTCAGGGCGTACTCAGCTGGACGCCACCGCTGCAGACGGTGCTGAGCTACACGGTGACGATCCGCAAGGGCACTGAGGTCGTGCAGTCCCTTAAGGTCGGCGGTGAGGCCGCCAGCTGCAACATCAATGGCCTGACGTCGGGTGTCTACACCATGAGCGTCATTGCCTTCGGCCCTGGCACACGTTCGGGCGAGGCGACCATCAATGTCAACGTGGGTGGTCCTCCGGTGCCCGAAAGCTGCGCCTTCTATGCGTCGGTGGACACCATCACGCTGGTGCCAGCCAACCGGCAGAGCAGCCTTAATGGCGGTACCTATGAATACTTCTATACCACCAACCCTTCGGCACCGATCGCGGACGCCGTGTACTTGGGCCAAGGGTTGACCTTCACCCACACTGGACTGGCATTCGCCAAGGAGTACTTCTACTACGTGCGGTCGGCAAATGCGTACGGGAAGAGTGATTTCCTGTTCGTGCCTGCTGCAACATCCAGTGATCCAACCCAGATGCTGGAAGTCATTGCGGGTAGGATCACCGAGAGCGAGTTGGGTCAGGAGCTCACCGACCGCATCGACCTGATCGACAAAGAGGGCCCGGGCTCCGTCAACGAGCGCCTGGGTGAGGTTCGCAGCGACCTGAACCAGCAGATCGTCGACGTCAACAACTCGCTGGGGCAAGTGCAGTCCGAGTTGCAGCAGCAGATCGACAGCATCGCCGATCTGGCCGACTCGATGCCGTACAAGCCCGACCAGGCCTACACAGCTGGCCAAGGTACGTTGGGCGAAGACGGCAAGCTGTACCAGGCCAAGGTTAACGTCCCGGCCGGCAATCCGCCGCCCAACGCGACCTACTGGACCGACATTGGCCAGGCGGTGCAGACGGCAAACGGTCTCGCCGCGCGCGTCGGTACCGTGGAGACCAGCATCACAGAGTTGAACGGCGAGGTTGATGCCCAGGCCCAGCAGATCGATGGCTTACGGACCAGCATCGACGGGAAGGCTGACGCCTCGACGGTAAGCAGCCTGTCGAACCGTGTCACGCAGAACGAGCAGGGCCTTTCCAGCCAAGGCCAGGCCCTCACCGGCGTACAGAACAGCCTCAACACCACCAACCAGAACGTGACCGCAGCTCAGCAGGCCGCCCAAGCCGCTGCCGATGCTGCTGGCGCCAAGGGCAAGGTGCTGTACCAGTCGACCGCGCCGGCAGTCGCGGACCGCCTGGCGCAGAATCTCTGGATCGACACGACCGGCAATGCCAACACGCCCAAACGCTGGAGCGGCAGCGCTTGGGTGGCCGTGACCGACAAGGTAGCGACGGACGCAGCAGCTGCTGCCGCCAGCGCACTGAGCCAGGTCGCTACCAAGGCTGATGCCTCGACGGTGCAGGCGCTGACCAACACCGTGACCCAGCAAGGTCAGGACATTACGGCGGCCGGTCAGGCCATCACCAGCATCAGCACGTCGCTCAGCCAGGCGGGCGGTGAGAACCTGCTTTACAACCCGTCGTTTGATAAAGCATCGGCTGCTAGCGCTAACGTCGCTGATGGGTGGTACTGGCGCACGCAAACCGCCGTCGCTGTAGTGCCGTCGCTTCTGCCATCGGCCTTGGGAGCTGGCGGCAAACGGCAAAGACTGGAAGTATCGGGGCTGATAGCCGGTACCGGCACTCACTACGTTGATTTCGTGCCCGAGTCGGCTCCTGCTGACTTCCGCCCCCCCGTCTATGAGGGGGTCGTAGGCACTGCATCTATCTATATCCGTGGAAGCTCGGGGTTGATGGTGCAGATCTACATGCAGTACAAGGATGCGGCCGGGGTGACGATAGGTACTCACGGCCCCGTCAACGTCAGCACCTCTCCCGTCGAGTCGTACAACCGCATCGTACTCACCGGACTAGCCGCACCTGCGGGTTCGGTGCGAGTAGACATTCTCTACCGGATCAGATCTGCTCCGGGGTCTAGCATCACGGCCGGTTTTGTTGACCTGGATAAAGCACAATACGAACATAGTCCTGTTGTGACGGGCTGGCGCGACAATGGGCAGGTCAATGCATCCGCTATTGCGGCCAACGCCACTGCCACCACAGCACTGACCGGCCGGGTAGGCCTCACGGAGCAAGGCCTCACTAGCGTTTCGGGCAGCATCACCGAATTGAACAACACAATTGGCGATGTTGGTGGTGAGAACCTGTTCTACAACCCCACTTTCAATGCTAACGGCTCCGGATCAGATATCGCCGATGGCTGGGCCATGGAAGGTTCGGCCGTGAGTGTGGATTCCAGAGTCACTTCTTGGCTCAACTCCGGGGAGAAAGCAATCCGAGTTGAGGTTGCAGGCGTGGGGAATGCCGGCCCCTACAAATCCGTGCGCCCCACTGGTGGAACGCCAGATCGAAGACCCAAAGTAGCGGAAGGCCAGACCTTGACGGCGTCTGTTTATCTTCGCGGTACTGCCGGTTTGGGGTTTAGGTTCTTCCTCCAATGGATCAACGCTGCGGGTTCTTCGATAAGCGCACCGAACTCGTTGATGCTCACCGTCACACCCGGAGGTGAACGCGTTCAATACAGCGGCGTTGCACCGGCCGGTGCCGTTAGTTGCTACGTTTATCTCAGGATTTATAGTGCTACTGGTGCCGTCACATCAGGCCATGTCGAAATGGCCAGACCCCAATTCGAGTACGGCACACGTGCTACAGGTTGGCGCGATAACGGTCAGGTCAATGCGGCGACTACTTCGGCGGTTTCGACAGCGGTAGATAGCCTTGGCTCTACAGTGACCCAGCAGGGCAACAGCATCACTAGCGTCTCTAACCGGACCACATCGCTGGAGAACTCGGTCAATAGCACGACTAATGGACTCGCCACCAAGGCCTCGGCCTCGGCGGTGGACGCGCTGACCAACCGTGTTTCGGCAGCGGAGGGGGTCAACACCAGTCAGTCCAGCAGCATCACCGAGCTCAACAACAACGTTGGCGCAATCCAAGATGCGCTGGGGGCCTCCGGTCTCGATCCAGCACCCAACTGTTTGTGGCAATTTGATAGCACTACCGAAGGCTGGGTGGCTTCGGGCGCAACGCTGGCGCAGGGGGCTGGGTTCGTCAAAATCACTTCGACCGGTTCGGATCCGCAGCTGCACAGCGGTACGGCGGCGACGTTGTCTATCACAGGCAGTCTCTACAGCCGCGTGCGGGCGCGCATCACCCGTCGGGCCGGTGCCGTTACGGACTGGGATGGCCAGTTGTTCTACCAGACCGCTGGTCACGGGTTCTCGGGTAGCTATCGAGCAATCGCGGCTAACCCGAACTTGGCAGTAGGAGAATCGGCAGTGGTCGAGTGGGACATGGCCAACCTGGCAGCAGGCGGAACGGACTGGGTGGACAGCACTATCACTCGGCTTCGCTTGGACATGGGAGCTACAAGTGGCGGCGCTTTCGATGTGGACTGGGTTGCCGTCGGCAGGGTTGCGCCATCGGCCTCCAGTCGTGCAGTGGAGTCGTTGACCTCGACCGTGACTCAGCAAGGCGATGATCTTAGCGCCCAGGCGCAACAGCTCACCGGCCTGCAGACCTCGGTTGGTAACAACTCGGCGTCGATCCAGCAGGTAGCCAATGCCCAATCCACGCTCAACGGGAAGATCAACGCGTCCTACTCGGTGAAGCTCCAGGTCACCGCTGGTGGACAGTACGTTGCTACTGGCTTCGGTCTGGGCGTTGAGAACAGCGGGGGAGTGCTGCAATCGACGTTCGCGGTAATGGCGGATCGGTTCGCAGTCCTTAATCCTGCAGGGAACGGGTTTATTAGTCCATTCGCGATCCAGAACGGACAGGTATTTATTAACGATGCTCTAATTTCAAAGCTGTCCGTGCAGAATGCCATCGTCGGTACAACCATCGCTTCATCTACCTATTCGCAATTTGGTGAGCCTCTTATGACGCTGAACTTCAATTCGGGAGAAATCATCATGCGTAACTGGAGTCGGCAACTTACCTATACCAAGATCAATAATGATGGCATCGACGTTGTAGTTGACGGTGTCCGCCGAGTTCGGATGGGGGTGTGGTGAAATAAATGGCATCTAATGCAGGCCTTCAGGTATTCGGTGCTGACGGTAGATTGCTTGTAGATATGAGCATGTCCATAAGTCAGCACCAAGGGGATGTAGTTACCAATGCTGCCAACGGCGCTATTGCTTTGCCCGCTCTACCGGCCGGAAAGCAGCGTTTCTATATCATTGTAACTCTGGTTGATACTCAGCAATGGAAGGGTAAGAAGCCAGGGGTAACAGTCTCGAGCAACACCTTGACTTGGCAATATCAACACTCAACGTGGTTTGGGCAGTTCTCTGCCAACTGCCGGATCTACTACGGGTATTACTAGGAGGCGTGATGCCTGTTGGATTCCAAGCTTTCAAGGAGGACGGCACTCTCTTATTTGACATCGATCGTATCAGCTACGGTCTGCTCAAGAGCGGCTACCTGAACCTGGTGGACAGGTGGGGCCGGTACTTCATCCGCTCGGCGAACCTGCCCCCGAACGAGGAGGGCAGCTACTCCTACCTGCAGCTGCTCGACCCTATCTGCGGCATCACTATCACCGACGCGGTATCACCCATTGTGTTCTTGGTGGGTGACGGAAAGCCCTGTGGTGAATCGGTGAGCGGTAACGTTCGAACATTGTTTTTCCAGGGCTGCACGCCAAACACCAAGGCGTTCGTGTTCGACCTGATGCGTGATGTTGGTGAGCGGAGCGGAATGGAGTGCTACGACGCCACCGGACGGATCAGCTTTACCACTGGTATGCCGCCTCTCAATATCATCGCAACAGTCAACCCTCCGGCCATTAGCGCGCCTATTGCTGGAAACACTGATCAGCGCTGGACGCCCTATGTTGGTGGCGCTAATGAGGCGTCTGGTCGAGAGTGGTCGACCGGCGATTTTGCGCAGGTAAAGGGTGCTGCCTATGTTCCTGTAGTTGCTGGAGAACTTGCCGCCTGCCTAACTTTCTCGCGAAGTGCCGGAGTTATCCATGGAAGGGACTTCAGTGGCAGCACCCAACTGGGCGCAAGTGAAGGGTGTGGCGGCTCATCTGGAGGCGTCCGATTCTTCTTCAGTCCCGCAGTTGCAACGACATCCACGATATTCAGCAACAACAGTACGATCTGGTTCGATATTCCAACGGATCGGCAACCCCAGGCGCTTGTAATTCGAGCGACTGACTATCCATTCCCATTTAGATAATTGAAATGAGCGAGAAAACACCTATGCCATATGTCGCCGTAAACATGAGCAATGCCTACGACGTTGCCAACAACACACGATACGCCACTCAAGAAGAAGCCGATGTCCGGGCACGGGAGATCCTGAGCCAGTTCCCGGCCGCCCAAGTCTTCACCGCCCAGGTGCTGAAAGACTACAGCGCCGAGGTGACCGTGACCGCGAAGGACCCGGCTGAGCCAGAGCCGGCGCCTGAAGCGCCTACCGCCTGACGTTCATCCATCGTTCACCCAGGCCCGCCTCGTGCGGGCTTCTTTTTTTCTGGAGAGAACCTATGACCACACCCCGCGGCGTCCGCAACCGCAAGCCCGGAAACATCGATTTCAACCCCCGCAACGACTGGCAGGGCCAGATCGGCAAGGAGCCGGGCGGGCGCTTCGCTCTATTCGACACCCCCGAGAATGGCATCCGCGCCCTGGGCAAGCTGCTGATCAACTACCGGGGCAAGGACGGCATGCCCGGGGTGGGCGGGAAGGGCATCGACACGGTGCTGGAGACGATCAACCGCTGGGCGCCGAGCAACGAAAACGATACCCAGGCCTATGCCTCGGCCGTGGCCAAGCGCGTGGGGGTGCGCCCTACCGACCCGATCAACATCAAAGACCCGGCCACACTGCGCGGGATGGTGGTCAGCATCATCATCCACGAGAACGGCGGCAACCCATACCCGCCGGCGATCATCGATGAAGGGGTGCGGAGGGCGCTGGCATGAAGTCTTGGGTCATCAGGTCAGCGCTGCTGCTGGCGCTGCTCGCTTCCTACTGGGGTGTGTACCAGCACGGCCGGTCAATGGAGCGGGCCGAAGCTGCCCAGGCATCAGCAGAACGAGACAGCGGCGACCGCCTGGCCGAGGTGATCGGAGAGCGCAGCGCCCGCCAGGAAGAACAACGACGCGCCACCGCGCAGGAGGAGGCAAGAGCCCATGCTCAGGAAGAAAGAACGATTGCTGATGCTGGCGCTGATGGCGCCGATGCTGCTGGTCAGCGGCTGCGCGATGAAAGCGCCAAGCTCGCCGCCGCCGTCAGTTGCCCCGGCACGGATACCGCCGCTGTCACCAGAGGCCAGGCAGCCACCCGCGCCGCAATGGTGCTCTCCGAATTGCTCGAGCGGTCTGTCGACACGAATCGAGAGTTGGCGAAAGCGTATGACCAAGCCCGAATAGCCGGACATCAATGCGAGCAGGAGTACGATGGAGTCCGAAAGGGTAGGCTATAGCCGAAATCATGCACGATGATGGCCAAAGGCTAACTCGCTGTTTACCATTGACAGCTTTGGGATCGGAGTAATCAGATGGACCTGTACACAGTTGATCGCCTGGGCGCTTTGGCATCAGGAATGGAGTGTGGCCTCGTCGAGCACCAGGACATAAACCCACAAGCAATTGCGGATCTAATCAAGGAGTTTTGTCCGGGAGGGATATCGCGTCATGGTGATCGGTATCTTGCTAGCATGCCAAGTGGCGACAGTGTTACTGACGCGAATACTGAAATGCTGTTCGAGTTAGTAAGGCAAGCCAAATATCCAGACAGGCCATCCAGATATCAATCCATCTTCGCAGTTGACACCATTGATGCAGCTCGGTTGTTTGCTGGCACATATGGGAACTACCCATGCAATATCTATCAGCTGAACTCTCCAGGAGCATTTCGAGCTGACATGGGGTTGCTCGACGCCAGGTACTCGGAGGTCAGGAAGGTCTGGCACGCGAACCGGTATTGGCAGGGCCTACCTCACCCAGACGCGCAGCCGTTTTGGGAATACTTAGTGCCGTGCCCAGTTGTCATCGGCGCCTTGGTATAGGTGGGGTAAAGAACGATTTGATGAGCGGATATCTCGTACCATTTTTTGTACCAAAACAGGTTTTTTATGGGGGAATCAGGGGGATTTATGGCCCCCGCAGCCCTTTAAAACCCCCTTTCCCAATCCTCCTGCTAATCCGCACATAGGTCCTTACCGGTTTTTCCGTTGGGGAATCAGCGCCCCGGATTAGGGCGCCTGTAAGGAACTGACCTGGTGGATTTGTGAGAGTTTTAGATCAATCCGTTATAAGCAGCACTTTGTAATGCGGCCAATTGCCGGCAAGCCGGCTGCCACAGGGTTCAGCAGCGCTGCGGATCGTGTGGGCCGGCTTGCCGGCGATTGGGCTGCACAGCAGCCCCTTTCATTTACCCCGAATCAACCTGCGCAAGCCAAACCGGTTCGGATGACATGCCTCAGCCACCGCCCGCGGCAGCGGCAACGGCTCGCCACTGACCCACGCCGCAATCAACTCGCCCGAAAGCGGCGCCGTGATCAGCCCCCGCGACCCATGCCCGCTGTTCACATACAGCCCCTCCAGCCAGGGGCAGGGCACCTCGGGCACCTGCCGCGCGTCCTTGGCCAGTACGGCATAGGCCTCGGCAAAGGCTGCAGGGTCGGCAACCGGCCCCACAATCGGCAAATAATCCGGGCTGGTGCAGCGAAATGCTGCGCGCCCCTGCAACTGCTCAGGGGCAAGCGCTGCGGTACCCAGGCGCCGGGCCAGGTCGGTGGAGATTTCATCCAGCATGGCCAGGTTGCCCTGGTGCTCGGCCACGGTCGGCGTCAGGTCATCACTATGGAAGTCAAAGCTGGCCCCCAGCGTGTGCTCCTCACCCCTGGGCGGTGCCACATAGCCCTCGGCGCAGACCACGGTAGCCAGCGCCCGGCTGGCGTCAGTCACCGGCAGGCGGGTGATCTGCCCGCGAATGCGCTTGAGCGGCAGCTGCGCACAAGGCTCGAAACGCTTCACATCAGCTGCCCCGGCCAGCACCACCATTGGCGCGCTGGCCAGCAGCCGGTCGCCGGCCCAGGCTTGCCACAGGCCATCGGCCTTGCGCAGTGCGAGCACATCGTGATGAGCCAGCAGGCGAATGTTCGGGTGCTGCAGTTGAGCCTTGCACAGTGCCGGTGGGTGCACCCAGCCGCCTTCGGTGTAGAACAACCCGCCGGCAGGCAGCCCGACCCCGGCAATCGCTTCGGCTTCATTGCGCTGCACGGCACGCAGCAAGCTGCCCTCGAAGGCATCAGCGAGCCTGCCCTGGCGTTCGGCTTCCTTGCTGTCGAAGGCCAGTTGCAAAACCCCGCACGCATCCCAGTCCTGGCCGCGCTGCAGTAGTTCAAGCTGGCGCCGTGTATAGCCGAAACCGGACAGAATCATCTGCGACAAAGCCGTGCCGTGCGCGGACAGCTTGAGGTACAGCACGCCCTGGGGGTTACCGGAGGCTTCGCGGGCCGCTGCGTCGTGGCGCTCCAGTACCGTTACCTGCCAGCCGCGTGCGGCCAGGCTGGCAGCGCTGGCACTGCCGGCGAGCCCTGCGCCGATCACCAAGGCCTCGCGCGGGCCTTCAGGCGCAGTTGGCCGCGCGTACCAGGGCGCCGACATGGGGGCGTTGGGCGGGCCGGTGTACTCACCGCTCATCACCTCCCACTTCTTGCCGATGCCAGGCACCTTCTTCATGGTGAAGCCGGCTTCGATCAAGCTGCGGCGAACCCAGCCGGTGGTGGTGAAGGTGCCAAGTGCGGTGCCGGCATGGGACAGCCTGGCCAGTTGCGTGAACAGCTCGGGTGTCCACATGTCGGGGTTCTTCGCCGGGGCAAAACCGTCGAGGAACCACACGTCGATACGCGCGTCCAGCTGCGGCAGCTGCTCCAGCACATCGCCGATCAACAGGGTAAGGGTGATTCGGCCCTGGTCGAAGGTGAACTGCTGGAAGCCCTGGTGCACCGCGACGTACTGGCGCAAAAAGGGTTCGGTGAACGCAGCCAGCTCCGGCCACAGGCGCATAGCCCTGGCCATGTCGGCATGGCCCAGGGGGTACTTCTCGACGCTGACGAAATGCAGGCGGGCGTCGGCGTGGGCTGTTTCGGCGAACAGCTGCCAGGCGCAGAAAAAATTCATGCCGGTGCCAAAGCCGGTTTCGCCGATCACCAGGCAGCCGTGGGGGGCCAGGTTGGCGAAGCGCTGGCGCAGGCGGGTTTGTTCGAGGAACACATGCTGGGTTTCGGCAATGCCCTCGTTGATGGCGAAGTACACATCGCCGTATTGCCGCGAATGGGGGCGGCCCTGGTCGTCCCAGTCGATCTGGGCATGCTGAAGGAGGGTGGATGCGGGCATGGCTGGTTTCGCTGGAGGTGGGGAGCTGCAAGCGGCAAGCTGCAAGCTGCAAGAAAAAGCAGATGGTGGCACGGCCCGCGTTTTCTTGCAGCTTGAAGCTTGCCGCTTGCAGCCAGGATTCCGCTAATCTTGCTTATCCATTGAAGGAGCCAATGCATGTTCGAATCCGCCGAAATTGGTCACAGCATCGACGACGATACGTTTGAGGCAGAAGTGCCCGCGCTGCGCGAGGCTTTGCTCGAAGCCCAGTACGAACTCAAGCAGCAGGCGCGCTTCCCGGTGATCGTGCTGATCAATGGCATCGAAGGTGCCGGCAAGGGTGAGACGGTCAAGCTGCTCAACGAGTGGATGGACCCGCGCATGATCGACGTGCTCACCTTCGACCAGCAGACCGACGAAGAGCTGGCCCGCCCGCCCGCCTGGCGCTACTGGCGGGCGCTGCCGCCAAAGGGGCGCATGGGCGTTTTTTTCGGCAACTGGTACAGCCAGATGCTGCAGGGCAGGGTGCATGGGCAGTTCAAGGATGCGGTGCTCGACCAGGCAATCACCGGCGCCGAGCGCCTGGAGCAGATGCTTTGCGACGAAGGTGCGCTGATCATCAAGTTCTGGTTCCACCTGTCCAAGAAACAGATGAAAGCGCGGCTCAAGTCGCTCAAGGACGACCCCTTGCACAGCTGGCGCATCAGCCCGCTGGACTGGCAACAGTCGCAGACCTACGACCGTTTCGTGCGTTTTGGCGAGCGGGTGTTGCGCCGTACCAGCCGTGACTATGCACCGTGGCATGTAGTTGAAGGTGTCGACCCCAACTACCGCAGCCTGGCCGTAGGGCGCATCTTGCTGGAAAGCCTGCAGGCCGCGTTGGCCGTCAACCCCAAAGGCAAGCACCAGGGCAACATCGCGCCCCTGGGCCGCAGCATCGATCAGCGCAGCCTGGTTGGCGCGTTGGACATGACACTGCGCCTGGACAAGCAGGACTACGAGGAACAACTGGTGACCGAGCAGGCTCGCCTGGCCGGCCTGTTGCGCCACAAGCACATGCGCCGGCACTCGCTGGTGGCCGTGTTCGAGGGTAATGATGCTGCAGGCAAGGGCGGGGCGATTCGCCGTGTGGCTGCAGCGCTGGACCCGCGCCAGTACCGTATCGTGCCGATCGCCGCCCCTAGCGAAGATGAGCGTGCGCAGCCGTACCTGTGGCGGTTCTGGCGGCACATTCCGGCACGCGGCAAGTTCACCATCTTCGACCGCTCCTGGTACGGCCGGGTGCTGGTGGAGCGCATCGAAGGCTTCTGCACACCGGCCGACTGGATGCGTGCTTACGGCGAGATCAATGATTTCGAGGAACAGCTGGTGAACGCCGGCGCGGTAGTGGTCAAGTTCTGGCTGGCGATCGACCAGCAGACCCAGCTGGAGCGTTTTCAAGAGCGCGAGCAGATCCCGTTCAAGCGCTACAAGATCACCGAGGACGACTGGCGCAACCGCGACAAGTGGGACCTGTATGTGGATGCAGTGGGGGACATGGTCGACCGCACCAGCACCGAGATCGCGCCATGGACTCTGGTTGAGGCCAATGACAAGCGTTGGGCGCGGGTGAAAGTGTTGCGCACCATCAATGAAGCCCTGGAAGCGGCGTTTGCCAAACACAAAAAATAGTCAGCCGCCATGCCTCAAGGGAATGACCTGATGAATTCTTTTCCCGCCTTTTTCCCCCGTTGGCAGGTAGCAAGCCTTTAGAATCGAGGCACCCCACAACGGGCTCGACCGAGGACTTTATGCACATCACATCCGGACGCCGGAGCTATGGACTGGCCCTGGCGCTTCTGACCGCACTGCTCTGGGGCATCCTGCCAATCAAACTCAAGCAGGTGCTGCAGGTGGTCGACCCGGTGACCGTCACCTGGTTCCGCCTGCTAGTGTCCGGCGGCCTGCTGTTCGCCTGGCTGGCAGCCAAGCGCCGTTTGCCTTCTTTCGGCAAGCTCGGCGCTAAAGGCAAAGGCCTGGTGGCCGTGGCCGTGTGCGGCCTGATGGGCAATTACGTGCTGTACCTGATCGGCCTCAACCTGCTGAGCCCCGGCACTGCGCAATTGGTGGTGCAGATCGGCCCGGTGCTGCTGCTGGTGGCAAGCGTGTTCGTGTTCAAGGAACGCTTCAGCCTGGGCCAAGGCCTGGGGCTACTGGTGCTGCTTGCCGGCTTCGGCCTGTTCTTCAATCAACGCCTTGAAGAGCTGCTGACCTCGTTGGGCACCTACACCACGGGCGTGCTGACCATCCTGCTGGCCACCAGCATCTGGGTGTTCTATGCCCTGAGCCAGAAGCAACTGCTGACGGTGTGGCATTCGCAACAGGTGATGATGGTGATCTACCTGAGCTGCGCCGCGCTGCTGACACCCTGGGTGCACCCTCTGGAGGCGTTGCAGTTGACGCCCCTGCAAGGCTGGCTGTTGCTGGCCTGCTGCCTGAACACGCTGGTGGCCTATGGTGCTTTTGCCGAGGCACTGGCGCACTGGGAGGCATCGCGGGTGAGCGCCACGCTGGCGCTGACACCGCTGGTGACCTTTGTTGCGGTGGCATTGGCGGCCTGGATGTGGCCGGCGTATGTGCAGGCCGAAGACATCAATGCCCTGGGCTATGTGGGCGCAGTGACGGTGGTACTGGGGTCGACCCTGGTGGCCTTGGGGCCATCGCTGGTGGCCGGGTGGCGGGCGAGGAGGGCGCGCCTGGCTCAGGTTGGTTGAGAGCCTGTTCCGGCCCCATCGCCGGCAAGCCGGCTCCCACAGGGATCGCGCCAGCTTTTAGAAGTTGAGCAAGACACTCCCTCAGGTTCCCACCAAACCTGAAGACTGTGGGGTACCGGTGGGAGCCGGCTTGCCGGCGATAGGGCCATAAGTACCAGCCAATCAATCAGCCCTTGCCACCCGGTGCCAGCATGTTCTCCGGCCGCACCCACTCATCGAACTGTTCATTGGTCAGGTACTTCAATTCCAGCGCCGCCTCACGCAGGGTCTTGCCCTCGCTGTAGGCCTTCTTGGCAATTTCCGCCGCTTTGTCATAGCCGATATGCGGGTTCAGCGCGGTCACCAGCATCAGCCCGCGCTCCAGGTGCGCCGCCATCTGTTCGGCATCCGGCTCGATGCCGGCCACGCAGTGCTGCTGGAAGTTGCGGCAACCATCGGCTAGCAGCTCGATCGATTGCAGCAGGTTGTGGATGATTACCGGTTTGAACACATTCAACTGCAGGTGCCCCTGGCTGGCGGCGAAACCGATGGCCGCGTCATTGCCCAGTACCTGGCAGGCCAGCATCGACAGCGCTTCGCACTGGGTCGGGTTGACCTTGCCCGGCATGATCGAGCTGCCCGGCTCGTTGGCCGGCAGGCGCACCTCGGCCAGGCCGGCGCGGGGGCCGGAGCCGAGCAAACGCAGGTCGTTGGCGATTTTCATCAAGGCCACCGCCAAGGTCTTGAGCGCCCCCGCCAGGCTGGTCAGCGGCTCGTGGCCGGCCAAGGCAGCGAACTTGTTTGGCGCGGTGACGAACGGCAGGCCGGAGAGGGCGGCCAGTTCAGCAGCAATGGCTTCGGCGAAACCCTGCGGTGCATTGAGCCCGGTGCCCACGGCAGTGCCCCCCTGGGCCAGTTCGCATACCGCTGGCAAGGTGGCGCGGATGGCGCGCTGGGCGTAGTCGAGCTGGGCCACGAAGGCCGACACCTCCTGGCCGAAGGTGATGGGCGTGGCGTCCATCATGTGCGTGCGGCCAGTCTTGACCAGTTTATGGTGGCGCCCCGACAGCTCGGCCAGCCCCGAAGACAGTTCGGCGATCGCCGGTAGCAGCTGCTCGTGCACCGCCTGCGCTGCGGCAATGTGCATGGCGGTAGGGAAGCAGTCGTTGGAGCTCTGCGAGCGGTTGACATGGTCGTTGGGGTGCACTGGCGCCTTGCCGCCGCGGCCTTTGCCGGCGAGCTCGTTGGCCCTGCCCGCGATCACCTCGTTAACGTTCATGTTGCTCTGCGTGCCGCTGCCGGTCTGCCACACCACCAGCGGGAACTGGTCGTCGTGCTCGCCGTCGAGCACTTCGTCGGCGGCCTGCTCGATCAGCCGGGCGATGTCGGCTGGCAGGTCGCCATTGCGGTCGTTGACCCGGGCCGCGGCCTTCTTGATCAGCGCCAGAGCGTGCAGCACCGCGAGCGGCATGCGTTCCTTGCCAATGGCAAAGTTGATCAGCGAGCGTTGGGTCTGTGCGCCCCAGTAGGCGTGCTCCGGAACTTCGACCGGGCCCAGGCTGTCTGTTTCGATACGGCTCATGCTGCGTTCACTCCCTTGTCAGTCAGAATCAGCAGTTTAGGCCCCCATGCGATCGAGCGGTTCAATCGCTCGTCGTGCCACTTGAGCGCTGCCCCCTGGCGGGAGCAGAATGCTCATCTCTGAGGTACCGCCTCCCCCTCCTTGAAGGATATGCAATGACCCGTCTCCGTGCCCTCTGTGCTGCCGTCGCCCTGGCCTGTGCCAGCGGCCAGGTACTCGCTGCCACTGCCAGCCACAACGCTGCCGCCGAGAAATTCCTGACCCTGGCCAACGCTGACAAGTTGGGTACCCCGGTGTACATGCAGGTCCAGCAGATGTTCGCCCAGCGCTTCGCCCAGACCAAAGCCCCGACCACCAAGCAGTCGGTGCTGGAGAGCTACCAGGCCAAGGCCAACGCCGCGCTGGACAGCGCCATCGGCTGGAACAAGCTCAAGCCGAAGATGGTCGACCTGTACACCCAGACCTTCACCGAGCAGGAGCTCAAGGACCTGGTCAAGTTCTACCAGTCGCCACTGGGCAAGAAAGTCCTCAGCCAGATGCCCAAGGTCACCCAGCAGTCGGCCCAGCTGACCCAGCAAAGCCTGGAACCGGCAGTACCGGTGGTCAACAAACTGCTCGAAGACATGACCAACGAGCTTGACCCCAACGCCGGCAAGGCCGCCGCCCCTGCCAAGAAGTGAGTAACACCCGATGACCATGCAGCAACGCATCGAGCAGCAGCTGGCCGCACTGGCGCCGCAGCACCTTGAAGTGCTCAACGAAAGCCACATGCACAGCCGTGGCCAGGAAACCCACTACAAGGCGGTGATCGTCAGCGAGCAGTTTGCCGGGCTCAACAGCGTCAAGCGCCACCAGAAGGTGTACGCCACCATGGGTGAACTGATGGGCCAGATCCATGCGTTGGCCATCCACACCTATACCAACGAGGAGTGGGCGAAGGTGGGTGTTGCACCCGCGTCGCCGGTGTGTGCAGGTGGCGGCAAGCACTGAATCCTTTTTGTCGTTCTGGTACAATTCGCAACATCCGGGGGGGCCGCTTTGCGGCCCTTTCGCGACACAAGGCCGCTCCTACAGGGGTTATGTATTCACCTGTAGGAGCGGCCTTGTGTCGCGAAAGGGGCGCAGAGCGCCCCCCAGCTTTTTGTCAAACCCGGTCCGCCCCTTACGAGGGCAACCACCTGGAGATTCAACGCAATGACCCAACCGATCGTCGTGGCGGCGCTGTACAAGTTCGTCACCCTTGAAGACTACGCAGAGCTGCGCGAGCCCTTGCTCAAGGCCATGCTCGACAATGGCGTCAAAGGCACTCTGCTGCTGGCCAACGAAGGTATCAACGGCACGGTTTCGGCCACCCGCGAAGGCATCGATGGCCTGCTCACCTGGCTGCGCAGCGACCCGCGCCTGGTCGATGTCGACCACAAGGAATCGTACTGCGACGAGCAGCCGTTCTACCGCACCAAGGTCAAGCTCAAGAAAGAGATCGTCACCCTCGGCGTGCCGGGCGTGGACCCGAACAATGCCGTTGGCACCTACGTCGAGCCCAAAGACTGGAACGCGCTGATCAGCGACCCGGAAGTACTGCTGATCGACACCCGCAACGATTACGAAGTGGCCATCGGCACCTTCAAGGGCGCAATCGACCCCAAGACCGAGACCTTCCGCGAGTTCCCCGAGTACATCAAGGCCAATTTCGACCCCAGCAAGCACAAGAAGGTCGCCATGTTCTGCACCGGCGGTATCCGTTGTGAAAAAGCCTCCAGCTACATGCTCGGTGAAGGCTTCGAGGCGGTCTATCATCTTAAGGGCGGCATCCTGAAATACTTCGAGGAAGTACCCCAGGAAGAAAGCCTTTGGGACGGCGACTGCTTTGTCTTCGACAACCGCGTCACGGTGCGCCATGACCTGACCGAAGGCGAGTACGACCAGTGCCATGCCTGCCGCCACCCGGTCAACGCCCAGGACCGCGCGTCCGAGCACTATTCGCCAGGCGTGAGCTGCCCGCACTGCTGGGACAGCCTGAGCGAAAAGACCCGGCGCAGCGCCATCGACCGGCAGAAGCAGATCGAGCTGGCCAAGGCCCGCAACCTGCCGCACCCGATCGGTTACAACTACAAAGCCGAGGCCTGATTGCATGAATGCCCGCCTGCTCTATGTGATGGACCCGATGTGCTCCTGGTGCTGGGGTTTTGCACCGGTGGCCCAGGCCCTGATCGCCCAGGCGCGTGAAGCGGGCGTGGCCACCCGGGTGGTACCGGGTGGGTTGCGTCGCGGTGCCAGCCCGCTGGACGCCTCGACCCGCAAGTACATCCTCGAACACTGGCAGGCGGTGGCCGAGGCCACCGGGCAGCCGTTCGCGTTCGAAGGTGCCATGCCCGATGGCTTCGTCTACGACACGGAGCCGGCCTGCCGCGCCCTGGTGGCCGCCCGCGAACTGGACGCCGAGCGCGTTTGGCCGCTGCTGGCGCTGATTCAGCGTGGGTTCTACCAGCAGGGCCTGGACGTCACCACCGCGCCGCAGCTGGTCGAGCTGGCCGAGCAGGCCGGGTTCGATCGCGCAACCTTTGCCGATGCCTTGCTGCGTGCCGAAGTGCGCGCTGCCACTGCAGCCGATTTCAGCTGGGTACAGGACCTGGGGATTGCCGGTTTTCCAACGCTGCTGGCTGAACGCAACGGCCAGCTCGCCCTGTTGACCAACGGCTACCAGCCACTGCAAAGCCTGCAGCCCTTGCTTGGCCGCTGGCTACAGCAGGCCGCCTGTGCTTGACCTGCCAGGCTCGCCCGACCCGGTGCCAGGGAAGCCAGCTGCTGTGCCTGACCGGCTGAGCTGGGCGCAAATACGCCGCTTGGCACTGCACCACAAGAAACACCTCTGGGCCGCCAACCTGGTGGCCGTGCTGGCGGCCTGCTGCAGCGTGCCGATTCCGCTGTTGCTGCCCTTGCTGGTGGACGAAGTGCTGCTGGGCCACGGCGATGGCGCTTTGAAGTTCATGAACCACCTGCTGCCCAGCGGTTGGCAGGTGGCGGCCGGGTATATCGGCCTGATGCTGGTCGTTACCCTGTGCCTGCGCGTGGCCGCGCTGGGGTTCAACGTGGTGCAGGCCAAGCTGTTCGCCGGCCTTGCCAAAGACATCGTTTATCGTCTGCGCATCCGCCTGATCGAGCGGCTCAAGCGTATCTCGCTCAAGGAGTACGAAAGCCTGGGCAGCGGCACCGTGACCACGCACCTGGTCACCGACCTGGAGACCCTCGACAAGTTTGTCGGCGAAACCCTGAGCCGCTTCCTGGTGGCCATGCTGACCCTGACCGGCACGGCGGCGATCCTGATCTGGATGCACTGGCAGCTGGCTTTGCTGATCCTGTTGTTCAACCCGCTGGTGATCTACTTCACCGTGCAGTTGGGCAAGCGCGTCAAACACCTTAAAAAGCTCGAAAACGATAGCACCTCGCGGTTCACCCAAGCGCTGGCCGAAACCCTTGATGCCATCCAGGAAATCCGCGCCAGCAATCGCCAGGGTTACTTCCTCGGCCGCCTGGGCCTGCGTGCCCGCGAAGTGCGTGATTACGCCGTGGATTCGCAATGGAAAAGCGATGCCAGTGGCCGTGCCAGTGGCCTGCTGTTCCAGTTCGGTATCGATATCTTCCGTGCTGCGGCCATGCTCACGGTGCTGTTCTCCGATTTGTCGATCGGGCAGATGCTGGCCGTGTTCAGCTACCTGTGGTTCATGATCGGCCCGGTCGAGCAGTTGCTGAACCTGCAATATGCCTACTACGCCGCCGGGGGGGCCTTGAGCCGGCTCAACGAGTTGCTGGCGCGTGCTGACGAGCCTCAATACCCGGCTGCCCGCGACCCGTTCGCCGGCCGTGAAACGGTTGGCATCGAGGTGCGCGACCTGCGCTTTGCCTATGCCGACGAGCCGGTGCTCGAGCACCTGGATCTGTCCATCGCTGCGGGCGAAAAAGTCGCCATTGTCGGCGCCAGTGGCGGCGGCAAAAGTACCCTGGTGCAGTTGCTGCTGGGCCTGTACAGCGCCCAGGCCGGGACTATCCGTTTTGGCGGTGCCAGCCTGCAGGAAATCGGCTTGGAGACCTTGCGTGAAAATGTGGCGGTGGTGCTGCAGCACCCCTCACTGTTCAACGATACGGTACGCGCCAACCTGACCATGGGCCGTGATTGCACGGACGAGGCCTGCTGGCAGGCGCTGCGCATCGCCCAGCTGGACGCCACCATTGCCGCCTTGCCGCAAGGGCTGGACAGCGTGGTTGGCCGCTCTGGTGTGCGCCTGTCCGGCGGCCAGCGCCAGCGCCTGGCGATTGCCCGCATGGTCCTGGCCGAGCCGAAGGTGGTGATCCTCGACGAGGCCACTTCAGCGCTGGACGCCGCCACTGAGTACAACCTGCACCAGGCTCTGGCGCGTTTCCTCAGTGGCCGTACCACATTGATCATCGCCCACCGCCTTTCGGCGGTGAAGCAGGCCGACCGTGTGCTGGTATTCGATGGCGGGCACGTAGCCGAGGATGGCGGGCACCAGCAGTTGATCGCCGAGGGCGGCTTGTATGCCAAGCTGTACGGGCATCTGCAGCAGACTTGATCCAGCTGCAGCTTGCAGCTTGCAGCTCAAAATTCCCTCCACACAGATGGCAGATGGCCTACGCTGAGCTTGTCTGGGTTGATTCGAGCCTTATCTGCTCTGTGACAGGGACTTCATGAAGGGACATCGCACACTAGAGGCGCCAAGGCTGCTGGGTATCATCTGGCCCTTCGTCGCCGTTGTAGTCTTCCAGGTCCTGCTGGGCAGCCTCAGCCTTTACGCGCTTTCGGCTGTGCGTGCCTATGTCGCCGGCGAAAGCCTGTGGTCCAAGGCCCAGAAAGACGCTATCTATTACCTGAACCTGTATGCCGAAACTGGCGATGAGCGCACCTACCAGCGCTATCGCCAGGTCATCACTGTGCCCCACGGTGACCGGCAGATGCGCGAGGTGCTCGACCAGCCTGATCCAGACCTTGACGTCGCGCGCCAAGCCGTACTGCAAGGCGGCAATCACCCCGACGACGTCGACCGCATCATCTGGTTCTACCGCAATTTCAGCCAGATCAGCTACGTGCAGGCGGCGATCGCCTACTGGAATGTCGGTGATGATTTCCTCAACCAGCTGGATGTGCTGGCCAACGAGATGCGCGAGGGTTTTGCCAAAGGCCAGGTCGGGCCGCGCCAGGTCAGCCAATGGCGCGCCCGCATCGTCGCTATCAATGAAGGCGTGACACCGGCGGCCAAAGCCTTCAGCGATGCCCTGGGTGAAGGGTCGCGCATGCTGTTGCGGGTGTTGTTGGTCACCAACCTGCTCACCGCACTGTTTCTCATCACCTTTGCCTGGCGCCGTTCGAGCAAACTGCTGGCCCAGCGCCAGGCCTTCGCCAGCGCCCTGCAGGAAGAAAAGGAGCGCGCACAGATTACCCTGCAGGCGATTGGCGATGCTGTGATCACCACCGATGTCGATGGCAGCATCGGCTACATGAACCCGGCGGCCGAGCAGCTTACCCATTGGCAGGCAGGCCAGGCCCTGGGGCTGCCGTTGACAGCACTGTTCAGCCTGGTGGACGAGCAGGCCCAGAACGACAGCAGCACCCTGCTCGAACAGGTGCTCAGCGGCAGCCTCAAGGGGGGCGCCGAGCATGCACGGTTGATCCAGCGCCTGGATGGCAGCACGGTTGCGATCAACCTGGTGGGGTCGCCCATCATCAGTGACGGGCAGGTGGCTGGCATTGTCCTGGTGCTGCATGACATGACCCAGGAGCGCCAATACATAGCCAACCTGTCCTGGCAGGCTACCCATGACGCGCTGACCGGCCTGGCCAACCGCCGTGAATTCGAGTACCGCCTGGAGCAGGCACTGAACGACCTCGTGCGCCAGGGCGGGCGGCATTCGCTGATGTTCCTTGACCTCGACCAGTTCAAGCTGGTCAACGATACCTGTGGGCATGCCGCCGGTGACGAATTGCTGCGGCACATCTGCGCCGTGCTGCAATCGGTGCTGCGCGAAGGCGATACCCTGGCGCGGCTGGGGGGGGATGAGTTTGGCGTGCTGCTGGAAAACTGCCCGGGCGAACAGGCCGAGCGCATTGCCGAAAACCTGCGCCAGGCGGTGCAAAGCCTGCACTTCGTATGGAAAGGCAGGCCGTTCGTCACCACTGTGAGTATCGGCCTGGTGCACATGGCACAAGCCCCGGCCACGCTGGAAGCCTCCCTGCGGGCAGCGGACATGGCGTGCTACATGGCCAAGGAGAAGGGCCGTAACCGCATCCAGGTCTACCATTCCGATGACAGTGAACTGTCGATGCGGTTTGGTGAAATGGCCTGGATACAGCGCCTGCACGTCGCCCTGGAGGAGAACCGCTTCTGCCTGTACGCCCAGGAAATCGCCGCACTCACCGCCCTTGAAGGGCAGGGGCATGTCGAGATTCTGTTGCGCCTGCAAGACGAAAGCGGCCGCACCATCCTGCCTGACAGCTTCATCCCGGCGGCCGAGCGCTATGGCCTGATGACCGCTATCGACCGCTGGGTGGTGCGCAATGTGTTTCAGGTCATTCGCCAGTGTCTGGATGAGGGGCGCGAGGGCCCGCTGTCGATGTGTGCCATCAACCTGTCGGGCTCGAGTATCGGTGACGACAAGTTCCTGGAGTACCTGCAGCGCCTGTTCGTCGAATATTCGATTCCGCCACGGCTGATCTGCTTCGAGATCACCGAGACCAGTGCCATTGCCAACCTCGGCAGTGCCATCCGGTTCATCAATGAATTGAAAGGGCTGGGTTGCAAGTTCTCGCTGGATGACTTTTGTGCCGGAATGTCGTCATTCGCTTATTTGAAACATTTACCCGTCGACTTCTTGAAGATCGACGGAAGTTTTGTCAAAGATATGCTTGATGATCCGGTCAACCGGGCCATGGTCGAAGTCATCAATCACATCGGCCACGTCATGGGTAAACGGACCATTGCCGAGTTCGTTGAAACTCCGTTGATCGAGCAGGCCTTGCAGGAGATCGGCGTGGACTACGCCCAGGGCTATCTGATCGAAAGACCGCAGGTATTCACTTGCGACAGCCTGCAGCGCCAACGGATTGCCGCACGGCCCCTGCTGCATCGGGCGCCTGGAACCTTTCGCTGAAGTAGCGTTGGTAAATCACAGGGATCAAGGAGCTGAAAAGTGATTGATGCATTCGTCCGTATCGGGCCTTTGATGGACCCGGCCAGTTACCCTCAATGGGCCCAGCAACTGATCGAAGATTGCCGCCAGAGCAAGCGTCGGGTGGTGGAGCATGAATTCTACCAGCGCCTGCGCGATGGCCAGCTGCGCCAAGCCACCATTCGCCAGTACCTGATCGGTGGCTGGCCGGTGGTTGAGCAGTTTTCCTTGTACATGGCCCACAACCTGACCAAGACCCGCTATGCCCGCCACCCGGGCGAAGACATGGCGCGGCGCTGGCTGATGCGCAATATCCGCGTGGAGCTCCACCATGCCGATTACTGGGTGCATTGGTGCCATGCCCATGGCATTCACCTGCACGAGCTGCAGTCCCAGGAAGTGCCCGTCGAGCTCAATGGCCTCAATGACTGGTGCTGGCGAGTGTGTACCACCGAGTCGCTGGCCATTGCCATGGCTGCTACCAACTATGCCATTGAAGGGGCGACGGGTGAGTGGTCGGCGGTGGTCTGCGCTGAAGACACCTACGCCATGGGCTTCCCGGAGGACCAGCGTAAACGCGCCATGAAGTGGTTGAAGATGCATGCGCAGTATGACGACGCCCACCCGTGGGAGGCGTTGGAGATCATTTGTACGCTGGCTGGCGAAAACCCGACCTTGGGGTTGCGCAATGAGCTGCGCAAGGCGATCTGCAAAAGTTATGACTGCATGTACCTGTTCCTGGAACGGTGCATGCAGCTGGAAGGCCGCCAGCAAGGGCGCCTGCGCCCGACCTTGGCTGCTGGCTGAATGCCTGGGGCTGCTTTGCAGCCCTTTCGCGACACAAGGCCGCTCCTACAGATTTGATGCCGGATTCAACGGCACCGCTATCCTGTAGGAGCGGCCTTGTGTCGCGAAGGGCCGCAAAGCGGCCCCATCGGTTTCAAGCCCTACTGAGCGTTGAAGGCCTGCCCGTTCACCCCGGTACTGTCCGGCCCCATCAGGTACAGATACACCGGCATGATCTCTTCAGGCAGCGGGTTGTTCTGCGGGTTCTCGCTCGGATAGGCCTGGGCCCGCATGGCCGTGCGGGTAGCCCCCGGGTTGATACTGTTGGAGCGCACCGGCGCCACACCTTCCAGTTCGTCTGCCAAAGTCTGCATCAGGCCTTCGGTAGCGAATTTGGACACGCCATAAGCGCCCCAGTAAGCCCGGCCCTTGCGCCCGACACTGCTGGAGGTGAACACCACCGAGGCGTCCTCCGACAGCTTGAGCAGCGGCAGCAGGGTGCTGGTGAGCATGAACGTGGCATCGACGTTGATGTGCATCACCCGCATGAAATTGTCGCCCGAGAGCTGCTCGAGCGGGGTGCGCGGGCCGATGATCGAGGCATTGTTGAGCAGGCCGTCCAGGCGGCCGAACTGTTCCTCGACCATCGCAGCCAGTTCGTCGTACTGGTGGGGCAGGGCGGTTTCCAGGTTGAACGGGATCACCACCGGCTGCGGGTGGCCGGCGGCCTCGATTTCATCGTAGACCTCGTTCAGGTTGGCTTCGGTCTTGCCCAGCAGCAGCACAGTGGCGCCCAAGGCGGCATAAGCCTTGGCGGCGGCTGCACCGATGCCACGGCCAGCGCCGGTGACCATGATGACGCGGCCCTTGAGCAGGTCGGGGCGGGCGGTATAGTCGAACATGCGTTTGTCCTTGAGTTGAAGCTTGCAGCTTGCCGCTAAAAGATCAGCACCCGCACAGGGCGCTGTCGAGCACCTTGCGCAGTTCCAGCGGGTGGTCCACCACCACGTCGGCGCCCCAGTTGTTCGGGTTGTCTTCTGGATGAATATAGCCGTAGCGCACGGCCGCCGTGCGGGTGCCGGCATCGCGGCCCGACTCGATGTCGCGCAGGTCGTCGCCGACGAACAGCACGCTGGCCGGGTCCAGGTTCAAGGTCTTGCAGGCCAGGATCAGCGGCTCCGGGTCGGGCTTGCTGTTTTTCACGTGATCCGGGCAGATCAGCAGTGCAGAACGCTCGGCCAGGCCAAGGCGCTGCATGATCGGCTCTGCGAAGCGGACCGGCTTGTTGGTCACCACGCCCCACAGCAGGTTGCCCCGCTCGATGTCGGCCAGCAATTCGCCCATGCCGTCGAACAGCTTGCTGTGCACCGCGCAGTCACGCTGGTAGCGCTCGAGGAACTCCAGGCGCAGGGCCTCGAAACCCTCGTCCTGCGGGCTCATGGCGAAGGTCGCGGCGACCATCGCCCTGGCACCGCCGGAAATCACGTCGCGGATCAGCTTGTCGTCGATGGCCGGCAGGCCGCGCTCGGCGAGCATGGCCTGGCAAATAGCGATGAAGTCCGGCGCCGTGTCGAGCAGGGTGCCGTCCATGTCAAAGAGTACTGCTCGCAAACGCATGCTCATTCCTCGCGCAGTGTCTGGATCATGTAGTTGACGTCCACATCGCTGCTGAGCTTGTAGTGCTTGGTCAGCGGGTTGTAGGTCAGGCCGATGATGTCCTTGACCTCAAGGCCGGCCACGCGGCTCCAGGCACCCAGCTCGGAAGGGCGGATGAACTTCTTGAAGTCGTGGGTACCGCGCGGCAGCATCTTGAGGATGTATTCGGCGCCGATGATGGCCAGCAGGTAGGCCTTGGGGTTGCGGTTGATGGTCGAGAAGAACACCTGGCCACCCGGCTTGACCATGCGGTAGCAGGCGCGGATGACCGAAGACGGGTCGGGCACGTGCTCGAGCATTTCCAGGCAGGTGATCACATCGAACTGCTCGGGCATTTCTTCAGCCAGGGCCTCGGCGGTGATCTGCCGGTACTCCACCTCCACGCCGGACTCCAGCTGGTGCAGCTGGGCCACGGCCAGGGGCGCCTCGCCCATGTCGATGCCGGTGACGGTGGCGCCACGCAGGGCCATTGCCTCGCTGAGGATGCCGCCGCCGCAGCCTACGTCCAGCACCTTCTTGCCGGCCAGGCTGACGCGCTCGTCGATCCAGTTGACGCGCAGCGGATTGATATCGTGCAGCGGCTTGAACTCGCTCTCGCGGTCCCACCAGCGGTGCGCCAAGGCTTCAAACTTGGCGATTTCGGCGTGGTCGACGTTGCTCATTGAACAGTCCTCTGAAACTTCTACGAATTGCGCCGGAGTATACCCGAGCGCCCAAGGCTGTTGGTCGCTATAATCGTCCGCTTTTGATATGCGAAAGTCAGGGAGAGGTGATGCGCGAGCGACTTATGGCGGCGGAGAAGGTGACCGGTATCCGGTGGCACCACGGCGCCTTGCACCTGCTCGACCAGCGCCTGCTGCCTTCGCAAGAACGCTGGCTGGCCTGCGACAATGTCGCGCAGGTGGCGGCGGCGATCCGCGATATGGCCGTGCGAGGTGCGGCGGCCATCGGCATTGCTGCCGCCTATGGCCTGGTGCTTGCCCTGGAAGAGCGCCTGGCCGAGGGCGGCGACTGGGAAATGGACCTGGAAGAGGACTTCCTCAGCCTGGCCGAAGCGCGGCCTACGGCCGCCAACCTGTTCTGGGCACTCAACCGCATGCGTGATCGCCTGCAGCGCCTGCGCCCCGGCGAGGATGTGCTGGCAGCGCTGGAGGCCGAGGCTGTGGCCATTCATGAAAGCGACCGTGAGGCCAACCTGACCATGGCCCAGCAAGGCATCGAGCTGATCCGCCGCCACCAGGGTAGCGAGCAGGCCCTGCTGACCTACGGCAACGCCGGTGCCCTGGCCAGTGGAGGCTTCGGTACGGCGTTGGGGGTGATCCGCGCAGGCTTTCTCGAGGGTATGGTCGAGCGCGTCTATGCCGGCGAAACCCGGCCCTGGCTGCAGGGTTCGCGCCTTACCGCCTGGGAGCTGGCCAACGAAGGCATTCCGGTAACCCTGTGTGCCGATTCGGCGCTGGCCCACCTGATGAAGAGCAAGGGCATTACCTGGGTGGTGGTCGGCGCCGACTGCATTGCCGCCAACGGTGACGTGGCGAGCAAGATCGGCACCTACCAGCTGGCGGTGAACGCCATGCACCATGGTGTGCGGTTCATGGTGGTGGCGCCCAGCACCAGCATCGATCTCAATCTGGCCACGGGTGAAGACATCCCGCTGGAAGAGCGTGATGCCGACGAATTGCTGGATTACGCCGGCACCCGCGTGGCGCCGCAGGTGGAGGTGTTCAATCCGGTGTTCGACGTGACTCCGGCTGACCTGATCGATGTGATCGTGACTGAGAAAGGTGTCATCGAGCGCCCGGATACAGCCAAACTGGCGCAATTGATGTGCCGCAAACGCCTGCATTGATCGTTTGGGGTGGGGGGGGAGAGGGAGTGCGGGAGGTCGAGCGCCGGCAATACGGCATCAGCGCCAATCACGTCAACAAATTCCCACAAAACCCCCTCCACCCCCTGCGCCATATCTCCCCACCGCTACTGCCTTTGTGATAACATCCGGCAGTTTCCAAGACCGCCCATGACGGCGGCCTTCATTGCGCAGATCCATGTTACAACTCATTGATTTGTCGTAAGTCGTCGCACCCTTATGCGCTGCGGCGGCGAGCTTCGTTCGGCCCTTGATGGAGCTGCGAAGTTTCACCAGAAAAAGGAATCAGGCTTCTCATGGGCGAACTGGCCAAAGAAATCCTCCCGGTCAATATCGAAGACGAACTGAGACAGTCTTACCTCGACTACGCGATGAGCGTGATTGTCGGGCGAGCGCTGCCCGATGCACGTGACGGCTTGAAGCCCGTGCATCGTCGCGTTCTCTTTGCGATGAGCGAACTGGGCAACGACTGGAACAAGCCGTACAAGAAATCCGCCCGTGTGGTCGGTGACGTGATCGGTAAGTACCACCCGCACGGCGATACTGCGGTCTACGACACCATCGTGCGTATGGCCCAGCCATTCTCGCTGCGCTACCTGCTGGTCGACGGCCAGGGCAACTTCGGTTCGGTCGACGGCGACAACGCTGCGGCGATGCGATACACCGAAGTGCGTATGGCCAAGCTGGCCCACGAGCTGCTGGCCGACCTGCATAAGGAAACCGTCGACTGGGTGCCCAACTACGACGGCACCGAGCAGATCCCGGCGGTCATGCCCACCCGCATCCCCAACCTGCTGGTCAACGGTTCCAGCGGTATCGCCGTGGGCATGGCGACCAACATTCCGCCGCACAACCTCGGTGAAGTCATCGACGGCTGCCTGGCGCTGATCGACAACCCGGAAGTCACCGTCGACGAGCTGATGCAGTTCATCCCCGGCCCCGACTTCCCGACTGCCGGCATCATCAACGGCCGCCAGGGCATCATCGAGGCGTACCGTACCGGCCGTGGCCGCATCTACATGCGCGCGCGCTCCGAGATCGAAGACATCGACAAGGTCGGTGGCCGCCAGCAGATCGTCGTCACCGAGCTGCCGTACCAGCTGAACAAGGCGCGCCTGATCGAGAAGATCGCCGAGCTGGTCAAAGACAAGAAGATCGAAGGCATCACCGAGCTGCGCGATGAGTCCGACAAGGACGGCATGCGCATCGTCATCGAGCTGCGCCGCGGCGAGGTGCCGGAGGTGGTGCTCAACAACCTCTATCAGCAGACCCAGCTGCAGAGCGTGTTCGGCATCAACGTGGTGGCACTGATCGACGGCCGCCCGCGCGTGCTCAACCTCAAGGACCTGCTCGAAGCGTTCGTCCGTCACCGCCGTGAAGTGGTCACGCGCCGTACCGTATTCGAGCTGCGCAAAGCCCGTGAACGTGGCCATATCCTTGAAGGCCAGGCGGTCGCGCTGTCCAACATCGACCCGGTCATCGCGCTGATCAAAGCCTCGCCGACGCCGTCCGAAGCCCGGGAAGCGCTGATTGCCACTGCCTGGGAATCCAGTGCCGTGCAGGTCATGGTCGAGCGCGCCGGCGCCGATTCCTGCCGCCCTGAAGACCTGCCGGAACAGTACGGCCTGCGTGATGGCAAGTACTACCTGTCGCCGGAACAGGCCCAGGCGATCCTCGACCTGCGCCTGCACCGCCTGACCGGCCTGGAGCACGAGAAGCTGCTGGCCGAGTACCAGGAAATCCTCGAGCAGATCGGCGAACTGATCCGCATCCTCAGCAGCGCCGAGCGCCTGATGGAAGTGATCCGCGAAGAACTCGAAGCGATCCGCGCCGAGTACGGCGATGCGCGCCGCACCGAGATTCTCAACGCCAGCCACGACCTCAACTACGGCGACATGATCCCGGAAGAAGAGCGCGTGGTGACCATCTCCCACGGTGGCTATGCCAAGACCCAGCCGTTGTCCGCTTACCAGGCCCAGCGCCGTGGCGGTAAAGGCAAGTCGGCGACCGGCGTGAAGGACGAGGACTACATCGAGCACCTGCTGGTCGCCAACAGCCACGCCACCCTGCTGCTGTTCTCCAGCAAGGGCAAGGTGTACTGGAAGAAGACCTACGAGATCCCTGAGGCATCCCGCGCTGCGCGTGGCCGCCCGCTGGTCAATCTGCTGCCGCTGGAGGAGGGTGAGCGCATCACCGCCATGCTGCAGATCGACCTCGAGGCCCTGCAGCAGAGCGCCGATCCGGATGAAGAGCTGGAAGACGGCGACGAGGGCGTGATCGAAGGCGAAGTGGTCGAGGCTGAAGAAATCGACGAAGAAGAGGGCGACACCCCTGAATGGGTGGCTGAGCCGACTGGTGCGTACATCTTCATGGCCACCGCTTCCGGTACCGTCAAGAAAACCCCGCTGGTGCAGTTCGCCCGTCCGCGCTCCAATGGCCTGATCGCCTTGAAGCTGAAGGAAGGTGACACCCTGATTGCCGCAGCAATCACCGACGGCGCCAAGGAAGTCATGATGTTCTCCGACGCCGGCAAGGTGATCCGCTTCGCCGAGAGCGTGGTACGCGAAATGGGCCGTACCGCCCGTGGTGTGCGCGGCATGAAACTGGGCAAGGGGCAGCAGATCATCTCGATGCTGATCCCGGAGTCTGGTGCGCAGATCCTTACCGCTTCCGAGCGCGGCTTCGGCAAGCGTACGCCGCTGTCCAAGTTCCCGCGCCGCGGCCGTGGTGGTCAGGGCGTGATCGCCATGGGCACCAAGGGGCGCAATGGCCTGCTGATCGGTGCTATCCAGGTGCAGGAAGGTGAAGAGATCATGCTGATCTCCGACCAGGGTACGCTGGTGCGCACACGGGTTGGTGAGGTATCCAGCCTGAGCCGTAACACCCAGGGCGTGACGTTGATCAAGCTGGCTGCAGACGAAACGCTGGTAGGCCTGGAGCGTATCCAGGAGCCTTCCGAGGAAGAGCTCGACGAGCTGGTCGGGGCGGACGAGGAGGGCGTGGAGCTCGATGCGCCGGAAGCGGCGGACGATGACAATGCGGGCGCCGAAGAGGCACCGCAAGAGTAAGCAAGCGCAACAACCCGAACGGGGCGACCAAGGTCGCCCCGTTTGACTGATTACAGCAGGCAACAGCAGGGCCTGCCTTTTGTAGGAGCGGCCTTGTGTCGCGAAAGGGCCGCCTGGCGGCCCCAGGGTTAAGCAGCGCAACAACTATCGCGGGGGCTGCTGCGCAGCCCTTTCGCGACACGAGGCCGCTCCTACAGGGGTGCGCGGCCTGCAACAAACGATTTTGTTCTATTTGGCAGAGCGAGAGTGGATGTGAGCAAACGAGCCTTTAACTTCTGCGCAGGCCCTGCCGCGCTTCCTGAAGCTGTCCTGCAGCGCGCCCAGGCCGAAATGCTGGACTGGCATGGCAAGGGCTTGTCGGTGATGGAAATGAGCCATCGCAGCGACGATTACGTGGCCATCGCCGAAAAGGCCGAGCAGGACCTGCGTGACCTGCTGTCCGTCCCCTCCAACTACAAAGTCCTGTTCCTGCAGGGCGGCGCCAGCCAGCAGTTCGCCGAGATCCCGCTGAACCTGCTGCCGGAGAACGGCACTGCCGACTACGTCGAAACCGGCATCTGGTCGAAAAAGGCCATCGAAGAAGCGCGCCGTTTCGGCAACGTCAACGTCGCTGCCAGCGCCAAGCCATACGACTACCTGGCCATCCCTGGCCAGAACGAGTGGCAGCTGACCAAGAACGCAGCGTACGTCCACTATGCCTCCAACGAGACCATCGGCGGCCTGCAGTTCGACTGGGTGCCGCAAACCGGTGACGTTCCGCTGGTGGTCGATATGTCCTCCGACATCCTCTCGCGCCCGATCGACGTGTCGCAGTACGGCCTGATCTACGCCGGCGCGCAGAAGAACATCGGCCCGAGCGGCCTGGTGGTGGTGATCGTCCGCGAAGACCTGCTGGGCCACGCCCGCAGCAGCTGCCCGACCATGCTCGACTACAAGGTCTCGGCCGACAACGGCTCGATGTACAACACCCCGGCCACCTATTCCTGGTACCTCTCGGGCCTGGTCTTCGAGTGGCTCAAGGAGCAGGGTGGCGTCGACGCCATGGAGCAACGCAACCGCGCCAAGAAAGACCGCCTGTACGGCTTCATCGACACCAGCGAGTTCTACACCAACCCGATCAGCCACAACGCCCGTTCGTGGATGAACGTGCCGTTCCGCCTGGCCGATGAGCGCCTGGACAAGGCCTTCCTGGCCGGCGCCGATGCCCGTGGCCTGCTCAACCTCAAGGGCCACCGCTCGGTGGGCGGCATGCGTGCCTCCATTTATAACGCCCTGGGCCTGGACGCTGTCGAGGCGCTGGTGGCCTACATGGCCGAATTCGAGAAGGAGCACGGCTGATGTCCGAACATGAGCTCAAGGCGCTGCGCGTGCGCATCGACAGCCTCGACGAGAAAATCCTCGAGCTGATCAGCGACCGCGCCCGTTGCGCCCAGGAAGTGGCCAAGGTCAAGACCGCCTCGCTGGCCGAAGGCGAGCAGCCGGTGTTCTACCGCCCTGAGCGTGAAGCCGCCGTGCTCAAGCGCGTGATGGAGCGCAACAAGGGGCCGCTGGGCAACGAAGAGATGGCGCGGCTGTTCCGCGAAATCATGTCGTCCTGCCTGGCCCTGGAAGAGCCGCTGAAAATCGCCTACCTGGGGCCTGAAGGCACCTTCACCCAGGCTGCGGCCATGAAGCACTTCGGCCACGCCGTGATCAGCCGCCCGATGGCTGCCATCGATGAAGTGTTCCGCGAAGTGGCGGCCGGCGCTGTCAATTTCGGCGTGGTGCCGGTGGAAAACTCCACCGAGGGTGCGGTCAGCCACACCCTGGACAGCTTCCTCGAGCACGACATGGTGATCTGCGGTGAAGTCGAGCTGCGCATCCACCATCACCTGCTGGTGGGCGAAAACACCAAGACCGACAGCATCACCCGCATCTACTCCCACGCCCAGTCGCTGGCCCAGTGCCGCAAGTGGCTGGACGCGCACTACCCGAACGTGGAGCGCGTGGCGGTGTCGAGCAATGCCGAGGCCGCCAAGCGGGTCAAGGGCGAGTGGAATTCGGCGGCGATCGCCGGTGATATGGCCGCCAACCTGTACGGGTTGACCCGCCTGGCCGAGAAGATCGAAGACCGCCCGGACAACTCCACGCGCTTTTTGATGATCGGCAACCAGGAAGTGCCGCCGACCGGGGACGACAAGACCTCGATCATCGTTTCGATGAGCAACAAGCCAGGTGCCTTGCACGAACTGCTGGTGCCGTTCCACGACAACGGCATCGACCTGACCCGCATCGAGACCCGCCCTTCGCGCAGTGGCAAGTGGACCTACGTGTTCTTCATCGACTTCGTTGGCCACCACCGCGACCCGCTGATCAAGGCCGTGCTGGAGAAGATCAGCCAAGAGGCTGTGGCGCTGAAGGTACTGGGCTCGTATCCAAAGGCGGTGCTTTGATTCAAGGTTGTTGGGGGCGCTTTGCGCCCCATCGCGACACAAGGCCGCTCCTACAGGAGTCTGCAATCCCTTGTAGGAGCGGCCTTGTGTCGCGATGGGCTGCAAAGCAGCCCCCTGCGGTCCCAAAGACTGTCCTGATTTCTGAACAGGGTTCGTACCAGTGGTAAATGCAGCAAAAAACAACCCCGCACCGCTCATCGGCCGCCTCGTCGTCGTAGGCCTGGGCCTGATCGGCGGCTCCTTCGCCAAAGGCCTGCGTGAAAGCGGCCTGTGCCGCGAAGTGGTCGGCGTCGACCTGGACGCCCCTTCGCGCAAGCAGGCCGTGGCCCTGGGTGTGGTCGACCGCTGCGAAGAAGACCTCGCCGCCGCCTGTGTCGGCGCCGACGTCATCCAGCTGGCGGTACCGATCCTGGCCATGGAAAAGCTGCTGGCGCGCCTGGCGCAACTGGACCTGGGCAGCGCCGTCATCACCGACGTCGGCAGCGCCAAAGGCAATGTGGTGCGGGCTGCGCGTGAGGTATTCGGCGACCGCCTGCGCCACTTCGTGCCCGGCCACCCCATCGCCGGCTCCGAGCAGAGCGGGGTGGAGGCCTCCAACGCCACCCTGTTCCGCCGCCACAAGGTCATCCTCACGCCGCTGCCCGAAACCGACCCCGCCGCCCTGGCCCTGGTCGACCGCCTGTGGCGTGCGCTGGAGGCCGACGTGGAGCACATGCCGGTCGAGCGCCACGACGAAGTGTTGGCCGCCACCAGCCACCTGCCGCACCTGCTGGCGTTCGGCCTGGTCGATTCGTTGGCCAAGCGCAATGAAAACCTTGAGATCTTCCGGTACGCTGCCGGTGGTTTCCGCGATTTCACCAGAATCGCTGGCAGCGATCCGACCATGTGGCATGACATCTTCCTCGCCAACCGCGAGGCTGTCCTGCGCACCCTGGACACTTTTCGCAGCGACCTCGACGCCTTGCGCGACGCGGTCGATGCAGGGGACGGGCACCAGTTGCTGGGTGTGTTCACCCGCGCTCGGGTTGCCCGCGAGCATTTCAGTAAAATCTTGGCCCGCCGGGCCTATGTGGACGCTATGAACGCCAACGATCTGATTTTCCTGGCCCAACCGGGTGGCCGCCTGACCGGGCGAATCCGCGTACCGGGCGACAAGTCGATTTCCCACCGTTCGATCATGCTCGGCTCCCTGGCCGAAGGCACGACCGAAGTCGAAGGCTTCCTCGAAGGTGAGGACGCCCTGGCGACCCTTCAGGCTTTCCGTGACATGGGGGTAGTCATCGAAGGCCCGAACCACGGCCGCGTGACCATTCACGGTGTTGGCCTGCACGGCCTCAAGCCACCGCCCGGGCCGATCTACGTGGGCAACTCCGGCACCTCCATGCGCCTGCTCTCGGGCCTGCTGGCCGGCCAGTCGTTCGACGTGACCATGACCGGCGATGCGTCGCTGTCCAAGCGCCCGATGAACCGCGTGGCCAACCCGCTGCGCGAAATGGGCGCTGTGGTCGAAACCGGCCCGGACGGCCGCCCACCGCTGACCATCCGTGGTGGCCACACGCTCAAGGCACTGACCTACACGCTGCCGATGGCCAGTGCCCAGGTCAAATCCTGCCTGCTGTTGGCCGGCCTGTACGCCGAAGGCAAAACCACCGTTACCGAGCCTGCGCCCACCCGTGACCATACCGAGCGCATGCTGCGCGGCTTCGGCTATGCGGTGGAGTCCAACGGCCCGGTTGCCTCGCTGCAGTCCGGCGGCAAGCTCACTGCCACCCACATCGAAGTGCCCGCAGACATCTCCTCGGCTGCGTTCTTCCTGGTGGCAGCATCCATTGCCCAGGGCTCCGAGCTGGTACTCGAGCATGTCGGCATCAACCCGACCCGCACCGGTGTCATCGACATCCTGCGCCTGATGGGCGGCGACATCACCCTGGAAAACCAGCGTGAAGTCGGCGGCGAACCAGTGGCCGACCTGCGTGTGCGCGGTGCCAAGCTCAAGGGTATCGATATCCCCGAGCACCTGGTGCCGCTGGCCATCGACGAATTCCCGGTGCTGTTCGTGGCCGCCGCCTGTGCCGAAGGGCGTACCGTGCTGCGTGGCGCCGAAGAGCTGCGGGTGAAGGAGTCCGATCGTATCCAGGTGATGGCCGACGGCCTGATCGCCTTGGGCGTGAAGTGCGAGCCGACCCCCGACGGCATCATCATCGACGGCGGCCAGATTGGCGGTGGCGAAGTGCATGGCCACGGCGACCACCGTATCGCCATGGCCTTCAGCGTCGCCTCGCTGCGCGCCAGCGCGCCAATCCGCATCCATGATTGCGCCAACGTCGCCACCTCGTTCCCCAACTTCCTCGCGCTGTGTGCCGAAGTGGGTATCCGCGTGGCAGAAGAGGGCAAGTCGTGAACTCTCAAGCGCCGGTCATCACCATCGATGGCCCGAGCGGCTCGGGCAAGGGCACGGTCGCAGGCCTGTTGGCGCGTGAACTGGGCTGGCGGCTGCTGGATTCCGGCGCGCTTTACCGTCTGCTGGCGTTCAACGCCAGCAACCACGGTGTCGACCTGACCAACGAAGAGCTGCTCAAGGCCCTGGCCGCCCATCTGGATGTGCAATTCATCGCCGCCGAGCCGGGTAAGCTGCAACAGATCATTCTGGAGGGTGAGGACGTCAGCAATGTCATCCGCACCGAGACGGTCGGTGCCGGGGCCTCGATGGTCGCGTCCCTGCCGGCAGTGCGTGAAGCCCTGCTGCAGCGCCAGCGCGCCTTCCGCGAAACACCCGGCCTGATCGCCGATGGCCGCGACATGGGCACCGTGGTGTTCCCGGACGCGCCGCTTAAGGTGTTTTTGACCGCCAGTGCCGAGGAGCGTGCCCGTCGCCGCTACCTGCAGTTGAAGGGCAAAGGCGAAGATGTTAGTCTGTCGAGTCTGCTAGATGAGATTCGTGCGCGCGATGAGCGCGACACCCAGCGCGCAGTGGCCCCGCTCAAGCCGGCGGCCGATGCCATTCAGCTGGACTCCACGGAGCTGTCCATCGAGCAGGTGCTGCACCGTATCAGGAGCGAGCTCGCCCAGCGCGACTTGGTCTGATCGTCAGGAAAGCAGGCAGGGGCACCAGTCAACGTCCTGCCCGCTTTCCTTTACTTAACGAAACCCACATTGTCTGGAGTGTGGCGATGGGCGTTTGTTTCGCCCGAATCTACAGGAATTAAAATGAGCGAAAGCTTTGCAGAACTCTTTGAAGAAAGCCTGAAAACCCTCAATCTTCAGCCGGGTGCGATCATCTCCGGTATCGTTGTCGACATCGACGGCGACTGGGTTACCGTACACGCTGGCCTGAAGTCCGAGGGCGTCATCCCGCTCGAGCAGTTCTACAACGAAGCTGGCGAGCTGACCATCAAGGTCGGTGACGAAGTTCACGTTGCGCTGGACGCGGTCGAAGACGGCTTTGGCGAAACCAAACTGTCCCGTGAAAAAGCCAAGCGCGCCGAGTGCTGGATTGTTCTGGAAGCAGCTTTCGCCGCCGAAGAAGTGGTCAAGGGCGTTATCAACGGTAAGGTTAAGGGCGGCTTCACTGTCGACGTTAACGGCATCCGTGCGTTCCTGCCGGGCTCCCTGGTTGATGTCCGCCCTGTGCGCGACACCACCCACCTGGAAGGCAAAGAGCTGGAATTCAAGGTCATCAAGCTGGACCAGAAGCGCAACAACGTTGTCGTTTCCCGTCGCAGCGTGCTGGAAGCCGAGAACTCCGCCGAGCGCGAAGCCCTGCTGGAAACCCTGCAGGAAGGCCAGCAAGTCAAAGGTATCGTCAAGAACCTCACCGACTACGGCGCATTCGTGGACCTGGGCGGCATCGACGGCCTGCTGCACATCACCGACATGGCCTGGAAGCGCATCAAGCATCCTTCCGAAATCGTTAACGTTGGCGACGAAGTCGACGTACGCGTTCTGAAGTTCGACCGTGAGCGCAACCGCGTTTCGCTGGGTCTGAAGCAGATGGGCGAAGATCCGTGGGTTGCTATCACTGCGCGTTACCCAGAAGGTACCCGCGTACAGGCTCGCGTTACCAACCTGACCGACTACGGCTGCTTCGCTGAGCTGGAAGAAGGCGTTGAAGGTCTGGTACACGTTTCCGAAATGGACTGGACCAACAAGAACATCCACCCGTCGAAAGTCGTTCAGGTTGGCGACGAAGTGGAAGTCATGGTTCTGGACATCGACGAAGAGCGTCGTCGTATCTCCCTGGGCATCAAGCAGTGCAAGTCCAACCCATGGGAAGACTTCTCCGGCCAGTTCAACAAGGGTGACAAGATCACCGGTACCATCAAGTCGATCACCGACTTCGGTATCTTCATCGGCCTGGACGGCGGCATCGACGGCCTGGTTCACCTGTCCGACATCTCCTGGAACGAAACCGGCGAAGAAGCCGTACGTCGTTTCAAGAAGGGCGACGAGCTGGAAACCGTCATCCTGTCGGTTGACCCAGAGCGCGAGCGCATCTCCCTGGGCATCAAGCAGCTGGAAGACGATCCGTTCTCCAACTTCGTTGCTGTCAACGACAAGGGCGCTATCGTCAAGGGCATCGTGAAAGAAGTTGACGCCAAAGGCGCCATCGTCACTCTGGCCGACGACATCGAAGCCACTCTGAAAGCTTCCGAAATCAGCCGTGACCGCGTTGAAGACGCGCGTAACGTTCTGAAGGAAGGCGAAGAGATCGAAGCCAAGATCATCAGCGTTGACCGCAAGTCGCGCGTGATCAGCCTGTCGATCAAGTCGAAAGACGACGCTGAAGAGCGTGAAGCCATCCAGAGCCTGAAAAACGCTCCGGAAGCGGCTGCCGATACCACCATGGCTGCGCTGCTGCGCGAAGCAATGGCCAAGCAGAACTAAGTTCTGTTTGATCGGTGTAAAAAAGGGTGGCCTTCGGGCCACCCTTTTTTTATGCCCACAATTCCCCCAAGCCTAACGCTATCCCCTGTAGGAGCCGGCTTGCCGGCGATGGGCTGCAGCGCGGCCCGCTCTTATTTCCCGAAGAGCCTATCTTGAATTTTTTTATTAAGTCAAGAACCACCCTGTTCAAATCCCTCCGAGCGTGCTACAAACTGATTAAGCAATGATCTAGCTGCTTGATAACGAAGGGAAAAATATGACGAAGTCGGAGCTGATCGAACGTATTGTCACCCATCAAGGGCTGCTCTCGTCCAAGGATGTGGAGCTGGCCATCAAGACCATGCTTGAACAGATGTCCCAATGCCTGGCCACCGGAGATCGCATCGAGATCCGCGGCTTTGGCAGCTTCTCCTTGCACTATCGCGCTCCACGCGTAGGGCGCAACCCCAAGACCGGCCAGTCGGTCGAGCTGGAAGGCAAGTTCGTTCCGCACTTCAAGCCCGGCAAGGAGCTGCGTGATCGCGTCAATGAAGAAGAGCACGAGCACCCCTGACCGATGAAGGAGCCAGTCTGATGCGTAACCTCAAGCGCGCCCTGGCGGCGTTGTTCGTGCTGCTGCTGGCGGCGGTGGTGCTGTTCTTCGTGCTGGAGAACCAGCAGGCCGTGGCACTCGTGCTGTTCGGCTGGTCGGCGCCCGAGTTGCCGGTTGCTGTGCCGGTGCTGGCCGCCCTGGTGGTAGGCCTGGCGATTGGCCCGCTGTTGGGCGCCTATGGCGTACAACGTAGCAAGCGCAAGATTCGCGCCTCGGCCAGGGAGGCAGCGTTAGAAGGTAAGTGATGAAAAGTCCGACGTTCATCTAAGAATCAGTCACCTGTGCATACGCCTTAGGAAATGAAGTAATACCCACTTCATTTTCCCAGCTCAGGCGAGTGTGCAGCAGTATGGAATATCCCATCCTTTCCCATCACGGTGGCACCCGCGGTGTAACCGGTTCTTGTCACCAGCTTCACCTTGATGAGGCGCATAGCCTGCTGGTCGATTGTGGTCTGGAGCAAGGTGCAGATGCTGCGCCAGGCGCCGAATTCGCACCGATCGGTTTCGATATCGGCGGTATTCAGGCGCTGATCATTACCCATGTCCACCTCGACCATGTCGGCCGCATCCCCGCCTTGCTGGCTGCAGGTTTTCGTGGCCCAATCCTGTGCAGCGAACCCTCGGCCAAGCTACTGCCCCTGGTGCTCGAGGATGCCTACAAGCTCGGTATCAGCTCGGACCCGGTTCAGGTAGACCGCTACCTCGCCTTGTTGCAGCGGCTGGTGGTCGCCCTGCCTTTCGAACAGTGGCACACCGTGGTCGAAGGCCAGGGCGTGGCCTGTTCCGTGCGCCTTCAGCGTGCCGGGCACCTGCTCGGTTCAGCCTATGTTGAATGCGATGTGCGCTACCCGGGCGTAGAACCCAGCACGCGGGTGGTGTTCTCGGGCGACCTAGGCGCCCCTTGCAATCCGTTATTGCGCGCCGTTCAGCCGCCAGAACGCGCGGACGTTCTGGTGCTGGAGAGCACCTATGGCGACAGGCTGCATGCGCCCCGCGACGACAGGCAGCAGCGGCTGGAGGCGGTTATCGACCGCGCGCTGGCGGACAATGGCACCATCCTCATTCCCGCTTTCAGCCTGGGGCGTACCCAAGAGCTGCTGTATGAGATAGAGGACATCCTCCATCGCAAGTCCCTGCTCAATCAAGGCAAAGTGAACGAGGCGAGCGCGCCAGAGCTGGGGGTGAACTGGTCCCGCTTACCCATCATTCTCGATTCGCCACTGGCGCAGCGCATAACCAAGGCCTATTCGGAGTTGCACGCATACTGGAATGCCGAAGCCAGGCAGCGGCTCGGGGAGGGCAGGGACCCGCTCGGCTTCGGTCAGCTGCTGTGCGTTGATACCCATGCCAAGCATCAGCAGGTGGTCAACTACCTCAAGAGTACGGGGCGGCCAGCCATTGTCATTGCCGGGAACGGCATGTGTTCCGGCGGGCGAATCGTTAACTACCTCAAGGCGATGCTTGGTGATCCTCGGCATGAGGTGGTGTTTGTGGGGTATCAGGCAAAAGGTACGCCGGGAGCGGTTATCCAGGCCTGTGAAGGTGGAGAAGGATTTGTCCAGGTTGATCTGGATGGGCATATGTATGAAATCAGGGCCAAGGTATTTAGCCTTGGTGGTTATTCAGGGCATGCGGACCAGACGGGTTTGATTGAATATGCTGTCGGCATACCCGATGCCCCGCAAAGAATTGTATTAGTGCATGGTGAAAGTCGCGCAAAAACTGCACTGTCTGATGCTTTAAGGCATCGCTTCAGTAACCTTATGCATTCACCCGATATGGTTATTCCAGAATAAACGAGCCTTCACGAAACATTGACGCTGTGTGTTGTCTCATGCCGTCGCGCAGCGTGTTTCTTGGCGTTTACAGGGGCTGGCAATGTGCTCTGGGCGGCGATGGCTCGCTAGATCCAAGGGGAGCTACAACGAAAAATCTCTGGTATTCTACAGGCCGATGCTTGCGTCTTGAGCCTATGGATGGCCAGGAAATTAACACGCTAGGCGTACATTTTAGCGCCGTCGCGCTCGTTCGTGACGGCGGTCAGAAATAAGACACATGCAGGTTCCCTGAGGTTGATAACTTCAAGTGGCCGTTAAGGACTCGAATATGGAATTGATCCCGGTAATTTTATCCGGTGGCGTTGGCAGCCGTCTGTGGCCAGTATCCCGTGAGGCTCACCCCAAGCCGTTCATGACGCTGCCCGACGGGCAAAATCTTATTCAGAAGACTTTTCTGCGTGCTGCCCGCCTAGACGGCGTGGTTGAAGTGCTCACCGTTACCAATCGTGAACTGCTGTTCAAGACTGAAGACGAATACCGGACCATCAATACCCAAGGCCATGCACAAGGCTATATCCTTGAGCCCTTCGGTCGCAATACCGCTGCAGCGGTAGCTGCCGCAGCTTTGCAGTTGCACCAGAGCCACGGCCCGCAGGCCCACATGTTGGTCCTGGCTGCCGACCACTTGATCCAGAACGAAGAAGCCTTCTGCGAAGCAGTAGCCAAGGCGATGAACCTTGCTTCGCAAGGCTGGCTGGTGACGTTCGGTATCAAACCTCAGTATCCGGAGACTGGGTTCGGCTACATCGAAGCCGCCGCTGGTGGCGCGCTGGAAGGTGGCCTGAAGGTCGAACGCTTCGTTGAGAAGCCTGACCTTAAAACCGCAGAGTCCTATGTAAAGGCCGGCAACTATTTCTGGAACGCGGGCATGTTCTGCTTCCAGGTCGGTGCCGTGATCGAGGAGTTCAAGGCCCACGCCCCGGACGTGCTCGATGCCGTTGCGCAAACCCTCGAAGCCTCCCGCCGCTCGACCTCCAAGGGTTACAGCTGCCTGGCACTTGATGCCGACAGCTTTGCCAATGTGCCCGACATCTCCATCGACTACGCCCTCATGGAGCGTTCGCAGAAGGTCGCAACCATCCCGTGCGACATCGGCTGGAGCGACATCGGCTCGTGGAACGCGGTCAGCGAGCTGACCCCCCCGGACGAGAACGGCAACCGCTTCGAAGGCGAAGTGATGGCCTATGGCGCAAGCAACAACTACGTCAGCACCGAAGACCGCCTGGCTGCCCTGGTCGGCGTTCAGGACCTGCTGGTGGTCGATACCCCCGATGCGCTGCTGATTGCGCACAAGGACCACGCCCAGGACGTCAAACACATCGTCAAGCGCCTGAAAAGCGACGGCCACGCTGCCCACCTGTTGCACCAGACCGTGCATCGCCCGTGGGGTACCTACACCACGCTCGAAGACGGCGAGCGCTTCAAGATCAAGCGCATCGTGGTCAAGCCCAAGGCGTCGCTTTCGCTGCAGATGCATCATCACCGCAGCGAACACTGGATCGTGGTCAGCGGCATGGCAGTAGTGGTCAACGATGACCAGGAGCTGATGCTCAACACCAATGAGTCGACCTTCATTCGTGCCGGCCACAAACACCGTTTGGAAAACCCAGGTGTCATAGACCTGGTCCTGATCGAAGTGCAGAGCGGTGACTACCTCGGCGAAGACGACATCGTCCGCTTCGAGGACAAATACGGTCGTTGCAACGCCTGATAGCAGGCCTTCCCGTCGGCCCGTGAGCGCCTCGCCGAGGCCACGGGCCGATTTTCATGCGGCTATTCAATCGCCGACCATCCCCTTCCAGACGGTGGCTGCCCAGGCGGCGCCGCATCGAGAGAGATGTATGTACGCACCTATCCAGACCCGCTGTTTCAAAGCCTATGACATCCGCGGCCAAGTGCCGACCGACCTCAACGACGACATTGCCTACCGCATTGGCCGTGCCCTGGTGGCCCAGCTGGGCGGGCGCAGTTACGTGGTCGGCCGCGACATGCGCCTGGAAAGCCCCGGCCTGTCCCGTGCCCTGATGAAGGGCCTGACCGAAGGCGGCGCCGATGTGATCGACATCGGCCTGTGCGGTACCGAAGAAGTCTACTTCGCCACCAGCCATTACCAGGCCGATGGCGGCATCATGGTCACCGCCAGCCACAACCCCAAGGGTTACAACGGCATGAAACTGGTGCGCGAGCAGTCGCGTCCGATCAGCGGCGACACCGGCCTGAACGACATCCGCCAGCGTGTCGAAGCCGGCGACCTCGGCACCCAGGCCACCACCCCTGGCAGCGTGCGCGAGGCGTTCGACAAGACCGCTTACATCGACCACCTGCTGACCTACGTCAACTTGTCGGCCCTTAAGCCCCTCAAGGTGCTGGCCGACCCGGGCAATGGCGCCGTGGGCCCGGTGCTGGAGCTGCTCAAGGCCCGCCTGCCGCTGGACATCACCATCATCAACGGTGAGCCGGATGGCAACTTCCCCAATGGCATTCCCAACCCACTGCTGCCAGAAAACCGCGACCTGACCCGTCAAGCCGTGCTCGACACCGGCGCCGATATGGGTATCGCGTTCGACGGCGACTTCGACCGCTGCTTCTTCTTCGACAACCAGGGCCGTTTCATCGAGGGCTACTATGTTGTCGGCCTGCTGGCTGAAATGCTGCTGGCCAAGCACCCCGGCAGCAAGATCATCCATGACCCGCGCCTGACCTGGAACACCATCGAGCAAGTCGAAGCAGCGGGCGGCATCGCCATCCAGAGCAAGACCGGCCACGCCTTCATCAAGGAGCGCATGCGCGCCGAAGACGCGGTGTATGGCGGCGAAATGAGCGCGCACCACTATTTCCGCGATTTCGCCTACTGCGACAGCGGCAATATCCCGTGGTTGCTGGTCGCCGAGCTGATGAGCGTCACCGGCAAGAGCCTGGCCCAACTGGTAGACGAGCGCATTGCCGCCTTCCCGTGCAGTGGCGAGATCAACTACGAAGTGGCCGACGTCAAGGGCACCATCGAGAAGATCCTGGCGTTCTACCTGCCGCACAACCCGAACGTTGACCGTACCGATGGCATCAGCGTCGAATTCGCCGATTGGCGTTTCAGCTTGCGCGGCTCCAACACAGAGCCGTTGCTGCGCCTGAATGTGGAATCTCGTGGTGATACCGCGCTGGTGGATCAGCGCGTAGCGGAAATTGCCGGGTTGATCAGAGGCTGATTTCGTACTGATCAGTCTGTAGCCGGCGATTTGTTGGCGGCCACCCCCGTCAGGGCAGTTCAGCGCTCTGGCGGCACTCTTGAAAACGTGCGCGTCGACCCGCGCAGCCAGGTAACTCCGACTCGATGAAGCTCCTGTTCAACACCCAATCGCTTTTACCGCCACTTACCGGAATTGGTAATTACACGTTCAATTTGCTTGAGCAGTTGCTGCTTGAGGATATCGAGGTTATCGATTGCTTCCTGGGTGCACGTTTTTACAGCGCCGAACAGGCTCTAGCCAATTGCATCGAGGCCAGTGCCTGCTACTCGCAGAAAGATGGTGGGGACGTGAAACCAGGCGCAGGCCAGCAGGTGGCGTTGCAGTTGCGAGAGTTGTTGAAGCGTTGGACGTTCACTTATCGCGCCCGCGAAGCCTTGGTCGATGCCAGGCGCCGCTACCATGCCGGTGAGCGCCGGCATTACCTTTACCACGAGCCCAACTTCATTCTCAAGCCGCACCCAGGCCCCAGTATCGCGACGATTCATGACTTATCGTTCCTCCACTACCCGCAGTTCCATCCACGCAAACGCGTCGAATGGCTGACGGCGCAGTTACCGCACACCCTCAAACGCGCTGATTTCCTGATCACTGATTCGGACTTGATCCGCGATGAGCTGATTGGTGATTTCGGCGTCAGTGCAGACAAGGTACGAACCGTTTATCTCGGTGCATCCGCGCGCTATTACCCGCAGACACCCGAGCAGACGAGTGCAACGCTGCAGCGCCATGGTTTGCAGCACGGTCGTTATGTGTTGTTTGTCGGCACCCTGGAGCCACGCAAAGGTGTGGATACCCTGATCGATGCCTGGTGCCAGCTGCCGCAGGGGTTACGCGAAGAGTATCCGTTGGTCTTGGCGGGTGCGCCTGGGTGGCATAACCATGAGCTGAATGAACGTATCAAGACATTGACAGTCACTCATGGCCTGCGTCAGTTATCCTTTGTCTCAGGCGATGACCTGCCGACGCTGTACGCTGGTGCAGCGGTTTTCTCCTACCCATCGCTCTACGAAGGGTTTGGCCTGCCGGTGCTTGAGGCGATGCAGTGCGGGGTACCGGTGATATGTACCGCCGATACGTCCATGGCCGAGTTCTGCCAAGGTAGTGCGGTGTTGGTTGAGCGTGGCAATGCTGACCAGTTGGCTGTGCAACTGGCTGAGCTTCTGAGTGATGAGCCATTACGCAGCAAGGTAGCCAATGCCGGCCAGCTTCGCGCCACCGCGTTTTCATGGAAGCGCTGCGCGCAGGAAACATTAGCAGTCTATCGGGCCGTCAGCCCGTGAGAGGAGCTTTCGATATGCCTTCTCTAGCCCTTATGTCCCATGCCCTGCATTGCTTACGCATCGCGAGGGTGTTTCAAACAGGAAGCCTTATGTACATGGTGAGTCCAGAACAATGAATACGCCGCTGTCGCTAATGAAAGACGTACTGCGTTACCGCGGTCTGATATTCGCGATCACCCTGAGGGAGATCAAAAGCCGCTATGCAGGGTCGACCTTCGGCGCTTTGTGGCTGGTGGTGCCGCCTATTTTCATGGTGTTCATCTATACCGTAATTTTCTCGCGCCTGATGCAGGCTCGTATGCCCGGTATCGAGCACCAGTACGCCTACAGCATTTATTTGTGCGCAGGCTTGATCACCTGGAACCTGCTGCTGGAGCTGGTGCAGCGCGGCAAGGGGGTTTTCCTCGAACATGCCAACCTGATCAAGAAATCAAGCTTTCCGAAGTTCATCCTGTTCATTCCAGTCATCGCCACTGCAGCGCTCAACAGCCTGATCCTGCTGATATTGGTAGTGCTGTTCATGGTCATATCAGGTTTCCCGCTGATGACCACCGCCCTGGTTTTGATACCGGTATTGCTTACCACTGTGCTGCTGGGAATCGCGCTGGGTGCTTTTCTCGCCACCCTGAACGTGTTCTTCCGTGATATCGGTCAGCTGAGTGACGTGATCTTCCAGGCGCTGTTCTGGGCAACGCCTATCGTCTACCCCCTCAGTATTCTGTCCGAACATGTACAGGCGATGCTTTCGTGGAACCCGATCTTCCCCCTGGTGTTGACGGCGCAGAAGGCGTTGCTGGGCGAGCCGGTAGGCTTGTCGCAACTGGCCTACCCATTTGGCTTTGCCGTCATCGTTTTCCTTCTGGCTGTTGTGCTTTATCAGCGCAGCTACAACGACCTGCTTGATCAGATCTGATATGACTATTCTCGTAGAACAGGTAGGCAAGGCCTATCCAAAACTCAAAGGTCGCTGGCACGCACTGGGTACATGGCTTGGGCTGTGCAAGCGCGATCAGAACTGGATCATCCGGAACGTCAGTTTCCAGGTGGGGCAGGGTGAGTCGGTCGGTATCATCGGGGTTAACGGCGCAGGCAAGAGTACGCTGCTGAAGATGATTACCGGTACCGCCATGCCGACGGAAGGCACCATTACCACCACAGGGCGCATTGCCGCGTTGCTGGAGCTGGGTATGGGCTTTCACCCCGAATTCACCGGCCGCCAGAACGTCGCGCTGGCTGGGCGCATGCAGGGGCTGGAGCGGGCCGAGATTGTCGCGTTGATGCCAGAGATCGAAGCCTTCGCGGAAATCGGTCATTACTTCGACATGCCCGTGCGCACTTATTCCTCCGGTATGTTTGTGCGCCTGGCGTTCAGCGTGGCGACTGCGGTGCGCCCGGAAGTGTTGATCGTGGACGAGGCCCTGGCGGTGGGCGATGCCTACTTCCAACACAAGTCTTTTGCGCGGATCCGTGACTTCCGCGAGCAGGGCACAACCTTGCTGTTTGTTTCCCACGATCCCGGCGCCATCAAGAGCCTGTGTGACCGTGCCATCCTGCTGGGTGATCACAAAATGTTGATGGATGGCCGCCCGGATGAAGTGCTGGATTATTACAACGCGCTGATTGCCAAAAAAGAAGAAGGCTCCTTGCAGGCCCAGGCTGTCAACGCGCCCTACGCAGGGCGCTCTGGCAACGGAAAAGCGCGTATCGAAGAGCTTACCCTCAGCAGCAATGGCCGGGCGGCTACCATGCTTGAAGTGGGTGCGCCGTTGACGTTGAACCTGAAAATCCGCTCTAACGAGCCCATTTACGACTTGTCGCTGGGCTTCATGTTCAAAGACCGCACGGGTTACGACATCTTCGGGACCAACACCTGGCTGCGTGGCGAGCTGCGCGACCTGGGTGTCGAGGCCGGCAAGGAACAGCACCTGACCGTTACCATTCCGGCATTCAACGTAGGGCCTGGCAGCTACAGCCTGACTTTGGCCTTGCACGGTGGTGCCGACCATATCGAGGATAACTTCGACTGGTGGGACAAGGCGGTGGTATTCAATGTGATCGCCAACAGCAGTTACAAGCACTTCGCCGGCGTGTGCGCCATGCAGGCAGAGTTCAAGCTTGACTGACCGGGTAGAGGGCAGCCGCATCGCTGTCAGGAACTGGCCGCCGTCGACGGTGGCCAGATGACCTGCGTAGAATGCCCGCCTCTGGTGTTCCCGTAACGTACGCAGCCAGTGCCGGGCGATGAACCGCTGGTACTGGCCACTTAACCCGTTTGAACACGTATGCATAATGACTATCGATCTTAAAAAACTGCAGAAAACGATCCAAGCTGAAGTCAACCGTCGGGAGTACGAGCGTGTCACGGCCAGTGCCGGCAGTGCCAACCTGCCCAGTGACGTGCCCACCGACATCGTGCGCAGCTTCGAACTGATCGACCTCGAAGGCGTGCTGCCGGCTCGCCCCCAGGCGCCAGTGGAGCCGGAAGTGGCGGCCACCGCACCCGCCAATGACGAGGCCCCGCAAGCCCAGACGCCACCTCCTAGCCTGTACCGCAAACTGCGGGCCTTACCGGTGGTGGGCAGGTACTTCGGCCATCCGCGAGTCATGAATTTCCTTACCCGTGCGCGTCAGCGTCCGGGTGGCGCCACTCTGAAAAACCTTTTCATCACCCTGGCTCGTGCAGTGGTCGTGCGTATCCCCGGTGCGCTGCGCCTGATGCATGTGCTGGCCGTGACGCGTCATCTGCCCGAGCGGCTGAATGCGCTGGAATGGCATATTGCCGACGGGAGTACCCGCCTGCGCAATGTCGGCGTACAGGTGCAGGACCAGACCAACCAGAGCCTTTACACCTACGGCCTGGCCATCCAGCAGAACGAGCAGTACCTGATCGAACGCATGCGGCGCCTGGAACAACTGGTGCGCCAGCAGACCATGACCATCGCTGAGCTGCAGGCCAGGCCACAAGCCAGTGCAAGCGGTGCAACGTTGCCTGCGGTGGCTGAAGCACCGGGCATGCCGGCTGAGCTCTATCTGGAGTTCGAAGCCAACTTCCGCGGCTCGCCGGAAATGATCCGCGAACGGCTCAAGCACAACCTCAGTTACTTCCCGGTCGACCCGCAATGGCTAACGCACCCTGTGCTGGACCTCGGTTGCGGGCGCGGTGAATGGCTGCAACTGCTCAAAGAGCAGGGCATCCCTGCGATCGGCGTCGATTCCAACAGCGCCATGATCGACAGCTGCAAGCAGGCCGGCCTTGAGGTTTACATGGGCGATGCCCTGGATTATCTGGCTGCCATGCCAGCCCACAGTTTGTCGGGGCTGACAGCTTTCCACATCATCGAGCACTTGCCGCTTGACGTTTTCATCCGCCTGATCGATGAAGCACTTCGGGTTGTGCGCCCGGGTGGCGCGGTACTCTTCGAAACCCCGAACCCAGAAAACCTGATCACCGGGGCCTGCAACTTCTATGTCGACCCAACGCACCGCAACCCGTTGCCGCCGGCGCTGGTGGCGTTTCTGCTGAAGGCCCGTGGTTTTGAGCGCGTTGAAATCGACCGCCGACACCCAGCCGACCCCGCGCTCCTGCTCAAGGGGAGTGACGAAGCCATCACAGGCCCGCTCAACGGCTTGCTGTTCGGGCCGCAGGATTACGCAGCCATTGGTTATGCGCCTTGATAGGGCTGGAGTGCTCCCATGCATCTGATCATTTGTAACGAGCGCCTGCTGTTCCGGTTCGGCGTCGACCGTGTATTGCTATTGCTGGCTCAAGGGCTCAAGGCCGCAGGCTGGCACATTACCTTCGTGGCCCAGCGCGCCAACCATGACGTGCTGCGCCGCATCACCGACGACATCCACACGCCGCCTGAGCATCTGGGCCCGTATACAGAGCTCGACCAAGTAACTGCCCAGTGGATGCGCGACAATCGCCAACTGTTCGCCCCCGCAGGGCGAGACGTGACGGGGACCGTAGCCCTGATTGGCGGCTGGCCGTTCTATGCGTCCATCGCGGTATTGCGCCAATGGGGAGTGCCAACGGTGGCGCTCGACTGCGGCGGTGTTCCTTATGAAGACATGACTGGCCCGGCGCGCTTGGTACAGGAGCGGCTGCGCGCGCAACGCCGCGAATACCTGCCCGAAGCACGGGTGGTCACGCCTATCAGCCATTTCGTGTCCCGCACCCAAAGCCTGCCAGACGCCGGCCCGGATGTGGAAATTGCCATGATTCACCTGGGCGCAGACCACCTGACAGGTGGTGTCAACCAGAGCCTCTGGCAGCAGGGGCACCAGGTTGCGCGTGTAGAAACCGCAGATGAAGCGGTTGAAGGCCCTGTGATCATCAACCTTGGTCGCTGGGAAACGGGCAATTACAAAAACAGCGAAGGGCTTTACCCCATCGCCCGGCAGATAATCGCTGTGCATCCCAAGGCGCGCTTCTGCGTCTTGGCCACTGCAGACGAACTCAAACTGCCGGCAGACCTGGTTGAGCATATTCTGCCGTTGGGCCACCCCAGCGATGCCGAGTTGTCCGCGTTGATGGCCAGCGCTCAGTTGGGGCTCAGCGTGTCGCACTGGGAAGGGTTCAACTTGCCCCTGGCCGAGATGCAACAGCTTCGCAAGCCAGTGCTGGTGCTGAACATCGGTGCGCACCCTGAAGTGGTCGCCGACCCCCGTCAACTGTGCGTCGACGAGCAGGAAATGGCCGAAAAGGCCCTGCAGGTGCTGGCCGGTGAAGCGTTGGCAGGGCCCGAATGGGAAAGCCATCTGGATACCTTCCAACAGACGTTCACCTGGCAACGTACCATCAAGGCCTACGAGTTCCTGCTCGGCACGTTGAGCCCGATCCGGGACCTGCCTGCCCCCCGGTTGGTGATCGACACCAGTGCCTGCCTGCGCGATACCGCCAATACCGGCGTAGCCAGGGTAGTGCGCAGCTTGACGCGCAAGCTGCAGGATTTTGGCGAACCTCTGTTCGTGACCTGGGACGAGACGCTGCGCGAGTATGTGCTGCCCACTGAAGGTGAATACAACAATCTGGCGTTGTATGGCGGGCCCAAGCCCTATCCAGAACACTACGAGCTGCCGCGTTCGCCTGCTCACCGCCGGCAGACCTTGGCCAGTCTTGGCGCTCGCACCTTGCGCGGTGGCTGGCTGCTGCAAAGTGAAATCGTCTTCGAACGCCAAGGGCCGGCGCGCCGCGCCGCTGCCCGCCAGGCGGGCCTGAACGTCGCGGCGATATTCTATGATGCCATCCCGGTCACCCACCCTGAGTGGGTTGCCGATACCATCATCCGGGACAACCACGCAGCCTACATGCGAGGCTTGGCCGAAACCGACCGCGTCCTGCCGATTTCCCCCGATGCGGGCACCCAGTTGCAGGCATTCTGGGCGCGTGAAGGCATCACGCCTCACGCGCAGGTGAAAACCTGCTGGATCCCGGGTGAGCTGACTGCTTCCCCGCGCGCCACCACCCCGGCCTCGGTGCCGCGTGCGGGCGAGCCGCTGCGTATCCTCTGTGTATCTACCCTGGAACCGCGCAAGAACCATAAAGTGCTACTTGAAGCCGTTGCCCGATTGGCCCGTGATTATCCGGACCTCGACTGGCAGCTGGACCTCATCGGCAATCGCTACGCCGGTGCTGACTACATCGTTGAGGCCGTGCGCGCGGCCAGTGCGGCCGACCCGCGCATTGCCTGGCATGGTGTGGTAGACGACGCCACCCTCAATGACTACTACGCCAAGGCCCACGTCAGCGTTTACGCCTCGTTGGTAGAAGGCTATGGCATGCCTATTGTCGAGTCGCTCTGGCATGCCCGTCCTTGCGTGTGCCATGCCGGCGGCGTGATGGCGGAGCTGGCAGCCGAAGGTGGCTGCCGCACAGTGGACATGACCAACCCCGATGCACTGGCTGCGCAAATCCACGCACTGGCGAGTGACCCACAAGGCTATCTGCAACTGGCTGCTGAAGCGGTTGCTCGTCCTATCCTGACGTGGCGCAGCTATGCCCGTGCCTTGTTGCGGCAGTTAGCCAGCCACACCACTCGCCATGCTGGCAAACCCTTGCCGCGGCAGTGGCAGCACCTGCTTATCGACCCCGAAGTGGCGCTGGTAGATGAGCCTGGCCAACTTGCGTTGGCTTGCCTGCTGGCGGAACGCCCGGCTCAGTGCGCACTTCTGTTGGGGGAGCACGCGCCTTGGTTGCGTGACCTGATAGGCCACGAAGCCACGCGTGCCTGGCAAATCGCGGAGGGTGAGCTGACTGGTGAGGTGAGCCGCCACGCCAACCTCAGCCGCATCGATGCGCCGGTAGGTGTTGCAGTGCCTGTCCTCCAGGCAGAGCTGCGTGATAACGAAATCGCCGTCGACCTCATCGTGCTGTCGGCAGCACAGGCAGCTGACCCAGCGTCAATCGATGCGTTGCGTTCACTGATCAATGGCCGTGTCGAAGGCCTGCTGCTGGTTGAACAGGGCGCCCCAGCCGCAACGCTAACAGCGCTGGGCCTGACCGAAGAGCCTGCTACTGAACTACCAGGTTACAATGTTCATACTTACCCGCCTGCGGCGCCAGGGTTTGTTCAATGAAGGTTCTTGTCATATCCAATTTCTTCCCGCCCCATGTGATCGGCGGTGCAGAAATCATCGCTCACCACCAGGCCCGCGCGCTGGCTGCGCGTGGTCATGAAGTGCGCGTGCTGGCAGGGGACAACAGCCGTGGGCTGCCTGGCTACCCAGTGGAGCAGGAGGTTTTCGACGGCATGCCGGTTACCCGGGTGTCGTTGACCTATCTGGACTTTGCCCCAACCGGCAACAACGTCGCGCACCCCGGCGTCGAACGTATCTTTCTGCGCCTGATCGCTCAATGGCGCCCCGATGTGATCCACGCGCACCACATGGCCGGGTTGTCCTTGGGCATCCTGCAGTTGGCGCGTGAGCATGGGATCCGCATTGCGCTGACCTTGCACGACCACTGGGGGTTCTGCATGAACAGCACGCGCATCACCACCCAGGACACCTTGTGCCAAGACAGCACCCAATGCCACAAATGTCATTCGCACATCTACAACGGTGACCTGCTGCTGCCGCAACGGATGCGCCAGGACTACCTGCGCTGGCAATTGGATGCTGTTGATCATTTCATTTCACCCAGCCGTTACCTGGCCGACACCTACATCGCCAACGGCCTGCCTGCCGCGCGTATGAATGTTATCGCCAACGGTATCGAACTCGAGCGGTTCAGCCACACCTCACCGCCACCGCCCGGGCCGCGCCTGAATGTGCTGTTCACCGGCTACATGGGTGGCCATAAAGGCGTACCTACCTTGCTCAAGGCGCTGGCATTGCTGCCGCCAGAGCGGGTGCATGTCGACATGGTCGGTGACGGCCATATGCTTGAAACCTACAAAGCCGAACTGCGCAACAATGCGCCGAAGGTTTCTGCCAAGTTCTGGGGCAGACTGCCCAATGCGCGTATCGCCGAGCGCTTCGCCCAGGCGCATGTGTTCGTGCTGCCATCGGTGTGCCCGGAAAACCAACCTGTGACCATTACCGAGGCGATGTCCTGTGGCCTGGCGGTGGTGGGTTCACGGATAGGCGGCATACCCGAGCTGGTGGATGAAGGCGTGACCGGTCAGTTGTTCGACCACGGCGACGCTCAAGCGCTGGCGCGCTGCTTGCTCCGTTACATCGAAGAGCCGGCGGTGTTGGAAGCCCATGGCAAGGCGGGTCGTGAGCGCATCCAGGCCTATGCCTTCGAGCTGCAGATCGACCGTATCGAAGCCTTGCTGGCCGGCCCTGGCGCCGAACGTAGCGAGGCCCCACAACTGATCGCATGCCATGGCGCTCCATCGGCTGAAACCTTCCAGAGCGTTCTCAAGGCGCTGTGCCCGGTTCCTGCCAACCGGCCGCAGCCTGCCAGCCAGCCCTGCTGCATTCCCTCGAACTGGATTGCGCCAGAGCAAGCAGATGTACTGTGGGTGGCGGGGCCAACAGCCCAAGACCCGGACGCCGCGATGAAGCTCATCGAAGCTTACCGCGCCTTGGGCAAACAGGTTGTGGTGGATGAGCGCCATCTGCTGGTTGCGCGCAACACGGAGTCAGCCTTGCTGGCGCGCGGCGGCGCGCAGGTAGCGTTAAGCTTGGAATACCTCTTGGAGTACGCGAGGGATCCTGAGGCACAAACTGCCCCAACCCAAGCCTGACCCCATGCGGAACGTGCCAACAGGCACGTTCCGCTGGCCCCGCCTAGCCTTTGAGCAGTTGCGCCAGCCCCACCTCGATGGCGGTAGCCCGAGGCATTTCGAACCCACTGAGCAAACGCTGATTATTGGCCCTTGAATGGCGAATGTCGCCTGCGCGTGCTGGCTGATAGCTGACCTCTGGCAGCTTGCCCAGGACCTGCGCCAATGCTGCCAGGATCTGATTCAAAGAAGTCGCCTGGTTCAAGCCGACATTGATGGCCCCTTCGGCCACCGGCCCCGACTCCAGCCCTTGTACCAGCAGCTTCACAAGATCGCTGACGAAGAAGAAGTCACGGGTCTGCTCGCCGTCCCCGAATACCGTAATCGGCAGGCCTTTTTGTGCGCGCTCGGCGAAAATGCTGATGACGCCCGAGTAAGGCGAGGACGGGTCCTGGCGTGGGCCATAGATATTGAAGAAGCGGAATACCACAGGGAGCAGCCCGTGCTCGCGGCGGTAAAAGTCCATGTAGTACTCGCTGGCCAGCTTGTCGGAGGCATAAGGCGTCAACGGCGCTTTGGGCGTGTCTTCATCGATGGAGGCCCCTTCACCATTGTTGCCATACACTGCGGCACTGGAGGCGAACACCACCCGTTTCACACCGCAAAGGCGCATTGCTTCACACACATTCAAGGTGCCAATGAAGTTGCTCTGATGAGTACGGACCGGGTCGTCAACAGAAGCCTGCACTGAAGCGACCGCCGCCAGGTGTACGACACCCGCACAGCCTTTTACGGCGTGGGCCACCAGCGCGGCGTCGGCCACGTCGCCTTCGATCAGTTGCAGGTTAGGGTGTGACAGCGGCAGGTTGCTGCGCTTGCCCGTGGACAGGTTGTCCAGCACTCGTACTGCATACCCTTTGGCAAGCAGTTCATCAGTCAGGTGAGAGCCGATAAAACCGGCACCGCCCGTGATCAGGATCGGTGCTTCAGGCGTCAAGGTTGTCGACATACTAGGTTCCAGGCTCGAATGAGAGAAAGCGTTATAGGTGCCAGGCGCGGCCTCAGGCGGGTGCGCGCATGCCCGATTGTCCAGTGCCTGACAACCGGCTGGCGCGCAAATAGCGTTGAGCGGGCCGCTCGAACCACCGGTGGCAGGCCAGGCTCATGGGTATCAGCAAAGCGAAGAACAGCAGCATCATCCACGGCTGATAGAAAATTTCGCGGGAGTAACCCAGACTGTCGAACGTAAGGGCAAAGGCTATTTGCAGCGGGAAATGCAGTAGATAGGACGCATAGCTGATATCACCCACCCACCCAGTGCTGCGCAACAACCCTGGCCAGTGCAGGCCAGCGGCGGCCAGCATGGCCAAGGTGGCAGGCAAGCAGAGGCACATGACTAGGTAAGCGTTCACCGATTTGGCGAGGAGTAGCAACGCCCAAGCTCCCAGTGCCACGCTGGTACACACCAACAGTGCGACGCCGCTACCGGCCCAACGCCGCAATTGCCAAAGCATGGCGTAGGCGATGCCACCGACATAGAAGCACAATAACCCACTACCAATCTTGTAGCTGCCGGGGTAGAGCAGCAGGCCCAAAGTACAGGCCGCAGCAGCCAGCAACCAGCGCCAACGGCCCGCCAGGCAGATGGCGAAGAATGACGCATATAGCAGTACTTCTACCGAGACCGACCAGATCGGCGCATTGAACGACCAGCCCTTCTCCAAGCCCCATGCCGGCGCAAGCAGCAAGTTGAGCAGGGCGTGATAGCTGTCGTTGAAGGGGTAGACAAAATAGCTGGCGTGGCTAGCCCAATAGGCCCACTGAAGCGCCGCCACCCCGGCAAACGTAAGCAAATGTAGCGGGTAGAGCCGGCTGAAGCGATCCACAGCGAAACTGCGCAGCGATACTTTACCCGTGGCGATGCCTTGGGCGAACAGCCAGAAGAACACAAACCCCGAGATCGAGAAAAAAAGCTGCACGGCCAGGCCGCCATATTGATAAAGCGGTGTCAGTGCCGCGAAAAAAGGCTGGCGTGTGCCCTCGAAGCCCGCCGGGCTGTCGCCGACGTAGAAGAAATGTTGCCAATGCCAGAACACGACACAAAGCGCGGCGATACCTCTTAAGGTATCCAGAGTATAAAGTCGAACGGCTGGGGGCAAGGAAGCATGCATTTGCGGAATCACAGGCGGGCAAAAAAGAATGCTGTCACTGCCAGCGGGAGGCTGTCAATCTGGGGGCAAGAATCAGGACCTCGCCCATTGAGTTTTGCATGGTACACCAAGCCCCCGCCCTGTGAGAGTAGTTCTGGTGTTCACTGATCCAGACAGCGTTCTGATAAGCAATGTTCAAACGCCAGCGCTTTGCATCGCGAGGAGAAAACCTTACCATTGTCACTTCGGATCAACCCTCTCCTTCATGGAAGAATATGAATCACCTCTCCATTGCTAAAGAAGCACTGCTTGCACAAGCTAAAGCTGTAGAGACATTAGCTGAGCGACTGAATGAAAGTTTTCAACGCGCCGTCGAACTGCTGCTCTCTTGCAAGGGTAGAGCCGTTGTATGCGGGATGGGTAAGTCAGGGCTTATCGGCCAAAAAATGGTCGCTACTTTTGCTTCGACAGGCACGCCCAGTTTTTTTCTCCACCCGGCTGAGGCGTTCCACGGCGACCTAGGTATGCTGAAGCCAGTCGATGTGCTGATACTCATTAGCTACAGCGGTGAGACCGAAGAGCTAATCAAGCTGATCCCCAGCCTAAAGTCATTTGGTAATAAATTAATTTCAATAACTGGCAATGGAACTTCCACACTTGCCAAACATTCGGATATTTGGCTGGATATTTCCGTGGAGCGCGAGGTGTGTCCGAACAACTTGGCGCCTACCACCTCCACGCTAGCGACCATGGCCATGGGCGACGCACTTGCTGTTGCGTTGATTGAAGCTATTCAGTTCAAGCCTATGGATTTTGCTCGTTACCACCCGGGCGGCAGCCTCGGTCGTAAATTGCTAACTCGCGTAAAAGATGTTATGCACTCTCCAGCCCCAATTGTGGGGCGGGAAACGAGTTTTCATGATTGTCTGCTGGCAATGACGCAAAGCAGGCTAGGCCTTGCGATTGTGATGGAAGAGCAGCGGTTGGTTGGTATCGTGACGGATGGCGACCTCCGCCGTGCACTGCTTGAGAACGAACGGATTGTTCGGGAAAAAGTTGCGCAATTCATGACCGCTAAACCGCACACCATAATGGAAGATGCGCAGTTGTCCGAGGCGGAGCTATACATGCGCGAAAATAAAATTAGAGCACTCGCGGTTACGAATAGTCAGGGTGGGGTGGTAGGGGTTGTTGAAATTTTCGATTGATCCTGTCTTCAGGAAAGACGCCTGCTGAATGAATTCAGTGCTTTTGATAGCGACTTAGCTCAAGCGCTTATCACACAGGCGCAGAGGCTCTACGAAGTCCGTAGAGCCCCCAGCCTTTTATCAATCGAATAAGTCCGAGTCGCTTAATGCCAAACCAAGTTGGTCTTTTCCAGATAGGCTAGGCACAAAGTCGATTGGCCACTCGATACCGATTTCTGGATCATTCCAAGCAAGGCAGCGCTCGCTGCTAGGTGAGTAGAAATCGGTCGTTTTGTAGAGAAACTCGGCTGTATCGCTCAAAGTCACGAAGCCGTGGGCAAAGCCTGGCGGAATCCACAGCTGGTTCTTGTTCTCGGCGGAAAGCACCGCACCAACCCACTGGCCAAAAGTAGGGGAGGAGCGGCGGATATCCACCGCCACGTCGAACACTTCACCTTGTACTACACGCACCAATTTGCCTTGGGCATGTGGCGGCAGCTGGTAGTGAAGGCCGCGTAGCACGCCTTTCACAGAGCGGGAGTGGTTGTCCTGAACGAAGTCTGGTTGCAGGCCGGTGACTTCCTTGAAGACATTGGCGTTGAAGCTTTCGAAGAAAAAGCCACGCTCGTCACCGAAGACCTTGGGAGTGAACAGAAAGACATCCGGGATGGCCAAAGGAATAGCGTGCATCAGAAGACCTTTTCTTTAAGCAAGTTTTTAAGGTATTGACCATAACCGTTTTTGAGCAATGGCTGAGCAAGGCGTTCGAGTTGTTCGGCGTTGATCCAGCCGGCCCGGTAGCAAATCTCCTCAGGGCAGGCGACCTTCAGCCCTTGGCGGCGCTCCATGGTTGCAATGTACTGGCTGGCATCGAGCAGGCTGTCGTGAGTGCCGGTATCGAGCCATGCATAGCCGCGTCCCATGATCTCGACCTGCAGTTGACCTTGTTGCAGATAGAGATTGTTGAGATCGGTGATCTCTAGTTCTCCACGGGCCGACGGTTTAAGCCCGCGTGCCAGATCGACGACCTGTTTGTCATAGAAGTACAAGCCGGTGACCGCGTAGCTCGACTTCGGCACCTTGGGTTTTTCTTCAAGCGAAAGCACACGTCCGCTGTCATCGAACTCGGCAACCCCATAACGCTCTGGGTCTTGAACGTGATACGCGAAAACCGATGCACCCGTTTCACGCTCGCCGGCACTTAGCAGCAGCGATTGGAAGTCGTGGCCGTAGAAAATATTGTCGCCAAGCACCAGTGCTGATGGGTTGTTACCGATGAAATCCGCGCCAATGGTGAAGGCTTGCGCCAAACCGTCCGGGCTTGGCTGCACAGCGTACGAAAGATTGATGCCCCACTGACTGCCGCTACCCAGCAGCTGTTCGAAGCGCGGGGTATCTTGGGGGGTCGATATGATGAGGATGTCGCGAATACCCGCAAGCAGCAGCGTGCTCAGCGGGTAGTAGATCATCGGCTTGTCATAAACGGGTAAGAGTTGCTTGGAAACGGACAGCGTCGCTGGATGCAGCCGCGTCCCAGAACCACCAGCCAGAATGATCCCTTTACGATTGGTCGTGTTCATTTGTTAAGAGCTTCCATAAGCATACGGGTGACACCACTTTGCCAATCCGGCAAGTGCAGAGAGAAAGAGTTCCGAAGTTTCGCAGTCGACAGCCGAGAGTTCAACGGGCGCTTCGCCGGAGTGGGGTACTCGGTTGTAGCAATCGGGTTGATTGCTTCAACGGCAAGCGTTTCACCTTGGTCGCGGGCAAACGCGATCACATCGCTGGCATAAGCGTGCCAGGTTGTCTCGCCCGCTGGTGCCAGGTGGTAGATGCCAGCCAGTTCGGGCTTGTGCAATGCTTGCTGTAATGCGGCTACCGCAACGTCGGCCAGCAAGTCTGCACCGGTCGGTACGCCAACCTGATCAGCGATCACGTTGAGGGTTGCCCGGTCCTTCGCAAGGCGGAGCATGGTTTTAGCGAAGTTGTTGCCGCGGGCGGCGTACACCCAGCTTGTACGGAAGATGAGGTGCTTGCAGCCTGATGCCTGGATCAACTGTTCGCCTTCGAGCTTGGTTGCACCGTAGTAGTTGACCGGCGCAACAGGGTCGGTTTCCTTCCAAGGGGCCGAGCCACTGCCGTCGAAGACGTAGTCGGTGGAGTAGTGCACCAGCCAGGCGTCGAGACGCTTGGCCTCTTCTGCCATTACCTGGCTCGCCAAGGCGTTGACCGTGTGAGCAAGCTCGCGCTCGCTTTCGGCTTTATCGACGGCCGTGTAAGCGGCTGCATTGACGATTACCTGGGGTGCCACACTGCGGATGGTGGCGCGCAGGCCTTCAAGATCCGACAAATCGCCTGCCAATTCTCCGTAGGGGGTAGACGCCCGATGTCGATCGAGGGCTACGACTTCGCCCAACACGCTGAGCGCCCGCTGCAGTTCCCAGCCGACCTGGCCGTTTTTACCCAGCAGCAGAATCTTCATGCCTTACCCGCACGTGCGTTGTAATTTGTGTCGATCCATTGCTGGTAGCTGCCGCTTTTTACGTGAGCGACCCACTCTGGGTTGTCCAAGTACCACTGCACCGTCTTGCGGATGCCCGACTCGAAGGTTTCTTCAGGCACCCAGCCCAGTTCACGTTGGATCTTGCTGGCGTCGATGGCATACCGCAGGTCATGGCCCGGGCGGTCTTGCACGTAGGTCAGCAGGTCGACGTGCGGGCGGAATGCCGACTCAGGGCGCAGTTCGTCAAGCAATGCACAAACGGTACGCACCACCTCGATGTTCTGCTTCTCGTTATGGCCGCCAATGTTGTAGGTCTGGCCTACTTCACCTTCGGTAACTACCTTGTACAGCGCCCGGGCGTGGTCTTCGACGTACAGCCAGTCACGGATCTGGTCGCCTTTGCCGTAGATAGGCAGCGGCTTGCCTTCCAGTGCGTTGAGGATGACCAGCGGGATCAACTTCTCGGGGAAGTGGTACGGGCCATAGTTGTTCGAGCAATTGGTAACCAAGGTCGGCAGGCCGTAGGTACGGGCCCAGGCGCGGACCAAATGGTCGGAACTGGCCTTGCTGGCTGAGTAGGGCGAGCTTGGCTGGTACGGTGTGGTCTCGGTGAACAAGTCTTCCGGGCCTTCAAGGTCTCCGTACACTTCGTCAGTGGAAATGTGGTGGAACCGGAATGCCGCCTTGCGCGTTTCATCCAAGGAATTCCAGTACCCACGCGCTGCTTCCAGCAGGTTGTATGTGCCGATGATGTTGGTCTGGATGAATTCGGACGGGCCGCTGATCGAGCGGTCGACGTGGGATTCTGCGGCCAGGTGCATCACAGCGTCAGGCTGGTGCTCGCGGAACACCCGGTCGAGTTCGCCGCGGTCGCAGATATCGACGCGCTCGAATGCATAGCGCGTGTCTTGGTCGACCGACTGGAGCGACTCCAGGTTGCCGGCATAGGTCAGCTTGTCGACGTTGATGACCGAGTCATCAGTGTTCGAGATGATGTGACGTACAACTGCCGAGCCAATGAACCCGGCACCACCGGTTACTAAGATCTTCACGAGAGTTTTCTACCTTGAGGTTCTGACAGAGTCTACAAGCTTTGTCTGAGTCAATGCTTAAAAGCCGTCATACAAGACGCGTTTTCTAAGTGTGCTCGATAGACTCCGGTATTCGATAAGTTCTGTCAATTATTGATATTTTTTTGTGCGCTCTGGTCAGTGCGGCTATTTGAGAGGGCACTGAGAATTACAGCCGTGAGCGATGAGCTTGAGTCTGTATGGCCCCGGCTTGAAAAGCAGATACACGCGAATGAGGAATAATTCAAACCGTTCATAGCTATTTTTACCTCGTTATTTTCTGGGGTAAAGGCTTATTTAGTGATCCCAACGCTGGCTTGAAGCTGCCACCAGAGCGGATGCTGGCTGTGAAATAAGTACCCTAAATTATATCAAACACCTTCGTTAAACCTGTTATGGTCGGATACCCAAAGGGACCAAGCTCAATGTCCGAGTCAGAAATATCAATGGTATGCGACGTACGGGTTGCTGAGTAGTTTTTGTTGTGTAGAGACTGAGGGGTTTCTCTTCTGTTGATGATGGTCTGCGCACAACTAGCTTCCCAGACAATATGACTCGCAGCGCCATGGCTCCAGTTTACTAATTGCTCCAGCGCGAGCGGAATTGTGGGCTGTTTACCATCGTCGGAGATAAAAACCTTGAAGTGTGAGTGATGTGAGATTGCTGCAACATTGACACTTTGGGCGTGGCCGATTTGAGGGTTGATACTAACTATTTTGATGCCGATTTTTTCAATCTTCTCAAGGCCTGATGGGCCTAAATAGCGAAGTAGAGTATCAAGCCACACACTCTGGCCAAAAATTAGTATTGGAGTATTTTTGCGTCTGACCAGCTGGGCGGCAGAGTCGAAGATTATACGCTCTACGTCGCGAACTGCTTTGTTGAAGGAAGTGCGGGCGTCAGTATTATAGTAAAAACAATTGGTGATCATGAGGTAACCAATGTGCGATGGATGCGAGCTAGGATCGATAAATAGTCGCATTGCTTCATGCATTGGTAGTTTCAGTAGCGGTGAGAGGTCGATAAGTTTCGCAGTGGATACATTTGCTTGAATATCAGCCAAATTCCAGTGCGGATGATTGTAGGCTTTAGCTTTGATATGTCGTCCGGCTAAGCGGTCCTGTACCTGCCTGCAAAAAAGGTCCCAAAAAATAAAATGTATTTTATTGTTGAATGTTTTGTCCCAAGCAGATATGGCTGCGAGGCTTCGCTTTAGCATGAATTCATCGTTCTCTGGTTTAATGGCTTTTGCATTAATTCCAGAGTGGTTGGGCAAGAAAAGGGGTAAAGAGTCCCTTGCAGGATGAAGCGATATTTCGTTGCCGAACCGAAAGTCCCCGACCATAAGCAATATTTTGGTATCGTCGGAGCACGCTTTCTTTGTTGATTCTAGTAGTCGCTGGGACCAGACCGGTGCGCCCCCGAAGCCAATCAGGTCACTTTCCTGAGGAGGCCTTGTCAAAAGCCCGTTCTTGACATGCTGACCCCACCTGACCATATGTGATGGTCCGACGATTTTCTTGGCTTGTGCAGTATCATTAAAGAGATAGTTGAGGAACTTTTTAGATGATATAGCGCTGGGTGAGGTTATCGTTCTGAAGGCGTTTAGGAAGAGAGGGGACGGCCTCGAAACGGCATTATGGGTGTATGAGTAGAGTTGAAAGGCTGGTGCGTTTATATCTGACGCAACATTTGCCAGGTAACGTTCGGCGTTGCCCGTCAGAACTATGTCGGGACGTATCAGTTCGACCATTTCTGCATGGTAGTAAGGCGTACGCAGAAATACAACTTGCTGAAAGATTTTGGAAAGGTGTGGCAGCATCAGTCGGAAAAAAGAGTCGCCAAATATTAGAATTTTCTTGTCGGTTGTGGCTTCGGGGCTGAAATAAATATCAATTTGACCATTATTGGATGTGCCATTGCTGTTGAATTTAGTGTGGTTCCAATAGGGGTTGATTCTAATGGACTCTTGGTAGAGCGGGGGTGAAAATTTATTTCCGAGGTCGCCGGTTGTCTTTGTCTTTAGATTGATGCACTCCTGGATTTCTCGTAGTGCAACAGGTGCGGCTAAGCCAATGATGTCTAAGATTCGCGCAAGCACAACGAGGGTGCCAGAGTCTGATAGGTGAGTATCAAGCTTGTCGTATGACAAGCGACCGAGCGTTTCATTCAGAAAATCCGCAGGATAAAGAACGAGGCCTTGAAGGCCGTCCTTTCTCAAGAACTCTAAATACTTGTCGCCTAGCCTGGACATCGTTTCTATTGGGAATTCTGATGCTAATACTGACTGCTTGTCCGGGAAAATGACATGCAGGTATTTGCATTTTGCCAAGCTAGAGATATATGCGCGCCGGGAGATGTTGAGTTTGAAGTTTTCAAAGGACTCGATCGTCGGAGTGGTCTTTTCAGTTATATAGTCTAGTACTGTGTGATTGCCTCCGATCAAATAAGCTAATCCACAGGTGGTTAGCAATACATCATTGTGGATTAGATATTTTTCGGTCTGTGATGTGGATGCCATTTTGACGTCTCGCTAAAGCACTCGTCCCGTTGCCTGAGCGCTACAGGGCAACGGGATATCTGATCGATTATTTTGTAATTGAACCCAACTTACCGTTAATGACGAACATTGTATTGTCGGATGTTAGTAGTGCTATGTTGTAGCCGGAGTTGGATGTAAGGTTTCCCGGCAATTCAATCCTAAATCCGCAATTAGTCGGGAACGTGCGAATAGAGGAATTTGCAAGATTGCGCAGGTAATCGGCGGTGTCAAGCCGCGGGACTACTATATGCTTGTGCGATAGCACTAAATTATCTTTGAAGACGAGTACTAAGGCTGCCTGCCTTAGTTTGTCATCTATCGCCCAGCCTTCAATTTTCGTGTCTTTCTTTTCTTCATTAGGAGATATTACGTCAATATTGCCTATGAATAGTTTTTCAAGAACTTTAGCGGAGCCGGCAATCAGAGGTCGTCCTGCCTCTTGTGCCGTGATAGTAGCCACGCCGTTTTTGATGGTGATATTTTTGTTTGAAGCGGCCAATAACTGGAGGTTTCCGAAGATGTCACCAGGTACTAGGTCTGAAATCTCTTCGTGTATGTTTTCGCCAAGCCAGTTAATGCCGTGTTTGAATTTTTTAACCCAGTGCTCCCAGTAGGTTTCTTGGGTGGGAGTGATCTGAAGCTGCTTCATTTCCTTCAGGAAGTACAAAATATCAATAATGGGTTTGCCTGTGCCAATAGCATCCTTATTAATAAGGAAATGGCCGGACATGAAGTTGAAAAGTCGTCTTGCATGGCTTGTATTGTCAGGGATGTCTGCAAGTTTGCGAATATCTGCCAGGCTGACTTTAAGTCTGCCGTTGATGTCATACATCGCATCCCCTAGAATTAGCGCTCTTTTTCCTAAAAGTAGAGCTTCATATCCTACTGAGCTATTGATGGTGCATACAAACGCCGCTTGTGATATGAGGCGAAGTGATCGCGTGATTGTGACTGCACGATCCAAGATTGTCACATTTTCAACGAATGTACGGGCGTAAATTAGCGCTTTTGTTTCTTCAATCAGATTATAAGGGCGGCTTAGTGACCCAGGATGAGGCTTGATGATTACGTGATAACCTTGTTCGGTAAACGCTGGTAGGACTTTTTCGAGGAAATCAAGAGGTCCCTCGAAGTCTGAGTTTTTGATGGTGTTGAGGTCGTCCGCGAGTTGTAATGGAATATAGATGTAGGGGAACTTTGTTGATGCGCTTATTTCGTCAGGTACCGCGGTGTATGGCACATCAATAATGCCAATGCCATCAGGATTGTTCTCGAATCTGCTCTTAGGGCCCAGCCAAGTTTGTACGGGGTAGTTTTTCAGGGGCAAATTGTCAATGTTAGCCTGTCTCACTGCAGCGTTGCCATTTGTGCCTGCAGTATCGAAGTACATTGTTTCAACGAATGGGCCTCGGGTTGGGCCTAACTCGCCATGTAATACTATAATGTCATTTGCTGTGCAGAACTTGCGGACAGCCCCATTCTCTGACCATAAAACTATCGCCTCGAAGGGGTATTTTTTGTAGATTCTTTCTAGTATTGATAAATAAAGCTCTGAAGCCTCGCCAATACCTTTTGTTAGCTCTATCCAGGCACTGATGTTATCTTTTCCCCAGGCTGATTTGTAGTTTTCGATCTCTTTCGATTCGATGCCTGTAGGTCGCTCGCAGATCATTGAGCCCTGAGAAACTTTGCTACAGATCAGATCGATAACAGCATTATTGGAGAAAACGCGCAGGTCGAAAGAGCTTGAATCAATTTGTTTTAACAGTGATTCGGCTAAATATGTTCCTATACCCGAAAATTCTTCGAAGCTATCGCGGACAGGATGGGGCTCGATGTAAAGGAGGATTTTCATTGCTCAATAAACTCGCTGATCCATTTGGCAGTTTGCTTGTCCGAAGAAACTTCAGTATCTACGGACCTGGCTGCGTCTTCTAATTCATTCTCGGAATGAGTAATAGGCTCTAGAAGAGCTTGTTGCCATTCTGCTGAGGTCCTGCACTTTCTCAAAAGGATGGATTCGAATCGATCAATGTCGGGAATCGGGCTGCCAATCACTGTACAACCAGATAAGGCCGCCTCAAAAAACTTGAGGCCGCTTTTGCATTGATTAAATTCAGTCTCCTCCAAAGGGCCAAGAACAAATTTGCTTTTGGCCATTAGGTTGGGGAGTTCGTGAAATGCGACGTAATCAGCCTTATATATTTGATCCGCGTATCTAGTTAAGGAATTTGGAATTTTTACCGGGCCGGCTATCATAAGTTTAAATGATGAGTCAGATGCCAGTGCCCTTTGGAGAGGCTCCTCAATCATCTGCAAATCAGGGTTGTGTGAGGCTGTGCCGGGAAAGTAGGCGAATGTGTAAGGACGATGAGAGATTGGGTTTCGCTCCCTCACCATTTCTGAAATGCCGGCAAAAGTTGGATCCACACCGTTATGTATAACAACAGATTTTTTTGCAGAGAAAAGCCTGGACAGATAGTCGGCTAGCGGGACAGTGGACGAGCTAAATTGAGTGAATAGAGAGGCCGCACCAGCAATCTTGGCTAGGCTCTTACTTACGGTTGAGACGTTTTCTGAGCGAGTTCTAACTGCTGGGGTTTCGATGGCATGAATTACGCTGAAATTCAGGTCGTCGAAGTCAGCAATAAGCCTCTCTGTAGGCATCGATAAAATGAATTCAGCCAGTTCAGCTGTCAGAGCCGGTCGGTGAAATACAAAATAATCATAGTTAGAAAACAATGATGGCTGTTTTTGGAATATGGCTTGTGTGGTGCACGCAGTAGGAAAGCCTTTCGCCGAAAGACTTTGAGCGAAATTAAAACACCGATATCGTGTTGACGGGTCGTAATAAGGTCTCGCATGTCTTGAAGTGTTTGATACGAAAAGTACTGATGGATTTTTCATTTTCTTTTAACGTTACGTCCAAGGAGGCTCATTAGTGTTCTGGCTGCGAAGCTTCACTTGAGTGAAGTTCTGCTGACTAATAGAGCTTTTGATGTTAAATGCTGTTTGCGTTTTTTTACTGAATAATGCTGCATGGCAAGCCCGCCATAGGGGCCGCTTAGATAGTCTGTGCTAAGTGAGCAGTTATAAAAAAGGTCCGAGTATCCAGCTTGGGTCCAGCGGCCTATAAAATTACGCTGCTCACGCTGAGCTCTATTCATTTTTTCTGGTGTTTGGTCCTTTCCTCTGCTGGCTGACTCAGCATGAATCAATTGCGCGAACGCGGTCCAAACCACGTGCATGCCCAACTGTCGGATGCGTAAGCACAGATCCACATCATTGAACGCTACCGGAAAGGCTCTTTCGTCTAAACCACCCACTTCTTCGAAAATCTCTCTGCGCACTAACATGCATGCCGCAGTAACTGCGCTTTGCTTACGAGTGATTTGATTCAGCCCGAGATAACCAGCGTCACGCTGTTCGAGATTGTTACCAGTGTGCGCCGCCAGGCCGTTAATGCCGACAACAACTCCACCATGTTGGACCATGCTATTCGGCCAAAGTAGTTTCGCGCCCACAGCGCCGACACCCGGTCGGTAAAGTTGCGCTACCATTTCTTTCAGCCAGGCACTTTTTTTAACCTCGATGTCATTGTTGACGAGGCCGATCACTTCACCCGTGGCAATGCTCGCCGCACGATTGTTGATGGTCGAATAGTTAAACGGGTAGGGGTGTGCCAGTACGGTCACGCCGCGTGCCTTGATATCCTCGAAATAAGACAAGGTGTCGGGGTCGCTCGACTCATTGTCGACAACAATGATCTCCAGGTTTGGATAATCTGTGTCGTTTAACAACCCTTCAATACACGCGTGCAACAGCTTGAATTGGTCCCGGGTGGGTACGATCAAGCTCACCCGCGGCAGTTGCTCTGGCAGAGGCCAATGCGCCCTGAGCAGTGCGGGGTAGTCCTCCACAGGGCTCACTGTCGTGCCGGGGGCCAATTCTTGGCAGAGCCACTCGATGGCACGCAGTCGTTCGGACGATGGCTCTGCCTGCTCGGGGCTGGCTGGCGCGTTGTTGGTACGGTGGTAAAGCACTCGGGGCAAGTGCACCACACTCGCGTTGCTCTCTTGGGTGGCCAATGCAATCGCGGCAACCAAGTCATGCCAGCCTACCGCAGATTGTTCGGCACGCGCTGTCAACAGATTCAATGCCTGCTTGATGATGTCTGCGCCGAATATTGCTCCTGGAGTGAAGATATCCGCACCGATGAAGAGGTCAATGTCCCACACTGGCTTCAGCCAAGGGAGGCTGCGCTCACCTTGTGGGCCGTCACGATCGCAGTCTGCAAATGCCCAGGCACTGCCATCGTCCAGCAACGCACAAAGGTGCGCGAGGGCCAACGGGGCCAAGCGATCACCTGCCGCCAAAGGTAGAATTCGATCACAACCCTCTGCCAACAATTGCTGCACGGCGGGTGCCAAATCGGTAGGGGAGGCGATGGCGACTTGATGTACGTCTGCACGGTCTGCACCCAGGCTTTCAAGGCTGGCCTTTTCCTGCTCGCAATCCCCTGCGCTGATGATCAGCAAGCCGACCTTGCCTTGCATGGCAGGCTTTTCCAGGCCTTCCAAGCGCTGGAACGCCTCGAACCACTGCGGGTAAAGATGCCACCCTGCGCTTTTGGGCAAGCGCATTGACTGCTCTTTGGCCACTTCAGTGAGCAGGGCGATGGTTGCCGGATCCTGCTTCGCATCCAGCTGCCGAATCAAACCCTCTACCCCTTCCGGCCAGCAGCACAGGCGAATCGGGCTGCCGGCAAGCGGTTGCCCGCGATCATCGACTACATCCAGCACATGTACCTTGCCATCGGCCATCTCCCACGGCAGGTCAATGGCAAAGCCGTGATCACTGGTATCGCGATACGCCAGTGCCTGGTTATGCACATTGCAAGTCGCAGTGCAGATGACCTGATTCCCTTCGCGCACAGTCACTTCAACATGACGGCGTGGTGATTGCGGGTCCCATGACCAGCCACCTACGCGTAGACCCCCGGTGTGCCACACCTGCGAGGTAATGGCCGAAGCTTCCTGGCTGGGAGCAGCAGGCAAATGTACCTGGCCTTCCAGCTCGAATGCCTGGTTGGCGATGCGTGCCGTAATCAGTCGCGCTTCGTCCAGCCAGCTTTTGCGCAGCTGAACGGTGAACCCATGGAACTGATCACCCACTGGGGCGAGTGGTTCGTATTGGTCTGCACGCGCCAAGGCGACGGTCGCGCCGTCGATGAACACTTCCACCACCGGGCGCAGTTCCGGGTGGGCGGTATCGATTGCCCAGCCTTGCAGCACGTCCCCCTGCAGGCCAATGATGGCCCCGGTGTAACCGTTAAGTTGGACGGGTTGCTGGCCCGCCTGGGGCTTTTCCAAGAGGTCTTGAGTCATCAGGCTTGGCTCAGTGAAAAGGGTAGGGAGGTGGTTGGGCTCGCCCCGGCTTCGGCGGCCAGCGGGCTTGGGCTCGCAAACAGCGGGGCGGCCAGTTCGTCGGCCAGCAGCGCTGCCTGCCAGTCGGCGCCGGGGGCGTCATCCAGGCTTAGCACGCCGCCACAGCCTGCAGCTACGGCGCGTTCGGCCAGGCTGAAACCGTGCAGGCCCGGCAGCCGGTAGACGGCGCCCGTAGCCTGGAGTGCCTTAAGCCAAGGGCTGTCGTCTTTGGCCAGTAGTACGAGCGGCAACTGGTCGCTGATGATCTGCCGTGCCAGGGCCAGCCAGCGTTGGGCAATTGCTGGGTTGCTCAGGCTGTCGCCAATCAGCAGCACGCGTGGCGTATCTGCCGAGACTGGTGGGTGTTCGGTAGGGCCTGGCAATACGAGGTTCGCCTTGGGTAGGGCCCTGGCGTAGTCGCGGTGCAAGGTTTGCCATGGCAGTTGTACGCTTGTGGCATTGTGAGCGAAGTGCTGCCAGTCGAACGCTTCATCCTGGCTCAGCAGCCGGCTATCGCGGCAGATGATGCTGTAGGGCATGCCCAGAAGGGCAGGCAGCTCGCACAGGGTAACGGGGCAGCGCGCCAGTTGCTGGTAAGCGATACCGTTCAGCGGCAGCAGGCGCAGTGCCTCGACCAACTGGGGGTATTCGCCCGGCAGTTCGAAGTCGAGGGTCAAGGGCAGTGGCTGCAGTGGGGCTTGCAGGGTCGCCCAGGTGCGATGGTGCTCATGGCGCCAGGCGAGGTTGAATGCCGCGTCGCTGTGTGAGCCGTTGTGGATGTGCAGCGTTTCGCCGGGGCTGGATGTTGCGCATTGCTTGAGGGGGGATGGGGCGGCTGAGGGCCTCATCGCCGGCAAGCCGGCTTCTATAGTGGGCTGGCGGGGTTGGGTTGGCCAGTGGGCTTGGCGGGCATCGGGGGTCAGGCTGGCCAGCTTGGCCAGGCGCGCTTTTTGTAATGCTTGGCGGGCCGGTTTGATCGGGTCGCGCAGGCAGAAGGTGTTGTAGCGGGCGGAGGCGTCTGGGTAGCGTTTGCGCAAAATGGCGTTGTTGTGCGCCACGCGCAGGGCCTTTTCGGCGCCGAACGAGATGCCGCCCTGGTGCGCCACGAACACATTGGGCGCGCCCATGTGCCGCCAGCCGTGCTCGCGGGCGCGCAGGCACCAGTCGGTTTCTTCGCCATAGCCACGCGCAAGGTGGACTTCGTCCAGATAGCCCACCTGGTCCAATGCCTCGCGCTTAATGTACAGGCAAAAGCCACAACCGGTTTCTATTTCCATTGGCGGGCTGTCGGTTTGGCGGGCCAGGTCATCCAGTTCGGCTTGCGCTTTGGGGCAGGGCATGGCGTGGCTCACCCGGCTCTGCGGGAAGCTCATCAACTCGCCATTGTTGGTGAACGGGGTGACCGAGGCGATGCTGGCATCGCTGTAGGCCACCTGGCGCAGGCGGTCGAGCCAGGCGCCATGCACGCGGGTATCGGCGTTCAGCCACACCACGTCCTTGTTCGGGCTCAGGGCCATGGCGCGGTTCATGCTGCGGATGAACCCAAGGTTCACGGCATTGTGCACCAGGGTGATCTTACCTTTGGCGGCCAGCACTTTGAGTGCCTTGGCCAGGGCGGGCACGGGGGTCTGGTCTTCGATCACCACCAGCCGGTGCGCGGTGCGGTTGAGCTTGCGCGCCTCCAGTGCGCTGTTGATGCATTCCAGGGTTTCGTTGAGGCCGTCATACACGGGGATCAGCACGTCGACTGGCTGCTGTTCGCCGCCGCCGTTCACGCTGGCGGGCGGTACGAATGCCGGCATCGCGAAGACGGGGCTGCCGAGCAGTGCAGTGCCGTTGGCGAAGCGCAGGTGTACGGCCGCAGTCGGGTTCGGCACGCTCACCCGCAAGCCGCCATGGGTGGCAGGCAGCCCGGCGGCGCTCAGCAATGGGTGCTGGGCAGTGGCCTGGGTGTCGAACTGCTTGCCGTTGGCTTCGATTTTCAGTGCTGCCGGTGCCTGCAGGTTGGCCAGGTCTACGGCCCAACCTTGTATCTCCCGCTGCTCGGGCAGGTAGCGCACCACGCCGACCGTGCCGGGCGCGTCAGGTTGCGCGGCCAGCAGCTTAAGCACTTGTGCCAGTTCCTGGCCGGTGTGAATGTCAGGCAGGTGGGCAAGCACCATGCGGCGCAGTTCGGCGGGAGTTTCCGATTGGCTGCGTGCTTGCCACAGCGTCATGCGCAGGGCGAGGTCGTTGGGCTGGGTTTTCCAGGCCGTGGTCAGGTAGCGCGTGGCGAGTTGGAAGTGCTTTTGCGCCAGCAGGCTGCGGCCGATCAGGGCGTGGATGTCCGCCCGGTCGGGTAGTGCCTTGGCGGCATTGGCAAAGAATAAAAAGGCCAGCTCAGGCGTTTGCGGCAATGCCGCGATGCCTTTCCACACCAATGCTTCCGGCCGGTACTCGGCGGTTTGCATGGCACGCTCGAGTGCAGCAGCCGCTAGGCCCTGCTCGTTGGCTTGGCGATGGCGGTGGAACATGTCCATGAGCGTTTCTCGCCCATGGTCGAGGTGTCTGGACATAAGCTTGGCTTGGCTACAAAAAATAAAAAGAGGGGCGACCCGAAAGTCGCCCCCTTTTGCATGCACCCCGCCTTGCGGCGGAGTGAATGCCTGGCTACAGCAGGGCTAGTTACACCTGGCCGTGCAGTACAACGACGTTGTCGATGTTTGCAACAGCTTCGTTGGAACCAACGATGCCGATGGCCACGTCGGCGTGCGAAGCGCCTTGGGCGATCTGGGCAGACCAGTAGTCCTTCTCGCCTTCTTCCGAAGCACGGTCCAGAGCGGACTGGTACAGCGACTCGATGAAGTCGTTGTTGGCTTTAACGCCAGCTTCGTCCGAGGTGACGATGTCTTTGGCAACATCGGCACGGCTTGCGCCGTTGAACAGCGAGGATACCCAGAAGTCCAGGTCTTGTTGCTCAGCTTCGCGGCCCAGTACGTTGGTGTACAGGTCACGGATGAAGTCGCCGTTCGAAGCGTCCAGGGTCTGAGCTTCGCTGGAAACAGCGATAGCAGCAGCCACGTCAGCCAGCGAACCACCGTTGGCCAGCATGTCGGTCCAGGTGCTTGCACCCGAATCGTCAGCAGCACGGCCCAGCAGCGCCTGATACAGCTCGTTCACGTCGGTAGCGTTGTTGGCGCCGGCGTATTCGTTCGAGTTCAGGAACTCGTTGGCGATGTCGGTCAGCGAAGTGCCGTTGTTGACTTGGCCAACGAAGGACTTGGCGCCTTCCAGGTCTGCGTCACGGTCCAGTACGCCTTGGAACAGGCGCAGTGCAGCGGCTTCAGCATCGCTGTAGGCCAGAGCAACGGTCTCGACTTCTTCGCCGTTGACGAAGGTCAGGAACTCGGCGTTCGAGATCGAGGCAGTCTGGTTGCCGGTCAGGGTAACGTTGAAGTTGGCGTTGGTGGCGAACGCGTAGTCATCACGCGAGCCGTCCAGCTGAACCACGTCGTAGCCAGCGCCGGTGTCGACGATGTCGGTGTGCTCTTCACCGCTCAGCACGACAGTGTCGTTGCCCGAGCCAGTTTTGACGTTGTTGTTGCCAGCGCCAGCGATAACGGTGTTGTTGCCGTTGCCGGTCACGATGGTGTCGTTACCGTCGCCGCCGTCGATGAAGGTGTTCTGGTCGCCATTGACGGTGATTACGTCGTTGCCGTTGCCAGTGGTGACAACCAGGCCGATTTCGGCGTTGGCGTCAGCGGCTACAGCTACGTCGGCTGCCAGGGCAGCGAAAGCGGCTGGAGCAACGTTGCCCGACTGGCCTTGCAGGGTGACGTTCAGGCTGGCATCGCTTTCCAGGATGTAAGCGCGAGCGCCGGCAGCTTCAGCTGCGGACAGGTCCAGAGTGAGCAGGTCGGCGGCAACACCAGCGATTTCGCCGGTAACAACGTCTACGGCGCCGCCAGCTGGCAGCTCCAGGTTCACGCCGTCGAAGCTTGCAACGTTAACGGTTGTGCCTTCGGCTTCCAGGCCCAGCAGGGAGCTGATCGCGTCAACAGTGCTGTCGGACAGGGTGGTAGCGGCCAGGAAGGTCTGGAACTCGGTGGACGAGACGGGGCTATCGTATTGCATGGTGTATTCCTGTTACTTCAAGCCAATTGGCTTGTTGCACTGAGGTTCTGCGGTTGCGCAGAGTTTTCCCACGGAGACTTAGAGCGGGCAGCGTTCATCTTCGTAACGGGAGTAACGGCGATATGCAGCGCCACCAACGGCTCGTTGCCGGTGGGGCCATGCATCATCTGATTGGCGAGCAGGCGTTGTGGCTCGGCATTGCCGAACACGATATGGCCTGTCAATTCGTAGTGTTTGCGTTGTGGCCCGACCAGGCTGAAGCCCACGCAGATCAGCGGCAGGCCTTCGCCTCGCGCGCCAACGAAGGTGCCGGTGGACACATTACGGCTGGGGCCGGAGCCGGCCACCATGCAGGTGTAGAGCAGGTCGACGCCATCCGGCTTGTTCGGCCAGTTGATAGCGAAGCTCTCGATGAATTCGTCGCTGCCGGGCGTGCCGATGCGGCCTTCGCTGGAAACCACTTCGCCTGTGTGTTGCAGGTGCGCGGTGAGCTCGAAAGCGGTGGGGCCAGCGGTTGCGGTAAGGGTTGGGGCTGGTTCGCTGCTGGCCACCACGGCAAAAGTGCGCATGATGGCGGGCGAGGTGTCGATGCGGTCGATGCGCAGGTCGACCGGGTCGATCACGTCGTCGAACATGTGGTATTCGGTGATCAGTACGGTGGTCACGCCACCTTTGACCCGGGCCACAATGGTGTCGCCCAGTTTGGTCAGCATGTTCTTGCTGACGCCCTCTGCAGGGAAGAAATCGATCGAGCCTTTGCCTAGCGGTGCTTGTTGAAGCGCGATGCACACAGGTTTGTCGGCAGGCGGCTGCGAGGCATATCGAAAAATGTACATGCCCGGTTCCAGCAATGTAACGCGGGAACTGATCTTCAAGCCATCGAGGGGCTGGGAAGGCATAGACATGGCGTTGTTAAGCTCCTTTTAAACGAAACACCGGTAGCTAACTTGCTCAAACCCGTGCGTACACCTGAAGCGGCCGGTAAAGGCTCCTTGCGAGGGGCGAAGATGAAGGGATGTGGAAATGTTGTCAACTCACAAAGCTAAAAAAAAATTCATCGAAAAACTGAACTAAATCCTCGGGTTAAGGATCGCAGGCCGCGTATGGTAAGGGACTGCGCGAGTAGTGATGAGCTTTGAGTTATGATTTTTTTCTCGTAAAAACAAGGATTTATCTTGCCCGTTTATCGGTTAGTCAATTTAATATCGGTCAAAATTAAGGTGCGGCAGGCTGTCGCAGAACCGGGGGGCCGTTGGTCGGCTTCATGATGAGTGATGGCCTTCTGCTGCGTAAGTAAACAGTTATGAACCTTTTTATGCCGGTTTATTGACGAATGTCATCGTTTTTTCATAAATAGTACTGTTCATCGGCTGTGCATGCGCCGCGCTTGCAGATAAGGCAGGCTGCGTTCTTCTCGCTGGGTGTTACACTGCCGGCCGCTTTTGTCTTTCTCAGTATGGATACCATGAGTTCACAATCCGAAAATAACCTGCAAACCGCACTCAAAGCCTGTAAAAGCAGCTTCCTTTCGGTCGGTTTCTTCAGCTTCTTCGTCAATGCGCTGATGCTGGTGCCCACCTTCTTCATGATTCAGGTGTCCGGGCGCGTCGTACCTTCCAGCAGCACCTCCACGTTGTTGATGCTTACCCTTATTCTTACCATTCTGGTCGCCACCATGGGTGCGCTGGAGTGGGTGCGCTCACGCATCATGGTGCGTATCAGCAACCGTTTGGATGTGATGCTCAGCCGCGATGTGTATCGGGCCAGCTTCAAGCGCGCACTGAACAGTGGTGGTTCGGACGCCACTGCGCAGTCGTTGAACGATTTGACCGCATTGCGTCAGTTTTTCACCGGTACGGGGCTTTTTGCGTTTTTCGATGCACCATGGTTTCCCATTTATACAGCGGTAATGTTCCTGTTCCATCCTTGGTTCGGTTGGATGACGCTTGGGTGCGGTGTAGCACTCGCGGTCTTGGCGGTGGTCAACCACCGCGTGACCGGCAAGGCGTTGGCCACTGCCAACAAAGAGAACGTCGCCTCTAACGTCATCACCACCAAAACCCTGCGCAATGCCGAAGTCATCGAGTCGATGGGCATGCTTGAAACGCTGATGAATCGCTGGGCCAAGCGCCAGCGCAACATCATGCTGTTGCAGTCAGAGGCAAGCGATAAGGGCGGCGTGGTCACCTCGATTTCCAAGACGTTCCGCACCTGGTCGCAGTCGATCATGCTGGCCATCGGTGCTTACCTGGTAGTGACTCACGAAATCAACCCAGGCCTGCTGATGGCCGGTTCCTTGCTGCTGGGCCGAGCGCTGTCACCCATCGACCAGATGATCGGTAGCTGGAAAGGTTTCGTCGCCGCCAAGGTTCAGTACGACCGCCTGAGCAAGGTGATGGACGACCTCAACAAAGAGCCGGAGCGCATGCCACTGCCTGCCCCGGAAGGCCACATCCAGGTGGAAAACCTGATTGTCGCGCCCCCAGGCGCCAAGGCCCCGGTACTGCGCAGCATCAGCTTCGTGGCGCCAGCCGGCTCCGTCGTCGGCATCGTTGGCCCGAGCGCTGCGGGCAAGTCCACGCTGGTGCGCGCCCTGATGGGCATCTGGCCACCCCAGCACGGCGTGGTGCGCCTGGATGGCGCCGACATCTCGACCTGGGACAAGCAGGCCCTCGGCCCTTACGTCGGCTACCTGCCGCAGGACATCGAGCTGTTCGAAGGCAGCATCAGCGAAAACATCGCCCGCTTCGACAAAGTCGACCCGCAGAAGGTGGTGCAGGCGGCGCAGATGGCCGGTGTGCACGAAATGATCCTGATGCTCCCGGACGGCTACGACACCGTGATTGGTAAGGACGGCGTCAACCTTTCAGGCGGCCAGCGCCAGCGCATCGGCCTTGCCCGTGCCGTTTATGGCAACCCGCGCCTGATCGTGCTCGATGAGCCCAACTCCAACCTGGACGATGTGGGCGAGCGCGCACTGGGCGTAGCCCTGCAAAAGCTCAAGGAAACCGGCGCCACGGTGTTCATCGTGTCGCACCGCCCCAACATCCTCACGCGCCTGGACCGCGTCCTGGTCATGGCTGGCGGCACCATCTCGATGTATGGCGAGCGTGATCGCGTCATCGCCGAGCTGGCCGCACAGCAGGCCAAGGGCCAGCAGCGCGTCGCCCAACCGGCCGCGCCGCAACCTCCGGCCGTCGCGCCCACCGCACCTCGCCCGGCTCCCCCTGCGGCTCCTGCCGCTGCGCCCGTCACCACGACCAGCACTGGCGCATAAAAGGATTTTTTGATGAGCAGCAAAGCAATCACCACGTTCGACCACAATTTCGATGACATGCCCACCTCCGATCGCGGTATTCGCCGCATCGGCCTGACCATCGTTTTCGTTACTTTCGGCATTTTTGGCACCTGGGCTGCCGTCGCCCCGTTGAGCAATGCCGTACACGGTTCCGGCGTTGTCACTGTGCAAAACTACCGCAAGACCGTGCAGCACCTGGAAGGCGGTATCGTCAAGGAACTGTTGGCCCGTGACGGTGACATGGTCAAGCAGGGCGACCCGCTGATCGTGCTGGATGAAGCTCAGCTTAGCTCCGAGTACGAGTCCACCCGTAACCAGCTGATCGTGGCTCGCTATAAAGAAGCGCGCTTGCGCGCCGAGCGCGATGGGTTACAGGCTATCCCGCCTGTAACCATGGACGGCACCGATTCGGACCGGGCCATGGAAGCCCTGGCCGGTGAGCAGCAGGTGTTCAAGGCGCGGCACGATGCGTTGCAAGGCGAGATCTCGGTCAACCGCGAGCGCATCGAGCAGATGAAGCAGCAGATCGCTGGCCTCAACGACATGATCCGCACCAAGCGCAACCTGGAAAAGTCCTACACCGGTGAAATCAAGCAGCTCAAAGAGCTGTTGGCCGAAGGCTTCGTCGACAACCAGCGCCTGCTTGAGCAGGAGCGCAAGCTCGACCTGCTCAAGACCGAAGTGGCCGACCATGAGTCGACCATCACCAAGACCAAGCTGCAGATCGGCGAAACCGAGCTGCAGATCGTGCAGTTGAAGAAGAAATTCGACTCGGATGTGGCCAACGAACTCTCCGAAGTACAGGCCCAGGTGTTCGACCTGCAGGAAAAAGAAGCTGCGCTGCGTGACCGCCTGTCGCGGGTGGTGATCCGCGCACCCGAAAGCGGCATGGTGCTGGACATGAAGGTGCACACCATCGGCGGTGTGGTCAGTGCGGCCACACCACTGCTCGATATCGTCCCGGCCTCTTCGGAGCTGGTGGTCGAAGCCAAGGTCGCGACCAAAGACATCGACCGCCTTGAGCTTGGCAAAACGGCGGATATCCGTTTCAGTGCCTTCAACCAAGCGACAACCCCGGTTATCGAAGGCACGCTGATCCGTATCTCCGCGGATAGCCTGACTGAGGAACGTACGGGTGACCCGTACTATCTGGTCCGGGTTAAGGTCACGGAGGACGGCATGGAAAAACTCGGCAACCGCAAGCTACAACCCGGCATGCCAGCTGATGTCCTGATCAACGCAGGCGACCGCACGATGCTGCAGTACCTGCTGAAACCGGCGCGCAACATGTTCGCTGAATCGCTGATCGAGGAATGATTGTGCTGCGTTTGCTACCTGGTGTTTTGATTTGCATGACCGCCTGGCAGGCGATGGCGGTGGAGTCCCAGGGCGAAATGCCAAAAGGTGTCGCCGCATCGACCTACGCCCTGGACCTCGCAGGGCTCTACCGCGAGGCCCGCCTGGAAGACCCCCGCGTGCTGGCCGCCTACGCCCGGGCGCGTTCGGCGGCTGAGCAGCAGCGTGAAGCCCTGGGTGGTTTGCTGCCGCAGGTGTCGGCCAACGCTAACTCCAGCCGCGTGTTGCGCAAGAATGAACTGTCGCGCGACATCTATAACAACGAAAGTTACTCGCTCAGCCTGACCCAGTACCTGTACAACAAGCCGGCCTGGGAGCGTTACCAGAAGTCCAAGAGCGTCAAGGCCCAGAAAGGCCAGCAGGCCGAGGATACCTTGGCCGAAGCGACCGTCGACCTGGCCAAGCGCTACTTCGTTGCTTTGGCGGCAGACGATGAGCTGGCGCTGGTGCAGGCCGAGCGCCGCGCCACGCAAAAGAACCTCGACCGCGTCAGCATGATGTTCGACCGGCAGATGGCCAAGATCACCGACAAGCTCGACATGCAGGCGCGTGTCGACTCGCTGGCGGCGCAAGAGGTCGACGCACGCAACCAGGTGCAGGTCAGCCGTGAGGCACTGGCCGAAATTGTCGGGCGGCCGATCAACGAACCGCTGAGTCGGGTGCGTAATGATGTGGCACTGCAGGCGCCGACGCGCCCGCTGCAAAGCTGGATTACCCAGGCGGTTGAAACCAACCCGATGCTCAAGGCTTCGCAAAGCGGCGCCGAGGCCGCCAATGCTGCGGTGCGCGAGGGCAAGGGCGAGCATTATCCTCAGCTGTCCCTGAGCTTGAGTGCACAGCAGAGTGACCAGGGTTACGACAATACCCAGGCGCCGCGCAGCGACAGTTATGTGGCCACGTTCGGGGTGAAAATCCCGATCTATAGCGGCGGTTCCACCTCTGCCCGGGTGCGTGGGCTGTATGACGAGCAACTGGCGGCCGAAGAGCAGATGGAAGGTGTGCGCCGCCAAGTGGTTAAAGAAACCACCACGGCGTACCTCACTGCCCAGTCCAGTGTCGAGAAGATCCGCGCCAACCGTAATGCCTTGTCCTCGGCGCAGAAGTCCAGCGTTGCCGCGCAAAAGGCGTTCACCTACGGCGTGGTCAACGCCGTGGATGTGCTGACGGCCGTACAGAACGAGTTCAAGGCGCGGCGTGATCTGTTGAGGTCGCAATACGATTTCATCACTAACCTGTTCCTGCTCAATCGCTGGGCAGGGGAGTTGAACCAGGAAAGCGTGGACAACGTCAACGTGTGGTTGAGCCCGGTGCCTGAGACCAGCCTGCCTGGTGGCGATGTGGCGCGTGTTGATGGCGCGGCTGCGCTGAATTGAACGGTGGAGGGGGCCAGCGCCGCCCGCGCGGCGCTCGCTCTCACAGGCCCTGCAAAATCCCTCGCCAGGCACCTGCGCCCACCAACCACGCCTACCGCCGAGGCAAAAATTACCCGCTACCCAACACAAGCTTTTTCTGAGTCGAGCACTTCGCCCAACAGATGTATACTCCGTCATCGAACCTTAACGTGCGCGCGGCAGGAACAGCCCGCGCCGGTCTAATAATCACACATGCCCGCACGGCACTATCGGAGTTGGTTAAGTCGCATGAAAGCAATCGTCACTGGGATCACTGGTCAAGACGGCGCCTACCTGGCGGAACTGCTGCTGGAAAAGGGCTACACGGTCTATGGCACCTACCGTCGCACCAGCTCGGTCAACTTCTGGCGCATTGAGGAACTGGGGATCCACACCAACCCCAACCTGCACCTGGTCGAGTACGACCTCACCGACCTGTCGGCCAGCATCCGCCTGCTGCAAACCACCGAAGCCACCGAGGTGTACAACCTCGCTGCGCAAAGCTTCGTTGGCGTGTCGTTCGAACAGCCGCTGACCACCGCCGAAATCACCGGCCTGGGCGCGGTCAACCTGCTCGAAGCCATCCGCATCGTTAACCCGAAAGTGCGCTTCTACCAGGCCTCCACCTCCGAAATGTTCGGCAAGGTGCAGGAAATCCCGCAGGTAGAAACCACCCCGTTCTACCCGCGCAGCCCTTACGGCGTGGCCAAGCTGTACGCTCACTGGATGACCATCAACTACCGTGAGTCGTACAACATCTTCGCCACCAGCGGCATCCTGTTCAACCACGAGTCGCCCCTGCGCGGCCGTGAGTTCGTGACCCGCAAGATCACCGATTCGGTAGCCAAGATCAAACTCGGCCTGCTCGACAAGCTGGAACTGGGCAACCTCGACGCCAAGCGCGACTGGGGCTTTGCCAAGGAATACGTCGAAGGCATGTGGCGCATGCTGCAGGCTGAGGTGCCAGACACCTTCGTACTGGCCACCAACCGTACTGAAACCGTTCGTGACTTCGTTACCATGGCCTTCAAGGCCGCCGGCATCGAAATCAACTGGAGCGGCAAGGACGAGGCAGAGCAGGGTACCTGCGCCGCTTCCGGCAAGGTGCTGGTCGTGATCAACCCGAAATTCTACCGCCCTGCCGAAGTGGAGCTGCTGATCGGCAACCCGGCCAAGGCCAAGGAAGTACTGGGTTGGGAGCCAAAAACCAGCCTGGAAGAGCTGTGCCGCATGATGGTCGAAGCCGACCTGCGTCGTAACGAAAAAGGGTTCTCGTTCTGATGCAAATGGCCAGTAAACGCGCGCTTATCACAGGGATTCAGGGTTTCACCGGCCGCTACATGGCGGCCGAGTTGCGAGCCAGTGGCTATGAAGTAGTCGGTACGGGCAGCCAGGTGCTGGATGCCCCGGACTACCACCAGGTCGACCTTACCGACGGCCCGGGCCTGCGTGCGTTGCTGGCCGAAGTGCAGCCGGATGTCATCGTGCATCTGGCTGCCATTGCGTTTGTCGGGCACGGCGCAGCCGATGCGTTCTACCAGGTCAACCTGGTAGGCACGCGCAACCTGCTCGAAGCCATCGCAGCCTGCGGCAAGGCACCGGACTGTGTGCTGATTGCCAGCAGTGCCAACGTATATGGCAATGTTTCCGAAGGGATGCTGGGCGAGCAGACGCCGCCGGCGCCCGCCAATGATTACGCGGTCAGCAAGCTGGCCATGGAATACATGGCGCGGTTGTGGTTCGACCGCCTGCCAATCGTCATCACGCGCCCCTTCAATTACACAGGTGTTGGGCAGGCAGAAAACTTCCTGCTGCCCAAGATCGTTTCGCACTTCAGCCGCAAGGCAGGCACCATCGAACTGGGCAACCTCGACGTATGGCGCGATTTCAGCGACGTACGTGCGGTGGTGCAGGCTTACCGCGGGCTGATCGAAGCGCGCCCGCTGGGGCAGACGGTGAACGTCAGCTCCGGGCAAACCCATTCGCTGCGCGAAGTCATCGCTAAATGCTCGGCCATTACCGGGCACCAGATCGACGTGCAGGTGAACCCGGCCTTTGTCCGCGCCAACGAGGTCAAGACCTTGTGCGGCGACAACAGCCTGCTGCGTAGCCTGGTACCCGGCTGGCAAACCCCGACACTGGATGAAACCCTGGGTTGGATGCTTGCGGGTAAATGAAGCTCATCCTTTCCGTCGAGCCGATCCGCTTCCCGCTGACCGGCATTGGGCGCTATACCTACGAACTGGCGTCGCGGCTGCAGAAAAGTAGCGAGATCACCGACCTGCAGCTGTTTGCCGGGCGGCGCTTCCTGCCAGGCCTGCCCCAGCCTTCGGACCAGTCCGATGCCGTGCATGGCCTCAAGCGTTTCGTGCAGAAGAACGCCTTGGCGGTCGAAGCGTATCGCCGGCTGATGCCCTTTTTGCGCAAGCGGGCGTTGCAGGGCTATGAAGAATTCATCTACCACAGCCCCAATTACTACCTGCCGCCCTTCGCCGGCCGCAGTGTGGCGACCTTCCACGACTTGTCACCGTTCACCTGGGCGCACTGCCATGCGCCGCAGATTGCGCGTTACCTGCAAAAAGAGCTCATGCTTACGCTGGAGCGCGCCGATGCGTTGATCACCGATTCGCATTACACCCGTCAGGAGCTGGCCGATTACTTTGCCTGGCCCATCGAGCGCATCCATGCGGTGCCGCTGGCCAGCTCGCCGGAGTTCTACCCGCGTAGCCCCGAAATGCTCCGCGAAACCCTTGCCCGTCATGGCCTGGAGCCAGGCGGTTACAGCCTGTTCGTGGGCACCATCGAGCCACGCAAGAACATCGAAACCTTGCTGGACGCCTACGGCAGGTTACCGCTGGCGCTGCGCCAGCGCTGGCCGCTGATGCTTACCGGCTACCACGGTTGGCGCAGCGAAGCGATCCACGCCCGCATCGCCCAGGCGCAGCAGCAGGGCTGGGCCCGTTACCTGGGTTTCGCTGCCGCCCAAGACCTGCCGTTGCTGTTTGCCGGGGCCCGGTTGTTCACCTTCCCCTCGCATTACGAAGGGTTCGGTTTGCCCGTGCTCGAAGCCATGAGCTCCGGGGTGCCAGTGGTGTGTTCCAACAGCTCGTCGCTGCCTGAAGTGGCAGGCCAGGCCGCCTTGATGTGCGCGCCCGATGACGTGGACGGCCTGACGGCGCTGTTGCAGCGCGGGCTTGAGGATCAAGCCTGGCGCGCGGCCGCCGTAGAGCAGGGGCTGCGCCATGCCGGCGGGTTTTCGTGGGAGCGCTGCACGCAAGCCACCCTCGAGGTTTACCGCAAAGTCAGGGAAGGGCAATGATCAAGGTTCTGCATTTTTTCAAGACCTACTACCCCGACTCCATGGGCGGTATCGAGCAGGTCATTTTCCAGATCGCCGAAGGTTGCCGAGCCGAAGGTATCGATTCGCAAGTGCTCTACCTCAGCAACCGCGGGGCGGCGCGCAACCAGCCGGTGGCCAACCACCTGGCCCACCGCGCCAAGCTTGACCTGCACCTAGCCTCTACCGGCTTCTCGCTGTCGGCGCTCAAAGACTTCACCGAGCTGGCCAGGGAGGCGGATATCGTGCATTACCATTTCCCCTGGCCGTACATGGACCTTGTGCATTTCATGGCACGGGTGAACAAGCCGTCTGTGGTGAGCTACCACTCGGATATCGTCAAGCAGAAGTGGTTGCTCAAACTCTACCAGCCGTTGATGCACCGGTTTTTCCAGAGCGTGGACCGGGTTGTCGCCTCATCGCCCAACTATGCCGCGCATAGCCCGGTGCTGACGCGCTTCAAAGACAAGGTCTCGATCATCCCCTATGGCCTGGACCGGTCGACCTACCCCAAGGCATCCGCGCAAAAGCTGGCGTACTGGCGCGCGCGGTTGGGTGAGCGGTTTTTCCTGTTCGTCGGCGCGTTGCGCTACTACAAGGGCCTTGACTATTTGCTGCAGGCCGCAAAACTCAATGGCTTGCCAGTGGCGATCATGGGCGGGGGCTTCCTTGAAGGGCAGCTTAAGCAGCAGGCAGCCGAACTGGGTTTGGAAAATGTGCACTTTCTCGGCGGGCTGCCCGATGAAGACAAAGCCGCGCTGCTGGAGCTGTGCTACGGCTTCGTGTTCCCGTCGCACCTGCGCTCCGAGTCGTTCGGCATTTCGCTGCTGGAGGCTGCCATGTATGGCAAGCCGCTGATTTCCTGTGAAATGGGCTCGGGTACCACGTTCATCAACCTGGCCGATCAGACCGGGCTGGTGGTGCCGCCCCGGGATGCCACGGCGCTCGCACAGGCCATGCAGCGCCTGTGGGACGCCCCAGCCATGGCCCAGGCCATGGGGGCCAAGGCGTTGCAGCGCTATGAAGAGGTGTTTACCGCGCCTTTGATGGCCGCCTCTTACGCCGAACTTTACCGTAGCCTGTTACAAGGCAGGCAAGGCCACGCCTGATTCCCAGGGGGCCGGCTGCCCGTGCACTAATGTTACGCCTGCGGGCTGGATGTTCACTCATGGATAGACAAACCATTCTTGTCACCGGCGCCAGCGGTTTTGTCGGCAGCGCGCTCTGCCGCAGGCTGGCGTCAATAGGTGTTTACGCCCCTCGGGCGGCTTTGCGCCATGCTGGGACGGGGCCGGCGGACATACCGGCGGTCACCGTAGGCGACCTGGCCGCCACGACCGATTGGCGTGAAGCTCTGGCCGGCGTCGATGCCGTGGTGCACGCCGCCGCGCGCGTGCATGTGATGAAAGAAACCGCCGCTGACAGCCTGGCCGCGTTCCGTCGGGTGAATGTCGAGGGCACGCTCAACCTCGCCCGGCAAGCCGCCGCGGCAGGCGTACGGCGCTTCGTGTTCATCAGCTCGGTCAAGGTCAACGGCGAGGCCAGTATTGCAGGCCGGCCCCTGCGCGCCGATGACGCGGCCATGCCACTGGATGCCTACGGCATTTCCAAACATGAAGCGGAGCAGGCGTTGTGCCAGCTAGCCGTGGCCACCGGGATGGAGGTTGTGATTATCCGGCCGGTGCTGGTCTATGGCCCTGGGGTCAAAGCCAACTTCCACAGCATGATGCGCTGGGTGCAGCGCGGGGTGCCTTTGCCGCTGGGGGCTGTCGACAACCGGCGTAGCCTGGTCTCGGTGCAAAACCTCGTGGATCTTGTGGTTACCTGCATCGATCACCCACAGGCCCGTAACCAGACCTTCATGGCCAGCGATGGTGAGGATGTTTCCTTGAGCGAGCTCTTGCGTGCCCTGGGGCGTGCGCTCGGCCGCCCGGCGCGGCTGTTGCCGGTGCCCCCGGCCTTGCTCCAGCGCGCCGCCAATCTGCTCGGCCGGCACGACCTGGCCCAGCGTTTGCTCGGGTCGTTGCAGGTGGACATTGCCAAGAATCAGCAGCTGCTGGGCTGGCGCCCCCCGTTTACCTTGCAGCAGGGGCTTGACGCCACCGCCCGCTCTTTTCTGGAAACCCACCGCCCATGATCTGGCTGATTATCGCTGCTGGTCTCATTTCCCTAGCCCTGACCGCAGGGCTTCGGCGTTACGCGCTGGCGCGCAGCTTGCTGGACATCCCCAATGCGCGCAGTTCGCACACCTTGCCCACGCCACGCGGTGGCGGCCTGGCGTTCGTCATCACATTCCTGGCCGCCCTGCTGGTGCTGGGGTGGAGCGGGGTGGTCGCAGTCGGGTTGCTGGTCGGCCTGCTCGGGGCCGGGGGGCTGGTTGCGCTGATCGGCTTCATGGATGACCACGGGCACATCGCCGCACGCTGGCGCTTGCTCGGCCACTTTGTGGCGGCCGCCTGGGGGTTGTACTGGTTGGGGGGCATGCCTGCCATCACGCTGTTCGGCCTGCCGCTGGGCATTGCCTGGCTAGGCGCCATCCTCGCCGCGTTGTACCTGGTCTGGTTGCTGAACCTCTACAACTTCATGGATGGCATCGACGGTATTGCCAGTATCGAGGCCATTTGCGTGTGCCTGGGCGGTTGCCTGCTCTACGCGATTACCGGCAACCCACAGGCGATTGCCTTGCCGTTGCTGCTGGCAGCGACGGTGGCGGGTTTCCTGGCCTGGAACTTCCCCCCGGCGCGCATATTCATGGGCGATGCCGGCAGTGGTTTCCTGGGTATCGTGCTGGGCCTGCTGGCATTGCAGGCAGCCTGGATAAACCCGCTATTATTCTGGGGGTGGTTAATACTTATGGGTGTGTTCGTGGTGGATGCCACGTTCACATTGGGGCGGCGCCTGTTGCGGGGCGAAAAAGTCTATGAAGCCCATCGCAGCCATGCCTACCAGTATGCGTCGCGGCAATACGGCAGCCATCTGCCCGTCAGCCTGGCGGTGGCGGCCATCAATATCGGCTGGTTGCTGCCCGTGGCTGCAGCCGTGCTGCTGTTCAAGCTTGATGGCGCGACGGGAACCTTGATTGCCTACGCGCCTCTTACACTGCTGGCGATCAAGTATCGCGCAGGCAAACGCGAATAACATGGCCAGAATGGACTGGGGCATATGTGGCTTAGGAGAACCGGATGAGTGACGCGAACAAAGACAGGGTGCGCCAGTACCTGGTGAACCTGTCCCGGCGTCAGAAGCGCCTGATACAGGTGTGCACCGACGTCGTGCTTATCTGGTTTGCACTGTGGCTGTCGTTCATCGTGCGCCTGGGCATCGATGAAATGTACAACCCCATCATCGAACACACCTGGCTGTTCCTGGCTGCGCCGGTCGTGGCCATTCCGCTGTTCATCCGCTTTGGCATGTACCGCGCGGTGATGCGCTACTTCGGCAATGACGCGCTGGTTGCCATCATCAAGGCGGTCACCTTGTCCTCCTTGATACTGGCTGTGGTGGTCTATTGGTACAGCAACCATCAGGTCATCGTGCCGCGTTCGATCATTTTCAATTACTGGTGGCTGAGCCTGGTCATCATGGGCGGCTTGCGCCTGATCATGCGCCAGTATTTTCTGGGCGACTGGTTCAGCGGTGCTCATCAAATCCCTTTTACCAACCGCGATGATGGCCAGGTCAAAGTTGCCATTTACGGCGCAGGCACGGCCGGCAACCAGTTGCTGGCGGCATTGCGCATGGGGCGTGTGATGCGCCCCGTGGCCTTCATTGACGATGACGGCGACCTGGCCAACCGGGTCATTTCCGGCCTGCAGGTGTACAAGCCCAAGCACCTTGAACAGATGATCAAAGAAACCGGCGCCCAGGAAATCCTCCTGGCGCTGCCAACCGCTTCACGTGCGCGGCGCAAAGAGATCCTTGCCTTCCTCGAACCGTACCCGTTGCATGTGCGCAGTGTGCCGGCGTTTGCCGACCTGGCCAGTGGCCGGGTAAAGGTCGATGACATCCAGGATGTCGACATTGCCGACTTGCTGGGCCGCGACCCGGTGCCGGCGCAGGATGAACTGCTTTGGCGCTGCAACAAGAAGCGTACCGTGCTGGTGACCGGCGCGGGCGGCTCGATCGGCTCCGAGCTGTGCCGGCAGATCATCGGGCTGGAGCCCAAGACCCTGCTGCTGTTCGACCACAGTGAATTCAACCTGTACAGCATCCTCACCGAGCTTGAGCAGCGCATTACGCGCGAGTCGCTGGCGGTGCAGTTGTTGCCGATTCTGGGTTCGGTGCGTAACCAGCAGCACCTGGCCGATGTGATGAGCACCTGGCGGGTGGACACCGTGTATCACGCGGCGGCCTACAAGCACGTGCCAATGGTCGAGCACAACGTGGCCGAAGGCATCCTCAACAATGTGTTCGGCACGCTGTGCACGGCGCAGGCCGCGCTGCAGACGGGGGTGGCCAACTTTGTGCTGATCTCCACCGACAAGGCCGTACGCCCGACCAACGTGATGGGCAGCTCCAAGCGGTTGTCCGAGTTGATCCTGCAGGCGCTGAGCCGCGAAGCGGCGCCGGTGATGTATGGCGACAGCAGCAAGATTTCCCGGGTGAATAAAACCCGCTTCACCATGGTGCGCTTTGGCAATGTGCTGGGCTCTTCCGGTTCTGTGATTCCGTTGTTCCATCAGCAGATCAAAGCCGGTGGCCCGCTGACGGTGACCCACCCCAAGATCACCCGCTATTTCATGACCATCCCCGAGGCTGCGCAGCTGGTGGTGCAGGCGGGGGCCATGGGGCAGGGCGGCGATGTGTTCGTGCTGGACATGGGCGAGCCGGTAAAAATCGTCGAGCTGGCAGAAAAGATGGTCCACCTGTCGGGCTTCAGTGTGCGCAGCCCGGATAACCCGCACGGTGACATTGCCATCGAGTTCAGCGGGCTACGGCCCGGCGAGAAGCTTTATGAAGAGTTGCTGATTGGCGATGACGTCTCCCCAACGGCGCACCCGATGATCATGGCGGCCAACGAAGACTTCATCGCCTGGGACGTATTGCGCGAGCGCTTGGCCATGCTGTTCAAGGCCGTGGCCGAAGATGACTTCACCCGCGTGCGGCAACTGCTGCGCGAACTGGTCAGCGGCTACTCGCCAGAGGGTGACATTGTCGACTGGGTTTACCAGCAGCAGCGTCGGGACCGCTAGCCCTGGCCTTGCTCTTTCAACGCGCTGGGCGCCTTCCTACAGCTGACGCCATTGTGTGCTGTCAGCTGTTGAATTTGGTAACCAATCGGTTGATCAGCGTGCTTTCTCAGTGGCCTTCGAGCCGTTAGTTTTACCGGGCAGCCAAGGAAACGCTGCCTCGTAAACTTTCTCGAAGGAGTGTCCGCAATGCGTAATACCGTTCTTTCCTACCTGTTCCTGCCACTGTTCGCTGGTCTTTCCATGGCGGCAAGCGCCGCGCCGGCGGCCAACGTAATGATGGCCGAGCCGGCACCTGTGGTGGCTCAAGCGGCGGCCGCGGCTGGCCGGCTGAACTTGAACCGTGCAGATGCAATCACCTTGCAGCAGGGGCTCAACGGCATCGGCAAGGCCAAGGCTGAAGCGATCGTCGCCTACCGGGATGCCCACGGGCCGTTCGCGTCGGTGGACGAGTTACTGGAGATCAAAGGCATCGGCAATGCGCTGCTCGAGCGCAATCGCGACAAGTTGACGGTGGAGTAGGGGCGTGGGCTTCCGCTAGCTCGTCCTGATTGTGCTAGCGCCCTTGAGTTCGAGCGCCGCCCGCGCGGCGCTCGGTCCATACCCCAGCCCTAGCGGTCCTGCGCATCCTTGGCATCCGCCTCGGCATTGCGCTCGTGTACCTTCTTCAACTGCTCATCGGTCAAGGGCAGCTTCTTCGCCGTATCGCGCAACATCATCAGCCCGCCCACGATCGAGCCAAGGGCTAAGATGAGTATCAGCCAGGCGTACCAAGGCATGGGGTTATCTCCTGTGATCGCACGCAACGTGGCGTGTATGCATGTTGAGCAATGGCCGTATTCGTTGGTTCAATTATAGGAGCCGGGCGTGGCTTGGCCAAATCTCGTGACCCGCGGGCCCCAAAGCCTGGGCCACTTCGTTTACAATGCGCGCCGTTTACGACTTGCCAAGAGACCCCGACCATGTCCGCCTGCCAGACGCCCCTGATCGTCGCCCTGGATTTCCCCACCCGTGACGCCGCCCTGAAACTGGCCGACCAGCTCGACCCTGCCCTGTGCCGGGTTAAAGTTGGCAAGGAGCTGTTCACCAGCAGCGCGTCCGGCATTGTCGAGTCCCTGTGCGCGAAGGGCTTCGAGGTGTTCCTGGACCTCAAGTTCCACGATATCCCCAACACCACCGCCATGGCCGTGAAGGCTGCCGCCGAAATGGGCGTGTGGATGGTAAACGTGCACTGCTCCGGCGGCCTGCGCATGATGTCGGCCTGCCGCGAAGTGCTGGCCAAGCGTAGCGGCCCGCAGCCACTGCTCATCGGCGTGACCGTACTGACCAGCATGGAGCGTGAAGACCTGGCCGGCATCGGCCTGGACATCGAACCGCAAGAGCAGGTGCTGCGCCTGGCGGCGCTGGCCGAGAAGGCCGGCATGGACGGGCTGGTGTGCTCGGCACTGGAAGCGCCGGCGCTCAAGGCTGCGCACCCGTCGCTGCAGTTGGTAACCCCGGGCATTCGCCCCGCTGGCAGCGCGCAAGATGACCAACGCCGCATTCTGACCCCGCGCCAGGCTTTGGATGCCGGCTCGGATTACCTGGTGATCGGCCGCCCGATCAGCCAGGCGGCAGACCCCGCCCAAGCCTTGGCAGCAGTGGTGGCTGAGATCCGCAGCTGATACCTGCAGCCGCTTCAAAGCAACCTTTCAATATGGGTGGCGTTCAGCGAGCCCTACGATCCTTACATTGGAATGCAGGGCTCACACTGAACATTCCCGTTTGCCAGAGGATGCTAGATGTCAATTGATGTGTCGATACAGTCGCCGGCTCAACGCTGGGCAGGCATGATCACGCGCTATGTGTTGCCGCTGGGCTGGCTGGCGCTGCTGACCGGGATGTTCTGGGCGTGGGACCGCTCGCTGTATCACAAGCTTTTTTACCTGCTGCTTGCCGCGCCCACCTTGATCGTCCTGATCCTGCAGCCACGGCAGGCCAAGGCGTTGTTTGGCAACCCGCTGTTCATTGCCTTCCTGGTGTTCTCTGCCTACACCCTGCTGAGTATTGCCTGGTCCGACACGGAAAACTCGGTCGGCAGCTTGCTCAAGCGGCCGTTGTACATCGCCATGGTGTTGCTGTCGGCCGGCCTCATCAGCTTGCAGTCACCGTCGCAGCTTCACCAGTGTGTGCGCCTGGCTGCCCTGTTTGCCGCAGTGGCCGCTGGTGGTTCGCTGATCTACTTCTTGGGTTGGCAGGCGGCTGAGGGTGGGCGCCTGGATGGCTACGGCGCACTCTATAACCCCTTGCTGACTGCCCATGTGTTCGGCGCTTTCGCTGCTATATGGCTGGCGACCTGGTTCCAGACGCGCGGCGCGCTCAACATCCTGGCACTTGCCTGCCTGGCGGTACTGGGCATGGCCATCCTGGCCACGGGCTCGCGCACGCCGTTGATCGGGCTGGCGGCTGCACTGGGCTGGTTGCTGATCGTGGGTGACCGGCGCCACGGCTTGATCGCAATGGCGGCCGTGGCCCTGGCCTTGGTCGGGGTTGCGGTGCTCTACCCTGAAGCGATCACCCAGCGTGGCGTGTCCTACCGCCCCGAAATCTGGATGGAATCGCTGCGCCAGATCGGTGAACACCCCTGGCTTGGCCATGGTTACGACGCCCCGATGACGGTGATCATTCCAGGCCTTGAGCAGACGCTGGCCGACCCGCACAACATCGAGTTGGGCGTGCTGTATGCCGGTGGGGTCGTGGGCTTGGTGCTCTGGTTGGTGCTCTACGGCCTGGCCATGCGCTTTTGCTGGGCTTACCGCCAGCACCCAGGGGTTACGCTTGCGGCAACCTGGCTGATCTTCGGCTTTGCGTCAGGGCTGACCGAAGGCAGCGCCTTCATGTCACGCCCGAAAGAGCATTGGTTCCTGATCTGGATGCCAATGGCCGTGGTCTACGCCCAGTGGCTGATACACCGGGCCGGTAAAAAGCCCGCTTAAGACCAGAGCAGCCGCCACAGGCCACGCAAGGTCTTTCTGTTCCAGTACTTGAGCGGGATATCAGCCAGGATCTCCCGCGTCAGTTGCTTGTCGCGGTTGGCGTACTTGAGCACCATGGAGTTGCGGAACTTCATGCACACCTGCTCGTACTGCGGGTGGTCTTTGAAGTGTGCGTAGGTCTTGAGCACGTTGTCGACCATGAAGCGGCCGTTCTTGAAGGTGTTGGTCGGGTGGTCGCGGTACTGCGCCAGCACCTCGCCCAGCACGTCGATGTAGTAACCGGCCCGTGCGATCGACAGTTCTATGTACACGTCTTCCAGGCGGATATCGGCATTGAAGCCACCGACCTTCTCCAGGGCTTCGCGGCGCAGCATCAGGGTGGCAGCCATGGGGCCTGGCTTGCGGTCCAGCCACAGGTCGTCGAAGTCCAGGCGGCGGAAGGGCAGGTTGCGTTTACGCTGTTCGCGCGCGCCCATCACCTTGCCGTCATGGTCGATGGTTTCGATGTTGGCCGAACAGATGCCTACTTCAGGCTTGCCGTGCATGTACTCCACCTGGGTGGCGATACGGTGGGGCAGCATGATGTCGTCTGAGCCGAAAGGCACGATCAGGTCGCCCTTGGCGCGTGCAATCGCGTCGTTCAGGGTACGCGCCAGGCCTTGGTTGGCCTGGAAGCGCAGATCGAAGCCGTGTTGTGCCTGCAGCCGCTTGAGCACTGCAGGGCTGTCGTCCTTGGAACCATCGTCCACTACTAGAAGTTCGATGTTCTTGTAGGTCTGGTTGACGACGCTGTTGATGCTGGCTTCGATGTAACGCGCGTGGTTGTAGGACGCGATGATCACTGTCACCAACGGTGTGTCAGTAACGCCGTGATTCTGAGAAACCATTTCAAACCCCTAGCTTTGATCCATGTCGTGTGACGCTTCTATGCAGACTAGCTGCTCGTTTTCCAAAACGGTGCCAATTCAGCATCTTATGCAGGTATTTGTCATTCTAAAGGAAGGGGGATGCGAGGGATACTTCAGGCATCGTGGAGCAGGGTGCGATGGATACGGAGAGGCATAGATCCACTCGTTAATTCAGAAGTTTCCTACGAATCAGGACTGGTGGCGCCCAGCCTGAGGAAATACCCTACACGTTCTGTCGACACGCGTCTGATTGTTCCTGAAACCGCTGCCCATTAGCCTCTTTGGGTCGCTGTCGGTTCAGCGATCGGGTGTGGAAACCCGCCAAAAGCATTTCGGGTTTGTCGTGTAATGGCGGCTGTACCCGGAAGGCCTCGTGCCTACCGAGTTTTCCTGAATGCACTCGGGTTTCCACTCCGTGTACAGCTGCCACCCTTCCTGTGGAAACGGAAGAGGCAGACTCAAGCGTTCAGGAGTTGCTCATGAAAAAAATCGTCCCCGATCCACCCCATAATTTCGACCTTCCCTCCGACAAGACCCTCTCCAGCGCCATCAGCGAGCGCATCGTGCCAATCGATCACGTGGTCATGAACGTCACCCATTACCTGATGCTGGCCTACAACCACTGCCACATGGCCCTCTACGCAATCGAGGATGAGGCCACCCGTGAGTTGATGGTAAACGGGCTGCGGGCCATGCAGATTGCCTGGGGGCAGTCGGATGCGCTGTCGCTGGCCTTGGAGCGTACTAACGGCCTGCATTGAGGGGAATACGGCAATGACTACAGACGTTACCCATGTCACAGCAGGTGTGACCACGTTTTTTCAGGGTGAGCACCAGAGCCATCCCTTGTTCCGCATCGAGCCGGGTATACCTTGCCAGGATGCCCGTGAGCAGGCTTCGGAGTTGATGGGGTATGTGCGCGAGCTGACCATCGTTGGGCTGATGGATGAGAAGCCGATGATGATCTGGGCTTCGCATTACCTGAGCGCGATGGCCAAGGCGCTGATGGATGATGCTGAGTTGGGGATGAGGGGCTGAGGCTGCCTGTCACAGAATCTTCGGGCACTCGGTTTCCGTTACACCGCAATACCCAAGCCAAACCCTGAATGCCAACAAAAAGGGCCGGTACACTCGCGCGTACCGGCCCATTCAAATCACGTAAAAGCGACTCAACCAATAACCAGCGGCGGGAACGACTTCACCAGGTCATCCAGCGCTTTGATCTGCGCCAGGAACGGCTCCAGCTTGTCCAGCGGCAGGGCGCTTGGGCCGTCGCACTTGGCCTGGTCCGGGTTCGGGTGAGCTTCCAGGAACAGGCCAGCCAGGCCAACGCCCATGCCGGCACGGGCCAGGTCAACCACCTGCTCACGGCGGCCACCAGAAGCAGCACCCGAAGGGTCACGGTTCTGCAGGGCGTGGGTCACGTCGAAAATGATCGGCAGGTCATCGCAGGTGCGCTTCATCACACCAAAGCCCAGCATGTCCACAACCAGGTTGTCGTAGCCCATGCAGGTGCCGCGGTCGCACAGGATCAACTGGTCGTTACCTGCTTCCTTGAACTTCTGCACGATGTTCTGCATCTGCGAAGGGCTCAGGAACTGCGGCTTCTTGATGTTCACCGGTTTGCCAGTCTTGGCCAGCGCCACCACCAGGTCGGTCTGGCGGGCCAGGAAGGCAGGCAGCTGCAGCACGTCGACCACTTCGGCCACTGGGGCGCACTGGTAGATCTCGTGCACGTCGGTGATGATCGGTACACCGAACTCGGCTTTTACTTTCTCGAAGATGCGCAGGCCTTCTTCCATGCCTGGGCCACGGTAGGAGTGGATCGAGGAACGGTTGGCCTTGTCGAAGCTTGCCTTGAACACATAAGGAATGCCCAGCTTCTCGGTTACCCGCACGTATTCGGCGCAGGCGGTAAGGGCCAGGTCCTCGGACTCAAGGACGTTGATACCGCCGAACAGCACGAACGGGGCGGCGTTGGAACATTCGATGTTCTGGGTAATCTTGATCATTTTCTACTCTATGAAGTCTGGGGTAGCCATGGCGCTCTACCAACGACTTTCGAGTACACCGCTGGTGAAGATTTCGCGGCGCTCCAGGCGCCCGATTTCCTCATGCTTGGCAAGCGCGTACACCCGGTTGAAGGCGGCGCGTTGCACATCAGGGAAGTACTCGGCCAGTGCGCATTCTACCGCAGCATCATAGTCCGCTTCGGTTATATAGCGATAAATTTCTCGGTAGTAGAAAAAGCCGAACTGAAAACCCAAGGTTTCGCTCGGGTAGGCCGTGGGCCCGGAGAAGCTGTTTTCCAGGTCGATGGCCTGCGCTTGTCCTTTCTCCGGGAGCATGACGTTGGCCGCCCACAGGTCCATGTGCGTGACACCCTGGCAGTGCAGGGCATGCAGCAGTTCGAAGGCGGCCGCGATCACCCGGTGCACGGTTTCGGGCTTTTGGCGCACTGTTGCCAACCCATCCTCGTGCCCGCTCAGCAACTCTGTGATGAGGAAAAAGTCCTGCATCAGGCCGAACCGGGAGCGGCTGTAGCCATAGCCGACCAGCCTGGGCACCCGCGCACCCCGCCTGGCTGCTTCGCGGGTGTTGATCAGTTCTTCGAGGGACCAGTCATACATGCCGTTGCGCTTGGGCAGGCCACGCTGCATGCGCAGCTTCTTTTTCAGCGAATCGAGCTTTTCACGTTTGGTGAACAGCAGGCTTTGGGAGCATTGCAGCGGTGCGCTTACCCGCTTGGCACTGGCGGTCTGCTCGATCAGTCGTTCGAAGGCTTGCCGGGTGTGTGCGGCAATGGGGGCCTGAAGATGCAAGGTGGTGCTGCGATGGCGCAGGGTATGGGGATATTCGTTTTGCCAGATCTGTGAATCGCCAACCACACCCTCGTTCCTTGTAGTATCAAAGAGCCATACATATTGGCGTTTAATACTACAGTTTTTTCACATTTTTCCTACAAGTTCTTAACGATACTTAACATGGAAATATGTTATGGGGCCGCACAGGCGGCCCCTTTTTTTCAAACCTTCAACACCAGCTTGCCAAAGTTTTCCCCACTGAACAGCTTGAGCAGGGTTTCTGGGAACGTCTCCAGCCCCTCCACCACATCCTCCTTGCTCTTGACCTTGCCACTGGCCAGCCAGCCGGCGATTTCCTGCGCGGCCTTGCCGTACTCCTTGGCGTGGTCCATCACCACGAACCCTTCCATGCGCGCACGGTTTACCAGCAGCGCCAGGTAGTTGGCCGGGCCTTTGACTGCTTCCTTGTTGTTGTACTGGCTGATCGCCCCGCAGATCACGATGCGGGCCTTAAAGTTGATGCGGGTGAGCACGGCGTCGAGGATCTCACCACCGACGTTGTCGAAGTACACGTCAACGCCCTTGGGGCATTCGCGCTTCAGGCCGGCCAGCACGTCTTCGGCCTTGTAGTCGATGACGCCGTCGAACCCCAGTTCATCCTTGAGGTACTGGCATTTCTGCGCGCCGCCGGCAATGCCGACGACGCGGCAGCCTTTGATCTTGGCAATCTGGCCGACGATGCTGCCTACGGCGCCGGCAGCACCGGAGATGACCACGGTGTCACCCTCTTTTGGCTGGCCGACGTCGAGCAGGGCGAAGTAGGCGGTCATGCCGGTCATGCCCAGGGCTGACAGGTAGCGGGGCAGGGGGGCAAGGTTGGGGTCGATCTTGTGCATGCCCTGGGGTTCGCCGGTGAAGTAGTCCTGCACGCCGAGGGCGCCGCTGACATGGTCGCCGGGTTTGAAGTCGGGGTGGTTGGAGGCCACCACTTCGCCTACGCCCAGGGCGCGCATTACCTGGCCGAGTGCCACGGGCGGGATGTACGACTTGCCTTCATTCATCCAGCCGCGCATGGCCGGGTCCAGCGACAGGTACAGGTTGCGTACCTGGATCTGACCCTCGCCGGGGGCATCGGCGGGCACCGTCTCGAAGGTGAAATCGTCACGGCGTACGGCGCCGGTCGGGCGTTTGGCCAGCAGGAAGCGGCGGTTGTTCTGGGTCATGGCGGGATCCTTGTGGGCAGGGAGCAGAAAGGTCAATTTAACGTGGTGATGACAGCAGGTCTGCAAAATCACTGGTAAGCATGATAGCCCAACCGCTGGCTTGATGATGCTGCCCAGTGGGTTGGCAGGCTGACTAGACTCTGAGCGCAGAAGCCAAAGGCTGCTGCACCCCCTTGTGGTAGCCGCGCTTTCCTGCACTCATGATTGGAGCATTCGATGAGCATGACCTTTTCCGGCCAGGTAGCACTGGTCACTGGCGGTGCGGCGGGTATCGGCCGGGCGACGGCACTGGCGTTTGCCCGTGAGGGCCTCAAAGTGGTGGTGGCCGACCTCGACCCGGTCGGTGGAGAGGGCACCGTGGCGTTGATCAAAGATGCCGGTGGCCAGGCGCTGTTCGTGGCCTGTGATGTGACCCGTGACGCTGATGTGCGCCGGCTGCATGAGCAGGTCATCCAGGCCTACGGTCGCCTGGACTATGCCTACAACAATGCCGGTATCGAAATCGAGCAGGGCCGCCTGGCTGAGGGCAGCGAGGCTGAGTTCGACGCCATCATGGGCGTCAACGTCAAAGGGGTGTGGCTGTGCATGAAGTACCAGCTGCCGCTGTTGCTGGCCCAGGGCGGCGGGGCGATCGTCAATACTGCCTCGGTGGCAGGCTTGGGCGCGGCGCCGAAGATGAGCATCTACAGCGCGTCCAAGCACGCGGTGATCGGCCTGACCAAATCGGCGGCCATCGAATATGCCAAGAAGCGCATCCGGGTGAATGCGGTGTGCCCAGCGGTGATCGATACCGACATGTTCCGCCGCGCCTACGAGGCCGACCCACGCAAGGCCGAGTTCGCCGCCGCGATGCACCCGGTCGGGCGCATCGGCAAGGTCGAGGAAATCGCCAGTGCGGTGTTGTACCTGTGCAGTGATGGAGCTGCGTTCACTACCGGGCACAGCCTTACGGTGGACGGTGGGGCCACGGCTATTTGAAAAGGGGCCCTGCGCCGACGGGGCGATGGTACGGAGTTTGATTTCTCTGTGATAGGGTTGGGGCAAGAACTGGATCGTTGGTGACCGGTCTTACGATGAAGTCACTTCATCTAAGGACAGCAATGAAGCATTTAGTTTTGTTCTTGGCCATCGTGGCGATCGCAGGGTGCGCGGCAACTGCCAAGACTGAGATGAGAAAAGGCCGCAAGGGCTTGCATATCAATTGCTCGGGCCTCTCGTCATCGTGGGACAAGTGCTATAGCAAGGCGGCGCAGTCCTGTGGGGCCCGTGGTTACAAAGTTGTCGCCCGCTCGACCAGTGACGATGAGGAGGAAGGGGACTTCCTGTTCGGCATAAACCCTGCGGGTTATACCAGCCGTAGCATGATCGTCATCTGCAAATGATGCCTGGGCGGGTCATTTTCCGGTGGCGTGCCCACCGGCCCCGACCAGTTTGCGTATCAATGTCGCTCATGGGCAGGGTTCCCGCGCTCTGTTGTCTCTTTCGCATACGGGGCGACCTTCAGCAAGCTGATTACGACACGCTCATAGCTATTTGACACTATTGCGGCCTCAAGCCCTTGTGAGTTCAACGCAATCGTTGCCACGCTTGGCCTTTGCAAATCCTGAGAGCAAGGGGGCGGCGTATGGAGACGGGCAGGCAGGGTTTTATGGCCAACCTGGGCATGGCCCGCAAGCTAGGCCTGGGCTTTGCCTTGGTATTGCTGCTGACCCTGGCGGTGGCCGCTATTGGCATTGCCGCGCTGTACAGCGTCGGCCAGCATTTCGGTGGCCTGCGCCAGCTGGGCCAGTTCAATACCGACCTGCTCAAGCTGCGCCAGCACGAACAGGCCTTTGCCCTGCGCTCCGATATCAAGGAGGCCGACGCCTTGCGCAGCGGCCTGCACAACCTCAGCGAACGCGCCCGTAGCCTGCCGGCACTGGCGGCGGCCGAAGCGGACCTGGCGGCGTATGGCCAGGCCTTCGAAGCCTTTGTCGAAGCGGTGCAGGCCAAGGAGCTGGCGCTGGACATGGCCAGTTGGTCGGTCTCCAGCGTGGCCAACAACCTTGATGTATTGCAGGCTGGCCTGGCCGATGACGGCACCTACACGCTCAAGCAGTCACAAGGCCAGCAAGGCGGGGAGTTTTTGGAGCAGGCCGCGCAGGTGGCCCAGGTATCACGCTTGATGCTGCAGGCCATGGACGAGGCACGCGTGCGCCTGGACCAGAGCCGCAAGGGTGAGGAAGGTGCAGGCGCAGGGCGCATCGCCCAGACAGTTGAAGCGGCAGGGCTGGTCGAGCAGCTCAAGGCGGCGGTCGGCGATGCGGGGTACCAGAGCGTGCTGGGCGAGGTGCAGGGGCATATCACCAGCTTCTCCGACAAACTCAACGAATACACCGACCTGCTCGGCAAAGAGCACGGTATCAAGGCGCAACTGCAGGCGCGTGCCGAGCAGGCTACGCAGCGGGTCGATCAGGCCTATGCGGCGGACGAGCAGGCGATGCAGGCTGAGCTGACGCGCAATGCCGTGGCCATCGCCCTGGCTACCGGCCTGGCGCTGCTGGTGGGCGTGCTGGCGGGGTGGCTGATCACGCGGGCGGTGGTCGGCCCGCTTAAACGGGTGATTGGCCGTGCCCAGCGCATCGCTGCCGGGGAGTTGAGCCTGGACGTGGAAGCTGCGCGCAACGATGAAGTGGGCCAGTTGATGCAGGCCATGCAGCAGATGGCTGCCGGGCTGTCAGGCATCGTCAGCGGCCTGCAGCAGGGCATCGAGCAATTGGCTGGCAGTGCCCAGGCCCTGTCTGCGGTCACCGAGCAGACCAACCGCGAAGTGGGTAGCCAGAAGGAAGAGACCGAGCAGGTGGCGACCGCCATGCAGCAGATGACCGCCACCGTGCACGATGTGGCGCGCAATGCCGAAGAGGCGGCACTGGCGGCCCAGGCCGCTGACGAGAAGGTCGATTCCGGCCAGGTGGTGGTGCGCCAGAGCATGCAGCGTATCGAGCAACTGGCGGCGGCGGCGGATGCTGCCAGCGCGGGTATCGACAGCCTGAGCGCCGAGATCCACACCATTGGCGATGTGCTGGAAGTGATCAAGAGCGTCGCCGAGCAGACCAACCTGCTGGCGCTCAATGCCGCCATCGAAGCGGCGCGGGCGGGCGAGCAGGGGCGTGGTTTTGCCGTAGTGGCCGATGAAGTGCGGGCGCTGGCCCGGCGTACCCGCCAGTCCACCGAGGAGATCGAGCGGTTGGTTGCCAGCCTGCGCGGCAATGCCCAGCAGTCGGTGGCGCAGATCCGTGGCAGTACCGACCTGGTACGCCTGGCGGTGGCCGATGCGCTGCAAACCGAAAGCGCCCTGGGCAGTATTGCGGCGGCGGTGTCGTTGATTCAGCAGATGAACCAGCAGATTGCCGCGGCGGCAGAGCAGCAGAGTTCGGTGGCCGAAGAGATCAGCCGCAGTGTCACGCAGATTCGTGGGAGTGCCGATCAGGCGGCGTTGGCAATGCAGGGTAATGCGCAGTCAAGTATCGAGCTGGCGCAGTTGGGCAGTGACCTTAAGGGGATGGTGGGGCATTTTCGTTTGTGATCGTTTGTACCGGCCCCATCGCCGGCAAGCCGGCTCCCACAGTTACACCGCATGCCTTGAAATCAGTGGTGTACCTGTAGGAGCCGGCTTGCCGGCGATGGGGCCGGTACGGCACCCCTTCGGTCAGGCCCTGCGCGGGTTGAGAATCAGCAGGGTCACCACCCCCGCCACAATCCCCCAGAATGCAGACCCGATCGAAAACAGGGTCAACCCCGACGCCGTCACCATGAAGGTAATCAGCGCTGCCTCCCGCTCGCGCGCCTCACTCATGGCCACCGTCAGGCCGTTCATGATCGAGCCGAACAGCGCCAATGCCGCAATAGACAACACCAGCTCCTTGGGCAACGCAGCGAACAACGCCGCCAGTGTGGCGCCGAATACCCCGGCAATGCCGTAGAAAATCCCGCACCACACTGCCGCTGTATAGCGCTTGCTTGGGTCTTCATGGGCGTGCGGCCCGGTGCAGATCGCTGCGCTGATGGCCGCCAGGTTGACGCCGTGCGAGCCGAACGGGGCCAGCAGCAGTGAGGCAAAGCCCGTGGTGGAGATCAATGGCGAAGCCGGGACCTGATAACCGTCGGCGCGCAACACGGCAACGCCCGGCATGTTTTGCGAGGTCATGGCCACCACGAACAGTGGAATGCCGATGCTGATGGTCGCGGCCAGCGAGAAGCTAGGCGTGGTCCACACCGGTGTGGCCACTTCCAGCCTGAAGCCGCTGAAGTCCAGCAAACCCAGTGCGCCGGACAGCGCGGTGCCCACCAGTAAAGCTGCCAGCACGCAGTAGCGGGGCGACAGGCGTTTGACCAGCAGGTAACTGAAGAACATGCCCAGCACCAGCAGCGTGCGGTGCTGCGCTGCGACGAAGATCTCGCTGCCGATCTTGAACAGGATGCCAGCCAGCAATGCCGAGGCCAGTGATGCCGGGATGCGTTTGACCAGGCGTTCGAAGCTGCCGGTCAGGCCGCAGATGATCACCAGCACGGCACAGGTGATATAGGCACCGATCGCTTCGCCGTAGCTGACCCCGCCCAGGCTGGTGATCAACAGCGCAGCCCCGGGCGTCGACCAGGCCACGGTGATCGGCGTGCGGTAGCGTAGCGACAGGCCGATGCTGCAGACCGCCATGCCGATGGACAGGGCCCAGATCCACGACGAGATCTGCGCCGTGGAAAGGCCCGCAGCCTGGCCAGCCTGGAACATCAGCACCAGCGAGCTGGTGTAGCCGGTGAGCATGGCGATGAAGCCGGCGACGACGGCCGACGTTGAGCTGTCTGCCAGGGGCCGCAGGCGTGCGGAGGTGGCATCGGTCATGGGGTAAGTCCTTGTCCATGTGTAAGCAGTTTTTTCAGACTAACGCGCGCCGGGTTGATTCTTGCCATACAGCGGGCATTGCTTTTAGCCGTACAGTCGCCAACTATTGGGCACGAATGCGCAACTGCATGGGAGGGAGGGGCGATGTACAAAGTCTATGGCGACTACCAGTCGGGCAACTGTTACAAGGTCAAGCTGATGCTGAGTCTGCTGGACAGCCCTTATGAATGGCATCCGGTGGATATCCTCAAGGGGGGGACCGAAACGCCCGAATTTCTGGCGATGAACCCCAATGGCAAGGTGCCGGTGCTGCAGCTCGAGGACGGCACCTGCCTGTGGGAGTCCAACGCCATTCTCAATTTCCTGGCCGATGGCAGCGAGTACCTGCCCAGCGAGCCGCGTTTGCGTACCCAGGTGCTGCAGTGGCAGTTTTTCGAACAGTACAGCCATGAGCCGTACATCGCCGTGGCGCGGTTCATCCAGTTTTACCTGGGTTTGCCTGACGAGCGCGTGGACGAATACCGCAAGCTGCACAAGGGCGGCTACAAGGCATTGAGGGTGATGGAGCGGCAGTTGCAGATGACGCCGTATCTGGTGGGTGAGCAATATTCGATTGCCGATGTGGCGTTGTATGCCTACACCCATGTGGCGCATCAGGGTGGGTTCGACCTGGCCGAGTACCCGGGGGTGCGAGCCTGGCTGGACCGGGTGGCCGCGCATCCTCGGCATGTGCCGATGGTGGGCTGAGCAGGCCTCACAGGTTCCGTAGGAGCGGCCTTGTGTCGCGAAGGGCTGCGCAGCGGCCCCGGCAATTTGTGTTGCTCAGCTGAGTCTTGGGGCCGCTTTGCGGCCCTTTCGCGACACAAGGCCGCTCCTACAGGCGTGAATAGCGACCTTGAGCGCTTCCAGTGTCATCACCACCTGGCTTTGTTCAGCGCGGCCATTTGCACCTTGCAGCGGGTAGGAGCGGCCTTGTGTCGCGAAAGGGCTGCGCAGCGGCCCCGGCAATTTGTGTTGCTCAGCTGAGTCTTGGGGCCGCTTTGCGGCCCTTCGCGACACAAGGCCGCTCCTACAGGCGTGAATAGCGACCTTGAGCGCTTCCAGTGTCATCACCACCTGGCTTTGTTCAGCGCGGCCATTTGCACCTTGCTGCGGGTAGGAGCGGCCTTGTGTCGCGAAAGGGCTGCGCAGCGGCCCCGGCAATTTGTGTTGCTCAGCTGAGTCTTGGGGCCGCTTTGCGGCCCTTTCGCGACACAAGGCCGCTCCTACAGGCGTGAACCGCGACCTTGAGCGCTTCCAGTGTCGTCACCACCTGGCTTTGTTCAGCGCGGCCATTTGCACCTTGCTGCGGGTAGGAGCGGCCTTGTGTCGCGAAAGGGCTGCGCAGCAGCCCCAGGATATCTGTGGCGCCGCTGATATCCTGGGGCCGCTTTGCGGCCCTTCGCGACACAAGGCCGCTCCTACAGGCGTGAATAGCGACCTTGAGCGCTTCCAGTTTCATCACCACCTGGCTTTATTCAGCGCGGCCATTTGCACCTTGCAGCGGGTAGGAGCGGCCTTGTGTCGCGAAAGGGCTGCGCAGCAGCCCCGGCAATTTGTGTTGCTCAGCTGAGTCTTGGGGCCGCTTTGCGGCCCTTCGCGACACAAGGCCGCTCCTACAGGCGTGAACCGCGACCTTGAGCGCTTCCAGTGTCGTCACCACCTGGCTTTGTTCAGCGCGGCCATTTGCACCTTGCTGCGGGTAGGAGCGGCCTTGTGTCGCGAAAGGGCTGCGCAGCAGCCCCAGGATATCTGTGGCGCCGCTGATATCCTGGGGCCGCTTTGCGGCCCTTTCGCGACACAAGGCCGCTCCTACAGGCGTGAATAGCGACCTTGAGCGCTTCCAGTGTCATCACCACCTGGCTTTGTTCAGCGCGGCCATTTGCACCTTGCAGCGGGTAGGAGCGGCCTTGTGTCGCGAAAGGGCTGCGCAGCGGCCCCGGCAATTTGTGTTGCTCAGCTGAGTCTTGGGGCCGCTTTGCGGCCCTTTCGCGACACAAGGCCGCTCCTACAGGCGTGAATAGCGACCTTGAGCGCTTCCAGTGTCATCACCACCTGGCTTTGTTCAGCGCGGCCATTTGCACCTTGCAGCGGGTAGGAGCGGCCTTGTGTCGCGAAAGGGCTGCGCAGCAGCCCCGGCAATTTGTGTTGCTCAGCTGAGTCTTGGGGCCGCTTTGCGGCCCTTTCGCGACACAAGGCCGCTCCTACAGGCGTGAATAGCGACCTTGAGCGCTTCCAGTGTCATCACCACCTGGCTTTGTTCAGCGCGGCCATTTGCACCTTGCAGCGGGTAGGAGCGGCCTTGTGTCGCGAAAGGGCTGCGCAGCGGCCCCGGCAATTTGTGTTGCTCAGCTGAGTCTTGGGGCCGCTTTGCGGCCCTTCGCGACACAAGGCCGCTCCTACAGGCGTGAACCGCGACCTTGAGCGCTTCCAGTGTCGTCACCACCTGGCTTTATTCAGCGCGGCCATTTGCACCTTGCTGCGGGTAGGAGCGGCCTTGTGTCGCGAAAGGGCTGCGCAGCAGCCCCGGCAATTTGTGTTGCTCAGCTGAGTCTTGGGGCCGCTTTGCGGCCCTTTCGCGACACAAGGCCGCTCCTACAAAAAACCGCCTCAGATACTCGCGAAGCGTTTGTCCAGGTAGGCAATGATTGCCTTGGACTCATACATCCAGGTCACGTTGCCTTGCTCTTCGATGCGCAAGCACGGCACCTTCACCCGGCCGCCACCTTCGAGCAGCGCCTGGCGGTGCTCTGGGTCGTTCTTGGCATCGCGCAATGCCACTGGCACGTTCAGGCGGTGCAGGGTGCGGCGGGTTTTCACGCAGAACGGGCACGCATGGAACTGGTACAGCGCAAGGCCCTTGGCCTGCTGCTCGACATGCGCCTGGGCCGCGGCATCACGCTTGCGCTTGGCCGGGCGGCTGATCAGGTCGCCGAACACGATGAGCTGGCCGAGGCCAACCCGCAAGGCTTTGACGATCATCTGCAACTCCTGAAAATAAAAAGCCGACCCACAGGGCCGGCTCGGGTCACGCGCCGATCATTTGATCAGGCCGAGGAACTCCATGCGCGTGGCCGGGTTGTCGCGGAATTCGCCGAGCATCACCGAGGTGAGCATGGTCGAGTTCTGCTTCTCTACACCGCGCATCATCATGCACATGTGCTTGGCTTCGATAACCACCGCCACACCCGCAGCGCCGGTCACCTGCTGCACGGCCTCGGCGATCTGGCGGCTGAGGTTTTCCTGGATCTGCAGGCGGCGGGCGAACATGTCGACGATCCGTGCGACCTTGGACAGGCCCAGTACCTTGCCTTTGGGCAGGTAGGCCACGTGCGCCTTGCCGATGAACGGCAGCATGTGGTGTTCACACATCGAATACAGCTCGATGTCCCGGACCAGCACCATTTCGCTGTTGTCGGAGGTGAACAGTGCGCCGTTGGTCACTTCTTCCAGCGTCTGCTCATAACCGCGGCAAAGGTATTTCATGGCCTTTGCAGCCCGCTTGGGCGTGTCGAGCAGGCCCTCACGGGAGACGTCCTCGCCGATCTGGCTGAGGATCTCGGTGTAGTTCTGTTCCAGGGACATGTATCTACCTGTGGGAAAAAATCGCAAAAACGAAGGTTACGGCGGCAAAGCCTGCGCTGCAAGCGCGGCGTTACTCGTCGCGGCCTTCCATCATGGTTCGTTTGAGCATTACGTACACGGCACCGGTGCCGCCGTGGCGGGCCTGGCAGGAGGCGAAACCGAGCACCTGCGGGTGCTGGCGCAGCCAGGTGTTGACGTGGCTCTTGATCATCGGGCGCTTGCCATCCAGGCGCGCGGCCTTGCCGTGGGTCACGCGTACGCAGCGTACTTCCAGCTTGGTGGCCTCGGCAATGAAAGCCCACAGGGTTTCGCGGGCCTTCTCGACAGTCATGCCGTGCAGGTCGAGGCTGCCCTCGAAGGCGATCTGGCCGAGCTTGAGCTTGCGCAGCTGGGTTTCCTGCACGCCGTCGCGGCGCCACATCAACTCGTCTTCGGCACCCACGTCGATGACGAACTGGTCGGACAGGCCGTCAATCACCAACGGCTGGTCACTGCGCACGGTCGCCGCCTGGCGCAGGCCGGCCAGCTGCTTGCGGTCAGCCTTGGGTTTGCCGACCTCGGCACGGTCGTGCTTGATCGGCTTGACGCCGCGCACCTCGGCGCTGAACAGGGAAAAATCGTCGTCTTGCATGGGGCCTCCACGTGGGCGGCGTAGTTTACGCGATCAACCCTGTGGCGTCAGCAATGGCCCTGCCGCCGGCAGGGCCAGGAGGCTTCAGCAAAGCCTTCAGTCGTGCTTCTTCATAAGGTGCGGCGACATGTTCAGCTCCCGACCACGGCGCAGGCGAATGCGGCTGCGCCGCCAGAAGCGCACGCCCAGGTACAGGAGCAACAGCCCGACCACGCTCAGGGTTATCGAAAGCGGGCGGTTGGCATTGAGCTCGGCAAAGGCCGGGTAATTACCGAGCAACCCGGCGATGCCGGCCATGGCCAGCAGCACACCGAACGTGGCAAGCAGCGCCGACAGGCCTGCGGCCAAGCGTGCGCCCCAGTTGCTTGGCTCGCGCTGGCGCAGGCGTTTGGCGTCGAAACTGCCTTTGAGCTTCATTCCGATTTCCTCTGTGGATATCCGGAATTCGACCCGCAACCGGCCCCCGGGTTCCGCCCGGCAGCCGGGCGGTGGTCAGCTCGCCAGGCTCAGATCAGGCTGGCGGTGGGGGCGACGCAGGCGAAGTTGTCGGCCATTACGGCCATTTCGCACTCGTGAATCTGCGCAGCGGGAATCACGCGGTCTTTCAAGGCCAGGTCGCGGGTCGCCGAAGCGTCTTGCACCAGGGTGCAACGATAACCATAGTCCTTGGCCCGGCGCACGGTGGTGCTGACGCTGGAATGGCTCATGAAACCGCAGACGATCAGGTCCAGGTGCCCCAGCTCCTGCAGGGTTTCGTGCAGCTTGGTGTTCTTGAACGCGTTGGGCATGCGCTTTTCGATGATTATTTCACCGTCGCGTGGCTCCAGCCCCGGGATGAATTCACCAGCGGGGCCTTGCGGGTCGAAGCGACCGCCGACGGTACCGAGGTGGCGGACGTGGATGATCGGACGGCCGGCCTTGCGGGCGGCGTCGAGCAACCTGGCGATGTTGGCCACGGCCTCGTCCATGCCCGACAGCGCGAGGGGACCACTGAGGTACTCTTTTTGCGCATCGATGACGATCAGGCTGGCTTGGCTCAGCTTGGCCGGCGGGTAATCGCGGCCAGTGAGGCGGAACATCGTGGTTGGAACGGACATCAAGGGCTCCTTGGAAGGGCTTTTGTATACCTATTCTCCCTTGCCTTGGCGCCAATGGGAATGGTTGACATCGAAACCGGCGCAGTTACTGGCCTGTGGCTACCCGCTGGGCGATCCGCAGGAACATTTGTGTGGTGCGGGCTGTTAGACTTTTGTCCAGATCTGAATAGGAGTACCCCGTGATCACATCTCGTCTGCGCACCTTGCGCGACCATATCCGCTGGGCGGTCAGCCGCTTCCACGAGCACGAGCTGTTCTTCGGCCACGGTGCCGACAACGCCTGGGATGAAGCCCGCCTGCTGGTGCTGGGCGCCGTGCACCTGCCGTGGGAAATCGCTGACAGCTACCTGGATTGCCAGCTTGAGGACGACGAGCGTGTACGCCTGCAGCACCTGCTCAAGCGCCGTATCGAAGACCGTGTACCCACTGCCTACCTGCTGGGTGAGGCGTGGTTCTGCGGCATGTCGTTCATCGTTGACGAGCGTGTGCTGGTACCGCGTTCGCCAATCGGTGAGCTGATCGAAAAACGCTTCGAGCCATGGCTGGCCAACGAGCCTGCGCGCATTCTCGACCTGTGCACGGGCTCCGGTTGCATCGGGATCGTGGCGGCCGAGGTGTTCCCCGAGGCCGAGGTGGTATTGGCCGACCTGTCCTTCGAAGCGCTCGAAGTGGCCAACCAGAACATCGAGCGCCATGGCCTGGACGAGCGTGTGTACACGGTGCAGGGCGACGGTTTCGCGGGCCTGCCGGGGCAGCGCTTCGACTTGATCCTGTCCAACCCGCCGTATGTCGATGCCGAGGACTTCGGCGACATGCCGGCCGAGTATCACCATGAGCCGGAGATGGGCCTGGCCTGCGGCAACGATGGCCTGGACCTGGTGCGGCGCATGCTGGCCGAGGCAGCCGAGCACCTGAGCGAGAAGGGCCTGCTGATTGTCGAGGTGGGCAATAGCCAGGTGCATGTCGAGGCGCTGTACCCGGAGGTCGACTTCGCCTGGCTGGACTTCGAGCGCGGTGGGCATGGGGTGTTCATGCTGACGGCGGAGCAGTGCCGGCAGCATCAGGAGCTGTTCAAGGCCCGCGTTTGATAGGGCCTTGACAGGGCGGGGGCATGTCTTGGTTGCACGGTCTCAAAACCGCTGTAACACCCATGGCATGCGCCCACTTGCTCTAGCGGGTGGCAATCCAGATCAACAACCCAGCCTGGAACACCGCAAACGCCACCAGGCAGGTAATGGTAAAGCGCAGCCCGCTGTCCTCGCGCTGGTACTTGGCCACCCGCTCATCGCGCTCGCGCAGTTGCGCCTCCTTCTCCAGAAGGTTTTGCTCGGCCTGCTGCAGCATCCCGGCCGCCTCGAGCATGGCCACCCGCTGCACCTTCTCACTGTTCCAGCCGCCCTTGAGCTGGCCCACCGTGGCTTCGACAGTACGGCCTTTGAGGTGCTGCCCGTCGGCGTACTCCACCTCGATGCCGGTCGCGCTCAGGAAGCGGTCACGGCGCAGGCGCGTGTCTTCGTTCAGGGCATCCTTGTTCGGTAGCGCCATGCCTTCGATGTGGTAGTGCGACCACTTGCGCTGCAGCCATTGCACGGCCTGGGCCAGCATGAAACGCCCCAAGCCGCGGTTCAGTGGCTCCAGCTGCAGGCCGCTGTCGCTGCCGATGCTCACCCGCCGCTCAAGGTGGTCGACCCGCACATCCAGATGGTTCTGCTCCTTGCGCACCTTCTGCCCGGGCAGGCGGATTTCCATGCGCAGCAGGCTGTGCGCCTTGTCGTGGCGCTCGGCATGGCCGAACTCGACGAAACGCAGCGGCCGTGCGCCGCTGTTGCGGTCGGTAGGCAGCGGCGCCAGGCGCAGCAACTGAAAGTGTTCTACTGCCAGGTCAGCCCAGGGCAGCACTGGGCTTTCCGGGGCTTGCGGCTCTTCGGCCGGCTCTACGGCGGCGGGGGCATCGGTCATCAGGGCGTTCTCACATGCAAGCCAATACCGAGCTTATCGGCCGTATCGCCCAGGACCTGAGGCCATTGTGCGGCGATCTCCTCAGGCTGAGGGCAATTGATGAATGAACGTCACCACCCGCTCACCCAACTCACGGGCCAGCGGCAGTTCAGGGTTCAGGTAGCTGTCGCGCTGCTCGCTCATGGCCTTGGGGCTGATGCGCAGCATGTGGTTCATGCCGTCGATCAGTACCAGTTGGGCATCGGGTTTGGCCGCCTTCAGGCGCTCGGCGTCGGCCACATCGACCTGCACGTCGTTGCGGCCCTGGATGATCAGCGCAGGCATCGGCAGGCGGGCGAAGGCCTTGGCCGGGTCTTGCCGGAACAGTGAGATCAGGTAGGGCTGCACGCTGGGGCGGAATACCTGGCGCAGGGGGGCGGGGACATCCAGGCTGGTCTGCCCGGCCTGCAGGCGTTCGAGCAGGGCGCTGCTGCGGGCCAGTTGCGCTGGCGGCATGCGTTGCGCCAGTTGTTCGCGCAGCACATCGGCGATGGGCCGGCCGCTGCCAGCCAGGGTGATGACGGCGCTGGCGCCGGCCTGCTCGGCGGCCAGGCTGGCGATCAGGGCGCCTTCGCTGTGGCCGACCAGTATCAGCGGGCCGAAGCGCGGGTCGGCCTTGAGCTTGCGGCTCCAGGCCACCACATCAGCGACGTAGCGCTCGACACTGAGGTTGCGCTCATCGGGCGTGGCCGGCAGGCTGGCGGCCACACCGCGCTTGTCGTAGCGCACGCTGGCAATGTGCTCGTTGGCCAGCAGCAGCGCCAGGCGTTTGAGGTTGTCGATACGCCCAGAGGCCGGGTTGTTGCCATCGCGGTCGGTAGGGCCGGAGCCGGCGATGATCAACACCACAGGGGGCGGGGTGGCCTGTTGCGGCAACAGCAGGCTGCCATGCAGCACACCTTGCCCGGTGTCCAGGTCGATAGGGCGTTGCAGGACGGTGGGTGAGGCTGCCTGGGCAAGGCCGGTGCACAGCAGGAGGAAGAAGGCGACGAGGCGCGGCATCATGCGGTACTACATGGGGAGATGAGCGTTTGACCCACCGTTCATGGGAAGGTTCGGCAGGTGGCCTGGCCATGATCGCCTATCGCCGGCAAGCCGGTGACAGGGCGCTCACAGACCACCATTCCATCTGTATACTGCTGCTTTCGTCAACCTCAGGCAGACTCGCGGAGCGTCCATGTCCGGCAATACCTACGGCAAGCTGTTCACTGTCACCACCGCTGGCGAAAGCCATGGCCCGGCGTTGGTCGCCATTGTCGATGGCTGCCCTCCGGGCCTGGAAATCTCCCTCGCCGACCTGCAACACGACCTCGACCGGCGCAAGCCCGGCACCAGCCGTCACACCACCCAGCGCCAGGAACCCGACGAAGTGGAGATCCTCTCCGGCGTGTTCGAAGGCCGTACCACCGGCTGCTCGATCGGGCTGCTGATCCGCAACACCGACCAGAAGTCCAAGGACTACTCGGCGATAAAAGACCTGTTCCGCCCGGCACACGCCGACTACACCTACCACCACAAGTATGGCATCCGCGACTACCGCGGCGGTGGCCGCAGCTCGGCCCGCGAGACCGCCATGCGCGTGGCGGCCGGTGCCATCGCCAAGAAGTACCTGGCCACCCAGGGCATCCAGGTGCGCGGCTACATGAGCCAGCTAGGGCCGATCGAAATCCCCTTCAAGACCTGGGATTCGGTGCAGGACAACGCCTTCTTCAGCCCCGACCCGGACAAGGTGCCGGAGCTTGAGGCCTACATGGACCAGCTGCGCCGCGATCAGGACTCGGTCGGGGCAAAAATCACCGTGGTGGCCGAAGGCGTGATGCCAGGCCTGGGCGAGCCGATCTTCGACCGCCTGGACGCGGAGCTGGCCCATGCGCTGATGAGCATCAACGCGGTCAAGGGTGTTGAAATCGGTGCCGGCTTCGCCAGCATCGCCCAGCGCGGCACCGAGCACCGCGACGAGCTGACCCCCGAAGGCTTCCTCAGCAATAACGCGGGCGGGATTCTGGGCGGTATCAGCTCTGGCCAGCCGATCGTCGCCCACCTGGCGCTCAAACCGACCTCGAGCATCACCGTGCCGGGCCGCTCCATCGACGTGGACGGCAACCCGGTCGATGTCATCACCAAGGGCCGTCACGACCCGTGCGTTGGCATCCGCGCCACGCCGATCGCCGAAGCGATGATGGCTATCGTGCTGATGGATCACCTGTTGCGTCACCGGGCGCAGAATGCCGAGGTGAAGGTCGCAACTCCGGTTCTGGGCCAGCTCTGATTCGCAAGTACCGGCCCTATCGCCGGCAAGCCGGCTCCCACACGGGCAGCATGGGCGCCGGCTTGAACCGGCTCCACAGGTGCAGTGTAGGAGCCGGCTTGCCGGCGATAGGGCCGGTACAGGCAATACCCCATTCCGGCTGAGCCCTGATGAATCCGATCCCCTACTGGCGCCTGTCCAGCTTCTACCTTTTCTACTTCGCTCTGCTGGGTTCGACAGCCCCGTTCCTGGCCCTGTACTTCGACCACCTCGGCTTCCCCCCGGCGCGTATCGGCGAGCTGGTAGCCATCCCCATGCTGATGCGCTGCATCGCCCCCAACCTGTGGGGCTGGCTGGGTGATCGCAGCGGCCAGCGGCTGCTGATCGTGCGCCTCGGCGCGCTGTGTACCCTGGCCACCTTTTCGCTGATCTTCTTCGGCAAGAGCTACGCCTGGCTGGCGCTGGTGATGGCCCTGCACGCGTTCTTCTGGCACGCGGTGCTGCCGCAGTTCGAGGTCATCACCCTGGCCCACCTGCACGGGCAGACGGCGCGCTACAGTCAGGTGCGCCTGTGGGGCTCGATCGGTTTCATCCTCACCGTGGTCGGCCTTGGGCGGTTGTTCGAATGGCTGAGCCTGGATATCTACCCGGTCGCCCTGGTAACCATCATGGCGGGCATTGTCGCGGCCAGCCTGTGGGTGCCCAATGCCCAACCGGTGGAGCAGGGCGAGCGGCGCGACGCGGGCGGCTTTCTGCGCCAGTTGCGGGCGCCTGGGGTGGTTGGCTTCTACCTGTGCGTGGCCTTGATGCAGCTCAGCCACGGGCCTTACTACACCTTCCTCACGTTGCACCTGGAACACCTGGGCTACAGCCGCGGCGCCATCGGCCTGCTGTGGGCGTTGGGGGTGGTGGCCGAAGTGCTGATCTTCATGGTCATGAGCCGCATCTTCACGCGCTTCAGCGTGCAGCAGGTGCTACTGGCCAGCTTCCTGTTGGCCGCCCTGCGCTGGCTGCTGCTGGGCAACCTGGCGGGCGAGCCGGGTGTGCTGATCTTCGCCCAGGTGCTGCACGCAGCCACGTTCGGCTGCTTCCACGCTGCCTCCATCGCCTTCGTCCAGGCCAGTTTCGGCGCACGTCAGCAAGGCCAGGGCCAGGCATTGTATGCCGCGCTGTCTGGCACCGGCGGTGCGCTGGGGGCGTTGTATTCGGGCTACAGCTGGAAGCTGCTGGGCCCCACCTTCACCTTTGGTATGGCCAGCGCCGCAGCGCTCGCGGCAGCCGTTATCATTGCCACTCGTTTGAAATCGACCAGGACCAGCCGCTGATGAGTATCCTCTGTGTATTCCACCCGTCCAGCCCGGCCTTGCCGAACAAGGTACTGACCCACCACGACGACATCACCGCAACGCTGGCAGAGCAGGGCGTGCGTTTTGACCACGCTGCGCTGGAGCTGCGCATACGGCCAGGCAGCAGCCAGGATGAAGTAATGAGCGCCTGCCGCGAACACCTTGACCGGTTGATGACTGCCCAGGGCTGCGCAGCGTTCAGTGTGCTCAACCGCGACGGTGCCGACCCGGCACAGGTCGACCTGCGCGATGAGCATGTGCATGAGGTTGATGAAGTATTTGCCGTAGTCACAGGTCGTGCCCAGATCGGGCTTCGCCTGGGTGACTATGTGTATGCGCTGGTGTGTGAGAAAGGCGACCAACTGGTGATTCCGGCAGGGAGCCGGCGCTGGGTGGAGCTGGGGGACAACCCGTTCTGCCTGGCGCTGCGGCTGTACGCCAGCGAACAGGGCATGCAGGCGCGCTTTACCGGGGATGATACTGCGCGTGCGTACGCCGGGATCGACGAGTTCTAGTGTCCGCTCCGGCCCCTCGCGGGCAAGCCTGTGCCTGCAGGTACCCCGCCATCCCTATGGGCAATGCAGTACCTGTGGGCGCAGGTTTACCCGCGAAGCGGCCGGTGCAGACAAAACTCAACGGTAGGTCGGCAACGCGAAGCGCTGCTGGCTCTGCAGCATCGAAATCACCGGCAGTTCACTGGCTTGCTCGGCCAGGTCGCGGCGAATGGCGCTGATTGCCCAAGACAGCTGTTCGGCGCTGTGCAGTTGCCCGTAGGTCAGCACACGGCGGGTAACCCTGCCATCGGTGGCACGCAGCGTCAGCAGGATGCCGCCGTCGGGGCGAGGCTGGGTGGTGACCTGATAGGCCGAGAACACCGAGACGAACTTTTCCTGAATGAGGTCCATATCAACTCCTGACTGATGTGTGGGCAGACGTGAGTTGATAGTTGCAGTGAACGTGCCAGAACTCGGTTCTTATAAAAATCCTTTATTTTCAATGCCTTAGCATTGTTTCCTGGAGGGTGGTGCCGTGCAGGCTGCATGGTCGTGCATTTTGCACAGTGCAATTTGCACGAGCCGGCCAATGCCTATCGGCGCTATAGATTCTGAACCTTTGACCTGCTGGGCTTGCCTGACAAACACTTGGGCAATCTTTTCTGACAGGAGGTTCCAGATGTCTGAACAACAAGCACCCGCCGCCATGACCGATGACGAGACCGCGGCATTCGCCGAGCAGGTCTTCGAGCGTGCCCGTCAGGGGGATGCCGAGATGCTCGAGCGTCTTCTGGCCAGTGGCTTGCCAGCCAATCTGCGCAACCACAACGGCGACACGCTGCTGATGCTAGCCTGCTACCATGGCCACCATGAAGCGGTTCGCGTATTGCTGAGCCATGGTGCCGACCCGCTTGTTGCCAACGACAACGGCCAACTTCCGATCGCTGGTGCGGCGTTCAAGGGTGACCTGGCGATGATCCGGCTGTTGCTGGAAAACGGCGTGCCGGTCGACGCCGCTGCGCAGGACGGGCGTACTGCACTGATGCTGGCGGCCATGTTCAACCGTGTAGAGATTCTTGACTACCTGCTGGCCCAAGGCGCCGACCCGGCACACCAGGATGCGCGCGGCGCCACCGCGCTGATGGCGGCGCACACCATGGGCGCAGCCGATACCGCAGCGCGCCTGCAGGCGCTTGCAGGCTAACCGCCCGGGGGCGTTTGCGGCTATCCTTGGCGACTTTTCACCCGTCGCAGGCCCCCTTCATGAAAAACCAGTTGCTCGAATTCATCAGCCTCATCGGCGCCGGCTGCATGCGCGATGAAGACATCGAGCGCATCGCCGACGAGGCCGCGCAGGCCTACGCCGACCCCGCTGCCTTCCTCGCCGCCAACCCGGACATCAACTACGACGACAGCTTCCCCATCCCGCTGGGCGAGTGGGTGGTGCTTGGTAGCCTGCCCGACACCGTTGTGTTCCAGGCCGACAGCTATCAGGAGCTGTTCCAGCACATCAGCGATTCGTTCGACAAGAGCGTGCCGTTCACCCTCAAGCCCAAGCAACTGGCGCGTACCGAGCCGTTGACGGCGCTCAACCGCATCCAGGTGCAAATGGCGGCGCTGAACAAAGAGGCCGGTGGTTATGTGCTGCTCAACTTCAGCCAGTTGCTCGATGATGAGTTGCAAGTGGTGATGGTCGGCCAGAACGACCTGGCGCGTGTGCTGGAGCTGGGTGCTGAACTGCGTATCAAGGTAGAGCCGGCCTTAGAGGCGCTCAAGGTGGCCGTTCACAGCTGAATCGGATGTAGGAGCGGCCTTGTGTCGCGAAAGGGCCGCAAAGCGGCCCCAGGTCTCAGCAGCGCAACACAAATTGCTGGGTCTGCTGCGCAGCCCTTTCGCGACACGAGGCCGCTCCTACCTGCAGCAAGGTGCAGCTGGCCGCGCTGAACAAAGCCAGATGATAATGGCACTGAAAGCGCTCAAGGCAGCTCACACGCCTGTAGGAGCGGCCTTGTGTCGCGAAGGGCCGCAAAGCGGCCCCAAGATTCAGCAGCGCAACACAAATTGCTGGGTCTGCTGCGCAGCCCTTTCGCGACACGAGGCCGCTCCTACCTGCAGCAAGGTGCAGCTGGCCGCGCTGAACAAAGCCAGGTGATAATGGCACTGAAAGCGCTCAAGGCAGCTCACACGCCTGTAGGAGCGGCCTTGTGTCGCGAAGGGCCGCAAAGCGGCCCCAAGATTCAGCAGCGCAACACAAATTGCTGGGTCTGCTGCGCAGCCCTTTCGCGACACGAGGCCGCTCCTACCTGCAGCAAGGTGCAGCTGGCCGCGCTGAACAAAGCCAGGTGATAATGGCACTGAAAGCGCTCAAGGCAGCTCACACGCCTGTAGGAGCGGCCTTGTGTCGCGAAGGGCCGCAAAGCGGCCCCAAGATTCAGCAGCGCAACACAAATTGCTGGGTCTGCTGCGCAGCCTTTCGCGACACGAGGCCGCTCCTACCTGCAGCAAGGTGCAGCTGGCCGCGCTGAACAAAGCCAGGTGATAATGGTACTGAAAGCGCTCAAGGCAGCTCACACGCCTGTAGGAGCGGCCTTGTGTCGCGAAAGGGCCGCAAAGCGGCCCCAGGTCTCAGCAGCGCAACACAAATTGCTGGGTCTGCTGCGCAGCCCTTTCGCGACACGAGGCCGCTCCTACAAGAGCGGCGTCGGTAAGTCGTTTCAACCCAATGCCGTATCCAGAAACATCATCACCGCAAACCCGCCCATCAACCCCAGCGTCGCTGCGGTCTGATGCCCATTGCGGTGGGTTTCGGGTATCACCTCGTGGGACACCACGAACAGCATCGCCCCCGCCGCCAGCCCCATGCTGATGGGGTAGGCGAGGGCGAAACCTGTGGAAATCCCCAACCCGATCACCGCGCCCAACGGCTCCATCAGGCCCGAGCCAATCGCTACCAGCGCGGCCTTGAAGTTGGACAACCCGGTTGCGCGTAAGGCCAGCGCTACGGCCAGGCCCTCGGGGATGTCCTGAATGGCGATGGCGCTGGTCAGCGGCAGGCCGACATTCATGTCGCCATTGGCAAAGCTCACGCCAATAGCCATGCCCTCGGGCAGGTTGTGCAGGGTGATCGCCAGCACGAACAGCCATACCCGGCTGATGCGCTCGGCCTCAGGGCCGCAGGGGCCGGTGCTTTCGTGTTCGTGCGGGGTGAAGCGGTCGAGCCCGAGCATCAGCAGCACACCCAGGCCCATGCCCAGCACTACGGTAAAGGCGGCGGCCGGGCCGTTGCCGGTAATTTCGCGGGCAGCTTCAAGGCCGGGCAATATCAATGAAAACGAACTGGCGGCCAGCATCATGCCGGCCGCAAAGCCCAGCATCACGTCCTGGCTGCGGGCACTGACATCGCGCAGCACAACGGCCAGTACCGCGCCCAAGGCCGTGGCGCCGAAACCGGACAGCCCGCCGAGCAGCGCCAGGTGCAGGCTGTCGGCATGTTCGCCGTTGACGGCGTTCCAGAAACTCGCCGCCAGTAGCACGATGACCGCCAACAAGCTCACGCCCAGGCCCGCGCTGAGCCACGGGGTATTGGCCGCCTGCTGGCGCCAGGCGCTCAACAAGGAGGGCGAGGCGGGGGTTTGGGTATGGGCTGGGGGCATACGAACCTCGAATCTGTGAATGCTTGCAGTCTATCCAGTGACCGGCAGGGCAGGCCAAGGATTCCCTTCTATCGACGTGATAGCTGACTATGCTCAGCCACACTGACTTTCAACGGGGGGGTTGCCATGGGTTCGACGTTCAATGGGCTGGTTGGCCTGATCATTCTGGCGCTGGATATCTGGGCAATCCTCAATGTGATCAAGAGTGGCCGGGAGGTAGGGGTCAAGGTGCTGTGGATACTGCTGATCGCCTTGCTGCCGGTGGTCGGCCTGGTGATCTGGGCCATTGCCGGTCCCAGGGGCAATGTGCGCCTTGGATAGGGGCATTTTGCTCGCGCAGACAAAACCAGCAACAGCGCCGTGACAAAATTTTCACATTGGTTTAAACAGAATCCGCACCCGCACAATGCTGCGTTGGTCTAGCGCCGGCGCCATCCCGCAAACACGCAATCCTAGGATCTTCCCATTCATGGCTAACACGGATGCCTTGAAGCAACAGGGCGCGCGAGCTTTCTCGCCGACCTTGAAATCGCACTTGGCCTATACGCTGCTCAGTGCCTTGGTGATCATGCTGATGCTCAGCCTGGTGCGCCTCGCGCTGCTGGTCTACAACAGTGACATGATCGGCGACACCCCTTATTCCACCGTTGCCGAAGGCTTGTTCAACGGTTTGCGCTTCGACCTGCGCGTGGTGGTGTACCTGAGCATCCCGTTGCTGCTGGCAACGCTGAGCCCATGGGCCATGGCCCGGCGCGGCCTGTTCCGCCTCTGGCTGACCCTCACCTCGAGCGTGGTGATGTTCCTCGGCCTGATGGAGCTGGACTTCTACCGCGAGTTCCACCAGCGCCTGAACGGCCTGGTCTTCCAGTACATCAAGGAAGACCCGAAAACCGTGATGAGCATGCTCTGGTACGGCTTCCCGGTGGTCCGCTACTTGCTGGCCTGGCTGTTCGGCACCTGGCTGCTGAGCCTGCTGTTCAAGGGCATCGACCGCCTGACCCGTGGCGTCGGTGGCAGTGGCGTTGCCGTGCAGCGCAGTATTGCGCCGTGGTACCACCGCCTGGCCGTGTTCATGGTGATCCTGCTGGTGGCTGTGGTTGCCGCCCGTGGCACCCTGCGCCAGGGCCCGCCCATGCGCTGGGGCGATGCCTTCACCACTGACTCCAACTTCGTCAACCAGCTGGGCCTCAACGGTACCCTGACCCTGATCGACGCTGCCAAGAGCCGTTTCGGCGAGGACCGTGCCAACATCTGGAAGCCGGTGCTGGAGCAGAACCTGGCCACGCAGACCGTGCGTGAACATCTCCTGACCCCTTACGACACGCTGGTCGATACCGACGAGGCCGCCGTGCGCCGTGACTTCGTGCCGCCGGCCGAAGGTACCTTGCCGGTCAAGAACGTCGTGGTGATCCTCATGGAGAGCTTCGCCGGCCATTCGGTAGGCGCCCTGGGCAGCCCGAACAACATCACCCCGTACTTCGACAAGCTGGCCAAGGAAGGGCTGTTGTTCGACCGCTTCTTCTCCAACGGTACCCATACCCACCAGGGCATGTTCGCCACCATGGCCTGCTTCCCCAACCTGCCGGGCTTCGAATACCTGATGCAGACCCCGGAAGGCGGCCACAAGCTGTCGGGCTTGCCGGCGCTGCTGAGCGCCCGTGACTACGACGACGTGTACGTCTACAACGGTGATTTCGCCTGGGACAACCAGTCCGGCTTCTTCGGCAACCAGGGCATGACCACCTTCATCGGCCGCAACGACTTCGTCGACCCGGTGTTCTCCGACCCGACCTGGGGCGTTTCCGACCAGGACATGTTCGACCGTGGCAACGAAGAACTGGCCAAGCATGATGGCAAGAAGCCGATCTACGCGCTGCTGCAGACGCTGTCCAACCACACCCCGTATGCCTTGCCCAAGGACCTGCCGGTCGAGAAGGTCACCGGCCAGGGCCGCCTGGACGAGCACCTGACCGCCATGCGCTACTCCGACTGGGCGCTGGGCCAGTTCTTCGAGAAGGCGCGCAAGGAGCCGTACTTCAAGGACACCCTGTTCGTCATCGTTGGCGACCATGGTTTTGGCAACCACCAGCAGGTTACCGAACTGGACCTGGGCCGCTTCAACGTGCCGCTGCTGCTGATCGCGCCGGGTATCCAGGAGAAGTTCGGTGCGCTTAACCACACCGTGGGTACCCAGGTCGACATCGTGCCGACCATCATGGGCCGCCTGGGTGGCCAGGCACGGCACCAGTGCTGGGGCCGCGACCTGCTCAACCTGCCTGAGGGCGACCAGGGCGTTGGCATGATCAAGCCGTCGGGCAGCGAGCAGATCGTTGGCCTGGTGCAGGGTGACCGCATCCTCATCGAGTCCAAGGACATGACCCCGCGCCTTTACCGCTACCAGCTGGGCAGCGAGTTCAAGGCCGAGCTGATCGAAAGCCCCGACCAGCCGCAAATGCTCAAGCAGCTCGAAGCGTATATCCAGACCGCGACCAAGAGCCTGCTCGACAACACGGCCGGTGTGGTGCACGGTACACCGAAGTAACTTGCAAACAGGGCCGCCTGGCGGCCCATCGCCGGCAAGCCGGCTCCCACAGGGATCGCGCCAGCTTTTAGAGGTTGAGCAAGACAGTTGCTCCCACAAGGTAGGGCGCCGGCCTGCGGTCACCAGTGGCTGCAACTGACTGAACAAAACCCCCGGCTCACGGTCAAGCATTAACAGGCATCACCCCGGTGTTCTCTGCTTGAGAGGGCTATTCAATGAAAGAGTGGGAAGTCATCTTTGCCGACCAGAAAGGCGAGCCAATCACGCTGCTGATGCACGGCGAACAGTGCCCCAGCGAGGAAGAGGCAGCTCGTGCCATTCGTTCGCATCTTTTCCCGGTCATGGATGAACTGGACCTCAACGACTTCCAGGACCGGGCCCCATCCCCCACGGCACGTTGGCTCAAGGAGCAGAACGGCGTGGTCATCACCCGTATCCAGGAATCTTCCTGACCCGCGCGGTTGGCGTGGTGCCGTGCCAGGCACTACGCTAGTGGGAGGTGTTGGCCTGTTCTGCGGGGCTGCACCTGTCAATTCGCGTCTTGCATCAGCTCGAACTGCACGGCAATGCCGGCAGGTGCGTAGTGCACGGAAAGTCTATCCATTGCTTTATTCAGGAGGACGATTCATGAGCAGCCAGAACGACGATATCAGCAGCAATGTCCTGCGTCAGATGAAAGCTGGCGGTTTCGATTTCAGCCGTATCCATCCCATCGAGTTCTACGCGGTATTTCCAGATGAAGCCGGTGCGCGACGCGCGGCCGGGCAGTTTCGCGGTGAGTCGCTCAATGCTCAGGTGCGAGAACGGGGTGATGGTGTGTGGCACCTGGAACTGAGCAAGATCATGTATGCCACCTATGGTGGTATCGGGGACTTCGAAGAGGCGTTCGAGCAGGTCGTGTCACCCTATGGCGGCGAAGTAGAGGGGTGGGGCGTCAAGCAGGAACGGCCGATAGCCTGAAACCCACTGGGGCTGCCTTGCAGCCCGATCCAATCGCCGGCCAGCCGGCGATTGGCCTTCAAGGCCTACGCTTGGCCATATGCCCCAGATAAGCCAGCAGGGCATCCAGTTCCTCTTCACTCAAAACACTTTCGGCAAACCCCGGCATCCGCGCCTGTGGCCACTGCCTCAAGCTTTGCGGGTCACGAATGTACTGGCGCAGGAACCCCGGCTGGAAATACTCGGTCGGGTTATGCGGCACATTCAGGTCCGGGCCGAACTGGGCATCCCCCGCACCGTTGAGCCGATGACAGGCCAGGCAGTTCTGCTGGAACAGGGCAAAGCCCTGGCGCACCGGGTCTTCGGCCGGCAGCTTCGGGTCAGGGAGCAGCGCCGGGAAGCGTTGTTCCACCGCCGCCAGGCGGCGGATGGTGGCGATCTGAAACGGCCATTGCTCGGGGCGGATGCCGCTTGCCTGTGGGGCGGTCCACACCAGGTAGAACGGCCCGGCGCTTGGCTTGCCGTTGCCCAGTGCCGGCCACGGCGCGGCGGGGTCTTCGATGGCCAGCCAGGCGCGTGCCGGGCCCTCTTGCAGCAACGGCGCGGCCGGCATTTCGGCAGCGAAACCGTCCAGCGCCACGGCCTGCAGGTGATCATCTGCCTTTATGCCTTGCAACAGCGTGGCCAAAGGCACCGCGCGGTAACGCATGGGCCGTTTATAAGAGACGTCCTGCTCGATGTTTATTTCGCGTGCTTGCGGCATGCGCAGCAAATCTGCGCTGTCCAGAGTGCGCGACGAGCCGTCGAGTTCCAGGTGCAGTTGGGCCGCCGACAGGGGCAGGCTGAGAAGAAGGGCTAGCAGGGCAAAACCTAGGCGCATGGGCACGCTCCGACCGTCATGGCCGGCAGGTTACCTGTGCGTTGCCCCTTGAGGCCACTGCCATCGTCATCCGAACAAACGTGTCAGGTTCGGCAAGATCAACAGCAACGTCGTGGCGAATAAAATGAGCCCAGCTTGGCGAAGTTTCGATTGTCTGAACATGGCGGACCGCCTTCTTGTTGTTATTCCTGAATACCCGTTGGCTTCCTTGTCGCACTTCGGGTCGATCACCGCAGCGTGCCTGCACGCCCTACCACTTACCTCTTTGCATCGATATACAACCAACAGTAGGGTGAACGTCATCCATGTTTAAGAACCCTTTGTTCTATTAAAGCTGAAAATCGATTGTTTGATGATATGAGGCAAAAAGCCAGCCCTCTGGCACGCTCTGGCTAGACAGTGGCGCAACACCCTGCGCCTACCCGACAAAATGTGACCGTTCGTCAGTGCAGCCTACTTGCTTGTACGTGCCTTTCACGGCAGTCTCTACAGCTGATTCCCACCCATGTCGTTCAGGACTATCCCTATGTCGTTACGCATCTGCATCCTTGAGACCGATGTCCTGCGACCGGAGTTGACCGCGCAGTATCAGGGCTACGGCAGGATGTTCGAGCAGCTCTTCTCGCGGCAGCCGATCGCAGCCGAGTTTCGTGTGTACAACGTGATGAACGGCGATTACCCCGCCGACGATGAACGTTTCGATGCCTACCTTGTGACAGGCAGCAAGGCGGACTCGTTCGGTACCGATCCATGGATCCAGACCCTCAAGGCGTATTTGCTCAAGCTTTACCAGCGCGGCGAAAAGCTGCTGGGTGTGTGCTTCGGCCATCAGTTGCTGGCGTTGACCCTGGGTGGCAAGGCCGAGCGGGCCGACAAGGGGTGGGGCGTTGGCATCCATCGCTACTCGCTGGCGGCGCATGCGCCATGGATGGACCCTGAGGTTTCCGAGCTGACCCTGCTGATCAGCCACCAGGACCAGGTGACCGAGCTGCCTGAAGGCGCCACGGTGATCGCGTCGAGCGATTTCTGCCCGAATGCGGCGTATCACATTCGCGACCAGGTGCTGTGCTTCCAGGGGCATCCGGAGTTTGTCCACGACTATTCGCGGGCCTTGTTGGATGCGCGTCAGGAATACCTGGGGGATGAGGTTTACCACAAGGCAGTGGCTAGCCTGGCCACTGAACACCAGGGCGACCTGGTCGGCGAGTGGATGATGCGCTTCATCCAGCAGCCAGCCAAGGCCAGCGACAGCGCTGCCTGAACCACAGGGGCTGCAAAAGCAGCCCCGACACGCTAAAGCCAGCCGGAGCGCTTGAAACTGGCGAACAGGCCGGTGCATCCCAGCCCGATCACCGCCAGTACCCCGAAATACCCGTAATGCCAGCCAAGCTCCGGCATGTTCTGGAAGTTCATCCCGTAGATCCCGGCAATCGCCGTGGGGAAAGCCAGAATCGCCGCCCACGCTGCGAACTTGCGCTGCACGATGCTTTGCCGCCGTGACTCCAGCAGCATGCCAATCTCGATGGTCTGGCTGGCGATGTCGCGGATCCCGACCAAATCTTCCATTTGCCGCGTCACGTGGATCTGCACGTCGCGAAAGTAGGGGCGCATGTTCTTGTCGATGAAGGGGAAACTCAGGCGCTGCAGCTCCTCGCTTATCTCCACCATCGGTGCCACATAGCGGCGCAGGCGCAAGATGTCACGGCGCAGGCTGTGCAGGCGGCGAATGTCGTCTTCGAGCAATGAGCCGGTGAGCACGCTCTGCTCCAGCTCTTCGATCTCGCCATGGATGGCTTCGCTGACCGGTTGGTAGTTTTCGGTAACGAAGTCCAGCAGTGCGTAAAGCACGAAATCTTCGCCGTGCTCCAACAGCAAGGGGCGCGCCTCGCAGCGTTGGCGCACCAGGGCATAGGATTTGGAGTGGCCATTGCGGCAGGTAATGATGTAGCCGTTGCCGGCGAAGATGTGGGTTTCGATGAACTCCAGCTTGCCCTCATGGCGCACGGGTGAATAGGTGACGATGAACAGCGCGTCGCCGAAGGTTTCGAGCTTGGGCCGGCTGTGTTTCTCCAGTGCGTCTTCAATGGCCAGTTCGTGCAGGTTGAACTGGCACTGCAGGTTGGCCAGTTCTTCGGCATTGGGCTCTTCCAGGCCGATCCAGACGAAATGCCCGGGCTTGCGCGCCCACTCGCTGCCCTCGTCGATGCTGATGTTGGTGACTTTTCTGCCGGCGCTGTACACCGCCGATGCCACGACTCGACCCATGGTTATCCACTTGTCCGGTTGCACACGGGTTACAGCTTGGGCTGTATGGGCCTTGAGGGCAACCTAGCGTTTGGCCAGCTCGCCTTCCATGTGGTCGATGCACTGCTGCATCTGCCCGCGGCACTGCTCGATCAACGTTGGAATGTCTTGCTGGGTCAACCCTTCGGTGTTGATCGGCGGCAGTGAGCGCACGATCACTGTGCGGCGCCGCCAGCTGTTCAGGCCCAGGCGCCGCGCATAGCGGCTGACGCACACCGGCACGATTGGCACGCCCGCTTCGAGGGCCATGTGGAAGGCGCCTTTCTTGAACGCCAGCAATTGGTCTTCGGGGTTGCGCGTGCCTTCCGGGAAAATCCAGATCGAGGTGTCGTCACGCAGGATGCGCGTGGTCACCTGCATGGCCTTGCGCGCCTGGTAAGCGTTCTTGCGGTCCACCAGTACATTGCCGCCCAGCCAGAACAACTGCCCGAACAGCGGGATCCAGCCGAGGCTTTTCTTGCCGATGGCGACAGTGCGCCGGGGCACCACATGGCCGAGGATGAACAGGTCGAAGTTGGACTGGTGGTTGGCAATGATCACGCAGCCGGGTGGCTGGTCCCACAGCGGGCCGACTTCGGCCTCGACCTTGATGCGCAGCAGCCAAGTGGCCGGCCGGCTGTAAAGGCGGGCGAAGATGCGGCTGTTGTCGCGATTGAAGGGGCGCAGCAGGCCGATCAGCAGGCCAATGGCCCCGACCAGCAGGAAGTGCAGCGCCAGCAGGAGCATGCGAAGGCAGTAAAGCATGGTACGACTCACACCAGACAGTCGCGGTGCAGTGTACGGCTGTGCACTGGGTTGGGCAAACCTTGGGTTCGCCGTAATGGCCCTAAGGGCGGCGTACCGGCCAGAGGGCCTCCAGGGTCAACCGAGCGGGTTCTGGTCCAGCTCGATCGCCTCATCCAGGGCATCCAGCAGGCCCTTGCGCACCTTCAGCTTGGTGTTCTTGTGCGCCAGCATGTTCAGCTTCTTCAATTCACGCGCAGCGGCCAGTGCGGTGTCGAGCAACTGCTCGGCCGGCACCACCTTGTCGAGGAAGCCCGCTTGCATCGCGCCATGTGGGTCGAAGATTTCGGCATTGTTCACCGAACGCTGGAATGCTGCGCGGTTCAGGCGATCGCGGGCCAGTTCGATGCCGGCGTGGTGCATGGTCATGCCGATCTGCACTTCGTTCAGGCAGATCTTGTAAGGCCCCTCGACACCGATGCGGTAGTCGGCGGACAACAACAGGAAGGCGCCCTTGGCCACGGCGTTGCCGGGGCAGGCGACAATCACCGGGAACGGGTGAGAGAGCAGGCGCCGGGCCAGGGTGGAGCCGGCGGTGACCAGGCTGATGGCTTCCTTGGGGCCTGCGGTCATCACTTTAAGGTCATAGCCGCCGGACAGGATGCCTGGCTGCCCGGTGATGATGACCACGGCGCGATCTTCCTTGGCGCGGTCCAGGGCGGCGTTGAAGGCAGTGATGACATCCGGTGAGATGGCGTTGACCTTGCCGTTGTTCAGGGTCAGGGTGGCGATGCCGTCTTCGGCGTGGTAGGTAATCAGCTCGCTCATGACAGAGTCCTTTAGGTGGCGTGGCGACGACGTTACCCAGCGCTGCGGGCCAGGTAAAGCAGCAAGGCTGACCAGCCAGTCAGCGACTGGCCCTCATGCCTTGCGCAATCAGGGCAGGGCGGCCGGGTGCGGTAAAAGCGCTGGCGAGATTGGCGGCTTTGCCCTGGCAGCCTCGGCTTTTCCGTGGTTTGGCTTAAATGCATGAAAAAACTGAAAAAAATGCTTGCCAAAGAAAAGGTCTTCTACTAAATTAGCGCGCCTCGACAGGCTGAATGGCTTGAAGAGAAAACGGTGAAGTGTCCGAGTGGTCGAAGGAGCACGCCTGGAAAGTGTGTATACGAGAAATCGTATCAAGGGTTCAAATCCCTTCTTCACCGCCACATTCTACGAAGAGCCCCCAAGCCGAAAGGTTTGGGGGATTTTTGTTTTTACGGTTGCGCTCGGTGGGCGTTTTGCAGCCTGGCCATTCTGGCCAGCATGCGATTATGGCGCTTAGGTGGGCGTGGCCTGTAGTTTATCGACTACCTGAACCCAGTCAAAAGGCAGAAGGTCGGCATATACAAGCCCTGCGTTACGGATCGCTTGTGCAAATGCGCGCTGTGTTGCGGCAGTCGCCAAGCTCATATTCGCATCCACGCCAACGTCAGATACCGTTCGCGCTACTTCCTCCATCTCCTCTGCGCGTCTGAAGCCATGTTCGGCGACTCGGCTGATGAGATAGTGCGCAAGTGTTCCGTCCCAGCCTGAGCCAGGAAAGCTTTCATGCAGTGAAGCGAGTACGAAATCCTCTGCGCCATATTGCCGCGCAGTGGCCATGCACTCGGTTGTCAACGCTTCAAGCCCTTTGATCATTATGCTGCGGCACATCTTGATGGAAGACGCCACACCAATGGTGTTTGCTACGGTTTGAACATTCAAGCCGAGCCCCTTTAGCGCAGTTTCGAGTTCAAGTGCCCGAGGGCCGCCCAGTAGCATGGGGGTTTTCAAGCGCTGTGGCGGCAGCGGTGCCATGACTGCCGCATCGACATAGTCCACACCATGGTGCGTTGCGGCTTGGTGCGCTGCTTTTTTTGTTGCTGGCGCCACAGAATTCAGATCCATGAAAACTTGCCCGGATCTGAGCTGTGGCATGAGGTGCAGGGCGACCTCAAGGGCGGCACCGGCGGTCACTGCAGACATGACCAGGTCGGCGCCGTCACTGGCATCGATAGCCGAAGCACAAAGCCTGACCCCACATGCCTGTGCCTTTGTCAACAGGGCGCCGCGACAAGCTTCATCTTGCTGAAGCTTGTCGTATACCTGCACATGGACACCCTGGCGGGCAATATCTTGGGCGAGTATCGCACCGGCCTCGCCAAAACCAATCAACCCCAGCGTTTTGATGTACATCACGGGCTCCTCGTAATCGGTTGCCTGAAAAACGACACGTTCTGTTCGCAAAGTTTCAGGAGAGAAAGGGGCTGTTTACTTGAATGCAAGCGAGTAGTTGAGGATCAAGCGGTTCTCGTCGATGCCACGGTTGATATCGCTTCGGTAAAGGGCGTTACGCCAGCGAATCGAAAAGCCTTTGAAGTGTGGAATCTCGTAGGTCACATCCACGTCGCGCTCCCACTCGCCGCCGCCGCCTCGCTTGTCCAGATGTGTCCCCTGGGTATAGCTGGTATAAAAGCTCAACCCGTGCACACCCAGGTGACTGAAGTCATAGCCGTAGCGAAACTGCCAACTGCGCTCACCTGCTTCTGCGAAGTCGTGGTATTGAACGTAGTTGGGCAAATACGGGTTATTGATGTAGGGGAAGCCGGTGTCACCTTCCATATGCTGATAGGTGGCAAGCATGCTGTGGCCATTGTCGAGTGTGTAACTGACCAGGGCGGAGTAAGCCTCGTTGTCAACACGACCGGCCTTGGCATTGCCTGCTTCATGGCTGAAGAAAGCCCGCAGGTCCAACTCGAGCCACCCACGGCCAAGCTTTCGGCGCTGGGTCGCGCCGAGAAAGTGCTGCGCGTAAACGTCCTCGAGGCCACCGTGGTAGTAGCTGAGCGTCAGTGTTGGGTCGGGCTTGTAGCTCGCGCCAGCGTACCGGAAGTGATTACCAACGCCGGCGGTTGAGTAACGGCCGTTTTTTGCCGCCAGCATGATGTGTTGTTGGTCGGTGGAGTCGGGGCTGGTTGTGCGGTTGAATTGCGCCATGTTGACGGTCAGCCCGTCAATTTCGCTGGAACTGATCTGCGTCCCTTGGAAGGACTGCGGGAAAAGCCGGCTACCATTGAATTGCAAAACCGGTACCTTGGGGAGCGCGATGCCGTAGCGCAGTTCAGTCCTCGACACTTTGACTTTCGCTGCTAAACCGCCCTTGGAGTACTCTTCAACCGCCTCTCCCGATGCAGTAGTTGGCAGAAGCCCGCTTCCCGTCCGATCTGCACTGGAGTCGAGACGGACGCCGAGATAGCCCAGTGCATCCAGGCCAACGCCGATATCTCCTTGGGTAAATCCAGATTCATAGTTGAGCAGAAATCCCTGTGCCCATTCTTCCCGCTTTGATACACCCGTACCGTCGCGAAAGTCTGCGTTGTAATAGAAGTTGCGGATATCCAGGCGTACCTTGCTGTCTTCGATAAAGCTGGCGGCCAGCAGGGGTGTGACACACGTCATCCCCGCCAGCGTTACGGCGTAGCGCAGTTTGGAATTCATTATTGTTTTCTCCAGGGCGCAGCAATCCTCGGCCCTGTCGGCAGGGCCGTGGAGGTCAAGCAGTGGGGATCAGTGTTTGGTGGGGTGCAGTTGCTGGTTCAGCTTGCCGCGATCCAGTTCTTTTTCCCAGGCGGATACAACCAGTGCTGCGACACCATTCCCGACGAGGTTGGTCATCGCCAAGCCAGTGCCCATAAAGCGGTGGATGCCCAAGATCAGCACCATTCCCGCAACGGGCACAACGGGCACGACGAGCAAGGTACTGGTCAACATCACGAACGCAGCCCCCGAAACCCCGCTGGCACCTTTTGAACTCAGCATGGCAACAATGATCAAGGTCAGTTGCTGCCCCCACGTAAGTTCAATGTCGAGTGCTTGAGCAATGAACAGAACAGCCATGGTCAAATAGATGTTGGTGCCGTCCAGGTTGAAGGAATAGCCGGTGGGTATTACCAGGCCGACGACCGATTTCGAACAACCGAGTCGTTCCATCTTCTCCATGATTTGGGGGAGCACAACTTCAGATGAACTGGTGCCCAGTACAATCAGTAGTTCATCCTTGATATACGAGACGAACCGCAGGATGCTGAACCCGCAAAGCCTTGCAACGAAGCCCAACACCAGCACGATGAAGAATATGCAAAGCACATAGAAGCTTGCGATCAATTTGAGCAGCGGCAGCAGCGATGCGGCGCCATACGTGCCAACGGTAAACGCGATTGCACCAAATGCGCCGACTGCTGAAAACTTGGCGATGATATGGACAATACCGAAGAACACGCCCGAAACGCCTTCGATCATGGTGTACACCGGCTTACCTTTATCCCCCATTGCGGACAAGGCACAGCCAAAAAGTACTGAAATCAGCAGAATGCACAGGATGTTGCCATCTGCCAGCGCTGAGACGAACGTATTCGGGATGATACTCATCAGGAATTCGACGATACCCAGGTGCTGCGCTTTCTCAGCAAAACCTGTCACTGCAGAGGCATCCAGTGAATCAGGGTTTACGTGAAACCCGGCGCCTGGGTTGAACAGGTGGCCGCCGAGTAACCCTATGACTAGCGAGACGGTGGAAATTATCTCGAAGTAAAGCAGTGCCTTGCCTCCCACACGACCGACCTTTTTCAGGTCTTGCATGCCCGCGATGCCGGTCACTACGGTACAGAACACCACAGGGCCGATGATCATCTTGATAAGCTTGATGAACGCATCACCCAATGGTTTTAGTGAGGCGGCGAAATCTGGCCAGAAATGTCCGACGAGCCCACCCAGGACAATCCCCAGCAAAACCTGGAAATACATCGCTTTATAGAAGGGCTGTCGTGTGCGGGCCGCGGGCTTCAGTTGCGCGGCAGGGTGCGTCGCTTCGGTCGAAGTGTTCATATCGATTCCACTACCTGATTGTTTTTGGAGTTGGTGTGGTCGAGCGCTGAAATCAGCGTCCGTAAAGCTTCAGGGGGTTGTCGATCAGTAGCTTCTGACGTGTCGCTGGATCCGGGCAGAAGCGGTACATCAGATCGACAAGCCCCCCGTCATTGGGCATGTCCTTGCTGATGTTTGGATGAGGCCAGTCAGTACCCCAGAGCACACGCTCCGGCGCCGTCTCGATAAGCGACATGGCGAAGGGGATAGCATCATCAAAGGGTTTGCGCCCCGCTGAGACCCTTTCGGCGCCACAGACCTTCACCCATGCCAGCGGATTGTCCATCAGCTCAAGCAACGTCCGAAACGGCGCTTGATCGAGGCCGTCCTGAGCCTTGATCCGGCCCATGTGGTCTATTACGAACGGCACTTGGATACGTGCCAAGCGATCGGCATAGGTGACGATGTCCTGAGCATCCAGGTGAAGTACCACATGCCAGCCCAAGGGTTGGATACGTTCCAGTGCCTGGTCGAAAATGGCAAGGTCGGGCGCACCGCCCAGGTGAGCGACGAAATTGAACCGTACTCCCCGAACCCCGCAGGCGTCCATCCGCGCCAACGCCTCGTCAGTCTCGCTGCCGTCGATGATTGCTACGCCTCGATAGCGCCCGGCACTGCGGCCAATTGCATCTAGCATCGCGCGGTTGTCTGAGCCGTGGCAGCTGGCCTGAACAATAACGCCGCGTTCGAAGCCAAGGTGGTCATGAAGTTCGACAAGCTGCGCGAATGCAGCGTCTGGTGGGGTGTAGCTGCGGTCTTCGGCGTAGGGGAATTGCGCCGCTGGCCCAAATACATGGCAGTGAGCATCCCAAGAACCAACAGGCAGGGCCTCAACAGGCTTGGTGGGGAATGGGTCGGGTGGTAGGCAGCTTTTCATGGCACGTCTCTATCGGTTGTCGTTGGTAAGTCCTCAGCCATCTTGACGCTCAAGGAGCCATGCAACAATCGACAGGTCCCACTAGCAGTTATGTGGTTTTTGCATGGCTTGATCGCGCATTTGATGTTTGACCACGGCCAAGGTCATCGAAGCCAGGCGTGTCAATGGTCTCTGATTGGTTGTGGCGACGAACAGGTGGGTATTGATAGTGGGCTCGACGATTGGGGCCGATTGCAAACCTAGGGGGACGTAGGAACCACTGAGTGCCATTCGTGACAGAACGGCAAAACCGGCGCCCGCGGCGACCAGGTCTATCAAAGAGGGAATGCCGTCTATTTCCATGTGTACGTTGAGTTCTACATGATGCCGTGCAGCTTCCGATTCGATCAGCCGCCTGAGAGAGTGTGGCTGGCTGGGTATGATCAGTGGGTAGTCACCGAGGGTGGCCAGCGGCACCGCTGGTGCGAGGCATGCCCCGGCAGCACCAATCAGCCAAAGGGGTTCGGATTGAAGCGGCTCAAAATGCAGTTGCGCGTTTTGCGCGGGGTTGTACAGCAGCGCAAAATCCAGGCGGCCCAACAGCAGCCACTCCCTCATTGAGTGGGACAAGCCTTCTTTGATGCCCAGCGAGCACCCGGGAAACGCCTTCTGAAACGCTGTGACAATACCAACGGTATGGCGCCGCGCAATACTAGGGGGGAGGCCGATCACCACCTTGCCAGTCAATGAGTCACGCTGTTCTTGCAAATCCTCGCGGGCGACTTGTACTTGACGCAAGATGCCCTGGCCATGCTCGAAAAGCCGGGTGCCAGCAGGGGTAAGGGTGACGCCTCTACCGTTGCGCAGTAACAGGTGTTGCCCAAGCTCCAGCTCCAACTGGCGCACTTGACGGCTTACGACCGACTGGGACAGGTTCAGTGTCGCCGCCGCCCTGGTGAAGCCACCAAATTCAGCGACGCGTACAAAGCACTCCAGTTGCTTGAGATCCACCCGATACGCCCCCCGCATCCAAAACATTATTCTGTTGGATTCATCTTGTTTTGCGAAGGGCGAATCTGTTGATCAAAGCCATGGGCGGGTGAGCAATGCGTGCTCACCAAGCGGAATATCCCGCTTTCTGACATACGCCGCCAACGGTGTCTAGAAACTCACCGAAGCCGACACCCGTGCCGTCCTCGGCGCGCCCTGGAACAGGTAGTTGTCCCCCAGGTAATCCCCCACATCCCGCCAGTAGCGTTTGTCGAACACGTTATCCACGGTCAGGCGCAGCACCGTGTCATAGCCGCCGATACGCGTGCGATAGCGGCTTCCCACATCAAACACGGTATAGCCGCCCACCTGCACATTCCCCGCCTGGCTCGCATACTTGCTGGCGCTGTAACGTGCCCCGCCCAGCAGGGCCAGGCCCGGCACCGGCAGGCTGTAGTCGGCTTGCAGGGCTGCGCGCAGGCGCGGCACGTTGATCGCCTGATGGTCTTCGTAGGCATCGGTACCGCTGTTCTTCACGCGCGCGCGAATCGCTGCGGCGCTGGCCTGGATTTGCAGGTTCGAGGTTACCCAGCCGCTGGCGCCCAGTTCCAGGCCGATGTTCTTCTGCTGGCCCTGCTGCACGTAGGTGAAGCTGCCGTCGCCTTCAGGGCGGGCGTATTGATAGGCCTGGCGGATCTGGAACAGCGCGGCGCTGAAGCTCATGCCCTGCCAGTCGCGCTTGATGCCCAGCTCAAGCTGATGCGACAGGGTCGGGGCGAGGATTTCTGCCGCGTTGCTGGCGTACCAGGGCGCGGTACCCCCTGCGGAAAGGCCCTTGGAGTAGCTGGCATACACGGTGGTGTCCTGGCGCGGCTTGTAGATCAGCGCGGCATTGGGCAGCAACTGGTACTGCCGGGTATGGCGCCCGGCCCGGCCGTTTTCGTCCCAGGTCTTTTCGTCCAGGCGCACTTCGCGGGCGCCGAGCACGGCCTGCCACTGCTCGCTGAAGGTGATGCGGTCGTTGACGAACAGGCCGTACTGGCGGCTGTCCAGGCGCCGCTCGCTGGCACCGACCGGCAGGTCCGATGGCGCCACGGCGGGGGCGCCGGTGTAGATGTTGCCGCTACCGACCAGCTGGTTGTAGTAGGGGCGCTGATCCAGCGTGCGGCGTTGTGCGCTGGCACCCACCGTCAGCTCATGGCTCACGCCGAGCGCGTCGAAGTGGCCGTCGAGCATCGCTTGCGCTTCATCGGTGCGGCGGGTGTCGTCAGGGCTGCGGAAGTCGTAGATGTCGTAGTCGCCTTCCGGGCTGAAGTGCGACTGCCAGCCGTCTTCGCTGCCCCAGGCGAACGAGCTGTAGTCATCGATCACCACTTTGCTGCGCGAGGCGCTCAGGGTGCCGCTCCAGGTATCGTTGAAGCGGTACTGGAAACGCCCGCCCAGGTTCAGTGAATCGTTCTGCACCGGCTTGGCCCAGTGCTGGTAAGCCAGGCGGTCATCCGGGTCGATGCCGTGCGGTACTTCGCTGCCGCCAAGCAGTTGATAGCCCGGCACCGAGCGCTGTTCGCGGTGCTGGTACTCGGCATCGAGCTGCAAGGTGGCATCGGGGTTTATCAGCCAGTCGAACGCCAGCGAGGCAAAGTCGCGCTTGCCATCGGCATGGTCGACGTACGAGCGGATATCTTCGTGGGCGAGGTTGGCGCGCAGGCCGAACTGCCGTTCACTGCCAAACCAGCCGCCCAGGTCGGTGGCCAGGTAGCGCTCGCCCTGTTCGTTGGTCGATACCGTTACGCTGCGCACATCCTCGGCGCGCTTGGTCACGTAATTGATCAGCCCGCCAGGCGCCGATACGCCACTGTGCAGGCCCGACAGGCCCTTGAGCAGTTCGACTTGCTGCTTGTTTTCCAGCGCCACGTTCTGTTCGCCGGCGATGGTCTGGCCATTGATGCGGTAGCTGCTGGCGGCATTGAGTTCGAAGCCGCGCACGTTGAAGTTTTCGTAATAGCCGATCGGGGCGTAGCTTTCGCCGACCGAGGCATCACTTTGCAGCACTTCGCTGAGCTTGCGTACCTGGCGGTCTTCGATCAGTTGCTGGTTGAAAACACTGACCGACGCCGGGGTATCGAGCACGGGGGCTGGCTGAAACCCGCCTGCCGCGGCTTCAGTTACCTGATAGTTGTCGTTGCCGTAGGTGTCGGAAACCTCTACCGGGGCGAGCGTGACACTGTCTTGAGCCAAACCGTGGGGGCTGTGCAGGGCCAGGCCCAGGCTGAGCAGGCTCAGGGGCAGGCGGGGGTGTGGCAGGGGCATGCTGGGGTCCTTGAGCGGTGAGCACGCACGGGCCCATTCGCGGGTAAGCCCGCGAATGGGCCCGTGCAGTCAAAAAACGCTCATGTTATCAGGCGCGTATCACCCCGTACGCCTGAAGTTGTTCAATCCCCTGCAGGCGGGTGCCGATGCTGGCGCCAGCTGTCATCGATCTTGGACCAGGTCTTGCCATCGGTACTGGCCATCAACTTGCGGCCGTCCTTGAACGTCGCAAGGAAGGTGGCTTCTTCCTCCTTGCCGCCAAGCCATAGCCCGGCCAGCAGGCCAACCGGGCCGGCCACCAGGGCGCCGGCCATGCCCCAGCCGAGCGCGGTACCCAGGCTGCGATTGGATTCCAGGCTGGCCAGGCGCAGGTCGCTGATGCGGGTAAGGGAAATCCGCTCGCCAGGCGAGGGGCTGCGCGGGGTCTTGAGTGTGAGCGATCCATTGCGATACTCGCCTTCACCTTGCAAGAAATCGCCGGATTGCACCGTGAGCCTTGTCATTGAGTCGTCCTGTCAGTAAAGGGGCTTTGATCAATCCCTACTGAAGCGCCGGCGCGACGGGCAAGTCAACGAGCAGGCGACGGAGGGTTGCGGTGTCATGCCGCACAGGCCTTTACGGCGCGCTTGCGCTTGTGCTCGGCCCAACCCCACACCAGCAGCGCCAGCGCCCCGATCAGCAACCCTGCCGTCACGATGCCCATCCAGCCCTGGTACTGGAACAACTGTGTGCCCAGCAAGGAGCCTAGGGCGCCGCCGATGAAATAACAGGTGATGTAACCGGCATTGAGCCGGGTACGTGCTTCGGGCCGCAAGGCGATGACTGCATTCTGGTTGCTCACATGCACCAGCTGCACGGCCAGGTCCAGCACCAGTACGCCGAGCAGCAAGGCCAGTAGCGAGCTTTCGGCGAAACCCAGCGGTATCCATGACAACAACAGCGCTACCAGGCCCACTGTGGTGCCCAGCGAGCCTCTGCCACGGTCAGCCAGGCGGCCGGCCCAGTTGGCCGAAAGCGCACCTGCCGCGCCGGCAAGGCCGAACAGGCCGATAACCGCGTCGGAATAATGGTAGGGCTCACGCGCCAGCAGAAACGCCAGCGGCGTCCAGAACAGCCCGAACAGGCTGAACGCCAGCAAGCCCAGCAGCGAGCGCAGGCGCAGCACTGGCTCCTCGATGAACAGGCGGAATACAGAACCGATCAGTGCCGGGTATTTCAGCCCGGCATGGCTGTGGTGTTGTGGCAGGCTGCGGTACAGGGCAAAGGCGGTGACGGCCATCAGCACCGCAGCCAGCACATAGATGCTGCGCCAGCCACCCAGTTCGGCCATGAAGCCGGCAGCGGTACGCGCCAGCAGTATGCCCAGCAGCAAGCCGCTCATCAGCGTGCCCACTGCGCGCCCGCGCTGATGCGGCTCACTCAGCGTGGCGGCCATGGGCACGAGGATCTGCGCCACCACCGAAAACAGCCCGGTGAGCGCGGTCCCCAGGATCAGCCAGGGCAGGCTCGGGGCGCAGGCGCTGATCACCAGGCCCAAGGTGGAAATGACCGACATGATCACGATCAGGCGGCGTTGCTCGAACAGGTCGCCCAAAGGCGCCAGCAGCAGAAGGCCCGCGCCATAGCTGAGTTGCGCGGCAATGACGATGCTGCCGGCGCTGGCGGTGCTCAGGCCGAACTGTTCGGCGATGCTGTGCAGCAGTGGCTGTGCGTAGTAGTTGCTGGCCACGGCCAGGCCGGTGGCGGTAGCCATCAGCAGGATCAGGGCGCGGCTCAAGATTGGGGTGTTCATCAATTTCTCGGTGCGGGCAAGGTAAGTGGCGTTCAGTATCTGGGCGGCTCAGGCTGGACGCCAGCGTGCAAACCGTTCGATCAGGCCGCAAAGCCACCGTCGGCTGTAAGGCTCGCACCGGTGATGTACCCCGCCTCAGGCCCCGCCAGGTACGCCACGAAGCTGGCAATTTCATCCACCTGCCCGTAACGCCCGATCGCCATCAAGGGGATCAGGCTTTCGGCAAACTCGCCGCTGGCCGGGTTCATGTCGGTATCCACCGGCCCTGGCTGCACGTTGTTCACGGCGATGCCCTGTGGCCCCAAATCGCGTGCCATGCCTTTGGTAAGGCCGACCAATGCCGACTTGCTCATGGCATACGGCGCTCCGCCAGCAAACGGCATGCGCTCGGCATTGGTGCTGCCGATGTTGATGATGCGCCCGCCCTGGCCCATGTAGCGGGCGGCGGCCTGGCTGGCGACGAACACGCTGCGTACGTTGATGGCCAGCGTGCGGTCGAAGTCTGCCAGGTCGAATTCGGTCAGCGGCGCCACGGCCAGTACGCCTGCATTGTTGACCAGGATATCGAGGCGGCCGAAGGCCTTTACGGTGTCGTCCACTGCCAGTTGCACGGCGGCGGCGTCTGCGCTGTCTGCGCGCAGGGCCAATGCCTGGCCGCCAGCTGCTTTGACTTCTGCTACCAGATCGTTGGCCGGGCCTTCGGAGCTTGCGTAAGTGAAGGCCACCTGGGCGCCCTCACGGGCCAGGCGGCGGACGATGGCAGCACCGATACCGCGTGAACCGCCCTGGACCAGGGCTGCTTTGCCTTCGAGGGTAAATTGCTTGGACATGCTGATCTCCTGCTGGAAGCAAGGCTGAATACCTTGGATGGGCGCAGTATCGACCGATGATTACCTGCTGATAAGATGGCAATCACTATTGGCAGAGTAAACCTTTGGTTGGCAATCATGGCCATGGAGTCGTTCAACGCCCTTGAGTGTTTCATCCGCAGCGCCGAGGTGGGCAGCTTCGCGGAGGCGGCCCGCCGTTTGAGCATTACCCCGGCGGCGGTGGGCAAGCATGTCGCCCAGCTTGAAGCGCGCCTCGGTGTGCGGCTGTTCCAGCGTAGTACCCGCAAGCTGACCTTGACCGAAGCCGGGCAGCGTTTTTTAGGCGAAGTCAGTGACAGCTTTCGTACCATCCAGTACGCCGTGGCCAACCTGGCCAGCGCCGAAGGTCAGCCGGCCGGGCTGTTGCGGGTGAGTATGGGGACGGTGTTCGGCAGGCTGTATGTACTGCCGTTGCTGGGTGAGTTCTTGCGGCGCTACCCGGCGATCACCCCGGACTGGCATTTCGACAACCGTCAGGTAGACCTGATCGGCCAAGGTTTCGATGCGGCGATTGGCGGTGGTTTCGAGCTACCGCTGGGGGTGGTGGCGCGCCGGCTGACCCCTGCGCATCGGGTGTTGGTGGCAGCCCCAGGGTACTTGAGCCAGCACCCCGTCATTGAAGACCCGCAGGTACTGGGGCGCCATGCCGGCATCTTGATTCGCTCACCGCAGACCGGCCGTGTGCGGTCGTGGCCGTTGACCAGCCGTTGGCAGGCGCAGCAGCCACTGCTATTGCGCCAGGCAATGACCATGAGCGACTCGGATGCAGCCTGTGCCGTAGCCCAGCAGGGGTTGGGCATTGCATTGGTCAGCCTGCCGTTTGCCGTGCCTTACCTGCAGGCGGGCCAACTGCAAAGGGTGTTGCCGGACTGGTATGTGGATGATGGGCATATCAGCCTGTATTACGCCGAGCACAAGCTTCTGCCGGGCAAGACCCGGGCGTTCATCGAGTTCGTGCAGGAGCAGTTCGCCCATGGCGGGCTGGCGCGCAAATTCGATGCTCTTGCCGGTTAGTCGGAGGCTGGCAGGGCCGGCCTCATCGCCGGCAAGCCGGCTCCCACAGGTACCCCGCTGCTCTCAAGCTCAGCGCAAACCCAGTGGGAGCAACTGTCTTGCTCAACTTCTCAAAGCTGGCGCGATCCCTGTGGGAGCCGGCTTGCCGGCGATGGGCCGCAAAGCGGCCCCAGATGCTCGCTGGTCCCGTCGAGCGCGCTCGGGCTATTACAGCTCCGCTATGGGGCTGCTGCGCAGCCCATCGCCGGCAAGCCGGCTCCCACCGCGGCCGCGCACTTCTTCAGCCCTGCGCTTTACCTGTGTAAGCAACCGTCTTGCCCAATTTCTAAAAGCCGGCGCAAACCCTGTGGGAGCCGGCTTGCCGGCGATGGGGCCGGTTCAGGCAACCTCGACGATGAAGAACAGCTGGGCCCCAAGGCTGACCTCGTCATCGACCTTTTTACCGACCAGTTGCTGGCCTAGCGGTGAGCGCGGGGTAATGACCGTCACCAGTGCGTCTGCCTCGCCAATCTTCAACCCGGCCGCTTCCGGCCCCAGGAACACCTGCCGCTGAGCCCCCGCTTCATCTTCCAGAATCACCAGGCTGCCGATCTGTATCCCCCGCGCCGGGTCATAGTCGCGCAGCACCAGTTGCTGGTAGATCAGCAGTGCCTGGCGAATCTCGGCCGTGCGCCGCGCCTGGCCGGTGGCCAGGTAGGAGGCCTCGAGGCCAAGGGTGTCGTACTTGTTTTCGGCGATATTTTCTTCGGCGGTGGCGGTTTCGTAGGCGGTTTGCGCGGCGCGGCGCAATACTTCCATGTCGGTTTCCAGGGCTGCAACGATACGCGTGAGCAGGGTGGCCTTGTCCATGATCAGTAACAGAACTCCAGCACGTTGGCCTGGCTCTTGTCGGTCGGCGCAGTGCGGTTCTGCGACAGCCAGAACTGGCACTTGGGGCTGTTGAGGTTGCGTGGGTTGCCTTGCGCGGCCTCGGCCGCCTGCTGCAGCTCCTGCTTGTGCAATATGGCCTTGTAACGCTCGAACATCTCGCTTTGCGCATCCGCCGGTTGCGCCGGCGGGGCCGGGGGCCGGGCAAGGGCGGGGGCGACTGCCTGGGCCACTGGCTGCACTTGCTGGGGCCACAGGTGGACGGCCAGCCACAGGCTCAGCGCGATGGCCACGGCACCCAGCCACAGGCCCAATGCCACACACAGGGTCAGTTGCACAGGCTTGAGGGTTATTTGCAGTTCACGGTGGCGGGGCATGGCGGCCTCCTGGCAGGCGTTATGTGGGCCATTGTCGCACGGCATCGGGCGGTTTTTCAGCGTTGGTGCTTTTGTCGGCGACAATTTAACCGCAGAATTCGTGATTTTGCGCAGGGCGAGGGCAGGGCACATGAACGTCACCTGGGACATTTTCTGCAGTGTCGTGGACAACTACGGTGATATCGGCGTGACCTGGCGCCTGGCCCGGCAGCTAGTGGCCGAGCACGGGCTGGCGGTGCGGCTGTGGGTGGACGACCTGGAGGCTTTCGTGCCCCTGTGCCCAGGCGCCGACGCCGGCGCCGCGCGGCAATGGCAGCAGGGCGTCGAAGTGCGCGCCTGGCCTGGCGAGTGGCTGCCGGTCGAGCCCGCCGATGTGGTGATTGGTGCCTTTGCCTGCCAGTTGCCCGCACAGTACGTCGAAGCGATGCGCGCCCGCCCCACACCAATCCTTTGGCTTAACCTCGACTACCTGAGTGCCGAAGACTGGGTGGAGGGCTGCCACGGCTTGCCGTCGCCGCAGCCCAATGGCCTGCGCAAGGTGTTTTTCTTCCCAGGCTTTACCGAGAAGACTGGCGGGCTGCTGCGTGAGGCTTCGTTGCTGGCGCAGCGGCAGGCCTTCGAGCAATCTGCACAGGCGCGAGCTGCCTTCCTGCAAGGCCTGGGTGTAGACGTGCAGGCCGACGCGCAACTGGTCTCGCTGTTCGCCTATGAAAACCCGCAACTGGGCAGCTGGCTCGATGCTTTGGCCACGGAAGCCTGTGCCACCCATCTGTTGGTACCGCAGGGTCGGATTCTCCCGGACCTGGCCAATTGGCTGGGCGAGCCGGGGCTCAAGGTCGGCGACGTGTTCCAGCGGGGGGCGCTGAGGGTGCAGATCCTGCCGTTCGTCAGCCAGGACGACTATGACCGCCTGCTGTGGTGCTGCGATTTCAATGCCGTGCGCGGCGAAGATTCGTTCGTGCGCGCGCAGTGGGCAGGCCGGCCGATGCTTTGGCACATCTACGTGCAAGAGGAAAACGCCCACTGGGAAAAGCTCGACGCGTTCCTGCGCCTTTATCGACAGGGCCTGTCGGACGCTGCCGGCGAGGCGATGGTGGCATTGTGGCGCGCCTGGAACATGAACCACGATATGCACCAGGCCTGGCAAGGGGCCCGTAAACACTGGCCAGAACTGCAGCAGCATGCCCGTGAGTGGGCGGCGCGCCAAGCCGCTCGGCCGGACCTCGCCAAGGCGCTGGTACAGTTTTACCGAAATTGGCTATGATATGCGGCCTCGATTTTTATAAATCCATCCAGATTCGGATACTTCGTAATGAAAACTGGTAAAGAACTGAAACCCGGTACCGTACTGCGGATCGACAACGACCCGTGGCTGGTTCAGAAAGCCGAGTTCACCAAATCGGGTCGCAACAGCGCGATCATGAAGACCAAGCTGAAAAACCTGCTGACCGGCTACAAGACCGAAACCGTTTACGGTGCGGACGACAAGCTGGACGACGTGATCCTGGATCGCAAAGAAGCGACCCTGTCGTTCATCAGCGGTGACTCGTACACCTTCATGGACACCACCGACTACACCATGTACGAGCTGAACGCCGAAGACATCGACGCCGTTCTGCCGTACATCGAAGAAGGCATGGAAGACATCTGCGAAGCCGTCTTCTTCGAAGGCCGTCTGGTATCGGTAGAGCTGCCGACCACCATCAGCCGTCAGGTTGTCTACACCGAGAACGCTGCGCGTGGCGACACCTCGGGCAAGGTCATGAAGCCTGCCAAGCTGAAGAACGGTACCGAGATCCAGGTTGCCGACTTCATCCAGATCGACGAGTGGATCGACATCGACACTCGCGACAACAGCTTCAAGGGCCGTTCCAAGAAGTAATTTTTCTTGTGATGTGCACAAAAAACCCGGCCTCGGCCGGGTTTTTTTGTGCCTGGTGTTACACCGTCACATGCAATCGCACATCTACATTGCCGCGGGTGGCGTTGGAGTAAGGGCATACCTGGTGCGCCTTCTCCACCAGCCCTTCGGCTTCGGCCTGGGCCAGGCCCGGCAGGTTGATGTGCAGGTCGATATCCAGGCCGAAGCCACCGGGAATCTGGCCAATGCCCACCTTGGCGGTGATCGAAGCGTCGCCAGGCAGTTGCTTTTTCTCCTGGCCGGCGACGAATTTCAGTGCGCCGATGAAGCAGGCCGAATAGCCGGCAGCGAACATCTGCTCAGGGTTGGTGCCGTCACCGCCCGCGCCGCCCAGCTCCTTGGGGGTGCTCAGCTTGACTTCCAGCTTGCCGTCGCTGGAGCTGGATTTACCGTCGCGACCGCCAGTGGAGGTGGCTTCTGCGATGTACAGCGGAGTGACCTTGTGCATATTGAGCCTCGCTAGTGTGCTGTGCGCCCCGTGTGTGCCGGGTGCATCGGGTGGGTACGGGATTTAAATTAGCGCGCAATTAGTTAGTGCGCAAGATAAATCTTCACCGCTCGTCTGAGCGGGCATTGCACAGCATAGCCGTCAGAGGTTCTTTTGCAGGCTGTCGCGCAACTCCAGCAGGTCTGCCTGTAGTTGTTGCAGGCGCTCCAGGCTGCGGCCGCTGGCCTTGAGAATGCACTGTGGCACCTCTTTGGCCTGCTGCTGAAGGGCGCGCCCCTTGTCGGTCAGTTGCACCAGCACCACCCGTTCATCCTCACGGCTACGGGTTCGCTTGAGCAGGCCTTCGCTTTCCAGGCGCTTGAGCAAGGGAGTGAGGGAGCCGGGGTCGGTGAGCAGGTGCTGGCTGATCTCGCCCACGGTCAGGCCGTCCTGTTCCCACAGCACGAGCATGGCCAGGTACTGCGGGTAGGTAAGGCCCAATGCCTGAAGCAGGGGCTTGTAGACCTTGGTCATCAGCAACGAGGTGGAGTGCAGGGCAAAGCAGACCTGGTTGTCCAGCAGCAGCTCGTCGCAAGAAGCTTGGGTGTCGGCGTTCATGCAGGTCCTTGAATGTGATCAATGGAGAAATCTAGCACGCTGAAGGTTTGCGCGCTCATTGCCATCGCAGCTCACTTCGCAGTGCCATGTCCCAAGGAGGGATCGGGCTGAAGCGGCTCTTGAGGAATTCGAGCAGCAAGCGGCTGCGAGAGTTCGTTTCATGTGCCAGGCGTAGCGCATAAATACCGCTGGTCTCTGCAGCGGGCAGGCCGTTGTCGCAAAAAAGTGGTACCAGTTCGCCACGCAGCAGGTAGTCGCTGATCAGCCAGGTCGGCAGGTGCGCAACGCCCAGGCCGGCAAGCGCGCCGAACAGCAGGGTTTCAGCATTGTTGGCGGCCATGCGCATCCGCGAGGGCCGGTACAGCCGTGATTGCCCATCGACGTTGAAGCGCCAGGCGAACGGCGGTGCCAGGCCGTCCCAGTCCAGCCCGTCGTGACCGGGCAGTTCGCTGGGGCAGGCGGGTATGCCGCGGCTGGCCAGGTAGGCGGGGCTGGCGCAAGCGACGCGGACCATGTAGGCCAGCGGTGTGGCGACCAGGCGGGTATCGGCCAGAGGGCCCGCACGCAGCACCAGGTCGACCTCGCCAAGGTGGCTGCCGTGCAGGTCGACGAAGCTGTCGATCAGCCGCAGGTGCACATCAAGGCCTGGGTAGGCCACCAGGAAGTCGGCAATGGCCGGAGCCAGGTGGCGGCGGCCGAAGGCGGCAGGGGCGTCGATACGGATCAAGCCCTCCGGAGCACTGCTCAGTGATACGGCCTCGGCGCGGGCCAGGCGCAGTTCCTCGATGATGCGCCGGGCGCGCTCGGCGAAGGCGTTGCCTGCAGGCGTGGCACGCACCGCATGGGTGCTGCGGGTGAACAGGCGGCTGCCCACGGCGCTCTCGAGGCTGTCGATGCGCCGGGCGACGGCGGAGGGGGTAAGTGGATGGCGCCGGGCGGCAGCGGAAAAACTGCCAGTCTCCAGCACATCGAGGAACAGGCTCAGTTGGTCGGTAAGGGTGTCAGGGCTCATGGCTGCCTTGCTTTTGCATTAAACGCACAGCCATTGTGCGTTGCTGTGCGTTTCCCCGCCAGAGCGTAATCGTTAGCATGCTCGCATTGTTGATGCAGGCGGATGAGGCCCTGATGATCGAGTGGTTGATGTATATCGTGCTGGGCGCAGCCTTGGGCACCATGGGTGGGTTGTTCGGCATTGGCGGCGGCCTGATCGCCATTCCGGCACTTGGTGTGCTGTTCGGGCTTGATCAGCAGTTGGCCCAAGGCACGGCCTTGGTGATGGTGGTGCCGAACGTGTTGCTGGCCCTGTGGCGTTATCACCAGCGCAACCGCATCGAGTTGCGCCATGCCTTGCCGTTGTCGGTGTGCAGCTTGGTGTTCGCCTGGTTGGGCTCGATCTGGGCAGTGGGTATCGATGCGCAGGCCATGCGCCTGGGCTTTGTCGGCTTTCTGGTGGCGCTGGCCCTGTGGAACGTGGCGCGTATGTTTAACAAATCCGCCCCGGCAAGCCCGGAGCTGCGCCATCACTGGCCCTGGCTGGGGGTGCTGGGTTGCTTCAGTGGAACCATGGGCGGTTTGTTCGGGGTGGGCGGCGCGGTGGTGGCTACGCCGATCCTGACCAGCGTGTTCGGCGCCACGCAGGTGGTGGCGCAAGGGCTGTCGCTGGCGCTGGCGGCGCCGAGCACCATGGTGACTTTGCTGACCTATGGCGTGCACCACAGTGTCGACTGGGGGGTGGGGATACCGTTGGCAGTCGGAGGCCTGCTCAGTATCAGCTGGGGAGTGCGGCTGGCCCATGCGCTGCCAGAGAAGGTGCTGCGGGCGATGTTCTGTGTATTTTTGGTGGTGTGCGCCGTGATGCTTGGATTTGAGCTTTAGAGTGGTCTGGCGCACCCATTACTGGAAGCCTTCGATGATGTAGTCGGCCATGCAGTCGGTGATCGGTGACTGGCTTTGTGCATTGCGCAGCAGCATCACATTGGCCACCGGCAGCTCAGGCAAGCCGTCCTGTTCGCCCAGGATACGGATATTGCCGCCAATCAGGCTCTGCAACTGCGCCGTCACTGCCAGCCCTGCCGTGACGATGGCAAAGATCGCCGCCAGGCTCGGGCTGGTGTAGGCGATGCGGTAGTCGATGCCTTGGGCCTCCAGGGCATTGCAGGTCCAGGCGCGGCAGAAGCAGTCGGTATTGAACAGTGCCAGCGGCATCGGCCGTTGCTCCTGTGGGCAGAAGCTTTCGGCGGCGGCCCACACCAGGCGTTCCTGGCGCAGCAACTGGCCAACTTCGTTCCCGGGCTCACGGGTGACGATGGTCAGGTCCAGGTCCTGGCGCAGCATCAGGTGTTTAGACGAATCACAATGCACCTCCACCTGCACCAGCGGGTAGGCCTGGGCGAAGCTTGACAGGATGGTCGGCAAGAACCGCATGGCGTAGTCGTCCGGTGTGCCTATGCGCACCAGCCCGACCATGTGCGGCATGCGCAAGGTGTTGAACACTTCGCCATGCAGCTTGAGGATGCGCCGTGCGTAGCCCAGCAGTACCTGGCCCTCGGCGGTCAGGCGCACCTGGCGGCCGTCGCGCTCGAACAGTTGGCGCTGCAGGACGTCTTCCTCCAGGCGTTTCATCTGCATGCTGACGGCCGACTGGGTGCGGTTGACCACTTCGCCGGCGCGGGTGAACCCACCTTGCTCGGCAATGGCGACAAAGGTGCGCAGCACGTCGGCATCGAGGCTTTGGTAGTGGGACATTGCATCAATCTCCTAGATGCATAGCATAAGAAACATTCGTTGGATTGATCTTAAGCCCGGGGCGAGACTGAAGCCATCAACACGGAGGGCTTCACGATGAAAGGTCATGTCAGCAGCATTCAGCACCCTGCCTTTTCCCTCAACCACCTGTGGCATGCTGCCTTGCAGCGCCCGGCTCGCTGGTTGGAGCTGTATCGCCAGCGTCGGGAACTGGCCAGTCTCAGCGATGCGACGTTGCAGGATCTGGGGTTGAGCCGGGCAGATATCCAGCAGGAGGCAGAGCGGCCATTCTGGGATGATCCGCTGCGTAAGTGAGGGGGCGAGCGCCGTGCGGGCGGCGCTCGGTCTTCAGGGCGCTGAAGAAGCTGCGACAGCTACTTACCTCAACGGCGCACCTGCTTGAGCGTTTCGGCAATCAAAAACGCCAGCTCCAGCGACTGGTCGGCGTTCATGCGGGGGTCGCAGTGAGTATGGTAACGGTCCGACAGCCCGTCTTCGGTGATCGGCCGTGCGCCACCGATGCACTCGGTAACGTTCTGCCCGGTCATCTCGATGTGAATACCGCCCGCGTGGCTGCCTTCGGCCTGGTGCACCTGGAAGAACTGCTTTACCTCATCGAGAATCTGCGCGAAGTCACGGGTCTTGTAGCCGCTGCTGGCCTTGATGGTATTACCGTGCATCGGGTCCGAGCTCCACAGCACCTTGCGCCCCTCGCGCTCGACGGTGCGGATCAGCCGGGGCAGGTGCTCACCGACCTTGCCGGCGCCCATGCGCACGATGAGGTTGAGGCGCCCCGGGTCGTTGGCCGGGTTGAGCGTGTCGATCAGGCGGATCAGCTCTTCAGGGTTCATGCTTGGGCCGACCTTGACCCCGATCGGGTTGTGCACCCCACGCAGGAATTCCACATGTGCGCCATCGAGCTGGCGGGTGCGGTCGCCGATCCACAGCATGTGTGCCGAGCAGTCGTAGTAGTCGCCGGTCAGGCTGTCTTGGCGCACGAAGGCTTCTTCGTAGTTCAGCAGCAGTGCCTCGTGGGCGGTGAAAAAGCTGGTTTCGCGCAATTGCGGGGCGCTGTCCAGGCCGCAGGCGCGCATGAAGGCCAAGGTCTCGTCGATGCGGTTGGCCAACTGGTGGTATTTGTCGGCCAGCGCCGAGTTGGCGATGAAGTCCAGGTTCCACTTGTGCACCTGGTGCAGGTCGGCGAAGCCGCCCTGGGCGAAGGCGCGCAGCAGGTTGAGGCTGGCGGTGGCCTGGTGGTAGGCCTGCAGCAGGCGGTCCGGGTCTGGCACGCGGCTTTTTTCGTCGAAGCCGATACCGTTGACGATGTCGCCGCGGTAGGCCGGCAAGGTGACGTTGCCGATGGTTTCGTCGCCCGATGAGCGTGGCTTGGCGAACTGGCCCGCCATGCGCCCGACCTTGACCACCGGGCAACCGGCGGCGAAGGTCATGACGATGGCCATCTGCAGTAACACCTTGAAGGTGTCGCGGATCTTCGCCGCAGAGAACTCGGCGAAGCTTTCGGCGCAGTCGCCGCCCTGCAGCAGGAAGGCGCGGCCTTCGGTGACCTCGGCGAACTGCCGGCGCAGCTCGCGCGCTTCCCCGGCGAACACCAGCGGCGGGTAGCTGGCCAAGGTCTGCTCGACCTTGAGCAGATGCGCGGCATCGGGGTAGGTCGGTTGCTGCTGGATCGGCAGGGTACGCCAGCTGTCAGGGCTCCACGGTCGGTTCATCAAAGGCTCGGTCTTGTCGGTTATAGGCTGTCTGCCATGGTAACAGTTGGCGCTGAGCTTGTTGCATCGGGGACGTTGGCGGACAATGCGCGTTTTTGCGCGGGCGGGTGACAGGTTCATGGCGACGGAGCGGGAAGAGCGGCTGTTGGCTCGGGTCGAGGATGCCTTTGGGGTCATCAGCGTGTATGAAGTGGATGATTACCGCTTCCTCGAATTTGGCGATGCCATCGAGCAAAGCTGCGTGTTCACTGCCGACCCCAGCTGGCTGGAGTACGACTACACCCGCGCCATGCTGGTCGGTGCGCTGTGCCACGAGCTGCCTGAAAGCGCCCTGTTTCTTGGCTTGGGCGCCGGTACCCTGACCCAGGCCTGCATGAAATTCTTGCCGCTGGAAGACATCGAGGCCATCGAGCTGCGCCCGGATGTACCGCGCCTGGCCATGGAGTACCTGGGCCTGGACGACGACCCGCGCCTGTATGTGCGGGTTGGCGATGCGCTGGAGCTGCTGCCCACGGCGGAGAAAACCGACCTGTTGTTCGTCGACCTGTATACCGACCACGGCCCGGGTGTCGGGCATCTGGCCTGGACCTTTCTGGAAAATTGCCAGAAGCAGCTCAACCCCGGTGGCTGGCTGGTGATCAACCAGTGGGCCGGTGATGACGGCAGGCCGCTGGGCGCGGCGCTGTTGCGCGGGTTGTACCACCGGCACTACTGGGAGCTGCCGGTGAAGGAGGGCAATGTGATCCTGCTGGTGCCGGCGGACCTGGAGCAAACGCTGGACCTGGGTGGGCTCAAGGGCAGGGCTGAAGCCTTGGCGCCACAGCTGGGGTACAGCCTTGAGGGGTTGATCAAGGAAATCCGCCCAGCAACGTGAAGGCCTGGCGCCGTCCCCCCGTAGGAGCGGCCTTGTGTCGCGAAAGGGTGCGAAGCGCCCTCGGGATTTTAGCGTCGCCGCATACATTGCCGGGTCCGCTTTGCGGCCCTTTCGCGACACAAGGCCGCTCCTACCGGGGCCGTGCCAGGCTTTGAGAGATAATCGTTTCAGCTATCGGCCATTGATGGCCTCGTACTGGCCCCATGCTCGTGAAAATTTTCCACACTTCCCTCTATTAATTCGGGTATAGTACGCGCCGGTCTTTTAGCGGGCCTCAAAATCAGGTGGTGCAAATCCTCCGAGTCCAGCTTCGGCTGCACGTCCGCTAGGCGGACCTTCCCAAGTTTTTCTTTTTCAATCGTTTTCGCAAATCCCCGCCGCCAGAGCTGCCTGGGTGACCATTTGGTCTTTCAAGGCATGTGCAGCTTTGGAGCATGGGTCTTTGCGGATGCACATAGAGGCAGACCCATGACCCAGGAAACCGGCGGATTCGCCGCTCTCGATCTCAATCCGAATATCGTTGCAGCTGTTCTGGCCACCGGCTACGAAGAGCCTTCGGCTATTCAGCATCAATCGATCCCGATCATCCTCGCCGGTCACGACATGATCGGCCAGGCGCAGACTGGCACCGGCAAGACCGCTGCCTTCGCCCTGCCGATCCTCAACAAGATCGACGTGAGCAAGCGCGAACCGCAAGCCCTGATCCTGGCGCCAACCCGTGAGTTGGCGCTGCAAGTAGCCACCGCTTTCGAAACCTACGCCAAGCAGATGCCGGGCGTTAACGTGGTGGCTGTATACGGTGGTGCCCCGATGGGCCCACAACTGCGTGCCATTCGTAACGGCGCGCAAATCGTCGTGGCCACCCCTGGCCGTCTGTGCGACCACCTGCGTCGCGACGAAAAAGTCCTGTCCACCGTGCAGTACCTGGTACTGGACGAAGCCGACGAAATGCTCAAGCTGGGCTTCATGGATGACCTCGAAGTGATCTTCGATGCCATCCCGGCCAGCCGTCAGACTGTACTGTTCTCCGCTACCCTGCCTTCGTCGATCCGCTCGATCGCCGAACGTCACCTGCGTGAGCCCAAGCACGTCAAGATCCAGAGCAAGACCCAGACCGTAACCGCGATCGACCAGGCTCACCTGATGGTGCACGCCGACCAGAAGATCCCGGCTGTTCTGCGTTTGCTGGAAGTGGAAGAGTTCGACGCGCTGATCGCCTTCGTGCGTACCAAGCAAGCCACCCTGGACCTGGCCGCCGCCCTGGAAGCCAAAGGCTACAAGGCTGCTGCGCTGAACGGCGACATCGCCCAGAACCAGCGTGAGCGCGTCATCGACTCGCTCAAGGACGGCCGCCTGGACATCGTCGTCGCCACTGACGTCGCTGCCCGTGGTCTGGACGTACCGCGCATCACCCACGTGTTCAACGTGGACATGCCGTACGACCCGGAGTCCTACGTGCACCGTATCGGCCGTACCGGCCGTGCCGGTCGCGAAGGCCGTGCACTGCTGCTGGTCACCCCGCGTGAGCGCCGCATGCTGCAGGTCATCGAGCGCGTTACCGGGCAAAAGGTTGCCGAAGCGCGCCTGCCGAACGCTCAGGCCGTGCTGGATGCGCGTATCAAGAAGCTGACCTCGAGCCTGGCGCCGCTGGTAGCCGAAGCAGAAGCCACTCACGGTGAACTGTTCGACCGCCTGACCGAAGCCCTGGGTTGCAGCCCGCGTGCCCTGTCCGCAGCACTGCTGCGCAAGGCCACCAATGGCCAGGCGCTGGACCTGGCAGCGGTAGAGCGCGAGCAGCCGCTGGTACCAAGCTTCGCACCGCGCGGTGAGCGCCCGGAGCGTGGTGACCGTGCCGAGCGTAGCGACCGTGGTGAGCGCGAGCGTCGTGCGCCACTGCCGCTGGCCGAAGGCCGCGTGCGTTGCCGTACCGCGCTGGGTGCCCGTGATGGTATCGCTGCCAAGAACCTGCTGGGTGCGATCCTCAACGAAGGTGGCCTGGCCCGTGATGCGATCGGTCGCATCCAGGTGCGTGACAGCTTCAGCCTGATCGAGCTGCCGGAAGACGGCCTCGAGCGCCTGCTGACCAAGCTCAAGGACACCCGCGTGGCTGGCAAGCAGCTGAAGCTGCGTCGCTACCGCGAAGATTGATCCTGGCGTAATGAAAAAATCCCCGGCTTAGGTCGGGGATTTTTTTTGCCTGCAGTTTTTTGGGGCTGCCATACAGCCCTTTCGCGGCGCAAGGCCGCTCCTACGGGCGATTCTTCAGTCGAAGCGATAGATGTCCATACCCAGCGCCCCTAGGGTAAAGCCTTGGTGCACAATGCCAAATCTGCCCCCGGCCCCAAGGGCAAAGAACAACGGCAAGAAATGCTCATCACTGGGGTGGTTACGCAACGCAAACGGCGCTTGTTGCTTGAAGTCCAGCAGCGCGGCCTGGTCGTCCTCGCCCAGCTTCTCCACCACCCAGTCACGAAACGCCAGTGCCCAAGGCTCGATCACGTCCGGCCCGGCATGCCAGTCCAGTTCGCCCAGGTTATGGGTGATGCTCCCGGACCCCACCAGCAATACCCCTTCGCTGCGCAGCCCGGCCAATGCCTGGCCGACCTTGATTTGCAGCGCCGGCCCCATGTGGCTAGGGAGCGACACCTGAATCAGCGCAATGCTTGCATCGGGATACATCAACGACATCGGCACCCAGGCCCCATGGTCGAATGGCCGCTGGGCATCCAGGCGAGCTGGCAGGCCGGCGGCGTTCAGCCGCTCGCTGACGTTCGCGGCCAGTTGCGCATGGCCAGGCGCAGGGTACTGAACGGCGTACAGCGCTGCAGGAAAGCCGTAGAAGTCATGCCAGGTTTCGGGGTGCGGGTTGCCGGTCACCAGCAGCTCTTGGCTTTCCCAGTGCGCTGAGACCACCACTATCGCCTTCGGGCGTGGCAGGGCATTGGCCAGCCGGGCCAGCGCCGGCCCGCTGGCGCCGGGTTGCAGGGCGAGCATGGGGGAGCCGTGGGAAATGAACAGGCTGGGCAGCATGGTAGGGTCCTGAAGGGTAAGATGCAGTCATCTTCGATCAGTCACCGATCGATATCCAATATAAGATTTTTGCGCAACTGATCTAAAAACCAGGAGGAACTATGGAGGCGGCGTTCTGGCACCAAAAGTGGGCCGATAACCAGATCGGTTTTCACCAGGCCCAGGCCAACCCCTACCTGCAACGCTACTGGCCGGGGCTCGGTCTGGCTGCCGGTAGCCGGGTGCTGGTGCCGTTGTGCGGCAAGAGCCTGGACATGGCCTGGCTGGCGGGGCAGGGCTATCGCGTGCGGGGTATCGAGCTGTCGCGTCGGGCGGTGGAGGACTTCTTCCAAGAGCAGGGGCTGCAGGCGCAGGTTTGGCAACAGGGTGCGTTCGAGGTCTGGTGCAGTGGTGAGGTGGAGCTGTGGTGTGGCGATTTCTTCGCCTTGCGCGCCGAGGATGTGGCCGATTGCGTGGGGCTGTATGACCGGGCTGCCTTGATTGCCCTGCCGCCGCAAATGCGTGAGCGATACATGGGCTTGCTTTCGCAAATACTGCCTGTGGGCAGTGGGCTTCTGGTGACTTTGGACTACGAGCAGAAACTGTTGGCGGGGCCGCCGTTTTCGGTCGCCGACGAGGAAGTGCGGCGTGGGTTTGCCGGTTGGCAGGTGGAGGAAGTGGAGGCGAGAGACGTGATAGGGGAAAGCCCTAAGTTCTTGCAGGCGGGGGTCAAGCGCCTGGTGGAGCGGGTGTATCGCGTACAGTTCTGATGTGGGTTTGCCTGTGCCGGCCCTATCGCCGGCAAGCCGGCTCCCACAGAGACACCCGCAGTTCTGAGAATTTGTGGCTTACATGTGCGGGCCGGCTGCATAAAAAAGGGCGACCGAAGTCGCCCTTTCTTGTTGGCGGTGAATCAGCCGCGGCGGCGCAGCGCCTCGATGCGTTCTTCCAGCGGCGGGTGGCTCATCAGCAGGCCGGCCAGGCCATGCTTGAGGCCGCCGTTGATGCCGAAGGCCTTCATGGTGTCGGGCATGTGCACCGGCAGGCCTTGCTCTACGCGCAGGCGCTGCAGGGCGCCGATCATCGCGGCAGTGCCGGCCAGTTGCGCACCGGCTTCGTCGGCGCGGTATTCGCGGCGGCGCGAGAACCACATCACGATCATGCTGGCGAGGATGCCCAGGACCAGCTCGGCGACGATGGTCGCCACATAGTAGGCAATGCCCTGGCCTTCTTCGTTCTTGAAGATCACCTTGTCGACGAAGTTGCCGATGATGCGGGCGAAGAACATCACGAAGGTGTTCACCACGCCTTGCACCAGCGCCAGGGTGACCATGTCACCGTTGGCCACATGGCCGATCTCGTGGGCCAGCACGGCGCGCACCTCATCAGGCGAAAAGCGCTCCAGCAGGCCTTGGGATACTGCTACCAATGCGTCGTTGCGGTTCCAGCCGGTGGCGAAGGCGTTAGCCTCGTAGGCCGGGAAGATACCCACTTCGGGCATTTTGATACCGGCTTCGCGCGACAGCTCTTCGACCGTCTGCAGCAGCCATTGCTCGTGGCGGGTACGCGGCTGGGAGATGATCTGGGTGCCGGTGCTCATTTTCGCCATCCACTTGGAGATGAACAGCGAAACGAGGGAGCCGGCAAAGCCGAACACGGCGCAGAAGACCAGCAGGCTGCTGAGGTTGAGGTCAACCCCGTTGGCGGCCATGAACCCGTTGAAGCCGAACAGGCTCAGGGTAATGCTTGCAACCAGCACCACCGCAAGGTTGGTGGCTACAAACAACAGAATGCGCATCATGGTTGTTACGTTCTCCTGACGGATGAGTGTGTTGCGTATGCGGGGTATATAAGGGGCCGGACGCGCCGATTCAATCGGCGGACTATTTCAAACTGTGTACGGCGGAGTATGGCAGAGGATCTGGCGGGGGCTGTGAGCTAGAGCGTTGCAGGATGTAAGAAAGGTTATGTGGGGTTATAGGGGGCTGCTTTGCAGCCCAATCGCCGGCAAGCCGGCTCCCACAGGTACCCCACAGTACTGAAGACTTGTGCCGTCCTTGTGGGAGCCGGCTTGCCGGCGATGAAGCCAGTACTTACTGCGAATACGTGCGCAGGAAGTTGCCAATCCGGCCAATCGCAGCCTCCAGGTCATCCACCCGTGGCAAGGTCACCACACGGAAGTGGTCCGGCCAAGGCCAGTTGAACGCCGTGCCCTGGACGATCAGCAGCTTCTCAGACAGCAGCAGGTCGAGCGCGAACTTCTCGTCGTTGAGGATCGGGCAGACTTTAGGGTCGATCCGCGGGAAGGCATACAGCGCACCCATCGGCTTGACGCAGCTAACCCCCGGGATGTCATTGAGCAGCTCATAGGTGCGGTTGCGCTGCTCCAGCAGCCGGCCAGGGGGCAGCACCAGGTCATTGATGCTCTGATAACCGCCCAGCGCAGTCTGGATGGCGTGCTGGGCCGGTACGTTGGCGCACAGGCGCATGTTGGCCAGCATGTCGATGCCTTCGATGTAGCTCTGGGCGTGGTGCTTGGGCCCGGAGATGATCAGCCAGCCGGAGCGGAAGCCCGCCACCCGGTACGACTTGGACAGGCCGTTGAAGGTCAGGCACAGCAGGTCCGGGGCCAGTGACGCGGTGCTGATGTGCACGGCCTCGTCATAGAGGATCTTGTCGTAGATCTCGTCGGAGAACACCACCAGGTTGTGCTGGCGTGCCAGCTCCAGCATGCCCAGCAGCAACTCTTTGGAATAGACGGCGCCGGTCGGGTTGTTCGGGTTGATGATGACCAGGGCCTTGGTGTTCGGGGTGATCTTGGCCTTGATGTCTTCAAGGTCAGGGAACCAGTCGGCCTGTTCGTCGCACAGGTAATGCACCGGCTTGCCGCCTGCCAGGCTCACCGCAGCGGTCCATAGCGGGTAGTCGGGGGCCGGGATCAGCACTTCGTCGCCGTTGTTGAGCAGTGCCTGCATCGACATGACGATCAGCTCGGAAACACCATTGCCCAGGTAGATGTCCTCGATGGTGACACCCTCGATTTCCTTCTGCTGGCAGTACTGCATCACCGCCTTGCGCGCGCTGAACAGGCCTTTGGAGTCGCTGTAGCCCTGGGCAGTGGGCAGGTTGCGGATCACATCCTGGAGGATTTCGTCCGGCGCTTCGAAGCCAAACGGCGCCGGGTTGCCGATGTTCAGCTTGAGGATGCGGTGGCCTTCCTCTTCCAGGCGTTTGGCGTGCTTGAGCACCGGGCCGCGAATGTCGTAGCAGACATTGGCGAGCTTGTTCGATTTGCTGAACTGCATGATGTGATCCCGATTGAGAATACGCGGTGCGCCGCCGTCGAAAGGTTTGAAAGGGCGGGGCGCGGGTGCCAGACTTGAGGCCTTGCACACGAAGCCAACTAATATACGTGCCACCCGCGCTACGGAAAAGACGGCGCGAGGTGAAATTCAGCCTGCCGAGGTCCCTACATGCAAAAGATCGACAAAACCCTTGAAGAATGGCGTGCGATGCTCGACCCGGAGCAGTACCAGGTGTGCCGCCTCAAAGGTACCGAGCGGCCGTTTACCGGCAAGTACAACAGCGAAAAGCGTGCGGGTACCTACCATTGCATCTGCTGCGACCTGCCGCTGTTCGATTCGAACACGAAATTCGACTCTGGCTGTGGCTGGCCGAGTTTCTACGCGCCGATCGAAGACAGCGCGATGATCGAGACGCGCGACACCTCCCACGGCATGATCCGCACCGAGGTGACCTGCGCGCAATGTGACGCCCACCTGGGCCATGTGTTCCCCGACGGCCCGCCACCGACCGGCCTGCGTTACTGCATCAACTCGGTGTGCCTGGACTTCAAACCGCGTGATGGAGCCTGACCATGGCTGAATCGATGCTGGACATCCCCTGCGTGACCTTGGCCGGTGAACGCAAGGTGCTGGGCGACTTTGCGGGCAAGGCGCTGCTGGTGGTCAATACCGCCAGCCAGTGCGGCTTCACCCCGCAGTACAAGGGGCTGGAGCACCTGTGGCAGCTTTACCGCGAGCGTGGCCTGGTGGTGCTGGGTTTCCCGTGCAACCAGTTCGGCAAGCAGGAGCCGGGTGAGGCACGGGAGATCGCGCAGTTCTGCGAGCGTAATTTCGGCGTGAGTTTCCCGCTGTTTCGCAAGGTGGAGGTCAACGGCCCTGGGGCCCACCCGCTGTTCGTCGAGCTCAAACAGCGCGCCCCGGGCCTGCTCGGGTCGCAGAAGATCAAGTGGAACTTCACCAAGTTTCTGCTCGACCCGGCCAGCGGCAAGGTCACGCGTTACGCGCCAACCACCAAGCCGCAGGCACTGGAGGCCGATATCGAGCGCCTGCTCAGCCGCTAAGGGGCACCCAGTGGTCGATCAGCGCCAGTAGCTCTTCACGCCGGAATGGCTTGGCCAGGTAGTCGTTCATGCCCGCCGCCCGGCAGCGTTCGCGCTCCTCGGGCATGGCGTTGGCAGTCAGGGCGACGATCGGCAGCTCAGGCCAGCGGCCACTCTGGCGGATGCGTCGGCTGGCCTCATAGCCGTCCATCACCGGCATGTTGCAGTCCATCAACACCAGGTCGAAGTCTTCCTGCTCGAGCCGTTCCAGCGCCTCGACGCCCTGGGTGGCCACTTGCACCACGCAGCCGAGCTTGGCCAGCATGCCCTTGGCCACCAGTTGGTTCACCGGATTGTCCTCCACCAACAGAATGCGTGCCCGGCCGTCGGTGGCAGTGAGTGTCGGGATGGCCAGCGGGTGTTCGGGTGCATGGCCCTGCAGGATGCGGCGCAGCGTCTGATACAAGGCATTGCGTGCCAGGGGGCGGGCCAGCTGATGCAACGGGGCCAGTTGCGCCGCCTGTTCTGGCGACAGGAAATTGCCGTAGGCCGTCACCAGCAGGATCGGCGCTGTCAGCGAAGGGCGCAGCTGGAACAAGTGGTCCAGGTCGTCGGTGATCAACAGGTCGATGGTCCCACCCGCCAGTGCCAGGGCACTGTCATGCCTTGAGTAGCTCAGGCCCCAGCGCGGCAGTACGTCCTGCAGCAGTTCGCCAAGGCCGCTGGCGGCGTTGCTCAGCGCCACCACGCGGCCCTCCAGCGGCGCAGGTGCAATGGCCTCGGTGTGGGTGGTCAGCGGTAATTCGGCGCTGAAGCAGCTGCCCAGGCCTGGTTCGGAGCGGATGTGCAGGTGGCCCTGCATGGCTTTGCACAGGTTGCGGGTTAGTGCCAGGCCCAGGCCAGTGCCGCCATATTGGCGGGTAATGCCGGCGCCGGCCTGTGTGAACGGCTGGAAGATGCGTGCCTGCGCATCTTCGGCAATGCCAATGCCGGTGTCGCGTACTTCCAGGCGCACGCCGCCGACGATGGTGGTCAGGCACACGTCGACGCGGCCGAATCGTGTGAACTTGAGGGCATTGGACAGCAAATTGCTCACTACCTGGCGTACCCGGGTGGGGTCGCCCAATACCGAACTTGGGAAGTCACTGGCGATCAGGCAGGTCAGCTCGACGTTTTGCGCGGCGTTCTGCGATAAAAGGTTGGCGGTGTCCTCCACCATCGCGCCCAGGTCGAAGGGGATGCGTTCGAGTTCAAGCTGGCCCGCATCGAACTTGGACAGGTCGAGAATATCGTTGAGCAGTTCCACCAGCACCTTGCCCGAGTCGTGGGCAATCGATAGCTGCTGGCGCTGCTCACTCTCCAGCGGGCTGTCCAGGGCCAGGGCGATCATGCCGAGCATGCCATTGAGCGGGGTGCGAATTTCATGGCTCATGTTGGCCAAGAAGGCTGCACGGGCCTGGGCCATGTCCAGGGCGCGCTGGCGGGCTTGCACCAGCTCTTGGTTGGACTGGCTGAGGCGGCCGTTGCTGGCCTTGAGCTCTTCGGTGCGGGCCGAAACGATGTCTTCCAGCTCATTGAGGTACTGGGTCAGGCGGTTTTCGGCCGTGCGCCGTTGCTGGATCTCGGTGGCCATGCTGACCAACTGTTGGTTGGCGACCTTGACCAGCACGCCGATTTCATCGAGTTCGTGGCCCGGGGGGCAATCAAGGCGGGTTTGCCCGGGGTGGCGGGGGTCGCGGCCGCTGAGTGCGCCGATCACCTTGACCAAAGGTTTGGTCAGCATCATGTAGAACAGAGCCAGGAGGATGCCGGTGAGGACCAGGCTGCGGGCAAAGCCGTTGAGTAGCGTGACCCCGGCGCGGTCCAGGAAGCGGCTACCGAAGGCGAAGGTGTCGACGTCCAGGTACAGCGTGCCGAGATACTCTTCGGGCATATGGGTGAGGAACAGGCGCTTTTGGAACTGGCGCTGTTCACCGAACAGAAAATCGCTTACCGGCCGGTAGCTGTCCTGCATCCGGATGCGCTCGACATCGGCCAATACGGTTTCGTTGTTGTCGATCAAGCGCGCGCGGAACACTGCCGGTGACTGCAGCAGGCCCCGGGTCAGCTCGAGCGCCAGTTCCGAGTCGATGTTGTAGGCGATGCGCGAGGCCGGGTTGTGGCTGATTTGCAGCAACGCTTCCACTTCACGGTTGATGGATGCGTCTTCACTGGCATAATCGATGCCGATCTGGATGAGACTGAGCAATGTTCCCAGTATGAAGCCGACCAGGACTGTCAACCGGGCTTGCTTGTATGACAGGCGATTGGTGAACTTTATATCCATGAGTCCCGAGCCGGTTTCACGTCCCTTGCGCTGCGCAAGCATAGCCGATCAGCCACGGCTGCTGGTGGGCCTGTCGCACATTCAGCTTCAAACTTCACCTGTCTTGCTAGGAGTCGTCATGGACGCCCGCTTGAATGCTTTTCTGGAACGCGCAGAGTCCGTGCTGGCGCGCCTTGAGCCGCTGTTGCCGGCACCGCGTCCGGACATCGACTGGAACACCACGCTGGCCGCCCGCTGGCAGCGCGATGGCCGTACCGGCTACTTGATGCCGCTGCACGTCAGCCTGGACATCCGCCTGACCGACCTGATCGGCGTCGACAAGCAACGTGACCAGCTGGGCCGCAATACCCATCAGTTCATCAACGGCCTGCCAGCCAACCACGCGCTGCTGTGGGGCTCGCGTGGCACGGGCAAATCGTCGCTGGTGCGCGCGCTGCTGGCCGAACATGCAGCAGCCGGCCTGCGCCTGATCGAGATCGAGCGTGACCATCTGGCTGATTTGCCGCGTGTGGTCGAGCAACTGCAGAAACTGCCGCAACGTTTCGTCCTGTTCTGCGATGACCTGTCGTTCGAAGCCGGGGAGGGCGACTACCGGGTGCTCAAGAGCGTGCTCGACGGCTCGCTGGAGCAGGCGCCGGACAACGTGCTGTTGTACGCCACCTCCAACCGTCGCCACCTGGTGCCGGAGAAAGAGAGTGACAACGAAAACTGGAAGCGCGTCGACGGCGAACTGCACCCCAGCGAGGCGGTGGAAGACAAGATCGCCTTGTCCGACCGTTTTGGCCTGTGGCTGTCGTTCTACCCGTTCACCCAGGAGCATTTCCTCGATGTGGTCGAGCATTGGATAGGCCAGCTGGCGCGTTCTGCCGGCCTGGCCTGGCAGCGTGACGAAGCACTCGACATCCTCGCCGTGCGCTGGGCCACCGGCCGCGGCAACCGTAATGGCCGTTGTGCCTACCAGTTCGCCCGTTATTGGGTGGGGCTGCAATTGTTGGAGCAGAAATAAATGATCGACCTCAATGCCAGTGGCGCCGGCCTCGACGGCTATGACCTGCTGGCTGCGCAAGTGCAGGCACTGTTCGCCGACGAGCGTGACTTCATTGCCAATGCCGCGCAGTTTTCGGCGTTTTTGTACAACCAGGTGGACGACCTGAACTGGGCCGGGTTCTACCTCAACCGTAATGAAGAGCTGGTGCTTGGCCCGTTCCAGGGCCAGGTGGCCTGTGTGCGCATTCCGTTCAGCCGCGGCGTGTGCGGTGCGGCGGCGGCCACTCGGCAGACCCAGCGTGTGGAAGACGTGCACGCCTTCGCTGGGCATATTGCCTGTGACAGCGCATCCAATAGTGAGTTGGTGATTCCGCTGGTGAAGGAGGGCAGGCTGATTGGTGTGCTGGACCTGGACAGCCCGAAGCTGGCGCGCTTCAGTGAGGCGGACCAGCGGGGGCTGGAGCGGTTGGCGGCGGTCTTCCTGGAGTTGACCGACTGCTAGTCAGCGTTATCAGGGCTGCTGCGCAGCCCATCGCCGGCAAGCTGGCTCCTACAGGAGCTGCACTTTATCTGTGGCTTGCCGGCGTTGCTCACATCAATCGTAAATGACCCGCTTTTTCCAGGTCTCTTCCTGGTCTGTCTTGAGCCCCTGGGTCAGTGCGTTTTCGTCATTCTCGGCCGGCTCCATCTGGTCCAGCACTTGGGCATTGGCCCGGGCCAGCAGTTTCTCCAGGTAGGTCAGCTGCTCTTCATAAACCTTGGGTTCAGGCTGTTTGCGCAAATACTGCACACCGCGCTCGAACGCTAGGCGCGCCTGGCCTGGCTGCTCTTGCTGCAAAGCCTGTTGGCCCAGGTTGTTGAAGAACTCGATGTGCAGCAGCACCAGCAGGTGGCGAATCTCCTTCACCCAGTGCTTGCCCTCGATCGTTTGCAGGACGTTTTCCTGGGTGGCCTTGACGATCTGCGTGTGCAACGCCTCCAGCAAGAAGCGCACATCCTTGGCCTTGGCCTCGGTGTGGATCGGGCTGGGCGGGTTGTTCACCGGGATTCGCTCGCCTTGGGCAACCAGACCTTCCAGCTCTGCGATGCGTGCTTTGAGTTCGGCATTGTTCTTGTCCAGCGCCAGTTGCCGCTGATTGAGGTTGAGCTCCAGGCGCGTGAGCAACAGCTTGAGCGCCGGGGTCATGAACTGGCCGGGGAAGGTCTCGGTGATTTCGCCACAGCGGCGTACGCGGTCGGCGAGTTCGATCTTCAGCCGCGCGCGCTCCAGTTTGCTGTTCTCGACCACGTTGTTGAGGTAGCCGATCACGATCAGCAACGCGATACCCGCAACGATGAGCAGTGTGATCAGAAGTGGTGTCACCGTTTACGCCTCATCAGGAAGTTTTACATTGTGAGTGTAGCGAACAGGCCAGCCAGGGCGCCACGTGACTCTGTGTCGGCTCGTCGCCGGATTTCTCCAGTGATGGCACTTTGCGTTCAGCCCGCCAGAAAATCAACGCCAATCCTTGGGCACGCCTTTCGAGCACCCTATATAGAGAGCGAAGTCATTGATTTAAATAAATTTCTAGAAAAGGGTTGACGACCTTTCAAGGCATCCATAGAATGCGCGCCACTTGCAGCGTAAAGCACACAGCTAAACGCAGCAGGGAGTGAAAGCAGGCAGTAATGCTTGTAGCGTGTCCCCTTCGTCTAGTGGCCTAGGACACCGCCCTTTCACGGCGGTAACAGGGGTTCGAGTCCCCTAGGGGACGCCATTGCGGGAATAGCTCAGTTGGTAGAGCACGACCTTGCCAAGGTCGGGGTCGCGAGTTCGAGTCTCGTTTCCCGCTCCAGTTTCTCCGGCAGCGCCTTACGGCGGGGCAGGAAAAGAAAACCCAGGCTGAATCGTGAGGTTCAAATCTGGTGCACTGAAAAGTGTTGTGTGTCCCCTTCGTCTAGTGGCCTAGGACACCGCCCTTTCACGGCGGTAACAGGGGTTCGAGTCCCCTAGGGGACGCCATTTGCGGGAATAGCTCAGTTGGTAGAGCACGACCTTGCCAAGGTCGGGGTCGCGAGTTCGAGTCTCGTTTCCCGCTCCAGTTTAAATACTGTGGCGTCTATGCGGTGCAGTGGTGGTGAAGGTCGTCAAGACGCTTCACGCCGAAAGCGGTAAAGCTTCACAATGCGGGAATAGCTCAGTTGGTAGAGCACGACCTTGCCAAGGTCGGGGTCGCGAGTTCGAGTCTCGTTTCCCGCTCCAATTTAAAAAACCACCCCTTCTGGGGTGGTTTTTTTTTGCCTTCAATTTACCAGTTGTACTTGCACATACGGGAACGGTATCCAGCTGCTTTTGTTGTCCACGCTGAGAAGGCCTCGACCTCCAGCCACGTGTTGAGAGCGAACACCCCCAGCGCCGCAGGGGTTACCGTGCCCACAGTCATGGCGCCGGTTGGCGAAGGTACCGGGGTCGCGTCGGCGACCACGACGGGCTGGTTGCTACCATCGTTTCGCTTGCCGGTGATGTGCAGCCTGACGAACTGGCCAGTATCCCTGAGGGACCAGCCGGTCGGCAGGGTAAAGGTGGCTTGCATACCCATTGCGCTCAGGCTCAGCTTGTCACCCTGGATCGCAACACTTTGCGGGTGGGGTAAGTTGCGCGGGGCTTGCACCTTCAACGCGTGAGGCCGGGAGGCATGATCTACGCCGCGGCGGGTCACTTCGAAATACAGCACAAGCTCGCTGCCCATGCGGGCTGCAACGTTTGCCTTGGGTATGGAGCACTCAATGGCACCGGGAACCACTTCGACAGGTGCGTCATAGGCACCGTGATCCCCCGGGTTTCCCCAGTACACCGTCACGGTGTCAGTCGATTCGAAGCGGTTGTCGGCTTTGATGACGATGGTTGCACCCGTCAAGGCCCGCGCCGGGTCAAGCGTGCTGCTTTCGCCGGTGCTGCCGGTTTCTTTCAGGTAGGGTGCGGAGAAATTTGTCGGCAGTGGTGTTGGCTTGGCGTCCAGGGTGACGGCCTGCGAGCGCTGTACGGGCGTGCCTGCACGGTCCTGAACCGTGTAGTGGGCGTAGCGCGTGCCGTCTCCCATGTCACGGATGTGCCTGCCCGGGAATATGATTGTCAGCGGCTGGTCGATGTCCTTCAGTGCCAAGGTCCGGTTGCCGGCCTGGTCCATGCCGCCGGGTGTAGTGGACCAGTACCAGGTCAGTACGTCACCTGGGCTGATGCCCATGTAAAGGGGGATGGTGGCCTCAAGCTCTTCACCGTGTGCTACCAGGTAGGCGTCCGTGACACCGTCGCGGAGCACCTCGGGGTCGAATATCTGCGTGTTGGTGGCGGGTAGCTCGGGGGGCGTCCTGTCGATGGTGATGGTGAAGGGAGGGCTCATCGTAAAGTTGCCGTTGTAAAGCATCACCCTGTATTTCAGGGTGTGCTCCCCTTCGCTGAGCAACAGGTTTTGCGGTACATGGAGGAACAGTTCATCCTCGGGTACCGGTGCCGTCCACGATTTTTCATCGACCTGGTCATTATCCCAGTAAAGCGTCAAGGTTTCCGGCTCTGCGGGCGAGGGGAGCGAGTTCTCCCACATTTCGAATTCGACCTTCAGGGGCTGCTGCGTGGCGCCGTAATGCAGCAAATTGATTTCGCCACCTTCGATGTCTGGCAGCAGTGCTTCTATCCGAGGCGGGGCGAGATCGCTGGCTTGGGCCGTATGCCCTTTGAAACGGGCCAGAAGTGAACGCATCAAGGTAATCAACGGCATGGTTTGATCTCCAGATATAAACGAGCACCGGGTGTTGCCCTGAACCCTGCGGGCGCCGGCCGGCGCCGCAGGGTGGTCCAATCACCAGTTGTAACGGAGGCCCACGCTCACCCCCCAGGGTTGTTCGAGGCGTTCGCCGTTGGCGTAGTCGAATTCGGCATGTGCCTGCCATTGCTGCGACCAGGCTGCGACGACGCCAGCGCCCAGCTCGGCGCGGGTACCGGCCAGGTCGTTGTGGAAGCTGTTGCCATTGACCCGCACCTGGTTGCCGTTGACGAACTCGTGGGCGACGGCAGCTCGCAGGTAGGGCTGAACCATGCGCCCTTCGCCGTAATCGAACGTGCGGCCGGCGGTTGTGCCCAGCTTGCCCTGCAGCGAGTGGGTGTCGTCGCCGCTGGCGCGCAGCCCGTTGTCCAGGTGGTAGGACTGGCCTTTGATGGTCATGGCTGCCAGCTGTGCATAAGGCTCGACAAAGTAGCCATCGCCCAGCTTTAGGTGCCGGCCCGCTTCAAGCGACAGGCCAACCCCGTGGTTGCTGTAGTCGCCCTTGGTCTTGGTGCCGTCGCTCAGTTGCACTTCGGCGCGGTTCTGGTAGCGGTTGAGCTTGGCAACGCCGTCGAAGTAGTAGCCGCTCTGCGGGTCGAGCCAGGTGGCATAGGCACCCAGGTGGAAGCTGTCGACCTTGCCGGTGCTGCCGCCTTGCAGGTTGAGGTCGGAGTTGCTGTAGCCTGCAGTCACGCCGGCCAGCCAGTTGCCGTCGCCGACCGGCAGGCGGCCATCGGCACCGAACGACATGCCCTGTTGCCGCTGTTTGTAGCCAAAGCCCGAAGCAGAGGCGTTGTACTGGTTGCCGTAGCTGCGAACCCAACCGCCGGCGGCGCCATCGTTACGGCGTACTTCACCCATGCGGCTGCGCAGGGTGGTGAGCTCGCCATACCAGACAGTAGGGGCGGTGTTGGCCAGGGCCAGGATGGTTTTGGTGCCGTTGCTGAGCGAGCGGGTCGAGGCATCCAGATACCAGTCGTTGCCGCGTTGCACCAGGCCATAGGCAAAGGTACCCAGGTCTACCGCCCCGCCCACCAGCGAGAAGTTCGCATCGCCGGCGTCGGTATGCACCATGTGCAGTTCGGTATCGGCCAGTGGGTCTTTGCCGGTGCTGCTCACCAGGATCTGATGATCACCGGTGGCGTTACCGGTCACTTCGAGCAGGTCGCTTTTACCGTCGGCAAAGTCGACGTTCATGATGAACGTGCCGTTGCCTTCCAGGTTGGCCACCTGCAAGGTGTAGAACTCGCCATTGTCGCCAAACTGTACCGAGCCGCCGTCCATCGACAGGTCGTTGAGCTGGGCGTCGCCGGTCATGGTCCACTGCCCTTCGCTGTTCAGGGCCAGGCGGTCGAGGTTTTCCAGGCGGCCTTTGAGGGTGGCCTGGTTGGCCAGGGTAAGGTTGGCCGAGCCGCCATCGGCGACGATGATGTCACCTTCCAGGTGGCTGTCAGAAACCGTGATATCGGCGATGCCAAGGCTACCGACTTCCACCAATGTACCGTTGCCGCCCTTCAGGGTTGAACCATTGAGTACCTGGATCGTTGCAGTGGCTGGTGTGCCACCGACGGTGCCGACGGCGATGGCGGAGCCGTTGATGCCTTCGACATGGCTGGCATCGAGCACCAGTGTATTGCCCTTGGCTGGCTGGCCACTGTCGCCGCGAAGGCTTACACCATTCTGCCCGCCGACAACTCGGCTGCCGGCACTGGCGTGCAAGTTACCGTCGAAAAGTTGCGCGCCGATGGCGTCGGCATTGGCGCCCACCAGCGTGCTGTTCACCAGGGTGACTGTGCTGCTGTTGATCTGCGCGCCGAATGTGCCGCCAGTGATTGTGCTGTTGGTCACATCGGCCTGTGAAGGCCTGAGGTCGGTCAGGTCAATGGCAGCGTTCAAGCCAGTCGATTCGGCGGTGATCTGGCTGTTGCTGATGCTGGCTGTGCCGCTGGTGACGCGTACCCCGGGCGTTCTGCCGGTTGCAGTTACCTGGGTGGCATTGAGCACTACGCTGGCACCTGCGTTTACCAGGATGTCGCGGGTGACGGCACCATTGGCCGTGAGGGTGGCAGCGTTGGTTACAGTGTAATTGTCGAGCGCCGTACTGCCGTCGATGAGGGTGTCATCGCGAATGGTCTGTGCCATGGCTTGCGGGGTGAGCAACAACAGTGGCGCCAACGAAGCGACGTGCAATACATGCCGTAATGTAACGGGGCTGAAGCTTGGCATTTGAATACCTGCTGGTTATCAGTATTGATAGCGGCTCGCCCGTCATTTATGGGGCTAAGCTTTGGCGCGGAAGTCTAGGTACCTTGCTCAACATTGTTTGTAGGAAAAGTCCTTTTTTGAATGGCGGATTGTCCTAGCGTGATGAGCTGCCGGTGGTCTTCCGACAGCCCATGCACGGGGGGGATTCAAGGTGCAGGGATGGGGCAGGTACCGGAGCCAGTACCCAGGCCAACTTTGTTTTCCACGGGCTCCGAGGTGACCGTCTCCGAGCCAAATGTGAAGGAGTAGGTTACCCGGCCGCGGCCGTCCGGCCCGTGGCCAGCAGGGTCGTAGATGGGACGGATGTAAGTGACGTAGGGCTCGATGTCCCAGTAGAAGCCGTCTTCGGCCTGTTGTTTGTTGATGGTGACAGGCACGGTTTTCTCCGCGCCGCTAATGGGGTTTTCGCCTGTCAGTCCACCCAGTGCGGTCCAGTTCATCGTCACTTCTCCACCGTTAGGCAGGTACTGTGCCAGCGGTTTGACAAAAACCCGGAACGCGGGCTCGCCCGTTGGATTCAGAGGGTCCTCCCACAACGAGTTGCAGTTGAGCCAGCCTCTTGTCGTGCGTTGGAACTCTGCGGCTTCGGGCACGATGGTGACGGCATCGACATTGACCGATGCGCTGACCGAACGCTGTTCGTTGCCCGGTGCCCTTGACTTGCGAATTGTGTAAAACACTGGCAGTGCGGGGTTATTGCCGGCGGTCACAATGTATGACCAGGGGATATCTACTGTGATGGTCGGGCCGTCAGCGTTTTTGACGTCGTAGGTGGCCTCTGATACCAGTGTGCCGTCCCAGTAGAAGTCCACCACCTCATCATCGAGGGCAGGGGTGTAGAGGGGGAAGCTCAATTTGGCGGGTTGGTTGGCGTCGCTGCGATGCAGTTCGTTCGGTTTGTCGGATATTACGCCTTTGACGGTTGGAGCAAGCAGTTGCGAGTTGATCGGGTCGGGCCACTCCGGGTCCGGTTCCGGGCGCACCGGGCCAATGATCGAGAAGTCGACGTCTACCGTTATGCTCTCAGGCCCGTAAGGCACCCCGTGGCGCAGCACGCGGTAGCTGACAGCGGTATTCACGACCGTGTCGGCTTTGCCATAGGCCTTTTGCAGGACCTCATTGGGTACACGGATAAATAGTGGAAAGCCCCCGGAGCCAATCTCTTCCGAGAAGGGGTCCGTATCGGTGCCCCAGGTTACTTCTATCCTGTCACTGGGGCGGGAGTTGGCGAATTCATCGATCTGGACAGTTACCCCCTCTGGCGCTCGTGCATCTTCCAGGTTGACCAAGCCATCGATCTCGGCGGCCGGCACTGTGGGTGGCAGCAGGTCTTCCGGTAGCGTGCCCAGATTGACAAAAACCTCGGAAATGAAGGAAACCCGGCTGAGGTTGGTGGCGTTGTCTGCAAGCACATAACCCACGTAGTAATGCCCGTCGCTGAGCGTTTCAATATCGGCTTTTTTTATCAGCAGTTCACGGTTTGCAGGCAATAGGCCGCTAGCCACTGGAGGGGGAAGGTCTGGGTATACAGGGACGCTTTTCGAGTAGAACAGTGCGTAGGTATCTTTTGCCTGCTGGTTCTCGTAGCGAGCCAGGGTCAGCCCGATCCCGGTGGGGTTGTCACTGAGCCAGGCATCGGTAATCGGTTCAGCCGGGAGGGTAACAGCAGCGGGGACATCATTACCCCAGGGCGGTATGCTGTCGCAGATAAAGGGTATGGGATTGGACCAATTAACGTTGGTGTTGTACTTCTCGATGGAATACTTCAGCCGGCGCTCACCATCCGGGGCAAGGTCTGCTTTGGGGATAAGCACGACGTTGGGCAAGGTATCAATGTTTTCAGTGTTGAACTCAAGTTCCGGTCCAACCTTTTCGAAATCACCGACGACGCCTTGGTGGTCCACCAGAGCAATATGAAGTTGCAGATAGTCGTTGCCGACGGAAGGGTCGGGTACGTCCTCCCATTTTTTTATTGTTACCGGTAGATCAGCGTTCAGGACGTCCTTGTCCAAGGTGCCATCCGTCGAGTCGATGATGCCGGGTATCTCCGGGTCGGCTGGGGTTGCCTTGCGCCGGATCAATTTGGATAGATAGTTGTAGCGTGCCAGTTTGGCGCGATGAAGTGCCGAGGTAGTGCTCATCTGAATCACTCCTGAGGGTTTTGCTGTACATGAAGACGTTGTAGGAAGATTTCTGTGCGCCGGCTGATGACAGGCTAGCGTGGGGCTAGGTGGGGGGCTACTGGCAAAAATGCTAGGTGAGCACGCTCTAACTTAAGATTAAATAAACAGAAAGCTCCGGCAGGTAGAGCTTTTAGTCCATGACTAAAATCACCCTGCCGGAGTGTATCTCTTTTGTCGCTATTGGAAATTTAAGGGTAAATCATAACGTTGTGTGATTATCGGTTCATTAAGTTTGAGTCGGGTGGTAATAAGTTTCAATATTCTCGAATTGAGTCGTGATCGCCAACTGGTAGGAGCTGGTGGATTACCAAAAGTCACTGCCTTTTGCATAGTGGCAGCGATGTTAGTGTCAAGCTTTGAAGCTGTGTCATAGGTCTTGGTTGGTGAGATCAGGCTAGCGTGGTGTGGAAGTTGCGGATACTGGTAAAAAGCTAGGCAAGTAAACTGTAAGTTCAGGTGCAATGAATGAAAATGCCCCGGCAGGTGGGTCATGTAATCCATGATTACTGATGCCCTGCCGGGGCGGATCTATTGTTGAAGGGTGCTAAGCATGGCTGCTTGAAGCGAAATCTGGATAAATTACATCGACGGTTCGATTTACTTGTTTTTTAGTAAAGCGGCCGTCAGTAATGGTAACTTTCCTCCAAACACGTCCTGCCCGCAAGTGAAGAGGACGTTGCCCCCCTGACGAGGCACTGCTAGTCGTATTGTTCACGTTCGTAGCAAAGTCGTTACCCAGCGTCCCCCCCGCAATGCCTGCACTACGATTCCTGAAGGCCGCGTATGCCGCTTTACCTACCGACCGTATTCCATTCGCTACGCCCAGGCCAACAGTCGCCAGGCCCAGGTACATCGCCCATTGTTCCGCCTGCATATTGTCGCTGATTGCTGCGACCGTCTGCGCAGCCGTACCGGCAATGGCCAGTGCCGCTGTGGCCGTGCTCATGATCGCTCCTGCAATCGTGGTGCCGGCAGCTTTGGCCAGGAAGTACCCCGACACGCCGACGGATCCGCCCGCAGCAACGGTTGCCGCTGCCGATGACACTGCACCGGACGCCGCCGCACCTAACGCGCCCACTGCGGCCAGCGCTGCGCCTGCGGTGACCACGGCGGCAATGGTGGCCAATGCTGCAACGCCCACCCACATCCACGTCATCCAGCCGCCGCCCCCGCCCCCGCCCCCGCCCCCGCCCCCGCCCCCGCGTCCCAGCCAGTTTGGATCATCCTCGTCGGGGCGTCGTGGCCTGCCGCCGCCCCCTGAGGCTGTCATGCCGGTGGGGTCGCGCAGGGCAATCGGGTTGTTCAGGCAGTAGCTGTAGGGGTTCAACTCGCCGGTTTCGAACACGCTACGGGGGTCAGGGCTGTTGAAACGCCTGAGCCCAGGGTTGTAGGCGCGCACACCGCGCCCCAGCATGTACCAGTCACTGCCCTCATCCAGCGCTTCACCGTTGAAGCCCAGGTGGCTGTGCAGGGACGCGGTGGTGTGCCGCTGGCCGTAAGCGCTGTAGCGGATGTCGCGAACCTCGCCGGCTTCGCACTCGGCAATCACACTGTGGCTTGCATCGGTCTGTAGCAACAGCGTTCTGGCGGGTGATTCACTTTGCTGGGCCAGCGGGATATCGGCATGGAAGCTGAAACGCGTACATATGCCGTCCTGGATGGCCAGGCTAAGGCGGTTCTCATCGAACCAAAGCTGCCTCGGCGGGGCGCTGCCTGCCTGGCTGGTCAGTATTTGCCCTTCACCGTCGTATTGATATCGGCTTTGGCCATCAATTTGCAGCAAGCGGCTTTCTTCGTCGTATTTCAATGACCGGCGGCGCTGGTCCACCGTCAGGTTACCGTTTTGGTCATGGCTGAACGTCAATTCTTCCAGCGAGGTGTCGGTGCCGGTGGTGGTAAGTGTCAGTTTATCCAGCAGGAAACGGTCATCCTCTTTGTAGGTGTACCTCGCCATTTCGGTGGAACCGTCTTCGAAAGTGGTCTGGCAGATAAGGATGTTGTCGATGCTGTCGTAACGGAACACCTGCTTGCGGGTTTTGCGTTTGGCCTCGTCCTCGGGCAACTGACTGCCGCGGTATTCGACGATGCTCAGCCTGCCACGCCGGTCGTAGGTGAATGTCTCCGTGAGCACCGCGACACGCCCTTCGAACCACTGGCGTTTGTCGACCAAGCTGTCCTTGCCCCAACTCTGTAGCAATGTACGTACCGGCATCTCGTCGAGGCGCTGGTTACGGAGGTTTTCACGCCCGTGGTCGTCGTAGCCCAGGGATGTGGTCAGTGTGCTGCCGTTGCCTGTGTCGGTGCTGGTGATGGTCACTAGCCTGCCCAGGTCGTTGTACGCGAACGTTGCCTGCAGGTTGCCCTCGCGGGTGGACTGGAGGCGGCCCCGTTCATCGTACTCGTGCTCGGCGGTCATGCCCCCGGCATCCGTGCGCGACTTCAAGCGGTTGTAGAACGTGCTGACATAGCCTACCGTGCGCTGCGCCTCACCGGGTTTGTCCAGGGTTTCGCTGATCAACTGGTCATGCACGTTGTACTGGTAGACCCGCTTGCCATTGGCCCCCCGTGACTCTTTCATCAGGGCCGTAACCGGGTCATAGACGAACTCGGTCTCTGACTGGTTCACGCTCTGGTGGGTGGGGAAGGGCGACAAAGGCAGGTTGTACTGATAATTGATGGTATCGCCTGCGCCGGTGACCCTGGCCTTCGGCACCGATTGGCCAGGATCATATTCGAGGCCCTCGGTGCGTTTGCCGATGGTAAGCGAAGTCACGTTGCCCACGCCGTTGTAGCACTGCTTGCCTACCTCGAAGGGCGGCTCGGACCCGGCGCTAGAGATGGCCGTGATCGAGGTTGCCCACTCACCGTCCGTATGGGGCGCATAGCGATGCTCGACGCGGGTATCGTCCGGCAGCACGCTGGCAATCATGCGCCCGAACGCGTCATATTCGAATGCGGTCTTGTAGTTACGTTCATCGACTTTGGCCACACATTGCCCTAGGCCGTCATAGCTCATGGACTGTTGCGTCTGGACGGTATCGTCCAGGCGCAGCCGCTCGATCCGTACGGGTTTCGCGAACGTATTGCTCCAAGTCCTGACCTTTTCGCTTTTCAACGTTTGTTGGGCTGCCTGCAACCATGTGGTCTTGCAGATGTTGTTGTCTGCATCTTTTTCGGTGGGGTCGAAAAGCACATGCTCCTGTACGTTATCGCTGCGGATCACCACATTGCGCGCTTCCCAACTATCGTACAGGTATCTCTGTGACAGGAACTGCACATCGGCGGGGAAGGGTTGTGCATTCAGCCAGTCGTACTGACGTTCTTCCCGTTCCCGGCCCCAGGCGTCGTGCAGCAGCTCTTTGACCAGGAACAGGCGTTTTGGCGTTTCTGGATCTACATGGCTGGCCAACGCCTGGTGTTCGCGGCCCAATCCGTCGTACCGGGTTTCGGTAACCACCGCTGTGGGCGAGGTCAAGCGTTGGTATGCCTGATCCTGCTCATCCGCACACAGGACGTATTCATTACTGCGCACGGCTTCGCTGTGGTCGCCCCCCGCAACAATTTCATAGATGGGGCGCCGCAGCTTGTCGAGTACAGTGCGGCGTTCAACCTGGTCTTCGTTGATGTTCTGCAGCAGTTCGCCAGAGAGCAGCGAGTGGCCTTCGCTGGTTTGCAGGCTCGTATTGTCATGGCCTACCGTGGTCAGCACAGTTTTGAAAACGTCAACCGAAGGCAAGTCATGTAAACGCTCGTCACGCATATGGCCCCATTCGAGCGTTTCGAACTGGTAGGCGTATTCGACAGCGGTCTGCAGCATTGGCGGCTGGTCGGGTTCGTCGCCGGCCGGGTTGGGGAAGCCGACGACTCGTTTTTTCAGGCGGCCATGCTGCAAGGGCTTTTCCGGCACCGGGCTTTCGCCTTCCTGCTCATAATAGTCATAGGCCGTAACTTTCAGTGTGCTGCCGCCGTTCGTCAGCGTTTCGCTTGCAAGACCGCACCAGTTTTCCTGCCTGGTTGCTTCGCTGCTGCTGGCCAGCACTTTGATCGTCTTGTAACGGTACGTGGTGACCACCGTCGGGGCGTCTCCTGGGTGCCCGGCCGCAGGCGTCACGGTTTTCGTATGCAGGTCACATACGAACTTTTCAGCGTTGCCAGGGTAGCCGTCGTCTCCGTTCCTGTACCAGCTGGAGGTTTCTACAACGCCGTTAGCTGCTGTTTGCTTCAGCACATTGCCGTAGTCGTCGTATGTGGTTGTGACTTCTTCTTCACGCTGGCGGCTGCTATCGAGCACGCGCCAGCGCTTTTGCACCTTGACTGGAAGCTGGCAGGCGTTGATCTGTTCTTCGAAGCGCCCGGCCTTCAGGTCATACGAAATGGTTTTCTCTTCGATGTTGTTGCCGATCACCTCGGTTCTAGCGCCATTCAACCTGCTGCCGCGATACACGGCCTCACGGGTATTCAGATGAAACTTGTTGAATTCGCGCACGGTACTGCGCACCGGTTTGTCATCGACCCAGAGCGTCTCGGTAGTTGCGTAGTCATAGTCCATCGTCTGGCGGAACAGGTTGTCCAGGCCGTCGTCGATCCAGTCCAGCCTTACGTTGCCACCCAGGAAGTTGTGACCATCGCTGGAGTAGGTGTAACGCGTATCGATCGCCGGTTGGCCATGGCCCGGGTGCTTCACGTGCCGGGTCACCCGCGGCAACGGGCCAATGCCCGAACCGATCGGAAACAGATGGCCGCCATCACCGTAGGCAATCTCCTCGAAACCGCCTGCGGGGGTGCGGACCGTACTGATGCAGTCGACATTTCGCACGCGCTGATAGGTAAAGCGCCAGCTTGCCAGGTTCTCGGTAGGCAGTTCGATGCGGTCTACCCGGTTGTTGTTACCCAACACCATGCTGTAGGTGGCGCTGCCAGCGTCCGAGGGCAAGGTCAGCCCGACCCGGTTGCCGGTGCGACTCACGTCCAGCAGGGTGACACCCCGCATGTCGGTGATCTTGGTCAACATCGGGAAGCCGGCATGAAGGCCGTACTCCAGGTCAAGCCAGTGCCCCTGACGGCTGAAGATACGGGTCGCCACAGCCCTGGCCTGCGCGCCCGAGCCTTTCGGTTCGAGTACCTCCACCATGCCGGAACGGTGCACTACCCTCCATCGGTTCTCAGCGTCCTCGTAAAGATGGAACGTGTCGATTTTCTTTTCCGACATTGTCAATTGGTTACCGCCGACGCGGCCATCGGCTTTGAAGGTTTCGCCGTTGGCCAGTGAAATGATTCGGCGCCCACGGGCGGGGTCGAACTCGGAGGTCGGCAAGCTCCAGCCGCTGCCATAACCACGGTCGTGCGGGTTCAATGGGCTGTAGCGTAAATACAAGTCGACTTCAGGCGCCAGCAGGTCACTGCCGTTAAACGCGGAAAGCTCAAGGCGGAAGGTATAGAGCCCTGTTCGCGGGTCTACACCATTTTGTATGTGGTTGAAAAAGTTGAATGCATTGGAACTGATGCTGGATTCGGTCGCCATGGGGTGCGCTCCGGAGGTTGTAGGGTACGCAATTGATGAGTTTGGGTCCACACACTAACAAACGCCGCCGCCCCCGCCACCTGTTAAAAGTGCTAGTTCCAGCAGTGCCGGCACAGGTGTAAAAAGTCCCCATCGTGGTCGGCCAGCGAAGCAAGTGCCGATTTAAAAATACCAAGGGGATAAGCAAATGGACGACGTTTGCAAAAGGCAGGATTTTCAAAAGGGCGCTTATGAATCCGTAACGGCAACGCTGCCGCCACCCACTATTCCGCTGCTGGACGGTGACTCGCTGGACCTTGACAAACTGGGGGCTGAAGGGCTCAAGACTTATATAAATTACCCGGGCCTGCAACTGGGCGATGAGGTATGGCCCCGTTTTTTCGGGCGTGGTGCAGCCGGTGAGATATGTGACCGGCCGCCACAGTCACAGATAGTTGGAAAATTAGAGCCTGACGGCAGTTTCCTGGTCGAGTTAGAAAATCCCCTGATTACAGGCCTGGATAAAGGCGTCGCTTTCTACTCGTATGCTAAAACCGTTAAGCCCGATGGGGTATCCACGTCGCGTTACGTGGAGGAAACCTCCACGCGGGTGTTGTTTTATGTAAACAAGCAAGTTGAGCCCGCTTTGTCTCTGCCGTTGCCTCACGTTATGGAGAGTGATGGGCTTGAAATTGATTTGTCGCGAGTGACAGAGAGTGGGCAGGTCATTACCACAAATTATCCATTCATGTCGCTGAATGACAAAGTGGTGCTTTCATGGAATGACGCAGAGGGTTTTTCAGAAACTTTCACAAAAACGCTAAAAGAGGAAGATTTGGGCAGTCCCCTGGTGTGGCTGATTGAGCAGCACTTTTTTGTGCTGGCCGGCGCCTGGTGCGAATTGGCGTATTCCATCCAGTATGACGGCGGCGGGGAAAGCCGTTCCCCTGTGCAGCGCTTCGCTATTGTGAACAGCGGGAGCGGACAATTACCCAGCCTGCCGGCCCCTGAAGTGCCTGGCCACAGTGGCGGCATGCTCGACCCAAGCCAGTATAGGCAGGGGTTGCCGGTGGAGGTGCAAGACTACGGTGCGCAGCTTGGGGATGAGTTGTTGCTGACGGCCGCCGGTAAGCACGCTAGCCGCACTACCTTTCGCATTGATAGTTCGATACTGGACAGTGGTCGCATGCATTTTATGGTGCCAGGCGAGTGGTTGCAGGCGCATGTGGGGGAAGCAGTAAAACTGACCTGGCAATGGGCCCGGCTGGGCGCGGCTGGGGACTCCCTGCCACTGGATCTGGTGTTGCGTAAACCGTTGGATCTCAAGGTTCCATTCGTTGAACAAGCCACAGCGAAGGATCCGGGGGAGGATGAGGAAGTGGACCCGGACATGGAGCAGTTCGGCTTCATATTCCCGGACCGGCTCAGGCGGGGTGCTTATGCCCGGATACCTGTTGAATCAGACACAGGTAACGGCAAGATAACCATGCATTGGGAAGGGTTTGGCACAACGGGGAAGTACAGCACAGATCAGCCTACCGATGGCAATAACCTAAGGTTCCAAATTCCGAGTACCGCGGTGCCTGCAAACTTCGGCAGACGCGTCAAAGTGTTCTACACCGTAGAAGACGCTAATGGCGCAACACAATCCTCACCTGCGTATGGCCTTAAAGTTGAAAAAATGACGGACACTGACTTTGAGGCCGTTCAGTGTCCGGCTTATCCGCAGGGGAGTATTTCGCTATCAGAGGTTGGGGCAAGCGTCGAGTTTTATTTGAGCTCAAACAGTTGGCACTTCTTCGCGACGGGGCAAAGAGTGCGTGTTTTCGTAAGAGGCAAGGCAAAGTCTGGCGAACCGGCACTGCCGGACGAAGTGATTCGGGACGACGTGCCTGTTTCTGATGAAGAATTTTATAGCGGCGAGTTGAAGATGGACTTGGCCAAGGGGTACTTGGAAAGGCTTGAACTGAATGCGGCTTTCAACGTGTATGTGGAAGTCAGCTTCGATGAAGGGGTCACGTTCGTTCCAGGTAAATCGGCAGAGTTTAAATTAGTGCCCTGATGCCAATAGTTGCTGCGTGTGTCGGTCGCGAATAGGCGCGGCGGCGTACCGCGGCTGGTGAAAAGAAATATTACGAGGATGACGAAATGGCAGAGTACAACTTTAGTGAATTATACGCGTGGCTAAAAGAACAACCGCGCGCCCTGAATTGGGGGATGATTTCCGTCATGGATCGGAAGAAGTTAAACCTTCTTCTGCTGCAGGCTTACATACAGCGCTTCAAGACCAGCGCTTACCTGCCACCGATCACCGGGAGTATTCCAAATGGCGATGACCGGCGCTTTGCGCTGAACAAGTTCACACTGGATTGGCCACGGTTGAACTTTGCGGGCATGCAGGCCAATGACTCCAAAGCGGGTTTGACGATGCAGGTCATGTCGGGCACACAGCTGGGTTTGCGCAGGGCCGGTGATGACTGGCAAGTGCGGGAAATCCTCGAAATCGGCCCCCTGCAAGGGCCCGAACTTAGCCTGGACCTGCTGCTTGCCAATGTACCTGGCGTGGTCGGCGAAGAGGGCCGTGTGCGACTCGACTTGAAAGAAAGCTCAGACTTCAAGTTGGACGTGTCCGCCGACGCGGGTGAGCAAAGGCTGGTGGGGGATTACTTCAAGCAAAATTTCGAGAATTTGCCGGATGCACAGCGTGTATTTCCGCTTGGCCAGATCGAAGCAGGCGGCAACCCGTTGCTGCGAGCCACATCATTTGCCCTGCGCACCCAGGCCCGCGAGCGTGACCCGGAAGATGACGAGGGGGCAGTACTCGCGCTGCTGTGCTACGAGGGAGACGAACAAGGGAATATACCTGGGCGTGATTTTCGTTACCTGATTCCCAAAGATAAGGCGTATGACGCTACGGTGCTGTTTGAACCCTCGCGAATCATGCTAGCGCAGTTGCTTGAGTCCTTGAAGGGGATTGCAGAAGACGTCGAGTTTAGGCTGGTTCGCGACGCCAAGGGGAAGCCGACAGGGGCCACCGCTTCGGGTGGGGAAATGGTGATACGCGAACAGACACTGGTCCATGAATTCGACACAGAGCCTAACTTTTTTGGGCGTGTCCGCCATATGATATTGAAGTTCAAAGTGTTCGATATTGTGTTGAAAATGGCCGATGCATTCGAAGTGGCGGTGAAAGACAAGACTGTTGAGGTCGCGTGGAAGGTAACAGGTGTAATGGCCGTTGAGCCATTGGATCTGGATGATGAAACGGGGGAGATAGGGAACGCTATACGCGTGCTCAATTTTGATACTTCAGATTTTTACAAACGCACCGAGGATAGTTTTGAGTATGCGTTCAAAAGTTCGTACGAGCTTGAGGATGTTGACGGTGGGGTTTTAAAGTTCCAGGGTTTGGAGTTGCTGGAAGTCAAGGCGCCCGCGCCAGTGGTTGGGGATATCAAACCGCCTGCGGTGCCGCCGGATCTTGATCCAATGTATTCAATGATCTTGGCTTTTTTAACCTTCTATATGATGCCCATGATGTTTGCCATCGCGTTAATGCTGGAGAGCCTCTTCAAAGCAACTGGAAGCACCGAATTCCCCAGTGTCGAGTTTATCTTGCGCAAGGCGTTTGAGAGAAACTTCCAGTTCTCCCAGTCCCTCAAGGAATTGGTCGATGAAACGATCAAGCTCTACTTCGGCAATGCCTTGGTCGGCCAGGATCAGTTCGCGCCGCGTGATATCGCGCTCTTTGGTGCTGTGAGCCCGGCAGCCACCGCCTTTGCCGTCGACCCTATGGAGCATACCTTGGCGGTGGCAAGCACACCGAAACAGTTCAATACAGTCCCGCCGCACCCCAGCAAGCTACGTTGGGCATGCGAGCCCGTGCTGGACACTGTAGCCAGCGATCAGATCGGCGATATCAACCCGGATACGGGCCTCTATACCCCGCCTCGTGGGGAGGATTTTGATGGAGCTTATGTACGGGTACGCATCCATGCAGAGCATAAGGACACCGGTTTTAAAAGTTCAGCATTGATTACCGTGGTTAAATCCCGCGTGCAGATCAATCCGCTGGTCTATGTGACCCAGGTAAAAGGGAACGTCAAGTTGCAAGCCGGCTATCTCGGCGATGCCAGCAACTTGAGATGGGCAGACCCCACTTATGGCGAATTGAGCGCAAGCGGCAAAAACGCGGTGTACCTCGCCCCGGGAGAAATGCCTCCCCTTGACCCGGCCTATCCTGATGAACTTGCCGCCTTTGCCGTCGACGAAATTGTGCTGAGCGAAGCCGGGGCAAACAGCCCGGCTTATACCGCATTGATAATCACTGAGAGCGCAATCAAACAACCGATGCAACTTCTACGGGAAATAGACCCCGTCGAAGGCACGGTGAAGTTGACAGCCATGATCAACGGCAAGCGGCAAGATCCTGCAAAGATCCAGTGGAACGTGAAGTACGGTTCGGGTGCTGTTAACCCCGCCACGGGTGTTTATACCCACGATAAATCCAGCAGCGATCAATTTGCCCTGATTACGGCAACGTTCGACACCCAGCTGATTGGCATCTTCGACGGTTATGTAATCCAAACCCTGCCACCGGCGAGGCTGGAAGATGCGATGCAGGGGGTGGGTGCGTTTGAGGTGCAAAAAAATTTGCAGGGAGTGAAGTCATGAGCCAGAACAAGCCGTTGCTACTGAGTGACTGGCTGCCCACCAACCCTGATCTGTTGAATTGGGACAGCATCACAGGCCTGTCGCTGGCGGGTGGTAATACCGCGCTAAGGCAAACCCACGCAACCCATTTGAGCCAGGGGCATGAAATAGAGGGTGTTTCGGGCCAGCTTGAAATGGGCATGAGCGATATTGTCTATCACTTTGCGGGTTATCAGTTGTCTGGGCCGCAAGTGGACATTTCACGCGTGGCCTATGAAAGCGCCAGGCTGGACATGGTCGCCAACCTGTACGGTGGAACCCTTGTCGAAACCGAAGAAACCTACAAGGTGCGCAGCCTTTCCGAGCATGACCCGCTGCTGGGCCTTGAGCTGAGGCAACAGGTTCGCGCCGATTTCAAGAATGGCGCGTTGGTGCTGGATATTTCCAAGGGCGAAAACATGCGCCTGGCCGTGAGCGATGACGAAAGCCAGCAGGGGCAGGCGGGTGAGTGGTTGCGCGAGCAACTACCCGCAGAGGCCGAAAAACTCGATTACGTCATGGTCAAAGGTGCGCCGGGGCAGGCGGAACTTGAGTTGAAAACCGCCTACCTTGGCACGCAAGCCGATGCTCAAGGCAAAGGCGATACGTTGGTGGTATTTGCCTCTTCGCAATACGGTAGTTCAGGTAACTTCCCGAATGCGGATGGCGATTTCCCCAGGCTCTTGCCAGAAGCCCCCCAGCCTGATGCTGCAGTACAGTTGATCAGTTCACGTCTGATGCATCGCAATGCCTTTCTGCCGGGCTTCACCCAGCTGCTTGAGGGGGGAAGCTTCAGCCATCGCATGGAAGACGGGCGACTTATCGAGGTGGTTGCCGACGCGGGCACGTTGCGGATACCGCCTACCACTTATGAGACCGGTGAGTTCACCTTTACCGGTGAGGCCTTCCGCGTGGACGCGGCAGGTGGGTTCCAGGCCACTTTCGAACTGGACATGGCCACACAGCACTGGAACGGTGAGTGCACGGTCAAGTTCAGCTGCCTGCCTCAAGGTGGTGATGTACCGAATGAGTATATGGCAGATTTCAGGCTGTCCCTGCACCATCGCTTTTACTTGCTGGCCTCCGCCGAGGCCGGGCAGGGCTGGCTGGAAGGGCAGTTCTTCTCGCCTTGGCCTGAAGCACAAGAAGCACATGTGCTGCGTGGCCTGCCCGAGGGTGATGAGAACGCAGAACTCAGGTCGCAGGCAGAAGATTTTGCCGCTTACGCAGTGAAGCGGGCCATATTGCTGGCCATTGCACAAAAACTCGACCCTGAGGCACCGGAGCGGTGGGTGGCTGCGCTGGCGTTCGGAGCTGCCCATACAGTACAGCCCGAGCCTGCCGACGTGGCGTTTCCGGGGGCCTTGTCGGTGCCGGGGGTGCTGGGGAGCGATGCCGGGTTTGTCATTCGTGACGATGCTGTGAACCTGCTTGCGGGCGGCTTTCATGAGTTCAACGTTGATAACCCGGAAAACCAGACGCTGAACTGGACCGTGGAAGTCCTCCCAGGCGGGCCCTCGCACCCTGGCACCTTCGTCGATGGCAAATACCGGGCACCGCCCGCGCATACCCTAGAGCGGCGTTCGGGCCAGGTGCTAGTGATCGCCTCCAATGAGGCGGGGCAACGCAGCGTTGCCGTCGTCACGGTAGTGCGTCAGGCATTGTCGGCCAATCCGTACATTACCGTGATGCAAGCCGGCACGCAGCGGCTGCTGAGGGCTGGAGCGCTGGACGATGCGTCACTCCAGGCCAAGCCACTGAAATGGACGATGATCAATCACGACCCCGCCCGCAGCGGTGAACGGGAAGAACAGGACCAGGGGCGCCGTTGCCTTTATACGGCCAAGGCAGCCGACCCTGGCAAGTACGATACCTACTGGTTGGAATCGTTCGAGGTAGAGCTTGAAGAGACCTCTACAAAACAGAGCGTGCATGTGCTTGTCACCCAGAGAGCTCCGGGGCTGGTTGTGGCGTTGGCGGAGGAAGCAAAGGCCGATGGCAAGCTGCAATTCATCGCCTACGTGGGTGGCAGACCGGTAGATGCCAAGTGGAGGCTGGGCGTGGGCACGGGGCAAATCGACCCCGACACCGGCCTTTATGAACCTGCGCACAGTGGTGAGCAATCCCCGGGCATTCTGGTTTTTGCAACCTTCGACTCAGGTGACTTCGGTGTGTTCGAAGGGCACCAGATCATGCCGTTGCAGGCCACCCGCTTTACCGGCTTGAGCCGCCAGATGCTGGCGCCGAAGGCTCGCTCGGTATGACCACCAGCACTAATTTTCGGGAGACTGTCATGTCTGTAAATCCTATCGAGCATGTGTTGGCGCGTATGGACAAGCGCAACATCACCCAAGGTTGGGGCGCCGTCGCGGCCTTCAGCCGCTCGCGCCTGAACGACCTGCTGCATGAACAGTACAGGCAGCGCCTGGGCACATTGGGTTTTCTGCCGCTGTTCAATGCCGACGTTTATCACCAGGACCATATCCGCACCCGAAGCGTGCTGCGCAAGATCGAGTTTGGTGCGCCGTTGCTGTCGTTTACCAATGCTTCGCTCAGCGATTCCAGAGCGCAGTTGACCTTTCCCATCGTGGCGGGGGTCTACAGTGCGCAGTCGCCATTGGCCGAGAACCTGCTGACACGCTTCATCATCGATGAATCAATGGGTTACTCGTTGGTGATTTCGATTGAGCTTCGTCTGGTGACCGGTGAAGTCGACCGTCGCGGCAGGATCACCCTGGACCTGGCCGAAGCGTCCGGTTTCAGCTGCAACCTGGCTGGCGAGGACTCGCACGTCAATGGCCTGATCGCTGCAGCCATGCAGGAACAGTTCGAACAGTTGCCCGCGCACCGGGGCCAATTTGAACTCGGTATGCTTGACTTTTCGGGCTACTCGCCATTGTCGCCCACGCACTTTCGCATCCTGACGCAGGCGGCGCCAGGCGCGCAAACCCAAGGTGCAGTGAATTACGGTGACGGTGCGGTGCTGACGTTCATTCAGCTGCGGGCAAACACGGGCCCTGGCGAGCTGCCTGAGCATTCATTCCCCTACCTGATTCCCGATGATCTCAACGAGGATGGCAGTGAGCGTTACTCGGCGACGATAGTCGTGGACAAAGCTCTGCTTGGGCATGTGCGTGATGAGCGGCTGGACGTGTTGGCATCGATACTGTTCGCCACGTCGCACAAGTTTGTCGAGCGGGAGCGGCACACACCTCACGACCTCGCGGTATTCGGCAACATTGCAGCGGTCCCCCCCCTGTACAGCGTTGACCCGCAGACTAAAACGGTGCGTGCGGGCGACTCGGTGAAATTTACCTTGCGCAACCAGGCAGGGGGTGAAGTACCTGCCACCAAGTGGTATGCCCAGAGTCGCCAGAGCCATGCTGCAGTGGGTGATGGCAACATCGACGCCAACGGTGTGTACCATGCTGTCGGGGTCGAGGGCATCGGCCACCACAGCTTGACGATCGTGATTACGGCAGAACTCACCGACGGTAATACTACCCATCGGGCGAGCGCGCAGGTGATCGTGCAGTTCGAGCAAGTTCAGGTGGCGCCGCGGGTGGGGGTGTTTGCCTCGCGCATACCCATGGCCCTGGGGGCGGCCATGCCCGCAGATGATATCGAGTGGTCGCTGCTTGGCACCGAGCGTGGTCAGCTCGCCCAGACCCACGGCAACCGGACTCTGTTCACCGCCGAGAACGCTGCCAACCGTCGCCAGCTGAGTGTTCAGCAGGTGCAAGCCAAAGGGGGGCAGCAGCGTATGTCGGCGCTGGTGATGCTTAATGGCTTGCAGTCGATGGTCATCGACCCCGTGCGTGTCAAGGGCCTGGAGCCGGGCGAGGAGGTGACGCTGACTGAGCGGGACCCGGCGTTGCTGCCAGGGGCGCGTCGGCGTTGGCAGTTGATTGGGCCGGGTTCGCTTGATGAGGCGGGTAACTACACGGCACCTTCGGGCGACGAACAGGGCACCAGCGTGGTGACTTGTGAGTTGGTGCAGAACGGCGTGGTGCTGGCTGCTGGCTACAGCCTGTTGGAGTTTGGTGAAGCACGACTGGATGAGGAAGGCACCTGGCTGAAGTTGCTCAGCTACACGATCAGCATACCGGGCGGGGCCGAGCAGGGCGCCAAGGGGGTCTTGTTGAATAACGGCTTCCAGTCATTGCGCCTGCAAGCCGTCATCGAAACTGAAGCCGTAGATGGCAAGTTCTATCGCCTCAGCGCGGATGAGCGCGCCAGCATCGGCTTGAACAACTTGATCAGTAAACAGCGACTGGTTGCGCTCAATGATGATAACCCGAGTGGCGGCATAGAAAAGGACTCCCTGTTCAAATGGGCCACCCGCCAGGTGGCAAACCGTTTCGAACTGTCCTATGGACAATTGGCCGAGGGTGCCCTGCTAGCAAGCGAAGAGGGCATTACCCGGCAGGATATCTATCTCCACTGTACCGAGCGTGCGGGTGCGGCGAACGAGTTGTACAGCACGTTCTATGTCGATGCCGGAGGAACAGAATCTTCCGATGATGGTAACGCGTCGGTGGGGGACAGGGTTGAAGTGATACCCCAGTCACCCCGTGACTTCGGCGATGAGAACTATTCGTTGAAGCGCGTACGTGTGGAGGGCGGGACGGGTGACGAGAATGAACCCGGTGACCCCGCTTTCGACCTTTGGCTAAGAACGCTGGATTACTGGGTGTTCAAGTTGATCGGCAGCCGCTTCGAAACCGTCGAATTTCTGGAGCAGCAGATATCGGACCCGCACCTGAGCCAATCCGCGATACGTTGGGAGTCCGAGCACCGTAACGAGATCATGTTCAGTTTTACCGGTTCCATCTTCCGGGACAGATTGGCCAAGGACAGCGGGAACTGGGAAGCCGCGGATGTCAATATTGAGTTTGACAATGATCTGGTCACCTTGATGGCCGGGCGTCCGGAACTCAAGACCAAGGTAAGCCTGACGAACTTTGAAGAAGGCAGCCTGGTGATCACTAATCATCGGGTGCCGGATTTCGCCTACGTTCCATCGGGCACAGATGAGCGTGACCACCTTGCGCGCGATGTCGTGGTGTTACTACGTGACCGACAGGGGAATGCGCACTACCGGCGATTTGCCTATAGGCCAGCCAACACTTCCGGTCATCGGAATTACATCGAACACACCCTGTTCACGCCAGTGTGAAGTTGGTCTGCCGCCTTCCCAGGAGGGCGGCACTGTTCAAGAGCATTTGTCGGAGATTTATCATGAAATTTAATAGGGTTGTTATACGCTTTGCCATGTCACTGGCCCTGCTTGCCGGGGGGAGTGCTTCGATTTATGCGCAAGATGGTACCTCCCCTGCGACCACGAACACGGCGAGAATTTACTTTGCGGGTGGTAAGGGTAGCGAGCCTGATAAGAATGTCTGTTCTTTTGAAGTTAAGGCTGGGGAATATAAATTTAACGGTGGTGGTAACAATGATTGTACCAATGATGATATGTATTGGTACCGGCTTGACAATGCCCCTTCTGCTGCGCTGATTACTTTGCATGCTGAGGACGATTGCAGGAATGGCGGCGATTGGTATTTTAAAGTCAGGACTTATATAAACCCGGTAACAGTCGGCTGGCAGAAGATTTCGGATCTTCAATATCTTAAGGCTGGGGATATTGTTACGCGCGGCGTCATGTATGAAGCAGGGGAGTATAACAAGGGCGGCGTAGGCGGGAAAATTTCTTGCGTGACAATCGATTATTGATGGCCCGGTAAATCAAGGAGAATAATGATGTCGAATAATCGTTCAGTCCATTCCAATGCTTTCAATTTCATGAGCCACCTGACCGGCGGCGTTGATTCACGTACAGGCTTGTATACGTTTTCTGCCAACCTGCGCAGCATTACCGGCAACGATCAGTTTGGGCCCGGGTTCGACGTGTTGCTTCACTATAGCCCGCTCAGTGTTTCTGACAGTGGCTACGGCCAAGGCTGGAACTTGCGTACCACCGAGTTCGACCCCGCCCGCGAGCGCCGGATCATTTCCCTGGCCAGCGGTGAAACCTTCAAAGTCGATGGCAGTGCCGGTACAAAAGAGCTGACGATGTCGGAGAAGAAAATCGACACGTTTCATCTCTATGAAGATGTGACCGACAGCCAGTGGCGCGTGGTGCATCGAAACCTGACGGTGGAGATTCTTGAGAAGAAGGGTACCGGCGACAAGACCAGGGCCGTGCCAACCCGCATCTTCAGCCCGCAGGGGCATTGGCTGAACCTGGAGTACGGCATTTATGCCAGCTTCCCGATGCTGACCAAGATCACCGACATGCGTGGCGACACACTGCTGGAGGTGGTTCGCGATGGCAACCGGGTCAAGCTGACGGTGCCAACAGATACCGACAGCGCCGTTTACACCATGGTGCTGGGCGCCAACAACCGTGTAGACCGTATCGAGCTGCCCACCGATAACCTGGCGAGCTGGCGCTTTACCTATAGCCGCCAACGAAATGTCGACTGCATCAGTGCGGTCCGCACCCCTACAGGCGGTCACGAAGCGATTACCTATGGCGATGGCGGCCACCTGTTCCCGATCGGCTCAGGCCTTGACCCGATGCCGCGTGTGACCCGCCATGTGCAGCACCCAGGCCATGGGCAACCCTCGATCGACACGCGTTACACCTATTCCGCTGATGGGCATAACTTCCTGGGTGGCAACATAAGGCTGAACTGGATCAACGACGGATTGGACAATCTGTTCCGCCAGGCCATCGACTATGACTATGGCACCACCGAGACCCTTTGGGTCGAAGAGAAACCCGTGCGCAGCATCGTCCGGGCGTTCAACAAGTTTCACTTGCTCACGAGTCAAACTACGTATGTGGGTGAGGAGTTGAATGATGGAAAGAACGAAGTCATCGGCAACCAGATCCAGGAAGTAAAGACGCAATACAACCTCAAGCCCGGTTTATTCAAGGAACAGCCCAATTATTGCCAGTTGGTCCATGGTGTCGATACGCTTTGGTGGTTGAAAAACAGCCCGACCGTCAACTTCAAACAATCCGAAACCAGCACCTATGATGACCACGGCAACCTCAAGACCCACAAGGCTGTCACTGGCATTGAAGAGGCTTACGAGTGGTATGGCGCACAAGCGCCGGGGTTCCCGGGCCATGAGGAAGGCTTCGTTACCTACCTGAAGGAAAAAACGCAGAAACCGGCTACCGGCCACCCCGGTAACGCGCCGGAGCGAACCACGCATTACACCTACCAGCAGTTGCCAACACTGACCAGCGCCCGGTCGCAGACCCAGCAGCAACACTGGCTGGAGGTGGAGGTTGAAACCTATACCAGCGGCGCCAGCACAAAAACTACACACTATGCGTTTGCGCAGGCAGTGGATGAAACAGCCGTTGCGGCTCAGCCGCTACAGCACGGCCGGCTAAAGAGCCAGCAAACGCGCTTCCCGAACCCGAAGAAGGGGGAGCCGAACCAGCCGGATACGCTCGACACCCTGATCGAGCACACCTACACCTACGAGACGCTCACCTGGGACACAGCCAAGGCGCCGGGGCCTTTGGTCAAGGGTTCCATGCAAGTGCTACAGGACAAGCAGTTGGTGACCGGCTACGACGCCACCAGCAAGGAAATAAGGGTGCAGCATTCGCTGGCAACGGGTGAAACAGTGCTCAACCGTGATGACACCAATACGGAAATCATGACCGTATGGGATGCACTGCTGCGCGTCGAGCGGGAAATCGTCAGCCCAGGCAAGGATGAAGAGGCGCTGCGGCGCTATGAGTACCAGCTGAGCGACGCGGACGACGTTCAGGCTACCCAGACGCAGTACGATGTGAAGGGTGTGATGACCGTGGCCTATTTCGACGGCGCTTATCGTACCGTCAGGGAAGAGCGGGAAGACCCGGATCATGGTCTGAAAAAGGGCGATACCAAAGCCATCTACACGGCCAGTTTCGACGCGTGGGGCAGGCCGCTGGAAGAGACGGAAATCGACTGGCTCAAAGACCGTGACCTTCACCTGAGCAGCCTATACAGGTACGACAACTGGGGTGAACAATTGTGTGTCATCGGCCCTGATGGCGTAGCTGAGTTCGCGCAAACGAACCCTATCGGTGATGGCAAAACCGGCCCGATCAAGCGTGAGTGGCGGCAGAAGCTGCTTGACGACGCAGGCAATGAACTGGAAAACGGCGCCAAGACCGGGGTCACCGAGACCCAGTTCAACCATTTTGACTTGCCGGTTCAGGTCCGTCGCTGGGTGAAGAAGGACCCGGGTGATGAAAAGGAAACGGAACTCAAGAGCGAAACGCTGACCGAGTACGATGGGTACGGCCGCAAACACAAGGAAGTGTCGGGGATTGGTAGCGAAGCTGCAAAGCAGATAGAAAAATTTACCTACGATGGGTTTGATCGCCTGCTGGCCCATGAACTGCGTGAAGGTGAGGTGGTTTACAGAACCTTTGCTGCACACAGCGATCAGGATTTGCCAATCACCATTCGGGTGAATCAACTGGAACTGCTGGGTGAGCAGCACTTCAACGGCCTGGACCTGATGGACTGGTCGATCACCGGTGGTCGCAGGCAGGATTATCAATACAAACCGGGTGAGCTCAAGCCGAGCAAGGTCATCACGCCAGTGGGCGAAATTGATTATGAGTATCGCCCCTACCTGACCGAAGAACCTGTGCTGCGAACACTGGGCGGCAAACAGGCCAATTACGTATTCGACAAGCAGAATGCACGCCTGGAAAGTTGTGACGAGGTGGGTGGGCAAGCATTTTCCCGCACTTACTACAGTACGGGTGAGGTACACGTTGAAACCCGTGGCGGATACGACATGGAGTACGAATACAGTTACCGTGGGCGTATGGAGTCGTATCGGGATGTGCTTAAGCAGACTCAGGTCAATGAATACGATAACGTTGGCCGCCTTGATGTCACCACGCTGGGGACGTTGTCGTGCAAATTCAAATACGACGATCTGGGCCGCACCGAGTCGTATGAAACAACGGAAGCAGCTAGCGGCAGCACGCTTGCCAACTCACTGAAAACCACGCTGCTGTATGACGACCTGGAGCGTGAATGTTCACGAACATTTACATTCAGTAACGCACCCGAACAAGTGCTGGCGCAACACTATGATGAGTTTGACCGCATCAATGAACGCACACTTTCGGAAGGTGAGGAGGTGTTGCGTAAAGAGACGTACAAGTACGATACGCGCGGCAGGCTGTTCAGCTATACCTGCGAAGGCGAGCTGTGCCCGGTCGACCCTTATGGTAAGAAGATAGCCAGCCAGACGTTCCGCTTCGATGCGATCGATAACATCCGCCAGGTATTGACCCGGTTCGAGGGTGGGCAGAATTCAGCTCATTATTATTTTGAGAACACGGCGGACCCTGCTCAACTTTCACGCATTACCAATGACTTTGGCGAGCCATATCCAAGCGAAATCAAGCTTGATTACGATGGTAATGGCAATCTGATATTCGATGAGGCACGTCGTGAACTGGAATATGACGCGCTCAACCGCCTGATAAAGGTAACGGACCCTGAAAAGGGTGAATGCCTGTACGGCTATGATCCGCAGAATATTCTGAGTTCGACTGACAGCGAGGCCTGATTCTGAAGCGGGCCAATGCCGCTCAGTCAAGCATTGTGGGGCTGCGAAGCGGCCCCAATTGCTTGTCTGCCGGGTTTTCAGCGATAGCGAAGGGTGAAGTTCAACGCGCCATTCGCTTCGCCAGCACGAACTGCGCTGGCGTCGTCAGTCTGGTAGAAGCGAGCACCAAGGTTCAGTACGGTGGTGCCGTCCTGAATCGCCTGAAGGTCTGCTTCTCGTCGCAGCGGCAGGGGGGTACCGTCGTCTTTCAGCACCTGGATGCCCACCCCTTCAGCCGTGGAGTCAGGGGTGAGCGTGAATACGCCGTCCAGCCCAGGTACGGGGACTGAACTGTTGGCGGGATCGAGCTCGATCGTTGCCCTGGTCATGCCACCTGGGTCTGTCTTGCAGTTGCTCAGGGTAATGGTGAATGGCACGGTCGACGTTGTGGTGCCTTTGCTTGCGAAATGCGATTTGTCCCATGTCTGCAGGTCTACGGGGGTGTCGCTTATCGGGTCGCCGATGAGGCTGCACTGGGTTTGCAGTACGTCGGCCTGTAACCGGTAGCGCATCACCAGCCCCAGGCCTGTGGCGTCGAAATGCCCGGTGAACAGTTCGGTGTCGACCCGGTGCAGGCCGGGCGCGATATCCCCCGTCTTGACCAGGGTTACCTGGTTCCACATGCCGCCCAGCCTGAACCCACCAAGCTGGTTGTTGGCTTGCATGGTCGAACGCATCGGAATGAAGGGGTCGTGCGGGCCATTCTCGGGCATGAAACTGGTGCGGTCCGAGCCGTTGAACGGGGCCCGAAGCCGGATGCGTGCGCCAACGCCGTCGATGTTGGTTTTCAGGATATACCCGTCAGACGGCTCGCCTTCCACCGGGGGAAGCGGGCCGGGGAAGACATCTCTGGCGTTCATGTCGAAACGCCAGAGTACGTCACCGTCGTTGTAGCAAAGCAGTTCCGACTGAGGCATGGAGACGGTGAACTCCCATTGGTTGGGTGTGCCGATGGCGCTGCCGGGTTCGGCATTCAGCGGCACATGCATCACGCCGGTGAGTGTGCGCGTGATGGTCATCGGCTGGGTGCCTGCGCTCCAGCTGCAGCGGTCGGCGGCGTGGGCCTTGTAGCTGCTTAGCAGGGCAATGGGCAGCGCCCAGGGAATGAGGCGTTTCATTGGTATTTCCTGGTGGTGCGCGCCCGCTGTGGGCGCGAGTTTAATGGCGCAGGGGCGTGGATCAAGTCATTCGCAAGCCAGTGATTGCAGGCGATAACCTTGCTGTTGAGGAACCGATTGCGGGTTCAGCGTGAACCGGCAGCGGTTTTCGGATGCTTCGCCCCAGCGTACTTCGAGCCGCTGCGGGCCATCGGTTACCGACACCATTACGCGGCCAGCAGTACCGACCATACCCAGCACGTTGCCGTCTGCGTCATGCAGCTGGCTGCCAAAGGGCAATGGCTGCTGATCCTTGGTGGCAAGGGTGAGTACCATGCGGTTGGCGCGGCGGGCCTCGAACCGGCTCTTGATGACTGCGCCGCGGCGAGGTACGGCATCGGCGGTGCCGTTGATGATTTCTACGTCCGGGTCCAGTTGGTCGGTGTCCAGCACCAGCTGGTTGAGCCGGTACGGGCGCAAGTAGGGAACCAGGGCGTAGCCTTTCGCGTTGGTGCGAATGGCGCCGTGGTTCTTTAACCCCACGTTAGCGGTGTCGGGGACATGTACCAGGCCAATGGTTTCACCCAGGTAAGGCCCCAGTTCCATACCGTCGGCGTGCAGCAACGCTGCGCCGCTCATGTTCAGCGATAGGCTGCGGTAGTCGTCCGCTGCCGAGAGGCCGGCGCCGAAGGTTGCCTGTGGTGCCTGGTAGGCCATGGACAGGCCAGCGCTTTGTTGCTGCTGCTCGTTGGATGCGAGCGTGGCGTTGTAGCTCAGGCGGTCGACCTGGCTGTGCAAGCTTGCTCGCTGCGCGGTGCCGTGGGCTGCGTGCTGCAGGTCCAGGCTCAAGCTGCTGCTGCGGCCGAATTCCAGCGGGACCGAGACGGTCAGGCCGAACTGGCGGTCACTGCCCGCAGCGTTTTGCGTCAGCGATTGCGACCCATACAGGCTGTAGCTGACGCCGTTGTGCGAGGTGCTGAAATTAAGTTGAAACTGGCGTTGGCTATCGCGGCGTTGCCAGTAATCCTGTTGGGACAGGGTAAGGCTGAGCGTGCTGCGTTCGCCAACACGCTGGTTGATCGAGCCTTCCACCCGACTTCGCCGGCTGCCAAGGAACAAGCGGTCGTTACTGCGCTGGCTGATCCATTCGTCGAAATCCCGGTAGCCTTGGGTCGAGTAACGGTACCCGGCAAAGCGCAAATGGGTACCGCTGTTGAAGGCTTTGCTGTACCTGGCGCTGTAGCTCATGCCCTGCAGGGTGCGTTGCTCCACTGGGGTAATATCGCTGCGTGCATGGGTGATATCGAAGGAAAGCGCCCCGATTGCTCCCAGGTCCCGGGCGATCCCCGTGGCTACGGCGGTGTAGCCCTGGCTGGCCATAAGGCCGCCATAAAGGGTGGCATTCCAGGGCATGCCCTTGGCCACTGTCCCTTGCCAAAGCAGTGGGGTTTCACTGCTGTTGGCCGGGTTGTAGCGGCCCAGCGTGGTGCTGTAGCGCCATACCCCGGGGCGTAGCAGGTTGGTGATGCTGGCATAGGGCTGGATGAAGCGTCGTACCTGGCCATCGGCTTCGGTGAGTACCACCTCCAGTTCGCCAGTGGCGCCCACGTTCAGGTCGTCGATCGCGTAGGGGCCAGGGCTGACGTAGGTTGAGTAGATCGGGTAGCCGTTCTGCCACACTTCCAGTTTTGCACGTGTCTGTGCCACGCCGCGCAAGGTAGGGGCATAACTGCGCATCGCATCGGGCAACATGTCGAAATCAGAGGCCAGGCGTAGGCCGGTAACCGGCACGCTGCGGAATACATCGCTGCTGGTGAATGTTTCGCCCAGGGTGATGTTGCCCCAGGTGCCCGGCAAATCGTGCTGGGCATAGGTGTACGCACGGCTCCAGGTTTGCCGGCCCTCGCCATCACGGCGCCAGGACTGGTTGCTGCGCAACCGCCAGCCGGCCAGGTTGATACCGCTGTTCAGGTACAGGTCCTGGGTGTTCTGGCTGCCGCGCCCGCGGCTGTCGCTTTGTTGCAAGGAGGCCTGGTAGCTGACGAAGGCGGCCGATATGCCATTCTCCCAACGCGCCGGGTCCACTTGGCCTGCCATGTCGCGGCGCAGGGCAATTTGCGGAATGGAAATGGCCAGCCGCAGTTGGCTTGCATCGAAGTCGACAAGTGCCCCTGGTACCAAGCGTGGCAGGTCCAGGCAGGCGTGGTCGAGTGCAGTGGGGTCGGCGATGGCATCCAGGCGCAGGCCCAGTTCGGCCATCAGGCTGGGGGCCAGGCAAGGCACCAATTGCCGGCCGTCCGGGCTCAGCTCGAACTGCAACTTGCGTACACCTGCCGGGCCAAGGTTGACCAGCAGTTGCACAGGATAGCGCCCGGGTGGCAGTTCCTTCTGGTCGGACAGCGCATGCAGGGCGCGGGTAACGTTCGCTCTTGGCTGCCCGGGGGACAGGTACAGAAAGCTGGCCTCGAACTCTGGGCCCAGCGCAGGGGCAGGGGTTGCCAGCGCCGTGCCAGTCGACAGGCAGATGGCCAGCGGGCAAACGAGGCGCAGGCGAAAACGCCTGCACCCAGGGGGTTGCAGGATCATTGAGGTTCCTTTGGCGGTGGCCTTGAAGTCAGGTCAGGGGGTGTCGTGCACAGCCAGGGTCAGCGGCTTGCTGGTGCCGCCATAGTCATTGATCACGGTCAGGATGGCCTGTAGGCCGGCACCTTCGAAGCCGTTTGGCAGTGCAACCTCGAGCTGGGACATCGGCGCCACCATGTCGATGCCCGGTAGGTTTTTTTGCTGCTTGCCGTTCGCCAGGTCCAGGCGATTGAAGGTGTAGTGGTAGGGCGTCGGGTTACGCAGGGTCAGGTACGGGCGGCCGTTGCGCACGCCCTTGGTGAGGTGCAACTCCTTCAGCCGCTTTTCCGGGTTGCCTTGAACCTGTGCCGGTCGGTAAAGCAGCTTGATACGGGTACGCAGGGCAATGTTGAGCTGGTTTTGAGCATCGCTGGTTGCCTGGGGAATTTCCTGCAGGTTGAAAAAGAACAGCGATTCGCGGTCTTGTGGCAGATCGTTTGGCAGGCCGCTGATCTGTACCGACTGGTCCTTGCCGGCAGCAAGCCTGAACAGGGCCGGTGACGTCATGAACGGCACTGGCGTGCTGGTGTCGTCTGCCTGGGTATTGACCCAGGTCTGGGCGGCGAAGGGGCGTTGGCTGGGGTTGGCGATCACGACCGAGGCACTGCGCTGGGTGCTTTCGTAGATGATGCGCGTACTGCTGATGGTAAGGGCGGCGTGAGCGCTGTTCAGCAGGCAAACCAGAAGCAGCAGGCAACCGCCCAGCAACGTCGAGGTGCGGGTGACGGGGAGCATGAAAAATGACCAGTGAAAGAGGCAGAGGGATCCAGGTACGCGAAGGCACCTGGACGGGGCATCAAGGCAGCGTGACGCTGAAGTTCACGTCTGCGTTGGCAGAACCTGCGGTCACCGTGCCTGCTGCGCCGGTTCTTACATAGGAACCATAAAACTTCAGATCCGTTACTCCAGTGGAGGCCACGGAATACTCTTTGGACTCGGTACGCGGAGGGATAGATTCGTGATCTTCATCCTTGAGTTCCACTGCGAGGCCGCGTTTGTCATCGCGGATGGCATAGAACTCCTTGTTTGCGCCTGCATCGCCGTTGAGCGAGTCAAAGGTGACTTTGGCTTTGTAGCCTGGAGGGATGTCGCAGGAGGGATCATCTGCATCAACCCGCAGCGCGAATGGGATTTCGGGGGTGGCAGCGTTTGTTTCGAAGTACTTCACCGGGTGGTTTTCGAGGTCAACCGCACTGATCGACCCACCGCCTGGTGTGACAATTTCGATCGGGCAGGTAGTACCGCCGTTGATGTTGCCTTTGAAGAGGATCTGGCCTCGTTCAACTGCAAAAGCGGTGTTGCTTGCCAGGCCAAGGGCAAGCACCATCAAAGTCTTTTTCATTTATTCAATCCATACGTTTAAATGTTGGCTAGCTGCGTGCAAGGCACGAGTGCTCCAAATTGCCAAGGCATCACTTGGAACGCCGCATAGCGTATGGACGGGAGGGCGGGGAGTATGTAGGTCGAGGTGCTTCAGGAGGGTGGAAATTTCGACGGGCACCCGGCCAGCTGAAGGCCAGGTGCCTGTTCGCGTCAGTGACGCAGCGTCGAGCCGGCCGGGTTCAGCAACTGCTTTTCGGCGTGCCAGTCAAAAGGCTCATCATTCTGCTCGGCCTCGTAGCGGCGTTCTTCCAGTTGCTGGTAGAGGGCCAGTTCTTCGTCAGGCATGTAGTGCAGGCAGTCACCGCCAAAGAACCACAGCAGGTCGCGGGGTACCAGGTGGGCGACCTGCGGGTAGCGCTGGATGACCTGGCAGATCAGGTCCTGGCCCAGGTACTGGCTTTCCAGCGGGTTTTGCGGCAACAGGGCCAGCAGTTCGTCGAAGCGTTCGAGAAACAGGGCGTGGCTTTCCTCCGGTACCTGCTCGGCTTCACCCAGGGCCACCAGGATGGTGCGCAGGTGGTGCAGCAGTTGCAGGTGGTATTCCAGGTGGGGGTTGGCCATGGGGTGGTCCTCGGGGTGGTTGAAACGGGGGCGGAGTATACGCCGGTTGGGGAAGGGGCCGCAAAACGGCCCCGGTTTCATCGCACCTTGCCCTGTTCCGGCAGCAGTTGCGCCTTGTCGAACGCATCCACATCAATCACGGCCCGGCGTGCCTGTTCCGCCGCATGCAACCGTTGCCCCTCGCCAGCTTGCAGTGACCCGCTTTCGACGGCCGCATCGATGGCCGACTGCCCAGGTGCTGGCTGTACCTTGCCCTCCTTGATCGCCTGATGCAGCACTTTTTGCAGTGGCGCAGCCTCGTGCAGAAGATCACAGGCCCGTTGCAGTGCCGCCACCGGGTCGCCCTCGGCTTGTGGCCTGAAGCACCCGGCAAGCAATTCCTCCAACGCCGGATCGCCTTTGCTGCGGCCGATCAGCGCCGCCACTTCGGCATCCAGCTCATCGCTCGGCCCGGTATGGCGGCGGCCGAAGGGGAATACCAGTACGCGCAGTGCGCAACCGACAAACCGGTTGGGGAAGTTGTCGAGCAACCGATCCAGCGCCTTTTCTGCCTGGCCCAGGCTTTCTTCCATGGCCCAGCGCAGTAGAGGCTGCATGTGCTCGGGTGACCCCAGGTCGTGGTAGCGCTTGAGTGCGGCGCTTGACAGGTACAGGTAGCTGAGCACATCGCCCAGGCGCGCACTCAGGCGCTCGCGGCGCTTAAGCGCGCCACCCAGCAGCATCATCGACAGGTCGGCCAGCAGGGCGAAGGCTGCCGCCTGGCGATTGAGGGCGCGGAAGTAACCTTGGCTCAAGGCATCACCGGGTACTGGCTCGAAGCGCCCAAAGCCCAGGTTGAAGACCAGCGTGCTGGCGGCGTTGCCGGCCGCGAACATGATGTGTTTCATCAGCAGGTCGTCGAATTCCTTCAGCGCCTGGTCACGGTCCTCACGCCCGGCCAGGGCCATTTCCTTGAGCACGAACGGGTGGCAGCGGATGGCGCCCTGGCCGAAGATCATCAGGTTGCGCGAAAGGATGTTGGCGCCTTCGACCGTGATGAAAATCGGCGCCCCTTGCCAGTTGCGACCCAGATAATTGTTGGGCCCCATGATGATGCCCTTGCCGCCGTGCACATCCATGGCGTGCTGGATGCACTCGCGACCCCGCTCGGTCAGGTGGTACTTGAGAATTGCCGACAGTACCGAAGGCTTTTCGCCAAGGTCCACGGCCTTTGCGGTCAGCAGGCGGGCACTATCCATCAGCCAGGCGTTGCCGCCGATGCGTGCAAGCGATTCCTGGATGCCCTCGAAGGCCGCCAGCGGCACGTTGAACTGCTCGCGGATATTCGCGTACTGGCCGGTCACCAGGCTTGTGTACTTGGCCGCACCGGTGCCTACCGCAGGCAGGGAAATCGAACGGCCCACCGACAGGCAGTTCATCAGCATCATCCAGCCTTTGCCAAGCATGGCCTGCCCGCCGATGAGGAAGTCTAGCGGCACGAACACGTCCTTGCCGCTGTTGGGGCCGTTCATGAAGGCGGCGCCCAGCGGCAGGTGGCGTTTGCCGATTTCGACACCGGGGGTGTCGGTGGGGATCAGCGCCAGGCTGATGCCCAGTGCTTCCTCTTCGCCCAGCAGGTGATCAGGGTCGTAGGCCTTGAAGGCCAGGCCGAGCAGGGTGGCGACCGGGCCCAGAGTGATGTAGCGCTTTTCCCAGTTCAGGCGCAGGCCCAGTACTTCTTCGCCATTCCACTGGCCTTTGCAGATGATGCCGGTGTCGGGCATGGCGCCGGCATCGGAGCCGGCCAGCGGGCCGGTCAGGGCGAAGCAGGGAATCTCGTCGCCGCGGGCCAGACGTGGCAGGTAGTGGTTGCGCTGTTCATCGGTACCGTAGTGCAGCAGCAGTTCGGCTGGGCCGAGGGAGTTGGGCACCATTACTGTGGAGGCCAGGTCGCCGCTGCGTGTGGCCAGTTTCATCGCCACCTGCGAGTGCGCGTAGGCAGAGAAGCCTTTGCCCCCGTATTCCTTGGGGATGATCAGCGCGAAGAAGCCATGCTGCTTGATGTGATCCCAGGCTTCGGGCGGCAGGTCCAGGTCTTGGCCGATCTGCCAGTCGCTGACCATGGCACACAGGTCTTCAGTGGGGCCGTCGATGAATGCCTGTTCTTCTTCGCTCAATTTCGGTGCCGGGTAGGCCAGCAAGGTGCGCCAGTCGGGACGGCCGCTGAACAGTTCGCCATCCCACCATACGGTGCCTGCATCGATCGCTTCGCGCTCGGTTTGCGACATGGGCGGCAGGGTGCGCTGGAACCAGCTGAACACCGGCCCGGTGAAGACCTTCCGGCGCCACTCCGGGAGCGCAACCAGGGCGATCTTCAAGGCCAGTACGATCCAGATCACAGCCAGCAGCCAGCCGGGCGCACTGCTGAAAATGCCCATCAGCAGCACATAGGCCGCCATGATGCCGAGAATCTGCAAGGGCGCCAGGCGCCGGTGCGTGAGGTACGCCGCGCCAATCACCAGCACTACCAACCACAACAGCAACATAATCGGTCCTCCTTGGAACCAGGGGGCTTGAGCCGTCCCAGACAGCTTAGACGCAACGCTGTAAACGGCAGGGTCAGAACAGTGACAGGGTGTGGCGGTGGGAGTTTCAGTGCATTGTTTTCCTGTACCGGCCTCTTCGCGGGTTTATCCGCGAAGAGGCCGGTACAGGCGGCGAATGTCTGGAGTAGACTGCACCCCCACCGCATTTCATAAGGACGTTGCCATGCTGAAGATCTGGGGCCGCAAGAATTCGAGCAATGTGCGCAAGGCACTGTGGATCGCCCACGAGTTGGGCCTGGATTTCGAATCCATCGACGCCGGCGGCGCGTTCGGCGTGGTCAACGAGCCGCAATACCGCGCCCGTAACCCCAACGGCCTGGTGCCCATGCTCGAAGACGCCGACCTGACCCTGTGGGAGTCCAATACCATCGTGCGCTACCTGTGTGCCGAATATGGCGCCGGGCAGGGCTGGTACCTGGACAACCCGCGCCAGCGCGCTTTGGCGGACAAGTGGATGGACTGGACCACGTCGTCCTTTGCAGGGGCGTTCCGGCCGCTGTTCTGGGGCCTGCTGCGCACGCCCGAAGACCAGCGCGACTGGGTAGCAATCAACGCCGCACACAAGCAGTGCGCGCAGCTGCTGTCGATCGCCGATGAAACCCTGGCGCACCAACCGTACCTTTCCGGTGACCAGATCGGCATGGGCGACATCCCACTGGGGAGTTTCGTGTACGCCTGGTTCGAAATGCCCATCGAGCGCCCGGCCATGCCTCACCTGCAAGCCTGGTACGAGCGGCTGAAGCAACGCCCTGCTTACCAGGCGGCGGTTATGACGGCACTGACCTGAACCTGCTTCGATAGTCACTATCAATACACTTGACTGTACTTGTGCTGCCAGGCCTTGCACCATGGCTGCACTCACTGCGCCAGTGATTTGCCCTGGCGTGTCCTGACCTTTTCACTCGGTACGTGACCCGCTATGAGTTCTGCTCTGTCCATCCGACAGCTGACCAAAACCTACGGCAACGGCTTCCAGGCCCTCAAAGGCATAGATCTGGACGTCGCCGAAGGTGACTTCTTCGCCCTGCTGGGCCCCAATGGCGCCGGCAAATCCACCACCATCGGCATCCTCTCGACCCTGGTCAACAAGACCAGCGGCACGGTGAATGTGTTCGGCCATGACCTGGACCGCGAGCCTGCCGCGCTCAAGCGCTGCCTGGGCGTGGTGCCCCAGGAGTTCAACTTCAACCAGTTCGAGAAAACCTTCGACATCGTCGTGACCCAAGCCGGCTATTACGGCATCCCGCCGAAACTGGCCAAGGAGCGCGCCGAGCAATACCTGACCCAGTTGGGGCTGTGGGACAAGCGGGACGTGCAGTCGCGTTCGCTTTCCGGTGGCATGAAGCGCCGCTTGATGATCGCCCGGGCGCTGATCCACGAACCGCGCCTGCTGATCCTCGATGAGCCTACCGCAGGGGTGGACATCGAGCTGCGCCGTTCGATGTGGAGCTTTCTCACCGAGCTCAACCAGAAGGGCATCACCATCATCCTGACCACGCATTACCTGGAGGAGGCCGAGCAGTTGTGCCGCAACATCGGCATCATCGACCACGGCACGATTGTCGAGAACACCAGCATGCGCAAGCTGCTGGGCAAGCTGCATGTCGAGACCTTCGTCCTCGACCTCAGGCAGGACCTGGCCCAGGCGCCCACGCTGCAGGGCTACCCATGCCGCCTGCTGACACCCCACACCCTTGAGGTGCAGGTGGACAAGGACATCGGCATTACCGCGCTGTTCGGCCAGTTGGCCCTGCAGAACATCGAAGTGCAGAGCCTGCGCAACAAGACCAACCGTCTCGAGGAGCTGTTCGTGTCCCTGGTTGAAAAGAACCTGTCGAAGGTGGCCGTATGAGTGTGGAACTGCGCACCAACTGGGTCGCCCTGAACACCATCGTCTACCGCGAAGTGCGGCGCTTCCTGCGTATCTGGCCGCAGACCTTGCTGCCGCCGGCCATCACCATGGTCCTGTACTTCGTCATCTTCGGTAACCTGATCGGCCGGCAGATCGGCGACATGGGCGGCTTCACCTACATGGAGTACATCGTCCCCGGGCTGATCATGATGTCGGTGATCACCAACTCTTACGGCAACGTGGTGTCGAGCTTTTTCGGCAGCAAGTTCCAACGCTCGATCGAAGAGTTGATGGTATCGCCGGTATCGCCGCACATCATTCTGGTCGGCTACGTGCTGGGCGGGGTGCTGCGAGGCCTGGCGGTGGGAGTGATCGTGACCATCCTGTCGCTGTTCTTCACTCACCTGCAGGTCCATCACCTGGGCGTGACGGTGGTCGTGGTGCTGCTGACGGCGACCATTTTTTCGCTGCTGGGCTTCGTCAACGCCGTGTTCGCTCGCAACTTTGACGATATCTCGATCATCCCGACGTTCGTGCTGACGCCGCTGACCTATCTGGGCGGGGTGTTCTATTCGATCAACCTGCTGCCGCCGTTCTGGCAGACCGTGTCGCTGGCCAACCCGGTGCTGCACATGGTCAACTCGTTCCGCTACGGCATCCTAGGGGTGTCGGATATCAGCATTGGAACGGCGATCACTTTCATGCTGGTCGCCACCGCAGTGCTCTACGCGCTGTGCGTCCGCCTGCTGGTCAGTGGCCGCGGCATGCGCGCCTGAGGCCCTGTGCTTGCGCCGGCGCCATTGCCGGCCAATCCACCAGCGCCAGTACAAAAGGGTGGTGAACCAGGCGACGATGCCCAGCACCACACCGCACACTACCGAGCCCAGCAGGAACGGCTGCCATAGCGTTGCCAGCTGGTCGGTGATCCATTCGAAGGTGAGGTCTTCGGGCAAGCTGCGCGGCGGCGTGCCTAGCAACCAGGCGCCGGTCATGTAGGTGACGAAGAACACGGGCGGCATGGTCAGCGGGTTGGTCAGCCATACCAGGCTGACGGCGATCGGCAGGTTGCCACGCACCGGGATCGCCAGCGCTGCCGCCAGCAGCATCTGCATGGGGACGGGAATCAACGCCGCGAACAGGCCCACGCCCATGGCCCGCGCCACCGAGTGGCGGTTCAGGTGCCAAAGATTCGGGTCGTGCAGCAACTTGCCGAAAAAGCGTAAGGACTTGTGTTCCCGAATGCTGGTCGGGTCCGGCATGTAGCGTTTGAAAAGGCGGCGCGGCATGTAGGCTCCCCGAGCGGTCATCAGGGAAGTATGCCTTGATTCCATCTCAGCCTCGTTCAGAGTTTGTGACAATTGTTGAGCGAGCCTCCGCGTCATTTCGTCTATGCCTGAGGGGGTAATTACGTTTCCGGAGCTCTAACTCATGCGCACAGGGATGTTTGCGCTGGCGCTCGGGCTGTTGTGCCTGGGTGTCCTTCCTGAATTGCCATCGGTCGGGTGGCTGTGGCTGCTGCTCTGCGGGGGGCTGTTTTGCCTGTGCACACGCCTGTGGCCGCTGGGCTGCTGCGTGCTGGGTATGTGCTGGGCTTGCTGGTCGGCGCAGCAGGCACTGGATGATCGCCTGGCCCCAAGCCTGGATGGCCGCACGCTGTGGCTGGAGGGCAGGGTGGTCGGCTTGCCGACCAACACGCTGAGTGGTGTGCGCTTTGAGCTGGAACAGCCTCGCTCGCGCCGCGCTGCGTTGCCCAAGCGCCTGCAATTGCATTGGTTCGATGGCCCGCCGGTGCGTGCTGGCGAGCGCTGGCGCCTGGCTGCTACCTTGCAGCGCCCGGCCGGGCTGCTCAACCCTCATGGTCCGGACCGGGAGGCACAGTTGTTGGCCAAGCGCATCGGCGCCACTGGCACGGTCAAGGCCGGCCATGTGCTGGATACCGGGCAGCCGGGGTGGCGTGACGCACTGCGCCAGCGCTTGTTGAGCGTCGCCGCGCATGGCCGGGAAGCGGCCCTTGTCGCATTGGTGCTCGGCGATGGCGCCGGCCTGGCCCGTGAGGACTGGCAAGCGCTGCAGGCCACGGGCACGGTACACCTGTTGGTGATCTCGGGGCAGCACATCGGCCTGGTCGCCGGCCTGCTTTACGCCTTGGTCGCGGGCCTGGCGCGCTGGGGCCTGTGGCCTCAGGCTCTACCTTGGTTGCCGTGTGCGTGTGGCCTGGCACTGGGTGCGGCGCTGGCCTATGGCTGGCTGGCCGGTGCGGGGGTGCCGGTGCAGCGCGCCTGCCTGATGCTGGCGGTGGTTCTGCTCTGGCGCCTGCGCTTTCGCCATCTTGGGGCGCTGTTTCCTTTGCTGCTGGCACTTATCGGGGTGCTGGTCGCCGAGCCCCTGGCGCCGCTGCTGCCAGGGTTCTGGCTGTCGTTTGCGGCGGTGGCGACCCTGGTCTACTGCTTCAGTTCACGTCTGGGCCGATGGCGGCCCTGGCAAGGGTGGACCCGCGCCCAGTGGGTGATCGCCATCGGCCTGCTGCCGGTACTGATTGCGACCGGTCTGCCGGTCAGTCTGAGTGCGCCACTGGCCAACTTGCTGGCAGTGCCGTGGATCAGCCTCGCGGTATTGCCCTTGGCGCTGCTTGGAACGTTGCTGCTGCCGTTGGCAGGGGTAGGTGAAGGTCTGTTGTGGTTGGCGGGCGGGCTGCTGGATGTCTTGTTCCGGTTGCTGGCTTGGGTAGCGCATTGGCGCCCGGCATGGCTACCGCCTGCTTTGCCGGTCTGGGCCTGGCTGATGGTCTGCCTGGGCGCGTTGCTGGTGCTGCTGCCGTCCGGTGTACCTCTACGCAGCCTGGGCGGGGCCATGCTGCTGGCATTGTGGGTGCCCAGGGAGGCTGTGCCGCAGGGGCAGGTGGAGGTCTGGCAGTTGGATGTCGGGCAGGGCTTGGCGGTATTGCTGCGCACGCAAAATCACAGTCTGCTTTACGACGCCGGCCCGGCGCGGGGTGATAGTGATCTGGGTGAGCGGGTGGTGTTGCCGACCCTGCACAAGTTGGGCGTAAAGCGCTTGGACATCATGCTTATCAGTCATGCCCATGCCGACCATGCGGGTGGCGCGCCGGCCGTCTACCGTGGGTTGCCGGTGGTCCGTGTGCTGGGCGGCGAAGTGTTGGAGGACCTTGCACTGCAGCCTTGTGCCAGTGATGAGCAGTGGGAATGGGATGGCGTGCGCTTTTCGCTGTGGCATTGGGCCCAGGGGCAGAGCAGCAACGATCGCTCTTGCGTGCTGCTGGTCGAGGCACAGGGGGAGCGGCTGCTATTGGCAGGCGATATGGAGGCGGGGGCCGAGCGCGCATGGTTGGCGGCCCACGCGACGCCTCGTATCGATTGGCTGCAGTCACCGCACCATGGCAGCCGTAGTTCCTCGACCGAGGCATTCATCCGCGCCACGGCGCCGCGCGGCGTGCTGATTTCGCGGGGGCGTAACAACGGTTTTGGGCATCCGCATGTGCAGGTGATCGAGCGGTATCGGCGGCATGGGGTGGCCATTCACGATACGGCGGTAGAGGGGGCGTTGCGGTTGGTGCTGGGCAACCATGGCGAGGTGGAGGGGGTGCGGGGGCAGAAACGCTTTTGGCGGGGCAGTGTGCCGTGATGGTTGATGAGCGTGCCACGTGTATACCTGCTCAATTCCCTGACCTCCGGCAGATGAGCCCCTCGCGCGCCTATGTTAGAGTGGCGGCCTTTTTCCGAGGGGGCGTTTACTGTGTGGGAATTGGTCAAGTCCGGTGGTTGGATGATGCTGCCAATCATTCTGAGCTCCATCGCTGCCATGGCTATCGTCGCCGAGCGCCTGTGGACCCTGCGCGCCAGCCGCGTTACCCCGCCGCACCTGCTGGGCCAGGTGTGGATGTGGATCAAGGACAAGCAGCTCACCAGTGACAAGCTCAAGGCTCTGCGCGCCGATTCGCCCCTGGGTGAGATTCTGGCTGCGGGCCTGGCCAACTCGCGCCATGGCCGTGAAATCATGAAAGAGTGCATCGAGGAGTCTGCCTCGCGGGTCATCCATGAACTGGAACGCTATATCAGCACCCTCGGTACCATCGCTGCGATGGCCCCGCTGCTCGGGCTGCTGGGTACTGTGCTGGGCATGATCGATATCTTCAGCGCCTTCATGGGGTCGCAGATGACCGCCAATGCCGCAGTGCTGGCCAGTGGTATCTCCAAGGCTCTTGTCACTACGGCGGCCGGCCTGATGGTCGGCATCCCGGCGGTGTTCTTCCACCGCTTCCTGCTGCGGCGCATCGACGAACTGGTGGTGGGCATGGAGCAAGAGGCGATCAAGCTGGTGGAGGTCATCCAAGGCGACCGCGAAGTCGAAGTGGCCGGAGGCAAGGCGTGAAGTTCCGGCGCAATCGCCAGCGGGAGAACGTCGACATCAACCTGGCGTCGTTGATCGACGTGGTGTTTGTCCTGCTGCTGTTCTTCGTGGTCACCACCACCTTTACCCGTGAGACCCAGCTGCGTGTGGAGCTGCCCGAGGCCGTCAGTGCCGAACAGCCTGTCGCAGACCCGGAAAAGCTGGTGGAAGTCACTATCAGTGCAGATGGCGTGTATTCGGTGAACAATCACCTGTTGCCCAAGAGCGACCTGGCCACCCTGACCGAGGCGATCCAGCGCGAATCGGGCGGTGACAACACGCTGCCGCTGGCCATCAGTGCTGATGGCAAGACCCCGCACCAGGCCGTGATCACTGCGATGGATGCCGCCGGCAAGCTCGGTTTCAGCCAACTGCGCATGACCACCGTCGAGGCCGCCCAGGGGACACCTTGATGGCGCTCGCCGACCGTCTGCTAGCCGCCTGGTACGCCGGGCATCCGGCCCTTGCCCTGCTGCGCCCGCTCGAGGCGCTTTACCGGCGCGTGGTGACGCGTAAGCGCGCGCGTTTTCTCAGTGGCGAAAGCGCCAGCTACCGCGCCCCGGTACCGGTCATCGTGGTGGGCAACATCACCATTGGTGGCACCGGCAAGACGCCTATGATCCTCTGGTTGATCGAGCATTGCCGGCGCCAGGGGCTGAAGGTGGGGGTGGTCAGCCGCGGCTACGGTGCAGAACCGCCTCGGTTGCCCTGGCGTGTCGAAGCCATCCAGAGTGCCGAGCAGGCCGGCGATGAACCTTTGCTGATCGTTCAGCGTACGGGCGTGCCGCTGATGATCGACCCCGACCGCTCCCGCGCCGTGCAGGCATTGCTGGCCAGCGAGCCGTTGGACCTGATCCTGTGTGACGACGGTATGCAACACTACCGCCTGGCACGCGACCTGGAACTGGTGCTGATCGACGCTGCGCGTGGCCTGGGCAATGGCCGCTGCTTGCCGGCCGGGCCCCTGCGCGAGCCTGCCGAGCGCCTGCAAGAGGTTGATGCAGTGCTGTTCAACGGCGCCAGTGCCGACCGCCCGGAGGGTTTCGCCTTTCATCTGCAACCCAGTGCGCTGGTCAACCTGCGCACTGGCGAGCGCCGTGCGCTCGACTTCTTCCCTGCGGGCCAGCGCCTGCATGCGGTGGCCGGTATCGGCAACCCGCAACGTTTCTTCAATACCCTGCTGGGGCTAAACTGGCAGCCGGTGCCGCATCCGTTCGCCGACCACGCCCAGTTCAGCGCTCAAAGCCTGGCTTTCAGCCCGTCGCTGCCGTTGGTGATGACCGAGAAGGATGCGGTGAAGTGCCGGGCCTTCGCTGCCGATGACTGGTGGTACCTGGCCGTGGAGGCCCTGCCTACGCCGGCCTTCTGCGGCTGGTTCGACAGCCAGCTGCAACGCTTGCTGCCTGGGCATCGAACGCCCTGAGCCCGTTTTTCAATTTCCGGCCACCTGGCCTCAAGGAAGCTTCCATGGACACCAAACTGCTCGATATCCTGGCCTGCCCGATCACCAAGGGCCCGCTCAAGCTCAGCGCTGACAAGACCGAGCTGATCAGCAAGGGCGCCGGCCTGGCCTACCCGATTCGCGATGGCATCCCGGTGATGCTGGAAAGCGAGGCGCGTACCCTGACCGACGACGAGCGTCTGGACAAATGAGCCTTGACTTCACCGTGGTCATTCCCGCCCGTCTGCGCTCGACGCGTCTGCCGGGTAAGCCGTTGCTGCTGATCGCCGGCAAACCGATGGTTCAGCATGTGTGGGAGCAGGCGCGCAAGAGCGGTGCCGGCCGTGTGGTCATCGCCACCGATGACGCCAGTATCGTCGAGGCCTGTCAGGCCTTTGGTGCTGAAGTACTGATGACCCGCGCCGACCATGAGTCGGGTACCGACCGCCTGGCTGAAGTGGCCGCGCAGCTTGGCCTGCCTGCCGACGCCATCGTGGTCAACGTCCAGGGTGATGAGCCGCTTATTCCGCCGGTGATCATCGATCAGGTCGCAGCCAACCTGGCGGCGCATCCGGAGGCAGGTATTGCGACCCTGGCCGAGCCGATCCATGACCCCGAAACCGTGTTCAACCCCAATGCGGTCAAGGTGGTCAGCGACAAGAACGGGCTGGCCTTGAGCTTCAGCCGTGCGCCGCTGCCGTGGGCGCGTGATGCCTTCGCCAAGGACCGCAATCAACTACCGCAGGGCGTGCCCTACCGCCGCCATATCGGCATGTACGCCTACCGCGTTGGTTTCCTTCAGGATTTCGTCAGCTGGGGCCCGTGCTGGCTCGAGCAGACCGAGGCGCTTGAACAGCTGCGTGCGCTGTGGCATGGCGTGCGTATCCACGTGGCGGATGCCATCGAGGCGCCAGCAGTGGGTGTCGATACTGCACAAGACCTCGAGCGCGTTCGGCGCTTGCTGGAGGCCTGATGCGCGTCCTGTTCGTTTGCCTGGGCAATATCTGCCGGTCGCCCACTGCCGAAGGCGTGCTGCGCCATCAGTTGCAGGCCGCTGGTTTGGCTGGGCAGGTTCACGTGGCGTCAGCCGGTACCGGTGACTGGCACGTGGGCAAGGGGCCTGACAACCGTACCTGCAAGGCCGCGCTGGCGCGGGGGTACGACCTGTCGCAACAGCGTGCCCAGCAGGTCAAGGCTGAGCACTTTGCCGAGTACGACCTGATTCTGGCCATGGATAAAAGCAACCTGGGCCACCTGCGCGCCATGCGTCCGCACAATGCGATTGGCGAGCTGGACTTGTTCCTGCGCCGCTATGAGGCGGCTGTGGATGAAGTGCCGGACCCTTACTATGGCGGCGCAGAGGGCTTCGAGCAGGTGCTGGACCTGATCGAGGCGGCTTGCCGTGAGCTGGTTGTCGAAATCAAGGGGCGGTTATGACGGCGCACTGGCAGGAGCAGGTTTCGCTCAAGCCTTACAACACCTTCGGTATCGATGTGAAAGCCCGGCACTTCGTTCAGGTACATACCGATGACGAGGTGCGCGAGGCCTTGGCACAGGCGCGCCAGCGTGGGCTTGCGGTGATGGTTATCGGTGGTGGCAGCAACGTGCTGCTGACCCGTGATGTCGACGCGCTGGTACTGCACATGGCCAGCCGTGGCCGTCACGTCCTTGACGATGAAGCGGGGCGGGTACTGGTGGAGGCCGAGGCGGGTGAGCCCTGGCATCCCTTCGTGCAATGGTCGTTGCAGCAAGGCCTTTGTGGCCTTGAGAACCTCAGCCTTATCCCGGGGACGGTAGGGGCTGCGCCGATGCAGAATGTGGGTGCCTATGGGGTGGAGATCAAGGATGTGTTTGCCGGGTTGACGGCACTGGACCGGCAGACGGGTGAGCTGCGTGACTTCGGGCTTGAGGAATGTGCCTTTGGTTACCGCGACAGCCTGTTCAAGCGTAACCCTGGGCGTTGGTTGATCCTGCGGGTGCGTTTTGCCCTGAGCCATCGTCTGCAGGCCCATCTGGATTACGGCCCGGTGCGTCAGCGTCTGGCCGAGCAGGGCGTGCAGGAGCCGACGGCGCAGGCGATCAGCGACGCTATTTGCAGCATTCGCCGCGAGAAGCTGCCCGATCCGGCGGAGTTGGGTAATGCCGGCAGCTTTTTCAAGAACCCTGTCGTTGCCGTTGAACAGGTGGCGCGGATCCGCGCCGAGTATCCAGGTGTGGTGGGTTATCCCCAGGCTGACGGGCAGGTGAAGCTGGCGGCCGGCTGGTTGATCGAGCAGGCCGGCTGGAAGGGTTATCGGGATGGCGATGCCGGCGTGCACCGCTTGCAGTCGCTGGTGCTGGTCAATTATGGCCAGGCGAGCGGGGCGCAGTTGCATGACCTGGCGCAGCGCATTCAGGCGGATATCCTGGCGCGCTTCGGGGTTGAGCTGGAGATGGAACCCAACCTGTACTGAGGCCGGTGCAGGCACGCTAAACAGCCAAGAAAAAGCCCCGCCAGTTCGCACTGGCGGGGCTTTTTCATTCAGCCGTGGCTATCAACCGTGATGAGGCTTTTGCTCATCAGCGGTCTCCACCGTTGGCGCGCCAGCAGCGGCCGCTTCCTGCGCAGCCTTGGCAGCCGCTTCGGCCTCACGCTTGCGACGACGCACTTCACGTGGGTCGTTAGGGGCGCGACCGTTAGGCAGCATGACGGTGGCGGCTTCGACCGCTGCCGGTGCTTCTACCGGGGCAGGCTCGGCGACCACTGGCGCTGCTGCAACTACGGTTGCTGCAGGCTCGGCAGCCACTTCTGGCTGGGTTTCAACGACAGCCGCAGGCAGCTCGGCAGCCGGCGCTTGTTCAGCGGCGACCTGGGCTTTCTCTACTTCACCTGCTTCGATGGCCGGCGCTTCGACAGGTGCCTCTACAGGCGCCTCGGCAACCACTACCGGCTCGACCGCAGGGGCTTGTTCGACTACCGGCTCAGGCGCAACTTCAACCACAGGCTCGGCACCGGCTTCGATCGCAGCGACCGGCTCGCTGAGCGGCTGCTCGACCACCGGTGCAATGGCGATTTCCTCGGCCTTGGCGACGGCTTCGACCTGCTCGGCCGGCTGAGCGACTTCGCTGTTGTCGGTGGTGGCGGCTTCGGCGCTGGCGCGTTCAGCCTGCTGGTTGGCTTGCGCTTCGGCGCCAGCACTTATGTTGCTGCTGGCGACAGCCGCGGTGACAGCCAGGCCGGCAGCCAGTTCGGCACCCAGCTCGGTGGCCTGGTGCTGTTGCGGTTGCTCGTCGCTGCCTTCTTCGTCGCTGCCTTCGATCAGCTCGCCATTGGCGTTGCGCTGGCGCTCACGACGGTTGCTGCGGCGACGCTGGCCGCGAGAGCGGCGGCGCGGACGCTCGTCATCGGAACCTTCCTGCTCGTCCTGTTGCAGCTCCTCGTTCGGCAGTTGCTCATCGGCGAGCTCTGCAGCCTGCTCAGCTTCACGTGGCTGGCGCTCTTCGCGTGGAGGGCGTGGCTGACGTTCTTCACGCGGTGCGCGTTCTTCACGAGGTGCACGCTCTTCACGTGGAGCGCGTTCTTCACGAGGCGCACGCTCTTCACGTGGAGCACGTTCTTCGCGAGGCGCGCGCTCTTCACGTGGAGCACGTTCTTCGCGAGGTGCGCGTTCTTCACGTGGAGCACGTTCTTCGCGAGGTGCACGCTCTTCACGTGGCTGGCGCTCTTCGCGAGCGGCCGGTGCTGCATCCAGAGGCTCGCGCAGTTCGCGGACGCGCTCTTCGCGGTTGCCGCGGCGGTCTTCGCGTGGCTGGCGAGGGGCGCGCTCTTCACGAGGTGCACGTTCTTCACGAGGTGCGCGCTCTTCACGCGGCTGGCGCTCTTCGCGCGGGGTGCGCTCGGCACGCTCTTCACGAGGTTTGCGCTCTTCGTCACGGCGGCCGTTGCGGTTGCGGCTCTGCTGGCGGCCGTTGCGACGCTCCTCGTTACGCTGAGTGCGCTCGGTGGCAGGCTTCTCGGCGGTGACCACCGGGGCGGCGGCAGGCTCTTCCTTGCCGGCGAACAGGCTGACCAGCGACTTCACCAGGCCTTTGAACAGGCTTGGCTCCGGAACGCTAGGTGCCGGGGCTGCCGGTGCGGCAGGCTGCTGTTCTTCGACAGCGCTCGGTACCGGAGCGTTGGCGCGGGCCGGTGCAGTCTTGACCGCTGCTTCCTGGCGCACCAGGGTGCGCGTGGCGGTCGGCTGCGGCGCTTCTTCGGTTTCGGTGGCGGCGATTTCGTAGCTGGACTGGTTGTTCAGCACTTCCGGGTTGTCGTCGCGCAGGCGCTGGACTTCGAAGTGCGGGGTTTCCAGGTGGTCGTTCGGCAGAATGATGATGCGGGCACGGGTGCGCAGTTCGATCTTGGTGATCGAGTTGCGCTTCTCGTTGAGCAGGAAGGCGGCCACCGGAATCGGTACCTGGGCGCGTACTTCGGCAGTACGGTCCTTCAGGGCTTCTTCTTCGATCAGGCGCAGGATGGCCAGGGACAGCGACTCGACATCACGGATGATGCCGGTGCCGGAGCAGCGCGGGCAGACGATGCCGCTGCTTTCGCCCAGCGACGGGCGCAGGCGCTGACGGGACATTTCCAGCAGGCCGAAGCGCGAGATGCGGCCGACCTGTACGCGGGCGCGGTCGGCCTCGAGGGCTTCGCGTACCCGTTCTTCGACGGCGCGCTGGTTTTTCGCCGGCGTCATGTCGATGAAGTCGATGACGATCAGGCCGCCGATGTCACGCAGGCGCAGCTGGCGGGCGATTTCCTCGGCCGCTTCCAGGTTGGTCTGCAGGGCGGTTTCCTCGATGTCGCTGCCCTTGGTGGCGCGCGCCGAGTTGATGTCGATGGAAACCAGGGCCTCGGTCGGGTCGATCACGATAGAGCCGCCCGACGGCAGGTCGACGACGCGCTGGAAGGCGGTCTCGATCTGGCTTTCGATCTGGAAGCGGTTGAACAGCGGTACGCTGTCTTCGTACAGCTTGACCTTGCTGGCGTACTGCGGCATCACCTGGCGGATGAAGGTCAGTGCTTCTTCCTGGGCATCGATGCTGTCGATCAGCACTTCGCCGATGTCCTGGCGCAGGTAGTCGCGGATGGCGCGGATGATGACGTTGCTTTCCTGGTAGATCAGGAACGGCGCAGCGCGATCCAGCGATGCTTCCTTGATGGCGGTCCACAGTTGCAGCAGGTAATCGAGGTCCCACTGCATTTCTTCGCTGCTGCGGCCAAGGCCTGCGGTGCGCACGATCAGGCCCATGTCGCCTGGCACGGTCAGGCCGTTGAGGGCTTCACGCAGTTCGTTGCGCTCTTCGCCTTCGATGCGGCGGGAGATGCCGCCAGCGCGGGGGTTGTTGGGCATCAGCACCAGGTAGCGGCCTGCCAGGCTGATGAAGGTGGTCAGGGCGGCGCCTTTGTTGCCACGCTCTTCCTTCTCGACCTGGACGATGACTTCCTGGCCTTCGCTCAGGACGTCCTTGATGTTGACGCGGCCTTCAGGGGCTTTCTTGAAGTACTCGCGGGAGATTTCCTTCAGCGGCAGGAAGCCGTGACGTTCGGAGCCGAAGTCGACGAAGGCGGCTTCGAGGCTGGGCTCGATCCGGGTGATCTTGCCTTTGTAGATGTTGGCCTTTTTCTGCTCGCGCGCACCGGACTCGATGTCCAGGTCGTACAGGCGTTGGCCGTCCACCAGGGCTACACGCAACTCTTCGGGTTGAGTTGCGTTAATCAGCATTCTTTTCATGTTGTACCGTCGGTTTCCGGGCTGCCGGAAACGGCGTTCGGCACACACGACTTCTCATGGTCGGTGCCAAGGTGCGCAAAGGGTGGCCGGGCCACCCCCGTGTCGAGCAACGTTCGGCACCAGCCGGTTTCCCAGCCTGCCGTTGTCGCGACGACGCGTCCTGTTTGCTGCGGTGCCAAGAGGCCCCTGCGGTATCTGCAGAGATATCCGAATCGATATCCGAATCAACCCAGCAGGCCTCGTGCACTCAGTCAGGAGGAGGAATCAACCGTCAGCCGTGGACGCCCATGGGGCATCTGTTCAGGACCTTATCCGCTCGCCGGCCATTCACTGGGCCGGTGGCCGGACGCGGTGCTACACGGTCCGAGGGCTGTGCATCTCCACCCTGCACGTATCCCTGATAATTCGGGTGCTGCCGCGCGCTGAATCCGCAACGGGTTGCATTTTTCGCCAGCGCAGTTTCCGCGCTGACGCCATTCATGTCCAAGGCAGGTATTTCCGAAGCATTCGCCGTGCGTTGCGTGCAAGCGTCGGGGCGGGCAGAGGTGCAGCGAAAAGAAGCGGGTAAGCAGGTGAAACACCGCACTTGTCGTTTTTTTTCGGTCTTCTCTACACAGCGCTGGTGGCGATTCCAGGCAATTCGGTAAACTGGCGAAAACCCCGTAGGACGGCCTCGCGTCCTGCAGAATTGCGTTGGTCAGGGACCGGCTAAGGGCCTGGTGCCGCTGGCCTGCCGCTTTTGGCGGCGTTCGCGACTATAGCAGTAATGATTAAGTGCTTCAATTCCATAAAAAATTGTTATGATCCCTTGATGACGACCAATACCCCTCCGACTTCCGGCGTTCAGCTGATCGAAGTCGCGCCGGAGCTTGCCGGCCAACGCATCGACAATTTCCTCATCACGGCGCTCAAGGGTGTACCCAGGACGCTGGTCTACCGCATCCTGCGCAAAGGCGAGGTCCGGGTCAACAAGGGCCGTGTCAAGCCTGAGTACAAGATCCAGGCGGGTGACATCGTCCGTGTACCGCCTGTGCGCCTCCCGGAGCGTGACGAGCCGGCCCCGGTTGCCCAGGGGCTGCTGCAGCGCCTGGAAGCCGCCATCGTCTACGAAGACAAGGCGCTGATCGTGATGAACAAGCCGGCCGGTATCGCCGTGCATGGTGGCAGTGGCCTGAGCTTTGGTGTGATCGAGGCGCTGCGCCAGTTGCGTCCGGATGCCAAGGAGCTGGAGCTTGTGCACCGCCTGGATCGCGACACTTCGGGCCTGCTGATGATTGCCAAGAAGCGCAGCATGCTGCGCCATCTGCATGCCGCGCTGCGTGGCGATGGGGTCGACAAGCGCTACATGGCGCTGGTGCGTGGCCACTGGCCTACCTCGAAGAAGCAGGTCAATGCCCCGTTGCTCAAGAGCAACCTGCGTTCGGGCGAGCGTATGGTCGAGGTGAATGACGAGGGCAAGGAAGCGCTGACCCTGTTCCGTGTGCTTCGCCGTTTCGGTGAGTTCGCCACCATTGTCGAGGCGCGCCCTATCACTGGGCGTACCCATCAGATTCGCGTACATACTCTGCATGCTGGCCATATGATCGCCGGTGACAGCAAATACGGCGACGAAGATTTCAGTCGCGAGATTCGAGACTTGGGAGGCAAGCGCCTGTTCCTGCATGCCTATGCCCTCACGGTGCCGCTGCCTGATGGTGGTGAGCTCAAGCTCGAGGCGCCTGTGGACGAAGTTTGGGCGAAAACCGTGGAGCGTCTGGGGGCGTCCTGATTCATGAAAAAGTCTTACGAGTTGCTGATCTTCGACTGGGACGGCACCTTGGCCGACTCGATCGGGCGGATCGTTGAGGCGATGAATGCCGCCGCCGAGCGCGCCGGTGAGGCGCCAAGCCCGGAGGAGGCCGTCAAGGGCATCATCGGTCTGGCGCTTGGTGAAGCCATTTCTACCCTCTATCCGCACCTCGATCCTGTGCAGGTCGAAACCTTCCGTCAGCACTATGCCGACATCTATACGGCGCTTGATCAGCAGCCTTCGCCGTTGTTCGAGGGCGTGGTCGAATCGCTGGATGCCTTCCGGGTCGAGGGTTATCGCCTCGCGGTGGCGACAGGCAAGGCGCGTCGTGGTCTGGATCGGGTGCTCAAGGCCAATGGCTGGGAGCGTTTTTTCGACATCACCCGTGCCGCTGATGAGACCCGTGGCAAGCCGCACCCGCTGATGCTCGAGGAAATTCTGGGGCATTGCGGTGTCGAACCCGGGCAGGCGCTGATGGTCGGAGATTCGGCATTCGATCTGCTGATGGCCAATAATGCCGGTATGCATTCGGCGGCCGTGGGCTATGGTGCCATGCCGCTGCAGGCTTTGGCCGAGTTCGGTCCGCAGGTGTGCATTGATCATTTTTCCCAGTTGCGCGAGTGGCTGGCAGGTTCTGCGCAAATCCAATTCCAAGGTAGGTGAGCATGGTTGATGAGTGGAAAGCACCCGGTTCCGAGGCTGAAGAAGAGCGCCTTACGCGCGAAGACCGTCAAGAGGATGAGCGTGTAGAACGCAAAAGCTGGAAGCTGCTGGAGAAGACCCTGCTGGCCGGTGTCCAGGAGCAGCGCAGGGCGCGTCGCTGGGGGATCTTCTTCAAGTTGCTGACCTTCGTCTATCTCTTCGGTGTATTGGCCCTGTTCCTGCCTTGGACGGATATGGACAAGGCCGCTTCACGCAGCGCCAGCCATACCGCATTGGTGGAGGTGCGTGGTGTGATCGCCGATCAGGAAGCTGCCAGTGCCGACAACCTCGTCAAGAGTCTGCGCGAGGCCTTCAAGGATCCAAAGACCAAGGCCGTGGTCATGCGTATCAATAGCCCGGGAGGCAGTCCGGTACAGGCAGGTTATGTCTATGACGAGATCCGCCGCCTGCGCGGTGAGTATCCGGACATCAAGCTGTACGCGGTAATCGCTGACCTGGGTGCATCGGGTGCCTATTACATTGCCAGTGCGGCGGACGAGATCTATGCCGACAAGGCCAGCCTGGTGGGTTCCATTGGTGTGACGGCGGCCGGGTATGGTTTTGTGGGGTCGATGGAGAAGCTTGGTGTCGAACGGCGCACGTATACCGCCGGTGAGCACAAGGCCTTCCTGGATCCGTTCTCGCCGGAAAAGCCTGAAGAGCGGGCGTTCTGGCAGGGCGTGCTGAATACCACCCATCAGCAGTTCATTGCCATGGTCAAGCAGGGTAGGGGTGATCGCTTGAAAGACAAGGAGCATCCTGAGTTGTTCAGCGGCCTGGTGTGGTCGGGTGAGCAGGCCAAGGCGCTTGGGCTTGTCGATGGCCTGGGCAGTGCGAGCTATGTGGCGCGTGAGATCGTGGGGGAGAAGGACCTGGTCGATTTCACGGTCGAGGAGTCACCGTTCGATCGCTTCTCCAAGCGCATCGGTGCCAGCGTGGCGGAAAAGTTGGCCATGTACATGGGCTTCCAGGGGCCTGCCTTGCGCTGAGTGCCTGTCCGGCCCCATTGCCAGCAAGCCGCTTTCCGGCAATTACTGCATAAGGCTTGCGGGCGATGGGGTGCAATACTGCCCTGGTGGTCTCAGGGGACTGTTACCCCTTCCGTGGTCAGCATATCCACCAGCCGAATCAATGGCAGCCCGATCAGGCTGGTGGCATCGCACCCGTGGGTGCTCTTGAACAAGCTCACACCCAGCCCTTCGGCCTTGAAGCTGCCTGCGCAATCGAGCGGCTGCTCCGCCTTCACGTAGCGCTCCACGCGCTCACGGTCCAGTTCCCGCATCGTTACGGTAAACGGCACGCAATCGACCTGGCATTGCCCTGTGGCGCTGTTGAGCAGTGCCACCCCGGTCAGGAAGGTGACGTGCTGCCCGCTGGCTTCCAGCAGTTGCTCGCAGGCGCGCTCGAAACTGTGCGGCTTGCCCAGTATCTGCTCGCCCAGTACCGCTACCTGGTCGGAGCCGATGATCAGGTGTTGCGGGTGGCTGCCGGCCAGTGCCTCGGCCTTCTGTCTGGCCAGGCGTCGCACCAGCTCGGTGGCGGGCTCGTCAGCGAGCCGCCGTTCGTCCAGGTCGGGGCTTGCCCAGGTGAAGGGCAGGCCCAGGCGCGCGAACAGTTCGCGCCGGTAAGGGGAGCTGGAAGCCAGCAACAAAGGCAGCATGGTAGACTCCTGATCGGTTGATCCCGATTCTAACATGCAACATGCCGCCGAATTTCCTTTGACAGGTGCAGGGGGCATCCCTAGAATGCTGCGCCTATGTTGAATGACCCGATTCCACCTCACGTTGACCCGCGCAAATTAGCCGATCGTGGCGTAACCCTTAACGGTTCGCTGCAACTCGCTGATTTGGAAAGACTCTGCGACCCGCTTTCCGACAATGTCGGTACGGTGCAGGCGAAGTTCGATTTTGAACGAGATGAACAGCACGTGGTGGTTATCCACAGCGAGCTGGATGTCGAAGTCAAAATGGTTTGCCAGCGTTGTCTTGAGCTGGTCACCCTGCCGATTCACAGCGAATGCACTTACGCTGTGGTGAAGGAGGGTGCGAATACCCAGTCGTTGCCGAAAGGCTATGACGTGCTGGAACTGGGCGAAGATCCTTTGGATCTGCAGGCCTTGATCGAGGAGGAGCTTCTGCTCGCCTTGCCCATCGTGCCTGCTCATCATCCGGAAGAATGCCAGCAGCCGGCGGGCGCAGACGAGCCCGAATCGAGCAAGGACGAGGTATCGCGGTCCAACCCGTTCAGTGTTTTGGCGCAGTTAAAGCGTGACCCAAACGTTTAGGAGTTAATCAATTATGGCTGTTCAGCAGAACAAAAAATCCCGCTCTGCCCGTGACATGCGCCGTTCGCACGACGCTCTGTCGGAAAACGCGCTGTCGGTAGAGAAAACCACCGGTGAAGTACACCTGCGTCACCACGTATCGCCAGAAGGCGTTTACCGTGGCCGTAAAGTGATCGACAAGGGCGCTGACGAGTAATCCTTGTCTGCTCAGGTCATCGCGATCGACGCAATGGGCGGGGACTTCGGTCCCCGCAGCATTGTCCAGGCTAGCATTGCCTGCCTTTCGGCTACCCCCTCGCTGCACCTGACCCTCGTCGGTCAACCTTCCCTCCTAGAAGATCTTGTCAGTGGCCTTGCAGCTGCGGATCGCGCGCGCCTGCAGATTGTCGCTGCCAGTGAGGTGATCGGTATGGACGAGCGGCCATCCCAGGCGTTGCGCGGTAAACCGGACTCGTCGATGCGCATCGCCCTAGAACTGGTGCGTGATGGCAAGGCCCAGGCGTGCGTCAGTGCCGGCAATACCGGTGCGCTGATGGCGCTGTCGCGCTTGGTGCTCAAGACGCTGCCGGGTATCGATCGGCCGGCCATGGTTGCGGCTATCCCGACTCAGGCGGGTTACTGTCAGTTGCTCGATCTGGGTGCCAATGTCGACTGCAGTGCCGAGAACCTCTACCAGTTTGCCGTAATGGGCTCGGTTGCGGCGCAGGCCTTGGGTGTCCGGCGCCCGCGCGTGGCACTTTTGAACATTGGTACCGAGGACATCAAGGGCAATCAGCAGGTCAAGCTGGCTGCCACGCTGTTGCAGAACGCTCGTGGCCTCAATTATGTCGGCTTCGTCGAGGGTGATGGCCTTTATCGGGGGGAGGCGGACGTGGTGGTATGCGACGGCTTTGTCGGTAATATCCTGCTCAAATCCAGCGAGGGCCTGGCGACTATGATCGCTGCGCGCATCGAAAAACTGTTCAAGGGTGGCCCGTTATCACGTGTTGCCGGGGCCGTCGCGATGCCGCTGCTCAAGCGTCTGCAGGCCGACCTGGCGCCGGCGCGGCATAATGGGGCAAGTTTTCTGGGCCTGCAGGGTATCGTCATCAAGAGCCATGGCTCGGCCGGCGTGCAGGGCTTTCAAAGCGCCATCCAGCGTGCGCTGATCGAGATCCAGGAAAACCTTCCGCAGCGCCTGCACGGGCGCCTTGAAGATCTCTTGCCTTAGGCATTTCGCCGATGAAGTGCTTAAATGTGACCGCTTGGTCCGCGTTTCCATCCAAGTTTTCAGTTTCCGCGTCTAGTCTTTGGCTCGGCGCACTCTATCCGACGACAAGATCATAAGGGCTTGTTCAATGTCTGCATCCCTCGCATTCGTCTTCCCCGGTCAAGGTTCCCAGTCGCTGGGCATGCTCAAAGAACTGGGCGCTGAAAAGCCGGTGATCGTTGAGACCTTCAAGGAAGCCTCCGAGGCTCTGGGTTACGACCTGTGGGAGCTGGTCCAGGAAGGCCCGGAAGAGCAACTCAATCAAACCGACAAGACCCAGCCGGCCATCCTCACTGCCTCCATCGCCCTGTGGCGCCTGTGGCTGGAGGAGGGTGGCGCGCAGCCGGCCTTCGTGTCGGGTCATAGCCTGGGCGAATACTCCGCTCTGGTCGCTGCTGGCAGTCTGTCGCTCAAAGACGCCGTCAAGCTGGTCAAGCGCCGTGGCGAACTGATGCAGGAAGCCGTGCCGGCCGGTCATGGCGCCATGGCCGCCATCCTCGGCCTGGGCGACGATGATGTGAAGGCCATTTGCGCCGAAGCGGCCGAAGATGAAGTGGTCAGCGCAGTCAATTTCAACTCTCCAGGCCAGGTGGTCATCGCCGGCAACGTCGCGGCGGTCAATCGTGCCATTGAGCTGTGCAAAGCCAAGGGCGCCAAGCGCGCCTTGCCGCTGCCGGTCAGCGTGCCGTCGCACTGCGCCCTGATGAAGCCGGCTGCCGATCGTTTCGCCGAGCACGTCAATGCCATCGACTGGAAGGCACCGCAGATTCCGGTAGTGCAGAACGTTACTGCCGCCGTCGCCGCCGACCTCGACACCCTCAAGCAGGATCTGCTGGCGCAGCTGTATCAGCCGGTTCGCTGGGTTGAATGCGTGCAGACCCTCGCCGCAAACGGCGCAGTCAACCTGGTCGAGTGTGGCCCGGGCAAGGTGCTGGCTGGCCTGAACAAGCGTTGCGCCGACGGTGTGACCACCTACAACCTCAATACCCCCGACGCCGTCGCCGCCACCCGTGCGGCATTGGCCTGAATTTGGAGAAGCTTGCATGAGCCTGCAAGGTAAAGTTGCACTGGTTACCGGCGCCAGCCGGGGTATCGGCCAGGCCATCGCCCTCGAGCTGGGCCGCCAGGGCGCGACCGTGATCGGTACCGCGACTTCGGCTTCCGGTGCCGAGCGCATCGCCGCGACCCTGAAAGAGCACGGTATCACCGGTACCGGCATGGAGCTGAACGTCACCAGCGCCGAGTCCGTGGAAGCGGTATTGGGCGCCATCGGCGAGCAGTTCGGTGCCCCGGCCATTCTTGTCAACAACGCTGGCATCACCCGCGACAACCTCATGCTGCGCATGAAGGACGACGAGTGGTTCGACGTGATCGACACCAACCTGAACAGCCTCTACCGTTTGTCCAAGGGCGTGCTGCGTGGCATGACCAAGGCGCGTTGGGGTCGTATCATCAGCATCGGCTCGGTCGTCGGTGCCATGGGTAACGCTGGCCAGGCCAACTATGCGGCCGCCAAGGCCGGCCTGGAAGGCTTCAGCCGCGCCCTTGCGCGTGAAGTCGGCTCGCGCGGTATCACCGTCAATTCGGTGACCCCAGGCTTCATTGATACCGACATGACCCGCGAATTGCCAGAAGCGCAGCGCGAAGCCCTGCAGACCCAGATTCCGCTGGGCCGCCTGGGTCAGGCCGAAGAAATCGCCAAGGTGGTTTCCTTCCTGGCATCCGACGGCGCAGCCTATGTCACCGGCGCTACCGTGCCGGTGAACGGCGGGATGTACATGTAACACTGCAACTCAATGTGACGGATTGCTTAAAAAAAGAGTCATACTCCCAGCCTAAAATCCGTTATAAAGCTGCAACCAGATTCCAGGCAGAGGGTAGGGTGACTGAAGCGAAGGTGCGTTCCGCTTGAAAAGCGAACGTCTTTCTATAAAATTGGTCACCGGCCAGCTGCCTGACATATATCCATTAGGAGTGAAAACTAGGTATGAGCACCATCGAAGAACGCGTCAAGAAAATCGTCGCCGAGCAACTGGGCGTGAAGGAAGATGAAGTGACCAACGAGAAGTCCTTTGTCGATGACCTGGGTGCCGATTCGCTTGACACCGTTGAGCTGGTGATGGCTCTGGAAGAGGAATTCGAGACTGAAATCCCTGACGAAGAAGCCGAGAAGATCACTACCGTTCAAGCTGCCATCGACTACGTCAACTCCCACCAGGGTTAAGACGCTGTAGTCGACGCTTCTTGTCGAGAAGAACCGCACTGCCTTTGCCGGCGTGCGGTTTTTTCTTTGCGAAGGTCCTGCAATGATCCGCAGGCTTCGAGAGCCTGTTGCCATTTCATTCCATTGCCTTGAATGCAATGGCAAGAGACTCTGTTATTAGAAAAGGAGAGTACTGTGTCGCGTAGACGCGTCGTGGTCACTGGTATGGGTATGCTGTCGCCACTGGGTACGGATGTACCGAGCACCTGGCAGGGCATTCTGGCTGGCCGCAGTGGCATCGGGCCGATCGAGCATACGGACCTTTCTGCCTACTCCACCCGTTTTGGCGGCTCGGTGAAGGGCTTTGAGGTCGAGCAGTACCTGTCGGCCAAGGAAGCTCGCAAGCTTGACCTGTTCATTCAGTACGGCCTGGCGGCCGGTTTCCAGGCGGTACGCAATGCCGGCCTGGAAGTCACCGACGCCAACCGCGAGCGCATTGGCGTGGCCATGGGCTCCGGGATCGGCGGCCTGACCAACATCGAAGAAACCAGCCGCACCTTGCACGATCAAGGCCCGCGCCGCATTTCGCCGTTCTTCGTGCCAGGTTCGATCATCAACATGATCTCCGGCTTCCTGTCGATCCATCTGGGGTTGCAGGGCCCGAATTATGCCATTGCCACTGCCTGTACCACTGGCACCCACTGTATCGGCATGGCGGCTCGCAACATCGCCTACGGTGAAGCCGACGTGATGATCGCCGGTGGCGCCGAAATGGCCGCTTGCGGCTTGGGCATGGGTGGCTTTGGTGCTTCTCGCGCACTGTCGACCCGTAACGATGAGCCGGCCCGTGCCAGTCGCCCGTGGGACAAGGGGCGTGATGGTTTTGTACTCTCCGACGGCGCCGGTGCACTGGTACTCGAAGAGCTGGAGCACGCCCAGGCCCGTGGTGCGACCATTTATGCCGAGCTGGTTGGTTTCGGCATGAGCGGCGACGCTTACCACATGACTTCGCCACCCGACAGTGGCGAAGGCGCAGCGCGCTGCATGGCCAACGCCTTGCGTGATGCTGGCATTCAGCCGGCTGAGGTCAGTTACATCAACGCCCACGGCACCTCGACTCCGGCTGGCGATGTCGCTGAGGTCGCGGCGATCAAGCGTGTGTTCGGCGAGCACGCCTACAAGCTGGCTGTCAGCTCGACCAAGTCGATGACCGGTCACCTGCTGGGGGCTGCGGGCGCTGTAGAGGCGATCTTCAGCGTGTTGGCGATCAACAGCCAGATGGCGCCGCCAACCATCAACCTCGATGAGCCGGACGAAGGCTGCGACCTCGACTTCGTGCCCCACCAGGCGCGCAGCATGCCGATCGACGTAGTGCTGTCCAACTCGTTCGGCTTTGGCGGCACCAACGGCTCGCTGGTGTTCCGCCGGTTCGCCGGCTGATGCACAGCTGGATCGACGGCCAGCCTGCGACTGCGGTCAACCTGCAGAACCGTGGCCTGGCCTATGGCGATGGTTTGTTCGAGACCATCGCCGTACGCAGTGGCCGGCCCAGCATGCTGGACGGTCACCTGGCACGCCTGGCCCTGGGCTGCCAGCGCCTGGCAATCAATGCCGACGTTGCGTTGGTGCGCGATGAAATCCTGCGTTATGCCAGCCAACTGGGTGACGGCGTCGCCAAGCTGATCCTCACCAGGGGCGACAGCCAGCGTGGCTATGCGCCGATGGCAGGTGCTGCGCCGCGGCGCATCCTGCTGAGCAGCCCGCTGCCCAGCTACCCGGGCGAACATGCCGAACACGGTGTGCGTCTTTTCCCTTGCCAGACCCGGCTTGGGGAACAACCGTTGCTCGCAGGCCTCAAACACCTCAACCGCCTGGAGCAGGTGCTGGCCCGTGCCGAATGGCAGGACAGCGAACATGCCGAAGGCTTGATGTGTGATGGGCAAGGCAGGCTGGTCGAAGGTGTTTACAGCAATCTTTTCCTGGTGCAAGGCGGCGTGTTGCTCACCGCCGAACTCAGCCGTTGCGGCGTTGCAGGCGTGATGCGAGGTGCGTTGCTGGAACAGGCGCAGGCACAGGGTATCCCGGTGCAGGTGCGCGACCTGTCTTTCGACGAGCTTGCGCTGGCTGATGAGGTATTTATCTGCAACAGCGTTTATGGGGTCTGGCCTGTGCGGGCTTTTGCTGCACTGAACTGGTCGCCGGGCCCGCTCACCCGTAAACTGCAGGCCTTTGCCCGTACGTTACTGGATACCTGAATTCGTGAGACGCAAAATCCTGCTGCTGCTGGAAATGGGCTTGATCCTGGCCGGCCTGGCATTGGGCTGGTCTGCCTGGAAGGTCAACTCGGTGCTGGAGCAGCCCTTGCGCGTGACGCAGGAGCAACTGCTCGACGTGCCCAATGGCACCAACCCCAATCGCATGTTCTACCGCATGGAAGGCGAGGGGTTGCTCGATGACGCCTTCTGGTTGCGCCTGTACTGGCGCTTCAACATGGCCGGCACGCCCCTGAAAACCGGCGAATATCGCATCACGCCGGGCATGACCGTCGAAGACTTGTTCGACGCCTGGCGCCGCGCCGATGTGGTGCAGTACAACCTGACTCTGGTGGAGGGTTGGACCTTCCGCCAGGTGCGTTCGGCGATCGCCAGGCACGAGAAGATCAAGCACACCCTCGAGGGCCTTACCGACTCCGAAGTCATGGACAAGCTTGGCCATACCGGCGTGTTTCCGGAGGGCCGGTTCTTCCCTGATACCTACCGTTTCGTGCGGGGCATGAGTGACGTCGAGCTGTTGCAGCAGGCCTATATGCGGCTGGACGAAGTGTTGGCCAAAGAGTGGGCCGAGCGCGCCACTGATCTGCCTTATCGTGACCCGTACCAGGCGCTGATCATGGCTTCGTTGGTGGAGAAGGAAACCGGCATCCCGCAGGAGCGCGGGCAGATTGCCGGGGTCTTCGTTCGTCGCCTGCGGCTGGGCATGATGCTGCAGACAGACCCTACTGTCATTTACGGTATGGGCGAACGCTACAACGGCAGAATCACCCGCGCCGACCTGCGTGAGCCAACGCCTTACAACACCTATACCATCTCTGGTTTGCCGCCCACGCCGATCGCCATGGTTGGGCGAGAGGCGATCCACGCTGCGCTCCATCCATCCGATGGCACCAGCCTGTACTTCGTCGCCCGGGGTGATGGCAGTCATGTGTTCTCCGACGATCTGGACGATCACAACTCAGCAGTGCGCGAGTATCAGCTCAAGCGGCGTGCGGATTACCGGTCAAGCCCCGCTCCCCAGGCTCAGCCGGATGCGCAGGGCGTACCGGCCCCTGCGTCGCCAGAGCCGGGCGAACCCTCTGCGCAGGACCCGGCACCGGCCAGCGACCCCGCCCCGGCCGACGCGCCCGCGCCTGACGAACAACATTAAGGACTGCCTGTGAGCGGCTTGTTTATTACCCTGGAAGGCCCCGAAGGCGCGGGCAAAAGTACCAACCGTGATTACCTGGCTGCACGCCTGCGAGAGCAGGGGCTGGATGTGGTGCTTACCCGCGAGCCTGGCGGTACTCCGCTGGCTGAAAAAGTTCGCGAACTGCTGTTGGCACCGAGTGATGAGGTGATGGCCGCCGATACCGAGCTGCTGTTGGTGTTCGCCGCGCGCGCCCAGCACCTGGCGCAGGTGATCCGCCCGGCGCTGGCCCGCGGGGCCGTGGTGCTGTGTGATCGTTTCACGGACGCTACCTACGCCTACCAAGGCGGTGGCCGCGGCCTTTCGGTAGAGCGGATCGCCGCGCTGGAGCAGTTTGTCCAAGGCGAGCTGCGCCCCGACCTTACGCTGGTTTTCGACCTGCCGGTGGAAGTAGGGTTGGCCCGTGCTGCTGCCCGTGGGCGGCTGGATCGTTTCGAGCAGGAGGGCCAAGCCTTCTTCGAGGCCGTGCGCCAGGCTTACCTGCAGCGCGCTCGGCGCGAGCCGCAGCGCTACGATCTGCTGGACGCGGCGCAGCCGCTGGAAGCCGTGCAGCGCGCCATTGACGCGCTGTTGCCGGGCATCCTGGAGCGTTGCCGTGGCTGAAGCCTACCCTTGGCAGCAGGCGCTGTGGCAGCAGTTGGCAGGGCGTGCGCAGCATGCCCACGCCTACCTGCTGCACGGGCCGCAGGGTATCGGCAAGCGCGCCTTGGCCGAGCGCCTGATGGCCCGCTTGTTGTGCCAGCAGCCACAGGGGCTTGATGCCTGCGGGAAGTGCAAGTCCTGCTTGCTGCTCAACGCGGGCAGCCATCCGGACAACTTTGTGCTGGAGCCGGAAGAGGCTGATAAGCCGATCAAGGTCGATCAGGTGCGCGAGCTTGTGTCCTTCGTCGTGCAGACGGCGCAACTGGGCGGGCGCAAGGTAATCCTGATCGAGCCGGTCGAGGCGATGAACGTCAATGCGTCCAACGCCCTGCTCAAAAGCCTGGAAGAGCCTTCCGGCGACACCGTGCTGCTGCTGGTCAGCCACCAGCCCAGCCGCCTGTTACCGACCATCAAGAGCCGCTGCCAGCAGGTCAGTTGCCCGCAGCCGAGCCTAGCCCAGGGCCAGGCCTGGCTGGCGACTGCGCTGGCCGGCAGTGACGAAACCGAGCGTGACGAACTGCTGACCCTCGCTGCCGGCTCGCCGTTGATGGCGATGAACCTGCACGCCCAAGGTGTGCGCGAGCAACGCGCGCTGGTAACCGATGGGGTGAAAAAGCTGCTCAAGCAGCAGCAATCACCCAGTCAGCTGGCCGAGGCGTGGAGTGGTGTGCCCTTGTTGCTGCTGTTCGACTGGTTCTTTGACTGGTCGCACCTGATCCTGCGTTATCAATTGACCCAGGACGAGCAGGGGCTAGGCTTGGCCGATATGCGCAAGGTGGTGCAGTACCTTGCGCAGAAGAGCCGGCAGGCCAAGGTGCTCGAGGTGCAGGCGTGGATCCTCGAGCAGCGCCAGAAGGTGCTGGGCAAGGCGAACCTCAACCGCGTGCTGCTGCTGGAAGCTTTGTTGGCCCATTGGGTGCAGTTGCCCGGCTCCCGCTGATTTTTCAATTTTTCATGTGTGACGTCTCCCATGCTCGTAGATTCTCATTGCCACCTCGACCGTCTTGACCTCAGTGCCCATCAGGGCTCCCTCGATGCCGCCCTGCAGGCGGCCCGCGAGCGCGGGGTCGGGCATTTTCTGTGCATCGGTGTCAGTGCCGAAAATGCCGGTGCAGTGAAGGCGCTGAGCGAGCAGTACGCTGATGTCGACTGCTCGGTGGGCGTGCACCCGCTTGACCTGGCCCCCGGCGAGACCCCGGCGCTGGAATGGCTCTTGCGCGAACTGGCTCACCCGCATGTCGTCGCGATTGGCGAAACCGGGCTGGACTACCACTACGAGCCGGAGGCGGCCGAGCTGCAACAGGCGTCGTTCCGCCTGCACCTGGAGGCGTCGCGCCAGACTGGCAAACCGGTGATCGTGCATACGCGAGCAGCCAGAGCTGACACCTTGGCGCTGCTGCGTGAGGCCAGCCTGCCGCAGGCCGGTGTGCTGCATTGCTTCACCGAGGACTGGGAGATGGCCAGGGCGGCCCTGGACCTGGGTTACTACATTTCGCTGTCCGGTATTGTCACCTTCCGCAATGCCGATGCGTTGCGCGAGGTGGCGCGACAGGTGCCGGTCGATCGATTGCTGGTGGAGACCGATTCGCCTTACCTGGCTCCGATTCCTTACCGTGGCAAGCCGAACCTTCCGCAGTACGTGCGAGAGGTGGCCGAGTACGTGGCGTCCTTGCGCGGCGTCAGCTACCAGCAGTTGGCCGGGCAAACCACCGACAACTTCAAGCGGTTGTTCCCTTTGGCCCGGGTAGCCTGAGTCGGGCGCCAATCTCAACGGCGCTGCAAAGCTGCCAGCGGGCCAGCTTCGTCATACAGGCAAAAAAAACCCGGGTTCTGGGGGAGGAATCCGGGTTAAGACCATTAGGAGTAAAACAAAGGTACGCGGTCCGTGAGCACCTTTATCGACGCGCCACTGGGGGGGATGCGCCGCGCCAACACTTCTAGTATTGGTCAGGTTTGGCGCAGTGCCAGTGCCAATTGTTCGTTTTTTAAACAGATTTGGAATACGCCCGAGCCCGCTTCCTTCCTCAGCGCATGGCAAGGCGCCGTACTTGCTGCACAGCTTCGTCGATAAGCTGCTCACTGGTATAGAAGTGCGGCGAAAAGCGCACACCTGGGCCTCGCAGAGCACAGATCGTCCGCTCTGCGGTCAGGGTGCGATGAATGTCTGCGCTGTTCTGGCCGGAAATACTGAATGTGACAATTCCCGCCCGTTGCTCCGGGCTATCCGGGCTATGCAACTGGACCCTGGCGATACCCGCCAGCCCTTGATGCAACTGCTCGACGCGTCGCTGCAATTGTCGGGCAACTTCGTCCATGCCGACTTCCTCGAGCAGCGACAAGCTAGCCTCCAGCGCGCAAGCGCCCAGCATGTTCGGGCTGCCGCATTCGAACCGCCGTGCGCTGCGGGCGGGCTGCCACTGACGGCGTTCGAAGTCACCCAGATTATCCAGCATGTGCCAGCCATAGGCGTTGAGCCTTAGCTGCGGGCGCAACGCGGCCCTGCAGTAGAATACCCCCAGGCCTTCAGGGCCCAGCATCCATTTGTGGCCGTCAGCCATGGCGAAATCACACTCATAGCGCTGCACGTCGAAAGGCAGGGCGCCAATCTGCTGAATGGCATCGACGCAGAACAGTACATTGCGTGCCCGACACCCCTGGCCCAAGCGTGTCAGATCCAGGCGCAGGCCGCTGCCGAACTGCACGGCGCTGATAGCCAGCAGGCGTGTGCGCCGGTTGCAGGCCCCGAGTAGCGAAGCCTCCGGATCGGCTACGGCGAGGCTTGCCTGAACTACCTCGACGCCGCGATCGGTCAGCGCTTCCCAGACCACCCGGTTGGAAGGGAACTCCTCGTCGCTGATCACCACCTGGTCGCCGGGCTGCCAGTCCAGGCCGAAAGCCACCAGCGAGAGTGCCTCGGAAGTGTTCTTGACCAGCGCGATATCGCCGCGTGAGGGCGCGTTGAGCAGGCGCGCAAGCCGTTCACGCAGGCGTCGCTCGGTGGCCAACCATGCCGGGTAGTCACTAGCGCCCAGGTTCACGTTTTCCCGCGCAAAGCGCGACACGGCTTCGCTGGCCCTGCGTGGCCAGGGGGCGATGGCCGCGTGGTTCAGGTAGCGCAGCCCCGGAGCCTGGTCGAACTCATCGTGAAACATAGACATGGTTGGATGATCCGTGCAATTTGCTGCAAGTTAGGCATAATAAACCGCTTCAATGTCATCCAGTCCTTCCCATGCAGAAAGAACCTCGTAAGGTCCGTGAGTTTCGCCGTCGCGAACAGGAAATCCTCGATACTGCGCTCAAGCTGTTTCTCGAACAGGGTGAAGACAGTGTCACCGTCGAGATGATCGCTGACGCTGTAGGTATCGGCAAAGGTACGATCTACAAGCACTTCAAGTCCAAGGCGGAGATCTACCTGCGCCTGATGCTCGACTACGAGCGTGACCTGAATGCGCTGTTGCATTCGGCCGATGTCGACCGCGACAAAGAGGCGCTGTCGCGCGCCTATTTCGAGTTCCGCATGCGCGACCCGCAGCGTTACCGGTTGTTCGATCGCCTGGAAGAAAAGGTGGTCAAGGGCAACCAGGTGCCGGAGATGGTCGAGGAGCTGCACAGCATCCGTGCCTCCAACTTCGATCGGCTGACCCAGCTGATCAAGGGCCGCATCAGCGAAGGCAAGCTCGAAGACGTGCCGCCATACTTCCATTACTGCGCAGCCTGGGCCTTGGTGCACGGTGCCGTGGCGCTCTACCACTCGCCATTCTGGAGCAATGTGCTTGAGGACCAGGAAGGTTTCTTCCAGTTCCTCATGGACATCGGCGTGCGCATGGGCAACAAGCGCAAGCGTGACCCGGAACCCGCGAGCTGAAGCGCTCCGTCCCGGTTCGCTGAATTCGGTGTGGAACGGGGGCTTGCAAAAACCTGAATTTTGAGTCAGGTTTTGCCGGCCCCGTTTCATCCATGCCGGAGTCATTCATGATTGTCGATCGTCAAGGCAGGCGTTTTCGCAACCTGCGCGTCAGCCTGACGGCTGCCTGCAACTATGCCTGCAGCTACTGCGTGCCCAACGGCAAACGTCTGGTTGCGGCGCAGGATGAGCTGTCCGCCGAGGCGCTGGCCCGCGGGGTGGCCTATCTGATCGAGGCCGCCGGTATCGAGCGCTTGCGTATTACCGGCGGTGAGCCACTGGTCAGCCCCAGGCTGAATGCTTTTTTGGCTGCAGTGGCCAAGCTTGAGCTCCAGGACATCACCCTGACTACCAATGGTCAGTTGCTCGGGCGCAAGTTGCCGCAGTTGCAGGCGGCCGGCATCCGTCGCTTGAATGTCTCCCTCGATACGCTCGACCCCCAGGCATTTCGGCGAATCGCCCGTGGTGGCGACCTGGCCAGTGTTCTCGCGGGCATGCAGCAGGCCAGTGCCAGGGGCATGCAGATCAAGGTCAACATGGTACCCATGCGTGGGCAGAACCTGGACCAGGTTGTGCCCATGCTCGACTACTGCCTGGCCCGAGGCTTCGAGCTGCGTTTCATCGAGCTGATGCGCATGGGTCATCTGGCCCGCGATCACAACGCATTCCTGCAGCAGTTCGTGGGGCTCGATCAGTTGCTGGACCTGATTGGTCACGCGCATGCCTTTGAGAGGGCCGATGCGCCGCTGGATGCCACTGCGTTGCGTTACCAGATACCGGGCAAGGGCCATTTCGGCGTGATCGCCAACGAGAGCGTACCGTTTTGCCGGAGCTGTTCGCGCCTGCGCCTGTCATCTACCGGCTGGCTGCATGGATGTCTGTCGTCGAGCAACCGTCACTTTGTCGGCGATCTGCTGGAGCAGCCTCGTCATCAGGCGCTACCAGCCCTGCAGCGGTTGCTGGTCAAGGCGTTGGCCGACAAACAGGCGGTGGCGTTTTCCGGTGACGTGATGGTGATGAAGGTGATCGGCGGCTGATCTGGCGCAAAAGCTGCATCCGCCGGCTATTCGCCGGTTTTTCGTCGCCGGTCACTGGAGGAAAGATGCGTAGCCTGGTCTTGCTGCTGGCGCTTATGGCGCTGGGCGGCTGCATGAATGTCAGCGATATGGGCGAGGGCGTCCGTTACCACATGAGCGATGCCGGCCTGCTGGATCACAGCGACACACGCCGCACGCTGTCGATTCGCCTGCAGCCCGATTCGTTCATCTTCATCGGCCAGGGCGCCTTCATGCCGCCAAGCAAAGGGCCAGTACCGAAGCAGAACGTGGTTGCCGAGGAGGCCTTCAAGAGCTTCGTCGAGTATTTCCCGCTGGTACGGCGCGCCCAGGGCCCGCTGGGCCTCGAAGAGGCCATCGCCGAGGCCCGCTCGGTCGGCGCCGACTATGTGCTGTATACCCGTTTTGCCCGCACCGACGACCGTATCGGCAATGGCGATGAGTGGTATGACGAGCAGGCTGTCGACCGCCTGGGCTGGGACACCGGTGTGGTGCAGATGATGCTGATCGAAACCAGTACCCGCTACCTCATCGACACTGCGCGAATCAAAAGCCGTGGCGGTTTGTTGACGTTCCACGACAATGCTCCGCAGGATTTGCTCGCAGCGCCGATGCGCGAGTACGCTCGTAGCCTTCTGGGCATGAGTGAGTGAGGGCAGGGTGATGACAGATTCCGGCAAGGCCAATGATCTTCTGGCGCAGTTACCCAAACACAAGGGCCTGCCGCCGGTGCATCTGTGGAATCCGGACTTCTGTGGCGATATCGATATGCGTATTGCCCGTGACGGTACCTGGTACTACCTGGGTACGCCGATCGGGCGCAAGCCGATGGTGCGCTTGTTCTCCACCATCATTCGTCGGGATGGCGACGCCTACTTCCTGGTCACGCCGGTGGAGAAAGTGGGTATTCGGGTCGACGATGCGCCGTTCGTTGCCGTGACGCTGGATGTGCGGGGGACAGGCGAGCAGCAGGTACTGAGTTTTACCAGCAACGTCGAGGATCAGGTAGAGGCCGGGCCAGGCAATCCGCTGCGGGTAGAGGTTGACCCTGTCACTCAGGAACCTTCGCCTTATGTGCTGATGCGCGGCAATCTAGAGGCGTTGATCCATCGCAATGTGTTTTACCAGCTGGTCGAGCTGGCGGTGCCTCGTGAGATCGCTGGCGAGCAGTGGCTGGGCGTCTGGAGCCATGGGCAGTTTTATCCCATCGGGCGCAACTGCTGAATATTTCGGCGTAGCAATAAAAAACCTCCAGTGCTTGCGCATCTGGAGGTTTTCGGTATTTGGCTCCGCGACCTGGACTCGAACCAGGGACCCAATGATTAACAGTCATTTGCTCTACCGACTGAGCTATCGCGGAATCTGCGCATATCTTACCGATTGCCAGGGGCAAGTCAACCCGCCCCCAGCAAATCAGGTAGTCAAATCAAGCAGTTACAGCACTTCTACGATGGCTTTGGTGACCACGTGGATATTGCTCTGGTTGAGTGCGGCCACGGCGATGCGGCCGGTATCCAGTGCGTAGATGCCGAACTCGTTCTTCAGGCGTGCCACTTGCTCTACGGTCAGGCCCGAATAGGAGAACATGCCCGCTTGACGGCCGACGAAGCTGAAGTCGCGCTTGGCGCCGTATTGGGCCAGCAGTTCGACCATCTGCTTGCGCATGCCGTGGATGCGCTGGCGCATTTCACCCAGCTCCGCTTCCCACATCTGGCGCAGTTCGGCACTGTTGAGCACGGTGGCGACGATGGTTGCGCCGTGGGTTGGCGGGTTGGAGTAGGTGGTACGGATCACGCGTTTGACTTGCGACAGCACGCGGGTGCTTTCGTCTTTGTTGCCGGTAACGATCGACAGTGCGCCAACGCGCTCGCCGTACAGCGAGAACGACTTGGAGAACGAGCTGGAAACGAAGAAGTCCAGGCCCGACTCGGCGAACAGGCGCACGGCAAAGGCGTCTTCGCCGATGCCTTCGCCAAAGCCCTGGTAGGCCATGTCGAGGAACGGTACGTGGCCCTTGGCCTTGACCACTTCCAGAACGTTTTTCCAGTCGTCCAGGCCCAGGTCGACACCTGTCGGGTTGTGGCAGCAGGCGTGCAGGACGATGATCGAGCCAGGCGGCAGGTTGTTCAGGTCTTCGAGCATGCCGGCGCGGTTGACGTCGTTGCTCGGGGCGTCGTAGTAGCGGTAGTTCTGTACCGGGAAGCCGGCAGTTTCAAACAGGGCGCGGTGGTTTTCCCAGCTTGGGTCGCTGATGGCGACCACGGCATCGGGCGACAGGCGCTTGAGGAAGTCGGCGCCGATCTTCAGTGCACCGGTACCGCCAACTGCCTGCACGGTAACCACGCGGCCAGCGGCCAGCAGTGGCGACTCGGCGCCGAAGATCAGTTTCTGCACGGCCTGGTCGTAGGTGGCGATGCCGTCGATCGGCAGATAGCCGCGTGAGGCATGCTGGGCGGCACGCTGGGTTTCGGCTTCGATCACGGCGCGCAGCAGCGGAATGCGGCCTTCCTCATTGCAGTACACACCCACACCCAGGTTGACCTTGTCGGTACGGGGATCGGCGTTGAATGCTTCGTTGAGGCCCAGAATGGGGTCGCGGGGTGCCAGCTCGACAGCGGAAAACAGGCTCATTGTTACCTTGGCTCTGAATGGAGAGTGATAGGGCGTACACGCTCCAGCCGAATGCACTGAAGCGGTGCACAAACGGGGAGTCAGTATAGTGATACCGACCGGTCACTGCGACAGTGTGGCGCAGCTTTTCCGGCTATTTGCGCAAATTTTTTTCAACCATTGGTCGAATTGCCGGGTCCACCGCAGTGAGCGTTCACACCGCTGCCTTGAATGCGGCCCCAGGCGGGCGCATTTGGGTATAGACTACTGGCTAAATTTACAGTTGCTGCGTTACCGCGAGGTCCGACATGTCCGAGTTCCAGCTCGTCACCCGTTTTCAGCCGGCCGGCGATCAGCCCGAGGCCATCCGCCAGATGGTCGAGGGCATCGAGGCGGGCCTGTCGCACCAGACCCTGCTGGGTGTAACCGGTTCGGGCAAGACCTTCAGCATTGCCAACGTCATTGCGCAGGTGCAGCGCCCGACCCTGGTGCTGGCGCCCAACAAGACCCTCGCCGCGCAGTTGTATGGCGAGTTCAAGGCGTTCTTTCCGAACAACGCCGTCGAGTATTTCGTTTCCTATTACGACTATTACCAGCCTGAAGCCTACGTGCCTTCCTCGGACACCTTCATCGAGAAGGACGCTTCGATCAACGATCATATCGAGCAGATGCGCCTGTCTGCGACCAAGGCGCTGCTGGAGCGTCGCGATGCGATCATCGTCACCACGGTTTCGTGCATCTACGGCCTGGGTAGCCCCGAGACCTACCTGAAGATGGTCCTGCACGTCGATCGCGGCGACAAGCTTGACCAGCGCGCGCTGTTACGCCGCCTCGCCGATTTGCAGTACACGCGCAACGAGATGGACTTTGCCCGCGCCACCTTCCGCGTGCGTGGCGACGTCATCGATATCTTCCCGGCCGAATCGGACCTTGAAGCCATCCGCATCGAGCTGTTCGACGACGAGGTGGAGAACATCGCTGCGTTCGACCCGCTCACTGGGGAAGTCTTTCGCAAGTTGCCGCGCTTCACCTTCTACCCCAAGAGCCATTACGTCACCCCTCGGGAAACCCTGTTGGAGGCGGTGGAGGGGATCAAGGACGAACTCAAGGAGCGCCTCGAGTACCTGCACAAGGCCAACAAGCTGGTCGAGGCTCAGCGCCTGGAGCAGCGTACCCGTTTCGACCTGGAGATGATTCTCGAGTTGGGTTACTGCAATGGCATCGAGAACTACTCGCGCTACCTGTCCGGACGCCCGGCGGGTGCACCGCCGCCCACCCTCTACGACTACCTGCCGGACGATGCGCTGCTGGTGATCGACGAATCCCACGTCAGCGTTCCGCAGGTCGGGGCAATGTACAAGGGCGACCGCTCGCGCAAGGAAACGCTGGTCGAGTACGGCTTTCGCCTGCCTTCGGCCCTGGACAACCGGCCAATGCGCTTCGATGAGTGGGAGTCTGTCAGCCCGCAGACCATCTTTGTCTCGGCAACGCCCGGGCCTTACGAGGCCGAGCACGCCGGGCGCGTGGTCGAGCAGGTGGTGCGTCCGACCGGGTTGGTCGACCCGCAGGTCGAGGTGCGTCCGGCGCTGACCCAGGTCGACGACCTGCTGTCGGAAATCCGCAAGCGCGTGGAGCAGGGCGAGCGGGTTCTGGCCACCACGTTGACCAAGCGCATGGCTGAGGATCTCTCCGACTACCTGGCCGATCACGATGTGCGGGTGCGCTACCTGCACTCGGACATCGACACCGTGGAACGGGTCGAAATCATCCGTGACCTGCGCCTGGGCACTTTTGATGTATTGGTGGGCATCAACCTGCTGCGCGAGGGTCTGGACATGCCCGAGGTGTCACTGGTGGCGATCCTGGACGCCGACAAGGAAGGGTTCCTGCGCTCCGAGCGCTCGCTCATCCAGACCATCGGGCGTGCCGCGCGTAACCTCAATGGCCGCGCGATTCTGTATGCCGATCAGATAACCGGCTCCATGCAGCGTGCCATCGATGAAACCGAGCGCCGCCGCGAGAAACAGATCGCCTTCAACCAAGCTAATGGCATCGTGCCCAAGGGGGTGGTCAAGGACATCACCGATATCATGGAAGGCGCCACCGTGCCGGGGTCGCGCAGCAAGAAGCGCAAGGGCATGGCCAAGGCCGCCGAGGAGAGCGCCCGTTACGAGGCCGAACTGCGCACGCCGGGCGAGATCACCAAGCGCATCAAGCAACTGGAAGAGAAAATGATGCAGTTTGCCCGCGACCTGGAATTCGAGGCGGCGGCGCAGTTGCGTGACGAGATTACCAAGCTGCGCGAGCGGTTGATTACCAGTTGAAGCCTGGTTCGGCCCTAGGGGGAAGGCGTGGTTCTTGGCGGTCTCCAGGCGTGCAATAGCCCAATAACCCACCTCCCGCGCTGGAGCGCGATGCCCGCACCCTGCTAACATCGTGCCTTTGTTTCATCTTTCGTTCGAGACCTCCATGACCACCGTACGCACGCGTATCGCGCCATCGCCCACGGGCGACCCCCATGTCGGCACCGCCTACATCGCCCTGTTCAACTACTGCTTCGCCAAGCAGCATGGCGGTGAGTTCATCCTGCGCATCGAGGACACCGACCAGTTGCGCTCGACCCGCGAGTCGGAGCAGCAGATCTTCGACGCCCTGCGCTGGCTTGGCATCGAATGGAACGAAGGCCCGGATGTGGGCGGCCCGCACGGCCCGTACCGGCAGAGCGAGCGCGGCGAGATCTACGCCCGGTACGCCAAGCAGCTGGTCGATGCCGGCCATGCGTTCTACTGCTTCTGCACCGCCGAAGAGCTGGAGCAGATGCGCGCCGAGCAGATGGCCCGTGGCGAAACCCCGCGCTACGATGGCCGCGCGTTGCTGCTGAGCGACGAGGAAGTGCAGCGCCGCCTGGCCGCTGGCGAGCCCCATGTGATCCGCATGAAGGTACCGAGCGAAGGTATCTGCGTGGTCCCGGACATGCTCCGTGGCGATGTCGAGATCCCATGGGACCGCATGGACATGCAGGTGCTGATGAAGAACGACGGCCTGCCGACCTACTTCCTGGCCAACGTGGTCGACGACCACCTGATGGGCATCACCCACGTATTGCGCGGTGAAGAGTGGCTGCCATCGGCACCCAAGCTGATCAAACTGTACGAATACTTCGGCTGGGAGCAGCCCAAGCTGTGCTACATGCCGCTGCTGCGCAACCCCGACAAGAGCAAGCTCTCCAAGCGCAAGAACCCGACCTCGGTGACCTTCTACGAGCGCATGGGCTTCATGCCTGAGGCCATGCTCAACTACCTCGGCCGCATGGGCTGGTCGATGCCGGACGAGCGCGAGAAGTTCTCCCTCGCCGAAATGGTCGAGCACTTCGACCTGTCGCGTATCTCTCTGGGCGGCCCGATCTTCGACATCGAGAAGCTGTCGTGGCTCAACGGCCAGTGGCTGCGTGAACTGCCGGTGGAAGAATTCGCTGCGCGCGTGCAGAAGTGGGCGTTCAACAGTGACTACATGATGAAAATTGCCCCGCACGTACAGGGACGGGTCGAAACCTTCAGCCAGATCGCCCCGCTGGGTGGTTTCTTCTTCGAGGGCGCGCTCAAACTCGACGCCAAACTGTTCGAAAGCAAGAAACTCTCCGCCGACCAGGTGCGCCAGGTGATGCAGTTGATCCTGTGGAAACTGGAAAGCCTTCGGCAGTGGGAAAAAGAGCGTATCACCGGCTGCATCCAGGCAGTGGTCGAAGCGCTGGAGCTGAAGCTGCGTGACGCCATGCCGCTGATGTTCGCCGCCATCACCGGCCAGGCCAGCTCGGTGTCGGTGCTCGACGCCATGGAAATCCTCGGCCCTGACCTTACCCGCTATCGCCTGCGCCAAGCCCTGGACCTGCTCGGTGGTGTGTCGAAGAAAGAAAACAAAGAGTGGGAAAAGCTGCTGGCCAACATCGCCTGATGCGGCTTTGACGCGGGGCCATTGCCAGCGGGCTATGCCGCTGGCAATGGTTCAAGTGCTCAAAAGCAGAGTGCGCAAATCAGGGCAGGGTGGTAAGTGGTTGTTATCTGTGAAAAAACTTTTGAATAATTTCAAAATTTCGTTTGACAGCCCTGCAATCCGAACTTAATATGCGCCCCGTCCACAGCGATGAACGAAACGAAGTGCCAGGCACCCAGCCGGTGATTCAGTTCAGAGCGACATTGTGGGGCTATAGCTCAGCTGGGAGAGCGCCTGCATGGCATGCAGGAGGTCAGCGGTTCGATCCCGCTTAGCTCCACCAAATTCCGCTTAACAGCTTCGGCTGATAAGCAAGACCGGGTCCAGCAACCGGGTCTTGAAGGTAAGAAGGTTCGTCCCCTTCGTCTAGTGGCCTAGGACACCGCCCTTTCACGGCGGTAACAGGGGTTCGAGTCCCCTAGGGGACGCCAGTTTTGCACAAGCGATGTTTAAACCGTCGCTGGGCCGAGAGGCTAGAAATCCGGGGCTATAGCTCAGCTGGGAGAGCGCCTGCATGGCATGCAGGAGGTCAGCGGTTCGATCCCGCTTAGCTCCACCAATTTAGCCAGGGTTCGCAGTAGCGAATCTTCGCGAAGGTTACGTCCCCTTCGTCTAGTGGCCTAGGACACCGCCCTTTCACGGCGGTAACAGGGGTTCGAGTCCCCTAGGGGACGCCACTTTTACCCGCGTTTTGCGGGACTTAAAGAGGCTCATTCGCATATTGGATGAGCCTTTTGTTTTCGGGGCTATAGCTCAGCTGGGAGAGCGCCTGCATGGCATGCAGGAGGTCAGCGGTTCGATCCCGCTTAGCTCCACCAATTTAGCCAGGGTTCGCACTTGCGGATCTTCGCGAAGGTTATGTCCCCTTCGTCTAGTGGCCTAGGACACCGCCCTTTCACGGCGGTAACAGGGGTTCGAGTCCCCTAGGGGACGCCATTTTTACCCGCGTTTTGCGGGACTTTAGAGGCTCATTCGATTATTGAATGGGCCTTTTGTTTTTTCCTCCCATCAAAATGTACGCCGACAGGCGGTGCTCGATTCTGCTTGCCAAAAAATATTATGAGAATAATATTTCGATCATCATATTCTGATCGTGAGTCGGCCATGAGCGACAAGAAGACCAAAACCCGCGAGCGTATCCTTGAGGCTGCGCGAAGCGCGTTGATCCAGCACGGTCCCGCCGAGCCAAGCGTCAGCCAGGTCATGGGGGCTGCAGGGCTTACCGTTGGAGGCTTCTATGCGCACTTTGACAGCAAGGACGAGCTCATGCTGGAGGCATTTCGGCAATTGCTCAGCGAGCGCAGGGCCCTGCTGGCTCAAGTTGATCCTGGCCTGGACGGGGAAGGGCGGCGGGCACTGGTGAGCGCGTTCTACCTGTCGCGCAAGCACCGCGATGCCCAGGTGCATGCCTGTCCTCTGCCCAATTCGATCGGCGAGATGCAGCGCCTGCCAGATATTTTTCGCGAGGTATTGGCCGAGCACATCGAATTGATGACTGCGGCGATGGTTGACCGCCCTGAAGACGCCGACAAGGCTCTGGCTGATCTGGCCCTGATGATAGGTGGCCTGGCCCTGGCGCGTGCCCTGGGCACGGGTGAGCTGTCTGACCGCATCCTGCGTGCCGCCAAATCGGCGGTTATCTAAGCTTCTGACCCTGGAGCAAGGCGATGACTAGCCTGAGCTGGATTCGTGGTGTTAATGGCACCCTGGGGCGTCTGGCCCCAGAGCATGTAGCCGGCAAGATGCGCCGGGCCTTCATGACCCCGCGCAACCTGCCGCCAAGGCAGTGGGAGCTGCCATTGCTGGCGAGTGCCGAGCGTATCACTCTGCGCTTTGGGCTGTCGGCATTGCGTTGGGGGCAAGGCCCGACAGTGTTGCTGATGCACGGTTGGGAAGGGCGTGCGACCCAGTTTGCCGCGTTGATCGAAGCCTTGGTGAAGGCCGGGCACACCGTGGTCTCTCTGGAGGGGCCTGCCCATGGCTGTTCGCCTGGGCAGCAAGCGCACGTAGTGCTGTTTGCCCGTGCGCTGCTGGAGGCTGCCGCCGAACTGCCGCCGTTGCGTGCCGTGATAGGCCATTCCATGGGCGGTGCCAGTGTCTTGTTAGCACTGCAGATGGGGCTTCGGGCCGAGGCTGCGGTGAGTATTGCAGCCCCCGCCCAGCTGCTCGGTGTATTGCGAGGCTTCGCCCGTCACCTTGGCCTGCCGGCGCGAGCCAGGGCCGCGTTCATCCGTAAGGTCGAACAAGACGTCGGCATGCAGATCAACCGCCTGGATGTCAGTGGCTACCAGTTGGAGCTGCCAGGGCTGGTCGTGCATGCCGTCGATGATGGCTTGGTGCCCGCCAGTGAGGCCGAGATCATCCACAAGGCCTGGTTTGACAGCCGCCTGTTGCGGCTGGAGGAGGGCGGCCATCAGCGCGTGCTCGCCGATCCGCGCGTGAGCGAGGCGGTGCTCGAATTACTGTCGCGTGTCAGTGCGCCTGCCCGGCAAAGCGCTTGAACATCCGATACACTCTGCCCGTTCACTGACATTGGGAGCGGGCATGAGTTGGGACCTGGCAACGCCATTCATCATCGACCTGCGCGTCGGCGGCGAGGACATCGACGGCCTCGGGCACGCCAACAACGCGGTCTACGTCACGTGGCTGGAGCGTTGCGCCTGGCGCCACTCCCAGCGCCTGGGGCTTGACCTGGCCGAATACCGGCGCCTGGACCGGGCCATGGCGGTGGTGCGCCATGAAATCGACTATCTCGCTGCTGCGTACGAAGATGACGAGTTGCAACTGGCAACCTGGATCATCGACTGGGATCAGCGCCTGCGCATGACCCGCCGCTTCCAGCTCAAGCGCCCGCGTGACGGTGTGACGCTGCTGCGCGCGCAGACCACCTTTGCCTGTATCGAATTGTCCAGCGGCAAACCCAGGCGAATGCCGGCGGAGTTCATCGACGGGTATGGTCCGGCGCTGATCGGCGCCTGAATCCCCGGCATTTTTTGTTAGACTGCCGGCTTTTCCCGCCGAGACCTCGAAATGCAAATTGCCCTGGCCCCTATGGAGGGGCTGGTCGACAACATCCTGCGCGACGTTCTGACCCGAGTGGGCGGCATCGATTGGTGCGTCACCGAGTTCATCCGCGTGTGCGACCGCCTGTTGCCTGCTTCTTCCTTCGACAAGCTCGCGCCTGAACTGCGTAAGGGTGCGCGCACGGCTGCCGGTGTACCCATGCGTGTGCAGTTGCTGGGCTCGGATCCCGTCTGCCTGGCCGAAAACGCGGCCCTGGCCTGTGAGCTGGGTGCGCCGGTGATTGACCTTAATTTCGGTTGCCCGGCCAAGACCGTGAACAAGTCACGCGGCGGCGCAGTGCTGCTCAAGGAGCCCGAACTGCTGCACGCCATCGTGCGTGAAGTTCGGCGTGCAGTGCCGGCGCACATCCCGGTCACCTCCAAGATGCGTCTTGGCTTCGACACTCCGGACGGTGCGCTCGATTGTGCTACCGCGCTGGCTGAGGGCGGCTCGGCGCACCTGGTGGTACATGCGCGCACCAAAGTCGAGGGCTATAAGCCGCCTGCACACTGGGAGTGGGTGGCGCGGGTTCAGGATGTGGTCAAGGTGCCGGTGTTCGCCAACGGTGAGATCTGGACCGTAGACGACTGGCGGCGTTGCCGCGAGGTCAGCGGCGCAGAGGACATCATGCTCGGGCGGGGGCTGGTGTCGCGGCCGGACCTGGCCTTGCAGATTGCGGCTGCGCGAGACGGGCGTGAGTACCAGCCGATGAGTTGGGAGGCGTTGTTGCCCTTGCTGCGCGAGTTCTGGCGCCAGGCCCAAGCCAAGCTGTCGCCGCGCTATGCACCGGGGCGGATGAAACAGTGGTTGGCGATGCTGACGCGTAGTTATCCCGAGGCGGTACTGCTGTTTGCCGAGCTGCGCAGGGAAGATGACTGTCAGCGGATCAGCCGGTTGCTGGGTGTTGAGGTGCAGGCATCCGAAGAGTGTGTCGCGTGATCAGTTCTGCCTGGGGCCGGTAAATTCACCACAATTTTTTTTGTTTTGCCCCTTGAAAGCTATTTCCTGAGCCCTATTTATTCAGTACGCGATGCCGAAGTCGGGTCGCGTAGTGACTTTACTTGCTGAATCTCAGGAGTTTATGACCATGACTACCGCTTTCTCTCTTGCACCTCTGTTCCGCCATTCCGTTGGCTTCGACCGTTTCAACGACCTGTTCGAGTCTGCGGCACGTAACGAGGCGGGTAGCAGCTACCCTCCCTACAACGTTGAAAAGCATGGTGATGACCACTATCGCATCGTAGTTGCCGCAGCCGGTTTCCAGGAGCAGGACCTCGACCTTCAGGTGGAGAAAGGCGTCCTGACCGTGATCGGTGGCAAGCGTGAAAACGGCGCCGCAGAAGTGACCTATCTGCACCAGGGCATCGCCCAGCGCGCGTTCAAGCTGTCGTTCCGCCTGGCGGACCATATCGAGGTCAAATCAGCAGGGCTCGCCAATGGGCTGCTCAGCATTGACCTGCTGCGCATTGTGCCGGAAGAAGCCAAGGCCAAGCGCATTCCGATCAATGGTGACAAGCCAGCACTCAACTGAGGCTGGCGGCGTTATCAGGGCTGCTACGCAGCCCATCTCCGGCAAGCCGGCTCCTACCTTGTGGGGGCCGGCTTGCCTGCGATGGGCCGCCTGGCGGCCCCAAATCCTTTTTTCGATGCTCAGAAATCGGCGGGGGCTTCCAGCAGCATCTGCCTGAACTCCGGTAGCGGCAGCGGCCGGCTGTGCAGGTAACCCTGGTACAGGTGGCACCCCAGCCTTTCCAGAAACTCCAGTTGCTCTGTCAGCTCCACGCCTTCGGCGATCACCGCCAGGTCAAGGCTGCGCGCCATGGCGACGATTGCCCGGACAATCTCGGCGTCGTTGGAATCCACTGGTGCGTCGCGCACGAAGGTCTGGTCGATCTTCAGTGCGTCCACCGGCAAGCGCTTGAGGTAGGTCAGCGAGGAATAGCCCGTACCAAAATCGTCCATGGCGAAGCTCACCCCATGGCGTTTGAGTTCGCGCATCTTGCTGATGGTGTCTTCCAGGTTCTGGATCACGATGCCTTCGGTAATCTCCAGCTTGAGCATGTGCCGTGGCAGGCGGTAGTCGTCCAGGCTGCGCAGCACCCGTTGGACGAAGTCGTTCTGGCGAAACTGCCGGGGGCTAATGTTCACGCACAGGCTGAAATCATCGGCATCGATCAACCCGTCTGTGAGCATGCGCGAGCAAGCGTCACAGGCTTCGTCGAGTATCCAACTGCCAACTTCCAGGATCAGGCCGCTTTCCTCCAGCACCTGGATGAACTGAGCCGGCGGTTGCTGGCCCAATTGCGGGTGATGCCAGCGCAACAGTACCTCGGCCCCGACAATGCGGTTGTCGCGGGCATCCACCTGGGGCTGAAAGTGCAAGGCCAGTTCGCCCCGTGCCAGTGCCAGGCGCAGGTCGCTTTCCATGCGCAGGCGCTCGCTGGCTGCCTTCTGCATGGTGGTATGGAACAACTGGGTGGTGTTGCGCCCTGAGTCCTTGGCGCGGTACAGGGCGATGTCGGCGCGTTTGAGCAGGTCGGCGGGGGTGGTGCCGTGGTCGGGGATCAGTGCCACGCCGATGCTCGGGGTTACCTGTAGACGCTGGCCGTCCAGCGACATAGGTTCGGCCAGCAGTTCGCGCAGGGTATCGGCCAGCTCGCGAACCTTGTTTTCCACTGCCTCGCGGCTGCCCTCCAGGCCACTGAGCAGTACCACGAATTCGTCGCCACCCAGGCGTGCCACCGTATCTTCCAGGCGCACACTGGCTTCCAGGCGAGCGGTGATGATCTTCAGCACCGTGTCGCCCACCGGGTGGCCGAGGGAGTCGTTGATGTGCTTGAAATGGTCGAGGTCGAGGAACAGCAGGGCGCCGCGCAGGTTGTGCCGGCGCAGCAGGGCGATCTGTTGGCTCAGGCGGTCCATCAGCAAGGCGCGGTTGGGCAGGTTGGTCAGTGGGTCGTGGTAGGCCAGGTGGCGGATCTGCGCCTGGGCATTCTTCAGTTGGCTGACATCGCGGGCGGTGAGTAGCAGGCAATCGGTCTCGTTGAGGCTGATCGGCTCGACCGATACCTCCACGGTGAGGATGTCGCCACGCTTGGTGCGCCCGAGCATCTCCCGGTGGTGTACCCGGCCACGCTCCTTCAGCTCGACGAGCAAAGCGCTGCGCTGCTTGTCGTCGGCCCAGATACCCAGCTCGTAGACACTGTGGCCGATCACTTCGGCGGTGCTGTAGCCGGTCAGCCTGCAGAACCCATCGTTGACCTCCACATAGCGGCCGCTGTGGCGCTCAGTGATGGTGATCGCGTCCGGGCTGGAATGAAACGCCTTGGCGAACTTCTCCTCGCTGGACTTGAGCGCTGCTTCGGCCCGTTGCTGCTGGGTGATGTCGCGCAGGGTGGTGACGCTGCAGGGGTGGTTGTCGACGCTGATCAGCCGGCTTGAAATCACACAGGTCAGTGGTGAGCCGTTGCGGTGGTTGACCACCACTGCAACGTTGCTCAGGGCCTGTTCGCGGATAACCCGTTCGATGCGTTGCGCGCGTTCGATCGACTCGGCCCACAGGCCGATCTTTTCGGCGGTGCGGCCGATCACCTGTTCGGCGCTCCAGCCAAAGGTGTGGGTGAAGGCCGGGTTGATCTCGATGAACTGACCGGTGTCCTGGCGGGTCACGCAGATCGGATCGGGGCTGACCTGGAACAGGCTGGCGAACTTCTCTTCCGATGCGCTCAGGCGCAGCTCGCGCTCGACCTGATCGGTGATGTCCAGAAGGGTGCCGGCCATGCGCAGCGGGTTACCCTGCTCGTCGCGGTACAGGCGTGCTCGGCTTTCGATGTAACGCGAAGCGCCGTTTTCCAGCTGCACGCGGTAGGTGATCTGGTAGTTGCCTTCTGGGCCTTCGCGCAGGCTGCGGTAGGCCTGGCGCATGCCATCGCGTTCGTCCTGGGGCACGCCTTCGAAAAATGCGTCGAACGATTCGTGAAAGGGTATCGGGTCCAGTCCGTGCAGTTGCGCGGCACGGGCCGAGCCATAGAGCATGCCGCTGGGGATGTGCCAATCCCAGGTGCCCAGTTGCGCCGAGTCCAGGGCCAGATCAAGGCGTTCCTGGCTATCCTTGAGCGCTTGCTCGGCACGTTTGCGCTCGGACGTGTCGACGAAGGTGCTGAGCAGGAACGTCACGCCTTCCAGTTCGATGCCCTGGGTGCACAGAATGCCGTCGTGGATTTTGCCGCTGCTGGCACGCAACTGCACCTCCATGATGGTCGGGCCGCTGCTGGAGCGAGTCGAATCCAGTACCTGGTGACGCTGTTCGGGGGTTACCCAGAGGCCAAGTTCCAAGCTGGTCTTGCCGATCACCTGTTCGCCAGGCCAGCCGAACATGTCTTCGAAATGCTGGTTGACTTCGAAAATCATGCCGTCTTGGCGGCGGGTGAGCAGAATCGCGTTAGGGCTGAGGTGAAACAGGGTGGCAAAGCGTTTTTCCGAGTTGATCAGTGCGGTTTCCCGTTCGCGCTGGCGGGTTATCTCGCGGATTATCCCGATCATCTGTGGCCGGCCTTGGCGGTCGTGGGTCAGGCTGCCGTTGATTTCCAGCCAGTGCAGGCTGCCGTCCGGCCAGCGGATGCGATGGCGCATGGCTTTCTCGGCCGGCTCACCATTGACCACTGCCTGGAACAGTTGGCGCGTGCGCGCGCGATCTTCTTCCGGCAGCAGGTCGAGGTAATCGATATCGTTGGGCAAGGGGCGCTGCGGATCGAAGCCGAACAGTGCCTGGGTGCCGCGCGACCAGCTGACTCTGCCACTGTCGATGTCCCATAGCCAGGCGCCCAGGCGTGCACCATTGAGCGCAGCCAGCAGTTGCGGGGCGTTCTGCCAGGCCTGTTCCGACTCCTGAGGATTGGCCGCAGGGATGCGCGGCAGGCGCGGAAAGCGTTTTGCTGATTTGGGCATGGGTACCAGACCTTTGGCGTTTGACGCGTCCCTGGGTTGGAAGTGCAGGCCTGACGACCGGTCAGGCGGCCCCTGCGTGACTGTCGAGCAGGGCCATGAAGGCCCTTGCGGCGTTCGATAGCGTTCGCTCGGTATGCAATATGTAGCCTAGCTGGCGTGACAGCTGTATGCCGGGTAAAGCGATGGGTGCAACCTGATCGTCGAGCATGGTGCGCGGGAGCACGCTCCAGGCCAGGCCGATCGAGACCATCATCTTGATGGTTTCCAGGTAGTTGGTGCTCATGGCGATGTTCGGGGCCAGGCCCTGGCTTTCGAACAGGCGCTGGACGATGTGGTGGGTGAAGGTATTGCCACCGGGGAATACCGCCGGATGGCGGGCAACGTCAGCCAGGCTGACCTGGGTATTGCTGGCCAGCGGGTGCTCGGGGGCGGCGACGAAATCCAGTGCGTCGTCCCAGACGGGGATGGCCTTGATCAGGTGATGGGGCTCTGGCGCCAGGGTGATGACCGCTATCTCGGCGCGCCCGTGCAGAACCTCGTCATAGGCCGCTTCTGAATCGAGGAACTGGATATCCAGCGCAACGGCCGGGTGCTGGCGGGTGAATGCCCGCAGCAGCGGGGGCAAGCGGTGCAGGCCAATGTGATGGCTGGTGGCGAGGGTCAGGCGACCACTCACCTGCCCGGTCAGGTTGGTCAGCGCACGTCGGGTATCATCGAGGACGTTGAGGATCTGATAGGCGCGCGGCAGCAGGGCGCGGCCGGCTTCGGTCAAGGTCACCTCGCGGCCCAGGCGATCGAACAGGCGCACGTCCAGCTGTTGCTCCAGCCCGGCAATGCGCTTGCTGATGGCCGGTTGGGTCAGGTGCAGGCGTTCGCCGGCCCCGGAGAAGCTGCCGGTCTCGGCAATGGCAATGAAGGCGCTGAGGTTGGCCAGGTCCATTGTTCGAATTCCTGATGGTTATGCAAAGCATGAAAATTATGAATTTGAGTTATTCAATCTATCGCCATAGCATCGTCCGTACAAGCCAAGGGGTCTTTGGCATAGAAAGACGCTGATGAGGAACAGTCTGATGGCTGGCAAAACGCTCTACGACAAACTCTGGGAAGCCCATGAGGTCAAGCGCCGTGATGACGGCTCGTCCTTGATCTACATCGACCGCCATATCATTCACGAAGTGACCTCGCCCCAGGCCTTTGAAGGCCTGCGCCTGGCCAACCGCAAGCCGTGGCGCATCGATGCCAACATCGCTACCCCGGACCACAACGTGCCGACCACCCCGGAACGCAAGGGCGGGATCGAGGCCATCGTCGACCAGGTGTCACGCCTGCAGGTGCAGACCCTTGATGAGAACTGTGACGAATACGGCATCGTCGAATTCAAGATGAATGACGTGCGTCAGGGCATCGTTCACGTCATCAGCCCCGAGCAGGGCGCCACCTTGCCCGGCATGACCGTGGTCTGCGGTGACTCGCACACTTCCACCCACGGCGCCTTCGGTGCCTTGGCCCATGGCATCGGCACCTCCGAGGTCGAGCACGTGCTCGCCACCCAGTGCCTGGTCGCCAAAAAGATGAAAAACATGTTGGTGCGCGTCGAGGGGACATTGCCCGCCGGCGTGACGGCCAAAGACATCGTGCTTGCCGTGATCGGCAAGATCGGTACCGCCGGTGGCAACGGCCACGCCATGGAATTTGCTGGTAGCGCCATCCGCGAGCTGTCCATGGAAGGCCGCATGACCATCTGCAACATGTCGATCGAGGCCGGTGCGCGGGTCGGTCTGGTTGCCACCGATGCCACCACCATTGCTTACGTCGAAGGCCGCCCTTATGCGCCCAAAGGCGAGCAGTGGGAGCGTGCAGTCGAGGCGTGGAAAGACCTGGTATCCGATGACGATGCGGTGTTCGACACCGTGGTCGAGCTCGATGCAGCGCAGATCAAGCCGCAGGTCAGCTGGGGCACGTCGCCCGAGATGGTCCTGGCCGTCGACCAGCGTGTGCCGGACCCAGCCGCCGAGGCCGATCTGGTCAAGCGCGGCTCGATCGAGCGCGCCCTCAAGTACATGGGCCTGCGCGCCAACCAGGCGATTACCGATATCCATCTGGACCGTGTGTTCATAGGCTCCTGCACCAACTCGCGGATCGAAGACCTGCGAGCCGCAGCTGAAATCGCCAAAGGTCGCAAGGTGGCTGCCACCGTCAAGCAGGCCATCGTCGTGCCGGGTTCGGGCCTGGTAAAGGCCCAGGCCGAGCGTGAAGGCCTGGACAAGATCTTCCTCGAGGCCGGTTTCGAATGGCGTGAGCCAGGCTGCTCTATGTGCCTGGCGATGAACCCGGACCGCCTGGAAAGCGGCGAGCATTGCGCGTCCACCTCCAACCGTAACTTCGAAGGGCGTCAGGGCGCTGGGGGCCGTACCCACCTGGTCAGCCCGGCCATGGCTGCCGCTGCGGCGGTGACTGGCCACTTCATCGATGTTCGCGAGTTGATCCAAGGGAGCGCAGCATGAAAGCCTTTACCCAGCACACCGGTCTCGTCGCGCCGTTGGACCGTGCCAACGTCGACACCGATCAGATCATTCCCAAGCAGTTCCTCAAGTCGATCAAGCGTACCGGCTTTGGCCCCAACCTGTTCGACGAGTGGCGTTACCTGGACGTGGGCCAGCCTTACCAGGACAACAGCAAGCGCCCGCTGAACCAGGAGTTCGTGCTCAACCACGAACGCTACCAGGGTGCCAGCGTGCTGCTGGCGCGGGAGAACTTCGGTTGCGGTTCGAGCCGTGAGCACGCCCCTTGGGCGCTGGACGAATACGGCTTCCGCAGCGTGATCGCGCCGAGCTTCGCTGACATCTTCTTCAACAACAGCTTCAAGAACGGCCTGCTGCCGATCATCCTGAGCGATGAGGAAGTGGAAGAACTGTTCAAGCAGGTCGAAGCCAACCCTGGCTACCAGTTGACCATCGACCTGCAGGCGCAGGCTGTGACCCGTCCGGACGGCAAGGTGCTGCACTTTGAGATCGATGCGTTCCGCAAGCACTGCCTGCTCAACGGCCTGGACGATATCGGCCTGACCTTGCAGGACGGCGAAGCGATCAAGGCGTTCGAAGGCAAGCACCGCGCTGCACAGCCCTGGCTGTTCCGTGATGCCTGAATGATGTAATCGGGTTTGCTGGCCTCATCGCCGGCAAGCCGGGACCCACAGCAACTGCACAGGTTTCTGGGCCTGTGGGGGCGGTGTGGGAGCCGGCTTGCCGGCGATAGCGGCCGTAGAGACAACCCAAAATCAAAAGGAATGCGCCCATGACCAGCACCACCCACACCGATGTGGTCCAACGCCAGTTCGGCGAACAGGCCAGTGCCTACCTCAGCAGCGCCGTGCACGCCCAGGGCAGTGAATTCGCCCTGCTGCAAGCCGAGCTGGCGGGGCAGGGTGCGGCTCGCGTGCTGGACCTGGGCTGTGGTGCCGGTCATGTCAGCTTCCACGTAGCGCCTCTGGTGGCAGAGGTGGTCGCCTACGACCTGTCGCAGTCGATGCTTGACGTGGTTGCCAGCGCCGCCGCCGAGCGCGGCCTGGGCAATATCACCACCGAGCGTGGTGCCGCTGAACGCCTGCCATTCGCCGATGCCTCGTTCGACTACGTCTTCAGCCGCTATTCGGCGCACCACTGGAGCGACCTGGGTGTGGCGTTGCGCGAAGTACGGCGGGTGTTGAAGCCGGGCGGGGTGGCAGCCCTGATTGACGTGATGTCGCCGGGCAGTCCGTTGCTCGATACCTATTTGCAAACGGTTGAAGTGCTGCGCGACACCAGCCACGTACGCGATTATTCTGCCACCGAGTGGCAGCGCCAAGTCAGCGAAGCTGGCCTGCATGCCCGCAGCCACACCCGCCAACGCCTGCGCCTGGAATGGAACTCGTGGGTCGAACGCATGCGCACGCCCGATCCGCTGCGCGTGGCCATTCGCCAGTTGCAGCAAGCGATGGGCGAGGAAGTGCGGCAGTATTACCAGATTGAAGCAGACGGCTCGTTCAGCACCGACGTGATCGTGTTGTGGGCAGAGCGCTGAGTTTTTTACGGTGCGGCCGGGCTGGCCGCACCGCTTGAATGGATAGAGGAAAGCATGAGCAAGCAGATTCTGATTCTCCCAGGTGATGGCATTGGTCCGGAAATCATGGCCGAGGCGGTCAAGGTGCTGGAGCTGGCCAACGACAAGTTCCAGCTCGGCTTCAGCCTCGAGCACGACGTGATCGGCGGTGCTGCCATCGACAAGCACGGCGTGCCGCTGGCCGACGAGACCCTGGAACGCGCGCGCCAGGCCGATGCCGTCCTGTTGGGCGCTGTGGGCGGGCCGAAGTGGGACAAGATCGAGCGTGACATCCGCCCTGAGCGCGGCCTGCTGAAAATCCGCTCGCAGCTGGGCCTGTTCGCCAACCTGCGCCCGGCCATCCTCTACCCGCAACTGGCCGATGCCTCGTCGCTCAAGCCGGAAATCGTCTCGGGCCTGGACATCCTCATCGTCCGTGAGCTGACCGGCGGTATCTACTTCGGTGCCCCGCGCGGCCAGCGTGAACTCGAAGGCGGCGAGCGTCAGGCCTACGACACCCTCCCGTATAGCGAGAGCGAAGTGCGCCGTATCGCCCGCGTCGGCTTCGACATGGCCCGTGTGCGTGGCAAGAAGCTGTGCTCGGTGGACAAGGCCAACGTCTTGGCCTCCAGCCAGCTGTGGCGTGAGGTGGTCGAGGACGTGGCCAAGGACTACCCGGATGTCGAGCTGAGCCACATGTATGTCGACAACGCCGCGATGCAACTGGTGCGCGCGCCCAAGCAGTTCGACGTGATGGTGACCGACAACATGTTCGGTGACATCCTGTCGGATGAGGCTTCCATGCTGACCGGCTCCATCGGCATGCTGCCTTCGGCGTCGCTCGATGCCAACAACAAGGGCATGTACGAGCCGTGCCACGGTTCGGCGCCGGACATCGCCGGCCAGGGCATTGCCAACCCGCTGGCGACCATCCTGTCGGTGTCGATGATGCTGCGTTACAGCTTCAACCAGCAGGCCGCAGCCGAGGCCATCGAGCAGGCGGTGAGCCAGGTCCTGGACCAGGGCCTTCGTACCGGTGACATCTGGTCGGCCGGTTGCAGCAAGGTAGGTACGCAGGAAATGGGCGACGCAGTAGTCGCCGCGCTGCAGAATCTGTAATCTCTCCGGCCCGCCACCGTTTTTGTTCGGTGGCGGCCCACTTTTAGCAAAGGTGTAGTTGCGATGAAACGTGTAGGTCTGATCGGTTGGCGCGGTATGGTCGGTTCCGTGCTCATGCAGCGGATGCTGGAGGAGCAGGACTTCGACCTGATCGAGCCGGTGTTCTTCACCACCTCCAATGTCGGTGGCCAAGGTCCGAACGTGGGCAAGGATATTGCTCCGCTCAAGGACGCTTATTCGATTGAAGAACTCAAGACCCTCGACGTGATCCTGACCTGTCAGGGCGGCGACTACACCAACGAGGTCTTCCCCAAACTGCGTGAAGCCGGCTGGCAGGGTTACTGGATCGATGCTGCCTCGTCGCTGCGCATGCAGGACGATGCAGTGATCGTGCTCGACCCGGTCAACCGCAAGGTGATCGACCAGCAGCTCGATGCCGGTACCAAGAACTACATCGGCGGCAACTGCACCGTCAGCCTGATGCTGATGGGCCTTGGCGGCCTGTTCGAAGCGGGCCTGGTCGAGTGGATGAGCGCCATGACCTACCAGGCGGCGTCGGGTGCCGGTGCGCAGAACATGCGCGAGCTGATCAAGCAGATGGGTGCTACCCACGCGGCAGTGGCCGATGACCTGGCCAATCCGGCCAGCGCCATCCTCGACATTGACCGCAAGGTGGCCGAGACCATGCGCAGCGAAGCCTACCCGGCTGAGAACTTCGGTGTGCCCTTGGCTGGCAGCCTGATCCCATGGATCGACAAGGAGCTGCCGAACGGCCAGAGCCGTGAAGAGTGGAAGGCTCAGGCCGAAACCAACAAGATCCTCGGCCGCTTCAAGAGCCCGATCCCGGTCGATGGCATCTGCGTGCGCATCGGCGCCATGCGCTGCCACAGCCAGGCGCTGACCATCAAGCTGAACAAGGACGTGCCACTGGCCGATATCGAAGGCATGATCAGCCAGCACAACCCGTGGGTGAAGCTGGTGCCGAACCAGCGCGAGATCAGCATGCAGGAACTGACCCCGACCAACGTCACCGGTACCCTGAACATTCCGGTGGGCCGTTTGCGCAAGCTGAACATGGGCTCGCAATATCTGGGCGCGTTCACCGTCGGCGATCAGCTGCTGTGGGGTGCTGCCGAGCCGCTGCGCCGCATGCTGCGGATTCTGCTGGAGCGTTGATCGTTCTGGGTTGAACAGAAAACCCGCGCTGGCGACAGCGCGGGTTTTTTTATGTGCGCGCCCCACAGGGCCAGCACAGACAAAACGGTACAATCCGAGTAAAGTGCCGCCCCCGCCGTTACAGCAAAAAGGATCCTCTCCATGACCCAACCCCTGGACATCGCCGTCGTCGGCGCCACCGGTAGTGTCGGTGAAACCTTGGTACAGATTCTCGAAGAACTGCACTTCCCGGTCGGCACGCTGCACCTGCTGGCCAGCATGGAGTCGGCGGGCAGCAGCGTGATGTTCGCCGGCAAGAAGGTCAAAGTGCGTGAAGTCGACAGTTTCGATTTCACCCAGGTCAAACTGGCCTTCTTCGCCGCCAGCCCGGCCGTCAGTCGTAGCTTTGCCAGCAAGGCCCGTGAGGCCGGCTGCACGGTCATTGACCTGTCTGGCGGCCTGGATGACGCCCTGGCGGTCGTGCCTGAAGCCAATGCCGAGCGCATCGCCGGCCTGGCGCTGCCGGCGTGCATCGCCAGCCCCAGTGCCGCAGCCGTGGCCTTGGCCGTCGCGCTGGCGCCACTGAAGGGGCTGGTGGAGATCGAGCGCGTGCAGGTCATGGCCGCGCTCGCGGTGTCTGCCCAGGGCCGGGAGGCTGTTAACGAACTGGCCCGGCAGACCGCCGAGCTGCTCAACGCCCGCCCGCTGGAGCCGCGTTTCTTCGATCGCCAGGTGGCGTTCAACCTGCTGGCCCAGGTCGGTGCGGCAGACGAGCAGGGCCACACCGCGCTCGAGCGCCGCCTGGTTGATGAGCTGCCGGTGCTGTTGGGCCAGCCGGAACTGAAGATTTCCGTGACCTGCGTTCAAGTCCCGGTGTTTTTTGGCGATAGCTTCAGTGTGGCGGTACAGAGCCGTAATCCGGTGGATCTTGTTGCGGTCAATGCCGCGCTGGAGGGTGCCGACAGTGTCGAGTTGGTCGAGCGGGATGATTATCCGACCCCGGTAGGGGACGCAGTAGGGCAAGACGTGGTCTATGTTGGTCGTGTACGCCATGGTGTTGACGAAGACCGGCAGCTCAACCTGTGGCTGACCACCGACAACCTGCGCAAGGGCGCTGCGCTAAACGCCGTGCAGGTGGCGCAATTGTTGATTAAACACATAGCGTAAAAGATACTGGCGAGCACTTTTGTCCCGCACCGCTTGCGGTTTCGGGACGATTCATACAAGGGATGAGGTCATGCTTCGAATTCGCAAACTGGTTCTGGCCATGGCGGCAGCGTCGGCGCTGTCATCTGGCATGGCGAATGCCCTGGGGTTGGGTGAACTGACGCTCAAATCGGCGCAGAACCAGCCGCTGGACGCCGAGATCGAATTGCTCGATGTGCGCGACCTCACCGCTGCCGAAGTGGCGCCAAGCCTGGCGCCGCCGGAAGAGTTCAGCAAGGCCGGGGTGGAGTATCCGGGCTACCTCGAGGACCTGACCTTTACCCCGGTGATCAACCCCAATGGCAAGAGCGTACTGCGGGTAACCTCCAGCCAGCCGCTGCCGGGTTCGGTGGTAAAGTTTCTGGTCCAGGTGATGTGGCCCCAGGGGCGCCTGCTGCGTGACTACAGTGTGCTGCTCGACCAGGCCAAGGCTCAGGGCGAGCAGCCTGCCGCGGCCAATGTCACCCCGGCAACCAGCAGCGCCGGCAGCTACACCACCAAACGCCGCGATACCCTATGGCAGATTGCTGCGCGCAATACCCAAAGTGGTGGCTCGGTGCAGCAGACAATGATCGCCATTCAGGCGCTGAACCCGGATGCCTTTATCGGCAACAATATCAACCAGTTGAAGGTTGGCCAGGTGTTGCGCCTGCCCGATCAGCAGCAGGTCCAGAGCATCCCGCAGGTCGAGGCCAATCGCGAAGTGGCCGAACAGTACGCCGCCTGGCGTGAGGGCCGGCGCCTAGGCCCCCGCGCCCGGCAGCTGGACGCCACCCGTCGCGGCGCCGCCGACGCGGCGCCTGAGCGTATAGCCCAAGGCGATAACCTGCGCCTGGTCAGCCCAGGCAACCAGCCTGGCGCTGGCGATGCCAAGGCGCTCAACGACAAGCTGGCCGTGGCCCAGGAGAGCCTGGACACCAGCCGTCGTGACAATGAAGAACTCAAGAGCCGGATGAGTGACCTGCAGAGCCAGTTGGACAAGCTGCAGCGCCTCATTCAGCTCAAGAACGACCAGTTGGCACGCCTGGAGGCACAGGGTGCCGCCGGGGAACCCGCCCCGGCCGCCACCTTGCCTGGTGAGTCGGCCCCGGCGCAGCCTGCAGATAACACCCAGATGCCGCCCGCCGATCCCGTCGTGGCACCGGCGCCGGCTGCCGTCGACACCGCGCCTGGCTCTGCCCCGGCTGGCGAGGATGCTCCTGTCGGCCAGCAGCCGGGCGCGCTGGATGAGATGCTGGGGAATCCGTTGGTGCTGGGCCTGATCGCAGGTTCCGCATTCCTCGTGCTGTTGTTGCTGCTGTTGCTGCTGGCGCGCCGACGCAAAGCCCAGCAGGAGGCCGAAAAGCACCTGCGCATGGCGCGGGCACTGGCTGAGGAAGGCGAGCGTAACCCCGACCTCGACCTGCCTGCGAGCAGCTTCGATGAGCTGGAAGTATCGGCGCCTGGCGTAACCCTGTCGCCGGCGGTGGTAGCGGCTTCGGCTGCTGCAGCCGTTGCGGCGGAAAAACCCGTTGCCCCGGCCCCCGTTGGCGTGCCATTACCGGCACAGGACCCGAATGCCGAGCTGCTGGCAGAGGTCGAGCAGAGCTTGGCCCGCGGCCGTCTCAATCACGCGGCGGACCTATTGGAGACGGCCGTCGCTGCGCAACCGGAGCAGGATGGCCTGCGGTTGAAGCTGATGGAGGTTTACGCGCGCCAGGGTGACCACAGCGCATTCGTAGAGCAGGAGCGCAAGCTGCCGGGCAGCGAAGAGAATATCGCGCAGGTCAGTCAGCTCAAGGAGCACTACCCGGCCATGCTTGGCATTGCCGCGGCAGGGCTGGGGGCTGCGGCGCTGGCTGCCGAGCTGGATGAGCAGTACGTCCAGGATCTGTTGCAGGATCAGCCGCAGGCGCCGGCAGAGGTCGATGCCGAGCCTGAGCCTGAGCCTGAGCCTGAAGCTGTTGCTGAGTCTGAACCTGAACCTGAGTCGCAAATCGAGGCGGTTGCTCAAGCGCCTGCCCTTGATGACAATGGTCTGGACAGTGCATTCGACCTTGACCTGAGTGACGATCTGCCCCTGAGCGAACTTGAACCGCCGATGCTCGATGAAGCCGCATTGACGGATCTGCAGGTAAATGATGAGCCGCTCGCCGCCGCTGATCCTGCTGTGCAGGAAGCAGACGCCGATGCCGATTTCGAAGCCTTGCTGGCGCAGGCTCAGGCCGAGCCACAGAGCGTCGATGATCTGGCGGACTTCGACCTGGACATGGGTGAGCCGAGCGTTGCCGAACCGGTCGAGGAAGAGCCGGTCGACGTTGCTGCCGAACTGGCAGCTTTCGATTCCATCCCTGAGTTCGACCCGATTTCCGAGCTGGAGCTGCCAGAAGACTTCGATTTGTCGCTGTCGCTGGATGACCAGTCACCGGCCGCCAAGAGCTTTGCTTCGGAGCTCAGTGACGTCAACGCTGAACTGGACAAGCTGTCGCAGAACCTCGAGTCGCCGTCGCTGGAGTCGCACTTCACTGCTGCAGACGCTGCCCAAGAGCCGGAACCCCTGGACGATCTGGACTTCGATTTCTTCTCCGGCAGCGACGAAGTGGCCACCAAGCTCGATCTGGCACGTGCCTACATCGACATGGGTGACCATCAGGGGGCGCGTGACATCCTCGATGAAGTAGTCAAGGATGGCGACGACACTCAGCGTCAGGAAGCCGAAGACATGCTGTCCCGGCTGGTCTGAAGGCCTCACCTGCAGCGTAAAACCAACGGCAGCCCAACAAGGCTGCCGTTGTCGTTATAATCCCCGGCACTTCGTATTGCCCCACAGGTTTCACGCTCTTGGACATCATCGACACCGCTGCCACCGAATCGGCCGCCGAAGGCTTCACCCGCATTGCCCTGGGCGTGGAATACAAGGGTTCGCGCTACCGCGGCTGGCAACGCCAGGCCAGCGGTGTGCCCAGTGTCCAGCAGGCGCTGGAGCAAGCCCTGTCGAAAGTGGCCAACGAGCCCATCACGGTGGTCTGCGCCGGGCGTACCGACGCCGGTGTGCATGGTTGTGGGCAGATCGTGCATTTCGATACCCGCGCCAATCGCGACGAACGCGCCTGGACCCTGGGCACCAACTTCAACCTGCCCCATGACATCAGTGTGGTCTGGTCGCGGCCGATGCCTGCGGATTTCCATGCACGCTTCAAGGCCACCGCCCGGCGCTACCGTTATGTCATCTACAACGACCCGATCCGCCCGGCACACCTGGCCGAGGAAGTGACGTGGAATCACCGGCCGCTTGATGTAGAGCGCATGGCCGATGCTGCGCAATTCCTGCTGGGTACCCACGATTTCAGTGCCTTTCGCGCCAGCCAGTGCCAGGCCAAGTCGCCGATCAAGCATATCCATCACCTGCGGGTCACCCGTCACGGGCAGATGATCGTGCTGGATGTGCGGGCCACCGCTTTCCTGCACCATATGGTGCGCAATATTGCCGGTGTGCTGATGACCATTGGTGCGGGTGAGCGCCCTGCGGGCTGGGCCCGTGAAGTGCTGGAAGGGCGCAACCGGCGTGAAGGCGGTGTGACGGCCCATCCGTACGGCCTGTACCTGGTTCAGGTGGAGTACCCGGAGGAATTCCAGCTGCCACAGCGTTACATTGGTCCACACTTTCTGACCGGCTACGAGGCGTTGGCCGACTGACGGGCGAAAACGCTTTTGCTACCATCGGGCCTTTCAGTGTTTTCTCAGGGTTTGCAGTCCATGAGCAATGTTCGCAGCAAGATCTGCGGGATTACCCGCATAGAAGACGCGCTTGCCGCCGCCGAGGCGGGGGCCGATGCCATCGGCTTCGTTTTCTATGCCAAAAGCCCGCGCGCCGTCGACGTGCGCCAGGCGCGGGCAATCATGGCCGAGCTGCCACCCTTCGTGACCACGGTCGGCCTATTCGTCAACGCCTCGCGCTGCGAACTCAACGAGATCCTCGAGGCTGTGCCGCTGGACCTGCTACAGTTCCACGGCGACGAAACCCCGGCTGACTGCGAAGGGTATCACCGCCCGTGGATCAAGGCGCTGCGAGTGCGCCCGGGTGACGATCTGGAGGCTGCCTGCCGGCACTATGCCGGTGCGCGTGGCATCCTGCTCGACACCTATGTTGCCGGCGTACCCGGTGGTACTGGCGAGGCGTTCGACTGGTCGCTGGTGCCTTCACGGCTGAGCAAGCCGATCATTCTCGCCGGAGGCTTGTCGGCCGGCAACGTCGGCCAGGCCATCGCCCAGGTGCGGCCGTATGCGGTGGATGTCAGTGGTGGTGTGGAGCAGGCCAAGGGCATCAAGGACGCGGCGAAGATCGAAGCGTTCATGCGTGCGGTGAAACAGGCGTGATGCCAGATGTGACGGCTGGCTGCGCGCCATCGTCCATAGCTATCGCAGCCCTGCGGGGCGGCTGCCGGCATGCCGGTTGGCCAAAGAATACGTTGAAGACGGTGCGGTACGCAGGCAGCCCCTGTGGCCGGTCCGTCATCGTTTGACAGAAGAATTTGAGCTCAAAGGGCAGGGCATGGCCGGCCAGACTGGTCCCCGCCCGCCAATACTGGAGAAATAAAGCATGAGCAACTGGTTAGTCGACAAACTGATCCCTTCGATCATGCGTTCCGAGGTGAAGAAGAGCTCGGTGCCAGAAGGCCTGTGGCACAAGTGCCCAGCCTGTGAGGCCGTGCTGTATCGTCCGGAGCTGGAAAAGACCCTGGATGTCTGCCCCAAGTGCAACCACCACATGCGCATTGGCGCACGTCAGCGTATCGACATCTTCCTCGATGCTGAAGGCCGTGCCGAGCTGGGCGCTGAGCTGGAGCCGGTCGACCGTCTGAAATTCCGCGATGGCAAGAAGTACAAGGACCGCCTGGTCGGTGCCCAGAAGCAGACCGGCGAGAAGGACGCCCTGATCTCCATGAGCGGTACCCTGATGGGCATGCCGATCGTGGTCAGTGCCTTCGAGTTTTCCTTCATGGGTGGCTCGATGGGTGCCGTCGTCGGTGAGCGTTTTGTCCGCGCCGCCAATCATGCCCTGGAAAACCGCTGCCCGATGATCTGCTTCTCGGCCTCCGGTGGTGCGCGCATGCAGGAAGCACTGATCTCGCTGATGCAGATGGCCAAGACCTCGGCCGTGCTGGCCCGCCTGCGCGAAGAAGGCATTCCGTTCATCTCCGTATTGACCGATCCGGTCTACGGCGGTGTTTCCGCCAGTCTGGCGATGCTCGGCGATGTCATTGTCGGTGAGCCAAAGGCGCTGATCGGCTTTGCCGGCCCGCGCGTGATCGAGCAGACCGTGCGCGAGAAGCTGCCTGAAGGCTTCCAGCGCAGCGAGTTCCTGCTGGAGCACGGCGCCATCGACCTGATCATCTCGCGTGGCGAGCTGCGCCCACGCCTCGCTCGTCTGCTGGCGCAGATGACCGGCCAGGAAACTCCCGAGCAGGCACGCGAGGCCGCTGCGGTCGCCTGATGAAAGACAGAACCCTGGGCGAATGGCTCGCCTACCTCGAGCAGTTGCACCCCTCGGCCATCGACATGGGGCTGGAGCGTTCGCAAAAGGTGCTTGCACGATTGGCCCTGGGCAAGCTGGCGCCTCGTGTGGTGACCGTCACCGGCACCAACGGCAAAGGCTCGACCTGTGCCTTCGTGGCGTCGATGCTGCGTGCCCAGGGGCTCAAGGTTGGCGTGTACAGCTCGCCACACCTGTTGCGTTACAACGAACGGGTGCTGATCGATGGCCAGGAGGCCAGTGATGAGCACCTTTGCGAAGCCTTTGCTGCCGTCGAGGCGGCGCGAGGCGAGATTTCCCTGACCTATTTCGAGATGGGCACCCTGGCGGCATTCTGGCTGTTCTACCAGTCCGGGCTGGATGCCGTGGTGCTTGAAGTGGGCCTGGGTGGTCGTCTGGATACGGTGAACGTCGTCGATGCCGACCTGGCCCTGGTGACCAGTATCGGCGTCGACCATATCGATTACCTGGGCGATACCCGCGAGTTGGTGGCCTTCGAGAAGGCTGGCATCTTCCGCCCGGGCAAACCGGCACTGTGCGGTGACCTGGATCCTCCTCGGCCACTGTTGGACAAGGCGCGTGAACTGGCTGCGCCGTTGTTCCTGCGGGGTCGTGACTTCGATCTTGCCAGCGCCGATACCACCTGGTGCTGGCGTGGTACTGCGGCAGACGGCTCAGGAGTGGAGCTGTCAGACCTGCCGCTGCTCGACCTGCCGATGGAAAACGCCGCCCTGGCCCTGCAGGCTTACCTGCTGATGGGGCTCCCTTGGGATGCCGGGCAAATCCGTCAGGCACTGCTCGATACCCGTATCACCGGGCGGCTGGACCGTCGCACGCTCAGTTGGCAAGGTAAGCGCGTGGAGCTGTTGCTGGATGTGGGGCATAACCCTCATGCAGCAGAATATCTGGCGCATCGTCTGTCAATGCAATCGCTCAAGGGCAGGCGCCTGGCAGTCTTCGGCCTGCTGGCGGACAAAGATCTGCCAGGCGTTCTGGCGCCGTTGCAGAGCCTGGTCGATGACTGGGCGGTGGCGCCTTTGCAGTCACCGCGCAGCCGTCCGGCCGCCGAGCTTGTCGGCGCCTTGACGAACCTCGGCGCGTCGGTGAAGTCTTATGCCAGCGTCGGCGCCGCTCTTGATGGGCAATGCGCTCAGGCGACGGCGGATGACCAGATCCTGCTGTTCGGTTCGTTTTTCTGTGTTGCCGAGGCCCTGGAATGGCTGGGGCAGCAGGCCCTGGAGGGGTGAGTAGATGGCAGTGCTGGATAAAGGGATGAAACAGCGCATGGTGGGTGCGTTGGTGCTGGTGGCGCTGGCGGTTATTTTTCTGCCGATGCTGTTCACCCGCGAGGACGAAATGCGTCAGGTGCGCGTAGAGGCCCCGCAGGCTCCAGCGATGCCGAGCTTGCCTGAAGTCAAGGTAGAGCCGGTTGCCGTGCCCGAGCCGCAACCGCTGCCGCAAGAGGCGCAGCAGGCGCCCGTAGTGGTCAACGAATCCTCGGCCCCGGTGGCCACGCCGAGCCAGCCGATCACGCCGTCGCCGCAAACCCAGGCTCAGATCCAGCCTAAGCCGCAAGCGTCGGCGCCTGCTTCGGCGTCCAAGGCCCAAGTGCAACCGGCCACTACACCTGCGCCGGCAGCAACCGCTACCGCGCCGTCGAAAATCGACGTCAACGGCTTGCCGGTGAGCTGGTCGATCCAGCTGGCTAGCCTGTCCAATCGCGCCGGGGCCGAGAGCCTGCAGAAAACCCTGCGCAGCCAGGGTTACAATGCCTACATCCGTTCGGCCGGTGGCATGAATCGGGTATATGTGGGGCCGCTGATCGAGCGTGCCGAGGCTGAGCGCCTGCGTGATGCAATCAATCGGCAGCAGAAGCTGAAGGGCTTTGTGATCCGTTTCCAGCCAGAACGCGGTTGATTCCAGGGGGCTGCCCTGCAGCCCATCTGCGGGCTAGCCAATCGGCCTGACATTCCGCTTACTCCCGGCCCTTTGCTCTGGTAAAATGCGCCGCCTCAAACGTCTGCAGGCAGCACCGTGGCATTTACCTGGGTTGATTGGGCGATCATCGCGATCATCGCCGTTTCCACACTGATCAGTCTCAAGCGCGGCTTCGTCAAGGAAGCCTTGTCCCTGCTCATCTGGATCATTGCCGGTGCCGTCGCCTGGATGTTCGGTGGGTCGCTCTCGGTGTATCTTGAAAGCTACATCCAGACCCCATCGATGCGCATCATTGCTGGCTGCGCCATTCTTTTCGTCGCCACCCTACTGGTGGGCGCGATGGTCAATTTCCTGGTCGGTGAGCTGATCCGCGTGACCGGGCTGTCCGGTACCGATCGTTTTCTCGGCATGGCCTTTGGCGCGGCGCGCGGAGCCTTGCTGGTGGTGGTCGCCATCGGTCTGCTCAGCCTGGGGCCGGTGCAACAGGATACCTGGTGGCAGGAATCTCGCCTGATACCACAATTTCTATTGGTCGCTGACTGGTCCAAGAACCTGATTCTGGGTTTCACCAGCCAGTGGATGTCCAGTGGGGTGATCAGCACTCCGGCTGATCTCCCGTTCAAGGAACAGTTGCTCGGGCCTGCAAAGCCTTGAGCGCTATTCACTCAAGTTTCATCAAAGTAGGGGTTGCGTCGCATGTGTGGCATCGTCGGTATCGTCGGTAAGTCGAACGTCAATCAGGCGCTGTATGACGCGCTTACGGTCCTCCAGCACCGCGGCCAGGACGCTGCAGGTATCGTGACCAGCCACGACGGCCGGTTGTTCCTGCGCAAGGATAATGGCCTGGTGCGCGATGTCTTCCAGCAGCGCCACATGCAGCGCCTGGTAGGCCATATGGGTATCGGCCACGTCCGTTACCCGACTGCGGGCAGCTCGACCTCGGCCGAAGCCCAGCCGTTCTACGTCAACTCGCCGTATGGCATCACCCTGGCGCACAACGGCAACCTGACCAACGTCGAGCAGTTGGCCAAGGAGATCTATGAGTCCGACCTGCGCCACGTCAACACCAACTCCGACTCGGAAGTGCTGCTGAACGTGTTCGCCCATGAGCTGGCGGTGCGTGGCAAGCTGCAGCCGACCGAAGAAGACGTGTTCGCCGCCGTTTCCCACGTGCACAGCCGCTGCGTCGGCGGTTACGCGGTGGTGGCAATGGTTACCGGCTACGGCATTGTCGGCTTCCGTGACCCTAACGGCATTCGCCCGGTGGTGTTCGGCCAGCGTCATACCGACGAAGGCGTTGAGTACATGATCGCCTCGGAAAGCGTTGCCCTGGACGTGCTCGGCTTCACCCTGATCCGCGACCTGGCGCCGGGCGAAGCGGTGTACATCACCGAAGAAGGCCAGCTGTACACCAAGCAGTGCGCTGAAAGCCCGAAACTGCAACCGTGCATTTTCGAGCATGTCTACCTGGCCCGTCCGGACTCGATCATGGATGGCGTTTCGGTATACAAGGCGCGCCTGCGCATGGGCGAGAAGCTGGCCGAAAAGATCCAGCGCGAGCGCCCTGACCACGACATCGATGTGGTCATCCCGATCCCTGACACCAGCCGCACCGCCGCCCTGGAGCTGGCCAACCACCTGGGCGTCAAGTTCCGCGAAGGTTTCGTGAAGAACCGCTACATTGGCCGTACCTTCATCATGCCCGGCCAGGCTGCACGGAAGAAATCGGTGCGCCAGAAGCTCAACGCCATCGAGCTGGAGTTCCGCGGCAAGAACGTGATGCTGGTCGACGACTCGATCGTACGCGGCACCACCTGCAAGCAGATCATCCAGATGGCCCGCGAAGCCGGCGCGAAAAACGTCTACTTCTGTTCCGCGGCCCCTGCAGTGCGTTACCCCAACGTCTACGGCATCGACATGCCGAGCGCTCACGAGCTGATCGCCCACAACCGCACCACCGATCAGGTGGCCGAGTTGATCGGCGCCGACTGGCTGGTCTATCAGGACCTGCCGGACCTGATCGAATCGGTCGGTGGCGGCAAGATCAAGATCGAGCACTTCGATTGCGCGGTGTTCAACGGTGAATACGTCACCGGCGACATCGACGAGGCCTACCTCGACCGCATCGAGCAGGCTCGCAATGACCTGGCCAAGGTGAAAAACCAGGCGGTCAGCGCGATCATCGACCTCTACAACAACTGATTTGGAGAGCGACGGCATGACGGATCAATGGGATGCCGGGCGACTGGACAGTGACCTCGAGGGTGTCGGCTTCGACACCCTGGCGGTGCGTGCCGGTCAGAACCGTACACCGGAGGCGGAGCACAGCGAAGCGCTGTTCCTGACCTCCAGCTATGTCTTCCGCACGGCTGCCGATGCGGCTGCTCGCTTTGCCGGTGAAACCCCGGGCAACGTCTACTCGCGCTACACCAACCCGACCGTGCGTGCCTTCGAGGAGCGCCTGGCGGCAATGGAAGGTGCAGAGCAGGCCGTGGCCACCTCTACCGGCATGGCAGCGATTCTGGCCGTGGTGATGTCGTTGTGCAGCGCCGGCGACCATGTGCTGGTGTCGCAGAGCGTGTTCGGCTCGACGATCAGCCTGTTCGAGAAGTACTTCAAGCGTTTCGGCGTGCAGGTGGACTACGTGCCGCTGGTCGATCTGGCGGGTTGGGACGAGGCCATCAAGGCCAATACCAAGCTGCTGATCCTCGAGTCGCCTTCCAACCCGCTGGCCGAACTGGTGGACATTGCCGCGCTGGCAGAAATTGCCCATGCCCGTGGTGCCATGCTGGTGGTGGACAACTGCTTCAGCACACCTGCACTGCAGCAGCCGCTCAAGCTTGGCGCTGACATCGTGTTCCATTCCGCTACCAAGTTCATCGACGGCCAGGGCCGTTGCATGGGCGGCGTTGTTGCCGGGCGCAGCGAGCAGATGAAAGAAGTGGTGGGCTTTTTGCGCACCGCCGGCCCGACCCTCAGCCCGTTCAACGCCTGGATCTTCACCAAAGGCCTGGAAACCCTCAAGCTGCGCATGCGTGCGCACTGCGAGAGCGCTCAGCAGCTGGCCGAGTGGCTGGAGCAGCAGGAGGGTATCGAGAAGGTGCATTACGCCGGCTTGCCAAGCCATCCGCAGCACGAACTGGCCAAGCGCCAGATGAGCGGTTTTGGTGCGGTGGTGAGTTTCGAGGTAAAGGGTGGCAAGGAAGGCGCCTGGCGCTTCATCGATGCAACGCGGGTGATCTCGATCACCACCAACCTGGGTGACAGCAAGACCACTATCGCGCACCCGGCCACCACCTCTCACGGCCGCCTGACGCCGCAGGAGCGTGAGGCTGCAGGTATTCGCGACAGCCTGATCCGCGTTGCCGTCGGCCTGGAAGATGTGGCCGACCTGCAGGCCGACCTTGCGCGTGGGCTGGCAGCGCTGTGATCGACTGGAAGGGCGGCGGGCCGGGCCATAACGGCCGGGTAGCCCTGGTAACCGGTGCCGCACGCGGCATCGGCCTGGGTATTGCTGCCTGGTTGATCTGCGAAGGATGGCAGGTGGTGCTGAGCGACCTGGACCGCCCTCGCGGCGCCAAGGTTGCCAAGGCCCTGGGTGAAAACGCCTGGTTCATCAGCATGGACGTAGCCGACGAAGCTCAGGTCAGTGCCGGGGTTTCCGAGGTGTTGGGGCAGTTCGGGCGGCTGGACGCGCTGGTGTGCAACGCGGCCATCGCCAACCCGCATAACCAGACCCTGGAGAGCCTGAGCCTGGCGCAATGGAACCGTGTGCTGGCGGTCAACCTCAGCGGCCCGATGCTGTTGGCCAAGCACTGCGCGCCTTACTTGCGAGCCCACAATGGTGCGATCGTCAATCTGGCCTCGACCCGTGCCCGGCAGTCCGAGCCAGATACCGAGGCCTACGCCGCAAGCAAGGGCGGCCTGGTGGCGTTGACCCATGCCCTGGCCATGAGCCTGGGCCCGGAGATCCGCGTCAACGCCGTGAGCCCGGGCTGGATCGATACGCGTGACCCTGCGCAACGCCGTGCCGAGCCGTTGAGCGATGCCGATCATGCCCAGCATCCGACGGGCAGGGTAGGGACGGTGGAAGACGTGGCAGCAATGGTTGCCTGGCTGTTGTCGCGCCAGGCGGCATTCGTCACTGGCCAAGAGTTCGTGGTCGATGGCGGCATGACGCGCAAGATGATCTACACCTGAGCTGCAAGCTACAAGCTACAAGAGGGGGCCGTGAGGTCCCTTCGTCATTTTGGGGCTTGGAAATCGGGCCAGCGCCACCTGGCTTTTTCTTGCGGCTTGCAGCCTGAAGCTTGCAGCTGTGCTCCCACCCTTTTCAAAAAAAATTCAACGGGGCTATTGACTTAGCATCGGCACCTGCGTAAATTTCGCGGCCTCAGCGAAGCAAACGCAACAAGCAACATCGCGAGGGTGATTAGCTCAGCCGGGAGAGCATCTGCCTTACAAGCAGAGGGTCGGCGGTTCGATCCCGTCATCACCCACCACTTCCTGAGCGTTCCTGGTGCAGGATGCTTCGAAAGAAGCAGATCGCCGGAGAGGAACAAGGCCTGATAAGCCACTATGCGCAGCGGTAGTTCAGTCGGTTAGAATACCGGCCTGTCACGCCGGGGGTCGCGGGTTCGAGTCCCGTCCGCTGCGCCATTTTTCAGTAACAGATGGGTGCCTGGCACCGGTCTGAAGCCTAAAGGCAAAATTGCCTAAGGCTGATCCCAGTTTCAATCAGGCGCAAGCCTGAACGATACGCAGCGGTAGTTCAGTCGGTTAGAATACCGGCCTGTCACGCCGGGGGTCGCGGGTTCGAGTCCCGTCCGCTGCGCCATCTTCGTTTCGAAGCCCCTTGAACGCTTCGAAGCAGCAAAAAGAGCGATCTTAATGTCGCTTTTTTTGTGCCTGCCCTGAGGCTTGTTGGCCGCATGGGTGGATCACAGTTTCAACCGGGCGAAAGCCCGAGCGATACGCAGCGGTAGTTCAGTCGGTTAGAATACCGGCCTGTCACGCCGGGGGTCGCGGGTTCGAGTCCCGTCCGCTGCGCCATCTTCGCCTCGAAGCCCCTTGAACGCTTCGAAGCAAACGAGAAAGCGACCTTAGGGTCGCTTTTTTCATTTGCGCGCCTGCAAAGTCAACATTTACACGATGCTGACAGACTCTTCACCGTCGAACGGTTTCAGTGCAAGGGTGCTGTGATGCACAATAGGCACCTCTCGACTTACCCGGAATTCGCAATGACCAGATCATCCGTCTTTGGTGCGCTCGGGCTGGCCCTTGTGCTGGCGGGCGTGACCGGTTGCTCCTCGAAAAAAACCGCTATCTATGAGCATGAGAACTTCGATGACTCGGGCACCTTCTCGCGCAGCTTCCCGGTCAGTGAAGCCGGCTCGTGCGAGGCTGCCCGGCGTGCGCTGCTGAGCCAGGGTTACATCATCACCAGCAGCGGCGCCAACCAGATTGCCGGTAACAAAAGCTTCCAGCAGAACAGCGAGAACCACCTGCAGATCAGCTTCAGCGTGACCTGTGCGCCCGACAGCAGTGACGAGCAGCGCTCGACCATGTTCGCCAACGCTTTGCAGGACCGCTACGCCCTCAAGAAGTCCAATACGTCCGCCAGCCTCGGCGTGGGTGTACTGGGTTCTGTTTCGATGCCCATCGGCTCCAGTGACGATTCGATGGTCAAGGTCGCCAGCGAGACCGTGACCGCGCCGCAGTTCTACGAGCGTTACTTTGCTCTGGTCGAAAGCTACTTGCCCAAGCCCAAGCCGAAGAAGGTCAGCAAGGCCAAGGTTGAAGCGCCTGTGCCCAAGGCCGAGAACACAGCGCCTGCCTTGGGGTTGCCTGAGCAAGTTTCGCCAGCACCTGTGAGCGCTCCTTTGGCAGAGGCGGCACCTGCTACTGCTCCTGAACCAGCAGCACCGGCACCGGCACCGGCGCCAGCAGAACCAGCACCAGCATCTGAGGTGGTAGCCCCGGCAAGCGAGGCCCCAGCTTCGCCGGTAGTTGATGACAGCCAGGGTTCGCAACCGGTCGCACCGCCGGCGGCGCCTGCGCCAATTCAGGTGCAGCAAGATGCACAGCCTGCCGAGGCTGAAGCGCCCTCACTCTGAATTATCTTCCCTGAACAGGCGTCGACACGGCCAATCATTCGCTGTTACAGATCACCGGACGATAACTTTCTGAACACCTGCTACGTTTACCACTCATAGGCTTGTCATCATTTCTTCATCCAGCCTGCTTAGGTTGGAAGGCATGACCAACGAAGATAAAAGAGTGAAGAGGGCGCAGGGTAATGGATGAATATCAGGAAGAGCTGCTCGAGTACCAAGCCTACGAGCTGGACACCCCGGAACCGGCCGACGACGCCACCGAGCTTTGACCGACCTGCCGCTGACTGCGGCGGAACCCCCCCGGTGTGAGGCCCGTCCAGCGCTTGAATGCGCGCTGGAAGGCCTCAGCCGATGCAAAACCCAACAGATAGGCAATCTCTCCGAAGCTCAATTCCGTATCGCGGATATAGGCCTCGGCGAGGTCGCGCCGGGTATCGTTGAGCAAGTCTCGAAAGCGCGTGCCTTCCTCTGCCAGTTTGCGCCGCAAGGTCCAGGCGGGTAGTTGCAGGCGCAGTGCCACTTCTTCCAGGCCGGGCTCACGGCCACCGTTGAGCAGGGGGCCGAGCAGGTGGGTGATGCGCTCGCCCAGGCTGCGTACGCGGGTGCGCTGCAGCATGTGTGTTTCACACAGTTGCAGCAGGTGCTGCCAAGTGCTCGGACAATGCTGGGGGTTGGCCAGCTCCAGCGTGGCCCGGCCCAGGCGCAGTCGGTTGCCACTGGCGCCAAACTGCACGGCGGTGCTGCACAATGGCTGGTACTGGGCGGCGTAGCCAGGTGCTTCGAATTCGATCTCCAGGCGCTCGGCCTGTATGGGCGTGTCGGTCAGGGCCGCAAGCTGGGCCAGCCAGCCGGTCAGCAGCGAGTCAACCACGAAACGGTTGTAGGCGTTGTAGGGGCTGATTGAATAAAAGCGCAGCCATGCCCCCTGGGCATCTTCCTGAAAACTCGAATGCCCACGGTAGTTGGCGGCATACAGCGGCTCGAAACGCAGCAGTGTACGGGCGGCTTCGCCCAACGTAGGCGCCTGCGCGGCTGTGACGCCCGCCAGGCCGGCCTGGGCCAGCCGGCTCAGGCGTCCCATGTGCAGGCCCAAGGCAGGCTCCCCGCACAGCGCGATCGCAGCATGCCCCAGGTGCATGTAACGGGGGATCGACAGCCGTGCGCCGGCTTCGGCCAGGCGTGTCTCATCCAGCCCGTAACGGCGCAGCAGCGGCAGAGGATCGTGACCGAGGCCCTGAATGGCCTCAGCAACTGGCTGGACGAACCCTACCGAGAGGTCGCCCAGGCGAACGCGGGGACGGGGCATATCCCTACAGCCACACGTTCAGCAGGCGTGCGCCCTGGCTGGGATGGCCTGTAAGCAATTCGCCACTCTGGTGGGCGAAGCCTTGACCGTCGCTGCCCTGGTCCCAGAACTGCCCCCGCATGAATACACTCATGCTGCTGACCCCTTGGCCGGCAGCCTCGGTCAGGCGTTGCCAGGCGGTCTTCTCGCTCACTTCACCGCGCTGCAGGGCAAGCTCGGCCGCCGCATCCTGGTGTCGGTTGCCACGCCATGGCGCTTGCCAGCTGTCTTTGCCGCTCAGGAAAACCGGGTTGGCGATCAGTTGTACCTGTTGGTTCTCCAACTGCTGGTGGTTCTCCGGGTACCAGCTATCGCTGCCGATCAGCACGCCAAGACGCCCAGCTGGGGTTTGCACGACTTGTAGGGGTTGCTTGCGGCCATCATGGATGTAACGGCGTACCTGGCTGTCGGGGAATTGCTGGCGTTGTGGCTGGCCCAGCGGTGAACCATCGCTGGCGAACACCAGGCTGCTGTTGAATAGCGGGCCGCCGCCGGCATGCAGCACGCCCTGTTCCACATGGGGGTCAGGCAGCACGATCGAGCCGGCCACCAAGGTTACGCCAAACTCCTTGGCCAGGCTGCCGAACAGCTGCTGGTAGTCGCGGGCCATCTGCTGAGCCTTCATGCGCAAGTGCGCGTCGGCCCGGCGGTCATCACCGCTGGCCCGCAATATTGCCAGGCCATAGCGCAGCGGGTTGCTCAACTCCAGCCATTGCTCTGCCTCGCGGCTGCGGGTGACCTGGTACAGCTCGTTCTTTTCGCCGCGGGCCCACAGCCAGGTGCCAATGTGCTCCGGCAGCACCACCACTGTGCGCGGGTTTATCAGGCCCTGGGCACGGGCTTGTTGCAGGTAGGCCGAGAGCTTGCGGTGCAGGCGTTGCAGGTTTTGATAGTCGCTTGGGTAAAGCAGGGGCTCGACGCCCAGCAGGTTGCCCTGCTCGCCGGGCACGCCGTGGTTCAGCGCCAGTTCGATGCGCAGGTCGGAGAGGTAGTGGCCTTCCGGGCGCTGTTGGGTCCAGAAGCCATAGCCGCACAGGGCGGCGATCATTACCAGCGCCAAGGCGCTTGCCAGTAGTTTTCGCATGCCTTTGATTTCGCTGATACTCGCAATGACGAGGCGGTGAACCAAGAAGTCGCTGAGCATTGTGTCACAGTCGTCTTGAACGTGCCTCGCGCAGCCGTTGATTTCAACTGGATTTGACCGGCAGTGTCCCGACAATGTTTCTCCGGTAATCAGGCGGAAAATGTCGCGGTGCCCGGGAGCGCTGTGCTCATCGGGGATCAGCCTCATGTTCTTTGGCGTGGCCGAACCGGTGAAGCATTTCACCACGCCGCCTGTGGGCGACCCTGGCACAGTGGCATGGGCAGCGTCCTGGATACCCATGCCGGCGCCGTGATCAGAACCTCCAGAAGGCAGGCGCTATGAGCACCAGCACGGTGAGGATCTCAAGCCGGCCTAGCAGCATGCCGATGGTCAGTAGCCACTTCGCAGCGTCGGGCAGTGAGCTGAAGTTGCCAGCAGGTCCGATCACACTGCCCAATCCTGGCCCGACGTTGCACACGGCGGTCGCCGCGCCACTGAGGGCAGTGGTCCAGTCAAGCCCTATCAGGGTCAGCGCCAATGCGATCACTGCAATGGTGACGGAGAAGAAGAAGGAGAACGTCAGCAATGAGCGCACAATTTCTTCATCAATGGGGTGGCCATTATACTTTTTCGAGATCATCGCCCGCGGATGAATCAATTGTTTCAAGCTGCTGACCAGCAGCGACGCGGCGACTTGAAAACGGAAAATTTTAAGGCCGCCGGCCGTAGACCCTGAGCATCCACCGACAAAGGTCAGGTAGAAGAACAACAGAACAGCGAAGCTGCCCCACAGTGTGTAATCCCCTACTGCAATGCCTGTGGTGGTAACCACTGAGGTCACATTCACCGCCACGATACGAAAGGCATCCCACCAGGCCAGGTCACTATGCCAGCACAACCAGCTGCCTACTGTGACCCAGACGAATACGAGAAAGCCGAGAAAGCCACGCACCTGATGGTCCTTGAACAGGATGCGCCGGTGGCCACGCAAGGTCGCTACATACAGGGCGAAGGGCAGGCTTCCGAGGATCATGATCACTACCGCCACCCAATGCACAGCGGGCTGAGTCCAGTGGCCAAGCGATGCATCGGACGTCGAAAACCCACCCGTGGAGATCAGCGACATCGAATGATTGATGGCGTCGAACGGGGTCATGCCGGCGGCCCACAGGGCCAATGTACCGAGTGCTGTCAGCCCCAGGTATATCACCAGGATCATTTTTGCCGCGACGTGTGAACGGGGCGTCACTTTGTCCGACCAGTCCGAGGACTCGGTCTGGAACAGGCGCATGCCACCGACGCGCAGCAGCGGCAAGATTGCGACGGCCATGCCGATGAAGCCTATGCCCCCCAGCCAGTGCAACAGCGATCGCCAGATCAGCAGGCCGGGCGATGCGCTGTCCAATCCGGTAAGTACCGTCGAGCCTGTGGTGGTGATGCCCGACATGGTTTCGAAGAATGCATCCGTGTAACTGATATGCCGGATGAACACCATGGGCAGGGCTGCGAACGCGCAGACGATGACCCAGCTGGCTGTGGTCAGGAAGTACATGTCTCGCGCCCTTAACTGCGGCGCGTCGGGTATGCCACGAGCCACCAGAACCAGGCCTGCGCACAGGGCTATGAGGCTGGACCAGAGGAAGGCACCGAGGTCATCGCTAAGGCCATACAGCAGCAGCGTGGCCATGGGGATGACCATGCTGACCGCCAGGGTAATCAGGAATACGCCGATGATGAACGCGATGAAGCGCAAAGCGGGGAGAGGCATCGAGCAGGCTCACAGGGGCAATGACCGGCAGTATCGACTGCCATTGCAGGATGTCGAGTAAAAAAGGCGTAAAAGTGTGGGTCATCTCAGCGCGGTTACTGCAGTTCGCCTGTGCAGAATGATCAGTAAGTTGTCAGTTTCGATCATTGAGCGCATTCAAACGGCTGTTTAATGTCGTTGGCAGATAAACGACGGGGCCCGCCGAGGCACCCGCATTCCGTGATCACGCCACATGGGGAACCGTTCCATGGCTGCCGACCGCTATCCGCACTTGCTGGCCCCGCTCGACCTGGGCTTCACCACCTTGGCTAACCGCACCCTGATGGGGTCGATGCACACAGGCCTTGAGGAGCGTCCCGGTGGCTTCGAACGCATGGCTGCGTATTTTGCAGAGCGTGCCCGTGGCGGCGTTGGGCTGATGGTCACTGGTGGTATCGCGCCCAACGATGAAGGTGGCGTGTATTCCGGCGCAGCCAAGTTGAGCACCGAGGAGGAGGCTGACAAGCACCGCATCGTCACCGAGGCCGTGCATGCCGCTGGCGGCAAGATTTGCCTGCAGATCCTGCATGCCGGGCGCTATGCCTACAGCCCCCGGCAGGTGGCGCCGAGTGCGATCCAGGCGCCGATCAACCCGTTCAAGCCTAAAGAGCTGGACGAGGCCGGGATCGAGAAGCAGATCGCCGACTTCGTCAATTGTGCCGTCCTGGCCCAGCGCGCCGGCTACGATGGCGTCGAAATCATGGGTTCGGAAGGCTACTTCATCAATCAGTTCCTGGTTGCCCATACCAACCACCGTACTGACCGCTGGGGCGGCAGCTATGAAAACCGCATGCGCCTGGCGGTCGAGATCGTCAGCCGGGTGCGCGACGCCGTGGGTCCGAATTTCATCATCATCTTCCGCCTGTCGATGCTCGACCTGGTCGAGGGCGGCAGCACCTGGGACGAGATCGAGTTGCTGGCCAAAGCCGTCGAACGGGCTGGCGCGACCCTCATCAACACGGGTATCGGCTGGCACGAGGCGCGCATCCCGACCATCGCCACCAAGGTCCCGCGCGCGGCGTTCAGCAAAGTCACCGCCAAGCTGCGCGGGGCGGTGAAGATTCCGTTGATCACCACCAACCGCATCAATACCCCCGAAGTGGCTGAAGCCGTGCTGGCCGAGGGCGATGCCGACATGGTCTCGATGGCCAGGCCGTTCCTGGCCGACCCGGAGTTCGTCAACAAGGCTGCGCAGGGGCGCGGCGATGAAATCAATACCTGCATCGGCTGTAACCAGGCATGCCTGGATCATACGTTCGGCGGCAAGCTGACCAGTTGCCTGGTCAACCCTCGGGCCTGCCACGAAACCGAACTCAATTATCTGCCTGTGAACACGGTCAAGCGCATTGCTGTAGTGGGTGCCGGCCCGGCCGGCCTGGCGGCTGCCACCGTAGCCGCAGAGCGCGGTCACCAGGTGACGCTGTTCGATGCAGCCAGCGAAATTGGCGGGCAGTTCAACGTGGCCAAGCGGGTGCCGGGCAAGGAGGAGTTCTTCGAAACCCTGCGCTATTTCCGCAACAAGTTGAAAAGCACGGGTGTCGACCTGCGGTTGAACACCCGGGTCGATGTGCCGGCCCTGCTGGAAGGCGCTTTCGACGAGATCATCCTGGCCACTGGCATTGCGCCGCGTACGCCGGCCATTCCCGGTGTCGAGCACGCCAAAGTGCTCAGCTACCTGGACGTACTGCTCCAGCGCAAGCCGGTGGGTGAGTCGGTTGCGGTGATCGGTGCTGGCGGCATCGGTTTTGACGTCAGCGAGTACCTGGTGCACCAGGGCGTGGCCAGCAGTCAGGATCGGGAAGTGTTCTGGAAGGAGTGGGGCATCGATCGCGACCTGCAGGCGCGAGGCGGCGTGGCAGGCATCAAGCCCGAACCGCATGCACCGGCGCGACAGGTTTATCTGCTGCAGCGCAAGAAGTCCAAGGTGGGTGACGGTCTGGGCAAGACCACCGGCTGGATCCACCGCACGGGCCTGAAAAACAAGCAGGTACAGATGCTCAACGGCGTCGAGTACCTGAGGATCGACGATGCGGGCCTGCACATCCGCGTAGCTGAAGGTGAGCCGCAGGTACTGGCGGTGGACAACGTGGTCATCTGCGCCGGGCAGGAGCCGCTGCGGGAGCTGCACGAAGGGCTGCTGGCTGCGGGGCAGTCGGTGCACTTGATCGGCGGCGCGGATGTGGCGGCCGAGTTGGATGCCAAACGGGCGATCAACCAGGGCTCGCGTCTGGCTGCAGAGCTTTGAGATGGCCGGGGCCGCAAAGCGGCCCCAGGTTTTCACTGGTAGACTGACGGCCTCGCATCAGGCGCTGAAACATGTTTACCCGCTTTCATGACCTTCCCCAGGCACCTTTACAGCCCCTCGAGCTTGCTTGGCTGAAAAGTGCCAACGTTGAAGCCGCCATCCTACGCCTGGACCTGATCGACCCCCTGATCAGCGGCAACAAATGGTTCAAGCTGCGCCACCACCTGCTGCACGCCCACGCCTCGGGCGCCGCCGGGCTGATCAGCCTCGGCGGCAATCACTCCAACCACCTCCATGCCCTGGCCGCCGCCGGCAAGCGCTTCGGCTTCGCCACCGTTGGTCTGTTGCGCGGCCATGCCCAGGACACCCCCACGGTGCGTGATCTGCAGGCGCTGGGGATGCAATTGCACTGGCTTGGTTACGCAGGCTACCGTGCCCGTCATGACCCCGGCTTCTGGGCACCTTGGCAAGCGCTGTATCCCGGCTGGCACTGCATCCCCGAAGGCGGTGGCGGGCAGGCTGGTGCCCAGGGGTGTGCATTGATCGTCGAGCAGGCCAAGGCCCAGTTGGGCACATTGGGTTGGCCGGACTATGACGCCTGGTGGCTGGCCGCTGGCACCGGGACCACGCTGGCTGGCCTGGTGCTGGCCGAGGCCGGCGCGCACAGGGTGCATGGCGCCCTGGCAGTGCCGCTGGACCATGGTGTACCCGAGACCATAACGGCGCTGGCCGGTACGGCCGGGTACCAGTTGCACGAGGCCTGCCGAGAGGGTTTTGCCAGGCGCGATGATGAGCTGCAGGCTTTCATCGAACAGGCTGAGGCCAGCACGGGTGTCCCTTTAGAGGCGCTTTACACCGGCAAGGCACTGATGGCCCTGCGTGGGCAGGTCGAGGCCGGGCTGTTCAAGCCTGGCACTCGCCTGATCTTTTTGCACACCGGTGGCCTGCAGGGCCGACGCGGCTACTTGTAAGGCAGCATGCGCAGCAGCGTGTTGTCGCGCACTACGTAGTGGTGATAAAGCCCGGCCAGCGCGTGCAGGCCGATCAGCCAGTACCCCCAACTGCCCACGCGTTCATGCCAGCCTTTGATGAACTTGGCCAAGTCCGGATCCGCAGCGATCAGGTGCGGCAACTCCAGGCCATAGAAGGGCACCGGTTTGTCGGCGGCACTGAGGATCAGCCAGCCGGCCAGCGGCAAGCCGATCATCAACAGGTACAGCGCCAGGTGCATCACGTGGGCAAGCCCGGTCTGCCAGGCGGGAGGCTTGGGCACAATGGGCGGCGCAGGGCGGACCAGGCGCACGGCCAGGCGCAGCCAGACCAGCACGAACACCGTCAGGCCGAGCATGAAGTGCAGGTCCTTCATCAGGTTGCGCTCGGCGCTGTCCTTGGGGAACAGGCCACGCAACTCGATGCAGGCGTAGACAGCGGCCAGCAGCACCAGCATCAGCCAATGCAGGGCGATGGACAGGCGTGCGTAGTGGGGCGCGGGGCTGGATGAAACCATGGGTGGTCCTCGTCATCAGGTCTAAAGTGGCGCTCTTGGCGGCGCTCAGAGGTAACTGTAACCGCTGCTGGGTTTAAATCTTTGCGCTGGGTCGGTGAAATGGTGTTTTCGGCCTGCGCCGCTTCGCGCGCAGGCCTGCAATACCCTGCTGCTCTCAATGCCGGGGTGGTTTACCCGCTAAGGTGCAAGTGCGGCCAGCTGTCAGCCACCAGAAACACGCGGCCCACCTCATGCCATTCGCCTTCCGGGCCTGGTTCAAGCCTGACCAGCATCTGCGCCGGTGCTTGCGGGTCAAGCCCCTCAAGCCATTGAGCGAACTGCCGCGCGGTCCAGCCTTGATCTGCCTCGAACCTTGCCGGTGCCAGCCAGGCATGGCGGGGCAGGGGCTGCCAGCGTCCCACCTCGGCCAGTGCCCAATCCCGCCGCCGCAACCACCGCCCGCGCAGGTGCAGCGGGTTGGCCCCCGCGGGCGATTCGGCGTGCCCAAACCACGGATAGAACAGATACCCCGCCAGCCACAGGTGTGCCTGTACCTGGCCGATGCCAAGCCCGGCGAGCGCCTCACGGCTCTGCGTGCCACCCGACATGGGCAATTGGTGCCCGGCCAGGTGCGCCAGTTTGGTACCCAGCCGGTCATGGCAACCCGGCCCTAGCCACTGCGCCGGGTCATGGCCTTGGCCGTCCGTTGGCCCCAGGTAAAGCTTTATGGCCAGCTCCAGATGGTGGGTACCGTCGGCGTCGCGCAGCACAATGTCCAACTCGCCCAGCGTGCGCCCACCGGTGCGGATCGCCAGGTTGGCCGCCAGCAGCTCGACACCGGGCGCCTGGGCCAGGGCGAACTGCCACAGGCCTTCGTAGTACAGGCCCAGGCGCCGGCTGGTGCTGTTTGCCAGCCATTCACGCAGGGGCTGATCGTCGGCGTCCAGCGCCTGTAACCAGTCTTTCAGCCGCTGGGGATCCGCCGCCCAGGTGCTGCCTGCCAGCGGATGGCGCTGGGGGCAGGGCGGTGTGCTCAGCAGCGGTGGCGACAGCAGCGTCCAGGCCAGGTCGCGCACGGCGGCGCGGCGCAATTGGCGAGGCAGGTCGTGGAGTTCGGCGAAAGGCATCATGCTGCGAGCATAGCCGGTTTGCCGCTGCCCGGTCGTTTCGCCCATAATCGCGGCATAGTCACCCGCCGCAGAGCCTTGCAGGAGCCCCATGGAGCAATTTCGCAATATCGGTATCATCGGCCGCCTTGGCAGCTCGCAGGTGCTCGACACCATTCGCCGACTGAAAAAATTCCTCCTCGAGCGCCACCTGCACGTGATCCTCGAGGACACCATTGCCGAAGTGCTGCCTGGCCACGGCCTGCAGACCTCCACGCGCAAGTTGCTGGGCGAAGTATGCGACCTGGTCATCGTCGTCGGCGGTGACGGCAGCCTGCTTGGCGCCGCGCGTGCTTTGGCACGGCACAACATCCCTGTCCTGGGGATCAACCGCGGCAACCTGGGCTTCCTCACCGATATTCGCCCGGACGAGCTGGAAGAAAAGGTCGCCGCAGTGCTTGACGGCCACTACCTGGTGGAAAACCGCTTCCTGCTGCAGGCCGAGGTGCGCCGCCACCACGAGGCCATTGGCCAGGGTGATGCGCTCAACGATGTGGTCCTGCACCCGGGCAAGTCGACGCGGATGATCGAGTTCGAGATCTACATCGACGGCCAGTTCGTCTGCAGCCAGAAGGCCGACGGCCTGATCGTCGCCACCCCGACCGGCTCGACCGCCTACGCGCTTTCGGCCGGCGGCCCGATCATGCACCCCAAGCTCGACGCCATTGTCATCGTGCCCATGTACCCGCACACCCTGTCGGGCCGCCCGATCGTGGTCGACGGCAACAGCGAGCTGAAGATCGTGGTGTCCAAGGACCTGCAGATCTACCCGCAGGTATCCTGTGACGGTCAGAACCACTTCACCTGCGCCCCCGGCGATACCATCACCGTGAGCAAGAAGCCGCAAAAACTGCGCCTGATCCACCCGCTGGGCCACAATTACTACGAGGTTTGCCGCACCAAGCTCGGTTGGGGCAGCCGCCTGGGGGGCAGGGACGACTGATGTTCGATCCGGCGCGAAGTTTCGACATCATCGGTGACGTGCATGGCTGTGCGCTGACCCTCGAACGCCTGCTCGACACCCTCGGCTACAAGCGTGTCGGTGGTGTCTGGTGCCACCCGCGGCGTCAGGCGCTGTTCCTCGGCGACATTGTCGACCGCGGCCCGCGTATCCGTGAGGCGCTGCACATCGTCCACGACATGGTCGAGGCCGGCCAGGCCTTCTGTATCATGGGCAACCATGAGTACAACGCCCTGGGCTGGGTAACCCCGGCGCTGCCCGGCAGCGGCAAAGCCTATGTGCGCGAGCACACGCCGCGTCATGCCCGCCTGATCGACGAGACCCTGACCCAGTTCGCCCACCACCCCGGTGACTGGCACGATTTTCTGCAGTGGTTCTACGACATGCCGCTGTTCGTCGACGCCGGGCGGTTCCGCCTGGTGCATGCCTGCTGGGACCCGCGGCTGATCGAGCCGCTGCGCCAGCAATACCCCGACGGGCGCATTGACGAGCACTTCATCCAGGCATCGGCGGTGCCCGGCAGCTTCGCTTCCACGGTCTGCAACCGTCTGTTGCGCGGCACCGACATGCGCCTGCCGGACGGCCTGACTCTGACCGGCGGCGATGGCCTGACCCGGGCGTTCTTCCGTACCAAGTTCTGGGAAGAAGACCCGAAGACCTATGGCGACATCGTCTTCCAGCCTGACGCGCTGCCCGATGATGTGGCCCGCACGCCGCTCAGCCACACCGAGAAAAATGCCTTGCTACGCTATGCCGAAGAGGAGCCGCTGCTGTTCGTCGGCCATTACTGGCGCAGCGGCCGCCCGGCGCCGATCCGCCCCAACCTTGCCTGCCTGGACTACAGTGCAGTGCTGTACGGCAAGCTGGCGGCCTATCGGCTGGATGATGAAACCCGGATCGACCCGCACAAGTTCGTCTGGGTCGACGTCGATCGACCGCAGGCCAATCAATGAATATCGTCGAAGTGATGCGCCTGCCGCTGTCGGTCGACCTCAGCGGCTTCGTGCACCTGCTGCAACGCCTGCAGGTGCCGCACCGGGTCAGCGAAGAGGGCGAAGCCCAGGTGCTCTGGGCGCCGGAAACCATGGCCGCCGATGTCCTTCAACTCTACCAGCGCTACCCAGACGGCAACGCTGATGTCGAGCTTGCGCAGGCCCCTGCGCAAGGCGACTTGCCGGCGAAAGGGCCGACACTGGCCGAGCAGGCAAAAGCCTGCAAGGTCACCGCCGCCGTCCTCTTCCTGTGCCTGATCGTCGCCGGCCTTACCCGCCTGGGCGACAACCTCACCACCATCAGCTGGTTCACCTTCCTCGACTACCGCGTCCAGGGTGAATACCTGCATTTCACGCCGCTGGCTCAGGGCCTCGCCGAAGGCCAATGGTGGCGCCTGGTGTCGCCGATGCTGCTGCACTTTGGCGTACTGCACCTGGCCATGAACGGCATGTGGTACTGGGAACTGGGCAAGCGTATCGAACTGCGCCAGGGCCCTTGGTTGCTGGCTGGCCTGACCTTGCTGTTCAGCCTGGTGTCCAACCTGGCCCAGCACTACACCAGTGGCCCGAGCCTGTTCGGCGGCCTGTCGGGGGTGCTGTACGGCTTGCTCGGCCATGTCTGGCTGTACCAGTGGCTGGCGCCCAACCCACACTTCAGCCTGCCCAAGGGTGTGCTGGTGATGATGCTCATCTGGCTGGTCATCTGCCTGACCGGTGTGGTCGGCCAACTCGGTTTTGGCCAGATCGCCAACGCCGCGCACGTCGGCGGGCTGCTCATCGGATGCCTGACGGGCCTCTTGGGTGGTGCGCTGGCGCGGCGTAAACTGTCCGCTTGATTTAGGAGACGCTATGTCCACGTTCGCGCAAATGATCGAAAACATCACGCCGCAGATCTACGAAAGCCTGAAAACGGCCGTGGAAATCGGCAAATGGTCCGATGGCCGCAAGCTCACCCCCGAGCAGAAGGAGCTGTCGCTGCAGGCGGTGATCGCCTGGGAGATGAAGAACCTGCCAGAAGACCAGCGTACCGGCTACATGGGGCCCCAGGAGTGCGCATCGAAGTCTGCGCCGATCCCTAACATTCTGTTCAAGTCGGACTCGGTACATTGATCGAACTCGCTCGTGGCTCTTTGAGCAAGATGGCGGTAAGCCTGGAAGCACCCGTGGTGCAGTACAGCTTTCGCCTGGATGACACGCAGGTGCCGGTCAACCCGCTGATCGGCCAGACCCTGCGCCTGCAATACCTCGGCGCCATTCACTGCAGCCATTGCGGCAAACGCACCAAGACCAGTTTCAGCCAGGGTTACTGCTACCCGTGCATGACCAAGCTGGCCCAGTGCGACGTGTGCATCATGGCGCCGGAACGCTGCCACTACGACGCCGGCACCTGCCGCGAGCCGTCCTGGGGCGAGCAGTTCTGCATGACCGACCACGTGGTCTACCTGGCCAACTCGTCCGGGGTCAAGGTTGGCATCACCCGCGCTACGCAGTTGCCCACCCGCTGGCTTGACCAGGGTGCGAGCCAGGCGTTGCCGATCATGCGCGTGGCGACCCGCCAGCAATCGGGCCTGGTCGAAGACGTATTGCGCAGTCAGGTGCCGGACCGTACCAACTGGCGCGCGCTGCTCAAGGGCGACGCCGAGGTACTCGACCTGGTGGCCATTCGCGAGCAGATCTTCGATGCATGCGCCGATGGCCTGCGCGATCTGCAGGCGCGCTTCGGCCTGCAGGCGATCCAGCCGCTGCCCGATGCCGAAGTGGTGCAGATGAAATACCCGGTCCAGGCCTACCCGAAGAAGATCGTCAGCTTCAACCTCGACAAGGACCCGGTGGTGGAAGGCACGCTGCTGGGTATCAAGGGCCAGTACCTGATCTTCGACACCGGCGTGATCAATATTCGCAAGTACACGGCCTACCAGTTGGCCGTGCTCCAGTAAAAAGGACCTGCACATGCGTACCGAACAACCGCAAGTGATCTACCTCAAGGACTACCAGGCGCCCGAGTACCTGATCGACGAGACGCACCTGACCTTCGAGCTGTTCGAGGACCACACGCTGGTCCATGCGCAACTGGTCATGCGCCGCAATCCGGCACGCGGTGCCGGCCTGCCGCCACTGGTGCTCGACGGCCAGCAGCTTGAGCTGCTGCGCGCCTCGCTGGACGATCAGCAACTGCAGGCGAGCGACTACCAGCTCGAAGCCGACAGCCTAACGCTGCACCCCAAAGCCGAGCGTTTCACCCTCGACACCAGCGTGAAGATCCACCCCGAGAGCAACACTGCGCTGGAAGGCCTGTACAAGTCCGGCAAGATGTTCTGCACCCAGTGCGAGGCCGAGGGTTTTCGCAAGATCACTTACTACCTCGACCGCCCGGACGTGATGAGCACATTCACCACCACGGTGATCGCCGAACAGCATCGTTACCCGGTGCTGCTGTCCAACGGCAACCCGGTCGGCAGCGGGCCGGCTGAAGATGGCCGCCATTGGGCGACCTGGGAAGACCCGTTCATGAAACCGGCCTACCTGTTCGCGCTGGTGGCCGGTGACCTGTGGTGCGTCGAGGACACGTTCGTGCGCCAGTCCGGCCGCGACGTGACCCTGCGCATCTATGTCGAACCCGAGAACATCGACAAGTGCGACCACGCCATGGTCAGCCTGAAGAAGTCCATGCGCTGGGATGAGGAAGTCTATGGCCGTGAGTACGACCTGGACATCTTCATGATCGTCGCGGTCAACGATTTCAACATGGGCGCCATGGAAAACAAGGGCCTGAACATCTTCAACTCCAGTTGCGTGCTGGCCCGCGCCGAAACCGCCACCGATGCTGCCCACCAGCGTGTCGAAGGCGTGGTCGCCCACGAGTATTTCCACAACTGGTCGGGCAACCGCGTGACCTGCCGCGACTGGTTCCAGCTGTCGCTCAAGGAAGGTTTCACGGTGTTCCGCGACGCCGAATTCAGCGCCGACATGAACTCGCGCACGGTCAAGCGCATCGAGGACGTCGCCTACCTGCGGACCCACCAGTTCGCCGAAGATGCAGGGCCCATGGCTCACCCTGTGCGCCCGGACAGTTTCATCGAGATTTCCAACTTCTACACCCTGACCGTGTACGAGAAGGGCGCCGAAGTGGTGCGCATGGTCCGTACCCTCCTGGGCGCCGAGGGTTTCCGCAAGGGCAGCGACCTGTACTTCGAACGCCATGATGGCCAGGCGGTGACCACCGATGACTTCATCAAGGCCATGGAAGACGCCAACGGCGTCGACCTCACCCAGTTCAAGCGCTGGTACAGCCAGGCGGGCACGCCGCGCCTGGATGTCAGCGAGGTCTACGACGCCACAGCACAAACCTACAGCCTGACCTTCCGCCAGAGCTGCCCGCAGACGCCGGACAAGGCCGAGAAACTGCCGTTCGTGATCCCGGTGGAGCTGGGCCTGCTGGATGCCGAGGGCAACGACCTGCCACTGCGCCTGGCCGGTGAGGCCTCCGCTGTTGGTACTGGCCGCGTGCTGTCGGTGACCGAGGCCGAGCAGACGTTCACTTTCGAAGGTATCCAGGCCAAGCCGCTGCCATCGCTGCTGCGCGGCTTCAGTGCGCCGGTGAAGCTGAGCTTCCCGTATGACAGGGACCAGCTTATGTTCCTGATGCAGCACGACAGCGATGGCTTCAACCGCTGGGAGGCGGGCCAGCAGTTATCGGTACAGGTACTGCAGGAACTGATCGGCCAGCATCAGCGTGGTGAAGCACTGAGACTCGATCAGCGCCTGATCACTGCCCTGGGCACTGTTCTGGCCAACGAGTCGCTGGACGCCGCGATGGTTGCCGAGATGCTGTCACTGCCGGGCGAAGCCTACCTGACCGAGATCAGCCAGGTGGCTGATGTCGACGCCATCCACGCGGCACGCGAGTTTGCACGCCGGCAGATTGCCGAGCAGTTGTTCGATGGCCTGTGGGCGCGCTACCAGGCGCACCGCGAGGTTTCGCGCAACACCGCCTACGTCGCCGCAGCCGAGCACTTCGCCCGTCGCAGCCTGCAGAACATTGCCCTGTCGTACCTGATGCTCAGCGCTAAACCGCAGGTGCTGGAAGCGACCCTTGAGCAGTTCGACAACTGCGACAACATGACTGAACGGCTGACGGCGCTGGCCGTGCTGGTCAATTCGCCGTTCGAGGCCGAGCGTGGCAAGGCCCTGGAAACGTTCGCCGAGCACTTCAAGGATAACCCGCTTGTCATGGATCAGTGGTTCAGCGTGCAGGCAGCCAGTGCCTTGCCGGGCGGGCTGGCGCGGGTCAAGGCGCTGATGCAGCACCCGGCGTTCACCCTGAAAAACCCGAACAAGGTGCGTGCGCTGGTCGGTGCGTTTGCCGGACAGAACCTGGTCAACTTCCATGCGGCCGATGGCTCCGGCTATCGCTTCCTGGCGGACCTGGTGATCGAGCTGAATGCGCTGAACCCGCAAATCATTTGCTTCGCGTCAACTGGCACCGCTGACCCGCTGGCGCAAGTATGACGACGCGCGCCAGGCGCTGATGAAGGGCGAGCTGGAGCGGATTCTTGCTTCCGGGGCTCTGTCCAGCGATGTGTATGAAGTGGTGAGCAAAAGCCTGGCATAAAGCCTGGGATCTCCCACAGGTAATGCACAAGCCTTCAGGGCGGTGCAGTACCTGTGGGAGTCGGCTTGCCGGCGATTGGGCTGTGCAACAGCCCCTTGTTTCTGGTTAACAAAACATAACGTCCCGCTCGTTGTGTTCCCGCAAACATCCCCGCTACGATGGCCCGAAGCTATTGCAGGCCTCTATCACAAGGTTTTCGCAGTACCTGCAAGGCACAGACCCACCAAGAACAACAAACAGGGGACGGTCATGAGGGAGCGGGTAATGACGCGCGCCAGGCGTGGTGCCTGGCCGCTGGCAGCCGGCGCAATGCTGGCGCTGGCACTGGGGATGTGGGCGGGCAGCGCGCAAGCCGCCGCCGCACAGGAGTACTCCACCGAATCGGCAAAGGCCAGCCAGAGCCTGCTGATCGATGCCGCCCATGCCGGCAAGCGCCTGGTAGTGGTGGGCGATCGCGGCCACATTCTGTTCTCCGATGACCAGGGCAATACCTGGACCCAGGCCCGGGTGCCTACCCGGCAATTGCTCACCGCAGTGTTCTTCGTCGACGACAAGCGTGGCTGGGCAGTCGGGCACGACGCGCAGATTCTCGCCAGCAACGATGGCGGTGCGACCTGGAGCAAGCAGTTCGAAGACCTTGCCCGTGAAGCCCCGTTGCTCGATGTCACTTTCCTCGATGCCCAGCACGGCTTTGCCGTGGGCGCTTACGGCGCACTGCTGGAAACCCGCGACGGCGGCCAGCACTGGCAGGACGTCGCCGAGCGCCTGGACAATCCCGACCAGATGCACCTCAACGGTATTGCCCAGATCAAGGATGCCGGCCTGTTCATCGTCGGCGAGCAGGGCAGCATGTTTCGCTCAAGCGACAGCGGCCAGAGCTGGAGCAAGCTCAACGGCCCCTACGAGGGCTCGCTGTTCGGCTTGATCGGCACCGCCCAGCCGCAGACGCTGTTGGCCTATGGCCTGCGCGGCAATCTGTTCCGCTCCACGGACTTTGGCGACAGCTGGCAGCCGATCGAACTCAAGGCCGCGCGCGGCAACCTCGAATTCGGCTTGGCAAGCGCTACGCTTCTGGATGATGGCAGCCTGGTATTGGTCGGCAATGGCGGCAGCGTGCTGCGCAGCATTGATGACGGGCAGAGCTTCACTGTCTATAACCGCGCCGACCGTATTGCCCTGGCTGGCGTCAGTGGCCTGGCCAATGGCGGCTTGCTGCTGGTAGGGCAGGGTGGTTTACATCTGGCCACCGGCGAAGGTGCCGACCAGGCAACCGAGGAGCCTCGCCCATGACCAGCCGAGAGAGCATCATGCACCCCCACCACCAGGACAAACCCACGCTGCTGGAACGCCTGATCTTCAACAACCGCCCGGTGGTCATCGCCCTGTGCGTGCTGGTGAGCATCTTCCTGTTCTGGCAGGCCGCGCAGATCCGCCCCTCGACCAGTTTCGAGAAGATGATTCCGCTCGAGCATCCGTTCATCGAGCAGATGATGGAGCACCGCAACGACCTGGCCAACCTAGGCAACACCGTGCGCATTTCGGTCGAGGCGGTCAATGGCGACATTTTCGACAAGGATTACATGGAGACCCTGCGCCAGATCCATGACGAGGTGTTCTACATCCCCGGCGTCGACCGCGCGGGCCTGAAGTCGTTGTGGAGCCCCAGCGTGCGCTGGAGTGAAGTCACCGAGGAGGGGTTCTCCGGCGGCGAGGTAATCCCCAATACGTACAACGGTTCGCAAGACAGCCTCGACTCACTGCGCGACAACGTGCTCAAGTCCGGCCAGGTAGGGCGCCTGGTGGGCAACAACTTCAAGTCCAGCATCGTCGATGTACCCTTGCTGGAAAGCTACCCCGATCCGCAGGACCCCGGGAAACAGGTCAAGCTGGACTACCAGCAGTTTTCGCACTTGCTCGAGGAGAAAATTCGCGACAAGTTCCAGGCGCAGAACCCCAATGTGAAGGTGCACATCGTCGGCTTCGCCAAAAAGGTCGGTGACCTGATCGACGGCCTGGTGATGGTAGCGATGTTCTTTGGGGTCGCGCTGGTCATCACCTGGGTGCTGCTCTACTGGTTCACCTGGTGCATCCGCAGCACCATCGCCGTGCTGATCACCACCCTGGTGGCAGTGGTCTGGCAATTGGGCCTGATGCATGTGGTGGGCTTTGGCCTGGACCCTTACTCGATGCTGGTGCCGTTCCTGATCTTTGCTATCGGCATTTCCCATGGGGTGCAGAAGATCAACGGCATCGCCTTGCAGTCCAGTGACGCCGAGAATGCCCTGACCGCTGCCCGGCGCACCTTCCGTCAGCTGTTCCTGCCCGGGATGATCGCGATTCTCGCCGACGCGGTGGGCTTCATTACCCTGCTGATCATCGACATCGGCGTGATCCGCGAACTGGCCATCGGTGCGTCGATCGGCGTGGCGGTGATCGTCTTCACCAACCTTATCCTGCTGCCGGTAGCGATCTCCTACATCGGCATCAGCAAAAAGGCCATCGAGCGCAGCAAGAAGGACGCCACCCGTGAGCATCCGTTCTGGCGCCTGCTGTCGAATTTCGCCAGCGCCAAGGTGGCGCCGGTGTCCATTGCACTGGCCCTGGTCGCCTTCGCTGGTGGCCTGTGGTACAGCCAGAACCTGAAAATCGGCGACCTCGACCAGGGCGCGCCGGAGCTGCGCCCGGACTCGCGCTACAACCAGGACAACAACTTCATCATCAGCAACTACTCGACCAGCTCCGATGTGCTGGTGGTGATGGTGAAGACGCCGGCGGAGAGCTGCTCGATCCACTCGACCATGGCACCGATCGACGAGCTGATGTGGACCATGGAGAACACCCCCGGCGTGCAGTCGGCGATCTCCCTGGTGACGGTATCCAAGCAGGTGATCAAGGGCATGAACGAGGGCAGCCTGAAATGGGAAACCCTGTCGCGCAACCCGGACATCCTCAACAACTCCATCGCCCGCGCCGACGGCCTGTACAACGCCGACTGCTCGCTGGCACCGGTGCTGGTGTTCCTCAACGACCACAAGGCCGAAACCCTGGAGCGTGTCACCAGCGCTGCCAAGGCGTTTGCCGAAAGCCATGACAAGGACGGCTTGCAGTTCCTGCTGGCGGCGGGCAACGCCGGGATCGAGGCTGCGACCAACGAGGTGATCAAGTCGGCCGAGCTGACCATCCTGATCCTGGTGTACATCTGCGTGGCGGTGATGTGCCTGATCACCTTCCGCTCCTTTGCTGCCACCCTGTGCATCGTGCTGCCGCTGGTGCTGACCTCGGTACTGGGCAATGCGCTGATGGCATTCATGGGGATCGGCGTGAAGGTCGCCACCTTGCCGGTGGTGGCGTTGGGCGTGGGTATCGGTGTTGACTACGGCATCTACATCTACAGCCGTCTGGAAAGCTTCCTGCGTGCCGGCCTACCGCTGCAGGAAGCCTATTACCAGACCCTGCGTTCGACCGGCAAGGCGGTGCTGTTCACCGGTCTTTGCCTGGCTATCGGCGTGTGCACCTGGATCTTCTCGGCCATCAAGTTCCAGGCCGACATGGGCCTGATGCTGACCTTCATGCTGCTGTGGAACATGTTCGGTGCGCTGTGGCTGCTGCCGGCGCTGGCGCGGTTCCTGATCAAGCCCGAGAAGATAAAGGCAGGCAAGCAGGGCGGTTCGATCTTCGCCCATTGATTGCAAGGGGCCGCTTTGCGGCCCATCGCCGGCAAGCCAGCTTCCACAAGGCCTGTGGGAGTCGGCTTGCCGGCGATCACCGGTGAAGCCGGTGCCATGCATCGCTGCAACGCAGCGCCAAGGCTATAATGCCGGCTCCTTTCCAATTGGTACCCCCATGTCCCCCCTCGCCACCGCCCTCGCATCCTGCGACATGCTACTGATCGATGGCCTGCACGCCTTCGACTTCAATCTCGATGAAACAGGCCTGACGGTCGAATGCATGGACGGCCGCCAACATCGGCGCTGGACCTTCACTGCCGAACAGGTCGCCGCCGCCATCGGTGCCGGTGACGAGTGGCAACTGCACGATGCCCAGGGCGAGCATCGTCTAGTCTGTATGAGTGCCTTTCGCGCCCCGGATGAAGACGACGATGAACCCGACCTGGACGAGCCTGCTGACCGCTAGTCTCATGAGCCTGACTTTGAATGCCCAGGCCGTCACGCTGCTGGTGGGCAGTTATACCGATGGTGCGAGCCAAGGTATCTACCGTTACCAGTTCGACAGCAAAACTGGCCTCATCAGCCCTACGCCGCAGCAGGTGGTCAAGAGCGTCAGCCCTTCCTGGCTGGTGCTTTCGGCGGATCAGCGGCAACTGTTCGCGGTTAATGAGGCGCCAAAGGGACACGCCAGCAGTTTCAGCGTGAGTAGCAAGGGTGAGATCAAGCCGCTGAACCAGGTTGCCACCCGCGGCGATGAACCTACGCATGCCAGCCTCAGCCGCGACCAGCGTTACCTGTTCGTTGCCAACTACGCCGTTGCTCCAGACCCGGGCGGCAGCCTGGTGGTGATACCGGTGGCCAAAGACGGCAAACTCAAGGATGTGGTGCAGCAGGCCGGACACGCGCCCAGTGGGGTGAACCCCGAGCGCCAGGCCGGTGCCCATGTGCATTCAGTGGTGCTGTCGCCGGACGGTAGTCACCTGTATGCCAGTGACCTGGGAGCCGATAGGGTATTCATCTACCGCTACGACGGCGCCAGCACCGACCGCCCGCTAAGCCCGGCCATCCCCGCATCGGTCGAACTGCCAGCTGGCAGCGGCCCGCGTCACCTGTTGTTCGATGCCAAGGGGCGGCATGCCTATCTGACGCTGGAAATGAGCGCCGAAGTGGTCATGTTCGATGTCGATGATGCTGCCCTGCGCGAACGCCAGCGCCTGCCGCTGACCGAGCAGCAGGACGCGGCGGCAAAGGCGGCAGGCGGCCTGCACCTCTCGGCGGACGGGCGTTTTCTTTATGTGAGCAATCGCGGCACGGCCAATGAGATCGTTGCATTCAGTGTGGGCAAGGATGATGGGCAGCTTGCCTTCCTGCAGCGTCGATCGGTGGAGGGCGACCATCCTCGGGAGTTTGCCCTGGACCCGAGTGACAACTTCCTGCTGGTGGCCAACCAGAAGAGCAACCAGATCGTGGTCATGCGCCGCGATCCGCGTACGGGCAAGCTGGGTGAGACTGTGCAGACCCTGGCACAGGACGCACCTTCGGATCTGAAGTTTATCGAGTGACTATCGATACGCGTGATAATCCCTACCAGCGCAATGAATTTCTGTAGCTGATCCTGGCGGCGTAAGTTTGACCCAAGGCCCAGACAGGCCAACGTCAAACCACCGAAGTCGAGGTCAGCCCAGATGAACTTCAATCTTTTCCCGGTAATCGCCGCATCCGCCGTTTCCGCCTCTGTCGTGCTGCCTGCGCATGCCCATGCTGACACCAGCAACAAGGTATCCGCCACCCACAGCTATACCGAGCAGTACCTGCGCCAGAGTGCCCATTTTCATGCGGCTTTGAGTGCTAAACACAACCACTGAGCCATGCGCGACCCTCTGTAGGCTCGGATCAGCTCACTTGGCCATCACCGCCTTGAACAGCTCAGACGCCAACCACCCCTCCAGCCAGCTCCGCACACGCGGATAAGCCGCCTCGGCGAACCACTGCGGTTCGACCCCGGCAAACTGGCGCATCAGGGGCAACAGCGCGGCGTCGACCAGGCTTGGATGGTTGGCCAGCAGGTAGGGCCGGCCCTCTAGCAGGTGTTCAAGCTCCGCCAGCCAGGCCTCGGCCTTCTGGCGGTAATGCTCGCGTGTGTGCTCGGGGTATCGCTCGGCATATTTGTACAGGTTGACCTGCGCCTTGAACTCGCTGTCGTTGCGGGCAATAAGCCGGTCAGCCTGTTGTGCGGCTGCGGGGTCAGCCTGCAGCCGCCAGTCCTGCGGGTCATTGCGCTCAAGCGCCCAGCGCATGATGTCCAGGCTTTCCTCCAGCGCGCCTTCGCCGGTGTCGAGCACCGGGACCGTCCCCTTGGGTGATAAAGCCAGCAACTCGGCCGGCTTGTTCTTCATCGCAACTTCGCGGATGTGTACCTCGCACCCGGCATAGTGCAGGGCCAGGCGCGCACGCATGGCCCAAGGGCAACGGCGAAACGAGAAAAGGATCACCCGCACACCTCGACATCACTCAGGCCGTTGCCCTGGCGACGCACCTGGATCTGCACCGGAATGCGCTCGTGCATCTCTTGCACGTGGGAGATCACCGCCACCTTGCGGCCCTGCGCCTGCAGACCGTCGAGGGCGTCCATGGCCAACTGAAGCGACTCAGGGTCGAGGCTGCCGAACCCCTCGTCGATGAACAGCGACTCGATACGCAGGGTGCTCGACGCCATCGAGGCCAGGCCCAGGGCCAGGGCCAGCGACACCAGGAAGGTCTCACCGCCGGACAGCGAGTGCACCGAGCGCAGTTCGTCGCCCATTTCGGTGTCCAGCACCAGCAGCCCCAGGGCGCTGCCGCCACGTTTGAGGCGATAGCGCCGCGCCAGTTGGCGCAATTGGGCGTTTGCATGGTGCAGCAGCAGGTCAAGGTTGTAGCCCTGGGCGATCTTGCGGAACACATCGCCAGAGGCCGAACCGATCAGCGCGTTCAGGCGTGCCCAGCGCTGCCACTGTTGGTAGGCCTGTTCGATTTCGCAGGCAAGGGCCTGGTATGCCTGCTGGCGACGCTGGTCGTCAGCCTGCTGCGCGCGCAACTCAGCGCACTGCTGCTCCTGAACGTTCAGTTGCTCGGCAAGGCCGGCCAGTGATTGCTCAAGGTCTTCGCCGTTCACGTCACCCTGTGCTTGAGCGGCGTGCTGTTGCAGGCGCTGCTCACGCTCCTGGAGCAGCACGCGGCCTTGCTCGATGGCATTTTCTGCTGCCTGCAGGTGCTGGCGCAGCGTACTCAGCTGGGAGTCGTCCATGGCCAGCAAGCGATCGAGCCCGCTGTCATCCAGTTCGGGATGTTCGCTGCGCCATTGGGCAATTTCGCCCTGAAGCTGCTGGCACTCGTGCTCCAGTGCCTGCTGGCGCTGGGTATTGGCCTTGAGCTCTGCGGCCAGTTGCACGCCCTGGTTGCGCAGCGCCTGCAGGCGCTCAGCAGTCTGGGCATCAAGGGCGCGGGCCTGCTCCAGGTGCACCTCCAGGTGGTGTTGCCAGGCTTCGGCGCTGGTGTGTTCGCCGAGTAGCGCGGCCAGCTGCGCCTGAGCCTGCAGACGCTGCTCGTCGAGGGCTGCGAGAGTATGCTGCAGCTGTTGCTGAGCCTGCAGGCGCGTCTGCTGCTGATCGCGCAGCTTGTCCAGTTGCAGTTGGCGCGCGTGCTGTTCGTCCTGCTCGTCCTTGCGCTGTTCCAGCTGCTGCAGGCGCTGCGCGATCTGCTGGTCGAGGCTCAGGAAGGCATTGGCCGGATCATCACTCAAGGCCTTCAGTACATCGGCCGGCAACACACTGGCCAAGTCATCAAGGCCTTGTTGCAGATGCTGTTCATCGTTGGCCAGGGCTTGGTGCTGGTGGTCCAGGTGGCGCTGGGCCTGTTGCCGCGCCTCCTGTGCGGCTTGTAATTGCTGTGTGAGGCGGGCAGCGTCTTTTTGCAGGGCAAGCAGGGCGCTTTGGCGCTTCTCGTCCTGTTTGATCTCATTGTCCAGGCGCTTCAGCTGGCTTTCCAACCACACTGTACGGGCCTTGTCGTCCTGTGGCGCCAGGGCAGGCCAGAGGGGGTGCGACTGTACGTGTGCGACCAGCGGCTGCAACTGTTCGCCCAGCTGCGCCTGTTGCTGCTGATGGTCCTTGAGCTGGGCGTTGACCACGCCAAGCTGAGTGCGTAGCTCGACCAGTTTGCCGTTGAGAGTATCGACGTGCTTCTGCGCAGCATCTACTTCGACCTGATCATGTCGGCCCAGACTCTGCAGCAAAGCCTCAGGCTGGTGGAACGGGTGTTCGGCGCTGCCACAGACCGGGCACGGTTCGCCGTCACGCAGTTGGCCGCGCAGCTCTTCGACGCTGGTATTGCGCGCCAGGCGCTGACGCTCCAGCAACTGGCGGGTGAGGTTGAGCGCTTGCTCGGCCGCTTCCAGCTCCGCCTTGGCTGCGGTGCCTTCACCAATCAGCTGTTGGCGTTGCTGCATGGCGTGCTGCTGACGTTCACGCAGACCATCGAGTTGACTGCGCAGCTCCTGCTCGCGGCCATGCAGGCGCGCCAGTTCTTCGACCGCCCGCTGCTGCTTGCGATTGTCCTGCAGCATGTTGCCGAGCAGGTCGATCTGCTCAGCCAGCGCCTGCGGCTCTGCTTTGGCTTCGCGGAACAACAGCTCGAACGCGTCATGCTGGGCCTGCCACTGCGCATTGGCTTCGCTGGCGCTGGCCTGCAGGCCGGGCAGTTCCTCACGGCCCTTGCTCAGGCGCCCGCCAATCAGCATCACTTGCTTGAGTTGGGGCAGGTAGGCCTGCCAGGCATTGGCCAGCCCGGCCAGGTGCTGGCTGTCTGCCAAGGCCGCGTCGATCTGCGCCAGCTGTTGCAGGCTGCGCTGCTGTTGTTCGTCCAGTTGCTGCAACTGCTGTTGGCCTTCGGCGACGTGCAGGTCGGCCTGCTGCCTGGCCGTGCGTTGCGCCTCCAGCTCAGCGTCTAGGCGCGTTAGGCTGTCCTGGCCGGCAAACGCCTGGCGCAAGCGCGGGGCACTTTCGCTGTGTTTCGTCTGGCTGTCGGCCAGTGTCTGGCGCGCTGCAACCAGCGCAAGCTCCAGCTCCTGGGTGCGCTCCAGCAGATCAGCTTGCAGCTGTTGTTGCTCGGCGATCTGCGCCGCCAACGGCGTCAGTTGCGCGGTCAGTGCTTGCTGGCGATGGAACTGGTGCCGTTGCGGGGCCAGGCGTTCCAGGCGCTGCAGGTCGAGGCGTTGCTCGGCCATTGCTTGCCAGTTTTGCTCGGCAGTGTGCAGGGCGGCACCGGCTTCGCTGAGTTGGGTCTGCAACTGGCGTTGCTCGTTGAGCCAGGTGCGCTGTTGCTCCAGCTGACGCTGGCGGGCTTGCTCGGCCTTGAGATGTTGTTGCGCCTGCTCCAGGCGCTTGTCCAGCTCGGCTCGGGCTTCGGCGGCCATCGGCAGCAGGTGGCTGGCGCGGTCTTTCAGCGCGTTGTGCGCTTCGCCGGCTTCGCGGGCCTTGCTGAAGGCACGCTGGCCAAGGCGCGTGTAGATCGCGGTGTTGGTGAGCTTTTCCAGCAGTTCGCTGCGTTCTTTGTCGTCGGCCTTGAGGAAGGCGCCGAATTCACTCTGGGCCAGCATCACGGCGCGGGTGAACTGCTCGAAGTTGAGCCCCAGACGGGCTTCGATCTGTTGTTTGTATTCGTTCTTGCCACTGCCCAGCACCTGCTCACTGTCCAGGTCATAGAGGCTCTGACGGCTCAGTTGCAGCTTGCCATTGGCCTTGTCGCGGGCACGGTTGGCTTCCCAGCGCGCGCGGTAGCGGTGGCCGTCGACGCCGACGAAGTCGACCTCGGCAAAGCCGCTGCCGGTGCCGCGGCGCAGCAGGTTGCGCGGGTCCGAGGTGGGGATTTCGCCATCGGCATCTGGCACCTTGGCTTCGCGGCCGATGTCATTGAGCCGCGGCACAGTGCCGAACAGCGCCAGGCACAGTGCATCGAGCAAGGTGCTCTTGCCGGCGCCGGTAGGCCCGGTGATGGCGAACAGGCCTGCGCTGGCCAGGGGTTCGGCGGTGAAGTCGATGTCGACCGGGCCGGCCAGGGATGCCAGGTTCTTCAGGCGAATGGCGAGAATCTTCATGGCTGCTCCTCTTCCAGCTGGACGTCCTGCAGCAGCAGGGCGAAGTCGGCCAGGGCCTGCTCGTCGACGGGGTTGCCGTAGGCCTGTTCCCAAGCGCGGCTGAACAGGTCCTGCGGGGTCATCTGTGCCAGTTCCACGAATGCCTGGTCGTCGTCCTGCTCGTTGCCCTGGCCGGCATATTCGGTACTGATACGAATCAGCCGCACCGCCTTGCCTTGCAGGGCGTTTTCGATCTGCTGGCGCAGGTCCGGCTGAGGCTCGTCCAAGCGCACGCGTACCTCCAGCCAGGGCTGGCGGTTGGGGTCTTCGAGCAAGTCGATCTCAGGTAGCTCGGCGAGCTGTTCGAGCAATTCGCCCAGCGGCGCCGGGCCGATGCGTTGCAGGGCTACGGCACGGGGCACCGGGCGCGCTTCGACGCTGACCAGTTCAGTGCCCTCGAGCTCGACTTCCAGCACCTGGTGCGGATAGTTGATTTCAGCGAACGACAATGGGATCGGCGAGCCGCTATAACGTATGCGGGTTTCGCGGTTGACCTTCTGCGGCTTGTGCAGGTGGCCCAGGGCAACGTAGCTGATGGCCTTGTCGAACAGTTTGGCCGGAAGGGCCTCGGCGTTACCGATGATCAGGCTGCGCTCGGAGTCTTCGGACACAGCACCGCCGGCCATGTGCGCGTGGCTGATGGCGACCAGCGCCTGGTCCTTCTTGCGTTTTTTCTGCGCGGCCGCGATCAGTTGCTGGTGCACCTGGTTGATGCCCTGCAGGTAGTCGTCGCCCAACTGCGGGCCGGTGACCTCGGCCGGGCGCAGGAAGGGCAGGGCCAGGCACCAGGCGGCCACCTTGCCGCGGCCGTTGGTCAGTGGGATCAGCAGGCGTTCGGCATCCAGCTGGCCTTCGTCGAGCCAGTGCACACGGCCCAGCGCGTGGGTGCGCAGGCGGCGCATGAGCGCGGCAGGCAGCTCGATGCGCGAGCCGGAGTCATGGTTGCCGGCGATCATCACGATGTCCAGCTTCGGCTGTTGCTCGTGGGCCTGGACGATGAAGTCGTAAAGCCGCTCCTGGGCTTTGACCGGTGGGTTGACCGTGTCGAAGATATCACCGGCGATCAGCAGCGCGTCGGGCTGGCGCAGGTGCAGCTGGCCGAGCAGCCATTCGAGGAAGCAGGCGTGTTCGAAGTCGCGTTCCTGGCCGTGCAGGCTTTGGCCCAGGTGCCAGTCGGAGGTGTGAAACAGACGCATGGATGACCTGTTGGATTGGGACATGAAGGCTTCGGCACTTGGCGTCATGACAGCGCCAAGGCGGCCCTCGAAGGAGGGCGGTATGGTAACTCAAGTGGCTTGCTGATTGTCTGGAGCCTGGCCGTATTCGAGGCGTTGAAAGGAGGGGCGCGTGCTACACGGACATTCAATTATGCGAACAGGTCGGCATAGTGGCCATCTGCTTGCTTGTTGCCGGCCATCGCCGATGTTCTAATCTTTGCCCCGGCGCGGCGCGGCGCTTGCGATGCTGCTGGGGTGGGCTACCGGAACCAATCTAAAAAGGAATTTTTATGCAAAGCACGCCACAAATCCAAGCCGACTACGGCAACCTGAAGCCGAAATGGCAGGAGCGTTTCGCCTTCTTCGATCAGCACGGCGGGCCACGTGAAGCGACCTACAAAGCAGCGTTCCGCGCCTTGCCGTTTCGCAAGAAACTGTTGATCAACAACAATTTCCTCGGATTCTTCTTTGGCCCGATCTACTGGTTTGTCCTGGGCATGTGGAAGAAGAATCTGGTCATGCTGGCCATCATCATGGGCATCGGGCTGCTTGAAGGCGTTTACGAGGCTGCCACGGGTAATGCGGTACCTCGGGCGCTGGATCAGGGCATCAGTGTGGCCTTTGCCGTGCTGTATGGCATGTTGACCAATTATGCCTATTACCTGAAACAGACCAAAGGGGAGCAGGGCTGGAACCCGTTTCAGGGGCATCGGTTCATCTGATCGCTGCCGGTGAGCAGCGGGGGAAGAGTCAGGATTGCATCCGGGCTGAGAAGGGCCTGTCTTTAGTACTGCGCCCCTCTCCCAATCACTTCGGATAAAGCGGGGGCAAGCTCCCCGGCTCACCCGAAGGCAACAACACCTGTTCCGCCGGTGGAATCGTGCCAATCGCCCGCCACAGATCCTCCCCCTGCCAATACTGCCCACTCTCGCTGTAAAGCGCCCCGTTCAATCCATCCAGCGCATCCGACAGCGGCACGAACCGCGCCGCCATCTCCGCCAGGGTCTCCGGCTGTTGCCGGGCCCAGGCATCGAGCGCCTGGCGCGTAGCCTGCGGATCGTTGGCCTGGCAGGCGCGCTTGAGGTCGTCCAGCAGGGTGCGCGGGCTTGGGCCGGTCTGCGCGGCGCGCAGTACCGCTGGTTGCGAGCGGGCGCGCCACCACAGGGTAAAACCGAGCGCCGTGGTGAGGGCGAAAATCACGGTGGAGAGTTGCCAAGGCCAGAGCAGATGGCTGGCGCTGCCGGCATCGCCTACCGGCGTGTCGCCGCTCAGGGCAGGGTTGTCCTGCACGTTCAGGTTACGCGCCGGCAGGCTGCTGTGCTCCAGATGGTCCTCGCGGGTATTCCACCAGGTGACTTCCAGCGCCGGCAGGGCGAGTTCGCCGCTGTGAGTCGGCACCAGCGCTTCGCGTTCCTCGCGGTTGGCGGTCATACCGCGCTCGCTGATTTCGTTGCGCAGCAGCGGTTGGTCCGGGTAGCGGCGCAGGCCGACGATTTCGGTGGCCGGCAGTTGCGGCAGCTGGGTGCTGGACAGCCCTTCGGCGCGCAGCGTAATACTGCGGGTCAGCGAATCGCCTATCTGGGGTTGCTGCCTGCCAGGGTCGGGGTTCCAGTGCTCCTCAAGGGTCAGGCTGCGGGCTGGCAACCACGGTTCGGCCGTGGGCCAGGCGGCGGGGATTGGGCGAACGGTCAGGCGTAGCGGCAGGGAACTGACCTGTACCTGACGACCTGTACGTGCAGTGCCCGCAGGCTGCTGAGCAGTATCGGCAGCGGTGGCGGTGAACGTCAGGGGCGCAATTTCCAGGCTACCGCTCTGCTGCGGATAGAGTGCGTAGCGTGTCTCGATCACCCCATGGCGTACGCCGTTGATTTCCTTCTCATAGGTGCGTGAGTCACCCAGCGGCTCGACTTTTGCGTTTTCCAGCCGCAGCGGGCTGAGGCTGCTGTCGTCGTACAGCGACACCGAATGGTAGATGCGCAAGGTCAGCACGGCCTGCGCCTGGACGTATACATCATTGCTGTCCAGGGTAGCCTCGACGAACACCTGGGATGCGCTGTCCGGGCGGTTGGCATCAGCTTGCACCACCTGCAGGTCGATGACCTGGCTGTGCGATTTGCCCAGTTGCAGCTCAGGAATACGCAGGCTGCCACTGCGCCGCGGCAGCAGGGTAATGATCCAGCGAGTGCTGGCCCGAGTCTCGCCGTCGAGGGTGTGCAGGCTGTTCAACTGGCGCGTGCCGCGCACTTCGAAGTCGCCGTCCAGGGCGCGCAGGTCGGGCTTGCCGAACTGGGTCACATCCTGGCTTTCGAGCGTCAGTTCCAGGGTTTCGCCGGCGCCCAGGCGAGTGCGATCGACGCTGGCCTGCAGGGTCGGCTCGGCCTGGGCCAAAAGGGCCCAGAAGAGGCTGAAGAGAAAGACGCCGAGGCGACTCATCGTGGGGTTTCCTGATGCAATTGCTGTTCATACCAGAATTTGCGGCGTAGCAGCTGCGCCGGGTTGTCGGGGATTTCCCGCAGCCATTGTTCCAGGGCCTGGCGTTGCTCGGCGTCGAGGCTGGTCGAAACCGGCCGCTTGGGCGGCTGGGTGATGCTGTCATCGTCGCCACCCTGGTTTCCGGGAGTGGCCTGGCTGTTGTTGCTGTCTTGGCCGGGCTGTTCGGCGTTGGCCTGTTCATCGTTGCCGGGCGTGCCCTGCGCCGGGCTGCTGGCCGAGCTGCTGTTGCCCTCGGTCTCGCTGCCGGGCGTGCCTTGGGCATCGTCTTTGGCCGGTTGTTCCTCGGCCTGTGCTTCGCGTTGCTGCAACAGCTGCTGGATCAGTGCCTGGTTATCCAGCGCCGGCTTGAAATCGGGCTGGCGCTCGAGGGCTTGCTCATAGGCATCCAGAGCGGCCTCCAGCTCGCCGCTGCGGGCCAGGGCATTGCCTCGATTGTAGTGGGCGGCTGTCGTATTGCCTTGGGCAAAGGCCTTGGCGGCGGCGGCGTAGTCGCCGGCCTGGTACAGCGCCATGCCGCGCCATTGCGGGTCCTGGAAGTGCCGGGCAGCCTCCACCGGGCGGTTCTGTTCAAGCAGGCGCTGGCCCTGCTGGTCGGGACGCAACCACAGGTCATTGAACTCGAACGCCTGGCTCGGCTGCGGCAGAGCCAGCAGCAGCGGAAGGCAGAACAGCCAGCCGCGCCGACCCGCGCAGGCGGCCAGCAGTAACAGGGGTATCAACAGCCAGTAGCCTTGATCGGCCCAGCTGTCGAGTTGCAGGTTCTGGCCGTCATTGCGCAGGATGCGCGGGTTGTCGTACAGGCCGAGGCCCCGCAGGTCGAGGTCGTCGATGCGGGCATGACGGTAGCGGCCACCGGTGCCGTTGATGAACGTCCTGAGCCCGCTGCTGTCCAGGCGCGGTACCAGAATGCCGCCTTGCTCGTCCTTGAGGAACTCGCCGTTGGCCTGGCGCACCGGAGCCCCCTCGCTGGTACCGATTCCGAGCATCAACAGGCTCGGGCCCTGGCGGCCAAGGGCCTGGACGATGCCCTGGCGTTCCGGGGCGCTCAATGCCGAACCGATCAGCAGCAGGCGGCCTTGGCCCAGGCCGCTCTGCGCCAGCAGGGCCAAGCCTTTTTGCACGGCCAGGTCGGCGCGCTGGCCGGGCTGCGGCATGATCGAAGGGTCGACGGCCTCGAGCAGGTTGCGCGTGGTGCTCAGGTCGTCGGACAGCGGTACCAAGGTATGTGCGCTGCCTGCATAGACGATCAAGGCGGTCTGGCTGTTGCGGCGGTGTTCGAGCAGGTCCAGGACCTTGCGCCGAGCCTGCTGCAGCCGGTTGGGCGGCGTGTCCTCGGCAAGCATCTGCGGCGTCAGTTCGAGCAGGATCACCAGCGGGTCGGCCGGGCGTTGGCGGGTTTCTTCCAGGCGCTCCCAGCTAGGCCCGAGCAGCGCCAGTACCACCAGTAACCAGGCCAGGCCCAGTGCGACCCAAGGTAGTTTGCTGTGGCTGCCGCTGCCGCCACCGAGCAGCACCGGGTGGAAAGCCGGCGGCAGGATCATCTGCCAGCGCCCGGCGCGCCTGCGCCGGTGCCAGAGCTTGAACAACAGCCAGGCGAGCAGCGGTACCACCAGCAGCCAGAGTGGGCGCAACCAGTGCGGCCAGAGGTCGATCATCGCCGCCTCCTCAGGCGCAGCCTCTTGAGGCGTTCGCGCCATTGCGGGTGGGGCTGCAGGAAGCGTGGCCGGCGCAGCGCACGTTGCAGCAAGTTGTCTGGCCATTGCACCGCCACTACCAGCAGCACACTGAGCAGCAAGGCCAGGGCCAGTGGCCAGGCATACAAAGCTGTTGCCGTGCGGGCTTGGGTTGGCTGCTGCGCGACGGGTTCCAGCTGGTCGAGGGTATCGCCGATCGCATCCAGTTCTGCGCCGTCGTGGGCGCGGAAGTAGGCGCCATGGGTCAGGTCAGCGATTTCCTTCAGTGAGGCCTCGTCCAGATCCAGGCTCGGGTTGAGGCCGAGCAGGCCCGGCGTACCGCTGGCCTCGGGGTTGGCGCCGATGCCGATGGTGTAGATGCGGACGTCTTCCTGCGCAGCCAGGCGGGCAGCGGTCAACGGATGGATCCGCCCGCCGTTGTTGGCACCGTCGGTGATCAGTACCAGCACCCGGCTCTGCGCCGGACGCTGGCGCAAGCGCTTGACCGCCAGGCCAATGGCGTCGCCGATGGCGGTGTTCTTGCCGGCGATGCCAATCTGCGCTTCGTCGAGGAAGGTGCGTACGGTACGCCGGTCGAAGGTCAGTGGTGCCTGCAGGTATGCCTGGCTGCCGAACAGGATCAGGCCGACGCGATCGCCCTCGCGGTCTTGCAGAAAGTCGCCCAGCAGCGCCTTGACCAAGTCGAGGCGGCTGACCTCTTCATCCTTCCACTGCATGTCGGGAAAGTCCATGGAACCGGACACATCCACTGCAACCAGCAGGTCACGGCCACTGGCGGCCACCGGTACCGGATCGCCCAGCCATTGCGGGCGGGCGGCGGCGAGCAGCAGCAACAGCCAGATCAGCGCGAACGGTGCCTGCTGGCGCAAGGTCGGCAGGTTCAGCCGTGCCCGACGCCCGGCGAGGCCTTCGAGTTCGTGGAGAAAGCCTACCTTGAGCACCGGCTCGCCGCTGTCGGCGGCAGGCAGCAATAGGCGGGCCAGCCACGGCAGCGGCAGCAGCAGGAAAATCCACGGCCAGGCCAGTTCAAACATGTTTGCGGATCCAGGTTTCGACAGCCTGACTGAGCCCGGCGATGGCCTTGTCGTCAAGCTTGCATTCAGGCTTGTACGCGCCTTCGACCAGCACCATCCAGCGGGTCAGGCCGGCGGCGGGGCAGCGGTTGTCGAGGAAAGCCAGCCACTGGCGGCCATTGAGGGTATGGCTGTTGGCCCCAGGGTAGTGGTTGCGGCACAGGCGCTTGAGCAAGGCGTTGATCTGTTGCAGCCAGGCCCCGGCCGGCGCGCCGTCGTATGGGCGCGGCAGCAGGGCCAGCTCGGCCAGGGCTTCCAGGCGTACCGGGTCGAGCGGTTGCTCGGCGCGCACTACCCGACGCTTGCCTGGGCGCCAGCGGCGCAGCCGCCACAGGCCCCAGCCAAGCAGGGGGAGGACGACAAGCAGCAGCCACCAGCCAGGTGCCGGTGGCCACAGGCCGATCGCTGAAGGGGGGATCAGCGGTTGCAATTGGTCCAGAGGGTTCATTGGGCGCTGCTCTTCATGAACCGCTCCGTGGGCGCTGCGCATTGAGGTATTCGCGCAACTGCTCGATCATTTCGCTCTGGGTACTCAAGGGCATCAGCAGCACGCGCAGCTTCTGGGCCATCAGCTCCCAACGTTCTATACGTGCTTCGGCCTGCTGACGGTAAGCCTGGCGCAGGTTGGTGTCCAGGGTGTCGAGCTCCAGGTGCGCGCCGCGCTGGGAGAAACGCAGCAGGCCTGCTGCAGGCAAGGCATGGTCGAGCGGGTCGGAAACCGGCATCAGCAGCAGGTCGCAATGGCGCGAGAGCATCGCCAGGTGCTGTTCAGCCTGGGCGCTGAGTGAGCGCTCGTCGCAAATGACGATGGCCAGGCTGCCCGGGCGCAGTACTTCACGCGCGCGGCGTAGGGCCAGGCCCAGGCTGTCAGCGTGGGGCGTGGCTTCGGTGTGCAGCGCCTGGTTGACCTTGGCCAGGCGGTTGAGCAGCTGCAGCAGGCTCTGCTTGCTGCGCCGCGGCTTGATTTCGTGGTGCTCATCATCGCCGAACACCAGCCCGCCGATGCGGTCGTTGTGGCCTAGCGCAGCCCAGCCGAACAGCGCCGCAGCCTGGGCCGCGAGCACTGACTTGAACATCAGCCCCGAGCCGAAGAACAGGCGTTGGCTTTGCTCGACGAGGATGAAGATCGGCCGCTCGCGTTCTTCATGGAACAGCTTGGTATGCGGCTCTTGGGTGCGTGCGGTGACCCGCCAGTCGATGTTGCGTACGTCGTCACCGGCCTGGTAGACGCGCACCTGGTCGAAGTCCACGCCGCGCCCGCGCAGCTTGGAGTGGTGCAGGCCGACCAGCGGGCTGCGCTGGCCAGGCCGGGAGAACAACTGGATCTCGCGCACGCGGTGACGCATGTCGATCAGCTCGGCGAGGCCGATGCGGATGCCGGGTTCGGCCTGCTGAGCGGTGGGCATGGGCTCAGGCAACGGCGACGACGTCAAGGATGCGCTGGACCACGCGGTCCTGGTCGATCCCGGCCGCTTCGGCTTCAAAGGACAGGATGATGCGGTGGCGCAGCACGTCGAACAGCACGGCCTGGATATCCTCGGGGCTGACGAAGTCGCGCCCGGCCAGCCAGGCATGCGCCCGCGCACAACGATCCAGGGCGATGGAACCGCGCGGGCTGGCGCCGTAGGCGATCCAGTCGGCCAGCTCGGTATCGAACTTGGCCGGCGTGCGCGTAGCCATGACCAGTTGCACGAGGTATTCCTCCACCGCGTCGGCCATGTACAGGCCAAGGATTTCCTTGCGTGCAGCAAAGATGGCCTGCTGGCTGACACGCCGTTCAGGTTTGACTTCGCCACCCAGCGCTTCACCGCGGGCCTGGGCCAGAATGCGTCGCTCAACCGCCGCATCGGGGAAGCCGATCTTCACGTGCATCAGGAAACGGTCGAGCTGGGCCTCCGGCAGGGGGTAGGTTCCTTCCTGCTCGATCGGGTTTTGCGTGGCCATGACCAGAAACAGCGGCGACAGGTCATAGGTACTGCGCCCGACACTGACCTGGCGTTCGGCCATTGCCTCGAGCAACGCCGACTGCACCTTGGCCGGTGCCCGGTTGATTTCGTCGGCCAGCACCAGGTTGTGGAAGATCGGCCCCTGCTGGAACACGAAGCTGCCGGTTTCCGGGCGGTAGATTTCTGTGCCGGTAATGTCGGCCGGGAGCAGATCAGGGGTGAACTGGATGCGATGGAACTGCGCTTCGACACCTTCGGCCAGCTCTTTGATGGCCTTGGTCTTGGCCAGGCCCGGGGCGCCCTCGACCAGCATGTGGCCGTCGGCCAGCAGCACGATCAACAGCCGCTCGACCAGTTTTTCCTGGCCTAGGATCTGGGAGGAAAGAAAGGTGCGTAGCGCGATCAGCGCTTCACGGTGTTCCATCGGCGGCGGTTCCTGGGATTGGGCCAGGGCGGGCGCGGAGCGCGACGGACCTGGCAGGGGTGGATACTTTAATCTATCCGGGGGGTGGCGACCAATTACGGCCCGGTTTTTTATGCGCATTGAAGCGGTGGAATATCCGCGTGCGTTTCAGGTGTTCTCCGATTCCCGGTGGCGGTGATCTGTCGCTTGCTTGTGCTCTTCGAATCATGAAGGAGCATGATGATGAGCAAGCAGTACGGTATACCTGCCCCGGTCACCCTGCGGGTGGGCGTTTTTTTCGATGGCACCGGCAACAATCAGGGCAACGCTGCACCCTTGGCTTCCACCGGCCGCGGTTGCGCAGGGGGTAGTTACGCCAATGCCCGCAGTAACATTGCCCTGCTGCACGCGCTTTATCCCTCCGGGCCTGTGCTAGGTCAGGTCCATTTCAGCGTTTATGTGCAAGGTATCGGTACAACTCACGGTGCGCCTGACTCGTCCTTCGCCCAGGCGACGGGGCGTGGAAGCGCGGGGGTGGCGGCCCGGGTAGATCAGGCGTTGGTGGAGGTTGGCAGGCAGCTGCGCGATTATCGGGCTGAGCATCCGCAGGTTGTACCCAAGTGCATCGAATTCGACCTGTTCGGTTTCAGTCGCGGTGCTGCGGCGGCCAGGCATCTGGCCAATCGGCTGGGCAAGGATGAGGCGGGCTTGCCGGCTGAGCTGCACGGGGACCGGGCGATCAACTTCATTGGTCTGTTCGATACGGTGGCGGCAATCGTTGCACCTTTGCAAGGCAGCTTCGACCCTGCCAGCGATCAATACGGCGGTTTGCGTCTCGGGCTGGACACGCTCGTCGCACGGCAGGTGGTGCAACTGGTGGCAGGTGATGAGCAGCGCCACAACTTCCCGCTGGTGCGCAGCGACAACGACATAGTCGTGCCGGGTGTGCACTCGAATATCGGTGGCGGTTATCGGGAGCACATGCGTGAGCAGGTTCTTTTGTGCAAACCGCAGTCGAGCCGGGTCGCGCGGACGACGCCGGCTGAATGCACAAGCGCCCATGCGGCGGTCAATGCGCTGCTGACCTCAACTTTTGCAGGCCTGGTCGATCCGCGGCCAAGGCTGCTCAGCTGGGAGGTGCCGATCGAAGGCAGCCGAGCCAAGCGCGATGACCCGGAAAAGCAGGTGTATGCCGCTGTGTACCGAGAACGTGAAGTCAATGGCCATCTGTCACGTGTCTACCTCAGCATCATGCGTGAACTGGCCGTGCGCGGTGGCGTACCGTTCGCCCCTCTGGGCAGTGACGATGCGCATCACCTACCGGCAGAGTTGCTGCCTGTCAGCCGCAAACTGCATGAATTTGCCCTCGGGCAATGTGCGCAACCGCGCCTGACGACCCAGGAACGAGCGTTGCTGCAGGCAAAGTATGTACACACATCGGCGCACTGGAACGCCGTGAAAGGGCTGGATAACAGTGCGCTGGATTCGTTTTACATCGACCGGCCGGGCAAGGCGGGCAGGGTGCTGCACAAGAACCCGGTTGGCTGATGCGGGTGCCGGCCTGCCCACCATTATCGATGTGCAGGCCGGCCCGGGTCAGTTTTTCGAACTGGAGTGCTTGCGGCCTTGGTCACACAAGGCAAACACCACCACCAGCACACCGGAAACCGCCAGGATCAAAGCCACGCCGTCGGTGGAGTGGGTCGCCGAGTTCGCCACCAAGGCAAGGCCGCCCAGGGGCGCCAGGCCGCCGGCCACTGCAGTGCCAATCTCGCGCCCGGTGCCGAAACCGGAAGAGCGCGTCTGGGTCGGGAACTGCCGGCTAAGGAACGAGCCCTGGGGGGCGAACATCATTGGCGCGAGGAGGCCGGTGCCGATGGCAATGGCCACATAGATCAGTGTTGGCTCACCGCTGCTCAGCAACTGCAAGAATGGATAAGCAAACAGCGCCGACAGCACGCCGCCGAGCATCAACACGGTCTTGCTGCTCCAGCGGTCGCACAGCCAGCCGAAGAACGGTACGGCAAAGATCGCCACCAGGCTGGCGATGGTCACCGACAGGGAGGTGACATGTGCCTCGACACCTTTGAACTGAGTCAGGTATGCCAGCGAGAACGTCTTGAATATGTAGCTCAGAGCGTTGTAGCCGATGGCCACGAAAAACACCACGGCCAAGCCTTTGAGATCGTTCCTGAACAGCAGTTTCAGCGGTGACTCCTGCGGTTTGGCATCGGCCTTGTCGAGTTCTTTGAAGTCCGGTGTCTCAGGAATGCTCTTACGCACCCAAAGGCCGATCGCCACCAGGGCGATGCTGGCGATGAACGGAATGCGCCAGCCACCGGCGAGGAGAAACTCGTTGCCGTTCATGGTCAGCAGGTAAACGGTCAGCGACGACAGCAGCAAGCCCAGGTTGAGCCCCAGTGCTGGCCAAGCGCCCTGGCTGCCGCGCTTGCCTTCGCTGGCATGTTCGTAGGAGGTGACGGCCGCCCCGGACAGCTCTGCACCGGCGCCCAGGCCCTGGATGATGCGGATCACTACCAGCAGAATCGGTGCCCAGATACCGATCGAGGCGTAGCTGGGGATCAGACCGATCAGCGCGGTGCACACACCCATCATGCAGAACGTGATAACCAGTACATGCTTGCGGCCGAAGCGGTCGCCCAGGTAGCCAAACAGAACCCCGCCGAATGGGCGCGCGACAAAACCGATGGCAAACGTGGAGAACGCCAGCAGTGAAGCCACTGCCGGGTTGCTGGCATCGAAGAAAATCTTCGAGAACACGATCGCCGCCATGGTCGCGTAGAGGTAGAAGTCATACCACTCCAGCATCGAACCGAAGATGGTTGCCGCCGCCACCTTGCGCAGGCGCTTGCGTTTCTGTGCTGGTGTCTCGCTCGCGGCCGGGGCCGCCTCGTGTACCGACATCTGATGTTCCTTATTGTCTTTGTAGTTGGGGTGTGCAGCAGGGTTCAGCTGGCCTTGAGGATCTTTTCAGCGATCATCTGGCCGATGGGGATCGCCGAGGTGGCAGCCGGTGACGGTGCATTGCAGACATGCACCATGCGCGGGGTCTCGGCGAACAGAAAATCGTGGACCAAGGTGCCGTCGCGCATCACGGCCTGGGCACGGATGCCTGCCTCGAAGGGCAGCAGGTCGCCGGCCTGCAGCGACGGGCAGTACTTGCGGCACTGCTCCAGGTAGCCGTGCTTGAACAGCGAGTTCTTCATCTCGGTGGTGCCGGAGCCGAGGTTGTTCCAGATCGTTTTCCAGAACCCAGGGAAGCGCACGTACTCGGCCACATCGCGCCAGTTCACCGCGAACTTGCTGTAGTTTTCCCGGCCAAAACCCAGCACGGCGTTGGGGCCGACGGTGACACTGCCGTCGATCATGCGCGTCAGGTGTACACCGAGGAACGGTAGCTGTGGGTCAGGAATCGGGTAGATAAGGTGGTTGACGATCTGGTTCTTGCTGGCTGGCAGGCGATAGTACTCACCGCGGAATGGGATTATCTGGTGGTCGATCTTTACCCCGGCCAGGCGCGCCAGGCGGTCGGATTGCAGGCCGGCGCAGGCGACCAGCTGGCGGGCATGCCAGGTCTGGCTGTGATCGCACACTTCGACATGATCGCCAAACTCGCGGATGGCCTGCACGGTGGTGGCCAGGCGCACTTCGCCGCCGGCCTGCTCGATGACCTTGGCCATGGCATCGCACACCTGCTTGTAGTCGACGATGCCGGTGGCATCGACGAACAGCGCACCAAGGCCTGCGATATTGGGTTCGCGGCGCCTGAGTTCACTGGCGTCCAACCGCTCGACCTTCAGCCCGTTGAGCTGTGAACGCTCGTACAGCGCCTGCATGCGCTGCATTTCCAGCGGGTTGGACGCCACCAGCAGTTTGCCGCAGACATCGAAGGCAATGCCGTGCTCGCGGCAAAAATCCTTGGTCGCCAGGGCTCCACGCTTGCACAACTCGGCCTTGAGGCTACCCGGGGCATAGTAAATGCCCGCATGGATCACCCCACTGTTGTGGCCCGTCTGGTGGCGGCCGAGGCTGGACTCCTTTTCCAGTATCAGCAATGACGCCCCGGGGCGTTGTTGGAGCAGGGCCATCGCGGTGGCCAGGCCGACGATGCCGCCGCCGATGATGCAGTAGTCGTATGTCATGCAGGGGTACCTTGTGATTCTTGTCGGTGGATCTGCTTATCAGGTTGTCAGACTAATGGATGCGTAAAAAAAAAGAGCTTGCCGGGTCGCAGCAAGCTCTGGGTATCAGTCGAGTGCAGGTAGTTCTATTTTCAGGCGTTTGGCAGAGGCGCGCAGATGCGCTTCGGCACACGCCGCAGCCCTTTGGCGGTCACCGTCGGCGATGGCCTGATAAAGCGCTTGGTGTTCGCGATTGGCTTCGGCCGAGCCGCCCACCGAATGGGCTGCGGAGTTTTCCCAGGCGGTGCGCCGTGCATTGGCCAACTGGCCGCCGAGAAAGTCATGGAAGGCCACGAAGTAATCGTTCTTGCTGGCTTCGGCGATGGCCCTGTGGAAGGCCACATCAGCTGCCGAGGCAGTGGCGAAGTCGCTGCGTTTGTCGAGCATCTCCTGCAGGGCCTGGGCCATGTTCGCCAGATCGTGTTCGTCACGTCGGCGCGCGGCGATGGCCGCTGCCTGGGTTTCGATCCACAGGCGCATTTCGAACATCTGCACCAGGTCGGGTTTGCGACCGGTACTGCCGGGGAAGCGGAACACCGTGCCCCCGGGGGTTTTCGAGATATAGGAGCCAAGCCCGCGGCGGGCGATCAGCACGCCATCGGCCTTGAGCTGCGCTACCGCTTCGCGCACTACCGAGCGGCTGACGTTCAGTTGTTCAGCCAGTTGCTGTTCAGTGGGCAGGCGCGCTTCGGCGGCCAGGCGACCGGAATCGATTTCTGCACGGATGGCGCTGACAACCCGTTCGACCAGAGTGTCGGGGCGCTGGAGTTCTAGCATGGAAGCGATTGCCTAGTGGTCAGGTTGTCAGACAATGCCTGTGGCGGGTATGGGATGTCAATCGTTTCGATCAGGTGTGCGTTGCCAGGCATGGCCCTCGCACCGGTGAGCCGTCTCGCGCAGAGAAGCCACCGGTCCGCGGTTGGACGGCCGCGTCAGGCAGACTTTCAGAGCTCGCTGACGAAGGTCCCTGTCCCCTCCAGAATATTGCGCAAGGTCAGTTCGACCTCTTCCAGGTCAGTCCCCGCCGACGTCAGCACGATCTCCAGCGTTTCGTCACCCTTCAACGCATCTCGGTCCCCGGCCGCCACTTCGATCAGCAGGCGCTTTGCGCTCAGGGTCACCTTCAGGCCATCGAGCGTCGACGGTTCATCGTCCAGGGTCAGGTCCACGGTGTCCTCATCCGGGTAGCGGGTGAGCAGGAACATCTGCCCCTTGTCGCTGTGGCAGCACAAGGTCGCCATGTTGTCTTCCTCGTCATCGCAAGGGGTGGCGAACAGCAGGGCGGTGTTGATTTGCATGAAGGCGGCTCGGGTCAATGGAAACGAAAGTGAATTCTGACAGCCTTGGGGGCATCGATAAACGTAAAGTTTCCCCCCCTTGACCGAAATTGTCGCAGCGCTGCAAGCGGTGATGACCGATCAGTCGTTAAGCTTCCGCGAGCCCTGAATATTACCGTCCGGCTTGCCACGGGTTGGCTATCGTTGATCCGTGATCGTCGGACGTACGCGACGCTTCAATTATTACAAAGCCCAAGCGGAGTACCACAGATGGCGTTCTTCACCGCAGCCAGCAAAGCCGACTTCCAGCATCAACTGCAAGCGGCCCTGGCGCAGCACATCAGCGAACAGTCACTGCCACAAGTGGCGCTGTTCGCCGAGCAGTTCTTCGGCATCATTTCCATGGACGAACTCACCCAGCGCAGGCTGTCGGACCTGGCCGGCTGTACCCTTTCCGCCTGGCGCATCATCGAGCGCTTCGACCCCGAGCACCCGCAGGTGCGGGTGTACAACCCCGATTACGAGCGCAATGGCTGGCAGTCGACCCACACCGTGGTCGAGGTGCTGCACCATGACCTGCCGTTTTTGGTGGATTCTGTACGTACCGAGCTCAACCGCCGCGGCTACAGCATTCACACCCTGCAAACCACCGTGCTGAGTGTGCGCCGTGACGCCAAGGGCAATCTGCTCGAACTGCTGCCCAAGGGTACCCAGGGCGAGGGTGTGCGCCATGAATCGCTGATGTACCTGGAGATCGACCGCTGCGCCAATGCTGCCGAATTGACGGTGCTCACCCGTGAAATCGAGCAGGTGCTGGCCGAGGTGCGGGTGGCGGTGGCCGATTTCGAACCGATGAAAGCCAAGCTGCGGGAAGTCATGGCGCAGGTGGAGCAAACCGCATTTGCGCCGGCGCACCATGAAAAGGGTGAGGTCAAGGCGTTCCTCGAGTGGCTGCTGGACAACCACTTCACCTTCCTCGGTTATGAAGAGTTCACCGTGCAGGCCGACAGCGCCGGCGGCCAGATGGTCTACGACGAGCAGTCGTTCCTGGGCTTGCCGCGCCGCCTGCGTGTGGGCCTGACGCCTGAAGAGCTGCGTATCGAAGACTACGCCGTGGCTTACCTGGCAGAACCGCTGCTGTTGTCGTTCGCCAAGGCTGCACTGCCCAGCCGGGTCCACCGCCCGGCCTACCCGGATTACGTCTCGATCCGCCAGCTGGACGCCGATGGCAAGGTGCTCAAGGAGCACCGTTTCATGGGCCTTTACACCTCGTCGGTGTACGGCGAGAGCGTGCATGCCATTCCTTATATCCGGGTCAAGGTCGCCGAGGTCGAGCGCCGCTCCGGCTTCGACGCCAAGGCACACCTGGGCAAGGAACTGGCCCAGGTACTCGAAGTGCTGCCACGCGACGACCTGTTCCAGACTCCGATCGACGAGCTGTTCAGCACGGTGATGTCGATCGTGCAGATCCAGGAGCGCAACAAGATCCGTGTGTTCCTGCGCAAGGACCCGTACGGGCGCTTCTGCTATTGCCTGGCCTACGTGCCACGGGAAATCTATTCCACCGAAGTGCGGCAGAAGATCCAGCAGGTGCTGATGGAGCGCCTGAAGGCCAGCGACTGCGAGTTCTGGACGTTCTTCTCCGAATCGGTGCTGGCCCGCGTGCAGCTGATTTTGCGCGTCGATCCGAAGAACCGTATCGCCATCGACCCGCAGCAACTGGAAAACGAAGTGATCCAGGCCTGTCGCTCGTGGCATGACGACTACGCCGCGCTGGTGGTGGAGAACTTCGGTGAAGCCCAGGGCACCAACATTCTCGCCGATTTCCCCAAAGGTTTCCCGGCCGGCTACCGTGAGCGCTTTGCCGCCCATTCGGCGGTGGTCGACCTGCAACATGTGCTAGCCCTGTCCGAAAGCAAGCCGCTGGCGATGAGCTTCTACCAGCCGCTGACGCGCCTGGGCGAACGCTTGCTGCACTGCAAGCTGTACCACGCCGACACGCCATTGGCGTTGTCGGACGTGCTGCCGATCCTGGAAAATCTTGGCCTGCGCGTGCTGGGCGAGTTCCCCTATCGCTTGCGCCACGCCAGTGGTCGTGAATACTGGATCCACGATTTCGCCTTCACCTACAGCGAAGGCTTGAGCCTGGACATCCAGCAACTCAACGACGTGCTCCAGGACGCGTTCATCCATATCGTCCAGGGCGATGCCGAGAATGACGCGTTCAACCGCCTGGTGCTCACTGCCGGCCTGCCATGGCGCGACGTGGCGCTGCTGCGCGCCTATGCCCGCTACCTCAAGCAGATCCGCCTGGGCTTCGACCTTGGCTACATCGCCAGCACCCTGAACAACCACACCGACATCGCCCGTGAGCTGACCCGGTTGTTCAAGACCCGCTTCTACCTGGCGCGCAAGCTCACTGCCGATGACCTGGACGACAAGCAGCAACGTCTGGAACAAGCCATCCTCAGCGCCCTGGACGATGTCCAGGTGCTCAACGAGGACCGCATCCTGCGCCGCTATCTGGACCTGATCAAGGCCACCCTACGCACCAACTTCTACCAGCCTGATGCTAACGGCCAGAGCAAGTCGTACTTCAGCTTCAAGTTCAACCCCAAGCTGATCCCCGAGCTGCCCAAGCCGGTACCCAAGTTCGAGATCTTCGTCTATTCGCCTCGGGTCGAGGGTGTGCACCTGCGCTTCGGCAATGTTGCGCGCGGTGGCCTGCGCTGGTCGGACCGTGAAGAGGACTTCCGTACCGAGGTGCTTGGGCTGGTCAAAGCCCAGCAAGTGAAGAACTCGGTAATCGTGCCGGTCGGTGCCAAAGGCGGCTTCCTGCCGCGGCGTTTGCCGCTGGGCGGCACGCGTGACGAAATCGCCGCCGAAGGCGTGGCCTGCTACCGCATTTTCATCTCGGGCCTGCTCGACATCACCGACAACCTCAAGGACGGCGGCGTGGTGCCACCGGCCAACGTGGTGCGTCACGATGACGATGACCCGTACCTGGTGGTGGCGGCCGACAAGGGCACCGCGACCTTCTCCGACATCGCCAACGGCATCGCCATCGATTACGGCTTCTGGCTGGGCGATGCCTTCGCCTCGGGTGGCTCTGCCGGCTACGACCACAAGAAGATGGGCATTACCGCCCGTGGTGCCTGGGTGGGCGTGCAGCGCCACTTCCGCGAGCGCGGCATCAATGTGCAGCAGGACCCGATCACCGTCATCGGCGTCGGTGACATGGCCGGTGACGTGTTCGGCAACGGCCTGCTGATGTCCGACAAGCTGCAGCTGGTAGCGGCGTTCAACCATCTGCACATCTTCATCGACCCGAACCCGGACCCGGCCAGCAGCTTCGCCGAGCGCCAGCGGCTGTTCGACTTGCCGCGTTCGGCCTGGAGCGATTACGACACCAGCATCATGTCCGAAGGCGGCGGGATCTTCCCGCGCAGTGCCAAGAGCATCGCCATCACTGCGCAAATGAAGGAACGCTTCGCCATCGAGGCCGACCGGCTGACGCCGACCGAGCTGCTGCATGCATTGCTCAAGGCGCCGGTAGACCTGCTGTGGAATGGGGGCATCGGTACCTACGTCAAGGCCAGCAGCGAAAGCCACGCCGATGTCGGCGACAAGGCCAATGACGCGCTGCGGGTCAACGGCAACGAACTGCGCTGCAAGGTGGTGGGCGAGGGCGGCAACCTCGGCATGACCCAGCTTGGCCGTGTCGAGTTCGGCCTGAACGGTGGTGCCACCAATACCGACTTCATCGACAACGCTGGTGGCGTGGACTGCTCCGACCACGAGGTCAACATCAAGATCCTGCTCAACGAAGTGGTGCAGGGTGGCGACATGACCGAGAAGCAGCGCAACCAGTTGCTTGGCAGCATGACCGATGAAGTGGGCGGGCTGGTGCTGGGCAACAACTACAAGCAGACCCAGGCGCTTTCGTTGGCGGCGCGTCGCGCCCGCGAGCGGATCGCCGAGTACAAGCGCCTGATGGCCGACCTCGAGAGCCGTGGCAAGCTGGACCGTGCCATCGAGTTCTTGCCGACCGAAGAGCAATTGGCCGAGCGCCTGGCGGCAGGCCAGGGCCTGACTCGTGCCGAGCTGTCCGTGTTGATTTCCTACAGCAAGATCGACCTCAAAGAGCAGTTGCTCAAGTCGCTGGTGCCTGACGACGACTACCTGACCCGCGACATGGAAACCGCTTTCCCGCCGTCGCTGGTCAGCAAGTTTGCCGAAGCCATGCGTCGCCATCGCCTCAAGCGCGAGATCGTCAGCACCCAGATCGCCAACGACCTGGTCAACAACATGGGCATCACCTTCGTCCAGCGGCTCAAAGAGTCGACCGGCATGAGCCCGGCCAACGTGGCCGGGGCCTATGTGATCGTGCGTGACATCTTCCATCTGCCGCACTGGTTCCGCCAGATAGAGGCGTTGGACTACCAGGTACCGGCAGAAATCCAGCTGGCCCTGATGGACGAACTGATGCGCTTGGGCCGCCGTGCGACCCGTTGGTTCCTGCGCAGCCGGCGCAACGAGCAGGACGCCGGGCGCGATACTGCCCACTTCGGGCCGAAAATCGCCCAGCTGGGGCTCAAACTCGACGAACTGCTGGAGGGCCCGACCCGCGAACGCTGGATGGTCCGTTACCAGAGCTTCGTCGATGCCGGCGTACCGGAGTTGCTCGCACGCATGGTGGCAGGTACCAGCCACCTGTACACGTTGTTGCCGATCATCGAAGCGGCGGACGTGACCGGGCATGAGCCGGCCCAGGTTGCCAAGGCGTTCTTCGCCGTGGGCAGTGCGCTGGACTTGACCTGGTACTTGCAGGAAATCAGCAACCTGCCGGTCGAGAACAACTGGCAGGCCCTGGCCCGTGAGGCGTTCCGCGACGATATCGACCTGCAGCAACGGGCCATCACCATCTCGGTGCTGCAGATGGTTGATGCCCCGCAAGACATGGATGCCCGTGTGGCGCTGTGGGCCGAGCAGCATCGGGTCATGGTCGAGCGCTGGCGCGCCATGCTCGACGACCTGCGCAATGCGACTGGTACCGACTATGCGATGTATGCGGTGGCCAACCGCGAGCTGGTCGACCTGGCGATGAGCGGGCAGGCGGTGGCAGTGCCGTCCTGATCGGTCAACTGAAATGAAAAAGCCCCGGCAGTGATGTCGGGGCTTTTTTCATACTGGCGTGCCGTCCTGACGGATGATCGGCCCCCAGGTAGGAGCGGCCTTGTGTCGCGAAAGGGTCGCGTAGCGGCCCCGGCAATATCAGCCTGATGCATGAATTGTGGGGGGCGCTGCGCACCCCTTTCGCGACACAAGGCCGCTCCTACAGGGCCGCGTGTTATTTGAATCGCCGCTCCACGCCTTTTTCCACCAGGATCTTCGCCGAAATCTCCTCCACCGAAAAATGCGTGGAGTTGATGTTGGGAATGTTCTCCCGCCGGAACAGGCTCTCGACCTCACGTACCTCGAACTCGCACTGGGCAAAGCTCGAATACCGGCTGTTGGGCTTGCGCTCGTGGCGGATGGCGGTCAGGCGGTCGGGGTCGATGGTCAGGCCGAACAGCTTGTTGTGATGCTTCTTGAGCACCGCCGGCAGCTGCAGGCGCTCCATGTCGTCTTCGGTTAGCGGGTAGTTGGCCGCGCGAATGCCGAACTGCATCGCCATGTACAGGCAGGTTGGGGTCTTGCCGCAACGCGACACGCCGACCAGGATCAGGTCGGCCTTGTCGTAGTAATGGGTGCGGGCGCCGTCGTCGTTATCGAGCGCGAAATTCACCGCCTCGATGCGCTCCATATAGTTGGAATTACCGCCAATCGAGTGCGATTTACCTACGGAATACGACGAATGGGCAGTCAATTCCTGCTCGAGCGGGGATAAAAACGTCGAAAAAATGTCGATCATGAAACCGTTCGACGTCGCCAGGATCTCACGAATGTCCTGATTGACGATGGTGTCGAAGATGATCGGGCGCATGCCGTCGCGCTCGGCGGCGGCATTGATTTGCTGCACCATCGTGCGTGCCTTGTCCGGCGTGTCGATGTACGGACGCGTAAATTTGTTGAACGGAATGCTATCGAATTGCGCGAGCAGGCTTTGGCCCAGGGTTTCGGCAGTGATGCCGGTGCCATCGGAGATGAAGAACGCGGTTCGTTTCATTTGCGATCTGGGCCTTAAGCTGATGACGTTTCTTGGATATGATAAGTTCGGTTTGCCGAATGCGGCTGTCGGCATTCTCACTTATTTTCCAGGTACAGGCCACAAGCGTCCGGCCCAGTCAAAAGGCAGGCGGGCGCCCTTGAGCTTTTCCAATACAGTTAGTGGAGAGATCACCTTGGTAGAGTACGTAGTTTCCCTCGATAAGCTCGGCGTCCATGATGTGGAGCATGTGGGGGGCAAGAACGCATCCCTGGGCGAGATGATCAGTAACCTTGCCGGTGCCGGCGTGTCGGTGCCGGGCGGCTTTGCCACTACGGCTCAGGCGTACCGTGATTTTCTCGAGCAAAGCGGGCTGAACGACCGCATTCACGCCGCGCTCGACGCGCTGGATGTCGATGACATCAATGCCCTGACCAAGACCGGCGCGCAGATTCGCCAGTGGGTCATGGAGGCCGAGTTCCCGGCTCGACTGGATTCGGAAATCCGTACGGCCTTTGCCGAGATGGCCGCTGGCAACGACAACATGGCCGTCGCCGTGCGTTCCTCGGCCACCGCCGAAGACCTGCCGGATGCCTCTTTTGCCGGCCAGCAGGAAACCTTCCTCAACATCCGTGGCGTCGATAACGTGATCCGCGCGGCCAAGGAAGTGTTCGCCTCGCTGTTCAACGACCGCGCCATCGCCTACCGCGTGCACCAGGGCTTCGACCACAAGCTGGTGGCCCTGTCGGCCGGCGTACAGCGCATGGTCCGCTCCGAAACCGGCACCGCCGGCGTGATGTTCACCCTCGACACCGAGTCGGGTTTCCGCGATGTGGTGTTCATTACCGGTGCGTACGGCCTCGGCGAGACCGTGGTGCAGGGTGCGGTCAACCCTGACGAGTTCTACGTACACAAGAACACCCTGCAGGCCGGCCGCCCGGCCATCCTGCGCCGCAACCTGGGCAGCAAGGCGATCAAGATGATCTACGGCGACGAGGCCAAGGCCGGTCGCTCGGTCAAGACCGTCGAAGTCGACCGCGCCGAGCGTGCGCGCTTCTGCCTGACCGACGCCGAGGTCAGCGAGCTGGCCAAGCAGGCCATGATCATCGAGCAGCACTACCAGCGCCCGATGGACATCGAATGGGCCAAGGACGGTGACGACGGCAAGCTCTACATCGTGCAGGCCCGCCCGGAAACCGTGAAGAGCCGCGCCAGCGCCAACGTCATGGAGCGTTACCTGCTCAAGGAGAAGGGCACCGTACTGGTCGAAGGCCGCGCCATCGGCCAGCGCATCGGCGCCGGCAAGGTCCGCGTGATCAAGGACGTGTCCGAGATGGACAAGGTGCAGCCGGGCGACGTGCTGGTCTCGGACATGACCGACCCGGACTGGGAGCCGGTGATGAAGCGCGCCAGCGCCATCGTCACCAACCGCGGCGGGCGTACCTGCCACGCGGCGATCATCGCCCGCGAGCTGGGTATTCCGGCAGTGGTCGGTTGTGGCAACGCCACCCAACTGCTCAAGGATGGCCAGGGCGTGACCGTGTCCTGCGCCGAAGGCGATACCGGCTTCATTTTTGAAGGTGAGCTGGGCTTCGACGTCAAGCAGAACTCGGTCGATGCCATGCCCGACCTGCCGTTCAAGATCATGATGAACGTCGGTAACCCGGACCGCGCCTTCGATTTCGCCCAGTTGCCCAACGCCGGTGTCGGCCTGGCGCGCCTGGAGTTCATCATCAACCGCATGATCGGCGTGCACCCCAAGGCGCTGCTGAACTACGCCGGCCTGCCGCCGGAGCTCAAAGAAAGCGTCGACAAGCGCATCGCCGGCTACAACGACCCGGTCGGCTTCTATGTCGAGAAGCTGGTCGAGGGTATCAGCACCCTGGCTGCGGCCTTCTACCCGAAAAAAGTCATCGTGCGCCTGTCGGACTTCAAGTCCAACGAGTACGCCAACCTGATCGGCGGCAAATTGTACGAGCCGGAAGAAGAAAACCCGATGCTGGGTTTCCGCGGTGCTTCGCGCTATATCAGCGAGTCGTTCCGTGACTGCTTCGAGCTCGAATGCCGTGCACTGAAGCGCGTGCGTAACGAGATGGGCCTGACCAACGTCGAGATCATGGTGCCATTCGTGCGCACCTTGGGCGAAGCCAGCCAAGTGGTCGACCTGCTGGCCGAAAACGGCCTGGCCCGTGGCGACAATGGCCTGCGCGTGATCATGATGTGCGAGCTGCCGTCCAACGCCATCCTGGCTGAAGAGTTCCTTGAGTACTTCGACGGCTTCTCCATCGGTTCCAACGACCTGACCCAGCTGACCCTGGGTCTGGACCGCGACTCGGGGATCATCGCCCACCTGTTCGACGAGCGTAACCCGGCGGTGAAGAAGCTGTTGGCCAATGCCATTCAGGCATGCAACAAGGCTGGCAAGTACATCGGCATCTGCGGCCAGGGCCCGTCGGACCACCCAGACCTTGCCAAGTGGCTGATGGAGCAAGGCATCGAAAGCGTGTCGCTCAACCCGGACTCGGTACTCGAGACCTGGTTCTTCCTGGCCGAGGGCCAGGGCGCGGTCTGATAGATGAAATGCGGGGGCGCGTCTGGTGTGCCCTCGCCTGGTTTTTTCCAGGGCGAGTTCCAGTGATGGATCCCGCCCTTTTTTGTGCACCAAGCAACCTTATGCAAAGCAGCAGTGTTTTATTTCCCGTGGCCTTGCTCAGTGCCGAGCGCCGCGGCGACCTCAGCGAAGACGTCTACCGGATCAAGGCCGGCAACAGCCCTGATCCGAGCGTGGAACTGGCCTTGACCCGTCTGGGGCTAGCTGACCAGGACGGCGCCCAAGGCGTGCCGGTTATTCTCCTGCATGGCAGTTTCTCCAATCGGCGTTTCTGGTATTCGCCCAAGGGCATTGGCCTGGGGGCTTACCTTGCACGTGCGGGCTTCGATGTATGGATCCCGGAAATGCGTGGCCATGGGTTGTCGCCGCGCAATCACAAGTGGCGGCACAACCGGGTCGCTGACTATGCCCGCTATGACTTGCCGCTGATCGCGGCCTTCGTTGAAGAACAGTCCGGCACAGCACCCCACTGGATAGGCCATTCGCTTGGCGGTACCACCTTGGCGGCAGCGCTTGGCGGTGGTTTTCTGCATTCCGGGCAGGTCGCCAGTGCTGCGTTCTTCGGTACGCAGATCAGCCGGGTGTACTGGCCGTTGAAGGTACCGCCCGTGACCTGGGGCGCGAAGCTGCTACTCAAGCGTTGGGGGCAGATTTCCGGGTCGCGTTTCAAGCGCGGGCCTGAGGACGAACCGATAGGGCTGGCGCTGGAAAGCATGCGTTGGCACGGCCTGTTTGGCCGTTTTGGTGACAAGGACAGTGACTGGTGGGCGGGGCTTGCTCAGGTAGATGTGCCGGTGCTGGCAGTGGCTGGCGCGGGAGACTTCCAGGACCCAGTGTGGGCCTGTCGCAAGCTGTTCGATCAGATGGGTGGCGAGCGCAAGCAGTTCATCAGGTTGGGTCGCGAGGAAGGCTTCGAGGCGTTCGGGCATGTCGATATGCTGGTGAGCAAGGCGGCGCAGGCGCAGGTGTGGCCGTTGGTGCAACGCTGGTTGCGCCAGCCGTTGCTGCCGGTGCATGGGGCGGCCGTGGTTGCGGAGCCTGTCCCGGTCAGCTGATTTTCTGCCGGGTGTCGTGGCCCGCTTGGGTCACGACAGGCGAAATGCAGATGACCGAGCAGTCCCGGATGACTGCGACAGCCTCGCCGGTGTAGCCTTGGCAGACACCCGCTTTCGTTGTGACTGACAGGAGCTTCCCATGCAGCATTACGTAACGCCCGACCTGTGCGACGCCTACCCCGACCTGGTCCAGGTGCTGGAACCGATGTTCAGCAACTTCGGTGGCCGCGATTCATTTGGTGGCCAGATCGTTACCATCAAGTGCTTCGAGGACAACTCGCGGGTCAAAGAGCAGGTTGAGCTCGACGGCAAGGGCAAGGTTCTGGTGGTCGATGGCGGTGGTTCGCTGCGCTGTGCATTGCTCGGTGACATGCTTGCCGAAAAGGCTGCCAAAAACGGCTGGGAAGGCCTGGTGATCTATGGCTGCGTGCGTGACGTCGATGTGCTGATCCAGACCAGCGTCGGTGTGCAGGCATTGGCCAGCCATCCGATGAAGACCGACAAGCGCGGTATCGGCGACCTCAATGTGGCTGTGACCTTCGCCGGCGTGACGTTCCGCCCTGGTGAGTATGTGTATGCCGACAACAACGGCGTGATCGTCTCGCCAAGCCCGCTGGAAATGCCGCAGTGATGCGCCGCACGCGCTGATGGAGCTTTGATGTTCGAGGAAGACAACGCGCAGTGGGGGCTGGTGCACGCCCTGGTGCTCGATGGTAAAGGCGGCGCGCGCTCGATCCCCCGGACCGAGCTGGACGATCTGCAGTTGCAGCCACAGCAAAGCCTGTGGCTGCACTGGGATCGCAGTCATCCCCAAACCCGTACCTGGCTGCAGCAAGAGAGCGGCCTGAGTGAGTTCGCCTGCGACTTGCTGCTGGAGGAAAACACCCGTCCGCGCCTGTTGCCGCTGGCCGATGAGCAACTGCTGCTGTTCTTGCGAGGGGTGAATCTCAACCCGGGCGCCGAGCCTGAAGACATGGTATCGGTACGTATTTTTGCCCAGGCGCGGCGGGTCATCTCGCTGCGCTTGCGGCCTTTGCGCGCCAGTGACGAAATTCTCCGTCTGCTGGACGAGGGCAGGGGGCCAAGATCGGCGTCCGAGCTGCTACTGCTGATGGGCGAATTACTCACCGAAAAAGTTCAGGGTTTGGTCAACGATCTGTCGGAATTGGTCGACCTGGAGGAAGAAAAGGTTGAATCCGACGAACGGTACAGCCCTGAGCACGGCATCTTGCAACAGATTCGGCGCCGAGCCGCTGGCTTGCGGCGTTTTCTCGCCCCGCAGCGGGAAATCTATGCCCAGCTGTCCCGCAGCCGGTGGAGCTGGTTCGCCGATGCGGACGCTGACTACTGGAACGAGCTGAACAACAGCCTGATCCGCTACCTGGAGGAGCTGGAGCTGGCCCGTGAGCGGGCCGCGCTGGTACTGGAAAGCGAGGACCGGCGGCGCAGCGAGCGGATGAACCGGACCATGTACCGCTTTGGCATCATCACCTGCATTTTCCTGCCCATGAGCTTCGTCACCGGGTTGCTGGGGATCAATGTCGGCGGCATTCCGGGGGCGGAAAACCCATATGGCTTCCTGTTTGCCTGTATCGTCGTGCTCGGGCTGGCGGTGGGGCAGTGGTGGCTGTTTCGACGGTTGCGGTGGATTTGAATGCTTATTGGAATGTACCGGCGTAATCGCCGACAAGCCGGCCCCAACATGAGCCGATGTGTGACCCACCGCCCGCCGCTCTCGTCTCTGAGTGACATTGCGCGAGGTGCACATGCACGATCCGTTTGAACAATCCCTGCGTGACCTGCTCAACGCGTCGCCATCCGGTGAGGACCGGGACGACGCTGCGTGCCTGGGTCGCGTGTTGAAAACCGCCAACCGCCAGGTTGGCGCCGGTGACCTGTTCAGCCTGCTTGGCCGCTGGAGCCAGGCGCTGCTGATCGCCGTGAACAATGGCTCGGCGCATGTCGCGCCGGTGCGCCGTACTTCTGCCCGTAACGCTGCCGCTGGCAGCAAAGCTGATAAGGCCGATTGAATATGGAACTCGATCTCTGGACCCAGAGCCTGGTCACTGCCATGACCGCCCTATGGACCAAGGTGGCGAACTTCATCCCCAACCTGTTCGGCGCGCTGGTGGTGGTGCTGCTCGGTTTCGTGGTGGCCAAGCTGCTCGATACGTTGTTGTCCAAGCTGCTGGCCAAGTTTGGTCTGGATCGCCTTATGGCCGGTACCGGTCTGACCAAAATGCTCAGCCGTGGTGGCATTCAGGTGCCGATCTCGACCTTGATCGGCAAGATCGTCTACTGGTTCGTACTGCTGATTTTCCTGGTTTCTGCCGCCGAATCGCTTGGCCTCGAACGCGTCTCCGCAACCCTCGACATGCTTGCCCTATACCTGCCCAAGGTGTTTGGCGCAGCTTTGGTGTTGCTGGTTGGCGTGCTGCTGGCGCAAGTAGCCAACGGCCTGGTGCGTGGTGCTGCCGAAGGCATCGGCCTGGAGTACTCCGCAGGTCTTGGGCGCATTACCCAAGGCCTGGTGATCATCATCAGCATTTCGGTGGCGATCAGCCAGCTTGAGGTCAAGACCGACCTGCTCAACCACGTTATCGTGATCGGGCTGATTACCGTTGGTCTGGCCGTTGCGCTTGCGATGGGGCTTGGCAGTCGCGAAATCGCCGGGCAGATTCTGGCTGGTATCTATGTGCGTGAGCTTTACCAGGTCGGCCAGCAGGTGCGGATTGGAGAGGTCGAGGGGCAGATCGAGGAGATCGGCACGGTAAAGACGACGTTGCTGACCGATGATGGCGAACTGGTGTCGTTGTCTAATCGAGTATTGCTCGAGCAACGCGTCAATAGCCGCTAATTGTCCAAAAGCTGTTAATGTATGCCGCCGCAGAAATCCGCCCACGTGGCCGAGCGGCGACATTGACCTGACTGTCGGCCAGATTCGTTTTGAATAAAGTTCATTCGCCGCCCATGCGTTACGACCCGCGCGAGCTCACCGACGAGGAGTTGGTGGCGCGTTCGCATGAGGAGCTGTATCACGTTACCCGCGCCTATGAAGAGCTCATGCGGCGCTACCAGCGGACCCTGTTCAACGTGTGCGCGCGTTATCTGGGGAACGACCGGGATGCTGACGATGTCTGTCAGGAGGTGATGCTCAAGGTGCTTTACGGTCTGAAGAACTTCGAGGGTAAATCCAAGTTCAAGACCTGGCTCTACAGCATTACCTATAACGAGTGCATTACCCAGTACCGCAAGGAGCGCCGCAAACGTCGGTTGATGGATGCCTTGAGTCTTGACCCTGTTGAAGAGGCGTCTGAAGACAAGGCACCCAAACCCGAAGAAAAGGGTGGCCTGGACAAGTGGCTGGTGTATGTGAACCCGATCGACCGGGAAATTCTGGTGCTGCGATTTGTTGCGGAACTGGAATTTCAGGAGATCGCGGATATCATGCACATGGGTCTGAGCGCAACGAAAATGCGCTACAAGCGCGCGCTGGACAAGCTTAGAGAGAAATTTGCAGGTTTGGATGAAACTTAGCCCCTTGCGAATATCTCTAACGAATCGGCGAGTTCTGCTAGACTTGCCGTCGAGTTGTCCGCCGGATTTTGGTGGGACTGCTTAACTATCACCAGATGGGGATTTAACGGATGAAATTGAAAAACACCTTGGGCTTGGCCATTGGCTCGCTCGTAGCAGCTACTTCGTTCGGCGTTCTGGCACAAGGCCAAGGCGCTGTCGAGATCGAAGGCAACGTCACCAAGCAGTACTACGACAGCGAGCGTAACTTCAAGAACGACGGCACCAATCCTGGTGTTCGCCTCGGTTACTTCCTGACCGACGACGTCTCCCTGGACCTGGGCTACAACGAGACCCACAACGCTCGTGGCGAAGTCTTCAACAAAGACATCAAAGGTTCCAAAGCCAAGCTCGACGCTACCTACCACTTCGGTACCGTAGGCGACGCGCTGCGTCCGTACGTTTCCGCTGGTTTCGCTCACGAGAGCCTGGGCCAGGCCACTCGTAGCGGCCGTGACCACTCCACCTTCGCCAACGTTGGCGCTGGCGCCAAGTGGTACATCACCGACATGTTCTTCGCCCGTGCCGGCGTTGAAGCCATGTACAACATCGACAACGGCAACACCGAGTGGGGCCCGACCGTTGGTGTGGGTCTGAACTTCGGTGGCAGCGGTGGCAAAGTTGCCCCTGCTCCTGCTCCAGTTGCTGAAGTCTGCTCCGACAGCGACAACGATGGCGTTTGCGACAACGTCGACAAGTGCCCAGACACCCCGGCCAACGTTACCGTTGACGCTGATGGCTGCCCGGCTGTTGCCGAAGTCGTTCGCGTTGAGCTGGACGTCAAGTTCGACTTCGACAAGTCGGTCGTCAAGCCTAACAGCTACGGCGACATCAAGAACCTGGCTGACTTCATGAAGCAGTACCCACAGACCACCACCGTGGTTGAAGGTCACACTGACTCCGTGGGCCCAGACGCTTACAACCAGAAGCTGTCCGAGCGTCGTGCCAACGCCGTGAAGGAAGTGCTGACCCAGCAGTACGGTGTTGAGTCGACTCGTGTTGACTCGGTTGGCTACGGCGAAACCCGTCCGGTTGCCGACAACGCCACCGAAGACGGCCGTGCTGTCAACCGTCGCGTTGAAGCTCAGGTAGAAGCCCAAGCCAAGTAATTGGTTGAAGCTTGACTGAAAAACCCGGCCTCGGCCGGGTTTTTCGTGTCTGGAGCATGTAGTTTCCAGGCAAGGTCTTTAAGCCGATGAACACCGCATCATCCGGCTGCCGCCATCCGCTGATGGGCCTCCAGGTTCCCTGCCACCTCGCCAATCACCAGGATTGCCGGGCTGCGCAAGCCGAACGCCCGCGCATCCTCCAGCATCCCCCGCAAGTCGCTGCGGCACTCGCGCTGCCCAGGCAGTGACGCATTCTCGATCATCGCTACCGGCATCCCCGGCGCCATGCCGCCGTCCAGCAAGCCCTGGCGAATCTGCTCCAGCCTCGCCACCCCCATGTACACCACCAGGGTCGTGCCACCCTGTGCCAGCGCCGTCCAGTTCAGCTCGCTGTCATCCTGGGTGTGCGCGGTCACCAGTGTCACGCCACGGCTGATCCCGCGTGAGGTAAGCGAAATGCCACACTGGGTCGCGCCTGCCAGGCCTGCAGTAATACCGTTTACCACTTCCACCTCGATGCCATGCCCTTGCAGCCACAAGGCCTCCTCGCCGCCACGTCCAAAAATGCACGGGTCGCCGCCTTTGAGCCGCACAACGCAGCGGCCCTGCCGCGCATGGCGCAGCATCAGGCGCTGAATGAACGCCTGGGGCGTGGAGCGGCAGCCACCCCGTTTGCCCACGGCGATCACCCGTGCCTTCGGGCAGTGTTCCAGCACGGCCGGGTTGACCAGGTCGTCGATCATCACTACATGGGCCTGTTGCAGCGCACGTACCGCCTTGAGGGTGAGCAGTTCAGGGTCACCGGGGCCGGCACCGACCAGCCAGACTTTCGCATTCATCAGGGTTTCCTCATCGGCAAGGCGTGCTCAGCCCTTGAACAGGCTGAACAGCAGTATCAGGTTGAGCAGCAGGGACAGCAGGGCCAGGGTGCGCCAGACCTTCAGTGGCTCCCGTTCAAGCAGTGGGCGTGGATGGCTGTTGAGCGCCTGGCGGTCACCACGTTCGAGCAGCAGCAACCAGTGTTCAGCGGTTTCGAAGCGCTGCGCCGGGTCCGTGGCCACGGCTTGCTGCAGGTTGTGCTGCAGCCATTCCGGCAAGTCGGGGCGATAACGCGCGGCATTGACCGGTTGGCCAAAGCGCGGGCGCTGGAAAGCTTCGACCTCGCCATAGGGGTAATGCCCGGTCAACAGGTGGTAGAGCGTCACACCCACTGCGTAGAGGTCTTGGCGCGGGCTCGGTGGCTGGCCTTCGAAGGCTTCCGGGGCGATGTACGAAGGCGTGCCTGGCAGCTCGTGGCGCGGGTCCTCGGACAGCCCTGGGCAGTACGCCAGGCCGAAGTCCAGCAGGCGCAGTTGGCCGTCTTCGCCCAGGTGCAGATTGTCGGGCTTGATGTCACGGTGCAGCAGGTTGCGTCGGTGCAGCACACCAACGGCCTGCAGTAACTGGCGGGCCACTTCCAGCCATTGGGCCAGCGGCAACGGGCCCTGCTCGGCTAGCTGCGCGGCCAGGGTTCGGCCGCTGTGCTCGCGCATCACGTAATACAGGTGCTGGCGCTGACTGGCGGCGTGCAGTTCGGGGAAATGGCGGCCGGCTACGCGGCGCAGGAACCATTCCTCAAGCAACAGCGCCTGGGCAGCACCCGGCTCTTGTTCGCGTTCCGCGGGCAAGGTTTTCAGTAGCCACGGCTGGCCCTGGCTGTCGCGAACGCGGTACAACAGCGATTGGCGGCTTTGTGCCAGGCGCGCCTCGATCTGCCAGCCATCAATTGCCTGGCCTTCGCGCAGTTCGCGGGGTAAGGGCCATTGCTGCAGTTGAACCAGGGTATCGCCAAGGTTGGCCGTGCCCACGCGCTCGACCCGTACCAGCAGGGCGCTGGCATTGTCCTGGCTGCCATTGTGGTGGGCGCTGGCGACCAGTGTATCGGCGGCCAGTTGCAGATCGGGCTGCTCGCGCAGCACGGCCTGGATGTGCTGGTCACCCAGGCTGGCCCAGACTCCGTCACTGAGCAACAGATAGCACTCGCCGGGCTGCAGCTCACCGTCCAGGTAGTCCACCAGCAGGTGTTGGTCCAGGCCCAGTGCGCGTTTGAGCACGTGCTGCATGCCGGGTTGGTCCCACACATGGTCTTCACTCAGGCACTGCAGGCGGCCGTCATGCCAGCGATAGGCGCGGCAGTCGCCGACGTGTGCCAAGGTGAAGCGGCGCCCGCGCAGCACCAGCGCGCTGAGCGTGGTCAGGAGCGGCTGGCTGCCCTGAGCGCGCAGCCAGCGGTTTTGTGCCGACAGCAGGCGGTCCAGTGCCTGCGCCACGCCCCAGGTGGCGGGGGTGGCGTAATAATCCATGGCCAAGGCCTGCAAGCTGGCACGTGCGGCAAGGCCGCCGTCAGCACATTGGCTGACGCCGTCGGCAAGGGCGAACAGGTAACCCTTGCTGGCGGCAAGCTCCGGCGCCGGGGTGACCAGGCGCAAGGCGTCTTGGTTCTCCTCGCGCGGCCCCGTGGCGCTGGCCTGGGCGAAACTCAGTTGCAGGCTCATCGGTTCGCCTCAGACCCGCGCTGCGGTGACCGCTGCAGAACCCCAGGTGGTGCGCCAGCGCTGCTTGACCCCGAGCAGTCCGAACCAGGCCAGCAGGCCCAGGCTGGCAAACAGCCACAGGCCCATCTGGTAGTCACCGGTGTGCTGCTTGATGGTGCCGAGCCCGGCTGCCAGCAGGAAGCCGCCGATGCCGCCGGCCATGCCGATCAGTCCGGTCATCACGCCGATCTCCTGGCGGAAGCGTTGGGGGACCAGCTGGAACACCGCGCCGTTACCCGCGCCCAGGCCGAGCATGGCGCTGACGAACAACGCCAGGGCCGCTGTGGCGCTGGGCAGGTTGAAGCCGACGGCAGCAATGCAGATGGCGGCCACGCTGTACATGCCAAGCAGGGTGCGGATGCCGCCGAATCGGTCGGCCAGGGCGCCGCCCAGCGGGCGCATCAGGCTGCCGGCGAATACGCAGGCGGCGGTGTAGTAGCCTGCCGTGATCGGGCTGAGGCCGTACTGGTCGCTGAAATAGCCGGGCAGGGCGCTCGCCAGGCCGATGAAGCCGCCGAAGGTGACGCTGTAGAAGAACATGAACCACCAGCTGTCGCGATCACCCAGCGCCTTGAGGTAGTCGGCCATGGCCTTTGGCTTGGGCCGTTGTGGTGCATTGCGCGCGAGCAGGGCGAACACCACGACCGTCACCAGCAGCGGGATCACGGCGAAACCGAACACATTGTTCCAGCCAAAGCCTGCGGCCAGCAGCGGGGCCAGCAACGCTGCGAAGACGGTGCCGGAGTTGCCCGCGCCAGCGATGCCCATCGCCTTGCCCTGGTGTTGCGGCGGGTACCATTGCGAGGCCAGCGGCAGCGACACGGCGAACGAGGCGCCAGCAACGCCGAGGAATACACCGAGCAGCAGGGCTTGCTCGTAGGTGTGCACGCCCAGGTACCAGGCACAGGCCAGGGCGACAATGACGATGACCTGGCCGATCAACCCGGCGGTTTTCGGTGAAAGGCGGTCGACCAGCAGGCCCATGGCAAAACGCAGCACGGCACCGGCGAGGATGGGTGTTGCGACCATCAGGCCCCGTTGCTGTGCACTCAATTGCAGGTCGGCGGCGATCTGTACGGCCAGCGGGCCGAGCAGGTACCACACCATGAAGCTCAGGTCGAAATACAGGAACGCAGCGAACAGCGTGGGCACATGCCCGGATTTCCAGAAGCTGGTACTCATCGAACACCTCACTGGGCAATGCAACGGAAACGAAAAGACGCCGCTACCCGGTCCACTGGCATGGAGGGGTGAGCGACGTCTTTGTCGGGGTTTGTGGGCAACCGCCGTTGGCTACCGGTGCGATATCTTCAGCAAGAGCTGGGCCAACATTGTACGGCCGCCTGCTTACCCCAGCATCTCGTGCATGGCGATGATCTGCTCTGCCACCTGGATCAGCTTCTGCTGGCGGCTCATGGCCTGCCGGCGCATCAGGGTGTAAGCCTGTTCTTCGTTGCAGTCTTTCATTTTCATCAGCAGACCCTTGGCCTGCTCGATGCGCTTGCGTTCGGCCAGTTGCTGGTCGCGGGCCAGCAGCTGGGCCCTGAGCGCCTGATCGCTCTCGAAGCGGGCCATGGCCACGTCCAGGATTGGCTGCAAGCGGGCGGCGTGGATGCCCTCGACGATGTACGCGCTGACCCCGGCCTGGATCGCCTGGCGCATCACCCCCGGGTCATGCTCGTCGGTGAACAGCACAATCGGCCGCGGCTGGTCGCGGCTCACCATTACTACCTGTTCCATCACGTCGCGGTCGGGTGAATCGGTATCGATCAACACCACGTCCGGGCGCACCATTTCGACGCAGGCGGGCAGGTCGATGGTCAGGTCTGGCGCCTCGATCACCTCGAAGCCGGCTTCGCGCAGTGCAGCCTTGAGGCGGCCGAGCTTGTTCTGGGTATCGTCGATCAGCAGGATGCGCAGCATGTTGGTGACCCTCACAGACCGATACGGGCATCGGGCGTATCGCCCAAGGCGTGCAGGCTGAAGCTGCGGGCATAGCCGTATGGGTCGCTGCCATCCCAGCGGATACCGTCGATCAGCAGGCTGCTGCGCATGGGCGTGCCAGGGCAAGCCACGCCCAGGGCATCGGCGGCTTGCTGGTAAAGCGCCAACTGCTGGACCTGGCGCGCCACGCCGAGGTAGTCGGGATCATCGCGCAGCAGCCCCCAGCGACGGAACTGGGTCATGAACCACATGCCGTCGGACAGGTAAGGCACATTGGCCCGCCCCTGATCGAACAGGCGCAGGGCATGATGGTCCTGCCAGTGGTTGCCAAGGCCGTCGTGATACACCCCGAGCAGCCGCGGTTCGACGTTTTCAATGGGCGTGTCCAGGTAGGCGCTGCCGCTGAGCAGTTGCGCGGTGCCGTGGCGATTTTCCCGGCTTTGTTCGATGAAGCGGCTGGCGGCGAGGATCGCTTTGATCAGCGCCCGGGCGCTGTTTGGGTACTGCTCGGCAAAGGTGCGGGCGCAGGCCAGGACTTTTTCCGGGTGGTCGGGCCAGATCGACTGGCTGGTGGCCAAGGTAAAGCCCTGGCCCTGGGCCACGGCGGCGCCAGCCCAGGGTTCGCCGACGCAGAAGCCATCGATCCGGCCTGCCTGGATGTGCGCCATCATCTGCGCCGGTGGCACTACCACGCTATTGACGTCGTGAAGGGGGTGAATGCCTTGGCTCGCCAGCCAGTAATACAGCCACATGGCATGGGTGCCAGTGGGGAATGTCTGGGCGAAGGTCAGTTTTGCACCCTGCTGGTGCACTTGGCGCGCTAGTGCTTCAGGTGTGGTCACGCCCTTGCGCTGAAGTGCGGGGGAGAGGTTGATGGCCTGGGCATTCTGGTTCAGCCCCATGAGCACCGCCATGTCGCTGGCCGGCACCCCGCCGATGCCCAGGTGCACGGCATAGACCAGGCCATAGAGGCAATGAGCGGCATCCAGTTCACCGCTGGCCAGTTTGTCGCGTAGGCCGGCCCATGAGCCCTGGCGTTTGAGGTTGAGGGTAAGGCCGTGTTGCTGGGCGAAGCCCTGGGTGGCCGCTACCACAACCGAAGCACAATCGGTCAGGGCCATGAAACCGATATCGAGGCTGGGCTTTTCTGGCGCATCGCTGCCGTTGACCCATGCCAGGGGTGATGTATTCACGTAGATCCTCGCCTGTACTGAATAGGCTGTGTGCAGGCGATGTAGCAACGCATGTGCCAAGGCGCTGTCATGCCGGCCGTACGCTGGCTATAATCGCAACCTCACTCACCCCGAGCCTTGCCCGCCCATGTATACCCTGGCCCGCCAGCTGCTGTTCAAGCTTTCCCCGGAAACCTCCCATGACCTGTCCCTGGACCTGATCGGCGCCGGTGGCCGCCTCGGGCTCAACGGCGTGCTGTGCAAGCAGCCGGCGGCATTGCCGGTGTCGGTGATGGGCTTGAACTTCGCCAACCCGGTCGGCCTGGCGGCAGGCCTGGACAAGAATGGCGCGGCCATCGATGGCTTTGCCCAGCTGGGTTTCGGTTTTGTCGAGATCGGCACCGTGACCCCGCGAGCGCAGCCGGGCAACCCGAAGCCGCGCTTGTTCCGCCTGCCAGAGGCCACTGCAATCATCAACCGCATGGGCTTCAACAACCTGGGCGTCGATCACCTGCTCGAGCGGGTACGCGCCGCGCGTTATGACGGTGTGCTGGGTATCAACATTGGCAAGAACTTCGACACCCCGGTAGAGCGCGCGGTCGACGATTACCTGATCTGCCTGAACAAGGTCTATGGCCACGCCAGCTACATCACCGTGAACATCAGCTCGCCCAATACCCCAGGCCTTCGCAGCCTGCAGTTCGGCGATTCGCTCAAGCAGCTGCTCGATGCCCTGGCCGAGCGCCGCGAGCAGCTGGCCGGCGAGCATGGCAAGCGTGTGCCGCTGGCGATCAAGATCGCGCCGGACATGAGTGATGAAGAAACTGCGCTGGTGGCGGCAACGCTGATGGAATCGGGCATGGATGCGGTGATCGCCACCAACACCACCATGGGCCGTGAAGGTGTGGAAAACCTGCCGTATGGGGGTGAGGCGGGCGGCCTTTCCGGTGCGCCGGTACTGGAAAAGAGCACCCATATCGTCAAGGTGCTGTCGGCCGAGCTGGGCGGTAAGATGCCGATTATTGCTGCAGGTGGCATCACCGAAGGCCGGCATGCCGCAGAGAAGATTGCCGCTGGCGCGAGCCTGGTGCAGATCTACTCAGGCTTCATCTATAGAGGGCCGGCGCTGATCCGTGAAGCAGTGGATGCGATCGCCGCAATGCCGCGGGCATGATCACGCAGGCATAAAAAAGGGCCCCGAAGGGGCCCCTGGGCCTTAGCCCGCCGCCCGGATGGGGCGTGCATGGTGACTCGAATTCAGTGTCCTCGTTCAGCCAACGGCGTGATTTTCGTTGAGTCTATGGATGCCAGCGGTGCCAGTCATTCCGTCCCAGTTATCACCGCGACCTTCACGCCAGCCGTTAATCCAGGCTTGGCGAACAGAAGGAAGATTGAAGGGGCAAAGTTCGCGGGATTTGCCGGTGACCCCATATTGGTAGCCACGTGAATATGCTCTTTCCAACGGATCACGCTTAAGTCTTCTCATAGGGTGTTGCCCTCACTTGTTGACTGTAATGTCCCGTCGGCCTCTCCGAGGCCGGGCAGAGTCTTTCTGCCGGTTTGCGCCCGCTGCCGGCGTGGCGGGCTGAAAGTGCCACTTCGTTGCGAAGCGGCCTAAGACCAGTTCTAACGAATGCGAGTCACCGAGGGAATGATCGATTTGTCATAAGCACGTAACGTTTCCAAGGGTGAAGGGATAAGTAAATAAATGCGACTCAACCTTGTTTGGCGTTGAGCCCGCTATGATCGGGGTTTGCTGAACCTTGACGTCATTTCGCCAGCGTTACGCTGCGATGAAAGAAATATTTGGTAATGCGACGAAGGGTCACATCGACCCTGAAGACGACAGAAATTTTTTGTACTGCCTGATGATCTAAGCTGTCTCTGCCACTGGCGAGAGCGGATCGATCAGGCGGCCCGGCCCATAAGCTGCAGCATATAGCGCAGACGAAGGCCACTCGGACGCTTGCTGGAAGGGCGTTCGGGCAAACATCGGCGGGGCGATGCGTCGCTTCGTCACTCAAATAGCCCAAGGCTCTGGAATACACATGTCGGACCGTTTCGAACTTTATCTCACCTGCCCCAAAGGCCTTGAAGGCCTGCTTGCCGAAGAGGCCAAGGGCCTCGGCCTGGACGATGTGCGCGAGCACACCTCGGCCATCCGCGGCGCGGCCGACATGGAAACCGCCTACCGCCTGTGCCTCTGGTCGCGTCTGGCCAACCGCGTGCTGCTGGTGCTCAAGCGCTTCAACATGAAAAATGCCGACGACCTTTACGATGGCGTGAACGCTGTCGACTGGGCTGATCACCTGGCGGCCGACGGTACCCTGGCGGTCGAGTTCAGCGGCCATGGCTCGGGCATCGACAACACCCACTTTGGCGCGCTGAAGGTCAAGGATGCCATCGTCGACAAACTGCGCAATCGTGAAGGTCTGCGCCCATCGGTAGAAAAAGTTGACCCGGACGTGCGTGTTCACCTGCGTCTGGACCGGGGCGAGGCGATTCTTTCACTCGACCTCTCCGGCCACAGCCTGCACCAGCGCGGCTATCGCCTGCAGCAAGGTGCTGCACCGCTCAAGGAAAACCTGGCGGCGGCGGTGTTGATCCGTGCCGGCTGGCCACGTATCGCCGCCGAGGGTGGCGCCCTGGCCGACCCGATGTGCGGTGTAGGCACCTTCCTGGTCGAAGCGGCGATGATCGCCGCCGATATGGCACCTAACCTCAAGCGCGAGCGCTGGGGCTTCAGCGCCTGGCTTGGCCATGTGCCGGCCACCTGGCGCAAGGTTCACGAAGAGGCTCAGGCCCGTGCACAGGCCGGCCTGGCCAAGCCGCCGCTGTGGATTCGCGGCTACGAGGCAGACCCGCGGCTGATCCAGCCGGGGCGCAACAACGTCGAACGCGCGGGCTTGAGTGAATGGGTCAAGATCTATCAGGGAGAAGTCGCCAGCTTCGAACCGCGCCCTGATCAGAACCAGAAGGGTCTGGTCATCAGTAACCCGCCCTACGGCGAGCGCCTGGGTGACGAAGCCAGCTTGCTGTACCTCTACCAGAACCTCGGCGAGCGCCTGCGCCAGGCGTGCATGGGCTGGGAAGCCGCAGTGTTCACCGGTGCGCCGGAGCTGGGCAAGCGCATGGGCATCCGTAGCCACAAGCAATATGCGTTCTGGAACGGCGCGCTGCCGTGCAAGCTGCTGCTGTTCAAGATTCAGCCTGACCAGTTCGTCACCGGCGAACGTCGCGAGGCCCAGGCCGATAGCGGCGATACCCACCGACCGCTGCCGGTAGCCAGTGAGCCTGCACGCCTGTCTGAAGGCGCTCAGATGTTCGCCAACCGCCTGCAGAAGAACCTCAAGCAACTGGGCAAGTGGGCCCGCAAGGAGCAGATCGACTGCTACCGCGTATACGATGCCGACATGCCTGAATATGCCTTGGCGGTCGACCTCTATCAGGATTGGGTACACGTACAGGAATACGCCGCACCGCGCTCGATCGACCCGGAAAAGGCCCAGGCGCGCCTGATCGATGCCTTGTCGGCGATCCCCCAGGCGCTGGGCGTCGACCCGCAGCGCGTGGTGCTCAAGCGCCGCGAGCGGCAGAGCGGCACCCGCCAGTACGAGCGCCAAGCCACCGAAGGGCGCTTCCAGGAGGTCAGCGAAGGTGGCGTCAGGCTGCTGGTGAACCTCACCGACTACCTCGACACCGGCCTGTTCCTCGACCACCGCCCGATGCGCATGCGCATCCAGCGCGAGGCCGCTGGCAAACGCTTCCTCAACCTGTTCTGCTACACCGCCACGGCCAGCGTGCATGCCGCCAAGGGCGGTGCGCGCAGCACCACCAGCGTCGACCTGTCCAAGACCTACCTGGACTGGGCGCGGCGTAACCTGTCGCTGAACGGCTTCTCCGAGCGCAATCGCCTGGAGCAGGGTGATGTCATGGCCTGGCTGGAAGCCAATCGCGACACTTACGACCTGATCTTCATCGACCCTCCAACCTTCTCCAACTCCAAACGTATGGAAGGTGTGTTCGACGTGCAGCGTGACCATGTGCAACTGCTCGACCTGGCCATGGCGCGTCTTGCGCCCGGTGGTGTGCTGTACTTCTCCAACAACTTCCGCAAGTTCCAGCTCGACGAGCATCTGGCTGCACGCTACGTGGTTGAGGAAATCACTGCGCAGACACTGGACCCGGACTTCGCCCGCAACAACCGCATCCACCGTGCCTGGCGCCTGCAACTGCGCTAATGCGACAGGCGACATTGCATCGCTAATGGCCAATAGCTATAACACAGCACAGGGGCATGATTTTCGCAGGACGCTGACGTGACGAGACCGATCTATGTCGAAGTATGGCGTGCGTGCGAAGGTGGTGGGCCTGTGCAGCGAGGCGATGGCTGCTTGGGCAGTGGCGTTGGTGGCGTTGGTGGCCGGCAGCTTGCTGTCGATTGCCCTGGCGCTGGCCACGCATGCGTTTTACAAGCAGCAACTGCGCCAGCGCTTCGAGCTGCTGGCCAGCGAGCGCTATAGCCGTATCGCCGAGCGCTTCGATGACCAGGAGCAGCGCCTGGACAGCTTGCGGCGCTTTTTCAACTTTTCCAATGACATCACCCCACGCGAATTCGACGGCTACGCCCGCCCCCTGCTGCGTCGCACCCAGGCTTACTCATGGGCACCGCGGGTCGAAGGCGCTCAGCGGCGTGACTTCGAGCGCCAGGCCAGTGCCGCCTTGGGGCAGGCCTACCTGATCCGTGACCTGGACGAGCGGGGTAATTGGCATCCGGCGCCGCCGCGTGATCACTACTTCCCCGTGCTTTACACCCAGGCCACCCAGATGCAGGGGCAACCCTACGGGCTGGACCTGCGCGGCCAGGCGGTACGTGACCAGACCCTGATGCGTGCCTTGGAGCCCGGCAGCATGGCAGTGTCGGCGCCGATTGACATGATCAGTGTGGCGCCCGGCTACGCCCGCGGGTTGTTGATGGTGGCGCCGGTGTTCTACACCGCGCAGGCTGATAGCCCCTCAGGGTATGTCATGGCGCTGCTGAACCTGCGGCAACTGATCACCGACGGCCTGCCGGCAATTGCCGAGGACAACCTGGTGGTACGGATCGTCGACCCAAGTGGGCGCGATGGCCATGAACTGTTGTTCGACTCGCAGAACCCGGCCGCGCCGTTGGCGTTGGTCACCACGCAGCTGTTACATCTGGCCGACCATCATTTCCAGCTTGATATCCGCCCAAGCCAGGTGTTCATGCAGGGCAACCGCTCCTCAGCGGCGCTGGCGGTGGGCTTGCTCGGTGGCCTGCTGAGCCTGTTGCTCAGTGCCTTGCTGTACAGCCTGTTCGGCCAGCGGCAACGTGCGCTCAAGTTGGTAGAGCAGCGCACCGCTGAGTTGCGCGTCAGTGAGCAGTCGTTGCGCGAGACGCATAATCAGCTGCGCAGTGTGCTCGATGCCGCTACCCAGGTCGCTATCATCGCGACCAGCCTGAAGGGTGTGGTCAGCACCTTCAATGCCGGTGCCGAACGCATGCTTGGCTACGCGGCCAGCGACGCGGTCGGGAAACTGCAACTGGAACACCTGGTCCTGCCCGAGGAGCTCAGCCTGCGCGCCCATGCCCTGAGCCTGCGCTACGGGCGTCACATTGACGGTGGCCAGGCGATGTTCGCCGAGACCCTGCAGGAGGGCAGCGCGCAGCCAGGCGAGTGGACCTTGGTGCGCAAGGACGGCAGCCAGCTGTTGGCCAACATGCTGGTGACCGCAGTGCTCGACGAACAGGGGCTATGGGTGGGTTACCTGGCAATTTGCATTGATGTCACCGAGCAGCGTCGCGTGCATGAGGCGCTGGCAATGCGTGATCGGCTGCTGGAGAAGCTCAGTGCCGAGGTGCCGGGCGGCATTTATCAGTATCGCCTCGACGCCAACGGCCATTCCTGTTTCCCCTATGCCAGCCAGGGGCTGTTCGATATCTACGAGATCGACTTGCAGTTGCTGCATGAGGACGCCACGGTGGTGTTCGAGCGTATTCATCCCGATGACCTGGAGCGTGTGCGACGCTCCGTGCACCACTCGGCCGAACACTTGTCTCCTTGGCGTGAAGAGTACCGTGTGTGCCTGCCCAAATCCGGGCTGCGCTGGGTGCGCGGGGAGGCGACGCCAGAGGTTGGTGAAGACGGTTGCACGCTCTGGCATGGTTACCTGACCGACATTTCCGACCTCAAGGGCGTGGAGGAGGATTTGCGTACGCTGTCGGTGACCGATGCCCTGACCGGTATCCACAACCGCCGCTACTTCCAGGAGCGGTTGAAGGCCGAATTGGACCGCGCCCAGCGTGATGATCAGGAACTGGCAGTGATCATGCTCGACATCGATCACTTCAAGAGGATCAACGACCAGTACGGCCATGCCGTAGGGGATCATGTATTGCGCAGCCTCTGCCAGCGTATCGGCCAGCGTCTGCGGCGTACGGACGTATTCTGCCGGCTTGGTGGGGAGGAGTTCATGGTGCTTTGCCCTGGGAGCAATGCTGAACAGGCGCGGCTCCTGGCGATGGAACTATGGCAAGGGGTGCGCAATTTGCCTGTCGACGGGGTTGGCAAAGTGACTGCAAGTTTTGGCGTGGCCGGATGGCGGCCGGGGGAGGGGGCCGATGCCTTGCTGCTGCGGGCTGATGCCGGCGTCTATGCGGCCAAGCAGGCAGGCAGGGACCGTGTCGAGGCAGAGTTGAACTGAGCGGGCAGTACGGGCCTCATCGCCGGCTTGCCGGCGATGAAGTCGGTATTTGCCCAAGTCAGATCATGGGTTGACGCCTACCGTCCGGTTAGCGGCTTTGGGCTGGCGATACAGGTCCAGCAGTACCTGGTCGAGTACCTGCGATGCCCCCCAGGGTTTCGGGTCGTTGAGAATCGCCGCCACTGCCCAGGTATTGCCGTTGCTGTCACGGCTGAAGCCGGCAATGGCGCGTACGGTATTCAGGGTGCCGGTCTTGATGTGGCCTTCACCGGCCAAGGCGGTACGCTTGAGGCGCTTGCGCATGGTGCCGTCCATGCCCACCAACGGCATTGAACTGATGAATTCGGCGGAGTAGGGGCTATTCCACGCCGCCTGCAGCAGTGCGGCCATTTCGCGCGTGCTTACCCGTTCAGCGCGCGACAGGCCAGAGCCGTTTTCCATCACCAGGTGGGGCGCGGTGATACCTTTCTTGGCCATCCACTGGCGAACCACGCGCTGGGCTGCGCGGGCATCGTCGCCATCGGCGTCGGTACGGAACTGTGCGCCAAGGCTCAGGAACAGCTGTTGGGCCATCGTGTTGTTGCTGTATTTATTGATGTCACGGATCACCTCCACCAGGTCGGGCGAGAAGGCCCGTGCCAGCAGCCGAGCGCCCTTGGGCACGTTCTCGATGCGGTCACGGCCCTGGATGCTGCCCCCCAGTTCGTTCCAGATCGCGCGCACGGCACCGGCGGCGTAGGTTGGGTGATCGAGCAGCGCGAGGTAGGTTTGCGAGTTGCAGCCATCGCCCAGCTGGCCGCTGACCACAACATTCATACCATCGGCTTGAGGCACCGGGTTGTAGCGTACATCGCCAGTGCATTTTCTGGAGGCAACTGCCTTGACCTGATTGTCGATGCGAATGCTCGCAATGGGTGGCTCGACGGCGACGGTCACCTTGCCGCCGTCGTTGCGGGCGACGAAGCGCAGAGCCTTGAGGTTGACCAGCAAGGAGTCGGGCTTGACCAGGAAGGGCTTGTTCACGTCACCGCCGTCATCATTGAAATGAGGCAGGTTGGGCTGTACGAAGTGGCTGCGGTCCAGCACCAGGTCGCCGGTAATGGTGCGAACGCCGTTGGCGCGCAGGTCACGCATCAATAGCCACAGCTTCTCCATGTTCAGCTTAGGGTCACCGCCGCCCTTGAGGTACAGGTTGCCGTTGAGCACTCCGTTGCTCAGCGTGCCATCAGTGTAGAACTCGGTCTTCCACTGGAAAGTCGGGCCGAGCAGCTCGAGGGCTGCATAGGTGGTGACCAGCTTCATGGTCGAGGCCGGATTGACCGACACATCGGCGTTGAACACGGTCGGCGTGCCAGGGCCATTGAGCGGCAGCATCACCAGCGACAGTGCTGTGTCCTGCAGTTTGCTGGCTTTGAGCGCCTGCTGAACCTTGGGTGGCAGCGTGGTGTTGACAGCTGCGGCATGGCCGGGCATGGCGAACGGCAGGAGCATGCCGGCGAGAACGAGGGGGCGGAGCGATTTGATCATATGAGATTCATACCCTGCGGACGAGGGAAAAAGACATAGGGGCTGTATGAGATGATCGCCCCTCTACGAAATATAGTGCGCATTATGCCCCAAGCGCATCGCTCATGCGCCACGTTCGACGGAAAAGCGCCGTTGTACTGCGGAAACTGTTAAAGTGCCGCGCGTTATTACTCAAGAGGATTGTTTCATGGCTACCAACCGTTCCCGTCGTCTGCGCAAGAAACTGTGCGTTGATGAATTCCAGGAGCTGGGTTTCGAATTGAACCTGGGTTTCAAGGAAGACCTGTCCGACGAAGCCATCGATGCCTTCCTCGACGCCTTCCTGGCAGAAGCCATGGACGCCAACGGCCTGGACTACGTCGGTGGTGATGATTTCGGCCTGGTTTGCCTGGCAGAGCGTGGCTCGGTCAGCGAAGAGCAACGTGCCACTGTCGAAGCCTGGCTCAAAGGCCGTAGCGAACTGACCTCCATCGAAGTCAGCCCGCTGCTGGACGCCTGGTATCCGGAAAAGCCGATCAACCCGGCTTCCTGATGCATGGCTGAAGCGGCGCCCGCTCGGGCGCCCGCTTCATCGAGGCTTGGTCAGTTCTCTGGCCAAGGCTTTCTCTACGCGGCGCATGTGCCGTGCCAAAGCCTGTCGCCGCTGTTTCAGCTGTGATGCGGGCAACCCGCTTTGTTCCAGGGCCTCACAGGCCGCCATTAAGTGCTGCGCCTCCAGCATCCGCGCCGCGCTGAGGATCTTGTGTGCCTGCTCGCCGACGGCCTCGGGTTCGACTTCAGGGTCCAGGCCCATGAGCGTTGCCAGGTCCTGCTGTAGGCTCAACAGCAAGGCCTCGAGAAACAGTTCACGGTCATTGGGGTTATCGCCAACGATACTGTGCAGGCCTTTGAGATCGAACGGCCTCTCTGTTGCGGCCGGCTCCCGCTGGGGAGCGATATTCGCCAAGCGTTGGCTCAGTGTGCGCAGGCTGATGGGTTTGAGCAGGCAGTCGTCCATACCGACACTGAGGCATTTTTGCCTGACTTCGGGCTGGGCGTTGGCGGTATAGCCCAGGATCACGCAGGGAGGACGCCCGTTCTGGCGTTCTTCGGCGCGCACGGCGGCGGCGAGTTGATAGCCGTTCATATGCGGCATGTTGCAATCGAGGACGATCACGTCGAATTGCCCTTCACGCCATTTTTCCAGGCCTTCGCGGCCATCGCTGGCAGTGGCCTGGCTCAGGCCCAGGTACCCCAGCTGTTGGGCCATCAGCATCAGGTTGGCCGGGTGGTCGTCGATCACCAGCACCTTCAGCCGGGCATCGGGTGCATCCATGTCATCTGCTTCCAGCACCTGCGGCGGCAGTGCGTCGACACGTTGCAGCGGTACGCTGAAGCGAACCTGCGTGCCGAAATCCGGCACGCTCTTGATGCTCAGGCTTGCGCCCATCATTTCGCACAGGCTACGGCAGATGGCCAGGCCCAGGCCCGTGCCGGCGCGAGCGCCCTGGCTATGTGGGTTGGCCTGAACGAATGGGTTGAAAAGGCGTTGCAAGTCATCGTCATGAATGCCAATGCCGGTGTCACGCACCTCCAGCTCCAGGCTCGGGGGTGCTGACGGGGCTTCTTCACGCAGGCACAGGCTGATGCGCACTTGGCCCTGCCCGGTGAACTTGATGGCATTGCTGATCAGGTTGGACAGGATCTGCTTGAAGCGTAGTGGGTCGAGCAGGACGTGGCAGCGGGCACTGGGGGCGATGACGACGTCGAAGGCCAGGCCTTTTTGCCGTGCCTGGCCATCGAACACGCGACTCACCGATTCGACCAGCGCCGCAAGGTCGACGGGCTCGGGTGCAAGGGACAGGTGGCCGGACTCGATACGCACGATATCCAGGATGTCACCGATCAGGCCCAACAGGTCCTTGGCCGAATGGTGGGCGACCTCCAGGGAGGTGCGATCGATCTGCCCTTGATGGGCACGCTTGACCGCCAGTTCGAGCATGCCGATGACCGCGTTCATTGGGGTGCGAATCTCGTGGCTGATGGTAGCCAGGAAGGTACTCTTGGCGCGGTTGGCATCATCAGCCAGTTGCTTGGCCTCGCGCAGCTCCTGCACCAGCTTGCGCCGCTCGCTGATGTCGATCCAGCCACCGATGATGCCCTGGACTTCACCGAGTGAATCCCGGTACGGCAGTATCCAGTGGTAGATCGTGATTTCGCGATCCTTGAGCCGCAAGGGGCGGTCGATGATGAGCGGAACTCCGGCGGCCATCACCTGCAGATAGTCGGCATGGATCTGGCGGGTACTTTCCGAACCAGCGAACAGACTGTCTTCCAGGCGCCTGCCTATGACCTCGTCGAGGGTCGCCTGCACCGCTTCCAGATAACTGGCATTGCAGCTTTGCAGGCAGCCCGCCCTGTCCCGCACATACATCGGGTGCGGGGTGCCGTTGAGCAGTGCGCCCATGAACTCCAGCTGATCGTTCAGGGCGCGTTCGGCGTGCTGGCGCTGTTTGATCTGGCGGCGCAACCGGGCGTTCCACAGCAGCGCCCCCAGCAGGAGCAAAGCGGTCCCCAGCAACACTTTCATGGCAAGGCGCCTGAAACCCAGCCAATTGCTGTCATCATGCTGGCTGTAGCCACTCCAGCGGTTGTTGATCACCCCCAGTTCTTCCGGCGAAATGCTCAGCAACGCCTTGTCCAGAATCGATGCCAACTCTGTTGCCTGCGCGGAGGAGGCCATGGCGAAGCTCGCAGGATCGGTACCGACCGTGCTGCGGATGACCAGTTTGGCGTTACCTGCCACGGCATGATTGGCATCGATCAAGGTCGTGATGACGGCATCGACTGCGCCACTGCTCAACAGTGCCATGGAATAGTAGGGGCTCTCGGTCTCGATCCAGCCGGTCTGCGGGTACCGGGTTGCCAGCAGTTCGGACATCTCGCTGTAGCGGGTAATGGCGATGCGGCGGCCCTGCAATTGTTCCAGTGAGGTGTACTGGGGCGTTTCGGTGCGCGTCACCAGCACATAGGTGCTTTCCAGGTAAGGTCGGCTGAGGTGCAAGTGCTCCTCGTTCATGTCATCCACGGCAAGTGCTGCGATCATGTTCACGCGCCCGTCCTCAAGTCGGGCGATCATCTCGGCGATGCCGTTGGTACGCTGCACTTCGAAGCGCAGCCCTGTACGCAGGCGGATCAGGTCCAGCAGGTCGGCGGTGATCCCGCGGAAATGGCCATTGCCGTCGAAATAGGACAGCGGTGCGGCCGTCTCGTCGATGGCCACCTGCATCACAGGATGGCGGCGCAACCACTGCTCCTCTTCGGTCGTGAGCTGTAGCTTACGGTCGCTCAGCAGCAGGTCGCTGCCGGCACTCCAGCGTTTGAAGATGCTCGCGCGCACGGCGGCTGGCTGGCGGTCCAGGGCCAGGTTCACCAGATCCTTGAGATGGGTATCTTGCGCGCGCATTGCAAAACTGAAACCGACGCTTTCATGTTTGCCGAAGCTCGCCATGCGCAGGCGCGGCAGATGACCGCGATTGAGCTGATAGTGAGTGGAGATGGTATCGCCGATGAACACGTCAGCCTGCCCGAACGCTACGGCATTGAGGGCTTGGGAAGACGAACCGAAGGCCAGCAGTTCGGCTTGGGGATATACAGTGCTGACTTCTTCTCGTGGCAGATAGTGATACAACATGCCCAGGCGCATGCCGTCCATGCCGCGGTTGAGCGTGCGGCTTTCGTCTTCGCGGGTCACCAGCACCGGCTGGTCGACGGCATAAGGGTGCGAAAGCGCCAGGCCATCGCTCGCTGCTTCGTAGCCATTGGCGCTGCCAAGCAAGTCGATATCCCCTTTCTTGAGCGCCTCTACTGCGGCTTGCCGGCTGGGATAGCGCAACACCCGAATCGGCACTTGCAGTACCTTGCCGATCAGGCTGGCATATTCGGCGGTGAGGCCCTGATAGTCGCGCCCGCCACTGGTTATGTCGAAGGGCGGATAGTCCGGTGCTGACGTGCCCAGCTTCAGGTATTGGCGGCCCATCAGCCATTCCCTCTGTTGCGCGTTCAGTTGCGGGGTTACCGGTGAGGCAGAGGAGCGGGCAAGAAGGGAATACGGTACCGCCTCAAGCTGAGAAGCCTGCGCTGCGCAGCAGGCCAATGGCAGTGCAAGGGCCAGCCAGGCAATGAGTCGCGCCATTTGACACCTCAGACCAGCGCGTTACGTTTGGCCATTTCAATAAGGTCGACCAAGGTGTCGACCTGGAGCTTCTGCATCAGGCGCTTCTTGTAAGTGCTGACGGTCTTGTTGCTGAGAAACATGCCTTTGGCAATTTCCTTGTTGCTGCGCCCTTGGGCGAAAAGTTGCAGCACCATCAGTTCGCGATCATTGACCTGGCGGAAAAGCGTGAGATCAGTGCCTGCTGTTTCGTGGCCGGTGTGGATGGCCTGGCTGGGAAAGTAGTTGTATCCGGCAAGTACCGCCTTGATAGCGCTGAGCAGTTCGCTCAGGTCTTCCTGTTTGCATACATAGCCTGCTGCACCTGAGTGCATGCAGCGTACGGCGAACAGCGCGGGCGATTGCGCAGTCAGGATCAGCACCTTCAGCGGCAAGGCCATGGTTTGAAAGCGCGAGAGTACCTCGAGGCCATCAAGCTTGGGGATGCTGATATCGAGAATCACTAGGTCGGGCAGCGTTTCGCGGATCATCTGCATGGCGTCCACGCCATTGTCCGATTCGCCTACGACTTTGTAGTTCTGGTTTTCAAGCAGCATACGGACAGCCAGGCGGATGACGGGATGGTCATCGACAATAAATACGGAGTGCATGTTCAACTTCCCTGCGGCGGATGACGAGGCAGGGGGCACCTTAACCCAGTTGCATCTGACATGGGGTGTGAAGTGTGGCGATTAAACGTATATGGGAAATGGCTTACAGCAGAAGACAATTAGAGCTACGAAGTGTAAGGATTTGATTCGGTGTCAAAGGTCTGTTGGTAACTTTTTATTTGTAGATGCTCTTTCTGTTTAACAGTTGGCAGCAGTTGTAGGAAATATCCCTCAACATAATGGGCCGCATGCGCAAATGCATGCGGCAGTACCCAGGTTCAGGTCGGGCTGGACCGCCCGGTCATCTCGCGGGCCATTTCGCTGGCATAGCTGTCGGTCATGCCGGCGATGAAATCGATCATGCGTAGGTAGGCTTTGTGCAGAGAATCATGCGGGTGTGGGGCATTGTTACCAATCAGATCGAGTACGCGGCGGCTCTTGAAGGAGGGGGTACGCCCGCCATGCTGCTCGAGGGCCGCAGCACAGAACGTGTTAAGCAGGATTTCGAGGGTAGTGTAGGCACCGATTTCGTGCAGCGTCTTGCGCTTGTCCTGGAATATCTTGTTGCGTGCCATGTCCTTGGCCTGGAGCACGCAGCGCTTGGCCGGGCCGTGCATGTGCTCGACCAGGTCGCCACTCAAATGCCCGGCAAGCAATGCCTGCTGTTGCTCGACGAAGGCGCTCGCAGCGGCGTTGGTCAGGTGCTCGATGGCTTTGCCACGCAAGATGGCCAGCTTGCGTCGCCGCGAATCTGCAGGGCCAAGCTGGCGATACGTTTCTGGCAAGTCATCACCCACCAGGTCGAGCAGCAGCGCCTCCACTTCGGCGTACTGCAGCAACTCCATCTCCAGGCCATCTTCCAGGTCGATCAGGCCGTAGCAAATGTCATCGGCTGCCTCCATCAGGTAGACCAGAGGATGACGCGCCCAGCGCTGCGGCTCCAGTAGCGGCAGGCCGAGCTTCTGGGCGATCTGTTCAAGCAGCGGCAATTCGCTCTGGTAGCAGCCGAACTTATGCTTCTTGTACCCCAGGGCATCGGCATGCCGGGCGGTCCAAGGGTATTTGAGATAAGTACCCAGGGTGGCGTAGGTCAGTCGGGTACCGCCATCGAACTGGTGATACTCAAGCTGGGTGAGTACGCGAAACCCTTGAGCATTGCCTTCGAAGTTGAGGAAGTCGCCGCGCTCGTCATCCGTCATGTCATCCAGCCAGCCGCGCCCTGCAGCCTGCTGGAACCAGTGGCGGATGGCATCTTCACCTGAGTGGCCGAACGGTGGGTTGCCGATGTCGTGGGCCAGGCAGGCGGACTGCACGATCATGCCCAGATCACTGGGTTCGCACCAGTCTGGCAGGCTGTCGCGCAGCGTTTCGCCGACGCGCATGCCCAATGAGCGCCCTACGCAACTTACTTCAAGGGAATGTGTCAGGCGCGTGTGAATATGATCGTTGCTGGAGACGGGATGGACTTGGGTTTTGCGCCCCAGGCGGCGGAACGCGCCTGAGAAGATGATCCGGTCGTGATCTTTGTGGAAGGGGCTGCGCCCCAGTTCCTCGGGGCTGTACAGGGCTTTGCCCAGGCGCTCGCGGGTGAGCAGTGTATGCCAGTCCAAGGCTCGCTCTCCTGTAGGTCGAATGGCGTAGCTTCCGGTGTCGCGCAGGGCTATGCAAGCGGAAAATCAATCTCGGCCTTATCGTCGGCAAGCCGTCTCTCACAGATGCTTGTCACGCTTGAAACGCGTGGGGTCACCTGTGAGTGCCGGCTCTGGAGATGGCTCAGGAGCGCCGTGAGCCTTGCAGATACAGCTTCAGCAGCGGCAGCAGGGTAGTGCCCAGGCGCACCAGCCGAGACAGGTTGCCGCTGCGCACCCCTTTGCCGGTCAGAAAGCCCAGCGCAACCACCGCACCAATGCCCCACAGCGGTGCGTGCTTGATGCCCAGGCCATCTTGCAATGAGCCGCCCATGCCCCGCAGGCGGTGCAGTGGTTGCAGCATTTGCCCGGACTCCTGGCGGATCTGCTGGCGATGCATCTCCATGCGCAGGCGCAGCAGCGCTTTTCGCAGCTCCCGTGGATTACGCGTATTGGGTAGTTCAGGCAAGCTCATGGCAGCAGGCGCTCCCGGTCCTTGGCAAGTTCTTCGAGGGTGGCGCCAAACGGCGAGGACTCGTCGAATACCGCAGCCTTCAGGCGAAGGCCGCAATACAGTGCAGCCACACCATAAAACACACACAGGCCGATGATCCCTGCCAGGCGGTAGCTGTCCCACAGCAACACCAGCAGCAGGCCCGACAAGGCCGTCAGCAGCAGCAGAGCGAACACCAGCGCCAGGCCAGCGAACAGCAGCAGGCTCAGAGTACGTCCTTTCTGCTCCTGCAGTTCGATACCGAACAGTTCGATATGGCTGTGCAGCAGCCCCAGTATCGCGGCGCCCAGGCGCCTGCCTGAAGCGCCGGTACCAATGGCGTCATTCTCCATGGAAGCTCCTTAACGCCGATTGGCCAGCAGCCCGATCAGCAGGCCGACACCTGCGGCAATGCCGATGGCCTGCCAAGGGTTTTCCTGAACGTAATGCTCGGCACTACCCAAGGCCGCCTGGCCACGCTCACGCACCGATTCCTGAGTCAGTTGCAAGGTTTCCCGGGCCTGAGTAAGGCGCTCGTGGATCTGCTCACGCAGCTCATCGGCCTGGTCGCCCGCCAGGTTGGCGGTGTCCGCCAGGAGTTTCTCGGTGTCACGGACCAAAGCCTGGAAGTCCGCCATCAATATTTCTTGTGCAGTCTTTGCCGATTTGCTGGCCATGGTGCTTTCCCTGTGTAGGTGTGTAGGTAATTCGAGTTTCGTTGTGCGCTGAAGGTTCACTTGGTCGCTGGTATGGGCCTTGCTAATGAAGATTGCCACAACGCGGGGCGTAGACCGGAGCGATGCGCCGATACAGGGCGTCGACCCCGGCAGATACCGATAAACCTTAACCCAATCCACGACAAACCCAAGAAAAAACCACGCAGGCTTCGCTCGGTTCACCGTACCCGGGCAGTGGGCTGGCACCGATCCGGTGCATGGATGCAGGTTCTTGAACTGTCCTGGTGCCTTTTTCAGCAGGTCTGCCTTTTCATGGACAACATGCACAGCGCCATGGACTCCCTGGTCCACGGTTCCAATACTCTCTTCATCCTCATGGGCGCCATTCTGGTGCTTGCCATGCACGCGGGCTTCGCGTTTCTCGAAGTGGGCACCGTGCGCCACAAGAACCAGGTTAATGCCTTATCGAAGATACTCAGCGATTTCGCCATCTCGGCGCTGGTGTATTTCTTCATCGGTTACTGGGTTGCCTATGGCGTGAGCTTTCTGCACCCGGCATCCCAGCTGGCCGCCGACCACGGCTATGCTCTGGTCAAATGCTTTTTCCTGCTGACGTTTGCAGCAGCGATACCGGCAATCATCTCCGGGGGCATCGCCGAGCGTGCGCGGTTCGTGCCTCAGCTGTGTGCCACAGCGTTGATCGTAGCCTTCATTTATCCGTTCTTCGAGGGCGTGGTATGGAATGGCAACTTCGGCGCACAGGCATGGCTGCAGGCGCGCTTTGGTGCGCCGTTCCATGACTTTGCAGGGTCTGTGGTGGTGCATGCGATGGGCGGCTGGCTGGCACTGGTGGCAGTGCTGCTGCTGGGTGCACGGCGGGGGCGGTACCGTGATGGTCGGCTGGTGGCCTTCGCTCCGTCGAGCATTCCGTTCCTGGCACTGGGCTCCTGGATCCTTATCATCGGCTGGTTCGGCTTCAACGTCATGAGCGCACAGACCTTGCAAGGCGTCAGTGGCCTGGTGGCGATCAATTCGCTGATGGCCATGGTAGGTGGCACCCTGGCAGCTTTGTTGGCCGGGCGTAACGACCCTGGTTTCCTGCACAACGGGCCGCTGGCTGGTCTGGTGGCGATCTGTGCAGGTTCAGACCTGATGCATCCGATCGGTGCGCTGGCTACTGGCCTTGTGGCCGGTGTGTTGTTCGTGTGGAGCTTCACTGCCGCGCAAAACCGCTGGAAGATCGACGATGTGCTAGGCGTGTGGCCATTGCACGGGCTGTGCGGCGTATGGGGCGGGATAGCCTGTGGCATCTTCGGCCAGGCAGGCCTTGGCGGTATGGGGGGCGTCAGCCTGATCAGCCAGTTGATCGGAAGCCTGGCCGGGGTACTGATTGCGCTGCTTGGGGGCTTTGTTGTGTACGGCTTGATACGCGCAGTACTAGGCCTGCGCCTGAGCCATGAGCAGGAGTTCCAGGGCGCCGACTTGTCGCTGCACCGCATCGGTGCCACCAGCCAGGATTGAGCGAGGTCAGGTGCACATGGGGCGGTAGCGACCTAGAATAGGCTTCTCATCCATGCCAAACCGGGTCCTGCCCCCATGCTGCCTGAATGCCAACTCTTCGGCACCGTTGGGTGCCACTTGTGCGAAGTGGCCGAAGCCGTTCTCATGCCTTTCGTCGATCATGGTCTGCTGGTCGAGCTGGTCGATATCGCCGAGAGCGAGGCGCTGTTCGAGCGCTACGGGCTTATCATTCCCGTGCTGCGTCGTTGCGATACCTCGGCGGAACTGCACTGGCCGTTCGATCCTGAACAGGTTGTTGCCTTTCTCGAGCAATGAGAGCGGCAGGGGAAGCATCGCCTGCCTGCATGAGTTGAGCTGTTGCTCGAAGATGCCGTGCCGGCGACAGACGCCGGTACCTCATCATCGTCGAGAATGCAGTCATGTTCATCACACCAAATTTTACCCTTGAAGAGATGATTGTCTCGCAAGTCGCCTCTCGGGAAGGGCTGGACAATACGCCATCGCAGCAAGTCATCAGCAACCTGCATCTGCTCTGTGACGCCCTTGAGCAGGTGCGGGCTTTGTTTGGTCTGCCGGTGATCATCAGCAGTGGCTACCGGTCCCCCGCGTTGAACAAGCGTATAGGCGGCTCCCCGCGTAGCCAGCACCTGCGCGGGTTGGCCGCTGACTTCGAGATATTCGGCATCAGTAATCGAGAAGTGGTCCGCCAAGTGAGTGCAAGCGCGGTGAGTTTCGACCAGATAATCCTCGAGTTCGACAGTTGGGTCCACCTGTCGGTAACGCCGGGCGTGCCGCGTCGTGAAGTGCTGACCATCCGCAGGGGCACAGGCTACCTGCCAGGTTTGCAGTGAGGAGGGGATGAATTGACGGCGGGGTATGCAAGTTCGTATGCTGTATATAAATACAGTATCGAGGTAAGCCCATGCTCAATGTCGAGCAACTCAAGTACAGCGTTAACCGCATGCCGGTGGAGCGGGTATGTGACGCCGTGCTGGAACTGCGCCTCGAAGGCCTGGTCACCGATGACCGTACGCCGTTCGGCAAGGTTCATTTCAATACCTGCTTCGCTGAGATCGAGGCTCTGTTTCAGCGGGCCGGCTACCATCGAGGGTTGGATGTGGTGGGTTACCAGGGCTTGCTGTATGCGCTCTATGATCCCGGTCGCTGGGAGCCCGTGCAGGTTCTGCGCTGGCTGAAAGCGCGCAGCGAGGCCACAGTCCAGGCTGGTTGAGCTGGCGGGGTTGGGGGATAATGCCCGACCCTGCCCGTTCCGAGTCTCGCCATGACAACGCCTTTCGACCCCGCCCGCCAGCAAGCCAGCACGGTTTGCCTGCCACCTGGCAACTGGGCGACGGTACTTGATTGCCTGTGCGATCATTTCAAGGCAATCGAGCGTGCGCAATGGCTTGACCGCTTTGCTCGTGGCCGGGTGCTCAACGCCGAAGGCCAGGCGATTGCTGCCGACCTGCCTTACCGCCGCGGCATGCGTTTGCACTACTTTCGTGAGGTGCCCAACGAGCGGCCGATCCCGGTAGAGGAAGCCATCCTGCATGTGGATGAGCATCTGGTGGTGGCCGACAAACCGCATTTTCTGCCGGTTACGCCAACCGGCGAGTATGTCGAACAGACCTTGCTGCGCCGTTTGATCCGGCGCCTGGATAACCCTCACCTGGTGCCGTTGCACCGCATTGATCGCCATACCGCAGGGCTGGTGTTGTTCTCGGCCAACCCGCAAACCCGCAGCGCGTACCAAAGGCTGTTCCCCGAGCGTCGCATCGACAAACGCTACCACGCCATCGCCCCGGCCTTGCCCCAGCGTGATTTTCCGCTGGTGCATAAAAGCCGTCTGGTACATGGCGAGCCGTTTTTCCGCATGCATGAGGTACAGGGCGACGATAATAGCGAAACCCTGGCCGAGGTGCTGGAGAAGCAGGGTGAGTTATGGCGCTACGGCCTTTCGCCGGTGACCGGCAAAACGCATCAACTGCGGGTGCACATGGCGGCACTGGGGGCAGCGATCTGTAACGACCCGTTCTATCCTGAGTTGCTCAAGGTAGAAGACGATTACCAGCGGCCATTGAAGCTGTTGGCACACAGCTTGCGCTTTGCCGACCCGTTGACGGGGGAGGAGCGCTATTTCGAGAGTCGTCTGACCCTCGGTTGGTAGTACCCCTTCGCGGGTAAGGTCACGAAGGGGCGCTGTGTTGTCAGCGGTTGAACCGCTCCACCAGTGAGTACTGGCCACCGGCGGTGGTGGTCAATGCTTCGCTGAGCAGCGCCGAATGCTGCGCTTGCTCGGCTGTCTGGTCGGCCAGTTCGGCGATCGTGCTGATGTTGCGGCTGATCTCGTCAGCCACGGCAGTCTGCTCTTCAGTGGCGGCAGCGATCTGTGTCGCCATATCGGTAATGTTGGCCACCGCATCGCTGATCCCCGCCAAAGCCTGGTCAGCCTGCATCACTCGCTCTACACCTTCCTGAGCCTGGCGATGGCCAGATTCCATGGTGAGCACGGCGTTGTTGGCTGTCTGTTGCAGCTTGGCAATCAGGCCATGGATCTGCCCTGTGGACTCAGCGGTGCGCTGGGCCAGCTGGCGCACTTCGTCGGCCACCACGGCAAAGCCACGGCCCATCTCGCCAGCGCGGGCCGCTTCGATGGCGGCGTTCAGTGCCAGCAGGTTGGTTTGGTCGGCAATGCCCTTGATCACATCGACCACGCCACCGATTTCGTCGCTGTCCTTGGCCAGTTGCGTCACGGTCTCGCCGGTTTCACCCACGGCCGCCGACAGACGCTCGATGGCGTCGCGGGTTTCGCCGGCGATCTGCCGGCCCTGGCTGGTCAGGCGATTGGCTTCCTGTGTGGCATCGGCGGTGCGCTGTACATGGTTGGCCACTTCCTGGGTCGTGGCGGCCATCTGGTTGACGGCGGCGGCAACCTGCTCGGTCTCGACCCGTTGGCGCTCCAGCCCCGAAGAGCTCTTGTGGGCCAGAACGTCTGACTGGCGCGCCTGATCGCTGAGGTGTTCGGCGCTGTCCTGCAGGCGGGTCAGGCAGGTTTTCATGCGCGCATCCTGGCTGAGCAGGGCCATTTCCAGGCGCGCTTGGACGCCACGGCTGTCGGTGTACATCTGCGCGATCAGCGGGTCGGAAGTGGTCTGTTCGGCCAGGCGCAGCAGGCGTTTGAGGCCGCGTTGTTGCCAGCCCAGGCCGAGCAGGCCGAGCGGCACCGACAGGCCGGCGGCCAGGGCGAAGCCCCAGGAATGCCCGAGCCAGTTGCCGATCAAAAAGCCAATCTGGCTGACCAGGATGAAGGGTAGCCAGTCTTGAAGTACTGGCAGCCATTTGTCACGGCGCGGAACGGCGGGCTTGCCCTGGTTGAGACGCTGGTAAAGTGCTTCGGCGCGGCGGATCTGCTCGGCGGTGGGCTTGACCCGCACCGACTCGAAACCGGTCACCTGGTTGTTGTCGAAGATCGGCGTGACGTAGGCGTTGACCCAGTAATGGTCACCCGACTTGCAGCGGTTCTTGACGATGCCCATCCAGGGCTGGCCTTGCTTGAGGGTCTGCCACATGTGGGCGAACACTGCAGGGGGCACATCCGGGTGGCGTACCAGGTTGTGCGGTGCGCCGATCAGCTCCTCGCGCGTGAAGCCGCTGATCTCGACGAACGCATCGTTGCAATAGGTGATCACACCCTTGGCATTGGTGGTCGAGATCAAGCGTTGTTGGGCAGGGAAAGTCCTTTCCCGTTGAGTGATCGGCTGGTTGTTACGCATGGGCTGAGTAATCCGCAAGGCTTTCGACAGATATCGGCAAGCCGGTACTTTTATTGAATGGATATTTAACTTCGTTGATCTGGCGCAGGAGCAGGCGGCTGTGAATGCGCTAGCAGCCCGACACGTTCGCGAAAGATGGCGTCACTATTGCGGGTTTATTGCAGGGAATGACGTGCAGGTCAAATCATGACTCATTGGCTGGCCAAGAGCCAGCCTCCGACGCAAAAAAGGGGGCGCATTTGCGCCCCGGTCACTTGGCTTCAGCTGGCGATCAACTGCCTCAACACATAGTGCAAAATCCCGCCGGCTTTGAAGTACTCCACTTCGTTGACCGTATCGATCCGGCACAGTACCTCTAGGTCTTGCTGCTGCCCGTCTTCACGGGTGATGCGCAGTTGCAGACTCATGCCGGGCTTCAACTGAATTCCGGCCAACCCCAGGATGTCGATTCGCTCTTTGCCGGTGAGCCCCAGTTGCTTGCGATCGTGCCCGGCTTTGAACTGCAACGGCAGTACGCCCATGCCGACCAGGTTGGAGCGGTGTATGCGCTCGAAACTCTCCGCCAGTACCGCCTTGACCCCCAGCAGGTTGGTGCCTTTGGCTGCCCAGTCGCGGCTGGAGCCGGTGCCATATTCCTGGCCGGCGATCACCACCAGCGGCGTGCCTTCAGCCTGGTAGCGCATGGCCGCGTCGTAGATCGAGAGCTTTTCTCCGGTGGGTACGTACAACGTATTGCCGCCTTCTTCACCGGCGAGCATCTCGTTGCGGATGCGGATGTTGGCGAAGGTGCCACGCATCATCACCTCATGGTTGCCCCGCCGTGAACCGTATGAGTTGAAGTCGTGAGGTTCGACGCCTTTTTCGCGCAGGTAGCGCCCGGCCGGGCTGTCGGCCTTGATGTTGCCGGCCGGGGAAATGTGGTCGGTAGTCACCGAATCGCCAAGCAGGGCGAGAATGCGCGCACCCTGGATGTTCTCGATCACGGGCAGTGGTCCGCTGATGCCGTCGAAGAACGGAGGGTGCTGAATGTAGGTGGAGTCGTCCTGCCATACGTATGTGGCCGCTTGCGGTACTTCGATGGCTTGCCACTGGGCGTCACCGGCGAATACCTCGGCGTACTCCTTATGAAACATCGCCGTGTCGACCTTGGCCACGGCGTCGGCGATTTCCTGCTGGGTGGGCCAGATGTCGCGCAGGTACACCGGTTGCCCGTCCTTGCCGGTGCCCAGCGGATCACGGGTAAGGTCCAGTCGAACGCTGCCGGCCAAGGCGTATGCCACTACCAGTGGTGGCGAGGCCAGCCAGTTGGTCTTGACCAGCGGGTGCACGCGGCCTTCGAAGTTGCGGTTGCCTGACAGCACCGAGGCTACGGTCAGGTCGGCGCTGCCGATGGCGTTCTCGATGGCCTCGTCCAGTGGACCGGAGTTGCCGATACAGGTGGTACAGCCGTAGCCGACCAGGTCGAAACCGAGTTGATCGAGGTAGGGCGTGAGCCCGGCGGCATTGTAATAATCGGTAACCACCTTGGAGCCGGGCGCCAGCGAGCTCTTGACCCACGGCTTGCGTTGCAGACCCTTTTCCAGGGCTTTCTTCGCGACAAGGCCGGCCGCCATCATTACGCTGGGGTTTGACGTGTTGGTGCAGGAGGTGATCGCGGCGATGACAACGGCGCCGTCACGTAGGGTGTAGGTCTGGCCTTGGTGGCTGTAGTCGATCTCCCCGGCCTGATCGGCATTGCCTACCGCCACACCGCCACCGCCTTCGCTTTCCAGGCGGCCGACCTCCTTGGCCAGTGGTTTGGGCTGCAGTTCGATGAAGTGGTCGAATGCCTGACTGACCTGGCCGAGCGCCACGCGGTCCTGAGGGCGTTTGGGCCCTGCCAGGCTGGCCTCGACCTCTCCCATGTCCAGGGCCAAGGTATCGCTGAACAGCGGTTCCTGCCCCGGCAGGCGCCACAGGCCCTGTGCCTTGCAGTACTGTTCGACCAGTTGCACCGTCTGCTGCGGTCTGCCCGAAAGGCGCAAGTAGTCCAAGGTGACCTCATCGACAGGGAAGAAGCCACAGGTCGCGCCGTATTCCGGGGCCATGTTGGCGATGGTGGCGCGGTCGGCCAAGGGCAGGTCGGCCAGGCCGTCACCGTAGAACTCGACGAACTTGCCGACCACGCCTTTCTTGCGCAGCATCTGTGTCACGGTGAGTACGAGGTCGGTGGCGGTGATGCCTTCACGCAACTTGCCGGTAAGCTTGAAACCGATCACTTCCGGGATCAGCATCGACACCGGCTGGCCGAGCATGGCAGCTTCCGCTTCGATCCCGCCAACGCCCCAGCCGAGCACGCCCAGGCCGTTGATCATGGTGGTGTGCGAATCGGTGCCGACCAAGGTGTCGGGGAACGCATAGGTGCGCCCATCGGCCTCGCGGGTCCATACCGTACGGCCCAGATATTCCAGGTTCACCTGGTGGCAGATGCCGGTGCCCGGCGGCACCACGCGGAAATTGTCGAACGCGCTCTGGCCCCAGCGCAGGAAGGCGTACCGTTCACCGTTGCGCTGCATCTCGATGTCGACGTTTTCACCGAACGCCTGGGGGGTGGCATAGCGGTCGACCATCACCGAGTGGTCGATCACAAGGTCCACTGGCGACAACGGGTTGATCCGCTGCGGGTCGCCCCCGGCCTTGGCCATGGCGGCGCGCATGGCCGCCAGGTCAACCACCGCTGGAACGCCGGTGAAGTCCTGCATCAGTACCCGCGCCGGGCGGTATTGGATTTCGCGATCGGAGCGGCGTTCCTGCAACCAGCCGGCGAGGGCGCGCAGGTCGTCGCTGCTGACTGTCTCGCCGTCTTCACAGCGCAGCAGGTTTTCCAGCAGTACCTTGAGCGACATGGGCAGGCGCTGCAGGTCTCCGAGCTGCTGTGCCGCTTGGGCAAGGCTGTAGTAGTGGTAGGTCTGATCGGCCACTTTGAGGGTCTTTAGGGTTTTCAGGCTATCGAGCGAGGGCATTGCCAACTCCTTATGCACCGGTGCCCGGCATTGGCTGGATGATGCCGGTGTCACCGCGGTGTTTCGGCCCGCACGGTACGGACCTGGCTGAAGAGTCAGGTTAGACCGGTTTGTCTGCCCTGACCCTATTCTGGACCGGCGGGGCATGTCGCAGGTTCCGATCTTCCTTTATCATCGCCGCCCTGCCGGCGCCTGTGGTGCGCCAGCCGTAGTGGAGTGAGAGATGAATACCCTGTTCATGCATTGCCGGCCCGGGTTCGAGGGCGAGGTTTGCGCCGAGATCAGCGAACACGCTGCCCGCCTGGGGGTTGCCGGTTATGCCAAAGGCAAGCCGCAGAGCGCCTGCGCCGAGTTTGTCTGCGCCGAAGCCGAAGGTGCCGAACGGTTGATGGCGCAGCTGCGCTTTGCCCAACTGATCTTCCCGCGCCAGTGGGCGCGTGGCAGCTACATCGAACTGCCTGAGACCGACCGGATCAGCGTGTTGCTCGAGCATCTGGCGGCATTGCCGGTGTTTGGCAGCCTGTGGCTGGAGGTGCTCGACAGCAACGACGGCAAGGAGCTGTCGACGTTCTGTCGCAAGTTTGAGGTGCCGCTGCGCAAGGCTTTGGAAAAAGCCGGTCGCTTGGTCGACAACGCCAGCCTGCCTCGCCTGTTGCTGACCTTCATCAGTGGTCGCCGGGTATTCGTTGGCGTTGCCGAGGCGAACAACAGTGCGCTGTGGCCGATGGGAATTCCTCGCTTGAAATTCCCGCGGGAGGCGCCGAGCCGCTCGACGTTGAAGCTTGAAGAGGCGTGGCACCAGTTCATTCCGCGCGAGCAGTGGGAGCAGCGGCTTGGCGATGACATGACCGGGGTAGATCTTGGGGCATCGCCGGGTGGCTGGACTTACCAACTGGTACGCCGGGGCATGCTGGTCACTGCGATCGACAACGGGCCCATGGCCGAGAGTTTGATGGACACTGGCCTGGTCCAGCACCTGATGGCCGACGGCTTCACCTGGCAGCCCAAGCAACCGGTGGACTGGATGGTCTGCGATATCGTCGAGAAGCCTGCGCGCACCACCTCGTTGATCGAGACGTGGTTGGGGGAGGGCTTGTGCCGGGAGGCGGTGGTCAATCTGAAATTGCCAATGAAGCAGCGATATGCCGAGGTGCGTCGCTTGCTGGACCGCATGGAGGCGACCTTCAAGGCCCGCAAGCTCAAGGTGTCGATTGCCTGCAAGCAGCTGTATCACGACCGCGAGGAAGTGACGTGCCATCTGCGCAGGCTGGACCTGAAACCGCGAAAGTAAGCCGTTGCCTTGCTTTTGCCTTGCTTTTGCTTTTGCTTTTGCTTTTAAGCGCGCGATAGTTCAGACGCCGCAGATTGCGACTTCAGGAGGCCGAACGCAGGTCTTGCGGAGGGAGGTGACGGGCATGGATGCCCGTCAAGCGCTTCGGCCCATGGATGGGCCGTGAGCGCGGTCCTCCCGGGAGCAAGGCCGGAGTGAGGGAACCCCGGAGCGTAGCGTAGGGGCCGGATGATGGGAGCGGGCGGTTTTTGGTTCCTTTTTGCCAAGACAAAAAGGGACCCGCCGTAAGGGCGGAAAGGTGATTCAGCGCCGCCACGGCCAATGGATATTCACGCTAGCCCCTAGCCGCAAGCCGCAAGCCGCAAGCCGCAAGCCAAAGCTCATGCGGGTGTTTTCATTCATACGGGCATATCCATTTGCTGTAGCGACGCTCACTCACCTTTCCGCCCTTACGGCGGGTCACTTTTTGGCAAACGCCCCAAAAAGTAACCAAAAAAGGCTGGCTCCCATCATCCGGCCCCTACGCTACGCTTCGGGGTTCCCTCGCTCCGGCCTTGCTCCCGGGAGGACCGCGCTCACGGCCCATCCATGGGCCGAAGCGCTTGACGGGCATCCATGCCCGTCACCTCCCTCCGCAAGACCTGCGCTCGGCCTCCTGAAGTCGCAATCTGTGGTGATTGAGCTACCGCGCGCTGAAAAGCGAAAAGCGAAAAGCGAAAAGTGAAAAGTGAAAAGCAAAGGCAAAGGCAAAGGCAAAGGCAAAGGCAGAGCAAGCTGTGCTTGCGGCGCAGGGCGTGCAGGTGACTATTGGTCCGCGCCACGCTATGCGCCACAATAGCGATCATTTGCGGAGCACCCCATGACTGACTTCACCCCCGACGCCATTCTTGATGCCACCGGCCTGAACTGTCCAGAACCGGTGATGATGCTGCACACCCACGTGCGCAACCTGGCCGCCGGCGGCCTGCTCAAGGTCATCGCCACGGATCCCTCGACCCGGCGCGACATTCCCAAGTTCTGCAACTTCCTCGGCCATGAACTGCTGCAGCAGCAGGAAGAGGCCGGTACCTACCTGTACTGGATTCGCAAGAAAGCCGACTGATCCACGCTGGATCGTGCCGGGCATAGCACCTACACTGCGTTCCCCAGACAGGAGAGCGCCATGCTGATAGTTGCCGACGAGAATATCCCGCTGCTCGATGCCTTCTTCGAAGGTTTCGGCGAGATCCGCCGTTACCCTGGCCGGAGCATGGACGCCGCCAGCGTCAAAGAGGCCGATGTGCTGCTGGTGCGCTCGGTGACCAAGGTCGACCGGCAACTGCTAGAAGGCAGCAGAGTGCGCTTTGTCGGCACCTGCACAATCGGCACCGATCACCTGGACCTGGATTACTTTGCCGAAGCGGGCATCCACTGGAGCAGCGCGCCGGGCTGCAACGCCCGTGGTGTTGTCGACTATGTGCTGGGCAGCCTGCTGACCCTGGCCGACCTGGACGGTGCAGCGCTGCCCCAGCGCACCTATGGCGTGGTTGGCGCGGGGGAGGTTGGTGGCCGGCTGGTGCGGGTGTTGCACGGCATGGGCTGGAAGGTGCTGGTCTGCGATCCGTTGCGCCAGGCGGCTGAGGGGGGCGATTTCGTCAGCCTGCAAACTGTGCTTGAACAATGCGATGTGATCAGCCTGCATACCCCGTTGCAGCAGGGCGGCGAGCACCCGACCTGGCACCTGCTGGGCCAAGCGCAGCTCGCGCAGCTGCGCCCTGGCGCATGGCTGATCAACGCCAGCCGTGGACCGGTGGTGGATAACCTTGCACTGCGAGAGTTGCTGTTGGATCGCGAAGACGTGCACGCTGTGCTCGATGTATGGGAGGGCGAACCGCAGGTCGACCTGCAACTGGCCGACCTCTGCACCCTGGCTACGCCGCACATCGCCGGCTACAGCCTGGATGGCCGCCAGCGCGGTACGGCGCAGATCTATCAAGCATTGTGCCGCTTCCTGGGTGAGGCCGAGCGCGTGCAGCTGCAGGATCTGCTGCCCAAACCGCCACTGGCGCAGATCGAGTTCGATGGCGAAGCGGACCTTGGCTGGGCCTTGGCGACGTTATGCCGGGCGGTGTACGACCCGCGCCGCGACGATGCCGATTTCCGTCGCAGCCTGAGCGACGATGCGGCCGAGCAACGCGCGGCGTTCGACCTGTTGCGCAAACAGTATCCGCCACGCCGTGAAATCGAAGGGTTAGCGGTGCGGTTGCGGGGCGAGGCGCCGCAGCTGGTGCAGATGGTCAATGCCTTGGGTGCAGTGGTCGTTTGACCGGCAGGCAGAACATCCTGGGCAAATAAAAAACCCGGCGACAGCGCCGGGTTTCAATCAATTCTTCACTCAGCCCTTGCGCACCTTCTTCACCCGGCTGTCCTCGAGGTCCTTGCAGGCCTGCTGGATCATTTGCTCGGTGATCGGTACTTCACGGCCTTGGGCATCGATGATTGAGCCGCAGACCTTCGGTTGCGGGGTGTTCTGGGGCTTCTGGGCGTCGCTGCCGTTTTGCAAACTCATCTGCTCTCTCCTCGTCAGGTCCAATATCAAGGTAAACCTGTGCCGTGACTGGCCTGTGACAGCGGCTCTTGGAGGTCACGACAGTTACAGTCCACCAGAAAGTGCGATAAACCTCCAGAGATGTTTTAGAACGATGGGCTATAGCCACTGCCAGGCGGGATGAATGGTAGGCTGCTGTTTCACTGTCATTGTGGTCCATCGCCATGCTCGAACCGGTTTCTTCACGTCAGCGTCGCGCCTTGTTTCTCTGCTGGCATTTCATGCGCCCATACCGTCGCCAAGCGCTGTTGGCGTTGCTGGCTCTGGTAGTGACCGCCGGCATTACCCTGTCCATGGGTCAAGGCATCCGCCTGTTGGTGGACCAGGGGTTCATGACCCGTTCGGCGCAACAGCTCAATCAGACCATCGGCCTGTTCCTGCTGTTGGTGCTGGCGTTGGCGGCAGGGACATTCAGCCGCTTCTATCTGGTTTCCTGGATCGGTGAGCGCTGCGTGGCCGATATTCGCCGCGCCGTGTTCGATCACCTTGTAGGCCTGCACCCTGGCTTTTTCGAAGACAACCGCAGCTCGGAAATCCAGTCCCGACTGACCGCCGATACCACATTGCTGCAGGCGGTCATCGGCTCGTCACTGTCGATGTTCCTGCGCAACGCCCTGATGGTGATCGGCGGCGTTGTGCTGCTTTTCATCACCAACCCCAAACTCACCAGTATCGTCGTGGTGGCCCTGCCGCTGGTGCTCGCGCCGATCCTGCTGTTTGGCCGGCGCGTGCGCAGCCTGTCGCGGCAGAGCCAGGACCGTGTGGCGGATGTGGGCAGCTATGTGGCCGAGACGCTGGGGCAGATCAAGACCGTGCAGGCCTACAACCACCAGGCACTCGACCGCCAGTTGTTCGCTGGAACGGTCGAGGCGGCCTTCGCCGTGGCGCGCCAGCGGATCGCACAACGGGCCTGGTTGATCACCCTGGTCATCGTGCTGGTGCTGGGCGCGGTGGGGGTGATGTTGTGGGTCGGCGGCATGGATGTAATCGCCGGGCGCATCTCCGCAGGCGAATTGGCAGCCTTCGTGTTCTACAGCCTGATCGTCGGTAGTGCCTTCGGTACTCTGAGCGAAGTCATCGGCGAACTGCAGCGCGCCGCCGGTGCAGCCGAGCGTATCGCCGAACTGCTGGCAGCGCGCAGCAGCATTCTAGAGACCGAGCAGCCGTTTGTGCTGGATCGGCAGCGCGCTGGTGGGCGTATCGAGCTGAAGAACCTGGTATTTGCTTACCCTTCCAGGCCATCGGTTGCCGCCATCGACAACCTGAACCTGGTCATCGAGCCAGGCCAGACCGTGGCGCTGGTGGGGCCATCCGGCGCGGGCAAATCGACATTGTTCGACTTGCTGTTGCGCTTCTACGACCCCCAGGAGGGGGGCATCCTTCTGGATAATCAGCCAATCACCAGCCTGGCGTTGGGCGAACTACGCCGCCAGTTCGCACTGGTGGCGCAGAACCCCTCGCTGTTTCGCGGTACGGTCGAGGCCAACATCCGCTATGGGCACCCGGAGGCCAGCTTGGCCGAGGTTGAGGCGGCCGCGCGTGGCGCACATGCCGATGAGTTCATCCGGCAACTGCCGCAGGGTTACCAGACACTGCTGGGCGAGGGTGGTATTGGCCTGTCGGGCGGGCAGCGGCAGCGTCTGGCGATTGCGCGGGCGTTGCTGGTGGATGCGCCGATCCTGCTGCTCGACGAAGCCACCAGCGCCCTCGATGCGCAGAGCGAGCACTTGATCCAGCAGGCGCTTGCGAGCCTGATGGCGGGCCGCACTACGCTGGTCATCGCCCATCGCTTGGCCACAGTGCAGCATGCTGATCGCATCGCGGTCATCGACAAGGGTCGCCTGGTGGCAGTGGGGACCCACCGTGAACTGATCGAAAAGAGCCCGCTGTACGCCAGGCTGGCCTCGCTGCAGTTCAACGCAGGTTGACGCATCGAAGGCTTGTAACATTTTTGTAGCAATTGCTTGAGACTATCCCTTCAACTGTTGCGTAAGTGCTCGACCTGGCTGCTATCGATTGATGGCAGCTTTTTTTTGGCCTGCGAACGAGGACATGGATGTCTGTGGCGGCGCTGCCAGCGGCACGCTGTTTCCTCATTCCTTGTTCCCGAGATCTGCGATGTTGCGTAAATCCCTCAGAGTACAAATTCTTACCCTGCTTGGCGGTAGCCTGGCGGCGATGCTGCTGATTGCTTTGGTGTGCTTCCAGTTTCTGTCCTCCAGTGTGCGCAGCTATGCCACGTTGGTCGATGGACCGCTGCAGGCCTCGCAATCGATCGATGAAGCCAACCTGCAGTTCAAGATCCAGGTGCAGGAGTGGAAGAACGTGCTGCTGCGCGGCCGTCAGCCGGCCGAGCTGGAGAAATACTGGCAGCAGTTCCAGGCCCGTGAGCAGCAGGTTCAGCAGTTGCTTGGGCAACTGATCGACAGCAGTGATCAGAAGCTCAAGGAGCCTTTGCAGCAACTGCGTGACAGCCATCGGCAATTGGGTGTGGCCTACGCGCAGGGGCGCCAGGCGTTTCTGGCCGCAGGTGGTGACCCGGTCGCTGGCGATCTGGCGGTCAAAGGTGTCGACCGTGCTGCCAGCGAGCAGATGAGCGCGTTGGTCGAGCAATTGCGCGCCGACGCCCGTGAGCGCGCCGCCAGCATCAATGTCAGTGCCGAGCGCACGGTATGGCTGGGTATGCTGGTGATGCTCGGTTCGGCACTGCTGGTCGGTTTGCTCAGCCTGTGGCGGGTCAACCGCAGCCTGATCGAGCCGATCAGCCAGTTGATCGAGTACGTAGCGCAATTGAGCCAGGGCCGCTTTGGCGCCCGGGTCGACAGCCGTCGCGAGGATGAACTGGGCCGCCTTGCGCGTGCGGCCAATACCTTGCGTGATTTCCTTGCCGAAACCGTTGGCCGCCTTAAGGACAATGCCCAAGAGTTGGAAGGCGCCAGTGGCCAACTGCGCAGCATCGCCGGTGACATGGCGCGCGGTACCCATGACCAGTTCCAGCGTACCGATCAGGTGGCCACGGCGATGCACGAGATGTCCGCCACTGCCCAGGAGGTTGCCCGTCACGCCGCCGAAGCCGCACGTGCGGCCGATGAAGCCGACCACAGTGCCCAGGCTGGCGAGCAGGTCATGCAGCGGACCATCGACATCATCGGCGTGGTCAACCGGGAGATCGCAGGTACTGCGGCGGTAATCCGCGATCTTGAGAATGACAGTTCGCGCATCGGCAAGGTGCTGGAAGTGATCCGCGGTATCGCCGAGCAGACTAACCTGCTGGCGCTCAATGCGGCCATCGAGGCGGCACGTGCGGGTGAGGCCGGGCGCGGCTTTGCGGTGGTCGCCGACGAGGTGCGTAGCCTGGCTCAGCGCACGGCGGCGTCGATCGCCGAAATCCATCAGATCATCGAGGCCGTACAGTCTGGCGCGGTTGAGGCGGTCAAGGCCATCGAAAGCGGGCAGCAGCGCAGCGAGGAGGGGGCCGAGCAGGTGCAGCAGGCTGGGCAGATGCTGCAGCGCATCACCACGGCAGTTGAGGCCATCCGTGACATGAACCGGCAGATCGCCACGGCAGCTGAAGAGCAGACCAGCGTGGCCGAGGATATTTCGCGCAACCTGATCGAGATTACCCGCATCGCCACGGCCAACCAGCAGGCGGTGCAGCACACCGAGCAGGCGGGCCAGCGCCTGCATGGGCTGTCGGGGCAGTTGGGTGAGGTCACTTCGCGGCTTACCGCGTAGTGCTTATCACGAATGACAAAAAGCCCGCACAATGGCGGGCTTTTTGAAGGATTTGGTCGGAGAGACAGGATTCGAACCTGCGGCCTTCTCGTCCCGAACGAGACGCGCTACCTGGCTGCGCTACACTCCGATGAACGAAATCCTACTGCATGGTTTTTTTGAACGCAAGCCCTTGTTGTTAAAAGGGCTTAGGCTCAAAACAGGGCGCTCGATCAGAGCTCCTTGACGGTACGAACCTGGTCTTTGTTCAGGCGCGTACGCTTGCCGTCAAGTTGCTCGAACTCGTAGAAGCCAGAGTCCTCATCAAAGGACGGAGTGTCCACAGCCTGGATCTCACGGCCGTCGTTCAGGGTGATCACGGTCGGCGAGGCACAGCCAGCGAGGGCGCCCAGGCCCAGGGCGAGCATAAAGGCGGGAAGGGTCCGTTTAATCATCGTGTTTCTCCAGTGCGATGGTGCTAGATGACGTTAAGACGCAAGGCGTCTGCGCAAGTTCCTTTTACAGTGCAGCATAGCGCCAATCCCTGGGTATTGACCTGGGTCTGTCAAGGTTGCCGCAGGGCAGCCTGTGATATAAATGCGGCCATCCCTTCCCCCCTGCGATGGACACTCATGAAAGCCAAGGCAGATACCCCCTTCGTGGCCCTGAATATTGCCGTGCTGACGGTAAGCGATACCCGAACCTTTGAAACCGATACCTCCGGGCAGATGTTCGTCGACCGCCTGACTGCGGCGGGCCACCAGCTGGCTGAGCGTAAGCTGCTCAAGGACGATCTCTACAAGATCCGCGCCCAGGTGGCCACCTGGATCGCCGATGACCGCGTGCAGGTCGTGCTGATCACCGGTGGCACCGGCTTCACGGGGCGCGACAGCACGCCTGAGGCTGTGGCCTGCCTGCTGGACAAGCAGGTGGAAGGCTTCGGCGAGCTGTTCCGGCAGATCTCCGTTGCCGACATCGGCACGTCCACCGTTCAGTCGCGCGCTTTGGCCGGCCTGGCCAACGGCACGCTGGTATGCTGCCTGCCGGGCTCCACCAATGCCGTACGCACTGGCTGGGACGGCATCCTTGCCGAGCAGCTCGATGCCCGCCATCGCCCGTGCAATTTCGTTGCACACCTGAAGCAGGCAGGGGCCTGTGAAAGCCGTGGCTGAGGCGCCGCAGGCCCGGCCATTGATGCCGGTGGAAGAAGCGCTGGAGCGCCTGCTGGCCTTGGCCGAAGCCGCGCCGATCAAGGACACCGAAACCGTCTTGCTGGCGGAGGCCGAGGGCCGGGTGCTGGCGACCGACCTGGTTGCCTCGCTCGACCTGCCGCCCTGGCCCAACAGTGCCATGGATGGCTACGCACTGCGCCTGGCCGATTACCAAGGCCAGCCGTTGTACGTCAGCCAGCGCATTTTTGCTGGGCACGCGCCCGAGCCGTTGCAGGCCGGCACATGCGCGCGGATCTTCACCGGTGCCCCGCTGCCGGCCGGTGCCGACTGCGTCGAGATGCAGGAAAACACCGAGGTGCTGGAGGATGGGCGGGTGCGTTTCCTCGAGCTGATGAGGCCTGAGCAGAATGTCCGCCCCCAAGGCCAGGAAACACGTCAGGGCGAACAGGTGATGGTCGCAGGAACGCGCCTGGGCCCAATCGAGCTGGGGTTGGCCGCAACCCTGGGCCATGCTCAACTGCAGGTGGTGCGTCGGGTACGGGTGGCAGTGTTGTCTACCGGCGACGAGCTGGTCGAGCCAGGTTTGCCACTGGGCCCAGGGCAGATCTACAACAGCAACCGCCGCCTGCTGGTCAGCTGGTTGCAACGCCTGGGCTGTGAAGTGCGCGACATGGGCATCCTGCCTGATGACCTGGTGCGGACTCGCCAGTGCCTGGCCAGCCTGGGTGATGTCGACCTGATCCTGTCCACCGGCGGTGTTTCCGTGGGCGAGGCCGATTACCTGGGCGCGGCGCTGCGTGAGGCGGGCGAGTTGGCCCTGTGGAAGCTGGCGATCAAACCGGGCAAGCCGCTGACGTTCGGTCATTTTCAAGGTGTGCCGGTGATCGGGCTGCCAGGCAATCCGGCGTCGACCCTGGTCACTTTCAGCCTGCTCACGCGCCCGTACTTGCTTCGCCGTCAAGGGGTGGCCGATGTCACTCCGCTACGTTTCGATGTGCCTGCCGGTTTCGATTGGCCCAAGGCCGGAACCCGGCGCGAATACCTGCGGGCGCGTATCGACAACGGCCGGGTGCGCATCTACAAGAACCAGAGCTCTGGCGTGCTGCGCAGCGCCGCCTGGGCTGAGGGCTTGGTGGAGGTTCGCGAAGGCAGTACGCTGCAGCAGGGTGACAGCGTACAGTTCATACCGTTGAGCGAACTACTTGGTTGATCGCCCTAGCCAGGGATCTATAGGTTGCGGGGCGGTGGCAGGCGCTGACTGCGTCAGGCGCATGTGTACGTTCTCCAGTTGCTGCGCCGCCACGCTCCAGTCATGACGGTGCCGGGCAAACTGGCGGCCGGCTTCGCTCAGTTGGCGCATGCGCCAGGGTTGGTTGAGCAATTGGGTAATCAGCAGTGCCAACTGGTCACCGTCATCGCTGCCCAGGTAATGCTCGCCGTTGTCCACGGCAAGGCCTGAAACGCCCTTGCTGGTGGTGATCACCGGCAGCCCGGCAGCCATGGCTTCGAGAATCTTGACTTTGGAGCCGCCGGCGTAGCGCAGGGGGGCGAAGAACAACGCCGAGCGCCGCTGCAGTTCGCGAAGGTCAGGGCGATAACCTAGCCATTCGATACGTGGATCATTCCAGTGCAGCTTCCATGAGGCCGGCATGGCATGCCCGGCTATGGCCAGGCGCACCGCAGGGTTGCTCATCCACACCTGCGGCAGTATTTCTTCCAGCGCCCATTCGATGGCCTCAAGGTTCGCACCGTATTCGAAGTTGCCAACGAACAGAAGTCGCTGACTGTGCAGTGCGGGACATACCTGTTTGTAATACTCGCAATCCACACCGTTGACCACTACGTTCACTGGGCGCCCGCTGATCTGGCTGATCAGTTCGGCATCATGGGCGCTCACTGCCACCACTTCGGTGGGCTGGCAAAGTACGCGTTGCTCCCAGCGACGATAGCGCCAGCGGTCGAACGCGTTGAGCGGGCGTAGCCAAAGCGGCAAGCGGTCATGGCAGGCAGCGCCCATCACCGATTCGAGTGTGTGTTCGCTGAGCATGTAGGGTAGTGCGCGGGCCTGCAGGGCTTTTTCAAAAGGTTGGAAGCCGTAACTGTGCTCTATCTGGATGACGTCCCAGGGCTCGTCCAGCAACTGCTCGAAACGGTGGCGCAGGCAGGGCGCCAAGCCATTGATGATTGCCCGCATGGGGTAGTCGATGATCGGTGAGGCCAGCAGGTTGAGCGGGCTGTGCAGTGCTCGGCGTGGAAGTACGATCAGCCGTTCGACCAGTGGCTCCAGCGCTTCGCGGGTGGCATCGTTGAGCGGGACTTTTGACTGCACCAGCAAGGTGATCCGGTGCCCGTGCTGCGCAAGGGCGCGCAGCAGATGGTATTGCCGGGTCTTGCTGCCGCTGGTGGTTGGCCAGGGCAGGTAGGGCAGCGTCCAGAGTATGCGCATGAACCACAATCCTCGCTAAAGGCTGCAGACAAAAAACGCGCCCGTTGGCAGTCAGCCGATGGCTGCAACCGGGACGCGTCCATACATTTCAGTAAAGCCCACGCTATCGTCTTCGCTCAGGTATTCGTTTCTGTCGATCATGCAGGGGATCAGTACGCTCATTTCACAATCTCAACTCGGCGCTGCACGTAGCGCTAAGGGGGCAACTTGTGAGCTGCCAGCGTTCCGGCGGCAAAAAAGTCAAAAAACCGACTTTTTTATTATTTCATGCCAGTGTTGGCCAAATATTTGTCGATCATGCGCCTGATGGCCGAAGCTTTCAATCCTGTTGATGTGGGCCTGACTGGTTTTTGTTCAAATACTTGTCTGGCGTTGGCGCCTGGTCAGCTAGTGCATGCAGCAATCTGCCGACGCCTGTGGTCGAGATCTGCAATGAGCGGTCCCTTGGGAGAAGCGTGATGGGTAAGGCAATGGTGATCCTGCACGGCAAGCAGGCGATGAACGAAGATGTGCGCGAGGCCGTACTCGCCCAGCGTGAGCGGGGCTGGACGCTGGACGTGCGGGTGACCTGGGAAGCGGGTGATGCCCAGCGGCTGGTTGCCGAGGCGCTGGCGGCTGGCTACACCCATGTGGTCGCAGGAGGCGGCGACGGTACTTTGCGCGATGTGGCCGAAGCCATGGGGCAGGCACAAACGCAGGCCAGCCTGGCATTGCTGCCTTTGGGCACCGCCAATGATTTCGCCAAGGCTGCTGGCGTGTCATTGCAGCCGGCTGAGGCACTGGCGCTGCTGGATATGCCGGCCCGGCCAATCGACCTGGGCAAGGTTGGCGACCAGATGTTTCTGAACATGGCCACGGGCGGATTCGGCAGTCAGGTCACGGCCAACACCTCCGAGGACCTGAAGAAGGTGCTGGGCGCAGCGGCTTACCTGTTCACCGGGCTGTCGCGCTTCAGTGAGTTGCAGGCCGCGTCGGTGGAGCTGACAGGCCCGGACTTTCACTGGCAGGGTGACTTGCTGGCGCTAGGCATCGGCAACGGCCGCCAGGCAGGTGGCGGCCAGGTTTTGTGCGCCGATGCCCTGGTGGATGACGGCCTGCTCGACATCGCTATCCTGCCGGCACCGCAAGAAGTGGTGGGGGCGCTGCGTGAACTGCTGGCCGGCGAAGGGCTGTTCGTTCGGGCGCGCTTGCCCTGGGTCGAGATCAAGAGCTCCCAAGGCCTGGACATCAACCTCGATGGTGAGCCGTTACAGGCTGACAGCCTGCGCTTCGAGGCCCTGCCTGCGGCGCTGCGCCTGCACCTGCCGCCAAATTCGCCGCTGCTCAGTCATCCAGGCTGATGATTTTCTCGCGCACGGCGAACAGTACCAGGCCGGCGACATCGTAGATCTGCAGGCGTTTCATGATCTGCGAGCGATGGGTTTCCACCGTTTTGATCGAAAGGGCAAGCCCGGCAGCGATTTCGCGAGTGGATTTGCCCCGTACGATCAGGCGCAGAATTTCCAGTTGCCGTGCAGTTAGGTTATGGCGGTCGATGTTTGCCTGCTTGCCATGCTGCGCACGCATGAGTGCCTGGTTGATCACCGTGTGGGCTATGGCTGGGCTGAGGTAGCGCTCGCCACTGCGTAGCGCGGCCAGTGCCTGCTCCAGCTCCTTTGCGGTGGCATCTTTGAGCAGGTAGCCGTGGGCGCCGCTTTCCAGGGCGCGCATGATCAGGTCCGGGTCGGTGTGCATGGACAGGATCAGTACTTTGCAGGTACTGCCAGAGGCGCGCAGCAGGGTGAGGGCATCAAGGCCGCTGGTCGAGCGCATGGAAATGTCGAGCAGTATGATGTCCGGCGCCAGCTGCTGGGCTTGCTCTAGCAGTTGGCCGCCATCGTCGGCTTCCCCGACCACGGTGTAGCCTGGTATGTCAGACACCAGAGCACGTACCCCGGCTCGAATCAGCGAGTGGTCATCGACCAGCAGCAGTCTACAGGTCATCGGATAGCAGGTGTCCTGGCGCGTTCATGGGTACGTGGTGTCCATGGGAACAAGACCTCGATCCGGGTACCGAGGCCCAGCTGGCTGGTAATTTTCAGTGTGCCCTGGAGCGCTGTGGCACGCTCCTGCATGCCGGCCATCCCGCGCTGGCCTGCCTCAGCCGGATTGGCGGCGGGGATGAAGCCCTGGCCATCGTCCTCTATCGACAAGGTCAGGCCGGCGGGGCTGCGCTGCAGGCGGATGGTCAGGTTGCGCGCCTTGGCATGGCGCAATATGTTGGTGACCGCTTCTTGCGCGATGCGAAAAGCAGCCATGGTCACCTCCTCGCAAATGCCACCCAGCCTTTGATGACACTCCAGGCTCCAATGCATGTCGGTGCTTCCTAGCGTGCGCACCAGATGTGCACGCAAGCTGGCTTCCAAGCCAAGACTTGCCAACTGCCGTGGATTGAGGAGTGCAGAGACATCACGCACCTTGCTCAGAGTGTCATCGAGTGTGCTGCACAGGGTGCCGCATTGGGCCTGCACATCGCTTGGCAGCCGCCGCTGCAACCACTCCAGCTGCAATTTGGCAGCGGTCAGCAGTTGGCCTATGTCGTCATGCAGTTCACGGCTCAGGTGCTGGCGTTCGCTTTCCTGGACTTTGAGCATGCGATCGGCCAGTTCTGCCGGGCGCAAGCTTATAGACCTGGCACCCTGGCTCAGGTGCCAGCCGACCCCGAACATTGCCATCAGCTGTAACAGCATCAGGCTGGCCGGTATGGCATGCCCGCCAGTGAACAGCAGCAGGTTGGCAAAAAGTGACGCCACGCACAGTAATGCGGTCGCCCAGCGCAGCACAGTGGGGAGGGAGCGGCAACGCAGAGCATTCTTCAAGCGTGGGAGCATAGATGGGAAGCCACTGAAACCTTGCTGATGGAGGCCTTGCGCATGTCTTGCCGGAGGCTTTGGCGTAGTGCTTTCAATAATCGCCAAGTGCGCGTTGAGGCGATCCATATACGGGTGACCGGTACTTGTTAGTGTGCATGGTATCACTTCAGGCCTGTTTGGTCGCGAGTGGGTAATGCTTTGAAACCTCAAGGTTTGCGGGGCGATCAAGGGGAGGCAATGCCTGATTCGAGCAGCAAATAGCCACCATTGATTGGCCTGGATGGCCTGCTCAGATCAACTTGCGCGAAGTCCGGTATTGCAGGGTGTAGCAACTTTCAGCCGTTCACAAGTTGGATCCTGATTCGGTATTACAGCGTCACCTTAGTTGCAGGTTGTCAATGACTGCTAGTGCGTTTGTTTGAGCAAGTTGGGCGATTGGCCATGAGGCCGGCCTGGTGCGTGTCAGCACAATCGCTGCGCGTTTCCTGGCAAGGCGCACACGTTTGCGGCAATGGCTGGTCCAGTGCGTTCGCCAGTTCGGCCAGCAAGGTGGTTTGTTCACTGGCATCAAGGGCGAGTCGCCCTGTGTGCGCATCGACAAGCTCCAGTTGCCAGGCCAGCAGGGTCAGGCAGGCCGCCAATGCAGGCAAGGCTTGATTGTGCAGGTGCAGCTGCATGCAGGCCGGAGCGAGCAGTTGCTGCAAGGCAGAGGCGTAGTTGGCGACTTCAAGCAGGCCCAGGCCGCTGGCGCGCCGGGCAAGAGTATCGAGGGTGTTGATGAGGCAATGGCAGGCGTCGGGGTCATTGGCGATCAGTTCCAGGTGCTGCAGGCACTCCTGGGACTGGGTCAGCAACACTTGCGCATCCAGCAGAAAGTCCTGCAGAGCGCTGCTGTCGAAAGCTGAACTGTCCATCATGAGGTCCCGGCCCGCAACGCGGGAGCGGGGGATGGCCAAGCCGTGTCGTTCGCTAGCAAAAGCCTGACTCCATTCATGCAGTGAGAATGGCGTCACATTAATGGCTAAAGGATAGCGCGAACATCAGGTTGTACCCGGTTGACGCTAAGGGTTTCCCTGATGTTGCTCTAGGGGTGGATAGCTTGTCTAAGGAATGGATCCAAGGCTGGCTGCAGTAAAGCATGATGTTAATGTGATATCAATTGGCCCGCGAAGCATTTTCGTTCAAGGGTCAAGCTGCGCACGCAGCCGCCGATACAAGGTGGATGAACTCACATTATTCCGAATTGAGCCTGGGGGTTTTCCAATGGCTGGCATTCTCGACACGGTAGACCAACGAACGCAACTGGTGGGTGAGAACCGCCTGGAAATCCTGATGTTCCGCCTGGCCGGGCGCCAGCTGTTCGCCATCAACGTGTTCAAGGTGCAGGAAGTGCTGCAATTGCCCAAATTGACCTTGATGCCACAGCGCCACGCGTTTGTCTGTGGCGTGGTCAACCTGCGTGGGCAAACCTTGCCGGTCATCGACCTGTCCCAGGCAATCGGCATGCGCCCGCTGCAGCCGGGGCCAGACAGCACCATCATCGTTACCGAGTACAATCGCTCGGTGCAGGCGTTCCTGGTGGGTGGGGTCGATCGCATCGTCAACATGAACTGGGAAGCCATCATGCCGCCGCCTTCCAGCGCGGGCCGTCAGCATTACCTTACGGCCATCACCAAAGTGGACGAAAAGCTGGTGGAGGTCATTGATGTCGAGAAGGTGCTGGCCGAGATCGTGCCTTACAACGCGAAGGTCTCCAATGACAAGCTCGCTGACCCGATACTGGCTCGCGCTCGTGGCCGTGAAGTGCTACTGGTGGACGATTCCAGCGTGGCGCTGGCGCAGCTGCGTGACACCCTGTCGCAACTGGGGATGAAACTGCATGTTGCCAGCGACGGCCTGAAGGCCTTGCGCATGCTCAAGGGCTGGGCCGATGCGGGTGAGGATATGTGCGAAAAACTGCTGATGGTGTTCACTGACGCGGAAATGCCTGAAATGGACGGTTATCGGCTGACCACAGAAATCCGCAGCGATGCGCGCCTGCGCAAGCTGTACGTGGTGTTGCACACCTCGCTGTCGGGCAGCTTCAACGAATCCATGGTCAAGAAAGTCGGCTGCGACAATTTCCTTTCCAAGTTCCAGCCTGATCGCCTGGTCGACGTGGTCAAGCAGCGTTTGCTGCTGGATTCGACCACTGCGTGATACCTGCGGCTGCCGGGTATAATTCGGCATTTGGCATGGCACGAGGCAGGCAGGGATGTTTCTGAGTGAGCTGTATCGGTATCCGGTGAAATCGGGGCAGGCGCAACGCCTGGAGGCTTCACTGGTCGACAATCTGGGTTTGTCGGGTGACCGGCGCTGGCTGGTGGTCGAGCAAGACAACGGACGCTTTCTGACCCAGCGCGCCTGGCCTCAGCTCAGCCAGCTCAAGGCCGGCGAAGGGGAAGCGGGTACGCTGCTGCTGGAGGCGCCGGGGCTGCCAGCTCTGCATGTGGCGGTGCCGCCTGCAGATGATGGCCTGCGCGGGGTGACCATCTGGCGCGACACGCTGCGTGTGCCGGATGCCGGCGATGAAGCAGCAGCCTGGCTGTCGCAAGTGCTCGGCAAGCCAGTGCGACTGGTCCACTGCCCGGAGCATCGGGCGCGATACCTGCCAAGCGGTTATGGCTTGAACAGCGACAGGGCGGCTTTCCCCGATGGGTTTCCGTTACTACTGATTGGCCAGGGTTCGCTGCAAGAGCTGAACCGGCGGATTGGCCGGCCAATGGAGATGCTGCGTTTTCGACCGAACTTGGTGGTGCACGGCGCAGAGCCGTTTGCCGAAGACGGCTGGAAGCGCATTCGTATTGGCGGGCTTGAGTTTCGCGTGCTCAAGCCGAGCGTGCGGTGCATCTTCACCACGCTGGACCCTGAAACCGGAGAGCGCAGCCCGGACCGGGAGCCTTTGACCACCCTCAAGACCTTTCGCGAGCGCGAAGGTGACATCTTGTTCGGGCAGAACCTGGCTGTGGATGGCTGTGGTCGGCTTGAGGTGGGGATGGAGGTCGAAGTACTGGAGTAGTGGTAGCAAGTACTGCCTCTTCGCGAGCTTGCTCGCGAAGAGGCAGCATTGCTTCACATGTCGTCGAAATACCGCTCGTGCCAATCTACCAACGGCTGCGGTGCATTGAGCTTCTGCCCGTAGATCACCGAGTAAGACAGCACGTTCTGCACATACTGACGCGTCTCGTCGAACGGAATCGATTCCACCCACACATCGAAGCTCAGGTGCTTGGCACCCTTGAGCCATTGACGTACGCGCCCGGGGCCGGCGTTATACGCTGCCGACGCCAGCACCCGATTGCCGTTGAACTGGCCGTGTACCTGGCTCAGATAAGCTGCGCCCAGCTGAATGTTCGTGTCCGGGTTGAGCACCTGGCGCGGCGACGCCAGCGGAATGCTGAACTTGCGCGCTGTTTCCTTGGCTGTGGCCGGCATCAACTGCATGAGGCCGCTGGCACCTACACTGGAGCGCGCATCCTCCATGAAAGCGCTTTCCTGGCGTGTGATCGCGAACACCCAGCTTGAGTGCAACCCACGCACCTTGGCTTCGCGTACCAGCGTGTCGCGGTGGGCCATCGGGAAGCGGATATCGAGGTCGTCCCAGTACTTGGCCTGGCTAATGGTGCGAATGGCCGGGAAATACCAGCGCAGGTCATAGGCCAGGCGCGCCTGGGCAACCATTTCGTCGCGGCTGAAGTGGCGGCTAACGTGATACCACTCGCGGCGACCGTCGACGATCTGGCCGCGGGCGTGGAACTCCAGGGCGCGCTGGATGCCGGGAGTATTGCGTACTTTGCTGACCAGTTGCGGGCTCAGTACCAGTGGTCTGTTGTTGAGCTGGTAGGGCGTTTGCGCCCGGTCGGCCGCGAGGAATCCGTAAAAATCCCGTTCGCGCGCCACGTTCTTGTACAGCAACAGGCTTTGCGGGTTGTTTGGCTGGGCCAGTTCCAGGCTGCGCGCTTGCCAGTATTGCCAGCGGCTGCTGCTGGCCAGGTCCTGCGGCAAGCGCTTGGTCAGTTCGTAGGCATCTTCCCAGCGGCCCAGGCGCAGCAGCAGGCGAAGACGCCATTCGCTGACCGTGTTGTCCCGCAGCTCAGGGTCGTAGCGCGTCATCAGGTCAAGAGCGCGTGGGTCATAGCGGCGTGCCAGGGTCAGGCCGATTTCACGAGCGATAGCCACTTTTTCATCGCGGGAGAAGTGCATGCGCTGGGCGTAGTCGTCAAGCAGGGCCATGGCGCGTTCAGGGTCTTGCCGAGCCAGGCGGCGCAGGCCCAGGCTGACGACATCGGACATGGCCTCGTTGACCGGTGTGAAGCGCGACGGCTGGTTGAGCAGTTCTGGCTTTTGCGCGACATCGACCAGCAGGCGGCCTTGCGGGCCAAGCGTGGTCAGCGATTTGACCAGGCTGTTGGCCAGGGAGTAGTTACGCGCCTGGGCTGCCAACTTGGCACGGTTCCAGCGCTTGGCCTCAGTCAGCTGACCTTCGGCGGCCCACATACCGAACAGGGTGTCGCAGGCGGCCGGTTGCGACTTGCCCACGTTCCACAGTTTTTCGGCGCTGGCATAACCTTCGGCGCGCAGGCCATGGCTCAGCTGGTACTGGCCGTTGAGGCAGTCCAGTTCGGTGAAGTTGAGCTTGGGGTCATAGTATTTGACGAAGGTGTTCCACTCGCCGCGTTCGGCCAGCCAGCGCAACCAGCGCAGTTTCATCCAGTTGGCCTGGGGAAGGTCGCCATGTTTGGCCAGGAACGCTTCGATTTCCTGGTTGCTGGCGCTTTTCAGCCGAGCGGTCAGTTCGTCGTAGGCCAAATAGGGCGTCAGCGGATAATCGCGCAGGGCCTGGGCGTAGCGAAGGTAAGGGCCCTTGTCGCCCTTGGCCAATGCACGCTTGGCCTCGTCGTAGTACTGACGTTGCTGAGAGAGGTCTATGGCCTGCGCCGCGCTGGCGGTGGCGGCGGTAAGCAGCAGGCAGGAAGCAATCTGTAACAGGCGGCTGCGCATGATACGTCCGGGCAGTTGAACCATGGGAAAGTGACGGCGGAGCCAGCACTGTTGGAAGCTATTGTTCTAGCTTAGCTGTTTGCCGGCAGCGGGTGAAAGCACTGTGCTTGTATCAAGGCATTAAGTTCGACCGGATGTCGCAATGCCCTGGCAGCGCGGTCAACTTAATGCCGGAACGGGCCAACTCAGGTAGAATGCGCGCCCGCTTTCTGGAGACGAACATGACCCTGCTCAAATTCAGCGATGTGTCCCTCGCATTCGGCGCGATGCCGCTGCTGGACAAAGTGTCCTGGCAGATCGCCCGTGGCGAGCGGGTGTGCATCATCGGCCGCAATGGCACCGGCAAGTCGAGCATGCTGCGCCTGGTCAAGGGCGAGCAGAAGGGCGACGACGGAGAGATCTGGCGCGCACCCGGCTTGAAGATTGGCGAACTGCCACAAGAATTGCCAGTGGCTGACGAGCGGACAGTGTTCGACGTGGTGGCCGCAGGCCTGGACGGCGTAGGCGAACTGCTTGCCCAATTCCACCACCTCAGCCAGAACATCCAGGGCGACGATGACCTGGACAAACTCATGCATGTTCAGCACGAACTGGAAGCCCGTGACGGCTGGCGCCTGCAGCAGGTGGTGGAAAGCACCTTGAGCCGTCTGCAGCTGCCTGCCGACAAAACCCTGGCCGAGCTGTCCGGTGGCTGGCGCCGCCGCGTGCTGCTGGCTCAGGCGCTGGTGTCCGAACCCGACCTGCTGCTGCTCGACGAGCCGACCAACCACCTGGACATCGGTGCCATCGCCTGGCTCGAAGAGGCCCTGCGCGGTTTCAACGGCGCGGTGCTGTTCATTACCCACGACCGTTCCTTCCTGCAGAACCTGGCAACCCGGATCCTCGAACTGGATCGCGGCGGGCTGATCGACTGGAACGGTGACTACGCCAGTTTCCTGGTACACAAGGAAGCTGCGCTGGCCGCCGAAGAGACGGCCAACGCCCTGTTTGACAAGCGTCTTGCCCAGGAAGAAGTGTGGATCCGGCAGGGTATCAAGGCCCGTCGTACCCGTAACGAAGGCCGGGTGCGCGCACTCAAGGCCCTGCGTGTCGAGCGCAGCGAGCGGCGGGATCGTCAGGGCAAGGCGAATATCCAGATCGAGGCCGCAGAGAAATCCGGCAAGCAGGTGATGGTGCTGGAGAATGTCAGCTTCCATCACGCTGGAGGGCCGATGCTGGTCAAGGACTTCTCCATGGTCCTGCAGCGTCAGGACCGCATTGGCCTGCTGGGCGCCAACGGTACCGGCAAGACCACGCTGCTCAAGCTGATGCTCGGTGATCTTGAGCCTACCTCGGGCAAGGTCGAGCGCGGCACCAAACTGGAAGTCGCCTACTTCGATCAGATGCGCCACCAGCTCGATCTGGAAAAAACCGTGATCGATAACCTGGCCGAGGGTCGCGATTTCATTGAAATCGACGGCCAGAACCGTCACGTGCTCAGCTACCTGGGCGATTTCCTGTTCAGCCCCCAGCGTGCCCGCACGCCGGTCAAGGCGCTGTCTGGCGGTGAGCGGGCGCGCCTGCTGCTGGCCAAACTGTTCAGCAAACCGGCCAACCTGCTGGTACTGGACGAACCGACCAACGACCTGGACGTGGAAACCCTCGAGCTGCTTGAAGAGGTGCTGTGCAATTACAAGGGCACCGTGCTGATGGTCAGCCACGACCGGGCCTTCCTCGACAACGTCGTCACCAGCACGCTGGTGTTCGAGGGCGAGGGCAAGGTACGTGAATATGTTGGCGGCTATGAGGACTGGATTCGCCAGGGCGGTTCGCCGAAGCTGTTGGGCGTGACCGAGAGCAAGGGTGGCAAATCCGAGCTCAACAGTGCAGTGGTCGAGAAGCAGGACGAGCAGGTGGCTCCGGCGCCAGCCCCAGTCGCAGCGGATGCCTCGAAGAAGAAGCTCAGCTACAAACTGCAGCGGGAACTGGAGATGCTGCCTGGGCAGATCGATGCGGTCGAGCAGCGTATGGCGGTGGCCCAGGAAGAAGTCAACGCGCCGGGCTTCTATCAGCGGCCGATCGAGGAGACCTCGGCTGTACTGGCGAAGCTGGAGCAGATGCAGGGCGAGCTGGATGCCTTGGTAGAGCGCTGGGCCGAGCTGGAGGGCTAAGCCAGTCCCGGCCTCATCGCCGGCAAGCCGGCTCCTACAGGATCTCTGTGGGAGCCGGCTTGCCGGCGATGAGGCCGGACAGGCTGAGTCATTCTTTCTTCTGCAACCGCACCGCCAGTACATCGCACGGCGCGCCATGCAGCACGTCATTGGCCGTTGAGCCCAGCAGCAATGCCAGGCCATGGCGGCCATGGCTGCCAACCACGATCAGATCGCAGTTCTGCTCCTTGGCCAACTGGTGGATCTCTTGGCGCGGTTGGCCATAGGTCAGGTGAGAATCACCGCGGTTGATCTCGGGGTACTTGTTGAACAGGCGTTCCATGCGCTCCTTGGCCTGATCGAACTGTTGCTGTTGCAGCTGCGACAGGTCCATTGGCACGTCACCGCCAAATGCCATGGCCATGGGTTCGACGATATGCACCAGCGAGACCTTGGCGCCTGTGGGCTCGGCGAGCTTCATGGCACGCTTGATCACCGGGTCGCACTCTTCGGTGAGGTCGACGGCGACCAGAAGATGTTCGTAAGGCATGAGCTGTACTCCTGACAATCGCGATAGTAGAAGTATGGTCGCTTCGGGCGGGTCTTGCGTGAAACCGAGTAACCCGCTCATTTGCAACGCTTTATGGGATCTACAGATATGACGGTATTGCTGGTGGTGTCAATCCTTGCGCTGATTCTCAGCCCGTTTGCCTGGCTGCGCCAGTCGCGCAAACAGGGTGAGCAGATGAGCTTGCGCCTGGAGGCGCGGCGCATGGGGTTGGCCATGCAACTGGCGCCGCAGCAGTGGCCGCACTGGCTGGAAAAAGAGCCCCCCAGCCCCTGCCCGCAGTACCATCGGGCGCGTCGGCGTGGGCATGAAGACAGCTGGTGCTACTGGCAGGTCAGCCCTGGTGTGTGGTGGAACCAATGGCGTGAAGTGTGTGAGGAACCGCGTTTGAATGATGTTTTCTCGCGGCTGCCGGGGACCGTTTACAAGGTCGAAGCCGACAAGCGCATGATCGCGTTGTGCTGGAGCGAGCGGGGTGACAAATCTGTGTTGCAGGATATTGCCTACGCCTTCGAAACCCTAGCCTGACATCGTTCAACGACAAAGCGGCAACTTGGCAGCACCCCATCAGGGGCAGATGCCAGGTTGCCGCTTTGTCGTTTCTGCAGAGCAGAAAAGGCCAGGCAGGCCGGGAAATTCTTTAAGCCAGTCGCAGTGTAGCCAACCTGCAGCGGTGTGCATCGAAAAATGCAGCGGCCTTCTTTTTGTCGTCAATCGCTGACATGAATGATCAGTAATCACTGTCATCATGATTTATACCCAGACGCTAGAAAATGACCGGAAAGTCGCGTTTCCACCGTGCCTGTGAGCATTTGACAACGCCGACCTTTTCGGAGAATGTGTGCATACCCAAATCAAACGGGCGTATGAATTGAGCGTTTGTATGTCACAACGCTCATCCAGAATCCCGACTAGCGCGCTGACGGGTGTGCCTGGGCAAGAGCAGCGAAGCGCTGCTTTTCCACCAGCGATCGGCGTGTACAGTTCAGCTTCCATATCGTGGAGATCAGTTGATGATTTACGAAGGTAAAGCCATCACGGTTAAGGCTCTTGAAAGCGGCATCGTCGAACTGAAGTTCGACCTCAAGGGTGAGTCCGTCAACAAGTTCAATCGCCTGACCCTGGACGAGCTGCGCCAGGCTGTCGAAGCCATCAAGGCCGACGCCTCGGTGAAGGGCGTAATCGTCAGCAGTGGCAAGGACGTGTTCATCGTCGGCGCCGACATCACCGAGTTCGTCGACAACTTCAAGCTGCCCGAGGCCGAACTGGTTGCCGGCAATCTGGAAGCCAACCGCATCTTCAACGCGTTCGAAGACCTCGAAGTGCCGACCGTTGCCGCGATCAACGGCATCGCACTCGGCGGCGGCCTGGAAATGTGCCTGGCCGCCGACTATCGGGTCATGTCCACCTCTGCCAAGATCGGCCTGCCGGAAGTCAAGCTGGGTATCTACCCCGGCTTCGGCGGTACCGTGCGCCTGCCGCGTCTGATCGGCTCGGACAACGCCATCGAGTGGATTGCCGCCGGCAAGGAAAACCGCGCTGAAGACGCCCTGAAAGTTGGCGCCGTCGACGCCGTCGTCGCCCCAGAACTGTTGCAGGCCGGGGCCCTCGACCTGGTCAAGCGCGCCATCAGCGGTGAGCTGGACTACAAGGCCAAGCGCCAGCCCAAGCTGGAAAAGCTCAAGCTCAATGCCATCGAGCAGATGATGGCCTTCGAGACTGCCAAGGGCTTCGTCGCTGGCCAGGCCGGCCCGAACTATCCGGCCCCGGTCGAAGCGATCAAGTCGATCCAGAAGGCCGCCAACTTCGGTCGCGACAAGGCGCTGGAAGTCGAGGCAGCAGGCTTTGCCAAGCTGGCCAAGACTTCGGTTGCCCAAAGCCTGATCGGTCTGTTCCTGAATGATCAGGAGCTCAAGCGCAAAGCCAAGGCCCATGACGAAATCGCTCACGATGTTAAGCAGGCTGCCGTGCTCGGCGCCGGCATCATGGGTGGCGGCATCGCTTACCAGTCGGCGGTCAAGGGCACCCCGATCCTGATGAAGGACATCCGCGAGGAAGCCATCCAGCTGGGCCTGAACGAGGCGTCCAAGCTGCTCGGCAACCGCGTCGAAAAAGGCCGCCTGACTCCGGCGAAGATGGCCGAGGCACTCAATGCCATTCGCCCGACACTGTCCTACGGTGATTTTGCCAACGTCGACATCGTCGTCGAGGCCGTGGTCGAGAACCCGAAGGTCAAGCAGGCAGTGCTGGCTGAAGTGGAAGGCCAGGTGAAAGAGGATGCCATCCTTGCGTCCAACACCTCGACCATCTCCATCAACCTGCTGGCCAAGGCGCTCAAGCGCCCCGAGAACTTCGTCGGCATGCACTTCTTCAACCCGGTGCACATGATGCCGCTGGTCGAAGTCATTCGTGGCGAGAAGTCCAGTGAAGTGGCGGTCGCCACCACCGTGGCCTACGCCAAGAAGATGGGCAAGAACCCGATCGTGGTCAACGACTGCCCGGGCTTCTTGGTCAACCGTGTCCTGTTCCCGTACTTCGGCGGCTTTGCCAAGCTGGTCAGCGCCGGTGTCGACTTCGTGCGCATCGACAAGGTCATGGAGAAGTTCGGCTGGCCGATGGGCCCGGCCTACCTGATGGACGTGGTCGGCATCGACACCGGTCACCACGGCCGCGATGTGATGGCCGAAGGCTTCCCGGACCGCATGAAGGACGAACGCCGCTCGGCCGTCGACGCCCTGTATGAGGCCAATCGCCTGGGCCAGAAGAACGGCAAGGGTTTCTATGCCTACGAAACCGACAAGCGTGGCAAGCCGAAGAAGGTCTTCGACGCCACCGTGCTCGATGTGCTCAAGCCGATCGTCTTCGAGCAGCGTGAAGTCACCGACGAAGACATCATCAACTGGATGATGGTCCCGCTGTGCCTGGAGACCGTGCGCTGCCTGGAAGACGGCATCGTCGAAACCGCTGCTGAAGCGGACATGGGCCTGGTATACGGCATTGGTTTCCCTCCGTTCCGTGGCGGTGCGCTGCGTTACATCGATTCGATCGGTGTGGCCGAATTCGTTGCCCTGGCCGACCAGTACGCCGATCTGGGGCCGCTGTACCACCCGACCGCGAAGCTGCGCGAAATGGCCAAGAATGGCCAGCGCTTCTTCAGCTGAGCAGCCAACGCCTTTGAGAGAGTAGAGCGAGATTATTGATATGAGCCTCAATCCAAGAGACGTGGTGATTGTCGACTTCGGTCGCACCCCGATGGGCCGCTCCAAGGGTGGCATGCACCGCAACACCCGTGCTGAAGACATGTCTGCGCACCTGATCAGCAAGCTGCTGGAGCGCAACGGTAAGGTCGACCCGAAAGAAGTCGAAGACGTGATCTGGGGCTGCGTCAACCAGACCCTGGAGCAGGGCTGGAACATCGCCCGCATGGCGTCGCTGATGACCCAGATCCCGCACACCTCGGCCGCCCAGACCGTAAGCCGCCTGTGCGGTTCATCGATGAGCGCGCTGCACACCGCCGCCCAGGCGATCATGACAGGCAACGGCGACGTGTTCGTGGTCGGTGGCGTCGAGCACATGGGGCACGTCAGCATGATGCATGGCGTGGACCCCAATCCGCACCTGTCCTTGCACGCTGCCAAGGCTTCCGGGATGATGGGCCTGACTGCCGAGATGCTCGGCAAGATGCACGGCATCACCCGTGAGCAGCAGGACCTGTTCGGCCTGCGTTCGCACCAGCTCGCCCACAAGGCGACGGTCGAAGGCAAGTTCAAGGACGAGATCATCCCGATGCAGGGCTATGACGAGAACGGTTTCCTGAAGGTCTTCGACTTCGACGAGACCATTCGCCCGGAAACTACCCTTGAAGGTCTGGCATCGCTCAAGCCTGCGTTCAACCCTAAGGGTGGTACGGTCACAGCCGGTACTTCGTCGCAGATTACCGATGGCGCTTCGTGCATGATTGTCATGTCTGGCCAGCGTGCGATGGACCTAGGTATCCAGCCATTGGCGGTGATCCGCTCCATGGCTGTAGCTGGCGTGGACCCGGCAATCATGGGCTACGGCCCTGTGCCGTCGACCCAGAAAGCCCTGAAGCGCGCCGGGCTGACCATGGCCGATATCGACTTCATCGAGCTCAACGAAGCCTTTGCTGCACAGGCCCTGCCAGTGCTCAAAGATTTGAAAGTGCTCGACAAGATGGATGAGAAGGTTAACCTGCACGGCGGCGCCATTGCCTTGGGCCACCCGTTCGGTTGCTCCGGGGCACGCATTTCCGGCACCCTGCTCAACGTCATGAAGCAAAATGGCGGTACGTTGGGCGTGGCCACCATGTGCGTCGGCCTCGGTCAGGGCATCACCACTGTCTTCGAACGCGTCTGATCGCGTAGCGGGACAGCAGCCGGGGCCTTGTGCCCCGGCTTTTGTTTTTTTACAGAATTTGTTTCAAGAGGGAAGGCGACATGCAGATACAACCAGGCGTATACCGGCATTACAAAGGGCCTGAGTACCGTGTCTTCAGTGTCGCACGGCACTCCGAAAGCGAAGAGTGGATGGTTTTCTACCAATGCCTGTATGGTGACTACAGCTTCTGGGTACGACCACTTTCGATGTTCCAGGAGTCAGTCGAGGTTGACGGCGAGCAGGTGCCACGCTTTGCTTTGGTCAAGGCCGAAGAAGGGTTGCCTGAGCTGCTTGGCAAGGCGTACGAGTGAACGACCGCGCTTGACCTCACTCTATTGCCACTATATATAGCGGTGCCGCGTCCGGCACCTGACGCGTTTTTCATCTTCAGATTCAGGAATACTCCGATCCATGGGCAAATCGCTGGTCATTGTGGAATCCCCGGCCAAGGCCAAGACCATCAACAAGTACCTGGGCAACCAGTACGTGGTGAAGTCGAGTATCGGCCACATCCGTGACCTCCCCACCAGCGGTTCGGCCAGCGCCAGCAAAGAGCCGGCCGCCAAGCGTGGCAAGGCTGCGGGTGAGGCTCCGGCCCTGTCGCCGAAAGAGAAGGCCCGTCGCCAGCTGGTGGCGCGCATGGGCGTCGACCCCGAGCACGGCTGGAAGGCCAAGTACGAGATCCTGCCCGGCAAGGAAAAGGTGATCGAAGAGTTGCGCCGCCTGGCCAAGGATGCTGACACCATCTATCTCGCAACCGACTTGGACCGCGAAGGGGAAGCCATCGCCTGGCACCTGCGCGAGGCCATCGGTGGCGACGACGCCCGCTACAAGCGCGTGGTGTTCAACGAAATCACCAAAAAGGCCATCCAGGATGCGTTCTCGCAGCCCGGTGAGCTGGATATCGACCGTGTCAATGCCCAGCAGGCGCGTCGCTTCCTGGACCGCGTGGTGGGCTACATGGTCTCGCCACTGCTGTGGGCCAAGATCGCCCGTGGCCTGTCTGCGGGGCGTGTCCAGTCGGTGGCCGTGAAGCTGGTTGTCGAGCGTGAGCGCGAGATCCGTGCCTTCATCCCGGAAGAGTACTGGGAAGTGCACGCCGACCTTGGCACCGCCAAGGACGCCAAGGTGCGTTTCGAGGTAACCCGCGAGAAGGGCGAGGCGTTCAAGCCGCTGAACGAAGCTCAAGCCATGGCTGCGCTGAGCAAACTCAAGGCGTCCAGCTACAGTGTGGTCAAGCGTGAAGACCGCCCGACCAGCAGCAAGCCGTCGGCACCGTTCATCACGTCCACCCTGCAACAGGCTGCAAGCAACCGCCTGGGCTTCGGGGTGAAGAAGACCATGATGATGGCTCAGCGGCTATACGAAGCGGGCTACATCACCTACATGCGTACCGACTCGACCAATCTGTCGGTGGACGCGCTGGACATGGCGCGCAGCTACATCGAGCGTGAGTTCGGCAAGCAGTACCTGCCTGAGGCACCGCTGGTGTACGGCAGCAAAGAAGGCGCTCAGGAGGCCCACGAAGCGATTCGTCCTTCCGACGTCAATACGCACCCAACCAAGCTCAGCGGCATGGAGCGTGACGCCGAGCGCTTGTATGAGCTGATCTGGCGCCAGTTCCTCGCCTGCCAGATGCCGCCTGCCCAGTACCTGTCCACCAGTGTGACCGTGGCTGCCGGTGACTTCGAGTTGCGCGCCAAAGGCCGCATCCTCAAGTTCGACGGTTACACCCGTGTGCTGCCTCAGCAGAGCAAGCCGGGCGAAGATGATGTGTTGCCGGAAATGGTCCAGGGTGAAGCGCTCAAGCTGATCCAGATCGACCCGAGCCAGCACTTCACCAAGCCGCCTGCGCGCTTTACTGAAGCGAGCCTGGTCAAGGAAATGGAAAAGCGCGGTATTGGTCGACCGTCGACCTACGCGGCTATCATTTCCACCATCCAGGACCGCGGCTACGTAACACTGCACAATCGTCGCTTCTACTCCGAGAAGATGGGCGACATCGTCACCGAGCGCTTGTCGGAAAGCTTCGCCAACCTCATGGACTACGGTTTCACCGCCGGCATGGAGGAAAACCTCGATGATGTGGCGCAGGGTGAGCGCGACTGGAAGAACGTGCTGGACGAGTTCTACGGCGACTTCAGCAAGAAACTGCTGACGGCCGAATCAGCCGAAGACGGCATGCGTGCCAACCAGCCGACCATGACCAACATCCCATGCAAGGAATGCGGCCGGCCGATGATGATTCGGACTGCTTCTACTGGCGTGTTCCTGGGATGCTCGGGTTACAGTCTGCCGCCTAAAGAGCGCTGCAAGGCCACCGTCAACCTGGTGCCGGGCGATGAAATTGCTGCTGACGACGAAGGTGAATCGGAGTCGCGCGTGCTATTGGGCAAGCACCGCTGCCCGATCTGCGCCACGGCCATGGATGCCTACCTGCTCGACGAGAAGCACAAGCTGCATATCTGCGGTAACAACCCCGATTGCGTTGGCTACGAGATCGAAGAGGGCAGTTACCGCATCAAGGGTTACGAAGGGCCGAGCCTGGAGTGTGACAAGTGCGGTAGCGAGATGCAGCTCAAGACCGGCCGGTTCGGCAAGTTCTTCGGTTGCACCAACCCGGCGTGCAAGAACACCCGCAAGCTGCTCAAGAGCGGCGAGGCGGCGCCACCGAAGATGGACAAGGTGGACATGCCAGAGCTCAAGTGCGAGAAGGTCGACGACACCTATGTGCTGCGTGACGGTGCTTCTGGGCTGTTCCTGGCAGCCAGCCAGTTCCCCAAGAATCGCGAGACCCGTGCGCCGCTGGTGCTGGAGATCGTGCCGCACAAGCATGATATCGACCCCAAGTACCACTTCCTGTGCGATGCGCCGCAGAAAGACCCGGAGGGTCGCCCGGCAGTGATCCGCTACAGCCGTAAGACCAAAGAGCAATACGTGCAGTCCGAGGTCGATGGCAAACCTACCGGGTGGAAGGCGTTCTACGACGGTAATGCCTGGAAGGTTGAAGACAAGCGGTGATTGTTTCGGTGATGTGATTGGGGCCGCTTAGCGGCCCCATTTCATTGGTGACAAGTACACACCCGATCCTTGAAACTGCAGGTATTCGCCTTTCAGCCTTAGGGAGGTCACTCGAGATGGCCCAAGAACTCTACACCCGCACCAACCAAAAGCTCTTCTTCGCCGGCCTTGCCCTTGAGTCCATGGCCAAGGCTGTCGACAGCCAGGCCATGAATGCACAAGGCCTGGTGCAGGCCGAGCGCGAATCTGCGCTATTCCACCTGTATGGCGCGCTACTGGGCTTGTGTCACGAGATTGGTGGTTTCTACCGCCTGCCTGCAGCGCCCAGCGTCGAGCAATTGCTCGCCGATGACGCCCTGAATGACATTGCCATTCCCGAGGTGGCTGAGTTGCTGGAACTGGCCAGGCAGCGGGAAACCTGGCTGGCGCAATTGCTCACCGCTTATGCCGATTTGTTCCGACCACCGGTCGCGAAAAAAACGGCAAAAGCCGATGTCACTCAGCCACTCATCCAGGCCGTCAATCTCGACGAACCCGAGCAGGTTGCGCTGTCGCGTGAAGAGCTGGAAACCTGGCGCAACAACCTCAAAGGCCTGGTGAGACGATTCCGTGATGCGTTGAGTGAGTGCTGATACTCGCCTTGGCTGGTACAATAGTGGCCTTTCGCGGAGAACAGCCCTTTATGTCTACGTCTTTTCTGGAAATTGTCGAGTTGCCTGATGGCCGAATCGAACTGCGTCGTGCCGAGGACGAAGGCTCCCTGGTAACCCTGGATTTCTCGGAAGACGCCAAGGTATTCCTGCAGGGGCAACACGTTGAAGTAGCCAAGGCCATGCTGAGCGTGGGCGTGCAGATGGCGGGGCGCCTCATGGATGGCGAACTCGAACGCGACGAAGGGCCGCGCGTACTGCACTGACACCCAGGTTGTTTCGGGTTACAGGCAAAGCCTGAACATCAGCCGAGGCGGATGTTCAGGCTTTGTGCGTTTCCGGCACTGGCTGCACGCAACAGTTGCTGTCGCGCGGTGGCATTTACGCTACCAAGCCAGCTGACAACGGTATGGCTACGGCCAAGGCGCAGCGCGTCACATGCCAATTGCAGTGCGCTCTGATTGCCGCGTGGCTGCAGCAGCAGAATGCGCTCGCGGTTGAGGCCGGCATCGCGCAACCATGCCTGGGTCAGGCTGCCCGGTGGTGCAATAAGCGTCAGCCAGCGGGCCTCTTGTTCTTCGCTCAGTTCGCGTAGCACCGGTGCCAGCAAGGTCTGGCAATGTTCGGGTGCGCCACGCAGGGACAGTTCACTGAACAGGTCCGGTTCGCTGTTCTTGCGCGCCTGCTCGCTGGCCTTCAGGCCTGGCAGTACCGGTTGGGCGAGGAAGGCTTCGAACAATGGAAGCTGTACCTGCTGTTGTGCTTGGACGAACTGTTGCATGACGCCTCCTGGTTTAGCGGCGAATAACGCCGACACTCAAACCTTCGATCACCATTTCCTGCTCTTTCAGGTCGACTTCGATGGGGGCGAAATCGGGGTTTTCGGCGATCAGCCAGACCTTGCTGCCTTCGCGTTTGAAACGTTTGACGGTTACTTCGTCGCCGATACGGGCGACGACGATTTGCCCGTTACGGGCCTCGCGGCAGGTATGCACAGCCAGCAGGTCGCCGTCGAAGATGCCGACGTCCTTCATGCTCATGCCGTGTACGCGCAGAAGGTAGTCGGCGCGCGGGTGGAAGAAGGATGGATTGATGTTGCAAGATTGTTCGATGTGCTGCTCGGCAAGGATCGGTGCGCCGGCTGCGACCCGGCCGATGATCGGCAGGCCGTTTTCTTCGGCCTTGGCTTCGAAACCGGGGATGCGGATCCCGCGGGATGCACCTGGGGTCATCTCGATCGCGCCTTTGCGCGCGAGGGCCTTGAGGTGCTCCTCGGCGGCGTTGGGCGACTTGAAGCCCAGCTCCTGAGCGATCTCCGCGCGCGTCGGCGGGAAACCGTTGTCTTCAAGGCAACGTTTGATGAAGGCCAGGATTTCGGCTTGGCGGGGCGTCAATTTCAACATGGCGGGCGCTCTGTCTTTTTATACAGTGACTGGGATTATATACAGTACTGGGTGAGCTGCAAGCGCCACGCGACAAGAAAAAGCGGCGCGCCACCCCTCTTGCAGCTTGCAGCTTGCGGCTCGGGGCTTTCTAATGGCGACCGCACAGTCACCGAGCCTTGACATCCTCAGGTCTGAAACGTATGTTTCAAACACCTGTTTGTCTGTCTGGCGGAGTAGTCATGGCCCAATCGGAAACCGTTGAACGCATTCTCGATGCTGCCGAGCAGCTGTTCGCGGAAAGGGGGTTCGCGGAAACCTCGTTGCGGCTGATTACCAGCAAGGCCGGGGTCAACCTGGCGGCGGTCAATTACCATTTCGGGTCCAAGAAGGCGCTGATCCAGGCGGTCTTTTCCCGTTTCCTCGGGCCGTTCTGCGCCAGCCTCGAACGTGAACTGGAGCGTCGTCAAGGTAAGCCTGAACAAAAGCCCAGCCTCGAAGAACTGCTGGAAATGCTCGTGGAACAGGCACTGGTGGTGCAGCCGCGCAGCAACAACGACCTGTCGATCTTCATGCGCCTGCTGGGCCTGGCCTTCAGCCAGAGCCAAGGGCACCTGCGGCGCTACCTGGAAGACATGTATGGCAAGGTGTTCCGCCGCTATATGTTGCTGGTCAATGAGGCCGCACCACGCATTCCTCCGCTCGAACTGTTCTGGCGCGTGCACTTCATGCTCGGTGCTGCGGCGTTCAGCATGTCCGGCATCAAGGCGTTGCGCGCCATTGCCGAAACCGACTTTGGTATAAACACCTCCATAGAGCAGGTCATGCGCCTGATGGTACCGTTCCTGGCCGCTGGCATGCGCGCCGACAGCGGTGTCACCGACGAGGCGATGGCCGCAGCACAGTTGCGCCCGCGCAGTAAAACCGGTAGCACCACCGCCAAGGCCTGAAGGCTGGGCGGGGCAGGGCGCTTGGGCTAAGCTAGCGCCCATGTCCGACCTAGATCTTCTGCACATCTCCCTCGCTGACCAGCGCCTCTATGGCTTTGCCAATGGGCAGTTGTGCCTGCGCCTGGCGGTGTCGACCGCACGCAATGGGGCCGGTGAGCGCAATGGCTCCGGCTGCACGCCGCGCGGCCTGCACCAGGTGCGAGCGAGGATTGGGGCGGGCTTGCCGCTCAATGCCGTGCTGCGTGGGCGGCGCTGGACCGGTGAGGTCTGGTCGCCGGCGTTGCACGCACAGTACCCCGGGCGTGACTGGGTCCTTACCCGCATCCTCTGGCTCAGCGGTTGCGAGGCCGGAGTCAATCGTCTTGGCGCCGTGGATACGTTCCGCCGCTATATCTATCTGCATGGCACGCCCGACACGGAACCCTTGGGCATACCGCTGTCCCATGGCTGCATTCGCCTGCGCAACACCGATCTGCTTGGCCTGTTCGAGCGCGTACCGGCGCATTGCCCGGTGCGTATCGAGGAGGCCGCATGCCCCCAGTGGGCTTCTTTAAGTCTGTAATGAAGGATTGCCTATGACCGTCAGCCTGCAAGGCTCCCTGATGGTGGATATCGCCGGTAAATGGCTGACCGCCGAAGACCGCCAACTCCTGCGCCAGCCGGAAGTGGCTGGCCTGATCATCTTTGCCCGCAACATCGACAGCCCGCGCCAGGTGCGTGAACTGTGCGCGTCCATCCGCGCCATTCGTCCCGATCTGATTCTGGCCGTCGACCAGGAAGGTGGGCGTGTGCAGCGTTTGCGTCAAGGCTTCGTGCGCCTGCCAGCCATGCGCGCGATCGCCGATAACGCCAATGCCGAGTACCTCGCCGAGCAGTGCGGTTGGTTGATGGCCACTGAAGTGCTGGCGGTTGGCCTGGACCTCAGCTTCGCCCCTGTGCTCGACCTGGATCACCAGCGTAGCGCTGTGGTCGGCAGCCGCGCGTTTGAAGGCGACCCGCAACGTGCCGCGCAGCTTGCTGGCGCCTTCATCCGCGGGATGAACGCAGCGGGTATGGCTGCCTGTGGCAAGCATTTCCCCGGGCATGGTTGGGCGGAGGCGGACTCCCACGTGGCCATTCCGACGGACGAGCGCAGCCTTGAGCAACTGCGCCAGGCAGATCTGGTACCGTTCACCCGTCTCAGCGGGCAGCTGGCGGCAGTCATGCCGGCGCATGTCATCTATCCGCAGGTAGACAATCAGCCGGCCGGGTTCTCGCGTCGTTGGTTGCAGGACATTCTGCGTGGCGAACTGGGCTTTGACGGGGTGATCTTCAGTGACGACCTGTCGATGGCTGGTGCGCATGTGGTTGGCGATGCGGCCAATCGGATCGAGGCAGCGCTGAGTGCGGGTTGTGACATGGGCCTGGTGTGCAATGACCGGGCGGCCGCAGAGCTGGCTTTGAGCGCGGCGCAGCGGCTGAAGGTCAAGCCATCGCCGCGGATTGCACGCATGCGCGGGCAGGGGTTTGCGCGGACCGATTATCGCCAGCAGCCGCGTTGGCTGGAGGCGCTGGGGGCGTTGCGCGAGGCGCAGTTGGTCGATTGACTGTGCCGGCCCCACAGGTATCTCGCTGCTGTTTAAGGCGGTGAAAGTCCTGTGGGGCTTGTCCGCGAAATAGCCGGGACTGACTGCTAGCGCCCCCGCTTTCCAGGCAGCGGGGCAAACAATGCCTCGATTTCCTCATCCCCCAGTCGCCACTGCCCAGCTTCTGCCCCATCGAGCAGGCTTGCTGCCAGCGCTGCTTTTTCCTGCTGCAGCTGCTGTATCTTCTCTTCAACTGTGCCGCGCGTGATCAGCTTGAACACGAATACCGGCTTGTCCTGGCCGATGCGGTATGCGCGGTCGGTGGCCTGGTTCTCGCTGGCCGGGTTCCACCATGGGTCGAAGTGAATCACGGTGTCGGCAGCCGTCAGGTTCAGCCCCACGCCGCCGGCCTTGAGGCTGATCAGGAACACTTCGCTGTCGCCCTGCTGGAACTGCTGCACCGGTGTGCGTCGGTCACGGGTGTCACCAGTGAGCAGGCTGTAGCGGATCTTGCGCTTTTCCAGCTCTTGTTCGATCAGTGCCAGCATCGAGGTGAACTGCGAGAACAGCAGCACACGGCGCCCTTCGCTCAGCAGTTCTTCGAGCATGTCCAGCAGCGCGCCGAGCTTGCCCTTGTCAGCCTGATTGCCCTTGATCTCGACCCCTTTGACCAGGCGTAAATCGCAACATACCTGGCGCAGCTTGAGCAGGGCATCGAGGATCACGATCTGGCTGCGTGCCGCGCCATTGCGGGCGATTTCCTCGCGCACTTTCTTGTCCATCGCCACGCGCACGGCCTCGTAGGTATCACGCTGGGCGTCGCTGAGCTCGACCCAGTGGACCATTTCGGTCTTGGGCGGCAGTTCGGTTGCCACTTGCTCCTTGGTCCGGCGCAGCAGGAACGGGCGGATGCGGTGGACCAGGTGCGACAGGCGTTCGGCGTCGCCGTGGCGCTCGATCGGCGTACGGTAATCCTGGTTGAAGCGTTTCACCTCGCCCAGCCAGCCTGGCATGAGGAAGTGGAAGATCGACCATAGCTCGCCCAGGTTGTTTTCCATTGGTGTGCCGGTCAGGCATAGGCGCTGGTTGGCCTGCAGCTCGCAGACAGCCTGGGCGGCCTTGCTGGTGCTGCTCTTGATGTTCTGCGCCTCGTCAAGCACCAGCACGCTCCACTGCTGGGCGCGCAGGTGCTCGAGGTCGCGCGGCACCAGGGCGTAGGTGGTCAGTACCAGGTCGTATTCGTGCAGCTTGGCGAAATGCTTGCTGCGGCCGGGGCCGTGCAGGGCCAGGACGCGCAGGTCGGGGGCGAAGCGTTGGGCTTCGTCGAGCCAGTTGGGCACCAGGCTGGTCGGCATCACTGCCAGGGCGGGGTGGGCGAGGCGCCCGTTCTGCTTTTCCAGCAGCAGGTGGGCCAGGGCCTGCAAGGTCTTGCCCAGGCCCATGTCGTCGCCAAGGATGCCGCCGGTGCCCATTTCGCGCAGTGCCTGCAACCAGTTCAGGCCCTGCTGCTGATAGGGGCGCAGGGTGGCGTTGAGCGCTGCGGGTGGCGCGACCTGCAGGTCGCGTGCATCGCGCAGTCGCCGGCCCAGGTCGCGCACATGGGCGCCACCTTCCCAGTGCAGGGGCAAATGTTCGATGTCGTTAAGACGTGCCGCGTCGGCGCGGTCCATGCGCAGGGTGGGGCCGACGTTGTCCTCGTGCAGGTACAGTTCACCGAGGGTGCCCATGACCGACTTGATTCGCCCGTAGGGCAGGGCGACGCGCAGCGCAGGGGCGTCCAGCCGGCCGCGGTTGAGGTCTATCAGCAGGTGTTCATCGTCGCTACGCCGGGCCAGCTCGCTGGGGCGCAGCAGCTCGGGGTTGCTGCGCAGCAGCTGCAGCACGATTGGCAGCAGGCTGTGGCGCTGGCCTTCGACGACGATGCCCAGCTCCAGGTCGAACCATTCGTGTCCTGGCGCTTCGTCGATGCTGGCGTACCAGTCATCCACCTCATGCAGGTTGAAGGCGAAGTCGCGGTGGATGTCGACTTCCCAGCCTGCCTTGCGCAGGCGCGGCAGGCCGTCGCGGGCGAAGCGCAGCCAGGCTTCGTCGTCGGGCAACTGAAGCATTTCTCCCGCGCTGTCTGGCAGTGCCTTGCTCTGCCGGGTGGCGGGTTTGAAGCCCAGTTCGCGCAGTGCCTTGCGCAGTGCCTGCTCGACCTGGGGCTGGCGGCGGATGCGTTGGCTGATGGTATCCACCAGTCGGGTCAATGGCTTGTCGTCGCTGCCACTGGCGCGTAGCCCATCGTAGTCGAACGATAGGGCGGCGCGGTGTTGCATCTGGCGCTGCATGCGCCCGGTCTTGGGCATATAGGCGCTGAATTCAAGGCTGCCAAGGGTCAGCCGGCCCTTGGGCTGGATGTTATCGATCTGCTCGGTGATCACGGCGGTGGGGGTAGGGACTTGCCGGTTCAAGGCGTTCAGTCGATGGCTCAAAGGTACTACCAGGTGTTCAGGTACGGTTGGTGCGCGTGCGAGCTGGCTGGCGATGAAGGGGTCGAGATCATGCTGCAGCTCGCCGGTCTGATGCGAATGCCGATCGATGTAGTGCAGCGGCTCGATGGGCAGTACCTGCAGCGGCAGGTGCTGGTCATGGTGCCAGGCGCCCCTGTAGCTGCCGTTGTCCAATCTGACCCAGCGGAACTCGGCATGCAGTTGCGGCCCGGCATGCAAAGGCGTGGGGTCGTCTTCATACAGCAGGCGCCCGGTTGCCAAGGCGTAGCTCAAAAGCTCCGCACCTTGCTTGCCTTCCAGTTCAGCCACGGGCGTGAGCGTTTTGCTGCGGGCGTCGATCAGGCGCAACAGCCGAGCGTCGTCCTCCGTGACGTAACGGGGGGTGTAGTAGATCATCTCGGGCATTGAGGTGATGCGAACGACTTTCAGCGTACCGTCAGGTTGTAGCGTGCCCTTGATCGGCTCGAGATGAAAATGTTCGCTATCCCTGTGAATGCGATAGTAGATGGCGGGACCTTTGCGTGCCGGTTCCTTTGTGGCTGCGATCGGCGATGGCGATTCGAGCCCTTGCACCCACTGGTTCAGGTCGGGCGGTAACGACAGTGCGGCTTGCCCCTGAGTTGCGCCTGCCTCAAGGTCTCTGTCTTCGAGCTCCAGTTGCAGCAACGCGGCGACGCAGTGCTTGCAATTCAATCCTACCGGGCAGGAGCAGCTCCCAAAGACGCGCAGGTCACCGTAATTCAACACCAGCTTGATATCCTGATGGTAAATCTGGCCCGCCGAGCCCCTGCACATCGCCTCGATGGAATGGCCCTGCAGCGAGAGGATGCGCGTTCGTTCCTGCGCTGCATATTTCCGGCCGCGGGCCAGTGCGCCAGCGTCGATAAAATCGACCCAATCGGGATGGGCTCTGAGCAGTTGCCGTGCGTCGCCCTCAGTCACATCACTGCTCCATCATCTCCGGATCCATCACCGGCATCTTCCGTGTGCCTGGTGGGGTGACCTTCAGCAGCACCGCCAGGTGGCCGCCATCGAGGAAGGTCAGTTGGCCGCCCTTGACGGTGCTGTTGCTCTGTTTGAACTGCTCGCTTTTGAGCACATTGCCGTTGCTGTCGAGCTGGTTGACCCAGAAATTGGCCTCCACGGCGATGAAGCGCCCTTCGGTGATGCTCAGGTTGCCTTCGATCGGGAAATGGCCGAACTGCTCCTGGCCATGACCCAGAGCGATGCGGCTTGGCGTGTCGCCGACCTGCTGCTGCCAGGCCTTGTGCAGCAGCACGGTGTAGTCGGCCGTGGCTTGCAGGCGGGTGGCTTCATCTTCCAGCGCCAGTGGGCGTTCTGCGCTCTTTTCCAGGCGCAGGGCGCCGGCGCTCCAGTCTTCAGGGGCGTACGGGCTGGTGAAGGCCGGCACGCTGTTCTGCCGCACAAGGATCATTTCCACCTGATAAAGACCTTCAGCGAAGGCGGCCGGCGCGAACAGCGCAAGCAACAAGGTCAGGCAACGGATGGCACGCATGGATCTTCCTTAGGCTGTCTGTGGGGTCAGGCGCTCGAACAGCGCCTCCAGAGTGTTGAAGCGTTCGTCGGGCCGTTCCATCGGTACCAGGAAGCGGAACTGGGTTGCGCCTTCGAACTTGTAGCGTTTTGGCTGGCCCTGGATCAGCTTGATCAGGGTCAGCGGGTCGACTGGGGTTTCGGCCTCGAACTCGAGCTTGCCGCCGTTCGGGCCGGCATCGACTTTCTTGATGCCGAGCTTTTCCGCCTGAAGCTTGAGCTGGGTCAGGCGCATCAGGTTCTTGGTCGGCTCGGGCAGCAGGCCGAAGCGGTCGATCATCTCCACCTGCAGGTCCTTGAGACCCTCCTCGTCAGCTGCCGAGGCGATGCGTTTGTAGAGGATCAGCCGCGCATGTACGTCGGGCAGGTAATCCTCGGGGATCAGTGCCGGCAGGCGCAGGTTGATTTCCGGGCCACCGCCCAGCGGCTGTTCCAGGTTCGGCTGTGTGCCCTTGCGAATGGCCTTGACCGCCCGTTCGAGCATTTCCATGTAAAGGGTAAAGCCCACGGCCTGGATCTGCCCGCTCTGGCCTTCGCCCAGCAGCTCGCCGGCGCCGCGGATTTCCAGGTCGTTGGTGGCCAGCACGAAGCCGGCGCCCAGGTCCTGGGTGTTGGCAATGGCTTCCAGGCGTTTCTCGGCGTCGGCGCTCACTTTCTGCCGCGCCGGTGTCAGCAGGTAGGCATAGGCCTGGTGGTGGCTGCGGCCGACCCGGCCACGCAACTGGTGCAATTGGGCCAGGCCGAACTTGTCCGCGCGCTCGATGACGATGGTGTTGGCGCTGGGCACGTCGATGCCGGTCTCGATGATGGTCGAGGCGATCAGCACGTTGAAGCGCTTGTGATAGAAGTCGCTCATCACCTGTTCCAGTTCGCGCTCGCGCATCTGCCCGTGGCCGATGCCGATACGCGCTTCAGGCACCAGTTCGGCAAGGTCTGCGGCGCATTTTTCGATGGTTTTCACATCGTTGTGCAGGTAGTACACCTGGCCGCCGCGTAGCAGTTCACGCAGTAGTGCTTCTTTTACCGTACTGTTGTTCTGCTCCATGACGAAGGTGCGCACCGACAGGCGCCGTGCCGGCGGTGTGGCGATGATGGACAGGTCACGCATGCCGGCCACGGCCATGTTCAGCGTTCGCGGAATCGGTGTGGCGGTCAGGGTGAGGATGTCCACCTCGCTGCGCAGGGCCTTGAGCTGTTCCTTCTGGCGTACGCCAAAGCGGTGCTCTTCGTCGATTACCACCAGGCCCAGGTCCTTGAAGCGCACATCGTCCTGCAGCAGTTTGTGCGTGCCGATCAGGATGTCGATCTTGCCTTCGGCCAGGTCCGCTGCGGCGCTGGCCACTTCCTTGGCCGATTTGAAGCGGCTCATCACCTCGACCGTTACCGGCCAGTCGGCGAAGCGGTCGCGGAAGCTGTTGTAGTGCTGCTGGGCAAGCAGGGTGGTAGGCACCAGCACCGCTACCTGGCGGCCGCTGTGCACGGCGATGAAAGCCGCGCGCATGGCGACCTCGGTCTTGCCGAAGCCGACGTCGCCGCACACCAGGCGGTCCATCGGCTTGGCGGCGAGCATGTCGGCGCGCACCGCTTCGATGGCGTTCTGCTGGTCGGGGGTTTCCTCGAAGGGGAAGCCGGCGCTGAAGGTGGCATAGTCGGCAGCCGGGTCGGCGAATGCGTAACCCTTGCGCGCGGCTCGGCGGGCGTAGATGTCGAGCAGCTCGGCGGCCACGTCGCGGACCTGTTCGGCGGCTTTGCGCTTGGCCTTCTGCCAGGCTTCCGAGCCGAGCCGGTGCAGCGGCGCCAGGGCGTCATCGCTGCCGGTGTAGCGGGCAATCAGGTGCAGGTTGGCCACCGGGACGTAAAGCTTGGCGCCCTCGGCGTATTCCAGGGTCAGGAACTCGGCGGCCTGGCCGTCGATCTCCAGCGTGGCCAGGCCCAGATAGCGGCCCACGCCATGGTCGATGTGCACCACCGGCGCGCCTTCACGCAGTTCGGTAAGGTTTTTGATCACCGCATCATTGGCGGCCTCGCCGCGCTTGTCGCGGCGCCGGCGCTGCATCACGCGCTGCCCGAACAGCGGGCTTTCGGCGACCAGGGCGATGGCCGGGTCTTCGAGTAGCAGGCCTTCGTCCAGCGGGGCGATGGTGATCGCCAGGCGCTGGCTGCCAGTGATGAAGTCCGCCCAGCCCTCGACTGTGTGTGGCCTCAGCTTGAGGCGCTCGAGCAGCTCCAGCAGCACCTCGCGACGGCCCGCCGATTCGGCGGTGAACAGCACCCGGCCGCTGAACTGGTCGAGGAAGTCGGACAGCGCCGCCAGCGGCTGGTTGGCCTTGGCTTCGATGGCCAGGTTGGGCAGGGTGCGGGCGGGAAAGCGCTCGCGGCCGACGCCAGGCTCGACATCCTCGGCACTGACCACCACGCGCGGCCACTGTTTAAGCTGGGCGAAGCAGTCCTCCACTGGCAGGAACAGTTCAGAAGGCGGCAGCAGTGGACGGCTCAGGTCGCCGCGGCGGTCTTCGTAACGCCCGCGCACGTCGTTCCAGAAGTGCTCGGCAGCCTGCTCGACGCCCGGCAGCGAGAACACCTGGGTGTCGCTTGGCAGGTAGTCGAACAGTGTCGAGGTTTCTTCGAAGAACAGCGGCAGGTAGTACTCGATCCCGGCGGGGATGATGCCGCTGGCCAGGTCCTGGAAGATCGCGCTGCGGCGGAAGTCGACATCGAAACGTTCTCGGAAGCGTGCCTTGAAGCGCGTCACTTCCTCTTTCTGCATGGGGAATTCGCGTGCCGGCAGCAGACGGATCGAGTCGACCTTGTCGATCGAGCGCTGGGTCTCCGGGTCGAAGGTACGCAGGGTCTCGATCTCGTCGTCGAACAGGTCGATACGGTAGGGCAGCTTGCTGCCCATCGGGAACAGGTCGATCAGCGCGCCGCGCACGGCGAACTCGCCATGCTCGTAGACCGTGTCGACGCAGCGGTAGCCAGTGGCCTCCAGCCGTGAGCGCATCTGTTCTACGTCGATCGTCTGGCCGACATCCAGCACCAGGCTGCTGCCGAGCAGGAAGCGCGTTGGGGCCAGACGGTGTAAGGCCGTGGTGATCGGCACCACGAGGATGCCATGGCTCAACTCTGGCAGCCGGTAGAGGCTGGCGATGCGCTGGGAAATGATGTCCTGGTGTGGTGAGAACAGGTCGTAGGGCAGGGTTTCCCAGTCCGGGAACGGCAGCACCGGTAGGCCGGGTGCAAAGAAGCGCAGCTCCTGCTCCAGACGGTCGGCAGCCTGGCTGTCGGCGGTCAGCAGCAGGGTGAAGCGGCCAGCACTGCTGGCGGCCTCGGCGATGGCAAGGCTGAGGGCGGCACCGGGCAGGTTGCCCCAGGTTTGTTTGCCGGCCGTGGCCGACATTTGCGGTAGGCGCAGAACTGACACGGGAGATTGCACTCCAAGCGTTGCGGCAAAGAGACCGATTGTACCGGTGCCGGTGCGTGCTGTCAGGCTCGGAAAGGGCATGAGCACGGGCTTTGGCTCCCACGACAGGCGCTCATTGCCGGTTACGCGTTGGGGCGTCATAATGTAGCCCCTTTTTTCTCCCCCTACATGTGGAAGGTTCCCGTGACTCAGAAGCCCGACCAGTGTCTTGGTGAGTGGATCGATCGTGAAGCTCTGGCTGAAGCGATGATCCCGCTTATCGGTCAGCTCTACCGCAACAACAACGTGGTGAGCTCGATCTATGGCCGCAGCCTGATCAACCGTTCGGTTATCTCGATCCTCAAGGCCCACCGCTTTGCGCGTCACCGTCAAACCGACGAAACCGAACTGTCCGTCCACGAGACATTCCCCCTGCTCAAAGCCATGAGCGAGCTGAAACTGGGCGCCGCTTCGGTCGACCTGGGCAAGCTGGCCAACAAGTTCAAGCAGGAAGGCAACGGCAAGACCGCCGAGCAGTTCGTGCGTGAAGAACTGGCCGACGTGGTTGGCCAGCAGAACGCTTCGGCGCGCAAGGGCACCGACGTTGTCCTGTACGGTTTCGGCCGCATCGGCCGCCTGCTGGCGCGCATCCTGATCGAGAAGACCGGTGGTGGCGACGGCCTGCGCCTGCGTGCAATCGTTGTGCGCAAGGGTGCCGAAAACGACCTGGTCAAGCGCGCCAGCCTGCTGCGCCGTGACTCGGTGCACGGCCCGTTCGATGGCACCATCACCATCGACGAAGCCAACAACACCATCACTGCCAACGGCAACCTGATCCAGATCATCTACGCCAAGAGCCCGAGCGAAGTCGACTACACCCAGTACGGCATCGACAACGCCCTGATCGTCGACAACACCGGCGTATGGCGTGATGCCGACGGCCTGGGCCAGCACCTGGCCTGCCCGGGCGCTGCCCGCGTGATCCTCACCGCACCTGGCAAGGGCGCGCTGAAGAACATCGTGCACGGCATCAACCACGGTGACATCACCGCCGAGGACAAGATCATCTCGGCAGCTTCGTGCACCACCAACGCCATCGTGCCGGTGCTCAAGGCCATCAACGACCAGTACGGTATCGTCAATGGTCACGTTGAAACCGTTCACTCGTTCACTAACGACCAGAACCTGATCGACAACTTCCACAAGGGCAGCCGTCGCGGTCGCGCCGCGCCGCTGAACATGGTCATCACCGAAACCGGTGCTGCCACTGCTGCCGCCAAGGCGCTGCCAGTGCTCAAGGGCAAGCTGACCGGCAACGCCATTCGCGTACCGACGCCGAACGTGTCGATGGCCATCCTGAACCTGAACCTGGAGAAGGCTACCAACCGCGAAGAAATCAACGAGTACCTGCGCCAGACCGCCATGCACTCGGAGCTGCACAAGCAGATCGATTACGTCAGCTCGCAGGAAGTGGTTTCCACCGACTTCGTAGGCTCGCGCCACGCGGGTGTGGTCGACGCCGAAGCGACCATCGCCAACGATAACCGCGTTGTTCTGTACGTCTGGTACGACAACGAATTCGGTTACAGCTGCCAGGTGGTTCGCGTGATGGAAGACATGGCTGGTGTGAACCCGCCAGCGTTTCCACGCTAATTCGCTTGTAAGGCAATGAAAAAACGGGAACCTTCGGGTTCCCGTTTTTTATGGCTGCACCGGCGCGACCTTGTAGGAGCGGCCTTGTGTCGCGAAAGGACCGCAAAGCGGCCCCAGGTCTCAGCTGAGCAACACAAATTGCTGGGGCTGCTGCGCAGCCCTTTCGCGACACAAGGCCGCTCCTACAAGGTCGCGCCGGTGCTGGCAACCGAGAACTCAACTTTTGCGCACAGCCCTCCTGTTCATCCTCATGCTGCTGACCGCCTGCAACCAAGGCCCCGCCCTGGAGCGCCTCGGTGGCCCTGCCATGGGCAGCAGCTACAGCGTCCAGTACGTCCGCGAGCCAGGCGGGCCTGCGCCTGTCCAGGTACAGGCGGCAGTGGAAACGATCCTGCAGGGCATAGATCAGCACTACTCGACCTACCGCGGCGACTCTGCGGTGAGCCAGTTCAATCAGCTCCCCGGCAACCAGTGCCTGGCCTTGCCGTCAGACATGCTCGAACTGGTCACCTTCGGCCAACACCTGGCCGAACAAAGCGATGGCGCTTTCGACCTCACTGTCGAGCCGTTGCTTGACCTCTGGGGTTTCGGCCCCCAGGCTCGCCATGAGCAGGTGCCAGAACCGCAGGCGCTGGCCAATGCCCGCCTGCGTGTGGGCTACCAGCACTTGCGCATCGAGGGCCAGGCATTGTGCAAGGACGCCCCTGTGCAACTGGACTTCAACAGCATCGCCGCTGGCCACGCCGTGGACCTGATTGCTGCACGCCTGCGTGCCATGGGTATCGTCAACTTCATTGCCGAAGTTACCGGCGAGCTCAAGGCGGTGGGCCGCAAACCCGATGGTAGCCCATGGCGCATTGCCCTGGAGTTGCCCCGCGAAGACCGTCAGATCGCCCGCCAGGTAATGCCGGTCAATGGCCTGGGTGTATCGACCTCGGGTGACTATCGGCACTATTTCGAGCAGAATGGCCGGCGCTATTCGCACACCTTCGATGCCCGTATCGGGCGCCCGGTCGATCATGACCTGGCTGCCGTCACCGTGCTCGATGCCTCGGCGCTGCAGGCCGACGGCTACTCGACCCTGTTGCTGATCCTCGGGCCTGAGCGCGGCTGGGACTTTGCCCTCGCTCATGACCTGGCGGCGGTATTGGTGACTCGGGCAGAGGGTGGCTTCGTCTCCCGAGCTACGCCCGCTTTCGAGCGGGCGCTCAAAGGCAAGTGAAAGCGCAAGCAGGGACGGTAGCTGCCAGGGAATCGGTGGATGCACATGTAGTGCAGGCAAAATTGGCCTACGACGCGACCAAGGGTTAATGTGCGCGGCGTTCACGCTTGATTAGACTGCACCCGAATTTTCTCATGGCGCCCCGGCGGCATGATCGAGTCCCGCGGCGACCGTGGCCAGCGGGCCAGTTCTGAAGGAGTACGCATGGCTGTCTACAACTACGACGTAGTGGTGTTGGGTTCCGGCCCGGCCGGAGAAGGTGCGGCAATGAACGCCGCCAAAGCAGGGCGCAAGGTGGCGATGGTCGACAGCCGTCGCCAGGTCGGTGGCAACTGCACCCATCTGGGCACCATCCCGTCCAAGGCACTGCGTCACTCGGTGCGGCAGATCATGCAGTTCAACACCAACCCGATGTTCCGTGCCATCGGTGAGCCACGCTGGTTCTCCTTCCCAGACGTGCTCAAGAGCGCCGAGAAGGTGATTTCCAAGCAGGTCGCTTCGCGTACCGGCTACTACGCCCGTAACCGCGTCGACCTGTTCTTCGGCACCGGCAGCTTCGCCGATGAGCAGACCGTCGAAGTGGTCTGCCCCAATGGCGTGGTGGAAAAGCTCAACGCCAAGCACATCATCATCGCCACCGGCTCGCGTCCGTACCGCCCGGCCGACATCGACTTCCACCACCCGCGTGTCTATGACAGTGACACCATCCTGAGCCTCAGCCACACCCCGCGCAAACTGATCGTTTACGGCGCCGGCGTAATTGGCTGCGAATACGCCTCCATCTTCAGTGGCTTGGGTGTGCTGGTCGAACTGGTCGACAACCGCGGCCAGTTGCTGAGCTTCCTGGATTCGGAAATTTCCCAGGCGCTGAGCTACCACTTCAGCAACAACAACATCACCGTGCGCCACAACGAAGACTACGAGCGGGTCGAGGGCCTGGACAATGGTGTCATCCTGCACCTGAAGTCTGGCAAGAAGATCAAGGCCGACGCCTTGCTGTGGTGCAACGGCCGCACCGGCAACACCGACAAGCTGGGCCTTGAGAACATCGGCATCAAGGTCAACAGCCGTGGCCAGATCGAAGTCGACGAGGCCTACCGCACCAGCGTGCCGAACATCTATGGTGCCGGTGACGTGATCGGCTGGCCGAGCCTGGCCAGTGCCGCCCATGACCAGGGCCGCTCGGCGGCAGGCAGCATCGTCGACAACGGCAGCTGGCGTTTCGTCAACGACGTGCCGACCGGCATCTACACCATTCCGGAGATCAGCTCGATCGGCAAGAACGAGCAGGAGCTGACCCAGGCCAAGGTGCCGTACGAAGTGGGCAAGGCATTCTTCAAGAGCATGGCGCGTGCACAGATCGCCGGCGAGCCGCAAGGCATGCTGAAGATTCTGTTCCACCGCGAGACCCTGGAAATCCTCGGCGTGCACTGCTTCGGCTACCAGGCTTCGGAAATCGTCCACATTGGCCAGGCGGTGATGAATCAGCCGGGCGAACTGAATAACCTGAAATACTTCGTCAACACCACGTTCAACTACCCGACCATGGCCGAAGCCTATCGGGTAGCTGCCTATGACGGCCTGAACCGGCTTTTTTGAGCGGCTCCGGCCGGTGGCCTGAGCCGGTCGGGGAGACCGATTTCAGCCCTACCCGAGGGTGGTCTTGGCCAAACCGGGAAAGTCTGTAATCAGGCTGTCCACGCCAAAATCAGCGAGCCGGCGCATCAGTGCCGGCTCGTTGACCGTCCACACCGATACATGCAAACCCTGGCCCTGCGCTTTCAGCAGGCGCTCGGGGGTGCACAGTGTCCAGTTCAACGCCAGCAGATCGCAGCCATAGTTCTGCGCGACTTTTAGCGGGTCGAGCCAGGCGTACTCGGCGACCAGGCCGCGCTTTACGTCAGGCACCAGCTCCAGCGCAGCACCCAGTACTTCCCGAGAGCTCGAGGTGATGGTCACCTTTTCCAGCAGGCCGTACTGCTGTGCCAGTTCCCGAATCGCCAGTACCGTGGTGGCGGCACGGGTCCGCGAGGCGCTCTTGACCTCCAGTTGCCAGTGCTCGAAGGGGCATTTTTCGAACAATTCTTCCAACCGTGGGATAGGGCAGGGCTGCACATGGCCCGGGCCGCCCCTGCGTGCGTCGTAGGTGACCAGGTCGGCTGCCGGGTGTTCGACCACCTTGCCGCGCCGGCCTGTGGTGCGCTTGAGGGTAGGGTCGTGGATGACCATCAGTTCATTGTCGGCCGACAGGTGCAGGTCCAGTTCGCAGCGGGTCACGCCGTGGGACAGGCACTGACGGAAACTGTGCAGAGTGTTCTCGGGCGCTTCGCCCTTGGCGCCGCGGTGGCCATAGATGAGGGTCACGTTCGTTCCTTCAGGTCAAAAATGAAAAGGCTCAGGAGGCAGGGTCGCCCTGTTCCAGCTGCTGGCGCCGTTGCTGCTGTTGGCGCTGCAGGATGTAGCGGGCCAGCAACTGGCGCTGGGCATCGGTCATGTCGGTGAATTCGGTGCCAAGTTCGAAGCTGCCATCGGCACGCGGGTCGCAGTGGGTGACCTTGCCGCGCAGCAGCAGGCCGTGGGCGCGGGGCATCAACACCATCTTCACTTTGACCCGGGTGCCTGGGGCGATTTGCTGAGTTTGTGCGAATTCGATGCCACCTTCGGAGATGATCACCCGTTGGGGCTGGCCGATCTCGCCGATCAGGGTTTGCGCGACCACCGCGCTGAGCAGGTCCAGGCGCTTGTTCTGCGCCCGCAGGAACGCCGCCAGGGTGCGGTCCTTTTCGCTCAGCTGACGCAACAGGTGCTGGGACTCGAAGTCGGACAGGTGCAGCTCGCTGAGCAGGTTGAACAGTGGTGAATCATCCTGCAACAGTTCTGGCTCAAGGGCTTCGGCCGCGCTCAGGGGGCTGATTTCCAGTGCGATCCGATCTTCGATGCGGTAGTATTCGCGGCGATCTTCTTCGTCTAATGTCGTCATGGCGAACCCATGGTAGCGGCGGTGGTCCGAGTGTAAAGCCGCCGCAGGCGCCTCGCCACAAGGACGTTCCCTTTCATCCGAACAAGCCCCGACATGTTCAGACCTCTTTTCGCATTCATTGGTACGCGCTACACCCGTGCCAAGCGCCGTAATCACTTCGTCTCGTTCATTTCCCTGACCTCGATGATCGGCCTCGCCCTGGGCGTGGTAGTGATGATCGTGGTGCTCTCGGTAATGAACGGTTTCGACCACGAGATGCGTACCCGCGTGCTGGGCATGGTCCCTCACGCCACGCTCGAGAGCGGCCAGCCGATCAACGACTGGCCTGCCCTTGCCCAACAAGTAAAGCAGAATCCGCAGGTGCTGGCGGTTGCGCCCTATACCCAGATGCAGGGCCTGCTGACCTTTGATGGCAAGGTGCAGAAGGTGCTGCTCAATGGTATCGACCCGGGCCGCGAGCGTGAGGTGTCGATCATCGACAACTTCATTCAGCAAGGCCGCCTTGATCAGCTGGCGCCAGGCGAGTGGGGCATCATGATCGGTGACAAGGCGGCCGCCAAGCTGGGGGTGGCCATCGGCGACAAGCTGACCTTCGTCGCCCCTGAAGTCAGCGTGACGCCGGCCGGCATGTTCCCGCGCATGAAGCGCTTCACCGTGGTCGGCACCTTCCACGTTGGTGCTGGCGAGATCGACGGTTACCTGGGCCTGACCAACATTGCCGACCTTTCACGGCTGCACCGCTGGAAGGCGGACCAGGTGCAGGGCCTGCGCCTGAAGTTCGACGACCTGTTCCAGGCGCCACGTGTGGCCTGGAGCATCGCCCAGCAGTTGGGTGACCAGGAGTACTACAGCCGCGACTGGACCCGTACCCACGGCAACCTGTACCAGGCGATCCGCATGGAAAAAGCCATGATCGGCCTGCTGCTGTTGCTGATCGTTGCGGTGGCGGCGTTCAACATCATTTCCACCCTGGTGATGGTGGTCAACGACAAGCGTGGTGACATCGCCATCCTCCGTACCCTTGGCGCCACGCCCGGGCAGATCATGGCCATCTTCATGGTTCAGGGTACGGTGATCGGAGTCATCGGCACCCTGATCGGTGCAGTGGTCGGTATCCTTGCTGCGCTCAACGTCAGTGCGGCGATCGCCGGCATCGAGAAACTGATCGGGCACAAGTTCCTCAACGCTGACGTGTATTTCATCGATTACCTGCCCTCGCAGATCCAGGCCCAGGATGTGTACATGGTCTGCGGTGCGGCGCTGGTCCTGAGTTTCTTCGCCACCCTGTACCCGGCCTGGCGTGCGGCCCGCACCCAGCCTGCAGAGGCGCTACGTTATGAGTGAGTCGCGCATGAGTGATAAAGCCGTTCTGAGTTGCCGCAACCTGGGCAAGTCCTACGACGAGGGGCCGGAGTCGGTGCAAGTGCTGGCCGGGCTCAACCTCGAACTGCACGCAGGGGAGCGGGTGGCCATCGTCGGCAGTTCCGGTTCGGGCAAGAGCACCTTGCTCAACCTGCTGGGCGGCCTCGATCGGCCGACCCAAGGCAGCGTCTGGCTGGCCGGCGAAGAGCTGTCGGCGCTTGGCGAGCGGGCCCGCGGCCTGCTGCGCAACCGCGAGCTGGGCTTTGTCTACCAGTTCCACCACCTGCTGCCCGAGTTCACCGCCATGGAGAACGTGTGCATGCCGCTGCTGATCGGCCGCACCGCGATCCCCGAGGCACGTGAGCGCGCCGAGGCACTGCTCAAGCGTGTCGGCCTGGGCCACCGCCTGCACCACAAGCCGGCCGAGCTGTCCGGTGGTGAGCGTCAGCGGGTGGCCATTGCCCGGGCGCTGGTCAACCGGCCGGGCCTGGTGATGCTCGATGAGCCGACCGGCAACCTCGACCACCACACCGCCCAAGGCATCCAGGAATTGATGCAGGAGCTGTCCAGCGCCTCGCGCACGGCATTCCTGGTGGTGACCCACGACCTCAACCTGGCGCGCCAGATGGATCGCGTGCTGAAACTCGACGACGGTCATCTGGTGGCAATCTGAGCCGCTTGCACGGGGTGGCCTGAGCCGCCCCGCAACTTTTTCAGTGGGTGTTTTACATGTTCAGACCCTTGCCCTTGTTCATCGGTGCGCGCTACACCCGTGCCAAGCGCCGCAACCATTTCATCTCGTTCATCTCGATGACTTCGATGATCGGCCTGTCCCTGGGTGTGCTGGCGATGATCGTGGTGCTGTCGGTGATGAATGGCTTCCAGCGCGAAATGAGCTCGCGCATCCTCGGCCTGGTGCCACACGCCAGCATCCTCGGCGTGCAGCCTTTGGGCGACTGGCGCAAGGCTGCCGACGCGGCACTGCAGAACCCGGCAGTGATGGCCGCTGCGCCGATCACCGAGATGGAGGGCATGCTCTCCTACAAAGGTGCGATGCAGCCCATCCAGGTTAGCGGTATCGACCCGGCCGAAGAGGGCAAGGTCTCGATCGTCGGCCAGCACATCGTGCAGGGGCGCCTGCAGGCCCTGCAGCCGGGTGAGTATGGCGTGGTGATCGGCGAGCTGACTGCGCGCCGATTCCGCCTCAATACCGGCGACAAACTGACCCTGATCGTGCCGGAAATCAGCAAGGAGCCGGGCGGCATCACCCCGCGCATGCAGCGCCTGACGGTGGTCGGCATCTTCAAGGTGGGTGCCGAGCTCGACGGTTCGCAGGCTTACATGCATGTGGCCGATGCCGGCGAGATGCAGCGCTGGTCGCCAGGCCAGGTGCAGGGCGTGCGCCTCAAACTGCACGACCTGTATGCCGCACCGCAGGTGTCCAAGGCCATCGCTGCCAGCTTGGGTGATGCCTACCGCGCGGATGACTGGTCGCACACCCAGGGCAGCCTGTTCAGTGCCATGAAGATGGAAAAGACCATGATCGGCCTGCTGCTGATGATGATCATCGCTGTGGCAGCGTTCAACATCATCGCCACCCTGGTGATGGTGGTGAACGACAAGGGGCCGGACATCGCCATCCTGCGTACCCTGGGCGCCACCCCGGCACAGATCATGGGCACCTTCATGGTCCAGGGCAGCCTGATCGGTATCGTCGGCACATTGATCGGTGGCGTGCTTGGGGTGATTGCTGCGTTCAATGTCAGCCAGATCGTCGGCTGGCTGGAGCGCATGAGCGGGCAGCACATCTTTACCTCGGATGTGTATTTCATCAGCAGTTTGCCGTCGCAGCTGCAGTGGGGTGATGTGGCGATCATCTGCACCGCCGGGCTGGTGATGAGCTTCCTGGCGACCATCTACCCGGCATACCGGGCTTCGCAGGTGCAGCCGGCGATCGGGCTGGCTGGTTGATTGCACTGGGGGCGCTTTGCGCCCCTTTCGCGACACAAGGCCGCTCCTACAGCGATCACGTCAGCTTTGTGAGCGGCCTTGTGTCGCGAATGGGCTGCAAAACAGCCAGGGGATCTAAAGCGGCTCGCTGAACTTGATTACAAACCGCGTCCAGCCGTCCTTGCACTGTGCCCGGATGCTCCCGCCATGGGCCTGGATGATCGACCGGGTGATTGCCAGGCCCAGCCCCGCATGTTCGCTACTGCCCTCGCGCCGCGCTGGGTCCACCCGATAAAACCGGTCAAACAGCCTAGGCAATGATGCAGCTTCGATCGGTTTGCCGGTATTGGCCACGCAAACCTTACCCCCAGGCTCCAGCGTCACGCGTATTTGCCCGCCTGCCGGCGTAAACCGCAGTGCATTGTCGAGCAGGTTGGACAGTGCCCGGCGCAGCATATGCCGGTCGCCCTTCAACGTCGCCTCACCCTCACGCAGCAGCTGCACTTCGTTATCCTCGGCGAGGGGGGCGTAATACTCCAGCAGCGCGTCCACCTCTTCATGCAACGCCAGCATCGCCTGGCCTGGTGCCAGCAGCCCATGGTCGGCCTTGGCCAAGAAAAGCATGTCGTTGATCATCTGTGCCATCCACTGCAGCTCCTCAAGGTTGCCGTGCAGTGCTTCGCGATATTCCTCGAGGCTACGTGGGCGGGTGAGGGTGACCTGGGTGTGGGTCAGCAGGTTTGACAGCGGCGTGCGTAGCTCGTGGGCGATATCGGCCGAGAACGCTGACAGGCGCTGGAAGGCGTCATCCAGGCGCTGCAGCATGGCGTTCACGGTGCTGCCTAGTTCCGCCAGTTCTTCCGGCAGCTGCGCCACCGGCAGACGGGTGGTCAGCGAGCGCGCCGACACGCTGGCGGCCACCTGGCCCATCTGCCGTAAGGGCTTTAGCCCGCGGCGCGCGGCCCAGGCGCCGAGCAGTGCCGTGGCCAGCGCGGACAGGCCGACGGTGAGCCAGATGAGGCGTTGCATGCCCTGCAGGAAGTGCTGGTGATGGGTGATGTCGAGAAACAGCGTCAGTCGTGCGCTGTCGTTCAGCCGCACGGCCAGGCTGCGGTAATCGACACCGTCGGCATGCACCGTTGCCAGCCCTGGGCCGGCCGGCGCGTCTGGCAGCGCGGAGCGGCTGGCGTACCAAGGGCTGCCATCGCTGCCATTGATGCGCAAGGCCAGGTCGGCCTGGTGGCTGAGCTCGTTGCGCAGTGCTGCCAACTGCGCTTGCAGGTCGGCAGGGCGTTGCAGGCCGGAAAGCCGGGTGCGTAAAAGCGACACGCGTGATTCGAGCAGTTGCTGGTCCAGCTCAACGAAATGTTGCTCGCTGGCGCGGTTGAACAGCAGGCCCGCCCCCAGCGAAACGGCAGCGGTACACGCGGCGAACAACAGGGCCAGACGGCTGCCAAGGGAAAGCCTGCGCATCAGTCGTGGCGCTCCTCGAGCACATAGCCCATGCCGCGCACGGTGTGAATCAGCTTGTTGCGGTGCGGGTCGTCGATTTTCAGGCGCAGGCGGCGGATTGCGACCTCGATGACGTTGGTGTCGCTGTCGAAATTCATGTCCCAAACTTGCGAGGCGATCAACGATTTGGGCAATACTTCGCCTTGGCGGCGCAGCAGCAATTCAAGCAGGGCGAACTCCTTGGCGGTCAGGTCGATGCGTTGGCCTGCGCGCTCTGCCCGGCGGCGGAACAAGTCCAGGCGCAGGTCGGCCAAGGCCAGCTGCGTCTCTTGGCTGGGGCTGGCACCGCGGCGTAGCAGGCTGCGGACCCGGGCCAGCAGTTCGGAAAAGGCGAAAGGCTTGACCAGGTAATCGTCGGCACCTAGTTCCAGGCCGCGCACGCGGTCCTCCACCGCATCGCGAGCAGTGAGGAACAGCACCGGCGTGTCCAGGCCGGCCTGGCGCACAGCCTGGAGGATCTGCCAACCGTCGCGACCAGGGAGCATCACATCGAGGATCAGCAGGTCGTGATCGCCGCTCAGCGCCAGGTGCTGGCCGGTTTCGCCGTCAGCGACCAGCTCAGTGGCGAAGCCGGCTTCGCTGAGGCCTTGGCTCAGGTACTGGCCGGTGCGGGCCTGGTCTTCGACAATCAGCAGTTTCATGCGGTGTCCGGAATCGGCGGTGTAGTGGTTGAAATGATACGTGACTATCTCTGTCGCCGCCCAAACTGACAAAGTTGTAATCTTGCCGTCAGGTAGCTGCCAGTCAGCCCTTTCTAAAGTGGCCTCATATCCGCTGCAAGTACTGGAGTCATCATGAAACGCCTGTTCATCGCCGCTGCGCTTGCCCTGGTCAGCCTGCCCACCCTGGCAGGCACTGGCAAAAGCTTTTCCTTCGGCGAGCCGGCCCCGGCGGCCAAGGCCACGCGCACGGTCGAGGTAGTGCTCAAGGACATCGCCTTCGAACCCAGGAGCCTGCAGGTCGAGGCGGGCGAGACCGTACGGTTTGTCCTGATCAACGAAGGCAAGCTGCCCCATGAATTCAACCTGGGCGACAAGGCCATGCACGCCCAGCACCAGAAAGAAATGATTTCCATGCAAGGCAAGCTGTTCACCGCTGGCATGAACCACGAGGGTATGGACCATGGCCAGATGGACCACGGTGCCCACGGCCATGATGCTGCTAATACAGTGCTGCTGCAGCCCGGCCAGCGCGCCGAGTTGACCTGGACCTTCCGCCAGTCGGCGCCCATCGAATTCGCCTGCAACGTACCTGGGCACTACCAGGCTGGCATGGTCGGGCCATTGACCATCGAGTGACTGGCGCTCCAAGGCGGGATGTAAAACCGGTAGACTAAGGGTATTTCCGAACCTTCAGGTCAGTTTCCATGCATCCCGCCGCCGAACATTCCCCGCTGGGCAAATCCAGCGAATACATTGCCACCTACATGCCTTCGTTGCTATTCCCCATCCCGCGCACGGCCAAGTGGGCCGAACTGGGGGTAACCGCCCAGACCCTACCGTGGCACGGCGTGGATTACTGGAACTGCTTCGAGCTGTCGTGGCTGCTGCCGTCCGGCAAGCCCGTGGTGGCGATAGGGGAGTTCGCCATCCCTGCCGATTCGCCGAACATCATCGAGTCGAAGTCGTTCAAGCTTTACTTGAACTCACTGAACCAGACGGTGTTCGCCACCATTGGCGAGTTGCAGGCATGCCTTGAGAAAGACCTGTCGGCTGCCGCTGGCAAGCCTGTGAGCGTGCAGGTGCGCACGCTGGCAGAAGTGGAGGCGCAAGGTGTGGTTGCGCTGCCGGGGCAGTGCATTGATGCATTGGATGTGACCATCAGCAACTACGAGCAGCCGCAGCCAGAGTTGCTGCGCTGCAACCCCGAGCGTGTGGTGGAAGAAACCCTGCACAGTCACCTGCTCAAGTCGAACTGCCCGGTGACCGGCCAGCCGGACTGGGGGAGTGTTGTAGTTGAGTACAAGGGCAGGGCGCTGGACCATGCGAGTTTGCTGACCTACCTGATCAGCTTCCGCCAGCATGCGGACTTTCATGAGCAGTGCGTGGAGCGGATCTACCTGGATTTGAAGAACCTGCTGCAGCCGGAGCACCTGACCGTGTACGCGCGTTATGTGCGCCGGGGTGGGCTGGATATCAATCCGTACCGTAGTACTGGGGCGATCAGCCCTGAAAACGTGCGGCTGGTGCGTCAGTAAGGTTCGAGTGATTGGGGCCGCTTCGCGCCCCTTTCGCGACACAAGGCCGCTCCTACAGAAGTACTCGCGCTTCTGTAGGAGCGGCCTTGTGTCGCGAAAGGGGCGCGAAGCGGCCCCAGCTATTACTAAATACCCATACTGTGCAGCGAGTTGGCAATGCTGCGCAGGGTGGCGGTAAGGTCGGGATGGTCGGCCTCGAAACGCTCTATGGCCAGGTTCACACCATCGACCAGGTTGTTGTCTGGCGTCGCTTCCTCAAGCTTGAGTTGCGCCTCGATCTGTCTGGCTTCCTCATGCAGCGCGGCCAACTCCTCATCCGTAAGCGGTATGTTTCGATCCAGTTGCTCGCGCAAGCTGTTCAGGCGCTCTTGCAATTCGCGGGCAGGCATTGGCTGTTCTCCATCAATGGCTTGGCAAGGCATGGACCTCAGCGAAGCGGCAAAGGTTCGCACCTGTCTTCTAGCGTAATCCACTCGCCGTTGCTTTGCATGATCCGTGTCAACGTTGCTGTGTCAGGGTTTTTCGCCCTTGCGGCGGCGCTGGGCGATGTCGGCCAGGCAGGTGTCCAGCGCTTCGAGGTGGTCGATCACCGAGTGCACGCCCAAGCGGAATAGTTCCAGCGTGGCCTTGCCCCGCGCCAGCTCCTGCTGCTGCGGGGTCATGGCTTGCCATTGCTGCGAGCCGAGGTCGCAGGATGGGCTGCAGGCGGCCAGGCCGATGGTCCACAGCCCGGCGTTGAGGCCTGATTGCAACAGCCGCGGCTCGCCGCTTACCAACACGCAGCCGTCCAGGCGTTGGCTGTCCAGCGCCATCAGTGCCTGCCAGCAGGCGTTGGGCGCGGGCAATCGCACGCCATTGGTCGCGTGCCCCGGCAACCAATCCGGCAGCACGCTGGCCAGGCGTTTGCCCTGAGGGCTGCTCAGGTCATCGAGCCAGATGCATGGCACCTGACGGCGGCGCAGGCCAGCCAGGGTGTCGAGGGCGCCGGGGGCGGGCAAGGGGCTACCATTGGCAGCCTGGACCAGGCAACCACGCAGGCCGAACAGCACGGCGGTGAAGGCAGGTGCATCATGCATGGCAACGTCCCTAAATACACCGCAGGCTATTGAGCGATTGTTACGTCTCTGTGACTCGTAATGGCTGCTCACAAATATTTAGGAAAAATGTGTAAAGGTGTTTATCAGCTCGCAAGCCTCTATACTGCCGCCTTACCTGCGGCGCATGCGTTGCGCCTGCGGCCGAGAAATTCGATGGAGAAACATCTATGCGTAGGATCGGTGCCGGTGTGATCGAGCGAGTCACCCAGGCCTGTGTCTGTGCCAGCTTGCTGCTGGCACCTGTGGCGGCTACCCAGGCGGCCACCGAGGATGATCCCTGGGAGGCGGTCAACCGGCCGATCTTCCGCTTCAACGATGTCCTCGACACCTATGCCCTCAAGCCGTTGGCCCAGGGCTATCAGGCTGTCACCCCCCAGTTCCTCGAAGATGGCATACACAATATCTTCCGTAACCTGGGCGATGTCACCAACCTGGCCAACAACGTGCTGCAGCTCAAGCCGCATGCGGCGGGCGTTGATACGGCGCGGCTGATCGTCAACACCACCTTCGGCCTTGGCGGCTTCTTCGATGTGGGCACCAAGATGGGCCTGCAGCGCAGTGACGAAGACTTCGGCCAGACGCTCGGTTACTGGGGCTTGCCCAGTGGCCCGTACGTAGTCATTCCGCTGCTGGGCCCGAGCACCGTGCGCGATGGCCTGGCGAAATACCCGGACGGCTACACCAAGCCGTACCGCTACATCGATCATGTGCCGACCCGCAACTCTATCTTCGCTCTGGATGTGGTCGATACCCGGGCCAGCCTGTTGTCGGCAGAAAAGCTGATTCAGGGCGACAAGTACATCTTCATTCGCAACGCCTACCTGCAGAACCGCGAGTTCAAGGTCAAGGATGGTGAGGTCGAAGACGACTTTTGATTCATGCGTGCATGAAAAAGGCGACCTTCGGGTCGCCTTTTTCGTAACAGATCAATGCATGGCCAAGATGCGCAGGCCAAATTTCTGCTGCCCGCCGGGTTGGTCGGCGATCCAGACCACTTCGGTGCTGGCATGCAGGCCTTTGAGGGCAGGGTGGTCGGAGTCGATCCGTACCTCCAGGGTGTCGCCTACCTCGAAGCGCTGCGGTGCGCGCACCTGCATGCCGCTACTGGACAGGTCCAGACATACCGCTGCGATCACTTGGCCGGCATGCAGCAGGCTGACTTCGGTGTCGATGCGCATGCGAATGAAGTCGCGTTTCTCACTGTGGTTGGAGGGCGTGTTTGGCATGCTGCATCCTTCTCATCGGGTTGCACAGGTCGCATTCTTATAACTCTCGGTGATTTAGCCTGTAAAGAGCACCAGACTCGACCCATGCATGCTTGAAACGCCTGGCGGATGGGAGTACCGTCTGCGCCTTACACAGTACCTCTGCCGGTTGCCTGGGCCGTGTTCTTGGCCTACAACTCAAGTAGAGTGTTACCACAGAGTATTCCAGCAGTTGGATGTCAGCCTTGCAGACGCCCCTGCACCAACCTAAATCGGCGCCGTTCGCCCACATGCAGAAAATCAGTGCAACGCTGCTGATCATCGATGATGACGACGTGGTCCGTGCGAGCCTCGCCGCCTATCTGGAAGACAGTGGCTTCAGCGTCCTCCAGGCCGGTAATGGCCAGCAGGGGCTCCAGGTCTTTGAAGAACACCAGCCCGACCTCGTGATCTGCGATCTGCGCATGCCGCAGATGGGCGGCCTGGAATTGATCCGCCAGGTCAGTGAGCGCGCGCCGCAGTTGCCGGTGATCGTGGTATCGGGTGCCGGCGTGATGAGCGACGCAGTCGAGGCCTTGCGCCTGGGCGCCGCCGATTACCTGATCAAGCCGCTGGAAGACCTAGCCGTGCTCGAACATTCGGTGCGCCGTGCGCTTGACCGTTCGCGCCTGGTGGTGGAAAACCAGCGTTACCGCGACAAGCTCGAGGCTGCGAACCGTGAACTGGAGGCCAGCCTGCACCTGTTGCAGGAGGACCAGACTGCCGGTCGCCAGGTGCAGATGAACATGCTGCCAGAGAGCCCCTGGGTTGCCGGGGAGTTTGCCTTCGAGCACCAGATCATCCCGTCGCTGTACCTGTCAGGCGACTTCGCCGACTATTTCCGCGTGGATGAGCGGCGCATCGCTTTCTACCTCGCCGATGTCTCCGGGCATGGCGCGTCGTCGGCTTTCGTCACGGTGCTGCTGAAGTTCATGACCACCCGGCTGATGTTCGAATTCAAGCGCAACAGCAAACTGCGCGAATTCAAGCCTTCCGAAGTGCTCGGCCACATCAACCGTGGCCTGATCAACTGCAAGCTTGGCAAACACGTGACCATGGTCGGTGGTGTGATCGATGAAGAAACCGGCCTGCTGACCTACGCCGTGGGCGGCCACTTGCCGCTGCCGGTGCTGTATACCCCAGGCCAGGCCCGCTACCTGGAAGGCCGTGGTCTGCCGGTAGGCCTGTTCGATGAGGCAACCTACCAGGACCTGGTGATGGAACTGCCACCGCAGTTCAGCCTGACCCTGATGTCAGACGGTATCCTGGATCTTTTGCCAGGGGACACGCTCAAAGATAAAGAGGCCGCCTTGCCGGACATCGTCAAGGCAGCGGGTGGTAGCCTGGATGGGCTGCGCCAACGATTTGGATTGGCTACGCTTGGGGAGATGCCGGATGATATCGCCCTATTGGTGTTAAGCAGGAACCTTCAATGAGTACCGGTAGAATCCAGTTCGCCGAGCAAAGCGGTACCTTCGTGCTGAAATTCGTCGGTGAAGTGCGCCTGACCTTGTGTTCGGCGCTGGATGCGACGATCGAGAAAATATTCACCGCGCTGAATTTCTCGGCCATCGTCATCGACCTCACCGAGACCGAGAGCATAGACAGCACCACGCTGGGCCTGCTGGCCAAGCTGTCGATCCTGTCGCGGCAAAAGGTCGGCCTGCTGCCGACCGTGGTCACCACCAACCCGGATATTTCGCGCCTGCTGCAGTCGATGGGCTTCGATCAGGTGTTCAACATCGTCGATCGCCCGGTGCCGTGCCCGGAATGCCTGACCGACCTGCCATCCCAGGACCAGAACGAAGATGTGGTGCGCTCCAAGGTGCTGGAGGCGCACAAGATTCTGATGGGCCTGAATGACTCCAACCGTGAAGCCTTCCATGACCTGGTGAATGCGCTGGAGCGCTCCTGATCCGCCGCCTGCCTGCGTCCTTGGCGGTTGAACTCGCAAAGGGCCAGATCAGCTAGTTCGGCCGGGCAAACTCCGTAGCTTCACCCCCCTTTGCATCCAGCTGAAACACCCGTGCCGGGCGCCCCTGTTCATCGAAAAATACCTGCCCCAGCCCCGCACCATTCCATAGCCTTTCCCCGGCCTTGCTGTGGCTGGGTGTGCGCGGCACCACTTCCATCTCCCGCCGCCGGGTGAACCAGTTCAGCGGCGAGCGCGGCGAGTAGAGCCAGCGGTTGAGCCGGTCCAGCACGTCCAGCAAGCGGCGAGGGAACTCATTCTTGATCCCGCTGCTGGTGACCTGCCATAGGTGCGGGCTGCGCTGGCGATGGCGAATCAGCACCTCGTACACGAACGAATAATGCACGTCCCCTGACAGGATCACGTAGTGCCCCGGCGTGCGCGAGTGGCGGAAGATATTCAGGATCACCTGGGCGGCACCGCGGTGGGCCATCCAGTTCTCGGCATCTACCAGCAGCGGGTGGCCCAGCCAGCTGAACACTTTCTGCACCGTCTCGATCAGCTTGACACCAAAGATCGGCGCCGGTGACACGATGATCGCCGAAGGGTGGTCCAGCAAGGCTTGCTGCAGTTCGCTCAACGCCTCCCAGTCGAGCAGGCCGGAGGGTTTGGCCAAGTCGCTTTCGCTGCGCCAGCGGCGTGTGCGGGTGTCCAGTACCAGAAGGGGCGGGTTGCTGGGCAGGCTGAACTGCCAGCCCTGAAAGCGCAGCAGCTCACCGATCAGGTGGTCCTGTTGCTGGCTGTCCAGTTGTGGGCTAGCTAGTGCCTGGCATTGCCCGACCATTGCCTTGCAGCCTTGCGGGTCGTTGCCCCAGGCCTGGCACAGCAGGTAGCCGAGGAGGGCATTGCCGATGATTCGTCGCGAGAATGGGTGGCCGTAGGCTGTTTCCTCCCACTGCGCCGAGAGGTTCCAGTCATCGGTGATGTCGTGGTCGTCGAAGATCATCAGGCAAGGCAAATGCGCCATTACCCGGGCCACCTGGCCCAGGTTGTCGGCGAACGTCTGCACCAGCGGCAGTTCCTTGCGGTAGCGCGCCTGGTGCGGGTCGGCAAGGCCCGCAGGCATCTCGAGCTCTACCAGTTGCCAAGGTGTTGGTGACCAGACCAGCAGGTACATGGCCATGACCTCGGCGAACGTCACCAGATGGTTGTCGGCATTGCTTGAGGAGAAGATCGGTTTGCGCTTGCCGCCGAAGAATCGCTCGCGCAGGGTTTCGTTGCGTTCCTGGGCCGGCAGCAAGTCGGCGCGGTGGTAATAGCTGGCCGGGTGGTCATAGAGCGACCTGCTGTCGGCCACGACCGCGCCGTCCAGGTGTTCATCGAACAGGCCAAGGCGCTCGATCAGCGAATGAATGGCCCGTAGCATCGGCCCTGCTACATCATCGGCGTAGACTTGGTCGCCGGTCATCAGCAGCACGGCCGGGCGCTCTTCGGGGCGCGTACAGGCCTGCAGCAGCCGGTCGGCGCAAAGCAGGCCATCGGCAGCGGGGTGGTGCGGCTTGCGGCAAGAGCCGTGCAGTAGCTGGTCCAGGCGGTCGCGCAGCACCAGGCTCGGGCGCCGGCGCCCTGGGTAGAGCAGGTGCGGCGCCCAGCCAGCGATACCTTGGCCGTTGATCAGCAGGTCGTATTCGAGTTCGACGTTGCTGGGCAGCGGTTGGGCAAAGTGGATGTCCAGCAGATGAATGAAGGCGTGCTGGCCGATCGGTACGACCTGGCAATCCACCTTGGCCGCGCCGTCCAGGGTGAACTCGGGCTGCAAGGGTTGGCTGCCGACCAGCCAGATGGCCAGGCGCTGAGGCTCCAGGCGGCGCAGTACAGGGCCGGCGAGAACAAGGGGCAAAGGGGAGGAAGTCATGGACAGCTCTGGTGGCTAATCGGCCCATTCGCGTCGAACCGTCGCGAAGGGGCCCTTGAATTCAAAACGCTTTTTGAACGGCTAAAGCAAAGCGGGCGGAAAATGCTGAACATTCACCGCCCGCCTGGCAAACCGGATATGTATCAGGCTTTGTCAGCCATCAGCTTTTCCAGCTTCTCCTGGTCACGGGCGAACTGGCGAATGCCCTCGGCCAGTTTCTCGGTGCCCATGGCGTCTTCGTTCATGGCCCAGCGGAACTGGCTTTCGCTGAGCACCTGCTTGGCCTCGCCGGCATCGCCCGGCTTTAGCACCTGCGGCAGCTCGCCCTGGTCATCGCTCAGTTGCTGCAGCAGCTCCGGGCTGATGGTCAGGCGATCGCAGCCAGCCAGTTGTTCGATCTGGCCAATGTTGCGGAAGCTGGCGCCCATGACCACGGTGTTGTAGCCGTTGGCCTTGTAGTAGTTGTAGATGCGTGTGACCGACTGTACGCCCGGGTCATTGGCACCCACGTACTCCTGGCCGGTGCTTTTCTTGTACCAATCGTAGATCCGGCCCACGAACGGCGAAATCAGGAACACACCGGCATCGGCGCAGGCCTGGGCCTGGGCGAAGGAGAACAGCAGGGTCAGGTTGGTCTGGATGCCTTCCTTCTCCAACTGCTCGGCGGCGCGGATGCCTTCCCAGGTGGAGGCCAGCTTGATCAGCACGCGGTCTTTGGGAATCCCGGCGGCCTGGTAAAGCTCGATCAGCTGGCGGGCCTTGCTCAGCAGTGCCGGTTCGTCGAACGACAGGCGCGCATCCACTTCGGTGGAGATGCGCCCAGGGATCACTTTCAGAATGCCAGCGCCCACCGCCACCGCGAACTTGTCGCACGCCAGGTCGACATTGCCCTTGGCATCGCTTTTTACCTGCTTGAGCAGGTCGGCATAACCCGGGATAGCGGCAGCCTTTAGCAGCAACGAGGGGTTGGTGGTGGCATCGACCGGCTTGAGGCGGGTGATGGCGTCCAGATCCCCGGTGTCGGCGACCACGGTGGTGAACTGCTTGAGTTGTTCCAGCTTGGAAGTCATGGCGTGCTCTGTCCTGTGCGATGTCTCGACATTACCCGAGCCCCGACGGCCGCTCAAGGGGCCAGTGGGGCGGTGGCGAATTGTCTGGGGTGATGATTCGAGTCACCAGCCAGCACGAGGTTCCCCACCACCTTGCAACACTGCAGCAAACCCCGCACAAGCAGGGCGATACCTTCAAGAACAGCACCGTCCCTGTGAGCGGCTTGCCGGCGATAGGGCCCGCCCATTCACCTCACCGCCCCTGCAACAGCTCCGCGGCCTGGTCGAACACCACCAGTGGCTCCGGCGCCTTGTGAATGTCCGCCGAAAGCAACTGCCGGAACCGCCGCGCCCCCTTGAACCCCTGGCCCAGCCCCAGAATGTGCCGGGTGACGTGGTGCATTGCGCCCCCGCTTTCAATGTGCGCCACGATATAAGGCCGCAGCTTGGCCATCGCCTCGCTACGGCTGACCACCGGCGCATTACTGCCAAACAGCACCTGATCCACCTCAGCCAGCACATACGGATTGTGGTAAGCCTCGCGGCCCAGCATCACCCCATCGAAGGTCTCCAGGTGCGCCTTAGATTCCTCCAAGGTCTTGATCCCGCCATTGAGTACAATCTCAAGGTCCGGGAAATCTGCTTTCAACTGCGCAGCCACGTCGTACCGCAGCGGCGGGATCTCGCGGTTCTCTTTCGGCGACAGCCCTTCGAGAATCGCGATGCGCGCATGCACGGTGAAACTGCGGCACCCGGCGTCACGTACCTGCCCGACGAAGTCGCACAGCTCGGCATAGCTGTCACGGCCATTGATACCAATACGGTGCTTCACCGTCACCGGCGTCGACACCGCATCACGCATGGCCTTGACACAATCGGCCACCAGCGCCGGGTGGGCCATGAGGCAAGCGCCGATCATGTTGTTCTGCACCCGGTCGCTCGGGCAGCCGACGTTGAGGTTCACCTCGTCATAGCCCGCTTGTTCGGCCAGGCGCGCACAGGCCGCCAGGTCGGCCGGCACACTACCGCCCAGCTGCAGGGCAAGCGGATGCTCGGACACATCGTGGCGCAGGAAACGGTGCGCGTCGTTGTGCAGCAGGGCGCCAGTGGTGACCATTTCGGTGTAGAGCAGGGTGTGCCTGGAGAGCAGGCGCAGGAAGAACCGGCAGTGGCGGTCGGTCCAGTCCATCATCGGGGCTACACTAAATTTACGATTCATAAAGCCTTGTATTTAAAGGCCTCCAGCATGTGTTCGTGCTATCGAGCGTGTACATTTCCGGGCCAAAAAGAAGATTTTGGTATATCTGAGATACACGCCGTGTGCAAAAAAGTATGCGTCGGGTATGGGTTAATGAACATTGAGTGAACACAAGTATGGCTTCGATCCAGCGGCTCCCCAGTGGAAAATGGCGCGCCCTCATCCGGAAAAAGGGCATCACCCCTATCAGCGCAACGTTCGAGACCGAAAAGCTTGCGAAGGAGAGGGAGCGTCAGCTTGAAGAGATCAAGGCTACAGACAGGACGGCGGCCCCAAGGGTTCAGCTGTCGCTCATTATATCGATGACTAACTCGATTACATACAGCGCGGGGGCACCCTTCAGCGGAGCTTTCTGTTTATCTACAAGGCGGTGTAGAAGAGGGTTGGCAAATCGGCAGCGAGCGGCTTTGAAAAGCTCGGCAACTGGTATCTGAGGGTTTTGCCAAATCAGGAAGCTTTTTTCAGCGTTTTCCTGGAGCACCAATGATTGGCGCGCTGATGTCCATGCCTAAGGCAAAAGCTGCCACGAGGCCACTCTCCGCACAGAGCCCCTTGGGTTGATAGTTGTGCGGTCTGGTGTCAACGGAACAAACATCTTTTGAGCTCAGTGGACACAGCCTGCCACGACGGGGCGTTTGGTGAAATTTGCTCGGGTTGGGCAGGGCGCTTGTTCAAGTGCTCTGGGCAGCCTGATGAAGCTTTTTCAGAAACAGGATGAGGAAAACCGCAACAGCCAGAAAGCTATCGCGGTTGTACTGCGTTTCAGCGGTTAGCGTCGGCCAAGCCACCCTCAATGAAGCGAACGGAACTCTCCATAGCCTGCTGACCTTCTGGCAGCATGCTGGCGTAGAAATGCCAAGCGTGGAACATTGCTGGCCATACTTCCAGGTTGACGCGAACGCGGTTATCCGCGAGGTGAGTTGCAAGGCGCATTGCATCACTCAACATCAGCTCGTTCTCGCCGATCTGCACCAAGATTGGTGGAAGACCGGTGACGTCCGCGAACACAGGTGAGGCCAGTGGATGATTGGCCAATGTGTCGCCTAGGAATGCTCTGGCGAGAATGTCCAGGACAGGCTTGGAGTTCAGAGGATCCAGACCCTCACGGTTGCTCATGGAAGCCCCGGTGTGTTCAAGGTTCGCCCATGGCGAGATGGAGGAGCCAACCGCAGGCAATGGAAGCCCTTTCGATTTAGCCGCAACCATGACGCTGACAACCATTGCGCCGCCAGCCGACTCGCCAGAGAAAGCAATTTTGTTAGCCGGGATTTTCTGCTCAAGCAACCACTCGTAGGCGCGCAGTGTGTCGTCAATAGAGGCTGGGAACTTGTGCTCAGGGGCAAGGCGATAGTCCGGCATGTACACGCGAGCACCGAGCATTTTCGCGTAGTTGCCGCCGATGCCGTGGTAGCCGTCTGGACGACCTACAATGTAGGCGCCGCCGTGGATGTACATCACTACTGCGTCAGTCTTGATCTCGTCCGGGGTAACCAGTGTGCCGGGTACGCCACCCATGTCGACTGCTTCGAATTTAACGCCAGCTGGCGCTGGATTTTGCGCGAGCATTTTTGCGTAGGAGTCGCGGATGACGCTCATTTTTGTGGTGGTATCGATTCCCTTGAGAACGGGTACCAGATCGCTAAGGCTGTTGGCCCAGGTTTGGACGGCTGCTTGGACTTTCGTGTTCATATTGACCTCAATTGATCGTTGGGAGTGGATTAGCTAATTGAGATATTATGCTTAGTATTGGGGAATAGGGTTCCCCATAACTGGTGCTAAGCCGCCCGAACGTTGAGATCACTGAGGCCGTATGGAACTCCACAACCTGAACGATATCGCCGCGTTTGTAAGCTCGGTAAACGCTGGAAGCTTCACTGCGGCGGCAAAACAGCTTGGCCTTACGCGCTCTGCAGTGGGGAAGTCGATAGTCAGGCTCGAGGCTCGTTTACAGGTACGTTTACTGAATCGCACTACGCGCAGTTTAAGCATGACGGATGACGGCCAGGTTCTGTATGAGCGCTGTGTGGGCGTTCTTCAGGATCTGGACGACGTGGAGGATGCCCTTGCGTTTCGTCGTTCGACTCCCAGTGGGCGACTGCGGATGAGTTTGCCGGTTGCGCTTGGCAGACTTCATGTCCTTCAACACATTGAGTACTGCCTTAAGGATTGGCCCTCCCTGAGCGTGGATATCACCTTTTCTGACAGGCTGGTCGATTTGATTGACGAGGGATTTGATTTGGCCATGCGCATCGGGCCACCGAAGGAAGATTCTCGGTTGTTAACGCGCACTGTGGCCTACCAACAAATGATTACCTGCGCTTCCCCCACATATTTGGCTGAGCATGCCGAGCCTAAAACGCCTGAGGATTTAACCGGGCACCAGTGCCTGCATTTCGTGAGCGGTGGGAGATTGCTTCCTTGGAATTTTCGCGTGAATGGTAGCGCTGTGTCCGTTACTCATGGTGGAAGGCTACAGATGGACAGTGCTGAGTCATTACACCAGTCAGCTGTAGCTGGCCTGGGCATCGCGACTCTTCCTTCCTACGTGGTGAACGACGATTTGAGGAGCGGCAAGCTTGTTCAATTGCTCGCTGGGTATGCAGAGGCCGCAGAGCCTATTCGGGTGATCTACCCTAGCAAGCGGCACCTCTCTCCAAAAATTCGACTCTTCATCGATAAGCTCGTGGAGGCTTGGTCACCATGCCCACCATGGGAGCAGCATTCTGCGGAACGCATTCACTCTGTCTGACCCGTGAGCGAAGCCCGCGCGGCTAGTCGATACCTAACATATGCATCGCATATTCATTTCACTTGAGCATCGACTTCCAGGCGTGAGCACTGCGCCCGTGTTCAGCTCATCTGCCGAAGGGGCCAGTACGTCAGGGGCTTAGTGCGCCGGTGTTTTTCGCATCCTCAATAGGATTGGCGCAGATGCTCATGAATGCGTTTCGTAGGAGCTACTGGCGCTCCTTGCTGGGGAAGTGACCGTGCAGACCGCTTGACAGCGGTCAAATATCAGACTAAAAATGAAGCGCTTCATAAATATCTCTTTCGAGAATAAATACAAAAATATAGTCGTGAAAAGATCGCATATTTTGTTGGCTGAAGTCCGCAGACTGCGAGAATGAAACGATTCATATTTGCCGTTTTCCTAGGCAAATCTGGAGATCATGATGGTCACTGCATCATTAGCCTGCGCTCGGTCAAGCACGTGGGCAGCCCTCGCCACTCTCTTATCTAGAGTCACCGACCGCTCCGGCGCGGGGGCACTGGCTTCGCCACGCAAATCTCCTAACACCACCCGCTTACATGAACCCGAAATTTTCGGTGAGCCAGTGCGGCATTGGACGCGTGTGAGCATCACCGCGTCTTGTTTCTGTTTGTTCAGCGCGGGGAATTTGGCATGACGAATCTTCGACACACAGGACGCACAGTTCTTATTACCGGGGCAGGAGGGGGCATCGGTGCCTCGATTGCCCGGCTGTACTGCGAGGAGGGCGCGCGGGTTGCCTTGGTAGACTTCGACGAACAGTCAGTTTCTGAGCTTTCCCAGCAACTCTGTACTGCCGGACATTTGGTGGCTTGGGCTAAAGCTGACGTCGCAAATTTTGATCAATGCAGTCGAGCCTGTGCTGAGTTTAGCGAGCAGCTCGGCCCTATCGACACCTTGATCAACAATGCAGGCGTGTCTCCCAAACATCAGGGGGCACCCGCACCGATTTGGGAGATGGATCCCCTGGAGTGGGATCGGGTCGTCGGCATCAACCTCACTGGCTCGTTCAACTTGGTTAGAGCACTCGCACCGGGGATGGTCGAGCGTCGCTTTGGGAGAATCGTGAACATGTCTTCCGTTGCTGGCAGCGCATTTCTCCCTATCGTTGCGGCGCATTACAGCGCCACCAAAGCCGCAATTATCGGTTTTACCCGTCATCTGGCAGGTGAGCTCGGGCCTTATGGGATTACGGCAAACGCGCTGGCCCCGGGACGCATCGAAACGCCGCTTCTGAAAACCGTTTCTGCGCAAGCGAACCAGGCTGTTGTTGATGAGACTCCGTTGGGCCGTCTTGGAACGCCACTTGAGGTAGCTAAAGCAGCATGCTTTTTGACTTCAAACGACAGCGACTTCATCACGGGCCAAGTCGTGGATGTGGCTGGTGGCTGGTTGATGCGCTGATCCAGCCGGGCTCGTATTCAACGTAACGATTTATCTCACAGTTTTTCAGCAGCGGGTGATGGCATGGTTCGAACAATGGGTTTTCCTGGCCGATACGAGCAAGGGCCAGGCGCACTAAAGCAGCTTGGCAGAATCCTTTCCGATATGGGGCAATCGCGCCCTTTGGTCTTATGCGACGAGTTCGTCTCAAGGCATCTGTGGCCTGAGGTAGGGAGTGCATTGTCAGAGCATGGTTTCGAGGCGAACAGCATCGTTTTTCCAGGTGAATGCACTAAAGCGGCAATTGCGTCTCTCTGTGAGCGATCAGCAGATTACAGGCCAGACACCATCATCGCTTTGGGCGGGGGTAAGACAATTGACACGGCTAAAGGTATGGCTGCTCAGCTTGATGTCCCTATTGTCGTATGCCCGACCATTGCTTCCAGCGACGCCCCAACCAGCCGTTTGATTGTGCTTTACGACGAAGCGCACAAGGTCGTTGGTGTCGAGTACCTGAACATGAACCCCTCTGCAGTAGTCGTGGACACCGAAGTGATTGTCTGTGCGCCTGCAAGGTTTTTCGCCGCAGGCATCGGCGACGCCATCAGTAAAAAGTTTGAGGCGCAACAATGTCAGTCTGCCGGAGGCAATAACTCATTTGGTACTCCAGCGTTGAACACTGCATTGCTGCTAACAGAGGCAGTGTTTAAGACGCTTATGACCTACGGGTACAGCGCTTACCAAGCAGTAGGCCGGCACGAGGTTAATGATGATGTCGAGCGGGTTGTTGAAGGAACCGTCCTTATCAGTGGCGTTGGGTTCGAGAGTGGCGGCTTGTCGCTAGCTCATGCGCTTGTGCGAGGTCTTACGGCAATTCCTGCGATTACTTCCATGCTGCATGGTGAGCTTGTCGCATTCGGGACGCTGGTGCAGATGTCGGTCGAAGAGCGCCCAGACTCAGACATCCTAGAGGTCGCTCAGCTTCTGAATGATGTGAATCTTCCCGTCACCCTCGACGGCCTTGGCCAGACGTCTCCGTTTACCTCTGAGGAACTGGACATTGTTGTCCAGGCAACACTGGGTGCGGTTTACGCGAAAAATATGGCGCCAGCCCTTACCGCTGAACGACTCATCCGAGGACTCGCTCGTGCCGACGACCTGGGACAACGATTTGAACGTTTCAACTAACCGCTAATGCGGTACAGCTAATCCAATAATAAAAGAGGCTCAGAAAATGACAGACAAGACCGTTCCGCACATTCATGACTTGCTCAAAGACTCCCCTAAGAACTGGGGTAAGTGGGGGCCGGATGATGAGGTTGGCTCACTCAACTACCTCACAGGTGTCGAGGTGCTCCAAGGTGTCAAAGAGGTCACGCAAGGCAAGACATTTACTTTGCAGGTGCGGATGGCTGATCCTGCAGGTGACCCGGTCTGGCCTGGGCGCTCTCAGTCAAAGCGCATGAATATCATGGATCGTGGCCACTACAACTGCGGCAAGGGCCCACACTTTCCAGGCTCGTACGAGTTCGCCGACGATGTAATGTTTTTCCACCTTCAGGGTTCAACTCAATACGACGCGCTCGGCCACGTTTGGTACGACGACCAGATCTGGAATGGGTACAGCGCTGATACCACTATCGGCTCCCTGGCCAAGGCGAGCGTTGCTCCATTGGGTGAAAAAGGCATCGTTGGCCGAGGCATTCTGATCGACATAGCGCGCCACCGTGGCAAAGACGTGCTGGATGCAGGCGAAACTTTCAACCATGAGGATCTGATGGCTGCGGCCCGCGCTCAAGGCGTCTCTATCAACAAGCGCGACATTCTCATCATCCGCACTGGATGGATCGGCTCGTTTTATAAACGCGACCCGGAAGAGTTCTACAAAGACTTTATCGAGCCAGGCCTGACCTACAGCCCTGAGCTGGTAAAGTGGTTTCAGGAGATGGAAATTCCGAACATTGTCACCGACACCATCGCTAACGAAGTTACCGTCGATCCCGTGTCAGGGGTTGCGTTGCCGTTGCACAACGCACTCATGAGGAACTTGGGCATCACTCTCACTGAGATCGCTCAGCTTGACCCTCTCGCGGAGGACTGCGCTGAGGACGGTCAGTGGACGTTCCTGTACACCGCAGCCCCTCTAAAGGTCGTTGGCGGAACCGGCGCTCCTGTGAATCCGATCGTCATTAAATGAGTGTCTTTGCCAGGGGGCAGCAGAAGCGCTGCTCTCAGGTTTTTCTCTCCAACTAACGGCTCCCGAACGGCAGGCGGTTGGCTTATCATCCTCTGTGAAAAATCGAGGACGTTCTTCTGATCGTCCTGCCGCACTACGATCGAGGATGCTGAATCTCCAATGAAAAAAATCGAGAAACCGAAGCTCAAGGATGTGGCTGAATTGGCGGGCGTCTCGATGGGGAGTGCTTCAAGAGCCTTGGCTGTCCCGCACTTAGTGAAACCTGCAACGCTGGCCAAAGTACAAGCAGCTGTTCAAGAGCTTGGGTACGTGCGAGACGGGGCGGCGCGTGCTTTGGCATCCAGGCGCACGCACAGCATCGGAGCCGTTTTTCCTACTTTTAACAACCCTGCGTTCGCTGAAGCTGTCCAGGCCCTCCAGTTAAGGCTAACGGAGCTTGGGTATCACCTGATCATTTCTTCCCATGAATACGACCAGGCGCAAGAACTGGTAAACGTAAGGAACATGATTGAGCGGGGCGTCGAAGGACTACTGTTGGTGGGCACTGAACACAGTCCTGAAATTTATGAAGCACTAACTGCCGCCCAATGCCCATTCATTCTCATGTGGTCGCTAGATGGTGCTCATGACCATCACTGCGTGGGGTTCAGCAATGAGGAGGGTGGTCGATTGATAGCCAGGCACTTGCTTAGCCTTGGTCATCAAAGTATTGCCATGATCAGTGGAGTTGTTTCTCACAACGAACGGGCTAAATACCGTCTGAAAGGAATCACCGCTCAGCTACTCGAGTCAGGGATCGAGCTTTCAAGTGAACGGATTATTGAGCAGCCATTCACGATTGAGGGAGGGCGCGCCGGGCTGCGGATTGCTATGGAGCTTAACCCCAAGCCTACAGCCATTGTCTGCAGCACTGACCTCACCTGTATCGGAGCGTTGGCGGAAGCGCGTTCCAATGGGATCGACGTCCCCAAAGAACTATCAGTCAGCGGGTTCGATGATATCGAGTTCGCGGCTGCCTACGTGCCAGCCCTGACGACCGTCAGGGTGCCGACTTCGAAAATTGGTATCAGCAGCGCCAACAACATCGTTGCGCTGATCGAGGGGCGCCCACTTGCACGCCGCGAGCGCATACAAATCGAACTCGTCGTTCGAGATAGTACGGCGCCACGGCCGTTTTCAGGAAGGGACTAAACTCTTGGTGCTTCATTGGCATTGAACCAGCCTGGGCGGTACTCGCTCCAGGTCAGTTGCCAGAATCCCTCATGCTTGCGACGAAGTCGCATCCGGTAATGCGCGCCATAGAGAGGCGTGCCATCTTGCGTGTGTGAGTTTCCAGGAATGACTCTGCCGACAATCATTTCCGCTACACCCTTTTCCTCGTCGGACTTGATCTCCAGCACGTCCGCGAAATGCTGCATCCACGGCCAGGGCCTGCGAAATTCTTTGAAGGAGCCGATGATCGCGTGGCGCCCTTCAATAAGGCCCATCGGTTGGAAATCGCCAGCGGCGTCGTTGGTAAAGCAATGAGCAAGCAGCTGCATGTCAGCTTGATCCAGCGCCCATGAGTAACGAGCGTAGGTTTCAGCAATACATTCCGCACTGGTCACCGAAGCCGTTGAGTTAGGGAAAGCAAGCCATGGCGAATTCAGCTCGCTAACGATGGTCGGGGCTGGGTCGCCAATCCTCCATCCGTCGTCACCTGGTGGAAGCTGCCAGTGAATTGCAAGCGAGTAGTCCCCGGTTATCCAATTCAAGGCAATCAGCACGCTGTCGAGGCGCCAGGTGCCTGCTGTCTTTTTCATAGAGCCTGTGACAGTCATTCCAAATGCGAGCGTGGCCGACTTTTTGGCTTTGCTGATATGGCCATATGCGTAGAAACTGAAATTGGCGTCGGTTTCTCCACCACCCACATAGTGATTGGTTGCCTTCACTGAAAAGCCATCAGCCTTGGCACGGTCTTGCTGGAAAGCTCTGACAATCTTGCGTCCACCCTCATGAGCGGACATGTGGCTTGTAACCAGCTGGCAATTGTCAGTGAACATATCCCCAGCAGATTCCCAATAACCGCTCTCCCAGGCTTCCAGAAAGGTGGCTATAACGCCCTTAATGTCGGTGCGATCACTTGAGCCGGTCACTGGGTCACCTGCGAGACAGGTTGGCCTATGGGAAAGTGTGGCAGGACATACTCAGCCATCTCCTCCAGGACATCAGCGGCTGGTCGCTGCAGAGGTTTGATATTCAGTGCGACGTGTGAAACACCTTCATCCTGTTGCCGTTTCCAGAGATCCACGAGAGCATTACGCCCGATCCTTATTCCGTTGTAGCCGCGTTCCAGCGGTGTGCTCGGATCCTTCGCCAGATCGAAAAACGTCGCGTAGCCGTATGGTTTTGCATTGCCGGTCTGACTGGCAGAACGGAACTCGCGGATGAGGCCGGGCAAACGATTGAAATCGCTCAGATGCCAAATCCAGGCATCGGCATTATTGGCTATCCACTCAAGCGACTGACGGGCCCGGCCCACGACAATCATTGGGAGTCGAGGGCCAACTGGCTTGGGTACCATGTCTAGCAAGCCTTCCAGCTGGCCGAAAAGTTTGGTTGAGACGCTTGGGAAGCTGTTTTCAGTGACTGTCTTAATCAGCTCGAAGCCTTCCCGGTACCGTTCTTCTCTCGCTTCGAAATCAATCCCGAATGCTGGATATTCAATCGGTCGATCTCCGCTGGAGAGCCCTAACAAGAATCGTCCACCGGTGAGCTGGTCAACCGACACAGATTGTTTAGCAACGATCAACGGCTCGCGCAGTGGAAGAACGATTCCTGTCGTTCCCAAAGCAATTTTTTGAGTTACGGCTGCCAAATATCCAAGGTAGACGAAGGGGTCGATCATCTGCCCGGTGTCACCAAAGCTTGGATCGTAGAAGGGCACGTCCCTCATCCATAAACTTGCAAAACCAGCCTCATCTGCGATTCGAGCAAGGCGCTGATGATCCTGCAAAGTAGGGAACGGCGAATTTGGGTAGCCTTCCAGAGGCATGATGTATCCGAAGGTTAGGCCTTCGGGCTGGAACACTCGCGAATAGGCCGGGTGAGCTGCAAGCTCAGGACTGAGCTCAAGGGAAGGGCTGAGAGAAGTCATTGCTAAACCTCATTATTTTAAGCCGATTACTACTGTGTAAGCGGCTTTCAGATGAACAGGTCTGCATGGTAGTGAAGGTATTGGGGAAAATGTGTCCCCTCTGACGGGGCGCGATCCACGGGTGGCCGGTATCCACTCAATGAAAAATCTGCTGGGTCAATCGCTTGAACTCGTGCGCAGTAGGCGTCTTAGATAAGTCGCGGCCTTCAACGGGATGAGCCCTACGCGCTGTGACGAGTGGTCACAGATGGTGTGAATTTCTGAGTATTCTCCTGTGCGAGAGCATCACCTACTCTCACTCAGCGATTGAAATCCTGGCTCGCTCGCCAGTCACACGTTGAGAGAAATTATAATGAATACGCCCGTTAAACCTGATGAACTTGCCATTCCTTATGCTTTGCCGCAGGTGCCTTTCATGTCTCCAGACATGGTGCATCCAGGCGTTATGACCACTTGGCTCGAAGACGATAATCTCTGGGTGCCTGTCACCAAGTCAGTATCTTTCAAACCACTACTGCTGAGCGTTAGCGGTGGGTACTACATCAACTTGCTTCGAGTGCGGCAGAGCGGGGTTTTGTCACGTCACCGCCACTCAGGTGCAGTGCATGCGATCGTGTTGAAGGGGCGTTGGTACTACCTCGAACACGATTGGGTTGCTGATGAAGGCTCCTTTGCGTTCGAGCCGCCAGGGGAGACTCACACCCTGTTCGTCCCTGAAGATGTCGAAGAAATGATTACTTGGTTCCACGTTCAGGGTGGCTACACTTACGTCGACCCGCAGGGTGTCGCGGTTGGCTATGAAGACGTTTTCACCAAGCTGGAAGCTGCCCGCAGCCATTACAAAAATTTGGGCTTGCCGGACGATTATATCGAGCAGTTCATTCGCTGATTCTGGTTCAAAAAAAACGCGCTACGGCGCGTTTTTTGTGTAGATAAACAGGTAGATTCAGTCGCGTAAGGAGCGTACCGAAATGGATCAATACTCTCAAATGCTAGCCTTCATCTGGTCAACAGAGTGCGGAAGTTTTTCTGCTGCCGCCAGGGCGCATGAGATGACTCCGTCGGCCATCAGTAAATTGATAGCGCGGCTGGAGGATCGGCTTCGGGTTCGACTTTTCCAGAGGGGTTCCCGAGTCCTCACCCTTACGGAGGAGGGGGCTGCTTATCTGCGCAGTGCGAAAGCTGTGGTTGAGGCGATGAGTGAAGCTGACTCTCTGGCAGAAGGGCTTCCTTCAAGGGTCAGTGGCACGCTTCGCATCCACACGATGACCTCTTTTGCGAAGCAGCAGATCGTGCCTTGGTTGCCGGAATTCCTCGACACTTATCCGGGTCTTGATGTCGAGATTCAGTTAGGCGCTCAGTTCATTGACCAGTTCGAGCAGGGATTGGACATAGCCATCCATAGCGGGATTCTTCCGAGCTCTTCCAGAATTGCAAAGAAGATAGGCGAATGTGAATGGTTGCTGTGTGCTTCACCTGACTATTTGGAAAAGTATGGAACACCGCAGCAGCCACAAGACCTGATGAATCATCGATGCTTTAACTTCAGTTTTGCCAGCCCTTGGAACAAATGGGCCTTTATCCAGGACGGTCTGGGTGTGACGACCCCTGTGAAGCCCCGAGGATCGTTTACCCAAGGCGAACTGCTGAGGGACATGGCCAAATCAGGCGCGGGTATAGTCCGCCTTGCAGATTTCCACATTGGAAAAGACATTCAGGACGGATCGCTGGTGCTCCTGCTTGACGAGTACAAAGCGGAGATCTTGGAGCCTATTTACCTGCTTTATTCAGACCGTAAGCATCTGAGTCCTCGCATCCGGGTGTTCATCGAGTTTTTTCAGGAAAAATGGATTGCTCACCCATGGAAAATCGTGAGACGACTGCCCGGAGCGGTTTGATAGCCACTACGGCTCGGCGCCTACTTTCACTCTACCTCCGCGCAAGCGTGCAACTGTGGCTCCTGCACAAGGGAGCCAATACTCCACCGCTCTGATAATTTTCCCTCTTGCTCTGTGCCCAACAGAGCTCTCAAAAATTTGAGACCTGTTCCCCAGTAATTACTTAGCCAAATGCTTCGCTGGCACCTCTCCCATTTTGTGCCACTGACCTGTTCCTGGCGGTCACAGCAGGTGTGCTTTGCCAGCTATATTCAGCCCTGAAATTGAGCCATAACCTCTGTCCATGGTGAGCGGTACGACAAGTGCTGGATCATCTCGGATGTTGAGGCGTATGTGTGCGAAACACCGATCCTCAGCCGGAGAATAAAAATAAATACCCGGAGATATCCCCATGGGATTTGCTCAAGACAAAATCGAAGCATTACCTGCGGTCAATCGTGTGCCAAAAGGAGCAGGTGCAGCCTCATGGGGCGCGATGGCCCTTTTGTGGCTCGTGTATGCCATGGATGCCAACTCCCGCCAGATGTTCTTCATGGTATTGCCCTCGATCACCAGCGAGTTCAAGACAAGCGCTGAGCTGACTGGACTGCTTGCCGCTTTCATCACGATCGCGACCTCTTTGATAGCCGTGCCTTGCATGATTTGGGCTGATAAAGGCGGTCAGGGATGGATGCGAAAATACCGCCACCTGCCAATCGTGATTGCTTACACGCTATTCACCTTTCTGACCGGCCTCAATTTCTTGACCGGCTCCCTTGGAGTGCTGGTCGCGCTGCAAGTGATCTCTCACGCATTTGGGGGGGCTGGCGAAGCCATCGAAGTCACCTCCTTGTCTGAGTGGTGGTCGAAGGAGCGCCGTGGTTTCGCCCTAGGACTTCATCACACCGGATACCCTTGGGGCACATTGATCGGTGGCTTGGCGATCAGTGCTCTACTCCACGCTTACGGCCCGGAAAATTGGCGTTTGGCATTCCTGCTGTTCCCTGTGCCGATGATCATCATCTTTTCGGTCTACTGGTGGTTCAGTACGAAGAAGCGTTACGAATCCTTTGTTGAACACGCTCAAGCCGTGGGTGAGACCCCTCCATCAATGGAAGCTGTAAAGGGTGTGGTGGAGGTGCCCAAAGGCGCGTTCAAGTCTGCAATGAAAAATCCGAACATCTCAGCTATCGCTCTAATCTCGATGTTCGCAATCGTTGGCTACTTCGGCATCAGCTTCTGGTTACCCCAGTACCTGGCATTTGTTGCCCATTACAACTTCGCAGAGGCGGCTGCTTACTCGGTGCTCTTCACGATCACCGGTGGTATCGGCCAGATCGTTTGGGGATGGATCTCAGACCGTGCAGGCCGAAAACTTTGCCTAGTGCTTGTTTTCGCGTGGCTTGCGGTGGGCATGTACCTCTTCAAATACTCATCCGTCAGCCTGACTTGGCTTATCGCGATTCAGTTGTTTGCTGGGTTCGCAATGAACGCGCCCTACACGTTGGTCTATGCCATTGCGTTTGACTCTGCGAAGCAAGGCACGACTGGCCTGGCGGGCTCAATCGTCAACGTCGGTATTTACGCCGGTGGTTTTGGGCCATTCGTGATCGGGATGTTCATCGGCGCAGGTGGTGGCTTTGAGCAGTCTGCGGGCTACAACTACGCGCTCTACTTTATTTCCGGCCTCATGGTACTGGCAGCCATCATTACCATTTTCTTCACCCGTGAAACTACCGGCTGGTTTCTTAAGTACGACAAAGCGCTGGTATCGAAGTCCTCTTGCAATATGGGTTTGTAACGAACCGATCGTACCTGCATTTACAAGAAAATCCCTTGGGGATAGCTAAGCTAGGAGAAAGTCATGACCCTTATTAATGATGCCAAATGGTTGGGCCAGTTCGCCGACGAGTTAAACGGTGATGCTGATTGGACTGCCGCTGCTCGCTATTTTGATGGGCGCATTCAATTCAAGCACAGCACCGGTTTCTCAACGCTTGCGGTTCTCGCCGGTAAAGTCGTTGCGGTTTACCCGGAAGGAAGCCCGTTGGGCGCTGACATCATCGTGTCTGGTGCTGATGATGAGTGGCAGCGCGTTCTTGACGGAAAGATCGACTGGTTTGAAGCGTTGTCCCCTGGATTGGGAAAACTTGAGCTTGAGGGCAACGTGGTCGCTGCATGGCAGTACGTAGATGTGATGGCTCGCGCGTTCGACGCAATGAAGCGTGTAGGGAAAACCGATACAAACCCTCCGCTCTCCTATTCTCCCGGGCCGAAGCCGTCGGGCAAAGAGACGGTAGGACGGTACATCACCGTGGATGGGATTCGCGTTTACTACGAAGAAGCAGGGGAGGGACGTCCACTCGTTTGCTTCCACGCGGCATCACAAGATTCTCTAATGTACAGGCACGTACTGGACGGTCTGTCAGATGAGTTCCGCGTCATTGCAATTGACGCTCCCGGGCACAGCAAATCAGAGCTACCCGAATCAGGCCCATTCCACAGCCTCACTCGCCATGCGGAGTTCAATGAGCACCTTATGGAGGCCTTGGGACTTGAGAAACCCGCCATCATGGGATGCTCGATGGGCGGCAATCTGGTGCTGGAATTGGGGGCACGTCGACCCGATGCGTACAGTGCAATCATCTCAGCCGAAGGGGCAGATTTCACCCCAACGGTTTCGGAGTTCTTCCTCGATATGTTGCTCATGAATGGGCCAGAGATCATCGGTGCCTGGTCTCGTTCGATGACGGGCAATCGCACTCCACCAGATCGTGCGAAGGAGGTGGTGTGGCAGATTTCGCGCACCACGCCGCAGGTGATGAAAGGTGACCTGACAGGTTATGCGAACTTTGATCAGCGGCAACAGGTTGGAAAGATCAAAGCGCCTGTTCTACTTCTGCGCGGTGACGCGGATTGGTTGGTGTACCAAGAGAAGGTTGAGGAAACAGCATCTCGCATTCCCGGCAGTAAGATCGCCGTGCTTGCAGGTACTGGCCACTATCCAATGACTGAAAACCCGCTGGAGTTCTGTGACACGGTACGCGCGTTCCTTCGTGAAGCGGGTCACGGCCACGCCGACTGAACGATGTGATTGAGGAGCCCGCTCGGCAAGCGGGCTTTTCTGCATTTATTGAACGCGAAGATTCGATCCCGAAAAGCCTATTCAATTCCCGCACAACAAACCTGAAGCGCGTCGAGCCACTGGGGCTCATGCCGTCTGAAGGTGCTCTCTCGACCTTCAAATTGCCTGCATAGCCGATCGTCTGACAATCGGAAATATTTCCTTGTGATCTGTGATCACAGTGGATAGCATCTGTCTCAGAGCGAGCATCTGTGCGTCAGCTTTGATCACCAACCGCTCAAACGATTACTCCTAAACATAAATACAAAATTTGGAGAACATCATGCGAACTACAGCTTCATCTGCGACCGAGCGTGGCCCCATTGCAATCGTTGGCGCGGGCTTGATTGGGCGAGCTTGGGCGATTGTTTTTGCTCGGGCAGGACATCCGGTGCGTTTGCACGACATGGATCTGCAGACAATGCAGAACAGCCATGCCTACATCGAAGCGAGACTTAATGAGCTCGCAGAATTCGATCTTCTTAATGACGCCCCTCTCACCGTACTGGCACGCATTACTTGCGTTCCCGACTTGGCTGATGCGCTACGTGACGTGGTGCTTGTACAGGAAAACGTTCGGGAAACGGTAGAGGCGAAAATCGACATCTTCAGTCGAATGGACGCGTTGGCGCCCAAGGACGCGATTCTTGCCAGTTCAACTTCATGGTTACCGGCCTCCGAGTTCACAAAAGATCTACCAGGTCGGGGGCGCTGCGTAGTTGCACACCCTACCAACCCGCCTTACTTAGTTCCTCTTGTAGAGCTATGCCCTGCGCCGTGGACAGAATCTGAGGTGATGGTTCGAGCGCATGAGATCTACACCGCAGCTGGGCAGAGCCCTGTCGTTCTATCCCGAGAGATCCATGGCTTCTTGTTGAACCGAGTTCAAGCCGCAGTCCTCAACGAATGCTTCAAATTGCATGAGGAAGGCTTTGCTAGCTCGGAGGACATTGATCGGGTGCTCAAGGATGGACTCGCCCTCCGCTGGTCATTTATGGGCCCCTTCGAAACCATCGATCTCAACGCCCCTGCCGGCGTATCTGACTATGCCAAACGCTACGGTCAGCAAAATCGCGAAACGATCAATTCCGAAAATGCTTTTGACTGGTCGGAATCAGCAGTCGCTCGAGTACATGACGAGCGCCGCCAAAAACTTGAACTCGAAGGAATTGCCTTGCGATCCGCTTGGCGTGACCGCCGCCTTATGGCTCTCGCTGCGCACAAGCGTCAAGCACCAAATTCCTGACGACATCACTCCATCCTGAACACCAAAATAAAAGTAACCAGGAGATCACCATGGCTCGTAAAGTCATCATCACTTGCGCGGTCACCGGCGCAATTCATACGCCTTCTATGTCCCGTTACCTGCCGGTAACACCAGGTCAAATTGCCGAAGCGGCGATTGGTGCTGCTGAGGCTGGTGCCTCAATTGTTCACCTACACGCTCGTAATCCAATTGATGGCAGCCCCTCTCAGGATCCGGAACTATTTAAGCAGTTTCTACCCGCTATCAAAGAGGCTAGCGATGTGGTGATCAACCTGACTACAGGTGGCGCACCGACAATGTCGCTTGAAGATCGACTTCGTCCAGCACATCAGTTCAAACCGGAAGTGGCCTCACTGAACATGGGCACGATGAACATGGGTCTTTACCCAATGCTCAATCGGTTTAAGGAGTTCAAACACGCTTGGGAGGAACCATACCTCGCCGGCAGCCATGACCGCATTTTCAAAAATACATTTACCGACATAGCCCACATCCTCGAGTCATGCAGTGAGAATGGTACCCGTTTTGAAATCGAATGCTATGACATTGGGCATCTCTACACCGCTGCACATTTCATTGATCGTGGCCTCATCAAACCCCCGTTTTTGATCCAATCGGTTTTCGGCATTTTGGGCGGTATCGGCGGGCACCCTGAGGACGTCCTGCATATGCGGCGCACAGCTGATCGTCTTTTCGGAGATGACTATCAGTGGTCGGTTCTTCCAGCAGGAAAGCAGCAGATGAGCATTGGTGCTCAATCAGCCACGCTTGGAGGACACGTGCGTGTGGGTCTTGAAGACTCGCTTTGGGACGGGCCGGGCCAATTGGCAAAAAGCAACGCCGATCAAGTCTCGCGTATGCGCAAAATTCTCGAAGGGCTTTCACTTGAAGTGGCGACACCTGCTGACGCGAGGGAAATCCTGAAGCTCAAAGGTGGCGATAACGTCAATTTCTAAACGCGGGTACTCATCCCCGTAAAGCCTATCTAGAGGATATTTTGATAACTAAAGGTCGCGGCACAACACTCGCGCCTTAGCAATTTATCCTCATGAGGAGAACATGAATCATGTTAGCTACGACCCATACAAAAACACAAAAGGGACAGTCGCTGAACGCTTTAATGTTTCGCAAATTGATGCCGATGTTAATTGTTGCTTACATTATAAGCTTTCTAGACAGAACTAACATTTCACTTGCCAAAACACACATGGCAGTAGACTTGAGTATTTCCGCTGCCGCCTACGGTTTCGGTGCAGGGCTCTTCTTCCTTACTTATGCACTCATGGAGGTACCTAGTAACCTGATCATGCATCGGGTAGGTGCCCGACTCTGGATCACCAGGATCATGATCACCTGGGGGTTGTTGTCTGCCGGTATGGCCTTCATTACCGATGAGACTACGTTTTACATTGCCCGCGCACTACTGGGCGCAGCTGAAGCCGGATTGTTCCCAGGTGTAATGCTCTATTTAACCTATTGGTTTGGTCGTGAGCAAAGGGCACGTGCCAGTGGCTATTTTCTAATCGGGGTCTGTCTCGCGAACATCATCAGCGGGCCGGTTGGCGGGCTGCTGTTAGAGATGGATGGAATCTGGGGTTGGCACGGCTGGCAGTGGCTGTTCTTCTTGGAGGGAATTCCAGCTGTTCTATTCTCCGTCGTGATTTGGCGAAAGCTTCCGGACGGCCCATCTACGGCAACTTGGCTATCAAAGGAACAAGCCACTGAAGTAGAGCAAGTTCTGAAAAAAGAACATGATGAAGAAATCGCCTCCGGCAATGTTGGTCATTCTTTTAAGGGTGTTCTTAAAATCCCTCAAATTTGGCTTGCTATCGCGGTGTACTTCCTCCACCAAGTTAGTGTTTATTCAGTAATTTTCTTCTTGCCCGGCATCATCGGCACGTATGGAGGCTTGTCATCGCTACAGATAGGATTGTTAAACTCAATCCCATGGATAGCAGCAGCACTCGGCGCAGCGTTTCTTCCAAAGTATGCAACTACTCCGAAAATCTCACGCAAAATAATGTTCGGTGGTCTGCTCCTGATGTCGGCTGGATTGACCCTCGCGGCCTATACCACTCCACTGATAGCACTAATAGGATTTACCCTTACGGCATCGATGTTTTTCGTTGTTCAGCCTGTGATATTTCTCTTCGCCAGCTCAAGGCTGGCGGGAGTAGGTATGGCGGCGGGTCTGGCGTTAGTGAATACCTTTGGTATTACTGGTGGCTTCTTCGGCCCTTCACTTCTTGGCTTCGTTGAGCAAACTACTGGGAGTACGAAGAATGGACTCATCATTGTAGCGGCTCTTTTAACGCTCGCCGCATTCCTGAGTTTGAAACTACGTCAGGCACAAGAAACGATTACTACAAAAACGCGGGACAACATTGTATTGTCCCAGGTTGCGCCGTGTATTACTGATAATGCGAGGACAAAATGAAGAGTACATCCCTGGTACTTAAACTACATCCCGACGACAACGTTGCAATCGCACGTGCTTCGATACCTCAAGGAACCGTGGTTACGGAGTTCGGTAATATCGTGGTGTTCGCCGATGTCCCCGCAGCGCACAAGATTGCCCTTGCACACGTAAACCCAGGTGATCCTGTTCTGCGTTACGGCCAGATTATTGGCTTTGCTACTAAATCCATTGAGCCAGGCGATTACGTGCATACGCACAATCTGGAGATGGCGACGTTCGAGCGAGACTACGCGTTCGGCGAGGATGCCAAAGTCGCGTCGCCTGCAGCCTCTCCTGTGACATTCCAAGGTTTCGTCCGCGCTGACGGGCGAGTAGCAACTCGAAACTACATTGGTGTAGTAAGCACGGTGAACTGCTCCTCCACTGTTACCAAAATGGTGGTTGAACACTTCTCGCGAAACGGTGTTCTGGATGCTTACCCAAACGTGGACGGTGTGGTGCCGATCACCCACAGCTTCGGTTGCTGCATAGAGCACAATGGCGAGGGGGTGAACCAACTGCGGCGCACGCTAGGCGGGTTCATCAAGCACGCCAACTTCGCTGGCGTGGTGGTCATCGGCCTTGGCTGTGAAGCCAACCAGATGGGCGCGCTGTTCATGGCCCAGGGCATCGAGACCGGCAAGCTTATCGCTCCTGTGGTCATCCAAGACGTTGGCGGAACCCGCAAGGCAGCGGATGCCGCCATTGCCGCTGTGGAATCGATGCTGCCGGTTGCCAACGAGTGCCGACGCGAGCCGGTCTCGGCGCGGCACCTGACCGTTGCGCTCCAGTGCGGCGGTTCAGACGGATATTCGGGCATCACGGCCAACCCCGCCCTCGGTGTGGCTGTCGATATGCTCGTAGCGCAAGGTGGAACGGCCATCCTTAGCGAAACGCCGGAGATCTACGGTGCTGAACACCTGCTAACTCGTCGCGCTGCAACCCGTGAGGTCGGCCAGGGTATCGTAGACCTTATCAAATGGTGGGAAAGCTACGCAGACCGCGAAAAAGGCAGTATCGATAACAACCCCACGCCTGGTAACAAGGCCGGCGGTCTGACGACCATTCTTGAAAAGTCTCTAGGCGCAGTTGCCAAAAGTGGTTCGTCAGCACTCATGGGCGTTTATCGTTACGCCGAGCCCATTACAGTCCGAGGCTTGGTGTTCATGGATGCGCCTGGCTATGATCCTATGGGTGCCACTGGCCAAATCGCCAGCGGCGCAAATCTCGTTGCGTTCACCACCGGACGCGGCTCGTGCTTTGGCGCCAAACCTGCTCCTTCGATCAAGCTTGCGACGAATACCAAAATGTACACTCGCATGAAGGATGATATGGACATCAACTGCGGGGATGTCATGGATGGTGATGCCACCCTTGAATCGAAGGGTAAAGAGATTTTCGACATGCTCATACGCGTGGCTTCTGGGGAAAAATCTAAAAGCGAGGCGTTGGGCGTCGGCAATGAAGAAACAGTGCCTTGGATGATCGGCGCTCAGATGTAATAAGCGAGCAAAAAAAGAGGCGCCCTGATACCAGAGCGCCTCTTTTAAAACATGTTGGTGGAATTAATCAGCTTCTACAGGTTTGTGCGCATCGGCAACGATCAGCGCCCCTGTATTCAGGATAAACTCGGCAGCACTTTTGATGTCATCTTGCAGTGATTCACGGGCGGCAACGGAGTCCCCCTTCTTTAAAGCATCCACCATCGCTGCGTGATGGCTGGCTTGCACTCGCTGAACCACACGCTCAGTGCCAGATCGTAGGTCATAGTTGATGATAGGCCCTATTCTCAGCCACAGGGACTCAACTATCTGTAGCAGGATGGGCATGTCCGCCTGATTATAAATTGCGAAATGCAATTCTTTGTTTAGGGTGATCAGTCGTGACTCATCGGGAGCGCCTTTAGCAAACTCCGCGCAAAATGCCTCGTGTATCTTTTCTATCTCAGCCAGTGCCTGCGAATCAACAAGCTCCGCAGCCCGAGCCGCAGCTTGGCCCTCAAGATTCAACCGGATACTGGTGATTTCCCGGAACTGGCTGATAGTCAGCACAGGAACGCGAATATATCGATTTGCCGCCATCTCAAGCGCTTGCTCAGCGACCAACCTGTGAACCGCTTCTCGCACTGGCATGACGCTAACACCTAGAGCGTCCGCTATAGATCTGAGCGAGAGCTTTTCCCCTGGCATAACGCGTCCGCTTATCAGCAGGTCACGCAGTTGGGTATAAACGTCCGCGCTGAGCGTCTGGCGGATCATGGGCGTTACGAGTGTGGATAGGTTCATGATGAGAATTATAGGCAGGTTCGATCAGCCGGCATAGGAAAATGAGACCTCTGTGATCATGGATGTGCTGCTATCGAATTGACAGAATTGGGGAGGACGAGCTCTCTAGCACACGCACAGCAAACGTCTCGCTACCAAGGTCGGTGGCGAGACGTAGGCCTGACTGATCAAAGATACTCAACATTACCGTCGATGCTGATCGCTTGTCCTGTCACATTGTTACCAGCAGGAGAGCATAGAAATAAGGCCATTGCGGCCACGTCTTCGGGTGGAGTCATCCGGCGCAATGAGATTTTCTTCAAAATTTGTTGGCGCATCTCCGGCTCGGTAATGCCTAACTGTTTGGCGCGGTCACTGATCACGCGATCCTGGCGAGGGCCCTCGACGATGCCGGGCAGCAGTGCGTTGACTCGAATGTCTTTTTCGCCCAACTCGGCTGCCAATGACTTCATAAGACCTACGATGGCCCACTTGGTCGCTGCGTATGGAGTTCGCCAAGCGTAACCTAAGCGACCCGCGACGGATGAAATATGAATGATGTGTGCGTGTTCTGACTTTGTCAGGAGGGGGACAGCATTATGAGCGAAACGATACTGCGCATTGAGATTGATGTCTATTGTCTGTTCCCATTCGGCATCGCTAATTTTGTCGATTCCGCCGGTCGGCCCTGCTATGCCTGCATTGTTGATAAGGACATCAAGTCCATCCACCCACTCCTGTTGTATCTCGAAAACTCGCTTGATCTGGGCAGTGTCGGAGACGTCAGCTAATGTGGCCAAAGCCTCAGGGTGGCGCTCACGAAACTGTACGATCGCCTGCTCGCTTACATCACAGACATGGACTCTTGCCCCAATTTCGAGATATGCAGCCGCGATCGATTCTCCAATACCTGCTGCACCACCAGAAATCAAAACCCTCAACCCGCTATAGGGTGTCAGCCGCTTCATCACGTTCATAGCTAAATGCACCTGTCTTATTTTTGTTTATGAATTCTTCCTCGGCTACGGCCTGCATAGCCAAGAAACGCTTTATACGTGATATGTGATCACAGCTGGCTTGTCAAGATAGGAATGCCGCAGGTTTTCAGTTGATTACTGGCGTGGGTGCTTACTCCTGCTCCGGTTCAGCATTCCTACCTGCGTCCCGTAGTCCATTTCTGAATCGCCCTTTCCACGCCCTTGAGCCATTGCGATGGAAAACTGAGCTCCCTAGTCTCGCTGGGCCGCTGCAACAAATAGCGGGCGGGTCTGCAAGCCCGAACTGGCCTCAACTGCTGTTGTTTTTTCCAACGGTGGTTGCGTGCGGGTGGTCTTCGGGCCATGCGGGTGTTCGCACACGGCATATCGACCTGGAAGACATCGGCCTGCACGACAACGGCCGGTTCGTCGACCTGCAGGGCCAGCCCATCCAGCGCCTGTTCAAGCTGCATGCCTGGGAGCATATCTTCCATGAGGACTTCGGCCAGGCGATCACCGGCTGCGACACGCAGTTCGTCGAGCCGCCGTGGAAGGCACTGATCTCCAACAAAGGCATCCTGCCGTTGTTGTGGGAGTGGTTCGAGGCGCATCCGAACCTGCTGCCGGCCTTCGTCGACGACAACCCGCAGGCACCGGTGCCCAAAGGCTGGGTGCGCAAGCCGTACTTCTCCCGTGAGGGCGCCAACGTGGATATCCGCACCGAGGATGGCCGGCGGGTTTTGAAGACGGGCCCTATGGCGATGCGCCCTATATTCTGCAGACTTTTGCACCTTTGCCGAAGTTCGTTGACAGTTACACGCTGATTGGTTCATGGGTGATTGGCGACAAGGCCTCGGGGCTTGGCATTCGTGAAGATGATTCGCTGATCACCAAGGACAGTTCGCGCTTCTTGCCGCATGTGGTACTGGGCTGACCGGCCCTCTGGTCGGTTTCAGGATGCGCCTGGTCGTTCGCGTGCATCCCTTCGGCGCCACAAGTGCCATGCTTGTGGAATGCCCCTGAGCCCAGTGCGCGCAGACGCACGGCCACCGGCAAGGAGGCCACCGACAACCACGCAACCGTGACGTGGGCGGTGTGCCGCAGCAGAACACGCCGGTCACCTGCCCACTACAACAACAGGCGGGGGCCGTGATGCCGAGGTCCGCTGTATGCCTGATCAATTGCCCCACCTGCCCGTGATCCAAAGTATCCTGAGTCGCCACCAGGACACCCCCGGCGCGCTCTTGCCGATCCTGCATGCCGTGCAGGAAAGCATCGGATTCATCCCCGATGCCGCCGTCGCTGACATTGCCCATGCCCTTAACCTCAGCCTGGCCGAGGTGCGCGGGGTAATCAGCTTCTACCACGATTTCCGTACCGCGCCCCCGGCCCGCCATACCCTGCGCTTGTGCCGCGCCGAGTCGTGCCAGAGCCGTGGCAGCGAGGCACTGGCCGCGCAGCTGCGTGAGCAGCTGGCGCTGGACGACCATGGCACCAGCGCCGATGGCGCCATCAGCCTGCGCCCGGTGTACTGCCTGGGCGCCTGCGCCTGCTCGCCGGCCCTTGAACTCGATGGTCAGGTGCATGCGCGCCTGACCCCTGAGCGCCTGCGCTCGCTGGTCAACGGTTGCCTGGAGGACACAGCATGCTGAAGCTGTTCATCCCCTGCGACTCGGTGGCCCGTGCCGTGGGCGCAGATCAGGTTGTCGAGGCGTTGCAGCGCGAGGCCGAGCGCCGCCAGTTGGCGCTGGATATCCAGCGCACCAGCTCGCGTGGCCTGTATTGGCTCGAGCCACTGGTGGAGTGCGAGCGCGCTGAAGGGCGGCAAGGCTTCGGCCCGGTCACCCCTGAGGATGTGCCTGCGCTGCTCGATGCATTGGCGGCAGAACCCGGCAGCCATCCATTGGCGCTCGGGCCCGTGGAAGCGCTCCCTTACCTCAAGACCCAGCAACGTCTGCTGTTCGCCCGCGCCGGTATCACCCGGCCATTGTCGCTGGATGACTACCGCGCCCACGGCGGCTTTGCCGGCCTTGAGCAAGCCGTTGCGCTGGGCGGCGCCGAAGTGGTCGCCGCCGTGCTCGATTCCGGCCTGCGCGGCCGGGGCGGCGCAGCGTTCCCGGCAGGTATCAAATGGCGCACCGTGCGTGACGCCGGGGCAGGGCAGAAGTATGTGGTGTGCAACGCCGACGAAGGCGACTCCGGTACCTTCGCCGACCGCATGCTGATGGAAGGCGACCCCTTCCTGCTGATCGAAGGCATGATCATAGCCGGCCTCGCGGTGGGTGCCGACAAGGGCTATATCTACGTGCGCTCGGAATACCCCGACGCCATCCGTGTGCTCAATGAGGCCTTCGTCATCGCCCGCGACGCCGGTTATCTCGGTTTCGACGTGGCCGGTAGCGGTCAGGCCTTCGACCTGGAAGTACGCGTGGGCGCGGGAGCGTATATCTGCGGGGAGGAAACCGCGCTGCTCGAATCCATCGAGGGCAAGCGCGGCATCGTCCGTGCCAAGCCGCCGCTACCGGCCCTGCAGGGCCTGTTCGGCCTGCCGACCCTGGTGCACAACGTGCTCACCCTGGCCTCGGTGCCCACCATCCTGGCCAAGGGCGCGGCGTTCTACCGCGACTTCGGCATGGGCCGTTCGCTGGGCACCATGCCGTTCCAGCTGGCCGGCAACATCCGCCATGGCGGCCTGGTAGAGCGTGCCTTCGGCCTGACCCTGCGCGAGCTGGTGGAGGGCTACGGGGGCGGCACCGCCAGCGGCCGTCCGCTCAAGGCTGCCCAGGTCGGTGGCCCGCTGGGTGCCTGGGTGCCGCCCAGTCACTTCGACACCCCACTGGACTACGAAGCCTTCGCCGCCATGGGCGCGATGCTCGGCCACGGCGGTGTGGTGGTGGCTGACGACACCCTGAACATGGCCAGCATGGCGCGTTTTGCCCTGCAGTTCTGTGCCGAAGAGTCGTGCGGCAAATGCACGCCTTGCCGCATCGGTTCTATCCGCGGCATGGAGGTGGTCGACCGCCTGATCGCCAGCAGCGACCTAACCGAACGCCATGACCAGGCCCTGCTGCTGCGCGACCTGTGCGACACCATGCAATACGGCTCGCTATGCGCCATGGGCGGCATGACCGCCTACCCGGTGGCCAGCGCCCTGAAGTACTTCCCGGCCGATTTCGGGCTGACCACCACGGAGGCCGCGCAGTGATCAATTACTTTGACCCCGAGACCGATCTGGGCACCCCTGAACGCCACGGTGATGTGCAGATCAGTCTGAATATCGACGGGCGCAGCGTTAGCGTGCCGGCGGGCACCTCAGTGATGCGCGCCGCCGCCATGCTCGGCACCACCATCCCCAAATTGTGCGCCACCGACAGCCTGGAGGCCTTCGGCTCCTGCCGCATGTGCATGGTCGAAATCGATGGCATGCGCGGATACCCGGCGTCCTGCACCACGCCTGTGAGCGAAGGCATGGTGGTGCGCACGCAGACGCCACGTCTGGCCGACCTGCGTCGCAATGTCATGGAGCTGTATATTTCCGACCACCCGCTCGACTGCCTGACCTGCTCGGCCAATGGCAACTGCGAACTGCAGACGGTCGCCGGCCAGGTCGGTCTGCGCGAGGTGCGCTACGGCTATGACGGCGCCAATCATCTGGCTGAGCAGAAGGACGTATCCAACCCGTACTTCGATTACGAGCCCAGCAAGTGCATCGTCTGCAGCCGCTGCGTGCGTGCCTGTGAGGACATCCAGGGCACGTTCGCCCTGACCATCACCGGGCGCGGCTTCGAGTCGCGGGTGGCGGCAGCCGGTGGTGACAACTTCCTCACCTCCGAATGCGTGTCGTGCGGCGCCTGCGTGCAGGCCTGCCCGACGGCCACCCTGACCGAAAAAAGCCTGGTGCAGATCGGACAGCCGGAACGAGCGGTGATCACTACCTGCGCCTACTGCGGCGTGGGCTGCTCGTTCCGTGCGGAAATGAAGGGCGACCAGTTGGTACGTATGGTCCCCGACAAGAACGGCGGCGCCAACCACGGCCATGCCTGCGTCAAGGGCCGCTTCGCCTGGGGCTATGCCACCCACCCTGACCGCATCACTAAACCGATGATCCGCAAGCATCTGGATGACCCTTGGCAAGAAGTCAGCTGGGACGAGGCCGTCGCCTACGCGGCCAACGAGTTCCGGCGCATCCAGCTCAAGTACGGGCGCGACTCTATCGGTGGCATCACCTCCAGCCGTTGCACCAACGAAGAAGCCTACCTGGTGCAGAAGCTGGTGCGCACGGCGTTCGGCAACAACAACGTGGATACCTGCGCTCGGGTTTGCCATTCGCCCACCGGCTATGGCCTCAAGCAGACCCTTGGCGAGTCGGCGGGTACCCAGAGTTTCGATTCGGTGATGCAGGCCGACGTGATCCTGGTGATCGGTGCCAACCCCACCGATGCCCACCCGGTATTCGGTTCGCAGCTCAAACGCCGCCTGCGCCAGGGCGCGCGGCTGATCGTCATCGACCCGCGGCGCATCGACCTGGTGGATTCGCCCCACGCCCGTGCCGAGCTGCACTTGCAACTGCGCCCGGGCACCAACGTGGCCATGCTCAACGCCTTGGCCCATGTGATCGTTAGCGAGGGGCTGCTGGCCCAGCGCTTCATCGACGAGCGCTGCGAGAGCGAGGCCTTCGCCCGCTGGCGCGACTTCGTCAGCCTCGCGCAAAACGCCCCTGAAGTGCAGGGCCCCGTGTGCGGCGTGCCCGCCGAGCAGATCCGCGCCGCCGCCCGGCTGTATGCCACAGGCGGCAACGCGGCGATCTACTACGGCCTGGGCGTGACTGAACACAGCCAGGGCAGCACGGCGGTTATGGGCATCGCCAACCTGGCAATGGCCACCGGCAATATTGGCCGCGAAGGGGTAGGGGTAAACCCCCTGCGTGGGCAGAACAACGTGCAGGGCTCGTGCGACATGGGTTCGTTCCCGCATGAGCTGCCAGGCTACCGGCATATCTCCAACGAGGCCGTGCGTGCCGAGTTCGAGCAGGCCTGGGGCGTAACCCTGCAGCCCGACCCGGGCCTGCGCATCCCCAACATGTTCGAAGCGGCGCTGGACGGCAGCTTCAAGGCGCTTTACTGCCAGGGTGAGGACATCGCCCAGAGCGACCCCAACACCCAGCACGTCACTGCAGCGCTGCGGGCCATGGAATGCGTGGTGGTGCAGGACATCTTCCTCAACGAGACGGCCAAGTTCGCCCATGTGTTCTTGCCGGGCAGCTCGTTCCTGGAAAAGGACGGCACCTTCACCAACGCCGAGCGCCGCATTTCGCGGGTACGCAAGGTGATGCAGCCGCTGGCCGGCAAGGCTGACTGGGAGGCCACCGTGGCCTTGGCCAACGCCTTGGGCTACCCGATGAGCTACCGCCACCCGTCCGAGATCATGGACGAAATCGCCCGCCTGACACCAACCTTTCACCGCGTCAGCTACGCCGAAATCGACCGCCATGGCAGCCTGCAGTGGCCGTGCAACGACGCAGCCCCCGACGGCACGCCGACCATGCACATCGATCAGTTCGTGCGGGGCAAAGGGCGCTTCATGCTCACCGGCTATGTGCCCACCGACGAGAAGGTCAACAGCCGCTACCCACTGCTGCTGACCACCGGGCGCATTCTCAGCCAGTACAACGTCGGCGCCCAGACCCGGCGCACCGCCAACGTCGCCTGGCATGCTGCTGACTGCCTGGAGCTGCACCCCACCGACGCCGAAAGCCGCGGCATTCATGATGGCGACTGGGTCGGCATCGGCAGCCGTGCAGGGCAGACGGTACTGCGCGCCAAAATAAGTGAGCGCGTGGCGCCGGGGGTGGTGTACACCACCTTCCACTTCCCCGAGTCCGGCGCCAACGTGATCACCACAGACAATTCCGACTGGGCCACCAACTGCCCGGAGTACAAGGTCACGGCGGTGGAGGTGGTCAAGGTGTTCCACCCGTCGCAGTGGCAAAAGCGCTACCAGGACTTCAGTGATGAACAGCGGCGCCTGCTCAAGGAACGTCGCACGGCCGACAAACCCGAACAGGCCGAGGTACGCCGATGAGCATCGAAAACCTGGTCAAGATGGCCAACCAGATTGCCCATTACTTCGACAGCGAGCCTGATCATGCGTTGGCGGTGAAAGGAGTGCAGCAGCATTTGCAGAACTTCTGGACCCCGGCGATGCGCAGGCAGTTGGGGGAATGGGCCCAGGCCCATGCAGGGGAGGGCTTGGACCCCAAGGTGGTGGCGGCCTTGGCTTAGCGTTTGTCTGCGCTGCCCCCGTCGCCAGCAAGCGATGGCACTCCTGGACTGCCCTCGGATTGAGTGCAACTCCTGTGGGGCCGGCTTGCCGGCGATAGGGGCGGTGCCGACAAAATGAAATGTCCGTCATGAATGCCTGACCAAAGCCGGCGCAATGCTACGCTCGCGGAAACACTCGTCACGGATACCCACCATGGACATGAACTGGCACCAGGCCCTGCAAGAGAGCCTGAGCTGGCTTGCAATCGCTTCGTTCATCACCCTGATCGGCTTCACTGCCGCCGCTGCGCTGGCTGTGCGCTACACGCGCTGGGGTAGCCAGTTCTGGCAGCTTGCCGGGCCCTATTTCTCCCTCAGGCGCAGTTGGCGACCGCTGCTGGTGTTTGCCGCACTGCTGGTGCTGACCCTGTTTTCGGTACGCATGAACGTGCTGTTCTCGTTCTGGTACAACGGCTTCTACAGTGCCCTGCAGGCCCTTGACCAAACCGCCTTCTGGTATTTGCTGGGTGTGTTCGCGGTATTAGCCACCCTTCATGTGCTACGTTCGCTGTTCACCTTCTACGTGACCCAGGCCTTCAGCATCCGCTGGCGGGTCTGGCTGACCGAGCGGCTGACCAACGACTGGCTGCACGGTGACGCCTATTACCGCGGCCAGTTTCTTGCCGAGCCCGTAGACAACCCCGACCAGCGAATCGAACTGGACGTCAACGCCTTCGTCACCAATTCGGTAACCCTGGCGCTGGGCGCGGTCAGCGCGCTGGTGTCGCTGGTGGCGTTCACCGCCATCCTTTGGGGGCTGTCGGCGCCGTTAGCGGTCACAGGTGTGGAAATCCCCCGGGCCATGGTGTTTGCCGTGTATGTGTATGTGCTGATCGCTACCTGGATCGCCTTCCGTCTCGGGCAGCCGTTGATCCGTCTGAACTTCCTCAACGAAAAACTCACCGCCAACTTCCGTTATGCGCTGATGCGCCTGCGTGAAAACGCTGAGAACATCGCGTTCTACCAGGGCGCGCAAGTGGAGCGGGGGACCTTGCTGGGCCGCTTCGGGGCATTGATCGTCAATGTCTGGGCACTGGTGTTCCGCAACCTGAAGTTCAGCGGTTTCAACCTGGGCGTCAGCCAGGTTGCGGTGGTGTTCCCGTTCATCCTACAGGCGCCGCGCTTCTTCAGCGGCGCGATCAAGCTGGGCGATGTCATGCAGACGTCCCAAGCGTTTGGCCAGGTGCAGGATGCGCTGTCGTTCTTCCGCGAGTCCTACGACACCTTTGCCCAGTACCGCGCCACGCTCGACCGTCTGACCGGATTTCTTGATGCCAACCAGCAGGCCAGCACCTTGCCACGTGTCAGCACCGAGGAACAGGCGCAGGCCCTTGCTATCTCGGGCCTGCAAGTGATGCGCCCCGACGGCCAAGCGCTGATCGCCGACCTCGACTTGCAGCTGCAGGCCGGCCAGGCACTGCTGATCAAGGGCCCGTCGGGTAGTGGCAAGACCACCTTGTTGCGTGCCTTGGCAGGGCTGTGGCCTTACGCCGAGGGTGAGGTCAGGCGGCCCACCGGCACTGAGGCGCTGTTCCTCTCGCAGCGCCCGTACCTGCCCCTGGGTGACCTGCGAACCGCCATCGCCTACCCGGCTGACAGCAAGCCGGAGGACGAGGCGCGCATGCAGCAGGCGCTGCGCCAGGTCAACCTGGCCCACCTGGCTGAGCGGCTGGCGGTCAGTTGCGACTGGTCGCATATTCTCTCGGTCGGTGAGCAGCAGCGGCTGGCGTTTGCCCGGGTGCTGTTCAACCGGCCGCAGGTGGTGTTCCTCGACGAATCCACCTCGGCGATGGATGAAGGCCTGGAGCATGCGTTGTATTCGCTGCTGCGCAACGAAATGCCACAAACCTTGCTGGTGAGTGTTGGCCATCGCAGCACGTTGGCCGGGTTCCATACCCACCGGCTGGAAGTGGACGGGCAGGGTGGTTGGTCGCTGCTGGAGCAAAAGCCGGAGGTAGAGATGCAGGTCTAGGAGGCCTGTACCCTGTTCAGGGCTGCATCACGATCAACTGCGCGCCTTCATTACGGACATTCCCCACGGCCTCGCCCACCGCAAACCATTCAAAGGCTTCCACCGGTAGGCCCCGCTCCCGTGCCAGCCGCTCGGCCTGATCGGCAGGCACTTCCAGGTCGATCCATGCCCGTGCATCCACCGGCCCCAGTGCCAGTGGCCGGCGGTCATGGATATCGACCATCCCCGCATCGCTCGCTGCAGTAATGATCACAAACCCATCCCCTTCGTTCGGCTCCAACCCTGCACGTACCTGAGCCAGCGCGGCCATGAACATCGGTGCCTGGCTTTTCAGGCGGATGAAGTAGGGCTGCTTGCGCTTGGGGTCGTGCGGGTCGCTCACCCATTCGTACCAGCCGTCGGCCATGACCAGGGCCCGCCCTTGAGGCCAGAATGCCTTGAAGAACTTGCCCGTGGTCACGGTTTCCACCCGTGCGTTGATCGGCGCAGGCCTCGGGCCCTTGGCCCAGAACGGTACCCAACCCCAATGGCAGGGGTCGATGCGCAGGCCATCGGCGGCGTTGTGCAAAACCTGTACGCGGCTGCCAGGGGCCACGTTGTAACGGCCAATGGGCACGTTGTTGTAACCGCTGATCACATCCTGCCCGGCGTTCAGCTCACGCAGGTAATCGGCCTGGCCTTGATACTGGGCGAAGCGTCCGCACATGGCATGTCCCCCACTCGTCGAAATGTCTTGCGCCCGATCGACCCTGCAACCGCCCCAGTGTTATCTGTTCATTCATACAAATGCCCGCCGTCGGCCGCTGATCACGAGGAGCATTCCATCTCGCTGGTTGCGTTGTTCAACCTGCGTGCGCTGCACAGGTACCTGGTCAGGATAGTCGGCGACAGCATGTAGGGTGCCGGCATCTTCAAATACCGACCAGCTCACCAGGCCGATGTAGGGCGCGCCCAGAACTGCCGCGTTACCTAAAGCCCCCGCCGACACCAGCGTTGGAATTGTTCTCTGTATGTCGAGTTCTCAAAACCACATGCGAATGCCGGCAACGAAGCGCGCTTCGTCCACGTCTGCGCCTTCATCACGGATGAAGTCGGCGGTTTTGCCGTAGGAACGACTCCAGGCAATGCCTATGTAGGGGGCAAACTGGCGGATAATTTCGTAGCGTAAGCGAAGTCCGACTTCCGTGTTGGCCAGACCAGTGCCGACCCCGCGTTGCGGATCGTTCTTGCCATAGAAGTTGGCCTCAGCGGTTGGCTGAAGGATCAAGCGATTGGTCAGCAGAATGTCGTACTCACCCTCCAGGCGGGCGGCAGTCTGACCGTTCTCACCTATGAAAGCCGTCGCTTGCGCCTCGAAGTCGTACAGCGCCATTCCCTGAATACCGAAGGCTGCCCAGGTCTGGGGCGATTCCGGTTCGAAGTCCTGCCGCAGACCGGCGACCACATCCCACCATGGGCTGATCGAGCGGCCGTACAGGAGTTGCAGTTGCGCATCTTCAGTTACCCCGTTGGTGCGCTCGCCCTCCGCGCGAATCCAGAGCCGGTTAACGTCGCCGCCCATCCATCCTGATGCATCCCAGGCAAGCGTGCTGCCTTCATCGGCGTTTTGGTATTCCAGCTGGTCCAGCAAGAAAAAACCGTTGATCCCGCTGTCATCCATTTTGTGCCCGTCAAGCGGGGGGAAGGCAGCCTGGCGGTCGGCGTCGGTCAGCACTGGGATCGGCGTGCGGGCGGTCGAGGCGGGGGTGGCTTTGGACTGGCTGTGACCCATTGCCGAGTGATCCATCCCGGAATGATCCATTTCAGCGGCGATGCAGGGCGAAACGGCCAGCACGCCAAGAGAAAAGGTCAGTGCCAGCAACGATGGTCGTGCAAAGCTACCGGCCATTTTTCCCTGCCTCAGCTATGTCGCTAAGCTGTGATTCCAGCATCATGCTGGGATTGATGCCTTCATGGTTCAGGGAAAAGGCGCTTCGTTTCATTGGTTTGCTCATCTCGTCTCTCCCGTTCATTCGTCTACGCGCACTTCTCGGAACATGCCCGTTTCCATGTGGTACATGAGGTGGCAGTGATAGGCCCAACGCCCTAGCGCATCGGCGGTTACGCGATAGCTTCGTTTCGAGCCGGGAGGCATATCGATCGTGTGCTTTCGGACCATGAAGTTGCCGTCCTCGTCCTCCAGGTCGCTCCACATGCCGTGCAGGTGGATGGGGTGAGTCATCATGGTGTCGTTGACCAAGGTGATGCGCAGGCGCTCGCCGTACTTGAGCCGCAGCGGCTGGGCGTCAGAGAACTTGATGCCGTCGAACGACCAGGCGAACTTTTCCATATGGCCGGTGAGGTGCAGTTCGATGGTCCGGCCCGGTTCACGGCCATCCGGATCGATGAAGGTGCTTCGCAAATCCGAATAAGTGAGCACACGGCGGCCATTGTCACGAAGCCCGATTCCTGGGTCGTTCAGCTTGGGAGCCGGGGTCATGGTCTGCATGTCGACCAGCGGGTTGTTTGTTTCCGAGGCGGGATGGCTTTGCATGGCACTGCCAGTCGCCATACTGCCGTGATTCATGCCGGCCATGCTGCCATGGTCCATACCCGCCATATTGTTGTGCTCCATGCCGGCCATGTTGCCGTGGTCCATCCCCATGTCGCTCATGGAGATCAAAGGCCTTGGGTCTAAAGCAGGCACCGGGCCCTGCATGTCCTCGCGAACAGCGAGGGTCCCTCTGGAATAGCCAGTGCGATCCATGGATTGGGCAAAGATGGTGTAAGCCTGCTCGTTTTCAGGCTCGACAATGACGTCGTAGGTTTCGGCAACCGCGATGCGGAATTCATCGATCGACACAGGCTTGACGTACTGCCCGTCGGCTGCGACAACCGTCATCTTCAAGCCGGGTATACGCACGTCGAAATAGGTCATGGCGGAGCCGTTGATAAAGCGCAGCCGGATTTTCTCGCCTGGCTTGAAGATTCCAGTCCAATTGCCATTGGGCGCCTTGCCGTTCATGAGGTAGGTGTAGGTATACCCACTCACGTCAGCAAGATCGGTTGGGCTCATCTTCATCTCAGCCCACATCTTCCGATCGGCCACAGCGCCAGACCAGCCTTTCTCACTCACGTCATCGACGAAGTCGCCAACCGTCCGCTTGTGGAAGTTGTAGTAGTCCGACTGTTTCTTGAGCTTGGACAGGACCTGCGCCGGATTTGCGTCGGTCCAGTCGCTGAGCATGACGACGTAGTCACGGTCGTAGGTGAAAGGCTCTGGATCCTTCGCATCGATCACTAGCGCACCGTAAACACCGACCTGCTCCTGCAAGCCCGAGTGGCTGTGGTACCAGTAGGTGCCGTTCTGGTGGACCTTGAACCTGTATTCATACATGCCATCCGGAGCGATGCCATGGAAGCTCAGGCCCGGTACGCCGTCCATGTTTGCCGGCAGAATGATCCCGTGCCAGTGGATGGACGTGTCCTGTTTCAAGCGATTGCGCACACGCAGCGTGACTGTGTCGCCCTCTCGCCAGCGAAGAATCGGTCCCGGCAGCGAGCCGTTGATGGCCATTGCCGTACGCGCTGCGCCGGTAATGTTCACCGGGAGCTCCCCGATGTACAGGTCAAAATCGGTGCCGGTCAGTACGTTGGGTTGGCCAGGGCTGGTCACGGCCCAGGCCGGCGTGCGCCACATGCCCAGCCCACCCAGTAGTCCGGTAGCAGCGAGGCCCGTGACGAATGAGCGTCTCGTGGTTTTGCTTTGCATGCCGTTGCGTCCAGTCAGGTTGATCACTGATATCCAGGCTGCGACTTGGGCAACCATCCCGTTTCAATTGAGCTCTCACTCCGCCTGATTGGCGCTGGTCTCAGGTTCAGGCTAGCTACCGGGCGCTGTCAGCAAGCTGAGCCCGACATTACTTTTCCGTCAGCTTCTGGTTGGTTGCCATTTTTGTTGCACACTGAAGGGCAACCAAGAGGGGATAGGCCTGACCGGCCTGGAGCGCGCACAAGACGTTGAAGAACCATTCGATGCCGATTCGGCGGTATTCAAAGTGAGCAGGCCATGAGCACGACTGATTTCGAACATAGCCACAACTTCTTGGGCACCGCCCACGATGACAATGCCAAACGAACATTGTGGGTAGTGATGCTCACCGTGGTGATGATGGTCGGTGAGATTGCCGCAGGCTATGTAACTGGGTCGATGGCGCTTTTGGCAGATGGTTTCCATATGGCAACCCATGCGGGCGCGCTGGGGATTGCCGCTGCGGCCTATGCTTACGCCCGCAAGCATTCGGCAAGTTCCGCCTACAGTTTCGGTACCGGTAAAGTGGGTGACCTCGGAGGGTTCGCTTCTGCGTTGATTCTTGGCCTTGTCTCGTTAGGCATCGGCATCGAGTCGGTTCTGCGGCTATTTCAGCCTACCCAAGTGCAGTTCGGGATGGCGACCATGATTGCGATCGTCGGTTTGCTGGTCAATATTATCAGCGCTCTTCTTCTGGCCGGCGGCGGTCATGATCACAGCCATTCGCATGGGCATCACACCCATTCGCATGGAGATAACAACTTGCGGTCGGCTTACCTCCATGTGCTCGCCGATGCGGTCACGTCGGTCATGGCGATCGTCGCGCTGCTGGCCGGTAGATACCTTGGCTGGGTATGGCTCGATCCAGTCATGGGGATCATTGGCGCTGTTGTGATTGCACGCTGGGCGTGGTTGCTGATGAAGGATACTGCGGCCGTATTGCTTGATAAGACCGATAACCCTGTCGCCGAAGAAATCAGGGAGTTGCTTGGCCAAGCCGGCGATTTGCAGATCACCGACCTGCATGTTTGGAAAGTGGGGCCTCAAGCGCATGCTGCCATCGTCAGTGTGCATGGCCCAGAGCTGCTTTCTGCCGATGACGTTCGGGCTGCGTTGACGCCTGTACATGAAGTCACTCACCTCACGGTCGAATACCGGACAGTGGCCTGCGGCGTTTTCAAAGGCTCAGGCGCACCGCCAACGCTGCCAAGGTCACCAGCAACACCGGCACCGTCAACAACACCCCAACCTTGAAGTAATACCCCCAGCCGATGGTCACGCCCTTGCGCGCCAGCACATGCAGCCACAACAGCGTGGCCAGGCTGCCGATCGGGGTGATCTTTGGCCCCAGGTCGCAGCCGATCACGTTGGCATAGATCATCGCCTCGCGCACCACCCCCTGCGCCTCGCTGGCATGAATCGACAGCGCCCCGATCAGCACGCTGGGCAGGTTGTTCATGACCGACGACAGCAGCGCCGCAATCAGCCCGGTACCCAGCGAGGCTGCCCACAGCCCGTGCCCGGCCAGCCAGCTCATCACGTTGCCGAGCGAGTCGGTGAGGCCGGCATTGCGCAAACCGTAGACCACCAGGTACATCCCCAACGAAAACACCACGATCTGCCACGGTGCCTCGCGCAGCACGCGGCGGGTGGAGATCACATGGCCCCGGGCGGCGACGGCGAACAGTACCGCCGCGCAGGCTGTGGCCACGGCACTGACCGGGATACCCATGGGTTCGAGAACGAACAGGCTGGCCAGTAATGCCAGCAGCACCGCCCAGCCGACACGGAACGTTGCGCGGTCGCGCACGGCCATTGCCGGCACCTTGAGGTCCTCGGTGGCATAGCGCAGCGGAATGTCGCGGCGAAAATACAGCCACAGCACCAGCAGCGTTGCTGCCACTGCTACCAGGTTCACCGGCACCATCACCGAGGCATAGGCGTTGAACCCCAGGTCGAAGTAGTCCGCCGAGACGATGTTCACCAGGTTGGATACCACCAGTGACAGGCTGGCGGTGTCGGCAATGAAGCCTGCACCCATGACGAAGGCCAGGGTCGCTGCCGGGGAGAAGCGCAGCGCCAGCAGCATCGACATGACGATCGGGGTGAGGATCAGCGCCGCGCCGTCATTGGCGAACAGCGCCGACACCGCCGCGCCCAGCAGCACCATGAAGGCGAACAGGCGGCGCCCGTCCCCTCGCGCCCAGCGCGCCACATGCAGCGCCGCCCATTCGAAAAAGCCCGCTTCGTCCAGCAGCAGGCTGATGACGATGAGGGCGATGAAGGTGGCGGTGGCGTTCCAGATGATGGCCCATACCGTGGGGATGTCATGCAGCGATACCACGCCGAACACCAGGGCCAGCACGGCGCCGAGTGTGGCGCTCCAGCCAACGCCGAGGCCTTTGGGCTGCCAGATGACCAGGGTCAGGGTGAAAAGGAAGATCAGAGCGGCTGGGAGCATGGAAACGCTGTCTCGTCTCATGAGGAGGGCAGAAGTGACTGTACACGGGCTGGCTACGCATCGGAAAAGTTCCGGTGCAAACATGTAAGTTTCGTAAATAAGATTTAAACCCATTTGAGAATCACTATATTTACCAACCCTGTTGGCCCCCGAACAGTGTTTGCGAGGCCGGTGGGCGCGGGCCTTCCGGCTTCCTGGCAGGGATGTGCCCTTCGCTTACCCATCGCAGGAGATGTGTCAATGCAGTGCAGAACTTCACCCAACAGCCTGGCCCTGGCGTTCGTCGCGTTGGCGTCACCGGCCATGATGGCGACCGCCGCTGAAACAGTGGAGCGCAGCCCTGGTGAGGTGCTGGAAATGCCGGTGGCCGACGACGCACTGGTGATCCAGGACACCCTGGTCACTGCTGAACGCGAAGCGCGTCAGGCGTTGGGTTCGTCGATCATCACTGAGGAAGACATCAAGCGTCGCCCGCCGGCCAACGACCTGTCCGACATCATCCGTCGGGAGCCGGGGGTCAACCTGACCGGCAACAGCGCCAGTGGTGCGCGTGGCAACAACCGGCAGATCGACCTGCGCGGCATGGGCCCGGAGAACACCTTGATCCTCATCGACGGCAAACCGTCCAGCGCGCGCAACGCCGTGCGCTACGGCTGGAACGGCGACCGCGACACCCGCGGCGAAACCAACTGGGTGCCGGCCGAGGCGGTCGAGCGCATCGAAATCCTGCGCGGCCCGGCGGCGGCGCGCTACGGCTCGGGCGCCATGGGCGGGGTAGTGAACATCATCACCAAGCGGCCCACCGAGGCGTTCAAGGGCAGCCTCAACCTGTTCACGCAAATGCCGGAAGACAGCGCCGAGGGTGTCAGCCGTCGTGCCAACTTCAACCTCAGCGGCGGGCTTACCGACAACCTCGGTTTCCGTTTGTACGGTGGCCTGGCCAAGACCGACGCCGATGACCTGGACATCAACGCCGACCACGCCAACAGCACGCTGGTCGCCGGCCGTGAGGGCGTGCGCAACAAGGACATCAACGGCCTGCTGAGCTGGAGGCTCAACGACGAGCACCGCCTCGAAGCCAGCGCCGGTTATAGCCGCCAGGGCAACATCTATGCCGGCGACACCATGAACAGCAACGGCGGCAGCAATGTCGACCTGATCTCCAGCCTGTATGGCCACGAGACCAATGTCATGCAGCGCAACACCTATGACCTGACCCACCTTGGCGATTTCAGCTGGGGCACCAGCAAGACTAGCCTGGCTTACGAATACGTACGCAACTGGCGTCTCAACGAAGGCCTGGCCGGTGGCCCGGAAGGAGCGATCAACGACAGCGGTGCAGCCATGTCGCGGCTGCGCAACACTCGCCTGAGCAGCGAGGTGAACCTGCCGTTTGCCATGGGCAGTGTTGAACATGTGCTGACCTTGGGCGGCGAGTACCTGTACGAATCGCTCAACGACCAGGGCTCGTTCCGCCCCCAGAGCTTCGACCCCAGTGGCGGTGGCAGTGACGTCATCAGTGGCTTCGACCGCAGCAACTCGAAGATGACCGCCAAGAGCTACGCGCTGTTCGTCGAGGACAATATTGTGCTGGGCGACACCACCGTCACCCCAGGCCTGCGCTTCGACCACCACGAAACCTTTGGCGACAACTTCAGCCCCAGCCTCAACCTGTCGCACAAGCTGACCGACGCGCTGTCGATCAAGGGTGGTATCGCCCGGGCCTATAAGGTGCCGAACCTGTATCAGTCCAACCCCAACTACCTGCTCTACAGCCGTGGCAACGGCTGCAGTGTGCAGCAGAGCAACTCCGGGGGCTGCTACCTGCAGGGCAACGCCGACCTCAAGCCGGAAATCAGCGTCAACAAGGAAATCGGCCTGTTGTACGACCGCGGCACCTGGCGTACCAGCGCGACGTACTTTCGCAACGATTACAAGAACAAGATCATCGGTGACACCGATGTGCTTTACACCATCAACAGCGGCCGCCGCGTGACCCAGTGGGAGAACGCCGGCGAGGCACGTGTGGAAGGCATCGAGGGCAATCTGTTCGTCGAACTGACCCCGGTACTGGACTGGAACACCAACCTGACCTGGATGCTCGACAACGACAACCGCGAGACGGGCGAGCCGCTGTCGGTGATCCCCGAGTACACGGTCAACAGCACCCTGGACTGGCGCGCCACCGACAAGCTTTCGTTCCAGGTGGCCGGTACCTACTACGGCAAGCAGAAGTCGCCGACCTACAACTACCGCACCGAGGAGAGCTACGACGCCGAGGCGCAGCAGGATGTCGAGGCATACGGGTTGGTGGATGTCAGCACCGGGTACAAGTTCAACGCCAACTATGACGTGCGGGTGGGCGTGAACAACGTGTTCGACAAGCAGATCTATCGCGGTGGCAATGCCAGTAGCTCGGGTGCCAACACCTATAACCAGCCGGGACGTGCGGTGTTTGCTTCCTTGAATATCTCGTTCTGATGCTTGGGCCGCTCTGCGGCCCATTCGCGGGGCAAGCCCGCTCCTGCAGATACCCCACTGGCGCAAGAGAAGTGGAGTACCTGAGGGAGCGGGCTTGCCTCGATGTGACTACCAGGAAATACCCCAATGAACAATAAAATCGCCTGGCTGCTGATCCTCTCCCGCAGCAGCGCCGCGCTGTTGGGCGGCTACGCGCTTAGCTATGCGGCCACCGCCTGCCTGGCGCGGCTGCTGCCCCTGTCACCTGCCGATGCGGTCATCGTCGCGACCCTGCCAGCCTTCATTTTCTACACCGCAGCCATCCTCTGGGCCTTTGCCAGCCGTGATGCGGTGCGCGCCTGGCTACCGCTTGCCCTCGCTGTGCCCTTGGCATTGATCGGCTTCTGGCCCCAGGCGCTGGAGTGGCTGGCATGAAGAACACCTTCACTCAATCGATGGCCTGGCTGCACACCTGGGGCGGGCTGATCTTCGGCTGGCTGCTGTTTGCCATCTTCGTCACCGGTACCCTGGCGGTGTTCGACAAAGAGCTGAACCACTGGATGCAGCCGGAAATCCCGACCAGTGAAGTGACCCAGGCCGATGCCGCGCGGCGCGCCATTGCCTACCTGCAAACCCATGAGCCGCAGGCCGGCAACTGGGGCGTCAGCCTGCCCACCGATCGTTCGCCCGGGCTGCGGGTGTCTACCGGTGAGCGGCGCCATGGCGGCGGCGTACAGCTTGACCCGCAGACGGGCGAGGCCATCGAGGTACGCGACAGTGTCGGCGGCAATTTCTTTTTCCGCTTCCATTTCACCCTCGACCTGCCGCGCAACTGGGGCATTTTCGTGGTCGGTGCACTGGCGCTGGTGATGCTGGCGGCGCTTGTCACCGGCATTGTCATCCACAAGAAGATCTTCAAGGAGTTCTTCACTTTCCGGCCGAACAAGGGCCAGCGCTCCTGGCTGGACTTTCACAACGCCAGTGCAGTGCTGTTGCTGCCATTCCACCTGATGATCACCTACACCGGGCTGGTGATCTTCATGCTCATCTACATTCCTGCAGGTGTCGATGCGCTGTTCGCCGGGGACAACCGGGCCTACTTCAAGGCCCAGGGCAACGCCCGCCTGGAGCAGCCAAGGGGCATGGCCAGGCAGCCCGCGGAGCTGGCCGATGTGGTACCGCTGCTAGCCCAGGCGCAGGCACGCTCGGGGCCCATAGCCGGTTTCAATATCCGCAATCCCAACACTGCCGGGGCACGGATCGAGGTCCGCCCTGAGCTGGGTAATCGCATCGCCCTGTCCAAAGGGCAGGCCATGGTATTCGATGGTGTCAGCGGGCAGTTGCTCAGCGATGTGACCGAGTGGCGTGCGGCCCCCTTGACCCAGCGGGTCATGGTCGGTCTGCATTTTGCCCAGTTTGGCGGGTACCCGATGCGTTGGTTGTACTTCGTTTGTGGCGTTATCAGCTGCGTGATGATCGCCAGTGGCCTGGTGCTGTTTTGCGTTAAGCGTGGGCGCAAGTACGCCAGCGCCAGCGCGCAGCTGTCGGCGCGGCGTTGGTACCGGGTAGCCGAGGTGTGCAATGTCGGTTTCGTTGCCGGTTTGCTGCTGGCCTGTGTCGGCTTGCTGTGGGCCAGCCGCCTGCTGCCGGTCGAGCTGGTACAGCGCGAAGCCTGGGAGGTTCGGGCGTTCTTTGGTGTATGGCTGCTGGCGCTGTTGTATGCCGGTATCAGGCCTGCGCATCGGGCGTGGGTGGAGCAGTTGGGGCTGACGGCACTGCTGTGCATGGGCCTTGGGCTGTTCGGTGGGCTGGAGGATGCCTTGCGCCTGGGCGTGGCGGCTTGCGCACTGGTGCTGGGGGTATTGCTTGGTGTGGTGGCGTGGCGTGTGCAGAACGCCGAGCCGGCGCCGCTTGCACGCAAGGCAGGGCGCAGCGTGGAGGCAGGCGCATGATGACGCTGATCGCGGGCGGCGCGCTGTTCGCCTATGCCGGTATGCTTGGCCTTTGCCAAGGCCTGGAGCGGCACTACAAGCAGGTATGGCAGCGGGCTTGCCCGCAGTCATTGCGCGTGGTGCTGCGTGGCGCTGGCTGGCTGGCACTGATGATCAGCCTGCTGCTTTGTGCCCAGGTCTGGGGCTGGGCCATGGCGCCGGTAGCCTGGTTGGCGATGATGTCGCTGGGGGCAATGCTGCTGGTCGTGCTGTTGCCGTATTGGCCGCGGCTGGCGGTCGGGCTGGCGGGGTTGGTGCCGGTGTGGGGGCTGCTGCAGCTGTTTGCCTGAGCAGGCCCATCGCCGGCAAGCAGGCCTCTTTAGCCGGGTTTTTGGTTCAGCACGTCGCGTTGCTCAAGCCAGCGCTCGAAGCTCTGGAATGTTTCAATGGCCGCCTGCACGGTGGCGGCCTGCGCTACAGGTGCGGTCGAAGCCTGGCCAAGGCGGTCGAGAAAGCTGCGCCAGTAGTTGCCGGTCCGCGCGCCATACACATCGAAAAAGCCTGTGCCGCTGGCCGGGTCGAGACCCAGGCGTTCAGACATCGCCTTTTTGAGTACCTGGCCGCCCAGGGTCGAGCCTTCCAGAACGTACATCACACCCAGCGCACTGGCCTCATCATCTATGCCTGGCAGCGCCTGGCACAGGGGCAGGGCATCGATGTCGGCGGCGCTCAGGTGCAAGGCTTGCAGGTCCAGAGTGAGAGCCGGTGTCTTGGCCCTCACGGGTTCCTGATAATCGCCCAGCCGGGCTTCGAGAGGGGCGTGGAACCCGTAATAGGCTTGCAGTAGCCGGCTGTAGGCAGCGGCATCGAAGTTCGCTGCAAAAAATGGCAGGCGTGCTTCGAGCGACTTATGGCAGTCGCGGGTGCCTTCGCGCAGGGCAAGCAGCAAAGTGCTGGGGGAGGAGGGACTGGCTGGCATTCGGGTCGGCTCTAGTGGCATTTCGCCTAATTTGGACTGACCATCGTAACGTAGTGTTCCTCCTGGGCTGCGACATTGTTGCGGAAAAAATAATCTCGGCGTGCTAAACCAGTCGGCCGTCCCCCGCAAAGAAGCCGCCTGGTGAAAGCCGTACACCTGACCTTGATCTGTCATGCCCTGACCACGGCCCAGAAGACCGGGCGCTTGCACCGCCCTGACGACGGCATCTTGCCGCTGCACGCCCAGCCGTTCGCCGTGGCGCCTGAAACGCGCATGCTGACCGCGCCGGAGCGGCGTGCGAGGGCAACGGCGGCAGGGTTTTCGATGCCGGTGCAGGTCGAGCCAGCGTTGGCCGATTGCGACCTGGGGTGCTGGCACGGGCTGGCATTGAAGCAATTGCAGGCTGAGCAACCGCAGGCGCTGGCGTTGTGGCTGGACGACCCGCACAGTACGCCACATGGTGGTGAGTCGTTTGCCGAGCTGTGCCAGCGCATGGCGGGGTGGCTGGCGGCATTCGATAAACCGGGCGAGTGGGTGGCGGTGACGCATCCCATGGTCATTCGTGCGGTGCTGGTGCAGGTGCTTGGTTGCCCCCTGGCTGCTCATCGGCAGATTGATGTGCTGCCTTTGTCATGTGTGCAGTTGAGCTTTACCGGGCGATGGCGCTTGCGGCTCGGGTGAGGTATGGCTTGTGATGGCGTTAGGGCCGGCCAACCCGTCTCACGCCAAACCCTTCCCTCAAAACGCCAGCTTGTACCCGATCAGCAACAGCATCCCCGCCAGGCAGGGCCGCAGCACGCGGTCGGAGATCCGCCCGGTGAGGTGGCTGCCCAGATAGATGCCGGGCAACGAGCCGAGCAGCAGGTAACCCAGCAGCGACCAGTCCATGTTGCCCATGCCGGCGTGGCCCAGGCCTGCGACCAGGGTCAACGGCACCGCGTGGGCAATCTCGGTGCCCACCAGGCGCCGGGTGACCAGGAACGGGTAGAGCAGGAACAGCGCCACGGTCCCCAAGGCACCGGCACCGATCGAAGTGAGGGTGACCATGACACCCAGCACCACGCCGGTGAGTACGGTAAGGATGTTTAGGCTACGGTCGCTGAGTTGGTAATGGTCACCGGCATGGCGGTTGGCGAACGCTTGCAGCCGCGACTTGAACAGGATTGCCAGTGCAGTGAGGATCAATACTACCGCCAGGCCCTGCTTGATGATGCCATTGAGCGCCGAGGTGTCGGTGTGCAGGGTGCTCAGGAACCACAGGGTCAGCGCTGCTGCCGGGACGCTGCCCAGGCTGAGCAGGCCGGTGATTCTCCAGTCGATGTTCTTGTTGCGGCTGTGCACCCACACGCCACTGGCCTTGGTGATGGCGGCATAGAGCAGGTCGGTGCCCACAGCGGTGGCCGGGCTGATGCCAAACCAAAGCAGAATCGGCGTCATCAGCGAACCGCCACCGACGCCGGTCATGCCGACGATGAACCCCACAACCAGCCCGGCTATGGTGAAACCGAAAGAACCTACATCCATACGCTACTCGACTGCCCAGCTTTGCCCGTGATCGGATGGGTGCCAGCATATAGGTAGTTTATATAGCCAAATAGACTTGTTCGTTATTAGGTTATAACTGTCTGGGGTTCAGCGCCGGCACGCTCGCTACCTGCAGAAGGCGAGCGTGCCGGTGCATTACCTCAGATGCGGAAGCTGCCCACCAGTTGCTTCAAACGCCCAGCCTGCTGCGCCAGCGCATCGCAATGTTGCAGCGTCTGGTTGAGGTTCTCTACCCCTTGCTGGTTGAGCGCATTGATCTGGGTGATGTCCAGGTTCAGGCTCTCGACCACGGCGGTCTGCTCTTCGGTAGCGGTGGCCACCGACTGGTTCATGCCGTCGATCTCGCCGATGCGCTGGGTCACGCTGGCCAGGCGTACGCCGGCCTGGTTGGCGACCTGCACGGTCTGTTCGCTGGACACCTGGCTGGTGTTCATGGTGTGCACCGCCTCGCGTGAGCCGACCTGCAGGCTGGTGATCATGCGGTGGATCTCTTCCGCCGATTCCTGGGTGCGGTGCGCCAGGTTGCGAACCTCGTCGGCCACCACGGCAAACCCGCGCCCGGCTTCACCCGCACGGGCCGCTTCGATCGCGGCGTTGAGCGCCAGCAGGTTGGTCTGCTGGGAGATGCCCTTGATCACGTCGAGGATCTTGCCGATTTCGTCGGTGCTGGCATTGAGCGTTTCGATCTGTTCGCAGGATTCGCTGATGCGCTGCGACAGGGCGGTCATGGCGTTGATCGCTTCTTCCACCACTTCGCGCCCGCCATTGGCCTGCTCGCTGGCGCCGCTGGCGTGCTGCGAAGCGTCGGCAGCGTTGCGTGCGATTTCCTGAGTGGCGGCACCCAGTTGGTTGATGGCCGCAGCGACACTGTTGGTGCGCATGCTCTGCTCTTCGGAACCGATGATCGAGGCATTGGAGGCATTGACCACCTTTTCCGACAGGTCGTGCACCAGCCGCGTGGCCGACGACACTTCGCTGATCGAGGTGTGAATGCGTTCTACAAAGTGGTTGAACGAGGTGGCCAGTTCGCCGAACTCGTCCTTGCGCTGCACGTCCAGGCGGCGGGTCAGGTCGCCTTCACCTTCGGCGATGTCGCGCATGGCGCGGCCCATGGTGGTCAGCGGTCGCATCAGCACCGGGATCAGCAAGCCTAGCAGCCCGGCGATGGCCGCCACGGCAATGACCATGGCGATGATCGCCGAGGTGCGGAACTGGCCCAATGCGGCATAGGCCTTGTCCTTGTCGATCGACAGGCCGATATACCACTGGGCAGACGGCAAGCCCGCCACCGGGGCAAAGGAGATCAACCGCTGCTGGCCATCGAGGGTGACATCCTGCATGTCAGCCGCCACGCGCAGGCCGGAGCCTGGGTAGATGTCCTTGAGGTTCTTCATCACCTGGTCTTTGTCGGGGCTGACGATCACCTGGCCGCTGCTGTCGGCGAGGAAGGCGTGGCCGATGCCGCCGAAGTCGACCGAATTGATGATCTGCACCAAGGTATCGAGGGTCAGGTCGCCACCGACCACTCCGAGCATTTCGCCGTCACGCTTTACCGGCGTGGCGATGGTCACCATCAGGCCACCGACGGCGCCTTGGTAAGGGGCGGTGAGCACGGTCTGCCCGGCGTTTGCGGCGGCGCCGTACCATGGGCGCTGGCGTGGGTCGTAACCGGCCGGCATCTGGGCATTGGGGCGCTGGGTGAACACACCATTGGCCTGGCCCAGGTAGGTGAACAGGAAATTTTGCGTGTAGGAAGGCTGCTCGATCAGCCCGGCCAGGGTATCGCCCGCCCCTTGTTCAGCAATGTCCTGGGCCAGGTTCTCAAGCACCAGGATGCGCCCGCTCATCCAGTTCTGCACGCTGCTGGCAGTCAGCGCACCGGACTGTTGCACCGATGACTCGATGTTCTGGGCGATGGTCTTGCGTTGCAGGTAATCGTTGTAGAGCGTGAACAGGGCAAAAGCCAGTACCACCACCCCGCACGCGCTGAGGAGGATTTTGTGGCGAAATTTCAGGTTCATGTTTCGAGACCTTGAGCCATGGAGGGGAGGGCACTGCGCGCTTGTGGCGCGATGGGCCTGTCCACTCTGATATCGGCAAATCTCATAAAAAATTGAAGCACTTACGTCATCAGGCTGAGGCGATTTCGACGGACGGTGCGCTAGCAGTTGGCTAGCTGTTCGATCAGCAGACGCGCCGCTTGGCGTAGCGGTTGCTGCCTGCGCCAGAAGGCATGAATCGGCAACTGAAGTTCGTTGCGGGTATTGCCAAAACGCAGACGTACCAGGCGCCCGGCAGCGATCAGTGGCGCCACTCTGGCCAAGGGCAAATCGCCCCAGCCAAGGCCTGCTTCGACCATTTGCACGGCGAAGTCGAAACTGTCGGTGGACCAGTGCGTGGCGCCGATCAGCGCGCGCGGGTCGGCCAGGGGCAGGTCGCGGCTGCGCACCAGGATCTGGCGCACGTTGATCAGGTCTTCCAGATAGCGGATGCGCCCGTCGCGCAGTGCCGGGTGCGCCGGTGACAGGGTGGCAACCAGCGATTCTGTACCAATGTGCTGAAACCCCCGGCGGGCATCGACGTGCAGGCCGGCGAAGGCCAGGCACAGGTCGGCACGGCCGCTGTCGAGCAACTGCAATGCGTCTTCCTGCGGGGCGCTGAGCAGTTGGATGTCCAGCAGCGGGTAGCGCTCGCCCAGGCTGGCGATGGCGGCAAACAGCGGGCGCTGATCGATGTCCGGGACCACGGCGAGGGTCAGGCTGCTTTCCAGCCCTTGCGACAACTCCAGTGCGTGCACCTGCAATAGCCCCAGTTGCTCGGCGATCAGCCTGGCGTGTGGCTCTAGCGCCAAAGCCTGGGCGGTAGGGCGAACCTCGCGCGGGCCGCGTTCGAACAAGGCGTAGCCAAGTTCGGCTTCAAGGTTGCCGATGGCCATGCTGACGGCGGAAGGTACCCGGCCAAGGGTGCGTGCCGCAGCGGAAAACGAACCCCGGTCGAGCACGGCGAGGAACAGCTGGATGTTGTCACTGGAAAAGTTCATGTCGGCCTCCTGTCAGTGAATCTGAAAGCTACCGACTTTGTCTGTCAATAAATTTGAAGCATTCTCGCGCCCTTCGCTTGATTCCACATGAGGTAAACCCGGTGCAGGGACTGAAACGCAAACTGGTCTACGTGACTTTCTACGAGCTGATTGGCTTGTGCATGTCGACGCTGGGGCTGGCTTATTTGTCCGATACCCAGGCTTCGCATACTGGGCCGCTGGCGGTGATGATCACCACCATCGCCATGCTCTGGAACCTGATTTACAACAGCCTGTTCGAGTATTGGGAGAGCCGCCAGGCCAAGCGCGGCCGCAGCGTGGCGCGGCGGGTGGTGCATGCTGTCGGTTTCCAGCTGACCCTGGTTGTGTACCTGATCCCGCTGATTGCCTGGTGGCTGGGGATGAGCCTGGTCGAGGCGTTCCTGGTGGACCTTGCCTTTATCATCCTGGTGCCTTGCTACACCTTTGCCTACAACTGGGCGTTTGACCGGATATTCGGGTTGCCGGCATCGGCCATGGCCACCGCCTGAGGGTGTCGGTACCGCTATGGCGGCAGGCGAATCAACAAGGGTTCCTGCCGCGCAGGTTGTTCCGGTTGCACTGCCTGGTCCACTGGCCGCGGCGCACTGGCCAGCAAACTGTCCTCGACCTGCCCTGACAGGTAGTACACCCCCGCCATGGCGCCGCTCTGGCGGTTCTCCATCAATTCTTGCCATTCCTGATTGAGCGCCACGTTGAGGATCACCCGCAATTGCTCGACCATCTCCGGGTGATCGCGATCATGAGTGATCATGCCGTAGCCTGCCGCCGCCACCGAGATCATTGCCCCGGCCACCTTGCCTACCGCACTGGCCACTGCGCTGGCAATGCCGCGAGGGGCCAGGGTGGCGCCAAGCTTCTCGCTGGCGCGGGTGGCCACCGACGACAGGCCTACGTCGGTCTGCCCGGGGCCCTTGGCCGCTTGCCGGTGCAGGTGGTCGCGCAGGGCGAGCCAGGCGGGTTGCTGATCGAGCGGCTTGGCTTTAAGCAATTGATAGAGGCTGGCGTTGCGCGCCGGCGGCGGCCCCAGGGCAATGGCAGGGACCCGGTTCAGGCGCTGGCTGAGCTGATCGGGCGGGGCGTTGTAGCGCTGGATGATGGCCGGCAGTTGCTGGCCGAACAGTTGCAGGTACAACTCGCAGGCCCGGTCGCGGATGACTTCGGGGTTGATCTGCTCGGCCACCGGCTCGATCACGCGGTTCTGGTACTGCTCCTGCAGGTACAGGGCCAGGCGTTTTTCCGCAGGCTCGCGGCCCTCACCGCTGTTGAGCTTGTACCAGGCGACCTTGAGGGTCAGCCATTGCTGGGTCCAGTAACCGGTGAACCAGGGAATGAAGTCGCTTTCGGTACGTTGCTGTACCTGTTCTTTCCATACCCGCATCGAGCGCCGCGCATAGTCGTTGGCTGAGCCTGCGGCGCCTACCGACGCATCGATCAGTTCCTGGTCGATGCGTTGCCAGGCAGCGGGGGTCAGCACGGCGGGCGGCGGCGGGGCAGGCGGGCGCTTGCCGGCGCAGCCGCCGAGGGCCAGCAGAAGGCAGAGCAGCACGAGGATGCGTGGGTTCACACGACCGCCTCCCGGGTTTCGAGGCTGGGTGGTTAACCGAGTATAGGGCCGGTGATCGGCTGCGCATGCGCCCTGTCAGGCGAGGTCGAGTTTTTCTTCCAGGCGGTCCAGGTGCTCGTCCATCAGAGCAAGCGCCGCTGCCGCGTCACCAGCCTCCACGGCATCGATGATCGCCGCGTGCTCTTGCCAGGCACAGTGGTCGCAGCAGGGTGATTCATAGCGGGCGATGATCAGTGAGGTCATCGGCACCAGGCCATTGAGAAAACGTGCCAGCGGTGCATTGGCGGCCACCTGGGCAAGCTTGAGGTGGAACTCGCCGCCCAGGCGGATCGCCGCGCAACGTTCGCCACGCTCGTGGTGCTGTCGCTCGCGCTCCACCAGCGAACGCAATTGGCGGATCTGCGCCGGCCGCGCGCGTTGCGCTGCCAGGCTGATCAGGGTGGTTTCGGCCAGGCGCCGGGCGCTGAGTACCTGGCGCGCCTGTTGTGGATCAGGGGCGGCCAGGTGCGCGGTGTGGCTGGGGCGCTGGACCACCACTTGCTGGTCCGAGAGGCGCCCGAGTACCCGGCGGATCACCGTGCGGCTGACGCCGAAGGCGTTGCCCAGTGCCTGCTCGGGCAGCAGGCTGCCGGGCGGCAAGCGCTGCTCGAGAATGGCGTCGAACAGGCGAGGGTAGATCTGCTCGGCCGACAAGCGGGTTTCGCCGGCGGCGAGCAGGGCAGGCAGGTGGGGGGCGGCGTGGGCGCAGGCGGTCATGGTCGATCTCCTGGGGTCATTGGCGCGGATGGTCATCCGGGATGTTCAGTTCGATGCCCATACGCTGCCCTTCGGCAAGGATGTGCTGGCGCATCTGGGCGCTGGCCTGGGCACTGTTGCGGTCGCGAATGGCGCGTACCACGGCTTCGTTTTCCTTGAGCCGAGCAGCAAGGTGTTCGGGTGAGTTGCGCAGCATGTTGGCGCTTTGCTTGAGGGCATTGCCGGTCTGCTGTACCACGCTCTGGAAAATCGGGTTGGTGGTCAGTGCGAACAGCGCCTCGTGGAAGGCGATGTAGGCCTTGGCCCCGGCATCGCTGTCATCGGCATCCAGCGCTTCGCGCATGTCCATCAGGGTCAGGCGTAGCTGGCCGATGTCCTGGCTGTTGGCCGATTGCGCCACCAGGCCGACGATGAACGGTTCGAGGGTGTAGCGCAGCTCCAGGACATCGGCCAGGCTCGCTGCAGTGCTGCTGTCGACGCCTGGTTCCAGCACGGCCGGTTCGGCATCCAGCACCAGCACGCCCTTGCCCGGCATGGAGCGCACCAGGCCGAGGGTCTCCAGCACGGTCACGGCTTCGCGCAGGCTGGGGCGGCTGATGCCCAACTGTTCGGCCAGCTCGCGCTGGCCAGGCAGCATGTCGCCGGAGCGCCACTGGCCGCGGGCCAGGGCCTGGCGCAGTTTTTCCACCACTGAGTTGACGACGGTCGATGAGCTGATCACGGTTTTCTCCTGAAAGGGCCGGCGTCAGCGCCGGCCACGTGGGCTCAGAATTCCTGTTGATGGGCGTTGGGCTGCTTGCGAGGCGCATGGGCAAAGCCGGGTTTGCCATCGAGTACGTTCTGCGCACGCTCCAGATCGATGTCTTTTTCCCAGCGGGCGATGGCCACGGTGGCCACGCAGTTGCCGATCAGGTTGGTTAGCGCCCGGCCGATGCCCATGAACCAGTCCACTGCCAGTACCAGTACCAGGCCTACCACCGGGATCGCCGGCACGGCGGTGAGGGTGGCGGCGAGTATCACCAGCGCCGAGCCTGGGATGCCGTGAGCGCCTTTGGAAGTCACCAGTGACACCAGCAGGATGGTCAACAGGTCCGTCATCTCCAAGGGGGTGCCCGTGGCGTTTGCGATAAACACGATGGCCAGGGTCAGGTAGATGGAGAAACCGTCGAGGTTGAACGAGTAGCCGGTCGGGATCACCAGGCCAACGGTGGAGCTGCCAATGCCTAGGTGCTCGAGCTTGCGCATGATCTGCGGCAGCACGGCATCGGAGGAGGCGGTGCCAAGCACGATGGTCAGCTCTTCACGCAGGTATTTGATGAACGGCAGCAATTTCAGCCCCGAAAGGCGCATCACAGTGCCCAGGATGATCAGCACGAAGCCCGCGCAGGTCAGGTAGAACAACGCCACCAGGCCACCCAGGTGCTGCAGCGACTCCAGGCCATATTTGCTGGTGGTGAAGGCGATGGCGCCGAAGACGCCGATCGGCGCCAGGCGCACGATCATGCCCATGATGCGGAAAATCACGTGGCTGAGTTCGTTGATCAACCGCGAAATACCGGCGGCCGAGTCACCCACCAGGTTCAGCGCGCTGCCGAACAGCACCGAGAACAGCAAGACTTGGAGGATGTTGTTGTCGGCGAAAGCGCCCACCACTGAAGTGGGGATCAGGTCCATGAAGAACGCAGTGGCGCCATGGATATGCTGGCCGCGCTCGGCCAGGCCGTTGGCGTCGGCAGCAGAGAGCTGATCCAGATGGATGTTGGCGCCGCTGCCGATGCCGCTGGTAAAGGCGAACACCAGGCCGATCACCAGGGCGATGGTGGTCAGCACTTCGAAGTAGATCACCGATTTCAGGCCGATGCGCCCGACTTTCTTCAGATCGCCAGCGCCGGAAATGCCGCTGACCACGACACAGAAGACGATGAGGCCGATAAGCATCTTGATCAGCTTGATGAAGCCGTCGCCGAGGGGTTTGAGCTGCAGGGAAAGGTCGGGAAAGCTGAGGCCGCAGGCGATGCCGAGGGCAAGGCCGAGCACGACTTGCAGGAAGATCGAACGCGAGCACCATTTGAGCATGGGAGTGATCTCTGATCGGTGTCCTTGCTTCGGTGCCGCACGGGGCGAAAGAGCGCAGGACTTATTTATTTTTGTGGTCTTACCGGTTTGTTCAGCGCGAAGTCATAAAAGCGCGAAAAATCCCAATATGCAAGGTTTTTTGGCCTTACCGGTCTGACCAGTTGTGGGGCATTTCGGCTTGCCGGGCTCTAGTTCGGTGCGTGCTGCAGATTGAGGTGATGCGCCGTTGGCCGGTATTTGCCAATACCTGCAGGGTGTTAGCAATCTGCCTGCCAACTTCTACCCGATCAGGGCTGCGGGGCGATGCTTTTGACCGAAGCCAGTTCAGGGTGGGCCACCAGCTTGTCGATGTGCAGGGCGCCGTCGTTCATCCAGCTTTCGCTCAGCACCCGATAGTGCTCCATGTCGCGACAGCGCACGCGCAAGCTGTAATCGAAGTGGCCGCTGATCAGTTGGCATTCATGAACGTCAGGGCAGGCCAGCATGGTTGCCTCGAACGCCTTTTGTGCGGACCGCCCGCTCAGGTTGGACAGGGCCACGAGTACCAGCAGTGACAGCCCTGGTGCGACCTTCTGCGGGTCGATGATTGCGCCATAACCGCGGATCACGCCGCGCCGTTCCAGCTTGCGTACCCGTTCCAGGCAGGGGCGCGGAGTCAGATGGACCAGGGTCGAGAGCTTTTCGAAGGTGATGCGGCCATCGACGCGCAGTATGTCGATGATGGCTTGGTCGATGCGGTCCAGCGGGGGAGAGGTGGCGTCCTTGGTGTCCATGCGCGGTGCTTCTTTTTTGAAGGCGGGGCATGGACAGGTTAGGCGTTTATCGGGTGATCGTCGTCACGCGCGGGCGCTTGGGCTGCGCAGCAGCCCAAGGTCCGTCAGGCGCAGGCGCTGCCGGCCCGGTGCACTGAACGAACCGCCACCACCCGAGGTTGCAGCAGTGCATACAAGTCCTTGGGGTTTTCCAGAGCCGGCACCAGCCCGATATCCTGGCCGATCCCTAACGTGAGCGCTGTATCGAGCACATAGCGCAGCGCCGAATAATCTTCCAACGCAAAACCTACCGAATCGAACAGGGTCACCTGATCGGCATTTTCACGGCCTTGAACAAGGCCTGCGACCACCTGCCAGAAAGCGAAGACCGGCGAATCGGCGGGCATTTGCTGGATTTCGCCTTCGACCCGGCTTTGCGGCTCGTACTCAACGATCACCCGGGCCCGCTCGACGATGTCGCGGTGCAGCTCGGTCTTGCCCGGGCAGTCGCCGCCCACGGCGTTCAGGTGCACGCCCGGTTCGATCATGTCCGGCGTGAGGATGGTCGCGTACGTCTTGTCCGCCGTGACCGTGGTGACGATATCGGCACCGCGCACGGCTTCGGCGACGCTGTGGGCGACGATTACCTTGAGCCCTGGGCGGCCCGCCAGGTTGGCCACCAGCTTCGCCGTGGCTGCAGGGTCGATGTCGAACAGGCGGATCTCGTCGATGCCCAGCAAGGTCTTGAAGGCGATGGCCTGGAATTCGCTTTGCGAACCGTTGCCGATCAGCGCCATGCTGCGGCTGTCTTCACGCGCCAGGTAGCGGGCGGCGAGGGCCGAGGTGGCGGCGGTACGCATCGCTGTGGTCAGGGTCATCTCGCTGAGCAACAGCGGCGCGCCGGAGCCGACGTCGCTCAAGGCGCCGAAGGCCATCACCGTGGGCAGGCCGAGGCGGGTGTTCTTCGGGTGGCCGTTGACATACTTGAAGGCATACCGGCTGGAGTCGGAAACCGGCATCAGTTCGATCACGCCGTCCGCCGAATGATTGGCCAGGCGCGGGCACTTCTCGAAATCGTCCCAGCGCAGGTAGTCCTGACGGATGTACTCGGCCATCTCCACCAGGCAGGTGGCCAGGCCTTTGCGGTTGACCAGGCGGGCGAGGTCTTGCACATCGATGAAGCGGGTCATGGCATCTCCCTGCAACTTGCGGGTTGGGCTGTAGGGATATTGTCGGGCGATCAGGGCGGGAATGCCGGCTGAAAAAGGCGGTGCGGGCAGCGGGTCCGGCTGACTTCAGGGCCAGGGCAGCCGAATCGGCTGTCGGCCCCCGGTCATTGCTCGCGCAGGCGTTTGTAAAGTGTCGTCCGGCTAATCCCCAGGCCACGCGCCACGGCCGAGAGGTTGCCATTGGCCCGTTTCAGCAGGCTTTGCAGGTCCGCCTCATCGTCACTACAGTCGCTCACCACCGCGCATCCTTGTGCTTCGGCCAGAAAGCCGGCGGGCAGATGTTCGACGCCGACCGGTCCATCGCCTGCCAACGCCAGCGCCACCTGCATCACACTCACCAGCTCGCGCAGATTGCCCGGCCAGGGGTGGCGATCAAGCAGCTCAAGGATAGGCTGCCCCAAGCGCTGGGGTTGGTAAGGGTCGCGATACCGTGCGTGGATGTGCTCGATCAATTCTCGCCGGTCAGTGCGCTCGCGCAGCGCCGGCAACACGACCGCCATTGCGGCGATGCGGTAGTAGAGATCCTGGCGAAAGCGCCCTGCACGTACCTCTTCGGCCAGGTCCCGATTGCTTGCCGAGACTACGCGGATATTCACCGCTACCGGTTCGCCGCTGCCCAGTGGCTGAATGCTGCGCGATTGCAGCACGCGCAGCAGGCGGGCCTGGGTCGGCAGCGGCATGTCGCCGATTTCGTCGAGGAACAGGACGCCCTTGTCGGCCTTGCGGATCAGCCCGGGGTTGCCCTTGTGATGAGCACCGGTGAAGGCGCCTTTGTCATAACCGAACAACTCCGATTCCACCAGTTCTGCCGGAATCGCCGCACAGTTGACCGCGATCAACGGCTGGCGGGCACGGCTGCTGGCGCGGTGCAGGGTCTGAACGAAGACTTCCTTGCCGACGCCGGTTTCACCCTGGACCAGCAGCGGGATGTCTTTTTCCAGCATCAAGCTGGCCTGGCCCAAGGCCTTTTCCATGCGTGGATCGCCACTGTGAAGCATTGAGCGCGGGGTGCTTTGCCAGGGGGCTTGCCACTGGCAGTGGAACCGGTTGCGCCCGGCCGCCTGCAAGGCGAATGGTTGCTGCTGGGGGTGGGCAAGCAACTGGTAGAGGGGGATCTGGAACAGTTGTTCGACGTTCTGCTGCAGCGGGTTGCCGCCCAGCAGGCTGTCGGCTCGATGATTGGCGGCGAGTACCTGGCCACGCTCATCGAATACCAGCAGCCCGGCCCAAGGGCTGTCGAGGTTGTCGCAAGCGCTGTTGAACAGCAACTGCGCGTGCTGCTCGGCATGCTGCGCAAGGATCAGGCGATTCTCCAGGCTCTGGCCCATCATGCGCACCAGGCCGAGGGTCTGGGTGGCTGGCAGGTAGCCGTCGCTGGCCACGTCGAGCACGCCGACCAGTTGCCGCTGGGCATCGTACAGCGGGGCGGCGGCGCTGGCCATGTAGCGGTTCTGGCGCAGGAAGTGTTCGTCCTGGCCAACATGGACGGGCTCGGCGCAGACCAGCGCGGTGCCCAGCGCATTGGTGCCCACGCCCCGTTCGTGCCAGTGGGCGCCGGCACTGAAACCGTGCTGGTGCTGGGGGCAGACGAAGCGTCGCGATCCCCAGGTCTCGAGCAGGCAGCCGCTGGCGTCGGCGAGCATCACCAGGTAGCTGGCATTGCCCAGCAGGTGCGCGTACTGCGGCAGCACGGCATCGCGGGTGTGTTGCAACAGTGCCTGGCGCCGCTCCAGCAGGGCGCTGAGTTCGGCCCTGGTCAGGCAATCGAAGTCGGGGGCGCTTTGTGGCTGCAGGCCGTGATCTCGGCAGCGCGCCCAGGAGGCCTGGATCAATTGGGCATGGGTCGAAGTGGCGGTGGCCATGGGCCTGTCCTGTGTGATTGTTGTTATCAGCCGACCGCTGTTGAGTGTCGTCCACCGTTGTTCATTGTCAAACCCGCCGCTGTTCAGATGTTCAGCGAAAGTGTTCAGTTGTGAATCGCTGCTGGCCTGCCGGCACCGTCAATGCCGCAGGCCAGAGGGGCAGAGTGGAACTGGCACGGAACTGGCTATCGTCGTGGGACAACAACTACAACAAGGCCTTGCCATGTCCCTGGTGCTGGAACAGGTCAGCCGCAGCGTCGATAACCAGCCCTGGATCATCGACGCGTCCCTGCAGTTCGAGCCCGGCTCGTTCAACGTGCTGCTTGGCCGGACCCTGGCCGGCAAGACCAGCCTCATGCGCCTGATGGCCGGGCTCGACCGCCCCGACCGTGGCCGCGTGCTGATGGCGGGTGAAGATGTCACTGGCGTGCCGGTGCGTCGGCGCAATGTGTCGATGGTGTATCAGCAGTTCATCAACTACCCGACCCTGAGCGTTTACGAGAACATCGCCTCACCCTTGCGTCAGGCGCGCATGCCCGAGCCCCAAATCCGTCGACGCGTGCAGGAAACTGCCGAGATGCTGCGCATCGAGCCCTACCTGCAACGCTTGCCGCTGGAGCTGTCTGGCGGCCAGCAGCAGCGCACGGCGATGGCCAGGGCGCTGGTCAAGGATGCCGGGTTGATTCTGTTCGATGAGCCGCTGGTCAACCTCGACTACAAGCTGCGCGAAGGGCTGCGCCAGGAGCTGCGCGAGTTGTTCGCCGCGCGCAACTGCATTGCCGTGTATGCCACCACCGAGCCCAACGAAGCGCTGGCGCTGGGTGGTACCACCACCCTGGTGCACGAGGGGCGAATCGTCCAGAGCGGGCCTACAGCAGAGGTCTACCAGCGGCCCGGCAGCGTGCTGGCCGCCGAGCTGTTCAGCGAGCCGCCGATCAACCTGATACCGGGGCGTATCAGTGGCAATGAGGTGAGCCTGGCCCAGGCCGTGCACTTCGCCCGCAATGTCGACCTGCACCGCCTGGGCGACGGCGATTACCGCTTTGGCGTGCGCCCCAGCCACCTCACCCTGGTGCCGGCGCACGATGACGACCTGGAGCTGGCGGTGCGGGTGGAACTGGCCGAGATCAGCGGTTCCGAGACATTCCTGCACGTGCGTAACGAGCAGTGGCGGATGGTCCTGCACCTGCCGGGGGTGCACGAGTATCAGGTGGATACGCCTATCCGCGTCTTCATACCCACCCACAAGCTGTTCGTCTTCGACAGCGCCGGGGCACTGGTACAGGCACCGGGCCTGCGCCAGGCAAGGAGCGCCTGATGGCCGAAATCCGCCTGCGCCAACTGGCGCACAGCTATAGCCGACAACCCGCCACCGAGGGCGACTACGCACTGCATCAACTGGAGCACGTGTGGGAGCAGGGCGGTGCCTATGCTTTGCTCGGGCCTTCCGGGTGTGGCAAGTCGACCTTGCTGAACATCATCTCTGGGCTGCTCACGCCGTCCCATGGCCAGGTGCTGTTCGACGGCAAGCCGGTCAATGACCTTTCGCCGCAGCAGCGCAACATTGCCCAGGTGTTTCAGTTCCCGGTGGTGTACGACACCATGACGGTGTTCGACAACCTGGCGTTCCCTTTACGCAACCAGGGCCTGGACGAAGGCAGGGTGCGCACGCGGGTCGAGGAAATCGCCGAAGTGCTCGACCTGGGCGCAGTGCTGAAGAAAAAGGCGCGCAACCTCAGCGCTGACGAAAAGCAGAAGGTGTCCATGGGCCGTGGCCTGGTGCGCGATGACGTCTCGGCCATTCTTTTCGACGAGCCGTTGACGGTGATCGACCCGCACCTGAAATGGAAGTTGCGGCGCAAGCTCAAGCAGATCCATGAGCAGTTCAACATCACCATGATCTACGTGACCCACGATCAACTGGAGGCTTCGACCTTCGCCGACAAGATCGCGGTGATGCATGGCGGGCGCATCGTCCAGTTCGGCACCCCGCGTGAGCTGTTCGAGCGGCCACGGCATACCTTTGTCGGCTACTTCATCGGCAGCCCGGGGATGAACCTGATCGACGTGCGCGCCGACGTGGCGGGGGTAGTGTTCGGCGATGTGCACCTGGCACTTCCCGAAGGCCTGCACGAACGCCTGGCGGCGACGAGCGGCGGGCGCCTGCAAGTGGGCATTCGCCCGGAGTTCGTGCAGCTGTGGGACAGCCCGTTCGAGGGCGCCTTGGCTGCGCAAGTGCTGGACGTTGAGGACCTGGGTACCTACCGCATCGTCACCCTGCTGCTTGGCGGCGTGTCGCTCAAGGCGCGCCTGGCAGAAGATCGCCCGGTGCCGGTGGCACATGCCTGGGTCAGCCTGCCGACGCAGTGGCTGCTGCTGTACGTCGACGATGTGCTGCTGGAGGCCGTGCCATGAACAAGGTGCCGAACAACAAGGCCTGGTGGCTGGTGCTGCCGGTGTTCCTGCTGGTGGCGTTCAGTGCCGTGATGCCGATGATGACGGTGGTCAACTATTCGGTGCAGGACATTTTCGACCAGTCCAGCCGCTACTTCGTCGGCGCCGACTGGTACCGCCAGGTGTTGCGTGACCCGGCATTGCACGATGCCTTGCTGCGCCAGTTCATCTATTCCGCCTGCGTGCTGCTGATCGAAATTCCGCTGGGCATCGGCATTGCCCTGACCATGCCGACCAAGGGGCGCCTGGCGTCGATATGCCTGATCGTCATGGCCATCCCGCTGCTGATCCCGTGGAATGTGGTCGGTACCATCTGGCAGATCTTTGGCCGCGCCGATATCGGTCTGCTCGGTGCAACGCTGGCCAAGCTTGGCGTCAGCTACAACTATGCCGGCGACCCGTTCGACGCCTGGCTGACCGTGCTGGTGATGGATGTCTGGCACTGGACATCACTGGTGGCACTGCTGTGCTACTCGGGCCTGCGGGCCATCCCTGACGTGTACTACCAGGCTGCGCGTATCGATCGGGCCTCGGGCTGGGCGGTGTTCCGGCATATTCAGTTGCCCAAGCTCAAGAACGTGCTGCTGATCGCGGTGATGCTGCGCTTCATGGACAGCTTCATGATCTACACCGAGCCGTTCGTGCTGACCGGAGGCGGGCCAGGTAACGCCACTACCTTCCTAAGTCAGACCCTGACACGCATGGCGGTCGGGCAGTTCGACCTGGGCCCGGCGGCGGCGTTTTCGCTGGTGTATTTCCTGATCATTCTGCTGGTGTCGTGGCTGTTCTATACCGCCATGACCCACGCCGACAAGGACTAGGCCATGAGCATACGCAAGACGCTGGCCCTGCTGCTTTACTTCTTCTTCCTGCTGGTGCCGATCTACTGGCTGCTGAACATGTCGTTCAAGAGCAACACCGAGATTCTCGGTGGCCTCACCCTTTGGCCGCAGGCGTTCACCTTAGACAACTACCGGGTTATCTTCACTGATGCCAGTTGGTACAGCGGCTACATCAACTCGCTGTACTACGTGTGCCTCAACACACTGATTTCACTGCTGGTGGCGTTGCCGGCGGCCTACGCCTTCTCGCGCTACCGCTTCCTCGGTGACCGCCACCTGTTCTTCTGGTTACTGACCAACCGCATGGCGCCACCTGCGGTGTTTCTGCTGCCGTTCTTTCAGCTCTATTCGTCCATCGGTCTGTTCGATACCCACATTGCCGTTGCCCTGGCCCACTGCCTGTTCAACGTGCCGCTGGCAGTTTGGATTCTCGAAGGGTTCATGTCGGGCGTGCCGAAGGAAATCGATGAAACCGCCTACATCGATGGTTACAGCTTCCCGCGTTTCTTCGTGAAGATCTTTATCCCGTTGATCGGCTCCGGCATCGGCGTGACGGCGTTTTTCTGCTTCATGTTTTCCTGGGTCGAGCTGTTGCTGGCGCGCACCCTGACCTCGGTGAATGCCAAGCCGATTGCCGCCGTGATGACCCGCACGGTGTCTGCTTCGGGCATCGACTGGGGCGTACTGGCGGCGGCGGGGGTGCTGACTATCCTGCCGGGCATGCTGGTGATCTGGTTCGTTCGCAACCATGTGGCCAAGGGCTTTGCCCTGGGCCGGGTGTGAGGAGGGCAACGTATGGAATGGATGGCCTGGACCTTGCCCACGGCGCTGTTCTTCGGCGCCGTCGGCGTACTGCTGCTGTGCATGACCCTGTTCGAACTGCGCTGCCCCTGTGTGGAGCGGCGCGGCTTTCTGCCGATCGTCACCAGCCGTGGCGACCGGTTGTTCATCGGCCTGTTGGTCAGCGCCTACCTGCACTTGCTGGTAGTCGGGGTCAGCGACTGGCCTTTGTGGGTGGCCTCGCTGCTGTCGCTGGGCTGGCTCGTGGTGGTGCTGCGCTGGGGCTGAGCGACGGCTCCGGGGAATAACTCAATCGGGAGATCACAATGTTCCATAACAAACACAACCGGCGACATTTGACCCTGGCCGCGATGCTGGTACTGGCCGGCGTGCACGGTGCGGCGTGGGCCGATCAGTACGAGGATGCGGCATCGAAATGGATCGGCAGCGAGTTCAAACCTTCGACCCTCACGCCGGAGCAGCAGTTGGCCGAGCTCAAGTGGTTCATCAAGGCAGCAGAGCCGTTTCGCGGGATGAAGATCAATGTGGTGTCGGAAACCATCACAACCCATGAGTACGAGTCCAAGGTGCTGGCCAAGGCCTTCAGCGAGATCACCGGTATCCAGCTGACCCACGACCTGCTGCAGGAAGGCGACGTGGTAGAGAAGCTGCAGACGCAGATGCAGTCGGACAAGAACATCTACGACGGCTGGGTCAACGACTCCGACCTGATCGGTACGCATTTTCGCTACGGCAAGGTGGAGTCGATCACTGATCTGATGGCCAACGAAGGCAAGGATTACACCTCGCCGACCCTGGACCTGAAGGACTTCATTGGCATTTCGTTCACCACCGCGCCGGATGGCAAGGTTTATCAGTTGCCCGACCAGCAGTTCGCCAACCTGTACTGGTTCCGCGCCGACTGGTTCGAGCGGCCCGAGCTCAAGGCCAGGTTCAAGGAAAAGTACGGTTACGAGTTGGGCGTGCCGGTGAACTGGTCGGCCTATGAGGACATCGCCAAGTTTTTTACCGAGGACGTCAAGGAGATCGACGGCAAGCGTGTCTATGGCCACATGGACTACGGCAAGAAGGATCCTTCATTGGGGTGGCGTTTCACAGATGCCTGGTTCTCCATGGCCGGCGGCGGCGACAAAGGCCTGCCCAATGGCTTGCCGGTGGACGAGTGGGGCATCCGCGTGGAGGATTGCCACCCGGTAGGGTCCAGCGTGACCCGCGGCGGCGACACCAATGGGCCGGCGGCTGTCTATGCCACGCAGAAGTACGTCGACTGGATGCGCGCCTATGCGCCCAAGGAAGCGCAAGGCATGACCTTCTCCGAGGCCGGCCCGGTGCCGGCGCAAGGCAACATCGCTCAGCAGATCTTCTGGTACACCGCGTTTACCGCCGACATGACCAAGCCGGGGCTGCCGGTGGTCAATGCCGACGGCACGCCGAAGTGGCGCATGGCGCCCTCGCCCAAGGGGCCATACTGGGAGGAGGGAATGAAGCTGGGCTATCAGGACACAGGGTCCTGGACCTTCTTCAAATCCACCCCCGAGAAGCAGCGCCTGGCCGCTTGGCTGTACGCCCAGTTCGTCACCTCCAAGACCGTGTCTCTGAAAAAGACCATCGTTGGCCTGACGCCGATCCGCGAATCGGACATCAACTCCCAGGCCATGACCGACCTTGCGCCCAAGCTTGGCGGGCTGGTGGAGTTCTATCGCAGCCCGGCACGAGTGCAATGGACCCCGACCGGTACCAACGTGCCGGACTATCCTCGGCTGGCACAGCTGTGGTGGAGCCATATCGCCGAAGTGGCCAGTGGCGAGAAAACGCCGCAAGAGGCGCTGGATGGCCTGGCCCGGGATCAGGACCGTATGATGGAGCGGCTGCAGCGGTCCAATGCCCAGGCTACCTGCGCGCCTAAGCTGAACCCTGAAAAAGACGCACAGTACTGGTTCGATCAGCCGGGGGCGCCAAAGCCGAAACTGGCCAACGAAAAGCCCAAGGGCGAAACGGTCAGCTATGACGAGCTGCTGAAATCGTGGGAGGCGGCGCGCAAGTGATCGGCTAGAGCCCCAAGTGGGTACATCGTCGGCAAGCTGATGAATTCAAGGCAAAAAAAACGGCACCTGCAAGAGGTGCCGTTTTCATATCACGCCAACTTACTTATGCAGCTCTTCTGCCGCATACAGCGTGTTTTCCAGTAGGCAGGCCCGGGTCATCGGCCCGACGCCGCCCGGCACCGGTGTGATCCAGCCCGCGCGGGGCAGGGCGGTCTCGTAGACCACGTCACCGACCAGCTTGCCGTCTTCCTGGCGGTTGATGCCCACGTCGATGACGATGGCGCCTTCCTTGACCCACTCACCCTTGACCAGCCCCGGCTTGCCGGCAGCCACTACCACCAGGTCGGCACGGCCGACATGGCCGGCCAGGTCCTTGGTGAAGCGGTGGCAGACGGTCACGGTGCAGCCGGCCAGCAGCAACTCCATGGCCATCGGGCGGCCAACGATATTGGAAGCGCCGACGATTACGGCGTTCATGCCGTACAGGTCCTGACCGGTGCTTTCGAGCAGGGTCATGATGCCTTTAGGGGTGCACGGGCGCAGCAGCGGAATACGCTGGGCCAGGCGGCCGATGTTGTAAGGGTGGAAGCCATCGACGTCCTTGTCCGGGCGGATGCGCTCAAGCAGCAGCGATGCATCCAGGTGCGCCGGCAGCGGCAGTTGCAGCAGGATGCCGTCCACTGCCGGGTCGTCGTTGAGGCGGTCGATCAGCTCGGTCAGGGCTTGCTGCGTGGTTTCGCTGGGCAGATCGAAGGCCTGCGAAATGAAGCCGACCTCTTCGCAGTCCTTGCGCTTGTGCGAGACATAGACTTGGGAGGCGGGGTCGGTGCCGACCAGGATCACCGCCAGGCCCGGCGTGCGCAGGCCTTGCTGGCGACGCTCCTCGACACGTTGAGCGATCTGCTTGCGCAGGTTGGCGGCGATCGCCTTGCCATCGATTAGGTGTGCAGTCATAGACGCGTGATTAACCATCGAGAAAGGAACAATAAAGAGGGCGCATTCTCGCACGACACGGCCCGAGGGCAAAGGCGGGTGGTCGGGCAAATCCCCTAACCCCTTAAATAATTTAAATTTTTTATAGAAAGGTGTTGACGCTTATACGGGTCGCCTATAAGATTCGCCGCACTTGTCGGGCACAGCCTAGCACTGGTTGGCGAAGTCGGGCAGAATGAGTGGTTTTTGTATTGCTCATTCGGTTAGGCTTTACGCTTATGCGCCCGTAGCTCAGCTGGATAGAGCATCCGCCTTCTAAGCGGATGGTCGCAGGTTCGAGTCCTGCCGGGTGCGCCATTAGGCAGCTTGGGCAAGCAAGTAAGGCAGTAAAGCGATATGGTGGGCGTAGCTCAGTTGGTAGAGCGCCGGATTGTGATTCCGGTTGTCGTGGGTTCGATTCCCATCGTCCACCCCATATTCTTCAGAGGCGCCTTGATTGTAGATCTGGCGCCTTTGTTTTAAGCGTTATGCGGACGTGGTGAAATTGGTAGACACACTGGATTTAGGTTCCAGCGGCGCAAGCTGTAAGAGTTCGAGTCTCTTCGTCCGCACCATGTTTATGTAAGGTTGTACCGTAACACCGCAATATGGTGGGCGTAGCTCAGTTGGTAGAGCGCCGGATTGTGATTCCGGTTGTCGTGGGTTCGATTCCCATCGTCCACCCCATATTTTCGAAGGCGCCTTGATTGTATGATCAGGCGCCTTTGTTGTTTCTGCGTTATGCGTACGAGCGCGTAACTATGCAGCCTCGCCGGCAAGCCGGCTCCTGCAGGGGCGCGCAGTTCTTGAGGCCTGTGCAATACCTCTGCCAGCCCTTGCAATCCTCTGGCGACGCCCCAATAAAAGCTGATAGATTTCAGGCGGTTGAAATACCGGCTGGATTAGGCCGGCAAAGGATTTATCCAATGATTGCAAAAGAAGCCCGTCAGGCGCTGGCGCTTCAGCGCTTCGCTGAGGCCAATCCGCAACTGCTCGAGGAGATTCGTGAGCTGGATGCGCGCGAACAGGCCCGGCAGATCGAATGGGCGTTCGAGGATGCCGCCGACGAGCAGGGCATACAGCCTTGGGAGCTGGCGCTGCAGTTGATTGCCGAAAGCCCTGAGCAACTGCAGGCCATGCGCCTGGAGACTCATCGCGAAGTGGCCGAGGCGCTGGGTATGGCCTGGGAAGAGTACTGCCAGTTCAATGAAATCGACCCTGAATAAAGGCGTTTTTGTGGGCTGTAGTTGTTTGACAAGGTATTACGGTTGCGTGCCGCCGATGGCGTTGCGCAGCCAGCATATATATAGAGGCCCGGCGATACGCCGTGCGGGCCTTGCAAGCTAATCGACCGGCGTGGTTTCCCGTCGTCCAGGGTGGGGTGACTTCTGGTGCGTGACTCACTAGAATGCTTGCCCTTGATTCTGGAGTCGGGCTAACGCCGGCTAACGTCTGTGCAACGAGGAATATCCATGCAAGTTTCTGTTGAAAACACTTCCGCTCTCGAGCGCCGCATGACCATCGCCGTTCCGGCCGAGCGCGTCGAGAACGAAGTCAACAAGCGTCTGCAGCAGACTGCCAAGCGCGCCAAGGTCGCGGGCTTCCGCCCAGGCAAAGTGCCGATGAGCGTGATCCGCCAGCGTTTCGAAGCCGATGCTCGTCAAGAGGCCTTCGGTGACCTGGTCCAGGCTTCCTTCTACGAAGCCATCGTCGAGCAGAAACTGAACCCGGCTGGCGCGCCTGCTGTAGAGCCGAAGTCCTTCGAAAAGGGCAAGGATCTGGAATTCGTCGCCATTTTCGAGGTGTTCCCAGAGTTCGCCGTTGCCGGCCTGGAGTCGATCAGCGTCGAGCGCCTGAGTGCCGAAGTGACTGACGCCGACCTGGACAACATGCTGGAAGTGCTGCGCAAGCAGAACGTGCGCTTCGAGGCCGTTGAGCGTGCTGCCGAGAAAGATGACCAGGTCAACATCGACTTCGTCGGCAAGATCGACGGTGAAGCCTTCGCCGGTGGTTCGGCCAAGGGCACCCAGCTGGTACTGGGCTCCGGCCGCATGATCCCAGGCTTCGAAGACGGCCTGGTTGGTGCCAAGGCTGGCGAAGAGCGCGTTGTCAACGTGACCTTCCCTGAGGATTACCAGAACCTGGACCTGGCTGGCAAAGCTGCCGAGTTCACCATCACCGTCAACAGCGTTTCGGCACCTCAGCTGCCAGAACTGAACGAAGAGTTCTTCGCCCAGTTCGGCATCAAGGAATCGACCCTGGAAGGCTTCCGTGCCGAAGTTCGCAAGAACATGGAGCGTGAACTGCGTCAGGCGATCAAGACCAAGGTGAAGAACCAGGTCATGGACGGTCTGCTGGCCGCCAATCCGATCGAAGTGCCAAAAGCTCTGCTGGAAAATGAAGTCAACCGCCTGCGCGTCCAGGCTGTTCAGCAGTTCGGTGGCAACATCAAGCCTGAGCAGCTGCCAGCCGAGCTGTTCGAAGAGCAAGCCAAGCGTCGTGTGGTGCTGGGCCTGATCGTCGCCGAAGTGGTCAAGCAGTTCGAGCTGAAGCCGGACGAAGGCAAGGTTCGCGAAATGATCGAAGAAATGGCTTCGGCTTACCAGGAGCCTGAGCAGGTCATCGCTTGGTACCTTAAAAACGACCAGCAGATGAACGAAGTGCGTTCGGTTGTGCTGGAAGAGCAAGTTGTAGATACTGTTCTGCAGAAAGCTACTGTGACCGACAAATCGGTCTCGTACGAAGAAGCCGTAAAACCAGCGCAGGCGCCTGCCGAAGCTGAGTAAGGCGGCCCTCTCGTAGGAAACCCCCACAAGCCAGCCTTCGCGCTGGCTTGTGCGTATTCAAGCCATGACTATTTGGGAGTGAGCGCAGGACATGTCCCGCAATTCTTATATTCAGCAGAGCTCTGACATCCAGGCCGCAGGCGGCCTGGTCCCGATGGTTATCGAGCAGTCCGCCCGTGGCGAACGTGCCTATGACATCTATTCGCGCCTGTTGAAGGAGCGAGTGATCTTCCTGGTCGGCCCGGTAGAGGACTACATGGCCAACCTGGTAGTGGCACAGATGCTGTTCCTTGAGGCGGAAAACCCGGACAAGGATATCCATCTTTACATCAACTCCCCAGGTGGCTCGGTAACGGCTGGCATGTCGATCTACGACACCATGCAATTCATCAAGCCGGACGTCTCGACCATCTGCATCGGCCAGGCCTGCAGCATGGGGGCCTTCCTGTTGGCCGCCGGCGCCAAGGGCAAGCGTCACTGCCTGCCTAACTCGCGGGTGATGATTCACCAGCCGCTCGGCGGCTTCCAGGGCCAGGCGACCGATATCGAGATCCACGCCCAGGAAATCCTCAACATCAAGGCGCGTCTGAACGAGCTGCTGGCCTACCACACCGGCCAGGATCTGGAGACCATCAAGCGCGACACCGAGCGTGACAATTTCATGAGCGCCTCGCGCGCGGCCGAGTACGGCCTGATCGACTCGGTATACGACAAGCGGCAACTGGCCTCCTGAACCCAGGTGCCAGAGCAGGTAGGTGCCCAAGGCGCCTACCTGCGGACTTGAAAAAGCCCGCAATTGCCTTCATCTTGTGTTGCAAGCCTACCGGATTGGATCGATCGAATGACTGACACCCGTAACGGCGAGGACAGCGGCAAATTGCTTTATTGCTCCTTCTGCGGCAAAAGCCAGCACGAAGTGCGCAAACTGATTGCCGGGCCCTCGGTATTTATCTGCGACGAGTGCGTCGACCTGTGCAACGACATCATCCGTGAGGAGGTGCAGGAAGCCCAGGCCGAAAGCAGCGCGCACAAATTGCCTTCGCCGAAAGAAATCAGCGGCATCCTGGACCAGTATGTGATTGGTCAGGAACGCGCCAAGAAGGTGCTTTCGGTAGCGGTGTACAACCACTACAAGCGCCTGAACCAGCGTGACAAGAAAGGTGACGAGGTTGAACTCGGCAAGAGCAACATCCTGCTTATCGGGCCTACAGGCTCGGGCAAGACCCTGCTCGCCGAAACCCTGGCTCGCCTGTTGAACGTGCCGTTCACCATTGCCGACGCCACCACCCTGACCGAAGCCGGTTACGTGGGTGAGGACGTCGAGAACATCATTCAGAAACTGCTGCAGAAGTGCGACTACGACGTGGAAAAGGCCCAAATGGGCATTGTCTATATCGACGAGATCGACAAGATCTCGCGCAAGTCGGACAACCCGTCGATCACCCGTGACGTTTCGGGTGAAGGCGTGCAGCAGGCACTGCTCAAGCTGATCGAGGGCACCGTTGCCTCCGTTCCGCCGCAAGGGGGGCGCAAGCACCCGCAACAGGAATTCCTGCAGGTAGATACCCGCAACATCCTGTTCATCTGCGGTGGCGCCTTCTCTGGTCTGGAAAAGGTCATCCAGAACCGCTCCACCAAGGGTGGTATCGGTTTTGGCGCTGAAGTGCGCAGCAAGGAAGAGGGCAAGAAGGTTGGTGAATCGCTGCGTGAAGTCGAGCCGGATGATCTGGTCAAGTTTGGCCTGATCCCCGAGTTCGTCGGCCGTCTGCCGGTTCTGGCAACCCTCGACGAGTTGGATGAGGCCGCGCTGATGCAGATCCTCACCGAGCCGAAGAACGCTCTGACCAAACAGTACGCCAGGCTGTTCGAGATGGAAAGCGTGGACCTGGAGTTCCGCAGTGATGCGCTCAAGGCCGTCGCACGCAAAGCTCTGGAACGCAAGACTGGCGCCCGTGGCCTGCGTTCGATCCTCGAAGGCGTGCTGCTCGACACCATGTATGAGATTCCTTCGCAGAAGGAAGTCAGCAAGGTGGTGATCGACGAAAGCGTCATCGAAGGCACTTCGCAGCCTTTGCTGATCTACGAGAACAGCGAGCCGCAAGCCAAGGCCGCACCCGACGCCTGAGTCGGTTGGGTGGCAGCAAGCAAGAAAGGGGCCCATGCGGGCCCCTTTCTGCTTTTCCTATGCAAGCGCTTGTAATTTCCCAAGCGTGCCCCCACATTAGGTCCAAGCATCATTTCCACCGGTTTCCGGCCATAAGGCCGCTGTAGAGGCGAAATCATGAAGACCACCCTCGACTTGCCTCTTTTGCCATTGCGCGATGTCGTTGTTTACCCGCACATGGTCATCCCACTGTTCGTGGGGCGTGAGAAGTCCATCGAGGCCCTTGAGGCTGCGATGACTGGCGAGAAGCAGATCCTTCTGCTGGCCCAGAAAAACCCCGCCGACGACGATCCGGGCGAAGACGCCCTGTACCGCGTCGGTACCGTCGCTACCGTTCTGCAACTGCTGAAGCTGCCGGATGGCACCGTCAAGGTGCTGGTCGAGGGCGAGCAGCGTGGTGCGGTTGAGCGCTTTACCGAAGTTGAAGGGCACATCCGTGCCGAAGTTTCCCTGATCGACGAAACCGATGCCGCTGAGCGCGAGTCGGAAGTCTTCGTGCGCACGCTGCTGTCTCAGTTCGAGCAGTACGTACAGTTGGGCAAGAAAGTCCCCGCCGAAGTGTTGTCGTCACTGAACAGCATCGAGGAGCCTGGGCGCCTGGTCGATACCATGGCCGCACACATGGCTCTGAAGATCGAGCAGAAGCAGGAAATTCTCGAGATCGTCGATTTGTCCACCCGTGTCGAGCATGTGCTGGCGATGCTGGATGCGGAAATCGACCTGCTGCAGGTCGAGAAGCGTATCCGTGGCCGTGTCAAGAAACAGATGGAGCGCAGCCAGCGCGAGTACTACCTGAATGAGCAGATGAAGGCCATTCAGAAAGAGCTCGGTGATGGCGACGAAGGCCACAACGAAGTCGAAGAGCTGAAAAAACGCATTGAAGCTGCCGGCCTGCCGAAAGACGCCCTGACCAAAGCTCAGGCCGAGCTGAACAAACTCAAGCAGATGTCGCCGATGTCGGCCGAAGCCACCGTTGTGCGAACCTACCTCGACTGGCTCGTGCAGGTGCCGTGGAAGGCCCAGAGCAAGGTTCGGCTGGATTTGTCCAAGGCTGAGGAAATTCTCGATGCCGACCACTATGGCCTTGAAGAGGTCAAGGAGCGCATCCTCGAATATCTCGCCGTGCAGAAGCGCGTGAAGAAAATTCGCGGCCCGGTGTTGTGTCTGGTCGGCCCACCAGGCGTGGGCAAAACCTCGCTGGCCGAGTCGATCGCCGCCGCTACCAATCGCAAGTTCGTACGCATGGCCCTGGGTGGAGTGCGTGACGAGGCCGAGATCCGCGGCCACCGTCGGACATACATCGGTTCGATGCCAGGCCGCTTGATCCAGAAGATGACCAAGGTGGGTGTGCGCAACCCGCTGTTCCTGCTCGACGAGATCGACAAGATGGGCAGCGACATGCGTGGTGACCCGGCCTCGGCACTGCTGGAAGTGCTCGATCCCGAGCAGAACCACAATTTCAACGACCACTACCTGGAGGTCGATTACGACCTCTCGGACGTGATGTTCCTGTGCACTTCGAACTCGATGAACATCCCGCCGGCGCTGCTTGACCGCATGGAAGTCATTCGCCTGCCGGGTTACACCGAGGACGAGAAGATCAACATCGCGGTCAAGTACCTGACGCCCAAGCAGGTCAAGGCCAACGGTTTGAAGAAGGAAGAGCTCGAGATCGACACCTCGGCGATCCGCGACATCATCCGTTACTACACCCGCGAAGCCGGTGTGCGTGGCCTGGAGCGGCAGATTGCCAAGGTCTGCCGCAAGGTCGTCAAGGAACATACCGGCCAGAAGCAGGTCAAGGTCAAAGTGACGAGTGAGCAGCTCGAGCACCTGTTGGGAGTGCGTAAGTTCCGCTACGGCCTGGCCGAGCAGCAGGACCAGATAGGCCAGGTGACCGGCCTTGCCTGGACCCAGGTGGGGGGCGAGTTGCTGACCATCGAGTCGGTGGTTATCCCTGGTAAGGGCCAACTGATCAAGACCGGTTCGCTCGGCGACGTCATGGTCGAGTCGATTACCGCCGCGCAAACTGTAGTCCGTAGCCGCGCTCGCAGCCTGGGGATAGCCGCCGACTTCCATGAGAAGCACGACGTGCACATCCATATGCCCGAGGGTGCCACGCCCAAGGATGGCCCGAGCGCCGGTATCGGCATGTGCACGGCGCTGGTGTCGGCCCTGACGCAGATTCCGGTGCGAGCAGATGTTGCCATGACCGGTGAAATCACCTTGCGTGGGCAGGTATTGGCCATTGGCGGGTTGAAGGAAAAACTGCTGGCGGCGCACCGTGGCGGGATCAAGACAGTGATCATTCCAGAGGAGAATGTTCGCGATCTGAAGGAGATTCCGGAAAATATCAAACAGGATCTGCAGATCAAACCGGTCAAATGGATTGACGAAGTCCTGCAAATTGCGCTGCAATACGCCCCGGAGCCCTTGCCAGATGTGGCTCCTGAGATTGTCGCGAAAGATGAAAAGCGCGACGGCGATGCTAAGGAACGAATTAGCACGCATTAGTAGTTTTTGGCTGGGGGGCTTTCCTTGACAGTATTTTCGGGGCCTTGCTATAAAGCGGCACGCTATTGTCACCAGGCCACCCAGCGCTCGTTTCATAAGCTTTTCATTACATACTTAGAAACAAACTCAATAGAGAAATAAGGGGACTTAGAGTGAACAAGTCGGAACTGATTGACGCTATCGCCGCATCTGCTGACATCCCGAAAGCTGTAGCCGGCCGCGCGCTGGACGCAGTAATTGACTCCGTAACTGGTGCCCTGAAAGCAGGCGACGACGTCGTTCTGGTTGGCTTCGGTACCTTCTCGGTGAAAGAGCGCGCAGAGCGCGATGGCCGTAACCCGCAAACTGGCAAGACCATCAAGATCGCTGCTGCCAAGGTTCCAGGTTTCAAGGCTGGCAAAGGCCTGAAAGACGCCGTCAACTAAGTCGTCTCTTTCAGCCGGACCAGGCCTGGCCAGGTCCGAGCACGCTGAAGGCGGGTCGCAAACGTTCCCGCCTGACACGTTTGCTAAGAAAAGGCGCATCCTCGGATGCGCCTTTCTTTTATCAGGATTCTACCCACGCTCCGCGGTTGTCGACGCAGTGGTACAGCCGTTTCTGGGGGACGCATGCTGCAAAATATCAGGGACAATTCACAAGGTTGGATTGCCAAGACCATCATCGGCCTCATCGTAGTGCTGATGGCGTTGACCGGCTTCGAGGCCATTTTCCAGGCCGCCAGCCATAGCCAGGACGCCGCCAAGGTGAACGGCCAGACCATCAGCCAGAATGAGCTGAGCCAGGCGGCCGACATGCAGCGCCGCCAGCTGATGCAACAGCTGGGCAAGGATTTCGACCCGGCACTGCTGGACGAGAAATTGCTGCGAGATGCTGCGCTCAAAGGGCTTATCGAACGCAAACTGCTATTGCAGGGTGCCAAAGATGCCAAGTTCGCCTTCAGTGAGGCCGCGCTGGATCAGGTAATCCTGCAGACGCCGGAATTCCAGGTGGATGGCAAGTTCAACGCCGACCGTTTCGACCAAGTCATCCGCCAGATGGGCTATGGCCGTTTGCAGTTCCGCGAGATGCTCGCCGAAGAAATGCTGATCGGCCAGGTACGCACCGGCATTGCCGGCAGCAGCTTCGTTACCGACCAGCAGGTCGACGCCTTCGCTCGCCTGGAAAACCAGACCCGCGACTTCGCTTCGTTGACCTTCAAGGCCAACCCGGCCGCAGTCAAGGTCAGCGATGACGAGGTCAAGGCCCATTATGAACAGCACGCCAAAGAGTTCATGACGCCGGATCAAGTGGTCATCGACTATGTCGAGCTGAAGAAGTCGGCCTTCTTCGATCAGGTGAAGGTTACCGACGACGAGCTCAAGGCCCAGTACGAGAAGGAAATCGCCAACCTGGCCGAACAGCGCCACGCTGCGCACATCCTTATCGAGGTCAATGACAAGGTCACCGATGCCCAGGCCAAGGCCCGCATCGAAGAGGTCGAGCAACGCTTGGCCAAAGGTGAAGACTTCGCCAAACTGGCCAAGGAGTTCTCCCAGGACCCGGGTTCGGCCAACAGCGGTGGCGACCTTGGCTTTGCCGGTCCGGGTGTGTATGACCCGGTCTTCGAGGACGCTCTGTACAAGCTCGACGATGGTCAGGTTTCGGCACCGGTTCGTACCCAGTTCGGTTATCACCTGATCAAGCTGCTGGGCAAACAGGCGCCGGAAGTCCCGAGTTTTGCCAGCCTGAAGGACAAGCTCACCCGAGACCTGAAGACTCCGCTGGTCGAGCAGCGCTATGTCGATGCCAGCAAGCAGCTGCAGGATGCTGCCTACGAGGCTGCCGACCTGGCCCAGCCGGCCCAGGACCTGAACCTCAAGGTACATACGTCGGCGCCATTCGGCCGTGAAGGCGGTGAAGGCATCACGGCCAACCGTGCCGTGGTCCAGGCTGCGTTTTCCGAGGAAGTGCTGGAGGAGGCTGCCAACAGCACCGCCATCGAGCTGGACCCGGAAACCACCGTGGTATTGCGCGTCAAGGAGCACCGTAAACCGGAGCAGATGCCGCTCGAAGCCGTAGCCAAGTCCATCAGCGAACACCTGGCCAAGGAGAAGGCAACCGCCGAGCTCAAGGCCAAGACGGACAAACTGATCGCCGGCCTGCGTGACGGCTCCGTCGCTGCCGGTACTGCCCAGGAAGGCCAGAGCTGGAAGGCCTACGAAGCAGTCACCCGCAACCAGGACGGTATCGACCCGGCCGAGTTGCAGGCGCTGTTCCGCCTGGCCAAGCCGCAAGCCAAGGACAAGCCGGTATATGGCAGCGTGGTTCTGGCCGATGGCAGCCTGGTCGTGCTGCAGCTCAAGGGTGTCAACGAAGGCGCGGCCGCCAGCGATGAAGAGAAGCAGCAGATTCGCCGCTACCTCGCTTCGCGTGCGGGCCAGCAGGACTTTGCGGCATACCGCAAGCAGCTGGAAGGCAGTGCGGACATCACTCGCTACTGAGTGACTGTCTGGTAACGAAACAGGCCGCATGATGCGGCCTGTTTCGTTTCTGTGGCATGGGCGTAAGCGCCGGGTTCGCCTCAGCGCTTCTCGCCCTCATAGTTATCCAGCGTATCGCGCGCAATCTCCCGGCCCAAGGCGATCAGCTCCGGCGCCTTGTAGAACTCGAAGAATCGGCAGACCCGCTTGGGCACGTTGATCAGCACGTCCGGTGGATACCCCGCGATCTTGTATTGCGCCAACGACGTCTGCATCACCTCGAAACTCTGGTTGATCAGGTCCAGCAGCGAAGCTGGCCCCACGTTGTCGACGATGATCGACCCTGTGGCTGATTTTGGCGCGCCCTCGCTCTGCGGTGCCGCCGCCGGTTGCTGGGCTTCTGGGTCGGCCGCATCGGTCAGCCAGGGGTTGGGTGGAACCAGGCCCTCGCCGGTGATCTCCTGCTCTATGCGCATCAGTTCCTCGGCGGGCTTGCGCCGAAACGGCATGCGCGATCCCAGCGAATTGATCAGCGCGTCAAAGCGCATCCTGAATGCTGCCGGCCGCTCGATGACAGGCAACTGGTACTGCTTCTGGTTGGTGGAGTTGAGGTTCACCGCAATGATCATGTCGCAGTGGCTGGACACTACCGGCACGATCGGCAGCGGATTGAGGATGCCGCCGTCCACCAGCATGCGGTTGCCTTGCATTACCGGCGTGAACAGGCTTGGAATTGCCGCCGAAGCGCGCATTGCCTGGTGAAGGCAGCCTTCCTGGAACCAGATCTCCTGCTGGTGGGTCAGGTCGGTGGCCACCGCCGTGTAGGGGATGCGCAATTGCTCGATATTGATTTCGCCAACGATCTTGCGGATCTGCCCAAACACCTTGTCGCCACGAATGGCACCAAGGCGGAAGCTGACATCGACCAGACGCAGTACGTCCAGGTAATCCAGGCTTTCGATCCAGTTGCGGTATTCATCCAGTTTGCCCGCCGCGTATATTCCCCCGACCACCGCGCCCATCGAGCAGCCGGCAATGCAGGCGATCTCGTAGCCGCGCCGTTCGATTTCCTCGATCACGCCTATATGGGCATAGCCCCGAGCGCCCCCCGATCCCAACACCAGTGCTACACGTTTGCTCATGATCTTCCCCGGCTTTTGCATCCATGGTCCTACAATGCACCGAGCGTTGCCTGTGCTTCAATGTAGACTCTAGGCAAAACGTGCGGGACGCGGCACTTTTCAGGTGCCCGCGCGTCGAACAGCCACTCTATTTGAACCTCTGAGGTATTACCGATGAAAGCCTGGATCTGCCTTCCTCTGATTGCCCTGGCCCTTGCCGGCTGTGCGGGCAAGACGGCTTACCGTGACAGCTGCGCGTCGCAGCTCGATGCCGCCTGGAAGGAGCTTGACCTGGCCAAGGCTGAAGGCTTTGCCGGTACTGTCAGCTATTCCAAGGCTTTGTCGCTTTTGACCGGGGCCAAGACCCAGCAGCAGTTCGAAGGTTTCGAAGGTTGCACCAATAAAGCCGAAAAGGCGCGTTTCTACATTCGTGAGTCGCGCGCCGGGCGCTGACCGAGGAGCGCTGTATGTCCAGCATGCTCGACCATGTGGTTGCCCAGGTAGTGGCCTTGCAGGTGCGCCTGCTGACTTGTCGCGAGCGCCTTGCTGCCGATACCGACAGCGAGGCCTTGCACGATCTGCGCATAGGCCTGAGGCGTTTGCGCAGCCTGTTGCGGCCGCTGAGGGGCTTGCCGGGGGTCGAGCAGTTGGAGGACGCTGCGAAAGCCCTTGGTAGCTTGACCACACCGCTACGTGACCGTGAGGTACTGGCGGCCGAGTTGATCAAGCGCGGCGTTGCCCAGGCGGGGCAGCGGCGTCTGCAAGGGCGGGCTGCCACCTTTGCCGGCGTGGCCACCAGCGCGCAGCTGAGCCGTGTACTTGCCATCCTCGATGCCTTCCCGCTGTTCCTGCGCGCAGCGGGCCGTGAAGGGTTGGCGAAGTCACTGCGCAAGCGCGTCGACAAACGCCTGGTCAAGCAATGGCGCAAGCTGCAGGAAGCTTTGCAGGACCCGGCCCACGACCGCCACCGCCTGCGGCTGTTGATCAAGCGTGTGCGCTATGGCGACCAGGCCTATCCGCAACTCGATCATGCCGGCAAGCCGCTGCAGCGCATGCTAAAACAAGCCCAGAGCGATTTGGGTAACTGGCATGATCGCTTGCAATGGCTGTTGCAGGCTCGATCGCATGCGGACCTCGCGCCCTGCAAGGTCGATTGGGAACAGGAGCTCAATGATGCCGAGCGTCAGTCCGATGTGACACTGGCTGCCTTGCAGGCAGCGCTGGAGCGGCGCAAGCCCGGCAAATGACCGATATGCGGGCTGTTCGACGCAAGGTTGCTCGATAGTATTGGCTGACACCTTTCGCTGCTGCAGGAGCCGGCCCATGAATTTCAACCAACTGCTCGACGCCGTGCGAGCAAACCCCGACGGCGTCAGTGTCCCGCCCAACTGGGCCCAAGGGCGTGCCGTATTCGGTGGCCTGATGGCCGCCATGGTGTATGAGGCCATGCGCCTGAAGCTTGCCGATAGCCGCCCTGTGCGTTCCCTGGCCATCAGTTTCGTCGCCCCGGCAGCTCCCGACGTGCCAACCCGTTTTGAAGTCGAAGTGCTGCGCGAGGGCAAAGCCGTCAGCACCCTGCTTGGTCGAGCGGTGCAGGATGGCCAGGTGGTGACCTTGGTGCAGGGCAATTTCGGCGCCGGGCGGGTATCGGTGGTAGATGTTCCGGCAGTGCCGGCCATGGAGATGAAAGCGCTTGAGGATGCTGCCCCTGTGCTTCCTTACATCAAAGGCGTCACACCAGAGTTCATGCGCCATGTTGCGTTGCGCTGGGCGGTTGGTGGGCTGCCTTTCAGCGGTAATCAATCACGGCACATGGGCGGCTGGGTGCGCTTGCAAGATGTTGCCGAGGAGCAGGTCAACGAGGCCCACCTGTTAGCGCTTGTCGATGCCTGGCCGCCCAGCCTTTTGCCTTACCTGAAGCAGCCGGCAGCAGGCAGCACGCTGACGTGGACCATTGAGTTCATCCAGCCGGTTGCCAGACTGTCGACGTTGGACTGGTGCCGCTACTGCGTCGAGACCGAATACGCGCGCGATGGTTACGGGCATGCTGCAGCCGCCCTGTGGACGGCTGAAGGTGAGCTGCTGGCATTGAGCCGGCAGACAGTTACGGTGTTTGCTTGAGATTCAATTCCGATGCTTGTGCCGCTCCCGCCAGGCTCGCCACCAGGCACCACTGAGCACAAAGCGCGGAAAGGTGATGAACTGTTCGGTCAGCAGGCGCTGCATGGCGTCCTTGCGGTTGGCGAATGGTTCTGGCTGCTCGGCCTCCAGGCGATGGCCCTGACGCTGCAGGCCCAGGCCGGCGATCAGGGAAATGATGCCGACAGCAATCTGGCCAAGGTCCAGGGCGAACAAGCCTGAAAGCACCAGCAAAGCGCCAAGGATGAACAGCGGCACTGCAATCAGGTGCAGCACCAGGTTGGTCGGGTGGCGGTGGTTGTGGTGATAGCCGCGCCATTGCCAGGCGGGCAAGTTGGGCAGTCGTTTGCTCATGGGCAGTTCCTCGCGGTCATGCCCAAAGCTTAGTGCGGCCCTGTGTTCACAGCCAATCGAGGCTAGCTATGGTGACTATAGTTTGAGCTGGCCGATGGCCTTGTTCAGCTCGCCGGCCAGGGTAGCCAGTTCGCTGCTGGTGGTGGCCGAATCGACAGTCTGCTGCACGGTTTCCTCCGTAACGTCACGGATGCTGACTACTGCCCGGTTCATTTCTTCAGCCACTTGGCTTTGCTGCTCGGCGGCGACGGCTATCTGGGTGTTGCTCTCGCGCATCTGCGCCACGGCGCCGGTGATCTCGGCCAGCGCTGCGCCGGCTTCCTGGGCCTGGCGCACGCAGTCGTCAGCTTTGTAAGAGCTTTCCTGCATGAACTCCACCGCATCGCGGGTACCGGCTTGCAGGTCGGCAACCATGCCAGTGATCTCGTCGGTGGAGGTTTGCACACGTTTGGCCAGGCTACGCACTTCATCTGCGACCACCGCAAAGCCACGGCCCATTTCGCCGGCGCGCGCTGCTTCGATGGCGGCATTTAGCGCCAGCAGGTTGGTCTGTTCGGCAATACTGTGGATGACGTTAACCACGCCATTGATCTTCTGGCTGTCCTCGGCCAGCTGGCGGATCATTTCGGCGGTCTGCTGCACACCGCTGGACAGCCCGGCAATCGAATCCTGCACCCGGTTGACCACATTCTTGCCGCTGCCAGCGAGGGTGTCGGCGGTCTGCGACAGGTCGCGGGTAGCACCGGCATGCTGGGCGATATGGTGCACGGTGGCGGACATCTCGTTGATCGCCGTGGCTGCCTGGTCGGTCTCACTCTGCTGGCCGAGCATGCCGTGGCGAACCTCGTTCATGCTTGTGGCCAGGCGCGCGGCGCCCGAATCGAGTTGCGCGGCCGTGCGTGCCACGGTGCTGACCACACGGTGGTAGGTCGACTGCATGGCGTTGAAGGCGCCTGCCATCTGGCCCACCTCGTCCCCACAAGCCAGGGGCACGCGGGCCGACAGGTCACCGGTTTTTTCCACGTGAAGCATGACATCCTTGAGGGTGTTGAGTTGGCTCAGCAGGAAGCGGATCAGCAGCTGCGAGGCGCAAAGCATTGCCAGCATAAGGATCAGTACGCAGACGGCGTAGTTGGCAAAACGCTCGAAGAACACCTGGCGCACGCTCGGTGCCTGGGCCAGTACCGCCACCTGCTGGTCGCCATGGCGCAGTACCTGGGCGCCGCGTAGTGGGTTGTCGCCCAGGATCCAGTCGGCCGGGAGTGTTACCCAGCCCTGTGCATGGCGCAGGGCATCCAGACTTTGGCCGGCAAAGGTCGGAGTTTGGCCGGGTTGCCAGGTGATCACGTTGGCCTGGCGGGGCAGGGCAAGCCCTTGCGGCCAGGCGGCCAGCAGCTGTGCCTGGGATTGCGCCTGGATCTGCACAGCTTCAGCGCGGGCTCGCTGCTCCAGGTGCACGGCATAAAGCACCAGCATCAGGGTGGTGACAAAGGCCACTGCGTTGACGGCCCAGAACTTGTACTTCAGGGAAATATTGCTAAGCCAGGCACCCATGGGCAGGTCTTCTCTGAGTTGAGCGGAAACATTATTGGCAAGGTGCCATCATTGTGCCCGCCCACGCCTGGGAGGTTTTGACGTGTATCAACAAATCGTTTATGCCCGATCAAGCTCAGGTCAGCTGGAAGAATGCCCGAGCCGTTGCGGTAGTGTGCGCCGCGGTCTCTTCAACTCGTTCACCCCGGTGCAACGCTACCTCCCGCAGCACCTCTGGCAAAAACGCCGGCTCGTTGCGCCCGCTCTTCGGTTTCGGTCGCAGACTGCGCGGCAGCAGGTACGGGGCATCACTTTCCAGCATCAAGCGCCCTTGTGGGATATTTCCCACCAGCGGATGCAGGTGCGTGCCGCGGCGTTCGTCACAGATCCAGCCGGTGATGCCAATGTGCAGATCCATGTCCAGGTAGGCGAACAGTGCGTCACGCTCGCCGGTGAAGCAATGCACCACGGCGGCCGGCAGGTGGTCACGGTAGTCCTTCACAATCGCCAGCAAGCGCTCGCTGGCATCACGCTCATGCAGGAACACTGGCAGACGCAACTCGGCGGCCAGCGCCAACTGAGCTTCCAAGGCTTTTTCCTGGAGTGGGCGAGGGGAGAAGTCGCGGTTGAAGTCCAGCCCGCATTCGCCTACGGCGCGCACACGCGCTTCACTCAGCAACTGGCGCAGTCGTTGGTCGCTGTTGGCGTCCCACGCTTTGGCGTCGTGCGGGTGTACGCCGGCTGTGGCGAACAGGTGCTCGCTGGCGGGATCCAGCTGCTGGCACAGTTCAAGCGCCTGCTCGCTGACCGCGAGGCTGGTGCCGGTAAGGATCATCTGGACTACGCCGGCTTCGATGGCGCGCTCGACAATGGCGGCCTGCTGGTCGTGGAAACTGCTATTGGTCAGGTTGACGCCGATATCGATCAGTTGCATGGTGCTACCTCGTGCCGCGGGACGGCCAGCATAACAAAAAGCGCGATTTTCGGGAAAAAGCCAAGAACTTCAGGCTGTTGTCATGGTCTTTTGCGGTCATTTATCACGAGTTGCTCGTACACATGGATGCTGCCCACCGACCTCGGATACGTTTTCGCATGCTGCGATACCTGCTCGCCCTGCTGCTGGCGTTTGGCCTGATGAGCGTCGGTCCCGCCTACGCACGCCTGCCGGGGCCGCAGCAGAACGTGCCGGTGAGCAAGGCCCGTGACCTTGAACAGATCCGCAGCAGCAAGGTGCTGCGGGTACTGGTCAATCAAAGTCGCAATAGCTCCGGTGAGGTCAAGGGCGAGCCCGTCGGTATCGAGTACTACCGCTTGCGTGCGCTTGAGCATTACCTCAACGCTCGGGCCGGCGACGGGCAACAGGTGCAGCTCAAACTCATCCCCAGAGCCAAAGAGCAACTACTCGGGGCCCTGCAGCGCGGTGAGGGCGACCTTGCCGCCCCGGGCGAATTGCTCGACCCGAGCCTGGTCGGTGGCGTGAACAGCAGTGCTCCGGTCCTGGACCAAGTGCCGCTGTGGCTGGTCGGGCGCAAGGGCGAGCGCAGTTTCACCCGTGTCGAGCAGTTGTCCGGGCGCACCGTGGCGCTGACCAGTGCCAGTGCCGCCGGCGCGCTGATCCAGCAGATCAACCAGCACCTGGCGCTGCGCAAGCGCCCGCCCGTCAAGATCGAGTGGGTCGATTCGACCCTGGCGGTGGAGGACGTGCTGGAGATGGTCCAGGCCGGCATCTATCACCTGACCGTGGTGGAGCGGCCGATCGCGCTGCGCTGGGCTCGGGTAATGCCACGCCTGCGCCTGGATAGCCGCCTGCAACTGGGCCCGCCGCAAGCCATGCGCTGGTATGTGCGGCGTGATGCGACGCTGCTGCAGGCCACGGTCGATCGTTTTTTGCAGGGCTACCGTGCGCCGGAGAACCAGGACGCTGCCTTCGAGCGCATCTACCGGCGCCAGTACCGCGTGCACAACCCGCTTGCGCGCAAGGACCGTCAGCGCCTGGCTTCTGTGCGCGCGGTGCTGCAGAAACATGGCCAGGCGCAACAGATCGACTGGTTGAACCTTGCCGCTTTGGCCTTCAAGGAGTCGACCCTCAACCCGGCGGCGCGCGGCAGTGGCGGGGCGCATGGCCTGATGCAGATCACTCCTGCAGCTGCCCAACGGGTCGGGGTCAGCAATACCGCAACGGTGGATGGCAATGTCCAGGCCAGCGCCCGTTACCTGGCGTTGATACGCCGCAAGTTCTTTGCCAGCCCGCAGATCAACGAGCGTGAGCGCATGGCCTTTGTGCTGGCCGCCTACAACCTTGGGCCCGAGCGGGTCCAGGCCATGCGTGTCGAGGCTCGCAAGCGTGGCCTCAATGGCAATCAATGGTTCTTTCAGACCGAACGGGTCGCGATGGAGCAGGTGGGCATGGGGCCGGTGAACTTCGTCAACAGCGTGAACAAGTACTTCCTGGCGTTCAACCGTGAGCGTGCGGTGCTGGAGCGGAGGGCCAAGCGCTAATAAATCGATTTATTTGATTGGTTTGCTGGGTTTTTTGCGATTCAAATATCTGTCAAGTCGATTACTATGGCGCCCATCCCAACACAACAGCCCAGCTTTCAAGGAAGTCACCCAATGAACAACGCAATCATCAAACTGCTCTCCACCCGCGCCGGCCTGGGCCTGAGCGTAATTCGCATCCTGGTCGGCATCATCTTCATGGCGCACGGTGCGCAGAAACTCTTCGGCCTGTTCGGTGGCTACGGGTTGGAGGGCACCGGCCAGTGGATGGAGAGCATCGGCCTGGCCCCCGGTTACCTGATGGCCCTGTTGTCCGGCAGCGCCGAGTTCTTCGGCGGCCTGGCCCTGGTGATCGGCCTGCTGGCTCGCCCGGCGGCTCTGGCGTTGACAGTGACGCTGGTGGTGGCAATCTTCTCGGTGCACATCGGTAACGGCCTGTTCATGTCCAACAATGGCTATGAGTTCGCCCTGGCGTTGCTGGCGGGTACCGTCGCGGTACTGATCGAAGGCGCTGGTCGCTTCTCCGTAGACCGATTGATCGCCCGCTGACAGCTCATGCTGCAGGCCTCAAGTTGATGACTTTCAGCTTGGGGCTTGCAGCTTGCCGCGTGTAGCTCTAGCATACCGCCTGCGCCGATTTAAACAGCTACTTGCGGGGCGCAGGAAAGCCCAGCCCCGGGTCATCCGAAATACCGCTAAAGCGCTGGTTCGGTGACGCCTCCCACCGCTGCCCAGCGGGATTTGCGAGGCGGAGAAACACTCCATGAGTTGCCCACGTACCAGTGTCTGCTTGAGCCCACTGCCTGCCAGCCAGGCCACCCGTACACCGCGCATCCTGCTCGGTGGCCAGCATCAGCCCACTCTTTTGCGTCATCTCGAAGGCTTGTCCCGTCGCAAAGGCCAGGCCCGCGCCTTCCTCATCCAGTTTGCCGATACCGCGTGCCGGCTGGAGCAGTTTGGCAACGACCGCTTCGATCTGGCGGTGATCCAGGCCCCTGCCCCGCAGGATGCTGCCGAAGTGATCGGCCACCTCACCCGCATCGCACGCCAGGGCCTGATTACCCGACGCTGAGGATCCCGCTGTTGAGTACCAATATCATCACGACAGAAGGCCATGAAGCTCTGAAGAAAGAGTTGGACCATCTGTGGCGGGTGTATCGCCCGGAAATTACCCAGAAGGTGGCTTGGGCTGCCTCGCTGGGGGATCGCAGCGAGAATGCCGACTACCAGTACAACAAGAAGTTGCTGCGTGAGATCGACCGTCGGGTCCGATACCTGCGCAAGCGCCTCGAAGACGTCAAAGTGGTTGCCTATTCGCCGCAGCAGGAGGGCAAGGTCTTCTTCGGTGCCTGGGTGGAGATCGAAAATGATGACGGCGAAACCCTGAAGTTTCGCATCGTCGGGTACGACGAGATCTATGGACGCAATGACTATATCTCGATCGATTCGCCGATGGCGCGGGCCCTGCTCAAGAAAGAGAAGGGTGATGAGGTGGTGGTGCACACACCTACCGGCGAAGCGACCTGGTATGTAAGCAGCATAAGTTACGAACAGTAAGCGTTCAGCTGCAAGCCGAGGCGTATTGGCCATGCTTGCAGCTTGCAGCTTGCAAGGCTACCCCTCTCGAAGCACCGCCAACGGGCTGGCATTAAGCGCCCGCCGAGTCCCGAGCACACCAGCCCCGCCTACCAGTAGTGCGCCCGCCAGCGGCAGTATCAGCAGCCACGGATGCGGGCCCCACTGCAGGTCGAACGCATAGCGGTAAAGCACCAGGGTAATCAACTCACAGCCTAGCGCTGCCAGGGCGCCACTGGCCGCACCCAGCAGCCCGAACTCGATACGCCGCGCTTTCACCAGCAACGGTCGAGCAGCGCCAAGCGCGCGCAGCAATGCGCCTTGGCGAATGCGTTCATCCAGCGTTGCCTGCAAGCCTGCGAACAGCACGGCCAGCCCCGCCGCCAGGACGAACAGCAATACATATTCCACCGCCAGGGTAACCTGGGCGAGGATGCTGCGCAGCTGCTCCAGCAAGGCATCGACTTGCAGGATGGTCACTGCCGGGAACGCCCGCGACAGGGCCACCACATCCAAGTCATGACCCGCCGCGAGGTAGAAGCTGGTCAAGTAGGTGGTCGGCAGCCCCTGCAGGGTGCCGGGCTGGAAGATCATGTAGAAGTTCGGCTGGAAGCTGTCCCAGTGCACGCTGCGCAGGCTGCTGACTCGTGCCTGGCGTTGTTCGCCGCCAATGTCGAAGGTCAGTAGGTCGCCCAGTTGCACCTTCAGGCTGGCGGCAAGGTCCGCTTCGACCGAAACGCCGGGGATTTCATCGCCAGCCGGTAGCGCCCGCCACCAGTTGCCGGCAGTCAAGGCATTGCCTGCGGGCAGGTCGGCGGCCCAGGTCAAGCTGAGGTCGCGCTGAACGGCGCGCTCGCCGGCGGAATCCTTGCTGACGATCTGTTGCACGGGTTGCTCGTTGATCTGGATCAGCCGGCCAGGCGTCACCGGGTACAGCGGTGCGGAGGCTGCGTTCACCTCGTGCAGGCGCTGGGCAAAAGGCTCACGGTCGTCGGGCAGGATGTTCAGGGCGAAATGGTTGGGTGCGTCCTTGGGCAGTTGTGCCTGCCAGGTGTCGAGCAGCTCGGCGCGCAGCAAGGCGACCAGGGCCATGGCCAGCAGGATCAGGCCAAACGCCAGTGCCTGGCCCGCGGCAGCCATGGGGTGGCGCAGCAACTGGCCCAAGCCCAGGCGCCAGGGCAGCGGGGCGCCCGCCAGCAGTTGCCGCAGGCTGCGCAGCCCAAGCAGCAGCAGGCCGCCCAGTGCCAGCGCGGCAAGCAACCCGCCGCCAAGCAGAGCGAAGGTCAGCAGCAGGTCGAGGCTCAGGCGCCACATGATCAGGCCCAGCGCGAACAGGGCGGCGCCGTAGACCAGCCAGCTGCTGGGTGGCACGGGCAGCAGGTCGCGGCGCAGTACACGCAGTGGCGGCACCTTGCCCAGGGCGGCGAGCGGGGGCAGGGCGAAACCGGCCAGTGCGACCAGCCCGGTGGCGATGCCGGCCAATGCCGGGAGGATGCCGCCAGGCGGCACCACGCTCGGCAGCAGACCGTGCAACAGGCGGAACAGGCCCAGTTGCGCCAGCCAGCCGAGTAGGGCGCCCACCAGCGCTGCCAGCAGGCCGAGCATGGCCAGTTGCAGGCAGTACAGGCCCAGCGCCTGGTGGCGGGACAACCCCAGGCAGCGCAACAGTGCACTGGCGTCCAGGCGCCGCGCTGCATAGCGGCTGGCCGACAGTGCCACGGCGACGCCTGCCAGCAGCACCGCTACCAGGCTGGCCATGTTCAGGTAGCGTTCGGCCTTGCCCAGGGCGCCCCCGATCTGCCGGTTGCCATCGCGGGTGTCGAGCAGGCGCTGGTTCGCCGCCAGGTTCTTCTCCAGCCCCTGACGGTACTGCGCCAGGGCCTGCGCATCGCCGCGCCACAGCTCACGGTAGCTGACCCGGCTGCCGGGCTGAATGACCCCTGTGGCCTCCAGGTCGGCGAGGTTCATCATCACCCGCGGGGTGAGGCTATAAAAGTTGTTGGCACGGTCCGGTTCGTAGGTCAGAACGCGGCTCATGCGCAGGGTCTTCATGCCGACATCGATGCTGTCGCCGATGCTCAGGCCAAGGGCAGCCAGCAGGCGCGGTTCGACCCAGACCTCGCCCGGCGGCGGGCCGCCACCGGGGGTTTCCATGGCATACGGCGCCGGTGCACTGCGTACCTGGCCACGCAGGGGGTAGGCGCCATCGGCGGCCTTGATGCTCGACAGCTGAATGCCGGCATCACCACCGACCACGCTGGTGAACTCCACGACCCGTGCGTGGCGCAGCCCCAGGGCGGTGCCGGCATCGACCTGCTCTTGACGCGCCGGCGCACTGCCTTGCAATACCAGGTCGGCGCCGAGGAACTCGCTGGCGCGCAACTGCATGGCGCCATTGAGGCGGGCACCGAAATAACCGATGGCGGTGCTGGCGGCAACGGCCACCAGCAGGGCGAAGAACAGCACGCGCACTTCGCTGGCGCGGATGTCGCGCAACAACTGGCGCAGCGCCAGGCCGCACAGGCGGGAAAGCGGCATATGTTTCATCAGGCCTCCACCGGCGCCACCAGGCGGCCTGCTTCCAGTCGTATCAGGCGCCTGCAGCGGCTGGCCAGACGCTCGTCATGAGTAACCAGAACCAGGGTGGTGCCGCGCTCCTTGTTCAGGTCGAACAGCAGGTCGCTGATACGCTCGCCTGTATGGCTGTCGAGGTTGCCGGTAGGTTCGTCAGCGAACAGCACCGCCGGTTGGGCAGCGAAGGCGCGGGCGATCGCCACCCGCTGCTGCTCGCCACCGGACAGCTGGCGTGGCGTGTGGGTCAGGCGCTTGCCCAGACCGACCCGTTCAAGCAAGGTGCGGGCTTGTTCGCGAGCATCGCGACGGCCGTCCAGTTCCAGTGGCAACATGACGTTTTCCAGTGCATTGAGGCTGTCGAGCAGCTGGAACGACTGGAACACAAAGCCGACATGTTCGGCGCGAACCCTGGCGCGTTGGTCTTCGTCCAGTGGGCCCAGGTCGTGTCCGGCGAGTATCACCTTGCCGGCGCTGGGGCGGTCCAGGCCGGCCAGCAGCCCGAGCAGGGTAGATTTGCCCGAGCCCGAGGCGCCGACGATGGCCAGGCTGTCGCCCTGGGCGAGGTCCAGGGACAGTGCGTGCAGAATGGTCAGGTCACCTTCCGCACTGGGGACCACTTTGCTAAGGTTCTGCGCAACGAGAATGCTGGGGCCCATGGAGAATCCAATGCGAGTGTGGTGGTTGAGTGCCGGTCTGGCCCTGTATTGCCTGGCCCAGAGCGCAGCGGCGGGAACCTTGCTGGTTGTTGGCGATAGTATCAGCGCCGGTTTTGGCCTGGATACCCGCCAGGGGTGGGTCTCTTTGTTGCAGACCCGGCTCAGGGACGAAGGTTTCGATGATCAGGTGGTCAACGCTTCGATCAGCGGCGACACCAGTGCAGGGGGCCAGGCGCGGCTGCCTGCGCTGCTTGCAGCGCACAAGCCCAGCCTAGTGGTGCTGGAATTGGGCGGCAACGACGGGCTGCGCGGGCAGCCTCCAGAGCAATTGCAACAAAATCTTGCCTCGATGATCGAGCGGTCACGCGAGTCCGGGGCCAAGGTCGTGCTGCTGGGCATGCGTCTGCCGCCCAATTATGGGGTGCGCTACACCACGGCGTTCGCCAAGGTTTATGAGCAGCTGGCAGCGGAGAAACAGGTGGCACTGGTGCCGTTTTTCCTCGAGGGCGTAGGGGGAGTGCCGGAGATGATGCAGGCCGATGGCATCCATCCGGCGCAGGGTGCCCAGCAGCGGTTGCTGGAAAATGCCTGGCCAGCGATAAAACCCTTGCTCTGACGCTTTAAACGGGGCCGGCTTTCGGCTAATGTTGCGCCCCCCGTTTCGAGAGCCCCCGATGCCGCGCCCTGCCTGGTCCTTGTATGCCTACCAACTGATCGAGCCCGATGAGCAACTCGATCTGTTCGCCTGCCAGGAAATCCGCGTCCACCTTGTTGCCCGACAGCTCGAGCTGGGTGTACCGGTCGACCGTACCCTTTGTGGCGGGTTGCTGCCTGCACAACCACGCTGGTCCGGCGTGCCGCGCTCCATCTATCGTGACGGTCGCCTGTGCGACCTCTGTCGGGCGATTCTCGAAGCCCAGCGGCGCGGCATGCGTCCGGTATGGCCGCAGCTTTGATGCGGCCCTTGGCCTGAAACTCAGAGCGCCTTTCATCATCTGAAACGCATGGAAACCACCAGTGTCTCCCGCTTGGCTCGGTGCGGGTGTACAATCGATTCTCTTGACCCACCTTTCGAAGGATTTACCGGATGTTGCCGCGCTTTCCCGCCGTCACCCGCTGCCTGACCCTGGCCGGCCTGCTGGTAGCAGGCCCCGCCGTTGCACTGGAGTTGCCGCTGCCGCCTCCGGGTGAAGACGTCGTTGGCCAGGTGCAGGTGATCAAGGCCAAGTACGAGGACACCTTTGCCGACATCGGTACAGCCAACGACCTCGGCTACCTGGAGATGATCGCCGCCAACCCGGGTGTGGACCCGTGGCTGCCGGGCGCCGGTACCGAGATCATCCTGCCGACCCGTTACGTGCTTCCGCCGGGGCCCCGCGAGGGCGTTGTCATCAACCTTGCGGAATACCGGATGTACTACTTCCCGAAAGGGCAGAGTGTGGTGTACACCTTCCCGCTGGGAATCGGTCGTGAAGGCTGGGGTTCCCCCATCGCCAACACCAAGATCATTGCCAAGACCCCAAACCCGACCTGGACGCCACCGGCCTCGATCCGTGCCGAACATGCCGCCGACGGTGACATCCTGCCAACCGTGGTTCCGGCCGGGCCAGACAACCCGCTAGGGCCGTACAAATTCACCCTGGGTGTGCCGGGGTACCTGATCCACGGTTCTAACAAGAAGTTCGGCATTGGTATGCGTACCAGCCATGGTTGCTTCCGCATGTTCAACAACAATGTGCTGGAGCTGTCGAAGATGGTCCCGGTCGGTACGCCGGTGCGTATCATCAACGAGCCTTACAAGTTCGGAATCAGTGGTGGCAAGGTATACCTCGAGGCGCACACGCCGCTTGATGACAACGGCGACCCGTCGGTAGTCGACAAGCACACTGCGGTCATCAACGCGCTGCTCAAGCGCGAAGACCTGGCCAGCAATGTGCGTATGAACTGGGACATGGTCCGCGACGTGGTCGCTGCAGAGGATGGCATGCCGGTAGAGATTGCCGTGCCAGTCGACAACCAGGGTACAGCTCCCATGGTGTCGAGCATTCCACCAGAACTGCAGTAAGCCCTCGAGCGATACGACTGAAGCCTGCCCGGGTTAAACGCCTGGCGCAGGCTTTTTCATTTGTGTCGGCTACTTTTGTTGCGGCAATAAAAAAGCCGACCCCGCAAGTGGGTCGGCTTCTTAACAATCCGTGAGGACTATTACTTGCGGCTGGCTTTGTCCAGCATACGCAGAGCGCGCTCGTTGGCTTCGTCAGCGGTCTGCTGAGCCTTCTGAGCGGCTGCCATTGCATCGTCAGCCTTACGGTAGGCTTCGTCAGCACGGGCCTGAGCGCGAGCTGCTGCGTCTTCAGTCGCAGTCAGACGAGCTTCGGTTTCTTTGGATACGCTGCTGCAACCGGTAGCCAGAACTGCGGCCAGAGCCAGAGCAGAGAATTTCAGAACGTTGTTCATCGTGTTCCCCTTCAAGGACTTTCTATTAAATAGCCATCTCTCAGGAAAGAGAAACTGGCCGGCGTACATAGTACCCATTACTTGTAGTAAGTAAACTGACTCAGCGCAAGAACGGTAAAAAAAATGTTGCCCAAGGGTGCTTGACAAGATTCTCAGGATTTTTGTGAGCACGCTGTGCAGGCGGCGCAAGCGATTGTTGTGTGGGAACTTTTTGTTGAACTAACGGTGACTTTAAGGGTCCGTGTACGTCTAAAGCCCAATAGTGTCCGGCTGATGTTGCAGGCCAGTTCGTACAGGGATTCGAGCTCATCGGCGTGACTTTTAACCGATGCTACCTTGAGCAATCCGGGGTGTCGCGCCTACTATTTGATGGCCCGGTCCGGCAGAACCATTGCGATCGGCCTGCGGTCCAAGGGGCAAGAGGTGGCATAGGCGCTGCACGCATTGGTTCCTCTGCCGGATACATCACCATCGATTAAGGTAAAGGTCTGCCCAAAAGGCCTGCGAGGAGTAGTGATGAGTGAAGCGCTGACCATCCACCATGACCAGGCCGGTCATCAGTTCGAGACCAACGTGGACGGTCATCGTGCCTACCTGACGTACATGGATCTGGGCAAGCAGACGCTGGATATCTATCGCACCTTCGTTCCGAATGCCCTGCGCGGCCGCGGGATCGCTGCAGCGCTGACCGAAAAGGCCCTGGAATACGCTGAACAGATGGGCTACACGGTGATTCCTTCCTGCTCGTACGTGGAGCGTTACATGGAGCGCAAGCAGCGTCATTCGAGCAAGGCCTGATCGGGCTGGGCTGTACATGCAAAAACGCCGGGCAATGCCCGGCGTTTCGTTTTCTGGCCCGGCTCAGCCGCGCTTGCGCTGCGGCAATACATCCTTGAGCTTGGCGTGCATGCTGCGCAGGGTTTTCTCGGTGGCAGACCAGTCAATGCAGGCGTCGGTGACCGATACGCCATACTGCAGATCTTCCAGATTCTTCGGGATCGACTGGGCGCCCCAGTTCAGGTGGCTTTCGACCATCAAGCCAATGATCGACTGGTTGCCTTCGAGAATCTGGTTGGCGACGTTCTCCATGACCAGCGGCTGCAATGCCGGGTCCTTGTTGGAATTGGCGTGGCTGCAGTCGACCATGATGTTGGCCTTGATTTTCGCCTTGGCCAGGTCCTGTTCGCAAAGGGCAACACTTACCGAGTCGTAGTTCGGCTTGCCATTGCCGCCACGCAGTACTACGTGGCCGTAGGGGTTGCCCTTGGTAGTGACGATGGATACGCCACCTTCCTGATTGATGCCCAGGAAACGGTGCGGCTTGGATACCGACTGAAGAGCGTTGATGGCCACTGTCAGGCCGCCATCGGTGCCGTTCTTGAAGCCAACCGCCGAGGAAAGGCCTGAAGCCATTTCACGGTGGGTCTGGGATTCGGTGGTGCGCGCGCCAATCGCCGACCAGCTGATCAGGTCTTGCAGGTACTGCGGCGAGATCGGGTCGAGCGCTTCAGTGGCGGTTGGCAGGCCCATTTCGGCCAGATCCAGTAGCAGTTGGCGGCCGATGTGCAGGCCGTCCTGGATCTTGAAAGAGTCATCCAGATAAGGGTCGTTGATCAGGCCTTTCCAGCCGACCGTGGTGCGCGGCTTCTCGAAGTAAACACGCATTACCAGATACAGCGTGTCGGAAACCTCCTCAGCCAGCACTTTGAGGCGCTCAGCGTATTCGTGAGCGGCCTTGATGTCGTGGATCGAGCACGGGCCGACCACTACGAACAGGCGATGGTCTTTCCCGTCGAGGATATTGCGCACCACTTCGCGGCCGGCAGTAACGGTCTGCAAGGCTTTGGCGCTGAGAGGGATTTCCTTCTTGAGCTGATCGGGAGTGATCAAGGTCTCGTTGGAGGCAACGTTAAGGTCGTCGATCGGTAAATCAGCCATCGTGTTACTCGTCAGGTCACGGTGCCGGCCGCCAGCAATCCCCGTGCGGCCCAGCAGCAAGAATGTTCGCAGCGGGGAGCCGAACCTTAGCGCGTTACAGGGGGCGCGACAATGGGCTGCAACGCGCCTGTGCAGGGTTTTTCCCTGCTGCAACAGGCTTGTACTGCTATTTGGGTGCGCAAAATGCCTCAATCGGTGTAGAAAAGCACACCGACATTCATCAGGAGATCAGCATGGACCCTCGCAAACCACGCATTGGCATTATTGGCAGTGGTGCCATTGGCGGTTTTTATGGCCTGATGCTGGCGCGGGCCGGGTTTGACGTGCATTTCCTGTTGCGCAGCGAATTTGCGGAGGTTCGCGAGCATGGCCTGCGGCTGGAAAGCGCTGTGCACGGCGACTTGCGCATGCAGGTGCAGGCTTATTCCTGCGCTGCTGACATGCCGCCGTGCGATTGGTTGCTGGTAGGTGCAAAGGCCACCAGCAATGGCGAAATGGCGCCGCTGATCACCCAGGCGTCGGCACCTGATGCCAAGGTGGTTCTGCTGCAGAACGGGCTGGGTGTCGAGGAACAGCTGCGGCCAGCGTTGCCCGGCAATCTGCACTTGCTCGGTGGCTTATGCTTTATCTGTGTCAACCGCGTGTGCCCTGGTGTGGTACGCCATCAGGCGCTGGGTGCGGTCAACCTGGGCTATCACAGCGGGCCCGCCAGCGACGGGGGGGCGAGCATCGTAGAGGAGGGCGCCGGGCTGTTCCGCGCCGCGGGTATCGACTCCCAGGCCATGGGCGACCTCGGCCAGGCTCGCTGGCAGAAGCTGGTGTGGAATGTCCCCTACAACGGCCTTTCGGTGTTGCTTGGTGCCAGTACCTCGCCGCTGATGGCCGATGCCGACAGTCGTGAGCTTGTTCGGGCGTTGATGGCTGAGGTGGTTCAGGCGGCGGCCGCCTGTGGTCACGAGCTGCCTGCCGGTTATGCCGAGCACTTGTTCCGGGTCACCGAGCAGATGCCCGACTACTGGCCGAGCATGTACCACGATCACGTCCAGCAGCGACCGCTGGAACTTCAGGCTATCTATGCCGAGCCTCTGGCCCGGGCGCGCGCTGCGGGGTGCAGCCTGCCGCGCATGCAGATGCTCTACCAGGCACTGGCCTTCGTCGATCGCGCCAATCGCGCCGGCTGAAACCTCTACAGCCCGCATTGGCAGTGCGCCGGGCGGCCGAGCGAGTGTCCGGCGCGCTGCTAAGCTGAAGCTTGCTCTGCCGCCACGGCAGTCGAGGAGGTCGAATGATCCGCTCCATGCTGTACGCCACCGACCTCGGTGTCTACGCCCCTTTTGTCATGCAGCATGCCTTGGCCCTGGCCCGCACGTTCGGCGCGGAACTGTATGTGATTCATGCCGTAGAACCCATGGGGCAGTTCGCCGAATCCCTCCTGCAAAGCTACCTCGATGAGCAGACGCTCGATGCGTTGCATAGCGAGGGCGTCAATACGGTGATGGCCAACATCGAGCAGCGTGTGCTGGAGAACTTTCGCGAGGAGCTGGGCGAGGACGCGGACCTGGCGGTGATCAAGGCGGTCCGGGTGCGCCAGGGTGATCCGGCGCAGGTCATCCTGGAGCAGGCGCAACGTTTGAGCGTGGACTTGCTGATTTTCGGCAGCCACAGCGCCGGTGCCGGGGTAGATGTGCCGATTGGTCGAACGGCTGTGCGCTTGCTGCAGTTGTCTGCGGTGCCGGTGTACATGGTGCCACTTTCGCAGCATCTCGGCCGTAGGAAAACGTGAAGCTGATGGTGGGCAGTTTCGGAGCGGCATGTAACAAAATAGTTCTAGTTTTATTTCGAGAACCACTAATATAGTTATATCCCGTCGCTGCCTGCTGCCGCTGACTTACCGCTGATTCGAGGGAAACCTATGAAGCTTCAACAACTGCGCTACATCTGGGAAGTGGCGCACCACGACCTCAACGTCTCCGCGACGGCGCAGAGTCTGTACACCTCTCAGCCGGGGATCAGCAAACAAATCCGCCTGCTCGAGGATGAGCTGGGTGTTGAAGTCTTTGCCCGCAGCGGCAAGCATCTGACCCGTGTCACTCCGGCAGGTGAGCGCATCATCAACACCGCTGGCGAAATCCTGCGCAAGGTCGAAAGTATCAAGCAGATCGCCCAGGAATTCTCCAACGAGAAGAAGGGTACGCTGTCCATCGCTACCACCCATACCCAGGCTCGCTATGCGCTGCCGCCGGTCATCAGCAGTTTCATCAAGCAGTACCCGGAAGTCGCCCTGCATATGCATCAGGGCTCACCCATGCAGATTGCCGAGATGGCTGCGGACGGTACCGTCGACTTCGCCATTGCCACCGAGGCGCTGGAGCTGTTTGGCGACCTGATCATGATGCCGTGCTACAAGTGGAACCGCTGCGTGGTGGTGCCGCAGGGCCATCCGCTGACCAAATTGCCCAAGCTGACGCTGGAAGCTGTAGCTGAATACCCGATCGTCACCTATGTATTCGGTTTCACTGGCCGCTCCAAGCTGGATGAGGCCTTCAATCACCGCGGGCTGACACCGAAGGTAGTGTTCACTGCTGCTGACGCCGACGTGATCAAGACTTACGTGCGCCTGGGCCTGGGCGTGGGCATCGTGGCCAAGATGGCGGTGGACAGCAAGCTGGACAGTGACTTGGTGGCGCTTGATGCCAGTGAGCTGTTCGAGGCCAGCATCACCAAGATCGGCTTCCGCCGCGGCACCTTCCTGCGCGGTTTCATGTGCGATTTCATTGAGAAATTTGCGCCGCACCTGACGCGTGAAGTGATGGCCAAGGCGATCCAGTGCCACAACAAGCAGGAACTCGAAGAGCTGTTTGCCGGTGTCGAGTTGCCTGTGCACTGAAAAGGCAGCTTCAAGCTGCAAGCTTCAAGAAAGAGCAGTCCGTGTGGGCTGCTCTTTCTTCTTGGGGTTTGCAGCTTATAGCTTGAGGCTTGCAGCTGCCTTCAGGCCTTGCTGATGAGGTTGCCGGCGTGCAGCCCGCATTCCTTTTGGGTCGACTCTTCCCACCACCAGCGGCCTTCACGTTCGTGCTGGTTTGGTAGTACCGGGCGGGTGCAAGGCTCGCAACCAATGCTGATGAAGCCGCGCTCGTGCAGGCTGTTGTACGGTAGCTCGAGCATCCGGATGTAGCCCCAGACTTCCGCACTGGTCATCTGCGCCAGCGGGTTGAATTTGTACAGGGTGCGTTCCGCTGTGGAGAACGCGCTGTCGATTTCCAGCGCTGCCACCTGGCTGCGGGTGCCTGGGCTCTGGTCGCGGCGCTGGCCGGTGGCCCAGGCGCTGACGGTGGCGAGCTTGCGCCGCAGTGGCTCGATCTTGCGGATGCCACAGCACTCGCCATGGCCGTCCTTGTAGAAACTGAACAGCCCCTTTTCCTGCACGAACGGGTCGAGTTTGGCGCGGTCCGGGCTGAGGATCTCGATCGGGAGGCTGTATTGCTCGCGGACCTGGTCGATGAACCGGTAGGTCTCAGGGTGCAGGCGGCCCGTGTCGAGGCTGAACACCTTGACCTGCTTGTTCAGTTTCCAGGCCATGTCGACCAGCACCACGTCCTCGGCACCGCTGAAAGAGATCCACAGGTCGTCGCCGAAGTGATCGAAGGCGAGCTTGAGGATTTCCTGCGGGGATTTGCTGGCGTAGGTCGCGGCCAGGGCGGCGACGTCGAAGGGTTGGCTCATCAGGCGGTTTCCATCTTGGCTATGGCGCTGTGCGCTCGTAATGAGGTGATGGTAACAAAAAATGGCAGGCTAGACGCTGTGCCTGCACCGGCCTTGGGCCGGGGCAGGCATGCGCTGAGTTACAGGCTTTGCAGCGTCTCCATCAATACCCGCACCTTGGCGATCGATTCTTCGTATTCCGATTGCCAGTCGGAGTCCGCCACCACCGCCCCGCCGCCCCAGCAGCTGACCTGCCCATCCTTGACCAGCAGGCTGCGAATGGCGATGGAGCTGTCCATTTCACCGCGCACATCCACGTACAGCAAGGACCCGCAATACAGCGCGCGGCGGCTGGGCTCCAGTTCGTCGATGATCTGCATGGCGCGAATCTTGGGGGCACCGGTGATCGAGCCGCCTGGGAAGCTGTCGCCGATCAGGTCCAGCGCGTCCTTGTCGGTGGCCAGTTGCCCGGTGATGCTGCTGACCAGGTGGTGCACGTTGGGGTAGCTTTCCAGGCTGAACAGCTCGGGCACCTTCACCGAACCGATCTGGCACGTTCGGCCCAGGTCGTTACGCAGCAGGTCGACGATCATCAGGTTTTCCGAGCGGTCCTTGGGGCTGTGACGCAGCTCCTCGGCATTGCGGGCGTCTTCTGCCGGGTCGGCCGAGCGCGGGCGGGTGCCCTTGATCGGCCGGGTCTCCACTTGCCCCTGGCTGACGCGGACGAAGCGTTCAGGCGAGAAGCTCAGCAGTGCGCTGCCGTCGGCCAGTTGCTGGTAACCCGAGAACGGTGTCGGGCAGGCCTTGCGCAGTGCCTGGTAGGCGTGCCAGGGGTCGCCCTGGCAAGGAGCGCGGAAGCGTTGTGTCAGGTTGATCTGGTAGCAATCGCCGGCCTGGATGTAGCGCTGTACCTGATCGAATGCTGCCTCGTATTGCCCTGGTTGCAAATCTCCCGTCATGGCGGCAAGCAGGCGGAAATCGCCGCTTGCAGCGTTATCGGGATCTGCAAACAAGGCGATGAGGCGCTCACGCTCGTCATCAGCCAGTTGGGGATGGAATACCAGTTGGCTGCTGCCATGCTGGTGGTCGGTCACCAGCGCCCAGCCATACAACCCAAGCTGGGCGTCGGGGAGGTCGAGGTCATCCGTGGCGAGGCAGGGCAGGTGCTCCAGGCGTCGGCCGAAGTCGTAGCTGAGGTAGCCGATCAGGCCGCCGGCAAATGGTAGCTCGACACCATCGGGCAACTGCGCAGGGCCCAATTGTTTCAGGCTGGTGCGCAGCCGTTGCAGGAAGGCCCGGCCATCTTCGTCGGGTAGTACCTGCAAGTGTTGCAGCGGCCAGGCGCTGAGCAGGTCGAAGCGGCCGCGCTCGGCGCCTGGGCGGGCGCTGTCGAGCAGGATCGCCCCGGGCGCCTGGCGCAGGCGGCCGAAGTACGCGGCGGGGTCGGGCTGGTAGGGCAGGGGGTGGAGCGTACAGGTCGGCATCAGTGTGGACGGCGATGTAAAAGCGAGGAGGGCGATTGTAGACCTGTGCAGGAAATGCGCCTAGCGCCAGTGTGATTTTCGAGCAGTGTGTTGAAGCCATCGCCGGCAAGCCGGCCCACAGGGGCTGCGCAGTCCATCCTGTGGGCCGGCTTGCCGGCGATGGGGGCAGAGCTATCCGTGCGGATGCACGTGCCCGAACAGGCTTTGCGCCACCCGGACACGCTGTTCGGCATCTTCGGTCACACCGTCCTTGGCCAGCGCCTCGATGTGCGCCTCGATGGCATGAGTGCGTTGGGTCAGCCCGGTGTCGTTGGCGATCTGGATGTTCAGGCCAGGGCGGGCATTGAGTTCGAGAATCAATGGCCCCTTGTCCTGGTCCAGCACCATGTCCACACCGATGTAGCCCAGGCCGCACAGCTCATAGCAGCCGGCTGCCAGCTTCATGAAGCCGTCCCAGTTCGGCAGCTGTACGCCATCCACCGCATTGGTGGTGTCCGGATGCTTGCTGATGATGTTGTTCAGCCAGGTACCGCGCAGGGTCACTCCGGTGGCCAGGTCAACGCCTACACCGATGGCGCCCTGGTGCAGGTTGGCCTTGCCGCCGGACTGGCGGGTTGGCAGTCGCAACATGGCCATCACCGGGTAGCCCATCAGCACGATGATGCGGATGTCAGGCACGCCTTCGTAGCTGATGCTCTTGAAGATCTGGTCGGGAGTTACCCGGTACTCGATCAGCGCGCGGTCGCGATGCCCACCGAGCGAGTACAGGCCGGTAAGGATGCTGGAGACCTGATGCTCGATCTCTTCATGGCTGATTATCTTGCCGGAAACCGTGCGGTAGCGGTCCTCGAAGCGGTCGGCAATCACCAGAATGCCGTCACCGCCGGCCCCCTGGGCCGGCTTGATGACGAAGTCGTTGCGCCCGCCGATGATCTCGTGAAGCTTGTCGATCTGTTTCTCGGTCTCGATGATGCCGTACATTTCAGGCACGTGAATGCCCGCTGCCAGCGCACGCTCCTTGGTGATGATCTTGTCGTCGACGATCGGGTACAGGCTGCGCTTGTTGTACTTGAGCACATAGTCCGCATTGCGGCGGTTGATACCCATGATGCCCCGGGCCTCCAGGGCTTTCCACGTCTTGATAAGGCCAAACATCAGGCGTCAGCCTTCTTCAGAAATGCCTTGAAACGCACCAGCTCGGTCAGGCGGTAACCGCGGTAGCGACCCATTGCCAGCATGAAGCCCACCAGGATCAGCAGTACCGCCGGGAAGGTGAAGACGAAGTACACCAGCTCCGGCACCATCATCAGCAGGTGGGCAAGCGACGCTGCGAACAGGGTGCCGATCGCCACTTTCATGGCATGGCCACCGCCACGCTCTTCCCAGGTGATCGACAGGCGCTCGATGGTCATGGTCAGGATCACCATCGGGAACAGCGCCACCGACAGGCCGCGCTCCAGCCCCAGCTTGTGGCTGAACAAGCTGATGGCGGCAATCAATACCACGACGAAGGTCAGTACCACCGAGAGGCGCGGCAGCATCTGCAGCTTGAGGTGCTCAAGGTAGGAGCGCAGCGACAAGCCCAATGCCGTGATGACGGTGAACAGCACGATGCCGAAGCCCAGCTGGGTCTCGCGGAACGCCAGGGCGATCAGTACCGGTGTGAACGTGCCCAGGGTCTGGATGCCGATCAGGTTGCGCAGGACCAGGATCACCAGCACGCCGATCGGGATCATCACCATGATCATGAAGGTCTGCTGGGTCTGCAGCGGCAGGCCGTACAGCGAGTACTCGAGGAAGTCGGCGTCGGTGTTCTCGTCGGTCAGCTTGGCCAGGCGAATGGCGTTCATCTCGCTGTTGTTCATGCTGAAAGTGACGTTGGCCTTCTTGCCACCATCGACGGTGACCAGGTTGTCGTCACCGGTCCACCACAGCAGGCGGTCGCTGGGCAGGCCCTGCTCACCGGTGTCCGGGTTGAAGTACAGCCAGTCGCTGCCGTTGAAGCTGCGCAGCCAGAGCTCGGGGGACTGCGGCGTATCGGCCACCAGGCGGATGGTGTGGACCTTCTCCATCGGCACATGCGCTATCGACAGCAGCAGGTCGATGACCTGGGCCTTCTTCATGGGCGAGGTATCGCCGGCCAGCAGCAGCTTGACGTTGTCGTCGTTGAGGTTGTTGACCCGCTTGATGGTTTCGCTGACGAAGGTCTCGACGTCGGCAGAGTGCTGGCGGATCGGCGCCATCAGGGCTTCAGCGGCGATCTTCTCGGGGCCTTCTACCGCCAGGCTGTCACGGAAGGTCGGGCCTTTGATGGCGGCCTTTTCGCTGCTGTAGCGCTTGGTCAGCACCAGGCGGTAGTAGAGGGTCTGGTTGCCGCTGGCGCGGCGGGCCGACCAGGTTACCTTGCGGTTGCCATCGGCGCGGTTGACGCTGACCCCGTAGTTGTTGGAGATGAAGCTCTCGTTGAGGCTGACATAGTCGCGGTTCAGCGGCGGTACAAACATTTGTACCTTGACCGGGTCCTTACTGCTGGCGACGAACTCGACCTTTGCGTCGATGTTCCAAAGGTCGTCGGTTTCGTCTTCGGTCACCGGTATGCCGAGGAAGAAGATCTGATAAGCCGTGACCGCCACGCCCAGCAGCACCAGTACGGTGATCAGGACTTTCAGATGTAGGGTAAGAGAGCGCATCGGGATTACTCTGCTTTGGGAGCGTCGGTGGCACAGGCAGGTTTGCCGGCCGCGTATTTAAGGCTTGGGTCGACCAGCGCGTCGAAGTGCTTGAGCGCCTCGGAACCGATCAGCAGCGGAAACTGGAATGCGCTGCGGTCGGTGAGGTTGACTTCGATGGTGCGCAGAGCCTGGCCCATGCAGATTTCGAGTTCGATGACCGGGCGGGCGGTATAGGCCTTGCCTGATTCGGCATCATAGTCGCCTGCGCGGCGCTTGATCTTGCTGACCCGCGCCAACGGGCGTTCGATGGGGTGCGAATGGGCTGCGTCAATGGCCAGGTAGAAACGCACCCAGCTCTCGCCATTGCGCTTGAAGCGCTTGATGTCGCGGGCGCTCAGGGATGCGGTTTTGGCGCCGGTGTCGAGCTTGGCGGCCACTTCCAGGTCGAGGTCGCCAAGGCGAGCGTATTCGTTAAGACCGTACACGGTCTTGCCCGCCGCCTGGCCAAGGGCCGGCAGCAGGGTGAGGCATGACAGCAATAAAACGGGTGTAAGTCTCATAGTCCTGGCGCGGTGCTGTGCAAGGTTCGGGGCAAGGCGACTGGCAGGTACTGCGCAAGCTTCCTCGGTTCATCTGTCAACAACATGAATGGATGACAGAAACGCTATCCATACTCCGTTGGAGGCGCGGCATTCTATCACGCCGATGCCTTGGCGCCAGCGCGTCGCGATCTGACAACGCCATCACTCACTAAGTTCGCGCTTAGACGATTGTCGACAATGTTCATTTTATCTTTGACTGGATGAGCTTGTTTCGCTAGTTTCTTCTCAAGAGCTTATCAAGGTGTCAACAATATGCTGGACCTCATTACCCCCAGCCCCTCAGCGTCGGATGAAACGGAAACCTTGTCCGAGAATGTCTTCCGGCGCATTCAGGCCGCGATCGTCAAGGGGGAAATAGCCCCAGGCAGCAAAATCTCCGAGCCGGAGCTTGCGCGCACCTACGGCATCAGCCGGGGTCCGCTGCGTGAGGCCATCCATCGCCTGGAGGGTCAGCGCCTGCTGGTGCGGGTGCCCCATGTAGGCGCGCGCGTGGTGTCGCTCAGCCATGCTGAACTGATCGAGCTGTATGAAATCCGTGAGTCGCTGGAAGGCATGGCGTGCCGACTGGCCGCCGAGCGGATGAGCCAGGTTGATATCGACGAGCTGCGTCGGGTGCTGGACACCCACGAGCGCGACGCAGCGTTCCAGGCGGGGGTGGGCTACTACCAACAGGAAGGCGATTACGACTTCCATTACCGGATCATCCAGGGCAGCGGCAACCAGACCCTGGTCAAGATGCTCTGCGGCGAGCTGTACCAGCTGGTGCGCATGTACCGCATCCAGTTTTCCGCCACGCCCAACCGTCCGCGCCAGGCCTTTGCCGAACACCACCGCATTCTCGATGCCATCGCCGATCGTGACGGCGAGCTTGCCGAACTCCTGATGCGCCGCCACATCGGCGCGTCCAAACGCAACATCGAGCGTCACTACCTGGACGCCAACAACAATAGCCTTTGAGGTGAGAAATGACTGTGAAGAGCACCCCTGGTCAGCGTTTTCGCGATGCCGTTGCCGCCGAACATCCCCTGCAGGTGGTCGGCGCCATCAACGCCAACCATGCGCTGCTGGCCAAGCGCGCCGGCTTCAAGGCCATCTACCTGTCCGGTGGTGGTGTCGCCGCCGGTTCGCTGGGCTTGCCGGACCTGGGCATCACCGGTCTTGATGACGTGCTGACCGATGTGCGGCGCATCACTGACGTCTGCGATCTGCCCTTACTGGTAGATGTCGACACCGGCTTCGGGGCCTCGGCATTCAACGTTGCGCGCACTGTGCGTTCGATGAGCAAGTTCGGTGCTGCCGCCATCCATATCGAAGACCAGGTAGGCGCCAAGCGCTGCGGCCACCGTCCGAACAAGGAGATCGTCTCCCAGCAGGAGATGGTCGACCGCATCAAGGCTGCGGTCGATGCGCGTACCGATGACAGCTTCGTGATCATGGCGCGTACCGATGCCCTGGCCGTGGAAGGCCTGAACGCAGCGCTGGATCGCGCCGCCGCCTGCATCGAGGCCGGCGCTGACATGATTTTCCCTGAAGCCATCACCGAGCTGCAGATGTACAAGACCTTCGCCGACCGGGTGAAGGCGCCGATCCTGGCCAACATTACCGAATTCGGTGCGACGCCGCTGTTCACCACCCAAGAGCTGGCTGGTGTGGACGTGTCGTTGGTGCTGTACCCGCTGTCGGCGTTCCGTGCCATGAACAAGGCGGCCGAGAATGTCTACACCGCGCTGCGTCGCGACGGCACGCAGAAGAATGTGATCGACACCATGCAGACCCGCATGGAGCTCTACGATGCCATCGGCTACCACGCCTTCGAGCAGAGCCTCGATGCGCTGTTTGCGCAGAAAAAAGGTTGAGCCAATGCTGGCCTCATCGCCGGCAAGCCGGCTACCACAGGTACAGCGCCAAGGTTGAGCCTGTGGGAGCCGGCTTGCCGGCGATAGGGCCGGTACAGGCACCCTGAATTAGCCAGAACGATATCCATAACAAATTCAAAAAAGGAGAAACACCATGGCCGAAGCAAAAGTACTCAGTGGCGCGGGCCTGCGTGGCCAGGTGGCCGGCCAGACTGCACTGTCGACCGTCGGCCAGGCCGGTGCCGGCCTGACTTACCGGGGCTATGATGTGCGCGACCTGGCGGCAGGCGCCGAATTTGAAGAAGTGGCGTACCTGCTGCTGTACGGCGAGTTGCCCAGCAAGGCAGAACTTGCCGATTACAAACACAGGCTCAAGGGCCTGCGCGACCTGCCGCAGGCGCTGAAGGAAGTGCTCGAGCGCATTCCGCGCGATGCGCACCCGATGGACGTCATGCGCACCGGCTGCTCGGTGCTGGGTACGCTGGAACCAGAGTTGACCTTCGACGCGCAGCACGACAAGACCGATCGCCTGCTGGCGCTGTTCCCGGCGGTGATGTGCTATTGGTACCGCTTCACCCACCATGGCGTACGTATCGACTGCACCAGCGACGAAGACACCCTGGGCGGCCATTTCCTGCACCTGCTGCACGGCAAGAAGCCGAGCGAGTTACATGTCAAGGTAATGAACGTTTCGCTGATCCTGTATGCAGAGCACGAGTTCAACGCATCGACCTTCACCGCCCGAGTCTGCGCCTCGACGCTGTCGGACCTGTACTCCTGCATCACCGCGGCCATCGGCTCGCTGCGCGGCCCACTGCACGGCGGCGCCAACGAGGCGGCGATGGAGCTGATCGAGCGCTTCCAGAGCCCGCAGGAAGCCACCGCAGAATTGCTGCGCATGCTCGAGCGCAAGGACAAGATCATGGGCTTCGGTCATGCCATCTATAAAGAGTCCGACCCGCGCAACGAGGTGATCAAGGGTTGGTCGAAGCAGCTGGCCGACGCAGTCGGTGACAAGGTGCTGTTCCCGGTTTCCGAAGCCATAGACAAGACCATGTGGGAGCAGAAGCGTCTGTTCCCCAACGCCGATTTCTACCATGCCTCGGCGTATCACTTCATGGGTATCCCGACCAAGCTGTTCACCCCGATCTTTGTCTGCTCGCGCCTGACCGGCTGGGCAGCGCACGTGTTCGAACAACGCGCCAACAACCGCATCATCCGCCCCAGCGCCGAGTATATCGGCGTCGAGCAGCGCCAGTTCGTGCCAATCGAGCAGCGCTGAAACAGCAGGCGCTGTAGCGAACCTGTGGGAGGCGGCTTGCCGGCGATGAAGGCGCCGCCTGATCCGGCCATATCGCTGGCAAGCCGGCTCCCGTAGTGATTGAAGCGTCTGTGCGTTTATCCACGACCGTACCGTGACCGAGCCCGATAATTCTATGAACACTGCATACCGCAAAGCCCTGCCAGGCACTGACCTGGACTATTTCGACGCCCGTGCTGCGGTCGAGGCCATCAAGCCCGGTGCCTACGACAGCCTGCCTTACACCTCGCGCGTGCTCGCCGAAAACCTGGTGCGCCGCTGCGACCCTGCAACCCTGAGCGCCTCGCTCGGCCAGCTGATCGAACGCAAGCGTGATCTTGACTTCCCGTGGTTCCCGGCCCGCGTGGTGTGCCACGACATCCTCGGCCAGACCGCGCTGGTCGACCTCGCCGGCCTGCGTGACGCCATCGCCGAAAAAGGCGGCGACCCGGCGGCGGTCAACCCTGTCGTGCCGGTGCAACTGATCGTCGATCACTCGCTGGCCGTCGAGTGCGGTGGCTTCGACCCGCAGGCCTTTGACAAGAACCGCGCCATCGAAGACCGTCGCAACGAAGACCGCTTCCATTTCATCAACTGGACCAAGAAGGCGTTCAAGAACGTCGATGTGATCCAGCCCGGTAACGGCATCATGCACCAGATCAATCTGGAGAAAATGTCGCCGGTAATTCACAACGATCGCGGTGTTGCCTACCCGGACACCTGCGTGGGCACCGACAGCCATACTCCACATGTCGACGCCCTGGGCGTGATCGCCATCGGCGTCGGCGGCCTCGAAGCTGAAAATGTCATGCTGGGCCGCGCCTCCTGGATGCGCCTGCCGGAAATTGTCGGCGTGGAGCTCAGCGGCAAGCTGGCGCCCAACATCACCGCCACCGACCTGGTGCTGGCCTTGACCGAGTTCCTGCGCAAGCAGAAGGTGGTTGGCGCCTACCTTGAGTTCTACGGCGAAGGTGCACGCGCCCTGACCCTCGGCGACCGTGCGACCATCTCCAACATGGCACCGGAATATGGTGCAACCGCTGCAATGTTCGCCATCGACCAGCAAACCATCGACTACCTGAAACTGACCGGCCGTGAAGATCAGCAGGTTAAACTGGTGGAGACCTACGCCAAGGCCACGGGTTTGTGGGCTGACGCGTTGGTGAAGGCCGAATACGAACGCGTGCTGAGCTTCGACCTGTCGAGCGTGGTGCGCAACATGGCCGGGCCGTCCAACCCGCATGCCCGTGTTGCCACCAGTGAGCTGGCAGCCAAGGGCATCGCTGGTGCCTGGGACGAGATACCGGGGCAGATGCCTGACGGCGCAGTGATCATCGCTGCGATTACCAGTTGCACCAACACCAGCAACCCGCGCAACGTGATCGCAGCTGGCCTGCTGGCACGCAATGCCAACAAGCTCGGCCTGGCACGCAAGCCGTGGGTCAAGTCTTCGCTCGCGCCCGGCTCCAAGGCAGTGCAGCTGTACCTGGAGGAAGCGGGGCTGGAGAAGGAGCTGGAGCAACTGGGCTTCGGTATCGTCGCTTTCGCCTGCACCACCTGCAACGGCATGTCCGGTGCTTTGGACCCGGTGATTCAGCAGGAAATCATCGACCGTGACCTCTACGCGACGGCGGTGCTCTCGGGCAACCGCAACTTCGATGGGCGCATCCACCCGTACGCCAAGCAGGCATTCCTCGCTTCGCCGCCGCTGGTGGTGGCCTATGCCATTGCCGGCACTATCCGCTTCGACATCGAGAAGGATGTACTGGGCGTAGTCGATGGTCAGGAGATCCGCCTCAAGGACATCTGGCCAAGCGACGAAGAGATCGACGCGGTGGTGCGCGCGGCGGTCAAACCGGAGCAGTTCCGCAAGGTCTACATCCCGATGTTCGCTATCGAGGAAGACCGTGGGCCGAAAGTGGCGCCGCTTTACGAGTGGCGTCCGATGAGTACCTATATCCGCCGCCCGCCCTACTGGGAAGGCGCCCTGGCCGGTGAGCGCACGTTGCGCGGCATGCGTCCGTTGGCGGTGCTGCCGGACAACATCACCACCGACCACCTGTCACCTTCCAATGCCATTCTGCTCGACAGCGCGGCGGGTGAATACCTGGCCAAGATGGGCTTGCCGGAGGAGGACTTCAACTCCTACGCCACGCACCGCGGCGACCACCTGACGGCACAGCGTGCCACATTCGCCAACCCCAAGCTGTTCAACGAGATGGTGCGCAAACCCGATGGCAGCGTGCAGCAGGGTTCGCTGGCGCGCCTGGAGCCGGAGGGCAAGGTGACCCGGATGTGGGAAGCCATCGAAACCTACATGCAGCGCAAGCAGCCGCTGATCATCGTTGCCGGTGCCGACTATGGGCAAGGCTCGTCCCGCGACTGGGCGGCCAAGGGCGTGCGGCTGGCGGGCGTCGAGGCGATCGTGGCCGAAGGCTTCGAGCGCATTCACCGCACCAACCTGGTGGGCATGGGCGTCCTGCCGCTGGAATTCCTGCCGGGGACCGACCGCAAGACCCTGGGCCTGGATGGCAGCGAGACCTATGACGTGGCAGGTGAGCGCAAGCCGCGTGCAACCCTGACGCTGGTGGTTACGCGCCGCAATGGCGAACGGGTCGAGGTGCCGGTGACCTGCCGGCTCGATACCGCCGAAGAGGTGTCGATCTACGAGGCGGGCGGGGTACTGCAGCGCTTCGCCCAGGATTTCCTCGAAGCCACCGCCTGAGCTTGAAAAGCGGGGCCGCGTTGCGGCCCTTTCGCGACGCAAGGCCGCTCCTACCGGAGCTGTAGGAGCGGCCTTGCGTCGCGAAAGGGCTGCAGAGCAGCCACAGGGTATTTCGCCGGACTATCAGGACAGCACAACCATGGCACACGCACCACAAATCAAGATCCCCGCCACCTACATCCGCGGCGGCACCAGCAAAGGCGTGTTCTTCCGCCTGCAAGACCTCCCTGAACCAGCTCAAGCCCCAGGGCCGGCCCGTGACGCACTGCTACTGCGGGTCATCGGCAGCCCTGACCCCTATGCCAAGCAGATCGACGGCATGGGTGGCGCCACTTCAAGCACCAGCAAAACCGTGATCCTGTCGCAAAGCACCAGGCCCGACCACGACGTCGACTACCTGTTCGGCCAGGTAGCCATCGACAAGGCCTTCGTCGACTGGAGCGGCAACTGCGGCAACCTGTCTGCTGCTGTCGGCTCGTTCGCCATCAGCAGTGGCTTGGTCGAGCCGTCGCGCATCCCGCGCAATGGCGTTGCCACCGTGCGTATCTGGCAGGCCAATATAGGCAAGACCATCATCGCTCATGTGCCGATCACCGAGGGCCAAGTGCAGGAAACCGGCGACTTCGAGCTCGACGGTGTGACGTTCCCGGCGGCAGAGGTGCAACTGGAATTCCTTGATCCGGCGGCCGATGAGGGTGAAGGCGGCGGTGCGATGTTCCCTACCGGTAACCTGGTGGATGACCTGGAAGTGCCCGGTGTCGGTACCTTCAAAGCCACCTTGATCAACGCCGGTATCCCGACCATTTTCGTCAATGCCTCCGATATCGGTTATGCCGGCACCGAGCTGCAGGATGCGATCAACGGCGATGCGCAAGCGCTGACGCGTTTCGAGGCGATCCGTGCCCATGGCGCCGTGCGCATGGGGCTGATCGAACATGTCGACCAGGCGGCCGGGCGTCAGCACACGCCGAAGGTGGCTTTCGTTGCGCCGCCAAGCACCTACACTGCGTCCAGTGGCAAGGCTGTCGAGGCGGCTGACATCGACCTGCTGGTGCGTGCACTTTCCATGGGCAAGTTGCACCACGCGATGATGGGTACTGCTGCGGTGGCCATCGGTACCGCTGCTGCCATTCCAGGTACGCTGGTCAACCTCGCTGCTGGCGGGGGCGAGCGCAGTGCCGTGCGCTTCGGCCATCCCTCCGGCACCTTGCGGGTCGGGGCTCAGGCCAGCCAGGTGGATGGCGAGTGGACGGTCACCAAGGCAATCATGAGTCGTAGTGCCCGGGTGTTGATGGAAGGCTGGGTAAGGGTGCCTGGCGACAGCTTCTGACGCACCATTGGCGCTTGGCTTTGAATCAGCAAGGCCGCTGCGCGGCCCATCGCCGGCAAGCCGGTGCCTGCAGTGGTCTTGTGGGCGCCGGCTTGCCGGCGATGGGCTGCGTAGCAGCCCCAATCAAAGGAGCTGCAAATGAGCGCCAACGTAGACCTGAACGAGCGCCCTGACTATGACGTGGTGCTGCAAACCCTTGCCGATTACGTTCTCACCTACCGCGTCGAGTCCCCCGAGGCGTTGGACACCGCGCGCAGTTGCCTGATGGACACCTTGGGCTGCGGCCTGCTGGCCCTGCGCTTTCCAGAGTGCACCAAGCACCTCGGCCCGCTGGTGGAGGGCACAGTGGTACCCAACGGCGCCCGGGTGCCCGGCACCAGTTACCGGCTCGATCCGGTCAAGGCCGCCTGGGATATCGGCTGCACCGTACGTTGGCTTGATTACAACGACACCTGGCTTGCCGCAGAGTGGGCCCACCCTTCCGATAACCTAGGGGGGATCCTTGCGGTAGCTGATCACTTGTCGCAAAAACGGGTGGCCAAGGGTGAAGGCCCGCTGTTCATGCGCGAAGTGCTCGAGGCCATGGTCATGGCCCATGAGATACAGGGTGTGCTGGCGCTGGAAAACGCCTTCAATCGCGTCGGCCTGGACCACGTGCTGCTGGTCAAGGTGGCCTCCACAGCCGTGTGCGCCAAGTTGATGGGTGCCAATCGTGAACAACTGCTCTCGGCCTTGTCCCACGCCTTTGTCGATGGCCAGGCGCTGCGCACCTACCGTCATGCACCCAACGCCGGCTCACGCAAGTCGTGGGCTGCCGGTGATGCTTCCAGCCGGGGCGTACGCCTGGCCGATATCGCGCTGCGTGGCGAGATGGGTGTGCCCGGGGTGCTGACCGCGCCGCAGTGGGGTTTTTATGATGTGTCGTTCAGCCATACCAACAAGGACCTGGCGCTCAAGCCTTCTGCCCAGCAGGCGCTGCGCATACCGCAGGCGTTGGCCAGCTACGTGATGGAGAACGTGTTGTTCAAGGTCAGTTTCCCGGCCGAGTTCCACGCCCAGACCGCCTGCGAAGCCGCTGTGAGCCTGCACCCGCAAGTGCGCAACCGTCTGCACGAAGTCGACCGTATCGTCATCACGACCCAGGAATCAGCCATTCGCATCATTTCCAAGGTCGGCCCGCTGGCCAATGCTGCTGACCGCGACCACTGCCTGCAGTACATGGTGGCGGTGCCGCTTATATTCGGCCATCTGGTGGCCGAGCATTACGAAGATGCCTTCCACGCCGCCCACCCGAGCATCGACCGTCTGCGCGAAAAGATGGAGGTGGTCGAGGACCCTCGTTTCAGCCGCGAATACCTGGAGCCGGACAAGCGCTCGATCGCCAATGGCTTGCAGGTGTTCTTCAAGGATGGCAGCAGTACCGAACAGGTGGTGGTGGAATACCCGGTCGGGCACCGGCGCCGGCGCGGGGAGGGCATCCCCTTGCTGGAGGCCAAGTTCAGGGACAACCTGGCGACGCGGTTTGCGCCCCAGCGTTGCCTGGAGATTTTCGAGCTGTGCGAGGATCAACAGCGGCTGGAGGGTACGGCGGTACACCGGTTTGTGGATTTGTTCGTGACCTGAGGCGAGCAAGAGCAATAAAAAACCCCGGCATTCATGCCGGGGTTTTTCTTGAAGCGTACTGCTGATTACGCTTGGACAACCGGGATCTTGGCGTTGGCCGCAGCTTCGCGGAACTCAGCGATCTGGTCGAAGCTCAGGTAGCGGTAAACGTCGGCAGCCATGCTGTCGATGTCTTTCGCGTACTGCATGTACTCCTCGACGGTCGGCAGCTTGCCGATGATCGATGCGACAGCCGCCAGCTCGGCCGATGCCAGGTAGACGTTGGTGGCGTCGCCCAGGCGGTTCGGGAAGTTACGGGTCGAGGTGGAGACCACGGTCGAACCGGTCTGCACGCGTGCCTGGTTACCCATGCACAGCGAGCAGCCTGGCATTTCCATGCGCGCACCGGCCTTGCCGTAGATGCCGTAGTAGCCTTCTTCGGTCAGCTGGTGGGCGTCCATCTTGGTTGGCGGAGCCAGCCACAGACGGGTCGGAATACCGCCCTTGACCTTCTCCAGCAGCTTGCCGGCAGCGCGGAAGTGGCCGATGTTGGTCATGCACGAACCGATGAATACTTCGTCGATCTTCTCGCCCTGTACCGACGACAGCAGGCGGGCGTCGTCCGGGTCGTTCGGCGCGCAGAGCACAGGCTCCTTGACGTCGGCCAGGTCGATTTCGATGATTTCGGCGTATTCGGCATCGGCGTCAGCCGACAGCAGCTCAGGCTTGGCCAGCCAGGCTTCCATGGCCTGGGCGCGACGCTCCAGGGTGCGGGCATCGCCGTAGCCTTCGCCGATCATCCAGCGCAGCAGGGTGATGTTCGACTTCAGGTACTCGGCGATTGCCTTTTCCGGCAGCTTGATGGTGCAGCCGGCAGCGGAACGCTCGGCCGAGGCGTCGGACAGTTCGAACGCTTGCTCGACGGTCAGTTCGTCCAGGCCTTCGATTTCCAGGATGCGGCCGGAGAAGGCGTTTTTCTTGCCTTTCTTCTCGACGGTCAGCAGGCCCTGCTGGATGGCGTAGTAAGGGATGGCATGTACCAGGTCACGCAGGGTGATGCCTGGCTGCAGTTTGCCCTTGAAGCGCACCAGGATCGACTCTGGCATGTCCAGCGGCATGACGCCGGTAGCGGCGGCGAAGGCCACCAGGCCGGAACCGGCCGGGAACGAGATGCCGATCGGGAAACGGGTGTGCGAGTCACCACCGGTACCGACGGTGTCAGGCATCAGCATGCGGTTCAGCCAGCTGTGGATGATGCCGTCGCCTGGGCGCAGCGACACGCCGCCACGGGTGCGGATGAAGTCTGGCAGGGTGTGGTGGGTAGTGACATCGATCGGCTTTGGATAGGCTGCGGTGTGGCAGAACGACTGCATCACCAGGTCAGCGGAGAAGCCCAGGCACGCCAGGTCTTTCAGCTCGTCGCGGGTCATCGGGCCAGTGGTGTCCTGGGAGCCGACGGTGGTCATCTTCGGCTCGCAGTAAGCACCTGGGCGCACGCCCTGGCCTTCCGGCAGGCCGCAGGCACGGCCGACCATTTTCTGTGCCAGGGTGAAGCCCTTGCCGGAATCGGCAGGCTGCTCTGGCTTCTTGAACAGGTCGGATGCACCCAGGCCCAGCTCGGCTCGGGCTTTTTCGGTCAGGCCACGGCCGACGATCAGCGGGATGCGGCCGCCAGCGCGGACTTCATCCAGCAGTACTTCGGTTTTCAGCTCGAAGCTGGTGACCAGCTCGTCGCTGTCGTGCCGGCGTACTTCACCTTTGTATGGGTAAACGTCGATGACGTCGCCCATGCCCAGGTTGGTGCAGTCGAATTCGATCGGCAGGGCGCCGGCGTCTTCCATGGTGTTGTAGAAGATCGGGGCGATCTTGGTGCCGAAGCAGAAGCCACCGGCGCGCTTGTTCGGCACGTACGGGATGTCGTCGCCGAAGAACCACAGCACCGAGTTGGTGGCGGATTTGCGCGAAGACCCGGTACCGACCACGTCACCGACGTAGGCGACCGGGAAGCCTTTGGCCTTGACCGCTTCGATCTGCGCCAGCGGACCGACAGAGCCCGGCTGCTGTGGCTCGATGCCGTCGCGGGCCATTTTCAGCATGGCCAGGGCGTGCAGCGGGATGTCAGGGCGCGACCAGGCGTCCGGGGCAGGGGACAGGTCGTCGGTGTTGGTTTCGCCGGGCACCTTGAACACGGTCAGGGTGTACTTGTCGGCGATGGCCGGACGCGAGGTGAACCACTCGCCGGCAGCCCAGGATTCCAGCACGGCCTTGGCGTGAGCATTGCCTGCCTTGGCTTTTTCGGCCACGTCGTGGAAGGCATCGAACATCAGCAGGGTGTGCTTGAGCTTTTCGGCCGCGACGGCGCCCAGTTCGGCGTCATCCAGCAGCGCGACCAGCGTTTCGATGTTGTAGCCGCCCTGCATGGTGCCCAGCAGCTCGGTGGCGTGCTTGCGGTCGATCAGTGGCGAGTTGGCTTCACCCTTGGCCACGGCAGACAGGAAAGCAGCCTTGACGTAGGCAGCTTCGTCGACTCCTGGTGGAACGCGGTGGGTGATCAGGTCTACGAGGAAGGCTTCTTCGCCGGCCGGCGGGTTTTTCAGCAGCTCGACCAGGCCTGCAGTTTGTTCGGCGTTCAGCGGCTGGGGCACGATACCCAGGGCGGCACGCTCTTCGATGTGTTTGCGGTAGGCTTCAAGCACAGTTATTACCCTCATCAGTGGTCCCTAAAGGGAGTCCGGGACGCTCATCCAGCATTCTCTGCACCCATGCGCCATCACGGCTTCTTGGGCCGCCCAGCCAGGGTCGCAGAGAATCCTTACAGAAGCTGCTTTCAAAGTTTTACGCCTGCAGAACGGGGGCTGATGAGGGCTGGCACGGGCATGCGAGGGGTGCATGGCCCGGGCCAACGCCGTTCTACCGGATCAACTGTGCTCGTGACGCTTTGAAAACAGCTTCCAACGGACATTGTTGCCTTGAAAAGGCGGGATGATTCTACGGCAAATTGTCGCAGAAGGTAAGGCGGCGAACATGACTTTAACGAGTGACCCTGGTTAGACAAAGGGCTAACATGGGCCTGTGTTCCACCGCCAAGCCGTTGTTTTTCCATGCCCAACCAGTCCATCAAGACCCCTTGCGTCGGCCTTTGCTCCACGGTTTATGGAGACACGGTGTGCCGTGGCTGCAAGCGCTTCCATCATGAAGTCATCCACTGGAACGGCTACGACGACGATCAGAAACGTGCCGTTTTGCTGCGCCTGGAACAGTTGCTGGTGCAGGTGATGATGGCCAAGCTGGAAGTGTTTGATGCAAACCTGCTGCGTCAGCAACTGCAGCAGCGCTCCATACGCTTTGTCGAGCAGCAGTCTGAGTATTGTTGGGCGTATCAGCTGATTGCACGCGGTGCCCGCCTGATTCGCGACCTGGAAGCCTACGGGATGGCGTTGCTGCCCGAGTTTCGTGACTGGGAGCTGCCGCAGTTGCGCGATGCCATCGACCGGGAATTCTTTTTGTTGTCCGAGGCGCATTACCAGCGCTATATCGCGCCCGGGTTCCTGCGTGCCGAACTGAGGTAAGCCTTCTTTCTGCTCCATGCCTTGAAAGGGCGCCATTGTGCGTTTTTATCGAGCGTATGGAGTACGGATGATGGTGGAGCTGTGTTTTGAACCGCTGCTGAGTTTTACCGCGACATGCCGCTGGCAATTGCTGGATACACCGTTGCCGGCCGCCCGGTTTGACGATGATGAAATCACCCGGCCGTTCTGGGTCGAATTCGATGACTGGAACGGTGACGATGGTTGGCTGATGACCAGCCTGGACTATGGCGAAGAAATGTTGCAATCGTTCCTGATTGACTCGCTGTGGGGACGCGAGGATCGTCAGCGTGCGTTTTGTGACAGTTTCTGGTTTGGCGTCTATCGACTTGCAACTGGCTTCGTTTACGAGATCCGCCCGGCATATGAGGGCAATAACCTCGACCGATGGCCTTCACTGGAATACTGGCTCGACGTCAGTCGAAACGGTTATCTGGGCTTTTACCCGGCGCGTTCGGATGCGGGTGTGTGCAAGGACGACCCAGCCAGTCTGGTGTTGCGAGACCCCTTCGGGACATCTGTGGTGCTACCCGCCGACCCGCCTACCGATCTGGAGACGGCACTGTACAAGCTGACCGCCGGGCGCCGGACGCCGTTGTGGTACATCCCTGGCCTGGATCCGCAGCGGTTGCAAGAAGGGCAATTGCTCTTGAACATGAAGCTTTACAGTGCGGACGGGCGGCAAGTGAGGCGACGGGTGGAGCGGGTTGCATACCTTAACAACCGTCGAGGCGAGCGCGGCCAGTTCAGCCTGCAGGTGTCGAACCCTTGTGTGCCTCCTCACCCTCGCCCGCTCGTTGCCACGCCTTGACCTGTGCTCGTGTAGCGCAGCGCCAATCAATCGCCGCTGTATTCGCAGCCGCTGGTGCAGGTTTCATGAATACGCACCTTGGACAGCTCCGGCAGCAGCGGCTTGACCTGCTCCCAGATCCACTTGGCGATGACTTCGCTGGTGGGGTTTTCCAGGCCTGGAATATCGTTGAGGTAGTTGTGGTCCAACTGCTCGTAGATCGGCTTGAAGATCGCCTTGATCTCGGAAAAGTCGCGGATCCAGCCGGTGTGCGGGTCAAGCGGGCCGGTCAGGTGCAGGCCGACCTTGAACGAGTGGCCATGCAGGCGGCCGCATTTGTGCCCGGCAGGGACGTTAGGCAGGCGGTGGGCCGATTCGAAGGTAAATTCCTTAAAGATTTCCACGGTCAGAACTCTGTGTGTATCGAAGATGCGCGCAGTCTACCAGCATGGTCGCTACAAGGCTTGCAGGCGTTCGTGCAGCCGCCCGGTGGCGATCAGCTCCAGCAGTTCGTCACCCAGCCGCTGGCTTTCGGCAATGGCCTGGTACCAGTAGCGTTTGCGGCTGGGTGCATCGCCCATGAAGCGCTTGAAGTCGTTGCGGTCGGGCAGCTTGCCGAAGGGCAGTGCGGCCAGGTATTGCGGTGACGGCGTCACCAACAGCACATTGCGCAGGCGTGTGGCATCGCCCTTGCGCCATGGCAGCGCTTTGTCGAACCAGCCTGGCACGACCTTGTCGGTGAAGTGCGGGTAAAGCACCAGGTCGTCGCCGCGGTATGGCAGGTCAAGGTGATAGTCGAGCAAACCGCCGTCGCGATAGGTGCCCGCACCGGCACCGGGGATGTCGCGCACACCTTCCATGACCATCGGAATCGAGCCGGAAGCGAGCAGGGCATGGCGCAGGTTGCCCAGGCCCAGTGGCAGATAGCGTGAGGGAAAGTCTATGAGCTGATCCAGCGGCGGGGTGGCACGCTCATCGTGCAGGATGATCCGTTCAAAATGCCGTGCCAGGCGTGAGCGCCCCAGCAGGTTGCTGGCGATCACCGAGCCAAGACCCATCCCCAACCGGCCGCGGTGGTCGTGGGCAAGATGGCCGTGGCTCTTCACCACCAGGATGTTCAGGCGGTAGTGCGGGTTAGCCAGGATCTGCCCATCGCGCCCTTGCAGCAGGTCGTCGAGCATCTGCTGGCAGCTGCGGCTGATCTGGGCTGCGGTCACACCTTTGGCGAAGTCCTGTTCGGTATACAGCTCGCCGAGGCGGCGGATGCCTGCGACCGGGTCGTCAAGGCAGGCGCTGGCGAAACGCCAGGAGCCGATCGATGCGCCAATCAATGCCCGCTGGCGAGGGGCCGATGGCAGCCACTCGCCAAACAGCGCCAGGTCCAATCCCTGAATCCCCAGCGGCTTGGGCCCGCCAGCGGCGCCTGGCACCACACCGACGTCCGCTGCCTGCAACCCGCGTTCGCGGATCTGCTGCAGGGCACGTTTGCCGGCCTTCAGGGTCAGAGCCGGGTACTTGATATGGATGGCGCTCATGGACGGCCTCGCAACTCACAGGAGGGCCATTATAGGGAGTCGCTGGTTGATGCGCTGCGCTATCATGGCGCCAGCTATTTTCAGGTTGAGTTAAGGACCGGTGGATAATCTTAACTCCGTAGACAAATTGCACATCTCGATGGAGAGAACCTGATGAAAACTCTGACTGCCATTTTCACTGCCGCTGCGCTTGCTTTCGGTGCCAACGTTGCCCTGGCCAAGGACGTCCAGCCTGACGAAGTGGTAAAGCTTGTGAATGCCAAGACCATCAAGTCGCTGGATGAGCTCAAGGCCACTGCCGTTGCCAAGCACCCGGGCGCCACCGTCACCGATTCGGAGCTGGAAAACGAATACGGTCGCTACATCTACAAGGTCGAGATGCGTGACACCCAGAACGTCGAATGGGACGTTGACCTGGACGCCAAGACCGGTGAAGTGCTGAAGGACGAACAGGACCGCTGATGATCCACTTGACCCGGTCGGCGCGCTACCTGGCACTCTCGCTGCTGGCCGTCTGTTCCTTGGCTGTTGCTCGCGACCTGGATCAGGATGAGGCCCTGCAGTTGCGTCAGAAAGGCGTGATTCTGCCGCTCGAGCAACTGCTCGAGACCGCCCTGGGGCGTCACCCCGGGGCGCGGTTGCTGGAGGCGGAGCTGGAAGAAGACGATGATCGCTACGAATACGAAGTCGAGCTGCTGACCACGGAAGGTGTGGTGCGCGAGATCAAGCTCGATGCCAGCACCGGTGCCCTGCTCAAAGACGAGGAAGACGACTGAATGCGCCTGTTGCTTGTCGAGGACAACGTTCCCCTGGCTGACGAGTTGATTGCCGGCCTGCAGCGCCAGGGCTACGCCGTGGATTGGCTGGCTGACGGCCGGGACGCGGTATACCAGGGCCAGAGCGAGCCCTACGACCTGATCATTCTGGACCTCGGCCTGCCGGGGTTGCCGGGCCTGGAGGTGCTGGCGCAGTGGCGTGCCGCGGGTCTGGCAACGCCGGTGCTGATCCTGACCGCGCGAGGCTCGTGGGCCGAGCGCATCGAGGGGTTGAAGGCCGGTGCGGACGACTACCTGAGCAAGCCCTTCCACCCTGAAGAGCTGCAGTTGCGCATTCAGGCGCTGCTGCGCCGGGCGAAGGGCCTTGCCAACCAGCCCAGGCTCGAAGCTGCCGGGTTGCATCTGGACGAAAGCCGCCAGTGCGTGAGCCGCGAAGGGGTTGATATCCAGTTGACCGCTGCTGAATTCCGCCTGTTGCGTTACTTCATGCTGCACCCGCAGCAGATCCTTTCCAAGAGCCACCTGGCCGAGCACTTGTACGACGGTGAAACCGAGCGTGACTCCAACGTGCTCGAAGTGCACGTCAATCATCTGCGCCGCAAGCTGGGCCGCAGCGTCATCGAGACTCGCCGCGGGCAAGGCTACATCTACGCCGGGAGCGCCGGGTGAAATCGATCCAGGCACGCTTGAGCCTGGGCCTTGTAGCCGTATTGGTGGTGGCCGGGGTGGTACTGGCGCAACTTACCTTATGGCTGTTCGAAGCCGGTTTGCAGCGCTATCTGGAAAACGGTCTGCGCAAGGAAAGTGAAAACCTGCTGGTGGCGCTAGTACGTGGGCCTTCGGGGTTGCAGCTGGATGAGCGGCGTATTTCCGCCGCCTACCAACGGCCGTTTTCCGGTTACTACTTCCGCATCGATTTCGACAAGGGCACCTGGCGCTCGCGCTCGCTGTGGGACCTGGACATGCCGAAGCCAGCCGCCCCTGGCCTTTCCGACAGCCACGAACTGGGCCCGGAAGGCCAGCAGTTGCTTGCACTGCGTGCCGATTACCGGCGGCTGGGCCAGGACATTTCGATCAGCGTTGCCCAGGATTACTCGCCTGTGCGCGAGGGGTTCCGGCGCCTGCAGCAGATCGGCCTGGGCATGGGTCTGGTAGCGCTGATCCTGGTGCTGGTGCTGCAGCGCATCACTGTCACCCGCTCGTTGCGCCCGCTGGAGCGGGCGCGTCAGCAGATTGCTCAATTGCAGCAAGGCCAGCGCTCGCAGCTCGATGCCCAAGTGCCCAGCGAACTGGCACCGCTGGTGGGCCAGATCAACCATTTGCTCAGCCATACCGAAGACAGCCTGCGCCGTTCGCGCAACGCGTTGGGTAACCTGGGCCATGCATTGAAGACGCCATTGGCGGTGCTGCTGAGCCTGGCGTCCAGCGAGCGCTTGAATGACTTGCCCGATGTGCGTGCGCAACTGCGCGAGCAGTTGGAGCAGATCCAGCAGCGCCTGGCACGCGAGCTGAACCGGGCGCGCCTGGCCGGGGATGCGCTGCCTGGCGCCCAATTCGACTGCGATACCGAGCTTCCGGGCTTGCTCGCTACCTTGGGCATGATCCATGGCGAAGGCTTGTTGCTCGAGCGCGATGTACCGCCAGGGTTGCTGCTGCCTTGGGACCGGGAGGACTTCCTGGAGCTGCTAGGTAACCTGCTGGATAACGCCTGCAAGTGGGCAGACAGCGAAGTGCGCCTGGGCATAGCCCCGACGACCGAAGGCTATCAAGTGTGGGTCGACGACGACGGTCCGGGCATACCTGAAAGCCAGCGTCTGCAGGTGCTTGAGCGTGGTTCGCGGCTGGATGAGCAAGTGGATGGGCATGGCCTTGGGCTGGGGATCGTGCGGGATATCGTCGATGCCTGGGGTGGGTCTTTGGCCTTGCTCGAGAGCCCTTTGGGTGGTTTGCGGGTGAGTATCGAATTACCGCGCAAGGCGCGCTGATTCTCTCTGGCCCTAGCGCCGGCTAGCAGCACTGCAAAAAAACTGCAGTGCAACCGCATTTTTTTGAATTGGCCCAAGTCCGACACAGGGCGGCACAATCCACTGACGAAACCCTGCGGTTTCCATCTCTTCCACGGACGGAGCCCCTAGGGCCCAGGCCAGTTTGGCTGGGCTTTCTTTTTCATCAGAACCACAAACACGATTACTTGAATGACTGCCTCGCGTTCCGAAAGTCGTCTGCAGCGGCTGTTGCCGTCGCCCCTTAATATTCCTCCAAAACAATGGCTGCGTGCCGGCATCGGCGCGCTGCTCGGTTTGTTCCTCGCTGGCTGGTTGACCGGCATGGCCTACGGGCCTGGCATCGCCTTGCACCTGCTGGGCCCTCTTGCGGCTTCGGCAGTGCTGGTGTTCGCCGTGCATTCCGGCCCGTTGGCTCAGCCCTGGCCGGTGCTGGGCAGCTATGCGCTGGCGGGTGCAGTGGGCCTTGCCATGCGCGAGGGGTTCGGCCCCCACCTGTGGGTTGCGGCGGCTGCCTTGGGCATCTCGCTTTTGCTGATGTGCCTGTTGCGCTGCCTGCACCCGCCGGGTGGCGGTGTTGCGGTGAGCGCGGTGCTGGCCGATTCAGGGCTGACGGCGTTGGGCGACCACCTGCTGGAGCCCGTGTTGCTCAACGCGCTGATTCTGGTGATGGTGGCAGTGGTATACAACCGTTTGACCGGCGTGCATTACCCCAAGGGCGCTGCACCACGCAAGGACCAGCACCACACCCACGACCCCTTGCCCAGCGAGCGGGTCGGGGTCAGTGGTGCGGATCTGGATCAGGCGTTGGAAGAGCTGGGTGAGTTCGTCGACGTCACCCGCGATGAACTGGAGCGCATCATCCTGGCCACCGAGCAGCATGCCCTGCAGCGCAGCCTGGGCGGGATCACCGCAGCGTCGGTGATGTCGCGCGATGTGCAGTTCGCCGCACCCGACACCACCCTGGAACAGGCCTGGAAGATGCTCGCCAGTCATCACCTGAAAACCCTGCCGGTGCTGCAACAGGGCAAGCTGGTGGGTATCGTCAGTCTCAGCGATCTGCTCGGTCCGGCCATGCAGCGTGGCCGGTTCAGCTGGCGGGGGCTTTTCGCGGGCAAGGCCGTGCGTATGGAGCAGGTGATGAGCCGGCAGGTCATCAGTGTCAGCAGCCAGCACCCATTGGAACGCCTGCTGCCCCTGCTGTGCGAGCAAGGGCTGCACTGCCTGCCGGTGATCGATGGCGACCAGTTGGTCGGTGTGATCACCCAGACCGACCTGATCGCCGGCCTTAAGCGCCAGTTGCTCAGTGGCGCTGGCAGCGTTTCAGATCAGCGGGTCCCAGCGTTGTGACCAATCACTGGCGCCGGAGGCCACCAGCCGGCGCAGCATCGCGAAGGCCTGTTGCAGGGCCTCGCTGTCGCGCTTGCGCGGGTATACCAGGAAGGTCGGGTAGGTGAACTCCGGAGCTTGCGGCACCCGCTCGAATACTCCGCTGTCCAGATACGCCTGCACCACGCGGGTACGGAAATAGCCGCTGCCGCCTTTGTCGAGAATGAACTGCAGGGCCAGCGGCCCGAGGTTGAAGCTCAGCGCCGGTCGCGCGCAGTCGGGCAGGGCGGCGTCGTGCTGGCGGCGGAAGGCCTCGCCCCAGTCGATGTAGATGTACGGGTCGGGTTGCTCGACCCGGCGTATGCGGATCAGCTTCTCTTCCATCAACTGCTCTACCTGCAGGCCCGGACCGTAGGTGGGCTGATAGACCAGTGCGGCGTCCAGCAGGCCCATCTCTACCTTGCGCAGCAAGGACTCACCGTCGCTGACCTCGCTGCGGATAGCGTGGCTGGGTAATGCGCAGTGCAAGGCGCTGACCCAGTCGAGCAGCATCGGGTTGCCCAAGCTCACTTCCGCCCCTACGTGCAGCACCTGCTGGCAGCCCTCAGGCAGCGGCAGGTCACGGCGCGCCGCTTCCCACGTCTGCACCAGCTGGTTGGCATAGCTGACGAAGGCTTCGCCATCACTGGTCAGGCTGGCGCCGTTGCGGCTACGCACGAACAGCTGGCAGCCCAGTTGCTGCTCAAGGCGCTGAACGCGGGCGGTAATGGCGGTCTGTGACACGAACAGGCGTTCGGCGGCGGCGACGAGGCTGCCGCACCGTACGACTTCCAGAAAGGTTCGGGCCTGCTCGATATCCATGGGCTGCTCTGTGGCGGGGAGGGTGGCCTATTCTAGAGGCTTTGCACCGTTATGGGGCGCTTTCGCCGACGCTGCAAATCTGCATATGCGTTGTGACTTTAGTCCCATGGCAGCCCGGGCGTGGCGGTCCATACTCAAGGCTCGCCCTTCAATAACAACAAGTACCGGGTTGCCATCAACATGACCTACCAGCACAACTACGCTCATTCCATTGCCGACCCTGCTGCCTTTTGGGCCGAACAGGCCAAACATCTGGCCTGGTACCGCAAACCCACCCTGACGCTGCAGGAAAACCCGGACGGCACCCATCGCTGGTTCGCTGACGGCCGCCTGAACAGCTGCTACCTGGCCCTCGATCGGCAAATCGAGTTGGGCCGTGGCGAGCAGGCGGCGTTGATCTACGACTCCCCCGTGACCGGCGTGCAGCAAACGTTCAGCTACAACCAGCTGCGTGACGAGGTGGCGCGCCTGGCCGGTTTGCTGCGCCAGTTGGGGGTGGGCAAAGGCGATGGAGTGATCATCTACATGCCGATGGTGCCGCAGGCGGCCATGGCCATGCTCGCCTGCGCGCGTATCGGTGCGGTGCACTCGGTGGTGTTCGGTGGTTTTGCAGCCAACGAACTGGCCCTGCGTATCGATGATGCGCGGCCAACCCTTCTGCTGACGGCCTCCTGCGGCCTGGAGTTCGATCGGGTGATCGAGTACAAGCCGCTGGTCGACCGCGCACTGCAACTGGCTCACCATCAGCCGCGCCAGGTGTTGGTGCTGCAGCGGCCCCAGGCTCGCGCCCGGTTGCAGCCAAACCGCGACCTTGACTGGCAGCAAGCGCTGGTAAATGCCGAGCCTGTGCCTGCGGTCGAGCTGGAATCGGCAGACCCGCTTTACATCATGTACACCTCTGGTACCACGGGCAAACCCAAGGGCATCGTCCGTGAGAACGGTGGCAACGCTGTCGCCCTCTGTTATGCCATGCGCCACATCTACGGCATGCACGCCGGTGACGTGTGGTGGGGCATTTCCGATGTGGGCTGGGTGGTCGGTCATTCGCTGATCGTCTATGGGCCACTGATGAGCGGCTGCACCACGGTGTTCTACGAAGGTAAGCCGATCCGCACCCCGGATGCGTCGGCCTATTGGCGTGTGGTTGAGCAGTATGGGGTCAATGCCTTGTTCTGTGCACCGACCGCCATGCGGGCGATCCGTAAGGAGGACCCGGATGGCGAGTTGATCCGGCGACATGACTTGAGCTCGCTGCGCCAGTTGTTCCTGGCGGGGGAAAAGCTCGATTCAAGTACCCACCAATGGCTGGAACGGGTTACCGGCAAGCCGGTGCACGACCATTGGTGGCAGACCGAGACTGGCTGGCCAGTCACCGCGCCATGCGTGGGGCTGGAGGGCAGCGCGGCGCGGCCGGGCTCGAGCAACCGCGCGGTGCCGGGCTATGACGTACGTGTGCTGGATGACGATGGGCACCTGCTGGGCCCGAACCATCAGGGCGCCATCGTCATCGCCCTGCCGCTGCCGCCCGGTTGCAGCCAGACCTTGTGGGGCGATCATGAGCGCTACCTGCAGGCTTATCTGCAGACTTACCCGGGTTACTACCACACCGGTGATGGTGGCTACCTGGATGACGATGGCTTCGTCTACATCATGGGGCGAACCGATGACGTGATCAACGTCTCTGGCCATCGTCTTTCCACCGGTGAGATGGAGGACTTGGTGGCGTGCCACCCTGCGGTGGCCGAATGCGCGGTAATCGGCGTACATGACGAGATCAAGGGCCAGGTGCCCTTGGCGCTGGTGGTGCTCAAGGACGGTGAGGGTATTACCGAGGCGCAACTGTTAGTGGACTTGGTGGGCAGGGTGCGTGAAGAGATCGGCGCGTTGGCGTGCTTCAACCGGGTGCGCTTGGTGAAACGGCTGCCCAAGACCCGCTCGGGCAAGATCCTGCGGGCGGTGCTGCGCAAGATTGCCGATGGCCAGGCATATGTGCCGCCCTCGACACTGGATGATCCAGCGGTATTGCGGGAGATTGAAGCGGTGCTGGCGGATCTCCCCAGGGCAGGCTGACCGGGTTGCCTGGCTAGCCTGGGAATGTGAGGGGTTCAGCCGCTGACATCCTCCGGCCCCACCTGATGCAACTGCCCCAGCCGGCTGCGGGTGCGCATCAGGTCGGCAATAGCCCCGCCCAGGCTTTCGCTCAGCGGCCGCTGCCCGATCACCGTTACCTGCCGGTCCTGGTCGTAGAGCACATCCACCAGGTTGACGAAGCGCTGCTGTGCGGCCAATGAGCACTCGCAGAGGTCATCCAGCCCGTCGATGATCCACGCCTCATAGCGCTGGGCAAGCTGCAGATAATCGACCACCGCTGTGGGCTGCTCACACAGGTCGTCAAACGCAAACATCACTTGCCTGTCATCACTGGCAAGCGCGCGAAGATTGCGTTTGTTCACCTCCAGCGTCAGCGGTTGCGCGGCCGGCACTTTCAGCGCCAGGCGCTGGGCCGCATCGCCTGGCCATACATAATGGCCTTGGGTAAAGCGCTGATGTTCACGGTTGGCCGGCAGGCTCCGAAAGTCTGTGTCACCGCCAACTTCAAGTACCTCCATACGGCCATTGATCAGGCGGATCACCGGCAGGAATCGCTCGTGGTAGAGCGGGTTGGGCAGCAGCCCCTCGGGTGCGTAGTTCGAGGTCACCAGCAGGAAGATGCCGCGCGCGAACAAGGCATTGAACAGGCGGGTGAGGAGCATGGCATCACCGATGTCATGCACATGGAATTCGTCGAAACACAGCACCTGGCAGTCGCCCAGCAATGCGTCCAGCGTCGCGCCCAGGGCATCGTCAAGCAGCCTGTGACAGTGCATGCCCTGGTGCAGGCGGGCAAAAAAATCATGGAAGTGCAGGCGTTTTTTCGCCTCGATCGGCACTGCCTGGAAGAAACCGTCCAGCAGCCAGCTCTTGCCGCGGCCCACTGAACCGTACAAGTAAAGGCTGCGTGGTTCGCCGCCTGGCAAGCGGGCAAGCTGCTCGGCCATGGCCTGAATGACCCGGCGCTGGTCCTCACTGAGCTGATAGCCACGGCTGCGCGCCTTGTCTTCGAACCATGCCAGCAGTTCGCTCTGGTTGGAGGTGGCGGTTCGCAGGCGTTGACCCAGCTGGCGCAGGGGGGAAGGGATCCAGGCTGACAAAAGCTAAGCTCCTTGGGCAAAGGAAGGTCAGCGCGCAGCTTGCCCCAGGTCGGCCCTTTTAACCAATAGAAAAAGTGCGGGGCTTCTATCAGTTGAGCGGATAACTCAAACCCTGCGTTCCAGTTGACGCTCGATCATGTATTTGATGGCCAGCCGGCGTTCCTTGAGTCGGCGCAGATCGTCGTCCTGAAAGTTTCCCGCTGAAATCGCCTCGGCAGCCAGTACCTGGTTGTCGATGTCGACGTATTCGTCAAGCATTCGGTCAAGAGTCTTGTCCTGTTGACGGCGCTGCTGAACGATTTCGCGAGGGTAGTGCAGGTCCTGGTACAGGTCGTGGGAAACAGGCATGGCATCCTCCTTGGTCAATGCAAATTGCTTATCTGATTGGAAGGGCGGAATGCGATTGTGTTGAAGCGAGGCGGTATAAAAGCGACGGATGGTCACTTTGCGGCCTGTGAAAGGCCCGAAAAACACTAACCTGCTGTTTTAAAGCATTTTTTTGCACAAGGGGCTTCCCAGGTGCAGGGAATGTTGTTAAAGTGCCGCGCATTCCAAGACAACAACCCAGTTGTCACTCATTTGGAATGGTCAGAGCAGTTAACGCTGCATCCGATACAGGGGCGTCGCCAAGCGGTAAGGCAGCAGGTTTTGATCCTGCCATGCGTTGGTTCGAATCCAGCCGCCCCTGCCATTTTCAGCATCACCACAAAAATTCTTGATTCAGTGCAGATGACTATCCGCGCTGGGTTTCTTCGTTTCTGGCGTTCGTAGAGGCCGGTCGCCAGCTTGCTGGCGATGGGCCTCTACCGCTATAGCGTTATTACCTGTTCACCCGCAACAGTTCATCCAGCACGCGGGCCAACTCCTCAGCCTGCACCGGTTTCTGCATCACCAGGCTGTCCGGCAGATCCAGCCCTTCCAGCTCGGCATAGCCGGTCAGAAAAACCACCGGCAAGCGCGGATGCCGTTCACGTGCGGCCAATGCCAATTGGGCACCGTTGAATTCGGGCATGGCAAAGTCGGTCAGCAACAGGTCGATCTCGTCGTCCAGCTGGGCCAATGCCTGTTCGCCGCTGTGTGCCTGGCGTACCTGATAGCCGTACTGGCGCAACACATCACCGAGCATGTCGCGCACCAGGTGGTCGTCATCCACCAGCAGCACCATGCGGTCGCGGCCACTGTCGCTGATTGACTGCGATGCAGCCGGGATCACCGGGTCCGCAGCCAGCTCATGCTTCACTGCGGGCAGGTAAACGGCAACCTGGGTGCCATGCCCAGGCGCGGTGTCGATGCGCACACCGCCACCGGACTGCTTGGCAAAGCCGAACACCTGGGCCAGCCCCAGGCCCGAGCCTTTGCCGATGTCCTTGGTCGTGAAGAAGGGCTCGAACACCTTGGCCACCACCTCTTCGCTCATGCCGCAGCCGGTGTCGCGGATGCTCAGCATCACGTACTCGCCCGGCTCCGGGTCTTCCGGCCGCTGCGGGCGGGCCTTGATCCGGGTATTGCGTGTGGCTAGCGTCAACTGGCCACCATCGGGCATGGCGTCGCGGGCGTTGATCGCCAGGTTGAGAATGATCATTTCGGTCTGGGTCGGGTCGGTCAGCGCTTGCCACAGGCTGTGGTCCAGGTCCAGGCGCACAGAAATGCTCCCGCCCAGGGTGCGGCGCAGCAGTTCCTCCAGGCCGCCCAGGGTGCGGTTGAGGTTCAGCGGTACCGGTTCCAGGCGCTGGCGGCGGGAGAAGGCGAGCAGCTGTGATGTCAGCTTGGCGCCGCGTTCACCGGCCTCGCGGATATGCGTCAGGCGTTTGCGCGCTTTTTCCAGGTCGCCTTTGTCCAGGTCACGCTCAAGGAAGCTTGAGCCTGTAAGGATGACTGTCAGCAGATTATTGAAGTCGTGGGCAACCCCCGCAGTGAGCTGGCCGACCGCCTCCAGCCGTTGCATCTGCTGCAGTGCCGCCTCGATGCGCTCGCGCTCGGTGATCTGTTCGCGCAGGCGGTCGTTGGCGTCGGCCAGGCCCATGGCTGCTTCGCGCTCGCTGGTGATGTCACGGGCTACCACATAGAGCAGCGTGTCTTCCGGCACCACCACCCATGACAGCCAGCGCAACTGGCCGCCTGCATGCTGGATGCGGCCGACGAAGCGCGCGCTGGTGCGGCCATGGGCGAGGGCGGCCAGTTCGGTCAGCAGCGCTTCCTGGTCCGGTTCGGGCAGCAATTGCAATAACGAGGTCTGGCTCAGTCGCTCGCGCGAGAAACCCAGGCTGGCCTCCCAGGCAGGGTTCAGTGCGACCGGCGTTAGGTCTTTGTTGAGTACCGCGAGCAAGTCCTGGGACAGCTCCCACGCACGGTCGCGCTCGCGGGTGCGGCGCTCCACTCGTTCGCCAAGCATTTCGTTGAGTTGCTTGAGCGCCTGGGTGGCCAAGCGCTGTGTGTGGATGTCCTGTAGCACGCCCGAAAAGCGTGTGCAGCGGCCATCGACAAACTGGCTCTGGCCACTGCTGAGCAGCCAGCGCGGTTCCAGACCGTTTGGTTGGGCAATGCGGAATTCGGCCCGGTACAGCCCGTCGCTGTCCGGGCGCATGGCGTATTCCACCGCTTCGCGTACCCGGGGTACGTCTTCGGGATAGATGCCGTCATAAAAAACGTCAAGGCTCATCTCTGTGTCTACCGGCAGACCGAACAGGGTCTTGCAGCGGTCGTCCCAGATCAGCAGCCCTTCTTCGGGGCGAAAGTCCCAGGTGCCCATGCCGGCGGCATCGATGGCGATCCGTGCGCGTGCCTCCACGTCCGCCAGGGCTTCCTCGGCACGGCGCCGCCGTTGCCGCTCTTGCACTTCGGTAAGCGCTCTGCGCACTGCCTTGGGCAGCAAGGGCAGGTTCTTTTTCAGGACATAATCGGTGGCACCCAGGCGGATCATCTCCACCGCGTGTTCTTCACCGTAGATGCCCGAAAGGAAAATGAACGGCGTGTCCGGCGCCAGGCGCTGGGCGATGGCCAGTACGTCAGTGCCGGACGAGCCCGGCAGCACGCAGTCACACAGAATCAGGTCATAGCGGGCTTCGCCCAGGGCATGCTCGGCGGCGACATGGTCGAACACCAGCTGCGACTGCAGCTGCAAGCCGCTGCGCTCAAGGCTCAGCAGGGTCAGCTCGGCATCCAGCGAGCTGTCTTCGACCATCAGTAATTTGAGCGGCGTTGGCAGCATCTTTGCGGTTGGCCTCAGTTGCTGCCGCGCCGGTTAAGGCGCAGCGAGCCGGGTGGTGGTTCATTGAGTACGGCCCAGAACACCCCAAGGTCGGAAATCGCTGCAACGAACTCCTTGAACTCCACGGGTTTGACCACGTAGGCGTTTACCCCCAGTTCATAGGCACGCAGCAGGTCGGGCTCCTCCCGCGAAGAGGTCAGCATCACCGTCGGGATGCTGCGCAGTTCGGGCGTGGCGCGTACTTCCCTGAGCACTTCCAGGCCATCGACCTTGGGCAGTTTCAGGTCCAGCAGCAGCACCGCAGGGTTGCCGTCGGCGCGCTCGGCATAGGTGTTGCGGCGCAGCAGGTAGTCAAGGGCATCAGCGCCGTCGCGCAGAACGATGACCTCGTTGGCCAACTGGCTACGCTCCAGAGCCAGGAGCGTGAGTTCCAGGTCCCTGGGGTTGTCTTCTACCAGCAGGATAGGCTTGAGCATGATTGTACGGGTGCCTCAGTTTGTTTCTGGATGACGGGGAAGGGTGAAATGGAAGCTGGCGCCCTGGTCGACCTGGCCTTGGGCCCAGACTCGTCCATCATGACGTTCGATGATCCGCCGCACGCTGGCCAGGCCGATCCCGGTGCCCTCGAAGTCCTCCATGCGGTGCAGCCGCTGGAACACACCGAAGAGTTTGTTGGCATAAGCCATGTCGAAGCCCACGCCATTATCGCGAATATAGACTTCGATTTCCTCTTCGTGCTGGTGTGCGCCGATTTCGATGCGTGCAGGCTCGCGACCACGGGTGTACTTGATGGCGTTGGCGATCAGGTTGTGCAGCGCCAGGTTGATGAAAGCCGGGTCACCGATCACCTTGGGCAGCGGTGCCACGTCCCAGATGATCTCACGCCCTTCGTAATCAGGCGCCAGTTCCTGGCGGATGGCTTCGACCAAGGCATTGAGGTCGACATCCGAAAGGCGTAGCGCCGAGCGGCCCATCTGCGAGAAGTTGAGCAGGTTATCCACCAGGCTACCGGCGAACTGCGCGGCCTCCTCGATGTGTTTGAGAAAGCGCCGGCCGCGCTCGCTCAGGCCCTGGCCTTCGATTTCGCCGAGCAGTTCGGTATAGCCGGCGATATGCCGCAAGGGTGCGCGCAGGTCATGGGACACGCTGTAGCTGAAGGCTTCGAGCTCTTTGTTCGAGCGGCGTAGTTCATTTGCCAGTTGCGCCATCTCTTCTGCCTTGCGCAAGACAATGCCGAGTACTGCGGTGCGCAGTTCGACCACGCCTTCGATCGTCAGCGGGTCCCACGGCTCGCAGTAACCGCCTAACTGTTCCTGCCAGTGTTCAAAGCTGTGCCGCGGGTTTAGCGCCCCCTGCGGGCCTATCTGTTTGTCGGGCCGCCCGGCCCAGTTGACTGTGCGTACCTGCTCGGGCCGGAACCACAGCAGGTAGTGTGAGTGGATCTGGGAAATGGCCACTGCCAGCACGCCACCGACATGCTCGGCCAGCTCGGGCAGTTCGTCGATGTCACGGCGTACGTTGTCACTGTGGAACACCGTCTCATCATCACGCTGGGCCAGCCAGTGCACCAGTGCCGTGACCTGCGCTGCCGGCGGTGTCTGGCCAATCAGGTCGCAGCGCTCGGCGGAAATGACCGCCGCGCCGCTCGCCCCGGCGAAGGCCAGCAGCACCTCGGGCAGGGCGCGCAGGCCCTCGCTGACACTGTCATGGTCGGCCATCGAGGAGATCATCCGTACGATGTGCTGGCGCAGGTCGAGCAGTTTTCGGGTATTGGCGTGGGACTCACGCGACTCGATCTGCAGCGACAGCACACTGGCCAGCAGCTCGCAGGCTGTGCGGGTGCGCAGGTCGACCGGGCGAGGTTGCTCGTGGTGGCATGACACCAGCCCCCACAGTTGCCCACCGACCACGATCGACAGTGACATCGACGCCATGGTGCCCATGTTGCGCATGTACTGCAGGTGCACCGGCGACACGCTGCGCAACGCGGCAAAACTCATGTCCAGCGGCTTGCCGGTGCGCGGGTTGGCCGCCGGCACCAGGGGTACGGCCTGGTAGTTGGCATCCTCGATCACGCGGATGCGGTTGACCCTATAAAGCTCGCGGGCCTGGCGGGGGATATCCGAGGCCGGGAAGCATAGGCCCAGGTAGCGGGGGTAGCCGGCATCGGCCACTTCAGCCAGCACCTGGCCATTACCCTCGGTATCGAAGCTGTAAGCTTTGACCCGGCCAAACCCCGTGATTCGCTTTATCTGCAATACAGTCTGCTGCAGCAACTCTTCCAGGGTTGCGGCGTTGTTGAGGCTACTGACGAAACCACGCACCAGTGGGTAATAGTCGCCTTGGTCGACCGGGCCGAGAGGCTGACGCACGGGCTCGAACTCTGCGATCAGTACCTGATCATGGCGATGGGTCAGCAGGCGTAGCCGGTCGCCGCAGGGTGCCCCGTTGCGCAGGTGGACATCGCCGATATGGAAGGGGAACACGTCGTCGCCGGGCAGGCGCTCAAGATGGGCGCGCAGGTCGAAACTGTCGCTGACCACGTCGGCGAAGGTGCACCCCAGTAGTTCACGGGCGGGCACGCCTAGCCAGCGTTCGACATTGTCGCTGGCCTGGAGGATACGCAGGTCCTGTTCGTCCAGCACCAGCAGAAAGCCGTGGGGCTGGATGCTGCCAGGTACCTGGATCGGCTCCTGGGCGCAGCGTTCCACGGCTTCGGCGAGTGCGATGTCTGTGGTCGTCAATGGATACGCTCCTGTCATGTTCGTCCATGCATGGCGCGCATGCGTCTGATGCGGGCTTGGTGGCTGCTGCGCACCGTAACAGAATGCGCACAGCTTTGCCGGCCTATGGCCATTGGAGGCACTGGAGGCGCTTGGGTTCGACGCCAGTCGAAAATTTCTTTGCCGTGGCTGGGGGATCGATCTAACCCTTTGTTGTTACTACCAAAGAGTGGCGGGCAGCGGCCACGGGCAAGCCACCGGCTGCTACGCTCAGAGTCAGGACAGAGAAACAAGGGACGTGACAGTGACGGGACGCTTGGTGGCCGCACTGTGGGGCCTGTTGTTGAGTGGCAGTGCTGTGGCAGCGGACTTCCTCGTGGAGGTGAGGGTGCAGGTGCAACGGGGCTGCATGCTGGTCAACCAGCAGCGCGAGGCGGGAGCGCAGGACCTCGGTCGGATCGACCTGGGCGCTGCCGCACGTCTGGATGGGCCTGGTGCACCCTTGAGTGGAGTGCTGCTCAACCAGCGCCCACCGCGACTGGAATGCAACCCCGACACGCCCTACCAGGTACGGGTCGATGGTGGCCAGCACGGGGGTGCCGGTGAACTGCGCTTTTTGGCCAGTGGCGACGCCAGGGCCCGGCTGATTCCCTATCGCCTTTACCGCGACGCGGCCTGGCGCGAGCCTGTGGTCGTGGGCCAGCCCCACGCCGCACGTGTGCCGGACAGCGGTACGGTCGAACTGCCACTGTACGCCCGGATCGACAAGCTGGCCTGGGTGCCGCACGCCGGTACGTATGTCGACTTGCTCAAAGTCACGGTCACCTGGTAGCGAGGCAACATGCACAAGGACGTCACGCCATGAACCGTACATCCATCCTGTTGCTCAGCCTGGGCCCGCTGCTGTTGCCCAGTGGTGCAGCACATGGCACGACCACCGGCTTTATCCAGGCCCGCCTGGTAATCAGTGCAGCGTGCCAGATCAGCAGTGGCGACCAACCCCCGGCCACGCTCGGCAACCCGGGGCTGATGGACTTCGGCGAGCGTGGTCCGAACTGGGACCAGCCGCTGCGCAGCCGGGTTGACGAGGCAGGCGGCGAGGGCAGTCTGCAAATCAGCTGCACGCCCCAGGTCAGGGCCTTCAATGTGCGCATCAACGGCGGCCTCAATGGCAGCGATGGCGTACGGCGGCTCAGCAATGGCCGTGAAATGATCCCCTATCAACTGGCGCTCGACCCAGGCGGTAACAGCCGTTATGGCATCGGCCAGGCTCGCGCCTTCACCATCAGCAGCACCGAACAGATTCCGATTCCCATCTTCGGCGTAGTGGTAGCGCAACCGCGCGCGCTGCCGGCCGGGCTGTACCGCGACACGCTTAGAGTGACTTTGGACTGGTAACCCCCGCAAGGAGATCCCGATGCGAACGAACCTCACCCACTGCATGCTCGCTGGCCTTGGCCTGGCGATGGCATTCCACGCCCAGGCCGCCACGGTGACCGGGACCATCAGTTCCACCCTGACATTGACGTCGGCGTGCCAGGTCAATGGCACCACAGGCACCTCGGGGTTGAACTTCGGTACCCTCAGCTTCGGCACCCAGGAGGCGCTGTTCACCACCGCCAACGGTGAGGTGCTCGGCGGCGGTGGCGGTGCGATGAGCATCCTGTGCTCCGCAGGTACGGTGCCAGCCATTCGCGTGCGAGCGGGGGCCAACGACGGTGCATCGACTGGCGGCACGCGGGCGCTGGCAGACGGCAACGGCAACTTCGTACCTTACGACTTTTATACCGACACCGGGCGCACCCAACTGCTGGCCATCGACGGCACCATCACACTGCCGACCAGCACCGGGGTTGCTCAGACCGTCAACCTCTACGGTCAGGCGCGCGGCAAGGCGGGCCTGCCAGCAGGGGTATACACCGATACGGTGGCCGTCGAGCTGTCGTTCTGAGCCGCGGCCATGCGCTATTGGCTGGGTGGCTCCTTTGCAGGCCTGGGTATCCTGTTGGCGACGCCCCTGTATGCCGCGACCAGCAGCACCTTCCAGGTCACGGCGACGATCACCGCAGGCTGCCTGGTGGTGGGCGGCGCCACCCAGTATGGCGTGCTCGACTACGGTACGCAGTCGGCCTTGTCGACCGGGACCCTCAGTACCTCATTGGGGGGGGCCACAGTGACCTTCCAGTGCACGCCCGGCGTGAGCCTGAGCATGAGCCTGGACGGTGGCCAGAACGGGATCACCGGCACGCGCTACCTCAAACGCAGCGGCGGTACGCAGCTGCTGGCCTATCAGCTGTACCAGGACGCTGCCTACAGCCAGAGCATCGCTGTGGGCCAGAGCGTGGCGCTGAACAACAGCGACCCGACGGCGATAAAGCTGTCGGTGTATGGCCGTACGCAACTCACCGGCCTTGTGCCGGCCGGGACCTACAGCGACGTTGTGCAAGTGGCGGTGACCTGGTGAAACAACCGGGCCCCCGACAATCTACCAAGGAGAGCGGTATGCGGGCAGGCGCGAAGTGGGCGCGGGGTTTGATCGGGTCATTGCTGCTGGCGAGCTTGCCGGCGGGGGCTGCCACCTCGGTGCTGATCTGGCCGATCGACCCGGTGCTGGAGGCTGACCAGAAGGCCGGTGCGCTGTGGCTGGAGAACCGCGGCAGCGCACCGGCGAGCCTGCAGGTGCGGGTATTCGCCTGGCGGCAGGGCGACAACCAGGAACAGTTCCAGGCCCAGCGGGAGATCATCGGCAGCCCCCCGGTCGCCACCATTGCCCCCGGCCAGAAACAACTGATCCGCCTGACCCGCACCGGCAGCTCACCGGTCGGTCAGGAGCAGGCTTACCGCATCATCATCGACGAAATACCCTCGCCACTGCCGTCGGATAACGCCAGTCAGGGCGCCACTGCGGCCATCCGCCTGCAGATGCGCTATTCGGTACCGTTGTTCGTCTATGGCGAAGGCTTGTGGGGCAAGCCGGATCCGGAGGGCAAGCGCAGCGCCAGTGGTGTAGGCAAGCCGCAACTGAGCTGGCGGCCAGTGACGGTGCAGGGCAAGCCCTATGTAGAACTGCGCAACACTGGCCCTGTGCATGCCCGGCTGACCGATGTGGTGGTACAGCAGGGCGGCCAGGCAAGGCCACTGGCCGAGGGGCTGCTTGGCTATGTACTGCCCGGGGCCAGCATGCGCTGGCCGGCACCGGTTGCACCGAACAGCAGTGGCGTACTCAAGGGCAGGGTGAACGGTCAGGAGGTGGCCGAGGCGATCCGCCAAGGGCAATGAAGTCACTATTGAATGAATGTCAGGGGCCAGGGAGGACCCGGCAATGGTCGGAATGCGTGTGTGAAATGGCTGTCGCGTGCGACGCGCCGCTGGTGCCTGGGGCTGGCGGTTATCGGCCCCGGCCTGGCGGTGGCCGACGAGCTGCCGCCGCCGCCCACCGAGGCCGCCGCCATTGCCGACGCCACACTGTATCTGGACCTGCTGGTGAACCAGGTGCCCAGGGCTGAGCTGGTACCGGTGCAGCAGCGTGCCGGGGGGCTGTTCCTCGACAGCCAGGTGCTACGCGCTGCCGGCATCGCCCTGCCGGGCAATCCGCAAGGCGAGGTGGCCCTGGATGCCGTAGCGGGCCTGCACTGCGATTACGACAGCCAGAACCAGCGCCTGTTGCTGCAAGTCCCACCGGCCTGGCTCCCGGACCAGCAAGTCGGCAACCGTAACCTGTACCCGGCCAGCGATGCACGCAGCAGTTTCGGTGCGTTGTTCAACTATGACCTGTACCTCAACGACACCGACGAGGGTGGCACTTACCTGGCTGCGTGGAATGAGCTACGCCTGTTCGACAGTTGGGGCACCTTTGCCACCACCGGTCAGTGGCGGCAGTCGTTCAACGGCGCCGCGGCCGACGCCAGCCGCCAGGGTTTCCTGCGCTACGACACTACTTGGCGCTTCACCGACGAGCAGCGCCTGCTGACTTACGAAGCGGGCGACTTCGTCACCGGGGCGTTGCCCTGGACCAGTTCGGTACGGGTGGGCGGCCTGCAGTTGTCGCGTGACTTTGCCGTCCGCCCTGACCTGGTCACTTATCCGTTGCCTGCCTTCGCGGGAGAGGCGGCGGTGCCGACCTCACTGGATCTGTTCATCAACGGCTACAAGTCCAGCACCGCCGAGTTGCAGCCAGGCCCCTACACCCTGACCAACGTGCCGTTCATCAACGGTGCCGGCGAGGCCGTGGTGGTTACCACCGATGCACTTGGGCGCCAGGTGTCCACCACGTTGCCGTTCTACGTCACCAGCAGCCTGCTGCAAAAAGGCCTTTCGGATTTCTCGATGGCCGCCGGCAGCCTGCGCCGAGACTATGCAGTGCGCGACTTCAGCTACGGGCCCGGCGTCGCCTCGGCCAGCCTGCGTCATGGCGTCAGCGATTTCTTCACCCTCGAAAGCCATGTCGAAACCGCAGAATCGTTGCTGCTTGGGGGTTTGGGTGCGAATGTGCGCCTGGGCACTTTCGGTGTACTGAACGCTGCCATGGCGCAGAGCCAGTTCGACAGTGAAAAGGGCCACCAGGTTGCCCTCGGCTATCAGTACAACAGCCAGCGCCTCGGTTTCAGCTATCAGCGCTTGCAGCGCCATGGTCATTACGCCGACCTGAGCCGGGTCGACAGCCCGGACATGCAATTGAGCCAGCGTAGCGAGCAGGTCACCCTGAGCCTGAACCTCGACCGCTTCGGCAGCCTCGGCGCGGGCTACTTCGATGTGCGCGCCGGTGACGGCTCGCGCACCCGGCTGATCAACCTGAGCTGGAGCAAACCGCTGTGGGGCAACAGCAGTGTCTACCTGTCGGCCAACCGTGAGGTCGGCGACAGCCAGTGGGCGGTGCAGGCACAGTGGGTGATCCCGATCGACTTCAGCGGTACCCTTGCCGTGAGCATGGAACGCAGCAAGGAAGGCGAGGACCTGCAGCGGGTCAACTACAGCCGTGCGGTACCGGTGGGCGGCGGTGTTGGCTACAACCTTGGCTACGCCACCGCAGGTGATCGCGATGCCTACCGCCAGGCCGACGCCACCTGGCGCCTGCAGTCGGTGCAATTGCAGGCCGGCGTGTACGGCAGCAGCGGCGAAATGACCCGCTGGGCCGATGCCAGCGGCTCGCTGGTGTGGATGGACGCCGGGCTGTTCGCCGCCAACCGTATCGACGATGCCTTTGTGGTGGTCAGCACCGGCGGCTATGCCGATGTGCCCGTGCGTTACGAAAACCAAGAGATCGGCCGCACCGACCGCAACGGCCACCTGCTGGTGCCGTACAGCAGCGGCTACTACCGCGGCAAGTACGAGATCGACCCCATGGACCTGCCGCCCGATGTGCTCGCGGCGCAGGTGGAGCAGCGGGTAGCGGTGCGCCGTGGCAGCGGCTACTTGCTGGAGTTCCCGCTCAAGCGCGTGCTGGCGGCCAGCATCGAGCTGGTAGATGGCAACCAGCAGCCGCTCAAGCTGGGCAGTACGGTCAGCCACCGTGAAAGTGGCAGCCAGGCGGTGGTGGGCTGGGACGGGCTGGTGTATCTGGAGAACCTCTCAGCGCACAACCACCTGCAGGTCGGGCTGGAGGGAGGAGGGCAGTGCCAGGTCGAGTTCGACTTGCCGCAGGCAGAAGGCTCGATCCCGTTGATCGGCCCGTTGGTGTGCCGATGAGGAGCGTATTGCGCGGCCTGTTGATCGCAATGCTATGGCTGCCGGTGGGTTCGGCTTGGGCGTTATGCTCGTCCGTCGCGACCGCGCCAGCGGCGTTCGGTACCGTCAACTCAACGCTGGTGCGCACTGGCATCCAGAGTGCCTCCACCACCAATGCGGGTTTGCAGTGCACCGGTTCGTTGTTGTCCCTGCTGGTGAGCAGTGACCACTTCTACCTCACCATCACCTCAGCTACCAGCGGGCTGGTGGGGCCGAGCGGGGATGTCATCCCTTATACGATCTATGCCAATAATACGACCAGCTACCCCATCACTCGCGGCGCGCAGTTCGATTTCGCCCGCAATGGCCTGATCGACGCCCTGGGCCTGCTCAATGGCAATTCCCCGAAGTCTGTGCCGCTGTATTTGAAAACTTCGGTTGGCGCCAACGTGGCCGCCGGCGTCTATACCGAGACGCTTAACCTTGCCTGGGTCTGGAACTATTGCTCGGGCATTGGCCTGGGCAATCTGTGCCTGGGGCGCGACACAGGCGCGGGGAACCAGACCCTCACGGTGACCCTGACGGTAAGTAATGATTGCCAGATCACAACGCCCACCATCAGCTTTGGCAGCGCACCGGTAGTGGCGGGGTTCGGCACGGTGAACCAGAGCGTGAACCTGTCCTGCACCAAGGGCAGCAGCTACACGGTCGGGCTGGATGACGGGCAGAACGCATCTGGCGGGCGTCGGAGGATGAAGTCTGCTGCCAACAACTACCTGGCCTACGACATCTTCAAGAGCGCGGGCGCGGTACGTTGGGGAGCAGTGGGCAGCGCGCGGCGTTCCAGCAGCGATGCCAATATCAACCCCGGAGCTGGGACTGGCACCGGTAGCCAGGTGTTCAACTACAACGCCAAGGTCTATACCGACCAGGCGACACCGCCGGCGGCGACCTATACCGACAATGTGATACTCGATGTGCAGTTTTGACCGGGTATGCCTGCGCCGGCCTATTCGCGGGCTTGCCCCGCGAAAAAGGCCGGCACTGATCAGCGCAAATCGTCAGCAATCTTCAGCAAGGTCTCCAGCACCGCCCCTGCCAATACCTTGGACCGCTCTCCCGACCAGCCGGTAACCGGGTTGGGTGCATCGTCATGGTCCTTGAATGGCATCTCCAGGGTCAACGACAGGCAGTCGTACGCCATGCCCACCGCATTGCACGCCAGCGTCGTATTGGCCTGCCCCGGCTCATCGCGGGTATAGCCATACTTGGTCTGGAAGTCAGGCGTAACGCTGCACAAGGTGCTACGGAACTGCTCTTCAAGCTTGGCCAGGCGTGGCGTATAGCCGGGGTTGCCCTCGCAGGCTGCCGTGAATACATGCGGGATTTCTTCATCCCCATGCACATCGATGAACGCATCCACCCCGTACTGCTTCATCTGCGCCTGGGCAAAGAACACCTCCGGGCTAGCGTCGACGCTGGCGTCCTGCCAGGCCCGGTTGAGGTCCTGGCCTTTGAAGTTGGTGCGCAGGTGGCCGAGAAAGGCGCCATCCGGGTTCATGTTTGGGATCAGGTACAGGTCAGCCTTGGCCAGCAATTGCTGGACGACTGCGTCATTGGCTTGAAGACGGTCGATTACCCCCTCCATGAACCACTCGGCCATGTGCTCGCCCGGGTGCTGCTGGGCGATCAGCCAGAGCTTGCGCTTGCCGGCGGCTCCGTCGCCTGCGCGCAACAGCGGAATGTCGCGGCCCTGCACGCTGCGGCCATGGGCCAGCAGTTCGACACCGGGAATCTGCTGGGCGCGCTCGATCAACTGGTTGTGGCGCGCACGCGGGTAGGGCTCGAAGTAGGCGAACCAGATCTGCTCCTGCTCGGCTTTCACTTCAAAGGCCAGTGCCTTGCCATCGAACTGGCTGGGCACACGGAACCAGGTTTGCTGGTCGTAGGAAGCCACGGCGTTGTAGCCGGCCCAGGCGTTCTTGTAGGAAGACTCGCTGGCGTTGTCCAGGCTGAAGCGATGGACCTGACCGGGCGTGAGGCCGCTGACCTTGAAGTGGAACCACTGGAAGTGGCCGCTGTGGGTGTCCGGGCGAATGGCCAGGTGGACCTGGGCAGGGTTGCTGGCATCCAGGACCTGGATGTTGCCGGAATCGAAAGCGCAGTCGATCTGCAGAGGGGACAGCGTCACGGCCATTGGCTTGGCTCCTTGGGCTTTGTTGTGGGGGGTACTGTACACCCCTCACGGGGGAGACTGTGTACAAAAACCGGCACCCTCAATGATTTCCTATTGTTGAGAAGTTGATTGCAGGCTTGAGTACGCTGCTGATGGAACGGAGTGGAATGGGCTTGCCAGGACGGACTAGCACTACGTTGGGTTCAAAAGTCCTACACGTATTTGAGGTATTTCATTCAGTAATTCCTCTTGTATGTCTTGCCTGTGTGGGTTCGTATATGCCTTGAAAAAGATGGTGGAACGGAAGGCGTGTTAGTCAGCGCCTGTCGTCAGTAACCGGAGTGATGGTGTGCCTGCTAAAACTACTTCCCTGTCGATTTTGCTCATTCTTATCAGCCTGCTGGGTGTATTCCCACTCGACGTCATTTTGCCTTCCGTTGCGCAGATGGCTGAATATTTTGCAGTCGATACAAAGCGCATTGCCTATTCGGTGAGTTTATTTGCGCTGGGTGTGGCTCTATCCCAAGCGGTGATCGGCCCGCTTTCCGATTGTGTGGGAAGAAAACGGTTGCTGATCGCTGGGCTCTTGATGGGCATTGCAGGGGCAATCGGCTGCATGCGCACCACCCACTATGAGACCTTCATGGTGTTTCGCCTGTTGCAGGCCATGGGCTGTGGCTGTTTCGTACTAAGCCAAGCGCTGGTGCAGGACAGTTACAGTGGCCAGCAGCGCAATGCAATGCGAATCCTTCTGACCAGTGCAAGCGGCGTCTTTATAGCGATGTCGCCGTTAGCAGGCAGCGTGCTTCAGCAATATTGGGGGTGGAAGGGGAGTTTTCAGGCGTTTGTCATGCTGGCAGTATTGGTACTCTTACTTTGTTTAATGTTATTGAATGAAAGTGGAGGCTCCCGCTATCGGGGAGGTTTTTTGCATGGCTATTGCCAGATTCTGAAAGATAGAAAGTTTCTTGTGTATTCGCTATTTTCCTGTTTGGCATTTTCTTGTCATTTTTCATTTGTTGTTGTGTCCCCCTTGTTGCTCATGGGCCCGCTAGGGTTGACGGAGTTCGCCTTCTCCATGGTGTTCCTCTTCTACGGATTGGCTTACATGGTCGGCGGTGTCATTGCCAATTCGCTGAATCGGAGTCTGAGTACACAGGTGCAGATTGGTTGTGGATTTGCACTGATAGGAACCGCTGGCGTAGCCCTGCATCTTGCCATTTCAAGCGGTGAACTGGTGCTCATCAATCTGGTGTTGCCATTAACGTTATGCACAATCGGCACGACGATCGTCCGCCCGGCTGCAACCACATACGCACTCAGTCGGTATCCCGATCGCGCAGGGGCTGCTGCCTCGGTCAGCAACACTCTACTCTTTGCGTGTGGTGGGTGCGTTAGCCTGCTGGTGGCGTCCTCAGGCGAGGAGAGTTTGGCAATGGGCCTGGCAGCGATTTTTATAGCCTCTTGCCTGTCAGGCTGGTTGCTCCTTGCCTACGTGTCCAGGCCATTCGGACATCGGGCTTGATTTGGCAGAAATACCGGCTTTGCGTCCTGCCGACCCAGGCGGCTTACGCCCAGTAGCCAAACAGCACCAGCACCGCCACGCCTAGCCCTACCGCAATCGAACACCCACCCAACGAAATCGCCGCTCGCCCTTGCCGATACCAGCCATCGTGCCCCAGCTCCCTCGCTGGGGCGAGCAGGCTGCGCCAGCGCAGTTCGGTGTCATGGAAGGCTTGCAGGTGCGCTGCATCGGCGTCCAGCCAGCGCCGAAAATCAATGCGCTCGCAGGCGGTGGCCTCAGGGCTCTGCAGCCGTACATACCATTGGCTGGCAACGCTGGCCACAGCATCACCTTGCGGGCGGGCCGTTTGCAGGGCCTGGTTCATGTGCCGTTCGATGCTCAGCAAGGGCAATTCGAGGCGCCTGGCGATGCCGGCGAAGTCCAGCTGGTCCAAGCGGTTGAGCAGGAACACTTGCTGAACGCGGCGTGGCAAGCGCTTGAGCCCGTGCAGCAGGGCATCCTCGGCGTCGTGGCCGGTTGCGGGCGTTGGGTGCTCAAAAGGCAGCAGCAGGCGGCTCATGGTCAGCTCCTTGCTCAAGAGTGGGGGTGGGGGCATCTTCCGTGATGCGAAACCAGATTAGTAGAAACGAGATTGATTCTCAAGTGCTGATTCCGCAAAGTTTTGTAATGAGCGTTCACGCCCTGAAACACTTTTGCTATAATCGCGGCCATCAACGATCTTCATTAGCCTGAAGAGCCAAAAAAAAGACCCGGCAAAAAGCCGGGTCAAAAACCGTGATTAGCCTGATGAGGAGATAATCTGAGAGCGACCTAAGCTCCAGGTTATCCAGCAGATCTCGCGATCAGCTGAGTGCAATAATAATCGTTATCATTTGGCAGTCAAATGATTTTTCACGTGTTCGCTGAAAAATATTGACCGAAGCACTTCCTGGGTCCCGGCAATCGGGGCCTTTGCCGTACCTGGCCACCACGTCTCTCCCTTTTTCGAACCTGTCTACCGACCGCCCTGTAGGGTGCGCTTGTGCTCCAAGAGCGCCCTGGCCATGTCCATCATGTGCATCAGTGCAAAGGTCAGCTCGCGGTGGCTGCCTTCCTGATGGGTGGCGGTTTCGTGTGCGGTGGCGGCGGCGCAGCGCAGCAGCGCGATGGCGTGCTCCTGGGCCTGGTCTGCGGTGACGCCTTCGTGGAGTGTCCAGATCTTGTTGTCGATGCTGGGGCGCGGCGGGTTGGGGTTGAGGTAGTAGTCGAGGGCGCGGCGGGCTGCTTCGCTGTCGAGTTCTGTTTCGTCGTTTTTCGGTGGTTTCATCCTGATACCTGCGCATGCCAAGAGGGAAAAGGTCCGGACTGATATTAATACCTAAAGTATTTTTGTGCTTTCTGATAAATAATACTGAATGTTTATTGAGCGCCAGAAGGCAGTCCGTATCGTGCCAGCGATGAATATGGATAAATGGATTGCCCTCGTCCGTGACCGGATGGAGGAGCTCGATATCTCCCAAGAACAGCTCGCCGAACGCGTTGGGGTTTCCCAGGGCAGCGTGGGGCATTGGGTGAACAAGCGGCGCCAGCCCAAGGTCGAGTCGATGAACCGCGTCTTCGTCGAGCTGGGCATGCCCCACTACCACGTCAGCATGCAACTGCGGGTACTGGGCCAGGTGGGTGAAGACAGTGGCCGCTATGTGCTGGATGAAGAGGATGACGATGTAGACCTGATGCAATACATCGTGTGTTTTCGTTACCCCGTGCGTGGCTGGGATGCGTTGGCTGACTCAGCGCACGAGCAGGGCACGGTGTTCGAGCAGACCGAGTACCTCGCCCAAGGTAAAGCGTTCTGGTTGACCGTAGAGAACGATGCCATGAGTACTGCCAGTGGCCGTAGCGTGCCCCAGGGCATGCGCATTCTGGTGGACCCGGGGCTGGAGGCTGAGCCTGGGAGGTTGGTAATTGCGCGCCAACCTGGCAAATCGGCGATTCTCCGCGAGCTGGCCGAAGAGGGTGGGCAGCGGTATCTGAAGGCGCTGAACAGCAGCTACCCGGCGTTGGTGTGTGAGGACGGGTGTGAGTTTCTCGGGGTGGTTGTGCGGGTGCACGGCACCTTCTAGATTGCCGGCGATTGGGCCGCAAAGCGGCCCGTGTTTACATCACTCCACCAGTTCGACCAGCACCGTCCCTTCGCTGACCATATCCCCTTCCTGGCAAAACAACGCCTTTACCGTCCCACCATGCGGAGCGCGAATGCTGTGTTCCATCTTCATGGCTTCCAGCACCACCAGCGCCGTACCGGCTTCCACCACTTGGCCCGGCTCCACCAGCACTCGCACGATGCTGCCATTCATGGGCGCGCCCAGTCCGCCCTGATGGCTGTGGCTGGCTTCGGCCTCGGCGATCGGGTCGAAGGCCTCAATGGCATGCATTTCACCATCCCAGCGCAGATACAGCGTGCCACCGCGGCGCACCGCCAGATAACGCCTGCGCACGCCGCCTTCATCGTGGCCTAGCTGTTCGCCGTCCAGTTGCCAGGCCGAGACAACACTTTGCTCAAGCGCAATCGCCTGGCACTCTCCGCCACTGCGCAGGTGCAGGCAGCTGTGTGCCGGCAGGCCAAGGCGTAAACCTGAGCGCTCAGCCCATGGCGAGCAGCTGTCGTCGTCACGCTGATGCGGCGCCTGGCCCTGCAGCCAGGCTTTACCTGCGGCTTGCCAGAAGCCTGCGGGCAATGGCTGTGGCGCCGGCAGAAGTACCTCCTGATGACGTGGAATAAAGCCTGTATCCAGCTCGGCCGCCGCGAATGCGGGGTGGGCGAGGATGCGGCGCAGGAAGGCAATGTTGGTCTTCAGCCCGCCGATGGCGAACTCGTCCAGCATCGCCAGCAAGCGCAGGCGTGCCTGTTCGCGGTTTTCGCCCCAGGCGATCAGCTTGCCCAGCATGGGGTCATAAAAGGATGAGATCTCGTCCCCCTCGCTTACCCCGCTATCCACCCGGCGACCTTCGCCTGGTGCAGACTCGCGGTACAGCGTCAGGGTGCCTGTGGCTGGCAGAAAGTCGTTGGCCGGATCTTCGGCATACAGGCGCACCTCGATAGCATGGCCGATCAGCGGCACCTGCGCCTGGGTAATCGGCAGCGGCTCGCCACAGGCGATGCGGATCTGCCAGGCCACCAGGTCGAGGCCGGTGATAGCTTCGGTAACCGGGTGCTCGACCTGCAGGCGGGTATTCATCTCCATGAAGAAGAACTCGCCACGGGCGTCGAGCAGAAACTCCACGGTGCCGGCACCGACATAACCGATGGCCTGGGCCGCGCGTACCGCCGCTTCGCCCATGGCCCGCCGCAATTCAGGGGAGAGCCCCGGTGCAGGCGCTTCCTCGACCACTTTCTGATGGCGGCGCTGGATAGAGCAGTCGCGCTCATTAAGGTACAGGCAGTTGCCGTGCTGATCGGCGAACACCTGGATCTCAACGTGGCGGGGTTTGAGCACGTATTTTTCCACCAGCATGCGCGCGTCGCCGAATGACGACTGCGCTTCACGCTGGGCCGAGGCGAGGGCTTCGGCCAGCTGGCTTTCTTCCTCCACCACTTTCATGCCCTTGCCGCCCCCCCCGGCGCTGGCCTTGAGCAGCACCGGGTAGCCGATGCGCTCGGCGGCGGCGCGGAAGGTTTCCAGGTCCTGGGCGTCGCCGTGATAACCCGGTACCAGCGGTACGCCGGCCGCTTCCATCAGCGCCTTGGCCGCCGATTTGCTACCCATGGCATCGATGGCGCTGGCCGGCGGGCCAAGGAAGATCAGCCCGGCGTCTTCAATGGCTCGGGCAAACCCTGCGTTTTCCGAAAGAAAGCCGTAGCCTGGGTGAATGGCCTGGGCGCCGCTGGCTTTGGCCGCAGCGAGCAGCTTGTCGATCACCAGGTAACTGTCAGCGGCCTTGCTGCCGCCCAGCTCGACACGGATATCCGCCTCGCGGCTGTGGCGGGCGTCGCGGTCGGTGGCGCTGTGCACGGCCACGGTGGTCAGGCCCATGGCCTTGGCGGTGCGCATCACCCGGCAGGCGATTTCCCCACGGTTGGCGACCAGCAGGGTGGTCAATGGCGGGCGGCTCATGGGCGCGGCTCCTTGTTGGGCTCGGTCTGCCAAGCGGGGCGACGTTTTTCCAGGAAGGCGCGCAGGCCCTCCTGACCTTCGGCGCTGACACGGATACGGGCAATGGCGTTTTCGCAGTAGCGGCGCAGGGCAGGGCTGAGTTCACCGTCATCGACCTCGCGCAGCAGGTCCTTGGTAGCGCGCAGTGCTTGCGGGCTGTTCTGCAAGAGGTTGTCTACCCAGGCCTGTACCTGCACTTCCAGCTCACTGGCCGGGTACACCTCTGCCAACAGGCCCAGTTCCCGGGCCCGTACGCCGCTGAAGCGTTCGGCGGTCAGGGCATAACGGCGCGCGGTACGCTCACCGATGGCCTTGACCACGAACGGGCTGATCACCGCCGGGGCCAGGCCGATGCGTACTTCGGACAGGCACAGCTGCGCATCCTCGGCGCCGATGGCCATGTCGCAGCAACTGATCAACCCCAAGGCGCCGCCAAAGGCCGCGCCCTGCACCACGGCCAGGGTGGGTACCTTCAGGCGATGCAGGGCGTACATCAGTTCGCCCAGTTCACGGGCGTCATCCAGGTTGGTGTTGAAGTCCAGTTGTGCCGATTGCTGCATCCACGCCAGGTCTGCGCCAGCGCTGAAATGGCGGCCACGGCCGCGCAGCAGCATGAAGCGCAGGCTGGCGTCGTCGGCCAGTTGCCCGAGGGCGACGATCAGCTCGCGGATCATCTGTGCATTGAATGCGTTGTTCTTGTCCTCGCGGCTCAGCCACAGGGTGGCGAAGCCGCGCGGGTCACGGATCACTTCGAGGGTGCTGAAATCGCTCATGGGTCACATCCGGAAAATGCCGAAGCGGCTCTGTTCGATCGGTGCGTTCAGCGCGGCGGACAACGCCAGGCCAAGCACGTCACGGGTCTGCGCCGGGTCGATGACGCCGTCATCCCACAGCCGGGCGCTGGAGTAGTAGGGGTGACCCTGGTGTTCGTACTGGTCGAGAATCGGCTGCTTGAGCCTGGCCTCATCCTCGGCGCTGAAGGCCTGGCCGCTGCGTTCACTCTGCTCGCGCTTGACCTGGGCCAACACTCCGGCGGCCTGTTCGGCCCCCATCACGCCAATCCGCGCGTTGGGCCACATCCACAGGAAGCGCGGATCGTAGGCGCGGCCACACATGCCGTAGTTGCCAGCGCCAAAGCTGCCACCGATGATCACCGTGAACTTCGGCACCTGGGCGCAGGCCACGGCAGTGACCAGCTTGGCGCCGTGCTTGGCGATGCCGCCTTCTTCGTATTTCTTGCCGACCATGAAGCCGGTGATGTTCTGCAGGAACAGCAGCGGTATGCCGCGTTGGCAGGCCAGTTCGATAAAGTGCGCGCCTTTTTGCGCGGCTTCGGCGAACAGGATGCCGTTGTTGGCCAGTATCGCCACCGGGTAGCCGTGCAGGTGGGCAAAGCCGCACACCAGCGTGGTGCCGAACAGTGCCTTGAATTCATCGAAACCCGACCCGTCGACCAGACGCGCAATCACCTCACGCACATCGAACGGTTGCTTGGCGTCGGCCGGCACCACGCCGTACAGCTCTTGGGCGGGATACAGCGGCGCAACCGGCGCCTGGCGTTGCAGCTTGCCGAGCTTGTGCCAGTTGAGGTTGGCCACGCTGCGCCGGGCCAGGGCCAGGGCGTGTTCATCATTGTCGGCATAGTGGTCAGCCACGCCGCTGGTGCGGCAATGTACATCGGCACCGCCGAGGTCTTCGGCGCTCACCACCTCACCCGTCGCGGCTTTCACCAGTGGCGGGCCCGCCAGGAAGATGGTCGCCTGCTGGCGGACCATGATCGCTTCGTCGGCCATGGCCGGCACATAGGCGCCGCCTGCGGTGCACGAGCCCATGACCACGGCGATCTGCGGGATGCCCAGCGCGCTCATGTTGGCCTGGTTGAAGAAGATCCGCCCGAAGTGCTCGCGGTCCGGGAACACTTCATCCTGGCGCGGCAGGTTGGCGCCGCCCGAGTCCACCAGGTAGATGCAAGGCAGGCGGTTCTGCTGGGCGATGGTTTGCGCACGCAGGTGCTTTTTGACCGTCAGCGGGTAGTACGAACCGCCTTTTACGGTGGCGTCGTTGGCCACGATCATGCATTCCACGCCTTCGACACGGCCGATGCCCGCGATGACGCCGGCAGCGGGCACGTCTTCGCCGTACACCTCATGGGCGGCCAGCTGGCCGATTTCGAGGAATGGCGAGCCCGGGTCCAGCAGGCGATCTATACGCTCGCGCGGCAGCAGTTTGCCCCTGGAGGTGTGCCGCTCCTGGGCCTTGGGCCCGCCGCCTTGGGCGATGTGGGCGAGCAGGCCGCGCAGGACCTGGACCTGTTCGAGCATGGCCGCGCTGTTGCCGGCGAATTCCGCCGAACGCGGGTTGATCTGGGTGTGCAAGGTAGCCATGTGCGCCCGTCCCTTGTGCTCAGCGGGTTTCGTTGAACAGTTCGCGGCCGATCAGCATCCGGCGGATTTCGCTGGTGCCGGCGCCGATCTCGTACAGCTTGGCATCACGCAGCAAGCGGCCCGCCGGGAATTCATTGATGTAGCCGTTGCCGCCGAGGATCTGGATCGCTTCCAGGGCCATCTGCGTGGCGCGCTCCGCGGTGTACAGGATCACCCCGGCGGCGTCCTTGCGTGTGGTCTCGCCACGGTCGCAGGCCTGGGCCACGGCGTACAGGTAGGCGCGGCTGGCGTTCAGTTGGGTGTACATGTCGGCGATCTTGCCCTGGATCAACTGGAACTCACCGATGCTCTGGCCGAACTGCTTGCGGTCGTGGATGTAGGGGACCACCAGGTCCATGCAGCTTTGCATGATGCCGGTGGGGCCACCGGAGAGCACTACGCGCTCGTAGTCCAGGCCGCTCATCAGTACGCGCACGCCGCCGTTGAGCTGGCCGAGGATGTTTTCTTCCGGTACTTCGACGTCATCGAAGAACAGTTCGCAGGTGTTGGAGCCGCGCATGCCCAGCTTGTCGAACTTGTTGCTGCGGCTGAAGCCTTGCCAGTCGCGCTCGACGATGAACGCGGTGATGCCGTGCGCGCCCTTGTCCAGGTCGGTCTTGGCGTAGATCACGTAGGTGTTGGCATCCGGGCCGTTGGTGATCCAGGTCTTGCTGCCGTTGAGCACGTAGCGGTCGCCGCGCTTTTCGGCGCGCAGTTTCATCGACACCACGTCGGAGCCGGCGTTTGGCTCGCTCATGGCCAGCGCGCCAATGTGCTCACCGCTGATCAGTTTGGGCAGGTACTTGAGCTTCTGCTCATGGGTGCCGTTGCGGTTGATCTGGTTGACGCACAGGTTGGAGTGGGCGCCGTAGGACAGCGCCACCGAGGCTGAGCCACGGCTGATTTCTTCCATCGACACCACGTGGGCCAGGTAGCCCAGGCCGGCGCCGCCGTACTCTTCCGGCACCGTGATGCCCAGCAGGCCCATGTCGCCAAACTTGCGCCACATGTCGGCAGGGAACAGGTTGTCGTGGTCGATCTGTGCGGCGCGTGGCGCCAGCTCGGCGGCGACGAAGGTGCGCACCTGGTCACGGAGCATGTCGATGGTTTCGCCCAGGGCGAAGTTCAGGGAGGGGTAATGCATGGGGCACCTTCTTGTTCTTGAAATTAGGAAACACCGTAGCTCATGAAGCGGTAGCCATTGGCGATGAGCGCTATGTCGTTTTCACCTTTACGTTAACGTAAACCTGCACCCCGTTAGTGTCAATCCGTTCATCACCTTTACGTAAACGTAAATCTGCGCCACAGTATTTGTCGCTTGCTTCAGTCGTGCCCAGAACAACCACAAGAAGGGACACCTATGAGTCAACCCAGTTACACCCGCGGTCGTCAGGACCAATCCTTGCTGACCCTGACCATCGGTCAGGCCTTCGATGCCACAGTGGCCCGTTACGCCGATGACGAGGCGTTGGTGGTGCGCCATCAGGGCCTGCGTTTCACCTGGCAGCAGTTGGCCGAACAGGTCGATGTCTATGCCCGGGCGTTGATGGCGCTGGGTGTCGACAGGGGGGACCGGATCGGCATCTGGTCACCCAACTGCGCCCAGTGGTGCATCCTGCAGCTGGCCAGCGCCAAGGTTGGTGCGATTCTGGTCAACATCAATCCGGCCTACCGGGTGGGCGAGTTGGAATATGTAGTGCGTCAGTCCGGCTGCCGTTGGCTGGTGTGCGCCGATGCCTTCAAGACCTCTGATTACCACGCCATGGTTCAGGAGCTGCTGCCGGAGCTGGCGGCAGTGGCGCCTGGTTATCTGGCAAGCGAACGCCTGCCCGAGCTGCGTGGGGTGATAAGCCTGGCCGGCAACCCGCCACCGGGCTTCCTGCCATGGCCTGCGCTGGCGGCGCGGGCAGCGCAGACGGCTGATGAGGCTTATCAGGCGCGCCAGCGCGGGCTGCAGTTCGACCAGCCGGTGAACATCCAGTACACCTCCGGCACCACCGGCGCACCCAAAGGGGCCACGCTCAGCCATTACAACATTCTCAACAACGGCTTCATGGTCGGGGAAAGTCTGGGCCTGACCAACACCGACCGTATGGTGATCCCGGTGCCGCTGTACCACTGCTTCGGCATGGTCATGGCCAACCTTGGTTGCATCACCCATGGCAGCACCATGATCTACCCCAGCGACGCCTTCGATGCCGAGCTCACTCTGCGTGCTGTTGCCGAGGAGCGCGCCAGCATCCTCTATGGCGTGCCTACCATGTTCATCGCCATGCTCGACCACCCGTCGCGCCAGCACTTGGACCTTTCGACCCTGCGCAGCGGCATCATGGCCGGTGCTACCTGCCCGATCGAGGTCATGCGCCGGGTCATCGACCAGCTGCACATGGCCCAAGTGCAAATTGCCTATGGCATGACGGAAACCAGCCCGGTGTCCCTGCAGACTGGCCCCGACGATGATCTGGAGCTACGGGTGACCACGGTTGGCCGCACCCAGCCCCATCTGGAGACCAAACTGGTGAATGCCGACGGCTGCATTGTGCCCAGGGGCGAGATCGGCGAATTGTGCACACGGGGTTACAGCGTGATGCTCGGTTACTGGGACAACCCGCAGGCCACGGCGGATGCCATCGATCCCGCAGGGTGGATGCACTCGGGCGACCTGGCAGTGATGGACGCAGATGGCCATGTGCGCATCGTCGGGCGCAACAAGGACATGATCATTCGCGGTGGCGAAAACATTTATCCGCGCGAGCTCGAGGAGTTCTTCTATACCCACCCTGCAGTGGCGGACGCCCAAGTGATCGGCATCCCGTGCGATAGGTATGGCGAGGAAGTGGTGGCCTGGATCAAGTTGCATCCCGGCCACAGCGCAACGGCTGAAGAGTTGCAGGGCTGGTGCAAGGCACGCATCGCGCACTACAAGGTGCCACGGCACTTCTGTTTCGTTGACGAGTTTCCCATGACGGTGACCGGCAAGGTGCAGAAGTTCAAGATGCGCGAAATCAGCGCGGCCACGCTTTCAGCAGTACCGGCTGGGTGATTCAGCTATGGTGCTGGCCGCGCCGGGTACCCGTGCACGGCCGGCACCACCGTTGCGGGTGCATCGGTTTCCCTCGTCTATTCTTAAGCCTTCACCGGTGGCTCCTGGCTCGGCGGGTCGCCCACCGTAGGCGGCTCGGTCGGTTTGATCGGCAGCTCGTCCGGATCTTCTTCCGGCACTGGCGGCGGCAGGCTCGGGTCGTCGATGTTGGGGTCGGGTGTCTCTGGTGGAATGGGAATGTTCATGGCCTGACCTCGCAGGGTGAATGAGAGGGTGGTGCAGGCTTTGATGCGTGGCTGCGCCGTTTGCTCAATTTTTTTGAACCCCCTGCGTGGACGATGGCTCTGAACCCTTACCGCCAATGCCAACAGGGAGCCAGGACCGATGTCGCGCAACGAGCCCTTCGAAAGCGTACCGATGGCGAACGATCACCCCGACCAGGCCATCAGCCTGTCCCAGGCGCTGATGGCGCCGCGCATCGTGATCGAGGATACCCAGCCTGCACTTGACGGTGGCGGTTTCGCCGTCAAGGCCATCAGCGGCCTGCCGGTTGCGGTTAGTAGCAAGGTATACAGCGACGGCCACGATCGCCTGGCCGTGATGCTCAACTGGCGGCAGGCCGATAGTCGGCGATGGCATTGCGTGCCGATGCATTCGCCGGGCAACGACTTGTGGCTGGCCGAGTTCACCCCCGCTGACCTGGGCCCGCACCTTTTCAGCATCGAGGCCTGGATCGACCCGTTCGCCACCTATTGCCACGACCTCGAGAAGAAGTTCCATGCTGGCGTCGAGGTCAAGCTGGAGCTGGAGGAGGGCCGCTTGTTGCTTGGCAAAGGTGCAGAGCGCAGCGAGGGCGAGTTGCGCGAGCAGATCAAGGCGCTGCAGGCGCAGCTGCCCGCGCTGTCGCAGGCTGACCAGGTGGCGCTGTTACTGGGGGCACAGGCGTCGCGCCTGATGACCGAGGCCGAGCACCGCAGCTACCTCACCTGCAGCCGCGAGTTCCCGGTAGATGTCGACCGCCCGGCCGCGCAGTTCGCCAGCTGGTACGAGCTGTTTCCACGTTCGATCACCGACAGTCCAGAGCGCCACGGCACCTTCAACGACGTGCACGAGCGTTTGCCGATGATTCGCGACATGGGCTTTGACGTGCTGTATTTCCCGCCCATTCATCCGATCGGCAAGCAGCACCGCAAGGGCCGCAACAACGCCTTGCAGGCTGAGCCCAACGACCCCGGCAGCCCCTACGCCATCGGCAGCCCCGAAGGCGGGCACGATGCCATTCACCCGCAGCTGGGCACCCGGGAGGACTTCCGCCGCCTGGTGGCCGCCGCCGGCGAGCACGGGCTGGAGATAGCCCTGGACTTCGCCATCCAGTGCTCCCAGGACCACCCGTGGCTCAAGGAACATCCCGGCTGGTTCAGCTGGCGCCCCGACGGCACCATCCGCTATGCCGAAAACCCGCCGAAGAAGTACCAGGACATCGTCAACGTAGACTTCTACGCCGCTGACGCCGTGCCGTCGCTGTGGCTGGCCCTGCGCGATGTGGTGGTGGGCTGGGTCGAGGAGGGGGTAAGAACCTTCCGCGTCGACAACCCGCACACCAAACCCCTGCCGTTCTGGCAATGGTTGATCGCCAATGTGCGCAGCCAGTACCCGGACGTGATCTTCCTCGCCGAGGCGTTCACCAAACCGGCGATGATGGCGCGCCTGGGCAAGGTGGGTTACGCCCAGAGCTACACCTATTTCACCTGGCGTAATACCAAACAGGAACTGCGCGAGTATTTCGAGCAGCTCAATCAGCCGCCCTGGAGCCTGTGTTACCGTCCCAACTTCTTCGTCAATACGCCGGACATCAACCCGTTCTTCCTGCACACCAGCGGCCGTGCGGGCTTTCTGATCCGCGCCGCGCTGGCGACCATGGGGTCGGGGCTGTGGGGCATGTACTCGGGCTTCGAACTGTGCGAAGGCACACCCCTGCCGGGCAAGGAAGAGTACCTGGACTCGGAGAAGTACGAGATCCGGCCGCGCGACTTCACCCAGCCCGGCAACATCATTGCCGAAATCGCCCAGCTCAACCGCATCCGCCGGCAGAACCGCGCCCTGCAGACGCACCTGGGGGTGGCGTTCTTCAACTGTTGGAACGACAACATCCTGTATTTCGCCAAGCGCACGCCTGAGCGCGACAACTACATCCTGATAGCGGTCAGCCTCGACCCGCACAACGCCCAGGAGGCCAGCTTCGAACTGCCGCTGTGGGAGCTGGGGCTGGACGATGACGCCGACACTCTGGGCGAAGACCTGATGAACGGCCATCGCTGGACCTGGCATGGCAAGACCCAATGGATGCGTATCGAACCATGGCATCAGCCATTTGGTATCTGGCGCATAGAAAAGGCCCGATAAGCCCCAGGGCGGCGCTGAACCCGCAATTGAAAGGAGTCGCACATGGCCAAGCGTTCCCGCCCGGCAGCCTTCCTCGACGACCCGCTGTGGTACAAGGATGCCGTGATCTACCAGTTGCACATCAAGTCGTTCTTCGATGCCAACAACGATGGTATAGGTGACTTCGCCGGCCTGATCAGCAAGCTCGACTACATCGCCGATCTTGGCGTCAACACCCTCTGGCTGTTGCCGTTCTACCCCTCGCCACGGCGCGATGACGGCTACGACATCGCCGAATACAAAGCCGTACATCCCGACTACGGCAGCATGGCCGATGCCCGGCGTTTCATCGCCGAGGCGCACAAGCGCGGGTTGCGGGTGATTACCGAACTGGTCATCAACCACACCAGCGACCAGCACCCCTGGTTCCAGCGTGCTCGCCATGCCAAGCGTGGCAGCAAGGCCCGCGACTTCTACGTGTGGTCGGATGACGACCAGAAATACGACGGTACGCGGATCATCTTCCTCGACACCGAGAAGTCCAACTGGACATGGGACCCTGTGGCGGGCCAGTACTTCTGGCACCGCTTCTACTCGCACCAGCCGGACCTGAATTTCGACAACCCCCAAGTGCTCAAGGCCGTGATCGGGGTGATGCGTTTCTGGCTCGATCTGGGCGTCGACGGCCTGCGCCTGGACGCTATCCCCTACCTCATCGAGCGCGATGGCACCAATAACGAGAACCTCCCCGAGACCCACAAGGTGCTCAAGGCGATTCGTGCCGAGATCGATGCCAATTACCCCGACCGCATGCTGCTTGCCGAGGCCAATCAGTGGCCCGAGGACACGCGCCCGTACTTTGGCGAGGGCGATGGCGACGAGTGTCACATGGCCTTCCACTTCCCGTTGATGCCGCGCATGTACATGGCCTTGGCCATGGAAGACCGCTTCCCTATCACCGACATCCTGCGCCAGACGCCGGAAATTCCGGCCAATTGCCAGTGGGCCATCTTCCTGCGCAACCACGATGAGCTGACCCTGGAAATGGTCACCGACCGCGAGCGCGACTACCTGTGGAACTACTACGCCCAAGACCGCCGCGCGCGTATCAACCTGGGTATTCGCCGCCGCCTGGCGCCGTTGCTGCAACGTGACCGCCGGCGCATCGAGCTGCTCACCAGCTTGCTGCTGTCGATGCCCGGCACGCCGACCCTGTACTACGGTGACGAACTGGGCATGGGTGACAACATCTACCTGGGCGACCGCGACGGTGTGCGTACCCCCATGCAGTGGTCGCCGGACCGCAACGGCGGTTTCTCCAAAGCCGACCCGCAGCGCCTGGTACTGCCGCCGATCATGGACCCGCTGTACGGCTACCAGACTGTCAACGTCGAGGCCCAGGCCCACGACCCGCATTCGCTGCTCAACTGGAACCGCCGCCTGCTGGCGGTGCGCAACCAGCAGAAAGCCTTTGGCCGCGGCACCTTGCGTACGCTCGCCCCGAGTAACCGCCGCATCCTTGCGTACATCCGCGAGTACACCGATGCTGAGGGCAACAGCGAAGTCATTCTGTGTGTTGCCAATGTGTCGCGTGCGGCGCAGGCCGCCGAACTTGAATTGTCCCAGTACGCCGACAAGGTGCCAGTGGAGATGCTCGGCGGCAGCGCCTTCCCGCCTATCGGTCAACTGCCGTTCCTGCTGACGTTGCCGCCTTATGCCTTCTACTGGTTCTTGCTGGCAGCGCACGACCGCATGCCCAGCTGGCATGTTCAAGCTACCGAGGGGTTGCCGGAATTGACTACGCTAGTGCTGCGCAAACGCATGGAAGAGCTGCTCGAAACGCCTTCGAGCGATACATTGCAAGACGCGATCCTGCCGCAATACCTGCCCAAACGACGCTGGTTCGCCGGCAAGGAAGGGCCTGTCGACCAGGTGCGCCTGTGTTACGGCGTGCGCTTGGGCACCGCCACGACACCCGTGCTGCTCAGCGAAATCGAAGTGCTGGGCGATGGCGTGGCCAACCGTTACCAGTTGCCGTTCGGGCTGCTGCCTGAAGACCAGATCAACAGTGCGTTGCCGCAACAACTGGCCATGTCGCGGGTACGCCGTGGCCGTCAGGTGGGCCTGATCACCGATGCCTTTGTGCTCGAACCCTTCATTCGCGCCGTGCTGCGCGCCTGCCAGGACGGCCTGCGCCTGCCCTGTGGCAATGGCCAGGGCGAGTTACGCTTCCACTGCACCGAGGCGCTGGCCAGCCTGGGCCTCGATGAAGACAGCGCTGTGCGTTACCTGAGCGCCGAGCAGTCCAACAGTTCGGTAGTAGTGGGCGATCGCGTAGTGCTCAAGCTGATCCGCCGGGTCAACCCGGGGGTTCACCCGGAGCTGGAAATGAGCGCCTACCTCACCGCCGCCGGGTTCGCCAATATCTCGCCACTGCTGGCCTGGGTCAGCCGGGTGGATGAAACGGACGCACCGCACCTGCTGATGATCGCCCAGGGTTATCTGAGTAACCAGGGCGACGCCTGGGCCTGGACGCAGAACACGCTGGAGCGGGCCATCCGCGACGAGATGGAGCCATCCAGCAACGATGGTGAAGCGCATACCGACGCATTGGCCGAGCTCAACGGTTTTGCTGCCTTGCTTGGCCAGCGTCTGGGCGAGATGCATCTGTTGCTGGCCGCCCCGACCGACGACCCCGCCTTCCGGCCGCGCAGCAGCGATGGCGAAGACAGCGAGCGCTGGGCCCAACAGATCAGCAGCGAGCTCTGCCATGCCCTGGACTTGCTGGCGCAGCACCGCGACAGCCTGGACAACGACAGCCAGGCGTTGGTCGACGACCTGCAACAGCAACGTGAAGGCCTTGCCCAGCACATCGCCAACTTGGCCAGGCAGGCCCAGGGTGGCCTGCTGATGCGGGTTCACGGCGACCTGCACCTGGGCCAGGTGCTGGTGGTGCAAGGGGATGCCTACCTCATCGATTTCGAAGGCGAGCCTTCGCGTGCACTGCAAGAGCGGCGTGCCAAGCACAGCCCGTACAAGGATGTCAGCGGCGTGTTGCGATCCTTCGACTATGCTGCTGCGATGATCCTGCGCAGCGCCTCGGCGGTAGACGCTTCCGAGGCGGCACGGCAGGCTCGTCAGCGGGTCGCCCGGCAGTACCTGCACCAGTCGCGCCACGCCTTCGTCGAAGCCTATGGCCTGGCCACCGCCGCCATGCCTCACGCCTGGCAACAGGCCGAGGGCGAGCGCGCCGCACTGGAACTGTTCTGCCTGGAAAAGGCCGCCTACGAGATTACTTATGAAGCCGAAAACCGGCCAAGTTGGCTGGCCGTGCCTTTGCATGGCTTGCATGGATTGATCAGTACCTGGGGAGAGTCATAGATGAATGCAACCACGCGTGATAACGGTGGCCTTCGGCAGCGGGAGCTCGATGCCCTTGCCCGCGCCGAGCACGCCGATCCTTTTGCAGTACTTGGCCCCCATGGCGATGGCGCGGGCGGACTGTGGGTCCGGGCCTTCCTGCCAACTGCTCTGAATGCTCGGGTGCTGGCCCGTAATGACGGGCGGGTGCTTGCCGAAATGCAGCAGGGCAGCCTGCCCGGGCTGTTCACCGCGCACCTCGATGATGCACAGCCGTACCTGCTGCAGATCGGCTGGGCCGGTGGCGAGCAGGTGACCGAAGACCCGTACAGCTTTGGCCCGCAGTTGGGCGACATGGACCTCCACCTGTTTGCCGAGGGTAACCACCGCGACCTGTCCGGGCGCTTTGGCGCCCAGCCCATTCAGGTCGACGGCGTCGATGGGGTGTGCTTTTCGGTATGGGCGCCCAATGCGCGGCGCGTGTCGGTGGTGGGCGACTTCAACAATTGGGACGGCCGTCGTCACCCGATGCGTCTACGGCACAGTGCCGGGGTGTGGGAGCTGTTCGTGCCGCGCCTGGGCGTAGGCGAAACCTACAAATTCGAGGTGCTGGGCAAGGAGGGCGTGCTGCCGCTGAAGGCCGACCCGCTTGCCCGTGCCACTGAGCTGCCGCCCAGCACGGCATCGAAAGTGGCCGGCGAACTCAGCCATTCATGGCAAGACCAGGAGTGGATGGAACACCGCGCCCAGCGCCATGCCTACAGTGCGCCGCTGTCGATCTATGAACTGCACCCAGGCTCCTGGCAGTGCGAGCTGGATGACCTGGGTGAAGTGTCGCGCTTCTACAATTGGCGCGAGCTGGCCGAGCGCCTGGTGCCCTACGTGCAGAAGCTCAACTTCACCCACATCGAGTTGCTGCCGATCATGGAGCATCCGTTCGGTGGCTCCTGGGGCTACCAGCCCTTGTCGATGTTCGCACCGACCTCGCGCTACGGCACGCCAGAAGACTTTGCCGCGTTCATCGACGCCTGCCACCAGGGCGGTATCGGTGTGATCCTCGACTGGGTGCCGGCGCATTTCCCTACGGACGAGCATGGCCTGGCGCGCTTCGACGGCACCGCCCTTTATGAGTACGACAACCCCCTGGAGGGTTTCCATCAGGACTGGAACACGCTGATCTACAACCTGGGCCGCAACGAAGTACGCGGTTTCATGCTGGCTTCAGCCCTGCACTGGCTCAAACACTTTCACATCGATGGCCTACGGGTCGATGCGGTGGCCTCGATGCTGTACCGCGACTATTCGCGCAAGGCTGGCGAGTGGGTGCCCAACCGCCATGGAGGGCGCGAGAACCTGGAGGCCATCGATTTCATCCGCCACCTCAACGGTGTGGCCGCCCATGAAGCGCCGGGCGCGCTGATCATCGCCGAAGAATCCACCGCCTGGCCGGGTGTCAGTCAGCCCACCCAGCAAGGTGGCTTGGGCTTCGCCTACAAGTGGAACATGGGCTGGATGCACGACACCCTGCACTATATCCAGAATGACCCGGTGCACCGCAGCTATCACCACAACGAGATGAGCTTCGGCCTGATCTATGCCTATTCCGAACATTTCATCCTGCCCATTTCCCATGATGAAGTGGTGCACGGCAAGCATTCGCTGATCGACAAGATGCCCGGTGATCGTTGGCAGAAGTTCGCCAACCTGCGGGCTTACCTGACCTTTATGTGGACTCACCCGGGCAAGAAGCTGTTGTTCATGGGCTGTGAGTTCGGCCAATGGCGGGAATGGAACCATGACCACCAGTTGGACTGGTATCTGCTGCAGTACCCCGAGCACCAAGGCGTGCAACGCCTGGTGGGTGACCTGAACCGGCTGTACCGTGAGCTGCCGGCATTGCATGAGCAAGATTGCCAGCCGCAGGGTTTCCAGTGGCTCATCGGTGATGACGCGCAAAACTGTGTGTATGCCTGGCTGCGCTGGAGCAGCAATGGTGAGCCATTGCTGGTGGTGGCCAACTTCACCCCGGTACCGCGCGAGGGGTATCGGATCGGCGTGCCGTTCGGTGAGCGCTGGCAAGAGCTGCTCAACAGCGACGCCGAACTGTACGCCGGGTCGAATGTGGGCAACCTGGGCGCGGTGGAGAGTGATGAGGTCGCCAGCCACGGGCAACCGCTGTCGCTGGCCCTGAACCTGCCACCGCTGGGTGTACTGGTGATGAAACCCGCCTGATCCCTGGGTCTGAGTTGGCCTCTTGGCGGGCTTGTCCCGCGAAGAGGCCACACTGATCACCAGCGCATCCTGACCCCCAGGCTGCCGATCAACCCGTTCAGATCGTTGTCATCCACATCACTGCTGTAATCGGCACTGACAAACAACGCCATGGAAGGTGTCACCCGCGCCACCAGGCCCAATCCCAGTTCCACCGTGGTCGAATAGCGCGAGCCGGAGATCTTGTCGACCTGGTCCAGCTTGACCTCGTCGGCATCGCTGAAGTCATACCAGACGTTGGTCCGCACATAGGGTTCGATGGGCATGCCCCGCACTTCGTAGCGCCCGGACAACTTGGCACCGACCCGGCCGCTCCACGTAGGCTGGCTGTCGAACGCCTGCAGCGTCTCTTCCTGCACCTGGTTGCCAGGGAAGAACTGCTGGTTGATCAATTGTGCCTGTGGCTCGATCACCCAACTGCCACCCAGGCGGATCGGGTAACCCCCCTCCACGGAAAACGTCATCGCATGGCCGCTGTCATTCACCCGCTGCCCAGTCTCGCCCCGGCCCAGTACATCGATGCGCGTGCCCATGGCTACAGCGTCCACGTGCCAGCCCTGCTCATGGGTCATGCTCCAGTACACCCCCAGGCTCTCGCCGCTGAGGTTCACTGCATTACGCTGCTTGTCGCCTAGCATCACACGGCTGCCCTTCAAGCTGCTTTGCAGATTGTTGTGCCCCACGAAAATGCCCGCGCGATGCACATTGCCGCCGCTGGTTTCACGCACGAACAGGTCCGGGCCAATCGTCAGTTGCTGGCTGGGTGCTTCCAGCTGTTCGGGGGCCTGAGCACCCGGGCGAGGTGTGCCCGGGAAAAACTGCGCCCATTGGCTGGCAATCAGGTCGGGAGCCAGCGGGCCATGTCGCTCGGCCATCTTGTTGCTGAAGGCTGTCAGCGTACCCAGGCTCAGGCCGCTGGCGCTGACCGGGTCAAGCGACAGTTGCGCCATTGCCGGTTGCTGCAGGAACAGGGGCGAGCTGGGGTCGTCCAGCAATGGGAAGGCGAAGGTTTCCACCGGGGTTGCCAGAAGCATCGACGTGGAAACCGCGTAGAAAATACGGTCGAAGCGCATCGGGTTCGAGGTGCTTTTCATGGCGGATCTCCTGTGTTTTTGTTGTACAGCCCAAGGACCTGGCCTGTTGTCACGAGCTGTACGGCAAAACACAGGGCGACCCAAACCAGTACGCCAGCCTTCTCAAGCACGCACGAAGGCGCGAGCTAAAGGCCCGGCGCAATTTTTTTACGACTAGATAATCTTTAGCTAAGGAGAGGTAAGGGCTTGCGTCAAGAAAGTGTTAAACAGGCGAGGGGTATTGGGGCGCAGCGTTAACGCCATGATTTTCAGCGAAAACCCTGCTTGCATAGCGGCGTTCGCTATTTGCTGCACCCTGGCTATGCCGAATCATTGCTAGCACCGCTGTTACGCCGGGTCGGGGCCGTGCGTCCAAGGTGGCAAGGCACAGCAGGCCCTGAGATCCGTTCGATCCAGGGCCGGTGAGCCAACACCGGCTCAGTCCTCCTCGCGCTGCAGCACCATCAGCAGCATCGAGCGCCCCTGGACCTGGAACGTGCTGTCGAACGGCAAGTGCTGGCCCTTGCGCAGTTCCGGCCGGTCGGTGTCCACCAGGCAGCTCCAGTAGTCACCGTCCGGTACCGTCGGCAGCAGGAACGGCACCACATCGTGATGCGCATTGACGATCAGCAGCACAGTCGCCTCCGAACCCGGCCGGGCGATGCCACTGACCTGGGCGCGGCCGTCGATCAGCATGCCCAGGCAGCGCCCATGCGGATCTTCCCACTGCTCCACACTCATCTCGCTGCCGTCAGGCGCCAGCCAGGTCACGTCCTTGACCCCGATGGCCTCGTTGTAGTCGCCGACCAGAAAGCGTGAGCGGCGCAGCACCGGGTAGGCCAGGCGCAGGCGAGTCAGGCGCTTGACGAAGGCCAGCAGGTCTTTGCCCTCTTCGTCCAGGTCCCAGTTGACCCAGCCGATCTCGCTGTCTTGGCAATAGGCATTGTTGTTGCCGTGCTGGGTGCGGCTGAACTCGTCGCCAGCGACGATCATGGGCGTGCCTTGGGCCAGCAGCAGGGTGGCGAAGAAGTTGCGCATCTGGCGCATGCGCAGGGCATTGATTTCCGGGTCGTCGGTGGGGCCTTCCGCGCCACAGTTCCACGACAGGTTGTTGTCGGTGCCGTCCTGGTTGTTCTCGTCGTTGTCTTCGTTGTGTTTGCCGTTGTACGACACCAGATCGCGCAGGGTGAAACCGTCGTGGGCAGTGACGAAGTTGACCGAGGCATAGGGGCGCCGGCCGCGGTTGTTGAACATGTCGCCCGAGGCGGTCATGCGCGAGGCGAAGTCGGCCAGCTGGCCTTCGTCGCCTTTCCAGAAGGCGCGCACGGTGTCGCGGAAGCGGTCGTTCCATTCCGCCCAGCCCGGTGCGAAGTTGCCCACCTGATAACCACCTGGGCCGCAGTCCCATGGCTCGGCGATCAGCTTGACCTGGCTGAGCATCGGGTCCTGACGACAGGCGACGAGGAACCCGTGGCGTTCGCTGTAGCCGTCGTGGTAACGGCCCAGGATGGTTGCCAGGTCAAAGCGGAAGCCGTCCACGTGCATCTCGCCAGCCCAGTAGCGCAGCGAATCGGTCACCAGTTGCAGCACGCACGGGTGGCTGAGGTCCAGGGTGTTGCCGGTGCCGGAATCGTTGATGTAATAGCGTTTGTCATCGGGCATCAGCCGATAGTACGAGGCGTTGTCGATGCCGCGCATGGACAGCGTGGGGCCGCGCTCGTTGCCCTCGGCGGTGTGGTTGTAGACCACATCGAGGATCACTTCGAGGCCGGCGTCGTGCAGGTGCGCGACCATTTCCTTGAACTCGGCGATCTTGCCACTGGCCAGGTAACGCGGGTGCGGCGCGAAGAAGGCGATGCTGTTGTAGCCCCAGTAATTGTTAAGGCCTTTGTCCAGCAGGTGCTGGTCATTGACGAAGGCGTGGATCGGTAGCAGCTCGATGCTCGACACGCCAAGGTCCTTGATGTGCTTGAGCAACTCGTCATTGGCAAGGCCGGCGAACGTGCCGCGCAGATTTTCCGGCACGGCCGGGTGGCGCATGCTGATGCCGCGGGCATGCGCTTCATAGATGATGGTGCGCTCCCAGGGGATTTGTACACGCTGGTCGCGGCCCCATGTGAAGGCCGGGTCGATGACTTTGCATTTGGGCACGAAGGGCGCGCTGTCGCGCTCGTCGTACGACAGGTCACCGTCGGGGTGGCCGATGGTATAGCCGAACAGCGCCTCGGACCATTTCAGGCTGCCCACCAGTTGCTTGGCGTAGGGGTCGATCAGCAGTTTGTTGGGGTTGAAGCGGTGGCCGTTCTCTGGCTCGTAGGGGCCATAGACACGGTAGCCGTATACCAGGCCAGGGTGAGCGTCAGGCAGGTAGCCGTGGTAGATCTCGTCTGTGTACTCCGGCAGCTCGATGCGCTCAAGCTCCTGCTCCCCTGTGGAGTCGAACAGGCACAGCTCGACCTTGGTGGCGTTGGCTGAGAACAGGGCGAAGTTGACCCCCAGCCCATCCCAGGTGGCGCCGAGCGGGAAGGGCATGCCCTCGCGCAGGCGGGATGGTGCTATGGAGCGGGTTTTCTTGGGAATGCGGGGGCTCATGGTGGTCCTCGGGTGGCCGTAGGGAAGGGGACGGATGGTCCTTCAGCCCCGGCCCCATCGCCGGCAAGCCGGCTGCCACCGCAATCCCAGGGTCTTTGAGATCTCTGTGGGAGCCGGCTTGCCGGCGATAGGGCCGGGACCGGCTTAGCCAGCAGCCGGCTTCTTCACCGCCTTGGGCTTTTTCGCAGCGGCCGGTTTCACCCCTGGCAGCGCCGCCGCCTTGGGCTCGGCAGGCGCTTTTGGCGCCGCCGCGACCTTGGGTTTAGCGGCGGCCTTCTTGCGCGGCGCGGCCTTGGGCGCCAGCGCCTCGGCCTCGGCCAGCTTGCGGGCCATGTCCCAGTGGCGCTCTTCCTCGCCTACAGGCTTACCCTCAGACTCCCAGATCTGGTAGGCAAATTCGCGAATACGCTTTTCATCGACACTCATCATGACGCTCCTGATGCTCAAGATTGTTGTATCAACACATTGACCGGAAATTCCGACAGCACGGCGCTCAACATCAGCTCCTTTGAAGGGCTGACCACCGCGCTTGGGAAAAGTCCCATCGAGTTGGCAGGCGACAAGGCAAACGGCAGAATCACCCGGGTGTCGTCCCAGTTCTGTGCCGGGATCAACGGTGTAGAAGCGCCGCCCAACAGGCCGCTGGCCAGGCGCGGGGCGACGACGATGGCGCGGTGTTCCTCACCCAGCCGGGCAAAGGCCACGACCTTGTCGGCATGGCGGCCCTGCACGTTCAGCGGCAGGTAGGCACCGCGGCGGAACAGCTCGGCGTGGGCCTGCCGGCAATCCAGCAGCCGCGCCACCAGCGCCTGCTTGATGCGGCCGTCGCGCCAGTGCGCCAGTAGCTCTGCCACGGGCAGGGCGTCGTCCAGCGTGCGACGCCTGCAAGCGTAGTCCACGGGGCGGCGGTTGTCGGGGTCGACCAGGCTGAAATCCCAGTACTCATTGCCCTGATAAAGGTCTGGCACGCCGGGCACGGTGCTGCGCAGCAAGGCCTGGACCAGGCCATTGAGGGCGCCGGGGGTGGCGATCGACTGCGCCGCGTCGGCCACGGACTGGCGTAACTGCTGGTTCTCGCGGTCGAGCAACAGGCCATCGACATAGGCGGCGCAGGCGGCCTCGTAGGCTTCGTTCGGGGCGTTCCAGCTGCTGCGCAGCTTGGCTTCGCGCAGCGCCTTCTGCTGCCATTGGCGGATGCGCCCGGCATAGTGCTGCAGGGCATTATCGTCGTGCAGGTCAAGGTCCAGGGGCCAACTGCCCAGCAGCGTCTGCAACAGCATTAACTCGTCGCCCGGGCTCGGCGCAACGCCGTCGTCCAACTGGTCACGCAGCGGTGCCGCCAGCTCGCGCCAGTGCTCCACGCGGCTGGCGAACCAGGGGCCGCGCTCACTGAGCACCGCCAGCCGCGCGCGGGTGTCTTCGCCGCGTTTGTGGTCATGGGTGGCGGTGGCCAGCAGGTTGTTGGGGAAGTCGCGCAGGCGGCGCTGGGCCTCGTTGTGGAAGTGTTCGGGGCTGGCACTGAAGCGCTCGGCCTCGAAGCCTACGTCATTGCGCGACAGCAGGCGGGCCGAGCGGTAGAAGGTGGTGTCTTCCACGGCCTTGGCGGCGCTGGGCGCGGTGAGCTGTTGAAAGCGCACGCAGGCATGGCGCAGGTGCTTGCGCGGCCGGCCGGGGGGCAGCGTGCGCCATGCCTGGCCGCCGAGCCATTGTTCAAGCTGCTCGAGCAGCGGCCAATCTGCTTCGCTGAGGTCGTGGCGGGCATGGGCCAAGGCCTGCTGGAAGAATTTCTCGTCTTCGGCCGGGCGGCCGCAAGCATTGAAATACGTGCGGTACACCGGGTAGTGGGCGACCAGCGCCTGCAACGCGCGGCGGATCGCCCCAAGGGTCAGGTCGCGGGTCATCAAGTCGTCGCGCGCGACTTGCAGCAGCGCCTGGGCCACCGACTCGCAGTCGCCGGCCAAGCTGGCATTGAGCACCAGATGCCGGGCCTGGCGGACTTCCTCCGGGAAGTCCGGACGTTCGCTGACAGTGGCCCACAGCTCGGTCAACGGCGCTTCGCCAGCGGGGTCGTGCTGCAGCAGCGAGACCTGATTCATGAACTCGTAGCCGGTGGTACCGTCGGTGAGCCAGTCGCGATGCAGGTGTTCATCGGTGCCGAGAATCTTCTCGACGTAAATCGGGAAATGCTCAAGCGCCGCATTGAGGGGGCGCCTGGCAAGCAGACCGTCGACCCGCCGGCGCAGCTTGCGGCAATAACCGCGTGGGTCGGCCAGGCCGTCGATATGATCGATACGCAGGCCATCGACCAACCCGCGTTCAATCAGCTCGAACAGCTTGGCATGGGTCGCCTCGAATACCACCGAGCGCTCTACGCGCAGACCGCCCAGCTCGTTGATGTCGAAGAAACGCCGCCAGTTGATGTCGTCGGCGGCAGTGCGCCAGCTGGCCAGGCGGTAGGTTTGGCGTTCCAGCAGCAGGTGCAGGCGTTTGAAGCCGCTCTCGGTGCGGCTATCGAAGGCAAGCAGTGCAGACTGCAGGTCGGCGCCCTCGCGCACCAGGCGGGCCAGCTCGGCCTGCACCGGCAAAGCCGCTGTCAGCGGGTCGGCTGCATCGTTCAGTGCGGTGAAGTGCTCGGCCAGGCGCTGCAGGACAGGTTCGGGGCTCAGGGACAGAATCCAGCCATAGTCAACCGGGCAGATCGGGAAGCGGTGCTCGTAATGGGCCACCTGCAGCACGCCGTGCTGCTGGTCAAACTCCAGCGGAATTTCGCCATTTTTCAGCGCTGCGCCATAGTCGCAGCCCAAAAACGGCAGCAACAGCTGGCCGGCCAGCAGGGGGTCGCTGGAGTGCCACTGGATATCGAAGAACTCGGCGTAGGGGCTGCGCCGCCCCCACGCCAGCAAGCTTTGCCACCAGGGGTTATCGGCGCCGCCGACAGCCATGTGGTTGGAGACGGTGTCCAGGATCAGGCCCATGCCGTGCTGGCGCAAGGCGGCCACGAGCCGCTCCAGGGCGGCCTCGCCACCGAGCTCCGGGTTGACCTGGGTCGGGTCGACCACATCGTAACCGTGGCGCGAGCCGGCGCGGGCCTTGAGGATCGGCGAGGCATACAGGTGGCTGATGCCCAACTGGGCAAAATAGGGCACTAGCGGCAGTGCATGGTCGAGGGTGAAATCGCTGTGGAACTGCAGACGCAGTGTGGCGGACAACGGCTTCATCGGTCACGCTCCCAGGCTTGTTCGCGGGCCTGGGCCAACAGCTCCAGGCGGCGCGCGGCATCTTCATCGTCGAGCAGTTCGCGCACCGGGTGCTCGAATCGCCGGCGCCAGTTGGGGTGGCCTTCGGTCGTGCCGGGGAGGTTGGGTTGCTCTTCACTGCCGAGCAGGTCTTCGAGCGGGATCAGCACCAGCGGTGCGCGGGTGTGACCAACGTAACGGATGGCAGCATCGATCAAGTGGTCGTTGTCCTTTAGTGGGCCGTAATTGGCTTCCAGGGTGCGGCGCAGGCCGTCACGCTCTTTCTGTCGCGCCTGACGCCAGTGCAGCTCGGTGGCGTCATCGATCAGTTGCAGGCGCTGGCTCCAGTCGATGTCGCGGTTTTGCAGCCAGCCGGCCAGAGGTGCCAGGTCGTGGGTGCCGGTGGTGGCCAAGGCTTTGTCCGGCCAGTCGAGAATCGGCGTGAAGTGGCCGGGCTGAGCCTGCTCGAAAGGCAGTACGCGCATGCCCAGCACGGCCTTGGCCGCCAGTTCTTCGCGCAGGCCTTCAGGCACGGTGCCCAGGTCTTCACCGAGGATGATTGCCTGGTGCCGCACTGACTCCAGGGCCAGCAGGCGCAGCAGGTCCTCCAGCGGATACTGCAGGTAGGCCCCTTCGTCGGGCTTGCAGCCACGCGGGATCAGCCACAGGCGGCGCAGGCCCATCACATGGTCAATGCGCAGGCCGCCGGCATGGGCCAGGTTGGCCCGCAGCATTTCGATGAAGGCGCGGTAGCCATTGCGTTTGAGGCCTTCGGGCGAGAATGCGCAGATGCCCCAGTCCTGTCCGCTGCGGTTGAGGATGTCCGGCGGGGCGCCAACCTTCAGGTTGGCCAGCAACTCGTCCTGGCGGCTCCAGGCCTGGCTGCCGGCACCGTCGGCGCCCACCGCCAGGTCGGCGATCAGGCCGACCGCCATGCCGTTGCCACGGGCGGCTTCCTGCGCGCGCTGCAGGCTGCGCTCGGTCAGCCACTGGCAGAACGCATGGAACTCGACCTTGGCGGGATACGCGCTGGCGAAGGCCTCCACTTCTGGGTGATAGGGGTCGTGCCAGGCGCTCGGCCAGTTGCGCCAGTCGGCACCCAGGCCGTCGTCCACGGCGTGTGCCTGCAGCACTTCAAAGCGGCAGTGGTGCTCCAGCGCCTGGCCACCGGCCTCGCGGAAGCTCTCGAAGTCTTTGCGCAGGGGGTGATCCGCCTGGATGAAACTCTGGTACAGCGCGTCGAGCAGGCGCAGGCGGGCGTCGGCGGCGCGTGGCCAGTCGACCAGCGGGCGTTGCTCGAGGTCTTCCAGGGTTTGCTCCAGGCCACAGGCCTCGACGGCCATGCGCACGGCACGTTCACCGAGCACGGCAGCGGGGCTGGCATACAGGGGGTTGAGCAGCAGGCGGCTGGAGGGTGAGTAGGGGCTGTAGTGTTGCTGGTCGAACGCTGACAGGGCGTGGATCGGGCTGATGGCGAGGGCGTCGGCACCACGTTCTGCCGCGCTGCGCGCCAGTTGCTCCAGGGCCAGGCAGTCGCCGTAGCCGCCATCACCTGGGCGGCGCAGGCTGTAAAGCTGCGCCGCAATGCCCCAGCAGCGCGGTGGCGGCTGTTCGACAGCGTCCTCCAGGCTGTGGCAACGCAGCGGCGCCACGGCCACTGTGAAAGTACGGCCATCGATAGCGATGCGGTGATAGCCCAAGGGCAATGCGCCAGGCAGTTGTGCCTGGTTGTCGAGGGTCAGATCGAGCTGGCTGTCGTCTTCCAGGGTGCAGCGGGCGGCGCTGCCTGCGCTGAAGTAGCGCGCCAGTGCCAAAGGCTGGCCAAGGTCGGCGGTCAACAGCGGCGGTAAGTGTTCGCTGTCTTCGGCGGCGTCCACGGCGCGCAGGCTGTCTTGGATGGCACGGTCGTCACTGGCCGGGTGGCCGAGCGCTTCAAGGACCTTGCGCAGCACCTCGTCGCTGACCTGTTGCGGCCTGTTGTTGGCGTCGATCCAGTCGCGGGCCAGCCCTACACGGGCAGCCAGGCGGTGTAATGCGGTTTCACTCATGGGCGCTCCTGGCCAGGTGCAAGCAGGCTGACCACGCAGCTGTACGCAGACAGTGCGGTGTCGGGGTGCGTGGTGTCGCTACTGTCGAACAGGCGGTGTTCGGCAGCGGGCAGTTCGACCGGCTGTGGCGTGGCGGCCAGGTTCAGGTCGATGCGCAGGGTGTTGCCATTGCCCAGGCGCCAGCGTGCGGTCAGCGCCTTGTCGCCCAGCACGTCGGCGCCCAGCGCACGGCTGCCTGGCAGGTGCGGTATGACATGGCGCCGGCGCAGTTCGAGCAGTTGCTGATAAAGGCCGTGCCAGCCGGCGATGACTTCCTGACGCTGTGGCCGTGAGGCCTGGAATGTCTGCTCGGCATTGGGGTCGGGGATGCGCTCGCGCTGCTCGGGGTCGGCAAAGGCGGTGAAGTGGGCGAATTCGCCACGCCGACCTTCGCGCACGGCATCGGCCAGCTCGTCATGGAAGTCGGTGAAGAACAGAAACGGCCGGCAACTGCCATCCTCGTCCCCCATGAACAACAGCGGGATCATCGGCGACAGCAGCAACAGGCCGGTAGCGGCGCGCAGGGCAGGGACCGGGCACAGGCGGGTCAGGCGTTCGCCCAGGGCGCGGTTGCCGATCTGGTCGTGGTTTTGTAGAAACAGTACGAACGAACTGGGCTCAAGGTGGCCACTTGGTTCGCCGCGCGGCTGGCCATGGCGGTTGGCCTGGCCCTGGAACACGAACCCTTCGGACAGGCAGCGGGCCAGCTGGTTGATTGGCTGTTGCTGATAGTCGGCGTAGTACCCTTCGGTTTCACCCGTGAGCAGCACGTGCAGGGCATTGTGACCATCGTCGTTCCACTGGGCATCAAAGCCCTGTTCCAGCAAGAACGCCTGGTTGTGTTCATTCTCCAGCATCAGCCACACCTGCCGGCCAGGTTCCACCGCAGCGCGTACCCGTTGCGCCAGCTCGACCAGGAAGTCGGGCTGGTCGATGGCATGCACTGCATCCAGGCGCAGGCCGTCGCAGCGGTAGTCGCACAGCCACATCAGGGCGTTCTGGATGAAGAACTCGCGCACCTCTGGCCGTCGGAAGTCGATGGCTGCGCCCCAGGGCGTCTGCCGGTCCTCTCGGAAAAACGGGCTGGCGTACTGGTGCAGGTAGTTGCCGTCCGGCCCGAAGTGGTTGTAGACCACATCCACCACTACCATCAGGCCCTCGCCGTGGGCGTTGTCGACCAGCGCGCACAATTGCTCAGGGCTGCCATAGCTGTGCTGCGGCGCGTATGGCAGCACGCCGTCGTAGCCCCAGTTACGCTCGCCAGGGAACTGCCCCAGCGGCATCAGCTCGATGGCGCTGATGCCAAGCTCTGCCAGGCGCGGCAGATGCCGGGCGACACCAGGGTAGCCCTCGAGCACGCCGACGTGCAGTTCCTGAATCACCGCTTCGTGCCAAGGGCGGCCTAGCCAGGAGTGTTGCCAGGCGTAAGCCTGGGTATCAACCACCTGGCTCGGCCCCTGCACGCCGTCCGGCTGATAGCGCGAGGCCGGGTCGGCCACCAGAAGCTTGCCGTCTATGCGGTACTTATAACGATCGCCTGCCTTGCACGGGGCAATCCCCGTGTACCAGCCATCTTCGTCGGGCAGCAACTCGACAGGGGGCTGCTGCTCCAGTTCCAAGCTCACGTTGCGCGCATCCGGCGCCCACAGGGCGAAGCGCGCCGACGTGGCGTCCAGTAGGTGTGCGCCATGCCTGTGCATCTTCGAATCCCCGCTCAGTAGTGGTTCAACTGTGCCTGTTTGACCAGGTCCTCGTAGAGACGGGCGTAGGGCTCGACCGCCTGGCACCAGTTGAACGGCTGGGTCATCGACAGGCAGCGCATGGCATTGAGCAAGTCCTTCTTGCCGTAGATATAGAAGGCACGGCTCAGCGCCTCGCGGTAGCTATCAGCGGACGATTCGTTGAACAGAAAACCGGTGACGCCGTTCTCGATGGTGTCGGCCAGCCCGCCGGTGTTGCGCGCCACGGGCAACGAGCCAAAACGCTGTGCGTACATCTGGCTCAGCCCACAGGGCTCGTAACGCGAGGGCATCAGCAGAAAATCGCTGCCGGCGAACATGCGCCGTGCATCGGTTTCGTTGAAACCGATACGCACGCCGATACGGCCAGGGTGACGCAGGGCCAGTTCGCGCATGGCCTGCTCTTCTTCAGGCTCGCCACGGCCGATGATCGCGATTTGTCCGCCCTGCTCGACGATGTAGTCGGCCACGGCCAAGGTCAGGTCCAGGCCTTTCTGGAATACCAGGCGTGAGACCACGGCGAACAATGGCCCTTCGCTGGAGTCGAGCTCGAACAGGCGGCGGACTTCTTCAGCATTGCGCGCCTTGCCATCCCAGTCGTTGATGCTGAAGTTGTGCTGCAGATGCTGGTCGGTGGCCGAATCCCAGCTTTCGTCGATGCCGTTGGGGATGCCGCCGAGCAGGCCTTGCTGGGCCTTGCTGGCGAGGAAGCCATCCAGGCCGCAGCCGAATTCTGGTGTGGTGATTTCGCGGGCGTAGGTGGCACTGACGGTGGTGATATGGCTGGAGTAGGCCAGGCCGGCTTTGAGGAAGGACAGCTTGCCGTAGAACTCCATGCCTTCCTGCTGCATGGCATGGTCAGGGATCGCCAGCTCCGGGCTGCAGGCGCGGCTGTACACGCCCTGGTAGGCCAGGTTGTGAATGGTGAACAGGGTCGGGGTGCTCAGCCCGCGCCAGTGCATGTAGGCCGGGGCCAGGCCTGCGGGCCAGTCATGGGCGTGCACCACTTCGGGCTTCCAGTGGATCTTGCCTTCACCGGCCGCGATCTCGGCTGCGGCAAGGCCAAGCCGGGCGAAGCGGATGTGGTTGTCGGGCCAGTCGCGGCCGTTGTTGGCACCATAGGGTGTGCCGTCGCGCTGATACAGTTCGGGGCAGATCAGCACGTAGATGACCAGGCCGTCAGCCATGTCCATACGGCCGATCTTGCACGGCGGCAGGGCAGCGTGGCCGCCGAGTTCGCCGACGATATGAATGGGGTTGTCGCTTTCCATCACCTGGCTGTAGCCGGGGATCAGCACACGAACATCGTGCAGGTGCGCCAATGCTCGCGGCAGTGCAGCCGAAACGTCGCCCAGGCCGCCGGTCTTGATCAGGTCGGCAATTTCGGAGGTGACGAACAGGATCTTGCGTTTGTTGGGGTTGTGCTGGCGCTGCGCGCCGGGTGCCTTGACTGTCGTGGCGAAATCTGGTGTGAGCGGTTCGCGGTTTTCCGGTTTGAATGAATCTACGTGAGGTTCGACAGCGGCACTGATCATACTTCTCTCCGTCCCTATGGTGTGGCCGAGTGCTGGCACCCGTTTGCTTTATTTCGTGCTGGTTATCTCTGTTTCGTGTGTTCGTAGTGCGGTCCTTGCCCCAAGGTCGTGCGCGCAGGCACGGCGCGATCGGCATTCCCGCCGAAAGCGTTTGGTCTGGAAGGAGTGAGCGGGCTGCAGCGAGGGGTGCCCCATTGCTTTGGCCTACTTAAGTTCCTGACCCGTCGCCTTTTGCAAAAGTTCGACTTTTTTCATGTCGCCTCTTCCCTGAGCAAATCGCGGGCCGAAAGCTGAGTGTAGGAGACCGGAAGTAAAAAGGGTGACCCACTGGTCACTTTCGTTATGACGCGAGTTAGACGCAAACGTTGGCGTGTGTCTTCGCTTTGAGAGGGGGTGTTCCAAGAGAGGGCGCAGGCAAATTTTGGGGGGCCATTTTGTGGCGAAAAAGGGTGCATGCACCGTTATGGTGCGTGGTGGGGCTTACCCATATTGGCCTTCTCGCAGGTCGATCTGCGAAAAGGCCGACACCTGCAGCTAGAACCTGCGGGTACTGATCAACTCATCCAGGACCCGTGTCGGCACCCTGAACGGCACCGACATGTGATCTTCCCCAGCCTCGAGCTGGAAATCACTGCGCAGTCCGTACTGCGACAGTGCCTCCAGGCGCAATTGCAGGGCCCGGGCATCCTGAATCTCCTGGGGCATCTCGCGGTCACCGATCAACAACGTGAGGCTGCTGTGGGTCAGGTCCAGCTGCCCGGCATGGGCACGCCGCGTGAATGTACGCTCATGGGCCATCAGGTAGCGGTCACGCCACCACAGGCTCGGGCTGATGGCGATCACGTGCTGGAACAGTTGCGGTCGGGTAAACAGCGCATACACGCCGAACATGCCACCGAACGAATGCCCGATCAGGCTGCGCTGGTCCTGATCGACCTTGAAACGGGCATTGACCTTTGGCATCAGGCGTTTTTCGATGAAGTCCAGGAACAGGTCCTGGCCACCTTGGGGTGGTTTGTTGCGCTCGGCAGGTTGCGGTGGCGACAGGTCGAAGGCGCGGCGTTCGAAGTCCAGTGGGGTGTCGCTGGGGTAGCCGATGGCGACCAGTATCGCGCCGCGCAGCCGGTCTTGAGCGCGCTTGGCGGCATGAAACGCCGGGAAGTAGGCGTTACCGTCAAGCAGGTAGATCACCGGGTAGCCGCCGGTCCAGGGCACATCGCCCTCCGGGAGGCTGATCATGATCCGGTATTCGCGGCCCTCGGCACTTGTCATGGACCATTGCTCAGTGCCATCCAGCGTCACCGGCGCGGCGTGGGCCAGGCTGGCAAGCAATAGAGTGCCCAGCCAGATCATTAGTGTGCGCATGTTCATCCCCCTTACCAGCGATAACTCAGACTGGTGACCACGCTGCGCGCTTCACCCCGGTAGCAGTAGCCCTGCTGGCAGTTGATATAGCGTTTGTCGAACAGGTTGCGCGCATTGAGCGCCAGGCGAACGCCATCCAGGCCGCCGCCGAAGTCGTAGTGCACGCCGGCATCGACCAGTGTGTAGCCTTCATTCTTCACGGTGTTCTGTGCATCGCCGTAGTTGCTGCCGGTGTAGCGGGCACCGCCAGAGACGCCTACGCCCATCGGCAGGCGGTAGTCGAGCCAGACAGAAGCAAGATGGCGGGGAACGTCCAGTGGCTGCTTGCCTTCATTGCCATCGTTGCTTTCAGTCACTTCGGGGTCGTTGAAGCTGTAGCTGGCGGTCATCTTCAGCCGGTCGCTGAGGTCGGAAACGGCTTCCAGTTCCAAGCCCTTGGAGACCTGCTCGCCAGTGGCGATACTGTTGATCGGGTTGGCCAGGTCGCGGGTAAGCACGTTCTTCTGGGTCAGGTGGTACAGCGAGGCGGTGAGCATCGTTGCGCTGCCTGGTGGCTGGTACTTCAAGCCCACTTCGTATTGTTCGCCTTCGGTGGGTTTGTAGGCACCGCTGCCACTCTGTGGCTGGAACGAGGTGGCGTAGCTGGCGTAGGGTGCCAGGCCGTTGTCGAACAGGTAGAGCGCGCCGACCGAGCCAGTGGTGGCTGAGTCACTGGTCTTGCGGTTGATGCCGCTGAGGTTGTCGCTGCGCCGTACATGCACGAAGTCGCGGCGCAAGCCGGCCGAAAGCCGCCAGCGGTCGAGGTCGATCTGGTCCTGCAGGTACAGGCCGGTGCGTTGCTCCAGGCCATCTTCGTCCGCCAGCGGCGTACCCGGTTTGGCGACAGGTTGGTGGTAGTCGGGCGCGAAGCGGTCGATCGACGGCGCCGGGCCGCTGGCATACAGCAATGAGGTGTCGATCCAGCCGTAGTCCACGCCGGTCAGCAAGGTGTGGTGCAGGGTGCCGGTCGCAAAACGGCTGACCAGGCGCGTATCGGCCGAGACACTCGACATGTCTTCGTACACACCGATGGCATCGCGGTCGAGAATGTGCCCCTCGCGCTCCTGATAAGGTTGCAGGTACTGGTTGGTGGTATCGACCTGGCCGTAACGCAGGTTCTGCTGGAGGCTGAAGGTGTCGTTGAAGATGTGCTCGAATTCGTAGCCAAAGGTCCATTGGCGCTGTTGCAGCTTGTCGAAGTACTCGTCACCCTGCCAGAAATTGCTCAGGTGCTCGCCCTGCTGGTAGAGCATCGGTGAGGCGGCTGTCTCGCGTTCCTGGTATTGCGCCAGCAGGGTCAGGCTGGTGTCTGGGTCGATCTGCCAGGTCAGCGAGGGTGCGATCAGGCGCACGTCGTTGTTCAACTGCTCGATATAGTTTTCGGCATCGCGGTACACACCCACAACGCGGTATAGCAGGTCGCCGGACTCGTTCAGCTTGCCACCCAGGTCGAATTGCCCTTGTTGGTGGTTGTAGTTGCCCGACTGGATCTGCACTTCGTTTTTTGCCTGCAGGCCAGGGCGTTTGCTGACCCGGTTGACCATGCCGCCGGGGCTGATCTGCCCGTACATCACCGACGACGGGCCTTTGAGCACTTCGATGCGCTCCAGGTTGTAGGCTTCGGTCTGGTATAGCGACAACCAGCCGCTGCCGGGTTGGCGCAGGCCATCGAGAAAGTCCGCGCCCATGGTGGTTTCGAAGCCACGGATGCTGATCATGTCGAAACGTGGGTCCAGGCCTGATGCTCCTACCCGTACACCGGCAGTGTAGGCCACGGCATCCTCGACGCGGTCGACCTTGCGGTCGGCGATCTGCTCGGCGGTGACCACGCTGATGCTCTGCGCGGTTTCCAGGATGGGCCGGTCGGTCTTGGTGGCGCTGCTGGCGTTGCTGGCGAAGTAGCCCTCGACGGGCGCGAAGGCGCTTTGCGAGGCGGTTGCGTCGATGCTGATCGGCTCCAGTTGCAAGCTGGCGTCGCCCTGGCTGGGCAGCACCACATAACCGGCGCTGGACTTGTGCAGTTGCAGGCCACTGCCACTGAGCAGTTGGTTTAGCCCGTCTTCCAGCGGGCCACCACCGGCCAGCCCGGGACTGTTCAGGCCGCGCACGGCCTCCGGCGAGAAGGACAGGGTGATCCCGGCACGTTCAGCGAAGGCACTCAGCGCCTGCCCCAGCGGGCCTGCCGGGATGCTCGGCGCGGTCGCTGTGGCGGCCAGCGCACCACCGGCGTGCAGGGCCAACGCAAGGTACACGGCACGTGACAAGGTTCGGGAGCAGCGGGGCGGTCGGGCAGGCAGCATGAAGCGATCCATTCAAGGGGTGATCATCCCTAACCGGATGAGCGCGTGAAGTCCGACAGATTTTTCATGCCTGGGTTGAAATACGTACCCACCAGCGTGTGCGTTGGTCGATACGTACAGGCAGCAAGTGGGCGATGTTGTCCAGCAGTGCCCCCGGCTGGTCGAGGTGGAACACCCCCGACAGGCGCAGGTCGGCCACTGCCGGGTCGCAGCGCAGCCAGCCACGGCGGTAGCGAGCTGCCTCGGCGAGGAAGTCGGCCAGGGGGATGTCGTTGACGATCAGCAGGCCGCGGCTCCAGGCGAACGGATCAAGAACGCCGGCGTCCAGAGACGCCAGTCGCGTGGGGTAGAGGGCGAGGCCGCTGCCAGCCTGCACCCGCTGCCGGCCGGCAGCGGCAGTTACCAGCACTTCACCACGCTCGACGTGCAACTCGCTGTAACCATCGCGCTCGCGCAGCACGGCACGCGCCTGGTGGCCGTCGCAAACGCCCTGCTGGCAGCGCACGCGCCAGTCGGCGCCATCGACCAACATTTCGCCACTGCGCAGGCGGATTTCCCTGCCATGCAGGTCAACGGCGCTGTCCGTGTTCAATTGCAACTGGATGTCGCCGTTCAGGCGCAACTGCCGCTGTTCGCCAACACCGGTGGTGACGTCACTACGCCACGCGGGGGGCGCAGTGCCGATCAGCAGCGTGGCGCCGCCCGCTGTCAGGCCCAGGCCCAGCAGCTTGAGGGTGCGGCGGCGGCTCAGGTCGATGTCGGCCTGGCGCAGCACAGCGGCCGTGCAAGTGGCATCGGGCAGATGCCCATTGTGAAAGTGCCCGCTGACCTGCTGCATGCGCTGCCAGGCCAGTTCATGCCGTGTATCACAAAGCCGCCAGGCATTGAACTGGCTGAACACCTCGACATTGCCCGGGCTGGCCCGCAAGCGCATCTGCCACTCGATGGCCGTACGCACGATGGCTTCAGGCAGCCGCTCTGGCGCGGCGGTCACTCGAAGCACAGCCGGTAGCAGTGCAGCAGCGCGTTGGCCACGTGGCGCTCTACCGTGCGGCTGGAAACCCCTAGCCGTTCGGCTATTTGCGCATGGGTCAGGCCACCCAGCTGGTATAGCAGGAAGGCGTCGCGCACGGTGGGTTTGAGGCCATCGAGCATTTGCGCGATGCGCTCGAGGCACTGCATGGCCTCGTGGCGCACGTGCGGGGAGGGGTAGCTGGCCTCGGGCAACTGCGCCAAGGTTTGCAGGTAGGCGCGCTGCAGTGCGTCGCGCCGCCAATGGTCGACCACAAGGCCGCGGGCGATGCGTACCAGCAGAGCGCGGGGCGCCTGGGTACTGATCGGCTGGTTGCGCACCAACAGGCGTACGAACGTGTCCTGGGCCAGGTCTGCGGCCTGCTGCGAGCAGCCCAGGGAACGCTTCAGCCAGCTGTGCAGCCAGCCGCGCTGGGCGTCATACAGGACCTCAAGCGGAATGATCGCATCCGTTTCATGCACTGCCATGCAACGCCCCGGCCAGGTGAAAGGAGAAAGCGCGCACGATAAACGCGAATCGTTCCCAATTCAAACTTTTTTCTGTGGGGCCAGCAGTGTGGGAGCGTTAACGCCCCCACCAGGGGAGAGAATGAATCAGAGGCTTACAGATTCATCGCCGGAGCGCGCCCGCTCCAGTTGCATGTGCAACTGAGCGACTTGCTGGCGCAGCTGATCGCGTTCGTCCTTCAATTTACGCAGCTCATCACGGCGCACGGAGACATAGAGGGTCTGGGTTGGAGTGGCAGGCATCAAGGTACCCATGTAAACACCTCGCGGTTTTGGCTGGTGACAATCAAAGCGTAGTCGCTTCACGCGGCGGCATTCTGAATTCTTTCACTGCTCATTGGAACTTTTTTGTTTAACGTTGTCTCGCCGTTCGTCGCTGAACCCTCGGGCGGTGTGCTGGACTAATCTGAAACGCTGGACTGTGTTGTCATTCATTTTTTCAAGGGGAGCATCGGCTCATGCAACTGGGAATCGTCGGGCTGGGCCGCATGGGCGGCAATATTGCAAGGCGGCTGATGCGCGCCGGGCACCGCACGGTCGTGCACGACCGTAACCGTGATGCAGTCGTCGGGCTGGAGGGCGAGGGCGCCCAAGGTGCTCATGACCTTGGTGCACTCGTGCAGAAGCTCAAGGCACCGCGGGCGGTATGGGTAATGCTGCCGGCGGGCGAACCTACCGAGCAGACCATCGCGCAACTGGCCGAACTGTTGGAGCCGGGCGATGCGATCATCGACGGTGGCAACACTTTCTATAAGGATGACATGCGACGCGCCGCCGAACTGGCCAAGCGAGGGCTGCATTACCTGGACGTCGGTACGTCTGGCGGTGTGTGGGGCCTGGACCGTGGCTACTGCATGATGATCGGCGGTGAGAAAGACGTGTTCGAGCGCCTGGAGCCTTTGTTCAAGGCGCTGGCGCCGGGCGTTGGCGACATTCCGCGGACCCAGGGGCGCGAAGGTGAGCACGACCGCGCAGAACATGGCTACATCCATGCAGGCCCGCCCGGCGCCGGGCACTACGTGAAGATGGTGCACAACGGCATCGAATACGGGTTGATGCAGGCATACGCGGAAGGCTTTGACCTGCTGCGCAGCAAAGGCGGCGATGAGCTACCGGAAGAACAGCGCTTCGACCTGAACGTCGCCGAAATCGCCGAGGTCTGGCGCCGTGGCAGCGTGGTCACCTCCTGGCTGCTCGACCTCACCGCCGATGCCCTGGTGGCCGACCCGAACCTGGCGCAGTTCAGCGGCTCGGTGTCGGACAGTGGCGAAGGCCGCTGGACGATCGACGCAGCAGTCGAGCAGGCCGTGCCGGTACCGGTGCTGTCAAGCGCGCTGTTCGCCCGGTTCCGCTCACGTCAGCAGCAAGGCACCTACGGCGACAAGGTCCTCTCGGCCATGCGCCTGGGCTTCGGTGGCCACGTCGAGAAGAAAGGCCAATGACCGAACAGACCACTCCTGCAGCTGGCCCTTGTACCTTGTTCCTGTTCGGTGCCAACGGTGACCTGGTCAAGCGCCTGCTGATGCCGGCGCTGTACAACCTGGGCCGGGATGGCCTGCTCGACCGCAACCTGCGCATCGTTGGTGTGGACCATAATGCCGCCACTGCCGAGGAGTTCGCCGAGCGTCTGCATGCGTTCATGCGTGAACGCGACAAGGGCGGCGAGGGCGCTGCCAAGTGCCTGGACGAAAAACTTTGGGCGCGCCTGGCCAAGCGCCTGGACTACCAGACCGGCGACTTCCTGGACCCGGCCACCTATACCGCGCTGGCCAAGCGCATCGACAAGACCAGCCATGGCAACGCCATTTTCTACCTGGCCACCTCGCCACGCTTTTTCCCCGAGGTTGCCCAGCGCCTGGGTGATGCCGGCTTGCTCGACGAGTCTGGTGGTGGCTACCGCCGGGTCGTGGTGGAAAAACCCTTCGGCACCGACCTGGCCAGTGCCGAGGCGCTCAATGCCTGCCTGCTCAAAGTGATGAGCGAGCGGCAGATCTACCGCATCGATCATTATCTGGGCAAGGAGACGGTGCAGAACATCCTGGTCAGCCGTTTTTCCAATGGCTTGTTCGAGTCGTTCTGGAACAACCACTACATCGACCATGTGCAGATCACGGCCGCCGAAACGGTGGGCGTCGAGACTCGCGGTGGGTTCTATGACCACACCGGTGCCTTGCGCGACATGGTGCCCAACCACCTGTTCCAGTTGCTGGCGATGGTTGCCATGGAGCCGCCTGCAGCTTTTGGCGCAGATGCCGTGCGCGGCGAAAAAGCCAAGGTGATCGGCGCTATCCGTCCCTGGTCGACGAAGATGGCACTGAAGAACTCCGTGCGCGGCCAGTACACCGCGGGCAAGCAGGGCCGCAAGCGCCTGGCCGGGTATCGCCAGGAAGACAGGGTGGCGGCCGACAGTCAGACCGAAACCTACGTGGCCTTGAAGGTGATGATCGACAACTGGCGCTGGGCTGGCGTGCCGTTCTACCTGCGAACCGGCAAACGCATGAGCGTGCGCGATACCGAGATTGCCATCTGCTTCAAGCCTGCGCCTTATGCTCAGTTTCGCGAATCCGAGCTGGAGCGGCCCAAGCCCAATTACTTGAAGATCCAGATCCAGCCCAACGAAGGCATGTGGTTCGACCTGCAAGCCAAGCGCCCGGGCCCGGAACTGGTGATGGAAAACGTCGAGCTGGGGTTCGCCTACAAGGATTTCTTCAAGATGACCCCGGCCACGGGGTACGAGACCTTGATCTACGACTGCCTGACCGGCGACCAGACCTTGTTCCAGCGTGCCGACAACATCGAGAACGGCTGGCGTGCGGTGCAGCCGTTTCTGGATGCCTGGGCGCAGGACGGCGAGGTGCATGAGTACCCGGCGGGCGAGGATGGGCCAGAGGCTGGCAATGAGTTGCTGACCCGTGACAAGCGCGAGTGGCACCGGTTGGGATGATCGCACGGCCCACTGTGTGGGCCAGACAGTTGCATTAAGGAGATCCAATGCCTGCCCACATCGAAGACTATGCGCTGCTCGGCAACTGCCGCAGTGCCGCCCTGGTCAGCCGTGACGGTTCCATCGACTGGCTGTGCCTGCCACGCTTCGATGCCCCGGCCGTGTTCGCGGCGCTGCTGGGCAATGAAGAAAACGGTCGCTGGCGCCTGGCCCCCAGCGACTCCATCGAGCATGTCAGCCGGCGCTACCAGCAAGATACCCTGGTGCTGGAAACCACCTGGGTGACTGCCAGTGGCCGCGCCCGTGTGCTGGACTTCATGCCGCTGGACGACATCAATTCGGTCGTGCGCATCGTCGACGGCATTGCCGGCGAAACCAACTTTGAAATGGACCTGGTGATGCGCTTCGACTACGGCCGCAGCGTACCCTGGGTGGAAAAGCTCGACCCCCTGACCCTGAGCGCCGTCGCCGGTCCCGACCGGCTGATCCTGTGCAGCACGGTGGCCTCGCACGCCCGCGACCACCACACTGTCGCGCGCTTTCGGGTGTGCGCCGGTGAGCGCCAGGTGTTCAGCCTGCGGCATCAACCTTCGCACCTGCCGGTACAACCCGACTGCGATATCGAACATGCCCTGGAGCACACCGTCAGCCAGTGGCAGGCCTTTGCCGCCCGCTGCCCGGACGTCGGCCCCTACAGCGCGAGCGTGCGCCGTTCATTGCTCACCCTCAAGGCCATGACGTATGCCCCTACCGGTGGCATCGTTGCGGCCGTCACCACCTCGCTGCCCGAAAGCATCGGCCGAGCGCAACTGGGACTATCGCTTCTGCTGGCTGCGCGATGCCACCATGACCCTGCTGGCGTTCATGAACCTGGGGTACTTCGACGAAGCGCAGGCCTGGCGTGAGTGGCTGCTGCGTTCGGTGGCCGGCAACCCGGAGCAGATGCAGATCATGTACGGCCTGGCGGGCGAGCGAGACCTGCAGGAATACACCCTGCCGTGGCTGGCCGGGTATGAGCACTCGCAGCCGGTGCGGGTGGGCAACGCTGCCGCTCAGCAGAGGCAACTGGACATCTACGGCGAGGTCGCCGACGCCATGGCCCAGGCGATAAAGGGCGGATTGCCCAGGCACCCACGCAGTGCGGCGATTTCCCGCCTGATCATGCCCTACCTGGAGCGCATCTGGCGTGAGCCGGACGAAGGCATCTGGGAGGTGCGTGGTGGCAGGCAGCACTTCGTGCATTCCAAGGTCATGGCCTGGGTCGCATTCGACCGCGCGGCGGGGTTGGCTGAGACCACCGAGGAGGGCAGTGAGCGCGGGCAGTATTACCGGCAGGTGGCAGATGAGATCCGCCGTGAGGTGTGTGAGCAGGGGCTCGATGCCAAAGGCCTGCATTTCGTCCAGGCCTATGGCTCGAGCGAAATGGACGCCAGCCTGCTGCAGATCGCCCTCACCGGGTTCCTGCCGGCCCAGGATGAGCGATTTCTGCGCACGCTCGAACAGATCGAGCAGCGCCTGCTGAAAAACGGCTTGCTGATGCGCTATGACAGTGACCGCTGCAGTGACGGCCTGACGCCGGGTGAAGGGACTTTCCTGGTGTGTTCGTTCTGGTTGGCCGATGTGTATGTGCTGTTGGGGCGCCAGGGCGAGGCGCAGGCGCTGTACGAGAAGCTGACCGGGCTGTGCAATGACGTGGGCCTGCTGGCCGAGCAGTACGACCCGGCAGGCAAGCGCATGTTGGGCAACTTCCCCCAGGCGTTCAGCCACATCGGCATCATCAACACGGCGTTGAACCTGCACCGGGCGCAGTGCCCGGCAAGGGATCGGGCCCAGTGTGGTTGAAGGGCATGGCTACTCGTATTCAGCGAAATGACCGGAGTAGACTAGTGCCAAGAGCAATCGACAAGGAATACGCATGAGCGTTCGTCGCCATAGGCTGGCAGTCAGGGCATCGCAATTCTGATGGCCAACCACAAGATCGAAATTCGCCGTCGCAATATCGAGAAAATCCTCGTGGCCGCAGAAAAGGTGTTCGCCGAGAAAGGCTACGGCGCAACGTCCATGGGTGATATCGCCGAACAGGCCGAGCTGCCGCGCTCCAACCTGCATTACTATTTCAGCACCAAGGATGAGCTGTTTCGCGCGGTGCTGCAGGACCTGCTGGATGTGTGGAAACAGGATGCGCTGTGCTTCGAGAACTTCGACGACCCGCGAGTGGTGCTGACCAGCTACATTCGCGCCAAGATGGGCCATTCGCGCTCACGCCCGCTGGGCTCGAAGATCTGGGCCGAAGAGATGCTGCATGGCGCGCCGCTGCTTGGGGTGAGCCTGGATGACAGCCTGGTGCCCTGGGCGAAGCTGAAGGTAGACAAGATTCGCCGCTGGGTGGAGGAGGGGCGCATCCTGCCGGTGGAGCCTTCGGCGCTGCTGTACATGATCTGGGCTTCGACCCAGCACTATGCCGACTTCGGTTACCAGGTGGCTGTGCTCAATGGCGGTGAGCCGTTGTCGGACCTGGCGTTCGAGAGTGCGGTACAGACGGTGACGAGTGTGATCCTGCGCGGTATCGGCCTGGAGCCTTGATGAGTGCATCGCGGTTTCGTGTAGGAGCGGCCTTGTGTCGCGAAAGGGCCGCAAAGCGGCCCCAGCGATTCCCAGGCGTCAGCTCGCTTCGCGGTAGGGGTTGCGCGGGTCCTGCGTCCAGTTCAGGTATGGCTTGCCGGTATCCTGCGCCACCATGTCGATGCAGTTTTCCACCGGGCAGGTGATCTGGCACAGGTTGCAGCCCACACATTCGTCTTCGATCACGCTATAGGCATGGGTCCCGTCAGCCTTCAGCGTACTGGCAATGGCCTGGTGCGATGTGTCCTCACAGGCGATGTGGCAGCGCCCGCAACCGATGCAGGCATCCTGGTCGATGTGCGCCACCGATTTGTAGTTGATGTCCAGGTACTTCCAGTCGGTGGTGTGCGCCACGGCCTGGCCGCGGAATGCTTCGAGGTTCTGGTGCCCGTGCTGGTCCATCCAGCGCGCCAAACCGTCCTGCATGTCCTCGACAATACGAAAACCGTGCAGCATCGCCGCAGTGCACACCTGCACCGCGCCACTGCCCAAGGCAATGAACTCGGCCGCGTCACGCCAGTTGCCGATACCCCCGATGCCACAGATCGGTAGCCCGCGCGTTTGTGGGTCGCGGGCAATCTCGGCGACCATGTTCAGGGCGATGGGTTTGACCGCCGAGCCGCAGTAGCCGCCGTGGGTGCTCTGATCACCGACGATCGGGTGGGCAACCATACGGTCCAGGTCGACGCTGGTGATGGAGTTGATGGTGTTGATCAGCGACACGGCATCGGCGCCACCGCGATGAGCCGCACGCGCCGACTGGCGGATGTCGGTGATGTTGGGCGTGAGCTTGACGATCACCGGCAACGCGCAGTGCGTCTTGCACCAGCGGGTGACCATTTCCACGTACTCCGGCACCTGGCCGACCGCCGCGCCCATGCCGCGCTCGGGCATGCCATGCGGGCAGCCGAAGTTCAGTTCGATCCCGTCGGCGCCGGTGGCTTCCACCAGCGGCAGGATGAATTTCCATGATTCTTCGATGCACGGCACCATCAGCGAGACGATCAGCGCACGGTCTGGCCAATCTTTCTTCACCTGGGTGATTTCACGCAGGTTGATTTCCAGCGAGCGGTCGGTAATCAGCTCGATATTGTTGATGCCCTGCACCAGCCGATTGGCGCCGTAATGCGCCGAGTAGCGCGACGACACGTTGACCGCTGCCGGGTCCTCGCCCAAGGTCTTCCAGACCACGCCGCCCCAGCCGGCCTCGAAGGCGCGTACTACGTTGTAGGCCTTGTCGGTTGGTGGTGCAGAGGCCAGCCAGAAGGGGTTGGGTGCCTTGATGCCGGCGAATACGATAGACAAGTCGGCCATTTATGCAGCCTCCACATTGAGCATGAGTTGGGCATGGATGGCTTCGGCGGCCAGCTTGCCGTGTTGCACGGCCTGGACGGTAAGGTCCTGGCCCAGGGCGGTGCAGTCACCACCGGCGTAGACGCCCGGCAGGCTGGTGCGCATGCCCTCGTCGACGCGAATGCGCTCGCCGTCGCGGGCCAGTTGCGCCGCTAGCGGGTCGTTGAGGCTTTGTTCGTCGAAGCGTTGGCCGATGGCTTTGAAGATGGCGTCGGCGGCCAGCTCGAAGGTCTCACCGGTGTCGCGCAGGCGGCCATCAGCCAATTCGGTGCGGGCGAAGCGCATGCCCCGCACGCGGTTGTCGTCGTCCAGCAGTACGGCGTCGGGGCGGGCCCAGGTGTGCAGGCGCACTTGATTGGCCTTGGCGATGTCTTGCTCGTGGCCGGTTGCGCCCATGTCGGCGTAGCCGCGGCGGTATACCAGGTTGACATCGCGGGCACCCAGGCGGCTCATCTGTACCGCCATGTCGATAGCGGTGTTGCCGGCTCCGATCACCAGGCAACGCTCTGCCAGTGGCAGTTGCGAAAGATCATCCGCCTGGCGTAGCTCACGGATGTAGTCGGTGGCGGCGAGCATGCCGGGCGCCTCTTCGCCAGGCAGGCCGAGCTGGCGTATGGCGTTCAGGCCAAGGCCGAGGAATACCGCGTCGTACTGATCGCGCAGCTCTGTCAGGTTCAGGTTGTCGCCCAAGCGTTGGCCGTGGCGCATTTCGATGCCGCCGATACCGAGCAGGAATTCCACTTCGCGCTGGGCATAGTCGTCCACCAGCTTGTAGCGGGCGATGCCGTACTCGTTCAGGCCGCCGGCCTTGTCGCAGGCCTCGAACACCACTACCTCGTGGCCATGCATGGCCAGGCGATGTGCGCAGGACAGCCCGGCGGGGCCCGCGCCGACCACGGCAATACGCTTGCCGGTGGCTGGCGAGCGTTTGAACGGGTGCTCTGTGAACCCTGCATTGTCCAGGGCATAGCGCTGCAGCTGGCCGATCAATACCGGTGCGCATTCCTGGGCGTTGTTGCGCACGCAGGCCTGCTGGCAAAGAATCTCGGTGGGGCACACGCGGGCGCAGCTGCCGCCCAGGATGTTGGCCGAAAGGATGCGCTCGGCGGCACCTTGCAGGTTTTCGTCGCTGATGCGGTGAATGAACGAGGGAATGTCGATCTCGCTGGGGCATGCATTGACACAGGGTGCGTCGTAGCAATACAGGCAGCGAGCGCTTTCCACCGCTGCCTGGCGGGCGGTGAGGGGCGGCGCGAGGTCGCTGAATTGCTCGGCCAACTGGTCGGCGCCGGCCCGGGGGCGCGGCAAGTGGTTCAGGGCATCGATCACGGTTGTAGCCTCTCTTTTTTTATCGGGCTTGAGGTGGGGGCACCATGCGCCCCGATCGCCGGCAAGCCGGCTCCCACAGGTACAGTGATGTCCCTGGGAGCGATGCTTCCCCTGTAGGAGCTGGCTTGCCGGCGATGGGCTGCGCAGCAGCCCCAACAGCTTCAGCGCTGGACGGGTATCGGGCGCTGCTGCTCGGCGCGGCGGCCCAGTACCTCGTACACCGAGGGGTACGCCGGGCGCTCCACGTAACGCCCCGCGCCAGGTTCGGCACGCAGGTCGCCATCGGCCCAGACCACGCGGCCCTGGCTGATGGTGTGGCTGGGAATGCCGCGCACGGTGCGGCCTTCGAAGATGTTGAAGTCAACACGCTGGTGGTGGGTTTGCGCGGAGATGGTACGCGTGCCCTGTGGGTCCCACAGCACCAGGTCGGCATCGGCGCCGACGCGGATGGCGCCCTTGCGCGGGAACAGGTTGAAGATCTTCGCGGTGTTGGTGGAGGTCAGCGCGACGAATTCATGCATCGACAGCCGCCCATTGTTGACGCCAGCGTCCCACAACACCGCCATACGGTCTTCGATGCCGGCAGTGCCGTTGGGGATGCGGCTGAAGTCGTTGCGGCCCATGGCTTTCTGCTCGGCGCAGAAGCAGCAGTGGTCGGTGGCGGTGGTGTGCAGGTTGCCCGACTGCAGGCCGCGCCACAGGGCTTCTTGATGCTCGCGCGGGCGGAAGGGAGGGCTCATCACATACCCGGCGGCGGTGGCCCAGTCCGGGTCACGGTAGACGCTGTCGTCGATCAGCAGGTGCCCGGGCAGCACTTCACCGTAGACCGGTTGGCCTTTGGCCCGTGCATAGGTGATTTCGTCCAGCGCTTCACGGCTGGAGATGTGTACCACGTACAACGGCGTACCGATGGTTTCGGCGATGCGGATGGCGCGGCTGGCCGCCTCGCCTTCGACTTGCGAGGGGCGCGACAACGGGTGCGCCTCGGGGCCTGTCAGCCCTTGGGCGAGCAGTTTTTGCTGCAGGTGGTAGACCAGCTCGCCGTTCTCGGCGTGCACGGTGGGTACCGCGCCCAATTGCAGGCAGCGCTCGAAGCTGGCGACCAGGGTGTCGTCGGCCGCCATGATCGCATTCTTGTAGGCCATGAAGTGCTTGAAGCTGTTCACGCCATGTTGGGTGACCAGCTCGCCCATTTCTTCGGCGACCTGCTCACTCCACCAGGTGATGGCAACGTGAAAGCCGTAATCGGACGCACTCTTTTGTGCCCAGCCACGCCAGGTGTGAAAGGCCTCCAGCAGCGACTGCTGAGGGTTGGGGATGACGAAGTCGATGATCGAAGTGGTGCCGCCGGCCAGCCCTGCGGCAGTGCCGCTGAAGAAGTCCTCGCTGGCCACTGTGCCCATGAAGGGCAGCTGCATGTGGGTGTGCGGGTCGATGCCGCCGGGCATCAGGTACTGCCCGCTACCGTCGAGGATCTCGCAGTCGGTAGGGGCTTGGAGGTCTTTGCCAATGGCGCTGATCTTGCCATCGACACACAGGACATCAGCGGGGTAGCTCTCGTCGTGGGTGACCACGGTGGCGCCACGGATCAACAGGGACATGCCGTCTTCCTCGCAGGCTGACCGGTCTGTGCCGGTTCTTCAATTGTTATGCGCCAGTGGCTGGAGGATGAATTTCAATCCTGTCAGGCCTGACAAGAATGGAATTTAGATGCTCATTGTGGATTGTTCAAGAAAATAATTTATGAGCTTATAACGTCTATAAATAATTGTTTTTTAAAGATTAATTTCAATAATCACCAAAATGGTGAGGCCTTTCACCATTTTGACGCACTTGACAAGAAGCCAAATTGGTCAAGATTTTCCATGCAAAATCAGCTGCTTGAAACCTGGCTGGGAGGCGCAGGGAGCGCCACTGAAAAACCAGGCTGCACCAGTTTGAAACCTGATGCAGAAGCCAGGGCCGGCCCATGGCGCTGAAAGCGGCAGGCGATGGAATGACCGTGCCATCGCCTCAAGCGGATTAATGCCTTGCAGATCAGTTGATTACCTGTGGTCGGCGGCGGCCGGCCGGGTAGGCGAAGGCCGGCCCGGCACGTATTTTGAGTACGGCCACAACCGCCAGGCCGGACCGAAGGAGCAGTACTGGTGGTGTATGTACTCCGGCCATCGCGTTAGCCCGATGAGCAGACAATTAGAAAAATCTGGAGAAGGCCCCATGCAACAGAGCAGATCGCAAGTGATCGAGCAGGATGGCCTGTTCGAGCTGTCCGCAGGCAGTGACGTGCTCGACAGCCCGCGCTACAACCACGACATCGCCCCCACAAAAGTGCACCAGCGCACCTGGAACAAATGGCACATCACCGCATTGTGGGTGGGCATGTCCATCTGCGTGCCTACCTACACCCTGGGCGGCGTGCTCACGGCCTACTTTGGCCTGAGCGTGGGCGAGGCGCTGCTGGCGATCCTGCTGGCCAACCTCATCGTGCTGATCCCGCTCACCCTCAACGCCTTCCCAGGCACCAAGTACGGCATTCCCTTCCCTGTGTTGCTGCGTTCATCGTTCGGTATCTTCGGCTCCAACGTGCCGTGCCTGATACGCGCGGTGGTTGCCTGTGGCTGGTTCGGTATCCAGACGATGTTCGGCGGCTTGGCCATTCACCTGTTCCTGGGCTCGATCTTCGATGACTGGAAAGCGCTGGGTGGCACGGGCGAAGTGATCGGTTTCATGGTGTTCTGGGCCCTTAACCTGTGGGTGGTGTTGCGCGGCGCAGAATCTATCAAATGGCTCGAAACCTTGTCGGCGCCGCTGTTGGTGGCAGTCGGCTTTGGCCTGTTGTTCTGGGCGTTGCCGCACATGTCGATGACCGAGCTGCTGGCCCAGCCACCCAAGCGCCCGGAAGGGGCGAGCGTAGTGAGTTATTTCTGCGCCGGGCTGACTGCGATGGTCGGCTTCTGGGCCACGCTGTCACTGAACATTCCGGATTTCAGCCGCTACGCCAAGAGCCAGAAAGACCAGATTCTCGGGCAGATCTTCGGCCTGCCACTGACCATGTTCCTGTTCGCCTCCCTGGGGGTGGTGATGACCGCCGCCTCGGCGTCGCTGGTAGGTGAAACGGTGTCCGACCCGGTGAGCCTGATCGGCAAGATCCAGAGCCCGGGCTGGGTGGCACTGGCCATGGCGTTGATCGTCATCGCCACGCTGTCGACCAACACTGCGGCCAACATCGTTTCGCCGACCAACGACTTCCAGAACATTGCCCCGCGCCTGATCGGGCGCAGCCGCGCCGTGTGGCTGACAGGCTTCATCGGCCTGGCGCTGATGAGCCACGAGCTGCTGAAAAAACTCGGCTGGATCGTTTCCGACATCAGCCTGGAGAGCGTCTATTCCAACTGGCTGCTGGGGTACTCCAGCCTGCTTGGGCCGATTGCCGGGATCATGGTGGTGGACTACTTCTTGATCCGTCGGCAGAAGCTGGATCTGGCCGGCCTGTACCGTGATGACATCTATCCGGCCTGGAACTGGGCAGGGTTTGCCGCCTTTGCGCTGCCTGTGGCACTGACCGTGATGGCCATTGGTAACAGCAGTTTCAGCTGGTTCTACGACTATGGCTGGTTCACCGGGTCGCTGCTTGGCGGGGTGCTGTACTACGCCCTGGGCGGCTTGGCGGTGCGTGGGCCAGTGCAGCCTGTGATCAATGCAGACAACAAAAACGCCTGAGGAGGCCTGACCTATGACCGCAGCCCAACAAGCCCTGCTATCGACTGAACGGCACGTGAACAGTGAGCGCCTGTGGCAATCGCTGATGGACCTCGCCCGCCTCGGTGCCACACCCAAGGGTGGTGTCTGCCGCCTGGCGCTGACCGACCTCGACCGCCAGGCCCGCGACCTGTTCGTCGAGTGGTGCGAGGCTGCCGGTTGCAGCGTCAGTGTCGATGCCGTCGGCAATATCTTTGCCCGCCGCCCAGGCCGCAATCCCAAGCTGCCACCGGTGATGACCGGCAGCCACATCGACACTCAGCCCACCGGGGGCAAGTTCGATGGCTGCTTTGGGGTGATGGCGGGCCTTGAGGTGATCCGCACGCTCAATGACCTGGGCATCGAGACCGAAGCACCGCTGGAGGTAGTGGTATGGACCAACGAGGAAGGCTCGCGCTTTGCGCCCTGCATGATGGGCTCGGGGGTGTTTGCCGGCAAATTCACCCTGGAGGAAACCTTGGCCAAGCGTGACGCCCAGGGCGTGAGCATGGGCGAGGCGTTGACTGCCATCGGCTACGCCGGCCAGCGGGCAGTGCTTGGCCACCCGGTAGGCGCGTATTTCGAAGCCCATATCGAGCAGGGACCGATCCTTGAAGACCAGGCCAAGACCATCGGTGTGGTGCTTGGGGCGCTGGGGCAAAAGTGGTTCGACCTGACCCTGCGCGGCGTTGAAGCCCATGCCGGTCCTACGCCGATGCACCTGCGCAAGGATGCACTGGTCGGCGCTGCGGCAGTGGTGGAGGCGGTCAACCGGGCAGCGCTGGGCCATCAGCCGCATGCCTGTGGCACGGTCGGTTGCCTGCAGGCCTACCCCGGCTCACGCAACGTGATCCCGGGCGAAGTGCGCATGACCCTGGACTTTCGTCACCTCGAAGGTGAGCGGCTGGACTCGATGATCGCCGACGTGCGGGCAGTGATTGAGGCCACCTGTGCCAAGCACGGGCTGAGCCATGAACTGATCCCTACGGCCGACTTTCCAGCGCTGTACTTCGACCGCAGTTGCGTCGATGCCGTGCGCGATTCTGCGCAGACCTTGGGCCTGCCGCACATGGATATCGTCAGCGGGGCAGGGCATGACGCGATCTTCCTGGCCGAGTTGGGGCCGGCGGGGATGATCTTCGTGCCTTGTGAAAACGGCATTAGCCACAACGAAATCGAGAACGCCACCCCGCAAGACCTGGCCGCGGGCTGTGCGGTGTTGCTGCGGGCCATGCTGGCGGCGTCGGAGGCGATCGCCAGCGGGCGGCTGGCGGCTTGATGCCTGAGCGTCCCATCACCGGCCCGTAATCCTAAAACCGATGGAGAACGACGATCATGTCGATTGTGATTTGCTAGATACCCGTGACGCGGCCCAGGCACCCATCGCGCCCGATGTGGTAACGCTGCAGGTCCTGGGCCAGGGTCAGGTTGCCGCTGTAATGGACCTGCGCCTCTTCCCTTACCTCGTCAATGCACGGGCTGCGCCGAGGGTCCGGCTGATAGCGGGCACTGAAGTGCGTCAGCACCAGGTTGCGCACACCGGCCGTTTCGGCAAAGCGCGCCACCGCTGCCGCACTGCTGTGGCCGAAGCTCACACCTGTGCGGGCGATGATCGGTTGTGTGAATGTCGCTTCGTGCACCAGCACATCAACGTCTTTCGCCGCCTCTGCCAACAGCTCGGGGTTGTCGTTGTCGCCGCAGACGATCACCCGCCGTGCCGGCCGCGAGGCGCGCAGGTAGTCCCGGCCATGCAGCATTCGCCCCGCGTGTTCTACCGTCAGGCCCTTGGCAAGCTCGCCCCACAGCGGGCCACGCGGGATACCTTCGGCATCCAGGCGCTGCACGTCAAGGCGCGGCTCGGGGTTCAGCTCGGTGAACACGAAAGCAACGCTGGGCACCCGGTGCGACAGCTGTACGGTGCTGACCGCAAGCGTATCGCTTCGCCATTCGCCCAGCTGCTCGACCGCCAGCAAACGCAGCTCGAACGGCAGGAAGGAATCACTGGCGGCCAGGCTCAGGCGCACCCAGTCGTGCAAGGCGGCCGGCAGCACCAGGTCCAGCGGCGCCGTGCGCCCGCTCATGCCGGCGCTGGCCAGCAGGCCCGGCAGGCCGAAGCAATGGTCGCCGTGTACATGGGTGATGAAAATGGCGCGCAGGTCGCGGACCGACAATGGGGTATGCAGCAGTTGATGCTGCGTACCTTCGCCGCAATCGACCAGGTACCAGTGGCTGCCGCTGGCTTCGATCACGGCGGTGGCACTGACGTTGCGCGCCTTGGTGGGCACCCCGGCCGAGGTGCCCAGAAACAGCAGGTCCAATGACTGACTCCAAGTTTGATTAGGCGCTCACCCTGGCCCGAACGAACCAGGGCGTCGATGAATCAGGGTTTTACTGCATCATCGCCCTGCCGCCAGATCAGCTCGCTGGTGTCATAGCCCTGTTTCTGGGCAATGGCCAGCATCTGCTCGCGGGTCTGGTCGTTGATGACCGGGGTGCGCGACAGCAGCCACAGGTACTCGCGGTTGGGATGCCCGACCAGTGCTACGCGATAGTCCTTGTCGTGATACAGCACCCAGTACTCGCCCTTGGTCAAGCTTGGCGCCAGGCGGCTGAACCAGTTGTCGAAGGTGACCCACAGCTTGTCGGTCTTGCCCGGCTGCTGGGCTTCGGCAATGCCTTTGGCCTCGTTCCACTGGCCGTCCTTTTCCTTGCAGCGGTTGGTCACATCGATGCGACCGTCTTCGCGCAAGCCATAGTTGGCTTCAGACTGCACGCAGTTGCGCTGGAAGAACATTGGCAAGCGCGCCTGTTCGTACCAGGTACCCTGGTAGCGCTGCAGGTCGACCTGCTGTGTGGTCGGTGGCGCGCGATGCTCATCGCTCGAACCGGCGCAGCCCGCCAGGGCCAGTGTCATGCAGGAAACAATCAGGGCTGTACGCATCGCCATGGCAAACCTCCTGGAAAGGGATGAAGAGCTTACCTGTGTTTCGATGCGTGTGCGGGGCAAAAGTTGTATGGTTTTTTTGTGCAGGGCAAACCTCTATCGACACGCACCCGAGCAACCCGGGCAAGTCCCGTTTTTGGCACAAGTACGGCAACCAGGCTGAGTTAACATCCTCGCAGTGAACCTTTTTCTCCGCAGGAGTGCAGCCCGTGACCGAGTACAGCGCATTCAAGGTCGAACTGACCGACAACATCGCCCATGTGCAGATCAACCGCCCTGAAAAGATCAACGCCATGAATGCTGCCTTCTGGGAAGAGATCGTCGATATCTTCCAGTGGATCGACGACACCGATGCGGTGCGCGCCGTGGTCATCAGCGGTGCGGGCAAGCATTTTTCCTCGGGTATCGACTTGATGATGCTGGCCTCGCTGGCCGGCCAGATGGGCAAGGACGTTGGCCGTAACGCGCGCCTGCTGCGCCGCACCATCCTGCGTCTGCAGGCCTCCTTCAATGCCGTGGACAACTGCCGCAAGCCCGTGCTGGCGGCCATCCAGGGCTACTGCATTGGTGGAGCCATCGACCTGGTATCGGCCTGCGACATGCGCTATTGCAGCACGGACGCGCAGTTCTCGATCAAGGAAATCGACATGGGCATGGCCGCAGATGTCGGCACCCTGCAACGTTTGCCACGTATCATCGGCGACGGCATCATGCGCGAGCTGGCCTTCACCGGGCGTAACGTTGCGGCCGATGAGGCGCTGCGCATCGGCCTGGTCAACCGGGTCTATGATGATCAGGCTGCATTGCTCGACGGGGTCTTTGCCATTGCCCGCGAGATTGCCGCAAAATCACCGATCGCTGTGGCGGGCACCAAGGAGATGCTCAGCTACATGCGTGACCATCGCATCGATGATGGCCTGGAGTACATCGCCACCTGGAACGCCGCCATGCTGCAGTCCGAAGATTTGCGCGTGGCTGTGGCGGCGCACATGAGCAAACAGAAACCGACGTTCGCCGACTGACCGGGCCGGGGGACGCAGTAGAGGAACCCCGAAATGTCAGCACGCTGGACTAGCGCAGTACTCGACCCGCAGATCACCGGGGGCTGGGCCGTCGCCCGCAGCCCGGAAGGGTTTTTGGTGGACGCCAACGGCGCGCTGTTCCCCCGCGACTGGCTCAAGCGCCAGGACCTGGATGTGCTGGCCGAGCACGGCATCGGCCATTTCGACGGCGAGCCGGTGTTCCTGCTGGAGCTGCGCAGCACCGCCGAGGTGCCCGGTTGCGGCTGGCGCGGCCTGCGGTCGTTCATGCTCGAAGGTGATTTCGATCTGTATAAAGTGCTTGGCTACGCCGCGCAGATCGGCACCTGGGCGCGTGAGCACCGTTTCTGTGGCAGCTGCGGCCAACCGATGACGCAGATCCGCTGGGAGCGGGCGATGTACTGCCAGCCCTGCGACCTGCGCAGCTACCCACGCATTTCGCCGAGCATGATCGTGCTGGTGACCCGTGGCGACGAAATCCTGCTGGCCCGGTCGCCGCGCTTCGTCACTGGCGTTTACAGCACCCTCGCAGGCTTTGCCGAACCAGGCGAGTCGGCCGAGGACTGCCTCGTGCGGGAAGTGCGTGAAGAGGTGGCGGTTGAGGTCACCAACATCCAGTACGTCGGCAGCCAGTGCTGGCCGTTCCCGCATTCGATGATGCTGGGCTTCCATGCCGAGTATGCCGGCGGCGAGATCGTCATGCAGCCGGACGAGATCGAAGACGCCAGGTGGTTCAACGTGCACGACCTGCCACCGCTGCCAGCCGGGCGCTCCATCGCCCGGTACCTGATCGATCTGTATGTCGCCAGACGTTCAGGCCTGCCCGAACCAGTGTTGCCACGCTAGGCGCACGGTCAGCGCCAGCACCACGGTGATGAACACCGGGCGGATGAACTTGCTGCCGCCACTGATCGCCGTGCGTGCGCCGAAGAACGCGCCGACCATCACCGAAAGGCCCATGCACAGGCCGACGACGTAATCCACCTGCCCGGAAATGATGAACACCGTCAACGCCGCGATGTTGCTGACGAAGTTCATGCTGCGCGCCACGCCGCTGGCGCGGACCAGGTCGATGGGGTAGAGCAGCAGGGTGCTCACGGTCCAGAAAGCACCGGTGCCGGGCCCGGCCACGCCATCGTAGAAGCCCAGAGTGAAGCCCTGCGGGAACTGCCACTTCTTCCTGATCGGCGCATCGGCATCCAGCGGCGCTTTGGGCGTACCCCCGAACAGCAGGTAGATGCCGCAGGCGAAGACGATCACCGGCAGCATCTTGTTCAGCCATTCGGCCGGCATGTAGTGGGCGACGACCGCCCCGATCAGCGCGCCGACCAGCGTGGCGAACAAGGCGGGGCGCCACTGCGCCGGGTGGAACAGCTTGCGCTTGTAGTAGGTGAAGCCTGCGGTGGCCGAGCCGAAGGTCGAACTGAGCTTGTTGGTGCCCAGCACCAGGTGTGGCGGCATGCCGGCGGTGAGCAGTGCCGGGGTGGTGAGCAGGCCACCTCCGCCGGCGATGGCGTCGATGAAACCGGCGACGAAGGCGACCAGGGCGAGGATCAGCAGGGTTAGTGGTTCTACGGTGAGTTCGAAGGGCATGGGTGTCTGGCAGGCAGGAGGCAGGCAGGGTGCGGCAAACTGCCGCGCTAGAAGGGCACCATGGTAATCCCGGGCGGGATGCGTTGCCAGTGCCGGTCTCTTCGCTTGGCAAGCCCGCCCTCACAGGTTTTGCACAGTGCTCAAGACCGGTGATAGTCCTGTGGGCCGGCTTGCCGGCGATGAGGCCGGCGTGGAAGGTCACGTCAGCTTCGGATAAAGGCCAGCAAATCCGCATTGATCACATCGGCATGGGTTGTCGGCATGCCGTGCGGGAAGCCCTTGTAGGTCTTCAATGTGCCATTGGGCAGCAGCTTGGCCGACAGCGGGCCGGAATTTTCATAGGGAACGATCTGGTCATCATCGCCATGCATCACCAGCACTGGTTGCTGGATCTTCTTCAGGTCTTCGGTGAAGTCAGTCTGGGAAAACGCCACGATTCCGTCGTAGTGCGCTTTGGCGCTGCCGATCATGCCTTGGCGCCACCAATTGGCAATGACCCCTTCGGCCGGCTCGGCACCGGGCCGGTTATAGCCATAGAACGGCCCGGTCGGCACATCGCGGTAGAACTGTGCCCGGTTACTCGCCACCTGTGCCTGGAAGCCATCGAACACCGACTTGGGCAAGCCGCCGGGGTTGTCTGGCGTTTGCACCATCAAGGGCGGTACGGCGGCGATCAGCACCGCTTTGGCCACCTTGTCGCCTGGGTAGCGGGCCATGTAGCGCACCACTTCGCCGCCTCCGGTGGAGTGGCCGACATGCACCGCACCCTGTATACCCAGGTGCTCGACCACGGCGGCCACGTCATCGGCGTAGTGGTCCATGTCATGGCCGTCCCATACCTGGCTGGAGCGGCCGTGGCCGCGGCGATCATGGGCCACGACACGGAAGCCCTGGGCGAGGAAGAACAGCAGTTGTGAATCCCAGTCGTCGGCACTGAGCGGCCAGCCGTGATGGAAGTGGATGACCTGCGCATCGCGCGGGCCCCAGTCCTTGTAGAAGATCTGAACACCATCCTTCGTGGTCACGTAGCTCATGGTCGCGTCTCCTCTGTGCAGGGGGATTGCCAATTGAGCTATTCAGAATAGGAGAGTTTTCTGTGTTGTCAGTACCGGCCTCTTCACTGGCATCTGTCTCAAAGGAACCACCGGTACTCCCGGGCACTGACCTCCTGCATGAACGCGAGATGGTCCTGGCGCTTGTTCTCGCAATACACCATCACGAACTCTTCCCCCAGCCCTTCATTCACGGCCGGGTGCCCACGCATGGCTGCGACTGCGCCAAGCATTTCCTTGGGAAAGTCGACCCCGCTGGCGCGATCTTCATTGAGCGGCGCGATCGGCTCTTGCGCGGCATCCAGTCCATGCTCCATCCCGCACAAGATCGCTGCCAGCACCAGGTAGGGATTGGCATCGGCACCCGCCAGCCGGTGTTCGATACGCACGTTGCGCGCATCCGATTCCGGGATGCGGATGCACGCATCACGGTCTTCAAAGCCCCAGCTGGCGCGGCTGGCGGCATTGACCATGGCACCGTACCGGCGAAAGGCATTGTGGTTGGCGGCGAATATCGGCATGCAGTGCGGCAGCAAGGCCAGGCAACCGGCCACGGCATGGCGCAGCGGGCGCTGCTGGTCGGCCGCCAGCAGGTTGTGGCCGGCCATGTCGTACAGGCTGACGTGTACGTGCATGCCACTGCCCGGCGCTTGCAGGTAAGGTTTGCTCATGAACGAGGCACGCAGCCCGTGCTTGAGCGCAACGCCACGCGTACTGCGGCAGAACAAGGCAGCCCAGTCGGCGGCGCGCAGGCCGTCGTCGCAGTGGCCGAAGTTGATCTCGAACTGGCCAGGACCCAGCTCGGCGGTGATGACGTTGGCGTCGACCCCTTGCGCGTTGGCGGTATCGACCATGTCGCGCAGCACGTCGCTGAACCGCGACAGCCGTTCGATGTGCATGTTGGGCTGGTCGTCGGGGTCATCGCTGAACGGGTCGCGGGGGAACTGCGGCAGCCCCTGCTTGAGTGCCCGGTCGAGCAGGTAGAACTCCAGCTCGAACGCCACCACCGGGCGAATGCCGCGCCGTTCAAAGCGCTGCAGCACGCGGGCGAGCACCTCCCTGGGCTCGAACTCGATGGGCGAGGCGGTGCCGTCGGAGCTGATCAGCATCTGGCCCAGCGGTTCGCGCTCCCAGCTGACCGGCTTGAGTGTGCCGGGCACCAGGCGCCGCAGGGCGTCCGGGTCGCCGTCGTTGAAGCAGTAGTCGCCAATCGGGAACAGCCCGCCTTGCACGCCCAGCAGCACGCAGTTCTGCGGCAGTTTCAGCGGGCTGCCGGCGGCGACCTTTTCCAGCATGTCGATGGGGTAGCGCTTGCCGTAGAAATGCCCGGGGATGTCTAGGCTCAGCAGGTCGACGTGGCGTACTTCGGGGTAACGGGCGCGGAAGGCGCGGACTTCACTGAGCAGATCGGCAAAGCCTGTCGTTGTTGTTGTCATGCTGTGCTCTCATCGGAATACCCAGAGGACACGGGTCGTCTGGTCGGTCAGGTTGGCGTAGCGGAAATGACTGTGCGCAGGGAGCTGGAAGCTGTCATTGGGGCCGAGTGTGACGGCGTCCGGGTGGCCATCCAGCCATAGGGTCAGCGCGCCTTCAAGGACGAAACCGCCTTGTTCGGCGCTGTCGTCCAGATGCCCCTCGCCACTGCTGGCGCCGGGCGCCAGGTGGCTTTCGAGCATGGCAAAGCTGCCGTTGAGGGTCGGCGAGACCAGCACATCGCTGATGCCTTCGGCGTAGTAGATCGTGCGCCTTTCACCGGGGCGGGTGACCCAGTCGAGTTCGCGCGGCTGGCTGGCTTGGTAGAAATAGGTGGTGGGTACGTGCAGCGCCTCGCTGATCGCAGTGAGGTCGGCTACGGTCGGCTGCGACAGGCCGCGTTCGACCTGGGAGAGAAAGCCCAGCGAGCGCTTGACCTTGATCGCCAACTCGCCGAGCGTCAGCCCGCGGTGCTTGCGCAGGCCACGAATCAGCAGGGCCAGGCCCTGGGCGTCTTCAGACATGATCGCGCATCCGGTACCAGGCTTTGGCCGCGGCCTCCAGCGGGGCAGCCAACAGGTCACCGCCCGGGAAGCGACCATTGTCGATGCCCTGGTACAACGCCAGCAGGTCGTCGTCGCCCAGGATCGCGTCGCTGACCGCGCGTGCTGCTGCCAGGGTTGGCAGTACGCCATGGCCGGAAAAGCCCTGCAGCCAGTAGCGCTGGGCGTCGCGGCCAATGTCCGGGGTGCGCTGGATGCTGCAGTCGATATGCCCGCCCCAGGCATAGTCGATGGTAACGCCCGCCAGTTGTGGGAAAACACGCTCAAGGTACGGGCGGGTGGCGCTGGCCACGTCCTTGGGAATACCGCCCAGGTAGGTGCAGCCGCCGCCGAACAGCAGGCGGTGATCAGGGGTGAGGCGGAAATAGTCCGGTACGAACTGGTTGTCGATCACGCAACTGTTGCGTGGCAGCAGCGACCGGGCGAAATCCGCGTCCAGTGGCGCGGTTGCCACTTGATAGGAACCGACCGGTAGCAGCCGGCGCGACAGGTTGCGGTCAAGGCGGTCGATGTAGGCGTTGCAGGCCAGCACCAGCACATCACCGTGCACTTCGCCATGGTCGGTGCGGGCAACATAGCCATTGGCGCTCTGCTGGTATCCGATTACCTGGCTTTGCTCGAAGATCTGCCCGCCGGCAGCCTCGATCACGCTGGCCAGGCCCTGGGCCAGTTTCAGCGGGTTGAGGTGCGCGCCCCTGGCGTCGTACAAGGCAGCCTGGTAGCGCGGGCTGTCGATCCACTGGGGCAACTCGTCACGGCCGATCAGGCGCAGGGCATCGTAGCCCCATTTCTGTTCGGCATCATGCAGGGCGTGTTCCAGCATTCTCACCCGGCGTGGCAGCACCGATGTCCAGAGGCTGCCGACCCGATAATCGATATCGAAGCCGTGCCGTTGCGGCAATTCACGCATTTCGTCGGCAGCCCAGCACATGCTGTCCCAGAGGCGTCGGCTGCGCTCCACTCCCAAGGCCTTCTCGATGGGCGGCATGTCGCACGACCAGCCCAGTAGCGCCTGGCCACCGTTACGACCGGATGCGGCCCAGGCCACCCTGCTGGCTTCCAGCAGGGTCACACGCTTGCCGGCCAGGGCCAGGCGCAGGGCAGTGTGCAGGCCGCTGAAGCCGGCGCCGATGATGATCACGTCGGTGTCGTGCCGGCCTTGCAGGGTAGGGCGCAGGGGAATGCTGGCAGGGTAGGTGCAGGCGTAATAACTGGCGACGTGCTGGGCGGATTGCTTGAACATGCCTTGGTCTCATGAAATTTTTAATGATTATTTTCATGAAAATTTAGCAGGGAATTTTCATCGCGCCAGTCGAGTCGCGTTGGCGATATGATCGGGTGGCCGTACAGCGTCTCCACGCACCTGCCAGGACTACCTATGCGCCGCCTGCCTTCCCTGACTGCCCTGCGCACGTTCGAGTGCGCCGCCCGCCACGGCCACTTCGGCCGTGCCGCCGCCGAACTGTGTGTCACCGACAGCGCGGTAAGCCACCAGATCCGCCAGCTCGAGGAGCAGCTTGGGGTCACGCTGTTCGAACGCATTGGCCGCCAGGTGCGGCCCAGCGCCGAGGCCGAGCGGCTGTTGCATCACCTGCAGCAGGCCTTCGAACTGATCGGCAAGGCCTGTGACGAACTGCGCGACCCGGCATCGCAGGCGGTGCTGCGGGTGGCGGTGACTGCCGAGCTTGCGCAGAAATGGCTGGTGGCGCGGCTCGCCGACTTCAGTGGCCGTTACCCGCACATCACTCTGCACCTGCTCGAGCAACCCATCGCCGCAGGAGCCCCGGCGCTGGATGTCGACCTGGCCATCACCTATGGCACCAGCACACTCGACGCCAGTACCCACTTCGTCAGGCCCTTGCCGCTGCTGCAATTCTTCCCGGTGTGCAGCCCAGGCCTGTTCAACCAGGGCGGCCTGAAGCGCCCGCGCGACCTGGTGCGCCACTGCCTGTTGCACGACGATCAGGATGGCCGGACCTGGACCACCTGGCTGGCTACCCATGCCGACGATGCCTTGCCCACTCGCCAGCTGTACTTCCCGCATGCGGCCCTGGCGCTGGAGGCGGCGCTGCTTGGGCAGGGCGTGGCCATGGGGGACAACCTGACCTGCCAGAGCGATTTGCAAAGCGGCAGGCTGGTGCGGCCTTTCGGTGCCAGTGTCACCGCGCAGGGGCAATACGCACTGGTGTGCGAGCGGTTGCGCCTGGAGCGTGCTGCGGTGGCGCACTTCATCGAATGGTTCATTGAACAGTTGGGTGATAGCTGAATTGAATTCAACTATCGCTGAGTTTTCATCGTTGGATGAGTCAGGCCGGCCAGCGTAGCGTGCAGGCATCACTCACCGACATGAGGTTGACCCATGGCACGTTCGCTCACCACCACGCCCAAGGGCGATGGTTTCCGCTTGCCTGGCGAATTCGAACACAAGGCAGGCTGCTGGCTCGGTTGGCCCGAGCGGCCAGATGTGTGGCGCAATGGCGGTAAGCCGGCGCAAAAGGTCTGGGTCGAAATTGCCACCGCCATCGCGTCCAGCGAACCGGTCACGGTTTGCGCGTCTGCTGCCCAGTACGCCAATGCCCGGCGCTTGCTGCCAGCGCAGGTGCGGGTGGTGGAAATGACCTGCAATGACACTTGGTTCCGAGACAGCGGCGCGTGCTTCGTGGTCAACGACAGCAGCGGCGAAGTGCGCGGTGTGGACTTCGAATTCAATGCCTACGGCGGCCTGGACGGCGGCCTTTATTACCCGTGGGACAAGGACGACCAGATCGCCCAGAAAATCCTCGAAATCGAAGGTTTGGACCGCTATCGCGCGCCATTGATTGCCGAACTCGGCGGCATCCAGAGCGACGGCCAGGGCAGCCTCTTGACCACCGAACAGTGCCTGCTCAACCGTAACCGCAATGCCCACCTGGGCAAGGATGAAGTCACGCGCCGGCTTGAGGACTACCTGGGTGCCGACCAGGTGATCTGGCTGCCGCGCGGTTGCAAGTTCGACGAAACCGATGGCCACGTCGACGACCTGGCGTGTTTCGCGCGGCCCGGTGAAGTGGTGCTGCAATGGACCGACAACCGTGAAGACCCACAGTGGGAGATCTACCAGGAGGCTTACGATATATTGCGCAGCACCCGCGATGCTCGCGGGCGGGAACTCAAAGTTCACAAGCTGCCCCAGCCCGAGGTGCTGCAGTGGACGGCCGAGGAAGCTGCCGGGCTGGATCAGGTCGAAGGCACGCACGTGCGGGAGGCCGGCACCCGGATCTGTGCCTCCTACATCAACTACTACGCCGGCAACACGGCCATCGTCGTGCCGCTGTTCGGTGACCGCAATGACAGCGTAGCCCAGGCCACCCTGGCTGAACTGTTCCCCGGCCACCGTATCATTGGCATCGACAATTCGCGGGAAATCCTGCTCGGTGGCGGCAATGTCGCCTGCATCACCATGCCTCAATACGCCGGAGGCCGCCGCTGATGAACCTGACCCTGCTCGCGGCTGCACTCGCCTTGGGCTGCGTGGCGTCGGTGGCCCAGGCGGCCGACGCACAACAGCCGACCGTCAACTTGTATATCTGGGGCGAATACCTTGCCCCGGACACGTTGACCAACTTCGAGAAGGAAACCGGCATTCGGGTGGTTGCCGACCACTTCGACTCGCTGGAAACCGCAGAGACCAAGTTGCTTACCGGCGGCAGTGGCTACGACGTGGTGCTCAGTGCCGGTCAGCACTTGAGCCGGGCGATTGCCAGCGGTGCCCTGCAGCCGCTGGACAAGGCGCAGTTACCGCACTTGGCGGGTGTCGGCGAGGAGTTTCGCCAGCACATGGCACTGTATGACCCTGGCAACCGGTATGCCGGGACCTACGCCTGGGGCACCACCGGCGTGGGTTATCAGCAGCAGGCGGTGGCGGCGCGCATGGGCGAGGCGCCAGTGGGCAGCTGGGCGATGCTGTTCGACCCGCAGGTGGTGGCCAAATTCGCCGACTGCGGGGTCAGCCTGCTCAACGACCCCAACGAGGTGTTCGCCGCGGTGATGCGTTACATGGGCCTGGACATCAACCAGCAACGCTTGGAGGACCTCAAGGCTGCAGAGCTGCAGCTGCGCAAGATTCGCCCGTATATCCGCTACTTCGACAATGACCGCAACATCAACGACCTGGCCAACGCAGAGACCTGCGTGGCTATGTCGTGGAACGGCAACGTGGCGATCGCCCAAGCCCAGGCGCAGCAGGCGGGCAAGGCGTTCAACCTGGCGTACAGCATCCCTGAGGAAGGGACGCTTATCTGGCTGGATGCATTGGTGGTACCCAAGGATGCCCCGCATCCCCAGGCAGCCTGGAAGCTGCTGGACTACCTGATGCGGCCGGAGGTGATTGCGCCGATTACCGATACCATTCATTACGCCAACGCCATCACGGCTGCGGACGGCTTGGTGGATGCGCAGATTCGCAATGCGCCGGGCACTTATCCGCCCGCGCAGGTGAGGGCACGGTTGTATGGCAAAAACGACAACAGCAAGGCGTTCAACCGTGAGCTGACCCGAGCGTTCAGCCGGTTGAAAAGCGGCAAGGGTTGACCGGCACCGCTTGTTTGCCAAGGAGGCGCAAGGCGCCCCCCACTAAAGCTTCAGCGCCCAAGCCACTCGATCAGGGTGTTGTTGAAGCGCCGTGGCTCTTCGATCTGCGGCGCGTGCCCCATGCCCTCGAAGGTCACCAACTCGCCTTGTGGAATCAGCTTGGCCACGTGCGGCCCCAGCTCCTTGTACTTGCCCAGCCGCGCCTTGACCTCGGGTGGTGCGATGTCACTGCCAATGGCTGTGCTGTCTTGGTCGCCTATCAGCAGCAGGGTCGGCATCTTCAAGTTCTTGAACTCGTGGTACACCGGCTGGGTGAAGATCATGTCGTAGATCAGCGCCGAGTTCCACGCCACGGCTTCATGCCCAGGGCCCTTGTTCAGCCCGGCCAGCATCTGGACCCAACGCTCGTACTCAGGTTTCCAGCGCCCGGCGTAGTAGGTCTTGCGCTCGTACTCACGCACGCCGTCGGCATCGAGCTTGAGTTCGCGGGCATACCACTGGTCCACAGTGCGGTAGGGCACGCCGAGGGCTTTCCAGTCTTCCAGGCCGATCGGGTTGACCATGGCCAGGCGCTCGACCTGTTGCGGGTACATCAACGCGTAACGGGTGGCGAGCATGCCGCCGGTGGAATGGCCGAGGATGATCGCTTGCTTGACGCCCAGCTGCTCCAGCAGGGCATGGGTGTTACTGGCCAACTGATGGAAGCTGTATTGGTAATACCCTGGCTTGCTTGAAGTGCAGAAGCCGACCTGGTCGGGCGCGATGACTCGGTAACCGGCCTGACTCAATGCATCGATAGTGGTTTCCCAGGTGGCGGCGCAGAAATTCTTGCCATGCATCAGCACCACGCTGCGGCCGTTGGCCTGGCCTTTGGCAGGCACGTCCATGTAGCCCATCTGCAGGCTCTGCCCTTGGGACTGGAAGTCGAAATGCTTGAGGGGGTGCGGGTAGCTAAAGCCTTCGAGCTGCTTGCCGTAGGTGGGTGATTCGGCGGCGATGGCGGGGGCGCCGATGAGGCAGGCCAAGGCCAGGGCGGTTGCGCGCAGCATGGGGGCACTCCGTGTAGGACCATGTAGGAATTGGCGACTTTAGCAGCCGCAGAAGCACCTTAAACGTTAAAGGTGTTACCAGGCATGAAACCAGCCCAAGGTAATCACGGCTACCACTATGTAACGCCCGCCCTTTGCCAGCGTGACCAGAAGCACGAAACGCCAGAACGGCTCACGCATGATCCCGGCAATCAGGGTCAACGGGTCACCGATCACCGGCATCCAGCTCAGCAGCAGCGACCATTGCCCCCAGCGCTGATAGCGCTGCTGGGCGCGTTCCAGTTGACGGGCGCTGAACGGGAACCAGCGCTTGTCGCGCAGGTGTTCGATGGCCCGGCCCAGCAACCAGTTGACCACCGAACCGAGGACGTTGCCCAGGGTGGCGACCAGCAACAGGGTCAGCCAGGCGTCGGGTTGACGCAGCAGCAGGCCCACCAGTACCGCCTCCGATTGCAGCGGCAGCAGTGTGGCGGCGCCAAAGGCGCTGAGAAACAGCGCCCAGAGGCTCAGCATCAGTAGTTGGCGACTACGGTGTCCTGGCCATCCCGGGTTACCCCGATGACTTGATAGGCGTCCTTGCGATCACCCATTTCCATGCCTGGCGAACCCACCGGCATGCCAGGCACGGCCAGGCCCTTGAGGTCGTTGCGCTTGGCCAGCAGACGCACCTGCTCGGCCGGGACGTGGCCTTCGACGAACTTGCCGTCGATCACCCCGGTGTGGCATGAAGCCAGCCGCGGCGCCACGCCCAGCCGCTGCTTGACGGCGCTCATGTTCGGTTCGACATGGTCGTTGACGGTAAAGCCGTTGTCACGAAGGTGGCTGATCCAGGCCTTGCAGCAGCCACAGTTGGGGTCGCGGTAGACGTCTATGGTTTCGGCAGCCTGGGCCAGGCCGGTGATGGCCAGCAGGCCGAGCGCGATCAGGTGTTTATGCAGCATGGTCGAACGACTCCTGTGGGTAGGCAGGCGCCCCGCCCGCCATGCGAATGAGCTGCAGGATAGCGCAGGCGGCTTGCAGGCGCGATATGCGCTGGCAGGGTACTGGCCAGCAACTGTCAGCTGGCTGAACTGGACATTACACCTTTGTCAGCCAGTTCGTCCTGGCACAGGTCGCGCATCAGCAAGCCGTATTCCAGTGCTACCTGCTCCGGGATCGGCAGGTAGACCACATGGCCGTCCCCGGGCGCCACGTCGATGGCCTGCTGGTGGCGGCCATACAGGTTGTGCAGGTCGAAATGATAGTTGCCGCGCGGGGTCATCAGCTCCAGATGATCGCCTACTGCGAAGCGGTTCTTCACCTTGACCTCGGCCAGGCCGTCCACCCGTGCACCGGTCAGTTCGCCGACGAACTGCTGGCGCTCGGACAGCGAATTGCCCCGCTGGTAGTTCTGGTACTCGTCATGCACATGGCGCCGCAGGAAACCCTCGGTGTAGCCTCGTTGGGCCAGCGATTCGAGGTTGTCCATCAGGGCCCTGTCGAAGGGGCGCCCGGCAGCGGCATCGTCAATGGCCTGGCGGTACGACTGCACCGCACGGGCGCAGTAGAAGTGCGACTTGGTGCGGCCCTCGATCTTCAAGGAGTGCACACCCATGGCCGCCAGCCGCTCGACGTGCTGGATGGCGCGCAGGTCCTTGGCATTCATTATGTAAGTGCCGTGTTCATCTTCGAAGGCGGGCATCTCGGTACCGGGGCGATTGCTTTCGTGCAGCAGGAACAGCTGATCGGTCGGTGCGCCCTGGCCCAACGTCGGCTCGACCTCGCGCACGATGTCGCCAGCAGCGTTCTCGATAGCTGGGGTGGCACTGTACTTCCAGCGGCAGGCGTTGGTACATGTGCCCTGATTGGCATCACGCTTGTTGAGGTAGCCCGACAGCAGGCAGCGGCCAGAGTACGCCATGCACAGGGCGCCGTGGACGAACACTTCCAGTTCCATGTCAGGCACGTGCTGGCGGATTTCGTCGATTTCTTCGAGTGACAGCTCCCGCGACAGGATCACCCGGTTCAAGCCCAGTTGCTGCCAGAACTGCACGCTGGCCCAGTTGACCGTATTGGCCTGTACTGAGAGGTGCACAGGCATCTGCGGGAAGTGCTGGCGCACCAGCATGATCAGGCCGGGGTCGGACATGATCAGCGCATCGGGCGCCATGTCGATCACCGGCGCCAGGTCCTTGAGAAAAGTCTTGAGCTTGGCATTGTGCGGCGCGATGTTCACCACAACGTAAAAGCGCTTGCCCTGTGCATGGGCCTCCTGGATGCCCAGCGCCAGGTTGGCATGGTCGAATTCGTTGTTGCGCACCCGCAGGCTGTAGCGTGGCTGGCCGGCGTAAACCGCGTCGGCGCCGTAGGCGAATGCATAACGCATGGTCTTGAGGGTGCCGGCAGGGGCCAGCAGTTCAGGCTTGGCGGGGATGTTCATGTGCGCACCGGGGCAAAGGCGCGGATGCTAAGGCCAGCCTGCGTTGCGCGTATTGATTTGAATCAAGGTGGGCATGGCACTTTTACCAAAGTGGTGTGCACTAATGTCCAGCACTCACGAGGAACCGCCATGAACCAAACCGCTTTGCAGAACAAGGCCCTGGCAGTATTGCTGGCGCTGGTGACCATTGCCTTCGGCTGGATCCTGCTGCCGTACTATGGCGCCATCTTCTGGGCGGTGATCCTCGGCATACTGTTCGCGCCGCTGCAGCGAAACCTGCTGATGCGCTTTGGCAGGCGGCGTAACCTGGCGGCGGCGACCACCTTGCTGATTTGCCTGTTGGTGGCCATCTTGCCAGTGATCATCACCAGCGCCTTGTTGGTGCAGGAGGGCGCCACCCTTTATCAGCGCATCGAGAGCGGGCAACTGGATATCGCCGGCTATGTCGAGCGCGGCATGAACATGCTGCCGCCTTTCATGCAGCACAGCCTGGACAGCATGGGCATGGGCAACCTGGAAGGGTTGCGCGACAAGATCACCAAATGGGCTACCCAGGGTAGCCAGATACTGGCCACCCAGGCCTTCAGTTTCGGCCAGGGCACCTTCGAGTTTCTGATCAGTTTCGGCATCATGCTTTACCTGCTGTTCTTCTTTCTGCGTGAGGGCGCGGACGTGGCGCGGCGGGTACGCCTGGCCGTGCCGCTGCCAGAGCACCAGAAGCGCCGCCTGCAGTTGAAGTTCAACCGTGTGGTGCGCGCTACGGTGAAGGGCAATGTGCTGGTGGCGATCACCCAAGGCGCCTTGGGTGGTTTCATCTTCTGGGTGCTGGATATTCCCAGCGCGCTGGTCTGGGCGGTGATGATGGCGTTTCTGTCACTGCTGCCGGCAGTGGGCGCGGGGATCATCTGGGCGCCGGTGGCGGCGTATTTCCTGTTGACCGGGGCGATCTTGCAAGGGGTGATCCTGACCGCGTTTGGCGTGCTGGTGATTGGTCTGGTGGACAACCTGCTGCGGCCGATCCTGGTGGGCAAGGATACGCGGATGCCCGACTACCTGATCCTGGTGTCCACCTTGGGTGGGTTGGCCGTATTCGGGCTCAACGGGTTTGTGATCGGGCCGCTGATCGCGGCGCTGTTCATGTCGAGCTGGGGCATTTTCGCCGCGACCAAACCGCAGGTGCAGTTGCCTCAATAGGGGACTGTTGCGCAGCCCAGGCAGCGCTTCAACGGAAACTGTATGAAACCCCGGCATATACGCCAAACCCTTCCCCTGGCGTCGACCGGGCAATGTCCTGCCCTGCATCGTCGTACCCCGGCGTTACCGTCGCCGCATAGCGTTTATTGGTCAGGTTGCGCAGGTCCAGCCAGGTCTGCCAGTCCTGTTTCGGCGAGTCCCAGCCCAGGCGCGCACCGAGCAGGGCGTAGGCATCGGCGTGGTAACTGTTGGCGTAATCGACTTGCACCTTGGACGCCATCTGCGTGTTGATTCCGGCATGGAAGCCGCTTGGCCAGTCGTAGCGCAGTTCGGCCTGGTAGTAATGCACGGGAATGCCAGGTAGGCGGTTATCGCCGAAGGTGTCATCGTCCCGGTAGTGGAAATCACTGAACGTGTAGGCCTGGCGCAAGCTGAGCTTGCCAGTGCCAGCGTGCTCCCAGAGGGTGCTGTCCAGGCCGGCTTCGACGCCCTGGTGCAAAGTGGCGCTGGCATTGACCTCCTTGGCCGGGAGCCCTGCCTCGATTTCAACGGCCAACAGTTCATGGCGCACTTGCGAGTAGTACCAGGCCAGGTCCCAGCGGCCCAGCGCCGAATCGCCGCGCGCGCCCAGTTCCAGCGTGGTGGCTGTCTGGTTTTGCAGTTCGATCGGCTGCGTGGCGACCGTGGAGCTCCAGATCAGTGACCATGGGTGGGGTGGCTCGACGGACCGGCTCAGGTTGCCATACACCTGCAGTTGCGGGTTGATGTCGTAGCGCAGGCCCAGGCGCGGTGCGTAGTCCCAGTCATGCTGGCTGACCTTTCCACCGCTCTGCGGATAGGTGACTGCGCTTTCACGGCGGGTATAGATCATCGCCAGGCCAGTGGTCAGCCACAGGTCCGGGATCAGCTCCAGATCGTTGCCGACATGCAGGACGGTATCCGACCCCTGATAGCTGAAGTCGCGGCTGCGTGCACCGAAGTTGTCGCCAGTGGTGCGGGCAAACTGCGAGGCGCCGCTGTTGGGCAGGTGCTTGGTGGTTCGCCAGCCCACGGTGGTGTTGCTCTGATGGCCCAGCAAGGTGTCGCGGCGCACGTAGTTAAGGGTGCCGCTGACATCGGTGTAGGCGACCTTCAGGCGCATCGGGCCTTCACGCAGGTCCATGGGGAAATCGTGGTACACCAGCCCGGCTTCCACACGGGCATCGTCCTCAAGGTAGAAGGTGGTCTTGTTGGCCGCCCAGGTGCTGCCCGGTTGCGGCCGGCTGTCGTCGCGCGCCAGGTAGGCGGCGTTGGCGGCACGAGGGTCGTGTTTGATCTGGTCCTTGGTCAGGCGCCCGGCCAGCTCGTTCTCGGTTTCCCGGTAGCGCAGGTAGAAGCGCGTTTCCAGGTTGGGGTTGAAGCGATAACCAGCGTTGGCAGCGATGCCTTTGGCGCTGCCGCTGCTATGCGTCTGGTAGCCGTCATATTCCGAGTCGGTGAGGGCTACGTAGTAGTCGAGGTTGCCCAACACCTGACCCGAGCTGACGTGCCTGTGCTGATAACCGCGGCTGCCGGCCTCGTACCGCACCTGTAACGGCGCGGCATCGTAGCCGGTATGCGTCACATAGTTGATTGCCCCACCCAGCGCCAGCGCGCCCTGATCGAAGCCGTTGGCCCCTCGCCGCACTTCGGCGCGGCTCAGCCACAGCGGCTCGAACAGCTCGTAAGGTGTACCGCCCGGACCAGTCAGCGGCAGGCCGTCGAACATCGTGTACACCCCTGAACCATGGGCTCCTGGCGCACGGTTGATGCCTGATCCGCGGATGGAAAGCTTGATGCCATCGTTACCAGCAGACTGGGCGAACACCCCCGGCTGGTAGGCCAGCACGTCCTGGTTGCTGGCCACCCGTCCTTGCCCCACGCGCCGCATGTCAACCAGATTGCTGGCACCGGGCACTGCCTGCAGGCGCTCGCGGGCGTCTTCCATTTCGCTTTGTGCTTCGTCACTGATCAGCACCTCGCCCAGTTCGACCGCAGGCGCGGCAGACACGTGCTGGGCGACAGTGAAAAGGGCAACAAAGCCAATGCAGGGTGAGGGGGGCAACACGGGGCGCATCGTACAACTCCAGGTGAAAAGGGCAGGCAACGGCGTTGTGACGAGCGAAACGCCGTGCAGAGCACGGAGAGTTTCAGTTAATTGAAAGCAGCCATTTTAGGACGGCTGTGTAGGACGGCGATCTACAACCCGTATGAATGGCACACGTGTTTTGGGATTCGTAAGGTGGAGTCCTACCGCGTCAGCCCGATAGCTGACGTGAACTGGCGATGATTTTTTGGAGTTCGGTGATGAAAGCCAACACGCAACAGATCGAAGATAGCCAAGCGGATACGCCTATTCGCCTGACCCCGAGAGAGCAGCAGGTATTGCTGTGGTGCGCCTATGGCAAGAGTTCGTGGGAAATCGGTCAGATCCTGCAGTGCCAGGAATCGACGGTTAATTTCCATGTGGGCAACATCCTGCGCAAATTCGATGTATCAACGCGCGTCGCCGCCGTGATCAAGGCCATTCGCTACGGCATGCTCGCAGAGCAGTGAGGCACTCATGAATGAAGTCGCATTGATTGATGGTGCCTTGTCCAGCGTTGTGGAGTGGCTCGAACGCGACGGGCGGGTGCTTTTCGGTGCAGTGTTGGGCGCTTTACTGGTGAGCGCGGCACGTGATCGGCTGGTCATCATTTCGCGCAAGCGGCTTACGTTGGGCAAGCAAGCCTTGCTGGCTCTTCTCACCGTTGGCGTGGGCTACCTGTTCGAGCCGCTGTTGCAAGCTTTGGCTCCCATGCTTTCCCGGGGCATGGCTGCTTTCGTTGCTGCGGTCGTGGTGGTCCCGATCAGCCTCAAGGTCATGGTGTGGCTGGATGCGGTGGACCTTCGAGAAATCGTGCAGCGTTGGCGCCGTCGCAGTTAGCCCTCGGAGGTATCCTGCACACGGTAGGCAAGTGCATCCAGTTTCTTCTCCAGCTCCTGGATGCGCTGTTTGTCCTTGATGTATAGCAGCGTTGCCTCGCGATCGGCGTATGAAAGGCTGCGCAAGCGTTCGAGGATGTCAACTTCCCAGTCTTCACCGGTGTGCGAGGTACCCTTGCGCTCACCCATCAGCAGCCAGTCCAGCGAGCAAGCATGCTGACGAGCCATTTCTACGCACAATGAGTATGGGATGCTGCCACGTACCTTCCAGCTGCTCAGTGTCTGCGGGCTTACATCAAGCGCCCTGGCCAGCTGGGCGTCGCTTTCTGACTGGGTAAGTTGCTTGAGGCGGGCCAGCACCGAGGCGAAAAAACGGCTACTCATGACAGATATCCATGGCTGGTTTAATGACATTCCCTAGGCTTAAACTACTCGTTACGAATATTAACCCTGCAATATGAGGAACTTTATCGGCATGAACAGCAGTTTGATGAAAACCCCTTCTAATACCGTAGACAATACTGACACAAACGGACGATCAACCTTACAGCCTTTGCCATTGCTCGGCCTTTACAGGTATCTACCGTGAGTACTTACAAACTGGTCTGTCCCCACTGCCATAGCCGGATGCGCATACGCACCAGCGAAGGGCGCCACATTTTCCTCAGAGTGGCCTATTTGCAATGCACCACGGAGGCGTGTGGCTGGTCGGTGAGGGCCGAGTTCGAAATGACCCATGAACTGTCACCCAGTGGAATGCCTAATCCGGATGTGTACTTGCCATCGGCCAGCAGTGATTTACGCAGGACGGCACTGCGCCGCAGTGAAGATGTTGCGTCTGGCAGGCAAGCGGAACGGTAGCGTAGCCGGCACTGCTTGCAGCGCAGATAAAAAAACACCCCGCATGAGCGGGGTGTTTGGTATTGCCTGTTCGATCAGCCGATCAGTTGCAGGCCAGCCTGCTGGACCATTTCCAGCAATGGCTGCGGGTATACACCCAGTACGAAAGCGAGAATGGCGATCGCCAGCAGCATCACGCCGCCAGTACGCTGTTCCCACTTCAGCGGCGCATCGTGGCGGCGCAGGTTCGGCTCGACCAGGTACAGGGTGACCATCACGCGCAGGTAGTAGTAAACGCCGATGGCGCTACCGACCACCAGGGCACCGACCAGCCACCACAGGTGCGACTCGACGCCAGTGGCGATGATGTAGAACTTGCCGATGAAGCCAGCGGTCAGCGGGATACCGGCCAGCGACAGCATCATCACGGTCAGTACTGCAGTCAGGTATGGGCGGCGCCAGAACAGGCCGCGGTATTCGTACAGCGCATCGGCATCACGGCCGCCGTAAGGCGAGGACATCAGGGTGATGACACCGAACGCACCCAGGCTGGTGATCACGTAGGTGACCAGGTACACGCCCATCGCTTCCATGGCCAGGCCCTTGCTGGCGATCAGGGCGATTAGCAGGTAACCGAAGTGGGCGATGGACGAGTAACCGAGCAGACGCTTGAGGTTGCTCTGGGTCAGCGCCAGCAGGTTACCCACTAGGATCGATGCGACCGCTATCACCGCCAGAACAGTACTCAGCACGCCGCTGCTGGCAGCAGGGGAGAGCATGAACAGGCGTACGACCACGGCGAACACTGCGACCTTGCTCGCGGTGGCCAAAAACGCGGCGACCGGTGCCGGGGCGCCTTCGTACACGTCCGGGGTCCACAAGTGGAAGGGTACCAGCGACAGTTTGAAGGCCAGGCCGACCAGCATCATGCCCAGGCCCAGTTGGGCCACCAGGCTTGGCATGCTGGTGGCGGCCAGGCTTTTACCGATCTGGTCGAAGCTCAGGCTGCCGGCATCGGCATACAGCAGGGCCATGCCGAACAGCAGGAAGGCCGAGCCTGCGGCCGACAGCACCATGTACTTGATGCCGGCTTCCAGCGAACGTTTGTTGAAGAAGGCGTACGCCACCAGGCCGTAGACCGGTACCGACAGTAGCTCCAGGCCGATGAACAGGCCGGCCAAGTGGTTGGCGCTGACCAGCACCAGGCCACCGAGAGCCGACATCAACAGCAGCAGGTAAAGTTCTTCACGGTTGCCCGGGAAACCCTTGGAGCCTTCACCGAGATAGGCGTGAGCCAGTGTGACGCAGGCCAGCGTAGCCACCAGTACGATGGCCATGTACAGGCAGGCGAACTTGTCGATGGTGATTAGCGAGGTGACCGCCAGCGGCGCAACCTTCAGCGCCGGCAGAATCGACAACAGGGCCAGGTTCAGGCCCACGGTGGACAACAGGAAGGTCTGCGAGTGATTGCGCTTCCAGGCGATCGCCAGCATCACCACCACCGTGGTGATGGTGGTGATCAGCATCGGCGCCAATGCGATGAAGTGTTGAGTGGTGAATTCCATAGCGCTCTTACCGGGCCGAAGCGAGTTGAGTGAAAGCGGAGCCAAGCCACTGCTGCACACCGCTCATGGTGGCGGCAGAAGTGTCGAGGAACGGCTGCGGGTACACACCAAGCACGATTAGCAGCACCGCCAGGCCCAGTACCATGATCAGCTCGCGGCCGTCCATGCCGGCCAGCACGGTGTCGCTCTTGCTTGGGCCGAAGTAGGCACGGTGGATCATGATCAGCGAGTAGACCGAGCCGAAGACCAGGCCGGTGGTAGCGATCACGGTGATCCACGGCACGCTGGCGAAGCTGCCGATCAGGATCAGGAACTCGCCAACGAAGTTGCCGGTGCCTGGCAGGCCCAGCGATGCAGCAGCGAAGAACAGGCTGATGGCAGGCAGGTAGGCGATGCGGTGCCACAGGCCACCCATCTGGCGCATGTCACGGGTGTGCAGGCGCTCGTACAGCTGGCCGGACAGGATGAACAGCGCGGCAGCCGAAAGGCCGTGGGCCAGCATCTGGATCACCGCGCCTTGCAGGGCCTGCTGGCTGCCGGAGTAGATACCGATCAGTACGAAGCCCATGTGCGAGACGCTGGAGAAGGCGATCAGGCGCTTGATGTCGGTTTGCGCGAAGGCCAGGAAGGCACCGTAGAAGATACCGATCAGGCCCAGGGTCATGGCGATCGGTGCAAACTCTGCCGAAGCGTTCGGGAACAGCGGCAGGGCGAAACGCAGCAGGCCGTAGGCCGCTGTTTTCAGCAAGATGCCCGCCAGGTCTACGGAACCTGCGGTCGGTGCCTGGGCGTGCGCATCAGGCAGCCAGGAGTGGAACGGCACCACCGGCAGCTTCACCGCGAAGGCGATGAAGAAGCCCAGCATCAGCAGGTATTCGACGCCAGCCGGCAGTTCGGCCTTGAGCAGGTCGCTGTAGTTGAAGGTGAGCACGCCGGTGGTGTTGTAGTTGACCAGCACCAGGCCAAGAATCGCCACCAGCATGATCAGGCCGCTGGCCTGGGTGAAGATGAAGAACTTGGTGGCGGCGTAGATCCGGGTCTTCTTGCCGTCTGCCGAGCTGTGACCCCAGAGCGCGATGAGGAAATACATCGGCACCAGCATCATTTCCCAGAAGAAGAAGAACAGGAACAGGTCCAGGGCCAGGAATACACCGACCACGCCGCCCAGGATCCACATCAGGTTGAGGTGGAAGAAGCCGACGTGGCGCTGGATTTCTTTCCAGGAGCACAGCACCGAGAGCACACCGAGCAGGCCGGTGAGCAGGATCATCAGCAGCGACAGGCCGTCCAGGGCCAGGTGGATGCTGATGCCGAAGCGCTTGATCCACTCGAGCTTGTATTCGAGTGCCCAGGCAGGTTCGGCGCCCGGTGCAGGGGCCAGGGTGTAGTCGCCGGTGCCCCACAGCCACAGGCCGATGCCGAGCAGCAGGGACATGGTCAGCAGCGCGATCCAGCGCGGCAGGGTGGAGCCGAAGCGCTCACCCAGCCAGCACAGGAAGCCGCCGATGAAAGGGATCAGGATCAGCCAAGGCAAAATCATGACGGGTTGGTTTCCTTTGGCAAAGTCGCAAGATTCATAGTCATACCGCAGCCACTACCACAGCACCGAGTACCAGCACGGCGCCGACAGCGATCGAGGCGGTGTACCAGCGCAGCTGGCCGGTCTCGGTCTTGCTCATGGCGACGTGGCCGCCACGCGCCATCCGAGGGATCAGGCCGATGCTGCGGTCAACCGGATCCTTGCGCAGGATGTGGCTGATCAGCAGGTAAGGTTTGACGAAGAGCTTGTCGTAGATCCAGTCGAAGCCCCAGGCGGCGAACCACCAGGCCGAAAGGACGCGGCCGATGCTGCTGTTGGCGACGGCGCTGACGAAGCGGCGCTTGCCCAGGAACAGCAGGGCCGACAGCAGGATACCGGCGATGGCGATGGCGCCTGAGGCGATCTCCAGCGAGTGCTTGGCTTCACCGCCGGCATGGCCTGCGCTTTCAGGCAGCACGCCTGCCAGCGGCGGGTGGATCCAGGCGCCGACGAAGGTCGACAGCACGATCAGCACGCCCAGCGGCAGCCAGTGGCTGATGCCGTGGCCGGCGTGGGCCTCGGTCTTGGCTTCGCCGTGGAAGGCGATGAAGATCAGGCGGAAGGTGTACAGCGAGGTCATGAACGCACCGACCAGGCCGGCGTACAGCAGGCCGGTATTACCGCTGGCGAAGGCTTCCCAGAGGATCTCATCCTTGGAGTAGAAGCCTACGGTCAGGATCGGCAGGGCGGCCAGGGCGGCACCACCGACCACGAAGCTGGCGTAGGCCAGCGGCAGTTTCTTCCACAGGCCACCCATCTTGAAGATGTTCTGCTCGTGGTGGCAGGCAACGATCACCGCACCCGAAGCAAGGAACAGCAGGGCCTTGAAGAAGGCGTGGGTCATCAGGTGGAAGATTGCCGCGTCCCAGGCACCCACGCCCAGCGCCAGGAACATGTAGCCGATCTGGCTCATGGTCGAGTAGGCGAGGATACGCTTGATGTCGGTCTGCACCAGTGCGGCGAAACCGGCCAGCACCAGGGTCACACCACCGACCACACCGACCAGGTGCAGGATGTCCGGGGCCAACAGGAACAGGCCGTTGGTACGGGCGATCAGGTACACGCCTGCGGTCACCATGGTGGCGGCGTGGATCAGTGCCGAAACCGGGGTCGGGCCTGCCATCGCATCGGCCAGCCAGGTCTGCAGCGGCAGTTGGGCCGACTTACCGACCGCGCCACCCAGCAGCATCAGCGTTGCCAGGACCATCCAGGTGTCGCCCGCCTGGAACTTCTGCGGTGCCAACACCAGCAGTTCCTGCACATTCAAGGTACCCAGCTGGACGAACAGGATGAACAGGCCGATGGCCAGGAACACGTCGCCGATACGGGTAACGATGAAAGCCTTGAGTGCTGCATTACCGTTGTTGCGGTTGCTGTAGTAGAAACCGATCAACAGGTAAGAGCACAGGCCCACGCCTTCCCAGCCGAAGTAGATGAACAGCAGGTTATCGCCCAGGATCAGGAACAGCATGCTGGCGATGAACAGGTTGGTGTACGAGAAGAAGCGCGAGTAACCGGCTTCGCCACGCATGTACCAAGAGGCGAACAGGTGGATCAGGAAGCCCACGCCGGTGACCACGCCGAGCATGGTGACCGACAGGCCGTCCAGGTACAGGGTGAAGTTCGGCGCGAAGCCGTCCACCGACATCCACTGCCACAACAGCTGGCTGTACGCGCCGCCTTCAGGCGGGGCGACATTGAATTGCCAGATGACGTAAGCCGCCACGGCGGCCGAGAGGCCGACCGAGCCGACGCCGATCAGGGCGGACAGGTTCTCCGAGAACCGCCCGCGCGAGAACGACAGCAGCAAAAAGCCGATCAGGGGGAAGACGAAAGTCAGGAAGAGAAGGTTCATCCGCGCATCTCACTGGCAGCATCGATGTCGAGAGTGTGGAAGCGGCGATACAGCTGCAGCAGGATCGCCAGGCCGATACTGGCCTCGGCGGCTGCCAGGCTGATCACCAGAATGAACATCACCTGGCCGTCGGGCTGGACCCAACGGGCACCGGCGACGATGAACGCCAGGGCAGAGGCGTTCATCATGACTTCCAGGCTCATGAGCACGAAGAGGATGTTGCGGCGGACCATCAGGCCAACCAGACCTAAGCAGAACAGGATGCCGGCGACGGCCAGACCATGCTCGAGAGGGATAGCACCCATGATTTACTCCTTCGCCTCATTGCGGCCCAGGTGGAAGGCGGTGACGGCTGCGGCGAGCAGCAGCATCGAGGCCAGTTCGACCACCAGCAGGTAAGGGCCGAACAGGCTGATACCCACTTCTTTCGGGCCCACGGTGGTGCCGCTGATGCCGGCACCGCTCGGGGTGACGAACAGCACGTACAGCAGCTCCAGCAGCAGCAGGGTGCCGAGTATCACCGGCCCTGCCCAGATGCCGGGTTTGAGCCAGCCGCGTTCCTGGGCGACCGAGGCCGGCCCCAGGTTGAGCATCATCACCACGAAGACGAACAGCACCATGATGGCGCCGGCGTAGGCGATCACTTCCAGGGCGCCGGCGAACGGCGCACCCAGGGCGAAGAAGATCATTGCCACGGAAATCAGCGAAATGATCAGGTAGAGCAGGGCGTGCACGGGGTTGGTGCCGGTCACCACCCGAAGGGTGGAAACCACGGCGATCCCGGATGCGAAGTAGAAAGCGAATTCCATCTTTCTGTCCTTATGGGAGCAAGCTCTTCACGTTGATCGGCTCGGCTTCGTTCTGTGCAGAGCCTTTCGGCTTGCCAGCGATCGCCATACCCGCAACACGGTAGAAGTTGTAGTCAGGGTTCTTGCCGGGGCCGGAGATCAGCAGATCTTCTTTCTCGTACACCAGGTCCTGACGCTTGAACTCGGCCATTTCGAAATCCGGAGTCAGCTGGATCGCGGTGGTCGGGCACGCTTCCTCGCACAGGCCGCAGAAAATGCAGCGCGAGAAGTTGATGCGGAAGAACTCCGGGTACCAGCGGCCGTCCTCGGTCTCGGCCTTCTGCAGCGAGATGCAGCCGACCGGGCAGGCCACCGCGCAGAGGTTGCACGCTACGCAGCGCTCCTCGCCGTCGGGGTCGCGGGTAAGGACGATGCGCCCGCGATAGCGCGGCGGCAGGTACACGGGTTCTTCGGGGTACTGCAGGGTGTCGCGCTTGCGGAACCCGTGGGAGAACACCATTGCCAGGCTGCGCAGCTGAGTGCCGGTGCCCTTAACGATGTCGCCGATATATTTGAACATGGGTCAAATCCTCACTGGGCCGCGACGGCTGGCGTGTTGTAAAGCACGATCGCAGCGGTCACCAGCAAATTGATCAGGGTCAGCGGCAGGCAGAACTTCCAGCTGAAGTCCATCACCTGGTCATAGCGTGGGCGCGGGATCGAAGCGCGCAGCAGGATGAACAGCATGATGAAGAACGCGGTTTTCAGCGCGAACCACAGGAACGGCACTTGCGGCAGGATGCCGAACGGGCCGTGCCAGCCACCGAAGAACAGGGTCACCAGCAGCGCCGAGATGAGGATGATGCCGATGTACTCACCGACGAAGAACATGCCCCATTTCATGCCGGCATACTCGATGTGGTAGCCGTCGGCCAGTTCCTGTTCCGCTTCCGGCTGGTCGAACGGGTGACGGTGAGTCACGGCGACGCCGGCGATGAAGAAGGTGCAGAAGCCGAAGAACTGCGGAATGATGAACCACAGGTTCTGGGCCTGGTATTCAACGATGTCACGCATGTTGAACGAGCCCACCTGCACCACCACGCCCATCAGCGCCAGGCCCAGGAACACTTCGTACGACACGGTCTGTGCCGACGCACGCAAGCTGCCCAGCAGGGCGTACTTGTTGTTCGACGACCAGCCGGCGAACAGCACCGCGTAGACCGACAGGCCGGCCATGGCAAAGAAGAACAGCAGGCCGATGTTCAGGTCGGCAACGCCCCAGCCCGGTGTGATCGGGATGATCGAGAAACCGATCAGCAGCGCGCTCATGGCCACGACTGGTGCCAAGGTGAAAATCATCTTGTCGACGAAGGGCGGGTTCCAGTCTTCCTTGAAGAACATCTTCAGCATGTCGGCGGCGATCTGGAACATGCCGAACGGGCCGACACGGTTCGGGCCGTAACGGTCCTGCCACCAGCCCAGCAGGCGGCGCTCGACAAAGCTGAGCAGTGCGCCGCAGACCACTACGGCCAGCAGCACCACGATAGCCTTGACGACCTGGATGATCACATCGATCACTTCGGGGGTGAACCAGCTCATTGTGCTGCCTCCTGCAGACCTTCGACGGATGCACCGAAGATGGCCGGCGGGATGCCGGCCAGGCCTTTGGGCAGCGCGACCAGGCCAGCGCCCAGTTCTTCATTGATGCGCAGCGGCAGGCGCAGGGCCACACCGGCCACGTTCAGGCTCAGCAGAGTCCCTTCGTTGACGCCCAGGCGGTCGGCCTCGGACTTGGCCAGTGCCACGTAGGCGGCAGGGATGCGCTCTTGAACCGGTGCAGCGCGCGAGGAGCTTTCTTCGCTGCCGAACAGGTGGAAGAACGGTACTGCGGTCCAGGTGCCACGGGCCGGGTTGAAGGCGCCCGGAATGGCGTTGAACCAGTTCAGGCGGTCGCCTTGCGATTCGATCAGGCGCACGCCCGGGTCACCGGCACGCAGGTGGCCGCCGACCTCGTCCTGGAACTTGTTCCAGGCTTGCGGCGAGTTCCAACCCGGCGACCAGGCGAACGGCACCTGCTGGCGCGGTTCGGCGGAGCCCGAGTAGCCTTCCATGGAGAAGGCGAACGCGGTGTCCTTGTCCTGCGGGGTGCGTGGCTCGTGCACGCTGATGTTGGCGCGCATCGCGGTACGGCCGGAGTAGCGCAGCGGCTCACGGGCCAGCTTCATGCCCTTGATGCGGAACGCCGCCGAAGGTGCCGCGTTGACGATGCCGGCCAGTTGCGGGGCAGCTTCGGCGCAGGCGCTGGTGACGTGGTCCAGCTGGGTCCAGTCGACCGGCTTGTTCAGCAGGGTGGCACGCAGGGCGTGCATCCAGCGCCAGCCTTCGTGAACCAGGATGCTGCTGTCCAGGTACTGCGGGTCGAACACCTGGAAGAAGCGCTGGGCACGGCCTTCCTGGCTGACCAGGGTACCGTCGCCTTCGGCGAACGAGGCCGCCGGCAGCACCAGATGGGCACGCTCCAGGGTGGCAGTGTTGGAATGGTCGGCGACGATGACGACCTTCGCAGCTGCCAGGGCGGCATCGACCTTGGCGGCCGGTACGCGGGTGTACAGGTCGTTTTCCAGCACCACGATGGCGTCGGCTTTGCCGCTGATGACCGCATCCAGCGCGGCATCGGCGGACTCGCCACCGAGCATGGCCAGGCCAAGGCTGTTGGCCTCAGGTACGACCAGGCTCAGCGAGCCGTTTTTCTCGCGCAGCTTCAGGGCCTTGGCGATGTTCGCGGCAGCTTCGATCAGCGCAGGGTCGGCCAGCGAAGTACCGGCCACCACCAGCGGGCGCTTGGCGGCGACCAGGGCGTCGGCGATGCGCTTGGCCAGGGCCAGGGCTTCGTCGTCCAGACCTGCAACGGCCGGGGCGCTCGGGTCGATGGCGTGGGCCACGGCGAAGCCGATGCGCGCAAGGTCGGCGGGGGCGGCGTGCACGCATTCTTCGGCGACGTCGTCCAGCTTGGTTTCAGCCAGGCTGGCGATGAACAGCGGGTACAGCGCGTGCTGGCCGATGTTCTTCACTGCAGCGTCGAGCCAAGGCTGCACTTTCATGGCCTCGGCCATGGCTTCTGCCTTGCCTTTAGTGGCCTGGCGCACGGCCAGGGCAACGCGGGCGGCGGTCTGGGTCAGGTCTTCGCCGAGCACGAACACTGCGTCGTGGTCTTCGATGTCGCGCAGGGTCGGCACCGGCAGCGGGCTGTTGTTCAGCACGTCCAGGGCCAGACGTACGCGGGCCAGCTCACCGGCTTCCATACCCGAGTAAAAGTAGTCGGCACCGACCAGCTCGCGCAGGCCGTAGTTGCTTTCCAAGCTGGCGCGGGGCGAGCCGATACCGACGATGGTGCGGCCGCGCAGCAGGTCGGCGGCCTTGTCCAGGGCAGCGTCCAGGCCCAGCTTGGTGCCATCGGCCAGGCGTGGCTGGCGTGGGCGGTCGGTGCGGTTTACGTAGCCATAACCGAAGCGGCCACGGTCGCACAGGAAGTACTGGTTGACCGAGCCGTTGAAACGGTTTTCGATCCGGCGCAGCTCGCCGTAGCGCTCGCCCGGGCTGATGTTACAGCCGCTGGAGCAGCCGTGGCAGATGCTCGGGGCGAACTGCATGTCCCACTTGCGGTTGTAGCGCTCGGAGTGGGTCTTGTCGGTGAACACGCCGGTCGGGCAGACCTCGGTCAGGTTGCCGGAGAACTCGCTTTCCAGCACGCCGTCTTCAACGCGGCCGAAGTACACGTTGTCGTGGGCGCCATAGACACCCAGGTCGGTACCGCCTGCGTAGTCCTTGTAGTAGCGCACGCAGCGATAGCAGGCGATGCAGCGGTTCATCTCGTGAGCGATGAACGGGCCGAGGTCCTGGTTCTGGTGGGTACGCTTGGTGAAACGGTAGCGGCGCTCGTTGTGGCCGGTCATTACCGTCATGTCCTGCAGGTGGCAGTGGCCGCCTTCCTCGCACACCGGGCAGTCGTGCGGGTGGTTGGTCATCAGCCATTCGACGACGCTGGCGCGAAACGCCTTGGATTCGTCATCGTCGATGGAAATCCAGGTGCCGTCGGAGGCAGGGGTCATGCAGGACATGACGATACGACCACGGGTGTCGTTCTCGTCGGTGTACTGCTTGACCGCACACTGCCGACAGGCGCCAACGCTTCCAAGCGCCGGGTGCCAGCAGAAATAGGGGATGTCGAGGCCGAGCGACAGACACGCCTGTAACAGGTTGTCTGCACCGTTGACTTCGAGCGCTTTGCCGTCTACGTGGATAGTGGCCATTGTTCAAAGTTCTTCGTTGGCCCGCGTGAGCGGGCGTGGCTAATGGAAATCTGTAAGCCTGCGGCCCGCCGCGAATCGTTCGGGCCGGCCTGCAGGCTGGCGGATGGCACGGACCACCCGCGTTCTATCTTTTTATGCGCCGACTACAATCGGCCCGGCCTGGATTGGCTTCGCCAGGTTCGGGCGCAGGGTGCCAGCGCTTTCAGGCGCTACACCGGCCTCGAACTCCGAGCGGAAGTACTTGATGGCACTGCCCAGCGGCTCGACGGCACCGGGTGCGTGAGCGCAGAAGGTACGGCCTGGGCCGAGGAAGTTGACCAGACCCAGCAGGGTCTCGATGTCTTCGGCACGGCCCTGGCCATTTTCCAGGGAACGCAACATTTTCACGCTCCACGGCAGGCCGTCCCGGCAGGGCGTGCACCAGCCGCACGATTCGCGGGCGAAGAACTCTTCCATGTTGCGTAGCAGCGAAACCATGTTGACGCTGTCGTCGACCGCCATGGCAAGGCCCGTACCCATGCGGGTACCGACCTTGGCGATGCCGCCGGCGTACATCTGCGCGTCGAGGTGCTCGGGCAGCAGGAAACCGGTACCGGCGCCACCTGGCTGCCAGCACTTGAGCTTGAAGCCGTCGCGCATGCCGCCGGCGTAGTCTTCGAACAGCTCACGGGCGGTCACGCCGAACGGCAGCTCCCACAGCCCCGGGTTCTTGACCTTGCCGGAGAAGCCCATCAGCTTGGTGCCGTGGTCCTCGCTGCCTTCGCGGGCCAGCGACTTGTACCAGTCGTTGCCATTGGCGACGATGGCCGGCACGTTGCACAGGGTCTCGACGTTGTTTACGCACGTCGGCTTGCCCCACACACCCACGGCGGCAGGGAAGGGCGGCTTGGAGCGCGGGTTGGCGCGGCGGCCTTCCAGCGAGTTGATCAGTGCGGTTTCTTCACCGCAGATGTAGCGCCCGGCACCGGTGTGCACGAACAGTTCGAAGTCGAAGCCCGAGCCGAGGATGTTCTTGCCCAGCAGGCCGGCAGCCTTGGCTTCATCGATGGCGCGGTTGAGGTTTTTCGCCGCAGTGGTGTACTCGCCACGCAGGAAGATGTAGCCGCGGTAGGCCTTCAGGGCGCGGGCGCTGATCAGCATGCCCTCGACCAGCAGATGGGGCTGTTGCTCCATCAGCATGCGGTCCTTCCAGGTGTTGGGCTCCATTTCGTCCGCGTTGCACAGCAGGTAGCGGATGTTCATGGATTCGTCTTTGGGCATCAGGCCCCACTTCACGCCAGTGGGGAAGCCCGCGCCGCCACGGCCCTTGAGGCCGGAGTCCTTGACGCTCTGCACGATGTCGTCGGCGGACATTTCTGCCAGTGCCTTGCGGGCGGCAGCGTAGCCGTTCTTGGCCTGGTACTCGTCGAGCCACACCGGCTCGCCGTCGTCACGCAGGCGCCAGGTCAGCGGGTGAGTTTCGGCCGAACGCGCGATGCGGTTGGCCGGGCCGAAGGAAGTGATGGTCATACGTAACCCTCCAGCAGCTTGGAAACGCCAGCAGGCTGCACGTCGCCAAAGGTATCGTCATCGATCATCAGCGCCGGGGCCTTGTCGCAGTTGCCCAGGCAGCATACCGGCAGCAGGGTGAAACGCCCGTCCGCAGTGGTCTGGCCCAGGCCGATGCCCAGTTCGCTCTGGATCTGGCTGACCACCGACTCGTGGCCGCCGATGTAGCAGACCATGCTGTCGCACACACGAATGATGTGGCGGCCGACAGGCTGGCGGAAAATCTGGCTGTAGAAGGTGGCCACGCCCTCGACGTCGCTGGCAGGGATGCCCAGTACTTCGCCGATGGCGTAGATGGCGCCGTCCGGCACCCAGCCGCGTTCCTTCTGAACGATCTTCAAGGCTTCGATGGACGCCGCGCGCGGGTCCTCGTAGTGGTGCATCTCGTGCTCGATGGCCGAGCGCTCGGTTTCGCTCAGGGCGAAACGGTCTGTCTGGATAAGCGTGCTGTTCATGCTTAGCGGTCCACGTCAGCCATAACGAAGTCGATACTGCCCAGGTACGCAATGAGGTCGGCGACCATGCTGCCTTTGATCACCGAAGGGATCTGCTGCAGGTGCGGGTAGCTCGGGGTGCGGATCCGGGTGCGGTAGCTCATGGTGCCGCCATCGCTCGTCAGGTAGTAACTGTTGATGCCCTTGGTCGCTTCGATCATCTGGAACGACTCGTTGGCCGGCATGACCGGGCCCCACGAGACTTGCAGGAAGTGCGTGATCAAGGTTTCGATGTGCTGCAGGGTGCGCTCTTTCGGCGGCGGCGTGGTCAGCGGGTGGTCCGCCTTGTACGGGCCTTCCGGCATGTTGCGCAGGCACTGGTCGATGATGCGGATACTCTGGCGCATCTCCTCGACACGCACCATGCAGCGATCGTAGGCATCACCGTTGTGGGCCAGCGGGACTTCGAACTCGAAGTTCTCGTAGCCGGAGTAGGGGCGCGCTTTGCGCAGGTCGAAGTCGCAGCCGGTGGCACGCAGGCCGGCACCGGTGGTGCCCCATTCCAGCGCTTCTTTGGTGTTGTATGCAGCCACGCCGATGGTACGGCCCTTGAGGATGCTGTTCTGCAGGGCGGCCTTGGTGTATTCGTCCAGGCGCTTGGGCAGCCACTCGACGAAGTCCTTGACCAACTTTTCCCAGCCACGAGGCAGGTCGTGGGCGACGCCGCCGATGCGGTACCAGGCCGGATGCAGGCGGAAACCGGTGATCGCTTCGATCACGGTGTAGGCGCGCTGGCGGTCGGTGAAGGTGAAGAACACCGGAGTCATGGCGCCCACGTCCTGGATGTAAGTACCCAGGAACAGCAGGTGGCTGGTAATGCGGAAGAACTCGGCGAGCATGATGCGAATCACGTCGACCTTCTGCGGCACCTGAATACCGGCCAGCTTTTCTACCGCCAGGACATACGGCAGGTTGTTCATCACCCCGCCAAGGTAGTCGATACGGTCGGTGTAGGGGATGAAGCTGTGCCAGGACTGGCGCTCGGCCATCTTCTCGGCACCACGGTGGTGGTAGCCGATGTCCGGTACGCAGTCGACGATCTCTTCGCCGTCCAGCTGCAGGACGATACGGAACGCACCGTGGGCAGACGGGTGGTTGGGGCCCAGGTTGAGGAACATGTAGTCCTCATTGGCACCCTGACGCTTCATGCCCCAGGCTTCCGGGTTGAAGCGTGCCGATTCCTCTTCAAGCTGCTGCTTGGCCAGTGTCAGGCTGTAGGGATCGAACTCGGTGGCGCGGGCCGGGTAGTCCTTGCGCAGCGGATGGCCTTCCCAGGTCGGCGGCATCATGATGCGGCTCAGATGCGGGTGGCCGGCAAAGTCGATGCCGAACATGTCCCAGACTTCGCGCTCGTACCAGTTGGCGTTTGGCCAGATGCCGGTCACGGTCGGCAGGTTCAGGTCGCCTTCGCTGAGCGACACCTTGATCATCACGTCGCTGTTACGCTCGACCGACAGCAGGTGGTAGAACACACTGAAATCGGCGGCAGGCAGGCCGCGGCGCTGGGTGCGCAGGCGTTCATCGACACCGTGCAGGTCGTACAGCATGCTGTAAGGCTTGGAAACACCGCGCAGGAAGCTGAGCACCTCTTTGAGCTGGGCGCGCTTGACCCACAGCACGGGCATGCCGGTGCGGGTTTCCTGGGCGACGAATGCTTCGGCGCCAAAACGGTTGTGCAGTTCGACGACCACATCCTGGTCGTCAGCCTTGTAAGGCGGAATGAAAATAGCGTTGTCCGCTGTCATGGTCTCGGTCGCTTTGGGTCAACGTTAAGAATGAAGCCAGGCCGCCGGCTCCTTGGGGAGCGGGCGGCAGGTCGCTGGATCAGACTTCGTCGGGGCTGCGCAGGTTGGTTACTGCAATGCGCTGCTCGCGACGCAGGTCTTTCTGGGCTGGCATCTCGGCACGGTAAATACCTTGATCACCAACAACCCAGGAAAGCGGGCGTCGTTCTTGGCCGATCGACTCCTGCAACAGCATCAAGCCTTGCAGGAAAGCTTCAGGGCGTGGCGGGCAGCCAGGCACATAGACGTCCACGGGGAGGAACTTGTCGACCCCCTGAACGACCGAGTAGATGTCGTACATGCCACCGGAGTTGGCGCACGAGCCCATGGAAATGACCCATTTGGGTTCGAGCATCTGCTCATACAGACGCTGGATGATCGGCGCCATCTTGATGAAGCAGGTACCGGCGATGACCATGAAGTCGGCCTGACGCGGCGAGGCCCGGATGACTTCGGCGCCGAAGCGGGCGATGTCGTGGGGCGCCGTGAAGGCCGTGGTCATTTCCACGTAGCAGCAGGACAGGCCGAAGTTGTACGGCCAGAGGGAGTTCTTGCGCCCCCAGTTGACCGCACCACGCAGCACATCTTCGAGTTTCCCCATGTAGATGTTCTTGTGGACCTGGTCCTCTAGCAGTTGATCGGTAACGGTTTCCCGTTCGCCGACCGGGTACTGCTCGTTGGGCGCATCCGGATCGATTCTGGTGAGATTGTATTGCATTGCCAAAGCCTCATTGTTTCAGCTTCGCTTGCCGCTTGCGACGACCTTCGGGAGCCCAATCAAGTGCCCCGACGCGCCAAAGGTAGACAAGACCTGCCAACAGAATTGCTATGAAAACGAGCGCTTCGACGAATCCGGTCCAGCCGCTTTCGCGGACGGACACAGACCATGCAAAGAGAAAGAGGGCTTCGATATCGAAGATCACGAACAGCATCGCGACCAGATAGAATTTGGCGGAAAGGCGCAGGCGGGCGCTGCCGACGGGCAGCATGCCGGATTCGAAGGGTTCGTTCTTGGCGCGGCCCCAGGCCTTGCTACCGAGCAGGCTGGACAGGCCGAGCATGAAGGCGCACAGGCCGACGACACCCAGGAGGAAGATGGCAAAGCCCCAGTTGTGGGCGATGAGTCCTGCCGAATCGGACATGCTAGAGATCCTTATACAGAGACCCAGCTCTGCAGTCTGAAATAAGTAGAGCGGCGACGTGGTGTCGCAGGTGCAGTGACCAAATGTCGCAGCTGAATCAATCGCGCTGATTTTATGGGTAAACCCGGTGCAAGTAAAATTTCTGTCGCAAATTTATTCGTAGGATTAAGAACAAAACACGCTCGTAACTGGCTGAAAGCCCTGAAATTCGGGGATTGGGCCTGGTTTTGTCAATTATGTTTCTTGTGGGTGGTAACAGATTGTAATTTTAGTAATGATAATTAATAGCGTTTGGCTGGAGCCGATAAGAGTTAATGAGATTGAGCCTTGTTAAGTTCATGGGCTGTTGCCCCCCTCTTGCAATTGCGCTCTGGCCTCGTTCTATCAGTGTTTGACACTGCCTGCACCGCTCTGGGTCAATGTTTTTCGAGTGCCCCCTGATGTGCACACGGGGCAGTGGCGGGTGAAGAGGTCGGGGCTGTGGCTTGCCCGTGCATATGAATGGAAAGCGGCGACACCGATGCAATTGTCCATAGCCGGTGGCTGGGTTGATCCTCGCTACCGGGCTGGTTCAAGCATAGTCCGGATCCTGGGGATTGCCGGGGGATGTTCGGGGGCGTCGGTGTGGCGAAAGCGGGCGTCATACCTGAGTAATGAATGACTGCTAGCGTGCCGGTCCCCCCGCAGCAAAAGGAGAGCCATCAGGTGCACCCCGCCACGCCTCGCAAGCCCTTCTTGCTCCGTAGCGCCGACATGCACAGCGACGATTTCGGCGCCTTGTTCACGCAGCTCTACGGCAACCTGTATGCCGACATGGCGCCACTGGGCGAGTGTATTTCCATCGGCGGTGTATATGGCCGCTTCGAGAGCATGAGCGTAAGGCGCCTGCACTACCACGGCGACTTTCGCATCGTCCTGCCCACCCCGCAGGACGAGATCACTTTTGTGCTACCTACTGCGGGCAAGATCATCTTCGACCATCGCGGCGAGTCGATCGGCGGCGCGCAGGTCGGGCTGGCTGTCGACAAGCTCGAGATACGCTCGGTACGCATTGCCGATGGTCATGCCCAGTGTGGCATGTCGATTCGCCGGGGCGTATTCGCCGAGCGCCTGTCGGCACTGCTGGAGCGGCCCTTGGTGGCCCCCATTCGTTTTGCGCCGGTAGTGGACCTCAACGCGCCAGGTTTCCAGGGCATCCGTGCCTTGCTCGAGCTGGCCACGGGCACTGAGTTCGATCAATTGATCAATACGGGCCTGTTGATGCCGCTGCGGTTGCAGGAAATGCTGGTCGACGCGTTGCTGGAAACCTGGCCGCACAATTACCGCGAAGCGCTGCACAGGCCAGCCCCCTTGCTTGCACCGCGCCATGTGAAACTGGCCATGGCCTATATCCGTGAGCATCCCGCCAGCCTGAGCAGTAGCAGTGAGTTGGCGGGCTTGGCCAATGTCAGCGTGCGGGCGTTACAGGAGGGCTTTCGCCGGTTTGCGGGCACTTCGATAGTCGGGTATCAGCGGCAGGTGCGGCTGGAGCAGGCGCGTCAGGTGCTGGCAAGCGAGCAGGGTGCTTCGGTGGAACAGGTGGCGTTACGTTTCGGTTTCACCAATGCCGGGCGGTTTGCCCAGTATTTTCAAGAGGCGTTTGGGTTGCGCCCGGCGCAGGTCAGGCGTAGGCATGACGCATGACCTGCGGTAAGGGGCCTACCTGCGAATCAGATAATGTGTTGGATGCCATGGATGCGCTTAGGGGAACGTGATCTTGCTGTAGGCAAATTCGTTTTTACCTCGCTTGATACCTGCTTCGGAGGTTTTCACCTCAACGCGGTCATCGTCGTGAACCACCAGAACTTGTTTGGCTCCCAGCACTTCTACGCCGCCGGGCTGGTTGCTGAACATCAGGGGGCTGCCATCCTTTTGGTTCACCAGCTGTGGGGTGCCCGGTTTACCTGCCGTGAAAGGTATTGCCCAAAGAACCCCGCCCGTTTCGATACCATTGTTGCCCGCACCCTCTGCGGATGGCGTTTCAAAGCTGGTGACCGCATACAGTCGGTCTTTATTGAAACGGTCATATTCGATGCCAGTTAGCGCAAGTGGGTGCCCTTGCGCTTCCAGGTTGAAGTTCTGAATCGATTTGAACCCGTCCACGAGCTCCATCCGTGCATCGTTGAACTTCACATGCGCCGAGATGAGCAGAAAAGCAGGGTTAGAAGTCGCACTGCTATTCCCATGCTTGCTGATGCCGACGATCAACTGGCCGTCTGTATCTTTCTCCCGCCCCGGTTCGCTTGGGGCCATGGTGATGCCTTCGACTTGAAAGTAGGGGGACCCTATGACTTCACCAATCTGTTTACGCAACATGATCGAGCTTTTGATCCCGCCTCGTGTCGATTGCGCCAGGACTTTTGCGGTATTCGGGTCATTTACCGGCCAGTAAACAAGGGTGTTGAGTGCGTCTTTACTTGGATCCTGCTCGGTGCCGACCTTATTGAAGGCGGTGCTGGCGATAATGTATTGGCCATCCAGCGTCGTGGTCATGGCTTCGTATTTATCTGCTTTTTCCAGCACACTACCTTTGAGAACTTCGGGATTACCACTGATAGTTCCCCCGACAAAATCAAATGTGAAAATGGCCGGATCACCAATGGCTGGCAAGCCTTTATCGTTGGCGAAAACCAGTTTTCCATCGGTTTTGACCACCGCTGATACATCGCAGTCTACGGCGGTGTCAGTTGCATGGCACAGTGCGGTGTGGTGTTCGACGGCTTCAATACGTCCAGGCAGTTCGGCGGCCGGCGCGTGGGGTACTGCAATAAAGAGTCCGGCAACTAACGTGATGATTGCTGGCTTTTCCATGAGCGCTGTCCTTTTGTGGTGGGAAGTACTGCGCGGAGAAGCGTAATAGAAGGGTCAGAAGCGGAAAACTGTCATTTTTGGCAGTAGCTGTTCGACATTATCGCTATTGAATGACCTGGCATTTTTGCCAGTAGGCACATTGAAGCTCAGCCTTTAGGGTCTTGTTTCATTGTCAATGCGTCAGCACGGACGGGCTCAAAGCCTGCGCAACTAGTGGCTGATGTTGGCGAAACGGGAACATGGATATGGGCACGTTCAAGAAGCGTCTGTTTGCGTTGTTGGTCATACCGTGGTTCATGGCTGCCGAGCCTGCAAGCGCGTTACACATTGAAAGCCTGGCACCTTGCGAAAGCTGGTCCGGCGGCGAGCCGCAAACATGGTGCATGCAGGTCAGCGGCATGAAGGGACACCCTGTCAGGGTCGTGTTCAATGGCAGTGTCCTGCCCACCAGCGCAGTCAGTCGGCAAGGGGCGACGCTGCGTTTTAACCTCGCGCAGGGGCAAAAGGTCAGTGGTCCGGTTTGGGTGTCTCAAGGACGGCGTAGCAGCAATGCTGTCTGGCTTACCTTGCGGCCAAGCCGCGTGCAGTCCGTGAGCCGCGAGCATCAAGTCCGGCTCTCTGACCGCGTGGTGACAGCTCTGGATCTGGTCAGCCTGATCTTTCATGAAGGGGTCGACGGCGCGGCACAAGCGCAGCGGATGGCCCGCCAGTACGGCGTGGAAATCGTCGGTGCGATTGCGCCGTTAAACGTCTTCCAGGTGCGCCTACCCGTCAGTGATCTGGCCGCACGGGATGCCCTGGTGGCTGCATTGAAGACCGACCCTGTGATTGTCGGTGTGGTCGTGGAGGATGACAACCCTGAAGTGCCACGAGACCCCGATCGGGTGGTGGAACCTGCAGATGAGGACGGTTGGGTCGCCAACCGGTTCTTCCCGGCTGTCGACTTGTATCGGCAGTACGTTGCTAGCGCGTCTTCAAACCCGAATCCGGGTGCCGTGGTAATAGGGGTGGTGGAGAAGGCAGTCAATTTCGATACCCCCGACTTCGTAAGCTACCTCAGGCCATGCAGCATGGAGCAGACTTGCCTTTATGCGCGGCACAGCCCACAAGCAAGGCATGGAACATTGGTCACTGGGCTGCTGGCAGCAGGCCGGCAGCCAGTCGACCATCTGGGCTTTCTGAGCCAGTTGGGGGACGCAGGTGGACGCTTCAAAATCATTGTGGACCGCGGCTCACTCGCCGGCGTGACAGGTCGTGTAGCGGCATCGGTCAACATGGTGGAGGATGGCGCGCACGTGCTCAATTGGAGTTGGGGCATCCACCGCATGGGTACGACCAATCTGCGAGGTGAGCGTGTCGAAACCAATGTGCGGTCTGACTTGGCCTTCAAAGGCTATGAGCAGTTGTTGACGCGATTCTTCAGGTGGCTCGAACGCAACCACCCCAATGTTGTGGTCGTCAACTCTTCCGGTAACAGTTTTTCTACCACCGATGAGCATTTGCCAGCAGGTTTGCAATCGCAACAGCTGCTGGTTGTCGGCGCGCACCAACGTACCAGGCAGGATGCAAACATACGTGAACCGCGCTTCGTGACTATGCGTGATTCCTCCAATATCGGGCAGCGCGTCGATATCACCGCCGCCGCATGCCCCCAACGCCCTACGAGCCGCAGCCGTACAGAAGGCAGGGGGGCCTGTGGTACTTCCTATGCCGCTGCGTTGGTGACCGGTACGGTGGCCGCCATGCTGGCGGTAGATCCTGCGCTGGAGCCCAGGCAGATACGGGCACTGTTGCGCAGAAGCGCCTTGCCGCTGGCGGCCCGAGATGAAGCGCAACGCCGGGGTATTGATCTGACCTCTGCGCTCACACCCGCCGAGCACGCGTTGGCAGCAGGCAGCGAGGCAGAGGTGTATGCACGGCTCAATATGGAGGGGGCCTTGGCACTTGTCATCAAGGATCGGGGCGGTGCCGCTGTGGTTGAAAAGCATGCTGCAAAGCCGTCAGTGCTGTGAAGCATAGGCGGGAGCAAAATGCAGCAATGGGGCCCGCACAGCAGCGTCGGTAACTGTCAGAACGCGTATCTGGCCTTGAGGCTGCCACTAGCCCCGTGGCTGTCACCACCGCCCAATGCTGACAGATCGGCGCCAACACTCAGCGCGCCAAGGTTGGCCATCAGGCTCACGCCAGCGTTGAACTGGTCACGATCGTCGAAGGCGGCTCGCTGTTCGATGTCCAGCCCCAGCAAGTGGCCCTCGCTTTCCACCTCGTGGTCGCCCAGTGCATGCTCATAGCCCACTTGCACGCTGGGTACCAGTTGCCAACGGCCCATGGCAAACGGCACGAAAGACGCCTTGAGATTGGCGGTCGCGCTACGGCGCGTCTGCTGCAGGTTGTCCACCTCTAGCGCCAGTTCGCTGCCTTTTTCGGTAAACCCGGCCACGTCCACGCGACTTATGCGTACACCCAGGCTCGGTTCCAGCACCACGCGGTTTGTGTTCAGGCGATAGCCCATGGCCAGGCTGGCACCGGCCAGGGTACCGTGGCTGTCGCCCTTGGCCGTACCCAGGCCACCTGTCAGATCACGCCTGCTGGAATAGTCGAGGTAGCCGGCGCTGGCATCTGTGTCGATGAACAGGCCTTGTTCCAGGCCGCCCGGAGCGAAACGGGCGCCCAGGCTCAGGAACGTCAGGTCCGTGTCAACCTCGCCGCCTGCGCCGCCAACGTTACCGCTGCTGTAGCCGAAACCTGCGTGGGCGCTGAGCTGCTCGGAGAAACGCTGTGTCATGCCGATCATCAGGCCTTGGCTGTGTTCGTTGCTGCTGGCGACACTGGACGAGCCGTCGGTGCCCAGATAACCGGCCAGGGTGCTGCTCCACAGGCGCGACTGGCCAACCTTCAGGTCGGTACCGTCGGCGAAAGGTGCTGCGGCGCTGTCGATCATGACGCCCAGGCGCAGCAGGTAGCTGGCGGCATCGGCATGAACCTGGCCACCCACAGTGGACTCCACGCCGCCCAGCGTGCCGGCATCGATGGCCGACTGCAGGTAGTAGTTGTAGGCGCTGTAGGTGCCTGACAGCGACGTGTCCTGCAGTTGGCGCAGCAGTTGCGCGCCTGCTGCGGCGTTACCGACCAGGCCAGCTTCACCGGGTAGCGTGCCGTAACGCACCATTTTGCCGCGCAGCACATAGATCGTTTCCTGGGTAAGCCCCAGGCCTTGCTTGAGGTAGTTGTCCATGCTGCCATATGCGGCCGTAACTTCATCCAGGCCGGCCTGCAGGTAACTGGCCTCTACGCCCAGCAGTGGGGCGTAGACTTCGGCCATGCTGGCCGGCATGGCTGCCAATGTGGCGGCCACACGGGCGGCGGTGTACTCATTGGTGGCCAGGTAGTTGTTCATGATTGTCGCGTCGTCTACACCGGCGATGCTCAGTAACACGGCGGCGGTCCAGCCCGTACGGTCCTTGCCGGCGGTGCAGTGGAACAATGCGGCGCCGTCGGCACTGGCCAGTTCGTTGAACAGCACCGAGAATTGCCCACGCATGCCGGCATCGCTGACGAAGGCGCGGTTGGTCTCCTGCATCATGGCGCGTGCCTGGGCAGCGCTGGTGAACGAGATGTCGGTGATGTTCGAGCCCGAGGTGGTGCTGCCGATGATGTCGATGTTGGTATAGCTGGCGCCGGCGGGCAGGGTATCGGGCGTGGCGGCGATTTCGCTTGCGGTGCGCAGGTCGTATACATCGCTTATGCCAAGGCCGTTGAGCACGGCAAGGTCGGCGGCAGTCGGGGTCAGGGCATTGGTACGATAGAACACACCGGTGCGCATCACCCCGTCGTGGCTTGTGCCGTAGGCCGATGTGGTGCCGGCGATGTCGCGGAAATTGTCAATGCCAGCCAGGTGCGGCGTATCGAGCGCATCGGCGGCGTGGGCGGCGGAGATTGCGAGTGTGAGCAGGGACAGGGAGCAGAACAGACGTTGCAGCACGGCAGAGGCCTCTGAGGAGTACGTGGTGTGGCTACTCTCCGCGGGCAACATGAAACTGAATGTTACATACCAGGGTGGAACGTAAAAGCCTGCGCGATCTGGCCGGTGCCTGCGTTTTTTGTCTGGCCTTCAGGCCACACTCAGGCTACCGGCCGCTTGGGCCTTCCCGGGGTCAGAGCCCCAGTTCGCTGAGGCCGGGATGGTCGTCCGGGCGACGACCCAAAGGCCAGCGGAACTTGCGGTCCGCTTCGGCAATAGGGTGCTCGTTGATGCTCGAGTGGCGATTGTGCATCAAACCATCGGCGGCGAACTCCCAGTTTTCGTTGCCATAGGCGCGGAACCACTGGCCGCTGTCGTCGTGGTACTCGTAGGCATAGCGCACCGCAATGCGGTTGTCGGTGAATGCCCACAGCTCCTTGATCAGTCGGTACTCCAGTTCATGGTTCCACTTGCGGGTCAGAAAGGCGTGAACCTCGGCACGCCCCCGGGGGAACTCGACACGGTTACGCCATACGGTATCGGGTGTGTATGCCAGCGATACCTTGGCCGCGTCACGGCTGTTCCAGCCATCCTCGGCCAGGCGGACTTTTTCGATGGCGCTTTCGCGGGTAAAGGGAGGCAATGGAGGGCGGGACATGGGGGACTCCTTGGCGGTGGTTAGCGTAGAGGAGAGTACTGCTGCAGCGGCATTGGGGGGAATGGCTGCAACGGGCACTTCATAATTGCGCCCGTTGCAAGAGTGCAGCGCTTACGCCAGTGCCTAAACCGCGGCGCCCAAGGCCTTGTCGACAGCCTTGCCGCGCCCGCCCAGCCATACCAGCACCAGGGCCGTCGCCGCCAGCACGCCGCCGGCCATGGGCACTGCGGCATAGCCCAAGTCCAGGCTGATTACCGTGCCACCCAGTGCCGCGCCAACGGCATTGCCAAGGTTGAATGCGCCGACATTGATCGACGATGCAAGCCCTGGTGCCTCGATGGCGGCAGTCATGACGCGCATCTGCAAGGGCGGCACTACGGCGAAGGTGAACACGCCCCAGACCAGCAGCGCGATGGCCGCACCAATGTGGCTGCCCAGTACCAGCGGCATCAGCAACATGATCAGCGCCAGTGTACCGAGGAAGATGCGCGCAGCGCCGTCCAGCGACCAGTCGGCCAGGCGCCCACCCAGGCTGTTGCCCAGGGTGAAACCGACACCGATCAGCACCAGGCCGAGGGTGATGAAGCTGTCTGAAGCGCCGGTCAGTTCAGCCAGTACCGGTGCTACGTAGGTGTACAGGGTGAACATGGCGCCGGCGCCAAGCACGGTGGTAGCCATCGCCAGCAGCACGTTGGGGCGGGCGATGACCGCCAGCTCTTTGCGCACGTGGGGCACGCTGCCACGCTCACCTTTGGGCAGCGCGTACCACAGGGCGGCCATGGCCAGCAGCCCGAGTGCCGCAGTACCGGCAAAGGCCATGCGCCAGCCGACCTGCTGGCCGACCCAGGTCGCCGCAGGTACGCCGCCGATATTGGCGATGGTCAGGCCCATGAACATCGTTGCCACGGCACTGGCTTGTTTGTCCTTGGGGACCACGCTGGCTGCGACCACTGCGCCCAGGCCGAAGAAGGCACCGTGGTTGAGGCTGGTGACCAGCCGCGAGGCGAGCAATGTGTAGTAGTCCGGCGAGAGTGCCGAGAGCAGGTTGCCGAGGGTAAAGATGGCCATCAGCGCCATCAGTGCGGCGCGTTTGCCAAAGCGGCTGAATAGCAGGGTCATGATCGGTGCGCCGACCATTACGCCGATGGCATAGGCGGTGATCAGCATGCCCGCGCTGGGGATGCTGACATCGACGCCTTGTGCGATCACCGGCAGCAGACCCATCGGTGTGAATTCGGTGGTGCCGATGCCGAAGGCGCCGATAGCCAGGGCAAACAGAACCCGTTTTGGGGAAAGCGTGCTCATCAGGAGCTCCGGTTCAAAGGTCAATGAGCAGTGATACCGGCCACGAACAAGCCGGTATCGACATGCAGTGGGTAATCAGTCCCAGGCGGGCGCCAGGCCATCCGGGCTGACTTCACGGCCATTGCGCTCGAGCGAGGCGATGCGCGCCATGTCGTCGGCATCCAGTCTCAGGCTGCAGGCGAGCAGGTTGCTGGCCAGGTTTTCGCGCTTGGTGGAGGAGGGGATCACTGCGTAACCCAGCTGCATGGCCCAGGCCAGGGCCACCTGGGCGACCGTGGCCTTGTGCTTGGCGGCGATCTCGACCAGCACCGGGTCCTTCAGCACTTTGCCGTAGGCCAGGGTCATGTACGAGGTGACGGTGATGCCCTGATCCTTGAGGTAGGCAGCCAGTTTGGCGTTTTGCAGGTAGGGACTGAGCTCGACCTGGTTGGTGGCGATTTCGCCTTTGCCGACCACCTCGATGGCTTGGCGGGTGAGTTCGATGTTGAAGTTTGACACGCCGATCTGACGGGTCAGGCCGAGTTTTTTGGCTTCGGCCAAAGCTGTCATGTACTCGGCCAGTTCGATGCCCTTGCCTGGGGCTGGCCAGTGGATCAGCAGCAGGTCGACGTGGTCAGTGCGCAGCTTGGCCAGGCTCTCGCGCAAGCTGGGGACCAGTTTGTCAGCGCCATGGTTGTCGACCCAGATCTTGGTGGTGATGAACAGTTCGCTACGCGGTACGCCGCTTTCGGCAATGGCTTGGCCTACCTCGGCTTCGTTCTTGTAGATCTGCGCGGTGTCGATGACGCGGTAGCCCAGCGCCAGGGCGGACTTGACCGAGTCGATGACGGCCTGGCCGGTGAGGCGGTAGGTGCCAAGGCCGAAAGATGGAATGCTCATGGGGCTGCTCCTGCTGAGTGACTGAGGTTGAACCAGAGCTTAGTTGCCCTGCTGCCGACCTCGTTCGAATGGGGAGCAGTGTGGGGGTTTTGCAGGCTTTGATTAAGACGGGACAGTGCCAAGGTCTTTTGACCTGAAATCACGAGTCATCCGTTGGCTCGTGATTCAGGTGCTGTAAAAAACCTGGCTACCTTTGGTTCACGTTGCAATTTGTCCTGGCGCCGACTGCAGCAACCACTGATGGCTCAACCCCGCCAGTTGCTCTTGCAGCGTAGAGGCCAGCCCTGCGCGCCGCACAGCCCGATCCTGGCTGAGCAGCTCGTCAAGCACGTCCAGCAGTTCGCGAGCTTGGGCGGCCGCTGCGCTATTGGTCGTATCGTCCTGCAGCACGCCCTCCTGATAGGTGCGCACGCGCTCTTTCTGGCTGGCCTCTTGAGTCGCGGTCGCCTCGACCAGGGCGTTGTTGGAGAACGCCAGGCGAGTGCTGCTGCGCGATTGGTCGTCGATCGTGTGATAGCTGTAGTTCTGCGTTTTGTTGTCGCGGGTTAGGGTCAGGCCGACGAGCGGATTGAGGCCTTCATGCCAGGCGGCTTTCATGCTTGCCCGTTGCTCCTGCTCCACGGCCAGGTCCGCTGCCGGGCCTTGCAGAGTGGTCGATTGCGAAACCTTGTAGTCGAAGTGGTCCACTTCTTCAGGCCGCATCGGATTGATCTTCTGTTCGGTCTGCGTGATCGAGGCATCGAAGTCGGCAAGGCCGCTCAACAGCAGGCGGCTGGCCGTGCTCTGCGCCAGGTCATGGCCTGCAGGGCGCTTGCTGGTATCGTCCACGCTGTTGAGCTGGCTGAAGGCATCTTTGAACAGTGCCATCAGTTGCGCGTCACCATGGCCGCGCTTTTGTGCAGCGTCGAACTGGACCAGGTAGTTGGCCACGGCTGCCTGACGCTGAGCCTGGCTGCCCAGCAGCGCACCGTCCTGGGTGTCGAGGTTCATCTTGACCGTGCCGTTGGCGCCTTGCAGCGTGAGTTTGCGGGAATCTTCGTTCAGCTGCAGGTCGAAGGTTTGCTGTTCGCCGCTAGCGGTCTGCAATTTGGCATTCAACTGCAAACCGGTGAACAGCGCCGGGTCGAGCTTTACCAGTGCGCCCAGCTGCAGGCTGGGTGGTTCCTGGGTCAGCCCGTTGAGGGCAGCCTGGAAGCTGTTCGCAAGCGCTGCCAAGCCTTTGAGTTCCTCACTGGTCAACGTACCGCCTTGCACGTCGGCATCCACCGCCAGGCCGTTGGTGCTGCTGTAGAGGCCCACCGTCACGGTGGCGCCTGAGCCGGTAGTGAGATTGAAGCTGACGCTGCTGGTTGCGTGTTCGCGCAGCCTGGCCTGCTGCATGGCCAGCAACAACGGGTCGTTTGTCGCGCCATCATCGATCGCCAGCCCGGATTGCGACATACGTTGGCCACCGCTGGCTGCCAGTTGCTCCAGCAGGGCAGCACCGAGCCCCTGGAAGCGCGCTGCCGGGGAGGAGGCCTGAATGGCACTCAGCATGTACATGCTGAGTTTATCGATGCCGTCCTGCTCCCACACATACCGCGTCTGCGCTTCACCGAGGGTACCTTTGGCCGTGTAGGTCTGGGTATCGACGCGGCTTTCTTGCTGGCCAAGGCTTACCACCGTGCTCGGTGATGTCATCGGCGCGTCTGCCGACAGGGTGGTGGGTACCTGAGGCGCACGGGGGGTGATGTGTGCGACGGAGGTCAGGCGCACCACTGAGGTAATCGGGCTCATCGCCAGCTTCCTTTCTGGTCATCAGATGTAACTGTTATCGGCAGCGCTTGCGCAAACGTGAACGTCGGTCACGGCGGCAGGTTGCAATAGTTAACGCAAAAACCTCGTCACGCGGTGGTGCAATCGCGGTTTTACGCCCCAGGAGCCCGCGATGCCAAGTCAGCCGTTCACCGATGACTCCACCAACGCCTTGATTGCCAGCCGCTTGCCCGCCTGGCTGACCGAACTTCCGTCCGACACCCTCCACAGCTTGCACGAGAGCCAGCAGCGACAGCAGCAGCTACAGCATCAGTTGCACGAATGGCTGGCGCGGATCACTCCACTCGATGCATTTGCCGAACCGCTGCTGCAACAAGCTCTGCAGGCGGAGCATCAACTTACCATCGATGTGCGCCGGGCCACGCTACGGCGCAGGACCCTGCAGCGATATCCCTCGCATGTTGCGCAGGTGCCGGATGGGATCAAGGAACAGATTTACCAGCACAGCCTGCTGCAATCGGCGTTGCATAACTTTACCGAGGGTGAAACATTCGCCACCAGCATCATGCAGGGCTCTGCGGTGCTGGATGCAGCAGGGAATGCGTGCGCGCTCTCGGCCAAGGCATTCTTTACCCTGTGCCGCTCGCTCGACCTGGGGGGGCGTTACCAGGCGTACCTGCGCGCGCAGCTGGCACCCGGCGGTGAAGCGGGAAAACAACTGGGCACGCTGATCGAGGCAGGCTATCGCGCGAGCCTTGAGGCGACGCTGCGGCTGGCACTGGTCAATGGTGAAATACCAAGGCATGCCTATGAACATTGTGCCCCGCTGATTGATCTGATCTCTGCTACACCTCCATCGATCCCTGGGCTGCGGCCAATGCAATTGCGTGTGTTCGGTCGGCTTGTGCGAGGCGCAGTGGCGTTCGAGATAACCCATCAGCGTACGACCGGTGACGTGTTCGAGGGAATATTGTGCTGGATCCCTGATGATCCTCAAGGCCCGCTGACCTGGTATACCTCGTGGGCATCGCTGTTCCTGACGGTGGGTAAACAGTTCCGTTTGCCCGGCTACGTCGAATTCTTCCAGCGCTTTATCGGTGAACGCGACCGGGCTGCCTACACCCGTGCCTTGACCGAAGCGCTGAACGATACTGGCGAGGATGTGCCGGTCCAGCTCGATGGACGTTACGCACCAATCGAGCAGCCGTTGTTCGAATACCTGCGCCGGCAACTGATCGACACGCTGCTGGACAACGCCAAAGTGCACGCCATACCCACCGCCGAAGTGGACGCGCAGCAACGCGACAGGCGCCTGCATTTCTACCTCAGCTTTGGCCTGGATGCGTTGGGCCTGGCGAGCTTTGCGCTACCTGCACTTGCCTTGCCATTGCTGGGAATCACCGCGTTGCAGGTGGCTGACGATGTTTACGAGGGCTATGCCGATTGGCGCCTGGGGGACCGGCAGGGTGCGCTGGAGCACATGTACTCCGTAGCGCAAACCGTGGGCATGACGGCCGTCAATGTCGGTGCAGGCGCGGCATCGCACCACCTGATGGAGGGCGCTCGCGTCGAAGACCTGGTGCCGGTGTACACGGATGAGCACACCGTGAAATTGTGCGACCCCAGGCTGCCAGGCTATGCCGTCCAAGACCGAGGAGCCGTCGGCGAGTTGATCAGCCTGCAAGGCACAGAATATGTGCGTACACCCTTGGCCAGCCATTTGACCTACTTGGAGGCTCAAACACAGCAGCGTCGCATCCGCCATCCCGTGCGTCCCAACGGTTATGCACCGCTGCTTGAGGGCAGTGAGGGCGCTGGCTGGCAGCATGAACTGGAGACGCCCCACGAATGGCAGGGCAGCGCTGAGTTGTTTCAGGACCTCGATGCGGGCTGGGCGCACCTCGATGAACAGGCCATACACGCGGTGATGCGGGCAACGGGGTTCAACCAAGATCAACTGCGCCGCTTGCACGTAGACCAGGCACAGGCTCCGGCGCGCTTGCGCGATGCGGTGCAGAGGCAGCAGTTGCACGCTCGGCGGCCCGAGCTGAAAGGGGTGGACTTCGAGCGACAGCTACAGGCTCAGCAGCCCCTGCCCGGCGAAGCGCAAACCCTGCTTCGCCGGGACTTTCCCGGCCTCTCGGTAATGGGCGCGCGTGAGATCATCGAACATGCGCCCGAGGACCAGGTGGAGCATATGCTTGCGCACCAGCGTGTGCCGTTGGCCTTGGCCGAGCAGGCGCGGTGGTACGTGCGCGATACCCGCCTGGACCGCGCCTGTGCGGGCCTGCTTCAAGCCGCAGCAATCAATCGTGACACCGAGCAACTGGCATTGGGCCTGATCGCCGAGCGCGCGCCCTGGCGAGGGGTGCGCATCGAGCTGCGCGGTGACACGCTGTCGGGTGAAATGACTGCGTGGGCCGGAACGCAAGCGGCCAGCGAGGTACTCACCGTGCTTCGAACTGCCCAGGGTTATCAGGCGCTGGATGCGCGCGCAAACCCGTTGCCGTTGGCCAGAGCTGATGACAGCCTGTTCCAGGCCCTGTTGCAGCAGCTCGATCCCTGGCAGAAAAGGATGTTGGGCGATGCCAGCGATTCCCCCGAAGCACTGGCTGAGGCCATGTCGCAGTGGGCCAGCGAAGAGCGCGAGCTCGCCGCTTCAATTTTGCGCATGGCGCCAGTCGGCCTTGGTTTCAGGCCGCCGGTACGGCTGGGCGACGGGCGCCTGGGTTACCCCTTGAGTGGCCGTGGTGAAAGCAGCAATCGCGCGTTGCGTCGGGGTATCCAACGGCTGTTCCCCGATTCCGACGAAAACGCGATGGAGCAGTTTACGCAGAACGCCCGCACGCTTGGGCTGACACCTTGGAATCACTACCTGCGCCTGTGTGAAGAGCTGCGCACGCTTGATCAGGCTTTGGGGTTGTGGCGTCGGCAATCGTCGGGGCCGATTCAGTTGATCCGGCGAGCACGCATGGCTCGGCGGATTCGTCATGCCTGGCAAAGACGCGCTCGCGACGGTGACGGCCATCCTGCGTTGATACTGGAGGGATCTGCCTTGGGCAGCCTGCCCGAACTGCCTGAACGCGTTCACTTCGACCATGTGACTTCACTGGTACTGCGCAATCTTCATCTGACGGCGCTCAGCGAGGGCTGGCTCTCCCGTTTCCCCAATGTACGGCGCCTGGACTTGTCGTCCAACCGGCTGATCTCGATACCTGATACCAGCGCCCTAGAGCAACTGGAGCAGCTCGATCTGCGTAACAATCGCATTGTCGACATCAGTGAAGCGCAGGCCGGCTGGCTACGCGCCAACCCCGCCTGCGCGCGCTTGCAGGGCAACCCACTTTCACCGGCTGCACTCGAGCGGGTTGCCGTCGAGCCTGTAGCAGCCATCCAGCAGGGGGAGGAGGGCAGCGCTCCGTGGCTCGAAGGGCTGACCGAGCGGGAAGCCGCGCCGCGACGCAGGTATTGGCAGGCGCTTGCTCAAGAACAAGGCAGCGAAGAGTTCTTCGCTTTTCTCAGTGCGTTGCTGCATTCCGAGCGCTTTGCCGTAGAACCCCAAGACTTTCGGCGTCGCGTGGGTGAGCTGCTCTATTGCATGTACAACCATGCTCATGTTCGACGGGCAGTATTCCAGCAGGCTGCCGTGCCACGGCGCAGCGTGGACCTCGATGTGCTGCTCGTCAATTTGAAGCTAGCGTTGCGCACAGAAGGCCTGCGTGGTTGGCGCCTTGAGCATGAGTTGCGCGGCCTTGGGCGTGAGTTGTTCAGGCTTGATCAGGTTAACCGCTTTGCTGCACGGCACATCGAAGGTTTGCGCCGGCGCTCTGTGCCATTCAACCCTGGTGAGATCTACCAGGCCTTTCGGGTTCAGCTTGCAGAGCCATTGGGTATTTACGGCCAACCGACTTACCTCAGTTTCAGGCATGTCGAAAGTGTGACCCCAAACGACCTGATAGAAGCCGAGGCAGCCGTATACGAGGCCGAAACAGCCGATGCACTCAGCCTGTTCCTGGCGCAACAGGCGTTCTGGCAGGACCACGTCAAACTCGCTTATGCCGATCAGTTTGCAGCCATACGTCAAACCTACGACGAACGGCGAACTGCACTTTTCAGGGAGGGCGCACAAGACCCGGCCCCGACACGTGCGGCGGAGCAAATTGCAGAGCAACGCAGGGAGGAGGAGGACGCCCTGACCTTGGCGCTGGCCCGCGGCAACTATCGGATGTGGTTTCAGCTCGGACTTGTCCATGGCCCTGGCTCGCGAGCATTTGCGCATCTGTCCAGTCGCCTTGAAGCCAGCCTGGCAATCTGGCGCGGGCTGCCTGGCGACCCTGAGTATGCAGCGCGATCCAATATGGCGGAGCTCCTGCGGGGTTTCTGGCAGTCGCGTTACCACGATGAAGAGCCACCCCTGCGCTCGAGCAAGGAAAGCTGGACTGTCAGTTCGTTACCTGCGCTGCCCATGGGCATCGTGTTCGATCAGGTGCGTAAATTGTCGTTGTGCAACCAGCAGGTTTCGGTCATCGAGCCGGATTTCCTGAGTCGGTTTCCTAATTTGGTAACAATGGACCTATCGGGCAATCGCCTGCGAGCGCTTGATGGACTTGAGCATTTGCCGCACCTGCGCAGTGTGAACCTTGGGGGTAACATGCTCGATACAGTGGTGGGCCTGGAGTACTTGACCGAACTGGTCGAGCTGGACCTCAGTGGCAATCAGCTCGATGACCTCCCCGCCGGGCTAGAGCAGTTGGCCCGCCTGACGCATCTCGATCTCTCCTTCAATCAGATCGCGGTCCTGGATGATCGGGTAGGGCAACTGGTCAGCCTTGAAAACCTGCAATTGAGCGGCAACCTCCTGAGTGCTGTACCGAGCAGTGTCGGCAACCTTGCGCAGTTGAGCACTCTGAACGTCGGCTCGAATCGCTTGCTCACCATCCCGGAAAATCTGAATTACTTGGGTAGACTGACCCAGTTGCACCTGCAGAACAATTTCATCACCCTCGACGCGCAATCCCAACTGCGGCTGGAGTGGTTTCCCAGGCTTGAAATTCTCAACCTTGACGCGAACCCGTTGGGGGTGGCGCCGCAGTTACGCTACAACGTTCATCTTCACTACGTATCGTTGTGTGCAACAGGCCTGCGCCGTCTTCCTTTGACGTTGTTGCAGCGTTACCCGGAGTTGGTCTTGGACTTGCGTGGCAATCGCATCGGGGCGTTGAGCGAGGAGGCGTTGATCTGGGTCGAAGCGCACCCGCACAGGGTCAACCTCGAGCAGAATCAGCTGAGTGAGACGGTCATGGAGCGCGTGCGTGAAGCACTGGCTCGGCTGCGGGCCGAATGGGAGCGAGCTGCTGCGCCGCAGCCGGGAACAGGAAGCAGAAGGTCTCAGAACCGCAGGGGCTGAGAAGCGGTGTAGCCAGATGGTTATAGAAGCAGAGGCATGGCCACCGTGCGGTGGACCATGCCGGGAGACGATCAACGGCGGCGGAACAGCGGCAGCGGCTCGTCGGTGGCGGCCTGATAGGTCACCGAGAAGTCCTTCAACCCTTGCAGGGCATCTTCCGGGTCCTTGTCGGCACGGACGGCGAAGGCATCGAAGCCGCAGCGTGCCAGGTAGAACAGCTGGTCACGCAGTACGTCGCCGATGGCGCGCAGCTCGCCCTTGAACTGGTAGCGGTCACGCAGCAGGCGCGCATTGGAGTAGTTGCGCCCATCGGTGAAGGCCGGGAAGTTCAGGGCGATGACCTGAAAGTGCTGCACGTCATCACCGATCTCTTCCGCTTGTTCATCGCTGTCCAGCCACACGCCCAGGCCACCGTCGCGAGCCTTGAGCATGTGGGCATGGTCACGCCACAGTTGCAGCGGGACGATGTAGTCGTCGCAGTTGGTCAGCTCGTCGATCGTGGTTTCCTTGGGCAGCAGGTGCCAGGTTTCGTCGACGATCTGGTTGTTCTTAATGATTCGCTGCATAGACGCGTTCCTTGAAGGGGTCGATGCCGATACGCTGATAGGTGTCGATGAAACGCTCTTCCTCGGTACGTTGTTCCACGTACACGGCGATCAGCTTCTCGATCACGTCGGCCATGTCATCCTGGGCGAAGGACGGGCCGAGGATCTTGCCCAGGCTTGCGTCGCGCGCGGCGTTGCCGCCCAGGGACACCTGGTAGAACTCCTCGCCCTTCTTGTCCACGCCGAGGATGCCGATGTGGCCGACGTGGTGGTGGCCGCAGGCGTTCATGCAGCCGGAGATGTTCAGGTCGATCTCGCCGATGTCGAACAGGTAATCCAGGTCGTCGAAGCGGCGCTGGATGGATTCGGCGATCGGGATCGACTTGGCGTTGGCCAGCGAGCAGTAGTCACCGCCAGGGCAGCAGATGATGTCGGTCAGCAGGCCGATGTTCGGCGTGGCGAAACCACCTTCGCGCAGCTCCATCCACAGGGCGTGCAGCTGACGCTGCTCGACGTCGGCGAGGATGATGTTCTGCTCGTGCGAGGTGCGCAGGAAGCCAAAGCTGTAGCGCTCTGACAGGTCTGCCACGGCGTCCAGCTGCTTGTCGGTCAGGTCGCCCGGGGCAACGCCGGTGGGCTTGAGCGACAGGGTCACGGCCACGTAGCCAGGGCGCTTGTGGGCGCGGGTGTTGCGCGAGCGCCAGCGGGCGAAGCCAGGGTATTCGGCGTCCTGGGCGCTGTAGTCAACGTTGTCCAGGGCCAGGTAGTCCGGATCGACGAAGTGGCGCGAAACACGCTGTACTTCTTCTTCGGTCAGGGTGGTGCTGCCGCCACGCAGGTGGGCCATTTCGGCCTCGACCTTCTCGGCGAACACTTCCGGGGTCAGGGCCTTGACCAGGATCTTGATCCGCGCCTTGTACTTGTTGTCACGACGGCCGTAACGGTTGTACACACGCAGGATGGCGTCCAGATAGCTGATCAGGTCTTGCCACGGCAGGAATTCGTTGATGAACGAACCGACCACCGGAGTACGGCCCAGGCCGCCACCGACCAGCACGCGGAAGCCCAGCTCACCGGCAGCGTTGCGCACCGGCTCCAGGCCGATGTCGTGCACTTCGATGGCCGCGCGGTCTTCCTTCGAGCCGTTGATCGCGATCTTGAACTTGCGCGGCAGGTAGGCGAATTCCGGGTGGAAGGTGGTCCACTGGCGGACGATCTCGCACCAGGGGCGCGGGTCGATGATTTCGTCTGCGGCAACACCGGCGAACTGATCGGTGGTGGTGTTGCGCAGGCAGTTGCCGCTGGTCTGGATCGCGTGCATCTGCACGGTGGCCAGTTCGGCAAGGATGTCCGGGATGTCTTCAAGTGCCGGCCAGTTGTACTGCACGTTCTGGCGGGTGGAAATGTGGGCATAGCCCTTGTCGTAATCGCGGGCGATCTTGGCCAGTGTGCGCACCTGGCGGGCGTTCAGCTGGCCGTAGGGCACGGCGACGCGCAGCATCGGGGCGAAACGCTGGATATAGAGGCCGTTCTGCAGGCGCAGAGGGCGGAATTCTTCTTCGCTCAGCTCACCGGCCAGGTAGCGGCGGGTCTGATCACGGAACTGCTTGACGCGGTCCTCGATGATCCGCTGATCGTACTCGTCGTATACGTACATAAAAGTCCTGTCTCAGGCTGCATGCAGCTATTCGCGCGCACGGCCGCGCACTCCGGTTCGGAGCGGGGAAACGATATCAGGTTGCGTTTATGCGCTAAAGTGATGTTTTTGCATATGAAAAGAACCAAACGAACTAAGTGAGATCGACTGGCATTTATCCGGCACTCACTGCCGCAGGTTTATACTCGCGGGTTTGTTGGTAAGGATGTAACCGCATGCTCAAGGCATTGTGCTACAGCTTGTGCCTGAGCCTGCCGCTGGCGGCCAGTGCTCAGGCCGCTTCGGTGGTGTTCCTCAACCCGGGCCTGCCCAGTGAGACGTTCTGGGCCAGTTACTCGCGTTTCATGCAGGCGGCCGCTGACGACTTGGGCATGACGCTGAAGGTGCAATACAGCGCGCGCAATGCCGAGCGCGCACTAAGCCAGGCGCGGGCTGTGCTCAAGGGGCCGCAGCGCCCGGAATACCTCGTGCTGGTCAACGAGCAATACGTTGCGCCGCAAATCATTCGCTTGTCGCAAGGTAGCGGGGTCAAGCTGTTACTGGTCAACAACGGGCTGACTGCCAGCCAGGCGAGCAGCATTCAAGCCCAGCCCGCAAAGTACGGCGCTTTGTTAGGGGCCTTGACGGCCAATGACGAGCAGGCCGGTTACCAGATGCTGCACCAGATGGTAGCTTTGCTACCGCGCAGTAACGAGCCGGTGGACCTGGTGGCTTTCGCCGGGCTCAAGACCACGCCCGCCTCGCAGTTGCGCGAACAAGGCATGCGTCGCGCCTTGGCCGATTTCCCTCAGGTGCGCCTGCGGCAGGTGGTTTACGGTGGCTGGAACCGCCAGCGCGCCTTTGAACAGGCGCAGCAGTTACTGCAGCGCTACCCGGATACCAAGCTGGTATGGTCGGCCAACGACGAAATGGCCTTTGGCGCCATGCGTGCGTTCGAGGCTGCGGGGCGCAAGCCTGGGCGGGATGTAGTGTTCAGCGCCGTCAATAGCTCCCCCGAGGCCTTGCGAGCGCGCATCGATGGGCGCCTGGGGGTGTTGATGGGTGGGCATTTCAGTCTCGGCGGCTGGGCCATGGTAATGCTCCATGACGATGCCTATGGTGTGGAGATCGCCCGGGACGGTAAACGCGACCATGTGATGCCGGTTTTGCAGTCGATCGATCCGCTCAAGGCAAAGCGCTGGCTCAAACTGGCGGAACAGGACGACTTTGGTGTCGACTTCCAGCGTTTCAGCGCCAGAGCGCGCCCGCCGGCTTACCGTTATCCCTTCCTGACGTCACCTGTCGACTACTGAAAAACCCTGCTTGAGAGAAGGGCATTGGTCGTCTTAACTGCTGGTTGTGAAGTGCATTCCCATAATCACTACAAGAGGCAATGCAATGGGAAATACAACCAAGGTCCGCAAAGCTGACAGTAGCGTCGATGCCTGGGCGATCCTCTGCCTTATCGTCCTGGTGGTGGTCACCGCCGTGTACTGGGTCAGCCACCAATAGCCTTAGCTCCACGCCGTGACGCAAACTGAGCCGCCCGCGCAAGGGAGTTGCGCGGGCGGGTTGCGTTTCAGTGTGCTGTCAGGTGCAGCGCCAGTTGTACCAGGCCGACCAGAATCAGAATGAACACCAAGGTGAATAGTGCGCCCAGTGCGATGAAGTGGCTGGCCTTGCCGTGGGTAAAGTCACGCGCGCGGTTTTTGCCGCTCTGCACACCCAGCGCGGCGGCGAGGATGCTGTGCAGCATCTGCCAGAAGGTAGGGGGTTTGCCTTGGCTGGAATCGTCCATGCTGGCTCCTTGGATATTCGGAGGCAATCAGGGACAGTGTAGATGGCAAATGGGGCCGCAAAGCGGCCCCATGAATGTCAGCTGTCGTAGCCCAGGTTAGGCGCCAGCCAGCGCTCGCTGACGCTCACATCCTGACCTTTGCGTGCGCTGTAGCTGTCTATCTGGTCCTTGTCGATCTTGCCCACGGCAAAGTACTGCGCCTGTGGGTGAGCAAAGTACCAACCGCTGACCGCAGCCGCGGGGAACATGGCAAAGTGTTCAGTGAGGAACACGCCGCTGGGGCCGGTTTCACCGATGGCTGTGCCATCGAGCAGGCGGAACAGCGTTTCTTTTTCGGTATGGTCCGGGCAGGCCGGGTAGCCTGGTGCAGGGCGGATGCCGCTGTACTGTTCCTTGATCAGTGCCTCGTTGTCCAGGTGTTCGTCGCGCGCATAACCCCAGTGCTCTTTACGCACCTGCTCGTGCAGCCACTCGGCGCATGCCTCGGCCAGGCGGTCGGCGAGGGCCTTGACCATGATCGAGTTGTAGTCGTCGCCCTTGTCCTGGTAAGCCTTTGCCACTTCCTCGGCACCAATGCCGGCGGTGGTGATGAAGCCCCCCACGTAGTCGGTGACGCCACTGTCTTTGGGCGCGACGAAGTCGGCCAGGGAGAGGTTCGGCTTGCCATCGGGCTTGATGGTCTGCTGGCGCAGGTGGTGCAAGGTGGCCAGGGGCTGACCGTTGTCGCCGTAGACCTGAATGTCGTCATCGGCAACCTGGTTGGCTGGCCAGAAGCCGAACACGGCGCGCGCACTGATCAGCTTCTCGTCGATCAGTTTGTCGAGCATCTCGCGGGCATCCTTGTACAGCGAGGTTGCCGCTTCACCCACCACTTCATCGGTGAGGATGCGTGGGAATTTGCCGGCCAGGTCCCAGGAAATGAAGAACGGCGTCCAGTCGATGTACTCGGCCAGGGTGCGCAGGTCGATGTTGTCCAGCACCTTGACGCCTGTGAAGGCAGGGACCGCCGGCTGATAAGCGGCCCAGTCGTATTTTGGCTTGGCCGCCACTGCCTGCGCGTAGCTCAGGCGCTCGGTGCGGGCACTGCGGTTGGCAGTGCGTTCACGCACTTCGATGTAGTCCAGGCGGGTTTTTTCAACGAAGCCGGGCTTGAGTTCCTTGGACAGCAACTGGGTGGCCACACCTACCGCGCGGGAGGCGTCGGTTACATAGATCACCGCATCGTTGCTGTACTTGGGCTCGATCTTGACTGCGGTATGGGCCTTGGACGTGGTGGCGCCGCCGATCATCAGCGGCAGCTCGAAGCCCTGGCGCTGCATTTCGCGGGCAACATGAACCATCTCGTCCAGCGACGGGGTGATCAGGCCGGACAAACCGATGATGTCGCACTTCTCGTCGCGGGCGGTCTGCAGGATCTTCTCTGCCGGTACCATCACGCCGAGGTCGACGATGTCATAGCCGTTGCAGCCCAGGACCACGCCGACAATGTTCTTGCCGATGTCGTGCACGTCGCCCTTGACCGTCGCCATGAGGATCTTGCCCTTGGCTTCGGGCTTGTCGCCTTTTTCGGCCTCGATGAACGGGATCAGGTGGGCCACGGCCTGCTTCATCACCCGCGCCGACTTGACCACCTGCGGCAGGAACATCTTGCCCGCGCCGAACAGGTCGCCAACCACGTTCATGCCGCTCATCAGCGGCCCTTCGATGACTTCGATCGGGCGCGCACATTGCTGGCGGCACTCCTCGGTGTCTTCGACGATGTGTGCGGTGATGCCTTTGACCAGCGCATGTTCCAGACGCTTGCCGACCGGCAGTGAGCGCCAGGCCTCGTTCTCGACTTCCTTGGTGGCACCCCCGCCTTTGTAATCATCGGCGATGGCCAGCAGCGCATCGGTACCTTCAGGGGTGCGGTTGAGCACCACGTCCTCGACCCGCTCGCGCAGCTCGGCCGGGATCTCGTCGTAGATCTCCAGCTGGCCGGCGTTGACGATACCCATCGTCAGGCCGTTGCGGATGGCGTGGAACAGGAATACCGAGTGGATCGCCTCGCGCACCGGGTTGTTGCCGCGGAACGAGAACGACACGTTGGACACGCCGCCCGAGCTCAGCGCATGTGGCAGGTGGTCACGGATGTAGGCGCAGGCCTCGATGAAGTCCACGGCATAGTTGTTGTGCTCTTCGATGCCGGTAGCGACGGCGAAGATGTTCGGGTCGAAAATGATGTCTTCCGGCGGGAAGCCGACTTCATTGACCAGAATGTCGTAGCTGCGCTGGCAGATTTCCTTCTTGCGGGCAGCGGTGTCGGCCTGGCCGACCTCGTCGAAGGCCATCACTACCACGGCCGCGCCGTAGCGTTTGCACAGGCGTGCGTGGTGCTTGAATTGCTCGACGCCTTCTTTCATGGAGATCGAGTTGACGATGCCCTTGCCCTGGATGCATTTGAGGCCCGCTTCGATCACTTCCCATTTCGACGAGTCGATCATGATCGGCACGCGAGAGATGTCCGGCTCGCCCGCAATCATGTTGAGGAAACGGACCATGGCTGCCTGGGAGTCGAGCATCCCTTCGTCCATGTTGATGTCGATTACCTGAGCACCGGCCTCTACCTGCTGCAGGGCGACCTCCAGCGCTTCGGTGTAATTCTCTTCGCGGATCAGCCGGGCGAACTTGGCGGAGCCGGTGATGTTGGTGCGCTCACCGACGTTGACGAACAGCGACTGGCGATCGATGGTGAACGGTTCCAGGCCCGACAGCCGGCAGGCCTTGGCGATCGTTGGAATCTGGCGCGGCTTGTATTTGGCCACTGCCTCGGCGATGGCCTGGATGTGCCCGGGCGTGGTACCGCAGCAACCGCCGATGATGTTGAGGAAACCACTGGCCGCGAACTCCTCGACCACTGCAGCCATCTCGGCCGGGGTTTCGTCGTACTCCCCGAAGGCGTTTGGCAGGCCGGCATTGGGGTGGGCGGAAACGTGGGTGTCGGCCTTGGTCGACAGCTCTTCAAGGTAAGGGCGCAGGTCCTTCGCCCCCAGCGCGCAGTTCAGGCCAACGGAAATCGGCTTGGCATGGCGTACCGAGTTCCAGAACGCTTCGGTGGTCTGGCCGGACAGGGTACGGCCCGAGGCATCGGTGATGGTGCCGGAGATCATGATCGGCAGTTCGATGCCGTCATCTTCGAACACCTGCTGCACGGCGAAGATCGCTGCCTTGGCGTTGAGCGTGTCGAAGATGGTCTCGATGAGGATCAGGTCGGCGCCACCCTCGATCAGGCCGCGGGTCGCCTCGATGTAGTTTTCCACCAGTTCGTCGAAGGTGACGTTGCGGTAGCCGGGGTCGTTGACGTCCGGGGAAATCGAGCAGGTTCGGCTGGTCGGGCCGAGCACGCCGGCAACGAAGCGTGGCTTGTCCGGCGTTTCCAGGGTCTTGGCGTCGGCAACCTGGCGGGCGATGCGCGCGCCCTGGACGTTCAGTTCGTAGACGAGCGACTCCATGCCGTAATCGGCCTGGGAAATCTGCGTGGCGTTGAAGGTGTTGGTTTCGAGAATGTCGGCGCCAGCGTCCAGGTACGCCTTCTCGATGGCAGCGATGACATCGGGGCGGCTAAGCAGCAGCAGGTCGTTGTTACCTTTTACATCGCTTGGCCAATCGGCGAAGCGCGTGCCACGATAGTCGTGTTCCTCGAGGCGGTAACTCTGGATCATAGTACCCATGCCGCCGTCGAGGATCAGAATGCGCTCATTGAGTGCGTGCTGGAGTGCTTGGAGACGAGCGCTGCGGTCGGACATAGGAACTACCTGGTCGGGCGAATATCAGAAGGTGCGGAATCATAACAAAGCTGCGCGGTTTTTAGGCGCATTGGCCATTTGCATGAATTTCGTTCATGTTGCGCCGTGAAGCACCCAAGGTCGACCAGGCAAACGTGATGGCTTTACTAGAACCCAGGACTTTCGGCACATGGTGCATCGTTTTCTTGTCGGCGCTTTCGCGCTGCTGCTCAGCAGCGTCGCGCTCGCACAAGCCCCCCAATCGAGCGCGGTAATTTCCTACACGCGGGATATTCAACCGATTTTCACCGAGAAGTGCGTGGCCTGCCACGCCTGCAACGACGCCGCCTGTCAGCTGAAGCTGGAGAGCCCAGAAGGCGCTGTGCGTGGTGCAACCAAGATACCGGTCTACCAGGGTGAAAGGAGCAAGGCAGTCCCGACCACGCGGCTTTTCTACGACGCGCACAGCGAAGAGCAGTGGCGCAAGAAGGGCTTCTATTCGGTGCTCGACGGCCAGGGCAGCCAGGCCGCATTGATGGCACGCATGCTGGAGCTGGGGCACAAGGCGCCGCTTACCCCCAACGCCAAGCTGCCTGACGATATCGTCTTGGGGCTTGAACGCAACAACATGTGCCCATTGCCCCATGAGTTCGATGCCTATGCCGGCGCTCACCCCAAAGAGGGGATGCCACTGGCGGTCACCGGCCTGACCGATAAGGAATACCAGACCCTGCAGGGTTGGCTGGCTGCAGGTGCGCCGGTCGAGTATGAGCCGATTCAACCAAGCGCGGCCGAGGCAAAACAGATCGCCGAATGGGAAGAACTGCTCAATCGCCCGGGGTCTACGGAGGCCTTGGTAGGGCGCTGGCTTTACGAGCACCTGTTTCTGGCGCACATCCATTTCGTCGGCGGCGAGCAGGGCCACTTCTTTCAGTGGGTACGTTCGCGCACGCCCAGCGGCCGGCCAGTCGATCTGATTGCCACGCGCCGCCCTAACGACCCGCCGGGCACCGACTTCTATTACCGATTGATTCCGGTGCAGGGTGTGATCGTGCATAAAACCCACATCACTTACCCGATGGGGCCGCAAAAGCTCAAGCGCGTGAAGCAGCTGTTCTATGCCGGTGACTGGCACGCCAGCGCGCTGCCGGGCTATGGGCCGCGCCACCGCGCCAACCCGTTCGAAACCTTCGAGGCGATCCCGGCGGTGGCGCGCTATCAGTTCATGCTGGATAACGCCGAGTACTTCGTACGTACCTTCATTCGCGGGCCGGTATGCCGTGGGCAGATCGCTACCGATGTGATTCGCGATAACTTCTGGGCGCTGTTCCAGGAGCCGGCGCACGACCGCTATGTCACCGATGCTGCGTACCGAGGCCAAGCCACACCGTTGCTCGCCATGCCGGGCCAGATCGATGACGTGGGCAGTGTGCTCAGCCTGTGGCATGCCTACCGTGACAAGCGCAACGAGTATGAAAAGTTGCGTCGTGAGGCCTACGCCGAAATGCCGGCGCCGGGCTGGTCGACCCTGTGGGCCGGCAACGACAATGCGCTGCTTAGCATCTTCCGCCACTTCGACAGCGCTGCGGTGACCAAGGGCCTGGTCGGCGATGTGCCACTGACTGTGTGGCTGTTCGACTACCCGCTGCTCGAACGTACCTATTACCAGCTGGCGGTCAATTTCGATGTATTCGGCAATGTCTCGCACCAGTTGCAGACGCGGCTGTACTTCGACCTGATCCGCAATGGTGCCGAGGTCAACTTCCTGCGCCTGATGCCAGCGGACCAGCGTGGCGCAATTCTCAGCGACTGGTACCAGAACAGTGGCAAGGTGAAGATGTGGCTCGACTATGAAGACATCGACAGCGACACGCCAAGCGGTATCAGGCTCGACCCCCGCGATCCCAAGCGCGACTTCGGTCTCAAGCTGCTGCAGCGCACCGGCAGCCTGAATGCAGCGCCTGATCCGATCAACCGATGCCAGGGCGCCTATTGCTCGCGGCCGCAGATGAATGAACAATTCCGTAACGTCGAGCAGTCGCTCAGCCGCCTGGTATCTCGCCCGGCCGCAGGCCTAAAGGTGATCAATCAATTACCCGAAGCCACAATGTTGCGCATCGAAGGGCAGGGCGGCCAGCGTCAGGTCTACAGCCTGCTGCGCAACCGTGCGCACAGCAATGTCGCGTTCCTGCTGGGCGAGGCTGCGCGCTACCAGCCGGGGCTCGATACCCTGACCTTGTACCCCGGGGTGCTCAGCAGTTACCCGAACTTCATCTTCAATATCCCGGCGGCGGATGTGCCGGAGTTCGTCGAAGACATGGAGTACGCGCGCGACGATGCCGCCAAGTTCGAGCGCATCGTCATGCGTTGGGGCGTGCGCCGCAGCCACCCGCAGTTCTGGCGTTACTTCCATGACCTGAACACCTTCATCAAGGAAACCCAGCCGTTGGAGGCCGGGGTGCTGGACATGAACCGCTACGAGAACCTCTGATCGGTTGCGCTGACCTTTCCGGCACACCTGCGGTCGGAGAGGTTGGGTGGTCCGGGGCTGCCAGGCAGCCCCACTGTGGCCTCAATGCACCAAGGCAATCGCAGGGTGATCCATGCTGTATTCGCTTCAGGCACTGCGGGCGTTCGCCGCCTGGGTGGTGGTCTGCCACCATTTCATGCAGATCTTTTTCGACTTCCATGCCACTGGCCCCGTTGGCCAGTTGCTCACTGACCGCGGCGCCGTGGGCGTCGACATCTTCTTCGTCATCAGCGGGCTGGTGATCTACCTTTCGACCCGAGACAAGCCCGTGGAGCCGCGTCGGTTCCTGCTCAACCGCGCGTTACGAATCATCCCTGCCTATTGGTTCTACACCGTGCTGATGGCGCTACTGCTACTGGCCTTCAGCCAATGGATGCCACACCAGGCATTCACCTGGCATCACCTGTTGCTGTCGATGCTGTTTATTCCGGCAGAGAACCCGGGTGGCTACGGCCTGTACCCGACCTTGAACGTGGGCTGGACGCTGAACTTCGAGATGTTCTTCTACCTGTTGTTTGGCCTGGCATTCCTTGTCCGGCAACGCCACCAGTTGTTGCTGGTGACCGCTGCGCTGGTGCTGGTCAGCGAAGTGCTGGGCCGCCTTGGCGTGCTCAGCCGCTTCTACAACAACGGCATCATCTACGAATTCTTGCTCGGTATCGGCATCGGTGTGCTGTACCGCCGCGGCCTGGTGCGCGAAGGGCTGTGGTTGCCGCTGGCGGTGCTGGGTGTGGCGTGCTACGCGATCTACCACCTGGACGCGTCCCAGCGCTTGTTGCATTGGGGCCTTCCCAGCGCACTGATAGTGTTGGCGTTTGTAGCACTTGAGCGGTACTTCCAGGGCAACCGGGTGCTCAAGGCATTGGGGGACTGCTCGTACTCGGTGTACCTGATCCACGTACTGGTACTGTACGCGGGCTGGTTCGCCAGCCAGCGCCTGCACTTGAATCCCTACCTGGTCTTTGCTCTGTGCGTGCCGTCCATTGGACTAATGTCGTGGTTCAGCTACCAGTGGCTGGAGCGGGGCCTGTACCGGCGGATGCAGGCGTGGCTGGCGGCACCGCGGGAGCAAACGCCGGCGTTTGCTCTTTCCCGAGTCAAATGCTAGGACTTTGTTCGAAGGCCAGGTTGGCGTACACTTGGCCGCAAGTCTGTGAGGAACTTCCATGAGCGCTATAACCATTACCGACGCCGCCCATGATTACCTGGCCGATCTGCTTTCCAAGCAGAACACGCCTGGCATCGGCATCCGCGTTTTCATCACCCAGCCGGGCACCCAGTACGCCGAAACCTGCATTGCCTACTGCAAGCCGGGCGAAGAAAAGCCTGACGACACCGCCGTGGGTCTGAAGAGCTTCACTGCCTACCTGGATGCCGTCAGCGTGCCGTTTCTGGAAGACGCGCTGGTCGACTACGCCACCGACCGCATGGGCGGCCAGCTGACCATCAAGGCGCCGAACGCCAAAGTGCCGATGGTCAACGAAGACAGCCCGATCAACGAGCGTATCAACTACTACCTGCAGACCGAGATCAACCCGGGTCTGGCCAGCCACGGTGGCCAGGTCAGCCTGGTGGATGTGGTCGACGACGGCATTGCCGTGTTGCAGTTCGGTGGCGGTTGCCAAGGCTGCGGTCAGGCAGACGTAACCCTGAAGGACGGCATCGAGCGGACCCTGCTCGAACGTATTCCAGAACTCAAGGGCGTGCGGGATGTGACTGACCACACCCAGAAAGAAAACGCGTACTACTGACCGGTAGTTCGGCGAACGGCTGGCCACAAGCTCTTAGCAACAAACTGTTACGGATTCAACCCCTGCGACAACAGGCCGCAGCCCGTGTTTAAAGGGCTGCAGGCCACCACCGCCTTGGTCGGGTAGAAGCGCTCGGGGTGTCATGCCAGAATGCCCGGGTTTTTCGGCCGGCCCGTCCCGAGGGTCGGCACCTTCCCTTTAAAGGATGGTTCCATGAATGATCTGTTGACCCGGCGCGCAGTCGTCGCCGGGATGGGCGTTCTCGGGCTCGGCCTGCTGGCAGGCTGCAATCCGGCCCGAGGGCTTGAGTTCAAGTACGGCAAGAACATGAGCAACGAAATCCTGGGGCGTAAGTTCCGTCTCAAGGATACCAAGGGCAATGACGTCACCCTGTCGAGCTTCTACGGCAGCATGCCGATGATCTTCTTCGGGTTCACCCAGTGCCCGGCAGTCTGCCCGACCACCCTGGCGCGAGCGGCGCAAATCCGCAAGCAGCTCCGGGGCCGCGACCGCGATCTGTTCCAGGTGGTGTTCATCACCCTGGACCCGGAGCGCGACACGCCCGAAGTGCTCGACGCCTACGTCAAGGCCTTCGACCCCTCGTTCATGGCCCTGACTGGCACCCCGGAGGAAATCGCCGAGGTGGCCAAGGAGTTCAAGGTGTTCTACGAGAAGGTCCCTGCCGGCGATACCTACACCATCTCTCATTCGTCCACCAGCTACGTCTACGATACGCGTGGCACCCTGCGCCTGAGCCTGGGCCATTCCCTGAACGCCAAGGAATGCGCCGAAGACCTGGTCACCCTGATGGAGATCTGCTAATGGCTGTTTCACTGCACCCGTTCAAGCGCGGCCTGGCCGCTATTGCCCTGCTGGGCCTGGCGCTGCCGGCTTTGGCCCAGACCACCGTCAGTGATGCCTGGGTACGCGCAAGCGTACCGCACCAGCAGTCCACCGGTGCGTTCATGACCCTGACTGCCAGCAGCGACAGCAAGCTGATTGGGGTAGCATCGCCTGTGGCCAAGACTGTGCAAGTGCATGAGATGACCATGAACGGTGATGTGATGGGCATGAAACAGGTCGAGGCCGTGCAGCTGCCAGCCGGCAAGCCGGTGAGCCTGGACCCCAATGGCTATCACGTGATGCTGATGGGCTTGACGCAGCAGGTGAAGGAGGGCGACAAAGTCCCGCTGACCCTGACTGTGGAAGATGCCAAGGGTGGCAAGGAAACCTTGGAAGTGCAGGCAGCGGTACGGGCGCTCAACGACGAGACGGGCGGTGGGCACGACCACATGCACATGAAGCACTGATTGATCCGGGGCCGCTAAGCGGCCCCACTTCATTCAGCTGCGAAAACGCGGCAGCGGCCTTTCCAGGGTCAGCGAGGTCAAGGTCTTGCGGACCTGGGCTTCGTCGGCCTCCAGGGCCTTGAGACTTGCACGGATCTTGCCAGCGGCGGGCACGTCACCCTGCCGGTCGATCCAGTCGGCGATCTCTTTGCAGGCACTGCTCAGGCAGGCCTGGCGCTGGTTCATCAACGATATGAGGGTGGTGAGCTCTCTTTCGGACATGGCAGGATCCTCCAATTCAGCCTTGTCAGTGTAGCAGCAGTTACCCGTGCAGGCAGGCGGTGCGATAGGCGCCCGGGGTCACGCCATAGGCCTGTTTGAATTGCCGGCTGAGGTGGCTCTGGTCAGCGAAGCCCAGGTTGAAAGCCACGCCGGTTGCAGTCACGCCGCTCTTGAGCATTTCCCGGGCACGGGCCAGGCGCCGTTGCTTCAGCCAGGCATGCGGCGGCAGGCCGGTGGCCTGGCGGAACACCCGGGCGAAATGGAACGGCGATAGATTAACCGCGCCTGCCAGTGCTTCGAGCGAAGGCGGTTCTGCCAGTTGGCTCTCCAGCAGCTCGCGGGCGCGGGCTACGGCCAGTGGTTCGTGGCCAGGGGGCGCGGGTTCAGCGCATTGGCCGTGTCGTTGTACCAAGGCCAGAACCGCCTGGCGCCAGGCGGTCTGTTGCTGCAGGGCACTGGCGCTGGCTTCGGACAGCCGATGCAGCTTGCTGAAGGCGATGGCCAGGGCCGGGTCCTGGATCACGCTGTCCTTGAAGCAGGGCATGCCGTGGCGGCCCAGTTCCAGCTCGTCGAGCACGCCGGTCACCCGTTCATGCTCCGGATAAAACCCGCGGTAGCGCCAGCCAGCCTCATGGGCTGTAGCGCCGGTATGCAGTTCGTCCGGGTTGATCAGCACCATGCTGCCCACGGGTGCCAGGTGCTCGCTGCCGCGGTGCCAGAAGCGCTGGGCACCCGACTCGATCACGGTGAACACGTAACCCTCGTGAACATGTGGGGCGAAGCGTTGCTGAATGTAGCGCGCATGCAGCATCTCGACATCGCCCAGCGCGGGCGCCTGCCAAAGGTGGGTCTGTTCGCGCAGGGGTGTGCTCATGTCAGCCAGCTGCGCAGCAGGAAGAAGATAAACATGCTCACCAGCATGCTCAGCAATACACTGCGGGTCAACAACACCAGGACGATGGCCACTACAGCCCCCAGCAAGTAGGGGTTGAGCGGGCTCAGGTCCAGCTGGTGGCCGGGCAGGAAGACGATAGGCCCGCAAATGGCGGTGAGCATGCCCGGCACGGCAAAGCCCAGAAACTGCCGGGCATTGGAGCTCAGGCGCAGCGGTAGGCGCGGTTCCAGGAAAGCGTAGCGATTGAGGAACACTACGGCGCCCATGGCAAAGATCAGTAACCAGGTCATACGCGGCCTCCGGAAAATTTCTGGCAGATAAAGCCGGCAGCCATACCCAGCAGGCCAGCGGCCACCAGCGCGGTTTCCCAGTGCCAGTAGCTGAAAAGGACTGAACAGAACAGCGACACCGCCACGCACACTACCGTGGCGAGGTTGCGCACGAGCGGGGCGATCAGGGCGACGAAGGTGGCGACAATGGAAAAATCCAGACCCAGCTGGTCCAGATGCGGGATGTTCTGGCCCAGCACGATCCCGGCCAGGGTGAACAGGTTCCAGGCCACGTAGAAGGTCAGGCCGACACCCAGCGCGTACCAGCGGTTGAATTGCTGTTGGTCATAGTGGCTGGTCAACGCGAAGAACTCATCGGTCAACAGGAAACCCAGGCCCAGGCGCCAGCGCAGCGGCTGGTTCGATAGCACCGGGCGCATCGACAAGCCGTAAAGCAGATGCTGCGAGGTGAGCAGCAGTGTGGTCAGCAGAATCGATAGCAGGTTGGCGCCGCCCTTGAGCATGCCGATCGCCACCAGTTGCGCGGCGCCAGCGAACACGATCGCCGAAAGGCCCTGACCCTCCCAGGCACTGAGGTTGGCCTCGATGGCCATCGAGCCAGCAAGCAGGCCCCAAGGAGCAACGGCCAGTGATAACGGAAGAATGGCGATGGCGCCGTGCAGAAAAGCTTGGCGGGCGATAGGCGGACTGCTTTGCATGATGGCTGCAACACTATTGTTCGGTAGCGCAGCATGCCAGAGGGTGGGGCAGGTTGCTTGAACGATCTTGCTGGTTTGCCACGGCCAGAACAACGATCAACGCTGGCTGGTCAACCGCCGTTGTGCAGCTACGCAACCATTAATTTCCACCGCCTTTTGCAGCAAATCCCGGCGGTGCTGCGGATCGAGGTCGCCCAGTAACCGATACACCTCAGCCTGATAGTCGCGTTGGCGCCCCCACTGCATTTCCAACCCTTGTGGCTGGCTGCGGCTGCAAGCCAGACGTGTGGCCGGTTGCGGGTAGTAGGGCGCATACAGCGTGGCCATGCCCGGGATCGCTTCGAGTGCTTCGCGGTACCGGGGGCTGGCGTTATACGGTGGGCACCAGGTGGCGATCGCCGTAGCGGGCGGGGCAAAGCCCTGCTGGAGGCTGGCCTCGAGCAATGGGCATGCAGCATCAGGGATTTGCGCCGCTGGCAGGTAGGTCGTGTAGTACAGTGCCAGACGGTATTGGGCCACGGGATGGCCGAGTTCCACTGACTTTTCAAGCAGGGCTACCGCAGTCGGAAGCGTACGGGCCATGGCCTGGCCTTGGCGTTTGAGTTCCGGATCGCCGCCAATGGCAGTGCGCAGCGTGTTGCCGTTAGCGTCCGGGTTATCGGCCTGCTCCAGCAATGGCAGGGCCTGGCGATAAAGCAGGTCGGCATGCGGGTCGATACGCACGTCGAGCGCTTGTGCGGCAAACGGCATCAGCGAGATGAGGAGTGCGGGCACGCGGGCGAAACCACTCACAGGCGGGCCTCACTGGCAACACAGCCCGGATAAGTAGAAAGGTACTGGTGGACGGCTCGGGTGTTCATGACAAGTACACTTGCGCCTCAGGCGTATCGGAACGACGGCCTATTCTAGCCAACCGGAAGGCCCGACCGAAAGGGCAACGCACATTTGTCAGACGAGCTTGATCGGTGTGACCTTGCGTTGGGCAATTTTTTCCTGGGCAAGGCCCAGTTTGGCGGTGATCACCTTGGCCAGCGCATTGTTGCCCAAATCATTGAGGTGCAAGCGATCAATGAACAGCTCGGCCCCGAATACAGGGGAGCTGCTCAGCATGCTGTTCATGTCGTAACACGGCACCGGGTCTGCCTGGCTCTTGATGCGCCTGAAGAAGGCCATGTGCAGTTGACTGTCAAAGGCACCTTCAAGCAGTCGGTCGAAGTTGGTCGGTTGCTGTTCCAATGCCGACAGCATGGCTCGCTCTGCGGCAGGCAGCGTTTCACGGCACCATGGCAGCAGCGGTTGGAGAATGAAGGTAAGGGTGGCGTGGCTGTCGGCAAGCAAGCGTTCCCATTGACGCAAGGTACGGCCAATGCGGTCGGCAGCCTGTGCCAGGCGTTTCTGTGGGGCGGACAATGGCCAGGCGGGGGGCGGCAGCTGCCGACGCGGAGCCAGGGCCTGGCCAAGGCGTTGCCACAGCGAGTCCCGGCGCGCCGGGCTGGCAGGTAGCACGCCTTCGTTGAAACTGTTGAGGTAGTTCCGATAGGCCTTGGCATGCAGCGCAGCGTGCGGGCCGCCTAGCATTTCGCCGAGGCCCTCGTGGGCCAAGGTGTTGATGCCGCTGAGCACCACCACGTGGCCGACTTCGCCGAAGCGATGCTGATGGGTGAGAAACAGCAGCAGTTCCTGGCTGGCATTGAGCCCACAGCCGGCCAAGCTCAACCACACTTCTCCGGTGAGCATCGACAGGTGTGATGCCACCGTATTCTCATCGGAACTGGCACCGATCCCCAATGCGGTCGAACCGCCAACGAGCAAGTTGACACGGCCGGTGCCGCCATACTCGGCGGCCGAGAATCGCTTGCCGGCACAATGGCTGTAGCGCAAACCGAGCGCATCGGTGTTGATGGTGCCGGAACGGTAGCCGCTTTCGTGCACATGCAGGGTGTGCGGGGCACGGCGGCTACCCAGTTGCAGGAAACGCTGGTAGTCGAGCGACAGTGGCGCAGGCAAGCCCGGGCCTAATGTTGCGGTATTGGACTGGGTCATGGGCGCTCCTTGTTGTCCGGCGTGGCGTCTCGCACCGAGGCGTCAGCCCGCCAGCTCCTTGATGTTGTAGGCCAGGCCGCCGACTGCGATCAGCAACAGCGCAACCCCCGAGGCCAGTGAAATCATCCGATTGCTACGCTGCGAGGCGATCTTGCCGATGGCAAAGATGTAAAGGCTGAGCACGGCGAAGTCGATGGCTACCCACAGCAGGGACAGCACCATCATGCTTTTGCCGAACGATTCGGTGATCTGGATGAACTGTGGGAAGAAGGCAATGAAAAAGATGATGTCTTTGGGGTTGGAAATACCGACCATGAATCCTTGCCACAAACCGCCACGCCCAGCTTTGGGCGTTTGCGCCAGTGCCTGGCAGGCCGGCGCCTGCAGGTATTCGCGCAAGGTGCCTACGGCGATGTAGCCGATGAACAGGCAGCCGAGCAGGCTCATGCCGCTGAGCCAGGCCTTGTCGATGGCTGCACTGGTGAGGATGATCCAGGCCGCGGCGCCGATCAGCACCAGGGAAGCCCAGTTGGTGCCCACGGCGGTGAACATGGCCTTGCGCGAACCAGAGGCCGCGGCGGTGTTGACGATCAATGCCACGACCGGGCCTGGTGTGGCGATCAGCAGCAGTACGGTCAGGGCGTAGGTAGCGGTCAGTGCGGTATTCACGGTCAGTTCTCGATCTGGGTGTCTGGTGTTGCGTGGACGGGGGCATGAAAGGGGCAGCGCGACGGGTTGAGCGAGCCTGCTTCCTGCAGTTGGTATTGCTTCCATTCGAAGTTGTCGGCCTGGCCGAAGAAACCCAGGCTGTCGGGCATCACGCCGTCGTTGTAGTGCTGTACGCGTTCGCGGATGCGTGCACGGATGCGCTTGCCGCTCTCGGTATCGGCATTGGCCACTTCATCGAAGTTTTCCCGCGGATTGATGACGAAGGTGATGTGATTGCCCAGGTTGCGACTTTTCATTTGATGGTGGCCGGGAAAGTTCATGTTGATGAACAACGCCATGCCGGCGTAGCAGAACGACCAGCCACTGTCGTGTGGGTCGGCCGGGATCGCTTGCGGCCATGGGTGCGGGTCACGGGCATGGACGCCGCGCAGCACCTTCCAGGCCAGTGCCTGCTGTTCGGCCAGGCTGCTGTCGGCGGCAGTTTCGAGAAACACCACCAGCGGGCTGCCAATGCGTTGCTTGACCGGCACCGGTGCTATGGTGCGCACGTATTCGGCCAGCCCTTGTGCGATGTCATCGGCGAGCTGCTCGGCGCGGGCGAACAGGATGTGGCAGGATTCCCCGGCCACTGCCTTGCGCCCGAACAGGCACGGAAAGTCAGGGTTGGCGAGGATGTTGCGAAAATGTTGTATCGTTTTGTGCGTCCAGTGCTGCGTGTTCCGGACATGTTCAGCGGCCAGCTCTAGCGCGTCCAGGCGATAGCAGTTTCCATAACCCGTAAACATGATTTCCCCAGGCGTTTAATAAGTAGAAAATTCAAGACACATGCAGGCAGGTTATTGGCTTATCTTGGTTGTTTACCTGCATTTTCTGAGGCGTACCTAACGTTGTAAAACGCGTGGTACTATGACCTACTATTAGTCTCACTCATGCTTTGGGGGCATCATGTCGGAACGGATCCAGGCGTTGCACGCTCTGCGTGCCTTCGAGGTCGCCTCACGTTACGGGTCGTTCACCCGCGCGGCCGAAGAGCTGGCACTGACCCAAGGCGCCGTCAGCCACCACATCAAGACCCTCGAAGGCCTGTTCGGCTGCAATCTGTTCGAGCGACGTGGGCCCAAGTTGAGCCTCACTGAACATGGGCGCCTGCTGGCCCAGGAGCTCAAGGTGGGCTTCAAGATCATCGAGAACGCCTGTGCACTGCTGCGTCAGGACCGCTACGGCTTGCGCTTGAAGGCGCCCTCGACGCTGACGGTCCGCTGGTTGCTGCGGGCGCTGGATGCCTTCAAGAAAGTCGATGACAGCTGCAGCGTACAATTGTCGAGCGTCTGGATGGACATCGACACGGTGGACTTTTACTCCGAGCCCTACGATTGCGCCTTTCTTTTGTCCAACGGACGGTTTGCCTCCGACATCGAGAGTTTCAAGCTGTTCGACGAATGGCTGATTCCGGTGTGTCACCCAGACTACATGGCGCATGAGCAGCCGGCACTGGGTGACCTGCGCCAGTGTGAACTGCTGCATCCTTCATCGGACCGGCGCGACTGGCGGCGCTGGCTGGCGCGCATGGATGCCCTGGACATCAGCATCGATCAGGGCCAGGTGTTCGACACCCTTGACCAGGGCATTTCTGCGGCCCAGCAGGGCCTGGGAATTTCCGTGGTCGACCTGGTGCTGGCCAGTGCCGACCTGACCGCAGGGCGCCTGGTCACCCCGTTCAAGCATGCAGTGGCGACCGGAGACGGGTATTACATGACCTGGCTCAAGTCCAGCCCCAAGGCGCGGCAAATGCACAAGATGCGCGACTTCCTGTTGGGGCAGGTGCCGCCATTGGCCTACAAGGACATCAACTACCTGTACGGTTGAACACCAGTCGAAGCGGCTTCGTGACGGTGGCGCGCTAGCGTAGAATCGTCTTTTTCAAGCAGAGGTCGTCACGGTGGAGTTGCAGCAGGGCTTTGTACTGACCCGGCATTGGCACGATACGCCGGAAGGCACCTGCGTGGAATTCTGGCTGGCCACCGATGCTGGGCCGCGGCTGCTGCGGTTGGCGGCGCAGGAGTCGGTGGCGTTCATTCCTCAGGCGCAGGCCGAGCACGCCCGTTTGCTGCTGGCCAACGAAACAGGTACGCAGTTCAAGCCGCTGCGCCTGAAGGACTTCGAGCATCGCCCGATGCTCGGCCTCTATACACGCCAGCATCGCCAACTAATGCAACTGGAGCAGCGCCTGCGCACTGCCGGTATCGACGTATTCGAGGCCGATATCCGCCCGCCGGAGCGCTACCTGATGGAGCGCTTCATCACGGCGCCGGTGCAGTTCGCCGGGCAACCGGATGCACAGGGTGTTTACCGTGAAGCCCAGCTCAGGCCACTGCCCGGCTATCGCCCGGCACTGCGCCTGGTGTCGCTGGACATCGAAACCAGCGAGCATGGCGAGCTGTACAGCATCGCTCTGGAAGGCTGCGGCCAGCGGCAGGTGTACATGCTGGGCCCGGCCAACGGCGATGCCACCGGGCTGGACTTCGACCTGGAGTATTGCCCCGACCGCGCCGCCTTGATTACCTGCCTTAACCAGTGGATGGCCAGGCATGACCCGGACGCGATCATCGGCTGGAACCTTGTGCAGTTCGACCTGCGCCTGCTGCATGAGCACGCCAGGTCGTTGCAGGTACCGTTGGCCCTGGGGCGCAACGGCGCTCCGATGACCGTGCGCAGCCACTCCGGTGGCGGCCATGTATTCGCCGACGCTCCGGGACGGCTGTTGATCGATGGTATCGAAGCACTGCGCTCGGCGACCTGGAGCTTCCCGTCCTTCAGCCTCGAGAGCGTTGCCCAGACGCTGCTGGGTGAAGGCAAGGCCATCGACACGCCTTACCAGCGCATGGACGAGATCAACCGTCGCTTTGCCGAGGACAAACCGGCCCTGGCACGTTACAACCTCAAGGACTGTGAGCTCGTTACGCGCATCTTTGCCCATACCCGCCTGCTCGAGTTCCTCCTGGAGCGGTCTTCGGTCACCGGCCTGGCGGTAGACCGCAGCGGCGGATCGGTCGCTGCGTTTTGCCACTTGTACATACCGCAGATGCACCGTATGGGCTTTGTTGCCCCCAACCTTGGCAGCCGCCCCGACGAATCCAGCCCCGGTGGCTTTGTCATGGACTCGCGCCCAGGCTTGTACGACTCGGTGCTGGTGCTGGACTACAAGAGCCTCTACCCGTCGATCATCCGTACCTTTCTGATCGACCCGGTGGGGCTGGTCGAAGGCCTGCGCTTGCCCGACGATGAGCACTCGGTAGAAGGTTTTCGCGGTGCGCGTTTCTCGCGCAGTCAGCATTGCCTGCCGGCCATTGTCGAGCGTGTCTGGCAGGGCCGGGAAGCGGCCAAGCGTGAGGGTAATGCGCCGCTGTCGCAGGCGCTGAAGATCATCATGAATGCTTTTTACGGGGTGCTAGGGTCGAGCGGTTGCCGCTTTTTCGATCCGCGCCTGGCCTCGTCGATCACCATGCGCGGTCACCAGATCATGCGCCAGACCCGCGCGCTGATCGAGGACAAGGGCTATGAGGTCATCTATGGCGATACCGACTCCACCTTTGTCTGGCTCAAGGGCGCTCATGGCGAAGCGGCTGCCGCGCAGATCGGTCACGAACTGGTGGCCCATGTCAACCGGTGGTGGCGTGAGCACCTGCGCGAGCAGATGAACCTGGAAAGCGCACTGGAATTGCAGTTCGAAGTGCACTACCGGCGTTTTCTGATGCCTACCATCCGTGGCACCGATGAGGGTAGCAAGAAGCGTTATGCGGGCCTGGTGCAGCGTACCGATGGCAGCGAGAATGTGGTCTACAAAGGCCTGGAGTCGGTGCGTACAGACTGGTCTGCGCTGGCACAGCAGTTTCAGCAGGAGCTGTATGGGCGGATTTTTCGCGGCCAGCCGTATCGCGACTATGTGCGCCACTATGTGCAGCAGACCCTGGCGGGCGACCTGGACAACCTGCTGGTGTACCGCAAGCGCCTGCGCCGGCCGCTGGCCGATTACCAGCGCAATGTGCCGCCCCATGTGCGTGCCGCGCGCCAGGCCGATGAGTACAACAGCCGCCTTGGTCGCCCTCGCCAGTACCAGCGTGGGGGCTGGATCAGTTACGTCATCACTACCGCTGGCCCCGAGCCGATGGAAAACCTGCAATCGCCGATCGACTACGAACATTACCTCAGCCGGCAGTTGCAGCCGGTAGCTGATGCAATCCTGCCGTTCGTTGGCGATGATTTTGCGACCTTGACCGGCCGCCAGTTGCAGTTGTTCTGACCACAGGCATTAGCTATCTAGCGCCTGTCGCAGAGCACGCTGCCTAAGCTGGCCTCTTTTCATGAAGAGGCCTCGAGCAATGCACACTCCTCCGCTATCAAGCGCACAGGCAGCCATCGATGCTTTCCAGGACGCCATACTCGGCAAGCGCCTGCCGCTCTGGTTGCGTCAGGCACCTACCGAGCAATTGCCAGCAATCAGCAAGGCATTGGCAAACAGCCTTCGCAGCCGTGAGCAGGTAGATGCGCTGCTGCGCGGCATCGAAGGCATCGACAGTTTCGTAGCATCGAAACTGGAAGAGGCCCTTGGCGAGCGTTACGGGCTTGACTGCAACTCGCGCTCGCTCAAGTTTGTGGAGGGCCATCGAGAACCTGTGATCAACAGTCAGCCGGTAGGCGCTCACCTCACCGAAGTGGTGTATGAAGAAAAGCCGCTGCTTGAGGTGGTATTGCGCAACTTCACTGCCGAACAGGCCCGGGCAGGTGGCCAGCCTCCCGGCAACCGACTGCTGGTCCCGTGCCAGGGGAGGGCTACAGAGCCCACGAGCATCGAGCTTGCCGCACTGTGCCGTGAACTGGACCTGGGTGAACGGTATCAACGTTATCTGGATGCCATTTTAAAACCTGAGGGTGATACCAGGCGTGTGGAATCTCAGCTTGTGGATGCCAGCCGCTACGCCATGCTGGTGGATGCCTACAAAGCCAGGCAGGAGGGAAAACTGGATGACAGCGAGCTCCAGTGGGCGGTGGCAGTGTGCACAGATGGAAAGCTGCTGCGCCTGGGGGGCGATCTTGTGCAGGCCAGGCAGCTGAGGTTGCTGGGTTGCCACATCCAGCAGGTGGTGGTGTTCGATGTGATTGACCAGGGCGTCTTGTTCGACACAACGCGCCGTGTCCTGCTCTATGTGCCAGGGGATCCTGTAGCGCCGTGGAGCACGTTCGAGAGCCTCGACAAACTGAACCGTGAGCTGGGGCGTCGCCTGCGAGACAAAACCTATCAGCGGTTTTTCAGCCGCTTGGTGCTGCGACGTGACAGCCAGGCGTTTTTCACGCAGGTCACGGCGCTCTTCGATGATCTGGCGGACTGGGCTTTTCGCGATCTCGATCCGCGCTTGCACGCGTACCCGCAACCGTTGTTCAACAGCCTGGCACAGGCATGTATCCGCCAGATCAAGGAAGATGCAGCGTTGATCGCGGTGCCTGTGGCACGGCTTGATCGTGAGGTTCAACGCGAGCATGACCAGCGCCTGGCGGCCGAAGGATGGACGCTGCTCAACCTGGCCAGTTTCTTTGTGCCGGGCCTTGGCCTGGCGCTGCTTGCCGTGACGGCCTGGGAGCTGTTGGGGGAGGTCTACCATGGCTTCGAGGCCTGGCACGAAGGGGATCGCCAAGAGGCGCTCGACCATTTGACCCATGTTGCCACCGACCTTGCCGTGCTTGCGACCACAGCGGTGGGGGTTGGCGTGGCCCGACGGCTCTGGGCGCGTTCCATGCGGGTCGATGCCATGGTGCCGGCTCAGCTGGATGACGGCACCGTCAAGCTCTGGCAACAAGACTTGGCCCCGTTTCAAACCCAGGCCCCCGTTGCAGCCGCAAGCCCGGACGCCTTGGGCATCCGGCGCCTGGATGGGCGGGCCTGGATCGAAATGGACGGGCATCACTATCGCGTGACCGAGGTGGCCGGCGACGGTCAATGGCGCCTGCGCCCCGTCGACGGCCATGGTCCGATGCTACGTCACAATGGTGCAGGCGCCTGGCGGTTATGGAATGATCAACCGGCCCTGTGGCGCAATACCTACCGTATGTTCCGTCGCCTGGGCGAACCATTCAGCAGGCTGGATGACGAAGGGATCGATCTGGTTCTCCTGTTTCATGGCCTTGATGGCGACGACGTGCGTGGCTTGCATGTATATGCCCAGGCACCAAGCCCAGAAATGCTCGACAGCGTGCAGCGAGCCGGGCTCGATCAGCGTATTCGCAGCCTGGTTGGCTGTTTGCGCAGCGGCGAGCTGGTTGCAGATACGGCAGCACTTGATCATGCACGGGGGTTGCCCGGCGCGAGAGGGTTGTCAGATCAGGCGCTGGCTGAGCTGGTACGGATTCAGCGCCGAACATTGCTGCAGCGCTTGTACGAAGCGCTGCAGCCCGGCGACAGTCCTGGCAGCGCTGCGCTGCGCCGGATCTTCCCCGGGCTGCACGCACGTGCCGCACGTGCGCTGGTACACGCCGCCAGTGGCGTTGATCGCCGGCGTCTGCTGTCCAGTGGCAGAGTTGCGCTGGGTTTGGCGGAAGCGGCAAGGACCAGCCTGCTGGCTATCCGTCAGGCTCGGGTATTGGAAGCCTTTTACCTCGATACGCCGCAGAATGCAGACTTGGCAAGGGTAGCTCTGGGCCTGTTGCGGTATCTGCCTGGGCGCCAACACGGTGTGCGCTGGCGTTTGCATGAAGGTTACCTGGGCGGGCCGTTGTTGACGCGGACCGAACAAGGGCTGCGTACGTTTGACTTGCTGCACACGAACGGCACGTTCCAGTTGCTTGATGACCAAGGCACGGCGATCGGTGAGGCGGGGGAGTTGTTCGACGTCATGGCGCCGGCCTATACCCAAGAGCAGCGTGAGGCGATGGGGATCGGCGACCCGTTTTCGCATAACCTCAGGGTGATGCTGGGGCGTGAAGCGGTCCGGCGTCGTGATGAGATGAGTCGTCTGCTCGGTGCGGTACGCCCGGGTGCTGTTCGAACGCCCATACGCCTGGCCGATGGGCGATTAGGTTACCCGCTAGGTGGCGGTGGAGTGAGTGGCTTCGCGTCAAGAGGCAGTGCCCTGAGGGCGGCGCTGCGGGATCTCTTTCCTTGGTTGAGTGATGAGCAGATCGAGACTTTCGCCGCTGATGCTCGGCGCTCAGGGCACCAACTTGAACGGGAACTGACCGACCTTCGCAATGAACTCATGGCTCTTCGCAACACACTGGATACATGGGTTGCACAGGAACAGGGCGATGCCAGGGAAGATCGGGATACCTTGCGCGAGACGTTACTCAGTAGCTGGAGTCGATCGGTTGGTGTGGGGGAACTGCAAATCGAGGCGCAACAGAACCTGCATGTCATGTTCTGCAACTTCAGGGCGGGCAGACTGCCCAACATACCCGCGCAGGTCAGCTTCAGAGGCGTTACCAACCTTTCGCTACTGCACCTGGATCTTCTGGAGGTGCCCAGCAGCTTCCTGCTGGCTTTCCCTAACCTGCGGACCCTCGATCTGGGGGGTAACCTGCTGACGTGCCTACCGCGCCCGTTGCTGCAGATAACGCAACTACGGCACCTCAGTCTGCCCAACAACCGGATCCGTCTGAACCTGGCGCAATCCGCCACACTGGCCAGTTGTACGAGCCTGCAATCCCTCGACCTGTCCCACAACCCGCTGGGGCGTCGATTTACGCTGGCCGGTTTGACCGAACTGCGTTGGCTGAACCTGCGCGACACACAGATAACGCAATTCCCACCGGGCCTGTTCGACCGCGCTCAGCTGATATCCGTGGACTTGAGGGAGAACCGGATCAGGCAGATTCCAGAGCATTTCTACCAGTTGCCCGTGCAGCGTAGGCGCAGGATCCGCCTGAGTGCGAACCCCTTGGGCGAGGCCCAGACGCTTCGCTTGCAAGCCTCGTTGAGGAGCGACATTCCTGCAATGGACGACGAGCAGGTTCTTCTGCGGCTGAATTACGCTCGTGAAGTATGGGGGGATGCGGTGGCCCCGGAGCATCGCGGCTTGATACTTGCGGCCTGGGACTCGCTGGATGGAGAGCAAGACACTGAACGTTTTTTCCGTGTCCTGCGCCAGCTGTTGCTGTCCGAGGATTTTCGTGTCGATGCACGTGCCATGGGCAATCGGGTGATGGCGGTACTGCAGGCGATGGCCATGACGCCGGAACTGAGGGAGAACCTGCTGTCCGTGGCCAATGATGAGTGGGGGTGCCAGGATGGTGCAACCTGGTGCTTGAGCAACCTCGAGCTGAACCTGCTGGTTTGGCAAGTTGAACATGCCGCTCCCGGTAAAAGCGAGCGTGCCTTGCTGAGCCTGGGCCGGCGTTTATGGCGCCAGGACAAAGTCGACCGGTTTGCTGCCAGTTGGGCACTCCAGCATGGCAGGGAACAGGAAGGGAGCGAAGTGGGGTTGGCCTTCAGGGTCGGGCTAAGGGAGCGGCTTGACCTGCCCGTGCAGGTGGGAGGTATGAGCTTCCATGCTATTTCAGGCGTTTTGGACGCGGACCTGGCAGAGGCAGAAGCTGCGGTGCGGGGTTCGGAAAACCCAAGCGAGATTGCCAGGTCGATGGTCGACCGCGAATTCTGGCAGGCGCACCTCGAGCGTACCCACCCTGACCGATTCGCTGCGGTCGATCTGCCGTTCAGGCGCCAGCTTGAAACGCTGCTTGACGATGAAGCGCTCACCGAGGGAGCAAAGCTGGAACAGGCGGATGGCATTCGTGATGCGCAGCGCGCTGCACGCAGGGGGCTGATGCTGGACATGACAATTCGGGCCATGGAAGTGGGGCCAGAAGAATCAGGGATCCATGTGCGTTGACGGCATTCAGGGTAAGGGCTTGCCGGGTCCTGTCCAAAGCGGCTTTGGGCTATGCTCAGTCAAGGTGACGGTGGTTGGCGCCAGCGCCGTTGCTTTGGCTTCAGGAAGCTCGGAAATCGACGGTTACTTTTCCCCAGCCCGTTCTTGCGTGAAGTGGTTTAGGCTCCCTGTCGGATTTTTCTCCGTGATCTGTAGTCATTGGTTTATCGAGACAATAAGGAGATACGCATGCTCGTCCGGTCACTGACCCTCGCTACCCTGCTTGCTGTTACCGGCCCCCTGTTTGCCGCAGACAGTGATGCGCCTTTAGCCAAGGAACTGGGCAAGGCCAGGCCATTGGTGGTTATCGCCCCGAGCAGTGCCGACCCCACCTTGCGCGGGCTGAACAAGGCACTTGAGGACCCGGCTACCCAGGCAGCCTTCAAGGAACGCAACCTTGTGCTGTACAGCGTCGCCAACATGATGGGCAAGCGAGAGGACAAGAACCTTGAGCAGCAGACCACCATGGCCCTGATTCGTGAACTGAAACTGGGCGCGAGCAAGGGTACCAAGGTAATCCTGGTGGGCAAGGACGGCGAGCGGCACATGCTCAAGGACGACGAGACTGGCGAGCCCATCGATCCGCAGGTGATTTTCAAGGCGGTCGATGAACTGCCTGCCAGCGAAAAGGCGGTAGCGGCGCCCGAGCCTGTGGCGGCGGCCCCTGAAGCCAAGGCCAAGGACAGCAAGCCGGCCAAGCCAGCCAAACCGGCGGCCCCGCCCAAACCGCTGGAAGACTGAACTCATATCATGGCCCCAGGGTTGTTTGGGGCCTGATGTAACCATGATGGCTTCATCGCGATGCCGCGCTGAAGGTGCGCTTTGCGCGCCTGGCGCCGCTTGAGGGGGCTGCAGAGCAGCCCCGGCGATCACTTGCTGAACTGCATTCCAAGCCAATGATCGAGGCTCAATCGCCCGGCCCCTTTCAGCAGCAGTGGCAACAACGCTACCAGGTAGATCAAGGGCAATTTGAAGTTGCCAAAACCTTGGTCAGTAATCGTATATCCCTGGGCGAGCTCAGCCAGGCCCGACCAGTGCGCCGGCCAGTGCACCGCCGCAATTGCCACTACGGTCACCACCATCAGCCCCAATGACGCCAGCCGCGTCCCCAGGCCCAGCAACAGCAGCAACGGCAGTATCAACTCAGCCCACATCGACAGCTGCCAGTTCAGCTCTGCCGGCAGCTGGTTGAAGGGGAACGGGAAGCTGCCTTGAATGTCGCCGAACCAGTTGCTGGCGTTGAATTTCTCCAGGCCGGATTCAAAAAATTCCCAGGCCAGGAACAGCCGTAACGGCAGGTCGGCGCTCCAGGTTCCGAAGCGTTCGAAGGCGGACAGGGTGCGGGTCAAGGTAGTCATTTGCTGTTGTCTCTTCAGGAAAGGGTACGAGCGCTGCGGCGTTGTTGGCGGGCCAGCTTGGCGGTGAGCTTGACGGCGATAGCGCTGAACATCAGGGCGAACGCTAGCGGGTACCAGCCACCCATGGGGATGCGTTTGTAGAACGACAGGCAGAACACGGCCGCCAGCACCCACATGCCGCTGCTGTGCAGGGCCTGCCAGGTGCGACCGCCCAACAGCCGCATGGGGGCCTTGAAGGAGGTGGCGGTGAGCAGAAGCAGGAACAGGTAGCCGACGGTGCCGGGCAGGCTGGACGCGAATGTACGGCCGGCCCAGAACAGCTCGGGAAAATGCTGGGCATAGCGGTAGATCAACAAGCCATGCACGGTGTGGGAGAAAGCGAATGCCAGCCCTATGTAGCGTCGCTCCTGGAGAATGCGACGGCTTGATGTGCCTGGCAGCAACGTCACCAGCGACGACGCCAGAAACGCCAGCAGGAACAGCGCGAAGGAGCTGCGGGCGGTGGCACGGATGGCGCTGCGCAAACCGTCCGGGTCAGGTTGGCTGGCCAGCACCAAGGCGGTCATCGCCAGGGTAAGGGTGGCGAGGGCTGCGAACAGTTTCCAGCCGGAGGGTAAGGCAAGGGCTTTCATCAGGGGGCTCCCGGGGAGTGGTTGTGTGACCGGGAGTGTGTCGGGGTGGGGTATCTGCAGTGTGTCGGGGGAGATGGCGTTGTGTATCGAACTGTAGGTACATCGCTTGCCTGTTGCAGGCGCGACACAAGGCCGCTCCTGCAAAGCGTCGCATTTTTATTTCAGGCCAGTTCGATCTGAGCGCACAAACCGCCACTGTCGCGATTGCTCAGGGTCAGTCGACCACCCATGGCCTGGATCAACTGGTGGGCAATGGCCAGCCCCAGTCCGGTGCCGCCAGTGCTGCGATTGCGTGAACCCTCCACCCGGTAGAACGGCTTGAGCACTTCGTCCAGCTCGTCGCCGGGAATGCCAGGCCCGTTGTCGAGCACCCGGATCACGGTCATGCCACCCTCGCGACACACCTCAAGCTCCGCGGCGCCGGCAAACTTCAGGGCGTTGTCCACCAGGTTCACCAGCACTCGGCGAAGGGCATGGGGGCGGGTTTCCAGCAGGCTGCCAGTGCTGCCATGGCGCTGCACTTTGGCGCCGCTGTCCTGGTAGTCGAACACCAGGCTGTCGAGAAAGGCATCGAGGTTGACCCGGCACGGGGTTTCAGTGCTGGTATCCATGCTGCGGGCGTACGCTACGCCTTCGCGCACCAGGTGCTCCATCTCGCCCAGGTCGCTCCACAGCTTGTCCTTCTCGACCCCTTCGTCCATCACCTCGACACGCAGCTTCATACGTGTGATCGGCGTTTGCAGGTCGTGAGAGATCGCCGCCAGCAACTGCATGCGCTCCTTGAGGTGGGCGGCAATGCGCGCCTGCAGAGCGTTGAAGGCCACAGCGGCGTAGCGCACCTCTCGCGGGCCGCTTTCGTCCAGCTGTACGCCGGGCTTGTCCGGGTCCAGGTTGTCCACTGCGCGGGCCAGGCGGGTCAGAGGGCCTATGGCCAGGTGCACTGCCAACCAGGTGCACAGCAACAATACGGCCAGCTGGATCAGCAAAACCACGGGCAGCCAACGGGCCAACGGGACCGGCGATGGGGTGACGTCGATGGTCAGCGGTGCGCCGTCAGCCAGGTTCAGGTGTGCCTGGAAGTGGGCATTCGGGCCGGGGATATCCAGGAAGGTCAGGCGGTAGTCGCTACCGATGGCCTTGACGATCGAGTCGGCGGCCATGGGCGGGTCGTCGCTTGGCATCGCCGCACCCGTTACGCCAGCGTCCAGCCGATAGCGGTACGTGCGCCGCTCCAGGCGGGGCAGCCAGGCGGGGCGTTCAGCAGCGGGCAGGCGGTCGAGGATGGCCACCGAAGTGGCGACGTCCTGTTCCAGATTGCTGAGCATCATCGAGCGGCTGCTGATATAGCGCTCATAGGCCTGCAGGCTGAACGACAGCCCGTAGGCCAGCACCAATCCGGTGATGAAGATCAGTGCCAGGCGCGAGGCGAGGGTGCGCGGCCACTTCATGATGGCGACTCGAGCAATTGCACTGGCAGCGAGAACACATAACCTTCACTGCGCACTGTCTTGATGCAGCTGGGTTCGCGCGCGTCGTCGCCCAGGCGCTGGCGCAAGCGGCTGACCAGCAGGTCGATGGAGCGATCGAAGATATCGGCCTCGCGGCCCTGGGTCAGGTTGAGCAACTGCTCGCGGCTGAGCACCCGTTGTGGGTGGTCGAGGAACACGCGCAACAGGCGGTATTCGGCGCCACTGAGGGCCACCAGCGTGCCCTCGCGGTCGAGCAGGTGGCGCGCGGTTGTATCCAGACGCCACTGGCCGAAACCGATCAGGCGCCCGCTTTCGCTGATGGTCAGGTTGGGCGGCAACATGCGTGTGCGGCGCAGCACGGCATTGATGCGGGCCAGCAATTCGCGGGCTGAGAATGGCTTGGTCAGGTAATCGTCGGCGCCCATCTCCAGGCCGATGATGCGGTCAGTCTCGTCGTTGCGCGCGGTCAGCATCAGCACAGGCGTATTGCGGTGCTTGCCGGCGCGCAGTTCGCGGCACAGCAGCAGGCCGTCATCGCCCGGCATCATGATGTCGAGGACGATCAGGTCGACGCTGTTGGCTTCGAGGAAGGCGCGCATCTGCCGGCCATCGGCGACGATGCTGGTGCGCAGGCCATTCTTCTTGAGGTAGTTGCCGACCAGTTCGCGGATTTCGCGGTCGTCGTCGACGATCAGGATGTGATCGACATGTTCCATCGGTGGGGTCCTGTGCAAGGGGAATGGGCGCAGTGTACCGAGCAGGTATGAGCTTGCCTGCAGAGGTTTGTATTGCAGTGTATCTGGCCATGCAACAGATACAGCAGGAGGCAGGGCGCAGGGTCAGGCGACACATGCCTGATACCTGGCGAGCGTGAAATGGCTCTCACCGGGGAACACAACGCCCCACCCTCAGAAGATGCACAGGAGAGATGCCATGAACATGAAAACCCTCGCCAGCACCAGCCTGTTCGCCGCGCTCAGCTTCGGCGGCCTGGCTGCCCAGGCATCCACGCCGCCGATGGAGGACGCCAGCGTCATGCAGTACCGCTATGGCGACCGGCTTGATATCCAGAAAGTGCTGTCGGTGAAGGATGACCAGAGTGATGCCTGTGGCCTGGTCAACAGCCGCATGGATTACATCAACTCCCAGGGCCAGCGCCAGAGTGTGCAATACCGCACCTATGCCACGAGCGGTTGCCATGACAACTGAGCGCCGCATGCTGTTGAAAGTGGGCGGTGTGGCCATGGCGCTCTTCGGCCTGGGGCTGGCTGGCCATCTGGCGGCCCGCGACAGTTACGGGGCCATGCCATCGCTGTCCGGGGCCAGTCAGTGGCTCAACTCGCCAGCGCTGGATGCCACGCAACTCAAAGGCAAGGTAGTGCTGGTGGACTTCTGGACGTGGGACTGCATCAACTGCCAGCGCAGCCTGCCACATGTCAACGACTGGGCACGGCGGTACGCCGATCAGGGGCTGGTGGTGGTTGGTGTGCACACGCCGGAGTATGACTACGAGCATGATGTCAGTCAGTTGAAAAGCAAGGTGGCCCGCCTGGGGATCGCTTACCCGGTGGCGGTGGACAACGATCATCGGGTGTGGAATGCCTGGGGTAATCAGTTCTGGCCAGCGCACTACTTTGTCGATCGCCAGGGCCAAGTGCGGCATGTGCACTTTGGTGAAGGTGACTACGACGAGCAGGAGAGGGTGATAAAGGCGTTGCTGGATGAAAAAGGCTGAGGTGTTAGCCGTTCCTTTCGCGGGAAACCCGCCAAAGGAACGGTACTTGCTCAGATGAGGCTGGCGAAATGCGCCTGCATGCGCTCGGCATTGGCCTGGCGGCCACTGAACAGTTCGAACGCTTTCACCGCCTGGAACACGGCCATGTTGCTGCCATCCAGTGTCCGGCAGCCCAGTGCCCGTGCCGCGCGCAGCAGCTCGGTTTCCAGCGGGAAATAGATGATCTCCGCCACCCACAGCCGGGCATGCAGCAGCTCGACCGGCAGCGGCGTGCCCGGAAGTTTGGCCATGCCGACCGGCGTGGTGTTGACCAGCCCGTCCGCCTCGGCAATCTCAGCCGCCAAGTCTGTGCCCACAATGGCTCGATCTGCGCCGAAGTGGCCGTTGAGGTTGTCGACCAGTGCTTGTGCGCGCGCTGCGTCCACTTCGAACAGCACCAGCCGCTCGACCCCTTCGCCCAGCAACGCATGGGCCACTGCCGAGCCAGCACCGCCGGCACCCATCTGCACCACTTGCCGGCGCGCGACGTCGGGCAGGCCGCGACGCAAGCCCTCGGCGAAGCCCAGGCAGTCAGTGTTATGGCCCACACGCCTGCCGTCCTTGAGGACCACAGTGTTGACCGCACCGATACCCCTGGCCTCATCGGACAGTTCGTCGAGCAGTGGCAGGATCGCCTGCTTGAACGGGTAGGTGATATTGAGCCCGGTGAAGCCTGTGTGCTGGGCGGCTTCGAGCAATTGCGCCAAGGCGCTGTCGTCCAGCTGCAGTTGGTCGGCGTCAATCAAGCGATAGAGGTAGCGTAAGTCCTGCGCATCGCCTTCATGTTCATGCAGGGCAGGGGTGCGCGACAGCTGAATACCACGGCCGATCAGGCCGGCAAGGATGGCCGGCTGAGTCATGCTGCCTGCTCCTGGAACATTTCGGCGAAGTGCGCCAGAGCCATACGGTAGCCGTGGCTACCCAGACCGCAGATAACACCAACCGCGATCGACGAGACGAACGACAGGTGGCGGAACGGCTCGCGCTTGTGCACGTTTGAGAGGTGCACTTCGATCACAGGCAACTCGCTGGCGACCAGCGCGTCGCGGATGGCGACCGAGGTGTGGGTCCAGGCACCTGGGTTGATCACGATACCTGCGCAGCGACCACGGGCAGCGTGGATCCAGTCGATCAGATCGCCTTCGTGATTGGTCTGGCGAAATTCGATTTCCAGGTCGTGGGCCTGCGCGGTGTCTGCGCAGCTCTGAGCCAGGTCAGCAAGGGTTTCACGGCCGTACTGGGCAGGCTCGCGAGTACCCAGCATGTTCAAGTTGGGGCCGTTGAGCACAAGGATAAGGGGCTTCATGGCGGGCATCACTTTGTTGTTGTTGAATGCCCGTATGTTTGTACCACCTGGTTAGTTTCGTCAATTGGGTTAGGTGTCGCATCGTGGAAAGTGGGCGATTATCGGACTCGGAGCAAAGCGTTCTCAGCGCGCGTGCTCTTGAAGGCACCATTTGTTGTGAAAGGGCTGCAATGCAGCCCCACCTCTCAAACCGTGCTGGCGGCCTCGCGACCCACCTCACCCCCGGCTGTTTCCTCATGCAACGATATTCGCGATGTCTCCGGCAAAGCCAACCCACCCACCAGCGCCACCAGCGCGATGACCACCAGGTAGAACGCCGGCGCCAGGCTGCTGCCGGTCTGTCCGATCAGCCAGGTCGCCACCAGCGGTGCGGTGCCGCCAAACAGCGTATAGGCTACGTTGTAGGTAATCGCCGATGCGGTGTAGCGGGTGCGGGTCGGGAAACTCTCCGACAGCAACGCGGCGGTTACCACACCACTGCACAGTGCGCCCACCGCCAACAGGATGACCCCCATCAGCGCGGCCGTCACCGACCCGGAACTGGCCAACCAATAAGCCGGGAATACACACACCATTACCCACAGGCAGGTGAAACCAATGGTCTTGCGCCGCCCGACCCGGTCTGAGAACGCGCCGGCCAGCGGACAACCGATGGCAGCGAACAGCAGGGCCACGGTGGTCACCAGCAGCGACTGGGCGCGGGTCAGGTTGCCGACCATCTGCAGGTAGGTGGCGAAGTAAGTGGTGAACATGTAGAAGGACAACGCTGTAAGCGAGATGAAGGCACCCAGGTTGCGGATGGCCCGGCCATGGTTACGCAACGTGTCCTTGAGTGGCGAATGTTCATGGGTTTTGCCTTGAGCGATGGCCTCGCGAAATGCCGGGGTTTCCTCCATGCGCCAGCGCAGGTACAAGCCCACCAGGCCGAGCGGCGCAGCCACCAGGAACGGTATGCGCCAGCCCCAGGCTGCCATCGCTTCGGCCGACAGGCTTGCCTCAAGGCCGTAGGCGATCACCGCCGCGCAGGCGAAGGCAGAAAAGGTCGAAACGGGCACGAAGCTGCCGTAGAACGCGCGCTTGTTCTGCGGTGCGTGCTCCATGAGGTACGCGCAGGCACCGGCATATTCGCCGCCGGCAGAAAAGCCCTGCAAGCAGCGTGCAAGGGTCAGCAGGGCAGGGGCTGCAAGGCCGATGCTGGCGTAGGTCGGCAGCAGGCCGATCAGTGTGGTGGAGCCGGCCATCAGCAGGATGGTCAGTGACAGGATGCGTTTGCGTCCCAGCCGGTCACCCAGCGCCCCGAACACGATCCCGCCCAGTGGCCGCAAGGCGAAGGCCACGGCGAAAACGGCAAAGGTCTTCAGCAAGGCCACGCTGGCGTCGCCGCTGGCGAAGAACTGACTGGCAATAATCGTTGCGAGAAAGCCATAGACGGCAAAGTCGAACCATTCGACGAAGTTGCCGATGGCGGAGGCGGCGATGACCCGGCGCAGGGTGGCGGGGGATACCTCGTGAGATGCGGACATGTGGAAGCGCTCCGGTTTTCAAAGGCAGCCTGGCGGATTAGTGAAGCGGTCTGGCCGCGTCATCGTTGTTGTTGCAGGCAGTAAACCGGTGCGAGCGACAGGGCGCTTCTTCGAGGACGACGCCCAGATATCTGTTTTGACCGCGTGAGCCCCTTCGTGGCCACGCCGCCGTCAGTGCAGCAATTAGCGGGCGTTACACCGAAAAAACCACCCCGGTTCGCGAAGCCGCGTTGCGAATATGCTCCTGCATCGCCTTCTGCGCCGCCGACTGTGAGCGGCGAGCCAGGGCGCGCAGAATTTTGCGGTGTTCCTGCCAGGTTTCCATCGCCCGTTCCGGGCGGATGAAGGGCAGCTTCTGGCTTTCCAGGAAAATCTCCTGGCTGGCGGTGATCACCTGCAGCATGGCTTGGTTGCCGCAGGCTTGCAGCAATTGCTGGTGAAAGGCGAAATCCAGCCGTGCGGCGGCTTCGAAGCGGCCCGCGCGCAACTCCTGATGCATCGCCTCTACATTCACTTCCAGGCGATCGATGTCGTCCGCAGTCAGTGCCAGTGCCGCCTGCCCAGCGGCGAAACCCTCCAAGGCGTAACGCAGCTGGAAGGTGTCGCTTGCAGAGACCTGTTCGGCATAGGGCCAGGCAAATGCCGAAGGCGTTGGCGCTTGCACGAACACACCCTTGCCCGGCTGCACGCTCACCAATCCTAAAGCGCTTAGGGAGGAGAGCGCTTCTCGCAGAGAGGCTCTGCTGACCCCCAGCTGCTCGGCAAGGTCGCGCTGCGAGGGCAGGGCATCACCGGGCTGATAGCCGCCGTCTTCGATCAATTTGCGGATGCCTTGCAGGGCCTGTTCGGGGACGGCGCGGGGTAGGGTGTCGAGCATGCTGTTCAGACCGGTCGGAGGGCGATGACCTTGGCTTTTTACGGCCATTGTCAGGCGCTTGCAAGCATTGCTCCGCGCTGATGCAGGCAAATGCGGCCTTGCACAAAAGCGGGGCGTGACGGCGGCGGGGCGACTGGGCAGGCAGGCGACTGTTCAGACCAGTAAGACCGTTCAGCGCAGGGCATGCGCACGTAAAGCCAGTGCCAGCATGGACTTTGGCATGGCCCGTGCACTGGCCAGCCAGCACTCTTTTCCCTGGTTATCTGCGAGGCCACACCATGAAGACATTCCGCACCTTGTTCCTGGCCAGCCTGTTCTGCAGCAGCGCCCTCATGCTGCCAACCGCCCAGGCTGATGCCTTGGCCGACATCAGCGCCCGTGGCGTGCTCAAGGTGGCAGTGCCCCAGGACTTCCCACCCTTCGGCTCGGTCGGGCCAGACCTCAAGCCCCGTGGCCTGGACATCGACACTGCACAGCTTTTGGCAGACAAGCTGGGTGTGAAGCTGGCCCTGACCCCGGTAAACAGCACCAACCGCATACCGTTCCTCACCACAGGCAAGGTCGACCTGGTGATTTCCAGCCTGGGCAAGAACCCGGAGCGTGCGGCGGTGATCGATTTCTCCCGCCCTTATGCGCCTTTCTACCTGGCCGTATTCGGCCCGGCCGAGGTGGACATCGCGGGGATCGACGCAGTCGCTGGCAAGACCATCAGCGTCACCCGTGGCTCGATCGAGGACATGGAACTGAGCGCCGTAGCGCCGAAGGGGGCGGTGATCAAGCGCTTTGAAGACAACAACTCGACCATCGCCGCCTACCTCTCTGGCCAGGTCGAACTGATCGCCAGCGGCAGCGTGGTGATGGCCGCCATTGCCCAGAAGAACCCGGCCAAGGTGCCGGTAGTCAAGGTCAAGCTCAAGGACTCGCCTGTCTATGTGGGCCTGGCCAAGAACGAGCCGGCGCTGCTGGACAAAGTCAATGCCACGCTTGAAGCCGCCAAGGCCGACGGTAGCCTTAACCGCAATGCCGAAAAATGGCTGAAGCAGCCGCTGCCGGCCGACCTCTGAGCTGTACCCGGAGCCTGTCACCATGGCCTATGAATTCGACTTCGCCCCCGTGCTGGCCCAGGCCCCCCTATTGCTCAAGGGCGCCTGGTTCACCCTGCAGCTGACGGTGGTCGGCACCTTGCTGGGCGTGGCCATCGGCGTGCTCGGCGCGGGGGTTCGCGCCTGGCGTGTGCGCCCATTCGACATGCTGTTTGGTCTGTATGTGGAGCTGATCCGTAACACGCCCTTCATCGTCCAGCTGTTCTTCATCTTCTTCGGCCTGCCGGCGCTGGGCATTCGCCTGACCGAGTGGCAGGCAGCGGTGCTGGCTATGGTGATCAACCTGGGTGCCTACTCCACCGAGATCATCAGGGCGGGTATTCAGGCCATTCCCAAGGGCCAGCTGGAAGCTGCTGCAGCCCTGGCCATGAGCCGCTTCGAGGCGTTCCGTCATGTGGTGTTGCAGCCTGCCCTGGCCAAGGTATGGCCGGCACTGACGAGCCAGATCGTGATCGTCATGCTCGGCTCGGCGGTGTGTTCGCAAATCGCCACCGAGGAACTGTCGTTCGCCGCCAACTTCATCCAGTCGCGCAATTTCCGTGCATTTGAAACCTACCTGCTGACCACCGTGCTGTACCTGGTCATGGCCATCGCCTTGCGTCAATTGCTGGCATGGTTGGGGCAGCGCTTGCTGATGGGGAGACGCTGAATGGACTTCACCTTCTGGGACATCCTGCGCAACCTGCTGATCGGTCTGCAATGGACCTTGCTGTTGTCGCTGGTGGCCTTCTTCTTTGGTGGCCTGGCCGGGCTGCTGGTGCTGGTCGCACGCATTGCTCAATGGCCGTGGCTGCGTGGCCTGGCGCGGGGCTACATCGAGCTGTTTCAAGGCACGCCATTGCTGATGCAACTGTTCATGGTGTTTTTCGGCATTGCCTTGTTCGGCCTGGATGTGTCTGCCTGGATGGCGGCTGCCATTGCCCTGACCCTGTTCACCAGTGCGTTCCTTGCCGAGATCTGGCGCGGCTGTGTCGAGTCCATTCCAAACGGCCAGTGGGAGGCGTCCGGCAGCCTGGCACTGAGCCGCATGGAGCAGCTGCGCCATGTGATCCTGCCACAGGCGTTGCGCATTGCCGTAGCACCGACCGTGGGCTTTTCGGTGCAGGTGGTCAAAGGCACGGCGGTCACGTCGATCATCGGCTTCACCGAGTTGACCAAGACCGGCGGCATGCTGGCCAACGCCACCTTCGAGCCGTTCATGGTCTATGGGCTGGTCGCGCTGGGCTATTTCATCCTCTGTTACCCGCTCTCGCTGAGCGCCCGTTATCTGGAAAGGAGGCTGCATGCCCCTGCTTAGAGTGTCCGCGCTGCACAAATACTACGGCGACAACCATGTGCTCAAGGGCGTCGACCTGAGCATCGAAGAGGGCGAGGTGGTAGCGATCATCGGCCGCAGCGGCTCGGGCAAAAGTACCTTGTTGCGCACGCTCAATGGCCTGGAGTCGATCAGCGATGGCGTGATCGAGGTGGACGGTGAATACCTCGATGCCGGCCGCGCTGACCTGCGTTCCCTGCGTCAGAAAGTGGGCATGGTGTTCCAGCAGTTCAACCTGTTCCCGCACCTGAGCGTGGGCGAGAACGTGATGCTCGCGCCCCAGGTGGTGAAGAAGGCCAGCAGGGCCCAGGCGCGCCAACTGGCTGAACAGATGCTGGCGCGGGTGGGCCTGGCGGAAAAATTCGATGCCTACCCCGACCGGCTTTCCGGTGGCCAGCAACAGCGGGTGGCGATCGCGAGGGCGCTGGCCATGTCGCCCAAGGTGCTGCTGTGCGACGAGATCACCTCGGCGCTCGACCCCGAACTGGTCAACGAGGTGTTGGGCGTGGTGCGCCAGCTGGCCAGTGAAGGCATGACCCTGATCATGGTCACCCATGAGATGCGCTTTGCCCGCGAAGTGGGCGATAAACTGGTGTTCATGCACCATGGCAAGGTGCATGAAGTGGGTAACCCGCGAGAAGTCTTTGCGGCACCGAAAACGGCCGAACTGGCCAATTTCATAGGCTCAGTGGTATCGGCCTGAGCCTGTATCGGTCGGTGCAGCTCAGGCAGCCCGCTCCAGCGCATCGAGCAGGTCGACGAACTCCATCGCCAGTTTGTGCCGTGGCGCCAGGTGTACCAGCGGTACCGACGCCAGGTGTGACTCTCGCATCTTGATCGAACTGCTCAAGTACACCGGCAGCACGGGCATGCCCTCGCTGCGCAGTTGATCAACCAGCCTCTGGTGCAACGCTGTGCGCCCGGCGAACTGGTTGACCACAACGCCTTCCACTTGCAGCGCCGGGTTGTGGTCCAGGCGCAGCTCCTCGACTTCGGCCATGACACTGTGCAGCGCCTGGCGCGAGAAGCTGTCGCAATCGAACGGGATCAACAGGCGCTCAGCTGCTACCAAAGCGCTGAAGGTATAGAAGTTGAGCGCAGGCGGGGTGTCGATGTAGATCCGTTCGTAGTCCTCGCCCAGCTCCACCAACAGCTTGCGCAGCTTGTTGATCTTGAACTTGCTTTCAAGCTTGCTCTGCAAGTCGCTGAGGTCTGGGCTGGCGGTCACCAGATGCAGGTTGCGGTAGCGGGTTTCAGTGATGGCCACGCGGTGCTTTTTGCCGGCAGCGGTGACGGGCGACAGCGTCTGGCGAAAAAAGTCGGCGATGCCGGCGGGGATGGCGTCGTTGGTGAGGCCAGTGAGGTAGTAGGTGGCGTTGGCCTGCGGGTCGAGGTCCACCAGCAACGTGCGATAACCCTCGGCGGCACTGGCGGCGGCAAGGTTGCAGGCGATGCTTGACTTGCCCACGCCACCTTTCTGATTGAAAACCACACGACGCATTTAGACGCTCATCCATGAAGAAGGTAAATGTCAGGTTGGGGTCAATCCTATGACCAATACACGACAGTTTTATGACAATACTTGTTACATTCGGTCCAGATAACCCGCCCGTGGGGGGATTTGCTCAGCCGCCACTACCCGACCCACCGCTACTACCACCAGTACCACCACTGCCGCCGCTACCACTTTCCGAGCCCGAAGCCCCACCGGAGCCCCCTGAGCCATTGCTGCCCGAGCCCTTGGTAGTTCCATCTCCCCCGGTATTGTCAGTATCATTGCTACCCGTTCCGCTGCCGGTGGCATCGGCAGGCACACCCGACCCCGTCGCACCGCCCTTGTCGCCTGCCATCGTGCCGGAGCCGGGGGGCGAGTTACCGTTGTCGTTCATGTCGGTCGCCGCCAGAGCGACGGATGTGCCGGCGCCCAGGCAAAGGGCGAGCAACAGCGCATGATGGGTAATCCGCTTCATGGGGATCTCCTGTTGGATTGATTACCCAATCTTCGGCTGGTTGGCCGGCTGCAAGGTGCCGTGCAACCGACGGATGGCCGCCAGTCAATGCCTGCCAGCTTCGCTGCACACCCTATTTCGCCCTTCGCGCTTGGCCCGGTATAACGCGCTATCCGCCTGGCTGAGCGCTGCACCCGGCTCGCGTTCCTGCTCGGCCTGCCAATGTGCCACCCCCAGTGAGATGGTCACCGCGCCTACCGGTTCTATCGCGGTGTCCTGCACCATCACGCGCAGCCGCTGCGCGACCGCCGTCGCGACCGCCTCACTGGCCCCAGGCAGCAGCATAAGGAACTCCTCCCCACCGGTCCGGCACAGCAGGTCACCTTCACGGCAACAGCCACGCATGATTGCCGCCAAGCGCTGCAGCACCTGGTCCCCGACATCATGCCCATGCCCATCATTGATCCGCTTGAAGTGGTCGATATCCAGCACGATGACTGAAAATGCGCGGCCTTCGGCCTCCAGCAGCGACAGCTTGAATTCCAGGCTGCGGCGGTTGCCCAGGCCGGTGAGCGGATCGGTCTGGGCATCGCGGTTGAGCCGGCCGATGCGCTCTTGCAGCAGATTCAGGCCGAACAGCATGGCCCGTTTGAGTTCGGCGGCCTCGAAGTACCAGGCGTGTACCCTGTGCAGCCGTTCGGCGGTGCCGGTGCGGTCCATGGTGCGGGCACCGGCGGCCAGTTGCCAAAGTGGCCTGGCGATGGTCAACGCCAGCCACCACAGCAGCAGGCTGCCCACCAGTGCCAGGGGGGCCGAGATGCCCATGACCGTGAGAATCAGATGACTCAACGGCGCCACCGTTTGCGCCAGCGGTTGTTGCGCGACCACGCCCCAACCGGTACTGGGCACTGTGGCGAAGCCCGCCAGCATGGCTACCCCTTGGCTGTTGATGACCTGCCGCGTGCCGTGCTGCAGTTCTTTCAGCTGGTCGATCAGGGTATTGCCCTCGACCACGCTGCCTACCCGTTCGGCATTGGGGTGATAGAGCAGGCGGCGGTTGCGATCGACTACATAGAGGTAGGAGCCGTCCTTGTAGAAATGCTTGCCCAGCAGGCTGTTGAGTATGTTGCGTTCGCGCAGGTAGAGGCTGCCGCCGACATAGCCCAGGTAGCGGCCGTTGGCATCGAAGATCGGCTGCGAAAGCGCCACCACCAGGTTGTTGGCCGCCGACAGGTAAGGCGTCGACACCAAGGGCCGGCGTTCGCGCAATGCCTCTTCAGTACCGGGCGTCTGTACCTTGCGGCCAAGGTAATGACGCAGCGCAGCGGGTGAAATCGCCCTCACGATACCTTCGGCATCGACCACGAAGGTGGAGTTGAAGGCCATGCTCTGGCGCAGCAACCGTGTGGTTTCTGCTTCCAGCGCCGCACCGTCGGCCAGTTGCCGCCCCTGCACACTGGCGCTGAATGACAGCTGTTGCAAGGCAGTCGCGATGAAGGTTTCGGTGATTGCCGCCAGCTTCGCCGCATATACCCGGTTGGCTTCCAGGGCGTTATCGATGAGCAACTGGCGCTGCACCCGGTAGCTGGCGAAGTAGCTGGCACAGAGCATCACCAGGGCGGTGAGTGTGCAAAGGATGAGGATCAGCGTGCGCAAGTCCAGGCGCAGTCCATGCTTGGCGTGTGGCAATCCAGACCTCACTGGCGCAAAAGAAATAACCTTACTCGTTATGGGATTGTACGGCTACGGGATGGATGTGGGGCTGTCGCAATCGGTCAGGAACCGGCGTTTTCCAATGCGTTCAGCTCGTCCTGCACCTGCTGCAGGCGCTGTTCGGCCAATGCCTGGGCCTTTTCATCGCGTGCTGTCTCGCGCATCAGCCGGGTAAGTTTCGCGCTCAGTTGCTGGCCGTCCTCGGTCTGCGCCAAGGCCTTGGCCTTTGCCGGGTCCCGAGTCACCTCGACGATAGTGGCGAACTCGGCGTCGCTGAAGTTCTTTTCGCTGTAGAGCTTGAACAGGTCCTGGCGCTGATCCTCGACCGTGAGGTGCTTGCGCAGCACGCTGCGGATTGTTTCTTCATCGAGTCGCGGGTGGCTACGGGTCAGCAGCAACGCCATACGGTCGATGTTGTGCTCATAGGCTTCCTGCAAGGGCAGGTTGGCCAGGATCTGCTCTTCGCGGGTCGGCTTCTGGTCGCATGCGGCGAGAGCGGCGGCGAACAGCAGCGGCAGCAACAACTTGGAGAGGCGGGGCATGGGCTGGCCTTGGGCGCGTTTGCGGCCGAGGATTATAGCGAGGTCGGGCCGGCCCTGCATTGCGCCGTCAGATGCTGTAGGGTAGAAACACGTTCCCCAAGCCATCGCATCAATCCCATGCCCGACTGGACCTTCCAATCACCCGGCCGTGACGCCATCGATGAAGTCGTTGCCTTCGTCGACAGTGCGCGACGCGAGCTGTTCCCCATGCTCGCCCATTCGCCTTTGCCCAAGGACCTGGCCCATTTCGAGGCGACCTACCTTGATGGCGACGGACACTTTCTGGAAGCCCGTGATCGTGGCACGTTGATCGCCGTCATTGGCTACCTGCCCTATGACCATCGCTTCCGCCAACTCGATTACCACGGCAAACGCGTCGTCGAAATCGTGCGCCTGTTCGTGCTCCCCGAATACCGCCGCAACGGCCTGGCCGCGGCACTGTTCCAGGCCTTGCGAGAGCACGCCGTCCGCGCAGGTATTGAATGTCTGTACCTGCACACCCATCCGTTTCTGGCAGGGGCGATCCGGTTCTGGGAGCGGCAGGGCTTCACGGTGATCAACGTAGAGGATGACCCGGTGTGGCGGACTACGCACATGGAACAGTTGCAGGCGGTTTAGGATCTTTCCTGCTTTGCAGTGACGAGGGTGGATACCGGGAACGGCAAGGGCATCATCAATGCGGCGCACAAGGAGGATGAAACCACTCAGAGCCCGCCCGACAGCGGCCACTCCACTGCCAGGCGGATCTGGTTGCCGTCCAGTTCGGCCTGCGCCGTATCCCCGCGGTGCACATTGTGCCTCAATGAAAACGCCGTGCCCTTGGCCTTGCCACTCTGCACCACATACCGCGCCTCAAGGTCTCTCTCCCAGTGCTTGCCACCCTTGCCATAGCCCAGGTACGCATACCCGCCGTTGGGGTCCACGTGCGTGCCATCGATATCGAACCCGCGCACATACAGTGCCGTCAGGTTCAACCCCGGCACCCCAAAAGCACCCATGTTCAGGTCATAGCGCGCTTGCCAGGACTTTTCGTTGGGTGCGTTGAAGTCAGACATCTGCACGGCGTTGGCAATGTAGATAGCGCCGCGGGTCACGTAGTCGAACGGCGTGTTGCCATCCACCTGCTGCCAGCCCAGGCTGAAAGCATGTGGGCCATGGCTATAGCGCGAAACCAGGCTCCAGGTGGTGTTGTCGATGCGCCCGGACAGCGCTTTGCCGGTGTCGGTGGTGCGGTACAGGTTGAGGTCCAGGCTCAGGCTGCGCCGGTCATCCAGCGCATGGGTGAGGGTGCTGCCCAGGTAATGCTGGTTCCAGGTGTCTTCATAGCGGGAGGTGTACAGGCTGGCGCCCAAGGCAGCACTGGGGTTCCACACCGCACCGGCAACGTCGAAGCTGTTGCCCTGGCGACCGTTGGAGTAATTCACGACGAAGCCCTGGTCATGGCTTGAAGCGTTGCGGTCGGTGCTTTCGTTGAAGTGGCCGGCAATCAGCTTGACCTTGTCGATTTCATTGCTGGTAAGAAAGAACCCGGTGGCGGTTTCGGGTAGCAAGCGGCTGTCGGAAGAGCTGAATACCGGCGTTTTCACCCGCTGCTCGCCATAAGACAGCACGGTGTTGGAGACGCGCAGCTTTAATGCCGCACCGCCCCGGCTGTATTCGTTCTTGGGGTGGCCCTGGTTGTCCACACCCAGTAAGCGGGCCTTGCCGGTTCGACCCCCACCGCTGTCGAGTTGTACACCAAGGTAGGCATGGGCATCGATGCCAACACCGATCAGGCCTTGGGTAAAACCGGACTGGAATGTACCCATCAAACCGTAGGCCCATTCCTCGGCCAGGCCATTGCGTTCGTTGCGGGGTTTGTAGGCATTACGGCCGGCACTGTTGCGCCCGCCATGCTTGTAATCACGCTGGTCGTAGACCGTGCGGTTGAGGATGCTCCAGCTGCTGTCTTCGACCAAGCCGTTGCTCTGCGACTGTGCGGATTCAGCCAGCGCCAAGGGCGCCAGGCCCAGTAGTGGCAGGGCAAGAAGCAAACGGTTCATTGGCCGGCCTCCAACTGCTGCAGTTGGGCTGCCAGGCGCGTACGTGCCCGCGCAGGCAAATCCGCTGGCAATTCGGTCAAGCCGGTATCGCCCACCTGGATCAGCATCACCATACCCATGGCCAGGTGTGGGATGCACTGGACTCCGTACACCCCTGGCACCGTAAAGGACTGCTCGAAGGGCTGGTTCAGCTTGCTCTTGAACGCCTCGGCACCTGCCGGCAGCAACCCGGGCAGGCTGGCCGCGTTGTGGCCGCTCTGGGTCGGCACGAAGCGTACCGTATCACCCGGTGCAATACGCAGGTGGTCGGGCTCATAGACCATGGCACCGGCCGCGCCGCGGGTGAGCATCTTCACTTCGTGCACGTCGGCCAGCGCGGCGAAAGGTAGCAGAGCGTTGGCGATCAGCAGGACGGTAGTGCGCAACAGCATCCGGGAGCTTCCTGGTTCAGGGGGCGCGAAAGCGCAGGATGCGCGCGCCGTCGAAGGGGTCGGTGAGGTAGTGGGCATGGACGCCAAAGGTGCTCAGCAAACGCTCGGGGGTGAGTACCTCCAGCGGCTTGCCGAGGGCGACCAGACGGCCGTGTTCGAGCACCGCCACGCGGTCGCAGGTCAGCGCCTGGTTAAGGTCGTGCAGGGCCACCAGGGTGGTCACCGGCAACGCCTGTACCTGTTGCAGCAGGCTCAACTGGTGCTGGATGTCGAGATGATTGGTTGGCTCATCGAGCAGCAGTACCTGCGGGCGCTGGGCCAGAGCGCGGGCAATGTGGACGCGCTGGCGTTCGCCACCGGACAGCGAACTCCAGATGCGAGTACGCAGGTGCGAGGCATCGAGGTCGGCCAGGGCCTGTTCGACGACCGCGCGATCTTCCTGGGAAAACGGCGCCAGGGCTGACAACCAAGGGGTACGCCCTAGCGCCACGGCGTCGAACACGCTGATGGCGTCGAGGGTGTCGGCCTGTTGCTCGACCAGCGCCAAGGCCTGGGCGATGCGCCGACGCGGCAGGCGCGCAAGCGGCTCGCCGAGCAATTGCACACTGCCGCTATGCGGCGTGCGCAGCCCGGCCAGCAGTTTGAGCAGGGACGATTTGCCGGAACCATTCGGGCCGACGATGCCGAGTGTTTCACCCGCGGCGACCGTCAGGTTGATATCGCGCAGCACGGGGTTGCCCGACAGTTGCAAACTCAAGCCTTGGCAGGCGAGCGGGGCGACCTTTGGGGGTGTCATGGCCGTCATGCGCGCCCCCTGCGGCTGACCAGGATCAACGCAAACACAGGTGCGCCGATCAGCGCTGTGACCACGCCCACCGGAATCACCTGGCCGGGGATCAGCGTGCGGGAAAGCATGTCCGCGGCGATCAGGAACAGCGCTCCGCCCAGGGCACTGGCCGGCAGCAGGCGGCTGTGACCGGGGCCGAGCAACAGCCGCAGCGCATGGGGGATCACCAGCCCGACAAAACCGATGGCGCCGACGATCGACACCATCACCGCCGTCACCAGCGCTGCGCAGCTGATCAGCAGCAACTGGCTGCGCCGCACCGCGATGCCCAGCGACGCCGCCGAATCGGTGCCGAAGGTAAAAGCGTCGAGTGTGCGCCGGTGCCACAGGCACACCACCAGCCCGAACAGTGCCACTGGCAGCGCCAGCCATACTGACGGCCAGCGCACGCCACTGAGGTTGCCCAGCAGCCAGAACAGGATGCCGCGAGCCTGTTCGGCGGTGGCTGATTTGGTGATCAGAAACGCCGTCAGGGCGTTGAACAGTTGCGAGCCGGCAATCCCTGCCAGGATCACTTGGGCATTGTTGTTGCTCGGGCCGGCTGCGCGGGCCAGCACCAGGACCAGGGCGAAGGCCGCGACGGCGCCGACGAAGGCGCCGCCCGACATGCTCAGGGCAACGCTGCCCAGGCCCAGCAGGCCCACCAGCACGGCGCCGGTCGAAGCCCCGGCTGACAGGCCCAGCAAGTAGGGTTCGGCCAGCGGATTGCGCAGCAGCGCCTGCAGGATCACCCCGCAGGTCGCCAGCCCTGCGCCACAGGCTGCGGCGACCAGCGTGCGGGTCAGGCGGTAGTTCCAGACGATACCGGCGTCGATCGGGTCGACCGGGTAACCGGCCTGCCACAGGTGGTTGGCCAGTACCTGGTACACCACGCTGGGTGACACGGTGGTCTCGCCAATGGCAGTGCCGGCAAGCAGCGCGCCGAGCAAGGCAACCAGGGCCAGGGCACAGTAAGGCAGCATACGGTTCATCACGGTGCAGCTTTACCGCTGGCGAAGGCTGCCGACAGGGTCTGCAGGCCCTGGAACAGACGGATACCGGCCTGCATGGCATCGGCGTCGAGGATGATGATGCGGTTGTTCTTCACGGCATCCATGTGCTGGGTTACCGGGTCGTTGCGCAGGAATTCGAGCTTCTTCTGGTAGTCGTCGGCCGGAAAGCGGCGGCGATCCATGCGGGCGATGATCAGCCACGTAGGGTTGGCCTTGGCGATGGTTTCCCAGCCCACCGTGGGCCATTCTTCGGTGGACTCGACCACGTTGCGTACACCCAGGGTGCGCAGCATGAAGTCCGCCACGCCCTGGCGACCCGCAACATAAGGGTCGATGTCGAGGTCGGCGCTAGAGAACCAGAACAGTGCCGAGGTCTGGCTCAGGTCTTTGCCGGCCAGTTGTTGCCTGGCGCTGTCCAGGCGTGCCTTGAGGTCGCTGTTCAGTGCCGCGCCGCGGTCCTGGACGTCGAAGATTTCCGCCAGCTGGCTGACGCTCTTGTAGATGCTCTGGACCTGAAATGCCTGCAGTCGCGTGCCATCGGCCCCCACCAGGTTGTCCTTGCCTTCGCAGTCCGAGGGCAGCAGATAGGTGGGGATCTTCAGTTCGTTGAACTGCTCACGGGTCGCGACCACGCCCTGGGCGCCGACCATCCACTCAAACTGCACCGCCACAAGTTCGGGGCGCTTGCCCACCACCGCTTCGAAGCTCGGGTCGTTGTCGGCCAGGCGCGGCACCTTGTCGTTCTGCGCCTTGTACTCGGGCAAGACGTTGTTGAACCACAGCGATGTGCCGGCCAGTTTGTCGCCCAACCCCAGCGCGTAGAGGATTTCGGTGCCGGCCTGGCCGATGGTCACTGCACGCTCGGGGGCGTGGGTGAAGGTTTGCGGCATGCCGCAGTTGTCCACGGTCAGCGGGTAGTGCGTGGCGGCGGCCTGTGCCGCACCGGTGAGGCTCAAGCCGACGAGCAGGGTGGCGAAACGGGACAGCATGCAGGGCGATCTCCTATCAGACAGTTCACGGAAGGAACGCACGGACAGGCATCGCCGAGCCCCTGCAGGCGACAGGGGCAACTCTGATGGCCAATCCCGGACACCCCGCCGGTTGGTGAATGTAAGCCGGCAGGTCTCCTGACTGGTGCGTCATCACCCGGCTCCAGCCTTCCCGGATCGGCTGATCCAGTGGCATCGATGGAGCGGGCTCGGCACTTACAGTTGCGGGGGCAGTTCCGTTTGGCGCGCCTGGGCGGCCTGGGATTCCCTATTATTTCCGTGGTGGAAACCGGCGGCCCGCATGGTAGACCATCAGGCAGCCGGTGAAAACGCTAAATCAGAAGTACTTCAGCCAGGTGATGTCGCGTCGGCGCGCCTTGAGCCTGGCAAACCAGCGCACCGGCAGGTACAGCGCCACGGCAAGCAGCACAGCACCCAGCCACACAGCGCCAATGCCGTCGAAACCGAAGTAGTCGCCGTGATTGCGGCCGAACAGGGCGACGCTGGCCAGGTACATCAGTTTCAGCACATAAAGGTGCAGCAGATAGAAGAACATCGGCGCCGCGCCGAACACCGCCAGAGCGCCGATCCAGCGGGCTTGCCCTGCGCGTTCAAAGGCGCGCAGCAACAGCAGGCCGCAGCCCAGGGTCAAGGCCAGGAACAACAGTGAAGGCGGGTACTTGGTGATGTTGAAGAAACTCATCACGGTCTGGGTAAGCGTCGGGTAGCCGCTCCACGGCGCTTCGCCGTAGCCATTGAGCATGCGCAGCGCCATGAAGCCGAGCAGGGCGATTAGCCCTGCCAGCAGCAGCCGATACTGACGCTGGCCGGCATCGCTGCCACGGGCGAACCAAGGGCCCAGGCCGTAGCCCAAGGCAATTACGCCGATCCACGGCAGTACCGGGTAGGAGGTGCGCAGGCGCAGGCTTTCAGAGAGTTCCAGCCAGCCACGGTCGTGCAGGATCGCCCACGGCACATGCATCGCCGACTCCGTGCCAAAGTGCAGGCCGTCGAGCAGGTTGTGGCCGGCGATGATCACTGCGCCCAGCACAACCAGCACCGGGCGCGGCAGCCACACCAGCAGCGACAGGGCGATCATGCTGACCCCGATGGCCCAGATCACCTGCAGGTAGATGACGCTGGGCGGCAGCTGGAACGTCCAGGCGAAATTCACCAAGGTGAACTCCAGCACAACCAGGAACAGGCCGCGCTTGAACAGGAACGCCGAGACATCGCTGCGGCCCTGATACTTCTCGCCGTACAGCCAGGCTGACAGGCCAGTGAGCAGTACGAACACTGGTGCACACAGGTGGGCCAGGGTGCGGCTGAAGAACAGGGACGGGTCGGTGGCGTCGATGCTCATCGGGTCGCTGACCTGGCGGTGCAGGAAGAATGTCTCGCGCACGTGGTCAAGCAGCATGAACAGGATCACCAGGCCGCGCAGGGCATCGATGCTCTGCAGGCGCTGGGTGAGCTGGGTGGGGGTGGCGGCGGCACTTGTCATGGAGGGGTCGCAGGCAGGAATGGATGTCAAATGAAACGTTATCTTATAACAATTTCATTTGTGCCGGGTAGTGGTTTTTGTATTGGCGATAAGGCCATTAGAGTCAGCTCAAATCAGAAGCTGTGATCCACTGTCGCGAAATACGACCGCGGCGTGCCCATGATCCATTGCGTGCCACTGAACGCCGAAGCCACATATTCCCGGTCAAACAGGTTGTTTATCTGCAGCCCCAGGCGCACATCCGGCAACAGCTGCCAGCCGATGTTGGCATCGACCACGGTATAGCCCGGCGCACGCTGAGTGTTGGCCGTATTGGCATAGCGGTCGTCCACGTACCGTGCGCCAATGCCGGCCTCCACTTGCTGACCGAAGCCCTTGGTCAGCCACAGGTTGGCAGTACGCCGTGGCACGTTGGACGGGCGATTGCCGGCGCGATCCTGTGTTACACCAGCCACCATTTCGTCGAACTCATCGTACTTTGCGCGCACCAGTGACGCATTGGCTGAGACCTGCCACTGCTGCGGCAAGGCCAGCTCAAGGCTCGCCTCCAGGCCATCGGAGGTTTGTTGCCCAGCCTGCTGTTTTTCATGGGTGATAGGGTCATCCACCAGCAGCTTTTTCTTGACGATGTGATAGGCCGCCAGCGTCCATTCACCACGGCCTTCCCAGAAGCGCTGCTTCAGGCCCAGCTCGGTCTGCTTGGACTCGGTGAGGTCGTAGTTCAGTTGCGCAGGATTGAGGCTGATCAGGTCGTTCACCCCGTCCTCGCTGGTGGAGTACTGGCCGTACAGCGATAGGTCGTCACTGACGGCGAACACCAGCCCTGCGCGCCAGTTGCCACCTTGCAGGCTACGGTCGCTGCGCGTGCCGTCGGTGAGGTTGTTGCGGTCAATGTGGTTCTGGTCGCGACGCACGCCGGTCACCAGCGACAGGCGATCGGTCAGCTGCAGGCGGTTTTCGGCGAACAGAGCGAAGGTGTGGGTCGTGGACAAGGTTTGCGGTCGCAGGGGCGAAGCACTGTGGAACCAGCCCGGGGCTGGTTGCCACGGGTCGATGTAGTCGCCGCCCACATCGTTGTACGGCGAGTTGCTGTCAACGTTGAAGCGCACCTTATTGTACTCGGCGCCAACCATCGTCCTGCTGGCAAGCCCGAACAACGCATGGTCGAAGGTGAACGTCTGGCGATCGCCTATCTGCTCCTGATCATGCTTGATCTGCAGGTAGCTCTGGCGCAGCAGCTGTTGGCGGTCGGCGTCCCAGCTGTAATCCTCGGCATTGCGCCAATGCCGGCGGCTCTTGATGTAGTACAGCTGGTTGCTGGCACTGAGCTGGTCACTGATAGCCCAGTCAGTGGTGAAGCGGGTCCATTCGTCATGGTAGCGCTGCACGTCATTCTGAATGTTGTAGTTCTTCTTGCGCAGGCTGCTGCGGTAGTGGCCGTCGATCAGCGGCGTACCGTAGTAATTGGCGGGCTCGGCGTCGCCGCGCTCGTGGGCCAGGGTAAAGCTCAGGTCGTCAGTGGCATCGAATTGCAGTGCGGCACTCAGGGCAAGGCTGCGCGAGTTGGTGCGGTCGACCCAGCCATTGCCAGCCTGCTGGTCAAGGGTCAGGCGGTAACTCAGGCGCTTGCTGAGGCTGCCACCGCTGTCCAGGCTCAGTTGCTGGCGATCCCAGGAGCCATAGCCAAGGCGCAGGTGGTTGTGAATGTCGCCGGTGAACGGCTTTTTCGGGATGACGTTGATCACCGCGCCGGTGGCGCCTTCACCATACAGTACCGAGGCCGGGCCCCGGATCACATCGATGCGCTCTACCATCCACGGGTCGACTGGAAAGGTCTGGGTGCCGGCCCCGGTATACAAGCGTGCGCCGTCGAACAGGGTCATCACTGAACCGTGCCCGGTAAAGCCGCGCGCCGAAAGGCCGGTGCCGCCATCGCCTGGGCTGCCGATGAAGGTGATGCCCGGCGAGCGGGTCACGGCCTCCTGCACGGTGAGGTTGTTGCGCTGCTGGATCTGTTCGGCGGTGATGCTCGTGGTGCTGGCCGGGGTTTCCAGGGTGCTGAGGTTCAGGCGTGAACCGGCCTGGGTCGGCGTGGCGAGGTCGACCTTCTGCTCAGCGCGGGTGTCGGTGATGGCTGTGGATGGCAGCGCCACCGCAGGGTTGTCGTGGTCATCGGCCAGGGCCGGCAGGGCGACGGCCAGGCAGGCTGCCAGAGGGTGAAGCTTGAAGAAACGGGACATGTCTTTCCACTGCTGCAGGAATGAATGGATCCCGGTGGAAAACACGCAAAGGCACAACCACCACGGGCGCAGGCGCGCACGCGGATACCGGCCTGCGCCCGCCCACCGCGGGTTGCCAAGTGAAGCTTCAGGCCGGTCTCCGGGCTTGCGAGGGTCATGAGGCCTTCACCTTCCCATGCGTGTGCACAGTGGTGTGTCGAAGGCTTCGCTCGCTTACCGTTGCGGGGGCAGCGCCGGACTTGTCGTGAACCAAGACGCACCGGCTTCCCGTTTCACCCTGCGCGCGGCGGCGCAGGACACCTGAAACTGGCGCGCATATGACCATTGGTCGGAATGCGCGTCAACCATTTACCTGCTGCTGATGCTCAGTGCGCGCCGGCCGACTTGCTCAGGTCGCTTTGCGCCCATTCGGTGTAGATGCAGGCATCTGCAACCGCCCAGCGGACCTTCACGGTGTCCCCGGGCTGCATGGACATACCCGCAGCCGACAGTGCTTTCACGGTCAGTTCGGTACCGCCCGGGGTCATTACATGGCAGGTCTGGCTTTCGCCAAGGAACAGCACCTCGCCGACCTTGGCGATCACTTCGTTCCAGCCCGCTGGCAACGGTTCGCGTGCAGCCTGGTCGGTGGTGAGTGCCAGGGCCTTTTCCGGGCGTACCATGATCAGCGCATCCTGCCCCGCCGCAAGGCCAGGCGTCAGGCGGATCGCCACTGGCTGGCCTTCGAAACTGCCGGCACCGTTGCTGCTGGCCGTGATGCGCAGGAAGTTGGAGTTGCCCAGGAACGAGGCGACAAAGGCATTGGGTGGGTTCTGGTAGAGGTCATAGCCGGTGCCCAGGCCAACGATCTTGCCGTGGCTGAAGATGGCGATGCGCTGGGACAGGCGCATGGCTTCTTCCTGGTCGTGGGTGACGTAGACGATAGTGATGCCCAGCCGGCGGTGCAGCTGGCGCAGTTCATCCTGCAGGTCTTCGCGCAGTTTCTTGTCCAGCGCGCCGAGTGGCTCGTCCATCAGCAGGATGCGCGGTTCGTACACCAGGGCGCGGGCAATCGCCACACGCTGTTGCTGGCCGCCCGACATCTGCGAAGGCCTGCGATGGGCGAACGCCTCCAGTTGTACCAGCTTGAGCATGGCGTCGACCCGCTTCTTGGTTTCGGCAGCGCCGAGCTTGCGGATGGCCAGGGGGAAGGCGATGTTGTCACGCACATTCAGGTGCGGGAACAGCGAGTAACGCTGGAACACCATGCCGATGTCGCGCTTGTGCGGTGGCACATTCACCAGCGACTGCCCCTCGACCAGAATCTCGCCGCTGCTGGGCGTCTCGAACCCGGCCAGCATCGACAGGGTGGTGGACTTGCCCGAGCCGCTGGAGCCGAGGAAGGTGAGGAACTCGCCGTCCTGGATTTCCAGGTCGAGGTTATCCACGGCGGTGAAGTCACCGTAATGCTTGTTCAGGCCGCGCAGGCTGACCAGGGTCTTGTTGTGCGCGTTGTCTTTGATCACTGCACTCATTGTTGTTTTCTCCGGGCGCTCAGGCGTTCGTTTCGGTGCGCCGGCGCAAGGCGGCGGCAATGACCATGACCAACAGCGACAGGCCGATCAGCAGCGTCGAGGCGACGGCGATCACCGGGCTCAGGTCCTGGCGCAGGGTGGTCCACATCTTCACGGGCAGGGTTTGCAGGTCGGGGCTGGCCATCATCACGCTCAGTACTACCTCGTCCCACGAGACCAGGAAGGCGAACAGACCGCCGGCGATCATCCCCGGGCGAATGGCCGGGAAGGTCACCTTGAAGATCGCCTGCAGGCGCGAGGCACCGCAGATCACCGCGGCATCCTCGATCGACTGGTCGAACAGCTTGAGCGAGTTGATGATCGAAATGATGGTGAAGGGCAGGGCGACGATCACATGGCTGACCACGAAGGCGAACAGCGTGCCCGTGTAGCCGAGCTTCAGAAACAGTGCATACACCGCCACTGCAATGATCACCAACGGCACGATCATGGGCATGGTGAAAAGCCCGTAGAGCATCTCGCGGCCGGGGAAGCGGCCGCGCACCAGGGCGAATGCGGTAGGCAGGCCCAGCAGCACGGCGGCGATGGTGGTCAGCACGGCGACTTTGAAGCTGGCCAGGGCGGCGTCCATCCACTCCGGGTTGGCGAAGAACTGCGCATACCACTTGAAGGTCCAGCCTGGTGGCGGGAATACCAGCCACTGTGATGAGCCAAACGACAGCAGGATGATGAACACTACCGGCAGCAGCAGGAAGGCCGCAATCACTCCGGTGGTCAGGTACAGGCCCGTACGCAGCGGGCGCCCCATGGCATTGGGAGACAGAAGCATGGCGGTTTACCTCGCGTTGCCGACCGGGGACTCCGGTTGCAGCTTCAGGTACAGGTAGAAGAGCACCAGGGTGATTACCACCAGCAGTGCGGCGGCGGCGCTGGCCAGGCCCCAGTTAAGGAACGATTGCACCTGCTGGATGATGAATTCGGGCAGCATCATGTTTTGCGCGCCACCAAGCAGTGCCGGGGTGACGTAGTAGCCCAGCGACATGACGAATACCATCAGTGCACCGGAGAACAGCCCCGAGCGGCACAGCGGCAGGAACACCTTCCAGAAGTTGGTCCAGGGGCTTGCGCCGCAGATGGAGCCTGCCTGCAGCACCATCGGGTCGATGGCATGCATGGTCGCTTGCAGCGGCAGCACGATGAACGGGATCATGATGTAGCTCATGCCGATCACCACCCCGGTCAGGTTGTGCACCATTTCCAGCGGGGCATCGATGATGCCCAGCGCCATCAACGCCTTGTTGATTACCCCTGACCCCTGCAGCAGCACCAGCCACGAATAGGTGCGCGCCAGCAGGCTGGTCCACATCGACAACAGTACGATGTTCAACAACCAGCGGCCCCAGCCGTTGGGCACCAGGGTGATTGCCCAGGCCAGCGGGAAGCCCAGCAACACGCTGATCAGGGTGACGACGCCGGCCACCGAGAAGGTGTTGAACAATACCCGCGCATAGGCCGAGTTGGCGAACAGCTGCTCGTAGTTGCCCAGCCCCGGTACCGGCTCCAGCACGCCGCGCAGCAACAGGCCGATTAGCGGGGCGAAGAAGAACAGGCCAAGGAACAACAGGGCGGGCAACAGGTTGCGGCTGCCTTTCCAGCGCTGGCCGAGGCTTATGCGGCGCGGGGCCGTCCCCGGAGCGCCGGCGCCCGTGGGGGCACCTTGCGCGTTTTGCAGGGCGTTGATGGCGACTTTCATTTCACCAACCACTCATTCCAGCGCGCGGCGATGGCCTGGCCGTTCTTGGCCCAGTAGGCGAAGTCCAGGGTGACCTGGTCCTGGGCGTAGGCGGTCGGCAGGTTCTGCGCGAGGTCTTTGTCGAGTTTGGCCACGCTGTCCAGGTTCACCGGCGCGTAGGCGGTCTTGTTGGCGAACTCGGCCTGGCCTTCGGCGCTGCTGGCATGGGCCAGGAACTTCATGGCCGCGTCCTTGTTCTTGGCGCCCTTGGGGATGACCAGGAAATCGGCCATGACCAGGTTCTGTTTCCAGCTCACGCCCACCGGCGCTCCATCTTGCTGCAGGGCGTAGACGCGGCCGTTCCAGAACTGGCCGAGCGAGGCTTCACCGGAGGCCAGCAGTTGCTGCGACTGAGCACCACCGCCCCACCAGACGATGTCTTTCTTGATGGTGTCGAGCTTCTTGAAGGCGCGGTCCAGGTCCAGCGGGTAGAGCTTGTCGGCCGGCACACCGTCGGCCAGCAGGGCCAGTTCCAGTACGCCGGGGCTCGGCCACTTGTACAGGGCGCGCTTGCCGGGGTAGGTCTTGGTGTCGAACAGAGCGGTCCAGTCCACCGGCTTGTTGGCGCCGAGCTTGCCTTCGTTATAGCCGAGCACGAATGAGAAGAAGAACGAACCGACGCCATGGTCGGAGACGAAGCGTGGGTCGATCTTGTCGCGCGCGATGGTGGTGAAATCGAGGGGTTCGAGCAGCCCTTCACTGGCGGCACGCAGGGCAAAATCGGCTTCCACGTCGACCACGTCCCACTGCACGTTGCCGCTCTCGACCATGGCCTTGAGCTTGCCGTAGTCGGTCGGGCCGTCCTGCACCACTTTGATGTTGGTCGATTTGCTGAAAGGTACGGCCCATGCTTCTTTCTGGGCGTCCTGGGTGGTACCGCCCCAGCTGACGAAGTTGAGGCTGTCAGCGGCCTGGGTGGCCTGACATGCCAGGGTCAGCAGGCTGGCGGACAGCACTGCGGTTACACGTTTGCTCAACAGCATGGTTACGCCCTCGTTGCTTTTTGTTATTCGAGGCGGGGCTGGTAGTGCGCCCGCCAACAGTATTCGGGGAGCAGCTAAAACAAAGTGTCGGTGGCCGTTTGGTGAGTGTAGGTGGCGGCCTGCGATTTCAAGGTCTACGGGATATCATATTATGGTATTCCAAGATTTTGGCAAGAGGGGGGAGGCTACCGGCCATCACTCTTTCTCGTCTCGAAGCTGCAAGCCTCAAGCTGCAAGCTGTAAGTAAAAGCAGATCGCGTTGCGCCGCAGATCCGCTTTAGCTTGCAGTTCAGCCCTGGGGCTCGAAGGGTATGCTCTGCACCACTTCCAGCTCATACCCCGCCAACCCCGCATACTTGAGGGGCGGGCCCAGGTGGCGCAGCTTGCCAACACCCAGGTCTTGGAGAATCTGCGCGCCGGTACCGACTTCCGAGTACACCTTCGATTGGCCGCGCTGGTAGGGCCGCAACGGCTGGGTCAGTTGCGGGATGCGTTCAAGCAGCGCCTGGGAGGATTCATGGTTGGCCAGAATCACCACCACCCCGCTACCTTCCTCAGCGACCTTCTGCAGCGCAGCCCACAAGGTCCAGTTGGCCGGCCCGGCGTATTCGGCACCGACCAGGTCGCGCAGCGGGTCGATCACATGCACGCGCACCAAGGTCGGCTGTTCGCGGCGGATATCGCCCATCACCATGGCCATGTGCACACCGCCTTCGATACGGTCTTCATAGGTGACCAGGCGGAAGGTGCCGTGTACGGTCGGCAGTTCGCGTTCGCCGATGCGCTTGATGGTCTGCTCGGTGCTCAGGCGGTAGTGGATCAGGTCGGCGATGGTGCCGATCTTGATGCCGTGGCGGGCGGCGAACACTTCCAGGTCCGGTCGACGGGCCATGGTCCCGTCGTCGTTGAGCACCTCGACGATCACCGACGCCGGGGCAAAACCGGCCAGGCGTGCCAGGTCGCAACCCGCTTCGGTATGGCCGGCGCGGTTCAGCACACCGCCTTCGCGGGCGCGTAGCGGGAAAATGTGGCCGGGCTGCACCAGATCCTCCGGGCGGGCATCGGCGGCCATGGCTGCAGCCACGGTGCGTGCCCGGTCGGCCGCAGAAATACCCGTGGTAACCCCCGTAGCGGCCTCGATCGATACGGTGAAGGCGGTGCTGAACGCACTGCCATTGGCCGGTACCATCTGCTCCAGCCCCAAGCGCTGACAATGCTCGTCGGTCAGGGTCAGGCAGATCAGGCCCCGCGCTTCGCGGGCCATGAAGTTGATGGCCTGGGCGTCACAGCGCTCGGCGGCGATCAGTAGGTCGCCTTCGTTTTCCCGATCCTCGTCGTCCACCAGCAGCACCATCTTGCCTTGGCGGTAGTCCTCGAGGAGTTCTTCGATCGTGTTGAAAGCCATGCTGCACGCTCACTGTGAATAGGTGATTATTATGGTATACCATCATACACAAATAGTTTTGCAACTGGAGAGTAGCGGATGAAAGCGTATTGGATTGCCCACGTGGACGTGACCGACCCCGAGCAGTATCAGCAGTACACCCAACGTGCGCCCGCCGCCTTTGCGGCATTCGGCGGGCGGTTCCTCGCCCGGGGCGGGCGCAGCGAGGCGATGGAAGGGCGGCCAACTCCCCAGCGCAGTGTGGTGATCGAGTTCCAGACCTACGAGCAGGCGCTGGCCTGCTATCGATCCGAGTTGTATCAGCAAGCGTGCAGCCATCGCCAAGGTGTGGCCAAGGCAGAGGTGATCATCGTGGAAGGGTTCGAGCCCTGAACGCGGGGCGATATCGCCTGACCTGTTGTGCTGGGTCATTCCCAGCGGCTGGCTTTTCCCCTATTGTCGGACCTATCTTCCCAAGCGATTTGGCAGGGCCATGGAGAAAGTCATTGTCATCACCGGCGCCAGCCGTGGCATCGGCGCCGCCACCGCTATGCAGGCGGCCCGCGAGGGTTACCGCATCTGCATCAACTACCACGCCGATGACCAGGCCGCGCAAGGCATTCTTGACCAGGTTCGCGCGCTCGGCGCCCAGGCCATCTGTGTGCGCGCAGACGCCAGTGTCGAGGACGAGGTGATCCAGCTGTTCCACCGCGTCGATGAAGAGCTCGGCCCCGTCACCGCACTGGTGAACAACGCGGGCACCATCGGCCAGCAAAGCCGTGTCGAAGACATGTCGGAGTTCCGCCTGCTCAAGGTGATGAAAACCAATATCGTCGGGCCGATGCTTTGCGCCAAGCACGCCTTGCTGCGCATGGCCCGCCGCCACGGCGGCGAAGGCGGGGCCATCGTCAATGTGTCATCGGTCGCTGCGCGCCTGGGGTCACCCAACGAATACGTCGACTACGCCGCCTCCAAAGGCGCCCTCGATACCTTCACCATCGGCTTGGCCAAGGAAGTGGCAGGTGAGGGGGTGCGGGTCAATGGCGTGCGCCCAGGCTACATTCATACCGCCTTCCACGACCTGTCCGGCGACCCCGACCGTGTCGCCAAGCTGGAGCCTGGCTTGCCCATGGGGCGTGGCGGCCGCCCGGAAGAAGTGGCCGAGGCGATTCTCTGGCTGCTGTCGGACAAGGCGTCCTATTCCACTGGCAGTTTCCTCGACCTGGGCGGCGGGCGCTGAGTGCCACCGCTCAGGGCTGCCTGGCCTCCAGCAGCTGATGCACACACTCGGCCAGCACGTCCAGCTCGAACGGCTTGCCCAGCACATGGGCGCCTTGGAGCAGTTGGCCGTCTCCCAGCGCCGCACTGTTGTCATAGCCGGTGATGAACAGCACTTTAAGGTTGGGGTACTGTTGGCGGTAACGCTCGGCCACCTGGCGACCGTTGGGGCCTTCGGGCAGGCCGATGTCGCTTAGCAGCAGGTCCGGCGGTTCGCTACGTTGCAAGTGTGCCAGGGCGGCAGCACCAGTCTCGAAGGCTTCGACCAGGTAACCCTGCTCTTGCAGTACCTCGCTGATCACCAGGCGCAGGGCTGGCTGGTCTTCCACCAGCACGATGCGCTGCCCGCCGGCACGGTGTTTATCCAGTGAGCTGGTCTTGGGAGCCTGCGCCTGCCGCGTGGGTTGTTCGTGATGGCGCGGCAGGTACAGTTCAACGCGTGTGCCCTTGCCTGGTTGAGAAAGCAGACGTGACTGCCCACCGGACTGGCGCACGAAACCGTAGGTCATCGACAGCCCGAGACCGGTGCCCCGGCCGATAGGTTTGGTGGAGAAGAAAGGATCGAAGGCGCGTGCAACCACTTCCTCGCTCATACCGCATCCGTTGTCGACAACGCTAATGCGCACGTAGTCGCCGCAGGGCAACCCCAAAGGGCGTGCCTGATCGCTGTCGAGGGCCACATTGTCGCCATGTATGCTGATGACACCCCCGCCAGGCAGCGCGTCACGTGCATTGATGCACAAGTTGAGCAGTGCGCTTTCCAATTGTGGCGGGTCGATGAAGGTTGGCCATAGTTCAGGGGCGAACCGGCTGTGCAAGGAAATGGATGGCCCGATGGTGCGGCGCACCAGCTCCTCGATGTCGCCCAGCAACACCGCCACCTCTGTGGCGCGTGGTTGCAGGGTTTGCTGGCGCGAGAATGCCAGCAGTCGTTGCACCAGCGATGAGGCGCGTTTGGCCATGCTGTTGGACAATTCGAGTAACTTTTCCAGCTCGTTATAGCGCTGTTGCTGCAGGCGCAGCTGGAGTAGTTCCTGGGTATTAAGGATGCTGCCCAGCAAATTGTTGAAGTCATGTGCGATGCCGCCGCTAAGCTGCCCGATAGCCTCCATTTTTTGCGCCTGACGCAGGGCCTGCTCTGCCTTGGCAAGGCGTTGTTGCTCCTGTACCCGTTCGCTGATGTCGTAGGCGAACAGGTAGGCGCCCACCGGCGTACCTGCAGCATCACGCAGGGCATTGAAGCGCAGTTCATAATGGCGCTGGTCTGGTTGCTGGCCGAATGCACCGATCGCGGTGAACTGCTCGCCCTGCAGTGCCCGTCGCCACAAGGGCAGGATCGCATTCCGGTCAGCGGCATTGTCACCCATCAGGGGCGGCATGAGGGCACCGACTTCCGGTGTCTGGCCATACAGGAACCGGAAGTCTTCCCTGGCCTTGCGATTGACGGCCAGCCAGTGCATGCCGTTATCGAGCACATGCACGTTGGCTGCGCTCTGGTCGATAAGCTCTGCGAACAGGCTGCGCTGTGCCAAGGCTTCGTTGACCCTTTGCTCCAGGTGCGCATTGAGCTGCTCAAGGGCCTGCTCGGTGTTGCGCCGCTCGGTAACATCCTTGAACAGAACCGCAAGCTGCCGGCGCTGCGGCGGCTCGATGCGAAAGGTACTTACTGACAATATGCGGCCGCTGGCTCGCAGTTCCTGTTCGAATTGCAGCGGGGCGCCGGTATGCAGCACTGGACCGTAACGGGCAACCCAAGCGTCGGCTTCATCAGGCAATATTTCGCGCATTTTCTGGCCGGTGACGTCAGCGATGCCGGCATGCCTGGCGTAGGCGGGGTTGACGAGCACGTGCACGTAATCACTCAGCGGGCCATGCGGGCCGTCAATGAATTCGATGATGCAAAAGCCTTCGTCCATGGTGTCGAACAGAAAGCGGTAGACATCGAGGCCCGGATGCGGCTGTTGCTGCAGTTCGGTTTCAAGCTGCGCGTTACGTTGGCGCAGGGTAGCGATTTCTTCACGCAGGGCGAGCATCTCGTTCAGAGGCATGGCGACGTCCGGCAGCAGTGCGTGGCCAAGACTTTAGCGCGACGGCTATGGATATGCCTATCCGCCACCGTGCCAGATTGCGCACGAGTAGGCAGTTTGCCGTCAGAACGAGCGGATTATGCGGCCCAGGGTGTCCATGGCCCGCTCGGCGGTGTCGCTCCAAGGGGTGCCGTAGTTCAGGCGGATGCAGTTGCCAAAGCGGCGGGTGGGCGAAAATATAGGCCCCGGAGCGATGCTGATGCCCTGGGCCAAGGCCATGTGGAACAGCTTCAGTGCATCTATCCGTTCGGGCAATTCCAGCCACAGAAAGTAGCCGCCAGAAGGCTGGCTGACTCGCGTCTGCGCGGGAAAATACCGCGAGATGGCGGCAAGCATGTTGGCCTGCTGGCCTTCCAGGGCATAGCGCAGTTTGCGCAAGTGGCGGTCATACCCGCCGTGTTCCAGGTAGTCGGCAATGGCGGCCTGGGCCGGCATCGAGGCGCACAGCGAGGTCATCAGCTTGAGCCGTTCGATCTTCTGGGCAAAGCGCCCCGCGGCCACCCAGCCGATGCGGTAACCGGGCGCCAGGCTCTTGGCGAATGAGCCGCAGTGCATGACCAGGCCTTGCGTGTCGAAGGCCTTGGCGGGCTTGGGCGCCTGTTGCGAGTAATACAGCTCGGCGTAGACATCGTCCTCGATCAGTGGCACCTGATGGCGCTGCAGCAACGCCACCAATGCCTGTTTCTTCGCCTCGGGCATACTCGCGCCCATCGGGTTCTGGAAGTTGGTCATGCACCACACGGCTTTGACCGGATGCTTCTCCAAGGTCTGGGCGAGCGCGGCCAGGTCCATGCCCTCGCGCGGCTGCACTGGAATCTCCAACGCTTTAAGCTTGAGCCGTTCCAGCACCTGCAGGCAGGCGTAGAAGGCCGGTGCTTCGACCGCCACCAGGTCACCCGGCTCGGTGACCGCCTGCAGGCACAGGTTCAGTGCTTCCAGCGCACCGTTGGTTATCAGCAACTCCTCCATGGGCAGCATCAGCCCGCCGACCATGTAGCGCAGGGCGATCTGCCGGCGCAGTTGCGGGTTGCCCGGTGACAGGTCGGTGACCACCATGCGCGGGTCCATGGCCCGGCTGGCGCTGGCCAGCGAGCGCGACAGACGCTGCAGCGGGAACAGTTCCGGGCTGGGGAATGCCGACCCGAACGGCACGGTGTTCGGGTCTTTGATCGAGTCGAGAATCGAGAACACCAAGGCGCTGACATCCACGTCAGTCGATTCGCTCAGCGGCTCCAGTGGCTGTGGCTCGCTGAACTGACGCGGTGCATGGGCAGTGACGAAATAGCCTGAACGCGGCCGTGCGCGAATCAGCCCGCGGCGTTCGAGCAGGTAGTAAGCCTGGAACACGGTCGAGGGGCTGACGCCGTGTGTCTGGCTGGCGTAGCGCACCGAAGGCACGCGCTGGCCGGGGCCGAGCACGCCGGAGCGGATCAGTTCGGCAATGTCGTCGGCGAATCGTTCATAGCGTTTCATGAGGGCTCGGCAAGCAGGGTGAACAGGCAATTCACCCACACTATGGCCCCGAAGCGGTTTTCAGTACAGGCTCAGGCCATGCACTAAAAACCGTATCAGTTGCTGGTCAGTGCCTCTGCCGCGCTAGATTACCGAGCCAGGAACGCTCGCCTTCAAATGCCTTCGGCTGTCCACCGCACCGGCGACGGTCAGCGCGTCGGCTTCGGCTTCGGTGATCGGGACACGCTGGCCTGCGAGCAGTGCCACAGACATGTGCAACTGCTCATCTGTGACGATCTCGATGTCCGGGCCATCGCCTTCGATGCGCAGGTCTTCGCCTATGAGCGTGCAGCGGCGGGTGCTTTCTTCGATTTCGACGGGCATGGGGTGGTCCTCCGGGTTGCGGTTACAGGTGTGACCGCGACCGGTAGCAGGTTGCTGCATCAAGCTGCTGCACGGCACTTTAGCGGGCGTGCACGGGTCAACCGACAAAGGCGCCCCTCCCGGCCTTTTCGCCTGCATTGCTCGTAAATGGAAGGTAGGGGCAGCACACAGCTTGCGTCTGAGAACGACCCATGGACCTCATCTGGCAAACCATTCAAGCAGAATTCGCCGACATCACCGAAGTGCGCGAAGTCACCCGTATCATCCTGCGCTTGCTGATGGCAGCCATTCTGGGTGCCATTCTGGGCTTCGAGCGTGAGCACAAAGGCAAGTCCGCTGGTGTGCGTACACATATGCTGGTGTCGATGGGCGCCGCATTATTCGTGCTGGCGCCAAGCATGGCCGGTGCCGACGAGCAGGCCTTGAGCCGGGTGATCCAGGGTATCGTCGCCGGTATCGGTTTTCTCGGTGCCGGCACCATCCTCAAAGGTAATGGCCGCGATACCAGTCACGTCAAAGGCCTGACCACGGCCGCCGGCCTGTGGATGACGGCCGCAATCGGTACCGCTGCAGGCATGGGGCGTGAGGCGACGGCGCTGATCAGCACAGTGCTTGCGCTGCTGGTGCTGGCCACGATGCCGATAGTGGTGGAGAAGGTCGAGGGGCAGGACGAGGAGAAACAGCAGGAGGAGGAGGGCAGGAAGCACTGAGGGGAGCCGAAGCTCCCCTCAAAGCGTTGTTGCCTGCTCTTTTCTTATTATTGAGGCTGGCCTTTTGTTGTTTTTGTAGGCCTGCCTTGGTGTTGCGGGTGACCCCCAACCGGGGTCAAGAGCAAACGTATTTTTTTGAGCGCTGACCTGCTTTCATCCTGAGGATCCGATGCTGACTGCCGCTACCTTAAGGTAGTTTTATTGTTCTGTGCCAGACCGCGGGGCGAACCCCTGAAAAGCGTGTCTACTCCAAAAAAATCTGCTTGCTACGCCTCTGCCGTGTTGTTCTTGTTATGTCAGAGCCGTTACATGTTGTTTTTATTGGGTGTCGCATTTTTTGTTGTTGTTGTACCAAAGATATAGCAGGCGCCGTGCCAACTTTTAAAAGCCCTTAAAAATCAATGTATTAGCCGGGATTGCATGATTCGGGTGACGTGAAATTCTGTCGAATTGTTTCCCTGTTACCCGATTTTTTGCTGACGGCTGTGGGGGCGGTAACACTCGCCCACACATTCGTGACAACCGTGTGAATCACTGTGCGCTGCGTGCCCGCGCCACACGCGAGCCGTTGGCCCGGCCCAGCACCTTGCTGATCCGCTGCCCGGCAGCGATCAAGCGGTCCAGGTCAATGCCGGTTTCAATCCCTAGCCCCTGCAGCAGGTACACCACATCCTCGGTGGCGATATTGCCCGTGGCGCCCTTGGCATAGGGGCACCCCCCAAGGCCGGCCACCGAGCTGTCGAACACACTGATGCCTTCGAGCAGGCTGGCATACACGTTGGCCAGCGCCTGGCCGTAGGTATCGTGGAAGTGCCCGGCCAGTTGCTCACGCGGCACGTGCGCCGAGACTACCTCGAACAGCCTGCGGGTATCGCCTGCGGTGCCAGTACCGATGGTGTCACCCAGGGAGACTTCGTAGCAGCCCATCTCGTGCAGCGCCTTGGCCACCGGGGCGACCTGTTCGGCACTGACCCTGCCCTCATATGGGCAGCCGAGCACGCAGGAAACGTAACCGCGTACCCGCACACCGTGGCTGCGCGCCGCCTGCATGATCGGCTCGAAACGGTTGAGGCTTTCACTGATCGAGCAATTGATGTTGCGCTGGGAAAACGCCTCGGACGCGGCAGCGAACACCGCCACTTCCTTCACCCCGGCTGCCAGGGCGTCTTCGAAGCCGCGCAGGTTGGGCGCCAGGGCGGCATAGGTAACACCCGCGCGTTGCTCGATAGCCGCGAACACGTCGGCAGAGCCGGCCATCTGCGGCACCCATTTGGGCGAAACGAAACTGCCGACTTCAATGTAGGCCAACCCGGCGTCGGTAAGGTCGTCGACCAGCCGCACCTTGTCGGCGACGCTGATGGGCTGGGCTTCGTTCTGCAGGCCGTCGCGGGGGCCGACTTCGACCAGGCGGACTTTTTCGGGCAAAGGCATGGCGGGGTTCCTGTGGCAGGTCAACGGTTGTCGTTATTGTTCAACGTTGCGGCCAGGGCCTGTTCACAACGTTCCTGGGCGGTGTCCAGCTCCAGTTGCATCTGGTGGATGTCGAGCATCTGCTGCTCAAGCTGGGCGCGGCGCTCGGTGATTTTTGCCAGCATGCTGTTGAGTTGCTTGAGGTTGCCGCTGCTGGGGTCGTAGAGCTCGATCAGTTCACGGCATTCGGCGAGCGAGAAACCGATGCGCTTGCCACGCAGTATCAGCTTCAGGCTGACCTTGTCGCGTGCCGAATAGATGCGCTCCAGGCCACGGCGCTCCGGGCTGAGCAGGCCCTGTTCCTCATAGAAACGGATGGCGCGGGTGGTGATGTCCAGCTCGCGGGACAGGTCGGAGATGCTGTAGGTCTGGGTGCTCATGCGTGGGCTCGGCGTTGAGTATGACGGTATCCTGAATGCAGGTTGACGTAAACGTCAAGCAGGGTGTTGCAGATGTGTCGCTCCTTGCCGCCCAGTACAGGCATTGCCAATCAATCAGGCTGCACTGAGCGACGATAACCATTGGGTGTTTGCCCACTCAGGCGCTTGAAGAACCGTGCAAAGTAGGTCGGATCACTGAACCCCAGGCTGTCCGACAACTGCCCGATGCTCATGCGTGTGTAGATCAGGTTTCGTTGTGCCTCCAGCAGCAGCCGCTGGTGCACCAGTTGCAGTGCGGTCTGCCCGCTCAATGCCCGGCACAGCTGGTTGAGCTGCAGGCTCGGGATTTTCAACCGCGCGGCAAAGTCCTCCACCGACAGGTGCTCACGGTAGTGCGCTTCGACCAGGCGCAGGTATTGCCCCAGCAACTGGCGGTCACGTTCGTCGCGGTTGCGTGGCGCCTGGCCCAGTTGCTGGCGACGGCTGATCCACACCATCAGCGCGGTCACCAGGGCTTCGAGCAGGGGCGCGCGTGCCGGGGCATGGCCTTGGTACTCCTGCTGCAGCGTGTCGATCAGGCTGCGCAGAGGCACACGGTCCTTGCCCAACGGGTAACAGGCAGGCTTGGCCAGCACCCCCAGCGGTGCACCCAGGCGCTGCTCAAGGTTGGCGACCAGGGCGGTGCCGAAGGTCAGCACATGCCCCTGGATATCGGCACTGAAGCGAAAACCGTGCACGGTCAGCGGTGGTACCACCTGGATTGCCGCTTCGCCAATGGCGCTGCGCACGCCCTCGATCTCTACCTGAGCCTGGCCACGTTGCACATACAGCAACTGAAAAAGCTCGGCGTGTTGGTGCGGTTTGATTTCCCAGTGGTGCAGGCGGCTACGGGCGGGGATCGACTCGCAATGCAGCAAGTCCGTACCGGGCCATGCCTGGTTTTCGCCATACAACTGAAACAGCGGGACGCCGGGGAGTGAAGATTTCATGAGGGGCTGGCCTGTCCGTTAATCGAACACTTTTTATAAAAGTGCAGATTTTGCATGGGATAGCACAGCTAATCGGCCCGTGCTGCCCGTAAAAATGCAAGTAGAAATCTAATAACACGAGAGAACAACAATGAAAACTCAGGTTGCAATCATCGGTGCAGGTCCGTCAGGCCTTCTGCTGGGTCAACTGTTGCACAAGGCCGGCATCGACACAGTCATTCTTGAACGACAGACGCCTGACTATGTACTTGGCCGCATCCGTGCCGGTGTGCTCGAGCAAGGTACCGTCGATTTGCTGCGTGAGGCAGGTGTTGCCGAGCGCATGGAGCGCGAAGGGTTGGTACACGAAGGTGTCGAGCTGCTTGTCGGTGGGCGCCGCCAACGTCTGGACCTCAAGGGCCTGACCGGAGGCAAGACGGTCATGGTCTATGGCCAGACCGAAGTGACTCGAGACCTGATGCAGGCGCGCGAAGCCAGTGGTGCGCCGATCATCTATTCAGCCAGCAATGTCCGGCCCCATGAGCTCAAGGGCGAACGGCCGTACGTAACCTATGAGAAGGACGGCCAGACCCATCGCCTGGACTGCGATTACATCGCCGGCTGCGACGGCTTCCACGGTGTTTCCCGCCAGAGCATCCCCGAAGGTGTACTCAAGCACTATGAGTGCGTTTACCCGTTCGGCTGGCTGGGGATGCTATCCGATACGCCGCCAGTGAACCACGAACTGATCTATGCCCATCACGAGCGTGGCTTTTCGCTTTGCAGTCAGCGTTCGCAGACACGCAGCCGCTACTACCTTCAAGTACCGCTGGATGAACGCGTGGAGGATTGGTCCGACGAGCGTTTCTGGACCGAACTCAAGGCGCGCTTGCCCGAAGACGTGGCAGCGCGCCTGGTCACCGGCCCGGCGCTGGAGAAAAGCATTGCTCCGTTGCGCAGCCTGGTGGTCGAACCCATGCAGTACGGGCACCTGTTCCTGGTCGGTGACGCCGCACACATCGTCCCGCCCACCGGGGCCAAAGGCCTCAATCTGGCGGCTTCAGACGTGAATTATCTGTACCGCATTCTGGTCAAGGTTTACCGCGAGGGGCGCACCGACCTGCTGCAGCAGTACTCGCCCTTGGCCCTGCGCCGCGTGTGGAAAGGCGAGCGCTTCAGCTGGTTCATGACCCAGTTGCTACATGACTTTGGTGAGCACAAGGATGCATGGGAGCAGAAGATGCAGGAGGCGGACCGCGAGTATTTCCTGTCTTCACCTGCGGGGCTTGTGAACATTGCCGAGAACTACGTGGGCTTGCCGTTCGAGGATGTGGTTTAGGGGCAGTGCATTTAGAGCTGTTGAGATCAAAAAAAAGGCCTGCAGGTTAATGCCGGTCAGTTAGCGTTATCAGGGCTGCTATGCAGCCCCATCGCCGGTTTGCCGGCGATGGGCCTCGGAAATAGCGAAGATCAATGCGCCTGCGCGTGACGGCGCACCCGATTGACCGGCTGCTGCTTGGCCGGAAGCTGCGGTGGCAGGTGGTGATGCTGTGCATGACGCCGCACGATGCGTAGTACACCCCAGAGCATGGCGGCAGCGACGCTAAGCCACATACCTACCAGCATGAGGATTGCCATGGTCAGGCTCATGTCTACCTCCTTCTCTTGGGCCAGCTTTCGGCTCGCCCTCCAGATATTGCTTTAGTCTAGCTCCCGCTGCGTGACGTTCCATCTATCGAAGGTCTAATGCTTGGTTCGTTTGGTTCCAAGCCCGCACCGGGCTATACCCACGTCGCCTGGCGTCCTATGATCGTGGCTCAAGGCCGGGCGTTGCCAGCCTGGCGCCAGAACAAGCGAGTGTCCATGGTGCAAATTTCCTCCAAGTCCCGGGTTTTCGAGCCGCGCCGCCTGATGGTGGCCTGCCTGCTGGCCGCGAGCCTCTCAGGCTGTGCCGGCACGCCGCCGGCCGCCGTCAAGGGCGTTGCGCAGCGGGTCGAGATCAGCAGCGTGCCGTTCTACCGAGGCAACGCCAACCACAGTGGGGCCATGGCGCTGGCGGCGTTGCTCTCGCAGCAGGGCGCGCCGATCACCCCAGGGCTGCTGGACAAGCCGCTGAACCTGCCGCAGGGCGCCGAGTCGCTGGGCACCGGCATCCCGCGCGTGGCTCGCGATTACGGCAGGGTCGTATACCCGCTCGACAAACAGCTGGACGCCCTGTTGACCCAGGTCGCTGCAGGCAACCCGGTGCTGGTGCGTTTTCAGGAAGGTTCGGCGTGGTGGAGCGAGCCGCGCTACGCGGTGCTGATCGGTTTTGACCGTTACAAGCAGAGGGTGCTGCTGCGTTCAGGGATGCACCGGCGGCAGATGATGGCCTTCGATGATTTCACGTCGGCGTGGGCGCAAGAGGGGAGCTGGGCAATACTGGTACAGCCGCCGCGGCAACTGCCGGCCCAGGTGGACCGGCAGCGCTGGCTGCAGGCTGCCGACGAGTTAGCCCGTGCGGGCCAGGAATTGGCGGCGAAGCAGGCCGTGGACAGCCTGGAAAGGTAAGCCACCTGCACAGGCCAGATCCCCGGCAAGCCGGCGATCAGGCCAGTGCAGGCAACATCATCAGAAGCCCAGACGGTCGCGCAAGCTGTAGTACCAGGCTCCCAGGGCGCTGAACGGTACGCGCAGCATCTGGCCACCCGGGAACGGGTAGTGCGGCAGGCCGGCGAACGCGTCGAAGCGCTCGGCCTGGCCACGCAGTGCCTCGGCCAGCACCTTGCCCGCCAGGTGGGTGTAGGTGACGCCGTGGCCCGAGCAACCCTGCGAGTAATAGATGTTGTCGCCGATCCGGCCAACCTGTGGCAGACGCGACAGTGTCAGCAGGAAGTTGCCGGTCCAGGCGTAGTCGATCTTGACGTTCTTGAGCTGCGGGAAGGCCTTGAGCATCTTCGGGCGGATGATCGCTTCGATGTTGGCCGGGTCGCGTGCACCGTAAACCACACCACCGCCGAAGATCAGGCGCTTGTCGCTGGTCAGGCGGTAGTAGTCGAGCAGGTAGTTGCAGTCCTCGACGCAGTAGTCTTGCGGCAGCAGGGTGCGGGCCAGTTCCTCGCCCAGCGGCTCGGTGGTGATCACCTGGGTACCGCATGGCATCGATTTGGCCGCCAGTTCTGGCACCAGGTTGCCCAGGTAGGCGTTGCCGGCGACGATGATGAACTTGGCGCGCACCTTGCCCTGCGGGGTGTGCACAACCGGGTTGGCGCCGCGCTCGATGCGGATGGCCGGAGTCTGCTCATAAATGATGCCGCCCAGCGACTCGACCGCGGCAGCCTCGCCCAGGGCCAGGTTCAGTGGGTGGATGTGGCCGCCGCTCATGTCCAGCATGCCGCCGATATAGCTGTCGCAGGCGACCACTTCACGGATGCGCTTCTGGTCCATCAGCTCCAGCTGATTGTGGCCGAAACGTTCCCACAGGCGTTTTTGCGATTCCAGGTGGCCCATCTGCTTGGAGGTCAGCGCAGCGAATACGCCGCCGTCCTTCAGGTCGCACTGGATATTGTACTTGGCTACGCGCTCACGGATGATGCGGCCGCCTTCGAAGGCCATGTGGCCCAGCAGCTGCGCCTGCTTGGGGCCAACGGTGCGCTCGATGACGTCGATGTCACGGCTGTAGCTGTTGACGATCTGGCCGCCGTTACGGCCCGATGCGCCGAAGCCGACCTTGGCCGCTTCGACGATGCTCACCTTGAAGCCGTTTTCCAGCAGGAACAGGGCGCTGGACAGGCCGGTGTAGCCTGCACCGATGATGCACACATCGGTTTCCACCTCACCCTGCAGCGCCGGACGTGGCGGCACCGGGTTGGCCGAGGCGGCGTAGTAGGACTGGGGGTAGGGGGTATTGGCCATGCTCGAGAAACCTCGTGTTTTATATTTTTAACGAATGTACCGATGCTATCAATAATAATAAACACCCGCTAGTCGTCCGTTGAAAATCCTTTACTGCTTCTTGGTCGGAGCTTCTCTATAAAGAGTTTAAGATTCAGTAGGTTAGCTCAAAAAAAAGTGTTGACAGCGGTTTTGGAATGCGTAGAATGCGCACCACACGACAGGCACATAGCTCAGTTGGTTAGAGCACCACCTTGACATGGTGGGGGTCGTTGGTTCGAGTCCAATTGTGCCTACCAAATCTCAGGAAGGGCGATCCGAAAGGGTCGCCTTTTTTGTTGGTGCGCCTCTTTAAAAGGCCGGGCGCTACAGATGTGGCAGGCTTCTGAAAGTTTTTGATTTTTTTGAAAAAAACGCTTTACAGGTGCGCATTCGGTGACTAATATGCGCACCACACGACAGGCACATAGCTCAGTTGGTTAGAGCACCACCTTGACATGGTGGGGGTCGTTGGTTCGAGTCCAATTGTGCCTACCAAATATCAGAAAGGGCGATCCGAAAGGATCGCCCTTTTTGCATTGTGCGCGTCCGACGGGCGTCCGGTGTGTAGCAAGGTGTAACGTATGGTCGCGGTCCGGGCCATGGGCCGCCATGCTAGAATCCGCCGCTTCGAAACGGGAGGTACACGCGTGCGCAAACTGGCAGTGGTAATGGCAGTGCTGGCCCTGGTGGGCTGTGAGAACGAGGTCGAAGGTGTGCACAAACAGGTGGCCGAGCACCTGCCCAACCCTAAGACCGCCAAGTTCGGCAACGTGCGGATCGACACCAAGGGCACCATTTGCGGCCAGGTGCGTGGCAAGGACGACGCCGGGCAGTACGAAGCTTACCGCAGCTACGTTGCTATCAAGGGTGACGGTGGCCAGTACGACATTATCGTCGACGACAACGGCAACAACCTGCGTATCCGCGAAATCTGCGGGGGCGCCGAGTTGCAGCGCCGCGCCGAGGCCCTGGCCGACCAGCCTGCCCCCCAAGGCTGGGATGTCGAGGTGATCCAGGGCGCCAACATGGGCGCATTGAGCGACATGACCGCCCGCCTGATCGAGAAGGGCATCCCGTCCTCGGTCGAATACCGCAATGGCAAGCCGGTGGTGCTGCTTGGGCCGTTCCCCACCAAGGAGGAGGCCGAGGCACGCAAGGCAGAGGTCATGGCCAAGCTGGGCACGGATTCGGTTGTCATTCAGCACGGAGCGCAGCGCTGATAACAGCGCACAGTGCACTTTGTAGTATGGCTTCTGTGGGAGCCATGCACTGAGGTGCCTGCATAGAGGCGAGCCGCCTTTTCCCACTGGCTGTGAAAGCCCCGGAACAGACGCCTGTCATCTGTAACCCGACCGGGCTATGCTTGCTCTGGGAGACTGCTGAAACGGGGAGGGCCTCATGTCTACACTGGAACGGGCCATCGTGGTAGCCACCAAAGCACATGAAGGGCAATACGACAAAGGCGGTGCAGCGTACATCCTGCACCCCCTGCGGGTGATGATGCAGGTGTCCACGCCCGAACAGCGCATCGTCGCCGTGCTTCACGATGTGATCGAAGACACGCCGCTGACACTTTCCGACCTTGCCCGCGAGGGCTTCACGCTCAAGATCCTCGCCGCCTTGCTTGCCTTGAGTCGGCGTGATGGCGAAAGCTACGAGGATTTCGTCGTGCGCCTGGGCTGCGACCCACTGGCGCGTACCGTCAAAATGGCCGACCTGGCCGACAATAGCGACCTTTCACGCATCGCCTGCCCAGGCCCTGCCGACCTGGCGCGGCTGGCCCGTTATCGACAGGCCAGCGCTTACCTGCAGGCACTGGTCTAGGCCTCGAGCTGAACTCGGGCTCAAGCTTCGATGGACGAGTGATGGCCAGTGATCAGCCACTGTTCATCGATGTTCTCGAATGTGAACAGAAAGCGCGCTGGTACCACGCGCTGAGCATCGCCTTCGCGCAAGGCAAAGGTGTACAAGCCACCGATGACCACGGTGCCGAGCTTGCGGCTGACGCGTTTTTTGAAAACCTCGATGTCACACACCAGGCCATCGTTGGCCAGAAAATTCTCGAAGTAATTACGGCGGCTGTCGTTGCAATCGCGCACCTGGTTGGACAGGGTGGGCACCAAGATGGCGTCCGAGGCGTAAAGCGCCAGAATCTTATCGACGTCACGGGTGGCCACAGTGGCCGCCCAGTGATAGAGCGCCGCTTTGGCCCCAGCCAGGCAGGCCATCTCGATGTCGGCATAGGGGGCTGTGCTGGCGGGCGAGGTAGTTGCTGGGCTCATGGATGCTTACCTGTGGGTTCGAAATTGGAAATGGCGTAGGTATGCTATCGTAAATTGTCATGTGTTATAACATAACAATTTAATCGAAGGCCCTACGCTATGTTTCGCAAGTTCGAACAGGTGCTCATGACCGAACAAGAACTGCTGTCTCTGCCCGATGAAACCTACATGGATGCTGCGCAGCAGGCGTTCTTCCGCGCGCTTTTGCTGTCACAGCGCAAGGAGCTACAGGATCGGATCTCGGGCGAGTTCGAGGCGATGCGGCAGTTCGAACCCAGCAGCGACCCTTCGGACCTCGGCACCGTTGAAGAGCAGCGGCAGTGGCAGTTGCGCCTGTTGGAGCGTGAAAAGAAGCTGCTGGACAAGATTGACGAAGCGCTGGAGCGCCTGTCGCGGGGGGAATATGGCTGGTGCAAGGAGACTGGCGAGCCCATCGGCTTGCGGCGGCTGCTATTACGGCCCACAGCCACGTTGAGCATCGAAGCCAAGGAGCGGCAAGAGCGGCGCGAGCGGCATATACGAGAAGGCTGAAGCTTGCCTGCACTTTTCTGTCGCCTGGCGCTCTGCCGCGGACTTTGCGCAGTCAATCGTCCTTCGGCACCGTCCAGAAAATCTGCACACCGCCATCGTCGCGGTGGGCGAGGGTGACGTTGTCGTTCTCGGCGATCTCCTCGAGCAGGGTTTCCCAGTCGTCGGGCGACTCCTGCTCCAGGCGGAAGATCAGGGCGGCGCGGCTACGTTGAGCGGTGGGGCTGTTGATGATTTTCTGGATACGCGTACCCAGTAGTTCATAACTGCTCGGCGTTGCGGGGGCGGTACTGGCCACGGGGCTTTTCCTTGTTTTGCTGTATGCGCATACAGTATTTCACTGTAAGGGATTTCGCAACTGCGTGTAAGGTAAAAAGCGGGGGCTGTGGGTGGGCGATTTGTGGCGAGTGGAACCGCTTAAAGGGCCGGTGTAGCCAGTACACCAGCCCCTTGTCATGCGGCAATCAGTATTCCCAGAAAATCCGCTGCAGCTCTTTGCTGTCCTGGGTCTTGGTCATTGCCACCATGGCCAGGATCCGCGCCTTCTGCGGGTTCAGGTCGTGCGCTACAACCCAATCGTTCTTGTCATCCGGTTGCTCGGCGTTGCGCAGCACGAAACCGCCCTGGTTGACGTGCGACGAGCGGATGATCTGCACACCTTCCTTGCGCAGCTCCTGCAGCGCCGGCACCACGCGCGACGACACCGAACCGTTGCCGGTACCGGCATGAATCAGCGCTTTTGCGCCGTTCTGTGCCAGTGCCTTGTAGGCCGTGTCGGTCACATTGCCATAGCCGTAGGCGATGTCCACCTGGGGCAGGCTGCTGATCTGCTTGATGTCGAATTCCGAGTTGACGGTGTGACGCTTGGCCGGCAGGCGGAACCAGTACGATTTACCCTCTACAACCATGCCCATCGGGCCCCAGGCGCTCTTGAATGCTTCGGTCTTGATGTTGACCGCCTTGCTCACGTCGCGGCCAGACTGGATCTCGTCGTTCATGGTCACCAGTACACCCTTGCCGCGGGACTGCTTGTCGCTGGCCACGGCCACGGCGTTGTACAGGTTGAGCATGCCATCGGCCGACATGGCAGTGCCGGGGCGCATGGAGCCCACCACCACGATCGGCTTGTCGGTCTTCTCTACCAGGTTGAGGAAGTAGGCGGTTTCTTCCAGGGTGTCGGTGCCGTGGGTGATGACGATGCCGTCGACGTCCTTGCTTTCGGCCAGTTCGGCGACGCGCTTGCCCAGCTTGAGCAGGTCGTCATTGCTGATGCTTTCGGAGGCGATCTGCATCACTTGCTCACCGCGCACGTTGGCAATGTCGGCAAGCTCCGGCACGCCGGCGATCAACTTGTCGATGCCCAGCTTGGCCGCTTGGTATGTGGCACTGTTGGCAGCGCTGGCGCCGGCGCCGGCAATGGTGCCGCCGGTGGCGAGGATGACCACGTTGGCCAGCTTCTGTTGGGTTTGAGCTTCTTTCGCCGAAGCGGTGGTTGGCAGGATCAGCAGCAGCGCCAGGGCGCTGGGTGCGAAGGTCTTCAGTGCAGCATTCATAATTATTCTTCTCTCTTCCTATATGAGATTTTGCTGTGTCGCATAGGGGTGCAAGGCAGTTTTCGTACCATCTTCGAGGGAGTGCTGTAATTTCCCGGCGCGGCGCTGTGCCTATGGCACGGGCTTTCCGGCAATGGGGGCGCAGCGGCCCCATCGGTTCGGCAATCCGAACAAGCTTAGGAAAACCTGTTCGGTTTTTCGGAAAAATCCAGATACTCTGCGCCATGAGCGACTAGGCGCAAAAGCGAAACGGATTTGACAAAACCTCGTCCTGTTTCCATAGTTAGCCAACGCAAACGTTTGCGATCCGATAAAAACCACAAAATTCGGAGTCATCTCCCATGAAACTGCCGTTTCCCGGTCGTCTGCTGGCGCTCGCCGTCATTTCCTCGTTGTCGCTTGCCCTGCCTCTGTCCGCCGCCCATGCCGAAGACAAACCCAAGGTCGCCCTGGTGATGAAGTCGCTGGCCAACGAATTCTTCCGCACCATGGAAGACGGCGCCAAGGCCTACCAGAAAGACCACGCCAATGAATTCGAGCTGGTGGCTAACGGCATCAAGGACGAGACCGACACCGGCAACCAGATCCGCATCGTCGAACAGATGATAGCTACCGGCGCGAAGGCGCTGGTCATCGCACCGGCCGACTCCAAGGCCCTGGTGCCAGTGATCAAGAAAGCCATGGACGCCGGCATCACGGTGGTCAACATCGACAACCGCCTGGACCCCGACGTACTCAAGAGCAAGAACCTCAGCGTACCCTTTGTCGGGCCCGACAACCGCAAGGGCGCGCGCCTGGTGGGTGACTACCTGGCCAAGGAAAAGCTCAAGGCCGGTGACCAGGTCGGCATCATCGAAGGCGTGCCGACCACCACCAATGCCCAGCAGCGTACCGCCGGCTTCAAGGACGCCATGGAAGCGGCGCAGATGAAGATTGTCTCGGTGCAATCGGGCAACTGGGAAATCGACAAAGGCAACGCTGTCGCCGCCGCGATGCTCAACGAATACCCCGACCTCAAGGCGCTGCTGGCCGGTAACGACAGCATGGCCCTGGGCGCTGTCTCGGCCGTGCGCGCCGCCGGCAAGACCGGCCAGGTGCAAGTGGTGGGCTACGACAACATCAACGCCATCAAGCCCATGCTCAAGGATGGCCGCGTGCTTGCCACCCTCGACCAGGCGGCCAGCCAGCAGGCGGTGTACGGCATACAGGCGGCATTGCAGATGCTCAAGGGCCAGAAGCCGAACGTGGACGCCGACAACGTCATCCAGACCCCGGTCGAACTCATCACCAAGCCTTGACGGCCAGGAGACATGGCCATGCCTGTAACGGCCAATGAAGTGCTGCTCGCTGCCAGCGGCTTGGGCAAGAGCTACGCGCAACCGGTGCTGGGCGACGTCAGCCTGGCCCTGCGCGCCGGCGAAGTGCTGGCCCTGACCGGCGAGAACGGCGCCGGCAAGAGCACCCTGTCTAAGCTCATCAGCGGCCTGGAAACGCCCACCACCGGGCAAATGACCTTCCGCGGCCAGGCCTATGCACCTGGCAGCCGTAGCGCCGCCGAGCACCTTGGCGTGCGCATGGTCATGCAGGAGCTCAACCTGCTGCCGACCCTGACCGTGGCCGAAAACCTGTTCCTCGACAACCTGCCCAGCCGCTTCGGCTGGATCAGCCAAAAGCGCTTGCGCCAACTGGCCACGGCCGCCATGGCGCAGGTTGGCCTGGACGCCATCGACCCGGACACCCCGGTGGGCGAACTGGGCATCGGTCACCAGCAGATGGTGGAGATCGCCCGCAACCTGATCGGCGACTGCCATGTGCTGATCTTCGACGAACCCACCGCCATGCTCACCGCCCGCGAGGTGGAGCTGCTGTTCACCCAGATCAAGCGCCTGCGCCAGCGCGGCGTGGCCATCGTCTACATCTCACACCGCCTTGAAGAACTCCAGCGTGTGGCGCAGCGCATCGTGGTGCTGCGCGACGGCAAGCTGGTGTGCGACGAGCCAATCCAGCGCTACAGCAGCGCCGAGTTGGTCAACCTGATGGTCGGCCGCGAGCTGGGCGAACACATCGACCTGGGTCGCCGGCAGATCGGCGCGCCGTTGCTCAAGGTCGATCGGCTGTGCCGCGGCGACAAGGTGCGGGACGTGTCGCTGCAGGTCAGGGCAGGGGAGATCTTCGGCATCTCCGGGCTGATTGGGGCCGGCCGCACCGAGCTGCTGCGGCTGATTTTCGGCGCCGACCGCGCCGACAGCGGCAGCATCGAAATCGGCCAGCCACTCACGGCGGTGACCATCGACTCGCCCAAGGCGGCGGTCAAGGCCGGTATTGCCCTGATCACCGAAGACCGCAAGGGCGAAGGCCTGCTCCTGACGCAATCGATCAGCGCCAACATTGCCTTGGGCAACCTCGCCGCGCTGTCCCGTGGCGGGGTGGTCGACGGCGACGCCGAAAAGGCTCTGGCCGAGCGCCAGATCAATGCCATGCGCATTCGCAGCGCCAATGCCGCCCAGGCGGTCGGCGAACTGTCCGGAGGCAACCAGCAAAAGGTGGTGATCGGCCGGTGGCTGGAGCGTGACTGCCAAGTGTTGCTGTTCGACGAACCCACCCGCGGCATCGACGTGGGCGCCAAGTTCGACATCTATGGCTTGCTGGCCGAGCTGGCGCGCCAGGGCAAGGCCCTGGTGGTGGTGTCCAGCGACCTGCGCGAGCTGATGCTGATCTGCGACCGCATTGCCGTGCTGTCGGCCGGCCGCCTGATCGACACCTTCGAACGCGACCACTGGAGCCAGGACCAGCTCCTTGCCGCCGCCTTCGCCGGCTACCAGAAACGTGACGCCTTGCTGCACGACGCAGCGCCCAGGATGGATGCATGAAAACCACACCTCTCGACACACAGGCCCGCGCCCCCGCGCGCCGCAGCGGCACCTACTTCGGCCTCGGCACCTACCTGGGCCTTGCGGGCGCCTTGCTGGCCATGATCGTGCTGTTTTCGTTGCTCAGCAGCCACTTCTGGTCGTACGCCACCTTCAGCACCCTCGCCAACCAGATCCCCGACCTGATGGTGCTGGCCGTGGGCATGACCTTCGTGCTGATCATCGGCGGCATAGACCTGTCTGTGGGGTCGGTGCTGGCGCTGGCGGCATCGGCAGTCAGCGTGGCCATCCTCGGCTGGGGTTGGAGCGTGCTGCCGGCCGCCTTGCTCGGCATGGCCGTCGCCGCGCTGGCCGGCAGCATCACCGGCGCCGTCACGGTGGCCTGGCGCATCCCGTCGTTCATCGTCTCGCTGGGCGTGCTGGAAATGGCCCGCGGCCTGGCCTACCAGTTCACCGACTCGCGCACCGCCTACATCGGCGATGCCTACGCCTGGTTCTCCAACCCGATCGCCTACGGTATCTCGCCGGCCTTCATCATTGCCTTGCTGGTGATCATCCTCGCCCAGCTGGTGCTGACCCGTACCGTGTTCGGCCGTCACCTGATCGGCATCGGCACCAACGAAGAGGCCGTGCGCCTGGCCGGCATCGACCCGCGCCCCTACAAGGTGCTGGTGTTCGCCCTGATGGGCCTGCTGGCAGGCTTGGCCGCGCTGTTCCAGATTTCCCGCCTGGAGGCCGCCGACCCCAATGCCGGCGCCGGCCTGGAGCTGCAGGTGATTGCCGCCGTAGTGATCGGCGGCACCAGCCTGATGGGCGGGCGCGGCTCGGTCATCAGTACTTTCTTCGGTGTGCTGATCATCTCGGTGCTGGCCGCAGGCCTTGCACAGATAGGCGCCTCCGAACCCACCAAACGCATCATCACCGGGGCGGTCATCGTCATCGCCGTGGTGCTCGACACCTACCGTAGCCGGCGAGCAGGCCGGCGGAACTGAAAACATGGCAACCATCAAAGACGTCGCGGCACTCGCGGGTATTTCCTACACCACGGTGTCCCATGTACTGAACAAGACCCGCCCGGTCAGCGAACAGGTGCGGCTGAAGGTCGAAGCGGCCATCGTCGAACTCGACTACGTGCCCAGCGCCGTGGCGCGTTCGCTCAAGGCGCGCACCACCGCCACCATCGGGCTGCTGGTGCCCAACAGCGTCAACCCTTACTTCGCCGAGCTGGCGCGCGGCATTGAAGATGCCTGCGAGCGCAACGGCTATTGCGTGATCCTGTGCAACTCCGATGACAACCCGCAGAAGCAGCGCAGCTACCTGCGCGTGCTGCTGGAAAAACGCATCGACGGCCTGGTGGTGGCGTCGGTGGGCGAGGACAGCGACCTGCTGCAGAGCCTGGCCTGCGTGCGCACGCCGATGGTCATCGTCGACCGCGCGCTGGAAGGCGTCGACGCCGACCTGGTGCGCATCGACCACGAGCAGGGCGCGTATCTGGCCACCCAGCACCTGCTGGAGCTTGGCCATCGCGACATCGCCTATATCGGCGGCCCTGCTGCGACCGGGGTCAGCCAGCTGCGCCTGGCCGGCTTCCACCGCGCCATGGCCGAGGCGCAGGTAGGCGTGCAGGGGGCGCACATCCTGCAATGCGACTTCACGAGCCCAGGCGGCCATGCGGCGGCCGGGCAACTGCTCGACGGCCAGCGGCCCACGGCGATTTTCGCCGGCAACGACATGATCGGCTTCGGTGTGCTGCGTGCGGCTGCCGAGCGCAACATCAGCGTGCCGGGCGAGCTGTCGGTGATCGGCTTCGACGACATCGAGCTGAGCCGCTACGTGTACCCGCCGCTGACCACCGTCGGCCAGTCGATCCGCGAGCTCGGCGAAAGTGCGGCGGCGCTGTTGCTGTCACGGATTGCCACACCACGGCGCGAGGGTGCAGAGCAACGCATCGTCGCCCCGCGCATCGTGCTGCGCGAGTCCACCGGGCCGCGCCCGGACCTGTTCAATGATTACCGCTAAGGAATGCCCATGAGTGCCAAGGTCGTGGTGGTCGGTAGCCTCAACATGGACCTGGTGGCCCGCGCCGAGCGGCTGCCACGTGCAGGCGAAACACTGGCCGGCGAAAGCTTTTTCACCGTGCCGGGCGGCAAGGGCGCCAACCAGGCGGTGGCCGCGGCGCGCCTGGGCGCGAGCGTGGCCATGGTCGGCAACGTCGGCGATGACGCCTACGGCCAGCAGCTGCGCCAGGCCCTTGAGGTTGAGGGTATCGATTGCCAGGCGGTGAGCGCGTGCCCGGGCGTCTCCAGTGGCGTGGCGCTGATTACCGTAGATGCCGCCAGCCAGAACTGCATCGTCATCATCCCCGGCGGCAACGGCCAGCTGACCTCGGCAAGCGTGCAGCGTTTCGACGCACTGTTGCAGGCTGCCGAGGTGGTCATCTGCCAGCTCGAAGTGCCCGCCGACACCGTGGCCTGGGCTCTGGCCAGGGGGCGTGAGCTGGGCAAGACGGTGATCCTCAACCCGGCCCCGGCCACCGGCCCGCTGCCCGCGCAGTGGTTCGCCCATATCGATTACCTCATCCCCAACGAAAGCGAGGCCGAGGCGCTGGCCGGTGAGCCGGTCAACGACCTGGCCAGCGCCCGCCGTGCCGGCGAGCGTCTGCTGCAACTGGGCGCCGGCAAGGTCATCGTCACCCTTGGTGCGCAGGGCGCGCTGTTCGTCAGCCGAGATGGCAGCCGGCACTTCCCGGCGCCGCAGGTCAAAGCGCTGGACACCACGGCAGCGGGCGACACCTTTGTTGGCGGTTTTGCAGCCGCGCTGGTGCGCGGCCTGGAGGAGGGTGAAGCGATCACCTTCGGCCAACGCGCTGCGGCGCTGTCCGTCACTCGCGCCGGTGCGCAGCCTTCGATCCCGACCTTGGCGGAGCTGGCCCCATGAAAAAGACCGCGCTGCTCAACATTGCCCTGTCGCGCACCATTGCCGGGCTTGGCCATGGCGATATCCTGGTGATCGGCGATGCCGGTTTGCCCGTGCCGCCAGGGGTCGAACTGATCGACCTGGCCTTGACGCCGGGCATTCCCGACTTCGCCAGCGTGCTGCGCGCAGTGCTAAGCGAGATGCAGGTAGAGCGCCATGTGCTGGCCGAAGAGATGCAGAAGGTCGTGCCGCCCGGCCTGGTCGAGATCGAGCGTCTGCGCGGCAAGCTCGGCAAGCGTGAATGGCTGAGCCATGAGCAATTCAAGGTGTTGTCGCGCAGTGCCCGCGCCGTGGTGCGTACCGGCGAGTGCCAGCCCTACAGCAATATCGCCCTCATAGCTGGCGTAACCTTCTAGTTCCCAGTCCAGTCTGTGGGCGCCGGCTTGCCGGCGATGGGCCGCAAAGCGGCCCCGACCGCTTCACCACCAAGGCAACAGGAGTGCCCCATGCTCAAACCCCTGCTACAAGGACTCGCCCTCATGGCCGCAGCCGCCACCACCACGCTCCAGGCCGCACCCCGCGACCTGATCATCGACACCGACCCCGGCGCCGACGATGTGGTCGCGCTGTTCCTGGCCATGGCCTCGCCGGGCGAGCTCAACATCCGCGCCATCACCACCGTCGCTGGCAACGTGCGCCTCGACAAAACCTCGCGCAACGCCCGTCTGGCCCGCGAGTGGGCCGGCCGCGAAGACATCCCGGTATACGCCGGAGCAGGGCGCCCGTTGGTGCGCGCGCCCATCTACGCTGCCGAAGTGCATGGCGAAGAAGGCCTGACCGGTGTCCCGGTGCATGAACCGAAAAAACCCCTGGCCCCGGGCAATGCCGTGCAGTATCTGGTCGATACCCTCGGCGCTGCCGAACCCCGCAGCATCACCGTGGCCATGCTCGGCCCACAGACCAACCTGGCACTGGCACTGATCCAGCGCCCGGACATCGCCAAAGGCATCAAAGAGGTGGTGGTGATGGGCGGCGCCCACTTCAACGGCGGCAACATCACCCCGGCGGCAGAATTCAACCTCTACGCCGACCCGCACGCCGCCGAGGTGGTGTTGGCCAGTGGCGTGCCACTGACCTACCTGCCACTGGACGTCACCCACAAACTGCTGACCAGTGACGCCCGCCTCAAGCAGCTGGCAGCCGTGAACAACCAGGCCAGCAAGCGCGTGGTAGACATCCTGAATGCGTACATCAAACACGACATGGACTTGTACGGCATGCCCGGCGGCCCGGTGCATGACGCCAGCGTCATTGCTTATCTGCTCAAGCCCGAGCTGTTCAGCGGGCGGCGCATCCACATCAGCGTCGACAGCCGCGAGGGCCCGACCTTCGGCCAGACTGTCGCTGACTGGTACGGCGTGCTCAAGCAGCCGGCCAACGTGATGTGGGTGGGCGAGGGCGATGCCCAGGGCTTTTTCGACCTGCTCAGCGCGCGCCTGGCTCGATTGCAATAGCGGCGTGCGGTGCGTAGCGCTCGAACACCTGGTCGATGAAGTTGCGCGCCGCCTCGCTGCCCAGGTCGCGCACCAGCAGGTCCAGGGCGATCAATACCAGTTCTTCTGGCGTGCTGGGGCTATAGGCGCTCTGGCCCTCCGCCCATTTGACCTTGATGTCGGCGTCGATGCTGTGGTGGCTCATGAAAGGCTCTCGTTTGGGCCTGTGGCGGAGGGGCGAACACCTGACCCTGGTGTTCGCAGCAGGCACTGTGCCTGCACTTCTTAAAGTAAATCATCACTTTGCGTCAATGGCTCTTCGACTTAAGAATAAAAAGCTTGCCCAAGCAAACCAACTGCGTGGTGCAAAATCCGGTCACGATTGGCTTTCGCTACACGCGGCGAGTTCAGGCAGACTTGGGCGGTTTTGCAACGAATTCAGGGTGGAACTGTCGGAACAGGCAGTTCCCAGATCTATTTAGGAGGATTCATGTTCCGTACCCGTGCTTCCCTGGCAACCTTGCTGGTCGCTGCTGTGCTGGCTGGTTGCAGCACTGGGGGCAACTCTGGCGGCGGCAGCGCCCCGGCTGCACCTGCAGGCAACGACGGCCGCTGCGAGGCCAGCGGTGCCGATTTCGCCATTGGCAAGCAAGGCAGTGCCGAACTGCTTGAGCAGGCGCGCAAGGCCAGTGGCTCGCAGATGGCCCGTATCCTCAAGCCGCATGACATGGTGACCCTGGAGTACCGCTCCGAACGCCTCAACCTGAATGTGGACGAGCAGGGCAAGGTGACCCGCGTCAACTGCGGTTGATGCAGCTCCAAGGACTACACTGCTCGGCATTTCATGCGGCGGCGCTAGAAGCCTGGGGCCGCTTAGCGGCCCTTCGCGACACAAGGCCGCTCCTACGAAGGGCTGGCGTGTGCTGCCCTGGCAAACGCCCATAAAAAAACCCGCCACAAGGGCGGGTTTTTTTACAGCTATCCGAATTACTCCGGACGAACCTGCGCAGCCTGCATACCCTTCTGGCCTTTTTCGGCAACGAAGGAAACAGTCTGGCCTTCTTTCAGGCTCTTGAAGCCGTCGGATTCGATGGCTTTGAAGTGAACGAACAGGTCGTCGCCGCCGCCTGCTGGGGTGATGAAGCCGTAGCCTTTCTCATCATTGAACCATTTGACGGTGCCTTGTTGGCGATTGGACATGGGTGAATCTCCAGAACATTTAATTTTCAGTGGTGCAATGTGGCCGAGGCTACGGAGCACGGACACCATAATAGTCTAATTCTGCGCCTGTAGCGTCTTTTACCTTCGCAGGATGCTGATCCAGGGCAAATAAAGCCCGGAAAGCCCTCCGCGCATGGCTCATTTCGGCTTGCAGGCCGCTTGCACGACGCTCTGTGCCTTCTGCATCAGCTTGGCGTCAACGCCGTCATTGCTGTCCAGGTCTTCGATCTCCTTATCAGTGAAATTATCTTTGATGGCTTGCGCGCCGCACGAGCAATGCTTGTCTGCAGTCGCAGCGTCGACACCTTGACCTTGCGCCACCTGCTTGCATTGCGTCATGTAGGCACCCTCCTTGCCGGCAGGGAAGTTGCCAGCGGTGGCTGCCATGGGCAGCAGCAGGGCGCCAGCGGCCGCCAGGGCCAGAAGAGACGGAACTCGCATAACCAGACACTCCTTGGGTTAAGGTCTCATCAAGAGTAGGTTGCTTCCCAAGGTCTGATAGGAAATTTTCCGTGTAAGTTCACCGCTACCGCGTAATTTCCAAATATTTCTGCGCTGCCATGCAACCCCCGTGCTAGCATGCCCGGCTTGCAGCTACACACTTGCAGCCTGCAACTATCTTTTTACTTTCCAGTCACTCAGGTCCCCCTGGCAAGCCGAAAGGCTTCTGCCACTGTGAGGCAGGCTTCCTTGAAGGAAGGCAGGTCGGATCTTGTACTGGCTCATCCCAACCCACGTGACCTTTGGTAGGGGTCACCACTAGGAGAGGAGGCGCCATGCCCACTATTACTCTTCCCGATGGCAGTCAACGCGCGTTTGATCACGCGGTATCCGTAGCCGATGTCGCCGCTTCGATCGGTGCCGGCCTGGCCAAGGCCACCGTTGCCGGCAAAGTCGACGGCAAGCTGGTCGACGCCTGCGAGCTGATCACCCACGACGCCACCCTGCAGATCATCACCCCTAAAGATGAAGAGGGACTGGAGATCATTCGTCACTCGTGCGCCCACCTGGTCGGCCACGCGGTGAAACAGCTGTACCCGACCGCCAAGATGGTCATCGGCCCGGTCATCGACGAAGGCTTCTATTACGACATCGCCTACGAGCGCTCCTTCACCCCTGAAGACCTGGCCGCCATCGAAAAGCGCATGCAGCAGCTGATCGAAAAAGACTACGACGTCATCAAGAAGATGACCCCGCGTGCCGAAGTCATCGACGTGTTCAAGGCCCGTGGCGAAGACTACAAGCTGCGCCTGGTCGAAGACATGCCCGACGAGCAGGCCATGGGCCTGTACTACCACGAAGAATACGTCGACATGTGCCGTGGCCCGCACGTGCCGAACACCCGCTTCCTCAAGGCATTCAAGCTGACCAAGCTGTCCGGCGCCTACTGGCGTGGCGATGCCAAGAACGAGCAGCTGCAGCGCGTGTACGGTACCGCCTGGGCTGACAAGAAGCAGCTGGCTGCCTACATCCAGCGTATCGAAGAAGCCGAAAAACGCGACCACCGCAAGATCGGCAAGCAGCTCGACCTGTTCCACCTGCAGGAAGAAGCGCCGGGCATGGTGTTCTGGCACGCCAACGGCTGGACCGTCTACCAGGTGCTCGAGCAGTACATGCGCCAGGTCCAGCGCGAAAACGGCTACTCGGAAATCAAGACCCCGCAAGTCGTCGACCGCATCCTCTGGGAACGTTCCGGCCACTGGTCCAACTACGCCGAAAACATGTTCACCACATCGTCGGAAAGCCGCGATTACGCGGTCAAGCCGATGAACTGCCCGTGCCACGTGCAGGTGTTCAACCAGGGCCTGAAGTCGTACCGCGACCTGCCACTGCGCCTGGCCGAATTCGGTGCCTGCCACCGTAACGAGCCGTCCGGCGCCCTGCACGGCATCATGCGCGTGCGTGGCTTCGTGCAAGACGACGCGCACATCTTCTGCACCGAAGACCAGGTGAAGAAAGAAGCCGCCGACTTCATCAAACTGACTCTGGATGTGTACAAGGACTTCGGTTTCACCGACGTCGCCATGAAGCTCTCCACCCGCCCCGCCAAGCGCGTGGGTTCCGAAGAGCTGTGGGACCGCGCCGAAGGTGCACTGGCCGACGCCCTGAACGAATCCGGCCTGGAATGGGAATACCAGCCAGGTGAAGGTGCCTTCTACGGCCCGAAAATCGAATTCACCCTGCGCGACTGCCTGGGCCGTAACTGGCAGTGTGGTACCCTGCAGTACGATCCGAACCTGCCAGAGCGCCTGGACGCCAGCTACATCGCCGAAGACAACGCGCGCAAGCGCCCGGTGATGCTGCACCGCGCCATCCTCGGCTCGTTCGAACGCTTCATCGGCATGCTCATCGAGCACTATGCCGGTGTGTTCCCGGCGTGGCTGGCACCGACCCAGGCCGTGATCATGAACATCACCGACAAACAGGCCGATTTCGCCCTTCAGGTTGAGAAATCTCTGAACGGTAGCGGTTTCCGTGCCAAGTCGGACTTGAGAAATGAGAAGATCGGCTTTAAAATCCGCGAGCATACTTTGCTCAAGGTCCCGTACCTTTTGGTTATAGGGGACCGCGAAGTCGAAACGCAAACCGTCGCTGTGCGTACTCGCGAAGGTGCAGACCTGGGCTCCATGCCCGTCGCCCAGTTCGTTGAGCTTCTGACACATGCGGTTTCCCGGCGTGGTCGCCAAGAATCGGAGTAATGACTATTAAGCGTGAAATGAGAAACGATAAACGTGCTGCACCGAAGGCCCCGATCAACGAGAATATCTCGGCCCGCGAGGTTCGGTTAATTGGCGCAGACGGCGAGCAGGTTGGCATCGTCTCGATTGATGAAGCGCTGCGTATCGCTGATGAAGCGAAGCTGGACCTGGTTGAAATCTCTGCAGACGCGGTACCGCCTGTCTGCAAGGTCATGGACTACGGCAAGCACCTCTTCGAAAAGAAGAAGCAGGCTAACGAAGCCAAGAAAAACCAGAAGCAGATCCAGATCAAAGAAATCAAGTTTCGTCCAGGGACGGAGGATGGGGATTACCAGGTAAAACTACGCAACCTGGTACGTTTCCTTACCGATGGGGACAAGGCCAAGATCTCTCTGAGATTCCGTGGTCGTGAGATGGCCCACCAGGAGCTGGGCATGGAGCTGTTGAAGCGGGTTGAAGCTGACCTCGCCGAATACGGCACCGTTGAGCAGCATCCGAAGATGGAAGGACGCCAGCTTATGATGGTCATCGCCCCCAAGAAAAAGAAGTAATCTCCCGGGCACGGCAGGCCTGATGATTATGTGTAATTTTATCGAATGCGGAGTTCCAACATGCCAAAAATGAAAACCAAGAGCGGTGCTGCAAAGCGCTTCCTGAAGACCGCTACCGGCTTCAAGCACAAGCACGCTTTCAAGAGCCACATCCTGACCAAAATGTCGACCAAGCGTAAGCGTCAACTGCGTGGTAGCAGCTTGCTGCACCCGTCTGACGTCGCGAAAGTCGCGCGCATGCTGCGCGTTCGTTAATTCTGGTCAAAGATAGAGGAAGTTACTCATGGCTCGTGTAAAGCGCGGCGTTATCGCTCGTAAGCGTCACAAAAAAATTCTGAAACTGGCTAAAGGTTACTACGGTGCACGCTCGCGCGTATTCCGCGTAGCCAAGCAGGCAGTCATCAAGGCAGGCCAATACGCCTACCGCGACCGTCGCCAGAAGAAGCGTCAGTTCCGCGCACTGTGGATCGCTCGTATCAACGCCGGTGCCCGCACCAACGGTCTGTCTTACAGCCGTCTGATTGCTGGCCTGAAAAAGGCGTCGATCGAAATCGACCGTAAGGTTCTGGCTGACCTGGCAGTGAACGAAAAAGCGGCGTTTGCTGCAATTGTCGAGAAAGCTAAAGCCGTTCTGGCTTAAGTACCCACGACAATCATCCGGCAGCGTTCTGCGCTGTCGGGTGTAAAACGTCATCGATAGGGGAAGAGCCTTCAAAGCTCTTCCCCTATTTTCGTATCTGGAGTCTGTACATGGAAAACCTGGACGCGCTGGTCTCCCAAGCCCTTGAGGCCGTGGAGCGCGCTGAAGACATCAATGCCCTGGAACAGATCCGGGTTCAGTATCTGGGCAAAAAAGGCGAACTGACCCAGGTGATGAAGACCCTGGGCAACCTGCCAGCCGAAGAGCGCCCGAAAGTCGGCGCGCTGATCAATGACGCCAAAGAGCGCGTCACCGAAGTGCTCAACGCACGCAAGGCAGCCTTTGAAGAAGCCGAGCTCAGCGCTCGCCTGGCCGCCGAATGCATTGATGTGACCCTGCCAGGCCGTGGCCAGGCTACCGGTGGCCTGCACCCGATCACCCGTACCCTCGAACGCATCGAGCAGTTCTTCACCCATATCGGCTACGGCATCGCCGAAGGCCCCGAGGTCGAAGACGACTACCACAACTTCGAGGCGCTCAACATCCCCGGCCACCACCCGGCCCGGGCGATGCACGACACCTTCTACTTCAATGCCAACATGCTGCTGCGCACCCACACCTCGCCGGTGCAGGTGCGGACCATGGAGTCCACCCAGCCGCCAATCCGCATTGTGTGCCCGGGCCGCGTCTACCGCTGCGACTCGGATATCACCCACTCGCCGATGTTCCACCAGGTCGAAGGCCTGCTGATCGATCGCGACATCAACTTTGCCGACCTCAAGGGCACCATCGAAGAGTTCCTGCGTGTGTTCTTCGAAAAAGAACTGGCCGTGCGCTTCCGTCCGTCGTTCTTCCCCTTCACCGAGCCGTCCGCCGAAGTCGACATCCAGTGCGTGATGTGTTCCGGCAAAGGCTGCCGCGTGTGCAAGCAAACCGGCTGGCTGGAAGTGCTGGGCTGCGGCATGGTGCACCCGAACGTGCTGCGCATGTCCGGCATCGACCCTGAAGAATTCCAGGGCTTCGCCTTCGGCATGGGCGCCGAGCGCCTGGCCATGCTGCGCTACGGCGTCAACGATTTGCGTCTGTTCTTCGACAACGACCTGCGGTTCTTAGCCCAATTCCGCTAGGCCCAATCGACGCAATTTTCAGGAGAACAGCATGAAATTCAGTGAACAGTGGCTGCGCGGTTGGGTAAACCCGCAAGTCTCCCGTGACGAACTGGTCGCCCGCCTGTCCATGGCCGGCCTTGAAGTCGACAGCGTAACCCCCGCTGCCGGCCAGTTCAGCGGCATCGTCGTGGGCGAAATCCTCGCCACCGAACAACACCCCGACGCCGACAAGCTGCGCGTCTGCCAGGTCAGCAACGGCCAGGAAACCTTCCAGGTCGTCTGCGGCGCCCCCAACGCGCGCCCGGGCATCAAAATCCCGTTCGCCATGATCGGCGCCGAACTGCCGGGCGACTTCAAGATCAAGAAGGCCAAGCTGCGCGGCGTCGAGTCGTTCGGCATGCTGTGCTCGGCAGCAGAGCTGCAGATCAGCGAAGAAAACGACGGCCTGCTCGAACTGGCTGCCGACGCTCCGGTAGGCGAAGACATTCGCCAGTACCTGAGCCTGGACGACGCCAGCATCGAAATCGGCCTGACCCCCAACCGCGGTGACTGCCTGTCGCTGGCTGGCCTGGCCCGCGACGTCAGCGCCCTGTACAACGTCCCGGTCACCCGCCCGGTGGTGCCGGCCGTTCCGGCTGCCCACGACGAAGTGCGCCCGGTCGAAGTCAGCGCCCCGGCCGTGTGCCCACGCTACCTGGGCCGCGTCATCCGCAACGTCGACCTCAGCAAGCCCACCCCGCTGTGGATGGTTGAACGCCTGCGCCGCAGCGACGTGCGTAGCATCGACGCCGCCGTCGACATCACCAACTACGTGATGCTCGAACTCGGCCAGCCGATGCACGCCTTCGACCTCGCCGAAATCAACGGTGGCATCCGCGTACGCATGGCCGAAGAGGGCGAGAAGCTCGTGCTGCTCGACGGCCAGGAAGTCGCCCTGCGCGCCGACACCCTGGTCATCGCCGACCACACCCGCGCCCTGGCCATTGCCGGCGTGATGGGTGGCGAGCACAGCGGCGTCAACACCGAAAAAACCCGCGACCTGTTCCTCGAAAGCGCCTTCTTCGAGCCGATCGCCGTTGCTGGCAAGGCCCGTTCCTACGGCCTGCACACCGACGCCTCGCACCGCTACGAGCGCGGCGTCGACTCGCAACTGGCCCGCGAAGCCATGGAGCGCGCTACCGCACTGGTGCTGGAGATTGTCGGCGGCGAAGCCGGCCCCATCATCGAAGCCGTCAGCGAACAGCACCTGCCGCAAGTCGCTCCGGTGACCCTGCGCGCCGAACGCATCACCCAGATGCTCGGCATGGAGCTGCAGGCCGCCCAGGTCGAGCAGATGCTCAACGCCCTGGAGCTGACCACCACGGCCAACGGGGCAGGGGAGTGGACCGTCAAGGTGCCAAGCCACCGCTTCGACATCAGCCTGGAAGTCGACCTGATCGAAGAGCTGGCCCGCCTGTACGGCTACAACAGCCTGCCAGTGCGTTACCCGCAAGCGCGCCTGGCACCCAAGGCCAACCCGGAAACCCGCGGTGAGCTGCCCAACCTGCGCCGCCTGCTGGTCGCCCGCGGCTACCAGGAAGCCATCACCTACAGCTTCATCGACCCGAAGCTGTTCGAGCTGTTCACCCCAGGCGTAGAGCCGCTGCTGCTGGCCAACCCCATCTCCAGCGACATGGCCGCCATGCGCGCCTCGCTGTGGCCGGGCCTGGTCAAAGCTATGCAGCACAACCTCAACCGCCAGCAAGACCGCGTGCGCCTGTTCGAAAGCGGCCTGCGCTTCGTCGGCCAGCTGGGTGACCTGAAGCAGCAGCCCATGATCGCCGGCGTCGTCACCGGCAGCCGCCTGCCAGAAGGCTGGGCCAACGGCCGTGACAGCATCGACTTCTTCGATGTGAAAGCAGATGTCGAAGCCCTGCTGGGCTACTCGGGCGCCCTGAGCGACTTCACCTTCGCCGCCGGCAAACACCCCGCCCTGCACCCAGGCCAGACCGCTCTCATCCAGCGCGACGGCAAGGAAGTCGGCTACCTCGGCGCCCTGCACCCGGAAGTTGCCAAGGCCCTGGGTCTGGACCGCCCGGTGTACGTCTTCGAGCTGGTGTTGGGTGATGTGGTCGAAGGTCGCCTGCCGAAATTCAGCGAACTCTCCAAGTTCCCGGAAACCCGTCGCGACCTGGCCCTGATCGCCGGCCGTGACGTGGCTGCCAGCGCCGTGCTTGAAGTAATTCGTGACAATGCAGGCGAATGGCTTACAGACCTCAGGCTGTTTGACGTCTACCAGGGTAAAGGTATTGATCCTGATAGAAAAAGCCTGGCCGTCGGCTTGACCTGGCAGCATCCATCGCGCACTCTTAACGACGATGAGGTGAACACTACCCTGCAAAACATCCTCACCTCGCTTGAACAAAGGTTGAACACCACGTTAAGGAAATAACGGCATGGGTGCTCTGACGAAAGCTGAGATGGCCGAAAGGCTGTACGAGGAGCTGGGGCTTAACAAGCGTGAGGCCAAGGAGTTGGTCGAGCTGTTTTTTGAAGAAATTCGGCACGCACTTGAAGAGAACGAGCAGGTCAAGTTGTCCGGTTTCGGCAACTTCGACCTTCGCGACAAACGCCAGCGGCCGGGCCGCAACCCCAAAACAGGGGAAGAGATCCCGATCACTGCACGGCGCGTCGTCACCTTTCGTCCAGGGCAGAAGTTGAAGGCCCGGGTTGAGGCCTATGCTGGAACCAAGCCATAACGACGAACTGCCCCCCATACCGGGCAAACGCTACTTCACCATTGGTGAAGTCAGCGAGTTGTGTGCCGTAAAGCCACACGTGCTGCGGTATTGGGAGCAGGAGTTCCCTCAGCTCAACCCTGTGAAGCGGCGGGGCAATCGACGGTATTACCAGCGCCAAGACGTGCTGATGATCCGCCAGATTCGCGCGCTGCTTTATGACCAGGGGTTCACCATTGGCGGGGCGCGGTTACGGCTCTCCAGTGATGAGGTGAAGGATGAGTCAAGCCAGTACAAGCAGCTGATTCGGCAGATGATTGTTGAGTTGGAGGATGTGCTGGTTGTCTTGAAGAAGTGAGCTTGAGCCGATGAATGGAAATTTTTAAAAAAAAGCTTTCATTTATCAAAAGGTTAGGGTAGATTTCTCATCGTTCTCAGAGGTTGTGAGAATGTAGTCGGGGCGTAGCGCAGCCCGGTAGCGCACTTGCATGGGGTGCAAGGGGTCGAGTGTTCGAATCACTCCGTCCCGACCAAAAAACTCCAAAGAATCCAGTCACTTAACGGTGACTGGATTTTTTTATGGCTATGGTTTTTTGCGGTGAATTCATTTTTGCTCCACTTTTTGCCCCACCGTGAAATCTCTTCAGTTTGTTGGCTTGTTATTGGTTCCTCTTAGATTGTCTGACCTTCAGCCAAGTGCTTACTCAGGGTTTCGCGTGAAAATCAGGTGTTACCAGGTGGTGTAGGCCTTTCAGGAATCACCGGTCAGTTCGACCAGATCGGCTGGCTGCGCACGCGAAGGAGACAGGTATTTTTGGATGCCTTGGCGCACACGTTCAAGGTCCGCTGCGAACCTCGGGTAGTCGAAGCGATAACGAGGCTCAGCGGTACTGACTGAGGCGGTGCTTGCGCGGTCTGCCAACAGTTCAATGGAGGTGATTTGCTGCTGCACCAGGCCGAGATCCGAGCGCTCCGGCGTGTCTTGAGCAGCGGCGCCGAGCGACACCACAAAGGTAAGCAACAGGGCGGAAGTTGAAGTGTTCATGGCGAAATCCAGCCGGGTAACTGGCATTCACTTTGGCTAGTCAGGCAGCCTTTGGCATGGAATAAAGGGATCTTTGAGCCTTCGCTTTAGAACCGGAGACTGCAGTGAGTGCGTCGTGAGCCACTGGGGCATGTGTGTTGGATCGGCTATGTATTACTTTCCAATGGCCGCAATCGACCCAGGCTGTGTGAAAACGCCTGCGATTGTCTAACCTTCTGATCGTCGAGATCGCGGCGGGGACGATCATGAAGCGATTCATTGAAGGTGAGTCTCGGACGCAAGTCACGTTGCTGCCGGAGTGCCTGGACGATTACATCACCGAAGAAAACCCAGTTCGGGTAGTCGACGTTTTTGTCGATGAACTCGACCTTGGAACACTCGGGTTCGAGGGTGTCGATCCTGCGGCAACGGGTCGTCCGGCTTACCATCCAGCAGTGCTGCTAAAAATCTACATCTACGGCTATCTCAACCGAATTCAGTCCAGCCGCCGGCTTGAGCGTGAGGCTGAGCGTAATGTCGAGCTGATGTGGCTGACAGGCCGATTGGCGCCTGACTTCAAAACGATTGCCGACTTTCGCCGAGACAATGGTAAAGCCATTCGCAGTGTCTGCCGGCAGTTCGTTGTACTTTGCCGCAACCTCAATCTCTTCTCCCAATCGATCATCGCCATCGACGGCAGCAAATACAAAGACGTGAATAACCGCGACCGCAATTTCACTCAAGGCAAAGTGAAGGCGCGCATGCAGCAGATCGAGCAGAGCATCAACCGCTATCTAGCGGCAATGGATTCAGCGGATCGGGCAGCGCCGGAAGTGGCCGAGGCCAAGACTGAGCGGTTGAAAGACAAAGTCGAAAAACTGAAACAGCAGATGCAAAAACTCAAGGACATCGAGGCGCAGCTTCAAGCCAGTCCCGATCAGCAAATCTCACTTACCGATCCAGATGCCCGTTCAATGGCCACAAGCGGCCGAGGCTCCGGCACAGTTGGGTACAACATACAAACAGCAGTCGACGACAAACACCATCTGATCATTGCCCATGAGGTCACCAACGTTGGTAATGATCGCGGGCAACTGAGCAATATGGCTAACCAGGCACGGGAAGAAATCGGTGCTGAGGCGCTGACGGTGGTTGCTGATAGAGGCTATTACAAAGGCTCGGAAATCCTTGCTTGCGAGCAAGCTGGCATCACCACCTTTGTACCTAAACCACTGACATCGAGCAGCAAAGCGGAAGGCCGATTCGGCAAGCAGGACTTCATCTACATGGCTGCTTCGGACGAATATCGATGCCCTGCGGGTCAGTTGCTGACGCGCCGGCATTCCTCAGTGGAAGACGGCATGCTACTGCACTGCTACTGGTGAGCTGCTCGATGCAGAAGCAGTGTACGACCGGTAAAGAGCGGCGATTAAAGCGCTGGGAGCATGAAGCCGTAGTCGAAGGAGTGCAGATTCGATTGGAGCATGATCCGGGGAAGATGAAGGTTCGCCGGCAGACGGTGGAGCATCCCTTTGGCACGCTCAAATTCTGGATGGGAAGTACCCACTTCCTGATCAAAAACCTGCCGAGGGTAAGCACCGAAATGAGCCTTCACGTGCTCGCCTACAACCTCAAACGAATGATGAGCATCTTCGGCCTCGCAGGGTTACTTGAGGCGATCAGGGCGTAAACCCCGCTGTTTGCTGGCCCGCAAACAGCTATATGGGCCGCTGACGCGGCCCATATAGCGCTGCAAACGTCTTTTTCGCTGGGTGAGGCTATTCGCGCTCTCGCGTGCTGATTCCACAGGCAGTCAGCTCGACTCTGAATTATCGATGTATTTACTGCGTTTTCACACAGCCTGGACCCGAAGCTGTCGGTGGCAACGGGCAGAAATCGGCCAAAAGCGTCTATTGAGGGCTTACAGACCCCGCAAGCGATTCACGAGTTAGGTTTTGCCGAACTTGTTGAGCGAATGTCTGCAGGGCTGGCAGATAGCGATCGACTGCCTGCTGGATACTCATTGCCTTTGCAATGTATATGAGGCTTACACAGCCCAGCAGTCGCTGGGTATCGTCGTACAAAGGGACTGCAATGGACGCGATGTTGGCTTCCTGGTTCCAGCCCATGTAGTTCTCGCCACAGCCCCGATGGCGCGCTTTGCGCAGGATGTTATCCAGCGCCAAGCGATCACGCGCCAGGCGGTACTCAGGTTCGTCTCTGCTGGCTAGCAGTGCCAGGATCTGCTCACGCTGCGCTTCATCACAGAATGCCAGGTACGCCAGCCCCGTGGCGGTCTGCAGCAACGGCAAGCGACGCCCGACCATGGAGCGGTGGAACGACAGGCGGCTGAAGCGGTGGGTGGTTTCGCGGACCACCATCTCGTCGACTTCCAGGGTGCATATGTCAGTCGGCCAGACCACCTGCTGCAGGAGGTCGCCAAGCAGGGGGGCGGCGATGGCGGAAATCCACTGTTCGTCGCGAAAACCCTCGCTCAGTTCACGGACCTTCAATGCCAGGCGGAAGCTATCGTCGGATTCACTGCGGCGCACGTAGCCCTCGTCCTGCAAAGTTTCGAGCAGGCGCCGAACGGTCGTGCGGTGCAAGCCAGTGAGCTCGGCAAGGCGCGTTGGGCTGGCGCCCCCATCCAGACGGTTCAAGGCGTTGAGCAGGGCCAGGCCGCGGCTTAGGCCACGCACGGTCTTGTAATCGGAATCTCGGTCTCTATTCACAAAAATCCATAAAAAACAATGATGTGCACTAAGTGCTCGGCGGGACTGTTTTTCATTGTAGGGCAATCGGTGCCATTCCTATACTCGCCGCAACAACTACAAACACCCTGACAGGGGAACACACCATGCGCTATGCCTGCCTGCACTCGCCATTTTTACCTGCATTCATTGCCTGCGTCTTTGCCCTGCGAAGCGTAGCGACATTCCGCTAGACCCGTACCAGTCAAAACGCCCAGTCATCCCCCTTGCGCCTGTCAGCGCGAGGACGGTCGCGGCTTGCCTGGAAACCTTCCGGGCCGCCGAGGGCAGTGTCGAGGATTACAACAATGAATAAGCCGCATCCAGATCACATTCAGGCCGATTACACCGCAGACGTGGTGATCATCGGTGCCGGGCCCGTGGGGCTGGCCATCGCCAACTATCTCGGCCAGGCTGGCGTACAGGTGCTCCAGATCGAGAAGCTCGACCAGCTGATCGACTACCCGCGCGCCATCGGCATCGATGACGAGTCGCTGCGCACCGTGCAGGCCATCGGCCTGGTCGAGCAGGTGTTGCCACACACCACGCCGTGGCACGCCATGCGCTTTCTCACGCCCAAGGGCCGTTGCTTTGCCGATATCCAGCCGACTACCGACGAGTTCGGTTGGTCGCGCCGCAATGCGTTCATCCAACCGCAGGTCGATGCGGTGCTGCACCGTGGTCTGGAACGCTTCGCCCATGTGCGCACGCTGTTCTCCCGCGATGTGGTGCAGTTCCAGCAGGACGACGAAGGCGTGAGCCTGCAGATGACTGCTCCGGACGGTCGTCAGGAAACTGTGCGGGCGCGGTACCTGGTGGCTTGTGACGGCGGCAACAGCCTGATCCGTCGTACCCTGGAAATCTCTTTCGAGGGCAAGACCGCCCCCAACCAGTGGATCGTCATCGATATCGCCAACGACCCGCTGGGCACCCCCAATGTGTACTTGTGCTGCGACCCGGTACGCCCTTACGTATCGGCGGCGCTCCCCCATGGTGTACGGCGCTTCGAGTTCATGGTGATGCCGGGTGAGACCGAGCAGGAGCTGGGCAAGCCGGAGAACCTGCGCAAGCTGCTGGCCAAGGTGCTGCCCGATCCGGACCGCGTCGATCTTATCCGCAAACGCGTGTACACCCACAATGCCCGCCTGGCCGGCCGCTTCCGGGATAAGCGGGTGCTGCTGGCCGGCGATGCCGCGCACATCATGCCGGTCTGGCAGGGCCAGGGTTACAACAGCGGCATGCGTGACGCCAGCAACCTGAGCTGGAAGCTGGCCCTGGTGGTCAAGGGCCTGGCCGGCGAAGCGCTGCTCGACACCTATGAGCAGGAGCGCCGCGACCATGCCAAGGCAATGATCGACCTGTCGGTGCTGGCCGGCCATGTATTGGCGCCGCCCAAACGCTGGCAGGGCGCGCTGCGCGACGGAATTTCCTGGGCGCTAAACTACCTCCCGGCGGTCAAGCGCTACTTCCTGGAAATGCGCTTCAAACCCATGCCCCAGTATACGAAGGGGGCGCTGGTCGGCGCCGAGGACAGCAAGACGACAGCAGTCGGGCGCATGTTCATCCAGCCCAAAGTGGTCACCGAATCGGGCGAAATCCGCCTGCTTGATGACGTCATCGGCAGCAACTTCGCCTTCATTGCCTGGGGCAGCGATCCGCTCTGGGGTCTGAGCGCCGACCAGGAGCAAGCCTGGCGTGCGCTCGGGGCCTGCTTCATGCAGGTTGTGCCGGACGTGCAACTCAAGGCCGGTCGCAAAGTGCGAGATGGGGTGATTCGCGTGGGGGACTGCACGGGCCGCCTGAAGCAATGGTTCGGTCTCTACCCGGTATCCATCGCACTGCTGCGCCCGGACCGCTTCGTCGGCGCGGTGGCCATCCCGCAAACCATCGGTCAGGCCAGCGATACCCTGCTGCGCGCCTTGGCTGCCCAGCCACAGCCAAGCGCTCAGGCGTCTCTGGCATCGAAGGTGGCGTGAGATGAGCGCCTACCTGCACTGCCTGTCCCATACCCCGTTGGTCGGCTATGTCGACCCGCCGCAAGCCGTGCTGGCCGAGGTCGACGAAGTGATCGGAGCCGCCCGCGCACGCATCGCTGCATTCGACCCCGAGCTGGTGGTGCTGTTTGCCCCGGACCATTACAACGGCTTCTTCTATGACGTCATGCCGGCCTTTTGCATCGGCATGGGAGCTACCGCCATCGGCGATTTTCAGAGCGCCGCCGGACCGCTCGACGTGCCCCGTGAGCTGGCCGAGGCCTGTGCCGCTGCGGTGTTGGAAGCCGGAGTGGACGTGGCCGTGTCCTACCGCATGCAGGTCGACCATGGTTTTGCCCAGCCGCTGGAGTTTCTGCTCGGTGGCCTGGCGGAAAAGCCGGTGATCCCGGTATTCATCAACAGCGTGGCTGTGCCGCTGCCAAGCTTCGCTCGCGCCCGGCTGCTCGGCGAAGCCATCGGTAGTTTCGCCCAGGGCACTGGAAAACGCGTGCTGTTCCTGGGCTCTGGTGGCCTGTCGCACCAGCCGCCGGTGCCGGAGCTGGCCCATGTAGATGCGCGCATGGCCGACCGGCTAATGGGCAGCGGCCGCGACCTGCCGGCCAACGAACGCGAAGCCCGCCAGCAACGGGTAATCAGCGCCGCCGAGGGCTTCGTGCGTGACCAGCACAGCCTACACCCGCTCAACCCAGCCTGGGACAACCACTTCCTCGACCTGCTCGAACAACAGCGCTTCGGTGAGCTCGATGGCATGGGCAATGCCGAGCTGTCGACCCTGGCCGGCAAATCAACCCACGAGGTCAAGACCTGGGTGGCGGCCTTCGCCGCGCTCGCTGCATTCGGCGACTACCAGGCCCGTGAGCGCTACTACCGGCCGATTCCCGAGTGGATCGCCGGTTTCGGTTCGCTCAGTGCCCATTCCATTACCTGATGAACGGAGAACTCCCATCATGACCCGCATTGCCATCAGCGAAGCTGCAAGCAGCCGTTTCGCCCACATCCGCGAAGGCGAGCTGGACCTGCAAGTGCACTACAACGACCTGGGCGAAGGCGCCGAGACCGTGGTCATGCTGCACGGGTCCGGTCCAGGTGCCAGCGGTTGGGCCAACTTCAACCGCAACATCGAACCGTTGTTGACCGCCGGCTACCGTGTGGTGCTGATGGACTGCCCGGGTTGGAGCAAGAGTGACCCGATTGTCTGCCGCGGCTCGCGCTCGGACCTCAATGCCACCGCGCTCAAGGGCTTGCTCGACGTTCTCGGCCTTGAGCGCGTGCACATCCTTGGCAATTCCATGGGTGGGCACAGTGCCGTGGCCTTCACCCTGGGCTACCCCGAACGGGTCGGCAAACTGGTACTGATGGGCGGGGGCACCGGCGGCGCCAGCCCCTTCGTGCCGATGCCCACCGAAGGCATCAAACTGATCAACGGTCTGTACCGCGAGCCGACCATCGACAACCTGAAGAAGATGATGAACGTCTTCGTCTACGACCCGAGCGACCTCACTGAGGCGCTGTTCCAGACCCGCCTGGACAACATGCTCAGCCGCCGCGACCACCTTGAAAACTTCGTTGCCAGCCTGGCCGCCAACCCCAAACAGTTCCCCGACTTCAGCGCGCGTCTGGCCGAAATCAAGGCCAAGACCTTGGTGATCTGGGGCCGCAACGACCGCTTCGTGCCCATGGATGTCGGCCTGCGCCTGATTGCCGGTATCGCCAATTCCGAACTGCACGTGTTCAACAACTGCGGCCACTGGGCGCAGTGGGAGCACGCCGACACCTTCAACCGCCTGGTACTGGACTTCCTCCAGCACTGATTTGAGGTACATCCCATGACCATCGATTCGCAAACCCTCGAGCGCCTGGCTGCCGACCTGCGCCGTGCCCAGCAACAGGGTGAGGCCATTGCCCCGCTGCGGGACGTCATCGGCGCGGAAAATGCCGAGGCGGCCTACGCCATCCAGCGCTTGAACGTTGCCCATGCCCTGGCTGACGGGCGTCGCCTGGTGGGCCGCAAGATTGGCCTGACCAATCCCAAGGTACAGGCCCAGCTGGGCGTGGACCAGCCGGACTTCGGCAGCCTGTTCGCCGACATGTGCTATGGCGACAACGAAAGCGTGCCGTACGCCAGCGTCATGCAGCCGAAGATCGAGGCCGAGATCGCCCTAGTGCTGGCCCACGACCTGCCCAGCGCACAGACCACTTTCGCCGACGTGATCGCCGCCACTGGCCATGTGTTGCCGGCGCTGGAAATCGTCGGGAGCCGCGTGCAGGGCTGGAATATCCGTTTCGCCGACACCGTGGCTGACAACGCCTCCAGTGGCTGCTTCGTGCTTGGCGGCCCGGCCCGCCAACTGCAAGACCTCGACCTGCGTAGCGTGGGCATGCGCATGACCCGCAACGGCGAGCTGGTGTCCAGCGGCACTGGCGCCGAATGCCTCGGTCATCCGCTCAACGCCGCCGTGTGGCTGGCCCGCACCATGGCGAGCCTGGGCGAGCCGCTGCGTGCTGGCGACATCATCCTCACCGGCGCCCTCGGGCCGATGGTGGCGGTGGCGCCGGGCGACCATTTCGAAGCCGAGATCGACGGCCTTGGCCGCGTCGGCGCGACCTTCAGCGGCGAGTGACGGAGACCTCCATGAGCCAGAAACGCAAAGTCGCCATCATCGGCTCCGGTAACATCGGCACCGACCTGATGATCAAGATCCTACGCAACGCCAAGCACCTGGAAATGGCCGCGATGGTCGGTATCGACCAGGCTTCCGACGGGCTGGCCCGCGCCGCCCGTATGGGCGTGGCCACCACCGCTGATGGCGTAGACGGCCTGACCCGCCTACCGGTGTTTCAGGACATCGATTTCGTCTTCGACGCCACCAGCGCTGGTGCCCATGTGAAGAACGACGCTTTCCTGCGCCAGCACAAGGCCAGCCTGCGCATGATCGACCTGACCCCGGCGGCCATCGGTCCGTACTGCGTGCCTGTGGTCAACCTCGAACAGCACCTGCAGGCGATCAACGTCAACATGGTCACCTGCGGTGGCCAGGCCACCATCCCCATGGTCGCGGCGGTGTCGCGCGTGGCCAAGGTGCACTACGCCGAGATCGTCGCCTCGATCGCCAGCAAGTCCGCCGGCCCCGGTACCCGGGCCAACATTGACGAATTCACCGAGACCACCAGCAAAGCCATCGAAGTGATCGGCGGCGCGACCAAGGGCAAGGCGATCATCATCATGAACCCCGCCGAGCCGCCGCTGATGATGCGCGACACGGTGTACGTGCTGAGCGAGACCGCCGACCAAAAGCAGATCGCGGCAAGCATCGAGGAAATGGCTGCCTCGGTGCAGGCCTACGTGCCGGGCTACCGCCTCAAGCAGCAGGTGCAGTTCGAACAAGTGCACAACCTCACTTTGCCGGGGCAGGGGACCTTCACCGGCCTCAAGACCTCCGTGTTCCTCGAAGTCGAAGGCGCAGCCCATTACCTGCCGGCCTACGCCGGTAATCTCGACATCATGACCTCAGCCGCGCTGGCCACCGCCGAGCGTATGGCGCAAGCAATGGGGCCCCTGGCATGAACGGCAAGAAACTCTACATCTCCGACGTGACCCTGCGCGATGGCATGCACGCCATCCGCCACCAGTATTCGCTGGATGACGTGCGGGCCATCGCCACCGCCCTGGATCGGGCCAAGGTCGACTCCATCGAAGTCGCCCACGGCGATGGCCTGCAGGGTTCGAGCTTCAACTACGGCTTTGGTGCCCACACCGACCTCGAATGGATCGAAGCAGCCGCCGACGCGGTCAGCCACGCCAAGATCGCCACGCTGCTGCTGCCAGGGATCGGCACTATCCATGATCTGAAGAACGCCTACGACGCCGGTGCCCGCATCGTGCGCGTGGCCACCCATTGCACCGAAGCGGACGTTTCGCGCCAGCACATCGAGTATGCCCGCGAGCTGGGCATGGACACCGTGGGCTTCCTGATGATGAGCCACATGCAGACGCCTGAAGGGCTGGCGCAGCAGGCCAAGCTGATGGAGAGCTACGGCGCCACCTGCATCTACGTGGTGGACTCGGGTGGCGCGATGAACATGGAAGATATCCGAGCGCGATTCCGCACCGTGAAGGCGGTGCTGAAGGCGGACACCGAGACCGGTATCCATGCGCACCACAACCTCAGCCTGGGGGTGGCCAACTCCATCGCCGCGGTGGAGGAGGGCTGCGACCGCATCGACGCCAGCCTCGCCGGTATGGGCGCCGGTGCCGGCAACGCTCCGTTGGAAGTGTTCATCGCCGCCGCCGACAAGCTCGGCTGGAACCACGGCACCGACCTATACGCGCTGATGGATGCCGCCGACGACCTGGTCCGTCCGCTGCAGGACCGGCCGGTGCGGGTGGACCGCGAAACCCTGGCGCTGGGTTATGCCGGGGTCTACTCGAGCTTCCTGCGCCATTCCGAGATGGCCGCTGCCCGCTATGGCATCAAGGCGGTGGACATTCTTGTCGAGCTGGGCAAACGACGCATGGTCGGTGGCCAGGAAGACATGATCGTCGACGTAGCACTGGACCTGCTCGCTCGCCGTTGAACTACCGTGAGCCGGCTCATGCCGGCTCCCCATCGACCCAACAACAACAATTCGGGTATCAACGATGAAAGCATTGCACAACTTTGCCGCCCAGCAAGCCGCGCCGGCTGGCAACACTCACCTATCGCTCACCATCGGCCTGTGCTTTCTGGTCGCCTTGATGGAGGGTCTCGACCTGCAGGCTGCCGGTATCGCCGCTCAGGGCATCGCCGCCGACTTCGCCCTCGACAACCTGCACATGGGCTGGGTCTTCAGCGCCGGCATCCTTGGTTTGCTACCCGGCGCATTTGTCGGCGGCTGGCTGGCCGACCGCATCGGTCGCAAACGGGTGCTAATGGCCTCGGTGGCGCTGTTCGGGATATTTTCCCTCGCCACCGCCCAGGCCTGGGACTTCCCTAGCTTGCTGGGCGCGCGCCTGCTTACGGGCCTTGGTCTCGGAGCCGCGTTGCCCAACCTCATCGCCCTGACCAGTGAGTGTGCTGGAGGACGGCTGCGCGGTTTCGCCGTCAGCCTCATGTACTGTGGCGTGCCGCTGGGGGCAGCGCTCGCGGCAGGTATCAGCATCGCCGGCTATGCCGGAAGCTGGAAGACGGTGTTCATCGTTGGTGGCGTGGTGCCGCTCCTGATCGTGCCGCTGCTTGGCTTGTTCCTGCCCGAATCGCCGGCTTTTATCCAGCGTGAGGCGCAGTCCGAGACGCCGCGTACCGGCGTCTGGCAGGGGCTGTTCCAAGAGGGCGCCGCGACTGTCACGCTCCTGCTCTGGGTCAGCTACTTCTTCACGCTCATGGTGGTGTACATCCTGATCAACTGGTTGCCGAGCCTGTTGGTTGACCAGGGCTTCAGCCCGGCGCAGGCCGGCTGGGTGATGTTCTCCCTGCAGATTGGCGCAGCGGTCGGCACGCTGGTGCTCGGGGCGCTGGCCCAACGGCTACCGGCCTGGGCAATCTCATCGCTGGTCTACGCCGGCATCCTTGCTGCTCTCGCCATCCTCGGCGTTTCCAGCGAGTTCCCCTCGATGTTGCTCGCTGGCGCGGTCGCTGGCTTTTTCGCTACAGGTGGCCAGGGCGTGCTGTACGCATTGGCCCCGCCGCTGTACCGCACCGATGTGCGCGTCACCGGCGTCGGCAGTGCGCTGGCGGTCGGGCGTATTGGTGCCATGAGTGGGCCGCTGGTGGCCGGTCAGGTGCTTGCCCTCGGCGGCGGCACCCTCGGTGTGATGCTCGCTTCGGCGCCTGGCATCGTGGTCGCCGCCGTGGCGATGTTCTGTCTGTCGGCGCGTCGCGACCGCCACATCTGACACGCCGCCCCTCATCCTGCTATAGAGAGCCTTCAAATGACAATTCCAACTCGGCGCTTTCGTGCCTGCGCATTGCTTGTCACGGCCTTGTGCTCCGCCCCATTCGCGCTTGCGGATCAACGGCCCAATATCCTTTTGGTGGTGGCTGACGATCTTGGTTACTCGGATATCGGTGCCTTCGGTAGCGAGATACATACGCCCACGATCGACTCTTTGGCCAGCAGTGGTGTAGTTCTACGCGATTTCCACACCGCGCCCAGTTGCTCGCCGACGCGTGCCGCATTGCTGACAGGTAACGACCAGCACCTCTCCGGCCTCGGCCTGATGGCCGAAGTACGCAAGCGTCGCTTCGCCAGCCAACCCGTGCTGCCGGGATACGAAGGCGTGCTGAACAAAAACGCCGTCACCTTGCCGCAGCTTTTAAGCGACGCTGGCTACAAAACCATTATTTCCGGCAAGTGGCACCTTGGCAGAGCGCCTGAGTTGCAGCCGCAAAATCGCGGTTTCGAAGAGTCCTATGTGGTGCTGGAGGGCGGTTCGGCGAACTATCGGCAGAAGGAAATGGGCCTGTTCCCCAACTACCCGGCGACCTTCCTGCACAATGGCAAGCAGGTGGAGCTCCCGGCTGACTTCAATGCCACGGTGAACTACACCGATCACCTGATCGAATCGATCGACGCTGCCCGGCGCGAAAACAAGCCTTTCTTCGCATTCGCCGCCTACACCGCCCCGCACTGGCCGCTGCAGGCCCCGGACCGCTATCTGCAACAGACCCGAGGCCGCTATGACGCAGGTTACCAGGCGATCGCCAACAAGCGTGTCGAGCGCATGCATGCGTTGGGGCTGCTGAGCGAGGAAGAAGCCGCCAGCGCAAGCGTGGATGCACCGAATTGGAGCGGCATGTCGACAGAAGCCCGGCAGCATGCTGCGCGCAAGATGGAAATCTATGCCGCAATGGTGGAACAGTTGGACGACCAGGTCGCACGGCTGGTCGAACACCTGAAGAAAACCGGCCAGTACGACAACACGTTGATCGTGTTCATGTCCGACAACGGCCCGGAAAGTAAGGACTACGACGGTCGCCTCGCTGAATGGGTGAATGCCAATTTCGACAACAGTCTCGCCAACATGGGCCGGGTCAACTCTTTCGTCGCCTATGGCAAAGACTGGGCTGCGGTCAGCGCCACGCCACTGCGCGGCGCCAAGCAGAGCGTTCTGGAGGGGGGCACGCGAGTACCCGCCATTGTCAGCCTGCCGGGAGGTATCTCACCGGGAGAACGAAACGAGCTGCTCAATGTGCGCGACCTTATGCCGACAATTCTGGAGTTTGCCAAGGTTCCGGTACCTGGCATCGAATATGCCGGTCGCCCCGTTCATCCGTTGCAGGGCGAGTCGTTCGTTCCGCTTCTGCGCGATCCGAGAGCCACGACCCTCAACGGCGATCGCAGCGTAGTCGGTTGGGAAGTGGACGGCAGCGCGGCACTGCGCCTCGGTTCGATGAAGCTGGTGTATTCCGGCAAGCCGGGCGATGCCTGGCAATTGTTCGATCTTGCCAAGGACAAGGGTGAACGGCACGACCTCGCCGGCCAACAACCGCAACTGATCGAGACCATGAAAGCTCATTGGCGTCATTACGCGCAAGTCAACAACATTGCCTTGGACCCCGACCTGAGCCCGGCTGAACCCCTGCTTAAAAAGAACTGACTACGCGCTGTCGGGCTTCAAGATCTGGAGCCCGTCAGGGCAAGGAAGAGCGGCATGCCCGCGACTACCAATAAGAACAATCAGAGGTATTTCTTCATGTTGAGCACCTATAAAGGCCTGCTCATGGCCACCGTTGTGCCTTTTGCCTGCTCCAGCATGGCCAGTGGTTTCATCAATGACAGCAAGGGTAGCCTGACCCTCGAAAACTATTACTTCGATCGGGATTACCGTGAGGGGCCAGGTCAATCCCAGACCCAGGAATGGGCACAGGGATTGGTTCTGGACATGCGTTCGGGATTTACCGAAGGCCCCGTCGGTTTTGGCGTCGATGCGCTTGGTCAGCTGGGTTTCAAATTGGATTCCGGTCCGGGGCGCAGCGGCATAGGCTTGCTCAGCGTGGATGCTGAAACCGGTGAGCCGGGGGAGAGCTATGGAAAATTCGACGTGCTGGGCAAGGCCCGTCTGTCGAAGACTCAATTCGAACTCGGTACGAAGCAGGTGCTCGCGCCCGTGGCTCGCGGCATGAACGTGCGACTTTTCCCACCATTGATGCGTGGCGCATTCCTGACTTCCCGTGAGATAGACGACCTCACGCTTCAGGTGACGCGTATCGACGCGATTAAACTGCGTAACTCGACCAATCATGAGCCGATGTCGATCAGCAGTCCGTATCGTCGCTTCAATGGCTCTGCCACCAGCGACCAATTCGACATCCTTGGCGTCGACTACCAATGGAATGCGGGCCTGGCCACCAGTTACTACCATGCAACGCTGCAGGATCTATACCGGCAGGACTACATCAGCCTCCTGCATACATGGGCGCTGCCGCAAGCAAAGCTGGTCAGCGACCTGCGCTATTTCATCAGCAGGGAAGACGGCGCAGGTGAAGCCGGCCCGGTGGACAACCGCACCTTCAGCAGCATGTTCACGCTCAGTACCCAGGGACATTCCATCGGTCTAGGCTACATGGCACTTAGCGGGGCCACCGCCATGCCCTACGTTGCCGGTACCAGCCCATACGTGAACACCGGCGGCTCGCAGGTCAGCGAGTTCGTCAACCCCGGCGAGAAGACCTGGCAGTTCAGGTACGACTACGATTTTGTCGCGCTAGGCGTGCCAGGGCTGAAATTCATGTGGCGTTACATGGATGGTCGGCAGCTCAAACTGCCCATCGCCAAGTTCGAGGCCGAAGAGTCGGAGCGCGATGTCGAGCTCAGCTACGTCATCCAGAGCGGCAGTCTTAGGAACCTTGGCATTCGCCTGCGCAATGCCGACTACCGCGCCGACTTCACCCGTGAAATCGACGAGACACGGGTGCAGATCGACTATACCTTGGCGCTCTGGTGAGCGTAACTCCGCCAAGGGCTCTCACGTGAATTTCTCAATAGGATTGGAATGAATCGTTGTCTCGGTCGCGGTGTCGTGTTGGTGCTGCTAGCGCTTTCGTGGTACGCCTCGGGCGCGCAGGTCCCTGAGCTCGCCCAGAACGCTGCCGGCTACGCGCCAGCAGATAGCTGTGCGGGGTGTCACATTAAACAAGCCAAGGCCTGGAAAGGCTCTGATCATGATTGGGCGATGCGTGTGGCGGATCCATCCAGTGTATTGGGAGACTTCTCAGGCGTAATCTTCAGCGATGCGGGCGTCGAGACGCGATTTTTCCGCCGTGGTGACCTGTTCTTCACACGTACCGAGGGAGAAGATGGCAAGCCCGCGGACTTTCAGATTCGCTATACCTTCGGCCACCGCCCGCTACAGCAGTATCTGGTAGCCTTTCCTGGTGGCCGGCTGCAAGCCCTGACTGTCGCTTGGGACAGCAGACCTGCCAGCGCGGGCGGGCAGCGATGGTTTTCCCTTTATCCTGGTCAGCGTTTTTCTGCTGGCGATGCACTTCACTGGACCGGGCGATATCAGAACTGGAATGCCATGTGTGCAGATTGTCATTCCACGAACCTGCAAAAAGGCTATGACAGTCAGAGCGATACCTTCGCCACTACCTGGCATGAGCAGAATGTGGGGTGCCAATCCTGCCACGGCCCAGCGCAATCCCATGTGAACTGGGCACGAAAGGCTCAATCGAAAACCCCTCATGACTCAGCTGGCGACGTCGGTCTGCTGGTGGACTTCTCCGCCCTCGGGGCCCAGGGGCTCATCGAGCAATGCGCTTACTGCCACAGTCATCGTGAGGGCCTGGGCGTTGCCCAGCAACCCGGGCATCCGTCACTCGATGCAGTGCTTCCGGCTACGTTGCGGCCAGATTTGTATCACGCCGATGGGCAGATCCAGGCAGAAGTGTACGTTTACGGCTCTTACACCCAGAGCAAGATGTACGCGGCGGGCGTGACATGCACCGACTGCCATGATCCACACTCCACACGGGTGAAACGCGAGGGCAACAGCCTCTGCCTGCAATGCCATAACCCCAAGCCACCGACCGAGCGATTTCCCACCTTGCTGGCAAAGAACTACGACAGCCCTGTCCATCACCATCACACGCCGTCATCGGCAGGCAGCCAGTGTGTGAACTGTCACATGCCAGAAGCAACGTACATGGTCGTGGATCCCCGCCGAGACCACAGTATACGAATACCTCGCCCGGACCTTGCGCGAGCGACAGGCAGCCCAGACGCTTGCACTCGATGTCACCAGGGCAAGACGGTTGAGTGGGCAGCTGAAGCGGTCAAGGGTTGGTTTGGCCAACCGCAACGTCCACCTCACTACGGTGAAACCTTTCAGGCGGTGCGTACTCGCAGCGCAGAATCCATAGCCCTGCTTGTCCAAGTGATCGATGACCTAGGCAAACCTGCAATCGTGAGGGCAACGGCGGCTGATCGCCTGGCTGACTTTGGCGGGGCTGCGCTACCAAGCCTGAGCAAAGCGTTGGAAGACCACAGCGCATTGGTGCGTGCTTACGCGGTAAGTGGTTTTACGGTGCTTACCCCGGCGCAGCGGGTTGTGCATTTGTTGCCGCTACTCAACGATCCTCTTCGCGCAGTGCGTGACGAAGCCATACGTGCGTTGGCGGATATTCCGCTGGCTGCGCTTCCATCGGCCCGCAGGGCGGGTTTCAGGGCTCAGTTACAGGAATACGAACAACGTTTGCACGCCAATGCCGACTTGCCGGGTAACCGCTTGAACTTGGCTGTGTTCCTGGAGCGTCGCGGTCGCGAACTTGAAGCCATGGAACAGTACCGTCAGGCCTTGCGCATGGATCCTTACTTCTCACCTGCTCGTGTAAACCTGGCGGCACTCGCCAGTAGGACCCTGCACATGGATGAAGCCGAACGGGTGCTGCGCAAGGGTATTTCTCTGCAGGACATACCGAAGGCAGACCGCGCGAACCTGGCTTACATGCTGGCGCTTTTGCTGGTAGAGCGTGGTCAGCCTGAGGATGCAGCCGTATATATGGCTGAGGCAGCTGAAGCCGCGCCTCAAAATACCCGGATCCGTTACAACCAAGGGCTGCTTTTGCTGCAGTTGCGCCAATCCGAGGCCGCGCGCAAGGCCTTGGAAGCCGGCCTGAGTCAGGCGCCGGCCGATTCCGACCTTCTCTATGCATTGATCTACCTACATAGTGTCAGCGGAGGTCGCGAGCAGGCAGTTCGATATTGGCGACAACTCAGACTGGTCTCACCCAATGATCCTAGGCTTATTCCATTACGCCGCGAACTCGGAGTTTCTGAAGGAGAGTAAGTCTGCATTAACGTGGAAGAGGTCTTTACCGGATACCTTTGGCATTTGGAGGCGATAACTGCAGGCCACGGCGGAGCGCTTTTCACCCATTGCGGATAGTGGATGTTCAGTGATGCTTTGACATTTTCAATGAACATCATCCGGATGCAGTGCTTCCTCGTTGTAATAGGCCATTGGACACGGATCTTAGTGACTCCATTACAGCTGGAAGACTTGAGTTATTGGCCCCCCTTTGGGTTCAGATGTCTCTCGTCAGGCTCAGCAGAAGACAGCCCTTCCCGAAATACAGTGCTGCACCTCCCCACCCACCCAGATCGTTCCGTTGATGCATTCGATCTGTAACCGACCGCGACGCCCCATAACCGTGCCCTGGCTGACCGTGTACCGATCACGAAGGATGCCTGCTCCGATCAACCACTGAGCCAGGCCTGCATTGAGGCTTCCCGTGACCGGATCCTCGTTGCATTCCTCCCCCATAAAAGTTCTGACCTCCACATCTGCTTCAGCCTCGGGACCTGCCCAAGGCGCAATGACGCCGACATTCAACCCCTGCAGTGCGGCGTAATCGGGTTTGATCGCCAGGACCTGATCACGACCCGCCAGCAACACTCCCGCCCAGCCAGGACCATTGTCCACCCATTGGCTAGCCAAGATCTGTCCCGCAGCAAGACCGAGCCCCTGCTCGATCTGATTCAGCGTCTTGGCGTCCAACGGGCCGCTGCGCAGCAGTGGGGGAGCAGAGAAAGCCAAATACCGCCCCTGCTTGAGCACACGAATCAAGCCAGCCGAACACTCTTGAATGATCTCAACGTTCTCGCGGTTACCTTGCTGTTTCAACCATACCTCGCAACTTCCTAGTGTAGGGTGCCCGGCGAAGGGTAACTCCCGTAGCGGGGTAAAAATGCGTACGCGATAATGCGCCTCGGGCGCTTCAGGTCTTAGCAGAAAAGTGGTTTCACTGAGTTGCGTCCAGCGAGCGAAAGCCTGCATCTGCTCGGCTGTCAGCTCGTCGGCCCCCACTACCACGGCCAGCGCATTACCCTCGTGGGGACGCTCGGCAAATACATCTACCTGTTCGAATTGCAGATAAAACGGCATCAGACTTCCTTGATAGCTATCGGTTGAATATCGCCAACTGGAGCGCGAGGCTACTCGCTACGCGGAAATAGTGGGAGGGTGCTCCGATCACGAGGTCGCCGAGGATAGCCTCATCCACGCGCAGCCGGTTGATCTCCAAACGACCGTACTTGGCTACGACATGATACCGGTCGTACCACGCCCGCCTGAGGGCAGTGAATCACCTTCGATTTTACGGCTTGATTGACTGACCGTTAGCGACCCAGACTGGGCGGTCTCAGTGACCAAGTGCAACACCCGAGGTAAGGTGCTGCATGACTACTCACTACACCCACTTGACCATCGAAGAGCGCGTAACGCTAATGATCATGCGTATGCAAGGCGCCTCGCTGCGAGCCATCGCCCAAGTTCTTGGGCGCCAACCCAGCACGCTGAGTCGAGAGGTGCGGCGCCAGTCGCAGCCTGAGCACTATGACGCCAGCACTGCCGGTGCTCGAGCCCGTGCCCTCAGACACGTCCCGAGGTGCAGCAAGATTCTTGCCCCTGGTTCTGAACTGTTCCAGGTCGTACACAGCATGTTGGCCAAGGGCTGGTCTCCTCAGCAAATTGCCGCCAGACTCAAGGACTACTGGCCTGATAATCCTGAGCGGCATGTGAGTCACGAAACGATCTACCTGACAATCTATGCATACCCACGCGGCGAGCTTAAGCGTCAACTCATTGGTTACCTGCGCCAGGGCGGCAGCAAGCGGCGTACTCGCAGCACTGCGCCAGCTCGGCGCGAGCGCTATCCAGCTGAACAGAATATTCGCTACCGGCCTGAAGAGGTCGAGGGTCGACAAGTGCCAGGTCATTGGGAAAGCGACCTGATCATGGGCGCGAACAATCGCTCGGCAGTAGCGACGATGGTCGAGCGCACGAGCCGTTTCGTGATCCTGGCCAAGTTGGATGCGCCCACCGCAGACGCCGCGCTAGAGGGGATGACGCGAGAACTTTCGCGGATGGCACCGGCGCTGCTGAAAACCATGACCCATGACCAAAGCAGCGAGATGGCCAAGCATCAAGAGCTGACAGCTCGTACGGGAATGAAGATCTACTTCGCTGACCCGCACAGCCCTTGGCAAAGAGGCAGCAACGAGAACACGAACGGCCTGCTCCGGCAGTACTTACCCAAGGGCACCGATTTGTCGCTGGTTAGCCAGGAGCGGCTGGACGAGATTGCCGACTTGCTCAACACCCGACCTCGTCAGACATTGGGCTGGAAATTCCCTGTTGAAGTGTTGACGGATCATCTGCAACTGCTGGCAACCAATCGGCTCAACATTATCAACTGACTGTTGCACTTGGAACCTGAGGCCGCCAAGCGTTGCACTTCATCGAAGTCGAGCAAACGGCTGTCCACGAAGCCCTCAGGTAGGGCCCACATCAGAGAGGTGAGTTCCATCTGCATCATCCGGCAGAACCGACTTCATTCACATCAATGCCCCATCAAGTAAAGACAGGCGCCCGGAAAGACAGCCGATAAGCTGCAAGAGTTCACGCCTTAAGTCCCCCATCGACTTATTCCAATAGACGTTCAAACAATGCACTGCAGATGATATGAAGTTCAAAACACCTAGTGGCCGATTTACATGAACCTCTCGCCTCACCCACCCCTTTGGTGCTCGCACCTGGAGTGATGGCATTGTGCCTTGGGCGGAAGGTATGATGCTACCTACCATCAAAATCATGGAGGGATTATGCGTCATTTTCTTTTCGCCCTAGCGGGTGCCATTGCTCTATCTCCTACAGCGCACGCTGCTACCTCGCCAATGCACGTGGACAAGGTTACTCAAGGGTACTATCAGATCCACACCGACAAAGGCCGTGAGCGGATTGAGGTCGTATCCACTGACAGCACGGGTAAAGTGACTGGCAGAATGACTGGTGACATCGCGCGCGAAGCCCGTCTCGCGCGTTTCACCGCCACGTTTGGTGAAGACTGCGTACTTGGTTTCACTCCAGCGAAGATGAAGATCTTGGTAGTAGAGGACATCGCGGTTGGCGCTGGCGTTTGTGAAGTCATGCCCCTTCCCACAGCACTTCGTGCTAAATGACCCCGCGTTATAATCGCTGAATTAGTGGCTGGTTTTGCCATCAGGCCACGAATCGCGGCTTCAAAACCTGATGAGGCCGGTCACGCCACAGGTCAAAACCGTCGAGCATCCTGTTAGTTCCTGAGCCGTCAGGGCAAGTGCCTGGAGTCGAACCCCGCCACTTTGAAATCGAGTTTGACCGGAAAACGCTATAGCCGGTGTGTTCAAAATCACATCCGAGCTGAGGACCCGTAGCAACCCCCGGCCAACCTTGGTCTCGATCCTTCGCAAACTGCGCATCGCCCGCGAGCTCTCTTCGGTCTACTACATCTGCGCTTCGACGGTCAGTGCTGCGGCTTCGTGCTGCTCCCAAGCTACGAAATGCTGAATCCTGGCAACGTCGAATGGCAGGACCGGAGCTTCTGTGAGACCGGAGGTGCTGCGGCAACTGCTCAAGGCTTGCTGGGAAAAGCGGCGCTTGGACATCGGGTATGTGTCTTTCAAAACCCCGCAAGTGGAAGGGCGTACGATCGCTCCGCACCCGCTGGTTTAACCGGCATGCGTTGGCACGTTCGTGCCTATTGCGAGAAAAACCGTGACTACCGGGACTTTGTGCTGGGTCGTTGTAGGGGTGAGCCGGAGCTGCTCGACGATCAGACGGACAACGGCAGCGAACACGATGTCGAATGGAACACTAAAATCAATGTTATCTTCAAGCTGGACGAGCGCCTGACGCCGGCGCAACGCTCGCTCATTGAATTGAATTACGCAATGACTGACGGGGCGGTTGGTTGTCGAAAGCTCTCAAGCGGTGGCGAAGTAGGTAGTGAAACGGTTTCACGTAAACCCGAATTTGCATGGCGCACGGCCTCAAGCTCAGCAATTAGTGTTGGCGAACCGGGCTGAATTGAAACGCTGGCTGAGGCTTGACTAAAAGCGTCCTTGGCCGATCTTGGGTTTTTGCCTGGCTTGGCGTTCAAGCCGATGTATAAATCATTACGTTCGAGGAAAAAGACATGGCAGTCGCCCCCGTTTGGTTTGCAAACGCGAAAAAACGCGCCCACGAGCTCGCCAAGGCCTATGAACAACGACACGATAGCTTTGAACGCTTGAAGGATGAACAGTTGCGCATCTTTGCCAGGACGGATGCTGCATCTTACCTGACACTCCTTGGTGAGCATGTTCGCAGCGCGTATGGAGATAATCAGGAGGCCGGCTGGTTACCGTCTGCCGGTTCTACGTATAGCGACCTGGAGTTCTTCGAGACCTTGATTCGCCATGATCGTAGCGCACGCCGTTTCAAGTCGTTGACCGAAGTGCCTGAATTTCTGCGCGAGGAATTTGAGGATTGGAGCGATGCTGATTTTCGCGCGCATGCCGAGGATCTGCGGGAGGCATCTCGTAATGGCTACGCCGGGCTTGAGGAGTCACGGATAATCATGGAAGACGAGCCAGAATGTGAAGACTTTTTTGAGCGCCTTTACAACTGGCCAGGCGAAGCTGGTGCGCCGGAGCGTGAACTCGCCCAGGCGGAAGTTCTGGTGGATAACCTGCATTCCGGCTGGAAGCGTTGCCAGAAAGCCGGGCTCGCGCTCTTGCATCCTGCCAACTATGACAGTCCGGACTATGATCCGTCATTGATAGCTGCACTGATGGAGGAGTGAGTCCTTGCAGTGCAGTCCATCATCTTTCCTTCAGGCGCCATGACAGCCGTGCCTGCCGCGTCGGCAGGCGCGTGAGAACATCTTTCAGATGCGCGTAGGGATCCGGTGTTGTCCAGCTTTTAAGGTGTGAGGTGGCAAGCCTTTCTAGTTTTGCTGCGCAAGCCCGGCCCAGCCATCGCGCATGCCGGCGAACACGTTCAAGCTTGGACATACCAAACGCACCATGCGGTCTGCCTTGCGCCGGAAGTTGAGGTTTTCGTCCTCTGTCCACACATAGGCTTTGAGCCAGATCGTCACGGAGCCGACCTGAAACCGCAGGGCACTCTCCCCATCCAGAATTTTTAGCGCTCGCTTGACCTTTTCGTCGCGCTCGAAAACGGTGGCTACCAGCCCGACGCGATAATCCAGCCCGTCATCCTGCTGCTGTTTCACGGCGCGGAAGTCGGCATCGGAGAAGCGGTAGTAGCCCCCTCGCTCCAGCTCCAGCTCAGTCTTTATCTCATCATCCTGATAGCTATACGGGTGGCTGTGATAATCGCCGAGGAACGTGACCTCGGGGAAGAAGGTATCGATGAAGCTTTGTTTGATTTCCTGCGGTGCATCGCTATAGGAAATCGACCCTTGGTCTCGGGTTACAGAGGTGCAAGTGTCTGCCCACACCACGCGATACATCGTTTGTCCGAAAGAGGATGTTTGAGCGTAACCCCACAGGTGGCCGTACGTTTCCACCCGTGCCGCGAAGTCGCCGTTTTCAAGCTGATGCTCGACTTTGTAAGCTTCCAGCGCCGAGGTAACGATGCTGAAGAATGCCTGTTCGGATATCGATACTACTGAGTTGACCATGGGTTACCTGGTGTTGATCAATCGGTTGTTGGGGCGGCGCTGCGCGCCAACGCATTGGGGAGCCTCGCTGCCAGGCCAAGCTGAAGAGGCTGGCCCAAGCGATACCTATGGTTTTATCAGCCTGGTGTATTTAGCGCAGGAAGTTGAAAAAGCTGGCCCTGTGATCGGTTTTGTCACGCAGGTACTTCGGTGTGAAGGTTTGCAAATTGGCGCTGTAGTGTCAATTTGATGTTGAAGATGGCGCAGCTGTACAGCGCATATGGGCAATTGAAGTCTTCAGGTTTGCTGAGAGGGGGGGGGAGTCGCTCGATATTGGGGGACCGCTCTGCGGTCCTTTCGCGACACAAGGCCGCTCCTACGGAGGGCAATAACGTTTACATAAGCGATCCGCCACTTGTCCTGGGCGACCGGGCAATCAGCAGCTTTGCTTCAGCTAGTCGGATCTTGCCCCAAGACCTTGCTCAACGCCACACGCGCATCTTCAAGCTGCACCAGCGAAGCATGCCGTGCACCCAGCGCGTCGCCGTTCTGGATAGCCGTGAGAATCGCCTTGTGCCGGGGCAGGGCGAGTTGGTTGAAGTTCGGCCGCTGGTTGGAATAGCGCACCGATTCGCGCAGCGCCATCGAGAGCATGTTGCACAGGTAGGCCAGCAGATCGTTGTGGGTGGCGTCGGCGATGCGGGCGTGGAAGTCCAGGTCGGGTTGCAGGCGCTCTTCATGGGTGCGCGCGGCTTCCATGCGCTGGTAGGCCTCGGCGATCGACTCGACATCCTCGGGGCTGGCGTTGGTGGCGGCCAGCGCGGCGGCGGCGGGTTCGATAACCCAGCGCACGCTGGACAGGGTGTTGAAGAAGTCCTTTTGCGGGGTGGCCTGCATCAGCCAGTGCAGCACGTCGGGGTCGAGCATGTGCCAGTCATGGCGGGGCCTCACCAGCGTACCGACCCGTGGGCGGGCTTCGACCAGGCCCTTGGCGGTCAGGGCGCGCATCGCTTCGCGGAACACCGGCCGGCTGATCGCGTAGCTTTCGCACAGGCTGGCCTCGGAGGGCAGCTTTTGCCCGGGTGCGAGTTGGCCGGATACGATTTGCAGGCCGAGGTCCTGGACCAGGGTGGCATGCATGCTTTTGCGCGTGGTGGGCTGGCGGTAGTTCATGGGGGCGCGGGAGGTCCTTCGAGCGAGGTGGGCATCATAGCATTAGTGGGTGGCGGAGGGCCTGTGGGGCAGGTGTCATGCAGGCAGTTGCAGCCATCGGTATGCACTGCCTCAAGGTATGCGTGGGATGTGTAGGAGCGGCCTTGTGTCGCGAAAGGGGCGCGTAGCGCCCCCGGCAATATCAGCCTGATGCATGAATTGTGGGGGCGCTGCGCACCCCTTTCGCGACACAAGGCCGCTCCTACCGGGGGGAGGTGTTGAGGGTTGGTTAGTGCGAATGCTTGGGCACCGCCGCGCCACGGCAGCCAACCAGGAAGTCGAAATCGCAACCTTCGTCAGCCTGCATCACATGGTCCAGATACAGCTTCGCATAACCGCCACTGATCAACTGTGGCGGTGCTTGCAGGTCGGCCAGGCGGCCAGCCAGTTCCTCGGCAGAAATGTCCAGGTGCAGCCGGCCTTCCTTGCAGTCCAGCTCGATCCAGTCACCTTCGCGCACGGCTGCCAATGGGCCGCCCGCAGCAGCCTCGGGTGCCACGTGCAGCACTACGGTGCCGTAGGCAGTACCGCTCATGCGGGCATCGGAGATGCGCACCATGTCGGTCACGCCCTGGGCCAGCAGCTTGGCGGGCAGGCCCATGTTGCCGACCTCGGCCATGCCCGGGTAGCCCTTGGGCCCGCAGTATTTCATCACCAGCACCGAATTGGCGTCCACGTCCAGCTCAGGGTCGTTGATGCGCGCTTTGTAGTCCTCGAAGTTTTCGAACACTACGGCCCGGCCGCGGTGCTGCATCAGCGCTGGGGTGGCCGCCGACGGCTTTAGCACTGCGCCTTTGGGTGCCAGGTTGCCGCGCAGGATGCAGATGCCGCCATCGGCCACCAGCGGTTTATCAAGCGGGCGGATGACTTCTTCGTCATACAGCGGCGCGGCCTGGCAGTTGTCCCACAGGCTCTTGCCGTTGGCGGTCAGTGCGGTGGGGTTGGGCAGCAGGCCATGCTCGCCCAGGCGGCGGATGACTGCGGGCAGGCCGCCGGCGTAGTAGAACTCTTCCATCAGGAAGCGGCCCGATGGCTGCAAGTCGACCAAGGTCGGTGTGCCGCGGCCGACGCGGGTCCAGTCTTCCAGTTGCAGGTCTACACCAATGCGCCCGGCAATCGCCTTGAGGTGGATCACGGCGTTGGTCGAACCACCGATGGCGGCGTTGACGCGGATGGCGTTCTCGAAGGCTTCGCGGGTAAGGATCTTCGACAGGCGCAGGTCTTCGCGCACCATGTCGACAATGCGCATGCCCGACAGGTGGGCGAGTACGTAGCGGCGGGCATCCACCGCCGGGATGGCGGCGTTGTGCGGCAGCGAGGTGCCCAGCGCTTCGGCCATGCAGGCCATGGTCGACGCGGTGCCCATGGTGTTGCAGGTACCCGCCGAGCGCGACATGCCGGCCTCGGCCGAGAGGAACTCGTTGAGGTCGATCTGGCCGGCCTTATAGGCCTCGTGCATCTGCCAGACGATGGTGCCGGCGCCAATGTCCTTGCCTTTGTGCTTGCCGTTGAGCATCGGCCCACCAGTGACCACGATCGCCGGCACGTCGCAGCTGGCGGCGCCCATCAGCAGCGCCGGGGTGGTCTTGTCGCAGCCGGTCAGCAGCACCACGGCGTCCACCGGGTTGCCACGGATCGCTTCTTCCACATCCATGCTCGCCAGGTTGCGGGTGAGCATGGCGGTAGGGCGCAGGTTGGACTCACCGCTGGAAAACACCGGGAACTCCACCGGGAAGCCACCGGCCTCCAGCACGCCTTTTTTGACGTGCTCGGCAATCTTGCGGAAGTGGGCGTTGCACGGGGTCAGCTCCGACCAGGTGTTGCAGATGCCGATGATCGGCTTGCCCTGGAATTCGTGGTCGGGGATGCCTTGGTTCTTCATCCAGCTGCGGTACATGAAGCCGTTCTTGTCGGCGGTACCAAACCATTGGGCGGAGCGCAGGGGGCGTTTGTTATCAGACATAAGCGGGACACCTAATTAGTATTACTATTTGTCGTTATGATGCTGACTCTAGCGACTAAAAAGGCATCTGTGAAGGGTTGTTGTTTTAAATAGTAATACTATATGATCGATTCGCCAGGTTAGCGGTCTGCCAAAAAGCCCCGGCCAGGTGCTGTGCCCATTACAAGAACAATTGGAGACATCGCCATGATTCAGGAGCAGCGGCTCGTCCGCCTGATCACACTGAAACTCATCCCTTTTCTGGTTCTGCTTTACCTGGTGGCCTATGTCGATCGTTCGGCGGTGGGCTTTGCCAAGCTGCACATGGGCGCCGACATCGGCCTGGGTGACGCGGCATATGGCCTTGGCGCCGGGCTGTTCTTCATCGGTTATTTTCTTTTCGAAGTGCCGAGCAACCTGTTGCTCGACCGCTTCGGTGCACGTCGCTGGTTCGCCCGCATTTTGCTGACCTGGGGCGCGATCACTGTCGGCATGGCGTTTGTCACCGGGCCCAACGGCTTTTATGTGATGCGTTTTTTGTTGGGGGCCGCTGAGGCGGGCTTCTTCCCGGGGGTGCTGTACTACATCACCCAGTGGTACCCGGTGCGCCATCGCGGCAAGATTCTGGGCTTCTTCATTCTCTCGCAGCCGCTGGCCATGCTGATCACCGGGCCGCTTTCGGGTGCGCTGCTGGGGCTTGAGGGCATCTACGGTCTGCATGGCTGGCAGTGGTTGTTCATCTGTATCGGTATCCCGGCAGTGCTGTTGGCCTGGCCCACCTTGCGCCTGCTGCCGGACGGCCCTGCCAAGGTGCGCTGGCTCAGCGACGAGCAACGCAACTGGCTGCAGGAGCAGTTGGCCAACGACCTGTGCGAATTCGGCCAGACCCGCCATGGCAACCCGCTGCATGCCCTTAAAGATGGCCGGGTGCTGTTGCTGGCGCTGTTCTACTTGCCGATGACCCTGAGCATCTATGGCCTGGGCCTGTGGCTGCCAACGCTGATCCACCAGTTTGGCGGCAGTGACCTGGTCACCGGTTTTGTCTCGGCGGTGCCTTACCTGTTCGGCATCATCGGCCTGCTGATCGTGCCGCGAAGCTCCGACCGCCTGAACGACCGCTATGGCCATCTGGGCCTGCTGTACGCCCTGGGTGCCGTCGGCCTGTTCTTCAGCGCCTGGCTGACGGTGCCGGTGCTGCAGTTGGCCGCGCTGTGCCTGGTGGCGTTCGCGCTGTTCTCCTGCACGGCCATCTTCTGGACGCTGCCGGGGCGGTTCTTCTCTGGTGCCAGCGCTGCTGCGGGTATCGCCTTGATCAACTCGATCGGCAACCTCGGCGGTTACCTGGGCCCGTTCGGCATCGGCGCGCTGAAGGAGTACACCGGGCAGTTGTCGTCGGGCCTGTATTTCCTGGCGCTGGTGATGCTGTGCGGGGTGCTGCTCACGGGCGTGGTCTACAACCGCCTGGAGCGCCGCCAGCGCCTGGCTTCCACGCGGGCGGCCGACGCCTCCCGCTAACCTTTGCAACCGACAAGCGAGCACAAGCATGCGACTGATCCAATTCGAAACCGCCGCCGGCGCGCGCCGCGTGGGCGTGGTGGAAGGCGAGTACGCCCTTGAAGTACTGGGCGCCGCCAGCACCCGTGAGCTGGCCCTGCAGGCCATAGCCGCTGGCCGTGACCTGGCGTGCGAAGTGCAGGCCGCCGGGCTGGGCGAGCGCCATGACTACCTGGCCCTGCTGGCCGAAGGCCGCGTACTGCCACCGCTGGACCACCCGGACCCGGCTCACTGCCTGGTGACCGGTACCGGCCTGACCCACCTGGGCAGCGCCGCCACCCGCGACAAGATGCACCAGCAGCAAGCCGAAGGCGCCGTCACTGACAGCATGCGCATGTTCCAGTGGGGCCTGGAAGGCGGTCGGCCGCCAGCGGGCGAGGAGGGCGCGCAGCCGGAGTGGTTCTACAAGGGCGACGGCGGCATCGTCGTGCGCCCCGGCGCCGACCTGCCGCTGCCGGCCTTTGCCGAAGATGCCGGCGAAGAGCCGGAGCTGGTCGGGCTGTACCTGATCGGTACCGACGGCACGCCATACCGCCTTGGCTACGCCTTGGGCAACGAGTTTTCCGACCATGTGATGGAGCGGCGCAACTACCTGTACCTGGCGCATTCCAAGCTGCGCGCCTGCAGCTTTGGCCCGGAGCTGCGCCTTGGGGCGTTGCCGGCTCACCTGGAAGGTACCAGCCGCATCCTGCGCGATGGCCAGGTGCTGTGGAGCAAGCCGTTCCTGTCGGGTGAGCAGAACATGTGCCACAGCTTCGAGAACCTCGAGTTCCACCACTTCAAGTACGACCAGTTCCTGCGTGCCGGCGATATCCATGTGCACTATTTCGGCACCGCCACGCTGTCGTTTGCCGACGGCGTTCAGGCTCGCCCGGGCGATACCTTCGAGGTCAGCCTCGATGCCTTTGGCCAGCCGCTGCGCAATGGTATTGGCGCAGCGTCCGGGCAGCGTCGCCCAGGTGTAGTGAAAAGCCTTTGAGCGTGTTGCCGGTCAGTCGATGAAGTCGGGACGGCTGTGCGGTCCATCGCCGGCAAGCCAGCTCCCACAGGTACCGCGCAAACCTCAAGAATTTGCGCGGCCCCTCTGCCCTGACTGACCGCCATGCGCCACTGAGCCCTCATTCTTTGTTACAGGAGTCAACCATGTCTGGAAGCAACTTCATTGGCGGCCAGCGCAGCGCTGCCGGCTGCGTACGCCTGCAAAGCCTCGATGCACGCACCGGCGAAGCATTGCCGGTGGTCTTCACCCAGGCCACCCCTGAAGAGGTGGCCGCCGCCGCCCAGGCCGCCGAAGCAGCATTTGCCGAATACAACGCCCTGGCGCCAGAGCGCCGCGCGCAGTTTCTGGATGCCATTGCCGACCAGCTGGACGCGCTGGACGATAGCTTCGTCGCCACGGTGTGCCGCGAAACTGCGCTGCCGGCTGCCCGCATCCAGGGCGAGCGCGGCCGTACCAGCAACCAGATGCGCCTGTTCGCCAAGGTACTGCGCCGTGGCGACTACCTGGGGGCGCGCATCGACCGCGCGCAGCCACAGCGCCAGCCACTGCCACGCCCGGACCTGCGCCAGTACCGCACCGGCCTTGGCCCGGTGGCCGTGTTCGGCGCCAGCAACTTCCCGTTGGCGTTCTCCACGGCCGGCGGCGACACCGCCGCCGCGCTGGCTGCCGGCTGCCCGGTAGTGGTCAAGGCCCACAGCGGCCATATGGCCACTGCCGAGCTGGTGGCTGAGGCCATCGAGCGTGCGGCGGTGGCTACCGGCATGCCCGCTGGCGTGTTCAACATGATCTATGGCGCCGGTGTCGGTGAAGCGCTGGTGCGCCATCCGGCGATCCAGGCGGTCGGTTTCACCGGTTCGCTCAAGGGCGGCCGTGCCTTGTGCGACCTGGCCGCGGCGCGCCCGCAGCCGATCCCGGTGTTCGCCGAAATGAGCAGCATCAACCCGGTGCTGGTGTTGCCTGCGGCGCTGCAGGCCCGCGGCGAGCAGGTGGCCAAGGAGCTGGCCGCTTCGGTGGTGCTGGGCTGCGGGCAATTCTGCACTAACCCTGGGTTGGTCATCGGCATTGCCGGTGAAGCGTTCGGCACCTTCGTCGCGGCACTGGCTGCGCAAATGGCCGACCAGCCCGCGCAGACCATGCTCAATGCCGGTACCTTGCGCAGCTATGCCAGCGGCGTACAACGCCTGCAGCAACACCCGGGCGTGCGCCATCTGGCCGGTGCCGAGCAGGTTGGCGAGCAGGCCCGGGCACAGCTGTTCCAGGCCGATGTGAGCTTGCTGCTCAACGGCGACGAGCTGCTGCAGGAGGAGGTTTTCGGGCCTGCCACTGTGGTGGTCGAAGTAGCCGACGAAGCCGAACTGCGCCGCGCCCTGCAAGCCCTGCACGGGCAACTGACCGCCACCCTGATCGCCGAGCCGGAGGACTTCCAGCGCTTTGCCGCACTGGTGCCGCTGCTGCAGCGCAAGGCTGGCCGCCTGCTGGTCAACGGCTACCCGACAGGCGTCGAGGTGTGCGATGCAATGGTGCATGGCGGGCCTTACCCGGCCACCTCCGATGCCCGTGGTACCTCGGTCGGCACTCTGGCCATCGACCGCTTCCTGCGCCCTGTGTGCTACCAGGACTACCCGGACGCGCTGCTGCCCGACGCCCTGAAAAACGCCAACCCACTGGGCCTGCAACGCCTGGTCGACGGCCAGCACAGCCGTGATGCGCTGAGCTGAGGCAGGGTGCTAGCGCTGTATACCCGCCGGGCTATGCCCCGGCGGGCTTTCGACCGACACCGTAAAACAACAAAAAGAGGTTGCAGCCATGCCGAGTCGTTCCCTGCCCGCCGACCAGGTCGCGTGGGAGTCACTGGATAGTCGTCTGTTTCGCAAGATCAGCTGGCGCATTGTGCCGTTGTTCATCGTGTGTTTCCTGTTCGCCTACCTAGACCGGGTCAATATCAGCTTCGCCAAGCTGCAGATGCAAAGCGCGCTGGGTTTCAGTGACGCTGTGTACGGGTTGGGTGCGAGCCTGTTCTTCGTCGGCTACTTCCTGTTCGAGGTACCGAGCAACGTGCTGCTGCACCGCATCGGCGCACGTATCTGGATTGCCCGCATCATGATCAGTTGGGGTTTGACCTCGGCGGCAATGATGTTCGTCACCAGCGAAACCTGGTTCTACGTACTGCGTTTTCTGATCGGTGTCATGGAAGCCGGCTTCGTGCCCGGCGTGCTGTACTTCTTCACCCAGTGGTACCCCAGCGACCGCCGTGCGCGCATCAACGCCTATTTCAAGAGCTCGATCTGCCTATGCGGCATCGTTGGCGGTCCGTTGGCCGGGTTTATCCTCGGCCACTTCGACGGGGTAAACGGCCTGGCCGGGTGGCAGTGGCTGTTCCTACTCGAAGGCCTGCCATCGGTGCTGCTCGGCCTACTGGTACTGTGGCTGGTCACTGATCGCATCGAAGATGCCCGGTGGCTTGACGGCGAAGAGAAACGCTACCTGCGAGAGCGTCTGGACGCCGAGCCCAAGCCCAGCGGTGGCAGCTCGATCAGGGCGATTCTGCGTGAGCCCGCTTCGCTGGCGCTGTCGGCGATCTATCTGTGCCTGGTCATGGCGCTGACCGGGTTACTGTTCTGGATGCCCCAGTTGATTCGCAACGCTGGGGTGGACGATGCACTGGATATCGGCCTGCTGACCATGATCCCGTACCTGTTGGCAGTGGTGGGCAACCTGCTGATCGGCCGCAGCTCCGACCTGCGCGGCGAGCGCCGCTGGCACATGGCGGGTTGCGCAGCCATGGCTACCGTTGGCTATGCCTTGTGTGCCGGTTTCAACGCCCAGCTGTTGGTACTGATGCTGGGCATGAGCCTTGTCATGACCGGGATCATCGCCTGGATGCCGATCTTCTGGACCTTACCGCCGAAATACCTGGCCGGGTTGGCCGCAGCGGCGGGTATCGCGTTGATCAACTCGATCGGCCAGCTCGGCGGCATCATTGCGCCTTACATGGTGGGCAAGGTCCGCGATGTCAGCGGCTCGGCGACGCCCGCATTGTGGCTGCTGACGGCGGTCAGCCTGCTGGCGGTGGTGCTGATTGTCTGGGCCGTGCCACGCCGCTTGTATGCGGTTCAACCTGAATCGCGCACCCACTGAGGAGGTTGCATGCAACGTGTCGTTTCTTTCGGGCCTATTTCCAGCGCCGAGGTGCTGGCCGACCTCGAACAGCGTTACCACTTCCGGCGTTTCGACCAGCCGTTGGCTGACCGCGACGGCTTCCTTGCGGCCTTGGCCACTGCCGACGGACTGATCGGCAGTACATTACCGCTGGATGCTGAGCTGCTCGACCACGCGCCTTCGCTCAAGGTGATTGCCAGCGTGTCTGCTGGCTTCGACAACTACCCCTTGGGCTATCTGCGCGACCGCGGCATCTGTTTGACCAATACCCCCGATGCGGTGACCGAAACCACCGCCGATACCGGGTTCATGCTGCTGATGATGGCCGCGCGACGCGCATGCGAGCTGGCGCAACTGGTGCGTGACGGCGGCTGGACTCAGGGCATCGATGCCTCGCGCTTCGGCATGGATGTACACGGCAAGACCTTGGGCATCGTCGGCCTTGGCCGGATTGGTGCGGCCGTGGCCAGGCGCGCGCACTTTGGTTTTGGCATGCCGGTGCTGTACAGCGGCAACAGCGCCAAGCCCGAGTATGAAGCGGAGTTTGCGGCAAGGCGTGTGCCGCTGATGCAGTTGCTGGGCGAGGCGGACTTCGTCTGCGTCTGCGTGCCGCTGAGTGCGGCCACCCATCACCTGTTCGGCCGCGCGCAGTTCGCCGCTATGCGCGCCGATGCCGTGTTCGTCAACATTGCCCGTGGCGCGGTGGTCGACGAGCGCGCGCTGCTAAAGGCGCTGGCCGAAGGGCAGATCCGCGCGGCTGGGCTGGATGTGTTCGAGCTAGAGCCGTTGCCCGCGAGTTCGCCATTGCTGGCCTTGCCCCAGGTGGTTGCCTTGCCGCACATTGGTTCCGCCACCGTCGAGGCACGTGCGTTGATGGCGCGTACCGCAGCGGCCGAACTGGCGGCGGTGCTCGAAGGTAGGGCACCAAGGCATCCAGTGCGATAGGGAGCGCGCAGGAGCGGCCAGCTCCTGCGTTGCACGCCTTGGCATTCGGGGCTTGAGGCTGGGTGCCGTCGTGGTCAGTCAACCCACCGCCACAGCGGTTCATCCAGCAACCCAACCCCGCGTAGCTGTGTCTGCCCCTGAACCTTCTCCAGCTCCAGCACATTGCACCCGTCACACGCCGACAGCGCCTCAATCAGCGGCGCACTGTGCGACACCACCCAAACCTGGCTCCGCCGCGAAGCGCGAATGATCAACCGCGCCAGCGCAGGCAGCAGGTCGGCATGCAAGCTGGTTTCCGGCTCGTTAAGTACCATCAGTGACGGCGGCCGTGGCGTCAGCAACGCAGCCATCAACAACAGATAACGCAACGTACCATCCGACAATTCACCCCCACCCAGCGGGCGCAACAGCCCATGCTGATGCAGCCGCACGCTGAACAGCCCACCCGGCGGCGCATCAATCTCCAAGCGGCTACCGGGAAACGCGTCATCCAGTGCCGCTATCAGGTCTTCAACCTCGCCAATCTCGATGATGGTCTGCAACGCCGAGGCAAGGTTACGCCCGTCATGATGCAGCACCGGCGAGCGCGTCCCCAGCTGCGGTTGGCGGCAGGGTGCGTCGCGGTCGATGCGGAAGTGATCGTAGAAGCGCCAGCTGTTGATGAACGCTCGCAGCTCACCAATCTCCGGCGCCTGCCGTGGCCGGCCCACGATGTTGAAAAAGCTCTCGCAGCTGTCGGCATGTTGATCGAGCACCGTCCAACTATTGCCTTCCCGCGCACGAACCATGGCGTTCTTGCGCTCAACCAATAAGGACGATGGGCGATAAGCCCCAGCGCCCCAGATGGCTTCGCACTTGATCTCGGGGTCGAGCATGAATGCGGTGGGATAGGGCAGGGGTATCGGCAAGCCCAGCGAGATGGCAAAGCCGAAATCCTCGGTGGCGAAGCCCAGGCGCAGGCGTTTGGCCTCGCTCGGATGCTGGCCTTGGATGGGCACTTCACCGCGCTTCATGCGCGCACTCATCTCTGGCCCGGCCCACCAGGTCGAATCCAGCCCGCCTTCGCGGGCAAGCGCTTCGATCACGCCGCCCTGGGCGGTCTCGGCGAGCAGGCGCAGGGCTTTGTACAGATTGGATTTGCCGCTGCCGTTGGCGCCGGTCACCAGGTTGAGTTGGCTTAAAGGCAACACAAGGTGGTTGATGGAGCGGTAGTTGCCGATGGCGAGGGTGGTGAGCATGCGGTGCGTCCCAGGTTTAACTCAGTGCCTGATTGTGGGCGAACTGCACGTGCCTTACTACCGTTCAGCACGGTTTCGTGAGGGCGGTGTGGGCCTGCAGGTAGGGGTGTGTTTACGGGGTTTTCATCATGCCCAGTTCGGCATCATCGAGCAGGGCCTTGGCCAGGGCGCAGAGGTAGTGCGAGGCCCACAGCAGCTGGGGCTTGTCTTCCATCAGGCCGTCGATGGTCAGGTCGCGGGCATAGCCCATCAGTTCCGAGGCCTGTTCGCGGGCGCTTTGGCAAGGGATGCCGGGTTCGATGCGGAACAGGGGGTGGGTCTGGTTTTCACCTTGGTAGAAGGTGGTTTTGCCGACGGTGAATGCGGTTTCTTCGGTAGCCATTTTTTGATCTCCCTGAAGGTGTAGCTGCCTGGGCTGGCCCTATCGCCGGCAAGCCGGACTCCCACAGGTTTCACCAGGCGTCTGAGGGTCGTCTACAACCTCAGGGGCGGTGCTGTGCGAGGAAGCTAGCCCGTGAAAGAGCCAGGCCAGGCAGATCATGATGAGGATTAATGCAGCGTCTGCGGGTCGGCTGGCTTTTGTATTTGGGCCAGTGCTGACTCGAGCAATTTGCGCAGGGCATCAAGCTCGTGCATCGAGGTCATGATCATCACGGACACGGGTGCTTTGGGCTGCATCAACATCGCCTGTTGGGCGACGACTTCGGCGCAAAGCGCGTAGTCGGCAGCCATCATCAGCGTGTCTTCGAGGGAGTGGAGAACGTGGGGTGGATCGGGGACGATCTTCAACATGGTGTGGCTCCTGTCGTAATGGAGCAACCACCAATCGCGGCTAAACGAATGGGTGGCAGCTGTACGCGGGTTAGCCGACCGGGACGTCAGGCACCCGGCGCACCCGAAGGTGCCCCACGCACAGCCGCCATAACGGCGCTAATGCCGATTTCTCGGTATTGCACGGCTGTAGTGTCCGACGATTTTTGGGCGGCTAACCCAGTCGTTGAGTGACAACGACGTGCCGAGACTAAAGTCCACTTTTTGCGTGCGCAACGGAAAACAGGCGCCGGCAGTATCTTTGGGAAATGCCCTACAAGAAAGCGGTTAAATCTGATTTTTCAGCTGTTCGATGTAACCGCTTGTAACCTGTTGGCAGTCAACATTTAGCTCGCAGAAACTGAGCGTTGCGGTGGAGCTACCACGGCCTTGCTGTCAAACAATGAGGTGGCAGCTGTACGCGGGTTGACAGACCGAGACGTTGGCACTCGGCGCACCAGAGGGTGCCCGCACGTACAACCACCATAACAGTGTGCACATGTGGACAACGAAGACGGTCTGTCAAAACCGGTCGCTGAATTGGCAGCGACCGGCCGAGACTAGAATCCACGTTGGCCATGTGCAAAGAAAAATGGGCGGCGGCAGTATCTTTGGGAAATGCCCTACAGGAAAGTGGTTAAATCTGATTTTTTCGGCCGTTCGATGTAACAGCTTGTAACGCGGTGGCAGTCAAAATTCACGGCTGTGCAGCGTGAAAAATGACCACCGCGGCGGGCTTTCTGTTGTGGTGTCTTTTGACGTGGATTGGCTTCCTGGAAGTATGGGCGCCAATGCTGGCCCTATCGCCGGAAAGCCGAATCCCGCAGGGTTCACCAAGCTGAGTACTGCCTACAAACCCAGCCATCGAATGATCCGCTGAAACATTGGTCCGCTTCCTGCTGCCAGATCGTCGAGGATATTGAAATGGTCCAGATCCAGGGCCAGCAGCTCCACCGGCACGCCTCCCTCGATGCAGGCCTGGGCATAGTCGATGGTCTGGCGACGGAACTCGGCGGTCTCACGAAGCCCGTAGGGCAGCATCAGAGGTGCCAGTTTCCGGGGAATGTGCAGGATCGGGCTCAGAGCCTCGGCCGACTGCCAGGTAAAATCCAGCGTCTTGGCCAGAAAGGTGTGCGGCAGTGGGCGCAGGTCATACACCCCGCTGACCGCGATGGCGCCCAAGTAGGGCTGTGCGGGCAAGCCATAGTCGCCGACCCAGTCGGTGGCCAGCAGCTCGACGACACCATGGGCGCCTGCCGAATGGCCGACCACGACGATGCGCTCACGGTCGATGCCGAACCGTTCGGCGTTGCGCCACATGAAGCTGAACGCCGCGCGGTGCTGGCGCACGATCTCGGCGATGGCGACCTTCGGCGCCAAGGTGTAATTCTCCACAACCGTGACCACGCCTTGCGCGGCCAGGCCCTTGGCGACGTAGCTCCACTCCTTGCTGGTGGTCGCTCGCCAGTAGCCGCCATGGACAAAGAACACCGCCGGGCGCAGGGCCTCGTTGACGTCCTGTGGCGGGAAGAACACATCGAAAGTCTCGTCCAGGGTCGGGCCGTAGGGCACGTCCAACTGGTTGGGCAGTTCGGCGCGCACGGCCTGGCTTTGCGCGATGAACTCCCGCACATAGCCGTCGAAATCCGTCACCGAGGCCTCGATGTCGTATTGCTCGTCGAGTTGGGCGGTGGTGGTGAAGTCGTTGTAAAGAAAGGTTGTCATGCAGGCATGCTCCAGGCACGAACTCTCGGAGGCCAGCCCCTTGGTAAGGGGCCTGCCAGGGGTCACGGAAATGCCCGCTTGAGCCTGTACGCGCCGCTTTAGGCGCGTACAGGCCCTGCGCAAGATAACGCCAGCGAGCAATAGGGCAGCGTTAACACTCAGAAAATAGAAAAGGGCATTCTGAGAATAACCCTCAGCTCATCAAAGTTACCCTCGGCCTGGTGGCTGCTTGCGCGGTGCCAAGCGTAACCTGCAAGAATACTTCCACCCTTTAATTCGCCAGCCTGAAATGTGTAACTCCCTAAAAGGCCGGTTTCGTTATGGCGTTCGTTGTCCTGAAGCAGCGAAGCCGTGTAAACCCCCTTTGGCCCCCCGTCATACCCCGTTCCATCAATACCCCAGCCCCGGGTGTGCCAGAGTATGCTTTTAAATCCAGGAACGCCGTAAGCAGCCCAGTCATTTATATATTTGACCTGAAAGGAGGTTTCGTTCGGGCCGTTAAAGTAAGAAACCATGGTGTTCGGTAGCTCAATGGCATTTGACTCTTTCACGAAGTCAAAGAATTCATCGCCCACAATTTTCTGAAGGCCGAATTCCACTGAGTGGTTCTTGAAGCGCGGGGTGATGGCCAGACCAAATGCCTGCTGATCGATATGGCCAGCTTCTTCCTTTCCGCTTGATTTCGTATTGTACATCGATAGCTTCACGGATGTGGTGAGCCCTTTCGATTGGAATGTCTGTCCCAGGCCAAAATATTGCCTGTCCCAAATATCCTGAATGCGCGAAATATAAACACTGGTTTTCAGGCCGTTCGCGCTAGTGTGGTCCCCGCCAAAATAAGCGGTCCAATCACTGGTGACCGGGCGCATGGCGTATTGCAGTCCGATGTCTTCTGTGCCTGCAGCATAACGTGGCGCCATTTTTGAGAAGTAACCAGACTTTAACACCAGGCCATCAAAGGATGAGTTTTCAACCGACAGCCCGTCGAAAGAGGCAGGAACAGTACGAGTATCCGAAAAATTCATGACAGGCGTGGCCACCTGATGACGGCCGATTTTTACGTCGGTCTCGGCGGCTCGCAACTTGACTGCGGCAACGCCCAAGCGACTCCATGTAGGTTGTACATCGCCATCGCTGTTAACCAGCATTCTGTTACTGCCCCCCGCAGCGTCACCCGTGTCGCGTTCTAACGCGACGACAGAATAGGCAGCAAGATCCAGTCCTACCCCCACGGGCCACGAGGTGTAGCCGGACTCGAATCCCAATTTGAAACCTTGCTGCCAGGCCACTCGGTCATGCGAAACTTGCGGGCCTTCGTCCGTTTTATACCGATATATGGTGTTGCGTCTCCCGATTTCCTTGGAATACCACTGGCGGGTATCAAGTGTAAGAGAGCTTCCCTCGAAGAAACCGCTTTTCGCCTCGGCCAGTGCTTCAAAGCAACAAACCACTCCAGGTAAAAAGCATGACATGGCGACCACGTTTTTTATGCGGACAGACATAGAGGTAGCCCTCGATTGTTATTATTTGGAAAGGCAGGGGAGGTGGTTATCCCGGGGTGCGATTGCGCCTGGCTAATGCTTTTTTTATTGGGCGAGTTCGGTCGTGTATTCGATGATCTTTTTTGTCACTTCGTCATTGGATGTGTCTACGGGCACAAAATGATTGGAAGAACACAGGGCATCATACTTCGAGTTGGCTCCAGCGGCGGTGGCACGCTTCACGTAATCAAGAACGGACGGAAAACGGTCGCTTTGGTTTGTAATGAAAACCTGCGGTACCTTTATGATTGGCATCTGGGTGGGCGATACTTCCTGAAGTCGCGCCTGCAATTCCTTTCCCTGAACGTGGCCTAACACTTTTGGCTGTATGTCTTTGCCGCGAGGGAGTTGAGCATGCCATGCCAGGTCAACAACCCCGTCCAGCACCAGCACGCCGCTGATCGACAAAGGGTTTTTCACATAGAGCTCAGAGTCCGCCTTTATTAGATTTCGCCCAGCCAACCATAAAGCGTAATGCCCCCCCGAAGAATGGCCGAGTGTCACGGTTCTTCTGAGATCCAAGGGGTATTTTTTGGCCAGTTCGCGTAAATGATCAGCAGCCCCCGCAACGGATTTGAAGGAGTTGGGCCATTCGCCATAGCTGCCTACCCGGCTGTATTCGATGTTCCACGTTGCAAAACCCGCCTTGGTCAGCATATCAGCGACTGGCGCCATGTAATCCAGGCCTACATCAGCGCTCCAACGCCCGCCATGGACGACAATCACCACGGGGAAGGGCCCTTCGCCCTGCGGCAAACGAAGGTCCCCAAAGTTGTCCAACCCTTCTCCATAAAACTCACGGTGGACGTCACCCATCACCGCAGGTGCACGCTTTACCGTATCTTGGAACAGCGACCATTCCTCCTGCGGGGCAGGTACAGGCAGTGGACTTTTACAAACAATATTATGTTCGGCCGCGCTGATATTCATGGCGACAGAAGCCAGCAACAAAGAAATAGCGGTCTTGTTAATCATTATAAGACTTTCCTGTCATGCGCATTGATGTTCACAAGTTCATTGATTTTTTGCCAAGTGGCAGTGTTCATCCTTGATTGAGCAAATCCAGGGCGACATCGATGATCATGTCTTCCTGGCCACCGATCATGCGGCGCTTGCCCAGTTCAACCAGAATGTCGAAAGTCGACAGGCCGTATTTGGCCGCAGCGGCCTCGGCATGGCGCAGGAAACTTGAATAGACCCCTGCATAACCCAAGGCCAGCGTTTCCCGGTCGACCCTCACCACCCGTTCCTGCAGGGGGCGGACAATGTCTTCGGCGGCATCGATCAGCTTTTTGACGTCGCAGCCGTGGTTCAGGCCCATGCGCTCGGCGGCGGCGGCGAATACCTCGAGCGGTGCGTTGCCGGCCCCGGCGCCCATGCCGGTCAGGCTGGCATCGACGCGATCGCAGCCGTGCTCCAGGGCGACCAGGCTGTTGGCCACGCCCAGGCTGAGGTTGTGGTGGGCGTGCATGCCGGTCTGCGTCGCTGGGTCAAGCACGTCCTTCATGGCCTTGAAGCGCTCGGCGATGTCCCACATGTTCATCGCGCCACCGGAATCCACAACGTAGATGCATTGTGCACCGTAGCTTTCCATCAGTTTGCCCTGCCTGGCGAGGCCGGCCGGGGTCTGCATGTGGCTCATCATCAAGAAGCCCACGGTGTCCATGCCCAGGGAGCGGGCGTATTCGATGTGTTGGCGCGAGACATCAGCCTCGGTGCAGTGGGTGGCCACGCGCACGATCCGCGCGCCAGCGTCGTAGGCGGCCTTGAGGTCGTGCACAGTGCCAATGCCCGGCAGCAGCAACGTGGCGATACGGGCGCGCTGCACCACTGCGGCTACCGCGGCGATCCACTCAAAGTCGGTATGGGCACCGAAGCCGTAATTGAAGCTCGAACCCTGCAGGCCATCGCCGTGGGCGACCTCAATGCTGTCGACGCCGGCTTGGTCCAGGGCCTGAGCGATGCCCGCGACCTGTTCCAGGCTGTAGCGGTGACGCACGGCATGCATACCGTCGCGCAGGGTGACGTCTGAGATATGGATCTTTTTGTTCGTGTTGATCATCTTCACAACCCCTGATCAGTGAACTGCGCCTGGGCGATACGTTCAGCGACGGTCAGCGCCGCGCTGGTCATGATGTCCAGATTGCCGGCGTAAGCCGGCAGGTAGTGCCCGGCACCTTCCACTTCGAGATACACCGCGACTTTGATGCCGGTGCTCCAGCCCAGGCCAGGGATGTTCTGCCGGTTGTTCTCGGTGAAGTGCTCGAACTGAACGTGTTGTTTGAGGCGGTAACCCGGCACGTAGCGGTTAACCTCGGCCACGCGCTGCTCGACCGCGTCGACGATGGCTTGGGTGTCGGCGTCCAGTGGCACGAAGCAATACACCGTGTCGCGCATGATCAATGGCGGCTCGGCCGGGTTGAGCACGATGATCGCCTTGCCGCGCGCCGCGCCGCCGACCTCGACGATCGCGCGTGAGGTGGTCTCGGTGAATTCGTCGATGTTGGCACGGGTGCCGGGGCCGGCCGACTTACTGGAGATTGCCGCGACGATCTCGGCGTAATGCACCGGCGCCACGCCCGCCACCGCATGCACGATCGGGATGGTCGCCTGGCCGCCGCAGGTGACCATGTTCAGGTTCGGCTCGTGGGCGTGCTCGGCGAAGTTCACCACCGGGACGACATACGGGCCGACGGCTGCAGGGGTAAGGTCGATGATGCGCACCCCATGGGCACGCAGCTTGCTGTCATGCACCTTGTGCGCCCCTGCGGAGGTGGCATCGAAGGCGATGCGGATTTCCTTGAAATTGGGCAGCGCGAGCAGCCCGTCGATCCCGCCTGCGGTGGTGGGTACACCGAGGCGCTCAGCGCGGGCCAAACCGTCTGAGGCCGGGTCGATACCCACCATGGCTCCCACCTCAAGCGTATCGGAGCAGCGAAGGATCTTGATCATCAGGTCGGTGCCAATGTTGCCAGAGCCGATGATCGCTACCGGTATGCGAGTAGATGACATCTGTTCTTCTCCTTTGCAGTGCAGACAACCGTATCGGGTGATATCTGCACATCTACGAGTTGGTTCAGCGCAGCGGCTTGTAGGCCACAGCCTTGATTTCGATGACCAGATGCGGGTGCGGCAGTTGGTGAACGGCGACGGTGGTGCGGGTCGGACCGTCGGCATCGAAAAACTGCCCGTACACTTGGTTGTATTGGGAGAAGTCGTTCATGTTGACCAGATAGCTGCACACTTCCACTACGTCCTCCAGGTCGGCACCGACACTGCGCAGGATGTCGCGGATGTTGTTCAGCACCTCGCGGGTCTGTGCTTCGATGCATGGGCGTATGCGCCCAGACGCGTCCGGCTCTGCACCGGCGATGCTGTTGTCCGGGCGCCGCGAGCTGGTGCCAGAGACGAACAGGAAGTCACCGGCACGCTTGACGTGGGGGAAGGCCCCAAGCGGTGTGGCTTTGCCGTCTACTACCCGGGCGTGGGTCTGCGATTTGTCGCTCATGGCTTATTCCTCGCGCAGCGTTTCAAACGCTACGCTTCCCAAGTCCTGAAATTCGCAGCGCACCGCTACGCCTGGGCGAAGCGCCACGGCCGCCGTCGCCGCACCGGCCAGTACCAGGCTGCCGGGCTCTAGCGCCTCGCCTTGTTGCGCCGCCAGGCGCGCTGCTGCTACCAGTGCGCGTACAGGCGCGCCGAGGATCGCCGCCGTGCTGCCCATCTCCACCGCGCGGCCATCGAAACTCATCACAAGCCCCAGGTTGCCCACGTCAGTGTCCGGGCGCTGCCAGCCGCCGACCACGAAGCCGGACGATGAGGCGTTGTCGGCCACCACCGCGGGCAGCGAGAACTTGAAGTTGCAATAGCGCGAGTCGATCACCTCCAGTGCCGGCGCCACCGCTTCCACAGCGGCCAGGGCCTGCAGCGGCGTAACGTGCCCTTCAAGGCGCTTGCCCAGCAAGAAACACACCTCTGGTTCGACGCGCGGGTGCACGTAGCGAGACAGGTCGATGCTGCCCCCTTCCTCGATCCACATATCTGAGGTCAACCGCCCCCAGATCAGGTCGGACACGCCCATCTGCGCCATCTTGGCGCGGCTGGTAAAGCCCATTTTGACGCCCACCTGGCGCGCCCCACGGGCCAGGCGCTTCTCGATCAGCAGGCGTTGAACCGCATAAGCCTCTTCCAGGGTCACGGTATCTTCGCCGCCTAATTGCAACGTGGCCTGGGCGTACAGGGCGGCATCGTCGAGGCGCTTGGCAATACGTTCAATTTTCATGCAGATCACCTCAGCTAGCGGAATCGAAACAGGCCCGGACACTGCCCAAACCTTGGATACGTGCCTCGAAAACATCACCGGGCGCAACGCTTACCATTGGCCCCAATGCACCGCTGAGCACCACGTCGCCGGCTCGCAGCGGAGTGCCCGCCTCGACCAGGGTACGGGCCAGCCAGAGTGCAGCATTGAGCGGGTGGCCAAGGCACGCGGCCCCTACACCGAATGAAACCGGCTCCCCTCGGCGCTCCATGACCATGCCGGCCAGGCGCAGGTCCAGATCACCGAGTTTCACTGGCCGCTGGCCGAGCACGTACAGCCCTGCCGAGGCGTTATCGGCGATGGTGTCGAGGATGCTGATGTTCCAGTCGGCGATGCGGCTGCCGACCACCTCTATGGCCGGCAACACATAGGCGGTAGCCGCCAGCAGGTCGCTGAGCACGATCTGCTCGCGGTCCAGGTCGTGTTCCAGTACCAGCGCCACCTCAGCCTCACATTTGGCCTGCATGAGGCGGGGCCAGGCGATCGTCTCGCCGTCGCTGATTTCCATGCTATCGAGCAGTGTGCCGAAGTCAGGCTGATTCACACCCAGCTGCTGCTGCACCGAGTGCGAGGTCAGACCGATCTTGCGCCCGGTGATACGTCGCCCGGCACTCACCTGGCGTTGGGTATTGAGCTGCTGCACCTTGTAGGCGTCGGCGATGGCATCAAGCTGATCGCGCACCGGCGACACCGGTTCACCACTTCTAGCCGCTTGGTCGAGCAGGTCGGCCACCTGTTGATGTCGTTCGGTCATTGTTCGCTCTCCTGGTCAATGCGCACGCAGACGTTGGTCAGTTCCGAATAGAAATTCAGCGAATGCATGCCGCCCTCGCGGCCGATACCGGACAAGCCGGCGCCACCGAACGGCGTGCGCAGGTCGCGCAGGAACCAGGTGTTCACCCAGCTGATGCCCACCCGCATGGCTTCGCTGACGCGGTGCGCGCGGCTCAGGTTGCTGGTCCATACCGTCGCGGCCAGGCCGTAGCGGGTGTCGTTGGCGCGGGCGATGACTTCGCGCTCGCTGTCGAACGGGGAAACGTGGCAGATGGGCCCGAAGATCTCCTCGCGCACGCAGCGCGCATCGTCCGGCAGGCCCGTGATTACCGTCGGCTCGACCCATGCGCCGTTGTCGCGCGCGTCACCAAAGCGTGGCACGCCGCCACCGGCAATGAAGGTCGCGCCTTCCTGGCGGGCCAGTTCGAAGTAGCTCAGCACCTTGTCGCGGTGTTTGGACGAGATCAGCGGCCCCATCTGGGTCGCGGCTTCGTGAGGCCAGTCAACCTTCATTGTCTTGATGCGCTCTGCAAGGGCAGTGCAGAAGCGCTCGAACAGCGGGCGTTCGACATACACCCGCTCCGAGCACAGGCAGACCTGCCCGCTGTTGAGGAACAGCGCGCGCATCATGCCGTCGATCATCTTGTCGAAGTCGCAGTCGGCGAAGATGATCGCCGCGTTCTTGCCACCGAGCTCGAACGACACCGGCTTAACCCCTTCGGCGGCGGCGCGCATGATGGTGGTGCCGGTACGCGATTCGCCGGTGAAGGTGATGGCGCTGATGTCCGGATGGCGCGAAATGAATTCGCCCGCCGAATTCGGGCCGAAGCCATGTACCAGGTTGAACACACCATCCGGTACGCCGGCGGCTTGCATCACCTCGGCCAGTAGTGTTGCGGTGCCAGGGGTGTCTTCCGAAGGTTTGACCACCACGGCGTTGCCACAGGCCAGTGCGGGCGCAACCTTCCACGTCAGCAACAGCAGCGGCAGGTTCCAGGGCGAGATCACCCCGACCACACCCAAGGGCTTGCGGGCTGCGTAGTTGAGCGCGTAGGCGCCATTTGGCAGGTCCAGGCGATGGCTGTCCAGCGGTGCGGTAGCGAGTATGTCTGCGAAGGTGCGGAAGTTGGCGATGCCACGCGGCACGTCGATCACGCCGGCCATGGACAACGGCTTACCAGTGTCGGCCATCTCGGCGGCAAGGAAGTCCGCCTGGCGGCGTTCCATTTCGTCCGCAATTTTGCGCAGTACGGCCACACGGTCGGCCGCAGTGGTACGGCCCCAGGCGCTGGCAATGGCACGATGCCCGGCTTTGACCGCTTCGTCCACAAGGTCCCCGTCAGCCTCATGGACCAGGGCTACCAGGGAGCCGTCGACCGGGCTGATATCTTCGAAGGTATTTGGGCTCTCGACCCAACGACCATTTACGTAATTGCGATAGTGTTTCATGACTGACCTCGATGACACGGCTGACAGCGAGCTGTGGCGGGCTCGCGTGATTGCTGCAGGCCAGGCCCGGCGAATCGCGGGCGCAGGCGAGCGCTGCTTGCGTTGCTCGGGCAACGCAAACGGTCCTGGGTGAATGGTTCGATCAGCACGCTTGACGGCCGTGGCCACCGCCGGGTCCGCGCACTTGGCAGGGCAGCGCTAGCGGCTGCGCTGCTGCATACAAGTCAACAGGGGTAAAACTGCACCACGGCGGCACCACTGCCATACAACGCGCCGTAGTGATGAACCTTGGCTCCCTGGAAGCGCCCGCCTAGCGCACCGAGCAGCCAATGGAAATGCTTGAAGCCCATATCGACTCGGGCCCGTGCAGCATAGGTGGGCAGCGCCTCCCGCAGCCCGTCGACGTCACCGGTCTCAATCAGCGCCAGCACCTGACGATTCCAGGCATCTTCCTCGGTGTGTACGATGCGGTCGTCGCAGGGTTCGATTGGCTTGGTGAACAGGCTGCCGGACAAGCCGCCAACCCCCACCACTGCCACACGCTTGCCCTGCTCGGCAGCGCAGGCCACGGCGATCGCCGCCAGTTTTTCGGTGGCTTGGGCGTTGTCATAGAGATTGTTGGACGCCACCACCAGTGGCAGCCCTTCAGTGCCCACACCCAGTGCGGTGCTAGCGACGATAGTGCCAGTGTCAATCGGGAAGCCTTGGTAGTCAGCGCCACGGGCATTCACGCCTTGGGCACGGCATGCTTCGATGCAGGCGTTGGCCAGCGTCACATCGCTGTAAAGGTCATAGGGCAGCTCACCGAATTCGTGCCAGTTTTCGTCGACGTGAATGTCTTGGCTGCGTCGACGGGTCAGCCAGATTTCATCCAGCACTGCGAACCACTGGGTGGAGTAGACAAGCACCACGTCCGGCTCAGAGGCCTTCAACGCGACACCTGCCTGTTGCATTGCACGCTGAAAACGCTGCCAGTTGGGCACGTCGGGGCACAGCTGGGGCAGTGGGCTGCCAGGAACCAGGAAGGCCGATACAACAGTCATGGTCGTTTCACCTGAGAAATAAGACGGGATTGAAGCGTTCAGATGGCTTGGGTCGCGGCACGAGCGAGGCCGGCCTTGACGAGGTTCCACTCCATCACCGCGTTGCCGGTGCCGATCACCGTCCCGTAGCCGTGCAGTTGCGCCGCCAACTCCGGGTACTGCATGGCTGCGTGCATCCAGGTGAACGCGCCGGACTTCACTTCGGCGAAGGCCTCGTCAATGAACTGCGGCAGCAGGCGGAACACTTCTTTCATCTCCCCGCGGCGCATGAGGTCAATCATGCGCATGTCCCACTGGTAACCCAGCTGGCTCTGCGGATGCTCCTTGGTCATGTCTTCCGGCGGCTCTGGCTCTTGGTGGAAGTGCCAATGCGACAGGGTATTGGAGGCCAGCAGCACCGCACGTTTGCCAGACTTGATGATTGCTTCGCGGGTGGCCTTGCCCAGTAGATCCATCTCCACCTGGCCTTCTTCCATGCTCAGGTAATACGGCGTGTTGTTGGCCGAAACCGATACCACCGGGATGTCCCACTGCGGGCGGATCATGTGCAGCGTGGTGATAGTGCCGTAGTCGACGCGAAATCGAGGGTTGCGCATCATCTTGGTCTGCAGTCCCACCTTGCGTCCTTCTTCGCAGCAAGCCTCGGCCAGTTCAACATCGAACTTTATCGAGTAGTCGAAGCGGAACAGGTTGGGGAATATTGGGTCGACCGAGCGCCCGGCCAGGTGCTCGACCCCAATGAAGTGGTGTCCCACAGAGGTAATCCAGTGTGGCGAATGCACCAACAGCACATCCGGCTTGAGCGCCTCGATACTCGCGCGCGCCCGTTCGTAGGCCCAGCGCAATTGTTCCCAGCCCCCCTTGGCACGCGGCTCGTTCTGCGCAGGGTTTTCTGCGTAGAGGATATGGGGTGGGTGGGGGGCCAGAAACCCGCTGATAATTTCACCGTTTGCCATGTGGCTTCTCCTGGTTTTATTGTTTGTATCAGGGCAGTGAAGGATCGACCGCGAATTGGAATTCCATCTCGACGAGCGCACCCAGCGGAAGCGCCGCTACCCCTACACTGGTACGTGCAGGTGGGGTGGCGCCCTGGAAAAACGCCTCCCAGTGCTGATTGATCAGGCCGAATTGGCCAAAGTCGGCGCAGTAGATCCGCGCCAGCATCAATTGCTCCAGGGCTATTCCCAATTCATCGCACAGGCCTTTGAGGTTGGCCAGGATCTGCCGAACTTCTGCGGCCATGCCGCCAACCACCAGGCCGCCATGGGCTGGGTCGAGCCCAACCATGCCAGAAACGTGGATGAAGCCACCTGCCGATACCACGGGGCTGTAAGCAAAATGCGGTGCGGGTAGCGTCCGGCTGATCAGGGGGGTCCACGCGCTATGTGTTGCCGCAGAGGTCGAGGAAGACATTTTTGTTCTCTTTAAGTACGTATACGTCCTAAACGAGATAAATCCTATGGCTGGAAATAGATGCTGTCAATCGATTTGTAGGACAATTTTCCGGCTAGAATCGTACGTGCACTGGCATTTTGCTCAGGCTTGAATCCTCCTGTCGAAGCGCCAATACTTAACTGGCTGATTTGCCAGACAAATAGTACGTGCACGTACACAGTCATCGATCCCAAGGATCGCAACCCGCAAGGAATGACCGGACAACCAATGCCGCCCATACGCACGCCTTCTCCCGCAAAACTCTCCCCGCAAAGCCAGGCGCTTGTCGATCAATTTCACCTTGAAGACATCGTTTCCCACCTGCTGCGGCGGGCTCACTTCATGGCGGAGGAACGGTTCAACACAGCGTTCGCCGGAGAGTCGATCACCCCCAGACAGAAAGCCGCATTGATTGTGGTGTCGCAGCACCCCGGCCTGACCCAGAACGCACTGGCCGGCCATTTGTTCATGGATCGCAACACTGTTGCCGAAATGGTCAAGAGGCTGTGCGCCAGCGGCATGCTGGTGCGCACCAGCGCCAAGAGCGACCAGCGTGCGTACCAGTTGTATTTGGGCAATGAAGGCGCTGAACTGCTTGAGCGCGTACTGCCGCGTGATGCCGAAGTGGAAAGCAAATTGCTGGAACGGTTGCCTGAGGAATACCGGCCGCTGTTCCTGAAGTGCCTGAAGCTGATTGTCTCGCCTGAGGAGGCGTGAGCCGCCCCAGGTTCACCTAGTACCTGAGGTGCCTTGCAACCTCAGGGGCGGCCTTGGAGACCGCTACGGCAATCGCTCGACGCCCGTCGCCAGCCAGAGGGTGGTGAACAATCGGATCGAAATGGCATGGAATCCGCAACAGCCTCAGGACCTCAGCTTGCCCAGGATCTTCTCACGACAAACGCTGAGCACTTCATCAGCCAGTGGAGAGTCTTCCGGGCAGGCGCGAGACAGAACCAAGGCGCCGAGGGCATGTGCGAAGGTATCGATGATTTCAGCACGGCTTGGGCCAGGCTCTTCATTTTTGCCTTGTAAAACCTCCAGCAATTCTTCGATCCCAGCGCCATAAGCAGCTTTGATCTCATTGGGCTGGCGTGCAGCGTCTGCGCCCAGCGCCGCTAGCGTGCAGCCATTGCCTTTCTCATCGCGGTGCTCGCGGGACAGGTAGAAATTGACGAAGTCGGCCAGCTGGATGCCCTGCATCTGCTCGACCGTCTTGTTGAGCCCGCAAGTGGCTGCTTCGCCCATCAAATCTGCCTTGGACTTGAAGTGCTTGTAAAACCCGCCATGGGTGAAGCCGGCGGCAGCCATGAGGTCTGCAACACCGACGCCGTCATAGCCGCGCTCGCGAAATAGCCTGGAAGACGTTTCCACGATATGCGCTCGGTTAGCTTGTGCCTGGGCCTTTGTGACCTTCATTTCGCTGCTCTCTCTGCTATCAAGCCAACCAATAGCATACATTGATGATGTTCATCATCAAAGTCGTTGACGGTTCAGATTACGATCATCATCATTAAGTCGTATCTTCCACTGAAAGAGCAAACCGTCATGAGCCATAACCATCTCACCGTTCCGACCCGCACAGTTGAAGTAGGCGGCGACACGTTCACCTACCGCCGCTGGGGCAACCCTTCTGGTGTGCCGCTGGTCTTCATCGCCCATTTCCGTGGCGGGCTCGACCACTGGGATCCGATCATCACTGATGGTCTGGCGGCGGGGCGCGAAGTGATCCTGCTGAACGGTAGAGGTGTGGCTTCATCGTCGGGCACTCCGGCCATCACCATTGAGCAAATGGCGGATGACATTGCAGCAGCCATCAAGGCCCTGGGGCTGACCCAGGTCGACCTGCTCGGCTTCTCCATCGGTGGCTTGCAGGTTCAGGAAGTGGCACTGCGTCACCCTGCGTTGGTGCGCAAGCTGGTGCTGCTCGGCACCGGTCTGCGCGGTGGTGATCCGAGCATGGCAGAGGGTGTGAGAGAAGCCGCTTCGAACCCCGTCCCCACCATCGAGAACTTCCTGTTCCTCTTCTTCGGTCGCTCGGAAGCTGCCAGGAAAGCGGGCCTGGCGTTCTGGGAACGCCGCAACCAGCGTGTCGATCAGGACACCCCAAGCTCGGTTGAGGTCGCAATGGCTCAGGGCGCTGCATTTGCAGCCTATGTCCAGTCGGCACAGGGTGAGAACCGCTTCGCTTACCTCAACGAAATCAAGCAGCCTACCTTGGTGGTCAATGGCGTCGACGACGTCATGATTCCTTCGATCAATTCGTGGCACCTGGTACAGAACATTCCAGATGCCCAGTTGCTGATTTACCCCGACTCCGGTCACGCCGCGCACTTCCAGTTCCCTGAGCGCTTCCTGAAACACGCCCTTCAGTTCCTGGAAGAGTAAGGCAGCGCCTTGCCCGATCACCCCGCCCATCGGGCACGTCTATATTTTTGGAATTTTAAGAACATGAAAGCGTTTCTGATCGATCGCTACGGCAAAGACGTCGTTGGTGATATCACTGAAGTTCCAGAGCCCCGGGTGGATGATTTCGACGTTCTGGTTGAGGTTCATGCCGCAAGCGTGAACGTCCTTGATATCAAAATCAGGAGGGGCGAGTTCAAGCTGATCCTGCCGTTCAAGATGCCTCTGATCCTGGGTAACGATGTTGCTGGCACTGTGAAACGTGTCGGAGGGAAAGTCAGTCGTTTCCGGGCAGGGGACGAAGTCTTCGCACGGGTAGACCAGGCGCGTATGGGTGGCTTCGCCGAGTTCGTGGCGGTCAGCGAAGCTGCTGTTTCACTCAAGCCTGCCAACCTGAACATGGAAGAAGCGGCCTCGCTGCCATTGGTGGCTCTCACGGCCTGGCAGGCGTTGGCGGAAATGGCCAACGTTCAACCGGGCCAGAAGGTTCTGATCCAGGCCGGCTCCGGTGGCGTCGGTAGCATCGCCATTCAGGTCGCCAAGCACCTGGGAGCCTTCGTCGCCACAACCACGAGTACCGGCAACGTGTCGTGGGTCAAGGCGCTGGGTGCTGACGTGGTGATCGATTACAAGACGCAGCGCTTCGAGTCGCAGCTGAGTGATTACGATGTCGTGCTCAGCGGGCTGGGCGGTGACGTTCTCGAAAAATCTCTCCATGTATTGAAGCCGGGTGGTCAGTTGATTTCCATCTCAGGCCCACCCACCCCCGAGTTCGCAGAGCAGCTTCGCCTTTCCTGGCTGTTCAGGCAGGTCGTTCGCTTGATCAGCCGAGGGATCAGGAAAAAATCGGAGCACAAGGGCGTCAACTACAAGTTTCTGTTCATGAAAGAGAGTGGTGCGCAACTGGCTGAGCTGGCTAGGCTGGTTGAAGCCGGGGTCATCAAGCCCGTATTGGATCGCGCCTTCGCGTTGAGCTCGACAGCCGATGGCCTGGCATACGTGGCCGAAGGTAGAGCCAAAGGTAAGGTCGTGGTGAAGGTGAAGTGATCACCTGAGTAAAGGTCAGTGACAGCGGCGCGCGACAGCCAGGTGTAAGGCTGTATTGCGATTTTCCTGGTTTCGGCTAACTTATACAAAAACCTGTACAAAGATGAGAGGTTGTACATGTATTGTAAGTGGCCCCTGACGCTGTACTTCGATGGCGCCTGCCCTTTGTGCGCCAGAGAGATCGCGTTCCTGCGCAGGAAATCGACCGAGGCAAAGCTCATTCTGGTTGACATCAGTGCTGATGATTTCGATGCAGAGTCACTGGGCTTGACGGTTGAGCAATTGAGGTCATGCCTGCATGCAAGGTTCGCGAACGGGCAGTGGGTCACAGGCTTGGACGCCACGTTGTGGAGTTGGCGGGCTGCTGATGTGGGAGGGTGGGTCGCGCCACTGTCCTGGCGCCCGTTACGCCCCCTGTTTTCAGTTTTCTACAGGCTGTTCTGTCGTTTGAGGCCACACTTGGCCTGGCTACCACATCCCGATGGCGGGCACCGCTGTAGCGGTGAGGAGTCCAAATGTCACATTCGTTAGCCGAGCACTATCATGAAATCCTTGTCGGCGTTGGTGAAAACCCGCAGCGCGAAGGGCTCCTGGAAACGCCCAAGCGTGCGGCCAAAGCGATGCAGTACTTGTGCAACGGGTATGGCCAGAATCTTCAAGAGGTAGTGAACGGCGCTTTGTTCGAGAGTCAAAACGATGAAATGATCGTCGTTCGTGACATAGAACTCTACTCGTTGTGCGAACACCACATGTTGCCATTCATTGGTAAAGCTCATGTCGCCTACCTGCCAACAGGGCGCGTATTGGGGCTTTCCAAGGTCGCGCGCGTTGTTGACATGTTTGCCCGTCGTTTACAGATACAGGAAAACCTGACGCGGCAAATTGCGTATGCCATTCAGGAAGTCACGGATGCCGCAGGGGTTGCGGTTGTGATTGAAGCCAAGCACATGTGCATGATGATGCGCGGTGTAGAGAAGCAGAACTCGGTGATGATTTCATCGGTGATGTTAGGTGAGTTTCGCGACTCCGCTTCGACTCGCCACGAATTCCTCAACCTCATTGGCCGACACAATTGAAATCCGATGCTGAGCCGTCGCGAAGGGGTGTCCAAATGAGTTCAGTTACTGCTGCTTTACCTTCAAGCCGCTTTGCGGTGCTGGGTTACGGTGGCTTGTTGCCGTTTGTTGGTTTGACGCTGCTCATCGTTTTTTTTGCTGATTACCGGGGTTTTGCCTCGATCATGCTGGTCAGCTATGGCGCTGTGATATTGAGCTTCGTCGGCGCGCTGCACTGGGGTTTCGCCATGACGTTAGAGGGTTTGCTCGCCAAGCAGCGTCGCGAGCGACTCGTGTGGAGCGTAATACCGGCCCTTATCGGTTGGGTTGGCACGCTGCTACCTGTGCCATTGGGTTGTTTGGTGTTGACCTTTGGTTTTATCGGTCATCTTTGGCAGGATCGCCAACTGGCGCAAGCTGTTCCTGGGTGGTTTATGCCGATGCGAGTCCATTTGACGGCTGTCGCAAGCCTCTGTTTGCTGCTCAGTGCACTTGCGGTAGCAATGGATTTTTGAAACCAGAAGCACTCCTTGATGAGTGATTTCCAGCGCTCAGATCCAGACGTCGTTCATAGCAGTGCGCTCCCCACCTTCATGGCCGGTATTCAGAACGCCTCGCGGCTCGATCATCATCAGTTTTGCTTCGGCCTCGGCGGCTGTTCTGTGCTCCACCCCACGTGGCACCACATACAACTCGCCCGGGTTCACGTAAACGCAGCCCTCCGGTAGATCGATGCGCAAGGTGCCTTCGAGCACGAGAAACGCTTCGTCGGTTTCCGGGTGTGAATGCCAGATGAATTCACCTTCTATTCGCACAACCTTGAACTGGTAGTCGTTCATTTCGGCGACCACTCTCGGGCTCCACTGCTGCTCTATCAGCGAAGCTTTCTGGGCAAGGTTTACAGGGCATGTTGCGCGTTGCGGGTTGGGGTGGGACATGACGGATCCTCATGGGGTGAAGTGGCCAGCCTATCGAACCTACACAAGGCGTTCTTGTACGATCCTGCACGTCAGCGGGCAGGTCGCAAGCGCTCCAGCCAGCGCAACGGTGGCACGCCATAGCTACGTGTGAAGTGGCGTGTCATGTGGCTCTGGTCGTGAAAGCCTGCCGCCAGGGCTGCATCAACCAAGGTGAAGCCATCGAGCATCAGCCTGCGCACAGTGTCCAGGCGTCGCAGGGTCACAAAGCGGTAGGGGCTGGTGCCGTAGAGGGCGCGAAAGTCGCGGGACAGGCTCCATTGTTCGCGGCCGCTGGCCTGTTCCAGCATCTGCAGGGTGATGCCCAGGTGAAGATGCTCCATGATGAATGCCCTGGCGCGTTCGGCCGCGCGGTAATCCAGGCGTTTGCGGCCGCGTGGCTTACCGCCCACCGCACGCAACGCCATCGCCAGGTCATACACGGCGTCCTGTTCCTCCAACGTTTCCAGCGGGTGGTCCAGTGCCTGCACGAAGGCTTCACTGGCGCGGTACAGGCGCGGGTCGCTGGACAGCCCGCCAGCAATGAAGGGCAATGGTTCACCGCCGAGCACGTTCTGGATCAGCGCCGGGTCGATGTAGGCCATACGGTAGCGAAAACCCGCTTCAGTCCCGGCCATGCCGTCGTGCACCTCGTCAGGGTGCAGGACCAGCGTATTACCCGGTAGGCCGTGGCACAGCGCCCCTTTGTAGTGAAAGCTCTGTACGCCGGCGAGGGTGCGGCCGATCGAGTATGTGTCGTGACGGTGAGGGTCGTAGCCATGGCTACCGAACCACGCTTCGATCCGTTCCACACTGCCAGGGTGAGCGCTACGGATGACCCAGTCGGGGGTGGCTGCGTGGCTTGCTTTTCGTTCCATGAATAGACGCTCTGCGACCCAACACTATGCATCCGTCTGTGGCTCTGCGCCCTGTTGCGGCTGAGCGGCTGAGCGCTGGGCGGCAAGTACCTGTTGCGCCGTCTGTTCGATATAGTCGAACACTGCCTCGGGGACCCTGTACAGGTACTGCTTACGCCGATTGTTCGATACGCTCCCGCCATTGCTCAGGCACATCATCACCAGGTTTGCGAGGTCGCTGCCGCGAACATCGAATCGCTCATCTACGGCCCTGTAGACGGCGTCATAGTTTTCCAGAAAGGCCGTCTCATCGCGCAGCTCGACCTCTAGCGCCCGCTTTGCCATCAGGCAGGTGAATACAACGCACTGCGTTGCATCCCAGAATCGATAGATCGCGTCAGCGCCGATGAACTCAAATGTAAACTGCTCGTGATCGATCCAGTGCACTTGCCAGTATTCACGCACGGGCCCGGAGTATCCTTGAAGTGTCTCCAGATACAGGCGCTCTTCGCGTTTCATCGCAACCGAAACTGGAAGCAACAGGCCGTTTTCAAGCGCCCCGGAATGGCAAAGAGCCTGGTGGATCAAAAAGCGCGACAAGCGCCCGTTCCCATCCATGAACGGGTGGAGGAACACGAACCCAAATGAAATGATGCTTGCCGCCACAAGCGGATCGATTTGGGTAGGGCCTTCATTGGCGAAGCGCATCAGGCTTTCCATCAACTCGCGGCACAGGCCTGGGGGAGGGGGTACATAGGTCACCCCGGCTGCTCCTTGCATGCCATTGCTAAGGTGGTTCTGCTCGTGTCGAAATGCCGCCGCAAGGTCCAGAGGGTTTGCCACAGTGGCGTTCTGTAAAGTAACCAGATAATCCTCAGTCAGTGGGTGGCGTTCATGGGCCTGGCGCAAGAGCTTGATGAAGCGGCGGGATTTATCTTCGGTTGGGGCTTCCTTTTCGATTGCAAACGAGTCCTGGGTCTCGTGCAGATACGCCCAGTTGATAGCCCTGTCCATCATCAGCGGAGGGAGTGAACCGATGAAGTTCTTCGCCTTGCCGAGAATGTCATGCTCGAGAAGCTCTGTAACTTGCGCAGTGCGCTCTACGGTCGCGCAGTAAGTCAGATCTCCGAGTCCGTTGAACTCCACCCGCCACTTCGAATTTCGCTCACCTGGTCGCGTAATGTACTGTTCTGGGTCGAATAGCTGAGCGAAGCCGCCGCGTACAGGTGAAGGCTGCTCAATGTCTTCACCGGTGAAGGCTTCCCGGAGATAGCAGGCCTTACGGATATAAACGCCATTGGGTGATGCTTCCAGCGCTTGCGAAAAACGTTCAGCAGGGATCTGTGGCAGAGCCTGGGCGAGAATTGAAAGGTTGATACCTTCGTGCTTGAGCGCAAAAAGCACATTCCCAAGCAGGTCGTCCTCTGAGGGCGCCATTCGATGGGGCACCGCGAGCGTGTTCCCGATTTTCTCAATCCGGGTGACCGGTTGTACGATCGCAGGGCGCTTGAGTGCGACCGCAGAGATCTGCAGCCTATCGAGTAGTAGCGAATATCCCGCTGCCCGCATGTACCTTTCCTTCAGTTTGGGCGTGAGCGCTGTGTTTTTTTTAAGTCAGCTCACAAAATCTTCAGATTTCGCGATTATGCCGTTTTTTTCTTCACTTTCCACAGGGCATGTGACGTGGGCTCGCAACGTCCGAAATCTGTGCTTGGATTTTTCTTCAGTTCTGACCAGTGTGGCGAAGTTTTCTTGCCGAGGATGCGAAAATCTTCAGTTTTGCAACCGAGGCAGTTTTTTTCTTGAGTTTTGATGCGCCGCGCGGGCGGCGCCCGATCTCAAGGGTGCTGAAGAAACTGTGGCAAGCACTGCTGCGGCCCACCCCATACATCCCGACCAACACACACAACCCCATCAAACAGCAAACGCGCCGTCCTCACCAACCCGCACTCCTTGATCACCCCCTGTTCCAAGCTGATTTCCACCGTAAATTCACCACTCGGATGCTCCACCGCCAAACGCTGAATATCACCGCCGGACGTGCTGGCAAGCCCCTGTGCAATCGACCCTTCGATCAAACAGGCCGTGGCGACACTCACCGCGCCAAACACCCCGATGGACGCATGGCAACGGTGCGGAATGAACGAGCGGGTATTGACCGTGCCGCCGTTGCGCGGTGCCGACAGCAGGCACATCTTTGGCACATTGCGCTGGCTGACATCACCCAGGTTCATGCGTGGGCCCAGTTGCAGGCGGATGGCTTCCAGGCGCGTTTTCAGTGCACTGTCGGCATCCAGCGTTTCGCACGGCTCGTAGCCGGTCACGCCAAGTTCTTCGGCACGCAGCAGCACCACCGGCATGCCGTTGTCGATGCAGGTCACTTCCACGCCATCGACCCGGTCGCGGCTGTTGCCTGTCGGCAGCAGGGCTCCGCAACTGGCCCCGGCCACGTCGGCAAACGTCACCACCAGTGCCGCCGCTCGGCCTGGCACCCCATCGATACGGGTATCGCCGGCATACTCCACCTGGCCATCGGTGGTCGGCACCTGGGCGACGGCGAGCTGCCCGGTGTTTTCCATGAATATACGCACCGGTGTGCTCGCGCCGCTGGCGGCCACCAGGCCGCGCTCGATGGCGAAGGGCCCTACGCCGGCCAGAATGTTGCCGCAGTTCTGCCCGTAGTCCACCCGTGCTTCGTCCACCACCACCTGCGCGAACAGGTAGTCGACGTCGGCGTCCTCGCGGTGCGAGGCGCGGATGATGGCGACTTTGCTGGTGAGCGAGTCGGCGCCGCCAATGCCGTCGATCTGCCGGGCATCGGGTGAGCCCATCACTGCCAACAGCACGCGGTCACGCAGCGGGCCAGGGGCGGGCAGGTCGTCATGCAGAAAATAGGCACCCTTGGAGGTGCCGCCACGCATCAGCAGGCAAGGTATGCGGGTCTGGCCCATGTTCAGCCTTCCAGGTCAGTGAGGTGCTCGACATAACGCAGGCCCTTCGCCGCCAGGCGCGGGCGCATCTCGTAAATGTCCAGGCCAAGCTCGCCGGCGGCCAGGCGCAGGCGTTTGCCTTCTTCCAGGTCGGCGCGTTGGGTGGCGGCTTCGAGTACCGCCTGGGCTTCGCCATGGCGCACCACCACGACGCCGTCGTCATCGGCAACCACGATGTCACCGGCATTGATCAGCTGCCCGGCGCACAGCAGCGGCAGGTTCACCGAACCCAGCACTTCCTTCACCGTGCCTTGGGCGTTGATGGCGCGGGCCCACACGGCAAAGCCCATGTCGCGCAGTGTCTGGCTGTCGCGCACACCCGCGTCGATCACCAGGCCGCGAACGCCGCGGGCCTGCAGCGAGGTCGCCAGCAGGTCGCCGAAATAGCCATCGCTGCACGGCGAGCTGGGCGCTACTACGAGTACGTCGCCCGGGCGGCACTGCTCCACGGCCACATGGAACATCCAGTTGTCGCCAGGGGCTACCAGCACGGTAACCGCGCTGCCGGCCACTGCCACAGCTTGCTGGATGGGGCGCACGGCGGTATTGAACAGCCCCTTGCGACCTTGGGCTTCATGCACCGTGGCCACGCCCAGCCGGCCCAAGGCATCGATCAGTTCCTGCTCGACGCGCGGGATATTACGTACCACGATGCCGGTCTTGCCGATCAGCCCGCTCATGCCAGGTTCTCCGTCACCCGTGGGAACACGCTCTGCAGGCCTTCGGCGTAGACGATGTTGCGTGCGCTGGTGATGCCTACGTTACGCTTGGCCTGCACGCCGCGCTGCAGAGCCACGCGGGTGTAGTACTCCCAGAGGTGTTCCTGGCCGGCCATGCACTGGATGGCGGCATACTTTTTGTCCCACACCGGGGTGATGTCCAGGAAGGTGTCCGGGCGCCATTCGCACTGCTCAGGCTGGTGCGGCTCAAAGGCGTACACGGGCGGTGCGCCAACGATTTTCTCGCCCGGCTTGTAGCCTTCGGCCTGGGCGATGATGCGGGCCTCCTGGGCCAGGTGCATGGCCAGCGGGTGGTCGTAGTTGTAGGGGTCTTTCAACGAATGGCTGAGCACGAACTCCGGTTGTACCCGGCGATACACATCGGCCAGGCGGAACAGGGTGTCCTTGTCGGCGCGCATCGGGTAGTCGCCGATATCGAAGAACTCCACGCTGGCGCCGAGGATTTCGGCTGCTGCCATGGCTTCCTCACGGCGTGCGTCCTTGACCTTGGCTTCGGTCATTTCACCCTTGCGCCACAGCTTGGCAGACTCGCCACGCTCACCGAACGACAGGCAAACCACGTGCATGGCATAGCCTTGCTCAGCGTGCAACGCAATGGCGCCACCGGCACGCCAGACAAAGTCGGCGGAATGTGCACTGACCACCAGGGCGGATTTTTGTGGGGTATTCATTGTGCGTTGGCTCCTGCAGTGGGGTTTTACGCAGGATGTCATCGGCATGGGCGAGGCACTAATGCGTTCACTTGCAGCGGCTATGCGTTTTATTTATTGCCTGGCAAGAAGGGTAGGGGCATAGTCGCCCCAGTCACGAGCCGGGCGCCGGGGAAGCCTTATGATCGACGTCGAACTGCCCAACCTGATGCAAGTACGCGCGTTCATCCGGGTCGCCGAGTTGGGCAGCGTTTCGCGGGCGACGCAGGTGTTGTTCCGTGCTCAGTCCGTGGTCACCCGGGCCATCGCCGAGCTGGAGGCGCGGTTCGCTGTTCCGCTGTTCGAGCGCCATGCCAATGGCATGCGCCTGACCGACTATGGCGAGTGCCTGCTGCCGCGTGCACAGCGCGTGCTGGCGGAACTGGACGGCGTGCCGGGGTTGATGGGCACCGCGCAGGGCGAGCCCCTGTATCTGTTTCAGGCGCGGCGCCTGCAGGTGTTCGTGAAACTCTGTGAAACACGGCACATGCAAACCGTGGCGCGGCACTTCGGCCTTAGCCAGCCGGCCGTCAGTGCTGCTTTGAAAGTGCTCGAAGGCGGGTGCGGGCAGCCCTTGTTCGTGCGCACGTCGCGCGGCCTGCAGCCCACTGTGGCCAGCCGGGACATTCTTTTCCCCATCCGCCGGGCGCTGAACGAGTTGCGCCACCTGGACAGTGACCTGAGTGCGATGCAAGGCACCCTGCGCGGGGTGGTGCATGTCGGCGCGTTACCCTTGGGCCGCTCGCGCATTCTGCCGGAGGCCATTTTGCGTTTTACCGCCCAGCACCTACAGGTCCGGGTGGTGACCAACGAAAGCCCGTTCGACCTGCTGGCAACCGAATTACGGGTAGGGGATGTGGACTTCGTGCTGGGCGCCTTGCGGCCTCACGACTATGCCAGCGACCTGGTGGGCGAGCCGCTCATCAACGAGGAAATGGTGTTGCTGGCCCGCCGGGGGCACCCGCTGTTGCACACCCCCCTTACGCTCAAGGGCGTGCACCAGGCGCGCTGGGTGTTGCCGCGGGCCGGCTCGCCGGCGCGCGGGCTGCTAGACAACTGCTTCGCCGCCGCTGGCCTGCCAGCGCCGTGGCCGGTGGTGGAAAGCGCTGATCTGGCGGTTATCCGTGGCCTGCTGGTGCGTTCAGACATGCTGGCGGCGGTGTCTGCGCACCAGTTGGCGTACGAGATTGCCAGCGGCGAGCTGCAACGCCTGCCGCTGGTACTGCCCGGTACTGCCCGCGCCATCGGCCTCATGCAGCGCAGTGGCTGCCTGCAGTCACCGGCGGCGGTCGCGCTGATGGCCTGTATCCGCCAGGTGATCACCGAGCATGCCTGAGCCGGACTGGGGCCTTGGAGCGGGCTCAACGGGCTGCGTCGGTCAGCTGGACGCCTTGCCAGCGACCGAGTAGCGAACCTGCTGGTTGCGGGTCTTCATGAAGTCTTCGATGCTCTGCCCGCGCATGGCGGCGTAGATGTCCAGGTTGGACACACCCAGCACGGCGCCCAGCTTCTCCAGCACGAAGAAGATCACCCCATAGTGGATCAACCCGCGCCAGTCGCGGCGGCGCAGCAGGTCGCTTTCCTCTTCACTCAGGCCTGCCTCGCGGTACAGCGCTTCGGGCTCGCTCAGGAAGCGCTGGCGCCACTGCGGCTCGATCATCCGGTGCAGGAACTTGTTCAGGCGGTAGCCTTTGGCACTGCGCTCCAGGGTGTAGGGGTAGGTGCCTTGGAGCTGCTGCGCCCCTGCCAGCTGATGCTGCATGTGTTGGCGGTGACGTTCGTTGACCGGCGCCGGCAGCGCCTGGTCGCGGTTTTCCAGCAGCAGGGTGGCGATGCCGGTCATCGACGGCAGGTAGTAGCTCTGGTGCTTGCGCTCGACATTGCTAGACAACGCGCCACGCATGATCAGCCAGGTGATCACCTCGGCGCCTTCCATACCGCCGAGCGCGGCGTACTCGGCCAGCGTCATCTCGGTAAGGCGCTGCGGGTCGTTGACCAGCAGGTCGAGGAACTGCGCGTCCCACTCCGGGTTGTTGAAGCCGCAACGCTCGCCATGCACCTGGTGTGATACTCCGCCGGTGGCGACGATCGCCACCTTGAGGTCCTCGGGGTAGCTTTCGATTGCGCGGCGTAAGGCTTGGCCCAGTTTGTAGCAGCGTCGCGCCGTGGGGATCGGCAACTGCAGCACGCCGACCTGCAGCGGCACGATCTGTACAGGCCAGCTTTCATCGCAGGGCAGCAGCGCCGACATGGGCGAGAAGAAGCCGTGGTCCAGCGGCTTGTCGCGGAAGAAGCTCATGTCGAACTCATCGGCCATCAGGCTCTGGCCGATGTGCCGCGACAGCGCTGCGTGGCCGCCTACTGGCGGCAGATCCCGAGGGTTACCGCCCTCATCGGCCACGCCGTATTGCTCGTCCACGCCCAGGATGAAGGCACTGTAATGGTCAAAGAAGAACGAGGTGACGTGGTCGTTGAAGATGTAGAAAAGTACGTCCGGCTGGCGCTGCTGCAGCCAGTTGCGGATCGGCTCGAAGCTTTCGAAGATCGGCGCCCAGGCGGCTTCTTCCTGTTTGTCGTGGTCGACTGCGAAGCCGATGGTCGGGGTGTGGGAGACGGCCAGGCCACCAATGATACGAGCCATGCGAAAGTCCTCTGTTACAGGTTACGGCGCGGTTACTGCAGAGGGCGTGCGCTGCCGGGCGTGGCCGTTGGCCAGGATCGCCAGGGCAGCGGCGAATGCCGGCAGGCCGCCCCGGGGTAGCCAATTACCCGCCGGGCTACGGCGAGACGGCGACTGTAATCCCACGGTTCAGGCAGCGCCTGCGGGATTTTCTTAACGAGATATCCAATTTTCTTATCGCAGTCGTCTGGCGGTGTGCCGGCAAGTGGCATTGCAGAATGCGCAGCCCTCAGCGTTGCGCTGATACGCCGTTGAGCTCACCCTGTTGCAGGCTTTGCACGCTGTTGCCCAATGCATCTGTTGCTTCGATATCAGCGCCATGGGCCGTCAGCGCGTCGAGCAATTCCTTGCGCTGAAACATGACCGCATACATGGCTGCTGTCTGGCCTGCGCCATTGCGCTGGTCAGGGTTGCATGTGGCGTCGATCAGGCGCCTGGCAATGCGCACCTCGCCTTTGAAGATTGCCCCCATCAACGCAGTGTTACCCCGCTTGTCCTGGGCGCATGGGTCGGCGCCGGCCGCCAGCAATTGTTCCACGGCTGCTTGCTGACCGTGGTAGGCCGCCAGAATCAGGCCTGTGTAGCCTTTTTCGTCAGGGGTATCCAGGTTGTAGCCCGCCTGGATGAATGTTTTGAGCATTGCTTCATCCCCGCGGCGTGCGGCCCCGAAGAAGTAATCGCGCAACCGCTGCTCGGTGTTGGTGTCTTGCCCTTGGGGCGGCAGTGGCTCTTGTGCCTGGGCGGTGAGGATCAGCAAGCCGCACACGGCTGCCATCATCCATTTGTGCATGGTGTTTACCTGCGTAGAAACGAAGAGCGGGCCGTCGGCCCGCTCAGTCATTGCAATCAGTCCTGCAGCTTCGCTGCCAGCTGCTGAACGCGCTTGAGGTCTGCCTTGGCCACACTGGCCAGGCCTGCACCGTAGTCGCTATCGGCCTTGTAGAAGAACGACAGCATGATGTAGCGGCTTTCCTCGTCAGTCACTGCCAGGGCCTGGCCCAGGCTGTTGATCAGGTCGGTCTGTTCCTTCTTGTTGTAGGAACGGAACAGCTCGCCGGTCTGCTTGAAGTTCTGCTCGCGCTGGATCTTCGCCTGCTGGGTGCTGCCCACCAGCGGGGTAGGCACATAGCGGGCGCTGGCCTGCTCTTCACGCGGCTGCAGGCGGCTTGGCTGGTAGTTGACGCCCGTGGTGGTGTGGCCCGCGTTGGCCTGGCCATCCTGGTTGACGTTATTGACCGGGAGGCGCGGCTGGTTGACTGGCAAGCCCAGGCCGTTGGCGCCAATGCGGTACATCTGGGTGTCGGCATAGGCGAACAGGCGGCCTTGCAGCAGGCGGTCTTCAGACGGTTCGATACCTGGCACCAGGTTCGACGGCGCCATGGCGACCTGCTCGGTTTCCTGGAAGAAGTTGTCGACGTTGCGGTTCAGCACCATCTGGCCGATCTTGCGCTCTGGCACGTTCGGCCAGATCTTGGTGGCATCGAGCGGGTCGAAGTCGAACTTGGCCAGGTCTTCGGGCTTGAGCACCTGGATGTACAGGTCCCATTTGGGGAACTTGCCGTCCTTGATCGCGCTGACCAGGTCGTTGGTCATGTGGCTGTAATCACGGCCCTGGACCTGCTCGACTTGTTTGGGGTCAAGGTTCTTCTGGCCTTGCAGGCTCTTCCAGTGGAACTTCACGTAGTGCACTTGGCCTTTGCTGTTGACCAGCTTGTAGGCATGCACGCTGTTGCCGTCCATTTCGCGGTAGCTGGCCGGGGTACCCTCGTTGGAGTACAGCAGCGTCAAGGTACGGGTGGCTTCTGGTACGTGGGAGAAGAAGTCGAAGCGGCGGGAGTCGTCATCGAGGTTGGTGCGTGGGTCAGGCTTGAACGCGTGCACCATGTCCGGGAACTTGATGGCGTCGCGGATGAAGAAGGTCGGGAAGTTGTTGCCTACCAGGTCCCAGTTGCCGTCTGCGGTGTAGAACTTGGTGGCGAAGCCGCGTGGGTCACGCAGGGTTTCGGGCGAGTGGTTGCCGTGCACCACGGCAGAAAAGCGCACGAACACCGGTGTTTTCTCACCTGGGCGGAAGACTTTGGCGATGCTCAGGTCGCTTATGTCGGCGCTGGCGGTGAACTCACCGTGCACCCCGGTACCACGGGCGTGCACCACCCGCTCTGGAATGCGCTCGCGGTCGAAGCGCTGCAGCTTCTGCAGCAAGTTGGCGTCTTGCAGCAGCACCGCGCCGTTGGCGCCGGCCGTTTGCGAATTCTGGTTGTCACCAACCGGTGCACCGCTGTCGCGGGTCAGGGTCGCGGCCTGGACGGACATCGTCAGCAGGCTGGCGGCCAGGCTTGCTGCAACCAGCAGGCGGCCGGGTTGGAAATGCTTTAGCACAGGGGTCATCGAGAAGCTCCATAGGCTCAATCGGGCGTTTTTGAATGCGCCCGCAGAGGATAATGAGCGTTGCATGCCCCCCTAAATTGATACTGCGCATCAGCACGATTGGCAATTTCAATTCAGCTTTTTATGCACTTGTTGCTAGGTGAGGACTGACGGTACGTCGGCAATCTCACTTGAACTGCCCTCTCACAGGAATGCCTAACGCACATCAACCCGAGGGCAAGCACCATGACTGAGCACAAAGACGACCCGAAACAAAGCCAGGTTCCGGCCCATTCCACGGAAGAGGAAAAGGCTAGGCTCAAGGACAAGAACAAGGACGGTATCCCGCCTGGCGCTGAGTGAAGCCTTGAGGTTGGGGCCGCTTTGCGGCCCATCGCCGGCAAGCCGGCTCCCACAGGTCTAGCGCGCAGCTCAAGAACTGCGCGGTCCGTGTAGGAGCCGGCTTGCCGGCGATGGGCTGCGTAGCAGCCCTGAAACGCGTAAGGGTAACCAATCAGATTGAACGTTTCAGCAATCCGCCCCGTCGGTACTTCCAAGTCGTTCGCATTTGGAGGCACTACCCATGAAGTACCGCGCACTCGGCAACACTGGCCTGCTGGTTTCTGAACTGGTGGTCGGCACGGTCCCGTTCGGCGGGCGTGGCGCATTCGAGAAAACCGGCAGCGTGGACGTGGCACTGGCCCGGCGCATGTTCGACATGGCCTTCGACGCGGGGGTCAACCTGGTCGACACGGCAGACCTGTACTCCCACGGCCTGGCCGAAGAGATCGTCGGCCAGGCGCTGGGTGAGCGGCGCCAGTCGGTCATCCTCGCCACCAAGGCGCGCAGCCCGATGGGGGACAACCCCAACGACAGCGGCGCCTCGCGCTATCACCTGATCCGTGCCTGCGAGGCCAGCCTCAAGCGCTTGGGCACCGACCATATCGACCTCTACCAGATCCACAACTGGGACGGCATCACGCCTGTGGAAGAGACCTTGGCCGCCCTTGAGCACTTGGTGCAAAGCGGCAAGGTGCGTTACTTCGGCACGTCCAACTACACCGCCTGGCAGATGATGAAAACCCTCGGCAGTGCTCGGCTCAACGGCTGGCAGCAGCCGGTTTCCCAGCAGATCTACTACACCCCCGAAGCCCGTGAAGCGGAGTACGAGCTACTGCCGATGGCACTCGACCAAGGCCTTGCCACGCTGGTGTGGGGGCCGCTGGGGGAGGGCTTGCTGACCGGCAAGGTGCGGCGCGGGCAACAGACGCCGGCCGGCACGCGACAGGGCAATGATTGGCCGGAACCCTACGTGCACGACAGAGAGCGGGCCTACGACATCATCGAGGCGCTGATCGAGGTTGGGCGGCGGCATGGCTGCTCGCCGGCGCGGGTGTGCCTGGCCTGGCTCAAGGACCGACCAGGCATCACCAGTGTCATCACGGCCGGTCGCACCGCCGAGCAGTTGCACGACAACCTGCAGGCGGTGGAGCTGGTGCTGACAGGCCAGGACCTTGAGCAGATCGAGCGGGTGACGCGGATCGCGCCGCAGTATCCGTACTGGCATCGCATCGCGGCGAAAATGGACCGCATCGACCCGGCGGAGGCGCCGTTCATTGCCCTGCATCGGCAAACGATGAAGCAGCACAAACCCTGATCCGCAATCAGCCCGATGTACCGCTGGCCTGTGGCATGCACGAAAGCTCGCCTGCAAAAGGCAGGTCCGGCCCGGCCCTGGAACAGGTCACCGCCGCCGCCCCAATGGCGTAGGCCAGCATCGCATCGACCGTCTCGCGCGCCAGCATCGCCACACCCATCGGGCTGTCCGCACCCAGCCGAGCCAGGCAGGCCAGCACGGCCGCCTGGAACGTATCCCCGGCCCCCACGGTGTCGCGAACCGGCAGTGAGCTGTCCGCCGGCCGGTGCCAGGACCCGTGCGCACAATGCACGCTGGCACCCTCGGCCCCGTGGGTCACGAACACCAGCCGGCAGCGCTCGTTCAACCAGCCACGGGCTACCTCGCCAGCGTCGCGCCCCGGGTACAGCACCTGCAGGTCTTCCTCGCTGGCCTTGATCAAATGTGCATGCGCAGCAAACGCTTCAACGCGCCTGCGCCACAGCGCCACATCAGGCTGCGGATTCAGGCGTACGTTCGGGTCCAGGCTGATCAGCCGCTGGTCGCGTTCGCGTTCCACCAGTGCCAGCAACGTGTCGGCCACGGGTGTCACCACCAGTGTGTACGATCCCACGTGCAGCCCGCGCACGCGCTCATCCAGTACCGGCAGATGCTCCAGCCGCACCTGCCGGTCGGCGCAGCCTTCGCCGCGGAACTGGTACTGCGCCGAGCCGTTGGCATCCAGGCCGACCATGGCCAGGGTGGTGGGTGCATCGCTGGTCACCAGGTGCTGGCAATTCACGCCTTCTTCCTCCAGTACCCGGCGCAGGCGTGCGCCAAGGTGGTCGCTGGACAGTCCGCCGAACAACCCTGCGGCAACGCCCAGCCTGCGCAGGCCGACGGCGACGTTGAACGGCGAACCGCCGGCAATCGCGGTAAAGCCCAGCTCTGCGCTGCGCGGGCTGTTTTCCAGGCTGAACACATCGAACAATGCCTCGCCACATACCAAATACATGAAGTTCTCCCAAACAGAAAAGCGTAAGGACAGTACCGCGATCAGTGCGCAGGCAGGTGATCCAGGTAGCGTCTGTAGGCCACACCATAGGCGGCCTGCTGCGCCAGACGTGGCAGGGTGCGGGTGCTTTCGTCCAGCTCGACGCAGCGCTCGCACAGGGCCTGGAGGCTGTCGCCGTGGCCCAGTTGGCGGCCAAGGCTCCAGGCAGCCTGAATTGCCGCCCCCAGCGCGGCGGCTTCGGTCTGGCGCGGGCACACCACTGGCAGGCCGAGCAGATTGGCCAGTACCTGGCGCCACAGCTCGCTTTTTGCCGCCCCGCCCACCAGGCGGATTTCGCTGCCCTGCAGGCCGCTGGCGTGCAGCAGGTCCAGGCCATAGCGCAGGCTGAAGCAAGTGCCTTCGAGCACGGCCCGGCACAGGTTGGCGCGTGTCAGGTTGGCGCTGGTCATACCATGCAGGCTGGCGCTGGCAGTAGGCAGCGCGGGTACCCGTTCGCCATCGAAGAATGGCAGCATCAACAGGCCTTCGGCACCGACCGGGGCTTGGGCGGCGAGGGCTGTGAAGCGGGTGAGGTCCAGCTCAAGCAGGTCACGTACCAGCGCGCAGGCGTTGGTCAGGTTCATCGTGCAGACCAAGGGCAACCAGCCACCGCTGGAGGCGCAGAAGTTCGCCACCTCGCCCTTGGGGTTGAACTGGGCATGGTCGGCGTAAGCTGCCAGGGTACCCGAGGTGCCCAGGCTGAGGGTAATCATGCCAGGGCTGATATTGCCGGTACCGATGGCGCTGAGCATGTTGTCGCCGCCGCCGGTGGCCACCCAGGCGTGAGGGTTCAGCCCCAGGCCTGCGGCGGCCTGCTCGCGCAGCGGACCGACGCAGTCGCCGGGTGCGAGCAGCTCGGGCAGTGCCGCCAGCAGGCGCTCGCCCGGTTCGATGTGTTGCAGCACATCGGTTGCCCAGGTGTTGTGGTGCACGTTGTAGTAACCGGTGCCAGACGCATCGCCCGGCTCGCTGCAGGCGCGGCCTGTCAGCCAGTAATTGAGGTAATCGTGGGGCAGCAGCACATGGGCCAGGCGGGCGAACAGGTCGGGGAAGCTGCGTTTGCTCCACAGCAGTTTGGACACGGTATAGCCCGGCGCAATCACCAGCCCCAGGCGTTCGATCGAGCCCTGCGGGCCGCCGAGCACGTTCAGCAGCTTCTGGTTTTCTGCCGTGGTTTCGGTGTCGCACCAGAGCTTGGCCGGGCGCAGTACCTGGCCTTGGGCGTCCAGCATCACCAGGCCATGCTGCTGGCCGGATACCGCCAGCGCACGGATGGCCTGGCCATTGACGCCGGCCCCATGCAGCGCGCCAGCGACTGCCGTGTGCAGGGCGGCGAGCCAGTCGGCCGGGTCTTGCTCGCGGCGCCCGTCGCGGCCCCGTGCAGGCGCGTGCGCGGCACTACCAAGGCCCAGCACCCGGCCACTGCCAGCGTCCAGCACCAGCGCCTTGGTGCCCTGGGTGCCGCAATCAATGCCGAGAAACAGTCCTTCCATTGCGTGTGCTCCGGGTCAGTCGCCAAGCACTCGGCGCAGCGTTTCGCTCACGCCAACCTCACACAGGCTGTCATACAGGCGCTCGAAAGCGCTGACGAAGGCGCCGGAGGCGGGGATGACCGTGCCAAATATCGTCTCGTCGCCCAGCACCCGGGCAGCAAGCCCATCACGCTGCACCACCCGTGCCTGGCACTGGGCCGCGCGTGGGTCGGGGATGGCATAGGCGCTGCCCTGTTCGTCTACCCCGCCCAGGTACAGGGCCCAGGCCGCTACCACCAGGGCCACGCGGTCCAGCGGTTGGCCCTCGGCAATCAGCTGGTTGGCGGTGGGGACGATGTACTTGGGAAATTTCGATGAGCCGTCCGAGCACACCCGCTCCAGCTGGTCGGCGATGGCGCGGTTGGCGAAGCGCTCGGTGAGGCTGTCCTTGTAGCGTTCCAGGTCGATGCCGGGCGCCGGGGCAAGCTGCGGCGTCACGTCCAGGTCCATGAACGTGCGCATGTAGCGGCGCAGCAGTGGGTCGGCAAGGGTCTCGTGGACCAGGCGGTAGCCCTGCAGGAAGCCCAGGTAGGTCAGTGCCAGGTGGCTGCCGTTGAGCAGCTTGATTTTCATTTCTTCATAGGGCGTGACGTCGTCGGTGAACTGCACACCGACCTTTTCCCACGCTGGGCGCCCGGCTACGAATTTGTCTTCCACCACCCACTGCAGGAACGGCTCGCACACCACTGGCCAGGCATCCTCGACGCCGTGGCGCTCGAACAGTTGTTGGCGGTGGTCGCTGCTGGTCATTGGCGTGATGCGGTCGACCATAGCGTTGGGGAAGCTCACGTTCTCACCTATCCAGCGGGCCAGGTGCGGGTCAAGCAACTGGGCGAAGGCCAGCAGGGCCTTGCGCGCGACCGCACCATTGTGCGGCAGGTTGTCGCAGGACATCACCGTGAACGGCCCCACGCCGGCTTCGCGGCGCCGCCGCAGCGCTTCGCAGAGAAAGCCGAACACGCCTTGCGGGGCCTGCGGGTTGGCCAGATCGTGCCGGACCTGCGCCAGGTCAGCGCGAAACTCGCCGGTGCTGTCGTCGATGCAGTAGCCGCCTTCGGTGATGGTCAGCGAGACGATACGTACGCCGGGCTCGGCCAGTTTGGCCAGCAGCGCTTGGGCGTCGTCATCGGCCAGGAGCATGTCATTGAGGGCACCGATCACCCGCACTTCGGTGTCGGGTTGGTCGTCCAGCACGAACAGGGTGTACAGGTAGCCCTGCGCCGCCAGGGCGTCGCGCATGGCGCGGTCTTCGCTGCGCAGGCCGGCGCCGCAGATGGCCCAGTCCAGGCCTTCGCCGCGGTTCATCAGGGCGTCGGTGTAGGCCGCCTGATGGGCACGGTGAAACCCACCTACACCAATGTGCACGATGCCCTGGCGCAGCTGCGAGGGCGTGTAGGAAGGGCGGGCGACCGTGGGCGCCAGCAGGTCGAGGTGGTGCGGGTCGAGTTTCATCGTGTGTGTCCTCAGGCCGCTTGCTGCAGGCGTTTGTCCAAGGCCTGGCCGTTGCTGTCGAACAGGTGGCAGTGGCCTGGGTCGAACGTCAGTTCCAGGGGCTCGCCGAAGGCCGGCGCAAAGTCGCCGCGCACCCGTACGGTGAGCATTTCCCCGGAGCCGGCACGTACATGGCAGTAGCTGTCGCTGCCCAGGCGCTCACTGACGTCGGCAGTCACCTGCAGCAAGCCGGGTGTGCCTTGCCCGGCGCTGGCGATGTTCAGGTGCTCCGGGCGGATGCCCAGTGTCACGGGGCTGCCAGCGGGCAGACCGTCCGCGCACAGCGCCAAGCTGACACGGGCGCCGCATTCAAGGGTGACCTCGCACGATGTGCCCTGGCTGTGGCTCACGTGGCCGCGCAAAAAGCCCATTTTCGGGGTGCCGAGAAAGCCTGCGACGAACAGGTTGGCCGGGTGGTGGTACAGCTCCAGCGGCGAGCCGACCTGCTCGATGCGCCCGCCGTTGAGCACCACCACCTTGTCGGCCAGGGTCATCGCCTCGACCTGGTCGTGGGTCACGTAGATCATGGTCGCGGCCAGCTCCTGGTGCAGGCGCGCGAGCTCCAGGCGCATCTGCACGCGCAGGGCGGCGTCAAGGTTCGACAGCGGCTCGTCGAACAGGAAAATCTTTGGGTTGCGCACGATCGCCCGGCCGATCGCCACCCGCTGACGCTGGCCACCCGACAGTTGGCGCGGCTTGCGTTCGAGCAGCGGTTGCAGTTCGAGGATGCGCGCGGCGTTGTCGACCTTGGCCTGCACCTCACGCTTGTCCACGCCGGCCAGGTCCAGGGCGAACGACAGGTTCTTGCGTACGGTCATGTGTGGGTAAAGCGCGTAGGTCTGGAACACCATGGCCAGGTCGCGTTTGGCCGGGGCGGTGTCAGTGATGTCGACGCCGTCCAGGGTGATGTGGCCGCCGCTGACTTCCTCAAGGCCGGCGATCAGCCGCAGCAGTGTCGACTTGCCACACCCGGACGGGCCGACGAACACCACGAACTCACGGTCGCGCACCTCCAGGTCGATGCCCTTGATGATGGCGTGGCCATCGAAGCCTTTGTGCAGGTTGCGGATCTTCAGGTCAGCCATGGCGAATGTCCTCTGCGGCGGCCCGCAATAGGGGGATTGAACAGGTGTCGTGTGGGAGCCGGTTCATTTCACGGCGCCGAACGAAAGGCCGCGCACCAGCTGCTTCTGGCTGATCCAGCCGAAAATCAGGATGGGTGCGCAGGCCAGGGTCGAGACGGCCGAGAGCTTGGCCCAGAACAGCCCCTCCGGGCTTGAGTAGGAGGCCACCAGCGCGGTTAGTGGGGCGGCAGCCGAGGAGGTCAGGTTGAGCGACCAGAACGCCTCGTTCCAGCACAGGATCAACGACAGCAGCACGGTCGAGGCAAGCCCGCCGCGAGCGATCGGCAGCAACACGCGGACGATTTCCTGCCAGGTCCCGGCACCGTCCAGGCGCGCGGCTTCCAGGATGTCCACCGGGATGTCCTTGAAGTAGGTGTACACCATCCACACCACGATCGGCAGGTTGATCAGGGTGTAGACGATGATCAGCGCCAGGCGCGAGTCGAGCAGGCCGAACTGTTTGGCCAGCAGGTAGATCGGCATCAGCACGCCCACCGGCGGCAGCATCTTGGTCGACAGCATCCACAGCAGCGTGCGCTTGGTGTGGCGGGTTTCGAAAAAGGCCATGGAGTAGGCCGCCGGCACTGCGACAAGCATGCACAGCGCGGTTGCCGAGAAGGCGATCAGCACCGAATTCCAGGCGTAGGCGAAGTAGTCGCTGCGCTCGTTGATGTGCAGGTAGTTCTCCAGTGTTGGCGCGAAGATGAACTGCGGTGGTGTAGCGAAGGCGTCGAGCTCGGTCTTGAAGCTGGTCAGCAGCATCCAGAAGATCGGGAAGAAGATCACCAGGGCGATGCCCCAGCACAGCAGGCCGATCAATGCGTCGCGCAGGCGGCGGGTTTGCTTGAGTGGCAGCATGGCGGGCTCCTCAGCGGCGCTCGGTCAGGTTCTTGCCGATCATCCGTATCAGCACGATGGCGGCGATGTTGGCTATCAGCACGGCGATCAGGCCGCCGGCCGAGGCCATGCCGACGTCGAACTGCAGCAGCGCCTGGTTGTAGATCAGGTAGGCGAGGTTGGTGGATTCATAGCCCGGGCCGCCGCTGGTGGTGGTGAATATTTCGGCGAACACCGACAGCAGGAAGATGGTCTCGATCATCACCACCACGGCAATCGGGCGGGCCAGGTGCGGCAGGGTCAGGTGCCAGAAGATCGCCAGCGGCCCGGCGCCATCCAGGCGCGCGGCTTCTTTCTGTTCCAGGTCCTGCGACTGCATGGCGGTCATCAGGATCAGGATGGCGAACGGCAGCCACTGCCAGGAGACGATCAGGATGATCGACAGCAGCGGGTAGTGCGCCAGCCAGTCCACCGGCTGCGCGCCGAACAGCCGCCACACGGCGGCGAGGATGCCCGACACCGGGTGCAATATCAGGTTCTTCCACAGCAGCGCGCTGACCGTGGGCATGATGAAGAACGGTGAAATCAGCAGCACCCGTACCACGCCGCGCCCCCAGAACTCGCCGGCCTCCAGCAGCGCCGCGATGAGCACGCCGAACACCACGCTGATCGCCAGCACGCTGCCGACCAGGGTCAAGGTGTTCAGGGCGCCGGGCATGAAGCCTGGGTCGGTGACGAAGTACGCGAAGTTCTCCAGGCCTACGTATGCATTTTCGCCCGGGTACAGCAGGTTGTAGCGGATAAGCGAAAAATACAGGGTCATGCCCAAAGGTACGACCATCCACAACAGCAGCAGCGCCACCGAAGGGCTGACCAGGAACCAGCCCGGCCCGACGCGGCGTTTGCCGGGGCGTGCAGTGGCGAGGGTCGGGGTATCGAGGGCCGAAGTGTCCATGGCGACTCCGTGTGCAGCGAAAAGGGCGGACGGCAGCCGTCACCGCGCCAGGCGTTGGCGCGGCTCAGGCCACGGGTGGGCTACTTGGGATAACCGGCGCGCTTCATCTCGCGTTCGGTGGATTGCTGGGCGGCGGCAAGTACCTGGTCGACCTTCATCTGCCCGGTCAGGGCGGCGGAGAACAGCTTGCCGACCTGCGTACCAATGGCCTGGAACTCGGGGATGGTCACCAACTGAATACCCACGTACGGCACGGGCTTGAGCGTGGGGTGGTTGGGGTCAACGCGCTTGAGCGACTCCAGCGTCACCTTGGCGAACGGCGCTGCGGCCAGGTAGGCGTCGCTGTAGGTAGAGGCGCGGGTGCCGGGTGGCACGTTGGCCACGCCTTCCTTGTCGGCCACCAGCTTGGCGTAGGCTTCGGACGTGGCCCAGGTGCTGAAGGCCTTTGCCGCGTCCTTGGCCTTGGAGCTGCTGGGGATGGCCAGCGCCCAGGAATACAGCCACGAGGCGCCCTTGTCGGTGACCTCTTTTGGCGCAAATGTGAAGCCGACCTGGTCGGCGACCTTGCTCTGGGTCTTGTCGGTGACGAACGAGCCGGCAACGCTGGCATCGACCCACATCGCGCACTTGCCGCTGTTGAACAGTGCCAGGTTTTCGTTGAAGCCGTTGCTCGACGCGCCTGGCGGGCCGTACTGCTTCAAGGTGTCGACGTAGAAGTTCAGCGCGTTCTTCCACGCGCTGCCGGTGAATTCCGGCTGCCACTGTTCGTTGAACCAGCGTGCGCCAAAGGCATTGGCCACGGTGCCGATCAGCGCCATGTTCTCGCCCCAGCCGGCCTTGCCGCGCAGGCAGATGCCGTACTGGCCCTGGTCGGGGTGGTGAAGTTTGGCGGCATATTCACCCAGCTGGGTCCAGGTCGGTTGCTCGGGCATGTTCAGCCCTGCGTTCTGGAACAGGTCCTTGCGGTAGTAGGTGATGGAGGCTTCGGCATAGAAGGGCAAGGCGTACAGCGTGCCGTTGGCCGACAAGCCATTGCGCACAGACGGGAACACGTCGTCGAGGTTGTAATCGGCCGGCAGGTCCGTCATCGGCTCCAGCCAGCCTTTGGCGCCCCACAGCGCGGCTTCGTACATGCCGATGGTCAGTACGTCGAACTGCCCGCCCTGGGTGGCGATGTCGGTAGTCAGGCGCTGGCGCAGCACGTTTTCTTCAAGCACGACCCACTTGAGCCTGATGTCCGGGTGTTGCTCTTCGAACACCTTGGCCAGGCGCTGCATGCGGATCATGTCGTTGTTGTTGACCGTGGCGATGGTCAATGTCTCTGCGCCCTGGGCCAATAGCGGCAGGCTGAGGCAGGCAGCGGCCAGGCAGGCCTTGATCGCGTCGTTCATCTATGAACTCCCTTACCGGGCCGGCTGACGGCACGGAAGACATTATTATTTTTGTGTCGCTGGCGCTGATTACACCCCCGCGTGGCGCTGCCGACAAAGCTTGGGCTGCACGCTGGCTGATACTTTTTTGCAGTTGTTGCGCTCAGTGATGGTTCTGCTCGGTCAGCCGCTGGATAACCAGGCTGCGATAGTCGGAGGGAGTCATGCCTTTGAGCTGTTGAAAGCGCCGGTTGAAATTGGACAGGTTGCTGAAGCCTGATTCGAAGCACACTCCGGTCACCGGCAGGTCGCTTTTGGCCAGCAGTTCGCAGGCCTTGCTGACCCGCAGGCGGTTGACGAACTCGACAAAACCGCGCCCGGCGGCCTGTTTGAAGAAGCGTGAGAAGTACGTGGGGGTCATGCCCAGGTGCTCGGCCACTTCGTTCTGGGTCAAGTCCTGGGCGTAGTGCTCGAAGATATAGTCCACCGCCCGGTTTATGCGCTCGACGTTGTGCTCGTCAGCCAGGTACGAAGAGGTGACTGTGGACAACAACTGGTAGTCCTCGCAGCCGGCCAGCTGTTCCATGAGGATAAAAAAGTATCCAAGGCGGGTCATGCCGCGGCTGTCCGCTATGCATTGCAACAATTTGCGGCTCTCGGCGATCAGCGCCGGGTCACGGAACTCGATGCCGTAGTGCGCGCGGGCCAGCAACGGGCTGAGCTGGTGCAGCTCAGAAAATACCCGGCTGCCGCTGTGCAAAACCTCGTCCGTGAAATTGACCAGCATGTCGCGCTGGCTGAACACCTCCCCGGGGCCGGCCTGGCTGATCCAGTTGTGCGGCAGGTTGGGCCCTGTGAGGAAAAGCGTGTTCGGCGCGAAGCTGCCGATGTAGTCGCCGATGAACACTTTGCCGGCGCTGGCCACGATCAGGTGCAGTTCGTATTCCTTGTGGAAATGCCAGCGTACCAGCGGGCTGGGAAAACCATGCTGGCGGTAGATCAGTGAGTCGCCCTCGTGATCGTCCATCAACTCGTAGGACGGGTCGGTGACTTTGCTCGTTCTGGGCATGGCGCTGATGGGCTCCGAAGGACGAAGTATCATCGTAGCCTGAACAGGGCAGGTGTCACAGGCCGCCAAGCGCGCCCGCGCTTGCGGTATGATTGGCGCTTCTGTCTCTGGAACCTCCCTGGATGAGCAAGCCCGGTCAAATGGTGCTGATCGCGTTGCGCAAGATGATCGCTTCGGGCGAACTGGCGGCTGGCGCGCGGCTGATGGAAGTGCCTACCGCCGAACGTTTCGGCGTCTCACGCATGCCCGTACGCATGGCGTTTCGTACCCTGGAGCAGGAGGGCCTGCTGGTGCGTTGCGGCGGCCGTGGCTTCCAGGTGCGTTCGGTCAGCGCCGATGACATTGCCGGTGCGGTGGAAGTGCGTGGTGTGCTAGAAGGCCTGGCTGCCCGCCAGGCCGCTGAGCGTGGCCTGCTGCCCGCGGCGCGCGAGGCACTGCAGCGCTGCCTGGTCGAAGGCGACCTGTTGTTCGACAAGGGGTATGTGACCGAAGAAGACTTGCACGCCTATCACGACCTGAACATGCGCTTTCACCAGGTGATCGTAGAGGCCAGCCACAACCCGGCCATCGCCGATGCGCTGGCGCGCAACGACCACTTGCCGTTCGCTTCGGTCACTGCGCTGGCGGTGGACCGTCACGACCTTGCCCGTGAATACCGGCGCTTCAACTTCGCGCACATGCAGCACCATGCGGTGTTCGATGCGCTCACCCACGGCCAGGGTGCCCGCGCCGAGGCGATCATGCGCGAACATGCCAATGCCACGTTGCGCTATGCCGAAACCTTTGGCGCGTCCACGGCGGACGAGGGCATGAAGGTGATCCTGCCCTCGTCCTGAGGCGTTTTACAGGTCCAGTACCAGCAGGGGCGTCTTCGCCCGCGAACAGCACGGCGTGAACTGATCATTCAGGGCCTGTTCCTGCTCCGTGAGGAACAGGTCGCGGTGCTCTGGCGTGCCCTGCAGCACACGCGTCAGGCAGGTGCCGCAAATACCCTGTTCACAGGAGACGGCGATCTCGATGCCATGGCGTTCCAGCACCTGCACCACGCTCTGGTCGGCCGGCACCTCGAACACTTGGCCGGTGCTGCCTACCTGCACCGAGAAGCTGCCGTCGTCGCTGTTTTCAACCGGCGCTGCGGCGAAGTATTCACGGTGCAGGTTGGCCTGCTGCCAACCCAGCTGCTTGGCAGTGTCCAGCACGTGCTGCATGAAGCCGCCAGGCCCGCACACGTAAAGGTGCACATCGCCCTGCGGGCTGCCCAGCACTTGGGCGATGTCCAGGGCGGTCTCCGGCTGCTCGTCAAAATGCACGAACAGGCGGTCAGCGAAGGGGGCGGCGCGCAGGCGCTCGACAAAGGCTGCGCGGTCGCTGGAGCGTGCGCAGTAGTGCAGTTCGAAATCGTCGCCGTTGCAGGCCAGTTGCTCAGCCATGCACAGCAGGGGCGTGATGCCGATGCCACCGGCGAACAGCAGGCTGCGCCGGGCGCCCTGGGCCAGCGGGAACAGGTTGCGCGGGGCGCTGATGCGCAGGCGGTGGCCTGCCTGCACCTGCTCGTGAAGGCTGCGCGAACCGCCGCGTGAGGCGGGGTCGTTGAGCACGCCGATCAGGTAGCGGTGACGTTCTGCGGGGTGGTTGCACAGGGAATACTGGCGCACCAGCCCGTCCGGCAGGTGCACATCGATGTGCGCGCCGGCGCTGAAGGGCGGCAGTGGGCTGCCATCGGCGGCCGCCAGCTCGAAGCTGCAGATGCCCTGGGCTTCGTCGTTGCGGGATACCACTACGGCATCGATCATGGCGCGGGCTCCTCAGGCGGGGGTGGTGTGGGTGGCGATCATGTGCGGTTTGGGCGCTTGCTCTTTGGCGATCAGCCGCTCCAGCACCTTGCGCGCCTGTACGCCGCCGGCGTCGATGTTGAGCTTGAGCAGGTTGCGCTCGGGGTAGGCGAGCAGGTTCTGCTGCTGGCGTTCGAGCATTTCCAGGTCTTCGCTGAAAATCTTGCCCTGGCCTTCGCGGATGCTCGCGGTCAGGGCCTGATCGTGGGCGGCAAAATTGCGCGCCATGCCCCAGAAGTACCAGATCGAGGTGTCGCTCTCGGGGGTGATGAAATCGACCACGATGCTCGAGGCCTTGTGCTCGGCCGGGGCGTGGTAGCCGCCGTGGCCGGCATGGGCCACGCCCACCTCGATCAGTACATGGCTGGGCGGGGTGAAGCGGCAGATCTGCCAGCGGTCCACCGGCACATCATCGGCCAGGCCGTTGCCGCGCAGGGCCATGCGCCAGAAGGGCGGGGGCATGATGTTTTCCATGTGCCGGGCGGTGACCACTTCGTCGCCGCTCACCGTGGTGACCGGGGGCGCCTCGTCGATTTCCTTCTGGCCGATGCTGGAGGCATGCACATAGGTTTCATGGGTGAGGTCCATCAGGTTGTCGATCATCAGGCGGTAATCGCAACCGATGTGGAACAACCCGCCGCCATAGGCCCATTCGTCGCGGGCCGCCCACGGCAGGTGCGGGATCAGGGCCGGGTCAGCCTGGGCCTGGTCACCGGGCCAGACCCAGATGAAGCCATGGCGCTCGACCACGGCGAAGGCTTTGTTGCAGGGAAAACCCCGCACCCGTTGGCCCGGCATGGCGACGGTCTTGCCATCACAGCCCATCACCAGCCCGTGGTAGCCGCACACCAGGTTGCCGTTTTCGACAAAGCCCAGCGACAAGGGCGCGCCGCGGTGCGGGCAAAAGTCTTCCACGGCGGCGACGCGGTTTTCGTTACCACGGTAGAACACGATCTTCTCCCCGCAAATCTGCCGGCCCAAGGGCTTCTCGGCGATTTCGTCAGGGGTGCAGGCGACGTACCAGGTGTTTTTCGGGTACATGGAGGACCTCCGATTGTTGTTGTTATTTAATGGATCCATTAAGACCTGATCCGAAAGACTGGTCAATGGTTTATCCCAACAAAAATTGGAGGTCTTACGATTATCGTGCGTCTAATGGATCCATTTAGTGGTTTGCGGATGAATGGCCCTATTCCTTGTAAATTTTCGTCAGCAGCCGCAGCAGCTCCGTGCGCTCATCTTCTTCAAGGCTGCCGGTAGCCTCCCGATCGCTGTCGCTAGCGATCTGCTTGAGCTCCTTGAGCATCGCTTCACCCGATTTGCTCAAGAAAATCCCGTAAGAGCGCTTGTCCGGCTTGCACCGCACACGCACGGCCAGCGCACGCTCTTCCAGTTTGTTCAGCAGCGGTACCACCTGCGGCGGCTCGATCGCCAGGGCACGCGCCAGGTCCGCCTGCATCAGGCCAGGGTTTTGCTCGATGATCGCCAGCGCAGAAAACTGCGCCGGGCGCAGGTCGTAGGCCGCCAACCGGCCGATCAGGTGCTGGAACAGCTTCAGCTGGGCGCGGCGCAACGCGTAACCGAGCAGGTCCTCAAGGACCGTGTCGCCAGGGGGCGTGGGCAGGGAAGCGGTGTCGTCGGTTCGGGCAGACCTTGCCATCGGATTGCATGCTCCTGTGTCATGAGTAAGAAAGTTACCCAGTTTGCCTGCGCTGGCTTAATCCGGCTAGTGAAGCTCAGGCTAAAAAGCTTCTCAACCGGCCGGAAGGCAAAGATAATTTTCATAATAGTTAATTGACATAACTAATTTGCCGGATTAGCTTGGTGTCACCACCTCGAACAACAAGAGTGCAGAACCATGAGCAAATACGAAGGCCGCTGGACCACCGTGAAGGTCGAACTGGAGTCGGGCATCGCCTGGGTAACCCTCAATCGCCCGGAAAAACGCAATGCCATGAGCCCCACCCTGAACCGGGAAATGGTCGACGTGCTGGAAACCCTGGAGCAGGACGCTGACGCCGGCGTGCTGGTGCTGACCGGGGCCGGTGAGTCGTGGACTGCAGGCATGGACCTGAAGGAATACTTCCGCGAGGTCGACGCCGGCCCCGAGATCCTTCAGGAAAAAATCCGCCGTGAAGCCTCGCAATGGCAATGGAAGCTGCTGCGCATGTACGCCAAGCCGACCATCGCCATGGTCAACGGCTGGTGCTTCGGCGGCGGTTTCAGCCCACTGGTGGCGTGCGACCTGGCGATCTGCGCTGACGAGGCCACTTTCGGCCTGTCGGAAATCAACTGGGGCATCCCGCCCGGCAACCTGGTCAGCAAGGCGATGGCCGATACCGTTGGCCATCGCCAGTCGCTGTACTACATCATGACCGGCAAGACCTTTGGCGGTACCAAGGCCGCCGAAATGGGCCTGGTCAACGAGAGCGTGCCGCTGGCCCAACTGCGCGAGGCGACCCGCGAGCTGGCGCTGAACCTGCTGGAGAAAAACCCGGTGGTGCTGCGTGCAGCCAAGAACGGCTTCAAGCGTTGCCGCGAACTGACCTGGGAGCAGAACGAAGACTACCTCTACGCCAAACTCGACCAGTCCCGGCTGCTGGACACCGAGGGCGGTCGCGAGCAGGGCATGAAGCAGTTCCTCGACGACAAGTCCATCAAGCCGGGCCTGCAGGCTTACAAACGCTGAGGGCCGGGGCGGGCTGTGCCGCCACTGGCCACAGCCTGCGGATATTTCTCTATAACCACAACAAGAGGGATGAGCATGTTGCAGGTGCCTTTGCTGATTGGCGGGCAGTCGCGCCCCGCCAGCGATGGACGAACCTTCCAGCGCTGCAACCCGGTCACCGGTGAGGTGGTGTCGCAAGCCGCTGCCGCCACGCTGGCCGATGCCGATGCAGCGGTGGCCGCCGCCAGCGCAGCGTTCCCGGCCTGGGCCGCGCTGGCGCCCGGTGAGCGGCGCAGCCGCTTGCTGGCCGGCGCCGACCTGCTGCAGGCGCGGGCTGCCGAGTTCATCGCCGCGGCCGGCGAAACCGGGGCCATGGCCAACTGGTATGGCTTCAACGTGAAGCTGGCCGCCAACATGTTGCGCGAAGCTGCGGCCATGACTACGCAGATTACCGGTGAGGTCATCCCCTCGGATGTGCCCGGCAGCTTTGCCATGGCCCTGCGCGCCCCGTGCGGTGTGGTGCTGGGCATCGCGCCGTGGAACGCCCCGGTGATCCTCGCCACGCGAGCCATCGCCATGCCGCTGGCCTGCGGCAACACCGTAGTGCTCAAGGCCTCCGAGGTCAGCCCGGCGGTGCACCGGTTGATCGGCCAGGTGCTCCACGATGCAGGTTTGGGCGAGGGCGTGGTCAATGTGATCAGCAATGACCCGGCCGATGCTCCCGCCATCGTCGAGCGGCTGATCGCCAACCCTGCGGTGCGCCGCGTCAATTTCACCGGCTCCACCCAGGTGGGGCGCATCGTCGGCGAGCTGGCTGCACGGCACCTGAAACCTGCCTTGCTCGAACTGGGCGGCAAGGCGCCGCTATTGGTGCTCGATGACGCCGACCTGGACGCCGCCGTCGAAGCTGCAGCGTTTGGTGCCTACTTCAACCAGGGCCAGATCTGCATGTCCACCGAGCGCCTGGTGGTCGACAACCGCATCGCCGACACCTTCGTCGACAAGCTGGCGGCCAAGGTCGGCGGGCTGCGCGCAGGTGACCCGCAGGCCAGCACGTCGGTGCTCGGTTCGCTGGTCAGCGGTGCGGCCGGCGAGCGCATCAAGGCGCTGATCGACGATGCCGTGGCCAAGGGCGCACGCCTGGTATGCGGCGGCCAGCTGGACGGCAGCATTTTGCAGCCCACCCTGTTGGACAACGTCGACGCAAGCATGCGCCTGTACCACGAAGAGTCCTTCGGGCCGGTGGCAGTGGTGCTGCGTGCCGAGGGCGATGAAGCCTTGCTGACGCTGGCCAACGACTCCGAGTTCGGCCTGTCGTCGGCCATCTTCAGCCGCGACACCAGCCGTGCGCTGGCCTTGGCCCAGCGTGTGGAGTCGGGTATCTGCCATATCAACGGCCCGACCGTGCATGACGAAGCGCAGATGCCCTTCGGTGGGGTCAAGGCCAGCGGCTACGGCAGCTTCGGCAGCCGCACCGCCATCGATCAATTCACCCAGCTGCGCTGGGTCACCCTTCAGCACGGCCCCAGGCATTACCCCATCTAGGCAACGCGCACCATCGGCCGCCGCCCGCACCGCCGGGCCGCGGCAGGCTGTACAACAATAACAAGGAGCAACCTGCGTGAATAACCAAGCCCGCACAGGGTCAACCGACCCTGGCCAAAGCCCGCGCTATCGGCAGGTGTCCATCGGGCATCCCAAGGTGCAGTTCAGCGAGGCCGACGGCATCCTACGTATGCAAGCCGTCGAGCCCCTGGCGCCGCTGCCGTCGCGCCTGCTTGACCGGCTGCTGCACTGGGCCGCACAGCGCCCGGACACCACCTTCATTGCCGCGCGTCAGCCCGATGGTGCCTGGCGCACAATCACCTACGCACAAATGCTCGCGCAGGTACGCACCATCGCCGCCAACCTGCTGGGCTTTGGCCTGAGCGCCGAGCGGCCGCTGGCGCTTTTTTCCGGCAACGATATCGAGCACCTGCAGGTCGCCTTGGGCGCCATGTACGCCGGCATCCCGTATTGCCCGGTGTCGCCGGCCTACGCACTGTTGTCCCAGGACTTCGCCAAGCTGCGGCATGTGTGCGAGGTACTGACGCCGGGGCTGGTGTTCGCCACCGACACCCAGCCGTTCCAGCGTGCCTTCGACGCCGTGCTGGACCCATCGGTGGCGGTGGTGAGCGTGCGCGGCCAGGCCCCGGGCCGCCGGCACCTGAGCTTCGACAGCCTGCTGCAGCCGGGCGACCTTGCGCGAGCCGATGCGGCGTTTGCCGCCACCGGGCCCGACACTATCGCCAAGTTCCTCTTCACCTCAGGCTCCACCAAGCTGCCCAAGGCGGTCGTCACCACCCAACGCATGCTGTGCGCCAACCAGCAGATGCTGTTGCAGACCTTTCCGGTGTTCGCTGAAGAGCCGCCGGTGCTGGTGGACTGGCTGCCGTGGAACCACACCTTTGGCGGCAGCCACAACCTGGGCATCGTGCTGTACAACGGCGGCAGCTTTTACCTGGACGCCGGCAAGCCGACCCCGCAGGGCTTCGGCGAAACCTTGCGCAACCTGCGCGAGATTTCCCCAACCGCCTACCTGACCGTGCCCAAGGGCTGGGAAGAACTGGTCAAGGCGCTGGAGCAGGACGCACAGTTGCGCGAGGTGTTCTTTGCCCGCATGAAGCTGTTCTTCTTCGCCGCAGCGGGGCTTTCGCAAAGCGTGTGGGACCGCCTGGACCGCATCGCCGAACAGCACTGTGGCGAGCGCATCCGCATGATGGCCGGCCTTGGCATGACCGAAGCGGCGCCGTCCTGCACGTTCACCACCGGGCCTTTGTCGCTGGCAGGCTATGTGGGCTTGCCTGCCCCGGGGTGCGAAGTGAAGCTGGTGCCGCTGGACGGCAAGCTGGAGGCACGTTTTCGCGGCCCGCACATCATGCCCGGCTACTGGCGTTCGCCGCAGCAAACGGCCGAGGCGTTCGATGACGAGGGCTTTTACTGCTCGGGCGATGCCTTGAAGCTCGCCGATGCGCAGCAGCCCGAACAGGGCCTGATGTTCGATGGGCGTATTGCCGAAGACTTCAAGTTGTCGTCCGGGGTGTTCGTCAGTGTCGGGCCGCTGCGTAACCGTGCGGTGCTCGAAGGTTCACCCTATGTGCAGGACATCGTGGTGGCTGCGCCGGACCGCGAGTGCCTGGGCATCCTGGTGTTCCCGCGGCTGCCCGAATGCCGTCAACTGGCCGGGCTACCGGCTGCGGCCAGCGATGCCGAAGTGCTCGGCAGCGACGCGGTGCGCAGCTGGTTCGCCGCTTGGCTGGAGCGGCTGAACCGTGACGCCCAGGGCAACGCCAGCCGGATCGAATGGTTGTCACTGCTGGTAGAGCCGCCGTCGATCGACGCCGGGGAAATCACCGACAAAGGTTCGATCAACCAGCGTGCGGTGTTGCAGCGCCGGGCTGACACGGTAGAGGCGCTGTACCGTGGCGAAGACCCGACCGTGCTGCCCGCGCAGGTACGCCCGTGAGCAGCGCCGGGCTGTGCACCGTGTTCGACGATGTGGCCATCGTGCAGATGGTGCGCACGCCGTGGGTCGACCTTGGCGGTGCGCTCGCCGCGGTTTCACCGATCGACCTGGGCATCAAGGCCGGGCGTGCGGTGCTTGCGCGGGCCGGTATCGCCCCGCAGGCGGTGGACAGCGTGCTGGCCGGCAGCATGGCCCAGGCCAGTTTCGATGCGTACCTGCTGCCGCGCCACGTGGGGCTGTACTGCGGTGTGCCGCAGGCTGTTCCGGCACTGGCCGTGCAGCGCATCTGCGGCACCGGCCTCGAGCTGCTGCGCCAGGCCGGGGAGCAGTTGCACAGTGGTGTGCAGCAGGTGCTGTGCGTGGGCGCCGAGTCGATGTCGCGCAACCCGATCGCGGCGTATGAACACCGTGGCGGCTTTCGCCTTGGCGCGCCGGTAGGGTTCAAGGATTTTCTCTGGGAGGCGCTGTACGACCCGGCTGCCGGGGTGGACATGATCGGTACTGCAGAAAACCTGGCACGCGTGCATGGCCTTGGCCGAGAGGCGGTGGACGCCTGGGCGTTGCGCAGCCATCAGCGTGCGCTGCAGGCCCAGCAGCAGGGCTGGTTCGATGAGGAAATCGTTGAGGTCACGGCAGAGGCTTTCAGTGCTGAAGGCTGCCTGCCACGTGGCATCGGACTGCCACGCGGCGTGGCCCAGGTCAGCCACGACAGCCACCCGCGGCCTACCGATGCCCCAGCGCTGGCCCGCCTGCGTGCGGTGCACGCCGGTGGCGTGCAAACTGCCGGCAACAGTTGTGCGGTGGTCGATGGCGCGGCGGCGGCGTTGGTGACGCGTTTTTCCGCCTGCACCCAGCCACCGTTGGCACGGTTGCTGATGGCCACAGCCGTGGGCGTGCCCCCCAGCACCATGGGCATCGGGCCGGCCCCGGCCATTGCCTTGCTGCTCGAACGCAGTGGTCTGCGCCTGGAGCAGATCGACCGTTTTGAAATACACGAAGCGCAAGCCGCCCAGGTGCTGGCGGTGGCCCAGGTGCTGCAACTGGATGTGGAAAAACTCAACGTGCATGGCGGCGCCATCGCCCTGGGCCACCCCTTGGCTGCCACCGGCCTGCGCCTGGTGCACACCCTGGCCCGTCAGTTGCGCCAGGGCAACCTGCGTTATGGCATCGCTGCGGCCTGCATCGGCGGCGGCCAAGGCATGGCGGTGCTGATCGAAAACCCACACTTCGCGGCTTGAATCCGAGGACTCCCATGGCTTGGAAGGCTCCCCTGCAGGACATGCAATTCGTGCTGGAGCACTGGCTGAGGGCCGAGCAGGCCTGGCAGCAGCTGCCGGCCTACGCAGACGTTGATCTTGAGCTGGCCCTGCAAGTGCTGCAGGAGGCTGCCCGCTTCAGCGAACAGGTACTGGCGCCGTTGAATGCACCGGGCGACCGCCAGGGCTGCCGCCTGGAGCAGGGCCGGGTGCGCACACCGGACGGCTTTGCGGCGGCCTATCGCGCCTACGTGGACGGCGGCTGGCCGGCGCTGGCCTGTGAGCCCCGGTGCGGCGGCCAGGGGCTGCCGTTGGTGCTGGATGCAGCGGTTCAGGAAATGCTCTTTGCCAGCAACCATGGCTGGGCCATGTACACCGGCATCGCCCATGGCGCTTACCTGTGCCTGAAGGCCCATGGCAGCGCCCAATTGCAGGCGCGTTACCTGCCCGGCATCGTCAGCGGCGCAAGCCTGCCTACCATGTGCCTGACCGAGCCGCAGGCCGGCAGTGACCTTGCCTTGCTGCGCTGTCGTGCCGAACCGCTGGGCGACGGCAGCTACGCGGTCACCGGCAACAAGCTGTTCATTTCCGGGGGCGACCACGACCTGACCCGCGACATCCTGCACCTGGTGCTGGCGCGTTTGCCCGACGCACCGGCAGGCAGCCGTGGGTTGTCATTGCTGCTGGTGCCCAACGGGCTGGAGGGGGGCGTGGGCAACGGGGTGCAGTGCGATGGGCTTGAGCACAAGCTGGGCATTCGCGGCAGCGCCACCTGTGCGCTGCGCTTCGAGGGGGGCAAGGGCTGGCTGGTGGGGCAGGCGCACGGTGGCCTGGCGGCCATGTTCGTGATGATGAATTCCGCCAGGTTGCATGTCGGCCTGCAAGGGTTGGGGCACGCCGAAGCAGCTTGGCAACTGGCCCGTGACTACGCACTGGAGCGTCGCCAGATGCGCGCACCTGGTCATTCGCCGAGCGCCGGGGACGCCGCTGCCGACCCCATCCACTTGCACCCCGCCATGCGCCTGACGCTGCTGGAATTGCGGGTGCGTACCGAAGGCATGCGCACCTTGGGTTACTGGACGGCGCACTGGCTGGATGTGGCCGGCGCCTCTACCGACCCTGCGCTGCGTGCAAAAGCGTCGACTCTGGCGGCGTTGCTGACGCCGATCATCAAGGCGGCGTTCACTGACTACGGTTTCAGCCTGTCGAGCAAAGCGCTGCAGGTGTTTGGCGGCTATGGCTACACCTGCGAATTCCCCATCGAGCAGGTCCTGCGCGACAGCCGGATTGCGATGATCTACGAAGGCACCAACGAAATTCAGGCCAACGACCTGTTGTTGCGCAAAGTGCTGGGCGATGGCGGTGAAGGCTTTGCGCTGCTGCTGGGCGAACTGCGTGCCGAGGCCGGGGCCGGCCAGGGTGCCGCTGCCGAGGCGCTCGGTACGGTCTGCGACCGGTTGCAAGGGGTCGTTGCCGAGGTCGAGCGCAGTGCTGCGCACGGCCCGCAATACCCCTACCGCGCGGCCGGGGCCTTCCTGCAGTTGTGCGCCACGGCGCTGCAGGCCTTTGCCTGGGCCCGCACCGTTCGCTGCCTCGAGGCGTTGCAGGCCGATGCACCACTACGGCGCGAGAAGCACGAAAGCGCCACCTTCTTTTTCAACTATCTGCTGCCAGACTTCGACCGGCAGGTGGCAGCCATCGAGGCGGCCGCCTGCCCATTGCCGTTCATTGGCGAACCGTTCTGAACCCTACGTGCGAAGTCGCGATAAAGACCGGCTGCGGCTGGCGTGCCGAGGGCCGGTAGCGCATACACCGGTCCGCTGAGCACAGGTGCGAGCCGCCTTTGATCACAGCGACCGGTATGCCGGGTTCGGCCGGGTCGTAGCTTGCGCTCAAGGCGGGGCCGGACGGGTCCAAGGCCGCGTCGCGTTGCGCATCGTGGCCCGGGCGATAACCCGTGCGGGTCAGCTCCCAGACATTGCCCCCTGCATCGAATACACCGAACCGGTTGGCCGGGAAGCAGCCCACCGGTGAGGTACCGGTGAAGCCGTCAGCGGCCATGTTGTTATAGGGGAACTGGCCTTGCCAGGTGTTGGCCATCAGCTTGCCCTTGGGCAGTTCAGTGGTGCCCCAACTGAAGTCGGCATCGTCCAGCCCGCCACGCATGGCGTATTCCAGTTGCGCTTCGCTGGGCAGGGCACGGCCAGCCCAACGCGCGTAGGCCTGGGCATCTTCCAGTGTCACTTGCACAACCGGGTGGTTTTCAAGCCCTGCCAGGTCACTGCCAGGGCCCTGCGGGTGTCGCCAGCTGGCCCCCGGCACAAACTGCCAGCCGGGGTCGAGCACGCTCGGCCCTTGCTGGAACACCATCGCGCCCGGTACGCGCAGCGTGTCGGGCAGGGTGGGGTCGGCCTCGCTGCTGATGCCCCGTTCGGCCTGGGTAAGGTAACCGGTAACTGCCACGAACCGGGCGAACTGGGCGTTGGTGACCGGGTGCCGGTCGACCCAGAAGCCCGACACCTTTGCCGCGTGTGGCGGGCCTTCTTCATCATAGAAACGGTCTGAACCGAAGGTGAACACGCCACCCGGCAAGCGCACCATGCCATCGTGCCTGGCGGGCAAGCCGCTGTAGCCCTCGCACAGCAGCACCGGCGCCGGGGTTTGTGGCCAGGCGCCGTAGGCCGCGGCGAGTACGCCGGCGGCGACCAGCGCGCAGCCGGCAACCCGGGCAATCATGGCTTGCTGGCCAGGGGCATGGCGGGGCTTGCGGGGCGCCCGTCAGCGTCGATGGCGATATTGCTGCGTTGGGCATAGGCCTTCCAGTCGCGCAGCAGGTCGCTCACTTGCCGGGGGTGTGCGGCTGCGATGTCATGGTGCTCGCCAGGGTCGTTGCTCAGGTCGTACAGGTGCCAGGCCGGGGTGCCATCGGTTGCATCCCACAGCAGTTTCATCGGCCCTTTGCGCAACGAGGCGCTGCCATTGATTTCCCAGCCCAGGGCCTCGTCATGGGCGTGGATCCGGGTGTCCTTGCCTTGCAGGTAGTCCAGTGCCGAGGTGCCCTGCGGCGGAACGATGGCGCGGTCGCGGTAGGTGATGCCGGGCATCGGCGCGCCTGCCAGTTGCAGCAGCGTCGGCATGATGTCCCTGACGCTGGCCAGTTCATCGCTGCGCCCGGCCTTGATGGTGGCCGGGTGGTAAACGAAGGCGGGCACGCGGATGCCGCCCTGGTAGGTGGTCATCTTGTAGCGGCGGCTGGGCAGGGCGCTGACCTGGGCCCAGGCCGAGCCGATCATCAGGAACGAATCACGTCGGCCGTAGTTGGCCAGGCGGGTATCGAAGTTTTCCTTGATCCAGTTGGGGTCGACGCGGGTGGCATTTTCCGGCCCGTTGTCGGACATGAACAGCACCAGTGTGTTGTCCAGTTCACCGGTTTTGCGCAGGTGGTCGACCAGGCGCCCGACCTCGGCGTCCAGGGCCGCCACCATAGCCGCGTAGACCTCCATGGTGCGCGCCGATTGCTGTTGCTGCTGTTCTGTCAGCGATGCCCAGCCTGGTACGCCCTCCAGTTGCGGCTCGAGGGGGAAGTCCGCCGGCACCAGCCCGGCCTTGCGCTGGCGCGCCAGGCGTTCGCGGGCAATCACCTCATAGCCTTGGTCGTAGCGGCCGCGGTATTGCGCCAGGTATTCATCCGGCGCCTGCAAGGGCCAGTGCGGCGCGGTGTAGGCGGCAAAGGCAAAGAAGGGTTTGTTGCTGGCCTTGCCGTCGTCGATGGCGTCGATGAGACGGTCGGTGAACCAGGTCGTGGAGTAGAAATCATCGGGCAGTTCGATGGGCTCGCCATTGTGGCGGAAGGTCGAACTGTAGTTCGGCTGCAGCGCCATGTTGGCCTGTTTGAAATGTGCGGCGCCCCCTTCCAGCAGCACGTAGGCCTGGTCGAAACCACGGTTCTGGGGCTGCTGCGCGGGCTGCATGCCCAGGTGCCATTTGCCGGAAATGTAGGTGCGGTAGCCAGCATCGTGCAGCAGTTCTGCCAGGGTGGCGACATTGCTGCCCAGTACCCCTTCGTAACCGGCGCGCACCTGAGCGCCGGCCGGCAAGCGCTTGCGTGCTTCGGCCATCATGCCCAGCCCGGCCAGGTGCGGGTCGTTGCCAGACATCAGCATGGCGCGTGTAGGGGAGCAGCTTGGCGCGGCATGGAAGTCCAGCATCAGGCGGCCGTCGGTCAGCAGTTTGTCCAGGTTGGGTGTCTGGATTTCGCTGCCCAGGACCGACAGGTCCGAGAAGCCGAGGTCATCGGCGACGATCAGCAGAATGTTTGGTTGTTTAACGGTTGGCGAGGCCAGGGCCTGGCTTGCGCCGAGCATGAGCAAGCCGAGAGCGGCAAGAGGTTTGAGGCAGTTCATGAGGATGCTCTTTTTGTTTTGATTAGAGTCGTGGCGGCGTTCCCGCAAGGTAGAGAGCCCGCAACGTTCATGGTAACGGCCATTTCTGTGGCTGCGCAGGCACCTGCGAAAAAAACGTTCGATAAACGAACGCTGGATCTGCCTGATATCAGGTAGTTTCAATCCGCCTATTGACGGCAAGATGGTTAACAAAAATAATCGTTAACAGAGTTATCCAATTTCATAAAAACAAGTAAAGGGAAATTCTGATGACCAGGCCGTTGAACCGGTGGTGGGTGCCCGTTGTACTGCTTTCGATAGGCCAATGCGTGCAGGCGGCCAGTCCACTTGAACAGAGCCGGCCAGGCCGGCCCGGTGCGCCTCGCTGGGTCGAGGACTATCGGTTCCTGGATGCCCCGGCCAAGGCCAGCGACCCATTCGATGGGGTGCGCTACCATCGCTTGTCCGAGTCGGCCTGGCTGCAGTTGGGGGCCGAAGCCCGTTACCGGGCCGATGTATTCAACAAGCCTTTTTTCGGCTTGCGCGGTTTGAACGACGACTCCTATTTGATGCAGCGCTTGCAGGCGCACGCCGACCTGCATCTGTTCGATGATGCTGTGCGCACATTCGTCCAGGTGGAGAACACCCGGGCTTTCGGCAAGGACCTGTACTCCCCAAATGATGAAAGCCGCAATGAAGTGCGCCAGGCCTTCGTCGATTTCAACCATGATTTTGCCCAAGGGCGTTACACCACCCGCATCGGCCGCCAGGAGATGGGGCTTGGCGACCAGGCTTGGGTCACCTACCGGGACTCGCCCAACATCCGCCTGAGCTTCGACGGCGTGCGCGCCAGCCTCAACCTCAAGAACGGCCGCAAGCTCGACGCCTTCGCGTTCAGGCCGCTCAAGACCGGTGAGGACAGCTGGGACGATGGCAGCAACAACGCAGTGAAATTCTATGGCCTGTATGGCACCTTGCCGCTGACGGCAGCCTGGAACATCGACCTGTTCGCCTTCGGCCTTGAAACCGATGACCGCAGCCTGGCCGGTGAAGCGGGCGATGAGCAACGCTATACCTTCGGCACGCGGGTGTTTGGCCGCCAGCAGGCGCTGGACTGGAGCTGGAACCTGGCCGGGCAGACCGGGCACCTGGGCAATGCCTCGATTCGTGCCTGGGCACTGTCCAGCGATACCGGCTACACCTTCGCGCATGCCTGGCAGCCCCGGCTGGGCATGCGCATCGACGCCGCCAGCGGTGACCGCGAACTGGGCGATGGCAAGGTCAACACCTTCGACCCGCTGTTCCCGCGCAACGGCGTTTATGGCGAGGCCAGCCTGACCACTTTGAGCAACATCATCGTGGTGGGGCCGACGTTCGGCTTTTCACCTTGGCGTACCTTGCGCTTCGAACCGGGCGTCTTCGAAGTGTGGAAGCAGCGTGCAGAAGACGGTGTGTACATGCCCGGCATGAGTCTGTTGGCCAATACCCGTGGCACCGGGCGCCATGTGGGCACCATCTACCGCGCCAACACCCGTTGGCTGGCAACCCCCAACCTGACCTTGGATGTCGACTTGAAATACTACGACGTCAGCTCCGCCATCAAGGACGCCGGTGGGGAAGATTCTTCGTTCATCTCGTTACGTGCCACCTTCAGGCTTTGATCCCAACCCAACGCATAACAACAAAAGGGCCTACCCATGCGTGATTCATCCTCGTCGTCAAGCAAGCCGGTGCTCACCATCGGCCTGTGTTTTCTCGTGGCACTGCTCGAAGGCCTCGACCTTCAGGCTACCGGCATCGCCGCACCGCACATGGCCAAGGCGTTTGCACTGACACCGGCGATGCTTGGCTGGGTGTTCAGTGCAGGGCTGCTGGGGTTGCTGCCCGGCGCATTCATCGGCGGTTGGCTTGCCGACCGGCTGGGCCGCAAGAATATTCTGATCGTGGCGGTGCTGTTGTTCGGCGGCTTCTCGCTCGGTACCGCCCTGGCCGACAGCTACGCCTCGCTGCTGGTTGCACGGCTGATGACCGGCTTGGGGCTGGGTGCCGCGTTGCCCATCCTGATCGCCCTGGCCAGTGAAGCGGCGCCCGAGCGGCTGCGCAGCACCGCCGTGAGCATCACGTATTGTGGCGTGCCCCTGGGCGGCGCCATCGCTTCGATCATCGGCATGGCGCCGTTGGGCGAAGACTGGCGTGTGGTGTTCTACGTGGGTGGTATCGCACCGATCGTCATCGCCCTGGTGCTGGTGGTATGGCTGAAAGAGTCCCAGGCGTTTCGTGCTCAAACCGGTGAGAAGGTTGCCGGCGAAGGCATGCTGGCCCAGTTGTTCGGGCCGGGGCATGCAAGCCGCACCCTGCTGCTGTGGGTGGCGTGCTTCTTTACCCTGACCGTGTTGTACATGCTGCTCAACTGGTTGCCTTCGTTGCTGATCGGGCAAGGTTTCAGCCGCCCGCAGGCAGGCACGGTACAGATCCTGTTCAACCTCGGCGGTGCGGCCGGCTCGTTCCTGACCGGGCGCATGATGGACAAGGGCCACGCCCGCCGCGCAGTGTTCATCGCGTATATCGGCATGCTGGCGGCGCTGGCGGGGCTTGGCCTGTCGACCAGCTTTGCCTTCATGCTCGTGGCCGGGTTCATTGCCGGCTACTGCGCCATCGGCGGCCAACTGGTGCTGTACGCACTGGCACCGACCCTGTATTCGACTCAGGTACGGGCCACTGGGGTGGGGGCTTCGGTTGCCATCGGGCGCTTGGGTTCGATGGCCGGGCCGTTGGCGGCGGGGCAGATCCTGGCAGCCGGGACGGGGGTGGGTGGGGTGCTGCTGGCGGCTTCACCAGGCTTGGTGGTGGCTGCTGTGGCGGCACGGGCATTGCTGGCCAAACGTAACCGGCAACCGCAGTAAGCCGGCCCGCAGGCGATTCAAGGTGCCAGGCAGTTCGGTGAACCTGCCTGGCGATTCTTGAGCTCAGTGTGTGCCTGCGTTCATTTCCAGAACCCCTTGTGCGCAGCCGCTGCTTCGTCCTCCAACAGTGGGCCGTGCACGATCACATCACGTTGGCCCCGGGCGAACACCTCACGGCATGGCAAGGAAAACGTCGGGTTTTCCGGGTGGTCACCGGTCAGCCCGAGCAGGGTATGTTCCGACAGCGCATACACCACTCGGCCAATGCCGGTCCAGTACACGGCACCGGCGCACATGCAGCAGGGTTCTGCGCTGGTGTAGAGCGTGCAGTTGGCCAGTGCTTCGGGTGGCAGGGCCTTGGCAGCCAGGGCCGCGGCGACCAGTTCGGCGTGTTGGGTGGGGTCGCCTTCGGGCGGCATTGAGTTGTTGCCGGCGCTGGCGATCACCCGGCCTTCGGCATCGGCGACAATGGCTGCAAAGGGGTGACGACCGCGTGCTTTGGACTGCTCTGCCAGGCGCATCGACTGGCGTAGCAGGTCCAGGTCGAGGGCGGACAGGTCGGTGGCAGCTGGCGTGTAGGGAGTGGTCATGGATGCTCCTGGGGATAGGCAGGGGTAAAAGGGCTCACTTGGCCACGCTGGCATCGGCGTGGTCGGGGTCTGTGGTCTTGTCGTTGTTGAGCAGCAGGTTGAGCGTGATCGCCGTGATCGCGCCGAGGAAAATGCCGCTCTCCAGCACCAGCTTGAGCGGGCCGCTCAGGTGATGGAAAAGCGCCGGGAAGGACATTGGCAGCACGCCGATGCTGATCGAAACGGCGACGATGATGCCGTTGCGGGTACCTTCGAAAGGTACGCGAGAGAGCGCCTGGATGCCGGCCACTGTGGTCATGCCGAACATGACGATGGCGCACCCGCCCAGCACTGGCGTGGGCACGGCAGCGATCAGTGCGCCCAGTTTCGGGAACAGCCCCATCAGCATCATGATTGCGCCGGCGGCGGCGACCACAAAGCGGCTCTTGACGTTGGAAAGCGCGATCAGCCCGGTGTTCTGGGTGAAAGCGTTGTACGGGAAACTGTTGAACAACCCGCCAAGCATCGTCGATAGGCCGTCTGCCCGGAAAGCGTTGCCTAGTGTGCTGGTGTCTGTGGGCTTGCCGACCAGTTTGCCGATGGCCAGGCAGTTACCCGTGGTCTCGGCCATGATCACCAGCATCGCCAGCACCATGATGAGGATTGGCGTGGTGGAGAACTGCGGCGCACCGAAGGCCATGGGTGGGCTCAGCTCGAACCAGGCGGCTTCGCTGACCTTGCCGAAGTGGGTCATGCCAAAGGCTGCGGCCAGCAGGCTGCCGCACAGCAGGCCGATCAGCACGCTGAGGTTGCCGATAAAGCCCGAAAAGCGCGCATACACCAGCAGCGTGATGGCCACCGTCGCCATGCCCAGCAGCAGGTTGGCGGGGTTGCCGAAGTCCGGCGCCCCCGGGTCGCCGCCACCCAGCCAGATGGCCGCCGCGGGCATCAGCGAGATACCGATGATGGTGATCAGGCTGCCGATCACCACCGGCGGGAAGAAGCGCAGCAGCCGGCTGAAAAGCGGCGCGAGGCCGATGGTGATGGCGCCGGCGGCAATCACGGCGCCAAACACCTCCTGCAGGCCGAACTGCTTGCCGATCATGATCATCGGTGCCAGCGCGATGAACGAGCAGCCTTGGATCAACGGCAGGCGCGCCCCGAAGCGCCAGAAGCCCAGGGTCTGGATCAGTGTGGCGATGCCCGAGGTGAACAGGTTGGCGTTGATCAGCGTCACGACCTGCGCCTGGGTCAGGCCCAGTGCGCTGCCGAGGATGAGAGGCACCGCGACCGCGCCGGCATACATCACCAGCACGTGCTGCAGGCCAAAGGTGAACAGTTGCCGCAGCGGTAATACTTCGTCTACAGCGTGGACCTTGCTTGGGCTCATGGCGTGAATCTCCTGAAGGTGCGGCTCTTTTCGTTGTTTTCGGCGCCTGGAGTGACACGCAGCGCAGGGTGTGAACAGGGCAGCTGCAAGCGTGGTCGAGGCCGATGATCCGGCGAAACAAACGATGGAACAAATGAGTAACCATCGTTAGCATCGATGGTTCATGTGGCAGGGCAGGGGGTGGGGATGCGCTTTTCGCTGGAGCAATTGCAGGTGTTCGTCGCCGCGGTACAAGCGGGCTCGTTTTCGGCAGCGGCGCGGCGCCTGGGGCGTACCCAGTCCACCGTCAGCGCTGCAATCAGCAACTTGGAAACCGACCTGGGCGTGGAGTTGTTCGACCGCAGCAGCCGCATACCGGCATTGACCGCCGCCGGGCATAAACTGCTGCTACGGGCCGAGGGCATCCTTGAGCGTTGCTATGCCCTGGAGGGCAGCGCCGACAACCTGGCGCAGCAGGCCGAACCTGCGCTCACGCTCGCCATCGAGGTGCCGTATGGGTCACTGATCCCGGTGTTCAAAACGTTCGACCAGGCGTTCCCGTTCGTCGATTTGCTGATTCGCCACCCGGTGCACGGTGATGTCAGTGAAATGGTGCATAAAGGTGAGGCAGACCTGGGCATCGCTTTTTCCCAGCCGGGCTACCCGCCTGCATTGGCCTTCCAGCAGTTGGGCAAACTGATCATGGCTCATGTCTGCCACGCCACACACCCGCTGGCGCAACTGCAAACCTGCACCTTCGCCGACCTGCACGCCCACCGCCGCCTGGCCTTCTTCGCCCACGCGCAAAAGCTGCCCAGCAGCGAATACTTGCGTACCGCCCAGCTCTGGCAGGCCGAGAGCTATCTGGCGCTGGTAGAGATGGTGCGCGGTGGCCTGGGTTGGGCGACCCTGCCACGGCAGCTGGTTCAGCGGGAGCTGGACGCCGGTGAGCTGATCGAACTGCAGCTGCAGGCCTATCCGCACACCGACTGGCTGGTCGGCGTGGACCTGCTGTGGCATCAGCAGCGCCGGCCGGGCAGGGCTGCCCTGTGGTTGCGCGATTGCCTGCAGCGCACCAAGGTGTTCGAGCTGGACCGGCGCGGCATGCCTACCACGTTGTAGGCGTCATGTGCTGAGCTTCCCAGGCGCGCTGGCCTGCTGTAGATGATTGCAATGTCGTCTACATTTCAACAAACCACTTCACCGCAAAGGATGCTCTCATGGCCAAGTTGAAAGCTCTGATTGCCGCTGTAACGTCATTGGCATTGCTCGCGGCGTCGGGCGCTGCGCTCGCCGACCCGGGTAACGGTAAAGGCAACGATAAAGGGCATGGGCAAGGCAAGGGGCAGGCTCCGCATGCCCAAGGCCAAGGCAACGCTGGCGGCAAAAAGGGTGGCTCGGGTGGCAATGACTGGCATGGCGGGCCGTCGATCGACCGGGGTGATGTGCTGGGTATTCTGGGTGGCCACCGCAGCTATTGGAGCCCGGGCCCCGCATTGCCGCCGGGCATCCAGAAGAACCTGGCGCGGGGCAAGCCACTGCCGCCCGGTATCGCCAAGAAGCTCGATGGCCGGCTGCTTGGGCAGTTGCCGCATTACGACGGTTACGAGTGGATGCAGGCCGGCGTCGACCTGATCCTGGTGGCTGTCGCCACGGGTATCATCTACGAGGTGGTGAACGGGGCGTTCGATTGAGCCCGTTGCGTGTCTGGAGCCGTGGTGGCCCGCGGTAATACCGCTGCGCTCATGTGATCGAAACACGCCACGGGGGCAGCCCATTTCTACGGCTTGGCGCCGCAGGGCAATGCTGCCGAAGATTTTCCCGCCAGCTTGGAGCACTGGGCTGGCGGGAGGGACGTTGGTGTCAAATGCTGACCAGGCGCTGATAAGCCGCCTGATCAATGCCCGCATCTGTGGGGGATCAAGCGGCAAGCTTGCCGCGAACTTCCTGGGCATGCTCCAGCTCTTTGTGGACGCTGTCCTGCAGGACCACGTCCTTACCGTTTTTCTTGCCGGCCAGTGCGCTCTGCACCAGTTGGCTCAGCAGTTTGACCAGCATGATATTGTTGGACAGCAGGTCTTTTTCATCCTGGCTGAATGCGTTGTAGTCTGTGGTGCGCTGGACCAACTGCTCCAGGCTGGTGACGTGTTTCACGTACAGGCTGAATGTAATGGTCAGTTCGCCAATGACTTTGTCGCTGATGAGCTTGAGCTTCTTCAGATAAACAGTCGATTCCTTGATCAGGTCGACAGTCTTGTTCACTTCCTGGCGGATCTCTTCAGCCTTTTCGAGGCTCGAGTTGCCCTTGGCATTGAGCAGCAAACCACCCACGGCAATCACCGGCCCCGCTACTGCGCCGCCCAGTACCATCGAGCCCAGCGCCATGCCGCCGCCACCCGCAGAAAGCGCGCCGCCGCCCAGGGCCGCGAGCGTAGCGTTGTAGGCTGCCACACCAGACAGCGAGCTGATCGCCGTGCCGGTCGACGCCACACCCAGTGCCATGGTGCCACCGTAGGCTGCAAAGCCTGCGAGTGCGCCAGCGCTTGCAGTCAGTGCCGAGCTGCCGAGAAGGTCGATTGCCGAAATGGAGATTTCCTTGATCTGATCCAGATCGTGCTTGTCGAAGCGGATGTCCTCGCCGTGAAATTCTTTGAATTGCGGCTTGTTCTTGATTTTCTCGTAGGCGGATGCAAAACGTCCAAAGCTACGGCTGATGTCGAGCTTGAGTGCACCCAGAGCCTCAAGTGATTGCTCGGTGTTCTTCTGGTCACCATCAAGTTGTTCGCGGGCGCGGTCATAGCGTTCCTGGGCGTCGGCCACGATGCCCTTGGCTTCGGAAATTTTCTTGGCGCCTTTCACGCCGCCGGCGATCCCGGCTCCGCCCGCGACTACAGCTGCACCGATCAACAGAAACGGTAATGGCATCTCTAACGTGTCCTTTTGCTTTTGAGAGTTTCACAGGCAGCCTGATTGAGCTCATGGAAGTGCGCTCGGCTCATGTGGCTTGCGTAAATATGGTCGTAGCTGTCGTCGATCCGGCACTTGAGCGGTCGTTGCTCATAAATGCCGCAGCGGCTGCTGGTTTTGTCGTAGTGGCGGCAAACCCCTGTCCCGTCGTCCAGGTCGCTGTACAGCGGCTGCCCTGCCAGGTTCTGGCAGCACAGCCCACAGGCATCGCAGTTGAACCGCGACATTGGCGTTTAAAACACCAGCACAGCGTCTTTGTCGTTCATGAAGTCGTCCAGGCCTTTGCGATCTTGGTAGGGCATGTCGATTTCGCAAGTGGCCATTGCACTGAACAGTGCGTCATTGAGGTCAGCATGGGTTTGCGCCAGCACCAGGCTGGCATTGACCTTCTGCAACGTGTCCAGCTCGGCTTGCAACTGCTTGAAATCAATACCCGCGAGTTCGGCGGTGTAGGCTTCCAGGCGCTGGTTGACCAGCTTGTAGTAGTCCAGCGTGTGGTCCAGTGTCGACTTGAGGCCGTTGGCAAACTCGACAATTCGGTCACCAGCGGCGAGTGGTCGATGAAGTACAGCAAGGAGATGTTCAGCAAGCCGCTGGCCAGCGCACCGACGAAGGTGGAAAGTATTTCTCCCAGCACTGGCACCTGCATGCCAGGCACTTTGGCGATGGCTTCTTGCACCAGCACCCCGGTACACACCGATACGCCGGTTGCAACTATCTTCGAGACCGCGCGCAGCAACTCACCGAATGGCAGCCGCTGAGGGTTGAATACCAGCGTGCGCACCGCTTCAAGGATGGCTGCCCAGGATTCACGCAGGATCTTGGCAACGTTTTTGGCCGTGGTGAAGAAGATATTGATCAAGGTGGTCATCACTGACGACAGCACGCCGGCCAGCAGGCCGTCCTTGAAGCGTGTCAGCAGTTCACCGCGCCGGGCCTGTACCCCTTCAAACGCGGCCTTGCAGGCATTACCCAGGTGCTGCAGGAAGAGGCCGAGGTCGAAGTTGCCTTTCATGCTCTGCAGAATGTGCGGCAGTTCCTGGCGTAGCGCATTCCACGCCTCAAGCAGGACCAGGCCGAGCGTTTCCCGGGCGCCCATACGAACCCCTTGGTTGAGGCTGGCACTGGCAGTGTCGGCCAGGAATGCAGTGCTGGTGTAATAACTGTTGGCCAGTTCGCGTTCGTAGGCTTCACGGGCGATCCGGTCTTTTTCACGCAGTTTGCCCGGGTCGACGGCGTCGAGTTTTTCCAGCTTGTTTAACGTTTTGCGTTCTTTATCGGTGAGGCCGACACTACGCTGTTTCGACTGAAGGTCGCTGATTTCAGCCTTGCGTTGCGCTTCATTCTGGTCGAGATAGCGAATGAACTCGTCAGCGCTCTTGTCCTTTTTCGATGTATTGACAGACCCATCGGTGGCGTTGAGGTTGCTGCGCTGGTTGGCCAGTTCTACACCATCACGGTTCGCCAGAACCCGGGCAGGGTCGTCGTGGATCTTTTTCGCCGAGATGGTGTGGTCGCGATGTACATCGGCGTTCGGCGCGAACGTCTTGCCCGTATAGGCATCCTGCAGCGTGCCGGATTGCTTGCCAGCTTTGTACTCTCGGCCTACTTGTATGTAAGTGTCGGTGGAGTGGTAAGCCGCGCTGTCATAGTCGCCGCGCGCCGCATAAGCAGCCTCGTTCGCTGCAGATGCATATCCAACGGACTCGTCGCGCACGGTATGCAGGGTATCTACATGGCCACCACGCCGATCGTTGGCCAACAGGAAGTCCAGACCAAATGAAGTGAGCAGGCTCTTGATGACGACTTGCTCATACTGGTGCACAAGCGTTGCGCCGACATCGGGGGGGGCTTGGTGGACGGCTTGGGCCAAAGGGTCCAGGGCGAGTTGGGTCATCGAACATGCTCCTTGCACGGGTAGGGCGTCTTGCGGCGATTGGCAGATATACCTGAACCGGAACGGAATATAGCGAAGTGCCATCTTTGCTTCAAGGCGCGGCGCCAGTACTTTGATAGCATGGCCGAAGGAACGTGACCTCAGGCGGTGGTTACCCCGCTGGCACCGCCTTGCCCCGGTCAAGAGAACGGGCTACCGAGCCCGTTGTTCATTCATTCGTACAGCCAAGGCTTCAACGCCTCCAGGTTTTTCACCACGATCTGCTGTGCCGATGCCTTGGGCTCAAGCTTTTTCGGGTCGATCTGATAGCGCTGCAGCACATAGCCCACCAGTGCGCAGCGTGTCGGGATCACCAGCTCACCGGCTTGCATACCCAGGTCAATTTCGATGATCGCCTTCTGTGCGGGTTTGAGGCGCGAGTCTGGCTCGATGACCACATCGATCATCGTGTTCCATTCCTCATCGTCATCGATCAGGTTCTCGCTCATGCGCTCGAACTCTGGTACGCCCCTGAACCTGCTCAGCACAAAATCCCGGTACTTGCGATTCTTCTCGCAATACGCGCGCACGTGCCAGCGCATGCCGGTGTAGACCAGGGTGTGGGGCGAAATCAGCCGTGTTTCCGGCACCGGGTTGGCCAGCGACACGTATTCGATGGAGAGCACTTCACTGTTACGGCAGGCCTTGAGCAGAGGGCGCAACACGTCCGGGCGAATTGTCCTGTCGGGAACTTCCAGCACCTTGGTATGGGCATACGCCAACGCCAACCCCTCCACGTGGGGCGCCCGCGAGTGGGTCTGATTCAGCAATTGCAGATAGGCATTGGCACTGTCATCGATGAACAGCGGCTTGAACTGCTTGCCGGGTACATAACCCTTCAGTTGCTTGTCATATGTAAGGTTTTTAGGCGCATGCTCGCTGATGTAGGTATTGATGTCCTTGGAGGCCTGTTGGCGGCTGATGCCAAAGCTCTGCATCAAGTGGCCCGTGGTCAGGCGGCCCTCCCACCAGGCCACGGTTTCGATCAGGCGATAGCGAAGTGCCAGGTCCCAGCGGACCTGGTCTATTTGCTGAGTACGTTTCATGGCCCGTCCATGTGTGCGAATTGTTTACCTGTATAAGTCTACAATCTATACATGTAAAAAATCACTACATATCCTTTGGCTGTCCTCGAAACAAACTGACCTGGCAAAAGGATTGAACAATGGCTACGACGGATATGATTTGGGCAGCGGCGCTTCTGATGATGCTGGTGATTGCGGTGCTGTTGTTGGCCCAATACCTGAAACTGCAGGAAGTGTGGGAAACCCTCGTCAATTGCCGCACCACCCTGCGTTGGGCGCGGATTCAACAATCGGAAAACAATGAGCTGCGCTCGGCACTGCGTGCGCACAAGGCGCATGTCGACCAGTTGCAGCGCAAGGTGACCCTGCTGCAAGCGCTGGTCCCTGAAGGCAAGTAGATCTGGCCTTTACTCTGCCGTGTTGTCGAGTTCGGCAAGGCTCACTGGGTGCTCGACAACCCTGGCACCCAACGCCCTGTTTGCTACCCCGAACGGCACATGCACCATCGGCAGATTCCCCGCAGCCGAAGTCAGGTGAGTGCGCTGATCATCGAAGAACATGTGCGGCTTGAGAATCGACAGCACGCGGTCTTTTGCCATTCCGCCCAGGAAGAACGATTCATCCGGTGAAACACCCCAGTTCTTAAGCGTCGTCACCACGCGCTCATGGGACGGTGCATTGCGCGCCGTGACAATGGCAATACGCAGAATGCGCTTGTATTCAGGGTCGAGCGACAACTTGCGGTCTTCAAGCTGGCGAATCAGCGAAAGCTTGCGATACAGGTCTGCCAACGGCCCCGGCTGATGCGGGATGGTCTTGTGGGCATGCTCATGGGCCTGAAACTCGGTCAGGTCCTGGCGCTGCTTGTACACGCTTTCCGCTTCGTCATCGGCAATCACCCCATCGAAGTCGAAAGCCACCCGCAATTCGGTGTCGATCTCGTCATCATAGATCTTGCTCGGCAGCACCAGGCCAGCGGGGTAATCGGCGTCGATGGCACGCTGTACGTCGCCTTCGTGGGCGCTGAGAAACAGCGAGGCGTTGAAGGCGGGGATGTATTCGTAGGGCGAGCGGCCGGACATGAACGCCGCGCGGGTGATGTCCAGGCCGTAGTGATCGATCGAGCGGAACACCCGCAGGCCGGTTTCGGGTGAGTTGCGTGACAGCAGCACCACTTCTACCGGCAACTGCTCGGGGAAGGCCTTGTTGATGCTCAGGAAGCGGCGGATGAAAGGGAATGCCACACCTTTGGGGAAGGGCACATCGAGGTTGGCCTCTTGGTGCAAGCGGTAGGCTTCTACGCCATCTGCCTGGTAGATGTCGTCCGAGACGGTCAGGTCGAACAGTGCACTGGAGGCGACGCCGACGACGAGTTTCTGTTCGATGGGGTAGGGCATGGCGGGCTTCCTGGTGATGGAGCAGGGGCGCCTTGTCAGCAGGCTAGGCTCGAATCCTAGCAAACCCGGGCACCTACCGTCACAGACCCTGACCTGCAGCAAGTCCTGTGGCCAAACCACCACTATGCTGAACCCTTCAACTCAAGCTCATTCAAGTAATCAAGGAGGCATTCATGAAAGCTGCAGTTGTTGCAAAAGGGCGCCGCGTGGAGGTGGTGGAAAAAAACCTGCGCCCGCTTGCGCACGGTGAAGCGTTGCTGAAGATGCAGTGCTGTGGCGTGTGCCATACCGACCTGCACGTCAAAAATGGCGATTTCGGTGACAAGACCGGCGTGATCCTCGGCCACGAGGGTATTGGTGTGGTGGTGGAGGTAGGGCCGGGCGTCACTTCGCTCAAGCCGGGCGACCGGGCCAGCGTGGCGTGGTTCTTCCAGGGCTGTGGGCACTGCGAGTACTGCAACAGCGGTAACGAAACGCTGTGCCGTGAGGTGAAGAACTCTGGCTATACCGTCGACGGCGGCATGGCCGAGGCGTGCATCGTGGTGGCCGACTACGCGGTAAAGGTGCCCGACGGGCTCGACTCGGCTGCCGCCAGTAGCATCACCTGCGCCGGTGTGACCACCTACAAAGCGGTGAAATCGTCCAACATCCGCCCCGGGCAGTGGATTGCAGTTTACGGCCTCGGCGGGCTGGGCAACCTGGCCCTGCAGTATGCGAAGAATGTCTTCAACGCCCGGGTCATCGCGATCGATGTGAATGATGAGCAACTGGCGTTCGCCCGTGAAATGGGCGCCGACCTGGTGGTCAATGCGCGCAGTGAGGATGTAGCCAAAGTCATCCAGGCGCAAACCGGTGGCGCGCATGCGGCCGTGGTGACGGCGGTGTCGAAAAGCGCGTTCAACTCTGCGGTCGATGCGCTGCGTGCCGGCGGCCGACTGGTGGCTGTCGGGCTGCCGCCAGAGGCCATGAGCCTGGACATTCCGCGCCTGGTGCTCGATGGCATCGAAGTGGTCGGTTCACTGGTCGGTACCCGCCAGGACTTGGCTGAAGCCTTCGAGTTTGCTGCGCAAGGCAAGGTTGTGCCGAAGGTGACCCTGCGTCCGATCGAAGACATCAACGACATTTTCGAAGAGATGCTGGAAGGTAAGATCAAGGGTCGGATGGTGATCAACTTCGCGGATTGAGCAGTGCGCTGCCAGGTGCATGGGGCGGGTTATTCAGCGCTGTATAAAGCGAGCGTCAGAACACTCAAGCCATGCACCCGTCCTTGTCTTCAACCTTGGCAACATCACCAGGTAATCGGCTGACCATCCCACGCCCAGAAGCTGCCACTGTCCGCCGGCCCAAGCCGGCCAATCTGCTCAAGGATGCACTGCGCAGCGAACGCAGGTTCAAACAATTGCTCGGCGGGCACATTCGCCTGAAACGGTTGGGAAAGCTGCGTATCGGTAGTGCCGGGGTGCAGCACCAGCACCGTGGAAGCCGGGTTGATGCGTTTGAGTTCGATGCTTGCCGTATGCAGCAACTGGTTCAGCGCGGCCTTGCTGGCGCGGTAGCTGTACCAGCCGCCCAGTCGATTGTCGCCGATGGACCCGACCCTGGCCGACAGCGCGGCAAAGGTGCAGGGCTGCTTGCGCAGCAGCGCCAGCAGGTGCTTGAGCAGCAGCACCGGCGCGAACGCGTTGGTCGCGAAGCTGGCCTGCAGGCCAGCCAGGTCAAGTTGGGCCAGGGCCTTTTCCGCCTTGGCACCGTCGCGCTGCAGAATGCCCAAGGTGCTTATGACCAGATCAAGGTGCGTGCAGGTGCGGCTGACCTCACGGGCCAGTGCTTCAAGGGACTGTTCGCTGCGGGCGTCGCAATCGATGCGCACCAGGCGTTCGCCATGTGCAGCGGCGAGCGCGGCCAGGGCTTCGCTGCCCCTGGCCTGGCGCGACACCGCCCACACCTGCGCCACGTCATCGCGTGCCAGCAGCTGTTCACAAAGCGCCAAGCCGATGCCCTGGCTGGCGCCGCAGATGAGTGCGTTCAGCGTCATGGTGCAGCAGCCCTATTCGCTTGCCAGGCGCTTGAGCAGCGCCGTGGCCACCGCCTCGGACGATGCCGGGTTCTGCCCGGTGATCAGGTGCCCGTCCTCGACAACATGGCTCGCCCAGTCCGGGCCCTTGGAATACTCACCGCCATTGCGTTTGAGCATGTCCTCGACCAGAAATGGCACTACATCGGTCAGCCCGACCGCGTCTTCCTCACTGTTGGCGAACCCGGTCACTTTCTTGCCCTTGACCACAGGATGGCCGTCTGGCGCGTTGACGTTCTTGAACACACCCGGCGCATGGCACACGGCGGCAATCGGTTTGTTGGACGCATAGAAGGCTTCGAGCAGCGTCTTGGAGTCCTTGTCCTCGGCCAGGTCCCACAGCGGCCCATGGCCACCGGGATAAAACACGGCGTCGAAGTCGTAAGGGTCGATTTCGCTCAGCGGTACTGTGTCGGCCAATGCCATCTGCCCCTCGGTGTCACTGCGAAAACGCCGGGTCGCATCGGTTTGCGCATCGTCCTCGTCGCTCTTGGGGTCCAGCGGCGGCTGCCCGCCTTTGGGCGATGCGAGGGTGACGTCGGCGTTGGCGTCGATGAACACGTAGTAAGGTGCGGCAAACTCCTCCAGCCAGAAGCCGGTTTTCTTGCCGGTGTCGCCCAGCTGATCGTGGGATGTCAGCACCATCAGGATCTTTTTCATCTGTGCCAGTTCTCCAAGCGTGAATGGGCAGCGCGCCGTTCGCCCTGCGTTACTGTGGGAGGGCGCAGCAGGGCAGACGTTCCCTGCGCACCATCATCCTGTTGTTCTCAGCTCTGTGCAGTCTGGCCCTTGGCGCTCGGCCATGCCACCGCCTGGCAAGGTAAGTATGTGCGATATCCTGCGGCAGAATGCAGCATCGTCCTTACTAGTGATGCAGGCGCTGCGGTGCCTGTCGAGCTTCAGCCATTACGCCGGCCTGGTCCTGCGATGAACCACTCCCGCCGCACACTTGAGCGCAAAGCCCAGCACGATCGCCGCCCCGGCACTCACGAAAATCATCTCCCGCCCCGCACTCTGCTGCTGCACGGCGACAAACGCTGGCGCCGCGGCCGCCGCCGCCACTTGCAGAGTGCTCACCCACGGGGTCAGCGTGCCCTTCGGGTCATTGGTGGCGATTGCGCCCATGTAGTAGGTCAGCGCCAGTACCCAGCCAAAGTTCATCAGCAGCAATGCCCCGCAAAGCTGTTGTGCATCGTGGCTGTAGCGCGCCAGCAGCATGATCGACAGCAACACCAGCAGCGAACCGAAACCGATCATCGGCCCACGCGGCACTCGCCCGCCGAGCACGCTTGGCAGCGCCCCGCCGGGCAGGCCGCCGAGTATCCCCAGGCCGAACGCCCAGCCCACGTCCACCGGCGCGATCCCACGCTCACGCGACAGCGGGTCGACGAAGCCCCAGATGCAATAGATGGCAAGCTGCAAGCACAGCATACCCAGCAAGGCATAGCGCCCGAGCATGGCCGAGCCGCAACCGCCCTGCGCCAGTTGCCGGGGTGCCTCGCGGTGCATCCGGGTGGGGATGGCAAGCGCTGCCAGGGCGATCAATACGAACCAGAAGCCGATCGACGCGATCGCCCAACGGTTGCCAAATACCTCAGCCAATTGCGGCATGCAGGTGGCGTACAGGGCAAACACGGCAGTCTGAATCAGCAGCGACAGCCCATACGAGCGGTCCTGCCCAGGCAGGCGCCCCAGTCCACTGATCGCCCCGGCATACAACAGGCCCGTGGCCACGCCACAGGCCAGGCGGCAGGTGATCAGCGTCGGCAGTGAGTCCAACGCGCCACTGAGCAGGTTCAATGCCATTGCCACTAGCGCGCAGGCCACGTAGAAGCCACGGCCACCAAAGCGCCGCCCCAATGCCGGCAGCAGCAGGCTGCCGAGCAAAGTCCCGATCATTTCAACCGACAGCACCCAGCCTTGCTGGCTGAGGTCCAGGTGCAGCCGTTCGCCGACCAGGCCAATGAAGATCGGTTGCACGCCAATGATGATCAGCGCCGTGGCGGCGATGTAGATCAGGGCGGCACGCAGAAGCAGGGTATTTTTATTGTTGTGCATCGAGGGTTTCCCGGGTGAAGCAGGTAGCGCGGCCCGCAGGCCGCGGCGCTCAGGTCAGGCGTGGGGGAGGGTGCCTGCATCGTGGGTAATACGGCCGTTCATCAAGGTCATGGCCACGTCCGTTTTACCGATCTGGTAGCGGTCCAGCTCGAACAGGTCCTGTTCCATGATGATGATGTCTGCCCGTTTGCCCTCGGTAATCGAACCAATCTCTTTTTCCAGGCCCAGCTGGTAGGCGCCGTTGAGGGTGTAAGCGGCGATCAGTTGGGGAATGCTCAGGCGCTCGTTGGCATCAGGCATCACCGGTGCATCGGGCTCGCCGCTGAGCTGGCGGGTGTGGCCCGACTCGATGTGCTCCACCGGTTTGTGTTGGCAGCGGCACTGGCACACCAGCCCGTCCATGCCGATGGACACGGTCACACCCTGGTCGATGAAGGTACGGAATTTGTACATCGAGGCCCAACGCTTGAACCCGTACGACTGCTGGATCGCCTCGGCATAGGCATCGACCACACCCCATTGCAACTGGGTGTTGGCCATGACGCCAATGCGGCGAAAACGCGGGATGTCGTCGGGGTGGGTGAGGAAGGCGTGTGTGATCACATGCCGTCGGTCGCGCGGCGGGTTGCTGGCGAAGGTGCGCTCGAACACGTCCAGGGCCATGCGCACCGCTGCATCACCCACCGCATGCACCATCACGTCGATACCGTTGGCGTCGGCGTTGCGTACATGCTCTTCGAACACCGCCTCCGGCATGGTCGTCGAGCCACAGCTGTGGGGTTTGTCGCAGTAGGGCTCGAGCAGGAATGCGGTGTGGTTCAGCTCGGTGCCGTCGAGCATCAGCTTGAGGGTCTGCGCCTTCACCAGCGGCGAGTTGTAGCGCTGGCGCAGGGCCTGCAGCTGGATGACCGGGTCGGGCTCGGTGCCCATGTTGATGTAGCTGCCCACCACACGCAGTTTCAGGCGTGCTTCGCGTTCCAGTTGCTGCAGGGTTTCATACAGCAGCGCCTGGTCGCCGCTGGGGTCGAGGAAGCCTGCGTCGAACACCGTCGTGATGCCGGCAGCCACCAGCTTCTCTTGCCAGAACGGGATCGAGCGCAGGTACAGGTCGATCCCCGTCGGCAGGTAGCCGGCCTCGCTCAGGCGTTGCATCAGCAGCGAGTAAGCCGCGCAGTCAATGATGATGCCGGTGGGTTCGCCGGTGACCGGGTCTTTTTCGAACCAGCTGGCGCCTTCTTCCACCGCGGGGGTGTCGCGGTCGATGCCCGCCGCTTGCAGGGCAAAGCTGTTGACCCACATGGTGTGGTAGTCGGTGGACAACAGGCACACCGGCTTGTCCGGGCAGATGGCGTCCAGCACTTCACGGCGCAGCATGTCGGCCGGCATCAGCGGCTGTATCCAGCCCATGCCGGTGATGGCCTTCTCGGCGGGGTTGGCCTGGACGTACTGCTTGAGCAGGGCCAGCACCTGGTGTGGGTCTTCATGGTTGACCAGGGCCTGGAAGGCGAACGCGGTGCTGGAAAAGTGCCAGTGCGATTCGACGAAGCCAGGCAGCACCAGCTTGCCGTCGGCATCCAACAAACGGGTGGATGGGCCGGCATGGGCCATGACACTGGCCTTGTCGCCCACGCGCAGGATGCGTTCGCCCTGGATGGCCACGGCATCGGCCCAGGGCTGGTGCGGGTCGACGGTGTAGATGCGGGCGTTATGGATGATGAGCTCTGCAGCGGCGGTCATGGCGACTCCCTGGGTCAAAATGCCGCGCTAGTTTTGCGTCGATAAAAAGTTTTAGTCAATAAAATATTTTCCCGGTTCAGCGATGTTGTATGCTGGCCCTCCCGACCAATCGGGTTCGACAAAGGTAGTGACGTGAGCGGATTACGCGAACAGCAGAAGGCCATGCGCCGGGAGACGATCAGCCGTACGGCGCTGGGCCTGTTCGAGGCGCAGGGCTACCAGACCACCACCATGGAGCAGATCGCGCGCCTGGCGGCGGTGTCTGTGCCCACGGTATTCGCCTATTTCGGCAGCAAACAGGAGATCCTGCTGGAGAAGCTGCGCGAGGCGGACCACCGCGCCGTCACCCAGGCGCGCCGCCGCCTGCCCGAATTCGAGGATGCGCTGGATGCCTTGTGCTGTTACGAGGAGCACCTCACCGATTACGCCTTCGCGGTGCTGCCCGCGCCACTGTGGCGCGAGATCCTGCCGCCCTTGCTGCCGCTGCTGGGCGGTGACCAGCAGGCGTTGCCCGCCGCCTACAAGCGTGTCAACGACGCGTTGGTCGAGGAGCTCAAGCACCTGCTGCAGGACCTGTGTGACAGCGGCAAGCTGCGGGCCGATCTCGATGTCGGCTATGCGGCGTTCCTGATCAACGACTATGGGCACTTGCAACTGCTGCGCCTGTGCAACAGCGAGACGCTGGACATGCCTGCGCATCGCACGCAAGTGCGCATGTTCATGGCCATCTTGCTGGCCGGCATGCGCGGTTGACGGTTCCCCCTACGCCATCCCGTTACGGCCATGGGCCAGGAAGCCCGCACGCTCGCTCAGCCGTTGGTAGTAATCCCGCACAGCCGGCAGGTGAGGGTGCTCGAAGGGCGTTTCGAACCAGCGATTGACCGAAAGCCCGATGGGGATATCGGCCAGCGTAAAGCTGTGACCGGCCACATAAGCACCGGTCGTAACCAACTGCTGCTCGAGGATGCGCATATGGCGCGACCAGTCTGCGCACCCGGCGGCCAGCGCCTGGGCATCCTGGTGCGCGGGTGAGTGGCGTACCAGCGACATGAACGCATAGCTCCACGAGCGGTTCAGGTCCGAGGCTTGCCAGTCGATCCATTGATCCACCCTGGCCCGAGCCGTGACCTCGGTGGGGTACACCGGCGCATCGCCATAACGCGTGGCCAGGTAGCGGATGATGGTGTTGGACTCCCACAGCGTGAAGTCGCCGTCCTGAATCACCGGGACCATGGCGTTGGGGTTCAGGGCCAGGAACGCAGGCGTGTCGGTGGGCTGGAAGCCTGCGCCCCAGTCTTCGCGATCGAAGGGAATATCGAACTCAATGCAGGCCCAGAGGACCTTGCGCACGTTGATGGAAGAATCCCTGCCCAATATCCGTAGCATGCTGTAGTCCTTTTCCGGGAAGAGCCGATCGTCAACCACGGCACTTCTTCGGTCAAGCGTAAAAGCGCAGTGGTCAGTAGCGGGCCTAAATCCCCACCTAGGCACCGATTCGGTCCCCCGGCAAGAGGCCGCCACCGAGGCCTTGTCAGCCTTGGTGTTCCGGCAATTGGGGAGTTTCGTATTCGTATGGGTCGCGGGCAAGAAGCCCGGCAGCCGGCTACGCTCACTACTTGAGAAACATTCTGCAACATTAGGCCAGCAGGCCCTGAAGGATCATGTTCACCGCTGCTGATGGATGGCCGCGCTGGTTGGCAGGTCGCCCCATGGGGGAGGCCGCAAATCACAGGTTGCCGCAAGCAATCTGTGCAACTCCAAGCGGAGGGTCATCATGCTCGGGAAATGCTTGTTGGCTTTGGCCATCGGGGCTGTGTTGTCGGCTTCGGCGGTATTGGTGCCTGACACTATCGGCATTACTTCGAATGCGTATGCGAAGGATGGTGGTGGTGGTGGTGGTGGTGGTGGTGGTGGTGGTGGTGGTGGTCATGGTGGCGGTGGTCATGGTGGCGGTGGTGGCGGCCACGGTGGGGGTAGCGGTGGTGGTGGCCACGGCGGTGGGGGAGGTCACGGAGGCGGCGGCGGTCACGGCGGTGGAGGTGGTGGGGGGCATGGAGGCGGCAGCGGTGGCAGTGGCGCAGGCCACGGCGGTAGCGGCCACAGCGGTGATGGGGGCGGTCATGCTAGCTCAGGTCGCGGTGAAAGTGGCCGCAACGGGGCGGATGATGGAGCCAACCATGAAGCGAATCACGAAGCCAGTCATGGTGTGGGTGAGGCCCACGGCGTAGGGCATGGTGCTGATGATGGGGTCAATCATGATGTCGGGGATGATCATGGAGGTGATCGGACCTGACATTCACTCACCTCATGCAGCGGGGTGCCTGTTGCCGGCAACCCGGCCACAGGCACCCCGCTGCATGTCAGCTGTTGCAGGCCTCATCGCTGGAATGTTTGCGCAGCCATGCCAGCGATGAGAGGCACCAGTCAGACGCGGAACTGGTCCATCAATCCCTGTTGCTGGTTGGCCAGGCTGTTGAGCGACTGGCTGACCCGTGCAGATTCATTGGCCTGCCCGGACAACGACTCGGTGACATCGCGGATGGTCGCGACATTGCTGTTGATCTCTTCGGCCACGGCGCTCTGTTCTTCGGCGGCGGAGGCGATCTGCAGGTTCATGTCGGTGATCACGGTCACGGCCTGGCCGATGCGCTGCAGCGCGGTGACGGCCTGGCCGACCTGCTCCACACCGCCCTGGGCCTGGCGATGGCTATTATCCATGGCGCCGACCACCTCGCGGGTGCCGGCCTGCAGGGCTTCGATGACCTGACGGGTTTCTTCCACAGACTCCTGGGTGCGTTGGGCCAGGTTGCGCACTTCGTCGGCGACCACGGCGAAGCCACGGCCGGCCTCACCGGCACGGGCAGCTTCGATCGCGGCATTGAGTGCCAGCAAGTTGGTCTGCTCGGCAATCGAGCGGATCACCTCCAGCACCGAGCCGATCTTCTCGCTGTTATGTGCCAGCCCTTCGACCTCGGCCATCGCATGGCTCATGTCTGCTGCCAGTGTGTCGATGCTGCGGGTGGTGCGGTCGATCACTGCCAAGCCTTCGCGGGTTGCCTGGTCTGCTTCACGAGCGGCCTGTGCCGCCTGGGCGGCGCTGCGAGCGACGTCCTGAGCCGTGGCGCTCATTTCGTGCGAGGCGGTGGCCGCCTGGTCGACCTGACGGTATTGCTGTTCCATGCCGGCGCTGGTTTGCGTGGCAATCGCCGAGGACTGGTCGGCGGTGCTGCGTGCCGCCTGCACCGAGCGTTTGACCTCGGCGATGGTCGGCTGCAGTTTGTCCAGGAAGCGGTTGAACCAGCCGGCCAGTTCCCCGAGCTCGTCGCGTTTGTCGTAGGTCAGGCGGCGGGTGAGGTCGCCTTCACCGCTGGCGATGTCTTTGAGCATGGCCGCCACCCCGAGGATCGGCCGGGTCACGCCACGGGCCATCAGCCACACCAGCAGCAGGCCGGCAATCGCAGCGCCCAGGCCAAGGCCCAGCTCCAGCAGGGTGCCGCTGGTGTTCAGGGCATCGAGCTCTTGTTTCAGCGCCTCGGCCGGGCCGGTCAGGGCGTTTTCCGGCACATCCAGCAGCACACCCCATGGCTGGGCGCCAGGGATTGGCTGGAACGCCGCGAGTACCTTCAGGCGTTGCTGGTCGTGGTGGACGCTCAATTTACCTTCGGCCAGCTTGCGTACCAATTCGGCGCCTTTGCTGGTGTCGACCTGGTCAAAACGCTGGGCCAGCTTGCTGGCGTCGGCACTGTAGCCGGCCAGCAGGCCCACTGGGCTCAGGATGCCTACGGTGGTGCGGCCTTCGTACAGGCTGCGGCTGGCTTCCTGGCTCAGGGCCTGCAGGCTGTTGAGGTTGATGTCGATGGACAAGGTGGCGATCACCTTGCCGTTGACCGCCAGCGGGAACACGATGCTGGTCATCAGCACGCGCTGGCCGTCGATGTCGTAGAAGTACGGCTCCACCACGCAGACCTTGCCGCTGCTGCGCGGGCACACCCACCAGGTGTTGGCGGGCTGGCCGCTGGGGCCGATCTCGGTGTTGGCCATGTCGTGTTCGGGCAGGGCCATGGCGGTCAACTGACCGACGCGCGGCTGCGACCAGTACAGGGCGAAGCGGCCGGTCTCGTTGCTGCCAAGCTCGGGTTGGGCGGTGAAGAGGCTGTCCTTGCCGTCCAGGGCATTGGGTTCGAACACCAGTGACAGGCCCAGCAGTTCGGGGTTGGCCTGCAGGGCTGCACGAACCTGGCGGGTCATGTCTTCACGCAGGTCGTAGGCATCCAGAAAGCGCTTTTCCGCCTGCTCACGCAGGAACAGCACCTGGCGGGCGAACCCGGCACCGTACTGGTAGGCATCCATGAACTGGCGGCTGATGTTCAGGGCCTGGACCTCGCCTTGCGACTCGATACGCGCCTGCGCTGCCTCACTGAGCATCTTCTCGCTGCTGGCTTTGACCAGGTCCGAGCTGTGGTCCATGCGGTACAGCGAAAGGCCGACGAGCAGTGTGACGATGCTGGCCAGGCACAGGCCGGCAAGCAGGGTGATCTTCCACTGGATGGAAAGTTGTCGCAAAGGCATGGGGCGTCCCTTTTTTGAGGGTAAGGGTTTGGCTTTGGATCTTGGGTGGGGCTTAACCCCTCTGCTATATCGGCTCCCCGGTTTTTTTCTTTATTCAAACATTCAATTTAAATTTACCGGCCCGCGTAATACGCCGCAGCCCGGCGCTTTTGACATCTGTGCCCCACTGCTGCAGAGTGCGCGCTTTTTGTCTGCAGCTACGAGGAAAGCCAAACCATGAATGCAGTGATTGCCGCGGTAGGCATCATGCTCATACTCAGCCTGTCGCGCGTGCACGTGGTCATCGCGCTGATCATCGGCGCCCTGGCCGGTGGCCTGGTCGGCGGCCTGGGCATCGAGGGCACACTCAAGGCCTTCAACGGCGGCCTGGGCGGTGGCGCCACGGTGGCGTTGTCCTATGCCTTGCTCGGCGCCTTCGCCGTTGCGATCGCCAAGTCCGGCCTGGCCCACGCCCTGGCAGACCGTGCGCTGGCGATGATCGACCGCCAAGGCCATGCCAATGGCGGCAAGGTCAAGTGGCTGCTGATCGGCCTGATGCTGGTGGTGGCGGTGTCATCGCAGAACATCCTGCCGATCCACATCGCCTTCATCCCGCTGCTGGTGCCGCCGCTGCTGTACGTGTTGACCCGCCTGCGCATCGACCGCCGGCTGATCGCCTGCGTGATCACCTTTGGCCTGATCACACCTTACATGTTTCTGCCGGTGGGGTTTGGCAACATCTTCCTCAACGAGATTCTGTTGGCCAACGTTGCCCGCGCAGGCGTCGACGTGAGCGGTGTCAACGTCACCCATGCCATGGCCATTCCCGCGGCGGGCATGCTGGCCGGCTTGCTGCTGGCGGTGTTCTTCAGCTACCGCAAGAAGCGCGACTATGACCTGGCGCGCATTGAGCAGGTCGAGCAGGTCAGCGTGCAGTACAACCCGCTGACCCTGCTGGTGGCGGGGCTTGCTATCGCTGCGGCGTTCATCGTTCAGTTGTGGCTGGACTCGATGATCATCGGCGCCATGGTCGGTTTCCTGATCTTCTCGCTGTCGGGCATCGTGCGCTGGAAAGACACCGACAGCCTGTTCACCGAAGGCATGAAGATGATGGCCATGATCGGGTTCATCATGATCGCAGCTTCGGGTTTCGCCGAGGTGCTCAAAGCCACTGGCGAGGTCAAGGGCCTGGTAGAAACTTCGGCGCAATGGATCGACCACAGCAAGGGCGTCGGTGCCTTGCTGATGCTGTTGGTGGGGTTGCTGGTGACCATGGGCATCGGTTCGTCGTTCTCGACGGTGCCGATTCTGGCGGCGATCTTCGTGCCGCTGTGCGTGCAGCTGGGCTTCGACCCCCTGGCCACCGTGTGCATCGTCGGCACCGCCGGTGCCCTGGGTGATGCAGGCTCGCCGGCATCGGACTCGACCCTGGGGCCAACCTCGGGGCTCAACGTCGATGGCCAGCATCACCATATCTGGGACACCGTTGTACCGACCTTCATCCACTACAACCTGCCACTGCTGGCGTTTGGCTGGCTGGCGGCGATGACGCTCTAGGGCATCAGCCCTTGTCGGGCGGTGGGGAGATGCTGTTGAGGACGGTGCTGCCGTCCTTGCTGCGGGTCAGGTACACCGGCAGCACCTTGGGCAGGTTGTCCACCAGGCGCTTGACTTCACGGGTGTTGTAAATGCCGCTGATGCGGATGCGGCCGGTGCTGGCATCGGCCAGCAGCAGGGGCGCATCGAGGTAGCGGTTGATCACTGGCAGGGCCTGTTCGAGGCTGAGATTGTCGAGCACCAGCTTGCCGTTGCGCCAGGCCAGGCTGCTGCCATGGTCTTCGCTCTGGGCCAGTTGCGGCTCGAAGTCGCCGGTGCGATAACTGGCCTGCATGCCGGGGCCAAGGCGGTAGCCGCCGGTGCTGCCGTCGCTGCTGACCAGTACCGAACCCTGCACCAGGGTGACCTTGACCTGGTCCTGATACTTCCACACGTTGAATTGGGTGCCAGTGACCCGGGTCTGGCCGTGGCCGGCACGGACGATGAAAGGGTGGGTGCTGTCATGCTGCACCTTGAAGAACGCCTCGCCTCGCTTGAGCGTGACCTGGCGCTGGTCCTTATAGTTGAGGTAGGTCAGTTCGGTGTTGAGGTTGAGCTCCACCGTACTGCCGTCGCTCAGCTGTACGGTCCTTGCCTGACCGCCTGCTTCAACGTGCTGGTAGTGGTTTGGCAGCCAGCCTTGGATCCAGCCAATCCAGCCCGCCAGAGGCAATACCAGCAGGGCGACGGCTGCCGCCGAGGCCATTGGCCTCCAGTGTTGGCGTCGCCGCGCCACCTGGCGCACCGGTGGGTTGAAGTCGACGACCGTGGCGTTGCGCGGCAGCAGGTCGGCGGTGAACCAGATCTCCAGCATCGCCTGGTATTCGTCGGCGTGGCGCGGGTCCGCTGCCAACCAGCGGGCGAATGCGTCGCGCTCGGCCTGTGTGCAATCGTCGGCGTGCAGGCGCATGCACCACTGCGCGGCGGCGTCGGCGATGGCATCGTCAGGGCTGGGATTGAGGCGGTCTTGGTTCATTGCGGCTCCGGGTTTTGCGCATTCTACTCCTGCGAGGGGCTCCCGAGAACCGAGGTAATGGCGAATGACTATCAGTTGTGTGTGTTTTTCATCGGGTTCGCAAGTGTTTTCCAGCGTTTGAGAACCTTTCCCGCTACCCATCTAGCGTGTTTCCCAAGGCTATTTCCATAGCCCCCTAATGAAAGCTTTGACATTTGCTGCTTAGGCAGTAATATTTTTACACAATTGCCCGGGCTGCTGCCGATGTCTCATTTCACCCCGCAAAACTTCCAGTCCTGCGCCATCGGCATGCTGCTCGGCCGTGCGGCCATTCTCAAGGACCGTATTCTCGACTGGCACCTCGAATCAGAAGGCGTGACCGCGGCTCAGTTCAAAGTGTTGATCATCGTCACCCAATACCAGGTGGATACGCCGGCAGAACTGTGCCGCTACCTGGGCCTGGACAGCGGCTCGATGACCCGCATGCTCGACCGCCTCGAGCACAAGGGCCTGATCTTGCGCAACCGCTGCGCCAACGACCGTCGCCAGGTACGCCTGGCCCTGACCGCCGAAGGCCAACGCCTCGCCGACCGCTTGCCCGAGATCGGCGCGGCGGCGATGAACGAGCTGGTCGGCGTGCTGCAGCCTGACGAGCTCAAGACCCTTGAAGGCCTGCTGGCCAAAGTCCTGCTCGGTGCCGGCGACCCTCTGACGATCCGCCGCTTCGGCGATCGTTGATTCCTGTTTCATATTCCAAGGTATTGTCATGGCCAATAACGCAGACACCTCGACTCCCTCCGCCGCACCCGAACCGTCGCGCAAGCGCAAAGTCTGGCTGCTTGGCCTGTTGCTGGTGGTGCTGCTTGCCGGCGCTGGCGCCTGGGCCTGGTACAGCCTGATCGGGCGCTGGCATGAAAGCACCGACGACGCCTACGTCAATGGCAATGTGGTGGAGATCACCCCGCTGGTCACCGGCACCGTCATCAGCATCGGCGCCGATGATGGCGACCTGGTACACGCCGGCCAGGTGCTGCTGCAGTTCGACCCGGCCGACAGCGAGGTGGCCCTGCAGGCCGCGCAAGCCAAGCTGGCCCGGACGGTGCGACAGGTCCGTGGCCTGTACAGCAACGTTGATTCACTCAAGGCCCAGTTGCAGACACGCCAGGCCGAGCTGCAGAAGGCCCGGCAGAACTACAACCGGCGCAAGGTGCTGGCCGACAGCGGCGCGATTGCCGCGGAAGAAATCTCCCATGCTCGCGATGACCTGACCGTGGCCCAGGCCGCCGTCAACAGCGCGCGCCAGCAGCTCAATACCAGCACGGCGCTAGTGGACGACACGGTAGTGTCTTCGCACCCTGAGGTCATGGCCGCCGCCGCCGACCTGCGCCAGGCTTACCTGGACCACGCACGCACCACGCTGGTGGCGCCAGTCACCGGTTACGTTGCCAAACGTACCGTGCAGCTCGGCCAGCGTTTGCAGCCGGGCACCGCGACCATGGCAGTCATCCCGCTGGACGAGGTGTGGATCGACGCCAACTTCAAGGAAACCCAGCTGCGCGACATGCGTATCGGCCAACCAGTGGAAATCAGCGCCGACCTGTACGGTAGCGACGTCAAGTACAGCGGCACGGTCGATAGCCTGGGCGCCGGCACCGGCAGCGCGTTCGCCTTGCTGCCGGCACAGAACGCCACCGGCAACTGGATCAAGATCGTCCAGCGCGTACCGGTGCGCATCCACCTCAGCCCGGACCAGCTCAAGGACCACCCGCTGCGCATCGGCCTGTCCACCGTGGTCGAGGTCGACCTGCACGACCAGAGCGGCCCGGCCCTGGCCCAACAGCCGCCGCAGCAGGCCAGCTACACCACCCAGGTGTACGACCGTCAGTTGGTCGAAGCTGACCATCTGATCGCTCGGCTGATCCACGACAACAGCGCCCCCGGCAAGACGGCGCAACGATGAGCAACAACGCTGCGGCGCAGTTCACCCCGCCGAGCCTGCTGCTGACCACCATAGGCCTGTCGCTGGCGACGTTCATGCAGGTGCTCGACACCACCATCGCCAACGTCGCCTTGCCGACCATTTCCGGCAACCTGGGGGTGAGTTCCGAGCAGGGCACCTGGGTGATCACCTCGTTCGCGGTGAGCAATGCCATCGCGTTGCCGTTGACCGGTTGGCTCAGCCGGCGCTTCGGTGAGGTCAAACTGTTCATCTGGGCCACGCTGCTGTTCGTACTGGCGTCTTTTCTGTGCGGTATCTCGCAGTCGATGCCGGAGCTGGTGGGCTTTCGTGTGCTGCAGGGGGTGGTGGCCGGGCCGCTATACCCGATGACTCAGACCTTGCTGATTGCTGTCTACCCGCCGGCCAAACGGGGGATGGCGCTGGCGTTGCTGGCGATGGTCACGGTGGTGGCGCCGATTGCCGGGCCGATCCTGGGCGGGTGGATCACCGACAGTTACAGCTGGCCTTGGATCTTCTTCATCAACGTGCCGATCGGCCTGTTCGCTGCCGCAGTGGTGCGCCAGCAGATGCGCGCACGGCCAGTGGTGACCAGCCGCCAGCCCATGGACTACATCGGCCTGCTGACCTTGATTGTCGGTGTGGGCGCATTGCAAGTGGTGCTCGACAAGGGCAATGACCTGGACTGGTTCGAGTCGTCGTTCATCATTATCGGCAGCCTGATCTCGGTCGTGTTCCTGGCGATATTCATCATCTGGGAGCTGACTGACCGCCACCCGGTGGTCAACCTGCGGCTTTTCGCGCACCGTAATTTCCGCATCGGTACCATTGTGCTGGTGGGAGGCTACGCAGGCTTTTTCGGCATCAACCTGATCCTGCCCCAGTGGCTGCAGACGCAGATGGGCTACACCGCCACCTGGGCAGGCCTGGCGGTGGCACCGATCGGCCTGCTGCCGGTGATCATGTCGCCGTTCGTGGGCAAGTACGCGCAGCGTTTCGACTTGCGGGTGCTGGCGGGGTTGGCGTTCCTGGCCATCGGTGCCAGCTGTTTCATGCGCGCGGGGTTCACCAACGAGGTGGACTTCCAGCACATTGCCCTGGTGCAGCTGTTCATGGGGATTGGTGTAGCGCTGTTCTTCATGCCGACCTTAAGCATTCTGCTGTCGGACCTGCCGCCGCACCAGATCGCCGACGGGTCTGGCCTGGCGACGTTCCTGCGGACCTTGGGCGGCAGCTTTGCGGCGTCGTTGACCACGTGGATCTGGATCCGCCGGGCGGACCAGCATCATGCCTACCTGAGCGAGAACATCAGCCAGTTCGACCCGGCGACGCGGCATACGCTGGAGCAACTGGGCGGGGCAAACCCGCAAAGCTATGCGCAGCTGGAGCAGATACTCAACGGGCAGGCCTACATGATGTCGACGGTGGACTACTTCACCTTGATGGGCTGGGTGTTTGCCGGGTTGATTCTGCTGGTGTGGTTTGCCAAGCCGCCGTTTGCTGCCAAGGCGGGGCCGGCTTCAGCGGGGCATTGAGGGGCGGGCAGCGGGCCTTGGCGCGTGGCGCGAATAAAGCGTTGCGCGCCAAACGCGCCCGGCTGGTGTCGGAATGATCAGCGCATACCCTCTGATTACTGCAAGTGCACCTTCAATTCCCCCGCCGCCTGGCGCATCGCCGCCTTCACTTCAGACACTTGGCTCAGCGGGTTCAGCAAGCCATAGTCATGAATCATCCCGTTGTAGCGCACCGATGTCACCGTCACCCCAGCCGCATCCAGTTTGCGTGCATACGCCTCACCTTCATCACGCAGCACATCGAACTGCGCCGTCTGCACCAGTGCTGGCGGCAACCCTTTGAGCTGCTCGCTGCTGGCCCGTAGCGGCGAGGCGTAGATCTGCTCGCGGGCCTTGGCGTCGGTGGTGTAGTTGTCCCAGAACCACTTCATCATCCCTGTGGTGAGGAAGTGGCCCTCGGCAAACTGCTTGTACGAAGCGGTCTCGAAGCTGGCATCGGTCACCGGCCACAGCAGCAACTGGAAGCGCAACTGGGGCGTACCGGCCTCTTTGGCCTTGAGCGCGACCACCGCCGCCATGTTGCCACCGACACTGTTGCCGGCCACGGCCAGGCGCTTGCCGTCCACACCCAGTTCCTTGCCATGCTCGGCCACCCAGCGGGTCGCGGCGTAGGCCTGGTTGATTGCAGTGGGGTAGTGCGCCTCTGGTGAGGGGGTGTAATCCACATAAACGGCCACTGCGCCGGAGCCGACCACCAGATCGCGAATCAGGCGCTGGTGGGTCTGGAAGTCGCCGAGCACCCAGCCGCCGCCATGGAAGAACATGAACACTGGCAACTCACCTTCGACGTTGGCCGGGCGTACGATCTGCAGCTTGATCGCCTCACCGTTGACCTTGATGGTATGCGCTCTCACTTCAATGCCAGACAGGTCCACCTTGACCGAAGCCTGGGCACCGGTCTGCACGGCGCGGGCATCTTTCGGGCTGAGTTGTTCGAGCGGCTTGCCGCCGCCTTTTTCCAAGGCTTCGAGGAAGGCCTGGGTGTGCTGCTCGACGCCTGGGCTACCTGCGGCGAAAGCACTGGTTGCGGACACGGCCAGTAGGCTGACGGTGAGGGTCTTGTGGACAATGTTCATGGGCGAATCCTTTTCTGGGCAAGTGTTTGTGGTGGGCGTATTGCCTGGCCTTCGCGGCCATCGCTGCGACCTGTGCGTAGAGTAGGCAGATGCAATGATGGGAAAAAGCCGCTATAAAGCGTTTGACTGTCACCAAGAGCGAGACAATGAACCCGTACGAAGACATGCGCATTTTTGCCCAAGTGATGGAGGCTGGCAGTTTTACCGCCGCCGCCGACCGCCTGGGCATGTCCAAGCAGTCGGTCAGCCGGCGCCTGATGCAGCTCGAAGGGCGCCTGGGCGTACGCCTGCTCAACCGCTCCACCCGGCGCCTGGATGCCACCCCACTTGGCCAGCACTACTACCAGTCGGCCTTGCGCTTGCTGGGTGAGGTGCAGCAGGTGGAGCACGACATCAGCGGCCAGGCCCAGGCCTTGCGCGGCACCCTGCGCTTGAGTGCGCCATTGTCGTTCGCCATGGCGCACCTGGGGTGCCTGCTGACCGAGTTCCTGCGCTTGCACCCACAGGTGGATGTGGAGGTGGACCTGAGTGACCGGCCCGTGGACCTGATCGGCGAGGGCTATGACCTGGCCTTGCGCATCGGTGCATTGGAGGATTCCAGCCTGATCGCGCGGCGCATTGCGGGTGTCGAGCGGGTGTATTGCGCCAGCCCTGCTTATCTTCAAGCGCGGGGCGTACCGCAGCGGCCAGACATGCTGGCCGAGCATGACTGCCTGCCCTATGGCCATTCGCGGCAGGTGCAATGGCAGTTCACACAAGGGGGCAGGTCCCAGGCAATCGCAGTGGCTGGCCGCATGCGGGCCAATAATGGCGAGTTGCTCAGGGATGCGGCGATTGCCGCGATGGGGGTAACTTATCTGCCGACCTTCATTGTAGGGCAGGCGTTGGCGGACGGGCGCTTGGTGAGCGTGCTGCAAGACTGGACGCCGCCGGCGTTGCAACTGTCGGCGGTTTATCCGCAGCATCGGCAGGTGGCCAGACCGGTGCAGGGGTTTGTCGAGTTCTTGCGGGAGCGGTTGGTGCACCTTTAGCGATGGCGGGAAACCGATGACTTTTTTGCTGCTCTTACTCTCGCCGCGACGCGCTATGCTTGGCCCATGAGCACAGCACCTGCCTTACGCCAACCTTGCCCACCTGGCGCCTGTGACTGCGGCCGCGAGCACCTGGCTGCGCACGCGCCAGCTGCGCAGCGCATCCTCTTGCTTACCCGCCAGGAGGAGAAGCGCCTGATCGAACGGCTGGAAAACCTCAAGGACCTTGAAGACCTGCAGCGCTTGCAGGCCAGAATGTACGAGAACCTGGGCATCCGGGTGCACATCGCTCCTGGTTACAACGAGGTGCGTACCATGCGCGGGATTGTCATCGAACTCGATGACCAGCCTGGCCTATGCCGCAAGACCCGCCAGTCGATTCCAGCGGCTATCCGGCGAGGGTTGGAGCGCAATCCGCAGGTGGCTTATCGCTTGCTGGATACCTATGACTTGCTGAGGGATGCTTGAGGCCCAGATGTTGACGTGCCCAATTGCTAATTTTCCGGAAGTTTCCTACGTCTACCAGAGAGCCGCTCTACGCCACGCGCGTACCGGCATCCATCACTCAAGGAGACAGGCAATGACTTCCGTTTTCGACCGCGACGATATCCAATTCCAGGTAGTGGTCAACCACGAAGAGCAATATTCCATCTGGCCCGACTACAAGGCGATCCCCAACGGCTGGCGCGCTGTGGGCAAGAGCGGGCTGAAGAAGGACTGCCTGGCCTATATCGATGAAGTCTGGACCGACATGCGCCCGCTGAGCCTGCGCCAGAAGATGGCGGACGCTGCCGCACAGTGACCGCGCTCAACCTGCTGTGCCTGCCTTATTCCGGGGCCAGTGCCATGGTCTACAGCCGTTGGCGGCGCAAGCTGCCAGCCTGGCTGCAGGTATGCCCGGTCGAATTGCCTGGGCGCGGTGCGCGCATGGGCGAGCCGCTGCACACCGACATGCAGGCCTTGGCGCGGCAGCTGGCAGCCGAACAGCGCCAGGCCGCCGCCACGCCGTATGCGCTGCTCGGCCATAGCCTGGGGGCGCTGCTGGCCTTCGAGCTGGCCCACGAGCTGCAGGCGCTGGGGTGCCCGCCACCGGTGGCGCTGTTAGCCTGCGGTACTGCGGCGCCCACCCGGCGTGAGGACTACGACGGCAAGAACTGGCGCGACCCCAAGACCGATGACGAGCTGCGCAATGAGCTGCGCGAGCTCAATGGCACGCCGGAGGAGGTGCTGGCCAACGCCGAGCTGATGAGCCTGACGTTGCCGATTCTGCGGGCGGATTTCCTGCTCTGTGGCCGGTACAGTTACCGCCCAAGGCCTGCCTTGGCGTGCCCGCTGCATGTGCTGGGTGGGCAAGACGACCGCGCCAGTGAAGAGCAACTGCGGGCCTGGGGCCAGGAAACCCAGGGTGCATTCACCTTGCAGATGTTTCCGGGCAGCCACTTCTTCATCCATGAGCAAGAGGACCGTGTACTCACGGCGCTGGCTGCAGCATTGGAGCCCCATCGGCTTTGCGCCTGATTGACGTTGCCGCTTGCCTTGGGGATGCTAGGTATTTTCCCAGGCAAGAGGCAGACAATGCTGATCGATCCTCACAAGGCCACGCTGCTGGTCGTCGACATCCAGGAAAAGCTCATTGGCGCGATGAGCGACGCCGAGGGCACCCGCGCCCGGGCGCGCTGGCTGCTGGCCGCATGCACCGATCTGGCGCTGCCGATCGTCATCTCCGAACAATACCCAAAAGGCCTGGGTCATACCCTGCCCGAACTTCTCGCCGCCGCCCCTGCAGCTGAAGTCGTGGAAAAAACCCACTTTTCTTGCGTTGCGGCCCAGTGCATGCCAACCAGCCTTCTGGCGCGAGAGCAAGTAATCGTGTGTGGCATGGAAACCCACGTCTGCGTGCTGCAGACCGTGCTCGGCCTGCTGGGCCTGGGCAAGCAGGTGTTCCTGGTCGAGGATGCCTGCGACAGCCGTACCTTGGCCAACAAGGCTGCTGGGCTTGAGCGGATGCGGCAGGCCGGGGCGCAGGTAGTCACCCGCGAAATGGTGCTGTTCGAGCTCATGGGCAACGCCAGCCACCCGCAATTTCGCCATATCAGCAAGACCTACCTGGTCGGGGACCAACCCTGAACGGCCGGCTGCTGGCTGCCGGGTTGATGGCCCTGGCGCTGCTGCAGGGTTGCGCCGGGCGTCGCGAGGAAGAGCCCGAGGCCGACCCCGCCAAGGTGCGTGCCCAACTGGTGCGCTTGTTGCCTGCCCAGGCCAGGGACCGCGAGGGCTGGGCCAAGGATATCCAGGTGGCGTTCGAAGCCCAGCGTATCGCCCCGAGCAAGAGCAACCTGTGTGCGGTGCTGGCGGTGACCGAGCAGGAATCGACCTTCAATGCCGACCCGCAGGTCCCTAACCTTGGGCGCATTGCCCGTGCCGAGGTCGACCGCCGCGCGGCGAGCCTGCATATCCCGCGGTTGCTGGTGGACGGTGCACTGAATACGGCTTCGGGCAATGGCCAGACGTATCAGCAGCGGCTGCTTGCGGTGCGCAGTGAGAAGCAGCTGAGTGCGCTGTACGACGAGTTCATCACCGGCCTGCCGTTGGGCCGGACCTTGCTGGGCGGGCTGAACCCGGTGCACACCGGTGGGCCGATGCAGGTCAGCGTCGAGTTTGCCGAGCAGCATGCCAAGGACTACCCCTACACGTACGACGGCACCATTCGTCAGGAGGTCTTCAGCCGTCGAGGCGGCATGTATTTCGGTATTGGCCATTTGCTGGGTTACCCCGCGCACTATGAGCGCCAGCTCTATCGCTTCGCCGACTTCAACGCGGGCTGGTACGCCAGCCGTAATGCCGCGTTTCAGGCTGCCCTGAGCAAAGTGACGGGCGTGCCCTTGGCCCTGGATGGTGACCTGATCGCCCCCGGCGCGATCATGCCTGGCAGTACCGAGCAGGCGGCGCGCAAGCTGGGTGTGAAGCTGGGGCTGCGTAACCCGCAGATCCGCAGCCAGCTGGAACTGGGTGACAGCCTGGCGTTCGAGGACAGCAAACTGTACAGCGGGGTGTTCGCCCTGGCTGACGCAGCCGCAGGCAAGCCGGTGCCGCGCGCCCGGTTGCCGGGGATCGAACTGAAAAGCCCGAAGATCACCCGCAAGCTGACCACGGCGTGGTTTGCGGGGAGGGTGGATGAGCGGTATCAGCGGTGCATGAAACGCTAGGGCTGTCTGCCCTGGCCCGATCGCCGGCAAGCCGGCGATCGGGCAGGTACAGGCTGCATCACCCTTTGCTCAGCGCCCCGACCACCTGATCGACACTGGCCTTGAGCCCGGCCAAGGCGTCTTGCGGGTCACTTTCCACCACGAGCAACGTGGCCCCCGAGGCCTTGATCACCTCGGCCACTGCCGCATCCGGCTGCCGATGGTCCAGCACCAGCGCCACATCCTGGCTCTTGAGGTTTTCGCCCAGTGCCTTGAGCGCGGCTTCGTCCCACTTGCCCTCGGCCGGCAGTGCCTGTTCCACCACATCCAGGTTCAAGCCGCTGGCCAGGTAGCCCAGGCGCTCGGACAGGCTGACCACGCTGAGGTTATCGACCTCGGCAAGCTTCGTCTGGCTGCTGGCGGTCAATTCCAGCAACTGGCGCTTGAGCCCCGCCAGGTTGCCCTGGATCTTCGCTTTGTCGGCGGGCGCCAGGCGTTCCAGGTCGTTGGCCAGCACGTCGGCCATGCGCCCAAGGTTGGTCGGGTTCAGCCAGGGGTAGGCGCTGTAGGCGTCGTCGCCACTGACCGCGATGCCCGGCAGGGCACCGTCCACCGGCCGCGCTGCATCGATTTCGACGATGCGGATATTGCTGCGCCGGGCCATGGGGTACAGCGGGTCGTCACGCCAGATTGAGCGCAGGCCGATCACCGCATCGGCCTGCTGCGCCGCTTTGGCAAGGCTCGCTCCGCCACGGCTGCTGAAGTAAGAAGGCTGGCGGCTGGCTGGCAGGTTGGCCGGCGCGGCGCGCTTGAGCTGCACGGCGGTACCGTCGAGCAAGGCAGCGGCCAGGCTGTGGGTCACCGGCAGGGTGGTCAGCACTTCAGTGGCGAGGGCGAGCGAAGGCAGGCCGGTGAGGGCCAGCGCCAGGGTGAGCTGTTTCAGGTTCATGCCGGGTTTCCTTGCAGGCGTGGGACGAGGGCGCGGGCCAGGGCCGCGAGGGCGAAGCAGAGGCCGGCAACCAGGATGATCGCGGCACCCGACGGTATCGGCAGGTCGAAGACGATTGGCATCAGGATGCCCAGCAGCGTGCTCAGGGTGGCGATCAGTACCGAGATGAAGAAAAACCCTTTGAGCGACTGGCTGACCAGGCGCGCGGCAGCGGCCGGAATCACCAGCAGCGCACCGACCAGGATTGCCCCGATCACCTTCACCGACGCCACCGTTACCAGCGTCACCAGCACCACGAACAGGTAGTCCAGGGTCTTCACTGCTACCCCGCGTACGGCGGCCAGCTGTGGGTTGAAGCTGGCCAGGATGATGCGGTTGTACAGCGGCAGGGCCAGCGCCAGCACCAGGGCAGCGACGATGCCCAGCACCACCAGGTCCTGCGCGCTGACCGTCAGTACCGAGCCGAACAGCACGTTTTCGAGGATGTGCACGTTGATCTTGCCGGCCAGCATCAGCAGCAGGCTTGCCCCGAGTGCCAGCGACACCGAAAGGAACACCCCGATCAGCGTGTCCGGCGACAGCCCGGTGCGGTTGCGCAGGAAGTTGAGCAGGATGCCGAACAGCAGGCAGTAGCCGAACAGGCTGCCGTAAGGCCCGGTGTAGGGTTCACCGAGCAGGATGCCGATGGCCACCCCGGTCAGGGCGGCATGCCCGACCGCTTCGGAGAAGAAGGCAAAGCGCTTGACCACCACCAGGGTGCCCAGGCCGCCCAGTACCGGGCCGATCATCAGGCCGGCGAGCAGTGCGTTGATCACGAAACCGTAGGCCAGTGCCTCGGGCAGGTAGCCAGCGCCGGCCCATTCCTGGACCAGTTGGCGGAATGCTTCATAGCTCATCAGGTGCGACCCTCGCTGCGCGGGTGTACGGAGAACAGGCTCAGCAGGCGTTCCGGGGTGAGGGCTTGAGCAGGTGGGGCGTCGAACAGTACCTGGCGGCTCAGCCCGGTGACCCGGTCGGCCAAGCGCAACACTGCTTGCAGGTCGTGTTCGATCCACAGCACGGTGGTGCCGGCCTGGCGCCAGCCGTGCAGCAAGTGCTCGAACACCTGGATGCCGGCTTCATCGAGCGCCGACATGGGTTCGTCGAGCACCAGCAACTGCGGCTCGGGGATCAAACCCTGGGCCAGCAGCACGCGCTGGCGTTCGCCACCCGATAACGCGCCCATGCGCCGCTTGCGTTTGTCGAGCATGCCTACCTGCGCCAGCGCTGCGTCGATTGCCGGTTGCACGCGACGCGAAAGGCCGAGAAAGGCCGGGCGGCGTTGGCACATTGCGGCCATGAAGTCGTCCACGGTCATCGGCAGGCCGCGGTCGAACTCCAGCGCCTGGGGCACGTAACCGATCACCTGGTGCTCGCCCGGCCAGTGCAGGGTCAGTTGGCCCTGGTGTGGCATCTGCCCGAGCAGGGTCTTGATCAGCGAGCTTTTACCGCCGCCGTTGGGCCCGACGATGGCATGCACGCTGCCGGCGGCGACGTTGAACCGGACCTGCTCGAGGATGCGCGTGCGGCCGAGCGTCAGGTCGATGCCTGCGAATTCGATGCCGGGCCCGCCGCGCACAACGAGGTTGGCGGCCGCGGTCATGCGCGGTTCTCCTGAATGGCGCGGACCACGGTGTCGAGGTTGCGCTTCATCTCTACTTCGTATTTGTCCTTGGTGTATTCACCGTAGGAAATGTGCGTCAGCGGATACAGGCGCACACCGGACTCACGCTGGATGGTCTCGACATAGGCCGACGGGAAGTCCATTTCCGAGAAGATCACCTTGACGTCCAGCGCCTTGAGCTGGTCGATGGTTTTCTTCAGCTGTGCCGGGCTCGGTTCGATGCCGTGGGCCGGCTCCACCACTGCCGTGACCTCCAGGCCGAAATCACGCACCAGGTAGTCGTAGGCTGCATGAATGGTGGCCACACGGAAGTTGGCGCCGGGCGCTTCGGTGACCTTGGCCAGCGCCTCGGCGCGCAAGCCGCGCAGGCGCTTGGCATAGGCGCGGGCATTCTGGGTGTAGAACCTGGCGTTGTCCGGGTCGAGCTTGCCCAGTTCACGGGCGATGTTGTTGACCTGGGCAATGGTGGTGCTGATGGACAGGAAGGTGTGCGGGTTGACCACTTTGCCGGCACCGCGGGCGGCGATGCCGGTGGCCGCCAGCAGCGGCACGTTCTGGTTGGCTTCGATGGTCTTGATGTCGGGCTTCTCACTGGCGGCGATCATGCGGTCGGCGAAATCGTCATGGCCGACGCCGTTGAGCACCACCACGTCCAGGCTGCCGATACGCTTGATGTCCTCGGCGCGTGGCTCGTAGGCGTGCGGGTTGAAGCCTGCGGGAATCAGCGGCACCACTTCGGCCTTGTCGCCGACGATATTGCTCACATAGCTGTAGTACGGATGCAGGGTAATGCCGATGCGCAAGGGCTTGCCGGTGTCGGCCAGGGCCAGGGCCGGTAACGCGAGGGCCAGGAGCAGGGTGAGGGCGGAGCGCAACATGGGGGAATTCCTTGGGTTCAGTGACGGTGTTCGCGGGTGACCCCAGCGTCGTAATGGCTGACCACTTGCTGCCAGCCAGCGGCGATCAGGGTTGCCTGGCCAAGGTCTTGCGGTACCACGGCGGCGCTGTCGCGGCGCAGCCAGACGTCAGGCTGGCCGCTGCGCTCGTGCGGCACGATCAGCAAAAAGCTGCCGGCGACCTGCGGGGCCTGGCTGCGACCCAGATAGGCGCCAGCCTCCAGCCACTGCCATTGGTGGCTGCCACGGCTCTGGCTGCCGGCATCTACCACGAACGGTGGCAAGCCTTCCTCGGCCAACGACACCACACTGGGTACGGCGGCGGTTTCTTCGCGCAGCAGCTGGATCTCGTCGAATGCGACGCGAAGGTCGGTATAGACGCCTTGTTCGGCGGGCGTCAGGTCGCGGCGGGCGTCGATCTGGTGGCTGGCGATGGCCTGCTCGTCTTCGCGTTCACCGCGCAGCAGCACCACGCAGGCCGCGACGATGACGATCAGCAGGCTGACCAGCAGCACGTAGAGGGTTTCGTGCCCGGCGCCGGCGGGGCGCACCACCTGGGTGCGGCTCAGGGTAGGGCCGCTCATGGTTGCGCGATGTCGGCGTAGTCGACTTCCACCACGTGGCCGGGGCCGGCATCGAACAGCACGTAGAACTCGCCATCGGGGCGCTTGAAGGTAAGCGTCGAGTCATCGCCGAGCTTGCCGCCGACCAGTACTTGCTCGTCGTAGCCGATCACGTCCAGGGTCACGCCCGGGGCGCCGCTGCCGTCCGAGAAGCCACCGGTGCACTTGACCTGGCCGCCATCGAGCTCTTCGCACTCGCACATCGGGTTGTGGGCCAGGGCCGGGCCTGCGGCCAGCACCAGCAGGGGCAGGGCGAGCCTGCGCATCATGTGCTTCATTTCTTGCCTCCTTGTTTTTCGAGCCAGGCCACGGTGGCTGGCGAAGCCTTGCTCAGCGGTACCGATGCCTGGTGCATGCTGCCGTCCCAGCCTTCGAGGGTGATCCAGATCTGCGCGTCGGGCTTGGTGCGCGCAGGGATCGGCAGGTTGGTCACCATGCGGTACGGCGCGCCGAAGAAGATGGTGCCGGCGGCGCGCAGGCTGCGGGGTTTGCCGATGCGCAGGTACACCGCTTTGACGTCGTTGATGCAGGCTTTGCAAAGCGCGGCGTTGAAGGGCTTGAAGTAGCCCGCCGGGCCGTCGGCGCGGGGGGCTTCACTGCGCAGCTCGGCCAGGTTCAGGCTGTAAGGGCCAACCTGGATATCGCTGATCTGGTTCACGCCCAGCCCGGCATCGCCGCGAAACAGCTTGGCGTCGGCGAAATACTTGGGCATGAAGCCCAGCGGGATGAGGATCAACAGAATGTTCAAGTGAAAGCGCCACTTCAGCCACCATTGCTTGAATGGGCGGGTGGGCAGGGCCTGGGCCTGGCTCATGTGCGGATCTCCACGGGGGTGTCGCTGGCGGTGGCGCGGGGCGCACGCTCGCTGCGCTTGAGGGCGGCGGCAGTCGCCTGGGCGGTCCGCTTGGTCCAGATCAACAGGCCGCTGAACACCATCAGCGTCAGCACCAGGCCGAAGAAGAACCAGATCAGTTTGACCGGCAGGCCGCCAAAGTCGCCGGTGTGCAGTGGGCGCATGGATTCGGTGACGAACTCCAGGGCGGAGCGGTCGCTGATCAGGAACTGGCTGTCGACGTTACGCGTGTAGGGGTTGATGTTGGCACTCTGGAACATCAGCGGGTACCAGCCCGGGCCATTGAGGGTGATATGGCTGTAGGCCGTGGCGGGCAGCGAGATGGCGTTGATTTCAAGGCCCGGGATGGCCAGGCCGGCGATACGCGCCGCTTCGTCCAGGTCGATGCGCGGGGCAGGGCTGCCATCGGCGGTTTGCGGTACATCTTCCCGGGCGATCACAGGTGTGATCGGTTGGCTGGAGATCGTGATGTGGTTATCGAACAGGATCGCCTGGATCAGGAACCAGGTACCGGTGATGGCGATGACCGCGATGAACCAGATCGACCAGACCCCGGCCAGGCGATGCAGATCGCCCCAGAAAATGCGCGAGCCATGGCCGGTGCGGATGGGCTTGAAGAAGCCTTTCCAGAATTTCTTGTACACCACCAGCCCGGTCACCAGCGAAGCGAGCATCGGCAGGCCCAGCAGCGAGACCAGGTACCAGCCCCAACTGAAACCGTTGGTGAAGGGCACCAGCCACCAGCCATGCAGGGCACGGGTGAACGCTTCGAAGTTGAAGTCCGGGACCTTGCCCTGGATGGCCCCGGTGTAGGGGTTGACGTACAGCGTCGGGCTGCTGCCGTCCGGCAGGGTAACCCCGGCGTTGAGGGCAAAGTGCGAACCATCCGGCTGCCTCAGTGTGCGCACCACCATATCGGGTTCGGCCTTGTGCAGGGCGTCTAGCACCTGCTGAAAGGTCAGGCGTTCGGCGCTGTCGTCGGGCTTGCTGGCGCGCACATCAGCGTTGGCCAGCCAGACGATTTCCTGGCTGACCACGGCAAGCATGCCGGTGAAGCAGACGATCAGCACGAAGAACCAGATCGGCAGGGCGAGCCAGCTGTGGACCAGGAACCACAGCTTGGACTTGGATTTTTTGGTTGATTTGGCCATGGGTCGGTCTTCTGAAAATGAGGGTCGAGCATATGCCCAACCACAGGGGCTGCATCTATAAAGACGAATGAGAATGGAAATCCTGCCTATTTAAATGCAACTAAATATTTCAGAAAAGCAAAAGCCGACAGGGCGCGGGGCGCCGTGTCGGCTTGAAGGCAGCGACGGGTCAGGCGCTGGTGAGGGCGACCGACGGTTGCGCTTTGTCATGTTGGCGCGCGAGGTCTTGGTATAGCGCCCGGCCGATTTCGGCGGCACGCGACGGCAGTACCGACAGCAGAGTGTCGCTCAGGCCATGGCTGCCCTCGCAGAAACCTTGCAGGTAAACCGAAGCTTCAAGATTCGGGCTGGACAATACCCGGTAGTTGCGATCGACGTTGAAATCCTCAAGGTAACCGGCCAACGGCGCCAGCAGGTCGCGATGCGAGCGGCGCTCGTAGCCGGTGGCCAAAATGACCGCATCGTAACGGTGGGTCTGATGCTGGTCGGTGGCCAGGTCGCGCAGGGTGAGTTCGATGCCGTCGCGGGTGGCCACAACCGCTTCCACCTGGCGACGGCACAGCACGTTGTGGCGCAGCTGATGCGAAACCTTTTGGCGGTAGAGGATGCCGTAGATGCGCTCGATCAGGTCCAGATCGACCACTGAGTAGTTGGTGTTGTGGTATTCACCCAGCAGCTTGGCGCGCTGCTCGGCCGGCTCGTTGTAGACCAGGTCGGTGTAGTCCGGCGAGAAGATCTCGTTGACGAACGGGCTGTCGTCCGCAGGCTTGAGTGCCGAACCGCGCAGTATCATGTCGACTTTGACCGACGGGTAGCTGTCATTGAGGTCGATGAATGCTTCTGCTGCGCTCTGGCCAGAGCCGATTACCGCGATGCGCATCGGTTTGCCTTCGGCGCATGGCAACTTTTGCAGGCTGCTCAGGTACTGGGAGTGGTGGAAGACGCGCGGGTCGTCCTTGAAGGCGCCGAATTTTTCCGGGATTTTCGGCGTACCGCCCGTGCCGACCACGACCGAACGGGTACGCCGGGTGTATTCACGGCCCTGCGCATCTTCAGAAACCAGGCGCAAATGCTCGACACGGCCAGCCTTCACTTCTGGCTCGATGCGCAGCACTTGCTCGCCATAGACGGCTTGAGTGGCGAAATGTTCGGCGGCCCACCGCAGGTAGTCGTTGTACTCCAGGCGGCAGGGGTAGAAGGTGCCCAGGTTGATGAAATCGGCCAGGCGCTGCTTCTGGTGCAAGTAGTTGACGAAACTGTAGGGGCTGGTGGGGTTGCGCAGCGAGACCAGATCCTTGAGGAAGGATATCTGCAGCTCGCTCTGGGTCGCCAGCGTTTCACCATGCCAGCGGTATTGCTTCTGCTTGTCGATGAACAGCGCGTCGAGGGCGCGGCCCTGGCTCTGGGCGAGTTCCTCCAGGGCGATGGCCAAGGCCAGGTTGGAAGGGCCAAAGCCCACGCCGATCAGATCCTTGATGGTTTCCGGGTTTGAAGACTGGCTCATGGCTGCGATCCCATAATGGTCGAATGTGTGCGCCCGCCGGTGCTCCGGCGCCTGCGTGAGTACATTGGTTGGAACGAGCCATGTACCCGGGAATTTACCTGAGTCATTGCGCACAGCTTGTGCTGCCGGGCTAAAGAACTGCGCCGCGTGGCCGATAGGCAGGTCAACGCAAGGACCTATTTCAAGGCAGGGACCGGAACATGGCAGGTATCGCAGCAATCACCATCAACAACGTTTCGGCGCAGGCCGCCGGCAGTGCTGAAACGGTAAAAAGCGAAGACGCTCAGAAGAGTGAAGCGTCAGCCGCGTCGTCAGAAACGGCGAAGGCTCAGGGTGGCGGCGGTGCGCAAGGTGCGCAGCAAAGCGATGAGAGCTCGGAGCCTGCGCACATCAAGCAATTGCGCGAGATGATCAAGCAGCTGCAAAAGCAGTTGGCCGAAGAGCAGAAGCAACTGGCCAACCTGATGGCGCAGAAAATGGAAGAGACAGCCAAGACCGCTGCCGTGAGTGCCAGGCAGGCGAGCATTACCACGCTCAATGGCCAGATCATGACCGCTACGTCGCAGCTGCTCGAAGCGTTGCAGGAGACGGGTGGCAGCACTGCCGGTACGGTCGTCAGCACTCAGGCCTGAGCCTATGTGAACCGGCCCGCCTGCGGATAACGCCGCAAACGGGCCAGCCCTTTGAGGCGTTACTCTGCGGCCAGGCGGCTCTTGTTCTGCCGGTCCGACTTGTACTGCATCGCCACTGCCGGTGCCGGCTTGGCTGTGCCGGTCTCCAGCCACTGGCGCATGCGGCTTGCATCGGCAAAGTGGGTGTACTTGCCGAACGCATCGAGGATCACCATGGCCACCGGGCGGTTGTCCATGCGCGTCAGCAGCACCAGGCAATGCCCGGCCTCATTGGTGAAGCCGGTCTTGGTCAGCTTGATGTCCCAGTTGCTCTTGTTGACCAGGTGGTCGGTATTGCGAAAGCCCAGTGTGTAGTTGGGTTTGCGGAAGGCCACGGTTTTTTCGCGGGTGGTCGACAGCTCGCTGAGCATCGGGTATTTGCGCGACGCCATCAGCAGCTTGGCCAGGTCGCGTGCGCTGGAGACGTTCTGCGTCGACAGGCCGGTCGGCTCGACATAGCGGGTGTGCGCCATGCCCAGGCTGCGGGCTTTGGCGTTCATTGCCTTGATGAAAGCCGGGTAGCCCCCTGGATAGTGGTTGGCCAGGGAGGTGGCGGCGCGGTTTTCTGACGACATCAGGGTAATGAGCAGGGTTTCGCGGCGGTTGAGTTGGCTGCCCAGGCGCACGCGCGAGTACACCCCTTTCATGTCCGGGTTGTTGGCGATGGTCATGGTGAGCATCTCATCCATGGGCAGCTTGGCGTCCAGCACCACCATCGCGGTCATCAGTTTGGTCACCGAGGCAATCGGCACCACGCGGTCGGCGTGGCTCGAATACAGCTCCTTGTTGGTATTGAGGTCGATCAGCAGGGCGCTGCCGGAAGCCAGATGCAGCTTTGAAGGGTCGCGTTGAATCTGGGCTGGGGGTTGTGCAGCAGCGGTCGACGGTAGGGTCGCGGTACCTGTGAGCAACAGCAGCAGGCTGAGGATGGACAGGGATGTTTTCACGTTCAGGCTCACTAAAAGTTGGTATGTCGTTGGCTGTGCAAGGGTTTCCCCCAAAAACCGCTCGCATTCTGGAGTATGGCTCAGCGGCTGTCGAATGCTCGTGGAGCTACCCGGTCGAAATGAAAAAACCTTCATGCTGTAACGGTTATTCTCCCTCCGTTCGTCGGTTTCGCGCTGGCACAAAAAGACCCGCCAAAAGGCGGGCCAGAACAGGGCAAAGAGCAACGCACAACACGTTCGTTTTCAAGCGAGCAGACAATCGTCCTTCAGTCGGTCGGCAAGGGCCTGGGCTGATGCACGGGTGGCCAACGGTCCGCTCACCGCTTCACCGTTACGCACCAGGTACCAGCATGCCAGCAGGCCTTGCTCACGCAGGGTAGAGGGAACGGCGCTGCCGACGACGGACATGATCTGGATAGTGGCCATGTGGACCTCCTGTAAAACATGCCCCTACCTTACGCAGTGGCCAGCTCGGTTTGAAATCGACTCGCTCAATAGTGCTCATCAGCTTTATCAACTGTTCACTACTATGGCTCTAGCCACTGTCAGCTGAGTGCAGGGAAACGGTAAAGGTTGTGTAAGGGGCGATGAACGGGTGGGTCTGTTACGCTGAACAAACGTTTCAGTTACGAACAAGGAGCAGGTTATGACGGCAACTCCCAGCAGGGACACCGTGCTGTGCATTTCCCTGGCCGGCCGGCCAGGTCACTTTGGCGTTCGCTTTCATAACCACCTGTACCGGCAGTTGGGCCTGGACTACTACTACAAGGCGATGAGCACCGATGACTTGCCGGCCGCTGTGGCGGGTATCCGCGCGCTGGGCATCCGCGGCTGTGGTGTTTCCATGCCCTACAAGGAGGCCTGCATGGCCTTGGTCGATGAGGTTGACCCGTCAGCGGCAGCCATCGAGTCGGTCAACACCGTGGTCAACACGGCAGGTCATCTGAAAGCCTACAACACCGACTACCTGGCAGTGCGGCAGCTGCTCGAGCAGCATCGTGTCGACCCGTCTACAGCCTTTGCCCTGCGCGGCAGTGGTGGCATGGCCAAGGCGGTTGCCAGTGCTCTGCGCGATGCCGGGTTCAAGGAGGGCATCATCGTCGCCCGCAACGAGCAGGCGGGGCGGCAGTTGGCCGACGTTTGTGGCTATCGCTGGGTCGCTGAGCTGGGTGACCGGTGCCCGCCGATGCTGGTGAATGTGACGCCGATCGGCATGGCGGGCGGGCAAGAGGCCCACGAGCTGGCGTTCAGCGAGAACGCCATTGCTGCGGCGCAGCGGGTCTTCGATGTGGTGGCTATGCCGGCGCAGACGCCCTTGATCCGCCGGGCGCAGGCGCTCGGCAAGCCGGTGATTACCGGTTTGGAGGTGATCGCGTTGCAAGCACTGGAGCAGTTCGTACTGTACACCGGCGTGCGACCTACCCGGGAGCAGGTCGAGGCTGCAGTGGCATACGCCCGGGACGTCTAGCTCTTCTTCTGCGGCCTCCTCGCGGGCAACCCGGCGAGGAGGCCGTCGATGCCCAAGGTCAGAACGCCTTGTGCCCCTTGTCCAACTGCTCGTCCACCAAGGCCCGGCCATGGGCCAGCGACACATGCTGAGCATTCTCAAGGTTAGAGAAGAACTTCATCGGCATGGATAAACGCTTGCTGGTATGGCCTTGCGGATCGGTGATCAGGCACCCCGCAGAATAGGGCAGAGGGGAGTCGGGGTGAGGCATCACACTGGCGGTGATGGTGTGGTCGCGGTATTCACAGTGAAGAGATTGCATCGTCCTTACCTCGCTGTGGCTAGTGAAGCTGTTACTTCCATATACCACAGCGAGGGGCCGGGAGTTCCCGGCCTGACGAGCGCAAGCCGACGAGGCTCACACTTTCGGATCAGCCCTTGAGCTCAGAGGGCTGAATCACTTCGACCCAGTAACCGTCCGGGTCTTTGACGAAGGCCAGATGGTTCATGCGGCCGTCTGCCAGGCGTTTCTGGAACGGCACGTTCAGCTCTTCGAAGCGGGCGCAGGCAACACGCACGTCCGGTACCGAAATGCAGATGTGGCCGAAACCACGTGGGTCGGTGTTGCCGTTGTGATAGGCGAACGCCGGGTCGTTTTCAGTACCGTGGTTGTGGGTCAGCTCAAGCACGCCGGGGATCGATTTCATCCACTGATGGCGCTCGGCGTCGTCGGCCGGAATCTGCGCCGGGTCGACCAAGGCCAGGAAGTACAGGCTGAATTCCGCTTCCGGGAAGTCGCGCTTGTCGACCACTCGAAAGCCCAAGACACGGGTGTAGAAGTCCAGCGACTTCTCGATGTCCTTGACCCGCAGCATGGTGTGGTTGAAAACGAATTGAGCAGTGGCGGCGTCGGGCTGTGCGGTGACGCCAGGCAGGTTTTGCAGATCGTGCAGGCTCATGGGTACTCCAGAGACGAGGCTGGCACCGGGGCCAGCGGAACAGACAGGAGGGCCATGATACGGCAGTGAACCGATTGCGCAAATGAAAGCGCCCTGCACGAGTGCAGGGCGCTGGAAATAGAGGCCCGCGTGTGCGGGCGCGTGATGGGGTCGCTAGTCCTTTAGCTGTCTCGATATTGAGCCAGCCCTTGTGAAAAAAGTGTGAAGCAAGCGTTGACGTTTCATCAGCGCAGCCAACTTTCCACCGTGCCGGCCCCGTACTGTTCTTTCCACGCCTTCAGCCCGCGGTGGTTACCACCTTTGGTCTCGATCAGCTCGCCGGTGTGCGGGTTTTCATACACTTTCACCACGCGCGGACGACGTTGTTGCTTTGGCGCACTGGTCGCGCCCCGAGTGACGGCCTTGGGGTCGAGGATGGCGATGATGTCGCGCAGACTTTTGTCATAGCTTTTCATCAGGCCGACTAGTTTCTGCTCGAATTCGATTTCACGTTTTAGGCCGGCATCCTTTTTTAGCGCCTCCAGTTGAGCCATCTGTTCCTGGAGCGCTTTTTCGGCAGCACGAAACTCTGCAAGTCTGGACACTGTAATCACTCCTGTACGTCATCTGTGGCGGGGCGTGACGAACATTGAAGAGAAATAACGCCGGCCACGCGGGGGGGTTAAACTGTTCGCTGGTATCGAGTGTAGACACTTGTGGCAATTGGGTAAACCGCAAACTTTTCCAATTAAGAAGGGAACTTTACAAGTGTTTCGGGCGGTAATTTCGATGCGTGACAGGTAGTCAGTGCGGCGTTTTTAGACCATGGTCCAATGGTGCGGGCTAGCGCCTTTGCGCAATCATTTTCAATGATGGTCGGAGATTGTTCGGCCGGGTCTTGTCTGCGCCGCGTGCGTTCGCCGTGCATTGTTTTCTGCCTTTCTCCGGATGTTCCCTCGCATGTTTGCCCCTTTTCCTCTCGCCCCTGGGCGCCGAGTTGCCGGCCTGTTGCTGATGTGTGCCGGTGTGCACGCCCAGGCCGCCGGTTTTCTTGAAGACAGCCGTGCCAAGGTCGAAGCACGCACAGTTTATTTCAACCGGGATTTTCGTGACGGCCACAGCACTTCCAGCCAAGGTGCGTCCAAGCGGGAAGAGTGGGCACAAGGCTTCATTCTCAACGTGCAGTCGGGTTATACCCAAGGCCCGGTAGGCCTCGGTGTGGATGCATTGGGCATGTTCGGTGTCAAGCTGGACTCCAGCCCGGCGGACAGTAACAGCGGTTTGTTGCCTTCTTCTGGTCATGACCCCAGGCACGCTGCTGACCAATACGCGAAGATGGGCCTGGCCGCCAAGGTCAAGGTGTCCAATACCGTGTTCAAATACGGCTCGATGATGCCGGATGTTCCGTTGTTGAAATACAACGATGGGCGCCTGTTGCCGACGATGTTTCACGGCGCCATGCTCACTTCAGAAGAAGTGCGCGACCTGAAGTTCACGCTGGCCCGCCTGAACAAATACACCGCCCGCGATTCCACCGACCGCCAGGACATTCGCGTGCATTGCAAGAACAAGCGCTATGCCTGTGATACCCAAGCCGACCACTTCGACCTGGCAGGGCTGGATTACCGGTTCAATGATCGGTTCAGTGCTCAATACCAAATGGCCAAGCTGGAAAACATCTACCGTCAGCACTTTCTGGGCCTGGCCGCCAGCCAGCCGCTTGCAGTCGGCAGCCTGTCGGCCGACCTGCGGCTGATCAAGAGCGATGACATCGGTAACGCCCGAGCAGGCCAAATCGACCATCGCGCCTTCAGTGGCATGCTCGGTTATAGCCTGGGCGGCCACAAGGTCAGTGCAGGCTGGCAGCGCATGTATGGCGAAAACGCCATGCCGTACCTCGATGGCAGCAACCCGTACCTGGTCAACTATGCGCAAGTCAATGACTTTGCCGCCGCGCAGGAGCGCTCATGGCAGTTGCGTTACGACTACGACTTCAAGGCCCTGGGCGTGCCGGGCCTGACGTTCTTTACCCGCTACATCAATGGCGACCACATCAAGGTCCCGGGCAGTAACGTCCAAGGCAAGGAATGGGAACGCGACACCGAGCTCAAATACCAGGTACAGAGCGGTACCTTCAAAGATGTCAGCGTGCGACTGCGCAATTCTACCTACCGCAGCAACTACGAAAAGTGGGCGCGCGACATGGACGAAACTCGCGTCATCGTCAGCTACACCTTCTCGATCTTCTGAGTGCGCTTTGCCAAACACCGGCGGTCGGCCGACAATGGCTGCCGGTTTTTGTTCAGGGCGAAGCCATGAGAGACCTGTTGTTGATCGGTATCGGCCCAGGCGACCCGCGCCAGGTGACCTACGAGGCCGTCGATGCTCTGCGTCGCGCTACCGTCTTCTTCGTAATTGACAAAGGCTCGGACAAAGACGAGCTGATTAGTCTGCGCAAGGCCATTGTTGAACGCTACAGGCCGCAGGGCGGCTACCGCTTGGTACAGGTTGCCGATCCGCGACGCGACGCTGAAGCGGCCGACTATGTGACTGCGGTCCAGGACTGGCACCGCCAGCGCGCGGCGCTGTATGCCCGGCTGATAGCCGACGAAATGAGCAGTGATGACATCGGCGCCTTTTTGCTGTGGGGCGAGCCTGGCTTGTATGACAGTACCCTGCGCATTCTGCAGTTGGTTCGTGAGCGTGGTGTGCCACTGCGCCTGCAGGTCATCCCAGGCATCAGCAGTGTGCAGGCGCTGGCGGCGCGGCATCAGGTGCCGCTGAACCGTATAGGCGAGCCATTGGTGGTTTTACCGGGGCGGCGCCTGGCGCAACAAGGGCAGATCGACAATGTGGTGGTGATGCTCGACGGGCAATGCGCATTTGCCCGGATCGACGACCCTGGGTTGGTGATCTATTGGGGGGCTTACCTGGGAACGGAGGACGAAGTGCTGATCGCCGGGCCTTTGCAGGCGGTGAAGGGGCGGATTCTACAGGTGCGCGAAGAGGCGAGGAGGCGCAAGGGGTGGATCATGGATACTTACCTGCTGCGGCGCGAGTCATGGACTTGAGCCGGCCTCTTCACGGGTAAAACCGCGAAGAGGCGCCACCGATGTCACGGCGTACCCAAAATCCCCACCACTTTATCGCGCAACTGCTCGATGCTGAACGGCTTGCCAATCATGTGCATCCCTTCGGGCACATCGAGGCTTTCGGCGTAGCCGCTGGCAAACAGCACTGGCAGCGCTGGCCGGATGGCACGGGCCTGTTTCGCCAGTTCTTCGCCGCGCATGTCCGGCAGGCCTACATCGGTCATCAGCAGGGCCAGCGCCTTGCCTGGGTCTTGAAGGATCTTTAGCGCGGCACTGGCGCAGTCCGCCTCCAGGGTCTCATAGCCCAGTTCGTCGAGCACATCGACCATCAACATACGGACGATGTCGTCATCTTCGACTACCAAGAGGTGCATTTTGTGATCCTGTACCAGAAGAATGTCTTTATTCTGTGCGCCGGCCAGCGTCAGAAGTTCCGTGAGGATACCGATCGTTGCGATTGGATGGAACGATTGCTGAAGGTAACCTTCAAATACTGGCTAAATGCCCTGTCGCGGCCAGCAAAGCTGGTTAGACTCGCTGTTAACCGGTGAGCGCGGCGGCATACAAGAACAGGCTTTATCCGCCACACCGTTCAATGGACTTTTTCGCTCGGGCGTTTTCAAATGATTCAAGCAGCCTCGATGGACCAGCAAAGCTTCCGCAAGCTGTTGAGCCGCAACATTGGCTTGCCCCTGGGGGTGGGCCTGCTCGGTGCCGTGGCTTTCGTCGCGGTGATCAACTACCTGTTGTCGGCCATGCAGTGGGTCGAGCACACCGATCGGGTGATCGGCAATGCCAACGAAGCGGTCAAGCTGTCGATCGACATGGAAACCGGCATGCGCGGGTTTCTGATCACCGGTGACGAGCGCTTCCTGGACCCTTACGAGGTCGCCAAACCGAAGATTCAGGGTAGCCTCAACAGCCTGCGCGGCATGGTCGAGGACAACCCTCAGCAGGTCGACCGCATCGACCGCTTGATCGCCCTGCAGCATGCCTGGAATGAGTTTGGCGGCGAGATGATCAACCAGCGCCGCGATGGCGGGGATTACCGACAGTCGGTCATCAACGGTCGCGGCAAACGCATCACCGACGAGATCCGCAAGGAATTCGACGACCTGATCGGCACTGAACAGCAGCTGCGCATGGCCCGCAACGAGAAGGTCAGCAGCGTCACGGTGACCGCCATCTCAGCGTTTTCGCTATTGATCGTTGGCCTGAGCGCTTTGTTGGCTTACCTGGGCCGTCGCGACCTGATGGCGCTGTCTACCAGCTACGATGACAACCTCAAGGCTCAGCAGCGCTCGGCCGAGCGCCTGGAACACCAGGCCTGGCTGCGCAACGGCCAGACCCAGCTGGCCGAGCAGGTGCTGGGGCAGCTGACCCTGCCGATGCTTGGCGAAAACATCCTGCGCTTCTTCGCCAGCTATCTGGGCAGCGTGGTCGGTGCGCTGTACGTGCGCGACGGCCATGGCCGCCTGGTGCGCGTCGCCAGCTATGGCCTGGACGCCGAGGAGCAGGGCCGCGAACAGGTGCTGGCCGCCCACGATGGCCTGCTGTCTCAGGCAGTGCGCGAAGGCCGCCTGCTGCGCCTGGATGACCTGCCCGAGGACTACTACCGCCTCAGTTCCGGCCTGGGGAGCGGCTTGCCGCGCAGTGCCTTGCTGATGCCGGCCATCGATGATGGCCAGATCAATGGCGTGATCGAGCTGGGCTTCCTGCGCCCACTGCAGGAGCGCGACGATGAGCTGATGGAGCGGGTTGGTGGCAACCTCGGCATGTCAATCGAAAGCGCCCGATACCGCCAGCGCCTCCAGGAAGTGCTGGCCGAGACTCAGCAGCTCAACGAAGAGCTGCAGGTGCAGCAGGAAGAACTCAAGACTGCTAACGAGGAGCTTGAAGAGCAGTCCCGCGTGCTCAAGGAGTCCCAGGCCCACCTGGAGACCCAGCAAGCCGAGCTTGAGCAGACCAACGAGCAACTGTCCGAGCGTACCGATGCCCTGGACCGCAAGAACGACGAGCTGATGCAGGCCCAGCAAGAGTTGCAGGCCCGCGCCGATGAGCTGCAGCGTTCGAGCAAGTACAAGTCCGAGTTCCTCGCCAACATGTCCCACGAGTTGCGCACACCGCTCAACAGCTCGCTGATCCTGGCCAAGCTGCTGGCGGAGAACGGCGAGGGCAACCTCAGCGCCGAACAGGTCAAGTTCGCCGAGTCCATCTATTCGGCCGGCAATGACTTGCTCAACCTGATCAACGACATTCTCGACATCGCCAAAGTCGAGGCCGGCAAGCTTGAAGTGCGCCCCGAGACCACTCAGCTGGAGCGCCTGGTCGAAGGCCTGCGCGGCATGTTCCTGCCGCTGGCCGAGCACAAGGGCCTGGCGTTCGAGGTCAACGTCGAGCCCCATGTACCGGTGACACTGTTCACCGACCGCCAGCGCCTGGAGCAGATACTCAAGAACCTGCTGTCCAATGCGATCAAGTTCACCGACCACGGCCAGGTCAGCCTGACCATCAGCCACCAGGCAGGCACCGGCATTGTCTTCGCCGTGCGCGATTCCGGCATCGGTATCGCCGCCGACCAGCAGCAGGCGATCTTCGGTGCCTTCCACCAAGTCGATGGCAGCAGCAACCGCCGATACGGCGGCACCGGGCTGGGCCTGTCGATTTCCCGCGACCTGGCGCATTTGCTGGGTGGACAGATCAGCGTCGACAGCAACCCTGGCCAGGGCAGTGTGTTCAGCCTGACCATGCCGGAGCGCTACGAAGCCGAGGTCGAGGAGGTCGAGGCCCACAGCCTGCGCCCGGCAGTCGACACCTTGCCGCCGGCGCCCAAGGTCGCCACGGCAGCATCGCCGAAACTGCCTGCACCGACCTTCGCCGATGACCGCGAGCACGCCCCGTTCGGCAACCGCTGCATCCTGGTGATCGAGGACGAGCCGAACTTCGCCCGTATCCTCTTCGACCTGGCTCACGAACTGGGCTACAGCTGCCTGGTGGCCCAGGGCGCCGACGAGGGCTTCGCGCTGGCCGCCCAGTACATTCCCGATGCGATCCTGCTGGACATGCGCCTGCCCGACCACTCCGGCCTCACCGTGTTGCAGCGCCTGAAGGAGCTGGCTGCCACCCGGCATATCCCGGTGCACATCATATCGGTGGAAGACCGCGTCGAGGCGGCCATGCACATGGGCGCGGTGGGTTACGCGGTCAAACCGACCAGCCGCGAAGAACTCAAGGAAGTGTTCGCTCGCCTGGAAGCCAAGCTCACCCAGAAGCTCAAGCACATCCTGCTGGTGGAGGATGACGACCTTCAGCGCGAGAGCATCGCCCGCCTGATCGGCGACGATGATGTCGAGATCACCGCTGTGGCCCTGGCCCAGGACGCCCTGGCATTGCTGCGCGAGAACATCTACGACTGTATGATCATCGACCTCAAGCTGCCCGACATGCTCGGTAACGAGCTGCTCAAGCGCATGACGGCAGAAGATATCCGCTCCTTCCCACCGGTGATCGTCTATACCGGGCGCAACCTCACCCGTGAGGAAGAAGCCGAGCTGCTCAAGTATTCACGTTCGATCATCATCAAGGGTGCCCGCTCGCCGGAGCGCCTGCTCGACGAAGTGACGTTGTTCCTGCACAAAGTCGAATCGCAGCTGTCCCATGAACGCCAGCGCATGCTCAAGACCGCGCGCAGCCGTGACAAGGTGTTCGAAGGCCGCAAGGTGCTGCTGGTGGACGACGATGTGCGTAACATTTTCGCCCTCACCAGTGCCCTGGAGCACAAGGGTGCCATCGTCGAGATCGGCCGCAACGGGCGTGAGGCCATCGAACGCCTGGAGCAGCATGACGATATCGACCTGGTGCTGATGGATGTGATGATGCCGGAAATGGACGGCTTCGAGGCTACCCGCCTGATCCGCCAGCAGCCGCGCTGGCGCAAGTTGCCGATCATCGCCGTGACCGCCAAGGCGATGAAGGATGACCAGCAGCGCTGCTTGCAGGCTGGCGCCAATGATTACCTGGCCAAACCGATCGACCTGGACCGCCTGTTCTCGTTGATCCGTGTGTGGCTGCCGCAACTGGAGCGAATTTGATTAGCGAGCGCAACACCGACATCGAGATCAGGCTGCTGATCGAGGCGATCTACCTCAAGTACAGCTACGATTTTCGCAACTACTCCGGCGCGTCTATCAAGCGCCGGATCCTCCATGCCCTGCGCCAGTTCGATTGCCTGACGGTGTCGGCCCTGCAGGAGCGGGTGCTGCACGACCCGGGCATGTTCATGCAGTTGCTGCAGTTCCTGACGATCCCGGTCAGCGAGATGTTCCGCGACCCGAGCCACTTCCTTGCCCTGCGCAACGAAGTGGTGCCGCTGTTGCGCACCTGGCCGTCGATCAAGATCTGGATCGCTGGCTGCAGCACCGGCGAGGAGGTGTACTCGATGGCCATCCTGCTGCGCGAGGAAGGGCTGCTCGAGCGCACCATCCTGTATGCCACCGATATCAACCCGCGTTCACTGGACCGGGCCAAGCAGGGCATCTACTCGATGCAGAGCATGCGCGAGTACGAAGAAAACTACCGCCTGGCCGGCGGGCGCCGCGATTTTGCCGAGTACTACACCAGCGCCTACGGTAACGCCATCATGGACAGCAGCCTGCGCGACAACGTGACCTTCGCCGACCACAGCCTGGCCACAGACAGTGTGTTCTCCGAAACCCAGCTGGTGTCCTGCCGCAATGTGCTGATCTACTTCAACAAGGAGCTGCAGGACCGCGCCCTGGGGCTGTTCCATGAGTCCTTGTGTCACCGTGGCTTTCTGGTGCTGGGCAGCAAGGAATCGGTGGATTTCTCCGCTTACAGCGACCGCTTCGAGCCGCTGGTCAAGCCCGAACGGATCTTCCGGAAATCATGAAGGGCGTAAACGCGGTGGTGATCGGTGCCTCGGCGGGCGGCGTGCAGGCGCTGTTTCAGGTGCTCGGCGGCCTGCCGCCGGCATTCGTGACGCCTGTGCTGTGCGTGCTGCACCTGCCCGATGACCGTCACAGCCATCTGGCCGAAGTGCTGCAGCGGCGCCTGCACAGGCCGGTAAGCGAGGCTCGGGACAAAGAGGCCATCGCCCCTGGCCAGATCTACGTGGCGACCCCTGGTTATCACCTGTCGGTCGAGCAGGATTTGAGCCTGTCGCTGAGCCAGGAGGAACCGGTGCATTTCTCGCGCCCGGCCATTGACTTCCTGTTCATCTCGGCTGCCGATGCCTATGGCGCGGGCCTGTTGGGTGTATTGCTCACAGGCGCCAACGAGGACGGTGCCAAAGGCCTTGCCTACATCAAGAGCAGCGGCGGCCGGACCGTGGTCCAGGACCCCTGCGACGCCCAGGTGGCGCTGATGCCGGAGGCCGCATTGGCGCTCCACCAGCCCGACCTTATTCTTTCTTTGAGCGGTATCGGGCAATTGCTCGCCAACCTGGAATCCAGCGCATGCTAAGGCACATCACCGCCAAACTGCTGATCGTCGACGATCTGCCGGAAAACCTCCTGGCCCTCGACGCCCTGATTCAGGGCCAAGACCGTGAGGTGCACCAGGCCCAGTCTGCGGAAGCCGCATTGTCGTTGTTGCTGGAGCACGAATTTGCCCTGGCCATTCTCGACGTGCAGATGCCGGGCATGAACGGCTTTGAACTGGCCGAACTGATGCGCGGCACGGAAAAGACACGCAATATCCCGATCGTCTTCGTTACCGCTGCCGGGCGCGAGATGAACTACGCCTTCAAGGGCTACGAAAGCGGCGCGGTGGATTTCCTTTACAAGCCGCTCGATACCCTGGCGGTGAAGAACAAGGTTACGGTGTTCGTCGACCTGTACCGCCAGCGCAAGGTGCTCGACAGGCAGTTGCAAGCCCTTGAGCGCAGCCGCCAGGAGCAGGAGCTGCTGCTGACGCAGTTGCAGGTGGCGCGCAGTGAGCTGGAGCATGCGGTACGCATGCGCGACGACTTCATGTCGATCGTAGCGCACGAGGTGCGCACGCCGCTCAATGGCCTTATCCTCGAGACCCAGCTGCGCAAGATGCACTTGGCCCGCGGCAGCCTCGAGGCGTTCAGCGCCGACAAGCTGCAGGCCATGGTCGAGCGCGACGAACGGCAGATCAATAGCCTGATCCGCCTGATCGAAGACATGCTCGATGTGTCGCGCATCCGCACCGGCAAGCTGTCGCTACGGCCTAAACTATTCGACCTCGGCCAGCTGGTGCGTGGCCTGGTGGAAAACTTCACCGCCCAGGCCACCGCACTGGGCACGCATATCGATCTGCAGCGCTGCGATGGCCTGCAGGGTGAGTGGGACGAATTCCGCATTGAACAAGTATTGGCCAACCTGTTGTCCAACGCCTTGCGTTATGGCGAACGCCAGCCGGTCGAGGTGCGGGTATTCGAGCAGGCGGGCATGGCCTGGGTGCAAGTGCAGGATCACGGCATCGGCATCAGTGGCGTGAACCAACAAAGGATCTTCCAGCAGTTCGAGCGCGTGGCCACTCAGCAGGCCAGCGCCGGGCTGGGGTTGGGGCTGTATATCTCGGAGCAGATCGTCCAGGCCCATGGCGGGCAGATCCAGGTGCAGAGCGAAGAAGGCAAGGGCGCCACCTTTAGCCTGCAATTGCCGCTGACGCGGCTGACAGAACAAAACGACCAGGAGCGGGCAACCTCTGCCTGAGCCTGGGGTCAGATGGCCAACTGTAAGAATTTCAAGGCGTTGTTGTCATGAGTGAAGATGCACAAGATGTGGTTTTGGTGGTCGAGGATGAACCGGCAATCCGGATGATCCTGCGTGATTACCTGGCAGGTGAGGGCTATCACGTACTGGTGGCCGAGGATGGTGAACAGGCGTTCGCCATCCTGGCGAGCAAGCCGCACCTGGACCTGATGGTCACCGACTTTCGCTTGCCTGGCGGCATTTCCGGCGTCGAGATCGCCGAGCCTGCGGTGAAGCTGCGACCGGATCTGAAGGTCATCTTCATCAGCGGCTACCCGGCGGAGATTCTCGAGTCGGGCAGCCCCATCGCCCGCAAGGCGCCGATCCTGGCCAAACCGTTTGACCTGGATACCTTGCACAAGCAGATCCAGGACCTGTTGCGCTGAGGCCGTGTACCGGGGCTGACTGCCCCGGCTATTGCCCCGGATGCAAGGCACAATCTCGTCATTGAGCCTTTTCACTGAAGCTCAACAGGCATATGGTGTACGCCGTCCATATTCCCTGGAGCTGTCATGTCCAATCATTTCCCTTCCGTTCGCCCCCGCCGCCTGCGCCAGAACGAGTCGCTGCGCACGATCTTCCAGGAGACGGAATTCCGCCTCGAAGACCTGATCCTGCCAATCTTCGTCGAGGAAGGCATCGACGACTTCGTGCCGATCAGCAGCATGCCGGGGGTCAACCGTATCCCTGAGAAACTGCTGGCCCAGGAAATCGAACGCTACGCTCGCGCCGGCATCAAGTCGGTGATGACCTTCGGCGTTTCGCACAACCTCGATGCCACCGGTAGCGATACCTGGAACGAAAACGGCCTGGTGGCGCGCATGGCTCGCATCTGCAAGGACAGCGTGCCGGAAATGGTGGTGATGTCCGACACCTGTTTCTGTGAGTACACCAGCCACGGCCATTGCGGCGTACTGCACGACCATGGTGTGGACAACGACGCCACCCTGGCCAACCTGGGCAGGCAGGCGGTGGTTGCTGCGGCAGCCGGTGCCGACTTCATCGCGCCGTCGGCGGCGATGGACGGTCAGGTTCAGGCAATCCGTGGTGCACTGGATGCCGCGGGCTTTCACGACACCGCGATCATGGCCTACTCCACCAAGTTCGCCTCGTCGCTCTATGGCCCGTTCCGTGAAGCCGGTGGCACCACGCTCAAGGGTGACCGCAAGAGCTACCAGATGAACCCGATGAACCGCCGCGAAGCGGTGCGCGAGTCGCTGCTCGACGAGCAGGAAGGCGCCGATGTGCTGATGGTCAAACCGGCGGGTGCCTACCTGGACGTGATCGCCGACATTCGCGCCGCGTCACGTTTGCCGCTGGCGGCTTACCAGGTCAGCGGTGAGTACGCGATGATCAAGTTCGGCGGCCTGGCCGGCGCCATCGACGAGGGGCGAGTGGTGCGTGAGAGCATTGGCGCGATCAAGCGTGCCGGCGCCGATCTGATCCTGACCTACTTCGCCATGGACCTGGCCCGCGAAGGCATCTGAGGCCAATACACGCGAGAAATCGCTGAGCGTGGAATTATTTTGTGTCCCTGTGTATCTGATGCCAAAGAGCCTCATTAACAGGGACACAGGGATGAAATCACGCAAGAAAACCGTCAAGCCGATCGGCTTGAAAGACATCACCATCGTCGACGACGCCAAGATGCGCAAGGCGATCACCGCCGCCGCGCTGGGCAATGCCATGGAGTGGTTCGACTTCGGCGTATACGGCTTCGTCGCCTATGCCCTGGGCAAGGTGTTCTTCCCCAACGCCGACCCCAGCGTGCAGATGATCGCGGCCTTGGCCACTTTCTCGGTTCCGTTCCTGATTCGCCCGTTGGGCGGGCTGTTCTTCGGCGCCCTGGGCGACAAGTTCGGCCGCCAGAAGATCCTCGCCGCGACCATTGTGATCATGTCGCTCAGTACCTTCGCCATCGGCTTGATACCGTCCTATGATTCCATTGGCATCTGGGCGCCGATCCTGCTGCTGCTGGCGAAAATGGCCCAAGGCTTCTCGGTGGGTGGTGAATACACCGGCGCCTCGATCTTCGTCGCCGAATACGCACCCGACCGCAAGCGCGGCTTCCTCGGCAGCTGGCTGGACTTTGGCTCGATTGCCGGCTTCGTCCTCGGTGCCGGCGTGGTAGTGCTGATTTCCACCTTCTTGGGCGAGGAAAAATTCCTTGAATGGGGCTGGCGTCTGCCGTTCTTCCTGGCCTTGCCGCTGGGCATCATCGGCCTCTACCTGCGCCATGCGCTGGAAGAGACCCCGGCGTTCCAGCAGCATGTCGAAAAACTTGAACAGGGCGACCGCGAAGGCCTGGCCTCGGGGCCCAAGGTGTCGTTCAAGGAAGTCGCCACTAAACATTGGCGCAGCCTGGTGACGTGCATTGGCGTGGTGATCGCCACCAACGTCACGTACTACATGCTGCTTACCTACATGCCCAGCTACCTGTCGCACAACCTGCACTATAGCGAAGACCACGGTGTGCTGATCATCATCGCGATCATGGTCGGCATGCTGTTCGTGCAGCCGATCATCGGCCTGCTCAGCGACAAGTGGGGCCGCCGCCCGTTCATCATCGTCGGCAGTGTCGGGCTGTTCGCCCTGGCCATCCCGGCCTTCATGCTGATCAACAGCGGTGTGCTTGGGGTGATCTTCGCCGGCTTGCTGATCATCGCCGTGTTGCTCAACTTCTTCATCGGCGTGATGGCGTCGACCCTGCCGGCGATGTTCCCCACCCACATTCGCTACAGCGCCCTGGCCAGCGCCTTCAACATTTCGGTGCTGATCGCCGGCCTGACCCCGACCCTGGCTGCCTGGCTGGTAGAGAGCACTGGTGACCTGTACATGCCGGCGTACTACCTGATGGTGATTGCCGCCATCGGCCTCATTACCGGCCTGACCATGAAAGAAACCGCCAATAAGCCACTGCGTGGCGCTGCCCCAGCGGCCTCGGATATCGATGAGGCGCGTGAGTTGCTGCAGGAGCACCACGACAACATCGAACAGAAGATCGAAGACATCGACGAACAGATTGCCGAGCTTGAGGCCAAGCGCAAGTTGCTGGTGCAGCAACACCCGCGCATCGAGTAGGGTACAGGCCTGTTCACTCAGTAGATAAACTGTATGTCCGAAGGCTTTTCCGCGCTGCCGCCGCTCAATGGGCTACGTGTTTTCGAGGTGGTGGCGCGCCACCTCAATTTCCGCCTGGCAGCCGACGAACTTGGGGTAACCCAGGCCGCCGTGGCGCAGCAGATCCGCGGGCTTGAAGCGAACTTGGGGATCAAGCTGTTCGAGCGCTTGCCCAGGGGCCTGAGCCTGACAGGCGCCGGCCAGCGTTACAGTGTCGATATCCGCAGCGCCTTTGCCTTGATCGGCAGCGCCACCCAGGCGTTGCGCCCGGATGCGTCGCACCTGACGGTGAGTGTCACACCGACCTTCGCGGCAAAGTGGCTGATCCCCAGGTTGTCGTCGTTTGCGCAGCAGCACCCGGACATCGATCTGCAGGTGCTGGCCACCGACCGGCTTTGCCAGTTCCGTCCAGAGGGCGTGGATATTGCCGTACGTTACGGCGTGCCACCGTTCGGGCCGGGACTGCATACCGAGCCGTTTCTTGCCCAGCGCGTGGTAGCCGTCGCCAGCCCGGCGCTGCTCGAGCAACTGGGCAAGCCCGAGGATCTGGAGCAGTTACAGCGTTACCCGTTGCTGCATGATGCCCACAACTTCTGGCCGGGCTTCATCACCGAGGTATTCCACCGGCATTTGCCGCCGGGTGCGAAGAATGTGCGGTTCAACCAGACGTCACTGGCCATCGATGCAGCGATTGCCGGGCAGGGCCTTGCCCTGGCCAGCGAGTTTTTCGTCCACAGCGACCTGCGCGCCGGGCGCCTGGCCCTTGCCTTTGACCAAGTGCTGGACTTGCAACAGGCGTTTTACCTGGTGTGGCCGCGTAATGCCCACCAACCGCCGGCACTGGCAACGGTGCGGGCATGGCTGCTGGAGCAGGCGATGCTTTAATGCAGTAGAAAATCTATCGTTTAGTCGAAGCTTATCTGGCTCTCTGGCAACGTAGGCCAGGTGCTAGTCTGGGCCCATTACCCATGCACACCGCAGGGTTGACCCGGAGGTTTCATGTCCAACGAAAAAGTAGCAATCGTGATCGCCGGCGGCAGTGGTATGGGCGCCGCGGCAGCCAGGCGCCTGGCTGCCGACGGCTTCAATATCGGTATCCTGTCGTCGTCTGGCAAAGGCGAGGCGTTGGCCGAGACGCTGGGCGGGATTGGCGTGACCGGCAGCAACCAGTGCAACGACGACATCAAGCGCCTGGTCGATGCCGTAGTCGCCAAATGGGGCCGTATCGATGTGCTGGTCAACAGTGCAGGCCACGGTCCGCGCGCGCCGATCCTTGAAATCAGCGATGCAGACTGGCACCAGGGCATGGAGACCTACCTGCTCAATGTCATCCGCCCGACGCGGCTGGTCACGCCCATCATGCAGCGCCAGCAGGGTGGGGTAGTGATCAACATTTCCACCGCCTGGGCCTTCGAGCCGAGTGAAATGTTCCCCACCTCGGCCGTATTCCGCGCGGGCCTGGCGGCGTTCAGCAAGATCTTCGCCGACACCTATGCTGCGGACAATATCCGCATCAACAACGTACTGCCGGGCTGGATCGACAGCCTGCCGGCCACTGACCAACGCCGTGACAGCGTGCCGCTCAAGCGCTATGGCAGCAGCGAGGAAATCGCCGCCACCGTAGCCTTCCTGGCCAGCGATGGCGCGGCGTACATCACCGGGCAGAACATCAGGGTCGATGGCGGTATTACCCGCAGCATTTGATCAGGCGCGGGCCAGCGTGGCTTTGAGTGTGCGCTCCACCACATCGACCAGGACCATGGTCTGGTGGTCCACTTCGATGTTGATCAGTTCACCGGCCTGGTAGTTGGCGAAAGTCGTCTGGCGCAGCGTTTCCGGGATCAGGTTGATGGTGACCAAGGTGTCGTCCACGTCGGCGACGGTCAGGCTGCAGCCGTTGACCCCGAGATAACCGCGTGGGAACACGTATTTGGCCCACTCCGGCGGCATGCGGAAGGTGATGAAGGCGCCGGTTTCCTTGATCGACAGCTCGACGATCTCGGCGGTGGTGGCGACATGGCCAGCCATGAGGTGGCCGCCGACTTCGGCGTTCATTTTCGCCGAGCGCTCAATGTTGACGCCTTGGCCTGCTTTGAAGCAGCGCAGGTTGGTGCGCTCCAGGGTGGCTGTCATGGCGTCGAACTTCACTTGGGTGCCGTCAATTTCGGTGACCGACAGACAGGTGCCCTCGACACTGACGCTGGCGCCGATCTTCAGGTCGTCGAGCAGTTCGGGAGTAAGGTCGATGGTGAACTGGTTGTGGCCCGGGTAGGTGGTCACAGCAAGCAGGGGGCGGACGGCCTGGACGATGCCGGTGTACATGTAGTTGCTCCTGGGCTCGGTAAATGATGCCCGGAAACTATGCTCCTGGAGCCGTAAAAGCAAGCCGGCCGGGCCGTGAGCGCCGGCAAACCGGCGCCCACAGGTGTAGCTAATAGCGCCTCAGACGTGCCCACTGCTGTTGACGATTCTCAGGCACAAGGCTTCATACGGATCCAGGTTGATCATCAACCGCCCATCCTCGGTCAGGTCGCCTTCGACCGTCTCGTTGATCATGTCCACCACCGTCCCGGGCGTGAAGCCGGTCAGCAGCAGCTCTTCAGCGATCACCTCCTGCCCGAAGTTCAGCGCGCTGATCTGGATGCCACGCCCGGCCGGTAGCTCATGCACCATCACCAGCAACCCCGGGCTGCTGACCTCGGGCACCAGTACCTGGCGGCTGCTGGCAATACCGTAGGCCTGGCGCACGGCGAGCAGTTTTTTAACTTTGCTGGCAAACGAATCGCTGCTTTCCAGCTGCTGGTCGAGGCTGCCGTACAGTGAGCGTGCGCGCGGCATGCCACGCACCGATGCCTCGGCCTGCGCATCGAGCCCGGCCAGGTCGTATGCGCCACGGTGGATCCAGCGGGTATCGCCATCGGCCATCTTTTGCGCCACCGCCTCGGCCGGCAGCGGCAGGGCGCCGACCAGGTCCCAACCGGACAGTGCGACTACACCGGGCTGCATGGCGTTGTACATCACCAGCAACAGGTGCACCTTCTGGATCAGCTCGATCTCCGCCGGGCCAATCTGGTCCAGGTCACGGATGCCCAAGGCCGCCGTGATCAGGCTGGCGGTGGTGCAGGAGATGCCGTTGGTGACAAAGCGCAAGTTGTAAGGGGCGTGTTCGCCCGAGAGACGTTCGTAGATTTCCTCGCGGATATGTTCGCGCAGGATGTTGCCGGGCAGGGTCTGGCCCCGGTACAGGTACATGTCATGGGCGTGCAGGGTCCAGAAGTGCACCAGCTCGACGGTGAGTTCGTCGTGGTTCTGCAGGGCGTGAATCAACGACGCCGGGTCGATGCCGAAACCGTGCATTTCCTTGAGCATCAGGCGCAGGAACTCGGTATCGCCGGTCAGCAGCGCATGCTGGTAAGCCGGGCGGGTGATGAAGTCATAGGACAGGTCGGCGCCGCCCTTGGACATCTGCGCGATGTCGTCCAGGGTCAGGTTCAGCTCCTGGAAGCTGAACCCGCCGGCCTTGCGGATCATGCCACCGATCAGCTGGTTACCCACGATCGACAGCGGGTGGCTTTCTGACCAGGCGGTACCACTGGCGCAGGTCTCGACCCCGAGAAAACCGTTGGCATCCAGGCGCAGGCCGCGCGCGCCCAGGCAGTCCAGCGCATGCAGGGCGTCGCCGATGATCATTTGCTGGGCGGCAAAGCTTGGGTCCAGCCAGTTCAGCGACGGCTGGCCATCCTTGAAGTAGTGCAGGTAGACCCAGCGCCGCGTCTTGCCATCGACACCAGTGATCGGTGGCGTTGCGCTCCAGTCGGTCTCCTTCACGCCAGGCTCGAAGAAGATCACCCGTTGCAGCTGGCCGACGATGTAGTGGTGTGCCTTGAGTTCGTCGCACTGTGCGGGCAGCAGGTTGACCGAATCACGGCCAGGGGGCACGTCCGGCAGCAGCGGCCAGTCTTCCTCACGGATCTCGACCATGTGGTACAGCCCTGGATAGGCGCCGTGGGCCAGCTCGGCCAGGCGGAAATCGGCGCCCTTGCCGGTGTGCGAGGGGATCAGGTCGTCGATGGTCACGGCATTGTGCGCCGCCGCCATGCGGCTCATCTGCACCAGCTCCTGTTCACTGCCGTAGAGCGGGTCGATGTCGAAGCTGATGCGGTCGAAATTGCCGTCCACGCTGGGGGTGAAGTCGCGCCCGCTGACACCGCCGGACTGTTTGATGGGGCCTGTGTGAATGCCCTGCACGCCAATTTCCGACAGGCGCTTCCACAAGGCTTCGTGGCCCAGCGCGCCGAGCACCGAGCAGCCTTCAGGCGCGATGATCGCGTCGGGATAGACGGTGAGCCATACCGACGCAATGTCGGTGGCGCGGCGTGGCTGCGTTTCGGCGTAGGGGTTCATCCACAGGCGCGATTGCCCTGAATACAGCCGGGCTCGCTCCTGCGAGGCCTTGAGCATGGAGCGTTCTTCGAGCCATTTGACGTATGACGGGTCTGGTTGAGTCATTTCGCGTCCTCTCTGCGTGGCTGCACCGGCCAAGTTATGACGACGACGGCGCCTGAACGTTCGGCTGAGGTATCAAGGCCCTGGCCATTCAGCGCCGAGCCGACAACTGCTGTGGCGCCAGGAAGGCGTCATGAAAGTAGTTGCGCAGCGCCAGCATCGCCGGGCTGAATGCCCGCTCGCGGTGCCAGGCCAGGCCCACGCTCATGGGCGTTACCGGGTCGCTGATGGTTACGGTCTCGATGCGCTTGCCTTCGAGCGACCAGGGCCGGTGCACCAGGTCCGACAGGATCGCCACGCCGCTGCCATTGGCTACCATACTGCGCACCGCCTCGACCGAACTGGTGCGCACCCGCACGCTCGGCCGCTGGCCGGCCAGCTCCCAGTAACGCATGGCGCTCTGCTCGGCTTCGTCCACAGTCAGCAGGATGAACGGCTCACGCGCAACATCGGCCAGGCTCACCGTAGAGCGCTCGCACAGCGGATGGTGGCTGGGCAGCCACAGCCGGCGCTCGGAGTTGAACAGGGTTTCGGACACGATATCCGGGTGGGTGAGGTTGGCGGTGAGCACCACCGCCATGTCGAAGCGGCCTTCCAGCAGCCCTTGCTCGATGGCGCTGCGCTCCTGCTCGTGTACCTGGAGGTTTACGTCCGGGTGCCAGTGTTCCAGGCGTTGCAAGTGGTGCGGCAGGAAATAGCCGATCACCGTGTAACTCGCCGCCAGGCGCAGCAGGCCGCTGGCGCGCACGTCCGGCAGCGGGCTGTTGAGTGCGTCATCGACACTGCGCAGGATCACATAGGCGCGGTTGAGAAAATGCCGGCCCGCATCGGTCAGGCTCATGCCTTGCGCCGAGCGCTGGAACAACAACACCCCGAGCATTGCCTCCAGTTCCTTGATCGCGGTGGTGACCGCCGATTGGGAAATGTTGAGGTGGATGGCGGCCTGGGAAATCTGGCCGATCTCGGCGGTGGCGACGAAGTAGCGAACCTGGCGCAAGGTCAGTGACACGGGAGACTCCTGGGTATCTGTTTTTCAGAAGACACCCTATCTGTTTATAGATCTTCCCAAGGGGGTTGTGGAGAATCTAACGTGACCTTCACACCGTCACAAGCACCGGGAGCGTAGGCATGCAGGCAGTAGACTTCAATTCTGACATGGGCGAGGGCTTCGGCCCGTGGACCATCGGCGACGGCGTCGACAACGAACTGATGGCCTTCATCAGTTCGGCCAACATCGCCACCGGCTTTCATGCCGGCGACCCTGGCACCATGCGTCGCACCGTCGAACGGGCCAAGGCGCTGGGCGTGGCGGTAGGCGCTCACCCGGGTTTTCGTGACCTGGTCGGGTTTGGCCGCCGGCACATCAACGCACCGGCTCAGGAGCTGGTCGACGACATGCTGTACCAGTTGGGTGCGCTGCGTGAAATTGCCCGTGCGCAGGGCGTGAAACTGCAACACATCAAGCCCCATGGTGCCCTGTACATGCACCTGGCCCGTGATGAGGAAGCCGCCCGGTTGCTGGTGCAGAACCTGCAGGTGATCGAGCCGCAGCTGTTGCTGTACTGCATGCCTGGCTCGGTGATCTGCCGGGTTGCGCAGGCACTCGGCCAGCCGGTGGTGCGTGAGTTCTATGCTGACCGTGAGTACGACCAGAGCGGTTCCATCGTGTTTACCCGCAATGTGCGTGGCCATCAGCCGCAGGCGGTCGCCGAGCGCGTGCTGCGGGCTTGCCGCGAGGGCGTGGTCCGTACGGTCGAGGGCCAGGACCTGGCCATCGAATTCGACTCGATCTGCCTGCACAGTGATACCCCCGGCGCGCTCGACCTGGTCGAAGCCACACGCGCGGCGCTGGACGCCGCCGGGATTGAGGTGCGCACGCCCCGTTGAGGTTCAAGGCACCCGGTGCTCAGACACCGGTGCCGCTGCACTGCATTGTTTTTGCCTGCCTTACGATAAAGATTCCAAAAAAGGAGCAGACATGGCCGAGCCGCTTGCCAGTACCCCGATCCGCTACAGCTTTGGTGCCGACGAGCACCTGTTTGCCGAGGTCAGCGACAGTATGTCGCTCGAGGCGTTCTTCAAGGGCATGGCCGTCACCCGGGCGGTGGAGCGCCTGGCGCTGGAGGGCGTGCTGGACATTTGCCTGGCCAACGCCTCGTTCCAGATCCGCTTCGACCCCGACCGCATCGCCCCCGACGTGCTGCTTGCAGCGGTGCGCGGTGCAGAGGCCGAGGCGGTCGCCGAACGCGCGTTGCACACCCGGATCATCGAGATCCCGGTGCTGTACAACGACCCCTGGACCCATGAAACCCTCATGCGCTTTCGCGACCGCCACCAGGACCCGAACAGTACCGACCTCGAATACGCGGCGCGCATCAATGGCCTGGCCGATGTCGATGCCTTCATCGCCGCGCACAGTGGCGCGCCTTGGTTCGTGTCGATGGTCGGCTTTGTCGCCGGCCTGCCGTTCATGTTCCAGATGGTCGAGCGCGAGCGTCAGTTGCAGGTGCCCAAGTACCTGCGCCCACGCACCGACACGCCGAAGCTGACCCTGGGCCACGGCGGTTGTTTCGGCTGCATCTATTCGGTGCGCGGGGCAGGGGGCTACCAGATGTTCGGCGTTACCCCGGCGCCGATCTACGACCCGCAGCAAGGCCTGAACTACCTGAAGGAGCACATGGTGTTCTTCCGCCCAGGGGACATCGTGCAGTTCAAACCCATCGACCGTCAGGCCTACGACCAAGCGGTGGCGGATGTCGAGGACGGCCGTTTCGACCTGCGCATTCGCCCGGTAGAGTTTTCCCTCGATGCTTTCCTGGCCGACCCGGTCGGCTATCCCAAGTCCTTGCAGGAGGTGTTGGCATGATCAAGGTACTCAAGCCTGGCCTGGCAACTTCGGTGCAGGACCTGGGCCGTGAAGGCTATTACCACCTGGGTATCCCGCCCTCCGGTGCGCTTGATCAATATGCGCTGCGCGCCGCCAATCAGCTGGTCGGCAATCCGGCGGGTACTGCTGGCCTTGAATGCGCGCTGGTGGGGCCGGAGCTGGAGTTTCTGCAGGATGCGCTGGTGGCGGTGTGTGGTGCACAGATGCCGGTGCTGCTCGATGGCCGCGAACAGCGCCCTGACACTTCGTTTGCAGTCAGGGCAGGCCAGGTGCTGCGCTTCGCCTTCCCCACAGCCGGGGCACGTGCCTACCTGGCAGTCGCGGGCGGCATCGATGTGCCAGAAGTGCTGGGCAGCCGGTCCACTTACGCCTTGGGCGCGCTGGGCGGTTTTCACGGTCGCAAGCTGCTGGCAGGCGATGTATTGCCGGTCGGTGTGCCCAGCGCCAAAGCCCGTGCCGGAGCCAGTTTGCCAATGGCGCTGCGCCAGGCACTGGGTGGGGAAGTGGTGTTGCGCGTGGTGCCGGGGCTGTACTTCCACCGCCTGACTGATGCTGCGGCGAAAAGCTTTTTCACCGATGCCTGGACGGTGGGCTCCGAGGCCGACCGCATCGGCTACCGTTACAAGGGCGGCAACGCACTGGGTTTCCAGCCGCGAGAGCAGCCATTCGGCGCAGGTTCGGACCCGTCCAATATCGTCGACAGCTGCTACCCGATCGGCTCGATACAAGTGCCAGCCGGGCTGGAACCGATCATTCTGCACCGCGATGCAGTGTCCGGTGGTGGGTACGCCATGATCGGCACGGTGATCAGTGCCGACCTGGACCTGATCGGGCAGATGCAGCCGAACCAGCAGGCGCGGTTCTTGCCGGTGAGCATGGAGGATGCGCTTGAGGCGCGGCGGTCGTATAAGAAGAGGCTGGGGTATCTGAGCAAATTGTTCGGCTGATTGGTGGGGGCCTGTACCGGCGTCTTCGCGGGTTGTGCTGCGAAGCGTCCGGTACAGGCTGGCAACCCGTCAGGTCAGAAGCTGTACTTGGCCGTCAGCATCATGTTGCGCGGCGCGCCCCAGGTGTCGCCGGCATAGTTGACCGAGTTGGCCACAGCCGAGTAGTACTTGCGATCGAACACGTTGTTGGCGTTGAGTTGCAGGTCGAGGTGCTTGTTGACCTGGTAGCCGGCCATCAGGTCGGTGACCGCGTACGACCCCTGGACCAGGCGGTACTCGCTGCCATCGGCAACGGTGAAGTCGTTGTAGATGCGGCTCTGCCAGGAGATGTTGCCACCGATGCGCAGCTTCTCAAGCGGGCCCTCGAAGCGGTAGGTGGTGGTCAGCTTGAACAGGTGCTCGGGGGTATCGGTGTCGAAGCGCTGGTTGACGTTGCCTGGGTTGGCGGCGTCCTTGAGGGTGTGGACGCGGGCATAAGTGTAGCCGGCACCGACCTGCCAGTTGCGGGTCAGCGCACCTTGCAGCTCCATGTCGATACCTTGGCTGCGTACCTCGCCAGAGGCGACGTAGCAGTTGGTCGGGTCGCTGCAGCCGGCCAGGTCGGTCTGCGAAACGCCACGGTTTTCCTGGTCGATACGGAACAGCGCCACGCTGGCATTGAGGGCGCCATCGAAGTACTCGCCCTTGACGCCGATTTCATAGTTCTTGCCCTCGACCGGCTTGAGCGGGCTGCCGGAAGCGTCCTTGTACTCCTGCGGGTTGAAGATGTCGCTGTAGCTGACATACACCGAGTGATGATCGTCCAGGTCGTAGATCAGGCCCGCGTAGCGAGTGACGTTGCGCGTGACTTTGTAATCGGCGCTGGCACTTTCCTTGTTGTCATAGTCATACCAGTCCAGGCGGCCGCCCAGGATCAGCTTCAGCGGATCGGCCAGGCTCAGCCGGGTGGTCATGTACACGCCTTCCTGGGTGGTGACTTCGCGTACGTTGTTGGTGTGCACGAAGTTCGGCTTGCCGCCATCGATCGGCCAGTTGGTGTCGTATGGGCTGTAGTTGCGTGTGTCCATGTCGTAGATGCGCTTGCTGGCGCCCACCACCAGCTCGTGGGTGCGGCCAAACGCTTCGAACGGGCCGCTGACGAAGCCGTCAAGGCCGGCCTGGTTTTCCTGGTGCTTGGACTGGTAAGCGGTGCGGGACAACGGCTTATTGAGCCCGGCCCAGCGCGACTGGTAGGAGCCGGTGAAGGTGCCGTCTTGCTGGGAATAGTTGGCGTTGACCTGAAGTTTCCAGTCATTGGCCAGGCGCTGCTGCACTTCGGCGAATACGGTGTTGATCTCCTGATCCTTGTTTTCCCAGTCACTGCCTGGGTTGTAGGAACGCGAGAAGTCCATGTGGTGGCCGTTCAGGGCGGTTGGCATGGCGCCCCAGAAGTTGTTGGTCTGGTCTTTCTGGTGAGAGAAGCCGAGGGTCAGTGTGGTGTCTTCGGACAGGTCCGCCTCGGTGATTGCATAGAACAGGCCGTGGTCTTGTTCGACGTCATCGATGTAGCTGTTGGCCCCCCGGTATGACGTCACCACGCGGCCGCGCAGTGTGCCACTGTCGTTGAGCGGGCTGGAGGCATCGATTTCGCCGCGGTAGTCGTCCCAGCTGCCAGCGGCGCCGGTCAGGGTGACCTTCTGTTCGGCCAGCGGACGCTTGCGTACCAGGTTGATGGCCGCCGAAGGGTTGCCGGAGCCGGTGATCAGGCCGGTCGCACCGCGGACGATCTCGACGCGGTCGAACATGGCCAGGTTAGGCTGGGCACCTACGGTATACGGCTTGTAACCGCTCGGAATGCCGTCGTACATCAGGTTGTCGATGTCAAAGCCACGCGAGATGTAGTTTTGCCGACCTGGACCGCCGGAATAGTCAAGGAACAGCCCTGGCGTAGCCTTGACCACGTCGTTGATGCTGGTCATCGCCTGGTCGTCCATGCGCTGACGGGTAATCACGGTCACCGCCTGCGGTGTTTCACGCAGGCTCAATGGCAGCTTGGTGGCGGTGGCCATGGAACCTGTGGTGTAGGACTGCGAACCCTCGGTGGTGCTGCCCAGCCGATCGGAGCTGATCTCGGTGGCGCCCAACACCAGCGTGGTGGGCTGGTCGTCTTCGGCCAAGGCCGGTGTGACGATGGCCATGCACACGGCCATGGCGAGCAGGTTGCGGGCAGGGAGATGGCGCGAGGGCGCGAGTGGCGACGGCATTGGGGGTGGGTTCCTGTACATTGTTAAACGTTATTGAAAGTGTGTATGAGAACGATTAACAATAAGTTTGTCAGGATTTGCCTGCCCTTGAAAGATTGGGATGCAGGAATTTTTACCTTTTTTTCACATTTGTGGCGGTGGCCGGGCGGCTTCGTGCAGAGGGGATCAGGGTTCAGTGCGGTTTATCGTCTTGCCCTGCTGCACAGCCACTTCCGCAGCCTGGCCATCACGTTGCTTGCCTTGGCGCGCCAACCCTTCCAGTTGCGGGATCAGCATGCCTTCGGGCAAATGTCGCCAGAAACGCCCCGGCATGTGCAGGCGCAAGGCATCCGGGTTGAGGCGGGCGGGGTTGAAGGTATGGCGGTAGTAGGTCCGCCACAGCTCGGCACCCGGGTCATCGGCATTGCGCGCCCACTGCCGCCAGGCGTCCGGGCAGTGCCGCTGGTAATCGAAACCCTGGCCGTCGAAGCGAATACCGTCCTGCGGTGTGGCGATCAACCAGCGCTGGCGCCCCAGGCGGTCGGCGAAGTGCGCGCTGGCACTGGGCAGAATGTCATGGGCCGGCTCGTGATAGGCCACCAGGTCCAGTTGCAGTTGCTCGGCAAGTGCTGGTGGCAAGGGTACGAAACGCACGAACGCGTGCAAGTGATGTGCTTCACGGCTGACCTGCTTGATACGCCGGTGCAGTTCACTGCCCAGGCGGTCGCCCGCAAGCATTGCCGTGCGGTCACCGTGGGCCACGCGCCAGAGCACTTCGTACAGCAGGTTCCAGCGTTGCTCGCCCCGGTAGCGCGATGCCTGTTCCAAGAGGCTCAACAGCGCCGCCGGTACCGTGGCGCGAAACGGGCCGGGCCCGTCTGGCAGGGGGGCAGGCACCGCCAGGAGATCGTCGATCGGGCCTTGCGACCAGGTCACTTGCGCCGGGTCGATGCCGTGCCCGAGCAGCGTGCGGGCCTGGTCGCGCCAGGTGCTGAAGCGCTCGTCACAGTCGAGCGCGATCACCCCCACAACCCCATCTGCACCGGCGCCTGTGGTTCACGCAGGCGCTCGCGCAGCAGGCCGCTGCGCAGCTCCGCCTGGCCTGGGCGGTAGTCGCTGGTGATGATGAATGGCCGGGCCTTGTCGAGCACGCAGCGCAGCTGGATCAGGTCGTCGTAGCGCACGCGCCGTTCCCGGCGCAGCGCCACCAGCCGCTGCACACTGCGCAGGCCGATGCCGGGGATACGTGCCAGCAGCGCGGGCTCGGCACGGTTCACATCCAGTGGGAACACCTCACGGTTGGCCAGCGCCCAGGCAAGCTTGGGGTCGATGTCAAGCGCCAGGTTAGCCTCCTGGCCAAGCAACTCACCCGCTTTGTAGCCATAGCCGCGCAACAGGAAGTCTGCCTGGTACAAGCGGTGCTCGCGCAGCAGCGGTGGAGCTGCCAGCGGCACGCTGCCGGGGCTGTCGGGTATCGGGCTGAAAGCTGAGTAATACACGCGCTTGAGGCCGTAACCCTGGTACAGCGACTCGGCGTTGCGCAGCAGTGTGCTGTCGTCAGTGGCGTCGGCGCCGACGATGACCTGGGTGCTTTGCCCGGCCGGGGTGAAGCGCGGTGCTTTCGGTTCGCCCGCCACGGCTTGCTGCCCCTGGTGGATGACGCCCATGGCCTGGCGAATGGTATGGGCGTGTTTTTCCGGGGCCAGGCGCTTGAGGCTGGCATCGGTGGGCAGTTCGATATTGACGCTGAGGCGGTCGGCCAGGCGCCCGGCTTCCTCGATCAGCAGTGGGTCGGCGTCGGGGATGGTCTTGAGGTGGATGTAACCCCGGAAGTTGTGCTCCTCACGCAGCAGGCGCGCCACGCGGATCAACTGTTCCATGGTGTAGTCGGCCGAGCGGATGATGCCGGAGCTCAGGAACAGGCCACTGATGCAGTTGCGCCGGTAGAAATCCAGGGTCAGGCGCACCACTTCCTCGGGCGTGAAACGTGCCCGCGGCACGTTGCTGGAGCGGCGATTGACGCAATATTGGCAGTCGTACAGGCAGAAGTTGGTCAACAGCACCTTGAGCAGCGAAACGCAGCGCCCGTCCGGTGTATAGCTGTGGCAGATGCCCATGCCATTGGTGGCGCCCAGGCCGTTGCTGCCGCGCGAGCTGCGTTTGGGCGCGCCACTGCTGGCACAGGACGCGTCGTACTTGGCGGCATCGGCGAGGATGCCAAGCTTGGCAATGAGCTGCATGAGGGTGTCTCGTGATACTGAATATTCATACAGTATTTTGAGAATGGACTGAATGCAAGTGGCGCAGCAGCCCTGTCAAACGTTACGACCCGCTCAGTCAGGACATCTAAACTTACAAACAGCCCGCCGCGGTTGCCATCACGGCGAGCCCTCACACCTTAATCCGACCACCGCGACCCCGGACCGGACATCCCTCGCTGACGGTGGCCTTCTTGCAGAGGAGGGCAGGTCATGGACGAGGCAAGGCTTCATGATTTCATGGGCAAGCTGGTGGGAGACATGGGCGCTGCGGCGACCCTGGCCAATGTGATACTTGGCGACGAACTGGGGTTGTACCGGGCCATGGCTGATAGTCAGCCGGTCACCCCCGAAGTGCTGGCGGCCCGGACCGGCTGCCACCCACGGCTGGTGCGCGAATGGCTCAACGCTCAGGCCGCGTCCGGCTATGTGGTCCATGAGCAGGGCAGGTTCGTGCTGCCCGAGGAGCAGGCCATGGCACTGGCCCTGGAGGACTCACCGGCCTATATGGCGGGTGGCGCGGCGGTGGTGGCCGCGCTGTTCCACGACAAGGACAAGCTGGTGGCTGCCATGCGCGGTGATGGCGGGCTGGCCTGGGGCGACCATCACCCCTGCATGTTCAGCGGTACCGAGCGTTTCTTCCGGCCCGGCTATCGCACCTTCCTGGTGGCCGACTGGCTGCCGGCGCTTGACGGAGTGGTGGCCAAGCTGCAGGCCGGCGCCAAGGTCGCGGATGTCGGTTGCGGGCATGGCGCTTCGACGCTGGTCATGGCCCAGGCGTTTCCAGCATCGACCTTCATCGGCTATGACTACCATACGCCGTCCATCAGCACGGCCCGCGAACGCGCCAGTGAGGCCGGTTTGACCCCGCAGGTGAGTTTCCAGCAGGCTTCGGCCAAGGATTATCCGGGCAGCGATCATGATCTGGTGTGCTTCTTCGATTGCCTGCACGACATGGGCGACCCCGTTGGCGCTGCACGGCATGCCTACCAGGCGTTGAAGCCCGGTGGCACGGTGATGCTGGTTGAGCCCTATGCCGAGGACACGCTGGACGGCAACCTGACGCCGGTCGGTCGCCTGTTCTATGCCGCGTCGACGTTTATCTGTACACCGAATTCGCTGTCTCAGGAGGTTGGGCTGGGGCTCGGCGCACAGGCCGGGGAGGCGCGCTTGCGGGCGGTGTTCGAGGAGGCGGGGTTCACGCAGTTCCGGCGGGCGACACAGACACCGTTCAACCTGATACTGGAAGCCAGGAAGTAGGCGTAGATCAATGCTGGCCTCATCGCCGGCAAGCCGGCTCCCACAGGAACACCACTGGCCTTGAGAGCAGTGGCAGGCACACCACCGGGCTTGAGTGAGGTGGCAGACACACCACTGCCCTTCAGAGCAGTGGTTAGCCTGTGGGAGCCGGCTTGCCGGCGATGAGGCCGGTGCAGACAAAAAGAAGGGGCGCCCTGTTGGCGCCCCTTCTCTTGCTGCTTAGGCTTCAGCGTCCCAAGGACGATCGCCTTTTTCATCTTTCACGCGGGTCGGCAGGCCCATGACATCCAGCGCCTTGAGGAACGGCTCGGCTGGCAGCTCCTCGACGTTGACCATGCGCTTGGCATCCCACTCGCCGCGGGCAACTAGCAGGGCCGCAGCCACCGGCGGTACACCGGCGGTGTAGGAGATACCCTGGCTGTCGGTCTCAGCGTAGGCCTCTTCGTGGTCGGCCACGTTGTAGATGAACACTTCACGCGGCTGACCATCCTTGGTGCCCTTTACCAGGTCACCGATGCAGGTCTTGCCGGTGTAGCCCGGGGCAAGCGAAGCCGGGTCAGGCAGCACGGCCTTGACCACTTTCAGCGGCACCACTTCCAGGCCTTCAGCGGTCTTGACCGGTTGCTCGGAAAGCAGGCCAAGGTTCTTCAGCACGGTGAACACATTGATGTAGTGCTCGCCGAAGCTCATCCAGAAGCGCACGTTCGGCACGTTCAGGTTCTTCGAGATCGAGTGGACCTCGTCGTGACCGGTCAGGTACAGGTTCTGCGAACCCACGACCGGCAGGTCGTCGGTACGCTTGACCTCGAACATGGTGTTGCTGGTCCACTGGCTGTTCTGCCAGCTCCATACTTGCCCGGTGAACTCGCGGAAGTTGATTTCCGGGTCGAAGTTGGTGGCGAAGTACTTGCCGTGGGATCCAGCATTGACGTCGAGAATATCGATCGAGTCAATGCTGTCGAAATACTGTTGCTGCGCCAGTTTTGCGTAGCTGTTCACCACACCCGGGTCGAAACCGACGCCGAGAATGGCGGTGATGTTCTTCTCTTGGCATTCTTCGAGGTGTTTCCACTCGTAGTTGCCATACCAGGGCGGCGTCTCGCAAATCTTGCCCGGTTCTTCGTGGATCGCGGTGTCCAGGTAGGCGACACCGGTATCGATGCAGGCACGCAGCACCGACATGTTGAGGAAGGCGGAGCCCACGTTGATCACGATCTGCGATTCAGTCTCGCGGATCAGTGCCTTGGTTGCCTCGACATCGAGGGCGTTGAGCGAGAAGGCCTGGATGTCGGCGGGTACCTTGAGGCTACCCTTGGCCTTGACGCTGTCGATGATGGCCTGGCATTTGGAGATGTTCCGCGACGCAATGGCAATACGACCGAGTTCGTCGTTATGCTGCGCGCACTTGTGGGCCACCACCTTGGCGACACCTCCTGCACCAATGATAAGAACGTTCTTCTTCAATTTATCCCTTGCTCCTTACTTGATAGCCGGCCTTACGACAGGCTGGAAACGTAGTCTTCGAAACCGAACTCGCGCACCACTTCGACGCTGCCGTCGAGCTGCTTGACCGCGATGGATGGCATCTTCAAACCGTTGAACCAGTTTTTCTTGACCATGGTGTAACCCGCCGTGTCGATGAACGACAGGCGATCGCCGATGGCCAGCGGACGATCGAATTGGTACTCGCCGAAGATGTCGCCGGCCAGGCACGATTTGCCGCAGACCATGTAGGTGTGCTCGCCATCGTTGGGGGCCATCTTGGCGTTCAGCCGGTAGATCAGCAGGTCGAGCAGGTGTGCTTCGATCGAGCTGTCGACCACGGCCAGGTTCTTGCCGTTGTACAGGGTGTCGAGCACGGTGACTTCCAGCGAGGCGCTGTTGGTGATGGCCGCTTCGCCCGGCTCCAGGTAGACCTGCACGCCATACGTCTGCGAGAAGGCTTTCAGGCGCGCGCAGAACGCATCGACTGCATAGTCTTCACCGGTGAAGTGAATGCCGCCACCCAGGCTGACCCACTCGACCTTGTGCAGCAGGTGGCCGAAGCGCTCTTCGATGTGCGTCAGCATCTTGTCGAACAGGCCGAAGTCACCGTTCTCGCAGTTGTTGTGGAACATGAAGCCGGAAATCTGCGAAATGACCTTCTCGATCTTCTCCGGGTCCCATTCACCGAGGCGGCTGAACGGGCGGGCCGGGTCGGCCAGCAGGTAGTCGGAGCTGCTCACCTGCGGGTTGACGCGCAGGCCGCGGACCTTGCCTTCGGACTTCTCGGCGAAGCGCTGCAGCTGGCCGATCGAGTTGAAGATGATCTTGTCGCAGTTCTCGAGCATTTCCTCGACCTCGTCGTCGGCCCAGGCCACGCTGTAGGCGTGGGTCTCGCCGGCGAACTTCTGGCGGCCGAGCTTGAGCTCGTACAGCGACGAGGACGTGGTGCCGTCCATGTACTGCTGCATCAGGTCGAAGACCGACCAGGTGGCGAAGCACTTGAGGGCAAGCAGTGCCTTGGCACCGGAGTGTTCGCGCACGTAGGCGATCTTCTCCATGTTGCTCAACAGCTTGGTTTTATCGATGAGGTAATACGGCGTCTTGATCATTTAAAGGCCCCCGGCCAGGCCGGCCAAAAAAAGGACACGCATTGTGCCTTCACTTGCTGCATACCGAAAGGGCGAGATATGCATTTCGTCGAGGTCGTTGCCGATAGGCCGGAATTTTTCCGATTGCGGCGAGCTCATTGGAACATGCCTGTATGACCATCCTAATCACCGGCTGCGCATCTGAAGGAGAATCCGATGAGTAGCTGTAACAGAACAGACCGGCACAGGAGCCATGAATGAAAACTGGCGTTATCTCCGACACCCACGGCTTGCTGCGGCCCGAGGCGCTTGATGCGCTGGCCGGTTGCGAACTGATCGTGCATGCCGGTGATATCGGCAAGCCTGAAATCATTGAGCTACTCCAGGCGTTGGCACCCGTGCAGATGGTGCGCGGCAACAACGACCTGAAGCTGCCCTGGGCAGCTCGATTGGCCGATCAACGACGCTTCGACATGGAGGGGTGGCAGACACTGCTGGTGCACGACATTGCCGATGTGCCGGCCGAACTGGATGAGGCGGTGCGTGTGGTGATCACTGGGCATTCGCACAAGCCATTGGTTGACTGGCGGGAAGGGCGCTTGTACCTGAACCCCGGGAGTGCCGGGCCGCGGCGGTTCAAGTTGCCGGTGACGGTGGCGGTCATTGAAATCGAGGGCGAGCACCTGGCACCGCGCATCATTCAATTGCTTGAGTGATGCTACGCCCTGATCGCTGGCCTGCCGGCGGTCAGGGCCGTGAAGGCAACCTCAGGCGACCTGCTTCAACCAGTCCTGAATCTGTTTCAGCGTGGCCGTAGCCCCCCCACAAACGACCACCAGCACATTCTGGTAACCGTCCAGCCTCCCGGCCTCATAAGCCAACGCCAACGCCGCCCCGCAGGCAGGCTCCACCAGCACTCGGTGGTCTGCCAGAAACCGCTCGCATGCTTCAAGCGCCGCGCGATCACTGACCAGAACACTGTGCACCGGATGCTCCTGCACGCACGCCAGGGCCTGGTCGGCAACGCGCTTGGCGCCCAGCGAGGTCGCCACCGATGTGAGGCGCTCCAGCTCTACCGGGTGACCAGCCTGCACCGCCGCGTGCAGCGAGGCCGCCCCGTCGGTTTCCACCGCCAGCACAGGGACATCGTTCCAGTCGTTGCGCCTGAGCCCTTCGACCACGCCACTGAGCAGGCCGCCGCCGCCCACCGACAGCACCACCGCATCGGGCTTGTACCCGGTTGCCGCAACTTCATCCACCAGGCTGGCGTGCCCGGCCCACAGCAGTGGGTCATCGAAGGGGTGAATGAAGGCATCGTCCGGCCCGACCAGTGTTTGCGCCAACGCGTTGGCCTCCTGCCACGAGCTGCCATGCACCACCACCTTGGCACCCTCCTGGTGCAACAGTTCCTTGGCGCGATCGGTGGTGGTTTCAGGCACTACCACCGTGACCGGCACACCCAGCTGGCGCCCGGCGTAGGCTACCGCCAAGCCGGCATTGCCACCGGACGAGGACACGAAGTGGCGGGCGCCCCGGGCATGGTGCACTTCGCAGGCATGGCCCACCCCACGCAGCTTGAACGAGCCACAGGGCTGAAGCGCGTCGAGCTTGAGCCAGATCGAGCGGCCAGCGGCCAGCGACAGCGGGCGGGATTCGATCAGAGGGGTGTGGATATGCAGGGTCATCGCGTAGCTCCATGCTTCGGGTAGGGGTCAATGGTAACGCGGGATGCCAGTTGTATGTCGTTGAATTTGTGGTGATTGCACCCTGCCTGTCAGCAAGCCTCAGCCACAGCGCTATTGCTGACGCTGCGCCCCAGCACCAGCACCGTGACGAACCCGCAGCCCACCAGTGCCGTGGCCAGACTCAGCAGCACCGAGCTGCCCATCTGGTCGACGATCTGCCCGCCGAAGAACGAGCCCAGCGCGATGATCACCTGGAACATGGCGACGAACAGTGGCATGCCTCGTTCGACATCCTTGGGCGCTACCACAAACATCCAGATACTGGCACAGGCCGGGAAGGCGCCGAAGGCGAAGCCCCAGAGTGCGATCAGCATCGCCGCGCCAGTCATGCCGGTGGCGAAATGGGGGAACAGGGCGGTGCTGATGCCGATCATCAACGCGACCAGCAACAGGGTGTGACGCACGCTTTGGTTGGCGGCGAAACCGGCAAAGATATTGCCCATCACCCCGGCCACGCCATAAAGCAGCAACAGCGAACCGATGGTCGGCCCATCGAAACCGGAATTCTGTTTGAAGAAGGGCGCGACGTAGGTGTACGCGGCAAAATGCGCCAGGCCAATCAGCAATACCGCAATCAGGCCCACCCGCGCTTGTGGGTTGATGAACAGCGCCGGCAGGTCACTGATGCGGATGGCCTTGTCCGGGTTGAGCCGCGGCAGCAGCAGGATCTGCGCCAGCAGCACCGGTACGCCTACCAGGGCGGTGACCAGAAAAGTCATGCGCCAGCCCAGCAGGCCACTGAGCCAGGTGCCTACCGGCACACCCAGCACGGTTGCCAGGGTCACACCGACCATGATGATCGAGGTGGCCTGGGCAACGCCCACCCCCTTGGGTGCCAGGCGGCCGCTGAGGGCAATGGCGGTAGCCCAGAACCCGCCGATGCTGATGCCCAGCAGCACGCGGCCGAACAGCAGCAAGTTGAAGTCGCTGGCGTAGGCCACCACCGCATTGGCAATGATCATGATCAGCGTCAGGCCGATCAGCAGGTAGCGCCGGTCCAGGGCACCGATGCCCACCGACAGCAAGGGCGCGGCGAGGGCGGCCATGATACCGGGCAGGGTGACCATCAGGCCGGCGTGGCCTGCACTGATGCCCAGGTCACTGGCGACATCGTTCAATACGCCTACCGGCAGAAACTCGCTGGTCACCAAAGCGAAGGCACCCACGGCAACCGAGAGTATCGCCAGCCACTGCTGTTTGACGCTTTGCTGACTGTGTTCGGGGAGGCCGCCAGGGGCCGGGCTGCTATTTGACATGGTGCGGGGTTCCAGAGGGGAATGTCGCCTTGAGCAGGCGCGTGGAGCGGGGAGAATTCGGGGAGGAGTATACGGGGCCTGTCTGCCACGCCGACAGGCGGGTCTTTCGATAGTGATCATCAGTGCGATTGATGTCGGACCCTGGCTGGGCAGCGGCCTGTGACGCAATGCAGCTTACACTGCGCATGTCGGACGCATTTGCCCTTACGGGGCTGCGGTGCGCCGATTGACGTTGCCCCCAAGCGCAATCGGTCCGATATAACCCTGTTCCCGGACAGGAAGGCGCACACTCGAAACAGCCCAGGACTTCTGGGCGTTGAGAGGTGCGTATGACCACTGGCAAGCGCTTCACGGATAACGATGCCCCAGGTGCCAAACCCCATGAGGACGCAGACTGGCCAACCGGGGAAGACGACGAGGACAGTGAGCAGGACGAGCGCTCCAAAGCACAAGACCGCGATGACTCTGTGGATGAGCAGGTGCGCAAGGAGAGCGAAAGAGGTTCGGGTCGCCCGGACCCGTCCAGGGCCTCTGAAGCTGAACGGTACAGCTATCAGCCATGGCAAAAGATGAAGCCGTGATTACGCCGCCCAGGGGGCAAGGCGCCCCCGGGTTTCTGGCTGGCTGACTGCTTCACACCGGCGCCTGCTGCGCAGGTTCCCACAACCAGGCGCCCGGTCTGCAGGTGTCTCAGTGTTTGTCGGTGAAGTGGTGAGGGTAAAGCACCCGATCCAGCTCCAGCTTTTCCGCATCACCCACGCGCTTGCGTACTTCCGCGTAGAACTGCTGGCTCTGGTTCTGGAACCTGATGTAATTGCGGGTACAGGCCTTCAGTGCTGAGCTGAGTTGCTTGCCCGTCAGTCCCTGTGCGCGCTTTTGTGAGGCGAGATAGGCCTGCCAGCTGTTTTCCACCTGCTGCAGCCCCTGAGCGAGCGCTGTTGTCTCGATTGTCGCCATTGCTGCACCCTCTTTGAGCGTTTAACGGCCCGTCGGTGTGGATCGCCCGAGCGACGATGGACATGCAAAGCTGTGCCGAGCACTGGTGTGGCTCGCAGACCCGAGCTTAGCCTGTTTTCCCGGGGGCGCCTGCTCCGGGCGCTAAACGGCGGTGGGCGCCAGAGGCAGGTAGGGCAGCAGCCGTTCGGTCTCCTTCTTCACCACGGCGTAGCATTCGCAGCTCAGCTGCTCCAGGCGTACCCTGTCCAGTACCCGGATATGGCCGCGGTTGTACTCGATCACACCTAGCCGCTGCAGCTTGCCAGCGGCATCGGTCACCCCCTCGCGACGCACGCCCAGCATGTTGGCGATCAGCTCCTGGGTCATGCGCAGCTGGTCGCCCGGCAGGCGGTCCAGCGACAGCAGCAGCCAGCGGCAAAGTTGCTGGTCGATGGAGTGATGGCGGTTGCAGACCGCCGTCTGCGCCATCTGGGTAATCAGGGCCTGGGTGTAGCGCAGCATCAGCATCATCAGCTCGCCATGGCGATTGAATTCGTCCTTGAGCTGCTGGCCTGGCAGGCGATAGCCATGCCCTGCGCTTTGCACGATCGCACGGCTGGGAGTGCTTTCACCACCCATGAACACGGCGATGCCGACCAGCCCTTCATTGCCCACCACCGAGATCTCGGCAGAGGCGCCGTTTTCCATGACGTACAACAGTGAAACGATCGCATCGACAGGAAAGTAGACATGACGCAAGGTATCACCGGATTCGTAGAGCGCTTGGCCCAACGCCAGGTCCACCCGTTCCAGGTGTGGCTCCAGGCGGCCCAGGACCTGCTCGGAGAGGGCGGCCAGCAGGTAATTGTGTTGCGGATCTGGCACCGATTGCATGCGCGGGACCATCCAGGGCAGCGGTTGTCGCAACAAGCGTAGCCCAGCAGGCGGATCAGGCGATGGGCAAGGGCGACGGTTGGTACTGGGCGATGACGTGGTGAAGCATGCCGTCATCGCTCAAGGCCAGGCTGGCCTGTTCCTGCACCTGGCCGTCCAGGCTGAGGGTCAGGTCCGCGCCGCCAGCATTGCGCACTTCAATGCGGTAGTGCGTGCTGCCGAAACGGTAATGCAAGGTGTAGCCGGGCCAGTCCGCCGGCAGCAGTGGTTGTATGCGCAAGGTATCGCCGCAGCGCTTGAGGCCCAGCAGGCTCTCGACGATCAACCGGTACATCCAGCCGGCCGACCCGGTGTACCAGCTCCAGCCGCCACGCCCTACGTGGGGCGCCAGGGCGTAGACATCTGCGGCCATGACATAGGGTTCGACCTTGTAAGTGTCGATCAGCCCCTCACTGCCCTGGCGCACCGGGTTGATCAGGCGCAGCAGCTCCCAGGCCTTGCCGGCATTGCCCATCTGGGCATACGCCATGCCCGCCCATATTGCCGCGTGGGTGTACTGTCCGCCATTCTCACGCACCCCTGGCAGGTAACCCTTGATGTAGCCAGGGTCCAGGCTGCCGCGGTCGAACGGCGGGTCGAGCAGTTTGACGATGCCCAGGTCGCGGCGCACCAAATGCTGCCCAAGGGCGGTCATGGCAGCGCTGGCGCGCTCGGGGGCGGCGACCCCGCTAAGCACAGCCCAGCTCTGCGTGAGGGAGTCGATACGGCATTCCTGGTTGCTCGCTGACCCCAGTACCTGGCCATCGTCGAACCATGCCCGGCGGTACCATTGGCCGTCCCAGGCATGCTGCTCAAGGTTTTCGGCCAGGGCGGCGGCCTGGTGTGTGCAGCGCATCGCAAAGGCGCTATCGCCTTGGTGCAAGGCAACGCTGGCGAACGCGCGCAGCACTTTATGCCCGAAGAAGCCCAGCCACACGCTTTCGCCCCGCCCCTGTTCGCCGACGCGATTCATGCCGTCGTTCCAGTCGCCACTGCCCATCAGCGGCAGGCCGTGAACCCCGCACTGCAGAGCGTGCCCAAGGGCGCGCTGGCAGTGTTGGTACAGGTTCTCGACCAGGCTCGAGTGGGTTGGCAGGTCGTAATACGACTCTTCACCGGCATTGAGCGCACGCCCCTCCAGGTAGCCGACCGGTTCGTCCAGCACCGTGTGGTCACCGGTCACCGTGACGTAGCGGCAGGTCGCAAGCGGTAGCCACAGCAGGTCGTCCGAACAGCGGGTGCGCACCCCACGCTGCAGGGGCGGATGCCACCAGTGCTGCACATCGCCTTCTACATACTGGTGAGCGGCGCAGGCAAGCAGGTGTAGGCGTGCCGCCGCTGGCGCCGCGTGGAGCATGGCCATACTGTCCTGCAACTGGTCGCGAAAACCGAACGCCCCCCCTGACTGGTAGAAGCCGCTGCGCGCCCAGAAGCGGCAGGCAATCACTTGGTACATCAACCAGCCATTGGCCAGGACATCCAGCGCAGGTTCCGGGGTTTCGAGCTGCACGGTGCCCAAGGTCTCGCGCCAATAAGCCTGCACTTTGTCGAACTCGTTCATGGCCGCACGCAAACCCCGATATTGCTGTACACAGCGGCTGGCGGCCTTGGCATCGTGTTCGGCGCCCAGGCGAAACACCACTTCACGGCTTTCGCCCGCCGCCAGCAGCAGGCTGGCCTGCAGTGCTGCGCACGGGTCCAGCCCACCACCGGTGCGCCCCGACAGCCTTGCCTGACGCAGGCCCGCCGGGTGCTGGCTGTCGCCGTTGCGGCCGAGGAATTCGCTGCGGTCACAGGTGACGCCGTGCGCTGGCAGGTCGCAATCGAGAAACGCCACGTGCCCGCAGAACTCGATGTTATAGGCGTTGCGGGCAAACAAGGCGCCGCTGACCGGGTCGATCTCGCTGACCACGTGCATCGCCGATTTACTGCGTAGGTCACCCAGAACCCACTCCACGAAGCAGGTCACGGTCAACCTCCGCTCCCGCTCCGAGCGGTTGTGCAGTTTGAGCCTGCAGAACTTGACCGGTGCCTCTTGCGCGACATGCATCCACAACTCACTGTCCAGCTGGTCATCGGCGTACTCGAATACGCTGTAGCCAAAGCCGTGGCGGGTACGGTAGCGGCCAGGGCCGGGGCAGGGTTGCGGGGTGGGCGACCAGTAGTGGCCGCTGTCTTCGTCACGCAGGTAGAAGGCTTCGCCGCTCGGGTCGGCGACCGGGTCGTTGTACCAGGGTGTCAGCCGGTATTCGTGGGCGTTTTCGCTCCAGGTGTAGGCACTGCCCGCTTCTGACACCACGCTGCCGAACCGCGGGTTGGCCAGGACATTGACCCATGGTGCGGGCGTAGGTCGGCCGGCGATGTGCGTAATGACATACTCGCGGCCGTCGGCACTGAAGCCGCCATAGGGATTGGCAAGCAGCAGGGCGGGGGCGTCTGCCAGCGCATCACTGCTGGCCTTGGGCCGGAGGGCGGCGAGCACCGGCTCGAAGGCGGCAGGCGCAGGCGCATGGCGCCGGTGATGCAGTTGTTCGGCCAGGGTGCCACGGCTGTCGCTGAGCACCAGCCTGGCCACCGACAGTGTCAGTACCCGATCTTCCTCGGACAACTGTTGCGCAGGCCGCACGAAGATGCCGCCCGGGCGGTCGAGCAGCGCGGCTTCGCTGCCGGAGGTGACGATGCCGATGATCAGTTCCTGCAACTGCTGGCGGTAGCCGGCCTGGTCTTCGTTCCAGATCACCAGGTCCAGTACCAGGCCTTTCTGCCGCCAGTAGGCATGGGCAAGGACCATTTGCCTGACCAACTGGATGTTGGCCAGATCGCCGATCTGCACCAGCACGATCGGCAGGTCCCCCGACAGCCCCTGGCCCCACAGCCCGGACTGGCTGCGGCGGTTGCTCGCCAGCAGGGCGCTGCCGGCGCGCAGCATTGCATTGGGGTAGATGACCGATGCGGCCATGTGCTCGAACAGCCGTGCATCTGCCAGCGAGCCGTTAAGCTGGCGCAACAGCACCTGGCTGTGTGGCCAGGCCAGTTCGAACACCCGGTCGGCCAAATGGCGGTCGCGGTACTTGGCAATCTGCTGCAGGCACGCATCACGGCTGTCGGCCACACCGGTGGCCAGGTCGACCGTTGCTGTCTGGCCTGGCGCCAGGGTGATGCGGCAGCGGATCGCGATGATCGGGTCAAGCACCGGACCGGCACTGCCAGACAGCGCTTCGGCTTGCCGGTCCAGTGCCGCCGGAGCCCTCAGGCTGCGGCCCCGGCCGATGAAACGGGCGCGGTCGGTCTCATAGGAAATGGCGTCGATATCAACCCCATGCACCGCCAGCACATGGCACATCCAGGGCGCGGCCTCCAGCATCGCGCGCGGTCGTCGGGTGCAGAGAATGGCCTGCAGCGGGCGGACCAGCTCGGTCTGCACGAACAGCTTGCTGAAGGCCGGATGCAGCGCATCGCTCAGGGCTGGCGCCAGTACCACCTCGGCGTAGCTGGTCAGCTCCAGGGTGCGGGGCGCTTCGCCGTGGTTGGTCAGGTGCAGCCGGCGCAGTTCGATGTCGTCTTCAGGGGATACGGCAATTTCAGTGTGGCAGTCGAAATCGCGTTCGCGCACGCGAAACTCCGCCCGGCCATCGCTGAATATCGCTTCCTGGTTATAGGTGCGGCGCTGTGTCGGTTGATAAGTCGTGGACCAATATGCGCCGCTGGCGACATCGCGCAGGTAGCAGAAGCTGCCCAGGGCATCGCCGGTGGCGTCTTCGCGCCAACGGGTGACAGCCAGGTTGTCATGGTGACTGTAACCACTGCCGACATGGTTGATCATGACGTGGTAGTGGCCGTTGGAGAGCAACTGCACTGCCGGGTGCCGGCGGTTCGGTTCACTGAATACCCGCAGCCGGGTTTCGCAGCTTGGGTCTGCGCTGTCTTGCGCCGGTGCCTGGAGGGTATGCAAATACGGCGCAGCGGTTTTCGGCACGCGCTCCTGAAGCAGCAGCATGCTCGCTTGAAACTGTGGGTCGCAGGCGAAGCGACGTTGCATGGGCAGGTTCAGCAGTACTGCAGTCAGGGCAAGGAAACTCATGCCCTGGTGGTGCGCCATGAACGAGCGGATGACCACAGCGTCCTGCCCGGGGGGCAGACGCGCCTCGCTGTAGTCTACCGCTTCGTACAGTCCAAACCGGCCTGCGACGCCCAATGCGCACAGCCGCTGCAGGTTTTTGCAGGCCGCGGCTGGCGCTACCATCAGCGCCAGCGCGCTGGCGTAGGGTGCAATCACGCGCTCCTCGCCCAGGCCGCGCTTGAGGCCCAGGCCCGGTACGCCGAACGCCCGGTACTGGTAGTTGAATTGAGCGTCCAGCGCATTGTAGGCAGATTCTGAAACACCCCACGGGATGCCCAGCAGGTGGCCATGTTCGATTTGTCGTTTGACTGCTGCCTGGCAGGTCTGGTCGAGCAAAGTCCCTTCATAGTTGGGCATGACCAATAGCGGCATCAGGTACTCGAACATGGAGCCGGACCAGGACAGCAGTACAGGCACACCGGCATTGCTGGTCAGCAACCGCCCCAGCGCGAACCAACTGTCCTGAGGCGCCTGGCCTTGGGCAATGAGCACGAAATTGGTCAGGCGCATCTCTGATGCCAGCAGGTCGTAGAACGCCGTATCGAGGCGGTGCTCATCGGCGTTGTAGCCGATGGCGAACAGGTCGCGCTGGCTGTCGTAGAGGAAACTGAAGTCCATGTTGACCAGCCGGGTGATGCGCAATGCCAAGTGTTGCGCCTGGTCGATGCGCTGGCGGGCGAGGGTGCGGACCTTGACCACTGCGGGGCGGTCAGCTGCCGGCCACGTGGCGGGGTCCAGCTCCGTCATTTGCCGCCAGTTCAAGCTGTGCTCCGGAGCCTGCTCATCGCCAGCAGGCAGTTGCAGAGCCTCTAGCTCATCGGCCAGGTCCAGGCACTGGCGCAACAGCGCTTGCAGCCAGAACGCGCACTCATCGGTCGCCCCCTCTTCAGCCTGCGGTGCTGCGTATTTACCGATCAGGCCCTGCAATTGCCCGCAAAGCAGCGCCATCAGCGCAGCCGTCGGCGCTTGTTCTCGCTCCAGGGCTTGCCATGCTTCCTGGCGCAGCGCCTGTATTTCGGCAGTGTCACGGCCGGCTTGGGTGAATGCTTCGTGCAGGATATCGAGAGTATCGAGCAGCCCGCGGGTGACCTGGCGGCCCGGCGCCGGGGCCTCTGCCATCGCCAACAGGCCGGGCCTGAGCGTCAGCAGCAGCGCAGCCAGGTTGCCGCTGTCCACCGATGACACATACAACGGCGGCAGCGGTTTGAGGGCTTGGGTGTCGTACCAGTTGTAGAAATGCCCCTTGTAGCGCTCCAGGCCATCCATGCTGTCGAACATGCACGTCAGGCGCTCGAACAGACGGCCGGCAGACAGATAGCCGAAGTCGTGTGCCGCCAGGTGCGACAGTAATGCCATGCCCATGTTGGTGGGGGAGGTGCGGTGCGCCACACTGGCATAGGGCGGTTCCTGCAGGTTGTCGGGTGGCAGCCAGTTGTCGGCAGGGCTTACGTGCTGCTCGAAGAACGCCCAGTTGCGCCGGGCCAGGCGGTGCAGAAAACACAGGTCCCCGGCCGATGGTGTGAACACGCTGCGAACCTGCGCGCGGCTGAGCCACCAGGCCAGCGCCGGGCCGAGCAGCCAAAGTGCGAGAACTGGTGAGGCCAACAGCAGGGTCGCGGGCTGCAACGCCAACAAACCCGCCAGCGTCAGCGCCAAGGCCGGTTGCAGCCATTGCTCGCGATAGACCGCCTGCAGGGTATCGGCGCTGCTGCGTTCCTCTGCTTGCGAGGGGTTCCATTGCAGCAAGCGGCGCTTGCTCACCGCAAGGCGCCACACGGTGCGGGCGATGGCATCCAGGCTGTAGCCGGCCTCGAAAGGTAGCCATGCCAACGATAGCAAGGCGCGCACGAAGTAGGTGCCCGACGTTCTCAGGGCTGCGACAAGGTGTTCGGTAAACGCTACCTCGGCAGTTTTGTGCAGCAGTTCAAGCAACGTATCCAGCAGCGGTCGCACCAGCAGCAACCCCAGCACTGTGAGTGTCCACCACAGTGGCGAGGCGCTGGCGAGCCAGCCCCACATCAGTACTGTCAGCAGGGCTGCCGGCTCCAGGCTGCGGCGCAGGTTGTCGAAGATTTTCCACCGCGACAGCGCGCTCAGCGGGCTTTGCGCATTGCCCTTGGTGCCATTGCGCCTGCGTGATAAAAGCCACGGCAGCAGTTGCCAGTCGCCGCGGATCCAGCGGTGGCGCCGCTTGGCATCGGCGCTGTAGCGCGCCGGGTAGCCCTCGAACAGCTGCACGTCGCTGAGCAGGCCGGAGTGGGCATAGCAGCCCTCTATCAGGTCATGGCTAAGCACGCGGTTGTCGGCAAAGCGCCCGTCCAGCGCCTGCTCGAAGGCATCCACGGCGTAAATGCCCTTGCCGATGAACGAACCGCTCAGGAACAGGTCCTGGTAAACGTCCGAGACGGCCTGTGTATAGGGGTCGATACCGGCATCGGTGGCGAACAGGCGGGCGTAGGCCGAACGTGATACTGCCGGCAGGCTGATGCCAACCCGCGGTTGCAAGATGGCGTAGCCGGAAATGATACGACCGGTTCGGGCATCGAACCGCGGGTGGTTCAGCGGGTGCTGCATGGCACCGACAAACTGCTGCGCCACATCGCGTGGCAGCAGAGTGTCGGTGTCCAGTGTGATGACATAACGCACGCTGCCGAGCTTCAGCACATCGCCGACGATGCGCATGAAACACTCGGCCCCATGCCCACGCAGCAGGGCATTGAGCTCGGCGAGCTTGCCGCGCTTGCGCTCACGGCCCATCCAGCAGTGCTCGGTAGCGTTCCATACCCGGGGCCGATGCAGCAGAAAGAACCGCTCACAGCCCAGGGTGGGGTATTTGTGGTTCAGGGCCTCGACACCCTCGCTGGCAAGGTCGAGCAGGCCCAGGTCCTCTGGGCAAGTCTGTTGCCGCGCATCGACGAAATCACTCAACAGGGCGAAATGCAGGTGTTCATCGCGGTTGGCCAGAAAGCGCACTTCAAGGCCTTCGACGAGCGCCTCCACATCGCTGGCACTACTTAGCAGGCTGGGTACCACCACGAGCGTGCGGGCATCGGCGGGAATGCCTGCGGTGTAGTCCAGGCGTGGCAGGAACGACGGTTTCACGGTCAGGGTGACCAGCCAGTTCACCAGGCCGATGGCCAGGCGGCTGGTGGCCAGCAGTATCGGTAGGGCCATGAGCGTTGTCACCCAAAACGGCCAGCCCTCGGCCACGATTGTGCCGATCAAGCCCCAGCCCAGCATGCACGACAGCAACACCGTCGGTACCAGGTAGAACGTCAGCGGTGCCCGATGCAACAAACGCTGCCAGCGCTCGGCAAGGCCAACCCGTGCAGCGAGCTTACGTTCAAGCAACGGCAAGCCGTCGCCTGCCAGGTAAAAACCGACGTGCCCGGCCGGCTCATCCACCCCGACCCCTGCGGCCCGCGCAAGCTCGATGGCCGTGCGCGCCACCTGGTCTTCGGTGAATGCACTGTGCCGCGCCAGCCGCTCGACGATGTGTCGGTAGTGGTCGCGGCTGGTGAAATCCATGGTCGTGTAGACCGCGGCCGGGTCCTGGCACAGCACCTGCTCGACATGGCTCAGGCGCTCGACGAACAGCCGCCAGTCGATGGTCGACAGCAGCCGCAGGCTACCGATGCTGTTGCTGATGGACAGCTGGTCGATGGCCTGCTGTTGCGCATCGAGTTGCACATTGCGTTCGATGCTCAGCGCCGATTCGCTGAGCATCTGTTCGATCCAGGTCAGCGGCTGGGTGAGTGTGCTGCTGTGGCCCTGTAGCCGCCTTGCCAGTTCGGCGACGAAGGCGGCGGTCAGCGGTGGTGCTGAGCGGGCCATGTCGGCGACCACCAGGATCACGCTCTTGGCATCGCGCTCGGCGGTTTCGCACAGCGTGTCAGCCCAGCCATTGGCCAGATCACGGTCCGCTAGGTTGGCCATGACCCGGGCGGCTACCCGGCGCAGGTTTTCGATCAGCGCCAGGCGCAGCATGATCGGAATCGCCCAGAGTTCGCCCAGGCTCAGCGTGTTGCGCTGCTGGTAGGCCTCGATGAAGCCACTGAGGCTTTCGGCGTCGACCCGGCCGTCACCATGGCAAATGGTCTCCAGTGCCAGGTCATACACCCGTGGCAGGCCACTCGAAGGGCCGTTGTCCAGCCTTGGCAACTGCAGGCTGTAGTCGGTCGGCAGGTGGCGTTTGGCAATGCGGATATGGGTTTCGACCAGGTAGAAGTTGTCGAGCAACCATTGCGCGGCCGGCAACGCCGGGCGTGAGCCGGGCAGGCTGGCGGCCAGGGCCGAACAGCTGGTGTAGAGCATGTGTTCGTTGTCGGCCAGGCGGTCGAGCAGCGCATCGTCGGCGGGCAGCAGGCTCAGCCGATGCTGGCTGGCGAGCCAGCCCCCATGGTCTGCCAACTGCTGGGCGCTGTAGAGCTCCGAGCGCAGCAGGCTTTCATAGGTGAACCTGTGCCGTGGCGACCCCCAGCGCCGGGCGTGACGGGCCAGGCGACGAAGGAAGGCGAGCGGGTGGAGCCAAGGGTTGTCCATGGTCGCGAGTTGCCGTGAGCTGGCCGGTCAGGCCCTCAGTCTGGCTGGCTGGCACACGGCAGGTCTGTACGGTAGCGAACAGACCGGGCCGCGAGGGGAGACCCTGTCAGGCATCGAGCGCGCACATCGTGCAGTGCCAAAAAGCCGCGCAAAGACCGAACGGCTGTGGCAGTGTTAGCCTTCAGGCCAGCCCTACAGTGGTTCCACATGCAAACTCGCAAAACCGGTGTTCGCGCCCAGCAGGCAGACCGCACCAGGCACAACATTCTTCAGGCGGCGGTGAAGGTCTTCAGCAAGGAAGGCTTCACTGGCGGGCGCATCGAGCAGATATCCTCGCTGGCAAACTCCAATGACCGGATGATCTACTACTACTTCGGCAACAAGGAAAAGCTGTTCATCAGCGTGCTGGAGCACATCTACGCAAGTTTCAATCAAGCCGAAGCCAAGCTTCGACTGGACCTCACCGACCCCGAGGCGGCACTGCGTAAGCTGGTGGCGTTCATCTGGGACTACTACGTGCGCCATCCCGAATTCGTCACCCTCCTGGCCACAGAGAACCTCCATCAGGGCAAGCACGTCAGGCAGTCGCAAAACCTGAAAGCGCTGTCCGGCGAGGCTGTCGGCGTACTGCGGCCGATCGTCGAGGCGGGCCAGGCCAAGGGCGTGTTCCGCAAGGATATCGACATCAGGCACACCTACCTGATGATTGCCTCGCTGTGCTATTTCTATAACTCCAACCGCTACACGCTCAGTTCGTTTCTTGCCGTGGACCTGGCCGATAAACAGGCCAAGTCCGACTGGCTGGCGTTCATCAGCGACCTGGCCTTGCGCGGGCTGCGCTGCTGAGGGGCAAACGCACGAGTCAATGGCTGCCGGGGTTGGCGCGCACCTGGGCGCTCTTGGCCACCAGCCCCTCCCAGGCCGGCTTTTGGGCCGCAAAGCGCTGGCGCAGGTAAGCGGCAAGGTCCGCCACCTGGCGGTTCGACAAACTGTCCTTGAACCCCGGCATGTAGCCCAGCTCACGTGTTGCCGGCGCCGGTATGCCGTGCAGTATCACGCGCAGCAGGTTGTCCGGCAGGTCGCTGTGAACATTGCTGTTCACAGCCATGGACGGGCTGACCCCGAACAGCTTCGGCCCCAGCCCGTCGCTGTGGCAGGCCATGCACGCGCCTTTGAACACTCGTTCGCCATTACTCAATGACACCTGGGTGTCGACTTGCGCTGGCGCTTTGGCTGCGACCGCCTGCGGTATGCCGTCCAGTGAGGCCAGGTAATGGGCAATAGCGCGTACATCGCTTTGCGGCAAAGTTGCCAGTTCGCTGACCACTGGCCCCATAGGGCCAGCAGCCACGCCATGCTTGTCGGAAAAACCGGTGCTCAGGTAGGTGAACAGCTCATTCTCGCTCCAGGGTGTCGATGATTTGCCCAGGGCGTTGAGCGCGGGCGCTTCCCAGCCATCGACCATGCCGCCGGCAAGGTAGCTGTTACCGCTTTTCTCCGCGCCCATCAGGTTGCGTGGCGAGTGGCACGCCGCGCAGTGGCCGAGGCCGTCGACCAGGTAGGCGCCACGGTTCCATTGCTCGCTGCGCTGCGGGTCGGGCTGGTATTCGCCGCGCTTGAGAAACAGCGCGTTCCAGCCGGCCATCAGTGGGCGCTGGTTGAACGGGAAGCGCATCTGATTGGCCGAGGGCGCCTGGTATACAGGCGTTTGCGACATCAGGTAGGCGTACAGGGCCTGCATGTCGGCGTCAGTGATGTTGCGAAATGACGTGTAGGGAAAGGCCGGGTACAGGTGCCGGCCGTCGCGGCTGATGCCTTGGCGCATCGCCCGTTCGAAGGCGGCGAACGACCACCGGCCGATGCCGGTATCCGGATCGGGAGTGATATTGGTGCTGTAGAGCGTACCGAACGGAGTCTCCATCGCCAGGCCGCCGACATTGACCTTACCGCCTTGTACCGTATGGCAGACAGCACAGTCCCCGGCAGCAGCCACTTGGCGCCCGCGCTCGAGCATCGAGGCTGACCAGCTGCCGGCAGCAGGTGGTGTCACAGGGGCGATTTCAGCGCGCCAGGGCAGGGCGGTAGCGGCCATGCCCAACGCGGCACCGAACACTCCGGCGATTGAGCCGAACCACCATTTCGAGCGCTTCGGCGCGGGCTGCGCTGACGCCGGCCCGCTGCAGCCCTGACCATCGCCGCTCAGTGCCTCGCGCACCCGCTCAGCTGTGATCGGCAGCTCGCGGAAGCGAATGCCGGTGGCATCGAACACGGCGTTGGCGATGGCTGCTGCACTGGGTACCGAGGCTGATTCACCGCTGCCCATCGGAGGCTCGTGTTGGCGCGGGAGCATCATTACATCGATGGCCGGCACTTCGGGGAAGGTCAGGATCGGGTATCCGCCCCATTCCTTGCTGGCCACCGTCGATTCTTCGAAGCTCACCTGCTCCTTGAGCACACGGCTGGTGGACTGGATCACATTGCCGTGTATCTGGTGCCGCACCCCGTCGGGGTTGACCATCATGCCGGCGTCATGGCCGATGACTACACGCGTCACGGCGACCTCGCCGGTGCGTCGGTCCACTGCAACATCGGCGACCCAGGCCGCCCACGCGGCCCCGAAGCCCGGGAACTTGCTGTGGATGTAGCGTGCATAGGCGAAACCGCGTCCGCGCAACACATCACCTTCGGCGGGTGTCTGCATGGGCTCGGTGCGCGGCTGCCAGCCGGCGCGCTCGGCCGTGGCTCTGACCAGGTCGATGGCGCGCGGATCGCTGAGATGCTTGAGGCGGTACTCGACCGGGTCGACGCCGGCTGCAAAGGCCAGTTCGTCGATGTAGGACTCATGGGCGAAGCTGTTGGGCATGGCCGACACACCGCGCATCCACGAGGCGCGTACCAGGGGCGTCATGTCATTGATGGTGACGCGCATGTGTTCGTAGTCATAGGGTGGAATGGAGGTGCGGTCGCCCATTTCAAACAGTGCCGGTACCGGCTCCACCGCGCCTGTGAGCAGCAGGGCGAGCGTGGGTGCACCGTTGGAGGGGTAGCTGGTCTGGAAGTCGTAGGCGGCGACCGTGCCGTCGGCATTCAGGCCGCCATCGATTTCCATCAGCTGCGCCGTACCCTTGGGTTCCCAGGCATGCTCCTGCTCGCGGGTCAGTTGCACCCGCACCGGGCGGCCGACTGCACGCGACAGCAGTACTGCATCGGCGCAGACGTCGTCCGCGCAGTTTCGGCCATAGCAGCCGGCCGCTTCCATGCGGATGATCTCGATGCGTTGTTCGGCACAGTCCAGCAGCCAGGCCAGGTCTGCACGCAGCAGGTGCGGGTTCTGGGTGCCCGACCAGACGCGGATCTGCCCGTCGGTGTAGTCGGCCAGCGCGCAGGAGGGGCCAATCGAGCCATGCAACTGGTAGGGCCAGAGATAGCTGCGGCTCAGGCGCTGGCTGGCGTTGGCGATGCCTGCGTCGACATCGCCCTGGTCCAGCACGGTGCGCTGCACGCGGGGGTTGTCGCGGATTGCCTGGGCGACATCGCTGAGGTCGGGCAATTTGCCGGTGAGCGGTTTCCAGCTGAGCTTCAAATCGTGGGCAGCGCGGATCGCCTGTTCCTCGCGCTCGGCAACCACACCGACGAAGTCACGGATGACCACCACCGCGATCACCCCCGGCACATGGGCAATAGAGGATTCGTCCACTGCCAGCAGGCTGTTGCCGACGAATTCGCCGCTGTCATGGCCTGCATAGGGCGGGCGGATCACCCGGCCATGCAGCATGTCGGGCAGGCGCATGTCGTGGACGTAGGTCAGCTCGCCGGTCGCCTTGCCAGGGATGTCCACCCGTGCCGCGCTGCGACCCACCAGGCGGTAATCCTCGATGGCCTTGAGCGGCGCATCGTCGGCAATGTGCAGTTGATGGCGCTGCCCGCCGACCAGGTCGGCAAAGCTCAGGGTGCGGCCGTCCTCGGTAATCAGCATGCCGGCCTCCATGCGCAACGCCTGCACCGGGCAGCCCAGGCGCAGGCTGGCCTGTTCCAGCAAGAAGCGCCGCGCCGTCGCTGCGGCCTTGCGCAGCGGCACGGCGGAAATCTGCAGGGTCGCGCTGGCGATGGTGGCGCCCTGGTTCGGCGCCCGCTCGGTGTCACCCAGCACCATGTGCACCTGGTCCATGCGCAGGTCGAGTTCTTCGGCAACGATCTGAGCCAGCGACGTGCGGATGCCGGTGCCCAGGTCAACGTGGCCATTGAAGGCGTAGACCATGCCGTCATCGCTTACGGCAAGAAACAGCGCCAGCTCACGCGCCTTGACTGTGGGTGTCACACCCTTGGCCACAGGGCCCGAGGGCGGCGTGATCTGGTCGACGATCAGCAGTACGCCGGTTTTGCCCATTAACTGGTCGCGGGTGGGAACGTGTTGGGAGTGGTTCATGCTCTGCTCCGGGTCTCAGGCCTGGCGGCCGGCAGCGCGGCGCACCGCGCGCAGGATTTCGACATGGGTGCCACAGCGGCACAGGTTGCCTGACAGTTCGTTGCGGATCTGTTCGTCACTGGCGTCGGGGATGCGGTCGAGCAGGGCCTTGGCGGTCATGATCATGCCGTTCATGCAGTAGCCGCACTGGGCGGCCTGCTCATCGATGAACGCCTGTTGCACCGGGTGTGGCGCGGCCTTGCTGCCCAGGCCTTCGAGAGTGGTGATGTCGCGGTTGGCGGCGCCGGACAGCGGGATCACGCAGGCGCGTGCGGCCACGCCGTCGATGATCACCGTGCACGCCCCGCACTCGCCCAGGCCGCAGCCGTACTTGGGGCCGTTCAGGCGCAGGTCGTTGCGCAGGATCAGGAGCAAGGGCGTGTCGGCCATGGCGCTGACTTCGACAGCCTGGCCGTTGACCCGCAGGGGGAGGGTGATTTGCATGGTTGGCTCATCTCTGGAAGTTTGCATGCCGTTCAAAAGCGAGTACCTGCGCTACCAAACCACTCAAGTGGTGCGCTTGTTTAGGTAAGTACTCACTACATGAAATGATCAGGCAAGAAGCAGGCCAGCGATGATTGCGCAAGAGGTTGTTCGAGGTATTGGGCGTGATCAGCCTGCCTGATCGTCCCCGTCGATCATCTTGCGCAGAAGAAACAGGATCGCCACCCGCTCTGCGGCGTTCAGGCAGCCCATGCTCAGTTCACTGATTTGCCGGGCGCAGGGGATCATCGCATCGAGCAAGGCTGCGCCACTGTCGGTGAGCCCGACAATGACCTTGCGCCGGTCATCCGGGTCTGGTGACAGCTCGATCAGCCCGCGCGCCTTCAGGCGTTCGACAATGCCGCGGATGGTCGCCTGATCGACGGCGGTGGCCTTGATCAGTTCGGCTTGGGAGCTGGGGCCGTGGTCGCGCAGGGCGCACAGGGTGACGAACTGGATCGAGGTCAACTGCGGGTCGCACGCCTGTTGCTGAAAAATCGCGGTGTGCCGTTGGTAGGCCTTGCGTAAAAGGTGGCCGACCTGTTCGGTCACGTCGTAGGGGGCAGTGTCGGGTGCAGCGGGAGCGGGGGTGTTTTTATTCGACATGGGTTGGCTTGGGCTGTGTGGGTTGGCTGGCCGGCCCCCCGGAGCGGGGCGCCGGGCCAGTATAACCACTATCGCGCCTTGGACTCCTCAGGCGCGACCACATCACCGGCCAGCACCACGGCCTGGTCATCCAGGTAGATATCGCAGTTGCGCAGCGGAATATCCAGATGGCAAGGGGTCTTGCGCTTGCCCCCGACCTCGGTGTTGGGGCCGGTGGAGAACAGGAAGTTGCCATAGAACGCGCGGGCATCCATGCACATGCCGTCGTTGCGGTCGTGCAGCCCCATGGCGGTCCACTGGGCACGCGGCTGCAGGCCCCAGCCGATATGGGAGATGCCGTAGACCTCGGGGTCGTTGAAGTACTTCATGTAGTCGCGCAGGTACTCGGCCTCGAAGCCGCCATGGATGCCGGTAATGAAGCCTTTCTCGATCTCCAGGGTGATGCGCTCGCGGCAGTAGTTCTTGAACGGCAGGATGATGTCGCCCACATCCAGTACCAGCGTGCCTTCAGCGCTGTCCTCGTTCGGCCAGGTGAACAGGAAGCCGCTTGGCCAGTGGTCCCAGCGGCCGGGCTCGTCGGCATAGCCGTATTCGGTAACAGCCGGGTATTGGCCCAGTGGGGCGTGGAAATCACTGCCGGCCCTGGAGCGCACCTGCATCGTGCGGGCTTGCTTGAGCTGCGTTTCGGCGGCCAGCACGCGCCGCTTGTCGTCTTCGCACGGCAGCATGCGCGCCAGGACTTCCGGGGGTTCGACCGCCAGCAGTATGCGCGTTCCGGTCTTAAGGATCTGCTCCTGCTCCGGTGAGTGCAGCAGCATCATGGTGTCGACGATCAGGTCGGCCGCTTCCAGCGCCCGCTGGGCGGCCAGGTTGCCGGTCAGGGCGGTGTCGCCGCAGTAGGCGGTCATGTCGTTGCCCATGGCGGTGGGGTGGTTGAACGAGGGCAATTCCACCGCGTAGACCTTCGCCTTGAGCCGCTGCGCCGCTTCCATCGCGGCGCTGACCGTACGCGGGTCGGAGTAGTGGCTCTTGAGCACGGCGACGCTCTGCGTTTCGTCCACCCGGGACAGTTTGAGTACGTGTTCGAACATCTGGGTCAGTTCTGCGTTGCTAACCGGCATCAGCTTTCTCCTGGCAGGCCTCGATGAAACCGAAAATGCTGCACCGCAGTGGTGCGGAGCGCTTTATCTCGGTGCAAATTAATAGTGTGTACACCCTATATGCCTTGATGAAAGCGTATCCGGCCTACAAGCGCAAGTGGTGCGTTTGAATGTTACTATTCCACACATAGCCCAGATAATACGGTTGCATTTGTCCGGAAAGCCAATTTCGATCAGCCGTTTGAATTTTTTTAATATTCTCCTTCACATTAAAAAAATACAGCGTATACACTCTAAATCGTCAGGCGGTTCGGCTGGCTACATCACAGAACAAGAGGGGACATACCTATGCGGGGCAGGCAGAAAATCGCAATCGTCGGTGCAGGATTGGGCGGTGCAGCCGCCGCCACTTTGTTGCAGCAGGCCGGCTTTGAAGTCGACGTGTACGAGCAGGCACCGGAGTTCACCCGCCTTGGCGCGGGTATTCACATCGGCCCTAACGTGATGAAGATATTCCGCCGCATGGGGCTGGAGCAGAAGCTGGAGCTGATGGGGTCGCACCCGGATTTCTGGTTCAGCCGCGACGGCAATACGGGTGACTACCTGGCGCGCATCCCGCTGGGTGATTACGCCCGCCGTGAATACGGCGCCTCGTACATCACCATTCACCGTGGCGACCTGCACGCCCTGCAGATCGATGCGATCAAGCCGGGCACCGTGCACTTCGGCAAGCGCCTGGAGAAGATCCTCGACGACGGCGATCAGGTACGCCTGGACTTTGCCGACGGCACCCACACCGTGGCCGACATCGTCATCGGTGCCGACGGCATCCATTCGCGCATCCGCGAAGCGCTGCTGGGTGTCGAGGCACCGATCTACAGCGGCTGGGTGGCTCACCGCGCACTGATCCGCGGCGAGCATCTGGCGCAACATGCCGACGTGTTCGAGGACTGCGTGAAATGGTGGACCGAAGACCGCCACATGATGGTCTACTACACCACCGGCAAGCGCGACGAGTACTACTTCGTCACCGGCGTACCGCACGAAGCGTGGGACTTCCAGGGCCCGTTCGTGGACAGCAGCCAGGAAGAAATGCGTGCTGCTTTCCAGGGTTACCACCCCACGGTGCAAAAGCTGATCGACGCCACCGAATCGATCACCAAGTGGCCGTTGCGCAACCGCAACCCGCTGCCGCTGTGGAGCCGTGGCCGCCTGGTGCTGCTGGGGGATGCCTGCCACCCGATGAAGCCGCACATGGCGCAAGGCGCGTGCATGGCCATCGAGGACGCTGCGATGCTCACCCGTTGCCTGGAAGAGACCGGGCTGTCCGACCACCGCACCGCCTTCGCTCTGTACGAGGCTAACCGCAAGGAACGCGCTTCGCGGGTGCAGGCGGTCTCCAACGCCAACACCTTTCTCTACACCCAGGAAGACCCGGCATGGGTCTATGGTTACGACCTCTACGGCCAGGCACTGAAGAGCGGGGAGGCAGCATGAGCACCTTCGTCGCCGGCGGCAACGTCAACGCCAACGGCATCCGTCAGCATTACCTGCGTTACGGCGGCAAAGGCCCTGCGCTGATCCTGGTGCCGGGCATCACCAGCCCGGCGATCACCTGGGGCTTTGTCGCCGAGCGCCTTGGGCAGCAGTTCGACACCTATGTGCTGGATGTACGCGGCCGCGGCCTGTCCGCGAGCGGGCCTGAACTGGACTATGGCACCGATGCCTGCGCTGCGGACATTCCGGCCTTTGCGGCGGCGCTGGGCCTGGGCAGCTACCACCTGGTCGGCCATTCGATGGGGGCGCGTTTCGCCATCCGCGCCGCCGCGCAAGGGGCGCCCGGGCTGCAGCGCCTGGTGCTGGTCGACCCGCCGGTATCCGGGCCTGGTCGGCGCGAATACCCGAGCAAGCTGCCGTGGTACGTCGACTCTATCCGGCAGGCCTGCAGTGGCATGAGCGGTGACGACATGCGCGCCTTCTGTGCAACCTGGACCGACGAGCAGTTGGCGCTGCGCGCCGAGTGGCTGCACACCTGCCACGAGCCTGCGATCGTGCGTGCCTTCAACGATTTCCACCAGGTGGACATCCACCAAGACTTGCCCCATGTGCGCCAACCGGCATTGCTGATGGTGGCGGGGCGAGGCGGGGTGATCCAGCCCCAGGACATCGCCGAGATCCGTGAGCTCAAGCCGGACATCCAGGTCGCTCACGTCGACAACGCCGGCCACATGATTCCCTGGGATGACCTCGAAGGCTTCTTTGCCGCCTTTGGTGATTTCCTGGGCCACCCCCTTGTCTGAAGGAGCACGCGACATGACCAAGCCCTACCGTATCGGCCAGATCGTGCCGAGTTCGAACACCACCATGGAAACCGAGATCCCGGCGATGCTCCTGGCCCGCCAGGCGATCCGCCCGGAGCGCTTCACCTTCCACTCCAGCCGCATGCGCATGAAGCAGGTGAAGAAGGAAGAACTGGCGGCGATGGACGGCGAGTCCGACCGCTGCGCAGTGGAACTGTCAGACGCCAAGGTGGACGTGCTCGGCTATGCCTGCCTGGTGGCGATCATGGCCATGGGGCTGGGGTATCACCGCCAGTCAGAGAAGCGGTTGCAAAAAGCCACTGCCGACAACGACGCACTGGCGCCGGTCATCACCAGTGCCGGTGCGCTGGTGGAGGCCCTGCACGTGATGAAGGCCAAGCGCATCGCCATCGTCGCGCCCTACATGAAGCCGTTGACCGAACTGGTGGTCAACTACATCAGCGAGGAAGGCTTCGAGGTGCAGGACTGGCGCGCGCTGGAAATCCCCGACAACCTCGCCGTGGCACGTCACGACCCGGCCAACCTGCCGGGCATCGTGGCCGGCATGAACCTTGAGGGCGTCGATGTGGTGGTGCTTTCGGCCTGCGTGCAGATGCAGTCGCTGCCGGCAGTCGCCAAGGTCGAGGCGCAAACCGGCAAACCGGTGGTCACCGCTGCCATCGCCACCACCTACGCCATGCTCAAGGCGCTGGACCTGGAACCGGTGGTTCCGGGCGCTGGCGCCTTGCTGTCGGGCGCCTACTGAATCGGGAGACGAACATGAGCGACGCACAAAGCGCCAGCGACAACTACCAGGGCGTATGGGGTCAGCGTATCGGCTTCGGGCGCAAGGCAGCCCTGCTGATGATCGACTTCATGCAGGGCTACACCACCCCCGGTGCGCCGCTCTACGCCCCCGGCGTGGTGACGGCGGTCGAGCAGGCTGCCGTGCTGCTGGCATTGGCCCGGGACTGCGGTACGCTGGTGGTTCATACCAATATCCGCTACCAGGCCCCGCATTTTGCCGATGGCGGCGTGTGGGTACGCAAGGCGCCGGTAATGAAGGACATGGTCGAAGGCAACCCGCTGGCGGCATTCTGCGAGGCCGTCGTGCCATGGGCTGATGAGCCGGTGCTCACCAAGCAGTACGCCAGCGCGTTCTTCGGCACCAGCCTGGCACCGCTGCTGCATGCACAAGGGATCGATACCGTGGTGCTGGCCGGCTGCTCCACCAGTGGCTGCATCCGCGCCAGTGCGGTGGATGCGCTGCAGCACGGCTTGCGAACCATCGTGGTGCGCGAGTGCGTCGGTGATCGCCACCCCGCGCCGCACGAAGCAAACCTGTTCGACATCGACAGCAAGTACGGCGATGTCGTCAGCCTGCAGGAAGCCATGGCGCAACTCCAGCGCCTGGCCAACTGAAACCGCACACCTTGCACCCATAACAATCAAGTAACGGCGCGGGAAGCCCGTTGCATGACCGTCCGCTGTGCGGGCGGCCACCCCGCAGGAGCACCCGGGGTATTGTGACGCCGTCCTGAAACGCCGCGTATAGTGCGCGGCGCGCCCGGAGCGTCGAAAACTGCTGGCCTGAAAACAAAACCACAAAGTCACCCGCCAGGAGACAGGAAATGCCAATTGCGAATGCAACAGCGGTCCACAGCGACATCGACCAATCGACTCAAGCGCTTTACCGCAGGATCACCTGGAGGCTCATACCTTTCCTGTGCTTCTGCTACCTTGCGGCCTACCTGGACCGCATCAACGTCGGCTTCGCCAAGCTGCAGATGCTCGAAGACCTGCAGTTCAGCACCGCAGCCTATGGCTTGGGGGCGGGCCTGTTCTTCGTCGGCTACATCATCTTCGAGGTGCCAAGCAACCTGGTCCTGCAGCGCGTCGGCGCCAAGCTGTGGATCGCCCGCATCATGATCACCTGGGGCCTGCTCTCGGCCTGCACCATGTTCGTCACCACCACTACGCAGTTCTACGTCCTGCGCTTTCTGCTCGGGGCGGCCGAGGCGGGCTTCCTGCCGGGCGTGCTGTTCTACCTGACCATGTGGTACCCGACCTATCGGCGCGGGCGCATCATCGCGCTGTTCATGATCGGGCTGCCGCTGTCGAGTGTGATCGGCGGGCCGATCTCGGGCTGGATCATGGGCCACTTCGACCAGGTGCATGGCCTGCAGGGCTGGCAATGGCTGTTCCTGCTGGAGGCGATCCCCAGTGTGCTGCTGGGTATCCTGACGTTCTGGGCATTGCCGAACAACTTCCAGCAGGCCAAGTGGCTGTCCGCAGACGACAAGGCACAACTGGCCGCCGACCTTGCCGCCGACGATGCCGAAGGCAAGGGCAGCAAGCACAGCTTCCGCGACGGTTTCTTCAACCTGAAAGTGTGGATGCTCGGTGGCATCGATTTCTCGATCCTGCTGAGCGCCTACGCCATGGGCTTCTGGATGCCCACCTTCATCCGCGACGCGGGTGTCAGCGATACCTTCCATATCGGCCTGCTCACGGCGATCCCGAGCCTGGCGGCATTGCTTGGCATGTTGATGATCGGTGCCAGTTCCGACCGTCATCGCGAGCGCCGCTGGCACATCATCGTGCCCTTCATCATCGGTGCAATTGCCATGGCCAGCAGCACCCTGTTCAGCCAGAACCTGGTGATGACCGTGCTGCTGTTCGCCATCGCCTCGGCAGCCATCATCGGAGCGGTGCCGGTGTTCTTCAGCCTGCCGGCGACCTTCCTCAAAGGCACCGCTGCGGCGACCGGTTTCGCCCTGGCGTGTTCGCTGGCCAACATCGCGGGGCTAGTGAGCAACTCGTTGATGGGGATGGTCACCGACCTGACCGGTACCTCCCATGCCGCGCTGTGGGTGTTCGCCCTCTGCTTGCTGCTCAGCTGCTTCCTGGTCATCGCCTTGCCGGCAAAGCTGGTCAACCGATAACGGCCTGACCCTTCGCGCCACGGCAGTGCAAGCGGGCCAGCCAGCCCGCTTGAAGACCCTTCCAAAAACACTCCGCGCGGGTGGCCTCAAGGCCACTGCGGCGGGGAGCTGTTGCCCGAATCCAGGAGTCGTTTCAAATGCCCGTCAACACGTCACAGCGTCATTCCCCGACCGCGCGCCTGGCTGGCGGCTGCATCGCCGCAGCCCTCTGTGCTGAAGCAACGGCCGAAGTAGAGGCCGGTTTCATCGAGGGCGCCAGTGCTACGCTGCAAGCGCGCAATTATTTCTTCAGCCGCGATTATGCCGATATCAAAGGGGCGAGCACGCAGTCGCGCACCCAGGAGTGGGCCCAGGGTTTCATCCTCAATGCCACCTCTGGCTACACCCAAGGCCCCATCGGCGTTGGTATCGATGTCACCGGCCTGCTGGGTTTCAAGCTCGACAGCAGCCCCGCGCATGCCAGGTCAGGGCTGTTGCCCAGCCTTGACAGCGGCCAGTCGGCAGACGACTACAGCCGCCTGGGTGCGGCGGTGAAATTCAAGGTGTCGCGCACCGAACTGAAGGTGGGCGAATTGATGCCCAACCTGCCGGTGCTGCTTTTCAGCGACCTGCGCCTGCTACCGCCGACCTACCAGGGCGCCATGCTCGAGTCCCGCGAGTTTGCCGGGTTGACCTTGAGCGCCGGGCAGTTTCGCTCCACCAGCCTGCGCGACTCCTCCAACAGCCAGAAGATGTATGCCCTGGTCAATGACCCGATCAACCCTTCACGGTTGGCGCGATTCACCAGTGATCGTTTCAATTATGTCGGCGCGGACTATGCGTTCAACGACAACCGTACCCAGGTCGGCGTGTGGCAAGCGCAGCTGGAAGACATCTACCAGCAGCGTTTTTACAGCCTCAAACACGCTGAACCTTTGGGTGACTGGACCCTGGGGGTGAATGCCGGCTACTTCGATGCCCAGGAGGATGGCCGGCAGATCGCAGGCCGTTACGACAACCATGCACTGTTCAGCCTGTTCTCGGCCAAAACGGGTGGGCATACCTTCTATGTGGGGTACCAGCAGATCGGCGGGGACGACGGGTTCATCCAGGTTGGCGCCAACACCAACCCGATGGGCAATACCCTGCCCACCTATGAGTTCGCAGCGCCCGGTGAGCGCTCGTGGCAGGCTCGTCACGATTACAACTTCGTTGCGCTGGGGATACCCGGGCTGACCTCGACGCTGCGCTATGTGAAGGGGCGCGACGTGGAGACCGGCCTGGGCTTCGAGGGGCGTGACCGGGAGCGCGATCTGGACCTTGCCTATGTGGTGCAGAGCGGCCCCCTGGCCGGGCTGGGGGTACGGATTCGCAACGTGATGGCCCGCTCGAACTATCGCACGGACATTGACGAGAACCGGTTGATCCTCAGTTATACGGTAAAGCTGTTCTGACCCCGGGCTGGCTTACTCCCGCGCCTGGGCCCCGGCGATATGCCGACCGGCCACATAACCGAACGTCAGCGCCGGGCCCAGGTTGATGCCCCCGGACGGGTACCAGCCGCCGAACACGCTGGCCATGTCGGTGCCCGCTGCATACAGGCCGCCGATGGGCTGGCCGTGTTCATCCAGCACACGTGCGTGGCCGTCGGTGCGCAGGCCGGCGAAGGTGCCGAAGCAGCCGGGCTGCACCTTGACCGCGTAGAACGGGCCTTGCTCGATCGGCGCGACGCAGGGGTTGGGCCCCTTGTGTTGGGGATCGCCCTGTTTGCGGTTGAACGGCGTGCTACCGCGCCCGAACTCAGGGTCCTGGCCTTGGCGTGCGTGGCGGTTGTATTCAGCGACTGTGGCGCTCAAGCCCGCAGGGTCGATGCCGCAGGCGCGGGCCAGCAGTTCCAGGCTGGCACCGCGCTTGAGGTAGCCACTGCGCAGGTGCGGCCCCACCGGCAGCGGGGCGGGGCGGGCGTGGCCAAGGCCGTAACGGCGCAGGAAACGGTGGTCACAGATCAGCCACGAGCAAGCTTCCTCGTCTTGCGGTACGGCGTCGAGCATGGCGGCGACATAGTCGTAGTAGCCGTGCGCCTCGTTGACGAAGCGCTTGCCGTTGGCCAGTACACCGATGATGCCCGGTTTGCCGCGTTCGATGATGTGCGGGAAGTGGCCGACGCTGCCATCACGGTGCGCTACCTTGGACACCGGGGCCCAGGCGACTGCCGACTTCAGGCCGGTGGCTACCACGCCGCCGGCTGATTCGCCCAGGCGCAGGCCGTCGCCGGAGCACGACGGCGGCGGCAGGGCGAGGTTGTCATGGCCAGTGGCATCGCGCGGGAACAATTGCCGGCGCCGCACCGGGTCATGAGGAAAACCACCGGCTGCCAGCACCACGGCTTTGGCGCGAAGCGTGAGGTCGCCCTGCGCCGTGCCGATCACCGCGCCACGCACCTGGCCGTCCTCCATCAGCAGGCGTTTGGCTGGCGCAGACTCAAGCAGGCGCACGCCCAGGTCTTCGGCCGACTTGGCCAGGCGCGCCACCAGTGCCACGCCGTTGACCAGGTGCATGGCCCGGCCATGGCGGGCGAGGTGGTAAAGGTGGCGCCCGAAACGCTTGCACACATGCCAGAAGGCGCGGGGCGAGCGGGTCATGTTGAGAAAGGCCGCAAGGTCGGCGCCAGCCATGATCGGCATGCCCATGAACGAGGTTTCGCGCAGTGTCCTGCGCAAGCGTGGCAACAGCGCACCGAGTTCGCGGGCGTCATAAGGGGCGGCGATGACCTGGTGCCCACCGGTGGCGGCGCCAGGAGTGTCGCCGTGCATGTCGGGGATGGCGTTGCCATCGGCGAACTGCAGGGCCGTGTGTTTCTCGAAAAAGGCGACCATGTGCGGGCAGGCTTCGAGAAAGGCGTCGATGCGCTGCGCATCGTAATGTGCGCCCAGTTCGTTGCGCAGGTAAGTGCGTGGCTGCTCGATGTCTTCTTCGATACCGGCGCGGCGCGCCAGCGGGTTGCGCGGCACCCAGGCCCAGCCGCCGGACCAGGCTGTGGCGCCGCCGAACACCGGGTCTTTTTCCACAAGGGTAACCCGCTGCCCATGCCAGGCAGCCGTGACCGCAGCAGCCAGCCCGGCGGCGCCGGAGCCAATGACCAGTACATCGCATTCGGCTTGCAAGGTGTCGGTGGGCATTGCGGGTCTCCGGTATTATTATTGGAACAAGGTTCCATATTCTTCTTGGTTGACCCGCCGGGATGCAAGTGACGCCAGTAAGTAGTGGTCGATAAACGGACACTTCAGAGCTGGTCAGCTGCGGTGGCCCATGAGGATATGGAATCATCTTCCAGAATTTGCCTTCTTTATCAGGAAACCCTGTCATGGCCGGTAGTCAGATCGAACGCGCCTTCAGTCTTGTAGAAAGCCTTGCCGCCGAGCCCCAGGGCCTGGGCCTGCAAACCCTCGCTGACCAGCTTCAGATCCCCAAGAGCGCAGCCCATCGCATGCTCGCTGAACTCGCGCGTCTGGGCTACGTACGCCAGAACCGTGACAACAGCCGCTATCAGTTGTCCGCCAAGCTGGTGGCGCTGGGCTTTCGCTATCTGTCCAGCAGCGGCGCCGACATCATCCAGCCGATACTCGACCGCCTGGCCCAGGAAAGCGGCGAGCTGGTGCGCCTGGGCGTGATCGACGGCGCCCGCCAGACCTGGATCGCCAAATCCCAGGGCGCGCGGTCCGGTTTGCGTTACGACCCGGACATGGGCCGCGATGCGCCCCTGTTCTATACCGCCTCCGGGCATGCCTGGCTGGCCAGCCTGAGCGATGACGAGGCGCTGCAAATGGTCCTGCGCCAGGGCATTGCCGACCCCGAGCAGTTCGGCCCCAACGCGCCGCGCTCCACCGAACAGCTGCTGAGTTACCTGGCGGGCGCCCGTGAGCGGGGTTATGCCTGGGTCGAGCAAACCTCGGCAGTCGGTACCTCGGCCCTGGCTGCGGTGGTGCGCCGGCCGCAAGGTAATGAGGTCATTGGCGTGCTAAGCATTGCCGGGCCCAGTGCGCGCCTTTCGCAAGCACGCCTGCCGGAGCTTGCGCCTTTATTGTTGGCGGCTGTGGAGGAGTTGTCGGCAGCCAGCCAGGCGAGTGAGTTGTTTGCTTGATATGCACCGCAGCATTGGCCTGCCTCTGAAGCTTTCCGGTCGATTACCGCACACTCTATGCACGGCGTCCTTTTGCAAAGCAGACCGTAGTTCTAAATTATCGATAGTCGATTTTGGAACTGTGTTCAGAATTTGCCAAAACAACAACGAAAAGAGGACTGCCCGTTGAACGCCCCCCTTCGCATCGCCCTGATTGGCGCCGGTATCATGGGCCGCCAGCATTACCAGCATCTGAGCCAGGTGCCGCAAGCGCAGTTGTGCGCGGTGGCCGACCCCGGCCCCCAGGCTGAAGCCTTCGCCGCCGAGTGCGGGGTGGCATATTTCGCCGATCACCGGCAGATGCTGCAAACTGTGCGCCCCGAGGCCGTGATCGTGGCCAATCCGAACAACCTGCACGTGGCCACCGCCCTCGATTGTGTCGAAGCCGGTGTGCCGGTATTGGTAGAAAAGCCAATAGGAGTGCACCTGGATGAAGTGCGGGCGCTGGTGGAGGCGTCGCGCCGCTGTCGCGTGCCGGTGCTGGTCGGCCACCACCGGCGGCATAACCCGCTGATTGCCAGCGCGCGGGGCGTGATCGCCGAAGGGGCCTTGGGCCGGTTGGTCAACGTCACCGCGCTGTGGCAGTTGCAAAAGCCCGACAGCTATTTCGACACCCCATGGCGCCGCGAGCCCGGCGCCGGTTTTCTGCTGACCAACCTGATCCACGACCTCGACCTGCTGCGCTACCTGTGCGGCGAGGTGGTACAGGTGCAGGCGTTCACCCGTAACCAGGTGCGCGGTTTTGCCAACGAGGACAGCGCGGCAGTGCTGCTGGAGTTCGCCAACGGTGCGCTGGGCAGCCTGACCGGCTCCGACGCGGTGGCAGCGCCGTGGAGCTGGGAGCTGAGCTCGGGAGAAAGCCCTGTCTATCCGCGCCAGGCGGACCAACCCTGCTACCTGCTGGCCGGCACCCGGGGAGCGCTGAGCATCCCGCAGCTCAAGCACTGGCAGTACGCCGAGGCAAACTCGGGTTGGCATACACCGTTGCTGCAGAGCGAGGCAGGTATCCCGGCGGGGGCGGCATTGACCCTGCAGTTGCAGCACTTTGTCCGTGTTGCCCGTGGGCAGGAAGCGCCATTGACCGATGCCGCTGACGGTGGCCGCACCTTGGCGTTGATCGAGGCGATCCGCCAGGCGGCCGCCAGCGGCCGGGCTTGCGCGCCAGAGATCATCGTGTGAACCGCGTGAGCGTTCTTTTGCCCCGTACCCATTTGCCTGCAGGTAACCCGCATGACTGATCGAATCTTTTCCCTGGCCGCGCTGACGGTGCTGGAGCTGTCACCCCCGGCAATGGTCGAAGCCGCCGCCCGTGCCGGCTACAGCCACGTTGGGCTGCGCTTGCTGCCAGCGACCAGCGAAGAGCAGCACTTCCCGCTGGTTACCGACGCCGAACTGCGCCGCCAGACCCAGGCGCGCTTGCGCGACACCGGCATCAAAGTCCTGGACCTGGAAATCCTGCGTCTCAAACCCGACACCTGCGTGGCCGATTTCGAGCCGATGCTGGCAGTCGGTGCCGAGCTGGGCGGCAGCGAACTGCTGGTTGCCGGCAACGACCCGAGCGAGGCGCGCCTCACCGAGCGCTTCGCTCAATTGTGCGACCTGGCTGCCGGCTACGGTATTCACCCGCATCTGGAGTTCATGCCCTGGACCGACGTCCGTGACCTGCAACAGGCCATGCGCATCGTTGCCAAGGCAGACCGCCCGAACGCTTGCGTATTGGTGGATGCCTTCCATTTCAACCGCTCCAGGTCGTCGCTCGACGACCTGGAGCGCCTGGCCCCGCAGCGTATGCGCTACGCCCAGTTGTGTGACGTGGCTGGGCCGGTGCCGGCAGACATGGATGAAATCTTGCGCCAGGCCCGTAACGAGCGGCGTTTTCCGGGGGAGGGAGATGCCGACCTGACGGGCCTGTTGCGCGGGTTGCCAGCGAGTGTTCCGTTAAGCCTGGAGATCCCCACGCGGCAACTGCTGGAGCAAGGCGTCAGTGGCGAACAGCGTGCACGTATGGCACTGGAAAAGGCCCGGGCGGTGTTGGCATTGATTTGAGCCAAGGGGCCGCTTTGCGGCCCATCGCCGGCAAGCAGGCTTCCACAGGTAAAGCGCAGACCTCAAGAACTGCGCGGTCCCGGTAGGAGCTGCTCAGGCCTGTTCGGGCGGCGGCAACCCGCACAGCGCCAGGCCCGCGAGGTACCCAAAGGTCATCCCGGGCCCCAGCGTTATACCGCCACTGGGGTAGTGCCCGCCCATGATGCTGTGCATGTCATTGCCCACGGCAAATAGCCCCGGTATGGCGTGCCCTGCACCATCGAGCACCCTCGCCGAAGCATCTGTGCCCAGCCCGGCAAAGGTGCCGAGGCTGCCCGGCAGCAACTTCACTGCATAAAAAGGGCCGCGCAGCAGGGGCCGCAGCGAAGGGTTCGGCGCCTGTTCAGGCTCACCCTGCGCCCGGTTGTACGCCGAGGCGCCGCGCCCAAAGTCAGGGTCCACGCCCTGCGCCGCATGCTGATTGAAACGCGCCACGGTGCCCTGCAATTGCTGGCCATCTATGCCACAACGCGCGGCCAGTTGCGCCAGGTCGTTGCCGCGCAACAGGTAGCCACGCCGTTCATAGAAGCGGGCAGGGAAGGGAAACGGTTTGGCCCAGCCGATGCCATAGCGACGCTGCGCGGCGTGGTCGCAGATCAACCAGGCCTCATATGGCTCGCCCTCTGGCGTAGCGGCGAACAGCGCATTCATGAAGTCGTGGTAGCAGTCGGCCTCGTTGACAAAGCGTCGACCGTCACTGCGCACTGCAATGAAACCAGGCTTGGCGCGGTCGATCAGGTGCGGGAAATGCCCAGCGCGGCCATCGCCGCGCGGCACATGCGATATCGGCGCCCAGGCACCGGCATGGGCCAGGGTGGTGGCGACCTGGGCGCCAACCTGCTCTCCCAGGCGCAGGCCATCGCCGCTGTTTTCCGGCGGTGCGGCAGAATAATGGCCAACCCCATCGGGCGCGTGCGGCATCAGTTGCGCGATGCGCTGGCGGTCATGGGCAAAGCCGCCACAGGCCAGCACCACGCCACGACGCGCCTGGATCAGCTGGCCATCGGCACACTGCGCGCCGGTGATGCGCGCCCCTCCCAGCAAGGCAATGGCCGCTTTGTCGGTCAGTAGCGTGACGCCCAGGTCCAGGGCACTGCGCAGCAGGCGGGCCACCAGCGCGTTGCCGTTGACCAGTTGCAGACCGCGCCGGTGCAGCAACAGGTCGCGCCCGTGACGCAACAGGCGTTTGGCCACATGCCAAGCCGCCCTGGGCGATTGGCGAGCATTAAAGAAAGCTGCCATGTCCGTGCCACCGGCGATGCCCATGCCGGCCAGGCTGACGATGTCCAGCGGTGGCCGCAGCCTGTGTATCCAGGGCCCGAGCAGGCGGCCGTCATAGGGCAGTGCACACAGTGCTCGCCCGCCTAGGGCGCTGCCGTCGCCTTCACGCATGTCGGGGAGCTTCGTACCGCACTGGAACTTCACGCGGGTGTGCTGCTGGAAGAACGCCACCATTGCCGGGCCATGGCGCAGGAACGCACGTTGGCGTGCGTCCAGTTCAGCGACGCTGGTCTGGGCACGCAGGTAGCGCTCTGGTGCATCGTCGGTTTCGACCAGGCCTTCGGCCACGGCCAGTGGGTTGCGCGGTATCCACAACCAACCGCCCGACCAGGCGCTGGTGCCGCCTAGCCGGGGGGCTTTTTCCGCCACGATCACCTTCAGGCCGTGGTGCGCGGCGGTAACCGCCGCAGCCAGGCCGCTGGCACCGGAGCCGATGACAAGTACGTCACACTCAAGGGGTTGCATGGGTGCACTCCGGTTCCGTTTTCACTGCAGCGGCGAGAAGCCTGTAGGCCGCAGCAGGCGTGATTGCAGCCGTAGTACGGCGCCCAGTTCACGGTTGCGCCGCGAAAACTCCGCCCAGCGCGGGTCCGCTGCCATCGCCGCACGGCGTTCGCTGCGTTGGTCCAGGCTGGTATAACCCCAGATGTGCACCACCTGGTTCACCTCACCGAATTCGCTGGTGAAGAAGCCGACCAGGTTGCCCAGGTGTTCGCACTGCACCGCCAGTGCTTGGCTTTGGTAGAGGGCCAGCCAGTCAGCCATTTTCAGTGGGTCGAGGGTGTAGGTTCTCATTTCGTAGTACATGGGAGCGTCTCCTTTACAGGGCTGTGGGCTTGCAGGCGTTCAGCGATATGGCTGGCAGCGATCCAGCCGAAGGTGAGGGCAGGGCCGAGGGTGATCCCTGGGCCTGGATAGGTGCCATTCATCAACGCGTTCATGTCGTTGCCGGCGGCATACAAGCCAACGACCGGCGCACCGGCGCGGTTGAGCACGTTGGCGTTGGCATCGGTGACCAGGCCGCGCGCCGAGCCAAGGTCGCCGGTGTGCATACGGATGGCGTAGAACGGGGCCTTGGCCAGTGGCGCCAGGCACGGGTTGGGCTTGTGCTGCGGGTCGCCCATGTAGCGGTTGTAGCTGTTGCCGCCCTTGTCGAATTGCCGGTCGATGCCGCTGCGGGCGTCAGCGTTGAAGCGCTGCAGTGTTTCCTGCAGTACTTGGGCGGGCACGCCGATGGCCTGGGCCAGCCCTTGCACTGAGCCGGCGCGGTGCAGGTAGCCGGCTTCGATCAGGGCCGTGTTGTCCACCGGTCTGGGCCGTGCCAGGCCCAGGCCGTAACGGTTCATGGCCTCGGCATCACAGACCAGCCAGCAGGTGCTGATGCCGTTGGCGAACATGGCCTGGACGAAGTGGTGATAGGAGTTGGATTCGTTGACGAAGCGCCGCCCGGCTGGGTCGAGCGCAATGACCCCAGGCTTGGCGCGGTCGGTGACCAGGTGCGGGAAGCGTTCTCGCTCACCACTGGCATGGCGCCGCTCGGAAACCGGCGCCCAGAAGAAGTTGGCGGCCAGGCCCTCGCCCTGGGCTGCATCCACCGCCTGGGCAAGGCGCAGCGCAGCACCGTCGTTGCTGGGCGGGGACATGCTGAGGTGCGGCGCGTCAGGGGCCGGCCGGTAGGCCGCAGCCAGCGCACCCGCAGCAAACCCGCCCATGGCGCAGACCACACCGCCGCGGGCATGGACCTGGGTGCGGCGGCCCTCATGCTGTACTTCCACGCCGGTGACCTTGCCGTGCTCGACGATCAGTGCCTGCGCTTCGCTGCGCAACCACAGGTGCGCGCCGTGGGCAAAGGCTGTGCTGGCCAGGCGGGCGACCAGCGCGTTCCCCGTGGTCAGGCGCGTGCCACGGTGGTGGCGAACACGGTCCAGTGCGTAGCGCGCCATCAGTTTCAGGCAATGCCACAGTGACCGGGGTGAGCGGCGCAGGCTCAGGAAGTGCTGAATGTCCTCGCGGTTGACCATCATTGCGCCGAACAACAGCATGCCCGATGGTGGCATCTTCAAGTCCTTGAAGCGCGCGCCGAGGCGGCGGCCGTCATACTCGACCATTTCCAGCGCCCGGCCGAACGCCGTGGCGCCGGGTGCGTCCGGGTAATAGTCCGGGGAGTGCGGGCGCAGTGCGTAGCGCAGTTCGGTGTTGTGCTCCAGCCAGCGCAGCGCCTGGTGCCCGCGCGCGATGAAGGCGTCCACCAGTTCGGCGTTGTAGCCGGTACCGATGATGGTTTTCAGGTAGGTCCTGACGGCCTCGGGCGAATCCTGGGCACCGGCGGCGCGCGCCTGATCGGAGCCATACAACCATGCTGCTCCGCCGGAGATCGCCGAGGTACCGCCAAAGTGTTCGGCCTTTTCCACCACCAGGACCTTCAGGCCCAGGCGTGATGCCGTGGCGGCGGCAGCCAGGCCACCGGCGCCGCTGCCGAGCACGACCAGGTCGTACACCGGTTGCGCGTTTTCGATAGGGGGCATGGTCTCAGATCTCCAGTGGCGTGACGCCCATGAAGGCGCCCAGGTGGCCAAGCTGCGCAAAGGCCATTTGCGCGCCAGTCTGGACTGCGCAGCCGCGTTCGCGCGCCTGCTCCAGCAGTGGGGTGATCTCCGGTGAGGTGACAACATCGGCCACCAGCGTGGCGGCGTTGAGCGTGCCCAGCAGGGCAGCGGGCAGTGGCAGCTCGCCCGTGCCGCCCATGCCCACGGGCGAAGCGTTGACCACCAGGTCGAAGGCGTCCAGCGCGCTGTATGCAGTGGTGATGCCGACGCCAGGGAAGGCCTTGCCCAGCAGCTCGGCAAGTGCTGCAGCGCGCGACGTTTCGGGGTCGCTGAGGGTGACCTGGGCGACCCCGGCCTCACCCAGTGCGTAGGCAATGGCACTGCCGACGCCGCCGCAACCAATGACCAGCACTCGCTTGCCCGCAGGGTCGAAGCCGTGCTTGCGTGCTGCGCCCAAAAAACCTGCGCCGTCTACGTTGTCGCCATACAGGCGGCCATCGTTTTCGCGCCGTACCACGTTCACCGAGCCCAGGGCTGCTGCACGTTCGCTCAGGCCGTCCAGGCGGCTGGCAAATGCCTGCTTGTAAGGCACGGTAACCACGCAACCGCACAGGTTGCGCCAGCCGCGCAGGGTGTCGATAAAAGCGTCCAGCGCGGCGTGCTGCAAGTCGATGGGCAGCATGGCCAGGTCAAGGCCATTGTTGCTGAACCAGGTGTTGAAGTTTTCAGGCGATTTCACCTGGGCGATGGGCGAACCGACGATGGCGACCAGCGCTGTCGAACCTTTGATCATGGTGACTTCCGTTATGGGTGTTGTTATGGAAGTCAGGGTGATGCGGCGGCGGCGTTGTCACAATGCACTTGCCAACGGTTTGATGCGATAATCGCATTGATGAAGCGATATTCGCAGCATACGCGCTGTTTAGCACTGCTCAGCGGCACGATTCTCCCCACTCACGAGTGCAGCGAATGGACAAACCCCAGACTCACCCCCGCGACCTGATTGCCGGTTTACAAAAAGGCCTGGCGCTCATGCAGCTGTTCAACGCCGAGCAGCCACGCCTGACAGTGCCCCAGGCGGCCAGGCAAGCTGGCCTTACGCCCAGCGCAGCGCGCCGATTTCTGCTGACCCTGGTGCATGAAGGCTTCGCCGAAACCGACAACCGCCACTACTGGCTGACCCCCAAGGCCCTGCGTATCGGCCAGGCCTATGTGGACTCGGCGCAGTTGCCACGCATGCTGCGCCCGATCGTCGAGCAAGTGGCGCGCCAGACCCAGGAGCATGTCTCGGTGGGCACACGCGACGATGATGAAATCATCCACTTGGTGCGCAGCCGCTACAGCCACATCGCATCACTGTCGATACGGCCCGGCTCGCGGGTACCGATGTATTGCACTGCCGGGGGGCGGGTCTGGCTGGCGGCCCTGGACCAAGCGCAGCGCGATGACTACTTCGCCCGCAACCCGCTACACCCTCTGACGCCCTACACCCAGACCGACAGGGCGCTGCTGGACGCGACGTTGCAGCAGGTGAGCGAGCAGGGCTACTGCATCGTCGATCAGGAGTTCGAAGTCGGCATGCGCGTAGTCGGCGTGCCGTTACTGGACCGGGCGGGGCAGCTCAAGGCGACACTGACCATTACTACCCATGCATCGCGGCTGAGCATGGATGAGATACGGCTGCGTTACCTGCCACCGCTCTATGAGGCGCAGGCCTTGCTGAAACCGGTATTTGGCTGACCGGGGAGCGTGTGTTGAGCACGATCGGGGCCGCAGCGGATCAGGCCGTTTTCACTGCCAGCCCATCAGCCATACCTCGGGGTCGCGCAGTACCCGCCAGTCCAGCCACTGGCTGCGCTTGCTGTGTACCGCTTCCAGTTCCACACGCAGCACATGCCCCTCTTCATCCAGCTCCAGGTCGGTCACCAGAAAGTGCTTTTCGCGGTTCTCAGGGTGTCGCGCTGTCCATTTCGAGAGTTTCAATTTGCCAGGGTTGAAGCGGTTCATCATTGCTCCTTGGGCGAGAGTGCGGCCTGCATGCTGATCGTTATACAAACAGACAAGTAGCTGATGATACTTGCACGGGAAGCATTTGGTCGGTCGATCGCTGTGCGCAATGGAGTGCTCGCGTCATGGCTCGGCCGTTGGCCGAGAAGGGTATGCCGCCAAATAGCAAACGGCCGCCCTCAGGCGACCGTTTGTATAGGCTCAAGCGCAATGGTCAATCCTTGCTGACCGCGTCCTTGACATCAGCGACTACCTGCTGAGCTTCGCCTTTTTTCTCCTGCACCTTGCCTTTGACCTCCAGCTCCGTGTTGCCAGTGGCTTTGCCTACGGCTTGTTTGACCTTGCCGACGGCTTCGTTGGCCAAGCCTTTTACTTTGTCCGAAGTGCTGCTCATGGTCGTTCTCCTTCAACAGACATCAGTGAAACGTGGGTTGGGTGAAGCGTTCATACAGCGTTTGCGTTGCGACTCACACCGTGGCGACGCGGGTCTTGCGAGACGTCAGCGCGAAGCGGCCTACGCCAAAACTCAAGGCGGCACCGATCAGCAGGGTTACCAAGGTGCCCCAGGCGGCTTTCGATACGTTGCTGGCGGCTACCTGGGCGGCTTCGCGAGCCTGTTGCTCGGCCTGCTCTTTGAGCACTTTCACTTGCTCGGCGGCCTGTTGGTAGGCACGGGCGTAGTTATCGACCACCTGCTGGGCCTCCTGCTGGCTCTTGCCGGTGCGCGCAGCGACGATGTTGACCAAAGCTTGCTTGTCTGCCGCGCTCAGGGCAGGTTCACCGGCCTTGCGCACCCGCTCGAACCACTGCTTGAGCTGGTCGACGGCCTGGGTCGGGTCCTCGGCCGCGACGCGCCCTGCCGACTCTCCCTGAGCCTGGGCCTGATCGGCCTGCTGCTCCAGGGACGAAGGGGCCAGTTCAGCCTTGCCGGACTGCGCCAAGGTTTTGTCCAACTCCGCTTCCAGGTTGTCCCAGTCCAGCGAGATGCCATTCTTGTTCAGTTGCTCCTTGATGCCCTGGCTCACACTGGGTGCGGCGGCGGCGACACCGTCAGCTGCCAGCGACAGGCCTTTGCCAGCGATATTGCCGGCAGTGCCAACTACGGTGCCGGCCAACGAAGCCAGCAACCAGGTAGCCAGCAGAGTGGTCACCGTCCAGCTCAACAGGCCATGCAGGCCGCCGCGGGTGGGCGCGGTACGCCCGGCGACCCAGGCACCGGCTGCGACCGAGAGCAGGGTGCTGATGAACAGCCACACCCCAGCGCCGGTCCCAAAGCCCTGCAGCGGATTGCCGTCGGCCATCGGGTTCATGGCTCCGGCGCCAATGGCCGTGCCCAGTACGCTGAGTACCAGGTAGCTGGCCAGGGCGATGGCGCCGCCTGCAAACACGGCGCTCCACGATACCCGTAGCGGGCTGACAGCGTTGGTTGGGGTGGTCACGTACGATTCAGTCATCTATGCATCCTCGTGGGTAAGTTCCGGCAGCACCGGCAACACAGGCCAAGTGCAACGTCAGGGCCAGTTTGCAGGTCACATGCAAGGCTGTATTGGCGCATCCGCACCTGATCGATTAGTGCATTCGCACCAACCCTGGCTCGCCTGCAGCGTTTAAGCTCCAGGCCATGTAGACCTGCCGACTGGAGAACCTCTATGAGCGACGCCGTGCTTGCCCGCGAGACCAACCGCCGCCAGCTTCAGCAAATCATCGCCGGGCTGTCCGATGGTGTGATCCTGCTGGAGGTCGACCAATCCATCATCTGGGCCAACGAAGCGGCTTTGCGCATGCACGGGGTCGACAGCCTGGAGCAACTGGGCAGCAACGCTCAGGGTTATCGCGAACGCTTTGCCCTGCGCTACCGCAACAATCACCCCCTTGACGCCGAGCAGTACCCTATCGCCCGCGTGGCTGCGGGGGAGGTGTTCAGCGACGTGATGGTAGAGGTGCTGGCTGTTGGCGACGATGAAGCGCGCAGCCGCGTGCACCGCGTGCGCAGCATGGTGCTGGAAGACAGCAAGGGCGAGGCCGAATCGCTGGTGCTGATCCTGGCCGATGCCACCGAGTGGGCCAGCGCCGAGCAGCGTTTCGAAAAAACCTTCAATGCCAACCCGGCCCCTGCAGTCATCTGCAGGCTCAGCGACCTGCGCTTCATCAAGGTCAACCAGGGCTTTCTGGAAATGACCGGCCATATGCGGGAGAACGTCATTGGCCGTTCGGTATACGAAGTGGATGTGCTGGAAAACGCCGAACGCAAAGAATTGGCAATCGAACGTCTGATGGAAGGGGCGACCATCCCGCAGATGCAGGCTGAACTGCGCTTGCCCGATGGTGGCAGCAAACTGGTGATCGTTGCCGGGCAACCACTGGACATGCATGAAGAAGATTGCATGCTGTTTTCATTCACCGACCTGGAGCCCCGGCGAAAGGCGGAAAATGCCCTGCGCCAGAGTGAGGAGCGCTTTGCCAAGGCCTTTCGCCTGAGCCCTGTGCCCACCCTGTTGTGCAGCGCCGACAGGCAGCAGCTGATCGATGCCAATGAAGCCTTTCTGGACACCTTGGGTTACGCCGCCCAGGAGCTGATAGGCAAGACAGTGGCCGAAATCGACTTCATGGCTGATCGGCGTGTTGCTACCCAGGTGTTCGATGCGCTGGAAAAGACCGGGCGCATCGAAGGGCTGGACCTTAAGCTGCGAAAAAAAGGCAATGACCGGCTCGACTGTGTACTGCAGGCGGACACCGTCAGCTTGCAGGACACCCCGTGCTACCTGTTGGTACTGATGGACATTACCGAGCGCAAGCGTTCTGAGCTGGAGTTAGTCGAGGCGATAGAAACGGTGATGCAGGATGCGTCATGGTTCAGCCAGACCTTGATCGAGAAACTGGCCAATGCCAAGCGCATCAACACAGGGCGTTTACCAGATGCATCGTTTACCGACCTGACCCGCCGTGAGCGCGATGTGCTGGCGCTGATCTGTGAAGGCCTTGCCGACAAGGAAATCGCAACGCGGCTTAACCTGGCGCTCAATACCGTGCGCAACCATGTGGCAACGGTGTACTCCAAGCTCGATGTTCACAGCCGCAGTGAAGCCATTGTCTGGGCGCGCGAACGACGGCTGTTCACCCATTGATTCGCCTCGGTACAGTCTGCTCTCGCGCTTGCCGAGGCTGCTTGATGCCAAAGGGCTTCAGATGCCTCGAAGCCCTTGGACCGACCTTTTGCTTATCAGCGACGCAGCAGGCGGCTCACCACCAGGGTGAGCGCGGCGCCGATTGCCAGGGCGGTGATGGGCTTCTCTTTAACGAAGGTGGAGACGTTGTTCAGTGCGTCACCATAGGTTTTGGTCAGTTGGCCTGCGACCTGGCGGCCATCACCCTCTGCCTCCAGGGCCGGGTCCTCGAACAGCCGGCCCACTGCGCTCTGCGCCTTGCCAGCGACTTTCTGTGCAACACCTTCAACTTGTTCGCTTTTCATAGTGATCAAACCTTCCTAGTGAGTGGCAATGGGAACGCACAAGGTTAGGGAGCGGGGGGTGGGGATTAGTTCAAAGCGGTTTTGGCAAATGGGAACGATTCTTGCTGATTGCTAGCAATATCAGAAAAGGAGCTAGCAATGAACGAGTCCCTGGTCGCCCATTCCCGCGGTGGCGTGCTGTGCACCCCGCACCCCTTGGCAAGCGCGGCGGGCCTGGAGGTGCTCGATGGCGGGGGTAGCGCAATCGATGCAATGCTCACCGCCAGTGCCGTGCTGGCGGCGGTATACCCACACATGACGGGCCTGGGTGGCGATGCACTGTGGTTGCTCCATGACGATCAGGTACGCACCATCATCGGGATCGGCCAGGCCGGGATGCGCTTGCCCGCAGCAGGCGCGATCAGCCTGCGCGGGCCTGGCTCCGTCGGGACCACGGCCGGGGCCATGGCCAGTTGGGCGCAGGCCAAGGCAATCAGCGAGCAGTGGGGGTCGCGGCTGGGCTGGGCCGACCTGCTGACTGGCGCCGCAGGGTTGGCCCGCGACGGGGTTGAGGTATCGCCCTCGCAACTGTTCTGGCAAGGGCAGCGCGCCAGCCTGATCAAGACACTGTCCAGCCTGCAGCCATTGTGTACGCCCCAAGGTGGCCGTCTGCGCCAACCCGCGCTGGCCAACAGCCTGGAGCACCTGGCGCGGCGTGGCCCAGGCGACTTTTATCACGGGGAACTGGCAGAAGCCTTTGGTGTAGCGTTCGACGCGCTGGGTTGCGGCCTGACCGTCGAAGACTTGCGCGCCACCCGGGCCTGCCTGGCGGCGCCGATCTCCGTACGCTATCGCAACGGCCGACTGTACAACGTCGCGCCACCCACCCAAGGCCTGTACACGCTGCGCGCCATGGCTGCCCTGCAGGCTGTGAACCTGGGCGAAAACGGCACGCCGCGCTACTACCACCTGCTGGTCGAAGCCATCAAGCAGGGCCTGCTGCAGCGCAACGCTCAACTGCATGACCCGCTCGCCAGCGGCTGGGACTTCGAGCACGCGCTTGCTCAGCCTGCCGCGACCCTTGACGAGCAGCGGGCGACGCCCTGGGGAGAGCCCGGGCAACCTGCCGACACTGTGTGGATGGCCGCCACCGACCGCGCCGGGCGCAGCGCCTGCCTGATCCAAAGCCTGTTCCATGACTTCGGCTCCGGTTGCATCCTGGGCGATACCGGCATCCTCTGGCACAACCGCGCGGCAGGTTTCAGCCCCCAGCCGGGGCACCGCAATGCCTGGGCGCCCGGCAAGCGGCCGGCGCACACGCTCAACCCTTCGGCCTACCTGGCCGATGATGGGCGCCGCTGGTTCTTCGGCACCCAAGGGGGTGATGGCCAACCCCAGACGCAGATGGTGCTTGCCACCCAGTTGATCGACTACCAGCAGCCTGCCGAGGTGGCGTTGCGTGCACCGCGGTTTCTGCTTGGGCGCAGCTTCTTCGACAGCACCGACAACCTCAAACTGGAGGCCGATATCGGCGAATCGGTGGTGCAGGGGCTGGCTGACCGGGGCCATCAGGTCGAGACCACGCCTGCGCTAAGCCCGTTGATGGGCCTGGCCGGTGTGATCGCCATCGGCCCTGACGGCCAGCGCACTGCTGCCTACGACCCGCGCAGCCAGGGCAGCGCCCTTGGCCAGCAGGACTGAACCGCGCCGATTGCCGCAATGCCTGGCCCGGCGGATAATGCCGGCCCAATGCGTTTGAGGGTTTCGAGGTCTCGATGAAAGGCAAGACGGTCAGCAGCAAGCAACAAGAAGTCCAGCGCATCGCCGAGATGCTCGCCAAGGCCATTGCCCAGCATCGTCTACGCCCCGGCGTGCGGCTGGTCGAGGCGCACATCGTCGAAACCCTGCAGGCCAACCGCAACCACGTGCAGGCTGCGTTGCAACGCCTGGCCATGCAGCGCATCGTCGACATCGAGCCCAACCGCGGTGCCACCGTGGCCCAGCCCAGTGCCCGCGAAGCACGGGAAATCTTCGCCGCACGCCGCGCCGTGGAGCGGGCGATCGTCGAGGCCATCACCCCGACCCATGTCGCCGAGCATCAGGTGCGCATCGAACAGCACATGCACAACGAGCGCGCAGCCACTGCCAGCACCGATCGCCGCGCCATCGTCCGCGAACTCAGCGAGTTTCACCTGTTGCTGGGGGAGGTGAGCGGTAACCAGGTGCTGGCCGATATCCTCGGCAACCTGATGGTGCGCAGCTCGCTGATCGTCGCCCTTTACCAGCGTGGTGACAGCCCGCCCTGTGCCTCGGACGAGCACCAGGCGATCATCGATGCGTTGCGCGCCGGCAATACCCAGGCGGCCGTGGACGAAATGATCGCGCACCTGGACGAGCTCGAGGGCCAGTTGGCCCTCGAGGATGTAGCTGCGCCTGAGGTCAACCTGCGTCAGGCACTGTCAGGGCTGTGAGCTGTGCCGGGAACAGCTCGGCGGGTGGCCGGCTGAAGGTCTGCCGGCCATGTTTGAAACCCATCAGCGGCGCGGCGATACGGCCGATCACCTCGGCGGGCGAGGGCGCGTCGAACACCACGAAGTCGGCGCGGCAACCTGGCTCCAGGCCATAGTCGGCAAGGCGCAGCAGGCGCGCCGACTGCCGTGAGATCCAGCCCAGGCACAGCAGCAGTTCCTGCGGCGTGCCCAATTGGGCGACGTTGGCGTACAGGTTGGCCTGACGCACCAGGGAGGCATCGCCGTAGGGCGTGAAGGGGTTACCGATGTTGTTGCTCGACAACGAACAGGTCACCCCGCACTGATGCAACTGCGCCAGCGGTGCAAGCCCCCGGGGCTTGTCATGGAAGCGGTCACGGCCGGTGAGGAACAGGTCGGTGGCTGGCAGGCAGGTGACCTGCACGCCGGCTTCTGCCAGCGCGTGGCCCATGCGTAGCAGTTCGGCCTGCGGCAGTGCCGAGAGCTTGGTCACATGGCCGACGGTGACCCGGCCCTGCCAGCCATGCTGGTGGGTGCAGCGGATCACCTCGCCCAGGGTCATGCCGGCGACCTGCAGGTCGAAGTCCAGGTGCAGGTCCAGGTCGCGATCGTAGGCCACCGCCAGTTCGAACAGCCGGCGGATCTGTGCAGGCGGGTCGGCGTCGGTGTAAGGGCAGCCGCCCAGCACTTCGGCGCCTTCGTCCAGGGCCTGGCACAACAGCGCTTCGGTCCCGGGGTTGTCGAGCATGCCTTCCTGCGGGAACACGCAGATCTCCAGGGTCACGGCCCAGGCGTAATCAGCCTGCAGCCTGCGGATGGCGCGCAGGCCGGTCAGGCCGATGCCGGGGTCGATCTCGACATGGGTACGCATGTGCGTGGTGCCTTGCACGATGGCTTGCTCCAGCACCGCCGCGCCGCGCGCGTACACATCGGCCTCGGTGAAATCGGCTTTGGCCAGGCGGGTCTGGGCGATGGCTTCGGCCAGCGTGCCTTCGCGCAGCTGGCAGCGCGAAAGGATGCAGGCCTTGTCCAGGTGGATATGGGTTTCGATCAGGCCCGGCAACACCAGCCGGCCGCCGAGGTCGAGTTTGGGCGCCGGCCGGCTCAGCCGGGCCACGAACCGGCCGTCTTCGATCAGCAGGCGGCTCTGTGCCGGGCCGTCGCCCAGGCGCACATTGATCAGTTCCAGGTGGCTCATGCGGCGGCTCCTGCGCCCAGGTAGGCGGCTTCCAGTTGCGGGTCGCCGCGCAGTTGCTCGGCGCTGCCCTGTTTGACGATGCGGCCTGTTTCCAGCACGTAGGCACGGTCGGCCACCTGCAGTGCCAGGTTGGCCATCTGATCGACCAGCAGTAACGTCACGCCTTCGTCGCGCAGGGCGGCGAGGGCGTCGTACAGCTCGCCGATCATCGCCGGGGAAAGGCCCAGGGACGGTTCGTCGAGCAGCAGGATGCGTGGCTTGGCCATCAGCCCGCGGCCGATCGCGACCATCTGCTGCTCACCGCCCGAGAGCAGCCCGGCCGGGCTGTCGATACGCTCGCGCAGGCGGGGGAAGCGTTTGAGGATCGCGGCAATCTCGGCGTCCGCATCGACGGCATCCTGGCGCACGTTGGCCCCCAGCAGCAGGTTCTCGCGCACGCTCAACTGGCCGAACAGCTGCCGGCCTTCAGGGACCAGGGCCAGGCCAAGGCGGGCGATCTGGCTGGCATCCAGGCTTTCGATGCTGCGGTTGTCCAGCACGATGCTGCCGCCACGCGGCCGGTGCAGGCCGGCAAGGGCCTGCAGGATGCTCGATTTGCCGGCGCCATTGGCGCCCAGAATGGCGATCAGCTCGCCTGGGTTGACCACCAGGTCGACACCTTCGACCACTGGCGCCGCGCCATAGTCGATGCACAGGTCGCGCACGTGCAGCACGGCATCACGCGAGCCTGCCCAAGCCTGCGCGCGCGGCTGGGCCTGGTACTCGGTGCCACCCAGGTACGCGGCAATCACCCGCGGGTCAGCGCGCACCTGTTCAGGTGTGCCCCAGGCGATCGGTTTGCCGGCGTCGAGCACCAGTAGCCTTTGCGACACTGCCATCACCAGCGGCATGTCGTGCTCGACAAGGATGATCGCCAGGTTGAAGGCGGCCAGGCGTTGCAGCAGCGTGACCAGGCGGTCGGTGTCCTGCCGGCCGAGGCCGGCGGCAGGCTCGTCGAGCAGCAGCACCTGAGGCCGGCTGGCCAGGGCCCGGGCGATCTCGACCAGGCGGCGGTCGACGTGGGGCAGGTCATCGGCGGCGACGTGCAGGTTGCCGCGGTAGCCGACCAGCGCCAGCAACTCAATGGCCATGGCCTTGCGTGTGGCTTGCTGGCATGGCCAGGGCCGTTCGATGGCCCCTTGCTGGAAGGCCAGCAGCAGGTTTTCGAGCACGCTCAGCTCACCGAACAGCTGGGTGGTCTGGTACGTACGGGCGATACCGGCGCGGGCGATGCGCCAGGCCGGTTGCCCGGCCAGCTCCCCGCCCAGCTGGATCGAGCCGGTGTCGGTGCGGTAGAAACCACTGATCAGGTTGAGCACCGTGGATTTGCCCGCACCATTGGGCCCGATCAGGCTGGTGATGCTGCCAGGCACAGCCTGCAGGCTGACCTGCTGCGCGGCCTGAACACCGCCAAAACGGATGCCGATGCCCTCGACCTTCAGCCCATGCTGCGCACCACCGGCGAAGAACGCCCGCAGCGCCGCCGTGTCGGGCTGTGCCGTGACCGGCTCGTGTCGCGGCCGCCAGAAGCGCTTGGCCAGGCTGCCCAGCACACCGCGTGGTGCAGCCCACAGTACCGCCAGCAGCAAAACCGAAAATGCCAGCAAGCGGTACTCGGCAAAGTCGGCCAGCAATTCGGGCAGCAGCACGATCACCAGTGCACCGAGCACTGGCCCGAACAGCATGCCGGCGCCACCGACGATCACCGCCAGAACGAACAGGATCGACTGCGAGAACGGGAACGCCGCCGGGTTGATGAACATCAGCACCGGCGCCACCAGCGCACCGGCCGCCCCCGCCAGGCCGGCCGACAGGGCAAAGGCCAGGGTCCGCGTCTGCACCGGGTTGACCCCCAGTGAACGCGCGGCGATCTCCGAAGCCTTCACTGCACGCATTGCCAGGCCCCAGCCGCTGCGTTGCAGGCTCCAGTAGAAGACCAGCGCAGCCAGCATCAGCAGCACCGAAGCCAGTGCCAGCAGTAGTGCCGGGTCCAGCGTGCCGAGTTCAGGCAGCGGGATGCCCATCAGGCCATTGGCCCCTCCGGTGACACTGCGCCACTCGATCAGGCCGTTGTGCACCACCAGCGCAAAGGCAATGGTGATCATCGCCAGGTACGGGCCGCTGACCCGCAGCGCCGGGATCGCCAGCAAGCCACCCAGCACTGCGCAGCCAAGGCCGGCCAGGGGCAGGGCGCCCGAAAGCGGCAGGCCGGCCAGCGTCAGCAATGCCGACAGGTAGGCGCCGATGGCATAGAAGGCGATGTGGCCGAAGGACATCTGCCCGGACAAACCGATCAGGATGTTCAGGCCCACGCCGACAGTGACCGCCAGCGCGTACAAGGTCAGGATCAATAGCCAGTAGCTGTCCAGGCCCAGTGCCAGGCCAATGCTGGCGACCCCGAACAGGGCCAGGCCGAGGGGGGCGAGTCGCTCGCGCATGGTCATACCTTTACCCAGAGTTTGCGGCCGAACAGGCCGTCAGGACGTGCCGCGAGCACCACGATCACCAGTGCAAAGCACAGCAATTGCGTGAACGCAGAGCCGAAATACAGCGTGACCACCGCCTCGAGCAGGCCAAACAGCAGGCCTGCGGCAAACACCCCACCGGCACTGGCGATGCCGCCCAGGATGGCCACGGCAAAAGCCTTCAGACCGAACAGCGTGCCCATGTCCGCGTGCACGCTGTACAGCGGTGCGATCAGCAGGCCCGCCAGTGCCGCGAACACGGTCGACAGGGCAAAGGCCGCCGCCACCACGCGGTTCACTTCGATGCCCATCAACCGCGCTGCCCGTGGGTTCTGCACGCAGGCCTCCAGGCGCAAGCCCAATTGCGTGCGTCTGCGCACCCAGTAAAGCGTGGCCGCAACTGCCGCACCGGCCAGGGGGATGGCCAGTTGCACGGCATTCAGGCTGCTGTCGCCCAGGTCCAGACGCAGGCTGGTCAGGGCACTGCCGAACTGCCGCGGCTCCTTGCCGAAGGTGAACATCGCCAGGTTGTCCAGCAGCAGCCCGCCCGCCACCGTCGCCATCAGCCAGGCGTCCGAGCCACGGGCATGGAACGGCCGCACCAGAAAGCGCTCGATGGCCAGGCCCAGCACCGCACACAGCACCAGGGTAGTGGGCAGTGCCAGCCACAATGGCCAGCCCCAGGTCACTGCCAGGCTGTAGCCAAGCACGGCGCCGACCATCATCGCGCTGCCTTGGGCAAAGTTGACCGTGCGCGACACGGCATAGGTGAGGTGAAAGCCCAAAGCCAGCAGCGCATACATGCTGCCCAGGCCCAGGCCGCTGACCAGTGCGGTGGTGATCATGTCGAGGGCCTCCGCTCAGGGCGTCACAGGCACGATGGTGTCGCCATCGAAGCGGCTGAAAATATAGTCGTCAGGGCCCAGGGCATCGTGGCGGTCAACGCTGAACGGCTGCTGGTAGTGTTTGATCAGCCCGTCGTAGTCGCTGATGGCATAGAAGCCGTCACGCACCTTCGTGCCTTGGGTGTCCTGGGCCTTGTCGATCGCCAGGCCCACCAGGTGCATGGCGTCGTAGGCGTTGGCGATGCCCACGGCCGGGGTCACGTCGGCCAGGGTCTTGACCTGCGGGTAGCGCTGCTTGAGTGCGGCCAGCAAGGCATCGCCGCGGGCGCTGTTGTGGGCGCTGAAGACAAAGGTCTGGATGAAGTGCACGCGCCCGGCGTCTGGCCCGGCCAGCTCGCCAAAGCGACCGCCAGCCGGCCCCCAGTGCGACACCACCGGCACGTTCCAGCCCATCTGCTGGAGCGACTTGACCACCTGCGCCGACGGGCCGACGTTGCCGACCAGCAGCAGGGTGTCGACACCTGCGCTTTTCAGACGGGTGAGTTGCGGCACCATGTCCAGGTCACTGTCTTCAAAGCGCTCGGCCGGCGCCTGGGCCATGTCGCGGCGGGCCAGGGCCGCGTTGAGCCCTGCCAGGTTCGACTCGCCCCAAGGGTTGTTGGCCAGGATCAAACCCGGTTGTTTCATGCCCTGGCGCAGGCCATAGGCGACCAGCGCTTCATCCACCTGTTCATCCACCGCCGACACGCGGAACACGTAGTTGTCCTTCGCGCCGTTCTCGGTGATTTTGGTGCCTGCCGCCCAGATGCCCATGAACGGCGTTTTCAGTTGGTTGGCCAACGGCACGATGGCCAGCGACACCGGGGTGTCGAGGCCGCCGAACAGCACGCTGACCTTCTCCCGCTGGATCAGCTCGCGTGCCGCCAGCATGCCCTTGGCCGGGTTGCTTTCGTCATCGCGGCGCACCAGCTCCACCGGGCGGCCCAGCAGCCCGCCTTTGGCATTGATTTCGTCGATGGCCAGGGTAAGGCCCCGGGTAAGGGCCTCGCCGGACTTGGCCGACTGCCCCGACAACGCGGCCACCAGGCCCATCTTGATTGGCTCGGCGGCCTGTACCCAGCCTGTGCAGCAGGCCAGGGAAAAGGCTGCGCAGGGCAGCCAGCGACGTAGCAAGGAACGGCTGAACATGGTTCGAACTCCTGATTGCTAGCAATTTATAAAAATGTGCTAGCAAAACAGGTGCCATTTGGAAAATACTTCGGGCACCCCGTGTTTTGGGGCTTGCGCCTTCGGCTTCAGCGCCCTCGCGTGCACTGGATCAAGGCATCGTTCGGGGCCGCTGCCCCGTTCTGGACACCCTCGGAGACTTGCAATGACCGAAAGCAACAGCGCCGTACAGATCGTGCGCGACTTCCTCGCCGCCTCCATGGCCCCGGACCCGGTGCGCGCCGCCACGTTCATGAGCGACGACGTACGCATCACCTTTACCGGCGGCCGCGCGATGCCCACCCCCACCGACATCACCGCGTTCAACGGCGCGCGTTACACCTGGGTGAAAAAGCAGCTGGGGCAGTTCGACTGGTGCGAGCACGAGGACCACACCGTGGTGTATTCCAATGGCACGCTGTACGGGCAGTGGCCGGATGGCCGCAGCTTTTCCGGCAACCGTTACCTGGACCGCTTCGAAGTGAAGGCGGGCAAGATCGTGCGCATGGATGTGTGGAACGACAGCGCGGAGTGGATGCTGATGCCGGAGATTGGCAAGGCCTGAGCGGGGCGACTGTTGCGATGCGGCACCGCACCGCTGCCGGGTACAAGTTTCCCGTGCGCAATCCCTCGCCTCGGCCTGGCCGCCCATCCCGGCACAACGATGGCGAGGTGAACTTTAGCGGGCGTCCAGGCTTCCTCTGTTACAGCAGTGGTTGCCCCGGTGGGGCAGCCAGCACTGCATCACGCCAAAGGTTGAGGAGGGGCAATGAAGACGCAAACCACGCTAGCGCCTGAAAAAGCAGGCCAGGCAAAGGGCCAAGGTGAAGTAGAGCGGGACAACGATGCCCATCGGCCAGACGGCTCAAGCGGTACGGCGCATGATTCCACCGCGCAGCAAACCGCGCGAGGCAAGGGGCCGCACTCGTCCGAACACGCCGACACCCGGGATGATCTGGGCTTTGATCCGGACTCACCGGATCTGGACGACCCGCAGGTCGATCCCCAAGGACCGGCTAAGCCCCCCAGGGATGTGGAGAAAAAGGCAAAATGATCGAGGCCGTGAGCGCGGATGTTCTGGGTGATGCTCAGCGCACCCGCTCAAGGCTTTGTACTGAAAGCTCCAGGGCTTTTTGCATGTCCAGCCGCGCAGAGCGCCCGACGTCCCGGTCGTGCAATTGAAAGTTGCGCTCGGAGGGCAGGATCGGTGCGGTAAGGTCTTCGGCGTCCTCTCGTTCGAAGTCGTGGTTGCCGCCAATGGTCATGGCACTTCGGCGCAGCAGCATGCGTAGCTGCTCGGGCTGCAACTGCGGGTTGATCGACAGCATCGCGGCCACCAGGCCGGTGACCATCGGGGTGGCATAGGACGTGCCGCAATGCACCTCGCCGGGCTGGCCTGCCTGACGGGTAGAGGCGTGGGCGCAGGCTGCGGCGGTGATGTCGACGCGCATGTCTACGTTCGAAGTGCTGCGTTTGACGGCATAGTTCGGCGACTCGACAGGGACAGAAGCCTGCCCGTTACGTTGATGGCCGCCCACCACGAGCAGTTGTTCGGTGATGAAGGAGGAGGGTAGGCGGTACTCATCGGTGCCCGAGAACGAGGCGCCGTTGCCGGCCGAGTTGACCACGACCACATCCGGATGGGCCTTGCGCAGCCAGAGGAAGAACTCCTCGAGCAGCTCTTCATAACCGCCCATGGCAATCCCGGAGCGCAGCAGGGAGTCCACCTCATCGCCTTGCACGTTGCGCGCACCGACGCGGTGAATGCCCCAGCTCCAGTTGAGTACGCGCACGCCGTCCTCGACCAGGTTCACCGATGCGGCGATGTTGGCGGTGATGCCGGCATCGGAGTTGCGTTCGACAATCACCTCGAAGCCACCTGCCGCCTTGTCCAGCCCCCGCAGGAAGCCGGTGTTGCCTCCGTCATCCCAGCCGGCGGCAAGAATGCCGGCGACGGTTGTGCCGTGGTTGTCCGGTTTGCTGGCATCCTGGGCATACACGCAGGTGCGGTGCCCCTCGCAGGCGCCCAGGTAGTCGGCGAAATCTGCGGTATCGAAGTCGACATTGCGTTCGATCACCCCGACCCGAACCGGGGTGGGCAGCACCGGCACCTGGCGGCCCGGGATGCGCCGCTGATAGTAGTGCACCGCATCGAGGAAGCGGTTGGCAGCCCATTCGTCCGAGCCTTGCGCAGGCTTGCTGGCCCCCGGTGCCTTGGGGGCGGCGTGTTCTGCCTCTTCGGCCGCCGATTCCTCCACCACCACCGCGTCCACGCTGGTTTCACCGCCAAGGCGCAATACCAGTGCATCACGCTGCACCAGGTCCTGGGCGGGCAGGCGCAACTGATACAGGTTCAGAGGAGCGATGCTGCCCACCACCTTGGCCCCGTATTTGCGCGCCAAACGTTCGGCTTCCTGGCGGCCGTCGTGGTCCTCTTCTATCAGCACGCTGACCAGGTCGACATAGGTGGTCAGGCCATCCATGTTTCTGGCCACTTCCTTGGGCCCTGCGGCCAGCACATGGTTGTTGTGCAGGGTAAGCCAGGCGGCATTGCTGGCACGCGGGCCGTCCTGCAACCACAGCGGGGCGCTTTGCAGCGCCGTGCTGTCAAGTTGCAGGCGCAAGGTATCACCCTGGCGCTGGACACGCTCTGGGGCCACTGCTTTGCCGCTGAGCAGCAGTTGCGGTGTGGCCTGGCCAAGCCCCTGCACGCGCAGGCACCAGGTCTGCTGCTGGTTGTCCATCAAGTCGCCGCAGCGTTTGAGTTGTTGCAGGCGCAACGGCTGTTCGGCGAACGCAGCGGTACTGACAGCCAGCGCCAGGGCAAGGGCAATGCGTGAACGGCCCATGGCTTACTCCATGGCCTCGGCCACGCCCTGATCCTCACCCAGGAAGCCACCGCTCTGGTGCTGCCACAGTCTGGCATAGGTGCCGTTCCTGGCGAGCAGTTCGCTGTGGGTTCCCTGTTCTATGATGCGCCCTTCGTCCATGACGATAAGCCGGTCCATGGCGGCGATCGTCGACAGCCGGTGGGCGATGGCGATGACCGTCTTGCCCTCCATCATTTCATTGAGGCTTTCCTGGATGGCGACCTCGACTTCCGAATCCAGCGCGCTGGTGGCTTCGTCGAGCAGCAGGATCGGGGCGTTCTTGAGCATGACCCGGGCGATGGCGATGCGTTGGCGCTGGCCGCCTGAAAGCTTGATGCCGCGTTCACCCACCAAGGTGTCATAGCCGCTGTGGCCTTGCCGGTCACTGAGCTGCTCGATGAATGCGTCGGCCTGGGCGTTGGCTGCGGCGCGGCGGATCTGTTGCTCGGTCGCATCGGGGCGGCCGTAGGCGATGTTGTCGCGGATGGAACGGTGCAGCAGAGAGGTATCCTGGGTGACCATGCCGATGGCGCTGCGCAGGCTGTCCTGGGTGACCTTGGCGATGTTCTGCCCATCGATGCGTATTTCGCCGCTGTCGACGTCGTAAAAGCGCAACAGCAGGTTGATCAGTGTGGACTTTCCCGCGCCGGAACGGCCCACCAGGCCGACTTTTTCGCCTGGGCGAATGTGCAGCGTCAGGCCATCGAGCACCTGACGTTCGCCATTGTAGTTGAAGCTGACATTGTCGAAGTCCACTGCACCGCCAGTGGTCTTGAGCACCCCGGCGTTCGGTGCATCCTGCACCTTCGGGCCGCGCGTGAGGGTTTCCATGCCGTCATGCACGGTGCCGATGTTCTCGAACAACGAAGTCATCTGCCACATGATCCAGTGCGACATGCCGTTGACCCGCAGTGCCATGGCGGTAATCGCCGCAACGGCGCCCGTGCCCACTTCGCCCTGGTGCCAGAGCCACAGGGCATAGCCGCCAGCGCCAGCGATCAGGCCGACCACCAGCGCCTGGTTGACGATCTCGAACTGGCTGACCAGGCGCATCTGGCGAAAACCGGTGAGCTTGAAGTCTTCCATTGCCGCCCGCGCAAAGTGCGCTTCACGCTTGGAGTGCGAGAACAGCTTCACCGTAGTGATGTTGGTGTACGCGTCCGACACCCGCCCGGTCATCGAGGAACGCGCGTGGGCCTGCTCCTGCCCCACTTGCCCCAGGCGCGGTACGAAGTACAGCATGGCCAGCCCGAACAGCGCGACCCAGGCAATAAAAGGCAGCATAAGCTTGAGGTCGAAGCCGCCGGCCAGGGCGATGATCGCGATGAAATACACGCCGATGCCCGGTGCGATCTCGATGATGGTGAACAGCACCTCGCGCACCGCCAGTGCCGTCTGCATCACTTTGGTGGTGACCCGGCCGGAGAACTCGTCAGAGAAGAACGAAAGGCTCTGACGCAGCATCAGCCGGTGGAAGTCCCACCGCAGCCGCAGCGGCAGGTTGATCGCCAGTACCTGGTGCTGCACCATCGTGCGCAGCGCCACCAGGCCTATGCTGGTCAGCAATACGATGGCGATGCCCCACAACACCCGGGTTTCCTGCCCATCGGCAGCGCCGCCCGCCTGCCAGGCCGCCAGCAGGTCGACGACCTGCCCCAGGAAGGAAAACAGCCAGGCTTCATAGATCGACACCCCGGAGCTTAGCAGCGCAAGCGCAAGCACATAGCCACGCGCGCCTCGCGTGCAGGCCCACAGGAAGCGCAGCAGGCCAACCGGGGGTGGTGGAGCCTCGTCGGGTGGGAAAGGGTCGAGCCGTCGTTCAAAGGCGCGCAGCATAAAGTCTCCGAATGGGTCAGGTGTCGCTCACTTGCGACAGGGGTCTGGCCACGTGTTCAAGTGGCCGTCGTTCTGCCGCCACGGCCGAATTCATCGTCGCTCGCGCCATGACCAGCAAGGTATGAAAACGCGTCCAAGGCACCCGGTCGAGCCGGGCCGGGAGGTCGGTGCTGTAGAAGCGCTCCTGCGCAGAGGCGCCGGCTGGTTGTTGCATGGCGTGGGTCGTCATGGCAAGTCCTTTTGGCTGACGGGGGCAGGGCTGTTCGGTCAGCGTCTTTCAGAAGAGCCCATAGGCGGATAAAAGTTTGATTCGCTTCGCTCGGCGCAGGCCCTCTGCCCAGTTTGGCATGCCACGGTGAACATTCACGGTCCCACGCTCTCAAAATCACAGGGTCTCAAGGTTGTGCCTGCAGCCCGGCCTTCCAACCACTGAGGAGTCAATGTCATGCCACGTGGAGACAAGGACAAATACACCGAAAAGCAAAAGCGCAAGGCTGAGCACATAGAAGAAAGCTATGAGCATAAGGGGGTCTCCAAGGATGAGGCCGAGGCTCGCGCATGGGCTACCGTCAACAAGCAGTCTGGAGGTGGCGAGAAAGCTGGGGGCTCAGGCAAGAAGACCGCGCCCGGCGAAAAGAGCACCGCGCGTTCTGATTCCGCCAGGCGTGCTGCCAAAACCCGTCAGGGCCATGCCCGCGCATCAGGCTCGTCCCTGCAGACCCAGACCAAGGAAAGCCTGATGAAGGAGGCCCGCAGCAAGGACATCAAGGGGCGCTCCAGCATGACCAAGGCCCAATTGGTCGAAGCCCTGCGCAGGCACGGTTGAAAGCGGCCAGAGCCCAAGCGCCGCTCAGGCCTCCTTGAAGCCTCGCCCTTCGATGCCCTGGCCAAGGGCGTCGGCCCCTTGCGGCAGCGCTGTGACCTTGATCGCCCGCACCGGTACCGCGAATTTTGCGCCGATTCTGGAGAACCTTTCGAGCAGGCGGAAGTTGATGGCCTGCTGGATGTCCATGTAGAGGTTGTAGCCTGGGTCCTTGACGATGTAGACGCATTCGAACTCCAGCGCCTCTTTGCCGAAACCGCGCAAGTGGGCGCGGTCAAAACGCGCCTGCTCCTGTGCCCTGATCGCTTCCTCGACAATGGCCGGGGCTTTTTTTACTGCTTCGGTCGGAGTGTCGTAAGACAGGCCGAACTCAAAGACGATGCGCCGCTCCTGCAGGCGCTTGTAGTTCTGGATGGTGCTGCTGATCATGCTGGCATTGGCCATGACGATCTGCTCACCGCCCAAACTGCGGATGCGCGTGGTCTTCAGCCCGACCTGCTCTACGGTGCCGGCCAGTGCGCCGATGACGATGAAGTCGCCCACCTCGAACGGCTTGTCCACGGCAATCGCCAGCGAGGCGAACAGGTCGCCGAGGATGTTCTGCACGGCAAGCGCAACGGCAATGCCGCCCACGCCAAGGCTTGCGACGAAGGCGGTGATGTTCACGCCCAGGTTCGACAGCATGGCCAGCAGTACCACCGACCACAGCAGCACCCGTGCGCCCCACCCCGCCAGGGTGGCCAGGGCGCTGCCCTGGTTCAGGCCCGCGGTGCTGTGCCGGGCGAAGTAGCGGTTAAGGCCCAGGCCGATGGCACGGTTGACCCACAAGCCGATCTGCAGCGCCGCCACCACGAACCAGAGGCTGCCCACCCGGCTCAGCCAGCGCTCGGGCAGGTCGAGCATGCTCAGGCCCACCAGTACAGAGGCAAGGAACAGCAGGAAGTTGCTGGTGCCGGACAGCACTTTGGCCATTACCTGGCTCAGTGCGCCGTCATGCTCGGACCAGCGTTGCACCCGCCTGAGCAAAAAACTGATGGCCGCCCGGGTGGCCAGGAAGGTCAGTGCGGCGACAGCCAGCGCCAGCAGCAGGTTGAGGATGGAAATACCGAACACGGTGGTGTCGGTGAAAAATTCGATGATGCGATCGTTCATGAGCGATTGGCCTCCTGGTTGCCCTTGAGTGAATTCGCACGTGCAGTTCATCGGACGCCGACAGGTCGTGAGAGGTCGATCGGATTTTGGGTTTTTCTCGACCTTTGCATGCCTTGAGCGCTTCGACGCCCTTGAGAGCGAGCGCCGCGCGGGCGGCGCTCGCTCTCAAGGGCGTCTGCATATCACGACGAACCAGGCCTCACTTCGCCGCGTACATCAGCGAATCCTGCTCCTGCTGCAACTGCCTGAAATTCCCTGCAATGGCCTCGATCAGCGTCGCGTCGCCAACCGGGTCCAACCCCGGGTAAGGCTTGCCGTTGTAATCGCCCTTGTGGGTAAGCACAGCCTCGACGCTTTCGCCGTTCTCCTGGTAAAGCCGCTTGATGGTCTGCGCTTCCAGGTCCTTGCTGTCTTTGCAGCGCAACGCATAGTGAATGCCAAGTGCTGCCCCGAAAGCCAGGCCGGGGGTTTCGATGCCGTGCTTGTGGGCAAGGTCTATACTGCTCAGGATGCGCTCGTTGCGCTGAAGCTTGCGCAGGGGGTCGCGCCCCACACGGGCGCAAGGGTCTTTGAACGACGTTTTGCAGCGCTCCAGGAAGGTACTGGCAAAATCGCGCACTGCCTCTGCCATGTCGGCATTCTCAGCCACCAGTGCCGGTGCGACCTCTTGGCTGATCAAACGCTCGGCCAGTTCACTGACTCGGTCGTCGCCCATGGCCTGGCCTACCCAGTCATAGCCCAGCAGGCTTGCATACCAGGCAATGATGGCGTGAGGGCCGTTCCACAAGCGGTTCTTGATGACCTGGATCTGAGCGATGTCGGCGACCGTTTTCACCTGGCGCAGACGCTCCAGCAGGTCACTGCCGCGCTCCACATACAACGGCATGTCCGGCTCGCTGTTGAACAGGATCAGGTGCAATTGGCTCATCGCATTGCTGGACTGCGCGAAAGGCCGGAATCGACAGATCAGGCGCTCGTATTCAGGTACCGGCGCGGATGGTTTGCTGGCTGGTGCAGGCTCGTCGTCGAGGCTGTTCTGGAACATTTGCGACTTGATGCGCAACTGGCGGACCAACGCCTCGTTGCTGAGCTTGGACACGATGCGGCTGACCACCGTTTCAGCGAAGTGGGTCTTTTGCAGGATCTGTTGAGTGATGTCCGGCGTGCACAGCAATTCCAGCTCCGCCTGCACGTGCAGGCGCACGAAAGCGGCGCCACCGATCTTGTTCAGCACGATCAGGATGGTCAGGTCACGGCCCCGGCGTTCGAAGCGTCGCAGCAAGCCTTGGGCAATCACCTTGGCCTGTTTGCGGATGGCCTGCTCCGGTAGGCTCAGGCCGATGATTTCTGCCGCGTTGTACATGTCGATCACCGCCTCGGCATCGTCCATGTCGATCATGCGCACATTTTCGATGGTCTGGTCGAACGAGGTGGCGCCGTAACGCACGCTGTAACGGCCAAACGCAGAAACGGTCTCGCGCAGCATGCGCGAACGGGTGGCGGCGATGATTTCACATGGCCGGGTGTAGCCGTCCCAATGGGAGAACACCTGGGTCAGGTAGCCGCCGCCGATGGCCCCGAACCCGTGAATGCCGACACGGAACTGGTTCAGTGACGCTGGAAAGGGCTCTTCAAGCTGCGGCATGCCCAAATCAGGCACGCACTCGCTCAAGTCAGCCAGGAATTCATTCATGCTGCGGTAGGCTTTCAGCGCGCCCGCTTTGACTTCAGCGGCCGGCGGCTTGATGTCTTCGATCAGGATCGCCTGGCCTTCGGCACGGATGGCCGAAAGCATGCCGTTTTCCGAGTCTTCGACCATGAAGCACTGGCTCGGCTCGCAATTGAGTGCGGTGGCGGCGCGCAGGAAGATTTCGGGGTGGGGCTTGCCTTGGCTGACTTCGTCGCCACACACGGTGATGTCGAAATACTTGAGCACATTGGCATTGATCAGGTACTCCTCGGCGATGGCGCGGCGGCTGGAGGTGGCGACGGCCATGGTCAAGCCAGACTTGCGTAGCCGCTCCAGCACTTCCAGCAAGCCGGCCTTGATAGGTACGCCGTGATTGCGCACGTACTCCAGCTCAAGCTCATCGGCGCGCTGGCGGATCCGGGCGTACGGGAAGTCGTCACCGTTATGGGCCTTGGCGAGGGCCTCGGCCTTTTTCGCGCTCAGGCCCAGCGAGCCGATCAATGTCTGTTCGCTCAGCGCCTTGCCGGCAATTTCCAGCGACGCTTGTTTCAACGTCTTGAAGCGCAGACGCTCGGTATCGAACATGGTGCCATCCATATCGAAGATGGCACTGAAAATGCGTTTGCCCTGAAAAAAGATCATTCGGTATTGCCCCTTGGTGAATCGTGATTCATCTCGGCTTGCAGACGGGTACAAGCGAGCATTGCGAAAAAACCGCTGCTTGAGCTGTCAGGTAGGGGGCATGCGATCGACAGGGCCGCGCACCGGCGCGACGTAGAAATAAGGGGGGACAGAGCGGGGAGTGCAGAGGATGTCTGCGAGCTTCGAGGCAGCTCGGGCGCCTTGTTTGACTTCACGCCCACTGGCTGCAGATCGGTTTGCAGACAGTGAGCGCAAATAGCGATGGATACGTGTGATTCCTGGCATGGGGTGCTTCGCTTCCTTTGTTTGTAACTGGGATTCCTTTTTTACCCTTGCACGGATGCGCAGTGACATGCAACCGACAAGGGCGGAGCAGGGTGCCATGCACGGTTTGTTCTTTACCTCTTCAGCGCTGCTTGTTCCCTGAGCACCTGCATCTGCTGGCGATAATCTGCGGTGACCTGGCGCGCCTGTTCAGGGTTGTTCACGACCCTTGGCGTGATCAGCACGATCAACTCGGTACGGTCACGGCTTTTGGAGGTGCTGCCGAACAGCCAGCCCAGCCCGGGTATGCTCGACAGGCCCGGCACACGGGTATCGGATTGGCCGTTGTCCTGCTTGATCAGGCCCCCCAGCAGTACCGTCTGGCCGCTTTGCACCGCCACTTGGGTCGATACCGCACGGCTGGAAATGCGCGGGTTGGGCTGGGTGGTGGTGACGGCGCTGTCGTCGGCGTCGCTCACTTGCTGCTGGATGTCCATGTACACCAGTCCACCGGGGTTGATCCGTGGCACGACATCGAGAATGACACCGGTCTGCACGTATTCGACACTGCTCAGGGTGGTATCGGAGTCGCTGGTGTTGACGGTGGTCTGGCTGATCGGAATGTTGTCGCCGACCTGGATCTGCGCCTGCTGGTTGTTCAGCACCACCAGCGAGGGGGCCGAAAGTACCTGGGTCAGGCCGCGTGTTTCCAGCGCGCGCAGGGCCACCTGCAGGTTGCTGCTGACGAAGGAGTAGAACATCGAGGCGCTGCCCAGCGCGACGCCACCGGCACCGAGCGCACCCTGGCTGCCGCTTTCGTTGGCGACGGTGGTGCTGGACGAATTGCCGGCCAGCCGGCCCAGGTACCACTGCACGCCCAGGTCCAGATCGCCGGTGAGCTTGACTTCGAGGATGCGTGTTTCGATCTGCACCTGCAGCGGCGGGCTGTCCAGGCGCTTGATGGCCGATTCGATCTCTTTCCACTGGGCAGGCCGCGTGCGTACCAGTAACTGGTTGCTGCTTTTCTGCGCGGTGATGCGCACGGACTCTTCAAGGCTCTTGACCGAGCCGTCGGCCGACTCGGCGCTGCTGGCCTCGGGTTGCCCAGTATCCTCATAGTCATCCTCCGAGGGTGCCTCGCGGATACTGGCCTGGGTGTTCATGCCCATGCCGCTCAGGCCTTGGCCCGACTGGCTGCCAGTGCCGTTGAGCGAGGTCAGACTGGTGGTCTTGAGCCCTGGCGCGACGCTGGCCGCCTTGTCGTCGTTGATCTGCCCCGAGCCATAGATCTGGCGCAGATAACGGGCAAGGTCCGCCGCTTTCATGTTGCGCACGTCGTACACGAAAAGCTGCGGTTCGTTGCCACCGCCTTCATCGATGGTGCGGATCCAGTCGCCGACTTCTTGCAGATACTCCGGTTGCGCAGAGATGGCGACGATCGAGTTGGTGCGTTCGTTGGGCATGAACCTGACCATGTCCGACAATGGCATGCCGCTGTCGGGCCCGAACAGCTTCTGCAGCTGCGGCATGAGCTCGGCCACCGAGGCGCGTTGCAGGCCGTAAACGCCTATCGACATGCCCTTGAGCCAGTCGACGTCGAAGGTGTCGATGGTGTCCTGGTAGTTGGCCAGTTCATCGGGGGTGCCCGCCAGGCTGATCACGTTGCGGGCCGGGTCGACCAACAGGAAGGCATTCTCACGTACGAAAGGCTTGAGCAGCTTCTGCATTTCGCTGGCGCCGATGTAGCGCAGCGGATAGAGCCGGGCGGCGAGGCCCGTGGCAGGCTGAGCGACCGGTACCTGTGGCACCAGTTTGCCGGCGACGGCCTTGTCGGCCGGCAGGATCACATAGCGCTCGCCCTGGCGGATCATTGCATTGTCGGTCCACGACAGCAGCGTTTCCAGGATCGACAGTGCCTGCTGCTTGGTGACCGGCTTTGAGGTGGAGAAACTGACGCTGCCTTTGACACCTTGGCTGATGCTGTAGTTTTCATGCAGCAGGTCGCCCATGACGCTGTTGATCACCGCCTCGATGGGCTGGTCGGTGAAGTTGAACACGATATCGCCTTGCTCATCCTTCGCGGCGGGGGGCGTTGCCGAGGCCTTGCGGATGAAACGCTGGTTGCCGGTGATGATCTGCCGGCCAGGCGCGGTGCGTGGGGCCGCTGCAGCGGGCGCGGCAGCGGGCTCGGGGCCGGTGGCCGCAGGGGCGGGGGCGTCGGCGCCGCTGAAGGCTTGTTGCAGCAGCGCCGGGTCGGTGTGCAGGTCACGTTGCGTGGTGGCGCAACCGGCCAGGGCGATGGCGACACTCAGGCCGAGCAATGGCGCACGCAGGGTAGGGAATGGATGGCGTGAAGGAGCTTGCATGGTCATGGGGTTTCAATACGCGGAAGAGTGATGGCGGATGCCTTGGACGGCGGCGGCAGGCGCAGCAGTGGCATGCTCAGGGTGTGCTGTTGCCCGGCACGGGTGAAGGTTGCGCTCAGCGCGGTCAGTCGGGTGAGGGTCCAGCCGCTTGCCAGCGTACTGCCCAGCGCAACCTTGCTGGCTGGTTTGCGGCCTTCACGCAGGTAGGCCCAGCGCGACTGCCCGTCGAGTACCACGCCGGTCAGCGTCAGGTTGGCCAATGCAGGGCTGTGCTGGCCTTGCTGCTGTGGGTCGGGCTGACGGTCAACGCTGAAGATCGGGTGCGCCCAGGTGGCGGCACGCACTGGCTGGGCGAGCTCGGCCAGTGGCGCGGGTGGCTGGTGGGCGGGCGTTGCTGACGGCTTATGCGCCGGCAGCCACTGCGGTGGGTTTGGCGCGACAAGCATCCAGGCGACCACGGCGAGGGCACTGACATTGGCAGCCAGCAGCACCAGGTTAGCGGCACGCATCATGAGTCGCTTCCTTCTGCTGGCTGCGCGTGCAGGTAACCGCGTATCAGCAGGTGAACTTCCAGGCGCCCGGCAGGCCCCTTGGCTGGCGCCGCAGCACTGCGGCGTATGCTCAGTTGGTCGATGAACAGGCTGGGCTGGCCGTACTCCAGTGCATGCAGCAGGGCCGCCAGCGGCTCGATGGCGCAGGCCAGTGTCAGGCTGACCTTGACCGGGCGATAAGGCTCGGCCTGGTCCTGCTCGGCGGGGGCGATGGGCATGCGCTGGGTGATGTCGCAGCCGGGGCCAACGTGCGCCTGCGCTTTCACCTGATCGACGGCACGCTGCATCAGGTCGGCGGCAACGGCGTTGGGGTCTTCGCCCGGCAGCAGGCTGTTGCGCTGGGCGGGGTCGTTGCGGCTGCGCTGCAACTGGGCCTGCAGTTCAGGTTGCTGGAGCATGAGGCTGGCATAACGCCGTTGCTGCTCGCGCAATGTCTGGGCTTGCGCGTCCAGGCTGCGCAGGGGGGCAAGCCACAGGCATTCGAACACCAGGTACCAGGCCAGCCAAAGCAACAGCGCGAGCACGCCCAAGGCGCAGAGCTTGCGTTCCCTGCTAGTGAGTGGGCGCATGCGGCACCTGCTGGCTGAGCTGGGCGGTGATGGAAAAGCGCTCGCGGCCCGTGGTTTTGTCGGCCTGGATGATGCCCTTGAACTGCGCGTGCTCAAGCGTGGTGCAGGTCTTTACCTGCGCCAGCAGGGCACTGGTGCGCTCGCTTTGGCCAGTGAACGTCACCTGCGTGCCATCGCTCACTTCCAGCTGCTCTATCCAGGTGTCGTCGCCCACGCAGGCGGTGAGGTCGGCCAGCAGCGCAGTGACGGTGGGGCGTTGTGCCTTGAGGCTGGCCAGGTAGCTCGAGGCGCCCAGTGTGGTGTCCAGGGCCTGGCGCAAGAGCTGCACCTGCTGAGCGGCCTCGCGTTGTGCCGCCACTTCGCGCTGCATGGCCTGGACCTCGCCCTGGCGGCGCTCCAGCCAGGCTGCGCCAAGCATTACGCAACAGGCTGCGCAGCCAAGCCATAGCCAGCGGCCCAGCTTGCCTGGGCGTGACCGCGTACGGGCGCTTTCGGCCGGCAGCAAGTCGATCATCAGGCGTTCGCCGCGGGCGTCCAGTGCATCGATGCCGACCAGGTGCACACCGTGTTCGCCACAAGCAGCCAGCAGAGTGTCCAGGGCGCTGCGTGCGATGGCCACCAGTTCAACTTGGGCCTGTGCTGCGCGGCGCTGCGCCACGCGGGCGACAAAATGGACCTGGTCGGCGGTATACGGCGTGTATCGATCGATTTCGTAGGCCAGTACCTGCATCAGATTGCGCGTGGCGGCAACGGGCAGCTCGATGTGCTGCGTAAGAACGTGCGAGGCAGGCAGCAGCAGAACGGCAGGCCGACCGTGCTCGCAATCGGCAGGCAAAGGCCATGGCAGCAACTGCGGCGTATTACCGTTGGCCAGGCGCGCGGCGATCGCCTGCGGCAGCATGCCCAGCAACTCGGCCTGCCATGCGCTGAGCCAGTGCCGGGCACGGCTGGCCCGCCAGCGTGCCTGGTAAAGCTGCTGTTGGCTGCCCCAGCGTGCCGCGCAGTGTTTTGCCTGGCGGATCAATCCTGCCACCTCAACACCCGGTAAGGCTTGCCACCGGCGTAGGCCGGCAGCAGCACGAAGGTTGCCTTCAGGCGTGACTGAAAGCCGCCGGGCAAGGTGGCCTGGCTGGTGACGGTGAGGATCGGCCCGCCATCCGGCGTTGGCCCGTGATAGCGGGGCAGGCCCAGTACACCGGCCAGCGTGGGTGATGCCAGGCTGGGGTCGGGCTGGGCATTGCCCGACCAGACGGTAATGAAGGGCAGGGCACGGTCATAGACGGCGTAGCTCATGCCGGGCAATTCGCGAAATTCTTCGAGCATTCGCAGGGGTACCTGGTTGCGCCTCGTCCTTAAAGCCTGAGTGATGATTTTCGAGCGTTCGGCAGTGGCGCCACTGGCACGCAGCAGTTTTGCCAGGCTCGTTGACGGTGTTGCATTGAGGTCCAGCTTGCCCCGCTCGCTGACCACACTGATATGCAGCGTACTGCCTGCAAAGTCGGCCACGTGGACTTGGCCATCGGCGAGCCAGCGCGCCTGGCCGTCGCGCAGCAGGTAGGCCACGGCCAGGTTGAAACCTGCCTGGGCGGCGAGCCCGGCCTGGGTCTGGTTGCCTTGCCAGCGGGCCTGGCGCTGCTGCAGCTGGACCGACACCGCCAGGCCGCCGAGCAGCACGCTCAGCAAACCGACGACCCAGAGCACCAGCAACAGGGCCGCGCCGCGCTGGCGGCTCATGGCCGGCCACCGTCGCCGGACAGGTCAAGCAGCAGGTTGACCTGGAGCAGCGGCCAGGCCTGAGTGCCTTGCAGTTGTACCGCCACGCGCACTGCCTGGGGCAGGCGCTCTGGCCACGGCCACTGGGGCATCCAGCCGGTGGCCTTGCCCAGCGGGGAGTAGCCGCGGTAATTCAGGTGCAGCCCTTTGACCCCCTCCAGCAAGCGCTGGGGCTCGCCCCAGGCCTGCAGGCGTTGGCCTTGCAGCCTGGCCAACCGGATCTCCAGGTGCCCTTGGCGCAGTTGCAGGCGCTGGCGGTAGATACCTCCACCTACAGAGCTTGGCAGCGGGGCGAAAAACACCACCGTATCGTTTTGCCCTTCGAACGTTGCGGTGTGGGCGCCCTGGCCGGTCGCTGCGGTCAATGGCAACACCTGGCCCAGCGCCTGGCGCAGGAACCGCTGAGTTGCACGCAATTCATCGAGCCGGGCGCTGTAGCGCTCGGCCTTTGCCACAGAGCGGTTGGCCGCCACCAGGGCGCTGCCGACCAGGCCCAGCAGCAACCCCAGCAGGCTGATGACCACCAGGATCTCCAGCAGGGTAAAGCCTGCCTGGCGCTTCATGTTCCACTGCCTGGCGTACGTGCGCGCAGGGTGCTGTAGCGCCAGGTGTGCCCGCTGTCGCTCAGGGTCAGGTCCAGCCGGTACAGTTCCAGGCGTGTGGGCACTGCCTGTTCCAGGGTGACGTCCAGCACCCAGTCGATGCCCTGCCAGCTACCCCGTTGCTGGCCTACGGCAAGCGGGCCCAGGTCGAAGTCGTCCAGCAGCGAACGCGCCGCCGCGTTGTGGCGGTCACTGCGCTCTACCTGCGCCAGTGAGCGGCTGCTCTGGGCGAATGCGCCCAGCAGGATGCTCGAGGCCACCACCAGCAGGGCAATTGCTGCCAGCATTTCCAGCAGGGTGAAACCACGCTGACCGGTCATGGCAACTCCCGCACTTGCACGCTGCCGGTGAGCCAGCTGACGTCGATGCGCCAACGCGCCTGGCCGCGGCTGATCAGGATGTTGCCGCCGCTGGCCGCACCATCGGGGTAAAACTCAAAGCCCGCACCCAGGCCGCGGGCCGTCTGCAGGCGCACGGTGAAGTCTTCGGGCCAGCCCTGGGGCGTGCGCCCAGGTGCCTGCACCTGCCTGCGCTGCAGGTCGAAGCTCGCGCGCACCGGTTGCCCGCTGGCAATGGCCTGCACGCGCGCGCTACGCAGAGCTGACACCATGTTTGCCAATGCACTGCGCTCATGGGCCACCAGCATGCCCCGGCCAATGCCAACGGCCAGGATCGACGTGGCAACGCCGACCAGCACGATGACGATCAGCAGTTCGAACAGGGTAAAACCGTGTTCGCGGGGCGGGCGCGCTGCCATGGTTATTCCCAGTTGCCCACGTCGGCCTTGTAGCCTTCGCCACCGACCGCGCCATCCTGGCCGAGGAAGATCAGGTCGAAGCTGGCGTGGCTACCGGGGAAGTGGTAGGCGAAGCCATGGCCAAAGGGGTCGACCAGGTCCGAGGGCTTGGCATAGGGCCCGGCCCAGCGGTTGGCGTTGGCCGGCTTTTCGAGCAGTTGCCCAAGGTTTGCCGGCGGCGCGCCGACATCCAGGGCATAGCTTTCGACCTTCATGCTCAGGCTGGCCAACTGCGCCTTGCCGGCACCGTACTTGCCCTTGTCGACGTTACCGCCGACCTGGCGCACCACGATGGTCGCGACAATGCCCAGCAGCACGATCACGGCAAGCATTTCGAGCAGGGTGAAGCCCGCTTGGCGGGCGTTGAAGCGTTGCTTGGAGGGCATGGGCGGTTTCCTAGATATTGCTGGTAAGGCTCATCAGCGGCAGCATGATGGCGAGCATGATTGCCGCCACCATCACCGCCATGACGATGGTCAGGGTGGGCACCAGCGCCGCGAGCAGGCGGTCGATGGTGCGTTTGGCTTCAAGGTCGTAGACATCGGCGACTTTGAGCAGCATCGCGCCGAGGGTGCCCGACTGTTCACCGACTTCGATCATCTGCAGGGCAAGCTCCGGCAGCAGAGCCTCTGCCGATAGCGCAAGGCTCAGGCTGCTGCCTTGCTTGACCTGGTCGGTGGTGCGCTCCACATGCTCGCGCAGTGCATGGTTGGCACTGACTTCGCGGCCGATCGCCAGTGAACCGAGCAGGGTGACGCTGTTGCTCAACAAAGTGCCCAAGGTGCGCGCCAGGCGTGCGGTTTCCAGGCGCTGCAGCAGCGGGCCGAACAGGCGGTTGCGCCACAGGCGCAGGTCCTGGGCCACTCGCCGGCGCGGGTCACGCCGTGCGGCCAGGCCAAGCCAGCCGGCGCCGAGCAGCGTCAGCAGGCAGGCCAGCCCCCAGGCATTGACGAATTCGCCCATGGCCAGCACAGCGCGGGTCACCAGCGGGATGGGCACGCCCAGGTCCTGGAAGATCGGTACGAATTGCGGCACCACATAGGCCAGCAGCAGCGCCAGCGAGCCGACCACACCGATCACCAGGAAAGCCGGGTAGATCAGCGCGTTGATCACTTCGCCACGCAGTTTGTGGCTTTGTTCCAGGTAGCCGGCAAGCTGGGCCAGGGTCACTTCGAGTACACCGCCGGCTTCGCCGGCCCGCACCAGGCTGGTGTAGAACGGTGAGAAACTGCCCGGGTGTTCCTCAAGCGCCTGGGACAGCGGCAAGCCGGCTTTGACCTGCTCGCGCACCCGCTCCAGCACGGCCTTGGCGGCGGGCCTGCGCACGTTCTTCAGCACGGTGCCCAGCGCCCGGTCCAGCGGTTGCCCGGCGCTGAGCAGGGTAGTGAGCTGCTGTGTGATGGTGATCAGTTCCACCGGCTGGAACATGCTGCGCGCCTTGCCCGAACGCAGCAGGCGGCTACCCTGCCTGAGCTGCAGAATCAGCAGGCCGCGCCGTTGCAACTGGCGAGCGGCGTGGTCACGGTCACTGGCGTCCAGTTCGCCTTGCTGCTTGCGGCCCTCGCTGTCGAGCGCGGTGTAGGAAAAGGTCGGCACCTCAATCACCACCCGTGACGCGCAGCACTTCTTCAAGCGAGGTGACGCCGGCCAGGGCCTGGCGCAGGCCGTCCTCATAGAGGGTCACCAGCCCGTTGCGACGGGCGTGGGCCTCGAGTGTGGCGGCATCGGTCTGGCGCATGAGCATGCCGCGCAGCTCTTCGTCCATGACCAGCAGTTCGGTGATCGCGCTGCGCCCATGGTAGCCACCGCCCGGCGCCTGCTCGTCTGGGCGGTACAGCATGATCGGACGCTGTTGCGTGTAGCGGGCCAACTGGTGGCGCTCGACCAGTTCGGCCGGTGCCTGGAAGGCGATACGGGTGGCCGGGTCGAGGCGGCGCACCAGGCGCTGGGCAAGGATGCCCTGCAGGGTGGAGGCGAGCAGGTAACCTTCGACGCCCATGTCCAGCAGGCGGGTGATGCTGGCGGCGGCGCTGTTGGTGTGCAGGGTCGACAGTACCAGGTGCCCGGTCAGCGATGACTGGATGGCGATGCGGCAGGTTTCCAGGTCGCGCATTTCACCGATCATGATCACGTCCGGGTCCTGACGCACGATCGAGCGCAATGCCGTGGCAAACCCCAGGCCGATGGCAGGCTTGACCTGGATCTGGTTGATGCCGGTGAGCTGGTATTCGACCGGGTCTTCCACGGTGATGATCTTGCGTTCGGCGGTGTTCAGGCCCGACAACGCGGTGTAAAGGGTGGTGGTCTTGCCCGAGCCGGTGGGCCCTGTTACCAAAAAGATGCCATGGGGGCGCGCCAGCAGATGCTCGATGCTTTGCAGGGTGGGGCCACGGATGCCCAGGCTGGCGAAGTCGAAACTCACGGTTTGCCGGTCCAGCAGGCGCATCACCACCGACTCGCCGAAACTGGTTGGCACGGTGGAGACCCGCAAGTCCAGTTCGCGGCCCTGAATGCGCAGCATGATCCGCCCATCCTGCGGCAGGCGGCGCTCGGCGATATCCAGCCGGGCCATGATCTTCAGCCGCGAGATGACCGCTGCGGCGTAACCGGCCGGTGGTGCTTCGCCTTCGACGAGCACGCCGTCGACCCGGTAGCGCACTTTCAGCTGGGTTTCGAACGGTTCTACGTGGATGTCCGAAGCGCGACGGTCGACGGCGTGTTGCAGCATCAGGTTGACCAGGCGGATCACTGGCGCCTCGGAGGCCATGTCCTTGAGCTGTTCGATGTCGCCTTCGTCGATGCTGTCGTCGTCCAGGGTCTGGATCAGCGCGCCCATGGCCGAGCGGCCTTCGCCGTAGGCCTGTTCGATCAGGGCGGTGATTTCGTCGCTGGTCCCTACCACCAGCTCTACCTGTTTTGCCGCCTGGTAACCGAGTGCGTTCAGCGCGTAGGCCGAAAGCGGCACGGCGGCGGCGACCTGCAAGTGGCTGCTGCTTTCGCTGAGGGTGACCACGCCGTAGTGGCGGGCAAAGCGTTCAGTGGCCACAGGCGGGGAGTCGACACGCTGCCTGTCCAGCCTGGGCACGCCCAGCAACTCGGCGTAGGCCGCGGCCATTTGCTGCTCTCTTACTGCACCCAGGCGCAGCAAGGTGCGCAGTTTTTCATGTTCGCCCATTGCCTGGGCCACGCCCAAGCGTGCAGCGCGATTCATATCAGCCGGTTGCAATGCGCCAGCATTGAGCAGCCACTCACATATATCGTCAGCAGAGGGGATAGTTGATTTCATCATGATGGCTTAGTGCAAGTGCTGGCTATATAGCGGCACTTTACTACTTGTCAGGCCTGAGGTGGCCCGGAGAATACTTTGGAATTTTAACTGTTGCAACAGCCTATGTTTTTGGTTTGTTCAGTATGAATTAGCTGGCTGTTTTCAGCGGTCTCGTAAGCATATCACCCTGCTAAACCTAATTGCAACTAGGTTTAGCGAGAGGCAAATTCTTGCCCTGAATTCTCAAAAAAAGCATGGGAAAACCACAATCCTAATAATTTTTGGAATCTGCAAATACAAATATGCGCTGAACATGTATTTGATGTGATTCTGTTCTTTATGTTTGGATGTTATTTGGCGTGGTTTTTTTGTTTTTTTGATACGTTGCCCACTGTGCACTTCATGAGCGCTTGAACTTTTCATTGAACTGCCCAGACTTACGCGCCGGCCGGGCCATGTTTGCGGCCCGCTAATTCCTGCATTCTTTTTTCGAGAACTATTCGATGAATAGACTACTGCTGCCGTTCGCCTGTTCGGCACTGCTGGCCACTGTGCCAAATGCCTTTGCAGATACAAACGGCGCCACTTCTGGTACAGCGGCTTATGAAGCCCGTGAACAACTGGACAGCCAGCGCGAACACCTGTCCGGCGTCAGCGATGTTGCAAAGGGCGCCACTGATGCCAATGCCTTTGTCGACGTGCCGGTAGACACCGCCGATGCGCCCGCGCTGGTCAGCCAGCCGTAAGGCCGCAGGTTTGCCTGCTCCCATTCTGTTCTTGAGGATTCAACCCGTGAAACATTTCAAACAGGCCGTGAGCCTGATGGCGCTCGGCGTCATGCAGGCCTCGGGCGCTTTGGCGGCCGGGCCGGCCACCGGCAACGAGGTGGAGGCCCGGGTCAGCTCCATCCTGGACAACATGAACCAGGCCGAGAAGATCAACTTCACCCGGGTCAATGACGGCCACATGATCCCGTCGCTGCTCAAGTGGGGTATCCAGGGCACGGTGGCCTACGACTCGTCCATGGGCGTGCACGTCAATAACGCCACCTTTGGCGCACAATATCCTTCGCAGTCTGCCCTGGCCGCCACCTGGAGCATCAACCGGGCCAAAGAGTTCGGCCTGGCCATTGCCTATGAAACGCGTATTTCCGGCGGCCAGCAGATGCTCTCGCCCGGGGTGAACCTGTACCGCACGCCCTACAACGGCCGTTCGGCCGAGTACGTCAGTGGCGAGGACCCGTTCCTTGGCGCGGTGTTGGCGCCGGCCATCGTCAACGGCATCCAGGCCCAAGGGATCCAGGCCAGTGGCAAGCATTACCTGGCCAATGAGCAGGAAGCCAATCGCCAGGCGGTCAATGTCGTGGCCGATGAGCGCACGCTGCGCGAACTGTACTTGCCCGGCTTCGAGTCGATGGTCAAGAACGCCAACGTGGCGTCGATCATGTGCGGGTTCAACAAGGTCAACGGCGACTACGCCTGTGAAAACCACCACCTGATCACCGAGGTGCTCAAAGGCGAGTGGGGCTATCAGGGCACCGTTATCAGTGACTTCAATGCCATTCACGACCCGTTCAAAGGCGCATGGGCCGGCACCGACCTGGACATGCCTTCGGGCCTGCAGTTCACCGAGGCCAACCTGCTGCCGTACCTGTGTAGCGGCCAGCTGACCCAGAACGTCATCGACGACAAGGTCAAGCGCAACCTGCGTGCCGTGGTCAGCTACGACCTCCAGGAAAACCTCAACACGGCAAAGACGCTGGAGCACACCGAGTACGGCCAGCGCGCGTCGCTGAACGCTGCTCGTGAAGGCATCGTGCTGCTGCGCAACGCCGATACCGCTGCTGGCAAGCCGCTGCTGCCCCTGGCGCGTACCGCCAGAATCGCAGTGATCGGCGACTGGGCCAACCAGGCGCCTGCCTCGCCGTTCGGTACCGCCAACTCGCCACCCAACAGCTACGTGACCGAACTCAGCGGGCTGCAGCAACTGGCGTCGAACAGCGCCAATGTCACCTACCTGTCGGCGTTGAGCCTGAACCCCAAGGCGGCAGTCTGGTACCAGCCGACCTCGTCCGGCAGCGGCGTCAGCAATGCCGGGGTGAAGGCCGAGTACTTCAGCAACACCAGCCTCAGCGGCGCCCCGGTACTGACCCGCATCGAGCCGGGCGTGAACCTCAACTGGACCACCAGCACCAATGAAACCAGCACCGGCACCACTGCCGTGTCCGGCTTCAGCCCGACGGCGGGGGCGTTCTCCGCACGCTTCAGTGCGACGATCAAACCGACCGTCTCGGGTGCGCATGTGTTCAAGGTGCGCGCCGACGGCCCTTACAAGCTTTGGGTCGATGGCAAGCTGGTGGTGCAGAGCGACGGCGTGCCGTACTCATCTGATGTGGTCAACGCGCTGACCACTTCGGGCAAGAGCGCTGCCCTGGTGGCGGGCAAGTCCTACAACGTCAAGCTTGAGTACCGCCGTGTGCAAGGCAACTTCACGCCGGCACTGGGCGGCCTGGCAGGCGTTCAGATGAGCTGGGCGTCCCTGCGACCGCCGAAGGATATCGCCAGCTACGATGCCGTGGTGATCGCCGCAGGCACCAACTACGAGAACGAGGGTGAAGGCTCCGACCACGACTACGCGCTGCCGGACCAGCAGGCCGAGCTGATCAAATTCGTCACCAAGGCCAACCCGAACACCATCGTCGTCACCCATGGCGGCGGCGTGGCCGACATGCAGCCGTGGGCCAAGAAGGTTGGCGCAGCGTTGCATGCCTGGTTCCCGGGGCAACAGGGCGGCCAGGCACTGGCTGAAATCCTGTATGGCAAGGTGAACCCGTCGGGCAAGCTGCCAGTGACCATCGACAAGAAGATCGAAGACAACCCAAGTTACGCGTCCTACCCGGACCCGGCCGCCTACCGGGGCGACAACCCGCTGACCGAGATCGACTACAGCGAGGGGCTTTACATGGGGTACCGCGGCTATGACAAGAAGCACGCCAAACCGCTTTACCCGTTCGGCTTCGGCTTGTCGTACACCACGTTCGGCTATTCGGACTTGAAGCTCTCGACCAATGTGATGACCCCAGGCAACACCGTGAACGCCACGTTCACCCTGACCAACACGGGTGACAAGGCGGGCTTTGAGGTCGCGCAGCTGTACATACAGCCGATCGACCCGCAAGTCGACCGCCCGAAGAAGGAGCTCAAGGGCTTTACCAAGGTGTACCTGGAGCCGGGCCAGAGCAAGACCGTGAGCCTGCCGATCGACTCACGCTCGCTGGCGTACTTCGTGCAGAACACCGACAGTTGGGACGTCGATGCCGGCAAGTTCAAGGTGTGGGTCGGCCCGGACTCGGAAAACCTCACGCTGCAGCGCACGCTGGTCACGCTCATGCCGCAACACTTGACCACGCGTGACAGCAACCCACTACCTGCACCGCTGCAAGCGGCGGTGCAGGTCAGCGACAGCCAGGCTTACTGACCGTCGCACTAGGCCTTGATGCAAGAGGCAAGGCGTAGCAGGTAGGCGTCGAAGACCGCTTCGACGTCGACCTGGTCCGGGGCGCGCAGCCACTGGATCTGCAGGCCATCCATCACGGCGAAGATCTCGGTCGCCAACGACTTCGCATCAATGTCCTTGCGCACCTCGCCATGCTCGACCAGCGCCGCCAGGTGCGCCTTGGCGTGGGCGTGGGTCAGCGCGAATTTCTCCTTGTACCAGGGCCAGGCCGGGTGCTGCTCGGACAGGCTTTCGACGCTGATCATCATCGAAGCCTGGCATTCAAGCAGGTTCTGCACGCTGAAATTCATGCTCATGCGCACGAAGGCCAGGAAGTTCGCAAGCGTCGGCGCCATCTCCAGCTCGGCAAATTTCTCCGTCACTCGCCGATCGCGCCGATCGAGCAAGGCCTGCAGCAACGACACCTTGTTGGGGAAGTGGTGCAACAGCCCGACCGTGGTGATGCCGGCGATTTCGGCCACATCGCGCATGGAGGCTGCCGCATAACCGTCTTTGGCGAACACGGCGGTGGCCGCATCCAGCAGGGCGGCGCGGCGCATCTCGCCCTTGGGGGCACGGCGGCGTTTGGTGACCGTTGCGCTGGACGCTTCGGTTTCGTGATCCTGACCTGACATAAACCAACTTCAAGCTGTGGTGGGTGGTGTGCCGGTTCCGCTGAAGCGGCGAGGGCGATTATGGCAAAAGTTCTAGGGTTCGTGCGCCCGGTATGCGCCTGGGCGGTTGATCAGGATGGCCGTTGCGACGCTGGCCAGTGCGACCAGGGCATTGCCAACCCACAGCCCGAGCATGACGCCGCTGGCACCCTGCAGCGCTGCGCCTGCGGTGACGAAGGGCAGGGTACCCAAGGTGGCGCGAAGCCAGGCGTAGAAGGCCACCCAGCCTGCCTGGCCACGGCAGATGAACAGCGAAATGGCGATGAAGTCCAGGCCCATGATGACCCACAGCCCCGGCCCGTACCGGCACAGGTCCTCGATCAGCGCCTGCCCCGGGCCTGACAGCGTGAAGGCAGGGCCAAGCCACGGCGCGGCGCTTGCCAGTACTGCCCAGGCGACCAGGCCGTACACTACTACCAGCCTGGCGGCGCTGTGCAAGGCAGCCTGCGAACGGCCCTGGCAGTGCGCCCCCAGGTTCTGTGCCAGGATCGGCACCAGCGCGCCCGGCAAGGCGAAGTACAGGCAGTAGGTAATCTGCAGCACCCTGTCCATTACCGCCATGCCGGCCATGACCGACACCCCGAACAGCGCCAGTTGCGCCATGGTGTAGGTCAGGGCAACGGGCATCGCCAGATTAGCGAGGGTATAGGGCAAGGCAATGCGCATGATGCGTGCGCCATACAGCCGCAGCAGGCGTAGGCGTATGCGCGTGGCAAGGCCTACATGGGCCCTGACCAGGTACAAACCCGTCAGGCTGCCTGCTGTGGCTGCCACCAGGCAGGACAGGCCGGCGCCCAACAGTTTCAGGTTCAGACCAAAGATCAGTATCGGGTCGACGATGGCCAGGCAGGCGGCACTGGCCAGCACCACTGCCAGCGCGCGCCCGCTCAAACCTTGCGCCCGGAGCACTTGGGCCGCGGCCTGAGTGAGCGCCATCAGCACCGACGCCACCAGCGTCATGGCGATGAATTGCCGGGCAAGCGGTGAGGCGGGCGCATCGGCCCCCACCAGGCCGGCGAAGAAGTCCAGGTAGTACCACTGCAGTGCAGACACACCGGCCGAGACCAGCGCGGCGAGGATCAGCATGTGGCTGGTCAGCGCAGGCACCGAGGCACTCGAACCTTGGCCGACCCTGCGGGAGATCATGGTGCCTGCAGCGACGACAATGCCCGCCACCAGGCTTGAATTGAAAAAGGCCAGGGTCTTGGCGATGCCTACCGCAGCAATGAGTACTTCGTCATGCAGCAGGGCGACATACGTGAGCGTGAGAATGTCGGTCAGGAAGATCGCCAGCAGGCTCAGCGCACTGGTAAACGCCATTACCCGGACGTGGTGGGTCAATGAACCTTGGGTGAATGTGGCGGGGTGCTTCATCTTGGGGGGTACCGCTAGGGTGGGTGCAACAGTGCGGTACCAAGACAACGTGGGCTGCGAAGAGTTTAATGGAAAAGCCGCGTGAGTGATCTTCACCCGACACGCTGCAACTGCCAAGTGGTAGCTGGCCGGCTGGGCTCAATGCAGCCGTAGCAACCGGTCCAGCGACAGAGCGCCGGCACCCCGGGCTATCAGCAACAGCAGCAGGCCAGCCCACGACAGGTGAGTAGGCCAGGCGTCCGGGTAGACGAATATCTGGATGACCGCTGTCATGCCGAGCAGGGCAAGCGCTGAAAGCCGGGTGAACAGGCCCAGCACCAGTAGCAGTGGGAACAGGTGCTCGGCGTAGGTTGCCAGGTGGGCTGCGAGCCAGGGCGAAAGCAGCGGCAAGGCATACTCGCTCTGGAACAGCTCGTAGGTACCGGGCGTGATGCTCAGCAAACCTTCGACCTTGGTGCGGCCTGACAGGAAAAATATCGAGGCGATGCCCAGCCGTGCGACCAGGCACAACGCGCTGTCGTTGAGCAGCCGTTGCAGGCGGTCGGCAAGGCCGTTCCAGCGTTGGCGCAGGCCAGTGGCTGGGGCAGTAGGGCGCAAGGTGACCATGGCCGTTCCTTCAATCGAATGAAAGCGGGAGAAAGACCCGGGCCTGCATCAGGCGACCGAGCAGGCTGGTGAAGTCGAGGTCAGGCTGGCGTTGCAGGGCAAGTTGCGAGGCGCTTTCCAGTGAGTGACCGGCTGCGCAGGCATCCAGGAACATGCAGCCACCGGCCTCGAGTGGCTGATGGTTCACGCCGTGCTGGTCGGCGCTCAACAGTGCGCCTTCTGCCACCCAGGGTTGCGACTGTGGCCATGGCAGGCCTTCGCGGCTGCAGCGCCACAGGCTCAGTGCCGGGTGAGCGTCGAACCACTGCCAGCGCACGTTCTGGCGCGGCCGCAGGTGGCTGCCACCCAGGTCACTGGCCGTCATGCCTGCCAGGTCGGCCAAGGCCAGGCAAGGTTGCTCGATGGCGCTGAAAACTTCGCACCAATGCCAGTCCAGGCGTGCGACATCGGCCAGGTAAGGCAGCCCGTGGCTGGCCTGGCTGTCTTGCAGAAACGCCGCGAACGTCGCACCGTAGCGTATAAGCCGTGCGTCGTCAGGTGGGGTGTGTTTTGCGTAGGCGGCAGCGGCTTGCTGCATCCAGTCGGCACCGACCAGAGTTTCGACACTGGGGAAGTTGGCTCGCAGTGCGTCCACGCAGCCGGCCATCACGGTATTGCGGTAGACCGCGAACGCCGGTTGGCAAGTCAGGTTTTGCAGCAGCGGAGCAGGGCGCAGGTAGAGTGCGTCGATGAAGGCGTCCTGGAACTGGCCAAGTGACAGGTTCATGGCAAGGCTCCTGCGTGGTCGAGGGTCGTCTGGGCAATCGCCCGTTCGGCAAGCAGTTCATCGAAGGCCGGCAGGTTGCCGTCGCGTTCGATCAGTGTCGGGCGCGCACCGATGCGCGCGATCAGCCGGCGGTACAAGGCCCAGACCGGTTCGGCAATGGCTGTATCGTGCGAGTCGATCAGCAGTGCGCCTTGGTCGTCGTGGCTGTGGCCGGCCAGGTGAACTTCGCTGATGGCATGGGCCGGGAAGCGGTCGAGGTAGTCCTTGGCGTTGAAACCCAGGTTGTGTGCGCTGACATGAACGTTGTTGATATCCAGCAACAGCGTGCAATCGGTGCGGCGCACCAGCTCGTTGAGGAACTCGATTTCGTCCAGGTCGTGACCTTGCAATTGCAGGTAGTGGCTGGGGTTTTCGATGGCGATGCAGCGCCCCAGGGCATCCTGGGTGCGCAGGATATTGTCGCTGATGCGTGCCAATGCTTCGTGGCTGCGGGGGAACGGCAGCAGGTCGGGGTGATACTGGTCACGCCAGGCGGACCAGGCCAGGTGCTCCGACACCAGCACCGGGTTTACCTGGTCGATCAGCACGCGCAGCCGGCGCAGGTGGGTGATGTCCGGTTCGGCGTCCGCTGCCAGTGACAGGGCAACGCCGTGCAGCGACAGCGCATGGCGTTCGGCCATGCGCTGCAGCCACGCCAGGCGCGGCCCGCCGACCATGTAGTTCTCTGGATGCACCTCATACCACAGGCCGTCTGCGTCGCAGGCCAAGGCCTGGGCAAAGTGTTCAGCCTTGAGCCCGAGCCCGGCGCCCAGAGGGGCAGTTCGGTTCATGGTCGGCGGCCTCTGCTCAGGACTTGATCGGGGTCAGTGAACCCATGCCGTTGGGCGTCTTGATCGAGGTGCAGGTGCCGGCCGGGACATTTTTCCAGGCCATGCCGTCGTAGTCTTTTTTGGAGCTGCCAGCGCAACTGGTGCCGGCACCGGCTTTACAGTCGTTCTTGCCGGCCATGGCGACGCCGTAGCATTTCTCCATGGCTGCACCGTTGCTGTTGGTATCGGCGGCGGTGGCGACGCTGGCCATGGAAGCAAGGGCCAGGGCGGCAGTGGTAAGGGCGAGGGTATTCATGGGGATGTCTCCAGAGGATGGGCCGTGGTGATGTACCGAAGGCTCATGGACTAGTTCGCGGTGGCCGCTGCTGCGGTTACAGGCACGCGGAAATATTTTTTGCTTGGTGCATTTGCCCTGACCTATGCGCTCAAAAGCGCAGCAGCGGCTAAGGTTCGATAAAAGAAAAAACTTCAGACGGTGTAACCTTGGCGCCCCATGCAACGAACTAACTCTCAGGACCACCTCGGCGCACGCGAGGCGCAGTTGCAGGCCTTGCTGCTGCGCGGGCTGGCGGGCGATGCACGGGCCTACCGCGAATTCCTTGCGGCGCTGGCGCTGCATGTGCGTGGGTTTCTGCGGCGGCGCCTGCAGCAGCGCCCGGCCGAAATCGAAGACTTGCTGCAGGAAGTGTTGCTGGCCGTGCATAACGCACGTCATACCTACCAGCCGCAACAGCCGCTGACGGCGTGGGTACAGGCGATTGCCCGTTACAAGCTGGCAGATTACCTGCGCCGCTATGCGCACCAAGACGCGTTGCACGAGGTGCTGGAAGACGACAGTGACCTGTTCGCCACCAGTGATGAAGCGCCTGCCCAGGCCAATCGCGACCTGGGCAAGCTGCTGGGGCGGTTGCCGGCGCGCCAGCGTTTGCCCATCGTCCACGTCAAGCTCGAAGGGCTGTCGGTGGAGGAGACTGCGCGTATCACCGGGCTTTCCTGTTCGGCGGTCAAGGTGGGGATACACCGGGGGCTCAAGGCGCTGGCCAAGCTGATTCGAGGCAGTGAAGAGCATGAAGACTGATGAACTGATTACCCTGCTGGCTGCTGGTGAAGAGCCGGTGGGCCGTCATGCGCTGGCACGGCGCCTGGCGCTGGCGTTGCTTGCAGGCACACTGGGTGCGGTGCTGATGACGGTGGCTCTTTATGGCGTGCGCAGCGACCTTGCCGAAGTGGCGCGTACGCCACTGTTCTGGGCCAAGCTGGCCTTGCCCGCCAGCCTGGCGCTGCTAGGGCTTTGGTTGACGCAGCGCCTGGCCAGGCCCGGCGTGCGCGGCGGGGTGGTGTGGCAACTGCTCGGGCTACCGTTGCTGCTGGTCTGGCTGGGGGCGGCGATCAGCCTGTTCGGGGCTCCGGTCGAAGCCCGTGCCGATTTGATTTTTGGGCGTACCTGGCGCACCTGTGCGTTGAACATCACGCTGCTGTGCGTGCCGGTGTTCATTACCCTGTTCTGGGCATTGCGTGGCCTGGCACCCACGCGGCTGCGCCAGGCTGGCGCCGCAGCGGGCCTGCTCGCCGGTTCGACCGCAACCTTGGTTTACTGCCTGCACTGCCCGGAAATGCAGGTGCCGTTCTGGGGGACCTGGTACGTGCTGGGGATGTTGCTGCCCACGTTGATGGGAGCAGTGCTTGGCCCGCGTTTTTTGAGGTGGTGAAGATGTAGAGCCTGATTGATCGAGCGGGTACGGTGGGCTAGCGCAATGTTCGCTCAATTCCCCCAACCAGCAGGCTTTCCATCAACCCCAACCCCTGTTCCTCAGGCAAAGCCTTCAGCATCCCAGGCAACTGGTTGAGCAACGTCGCCACCACCTGCGCCGTCGCCGCCAATGCCGCGTCGGGCAGTTTCGCCTGTGGTGCGATCAACCGCAGCAACCCTGTCTCATAACGCTTGCGCAACAACGCCAGGCGCGTTTGCTGCGCTTCGCTCAGGCAGCAGAAATCCCGTGCGGCCAAGCGAAACTGCAGGGGCCGTTCGGCATGCAGTTGCCAGTGCGCTGCAATCAGGCAAGCCAGTGCCGAACCCCCGCGCGCCATGGCGCGGCGGCCAGGCTCCAGGGTTGCTTGCAGCTCCTCGTACAACTCTTCGATCAGGTCGTACAGCAAGTCCTGCTTGCTCGGGAAGTGGTGATACAGCGAACCTGCGGTCACGCCCAGATGTGCCGCCAGTTCGCGCATGCTCACCTGGCCGAAGCCTTTCTCGGCGAACAGGGCCATGGCACGGTCACGTCGCTCTTCAAAATTGGCACAGCGCATCGCGGCATTGACCGGGGGCATGCTGTCCGCTCCTCAGTAGGTGAAGAAGCCGCGGCCACTCTTGCGCCCCAACCAGCCGGCCGCGACCATTTCCCTTAGCAGTGGGGCAGGGCGGTACTTGCTGTCGTTGAAACCCTCATGGAAGGCTTCCATGATCGCCAGCAAGGTGTCCAGGCCAATCAGGTCGGCCAGCGCCAGCGGGCCGATCGGCTGGTTGCAACCCAGGCGCATGCCGGTGTCGATGTCCTCGGCACTGGCCAGGCCCTCCTGGCGCACGAAGATCGCTTCGTTGATCATCGGCACCAGGATGCGGTTGACCACGAAGCCCGGGCGGTTACCGGCAGTGATCGGCGTCTTGCCGAGCTTCTCGGTAACCAGCAGCGCCTGGGCATAGGTGCTGTCGCTGGTTTGCAGGCCACGGATGATCTCGACCAGGGCCATCATCGGCACCGGGTTGAAGAAGTGCACGCCGATGAACCGCTCAGGGTGCTCGATACTGGCCGCCAGCTGGGTCACCGAAAGTGACGAGGTGTTGGTGGCAATCAGGCAATCGGGCGCCACGTTGGCAGCCACTTGCTGGAGGATGCGTTGCTTGAGCTGCAGGTTTTCGGTCGCCGCCTCGATCACCAGTTGCGCAGTGCTCAATTGCGCGTAATCGGTGCTGGTGCGGATGCGCGCTTTCGCTGCGCTGGCACGCTCGGCATCGAGGGTACCCTTGTTGACCTGGCGCTCCAGGTTTTTGCTCAGGGTGGCTACGCCGCGCTCTAGTGCGGCCTCGGCGACATCCACCAGCAGCACCTGATAGCCGGCCACCGCGCAGACTTGCGCGATGCCGTTGCCCATGGTGCCGGCGCCGATCACGGCGATCTGTTCAATGCTCATGTTGCAAGGTCCCTCAGACGCGCTCGAAGACGACGGCGATGCCCTGGCCGCCGCCAATGCACATGGTGGCCAGCGCGTAACGGCCCTGGATACGCTGCAGTTCATGGATGGCCTTGGTGGCGATGATCGCCCCGGTGGCACCCACCGGGTGGCCCAGGGAAATGCCGGACCCGTTCGGGTTGACCTTCTCCGGGTCGAAGTCCAGCGCGCGGGCTACGGCACAGGCTTGGGCGGCGAAGGCTTCATTGGACTCGATCACGTCTAGGTCGCTGATGTTTAGGCCGGCCTTTTCCAGGGCTTTGCGTGTTGCCGGGATCGGCCCCAGGCCCATCAGCTCGGGCTCGACGCCGGCATGGGCGTAGGCCACCAGGCGCGCCAGCGGCTTGAGGCCCAGGCGGTGTACGGCGTCACCGGTCGCCAGCACCAGGCCGGCAGCTCCGTCATTGATGCCGCTGGCATTGCCGGCGGTAACGGTGCCGTCTTTCTTGAAGACGGTTTTCATGCCGGCCAGCTGTTCGGCGGTCACATCGCCGCGTACGTGTTCGTCAACGGCAAACTCGACGGTGCCTTTGCGGGTTTTCAGTTCCAGCGGCACGATCTGGCTGGCGAAGCGGCCTTCAGCTATGGCACGGGCGGCGCGGCGCTGGCTGGTCAGGGCCAGTTCATCCTGCATCTGGCGGGTGATGCCGTGCTTGGCGGCGACATTTTCCGCCGTGATGCCCATGTGGAAGTGTTCGAACGGGTCCTGCAGAACGCCGACGGTGTAGTCGATGCCTTGCAGGTCGCCCATGCGTGCACCCCAGCGGGCCTGTGGCAGCAAGTAAGGGCCACGGCTCATGGACTCGGCACCGGCGGCCAGGGCCACATCGGCATCACCCAGCAGCAGGCACTGGGTAGCGGAAACGATGGCCTGAAGGCCCGAACCGCACAGGCGGTTGACGTTGAACGCCGGGGTTTCCTTAGGGATACCAGCGTTCATCGCGGCGACCCGCGACAGGTAGGCGTCGCGTGGTTCGGTGGGGATGACATTACCCATGACCACATGGCCGACCTGCTCAGGGGCTACGCCCGAGCGCTCGAGGGCGGCGCGGCTGATGGCGGTGGCGAGGTCTGCCAGCGGCAGGTCCTTGAGCGAGCCACCAAAACCACCGATGGCGGAACGGACGGCACTGACGACGTAGATTTCTGCGCTGCTCATAGAGGCTCCGATTGCGAAGGCATGGCGGGAGCGGGCCAGGCTCTGCGAGAATGGCCGGCGCTCCCTCGTTGAGTCCGAGTCTAGGCAAAGGCCCTGTTCCAGCCTATGCCGGATCTGTTCAGTCAACCTGGCACTTTTTGCCACTCAGCATAGACAGCGAATAACGCCATGCGCGATAGCGATTCGGTCGCCGTGTACTTTCTCAATGCCATGTTTCATGCCCTGCGCGACCAGCCCTTGGTGCGTGACGCCCATCTGCGTGCGGTGGGCATCGACCCGGCGCTGCTCGATCAGCCACAGGCCCGCGTACCGGCCAAGGCGTTCGCCCAATTATGGCTGACGCAGATCCAGCTGCTGGACGATGAGTTCTTTCGCCTCGACAGCCATGGCATGCCGCTGGGCAGCTTTGCCCTGATCTGTCGCGGCCTTATCCAGGAGCCGAACCTGGACAAGGCACTGCGCCAATGCTTGGGCAATTTCAGCCTGTTCCTGCATGACCTGCGCGGCAGCCTGACGGTGCGCGCCGGGCGCGCGGTGATCAGCGTGCACTCGGACATTGCCGACCCGTTGACCCGGGTTTATGCCGAAGAGACCTATCTGGTGCTGGTGGTTGGCCTGCTGTGCTGGCTGGCCGGGCGCCGTCTGGCCATTGACCGCACCGAGCTTGCAGTGGCGCGTCCGGCCCAGGACGACGACCTGCTGCTGTGGGGGCCGGACTTACGCCTGGGTAGCGGGCGCACCGAGGTTGAGTTCGACAGCGCCTACCTGCGTCTGCCGGTGGTCCAAGACTTGGCCGGCCTTAAAACTTTCCTGCGTAGTGCACCCCAGGGCCTGGTGATCCGCTTTCGCAACCAGAATGGGTTGGTGGCTCAGGTGTACCGGCATCTGCGTGCCCGGCGCTATGGGCAATGGCCGACGCTGGCGGCCATGGCGCAGTGGCAGGGTATCAGTGCCAGCACTTTTCGTCGGCAGTTGGAGCGCGAAGGGCGGTCGTATCAGCAGATCAAGGATGAGGTGCGGCGTGCCATGGCGTTCGAGCGTTTGCGCGAGGGGGTGATGAGCATTGCTGAAATCGCCGAGCAGGCGGGGTTCCAGGAGCCCAGTGCGTTTCATCGGGCGTTCAAGAAGTGGACGGGGCAAAGTCCGGGGAGATATCGGGCTAGGTTGGTTGGGCACTAGGTCAGCGGCAAGCTGCAAGATAGAAGCTAGGGGGCTTTGATTCGGGTGGGCATATCCGTTTGCCATGGTGGCGCTCACTCACCTTTGTGCCCTTACGGCGGGTCCCTTTTTGTCTTGGCAAAAAGGGACCAAAAACCGCCCGCTCCCATCATCCGGCCCCTACGCTGCGCTCGGCCTCCTGAAGTCGCAATCTGTGGTGGCTGAGCTACCGCGCGCTTAGAAGCAGAAGCAGAAGCAGAAGCAGAGCTTGCAAAAAATGGAGCGGCAACGTTGCGGCGGTGTCGCATTTGCCTCTTGGCTTCAGAATCGTGCGGTACTCACCGTGATGTAGCCTTTGTCCAGCAGCGAAATGCGGATCACGGTCTCGTCGGCGGGTGCTTTGCGTTTTTGCTTGATGGACACGCCCTCGACGGCAACGGCGCGGATACGGTGGGCGATGAGGCGGCCACAAGCGTCGAAGAACAACTCGCTGGCCAGCAACTCGATACGTTCGATCAGCCCTCGCGTGCGCTCGTCGGTGGCACAGAAGAACAATACGCCCGACAAGTGCGGGTCATCGTCAGGGTTGCTGACATCATGAGCCAGCAGCTCGCGCAGGGTACTGCGCAGCTCGGCAGTGGTGCGGGTGTGTGGATGCATGCGCTGCTTCCTCTGGGACACAAGTGCCGATCATGTTTTCCATGGTGGTGCGCGGCAAGTAGGACGCTTCCGAGAGGTTGGGTAGGAATTTTCTGAACGTGTAGAGAGGGGCCGGGTGGCTTGCAAGCGGTCGACCTGCAAAAGCCAACCGCGGCCCGGCTCTTCTGTTGCCGGTGAGCTGTCAAGGCGCGGATTACGTGATGGCCGCCGCCCCGGCCTTGGCCACCTGGGCATCCTGTTCAGGCCTGACCCCGGACACACCGATAGCGCCAACCACCTGGCCATCCACCCGCAACGGCACGCCGCCCTCCAGGCTGGTCAGCAGCGGCGCGGTGACGAACGCGGTGCGCCCGCCGTTGACCATCTGTTCGTAATCGCGCGTTTCCTTGCGGCCCAAGGCCGAGCTGCGAGCCTTTTCAACGGCGATGTACGCACTGGCTGCCGCGCAGCCGTCCATGCGCTCCAGGCCAAGCGGATGGCCGCCGTCGTCGACCACCGCGATGGTGACGTTCCACTGGTGCGCCAGGGCCTCCTGGCGGGCGGCTGCAAGCACGCGGGCAACTTCGGCCTGGCCTATCACGGACTTGCTATGCATGGCTGTTCTCCTGGTTCAGGGCTGCTTCGACGATTTCGATCCAGTGCCGTACCGGTGTGCGTCCGGCACCAGCGAGGTGGGTCTGGCAACCAATGTTGGCGGTGGCGATGATTTGCGGCTTGCCGCTTTCCAGCGCGTTGAGTCGGTTGTCGCGCAGTTGCCGCGACAGTTCGGGCTGGGTCAGCGAGTAGGTACCGGCAGAGCCGCAGCACAAATGGCCGTCGGGCACTGCGGTGAGAGTGAAGCCAAGCCGGGCCAGCAGGCTCTCAACCTGGCCGCCGAGCTTGAGGGCGTGCTGCAGGGTGCACGGGCAATGAAAGGCCAGGCGTTGTTCGGCGCACACGCCCAGTTGCTCGACCGGCTCGTTGCGCAGCACTTCCACCAGGTCGCGCGATAGCGCGCTGACCCGCGCAGCCTTGGCCGCGTAAAGCGGATCCTTCTCCAGCAGGTGGCCGTAGTCACGCACGAAGGCGCCGCAGCCACTAGCGGTCTGCACGATGGCTTCGGCGCCCGCTTCGATGGCGGGCCACCAGGCATCAATGTTGCGCCGGGCACGCTGCAGGCCTTGCTCCTGGGCATTGAGGTGGTAATCCACTGCGCCACAGCAGCCAGCTTGGCGTGCTGGCTCGACGCTGATGCCCAGGCGGTCCAGCAACCGCGCGGTGGCGGCGTTGGTGTTGGGTGACAGGGCCGGCTGTACGCAGCCTTCAAGCAGCAGCACGCGGCGTGCGTGGCGCACCGCCGGGCGCTTGCCAGGGGAGGCCACCTGGGCGGGCAACTTGCTCTTGAGTGCGCCCGGCAGGACTGGGCGCAGGGTTTGGCCCGCGCGGGTCAGCGCCTTGAACAGCGCCGGGCGCGGCACCACTGCACGCAAGCCTTGGCGCAGCAGGCGCTGGCCGAGCGGGCGGGGCACTTGCTGTTCGACCACGGCGCGGCCGATGTCCAGCAGGTCATGGTATCTGACCCCTGACGGGCAGGTGGTCTCACAGTTGCGGCAGGTCAGGCAGCGGTCCAGGTGCAGTTGGGTACTGGCGGTGACCGGCGCACCTTCGAGTACTTGCTTGATCAGGTAGATACGCCCGCGCGGTCCATCCAGTTCATCGCCGAGCAACTGGTAGGTGGGGCAGGTGGCCGTGCAGAAGCCACAGTGCACGCATGCGCGCAGGATGCTTTCGGCCTCTTCGGCGCGGGCCAGGCGCTTGGCGCTGTCGCTCAGGTTGGTTTGCATGGCGTGGCCTCACAGGTCCGGGTACAGGCGGCCAGGGTTGAACAGGCCCTGGGGGTCGAGTTGTCGCTTGAGGGCGTGGTGATAACGCATCAGCGCGGCGGGCAGCGGTGCGCTGCTGTGCTCGCCCGGGGCATAGCCGGTGGCGTGGCCGCCGGCCTTGGCCACCAGCTCGCGGATCGCCGCTGCGGGGGCGCTCGACTTCAGCCAGCGCTGCGCGCCGCCCCAATCGATCAACTGGCGCCCCGGCAGGTCCAGTTCGGCGGTGGCAATGGGCAGCGACAGGCGCCACAGCGGTTCGGCGCCGTCGAAGAAGGCCAGGCGCTGCTCGCGCAGGTCACTCCAGAACTGGCTGTCGAGTACTTCCCCGCCCAAGCGCTGGCGGGCCGATTGCACTGAGCCCTCACCGCCTTCCAGGCGCAGGTACAGTGCTTCGCCGTCGTGGCAGGCTGCACTGATCGGCAATGGCTGCTGGCCCCATTCGGCCAGCTCGGCCAGGGCCTGATGGCGGGCCATCGGCATGCGCAGGCTCAGGCATCGGCGCGGTCGTGGCAGCACCTTAAGCGACACCTCGGTCAGCAGGCCCAGGCAGCCGAAGCTGCCGGCCATCAGCCGCGACACGTCGTAACCGGCGACGTTTTTCATCACCTCACCGCCAAAGCGCAGCAGCTTGCCGTGACCGGTAATGACCCGCGTGCCGAGCACATAGTCGCGTACCGACCCGGCCCAGGGCCGACGCGGCCCGGACAGCCCCGCTGCGACCACGCCGCCCAAGGTCGCACCGGCGCCGAGGTGGGGCGGTTCGCACGGCAGCATCTGCCCGGCCTCGAACAGCGCCGCCTCGATCTCCTGCAGCGGCGTACCGGCGCGAGCAGTGAGTACCAGCTCGGTCGGGTCGTAACTGACGATGCCGCGGTGGCCGCGTGTATCAACGATCTCCCCGGCCACCGGGCGCCCCAGCATGGCTTTGCTGTTGCTGCCCTGAATGCGCAGCGGGGTGTTCAGGGTCAAGGCCTGGTTGACCTGTTCGAGCAGGTCCTGGCTCATGTCGCGGTCCAGGCTCATCAGAAGCGCTCCAGGTCAGGGAAGGGCAGTTGGCCGTGATGCACATGCATGGCACCGAACTCGGCGCAGCGGTGCAGGGTGGGGATGTTCTTGCCCGGGTTGAGCAGCCCTTTGGGGTCAAACGCTGCCTTCACGGCATGGAACAGGGTGATTTCGTCGCTGTTGAACTGCGCGCACATCTGGTTGATTTTCTCGCGGCCTACGCCATGTTCGCCGGTGATGCTGCCGCCCACTGCCACGCACAGTTCAAGGATGCGCCCGCCGATGGCTTCGGCGCGTTCCAGTTCGCCGGGCAGGTTGGCATCGAACAGGATCAGTGGGTGCATGTTGCCGTCGCCGGCGTGGAACACGTTGGCAACGCGCAGGCCGTACTGCTCGGACAGTTCGCTGATGCCCTTGAGCACGCGCGCCAGTTCGCGGCGCGGGATGGTCCCGTCCATGCAGTAGTAGTCCGGCGAGATGCGCCCCACCGCCGGGAATGCGTTCTTGCGGCCTGCCCAGAAGCGCACGCGCTCGGCCTCGTCGCAGGCCAGGCGCACCTCGCTGGCGCCGGCCTGCTGTAGTACTGCTGCCACACGCTCGCAGTCGTCCTGCACGTCGGCCTCGACACCATCGAGTTCGCACAAAAGGATCGCTGCTGCCTCTACCGGGTAGCCGGCGTGGATGAAGTCTTCGGCGGCGCGGATTGCCAGGTTGTCCATCATTTCCAGGCCACCGGGGATGATCCCGGCAGCAATGATTTCGGCCACGGCCCGGCCGGCGTCTTCGACACTGCCGAAACTGGCCAGCAGGACCCGGGCGACCTGGGGCTTGGGCAGCAGTTTGACGGTCACTTCGGTGACGATCCCGAGCATGCCTTCGGAACCCGTGAACAGCGCCAGCAGGTCGAAACCCGGGCTATCGAGGGCATCGCTGCCCAGGGTCAGCCGTTCGCCTTCGACGGTGAGGATCTCCACCTTGAGCAGGTTGTGCACGGTCAAGCCGTACTTCAGGCAGTGCACGCCACCTGCGTTTTCAGCGACGTTGCCGCCGATGGAACAGGCGATTTGCGAAGAGGGGTCGGGGGCGTAGTAAAGGCCGTACGGCGCCGCTGCCTGGGAAATGGCCAGGTTGCGCACCCCCGGCTGAACCCGGGCGAAACAGCCTTGCGGGTTGACTTCCAGAATGCGGTTGAAACGTGCCATCACCAGCAGGATGCCCTTGGCCAGTGGCAATGCGCCGCCTGACAAGCCCGTGCCGGCGCCGCGAGCCACGACAGGGACACCGCGTTGGTGACACAGCCTTAGCAACGTCTGCACCTGCTCCAGACGCTCTGGCAGCACCACCATCAGGGGCACGGTGCGGTAGGCAGAGAGGCCATCGCATTCGTAAGGTGTGAGGTCTTCGCCCCGATGCAGGATCTCAAGGTCGGGCAGCGCTTCGCGCAAGGCCTGCAGCAGGGCCGGCTGGTCCACGGCAGGCAGCGCGCCATCGACCCGTTCGTCGTAGAGAATGTTCATCAGGCTCACTCAACGGCAGTTTTTGTTGTTGTGGGTAAACCGTTCACCCACGCAGCCTGCGCCCCCCATCGCAACAGGTCGAGCGCGAAGCACACTGGTCCTACCAGTTTTTGTGCCAGTTGCTGTTCATTTACCGGTTTACGTGCGTAGATTGGCGCAAGCTATGGAAGTGGTCCTACCAGTCGAGGGGTGCGCATGGTTGCTGAAGGCAAGGCCAAGGTCGCCGACCAGGTTGCCGAGCGGGTCGAACGGCTGATCGTCGAGGGTGTGCTCAAGGTGGGACAGGCCTTGCCTTCGGAGCGACGCCTGGTGGAAAAGCTCGGCTGTTCGCGCTCGGCACTGCGTGAAGGCCTGCGCATACTGCGCGGGCGCGGCATCATCGACACTGAACAGGGGCGCGGTTCGTTCGTCGCCGACCTGACCGGGCAGCAGGTGGGCGTCACGCCGCTGATGCACCTGTTCAGCTCGCAACCGCGCACCTTGTTCGACCTGCTGGAGGTGCGTGCGCTGCTCGAGGCCGAGTCGGCTCGCCTGGCGGCGTTGCGTGCCACCGATGTGGACCGCCTGCTGATCCGCCGTCGCTACGAAGACATGCTCGCCGCCCACGCAGCGCCCGAAGGGCTGGATGCGCGTGAGCACGCCCATCGCGACCATGCATTCCACCGGGCGATCAGCGAGGCCTCGCACAACCCGGTGCTGGTGCACACCCTGCAGTCGCTCAGCGACCTGACCTTGAGCACGGTGTTCGCATCGGTCAACAACCTGTATTGCCGCCCCGCGCAGAAGCGCCAGATCGACCGCCAGCACGCGCGGTTGTATCACGCTGTGATGGAGCAAATGCCGGAGCAGGCGCAGCGGGCGGCGCGCGAACACATCAACGGGATTCGCGACAGTTTGCGCGAGATCGAGCAGGAGGAGCAGCGGCTGGTGCGGGCGACCATGCGCATGGACGGGTGGGGGTGAAGTGACCCTGAGGGCGCCGGTTTGCCGGCGCCCTCAGGGTCGTGACAGAAATACCTTTATTGCGCCAGATGCCGGATCATCGCGACCGTCAAGTACAAGCGCGGCGCCACACTGTTCAGCTCGATGTACTCATCGTCCCCATGCAGCCCCGCGCCGACCACGCCCAGGGTTTCCAGCACTGCAGGCTTGTCGCTGCCCGGTACGTAGGCATAACCGGCATCGGTGCCGAAGCGCATGGCAATCGGCTCGATCTTGTGGCCGACTTTGGCGTACAGCTGCTGGGCAGTCTGGGCCAGCTTCGCCGATGCGTCATTGCGTGCCAGGGGTGGGCGGCCTTTTTCGACGGTGACGGTCGCTTGGGTGTCGGCGACCAGCAGTTTTTTCACGATGCGCTGAGCGTCGCTCTGCACCCGGTCGGTCTCGCTCAGGTCCGAGTAGCGCATGTCCGCTTCGGCAGTGGCCAATGCCGGGATGATGTTGGCCTTTTCGCCGGCTTTGGCCAGGGTCCAGTTCACCGTGGTGCCTTTGCTGGCATCACCCAGGTCATTGAGCTGGAGCAACTGATGGGCCAGTTCGGTCAACGCGTTGCGCCCCTCCTCGGGGGCCGAGCCTGCGTGCGAGGCACGGCCCTTGACCTCGAGCCTGAGGCGGTTGATGCCATTGGTGGCGACCGTCACGGCGTCCTTGTCCGGTGGCTCGTAAGAGAACACGTAGTCATGCTTGCGCGCCAGTTCGGCGATGATCTGCTTCGACCCGGCCGAACCCATTTCCTCATCCGGGTTGAACAGCACGGTGAGCGTGCGGTAACCCTTGAACTCTTGCTGTTGCAGCAGTTTGAGTGCATGCAGGATCATCGCCACGCCACCCTTGGCGTCGGCAACGCCCGGGCCGTAGGCGCGTGGGCCATCCACGCGGAACGGGCGCTTGGCCACGGTGCCAGGGACGAAGACGGTGTCGTAGTGGACCATGAGCAGGAAATCTTTGCTGCCGGTACCTTTGAAGGTGCCGACGATGTTGTCGCCCACTGACGGTTTGGCGGAGTGGGTTTGCACCTGGGCACCCAATGCCTCGAGGCGCTGGACCAGCGCGGCGCTGACTTGTTCAAGGCCGGGCTCGGTGCCGGTACCGGTGTCGACCGAAACCAGGCTCTTGAGGGTTTCAAGGTAGGCTGCCTGTTCGCCTTGGGCTTGCTTGAGCAGGTCCTGGGGAGAAGGTTGGGCAGCGGTTGCCTGGGTACAGGCGATCAAAAGCGCCAGGGCGATGGCGTGGGGAGGGCGGGGCAAAGGCATCGGTTCTTCCTTGTCGTGGTGGACCGTTGAGCCTAGCCCCTCAAGCGTGTACCTGCCCGGGCAAATGCAGCCTTTTCGCGGGCACGCCCCGGGGGGCGGCCCGCGAGAAAGTCATACAGGCCTCAGTGGTGAGCCATTGGGTCATCTTGGGACAATATGGCTCGAGCCAGCTCTTCATCGCTGGCCTGCAAGCCAGGATTGTCCTTGCGTGCCTGTTCCAGCGCCGATTCCACGTAGGCGCCTCGAATAGCACCACCGCTGGCGACGAATGCAGACAACTCGTCACGGGCGGGGATGATCCGTTTGTCATCCTTGAAAGTCGAATACAGCGAGGCGGATACACCGGCCGAGGTAGCGACGTCGCCCGCATCGACGCGGGCCATGGCAGCACCGGCAGGCAGCAGGAGCAGCAATGCAGGTGCGAGGAATAGGTGGCGCATAGCGTGTTCTCCAATAGCGTGAAGCCCAAGGGAAATACCACTCAGTGAGTAAGATGGCGCAACTGGGGTGGTAGTTCCCTTGGTGGATCATTACCGTCGAGCGCGGATTGACAAAACTTTCAGCGCTTATGCTGGTGAGCGTCGATACAGCGGGCGCGGCGTGCTCGGATCGAGTTCGGTGAGCTTGGCGCCGGCTATGACGAAGCCGGCGCGCTCTGCCAGGCGCTGGCTGGCCTGGTTGTCGATATCGGTGGTCAGCCACACCGGGGTTGCGATGGCATCGAGCAGGCCGGTCAATGCTTCGCGCATCAGCCCTTTGCCACTGAACGCCTGGCTGGCCCAGTAACCTACCTCGTACTCTGCGTTGCCCGGGCGCAGACCGATGCAGCCGATGACTGCGTCACTGTCCGCGTGCAGCACGAAGTACCGCTTTTCGGCTGCGGGGTCGAGAAATTCACCGGCACTCAGTTGCAGGCTCTCGCGTACTTCCTGCAGCGTCCAGTCAGGTTTGGCCCAGGCCAGGAAGGGTTGGTGCAGGGTGTAGCTTTCGAGCAGGGCCTGGCGCAGTTGCGCTGCAAGGGCCGGGTCGGGGCGGACCAGGCGGGTGCGCGGGGTGGTCAGGGAGAAAGGGAGTGTGGGGTAGGGCATACGGGCCATCCTGGCGTGAAGGAGTACCACTCTACTTTGCGCGTACTGCATTGACCGTGTCGAGCGGGCGTGGTCTGCTCAGCTTGACGACCCATTTGCGGTCCCCACGAACAGCGCCATCGACCCTGGGAAAATGAAGGACCACCATGCCCGACTTCAAACTGCACTGCTTCGCCGAATCCGGCAATGCCTATAAAGCTGCCCTCATGCTCGAACTCACCGGCCAGGCCTGGCAGCCGGTGTTCGTCGATTTCTTCAACGGCCAGACTCGCGAGCAAAGCTGGCGTGATGAGGTCAACGAGCAGGGCGAAGTGCCGGTGCTGGAGCATGCGGGCCAGAAAATCACCCAGTCGGCGCTAATCCTCGAATACCTCGCCGAACGCACCGGCCAGTTCGGCCCGCGCGATGACAACGAAAAGCGCGAAATCTGGCGCTGGATGCTGTTCGACAACCACAAGTTCACTGCCTATTACGCGGCGCTGCGGTTCATCTTCTGCCTGAAGAACTCCGGCGAAACACCAGTAACCCAGTTTCTTCGCGAGCGCGCCACGGCTGCTTACCGGGTGGTCGATGCGCACCTGGCGAAAACGCCCTATATGGTCGGTGGGCGCCTGACCATCGCTGACCTGTCGCTGGCGGGCTATGTGTTCATGCCGGAAGATACCGGCATCCCGTTGGCACAATTCACCCATATTGAAGCGTGGAAAGCGCGTATCCAGGCGCTGCCGGGCTGGAAGCATCCCTATGAACTGATGCCACGCGCAGCGTCGGTCTGACCGGACGCTTCGTACTTGAGGGGCGGCCGGGTGAAAACTACCCAGCCGCGTCCCGCTTTGGTGCGCGGCGGCCTCAAATTGAGGCAACCGGCACATAAAAAACCATCAAGAACGGGCCATGCTGTGCAACCTGCACACTATTTGTCATGCCGTGCGCCTGCTATTTCGCCGTACATCGGCCAGCAAAAAGCGGCCCGTATATTGCTCTGGCTGCTCCAACCTAAACCCGGAGCACCTGACAATGAGTTCCCCCTCCGAATTCCCGCTTTGCGAGGCGCCGCAGCACGCCCGCAAGGGCCTTTTGCCAATCGCCATGGTCCTGTTCAGTTTCACTTTCTTCACCGGCACGATGTTCGCCGGGGGCAAGCTGGGCATGGCCTTCGGGTTCATCGACATGCTCTGGATCGCCACCCTCGGCAACACGCTGCTGGCCCTTTACGCCGCCGCGCTGGCGTTCATCGCTTCGCGCAGCGGGCTCAACACTGTACTGATGGGGCGCTTCTGCTTCGGCGAGGCCGGCAGCCGGCTGTCGGACTTCCTGCTCGGCTTCGCCGAACTGGGCTGGTATGCGTGGGGCACGGCCACTGTGGCGATCGTGCTGGTCAAACTGCTTGGGCTTGCCGAGGGCTTCACCGTGCCGTTGATGGTGCTGTTCGGGTTGGGCTTCAGCATCACGGCAATGGTCGGTTTCAAGGGGCTGGACCTGCTGTCGCGGGTATCGGTACCGCTGATGTTCGTCCTGTTGATCGTTTCCATGGTAATCGCCACCCGTGACGTGGGTGGCCTGCAGCAACTGGCGGCACTGGTACCGCATGAAACCATGACTTTTTCGGCGGCGGTGACCATGGTCTTCGGCACTTTTGCCAGCGGCGCCACCCAAGCCACCAACTGGACGCGCCTGTCGCGCAGCGGGCGGGTGGCGGTGACGGCCAGTGTGGTGGCATTTCTGCTCGGCAACGGGCTGATGGTCGTGGCCGGCGCCTGGTGCGCGATGGTCTACCAGCAGGCCGACATCGTCGAAGTGATGATGCTGCAAGGGCTGTCGTTCGCAGCGGTGGTAATGCTCTGCCTCAACCTGTGGACCATCCAGGGGCCAACCATCTACAACGTTGCCGCCGCAGCGTGTCACCTGGTGCGTAGCGAACGCCGGCGCACGGCAACGCTGGTGGCGGCAGGGGTGGGCATCGTGTTGGCGATCGGTGGCATGTACGAGTTGCTGATTCCCTTCCTGGTATTGCTGGGTTCGATCATCCCGCCAGTGGGTGGGGTGATCATGGCCGACTTCTGGTACCGCCACCGTGGCAAGTATCCGGCCCTGGCTACGGTCAGCCTGCCGCGCTACAACCTGCTGGGGCTGTTCGCCTATGGGGTCGGTGCGCTGGCGGCCTATGCCTCGCCCTGGGTGGCGCCATTGGTGGGCATCGGCGCCTCGGCGCTGTGCTACATCGTGTTGCTTGAACTTGGCGGCCGACGCCGGGCACTGGGCCAGGCGCGGGTCGAGCCGTGAGCCTGGCCCTGGAAGAGATCCTGCACCTGCCCGGCCTGCACGAGATGAGCGTGCGGGCTGGTGCACGCAACCTGCAGCGGCGGGTGCGCTGGCCCTACGTGGCGGAGAACGAGGGCATCGCCGAATGGGTGATGGGCGGTGAGCTGGTGTTCGTCACCGGCATCAACCACCCACGCGGCGAGGGCAACCTGTTGAGCCTGGTCGAAGACGGCGATGCGGTGGGTATCGCCGGCATGGTGATCCTCACAGGCGGTACCTTCATCCAGTGTATTCCGGCCGCGGTAATAGAGCGCGCCGAGCAGTTGGGGTTGCCACTGATCGAACAGCCCTATGCCCTGAAGATGGTGGTGGTCACACACCTGATCGGTACTGCACTGGTACAGATGGCCCAGGTGCGCCGCTCGCGCAACGATATCCTCGGGCAACTGCTGACCGGTGACTATCCGAGCCTGGCCATCGCCCGGCAGCGGGCCGCGCACCTGCAGCTCGACCTGGACGGGCCGCGGCGTTTGGTGGCGTTGCGCTTGTCGGCGGTGGACGGGCTGTTCGAGCGGCATGGCCTGGCCAAAGGCGAACGCCTGTGGCAGGACACCCGCCAAGCCCTGGAAGACCAGCTTGAGGCCTGGTGCCGGGCCCGGGCCGGCGCGGTCACGGCGCAACTGGCCGGTGACCTGTTCGTGTTGCTGCTGCCCGATACGCCGGACTTGCGTGCAGCCCTGGCCGGTCTGCACCGGCAGTTGGCAGCGCAGGCTTGTGAGATGGGGCTGTTCATGGGCCTGTCGAGCCTCGCCGGGGACTGTGGCCATTACCGTCAGGCCCTCAACCAGGCGCGCCAGGCCCTGGAGGTTGCGCAAAACCTGCGCCCGGCCACCGGCCTGTGCGACTTCAGCGAGCTCGGTGTATTGCGCCTGTTGCAGGGTATCGTCGACCGTTCGCTGATCGATGACTTCGTCGCCCAGACCCTCGGCCCGCTGCGCACCCCCGGGCGCAAACAGCCCAACGCATTGCTGCACACCCTCGACGCGCTGCTCAAGGAGAACGGCAATGGCCTCAAGGCCGGGCAGCGCCTGGGTTTGCACCGCAACACCATCAATCAACGGATGCAACGCATCGAACAACTGAGCGGGCAGTCCCTGGACGACCCGCTTTTCCGTATGAACGCTGCGGTCGCTATGCTGATATGGCGCATGACCGAAGCCCAAGGCAAGGAGTAACTCCATGAACATCATCAACGCACGACTGCGCGGCAAGCCCGGCCTGATGCGCATCGAACTGGACGGCGAGCGTATCGCCGCCATTGTGCCCCAGGCCAATGCCGTCATGCCCTCCAGCCCAGACGACCTGGACGCCCAACAGAACCTGGTGGTGCCCCCCTTCGTCGAACCGCACATTCACCTCGATGCCACTTTGACCGCCGGTGAGCCGAACTGGAACATGAGCGGCACGCTGTTCGAGGGTATCGAGCGCTGGGCCGAGCGCAAGGCAATCACAACCCACGACGACATCAAGACTCGGGCCAAGAAGACCATCGGCATGCTCGTCGACCATGGCATCCAGCATGTGCGTACCCATGTGGATGTGACCGATCCAAAGCTCACCGCGCTCAAGGCGATGGTCGAGGTGCGTGAGGAGGTGCGCGGGCTGATCGACCTGCAGATCGTCGCGTTCCCGCAGGAAGGCATCGAGTCGTACGCCAACGGCCGTGCGTTGATGACCGAGGCGGTAGCGATGGGCGCCGACGTGGTCGGCGGCATTCCACACTTCGAGAACACCCGCGACCAGGGCGTGTCGTCAGTGAAATTCCTCATGGAGCTGGCCGAGCGCACGGGCTGCCTGGTGGACGTGCATTGCGACGAAACCGACGACCCGCAGTCGCGCTTCCTCGAGGTGCTGGCCGAAGAAGCGCGGGTGCGCGGGATGGGGGCACGGGTGACCGCGAGCCACACCACGGCCATGGGCTCGTATGACAATGCCTACTGTTCCAAACTGTTCCGCCTGTTGAAAATGTCGGGCATCAATTTCGTTTCGTGCCCGACCGAGAGCATCCACCTGCAGGGGCGCTTCGACAGCTACCCTAAACGCCGCGGCCTGACGCGTGTGGCCGAGATCGACAGGGCAGGGATGAATGTGTGCTTTGGCCAGGACTCGATCGTTGACCCTTGGTACCCGCTGGGCAATGGCAACATCCTGCGCATCCTCGAGGCAGGGTTGCACATCTGCCACATGCTGGGCTACGAAGACCTGCAACGTTGCCTGGACCTGATCACCGACAACAGTGCGCGCACACTCAACCTAGGCGAGCGCTACGGCATCGAGGTGGGGCGCCCGGCGAATTTGTTGTTGCTGTCGGCGCCGGACGACTATGAGATGGTGCGCAGCCAAGGCCATGCGCTGGTATCGATACGGCATGGCAAGGTGCTGATGCGCCGTACGCAGGCGCAGGTCGAACGGTTTGCCTGAAGCGGTACGGGGTCACTGAGTGCTTGCCTGGTGACGTCGAACTTGGCACCCTTTGTGGCCGCTGAGCCGTCCATGCCGTGACAGAAGGAAACCTACCGTTGAGTTGGGACAAAATCGGGAAACTGCTCGTAGCCCTGTTGCTTGGCCTGATGTTCTGGCTGGTGGCCTACGTGGTGCTCAAGGACAACGCCCGCCTCGAAGCTTCCCTGACCTATGCCTACCTCACCTACCCAAGCCAGTTCAGCGAGCGCATCAGCAAGACCAATGAACAGCTCAAGTACGAGCGGCTGCAGCCACGCATCGCCAGCATCGGCCAGGGGGCGCTGAGCCAGGATCAGGTCGACAGGCTGATCGACCTGGCCCAGGCACCCTACGCCCAACTGTTCGCCAAACCGTTCGAGGCCGGGTTGGTGGATCACCGTACCGGCTTGCTCATAGAGCTGCGCAACACCGGTCACACCGAGGTGCGCGAGGTCAAGGTGCGCCTGCCGGCCAAGGGTTTGGTGCAAGTGCGCGATGGCTCAGGCAACGACACCCTCTACGAGGCCTCCACGCCGATGGTCGAGATCCCTGTCATCGAGCAAGGCCGGGCGTGCAAGGTGTGGGTCTACTTCGATGCCGACTACTCGCAGATCCGCCAAGGTGGTATCAGCATCAGCCATGCCGACGGTGTGGCGGATGTGCAGGTGTATCGAGAGTTCATCGGTTTTCCGGCGCTGGTGGCGCGCTATAGCCGGGAGCTGATGGTGCTGCTCGGTGTGCTGGTGCTCAGCGTGCTGGGCCTGGGCTACGCCTGCCTCGTGCGGTCACGCAAGCCTATATTGCCCTCCTGATGGCGTCACCTGGCGCTTAGTGGCCGCCGTCGTGCAGGGCCAGGCTTTGGCGCAACTGCTCGATCACGGCTGTGCGCAATGCCTCTGGCGCCTGTACACGTATGGAGCCCGCTTGGGACAGCAGCCAGCCCATCAACGCGCGGCTGTCGTCGACGGTGGCATCCAGGGTCGCCCCGCCATTGCCGTGCGGGGACAGGCGCATGTCATCTGACAAGGGCTGGTCCTCCAGGCGCCGTGCGAGGGCGTCATCCACCCAGGCGCGCAATTCGATCTGCCGGGCAGGGCAGAGCGCATCGGGCTGCAGTTGCTGAGCCTCACCGAGGCTGCGGCCTGGCTGCCAGTACCAGCCGTAGGGCATGCCCTTGTTGTTGCAGCGTAAATGGAACAGCGACGCAAGCTCATTGAGGTCACGTTCCACCGTGCGTTTGCTGGTCTTGTAGCCGACCTTGGCCAGTGCGGCCTGCAACTGTGTGGAGCTCATGCCCGGGTGGCGGTCGGGCAGCAATTTGAGCAGTTGCCACTGGCGGGCGATCGTGTGGCGGGTAGAGTTGCTGGGCAAAGGGCTCGTCCTTGAAGTTCAGGCGTGGTGCGCGCCTGAATGATGGCAATTGGCTATTGCGCGAGCATACCCGTTCAGTGAATAGGATCCAAGTTCAGCAGGATGAGTGGCCTGTGCCTTGTTTCATGCCTGCAGTGCCTGGATGAACAGCGCTTCTGCGCGGCTCAGGCGCTACAGGGCTGCTACGCACCCCATCGCAGGCAAGCCAGCTCCCACAGGTGGGCGCAGTTCCTGAGGTTTGCGTGGTCCCTGTGTGTGGCTTATTCCAATACCCCAGCGCCCCTAGAACCCACCCCGGCGCACATGCTTCACCAACACCTTCTCCAGCAACTCCCACATCGCAGGGTCGGTACTGAACGCCACGTTGAACCGCATCCACCCGGTCGGTTTGGCATCGACCATGAACAACTGCCCGGGCCCGAGCATGATGCCTTTCTCCAGCGCATCATCCAGTAGCGCTGCGCTGTCCGGGATGGCCGGGTGGCGGGTCCAGATGTACATGCCTTCGTCCGACTCGATGAACAGTTCGAAACCCAGCCGGTGCAGGTGCCGGCCAACTTCCTGATGGGCCTCGGCCAGGCGCTGGCGCAGGCGCTTGAGGTGCTTGCGCCAGCGGCCGTCGATGATCGCGGCATACACCACACGCTCCATAACCTGCGAGGTGGTCAGGCCCGAGCGCATCTTAAGGTGCAGCAGCTTTTGCGACAGCTGTGGGTTGGCCAGCAGGTAGCCGACCCGCACGTTGGGCGAAATGCTCTTGGAGTAGCTGCCCACGTACACCACCTGCTGCAGGTGGTCGAGGCTGGCCAGGCACGGCTGCGGCTCGGCGACCATGTCGGCGTACAGGTTGTTTTCCACCAGGCGAAAGCCGTGCTGGCTGGCCAGTTGCAGCAAGCGGTGCAGCTGCGCCAGCGGGGTGCGCGAGCAGGTCGGGCTGTGCAGGTGCGGCTGAGTGAAGAAAGCAGTCGGGCGGTGGTGCGCCAACAGCTGTTCGAGGTGGTTGAGGTCGTAGCCATTGGGGGTGCGCGGCACGCCGATCAAAGTGGCGCCCTGGGTACGCAGGATGCTCATCAGGTTGGGGTAGCCGGGGTCGTCCACCAGCACCACGTCACCCGGGCGCACAAGCGTGCGCACGGCAAGGTCCAGAGCCTGGCTGGCACCGTGGGTAAGCATCAGCTGGGCGGTGTTGGCGACGATCGATAGTTCCTGCTGCAGGTTCTGCGCGGTCAGCGCGCGCAATTCCGGCAGGCCCATCGGGTCGCCATAGCCGGACAGCTCCAGCGGGCTGCCGGCAACCTGGCGCAGGCCGCGGCGCAGGCCTTCTTCGTACATCCAGTCGTTGGGCAGCCAGCCGCAGCCCGGTTTGAATGGCAACTGGCGGGTCTCGAAGATCTGCTGCAGGTACCATTCGGAGTTGAACGATGGTCGACTGGCGTCGGCCTCGGCGCTGTGGTTGTCCAGCAATTCAGCCGCCGCACGGTTGACGAAGAACCCGGCATTGCCCTTGCTCACCAACAGCCCCTGGGCGACCAGGCGGTCGTACGCCTCGACCACAGTGAAGGTGCTCACCGAATAGGTCGCGGCAAACGCGCGGATCGACGGGACCTTGGCACCTGGCTTGAGGGTCTGGTTGTCGATCAGCTCACGCAGCCCGTCGATGATCTGGTTGACCAACGGCGTCGAGGAGTCTGGGTGTAATTCAAGCATTCGGGGGCCTTGAGGGTGCGTAACGGCAGGCGCCTGCAGGGTGTATTGCATCGGCGACCTGTACAGTGCAGTGCGACTTTCATGCCACTGTGCATGGCTCTATGTGTCGGACATTTTTACATTAGGTGTCAGATAGCGCCACATAAAGCATGTTCAGTTCGCTCCAGGGGCAAACCCTGGGGCGCGTCAGCAGGCCGCCATGGAAGGCCTGCGTGTGTAACAGCACACCTCCTGCCCGCATTAGCACTGATGTACAGGTGAGGCCGATGACCATCGCGGTCTTACAGTTTTCCTTGGATAAAAAGAAGCACGGGGTACACAACTGATGGACGCAACATCCACAACCACCACCGCGAACAGCGGGCATGAGAGCAAACTCAGTGCCTCGCTGAAGTCGCGCCACCTGACGATGATGTCGATCGCCGGGGTTATCGGCGGCGCCTTGTTCGTCGGCTCCGGCAGCGTGATCCACAGCGCCGGCCCGGCTGCTGTCCTGGCCTACCTGGCAGGCGGCATCCTGGTGGTACTGATCATGCGCATGCTGGGTGAAATGGCGACTTCTTCGCCCGACACCGGTTCGTTTTCCACCTACGCCGACCGCGCCATCGGCCGTTGGGCCGGTTTCACCATCGGCTGGCTGTACTGGTGGTACTGGGTCATCCTCATGGCCTGGGAAGCTTATGTGGCGGGCAAGATCCTGCATGGTTTCTTCCCTGATGTGAGCGTCAACGTGTTCGTGCTGGCCACGACCCTGGTGCTGATCACCGTCAACTTCTTCAACGTCAAGCACTACGGCGAGTTCGAGTTCTGGTTCGCGTTGATCAAGGTGATCGCGATCGTCTGTTTCCTGATCGTGTGTACCGCTGCGGTGATGAACATTTGGCAGTTCGGTGAAGTGCGCGGCATCACCCACCTGACCGCCGAAGGCTTCATGCCCAATGGCATCACCACGGTGATCGGTGCGTTGCTTGGTGTGATGTTCGCCTTCCTCGGTGCCGAAATCGTCACCATCGCCGCGTCCGAAGCCAAGGACCCGGCCACTCAGATCGTCAAGGCCACCAACTCTGTGGTGTGGCGTGTATGCCTGTTCTATGTCGGCTCGATCTTCCTGATCGTCTGCCTGGTGCCGTGGAACGACCCGCACCTGGGCGTTTCCGGTTATGGCGCCTATCGCCGCACCTTGGAACTGCTGGGTGTGCCGTATGCCGAGCTGTTGATGAACTTCGTGGTGCTGACGTCGGTGAGCAGCTGCCTGATCTCGGGCCACTACACCGCTTCGCGCATGCTGTTCTCGCTGGCACAGCGTGGCGATGCGCCGTCGTTCTTCAAGACGACACGCGCCGGCACCGGCGTACCGGTGAACGCGATTATCGGTTCGTGCGCCGTGGCCGTGGTGTGCGCGCTGATCAACTTCAGCGAGACCCTGCGCCCGAAAGACGTGCTCGATACGCTGATGAACACCACCGGCATGATCGCTTTGCTGGTGTACCTGGTGATTGCCTTCTCGCAGCTGCGCATGCGCCGCAAGCTGATCGCCGAGGGCAAGGAAGTACGCCTGAAGATGTGGCTGTTCCCGTGGCTGACCTACCTGGTGATCGCCTTCATCGTCGCCGCACTGGTAACCATGGCCTTCATGCCTGACTACCAGATCCTGGTGATCTCCACCGGCATTGCTGCGGCCATCGTGGTGGCCATGGGTGTGGTGCACCAGATGCGCAGCGCCCGCAAGCACTAAGCGCTAGTGGTTGTCCGAAGCGGCCGGCTCCCTCGTGGACCCGGCCGTTTCGCGTTGATGGGCAGGAGGTTTGTCCTCCGGCATGTGAAAGCGCCCGTTCATCCACGGTGAGCCGAGGAGGGCGGCGGCGGTGATCAGGGCCAGAAGGGCCAGGGCCAGGAATGTTTTCATAGGCATGCGCATAAGGGGACTGACTTCGAGGATGAGCTAACAGTTCCCGCGACAGGGCCCGTACAGGCGACAGATGGCTTATGCTGAGCACATTGCCCGCCCTAAGGAGCCCCTCATGGCTTGGTCCGCCACCCAGTATTCCCTGTTCGAAGACGAACGCACCCGTGCGGTGCGCGACCTGCTTGCCGCGGTGCCTCCACGCCCGGTGCGCCACGCTACCGACCTGGGTTGCGGCCCTGGTAATTCCACCGAAATACTGCTGCAGCGCCACCCCGATGCCCAGGTGACTGCCCTGGACAGCGATCCGGACATGATCGACAAGGCGCGTGCACGCCAGCGCCTGCGCATCCCCAGGGTGCGTTGCGAAATTGCCGATATCGCCCACTGGACCGCCCCCGAACCACAGGACCTGATCCTGGCCAACGCTTCGCTGCAATGGGTGCCCGACCACGGTTCGCTCTACCCGCACCTGGTGCGCCAGCTGAGTGAAGGTGCAAGCCTGGCCGTGCAAACCCCGGACAACCTCGACGAGCCGGCCCACCGCCAGTTGCGCGAGATCGCCGGCCGCGGCCCCTGGGCTGAAAAATTCGCCGACCTGAGCTTGCCGCCCCGGCATAACGCGGCGTTCTACTACGACCTGCTCAGCCCGCTGTGTACGCGGGTGGATGTGTGGCGCACGACCTACCATCACCCGTTGCCCGGTGGCGCCGAGGCCGTGGTGGAGTGGTTCAAGGGGTCGGCCCTGCGGCCTTATCTGGCCAGGCTGGACGAGCAGGAGCAGGCGAGCTTCCTGCAGATGTACCTGCAGGCCATGCAGCACGACTATCCGGCTGCCACCGACGGCAAGGTGCTACTGCCGTTCCCGCGGCTGTTTGTGATTGCTACGCGGTAGGTGATTGGCGCCAGCGCCAGATCACGTAGCCATAGATCACGAGGTTGACCAGCAGCACGACGCCGCCTAGCAGCCACTGGATCTGCGGCGTCAACCCGGCGGGGTAGATCAGCGGCCAGATGTAGTGCTCGACGAAGCCGCCGTGGTAGCCGGCACCACCTGCGGCGAAGCGCATGCGGTTCTCCCAGCCGGTCAGCGGGCATTCCAGGTGCAGCCCCTCAACCGCCAGGCCCCAGGCCAGGGCGGGCAGGTGGATAAACAGGGCTGGGCGCCATCTGAGCACCAGCAGGCCACCGAACAGCACCAGCAGGATGAAGGCCAGATGGAGCAGGACCAGGGTGTCGGCGGCTAGACGGAAAAACATGAGGTGCACATTTAGAGAGGAATGTATACCCAGCATAGTTATCAAGGCTCAGCGCAAAACCAGTGGGAGCCGGCTTGCCGGCGATAGGGCCCGGATGGCCGCTACAAGCTTTCCTGCACCACCTGCAGGAACGTCGCGACCACCCGCCGCGTACGCTGCTCGCTCAAACACACCAGTGTCTCGGTGAGGTGCCGCTGGCAATCGACAATGGGCAGCGCACACACCCGCGCATCGGCGCCGAACTCGGCGGCCGACACTACCCCCACGCCAATCCCCACCACCACCGCCTCGCGTGCTGCCTCCCGGCCCTCAACCTGAATAGCGGGACGGATCCGCAGGCCGGCGCGCTGCATTTCTTCCTCCAGCGTCTGCCGGGTCACCGAGCCGGGCTCGCGTAGCACCAGCGGCGTGTCGTCCAGGTCCGCCAGGCTGATCGAGCCACGGCTGGCCCATGGGTGGTTGTGCGACACGAACGCCACCATCGGGTCGCGGCGCAGCGGCACGCAGTGCAGTCGCTCATCGTCGACATCGCGCCCTAGCAGTGCCAGGTCGGCCTGGTAGCTGAACAGGCGGGCCAGGGATTCATCGGTGTTGCCGGTCTCGACCTTGACCTGGATGCCCGGGTAGCGCTGGCAGAAGCGTGCGATCTGCGGCAGCACATGCACTGGCGCATCCACCGCCAGCACCAGGCTGCCGGTGTGCAGGGCGCGGGAGTCCTGCAGCAGTTCGTGGGCTTCGGCCTCACAGGCGAACAGGCGCTTGCTGATGCCCAGCAGGCGTTCGCCCAGGTCGGTCAACTGCACCGAACGCTTGTTGCGGTGGAACAGCAAAACCCCGAAGCGCTCTTCGAGCTTGCGCACTTGGTCGGACACGGCCGGCTGGGTCAAAAACAGCTTTTCTGCTGCCCGGGTGAAGCTGCCGTGCACGGCCACTGCGTGGAAAGCCCTGAGTTGAGCGTGGGACACCGACATGTCGACTCCAGTAACAAGCTGAGCTTATGTGTGAAATACGATAAATCGATTTTATTTATCAGTCACCAGCTGTTTCCATACTGACCAACCCAGCGCTGCCACAAGCGGCCGCCGGGCATGGCGCGCACCCCTGCGCCATCTGACCAGATGACGAGCCACGTCATGCAGTGCGCAACACAAAAACAAGACAGGCGTTTATTCACATTCTGCCGGCACACTTGAGCAAGAGGTCAGACGCACATGAATCATTCCCTAGCCGCGTTGAAACGCTGGCGCATCCAGATTTTCGCTATCACCTGGCTGGCCTACGCCGCCTTCTACTTCACCCGCAAGGCCTTCTCGGTGGCCAAGCTCGGCATTGGTGAAGACCCGACTTTCATGCTCGACAAGGCCTCCATGGCCAACCTCGACGCCATCTACCTGGCCGCCTATGCCGTGGGCCAGTTCACCTGGGGCATGCTTGCCGACCGCTTCGGCCCGCGTGTGGTGGTGCTCGGTGGCTTGTTGATCTCGGCGGCAGCAGCAGTGGTGATGGGCAGTTACGCGACCTTCCCGATCTTCGCCACCTGCATGCTGATCCAGGGCCTGGCGCAGTCCACCGGCTGGGCCGGGCTGTGCAAGAACATCGGCAGCTTCTTCCCCGCCGTGCAGCGCGGCCGGGTACTGGGGTTGTGGAGCTCGTGCTATGCATTTGGCGGCCTGGTCGCCTCGCCGTTCGCCGGCTGGTGGGCCTATACCCTGATCGGCACCTGGCAGGCGGCATTCTTCTCCACTGCCGCGGTGGTGGCGGCGGTGGCGGTGTTGTTCTTCTTCCTGCAGCGCAACAAACCCGAGGATGTGGGCTTGCCGGCGGTCGAGCCCGAGCCGCAGAGCATGGCCCCGGCCGGCAGCCTGTGCAGTGTGTGGGCGCCGCTGCGCGAGATCCTGCGCAACCGCACGGTACTGACCTTGGGCCTGGCGTACTTTCTTCTAAAACCGGCGCGCTACGCGATCTTGCTATGGGGGCCGGTAATCGTCTTCGAGCAGATGCCCTCGGTCGGCAAGGTAGGTGCTGCGATCATCCCCACGGCCTTTGAACTGGCCGGGCTGCTGGGCCCGATCATCATCGGCCTGGCCTCGGACAAGCTGTTTGGCGCCCGGCGCATGCCGGCCTGTGTGATCAGCCTGGTGCTGCTGACCGTGGCCCTGGCGGCGTTCATGGCAGCCATGCACAGCGGCAGCATCGTCATGGTGGTTGGCCTGCTGTTCTTCATGGGCCTGACCCTGTACGGGCCAGACTCGATGATCAGCGGCGCGGCGGCCATCGACTTCGGCACCGCCAAGGCCGGTGCCACGGCAGCGGGTTTCGTCAATGGCTGCGGTTCGGTGGGCGCGGTGCTCGGCGGCCTGCTGCCCGGCTACTTCGACAGCGTCACGGTGTTCATCGTGTTCGCCGGTTGCGCACTGTTCTCGGCCCTGGTGCTGCTGCCCCACTGGAACAGCCGCCCGGCCAGCGCAGCCCAGGCCAATGATGTGGCGCCCAACACCAGCATGGCGATCAAGCCACTGCGTACCTAAAGGAAAGCGAGCGAATGAGACCCTTCTGGCTGCAACAGGCCCTGGATCGTGAACAGGACGCGGTATGCCCGCCACTGCAAGGCGATGCCCGCTGCGACGTGTGCATCGTCGGCGGCGGCTACACGGGCCTCTGGACCGCGCTGATGCTCAAGGAGGCGGTGCCGGCGCTGGACGTGCTGCTGATCGAGGCTGACATCTGCGGTGCGGGCGCCAGTGGGCGCAACGGTGGTTGCGCGCTGTCCTGGTCGGCCAAGTACTTCACCCTCGAGCGGCTGTTCGGGGTGGCCGAAGCGGTGCGCCTGGTAAGCGAGTCAGAGCGCAGCATCGGTGCCATTGGCGCGTTTTGCGCGGCCAATGGCATCGATTGCGACTACCGCCTGGACGGCACACTGTACACCGCTACCAACCAGGCCCAGGTGGGTGCAACCGATGCGGTGATCGCTGCGCTGGAGCACAAGGGGATCAATTCATTCGAGCGTTTGCCGCTGGACGAGGTACAGCGCCTGGCCGGTTCGGCGCGGCACCTGGAGGGCTGGTTTTCGCCGGCCGCCGCCACCGTCCAGCCTGGCCGGTTGGTGCGCGGCCTGCGGCGCGTGGCGTTGCAGCGCGGCGTGCGAATTCACGAAGGCACGGCCATGACCGGCCTGGAGCACGGCGCCCCGGCGCAGGTGCGCACGGCCCACGGCACGGTGCGTGCCGACCGCGTGGTGCTCGGCCTCAATGCCTGGATGGCACGCGCTTTCCCGCAGTTCGAACGCAGCGTGGCTATCGTTTCCAGTGACATGGTGATCACCGAGCCGTGCCCCGAGTTGCTGCACGAGATCGGCCTGAACAACGGCATCAGCGTGCTGGACTCACGGATCTTCGTGCATTACTACCACAACACCTCCGATGGCCGGCTGATGCTTGGCAAGGGTGGCAACACCTTCGCCTATGGCGGGCGCATGCTGCCGGTATTCGATCAACCTTCGCCGTACCGGCCGCTGCTGCGTGAGAGCCTGGCCGATTTCTTCCCTGCCTTGGCCCAGGTGCCCCTGGCGGCCAGCTGGAACGGCCCCTCGGACCGCTCGGTGACCGGGCTGCCGTTCTTCGGGCGGTTGGACGGGCAGGGCAACGTGTTCTATGGCTTCGGATATTCTGGCAGCGGGGTAGGGCCGTGCCACATGGGCGGGCAGATCCTCTCGTCGCTGGCGCTGGGGCTGGACAACCCCTGGACCCGCTCGCCACTGGTCAAGGGCCCGTTGGGGCTGTTCCCGCCGGAGCCGATCCGTTACCTGGGGTCGCTGATGGTACGCAATGCAATCCGGCGTAAGGAGCGCGCCGAAGACAGGGGGCTGCGGCCACGCCATCTGGACGTGCGGCTGGCCCGGTTCGCGGCGGCGGCGGGCAAGGCTGACAAAGCGTGAGATTTCTTGTCGAACACTGGCCCGAGGGCGTATAAACTGCTCCCACTTTTTGGCCGGTCGCTTCCTGAACCGGCCGCTGAAACAAGAGAGTCGACATGGGCGCACAGTGGAAAGCCAAGCATAGAGAAACAGCTGCCAATGCCAAGGGCAAGATCATGGGCAAGCTGTCCAAGGAAATCCAGATCGCGGCCAGGTCGGGCGCCGATCCCGACATGAACCCACGCCTGCGCCTGGCCATCGTGCAAGCCAAGAAGGCTTCCATGACCCGCGAGACCCTGGACCGGGCAATCCGTAAGGGCGCGGGCCTGGACGGTGATGCCGTGCAGTACCAGGCGGTGACTTACGAAGGTTTCGCGCCGCACCAGGTGCCACTGATCGTCGAGTGCCTGACCGACAACGTCAACCGCACCGTCGCGCAGATTCGCGTGCTGTTCCGCAAGGGTCAGCTGGGTGCCAGTGGTTCGGTGGCCTGGGACTTCAACCATGTGGGCCTGATCGAAGCCATGCCCGACGGCGATGCCGACCCTGAAATGGCCGCCATCGAAGCCGGAGCCCAGGACTTTGAAGACGGTGAAGAAGAGGGCTCGACCCTGTTCATCACTGACACCACCGACCTGGATGCAGTGCAGAAAGCCCTGCCCGAGCACGGTTTCACCGTTTCCTCGGCCAAGATCGGCTACACCCCGAAGAACCCGGTGAGCGCTGCCAGCCTCAGTGCCGAGGCACTGGCTGAAGTCGAGGCGTTCCTCGAAGCGATCGACGAGAATGATGACGTACAGAACGTCTACGTTGGCCTGACCGAGTAAAAGCCGGGGCCGCTTTGCGGCCCAATCGCCGGCAAGCCGGCTCCCACACGTACACTGCAGCGCCATGGCTCTGTGAGGTACTTGTGAGGGCCGGCTTGCCGGCGATTGGGCCTGTGTCCAGCCTGGGGAAGCCTGTATGAACCCAACCTTCGCCTCCCTCAGCCTCGCCCACCTGCGCACCCTCGACTGCCTCCTGCAGCTGAAAAACCTCAGCCACGCCGCCGAGCGCCTTGGCGTCAGCCAGTCGGCGTTGAGCCGCCAGCTGGCACACCTGCGTGAAGCCTTCGACGACCCATTGCTGGTGCGCCAGGGCCGTGGCTACGTGCTCAGCGAATACGGCCAAGCCTTGGTCGAGCCGCTGCGCCAGGTGCTTGAAGAACTCCAGGCTCTGCGCCAGCCCGCCGCGTTCGATCCGGCCCGTTGCGAACGGCGCTTCTGCCTGGCCGCGTCCGACTATGTTGCAGAGCACATGCTGCCGCTGCTGGTGGCGGCGCTGGAGCAGGAAGCACCGGGTGTAAGCATCGACTACCGCACCTGGCAGGCCGGGCAATACGCTTTGCTCGCCAGCGGCGAGATCGACCTTGCGACCACGCTGTTCGACGAGTCGCCGGCCAACCTGCACGGTCGCCTGCTTGGCGAGGACCGTGCGGTGTGCCTGATGCGCCGGGACCATCCGCTGACGGCCTGCGAAGTGCTGAGCCAGGACGACTACCTGGCCTTCAAGCACGTGCGCATCTCTGGTGGTGGCGACAAGGACAGCTTCATTGACCGCCACCTGCGCACCCAAGGTCTGCAGCGGCGCATCAGCCTGGAGGTGCCGTTCTTTTCGGCCACCGTGCAGGTCGTTGGCAACAGCCAGGCGCTGGCGACGGTGCCCGAGCATATTGCCCGCCAACTGTGCCGGCTGCATGGCCTGGCCTGGCGGCCGCTGGGGTTTGTGGAGCATACCCAGCGCTACTGGGTGGTGTGGCACCAGCGCCTGCAGGCGTCGGCCGAGCACCGCTGGTTGCGCAACCGGGTCTTCGAGCTGTGGCGCCAATCACAGTTCGGCGTGCAGGGTGGGCATGCGGCTTTGCCATAGCAGGTATGCGCCAAGCGGGGTTATTGGTGTGGCGGCAGGCGCCTAGACTGGGGCCCTTGTGCTGTTGGTGATGCCCCCCATCGCCGGCTTGCCTGCTCCCACAGCTGCCCAGAGCCTTCAAGCCCAGTGCAGTACCTGTGGGAGCCGGCTTGCCGGCGATGGGGCCGGGCCTGACAGCTGACAACCCACAGGAGACCGCGCGTGACCCCAGAACAATTCCGCCAGTACGGCCATCAATTGATCGACCTGATCGCCGATTACCGCCAGACGGTCGGTGAACGCCCGGTGATGGCTCAGGTCGAGCCCGGCTATCTCAAAGCTGCCTTGCCTGCCGGCGCCCCGCAACAGGGCGAGCCCTTCGAAGCGATCCTCGATGACGTCAACACGCTGGTGATGCCTGGCCTGTCGCATTGGCAACACCCCGATTTTTATGGCTACTTCCCGTCCAATGGCACTCTTTCGTCGGTGCTCGGCGACTTTCTCAGCACGGGCCTGGGTGTGCTGGGCCTGTCATGGCAATCGAGCCCGGCTCTGAGCGAGCTGGAGGAAACCACCCTCGACTGGGTGCGCCAGTTGCTGGGCCTGTCGGAGCAGTGGAGCGGCGTGATTCAGGACACAGCGTCTACCAGCACTCTGGTCGCGCTGATCTGTGCCCGTGAGCGTGCCACCGATTACGCCCTGGTGCGTGGCGGCCTGCAAGCCGAAGCCAAACCGCTGATCGTCTATGTCAGTGCCCACGCCCACAGTTCGGTAGACAAGGCCGCGCTGCTGGCCGGCTTCGGCCGCGCCAACATACGCCTGATCGCTACCGACGAGCAGTTCGCCATGCGCCCCGAAGCCTTGTTGGCGGCTATCGAACAGGACCTGGCCGACGGTAACTTGCCCTGCGCTGTGGTTGCTACCACCGGCACCACGGCCACCACGGCGCTGGACCCTTTGCGCCAGATTGGCGAAATCGCCCAGGCCCAGGGGTTATGGCTGCACGTCGATTCAGCCATGGCCGGCTCCGCGATGATCCTGCCCGAATGCCGCTGGATGTGGGACGGCATCGAGCTGGCTGATTCTGTGGTGGTCAACGCGCATAAGTGGTTGGGGGTGGCGTTCGACTGTTCTATCTACTACGTGCGTGACCCGCAGCACCTGATCCGGGTGATGAGCACCAACCCAAGCTACCTGCAGTCAGCGGTCGATGGCGAGGTGAAGAACCTGCGCGACTGGGGCATCCCGCTGGGGCGCCGGTTCCGGGCATTGAAGCTATGGTTCATGTTGCGCAGCGAGGGGGTCGAGGCGTTGCAGCAGCGCTTGCGGCGCGACCTGGACAATGCCCGTTGGCTGGCGGGGCAGATCGAGGCGGCAGGGGAGTGGGTGCTGTTGGCGCCGGTACAGTTGCAGACCTTGTGCATTGTGCACCGGCCTGCGGGGCTGGAAGGGGAGGCGCTGGATGCGCATACCAAGGCATGGGCTGAGCGGCTCAATGCCTCGGGTGAGGCCTATGTTACGCCGGCGACCTTGAACGGGCGCTGGATGGTGCGGGTTTCGGTGGGGGCGCTGCCCACTGAGCGCGAGCATGTCGAGCAGTTGTGGCAGCGCTTGCAGGCAGTGGTAAACGGCTGAAATGCAAGGGGCCGCAGAGCGGCCCCTTGCGTCTATCAGTGGCTCACCGTCTGCAGGTTGCCCTTGCGGCTGGCCTCGTAGGCATCCTTGTCCATCGGCTTGGCCTGCGGGTTACCCAGGTCTTCCATCGCCAGGCGATGGGTTTCCGGCGCGATATACGCTGCCAGGGCACATACGCAGGTAATGAAGAACGCCAGGCCGCCAATCACCAGCGGAATGTTATCCGAACCCGGTGGCGCCACCAGTGCGAACAAGGCCGGCAGCATGGCGGTCAGCATGGTGCCGATGTTCTGTGCAATGGCCATGGCCGATACGCGGTAGCGGGTGTTGAACAGCTCAGGGAAGAAGCTTGGGAACACCGCGTTGTAGCCTTGGTAAACCATGCCCCACATGAGGATCGAGGTAGCGAAGGCCAGCGGCACGTTCTGGATGCTGATTGCATACAGGTATGCGAAGGCCAGCAGGCCCGAGCCCAGGCAACCGGCGATCATGGTCGGGCGACGGCCGATCTTGTCGGAAAGATTGCCCACGAACGGGATGACCAGCACTGCAACGATGTTGCCCACCACTGGGATCCACAGGTACACGCTCTTGTCGAAGCCGATGCCGTAGGCCGGCTGTACCGCGTAGGCCGCGCCGAAGATGGTGGCAACTACCGGGATCACGTTCATCAAGGCCATGAACATCACCAGCACCATGTGCTTCCAGCTGTGGCGGAAGGCCTCGCTGATTGGCGACTTGGCAACCTTGTCCTGTTTCTCTTCTTTCACAAAGGCCGGGGTTTCGTGCACTTCCTTACGGATGATGAAGCCTGCGATCAGCACGATGGCGCTCATCAGGAACGGAATGCGCCAGCCCCAGTCGTTGAACGCCTCGCTGGGCATGAAGTAGGCCAGTGGCAGGAATACCGCCGCCGCCATTACCTGGCCGGCCTGAACGCCCTGCAAGGTGAAGCTGGCGAAGTAGCCGCGCCGCCCGAACGGTGCGTGCTCCATGATCATCGAACTGGCCCCGGAGATTTCACCGGCCACGGCAAAGCCTTGGACCAGGCGCAGCAGCACCAGCAAGGCCGGGGCGAGCATGCCGATATCGTGGTAGGTAGGCAGCAGGCCCACGGCCATGGTCGAAATGCCCATGAGGAACATGCACAGAAGCAGCACGTTTTTGCGCCCGCGGGTATCACCCCAGTGGCCGAGCACGAAAGCGCCAACCGGACGGGCCAGGTAACCCACGCCGTAGGTGGCCAGCGAGGCGATGATCGCCATCTTGGGGTCGGTGTTGGGGAAGAAGATCTGCGGGAAGATCAGTGCCGCAGCCTGGGCATAGATGAAAAAGTCGTAGTACTCGAGTGCCGAGCCTATCCATCCGCTGGCGGTCGCTTTCTTGGCTTGAGAGCTGGAGTGAGCCATCGTTGTCTCCGTTGTTTTTGTTGGTCGCCGCACAGCCGGTGCCGTCAGGCGGCAAGCCAGGGGGTGTGCGATCGCTATCGGGAGTATTTGGGTGCTTAAAGGGCCGACGATCGCGGGCCAAGTCTGTTTGGAGACAACGATCGAGCAGGTGCGGGTTGCAAGGCGAGGGAGTTTTGCATAGGTCGATACCCGTTTTATTGAACTTATTATGTCGTGGCGCTGGGCTTGTGAGCGCAGGTTGTGCCGAACGGCCACTGGGCAGAAAGTGGTGGTCGGTGTGCCTGCGTCTGGTCTCATGGTTGCGCAGGGATGGCAGTGAATCAATTCGCCAAAACGGGTTTTGTGCGGTAATCGAACGCAAAACTAACCGTTCCGTACAAAGTGATTGCTGCCATGACTTTACCTGCGAATAATTCATCATGCCAAGAAGTCTGATGGTGTGTTGCTTAGCCCCAGCTTCCAGCCCAGTAGCCCCATAACAAGGAATTCCAACATGCAGCGTTCGATAGCCACCGTGTCCTTGAGCGGCACACTGCCGGAAAAGCTCGAAGCCATCGCCGCCGCCGGTTTCGACGGCGTCGAGATCTTCGAGAATGATCTTCTCTACTATGCCGGCAGCCCCCGCGAAGTGCGGCAGATGTGCGCTGACCTCGGTATCGCCATCACCCTATTCCAGCCGTTCCGCGATTTTGAAGGCTGCCGCCGCGACCGCCTGCAGAAGAACATCGACCGCGCCGAGCGCAAGTTCGACCTGATGCAAGAGCTGGGCACCGACCTGGTGCTGGTGTGCAGCAACGTGCAGGCCGACGCCCTGGGCGAAGAACAACTGCTGGTGGACGACCTGCGCCTGCTCGCTGAGCACGCCGGCCAACGCGGCATGCGCATCGGCTACGAAGCCTTGGCATGGGGGCGTCACGTCAACACCTATCAGCAAGTGTGGAACCTGGTGCGCCAGGCCGACCACCCGGCGCTGGGCGTTATCCTCGACAGCTTCCACACCCTGTCGCTCAAAGGTGACCCTGCCGCGATCCGCGATATCCCCGGCGACAAGATCTTCTTCGTGCAGATGGCCGACGCACCGATCCTGGCCATGGATGTGCTGGAGTGGAGTCGCCACTTCCGCTGTTTCCCTGGGCAGGGCGAAATGGACCTGGCCGGCTTCCTCGCGCCGATCCTGGCCACCGGTTATCGTGGCCCGTTGTCGCTGGAAATCTTCAACGACGGCTTCCGCGCTGCACCACCGCGCCAGAACGCCGCCGATGGCCTGCGTTCGCTGTTGTACCTGGAAGAACAGACCCGCCTGCGCCTGCAGCAGGAGGGCACCGCCATCGAGCCGGGTGTGCTGTTCGCACCGCCTGCCGCGAGTACCTACGACGGTGTGGAATTCCTCGAATTTGCCGTCGACGAAGCGGTCGGCGCGCGTCTGGGCAGCTGGCTCAAGCGCCTGGGCTTTGCCGACGCCGGCAAGCACCGCAGCAAGGATGTACGCCTGCTACGCCAGAACGACATCAACATCGTGCTCAACGCCGAGCCCTACTCCTTTGGCCACAACTTCTTCGAGGCCCACGGCCCATCGTTGTGCGCCACCGCGCTGCGGGTCAAGGACGAGCACGCGGCGCTGCAGCGCGCCACCGACTTCCGCGGCCAGCCGTTCCGCGGGCTGGTCGGCCCCAACGAATGTGAGGTGCCTGCAGTACGCGCCCCGGATGGCAGCCTGATCTACCTGGTGGAGCAGGGCAAGGAAGGCCCGTCGCTGTACGACACCGACTTCCGCCTGGACCAGAGCGCCAGCAGCACCGGTGGCCTGCAGCGCATCGACCACATGGCCCTGGCCTTGCCAGCCGAGTCGCTGGACAGCTGGGTGCTGTTCTACAAGAGCCTGTTCGACTTTGCCGCAGATGATGAAGTGGTATTGCCCGACCCGTACGGCCTGGTCAAAAGCCGTGCCCTGCGCAGCCAGTGCGGCAGCCTGCGCCTGCCGCTGAACATCTCGGAGAACCGCAACACCGCCATCGCTCATGCGCTGTCGAGCTATCGCGGGTCGGGTGTTCACCATATCGCCTTCGATTGTGCCGACATCTTCAAGGAAGTGGCCCGAGCGAAGGAAGCCGGTGTGCCGTTGCTGGAGATTCCGCTCAATTATTACGACGATCTGGCGGCTCGTTTCGATTTCGACGACGAGTTCCTCAGCGAGCTGGCGTACTACAACGTGCTGTATGACCGCGACGCTCAGGGTGGCGAGCTGTTCCACGTATACACCGAGGCGTTCGAGGACCGGTTCTTCTTTGAAATCATCCAGCGCAAGGGGGGGTATGCCGGGTACGGTGCGGCCAACGTTCCTGTGCGGTTGGCGGCGATGGCCAAGCGGCGCAGCGGAGCGGCGCGCAAGCCGGTGTTGTAACCGCCCGGGGTTCACGGCCTGTGAGATCGGGCGCTGCCTGTGCAGCGCTTGATCATGGGCCTCAGGCTGGGCACACGCCAATCCTGCCCACCCGATCAACAGCGCGCTTCCTTCCAACCCTCCACTCACGGATAATCCCGTCCAAATCCCAATAAATACCCCGTGAGCAGCTATGAGCAATCCCGTTGCCCCCCTCGGCCAGCCCGAGATCGAAGGGACACGCAAGTCGCGCAAGAACAACCCTGAAAAAACCCGTGAGGACATCCTCCAGGCCGCCATCAACGAGTTTGTCCAGCAAGGCCTGGCAGGCGCGCGGGTGGATGCCATCGCCGAGCGCACAGCCACTTCCAAGCGCATGATCTACTACTACTTCGGCAGCAAGGAGCAGCTGTACGTCGAGTGCCTGGTCAAATTGTACGGCGACATCCGCAAGACCGAGCACCGCCTGGACCTGGAGTCGCTGCCGGCCGAGCAGGCCATCCAGCGCCTGACCGAGTTCACCTTCGACCATCACGACCGCAACGTCGATTTCGTGCGCATGGTCTGCACCGAAAACATCCACTACGGCGAGTACGTGAAGAAAACCCCGGCCATCCGCGAGATGAGCAGCCTGGTGCTGCAGGCGCTGGGCCGCACGCTGGAGCGGGGCGTGCAAGAGGGGGTGTTCCGCCCGGGCATCGAGGTCATCGACCTGCACATGCTGATGAGCGCGTTCTGCTTCTATCGGGTCTCGAACCGCCACACCTTCGGCGACATCTTCCAGATCGACCTGCTCGATGAGCAGGTCAAACTGCGCCACAAGGCCATGATCTGCGAAGCAGTGATGCGTTACATCCAGGCCTGAGTGCCGTTCACTCGCCCAGCCGTTGCTCACGTGACGGCGGGTAGCCGAAATAGGCCGCGTAGCACTTGCTGAAGTGCGACACCGAAACAAAGCCGCAGGCCACCGCAACCTCCATCACCGACAGGTCGGAGTACTGCAGCAGGCGGCGGCTCTTGGTGATGCGCAGTTCCATGTAATAGCGCCGTGGCGAGGTGCCCAGCTGGGCCTGGAACAGGCGGTCGATCTGCCGCCGGGAGCGGCCGCTGTAGGCCGCCAACTGGTCGAGGCTGAGGGTTTCCTCGAGGTTGTTCTCCATCAGCTCGACGATGGTGCGCAGGTGCAGGCTCATCGACTTTTTCGCCCCCGGCCCGACCTGGCGGTGGCGTGCACCGGAGAACGACAGGATTTCCTCGACGCCTTCTGCCAGGCCGTCACCGTAAAGACGGCGGACCAGGCCGAGCATCAGTTCCATGGCACCATTGGGGCTGGCGGCGCTGAGCCGGTCACGGTCCAGGGTGAAGCTGGCCGGGGTAATGCGTGTCTGCGGGCTGCGCTCGGACAGGCTGGCGCGCTGCTCGGGGTGGATGCTGCAGCCATAGTCATCCAGTACCCCGGCGCGGCCAAGGAACCAGGCGCCGTTCCATAGCCCGCCCAGGGCCTTGCCGTGGGCGGCGCAGTCACCCAGCAGGCGGTCCAGCTCGGGGTACTTGAGCGGTGTGCGCAAGCCGCCGCAGATGATCAGCAGGTCAAGTGCTTTCAGCTCGCTGGCAACAAGGTCAGTGGCCACCAGCTCCAGGCCCAGGTCGCTCAGCACTCGGTCGCCGTCCAGCGACAGCGGGGTAAAGCTGAAGCTGTCGGCGCGCAGCAGGTTGGCGGTGACCAGTACGTCCATGGCCACAGTGAAGCTGGCCATGGAGAAGTGTTTGAGCAGGACGAAGTCGACGCGATAGGGCGCCTGGGCGCTGCCCGCGGTGGACTTGAGCCGCAGCATGTTGGTGGTGCTGGTCTTCTTGCTGAACTGGCGTGGGGTGGGCACTCTGGACTCCGCTTCCTGGCTGGCCTGCAGAGTGTGGCGGGTGGCCTGTGGAAAGACAATCGCCAGGGTGGGCATGTGGTATTGGAGGTCGTATTGAGGCAACTGGGCTATGCTGGCGCCTCCCACCTGGAGAACCTCGATGAAATACGCCGTCGCCCTGTTGTTCAGCCTCCTGCCGCTGGTGGCAAACGCCCTGCAAACCGGGGAAAAGCTCGCACCGTGGACACTGCTCGATCAGCACGACCAGCCCTATACCCTGGACGCCGGCACGCATGTGCTGCTCGTGGCCCGCGACATGGACGGCGCCAAGCTGGTGAAGGCGGCTCTGGCTGAACAGCCCAAGGGCTACCTGGAGTCGCGCGATGCGGTGTTTGTGGCGGATATCCAGCGCATGCCTGCGCTGATCAGCAAGCTCTTCGCCATCCCTGCCATGCGTGATTACAACTACCGGGTGATGCTCGACCGTGAAGGGCAGGTTGCCAGCCGCTATCCTGGTCAGGAAGGCAAGGTGCTTTGGTTGCAGCTTGAGCAGGGAGCGTTGGTCAGCCAGCAGGAGTTCGCTGATGCGCCGGCGTTGAAGGCTGCGCTGGAAAAGGCGCAGGCAAGTAAATCCGAATGAACCCTTGCCGCAGGCAGTAACCCAACCCTTTACATGCCAACGGGAGAGTGCTCATGGAAATCGGAACGATCTGGATCATTGTCGCGGCCTTGGTCATCTTGCTGGAGATCTTCGCCATCTGGCATATCATCGGCAGCGAACGGCGCGCGGAGCGCAAGATGCTGTGGATCGTCTTCGTCGTCTACGCCCCGTTCCCTGGGTTGCTGTTTTGGGCCTGGCGGGGGCCGCGGGCAGTGAAGGGCAGGGCGGTACTGCAGGAAAAGTGAGGGGCACGGCATCAGGTGCGGGGCGCCTGATGCCGTTCGTGGCGTGAGTTGAGCCATAATCTGGGGGGCGGTACTTTCTACATGAAAGTCTTCGAACCACTCCTTTGCCCCGAGCCCCCCCATGCTGCCCATCGAACTGCGCACCACTACTCCCGACCAGGCCGACCTGATCCGTAATCTTTATCAGTTCTATGCCTACGAGTCCTCTGACTGGGAGCAGGAAGACGTTGAGGTAAACGGGCGCTTCTACATTCACGAAGAGCATCTGCAGCGCTATTGGCTTGCAGAAGGTTGGAGCGCCAACCTGGTACTGGTGGATGGTTTCATTGCCGGTTTCGTGCTGGTCGAGCGCAGCGAGCTGCCTGGCATCAACGCCAGTGAACTGGCCGACCTGTTTATCCTCAAGCGCTACCGCCGCCAAGGTATTGGCCGTGCGGTCGCGCTGCAGGTGCTGACTGGTGCCGGAGACTGGCTGCTACGCTGCTATGCGCCAGACCCCGCCGCTGTTGCCTTCTGCAAAGCCGTCGTGGCCGAATTGCCCCGGCCGGTGCAGCAAATCGTGCTGGGTGATGATCCGGACCTGCTGACCTACAAGGTTACGTCCGCTTACCACTGAGCGGCGCCGGCAAAAAACTGTGATCCACTTCACAAAATCCATTCAAGCGGCATAATGCCATTACCTTGTATTCAAGACCCGGCCGCTCTGGCCTGGGGTTCCTTTTCGTGCGCGTTGCAGGTTCAGGGAAATTTTCATGTCGCTAGTCGCAAGCCCCGACGTCATGTACCGGCTGTTGATCCAGAGCGTGGTGGACTATGCCATCTACCTGCTCACCCCCGACGGTATCGTCGCCAACTGGAACCCGGGCGCCCAGCGGGCCAAGGGTTACCTTGCCGACGAGATTATCGGCAAGCACTACTCGCTGTTCTACAGCGAAGCCGAGCGCGTCGCCGGCCTGCCCGAGCAGAACCTTGCGCAGGCGCGCGACACTGGCCGCTTCGAAGAAATCGGCGCACGCCTGCGCAAGGACGGCTCGACCTTTCATGCCCACGTGGTGATCGAGGCGGTGCGCGATGACAACGGCCATCTGATCGGCTTCGCCAAGGTCACCCGTGACATTTCCGAGCGGCGCCAACAGGAACTGGAATTGTTGCAGGCCAAGGAGCTGGCTGAACAGTACAGCCAGGAGATGACCAAGCTTTCGCAGTTCCTTGATTCTGTGATCGCCAACATTCCCGCCAGCGTTATCGTCCAGGACCTGGAAAGCCAGCGTATCCTGCTGGCCAACCAGCAGGCCGAACGCCTGTTCGGTGGGCGCGGCCGCAGCATGATCGGCCGGTTGCCGGGTGAGTGCCTGGCACCGGCTGCGGCCGATTACCTGGAACAGCAACTCGCCCGCGGCGCACGCAACCCAAAGGGTTATGCCGCTGAAACCTGCGTCGATACCGCCTGTGGTCCGCGGACCCTGCGCAGCCGCGCATTGCTCAGCCAGAACCGCGAGGGCCAGGCCGACTATGTGCTGTTCGTGGCAGAAGACGCCACCGAGGAACTGGCCGCCCACGCCCAGATCCATCACATGGCGCACCACGACGCGCTGACCGGGTTGCCCAACCGCACACTGTTCAACGAGCGGCTCAAGCAGGCACTGGTGCGCGGCCATCAGAACGACAAGCTGACCGCAGCGCTGTGCCTGGACCTGGACAACTTCAAGAACATCAACGATTCCCTCGGCCATGCCTTCGGCGACAAGCTGCTGCGCGCACTGGGCAAGCGCCTGCGCCGTGAGCTGCGCGAGCAAGACACCCTGGCCCGCTTGGGCGGCGATGAGTTCGCCGTGGTGCTGACTGGCCTGGACGGCCGCGAGGCTGCCTGCAATACGGCGAAGCGCCTGATTGAAGCGATTTGCCCGCCGTTCCAGATCGAAGGCCACCAGTTCACGGTGGGCGTGAGCATCGGCATCGCCATTGCCCCCGATGACAATGAACAGGCCGAACAGCTGCTCGGTTACGCCGATATGGCCCTCTACGAAGCCAAGCGCAATGGGCGTAACCGCTACGAGTGCTTCCACGTCGAACTGGATGTCGCCGCCCGCCAGCGCCGCCTGGTCGAAACAGACCTGCGCACTGCGCTGCACCTTGGGCAGTTGCACCTGCATTACCAGCCGATAGTGGATCAGCAGACCAGCAGCGTGACTGGCTACGAGGCGCTGTTGCGCTGGGAGCACCCGACCCGCGGCATGGTGATGCCCATGGACTTCATTCCCATTGCCGAGGAGACCGGGCTGATCCACGAACTCGGCACCCGTGCGCTGAACCTGGCGTGCCAGGAGGCGGCCAGTTGGGACAGTGAGCAGACGGTGTCGGTCAACCTGTCACCGGTGCAGTTCAAGAACGCCAACCTGGTCCATACCGTGGCCCTGGCCCTGGCCGACTCGGGCCTGGCGCCCCAACGCCTGGAGCTGGAAATCACCGAATCGGTACTGCTGGGCAACAGCGAGGAGAACGTGCGTACCTTGCGCGCCCTGAAAGACCTGGGGGTGTCGATTTCGCTGGATGACTTCGGCACCGGGTATTCGTCGCTCGGTTACCTGCGCTCGTTCCCGTTCGACCGGATCAAGATCGACAAGTCGTTCGTGCATGACATGTGCGACAGCCGCGAGGCGATGTCCATCGTCCGGGCGATCACCGAACTGTCCAACAGCCTGATGATCAAGACCACGGCTGAGGGTGTGGAGTCCGAGGAGCAGATGCAGCGGCTGGCGGCGGAAGGGTGCTCGCACTTCCAGGGTTATCTGTATGGGCGCCCGGTGCCGGCGGGGGAGCGGTTGAAGCAGGTGGCTGTGGCGGTGAGTTGAAAGGGCCGCAAAGCGGCCCCTGGCATTCAGCTGTTCCAGTCCGGCGCAAAGTCCGGGCTCACCACCCGCTGATCCTTGGGCAACCCGGCAATCAGCGCCCGATCCTGAGCATCCAGGCGCACATCCAGCGCCGCCAGGTTGCTCAGCTGGTTCTCGCGGCTGCTGGCCTTGGGGATCACCGCCACGCCGTCCTGGTCCAGCAACCACTTGAGCGCCACCTGGCTCGGCAACACGCCATGCTTGCGGGCGATGTCCTGGATCACCGGCTGCGCCGCCGCCCGCCCGCGGGCCAGCGGGGTATACGCCGTGAGTAGCAGGTCGTGCTGGCGGGCGTAGTCGAGCAGCGGTTGCTGGCTGAGCAGTACGTGGTATTCCACCTGGATCGCCGCCAGCGGCGCGTCCAGCGCTTCGATCACCTGGCGCAGCAGGCCGAGCGGGAAGTTGGCCACGCCGATGCTGCGTACCTTGCCCTCGTCACGCAGGGCCACCAGCGTCTCGATGCTGCGGGCCAGGTCCCATTCCTTGCCGGGCCAGTGAATATGGAACAGGTCAACCTGCTCGGTGCCCAGGGCACGCAGGCTGTTCTCCAGGGACTGTCGCATGGCCTCGGGCGCCAGGCGGTCCCACCAGACCTTGGTGGTCAGGTGAATCTGTTCGCGTGGCACGCTGCTGTCGCGCAACGCCTGGCCAACAGCGGCTTCGTTGTCGTAGGCAGTGGCGGTATCGATGTGCCGGTAACCCAGCTCCAGTGCCTGGTGCACTGCTCGTGTGCACTCGGCGCCAGTCATCGGCCAGGTGCCCAGGCCAATGCTGGGCAGGTCGAGGCCGTTGCGGGTGGTGAGCCTATGCATGAAAACTCCTTGTTCGGGTTCGAGGGTCCAGGCTCGATGGTGCGCGTTTCGCCTGCCTGGGACCATGAGCAGGGGCCAGAAAGTGGTCGATCAGCGAACGGAAAACACATTGCCCTGCATGAGCGTGTCAATTGACCTTCCTCAAGTCGTCGTATCTCTTCTAGAATCCCTGCAGTCGCACTGCCTTCACCTGGCGTTGCATGTCGCAGCGCCGCCATCGAGAACGCCATGAGTTCCAGCACACCGCTGTCCGGAGTCAACCACCCCCTGCGCGGCATCGCCCTGGTGGTGGTGGCCACGTTTCTGTTCGCCAGCCACGATGCCTTGTCCAAATTCCTCGGTGGGCTGTACCCGATCATCATGGTGGTGTGGGCCCGCTACCTGGTGCATACCCTGCTGATGGCCGGTATCTTCCTGCCCAAATCTGGCCTCAATGTGTTGCGCACCCGGCGCCCGGTGCTGCAGACCTTGCGCGCCCTGAGCCTGCTCAGCACCAGCCTGTTGTTCACCACCGGCTTGCAGTACCTGCCGCTGGCCGAGGCGACCTCGGTCAACTTCCTGGCCCCGGTGCTGGTCACTGCGCTGTCGGCGCCGCTGCTCAAGGAGCGGGTCACACCCGGGCAATGGGTGGCGGTGGTGCTGGGCTTCATCGGCGTGCTGGTGGTGGTGCACCCCGGTGGCGCGATGTTCACCCCGGCGATCCTGTACCCCTTCGGCTCGGCACTGGGCTTTTGCTTCTACCAGTTGCTCACACGCATACTCGCCGCCCATGACAGCCCCACCACCAGCAACTTCTACGCCGGGCTGTGCAACACGCTGGTGATGAGTGCGTTGGTGCCGTTTTTCTGGGAGCTACCGCGCTGGGACCACGCGCTGCTGATGCTGGCACTGGGTGGTTTCGGCATGAGTGCGCACCTGCTGCTGACCCAGGCTTTCCGCCACGCCGCGCCGGCTCTGCTGGCGCCGTTCAGTTATTGCCAGATCGTGTTTGCCGGCTTGCTGGGGTTGCTGATCTACGGGCAGGTGCCCGATAGCACCACCTTGCTGGGCATCGCCATCATCTGCCTGAGTGGGCTTGGGGCAGCTTGGATGCAACGGCGCAAGTGAAAAGGTGCCATGCCTGCGCTACCTGGCCATGAACTGCAGAATCCGTTCTCGCAACCAGCGTTCGGCCGGGTCATTGTCTTGCGCGCCGCTCCATACCATCGACAGTTCCGCCTCGGTGATGTCGAACGGCGCCGGGTCGGCGCGCAGGCTGCCATCGTCAGCCAGGGCGCAGGCGGCGTAGTCCGGCACGGTTGCGATCAGTTCGGTATTGCGCAGCAGTGCGCGCAGGCTGCCGAACTGTGGCACGGCCAGCACTACCTTGCGGCAACGGCCGATGCGCGCCAGATCAAGGTCGATGTTGCCACTCATGTCTCCTGAAAACGACACCATCACATGCGGCCTGGCGCAGTATTCGTCCAGGGTCAGCGGGCCTGGGCGACCGTCGGCGCGCAATACGCGCACGCCGATGTCACGCAGCTTGCGGCGCTTGGCCGTGGCCGGCAGGTCGGTGGTATAGCTGACGCCCACCGAGATCTCGCCGCTGGCCAGCAGGCCAGGCATCAGCAGGAAGTTGGTACGGCGCACCACCACGCTGATGTTCGGTGCTTCTTCGCGCAGGGCTTGCAGCAGGGCCGGGAACAGGCCGAATTCGGCGTCATCTGAGAGCCCCAAGCGGAATACGTTGCAGCTGTTGGTCGGGTCGAACTCCCGGGCGCGGCTGATCGCTGAAGAGATCACGTCCATGGCCGGCCCCAGCTCGGCGAAGATCTGCATGGCCCGGGGAGTTGGCTCCATGACCCGGCCGCTGCGGATCAGTAGTGGGTCATCGAACAGTTCGCGCAGGCGGGCCAAGGCGGCGCTGACGGTGGACTGGGTGATGAACAGCTTTTCGCCGACGCGGGTCAGGTTACGCTCGATCATCAGGGCTTCAAAAAGCACCAGCAGGTTCATGTCGACGCGGCGCAGGTCGTTGCGGTTCATGGGGCTTGGCTCACGCAGGAAATTGGGTGGTTGGCGGTGTATTGAAGCACGGCACGGGCCCTTGCGCCTTGTAAGGATGTGCCGGTAGGGGAGACATACTGAATACCTGACAGAGCCAACCTATCACCCTCCAATAGCCACTCTATTAGAAGTCTGCCCAAGCTCGACTAGTCTTGACCGTGGCCCTGCGAATTCCCCTGCGGGCGGCGTCAGAGCACCTGGGTGCAAGACCCTGCCGCCACGCCGTGACAGCTTCGCAAGCCCCTGTCGGAACGTGACCGACCTGACCTGATGAGGGGTAGGCATGAGCCCATGTGCTCGGCTCAAAGAACACCTGGCATAGACCGGAAATCTGGATAACCGACCCAAAGGTAACAGCAGATGTCGAACGAATCGAAATGCCCGTTCCATCAAACCGCAGGTGGCGGCACCACCAACCGAGACTGGTGGCCTGACCAGCTCAACCTCAGGATTCTCCACCAACATGGCACCAAGTCCGACCCGATGGACCCGGACTTCGACTACGCCAAGGCGTTCAAGAGCCTCGACTTCCAGGCGCTCAAGCAAGACCTGACCGCCTTGATGACCGACTCCCAGGACTGGTGGCCGGCCGACTTCGGCCACTATGGCCCATTGTTCATCCGCATGGCCTGGCACAGCGCCGGCACCTACCGCATCGGTGACGGCCGCGGCGGCGCCGGCTCTGGTCAGCAGCGTTTCGCGCCGCTCAACAGCTGGCCCGACAACGTCAGCCTGGACAAGGCCCGGCGCCTGCTGTGGCCGATCAAGCAGAAGTACGGCAACAAGATTTCCTGGGCCGACCTGATCGTGCTCACCGGCAACGTCGCCCTGGAATCGATGGGCTTCAAGACCTTCGGCTTCTCCGGCGGCCGCGCGGATGTGTGGGAGCCGGACGAAGACGTGTACTGGGGCTCGGAAAAGGTCTGGCTCGGCGGCGACACCCGCTATGGCAAGGACCAGGTCAAGGCCCAGGCGCCCGGGCAGGGGGACCTGGTGGCCGAACCCGCCAAGCACGGTGAAGAGCAGAACCGCGACCTGTCGGCCGAGCGCAACTTGGAAAACCCGCTGGCCGCCGTGCAGATGGGCCTGATCTACGTCAACCCGGAAGGCCCGGAAGGCAACCCCGACCCGGTGGCTTCGGGCAAGGATATCCGCGAAACCTTCGGCCGCATGGCCATGAACGATGAAGAAACCGTTGCGTTGATCGCCGGCGGCCACGCCTTCGGCAAAACCCACGGCGCAGGGCCGGCCGACAACGTCGGCGCCGAACCGGAAGCTGCCGGCCTTGAACTGCAAGGCTTGGGCTGGGCCAACAAATTTGGCACCGGCAAGGGTGGTGACACCATCACCAGTGGCCTGGAAGTGACCTGGACCTCGACGCCGACCCAGTGGAGCAACGAGTACCTCAACAACCTGTTCAACTTTGAGTGGGAACTGACCAAGAGCCCGGCCGGTGCCCACCAGTGGCAGCCCAAGGAGGGCAAAGGCGCTGGCACCGTGCCGGATGCCCATGACCCGAGCAAACGCCACGCACCGTCCATGCTCACCTCGGACCTGGCCCTGCGTTTCGACCCGATCTACGAGCCGATTGCCCGGCGCTTCAAAGACAATCCCGACCAGCTGGCAGACGCCTTCGCCCGTGCCTGGTACAAGCTGATCCACCGCGACATGGGCCCGCTGGCACGTTACCTCGGGCCAGAAATGCCCAATGAGGAACTGTTGTGGCAAGACCCATTGCCCAAGGCCGATCAGCCGTTGCCAAGCGAGCAAGACATAGCCGCGCTCAAGACCAAGGTCCTGGCGTCAGGGTTGAGTGTCGGTGAGCTGGTATCCACCGCCTGGGCAGCCGCCTCGACGTTCCGTGGTTCCGACAAGCGCGGCGGCGCCAATGGTGCACGCCTGCGCCTGGCGCCGCAGAAGGACTGGCCAGCCAATCAGGGCACGGGCAAAGTGCTGGCGGCACTGGAGCAGATCCAGGGTGAATTCAACAACGGTGGCAAGCACATCTCTCTGGCCGACCTGATTGTGCTGGCCGGTACCGCCGCGGTGGAAAAGGCCGCCAAGGATGCCGGCTACGCTGGCAACGTGCAATTCCGCCCGGGCCGTGTCGACGCCTCCCAGGAACAGACCGATGTCGAGTCGTTCGCTGTGCTCGAGCCACTGGCTGACGGTTTCCGCAATTTCACCAAGGCGCGCTACAGCGTCAAGGCCGAGAAACTGCTGCTGGATAAAGCCCAGTTGCTGACCCTCACCGCGCCGGAACTGACCGTGCTGATCGGCGGCCTGCGGGTGCTGGGCGCCAACCATGGCGGCAGCAAGCACGGCGTGTTCACCGACCAGCCTGGCACCCTGAGCAATGACTTCTTCCGCAACCTGCTGGACATGGGTGTGGAGTGGAAGGCCACCTCGGGCGACAACGAAAGCTTCGAAGGCCGCGACCGCAAGACCGGGCAAGTGAAGTGGACAGGCACCCGTGTGGACCTGGTGTTCGGCTCGCATGCGCAGTTGCGGGCGCTGAGCGAGGTGTATGGCAGCAGCGATGGCAAGGACAAGTTCGTCAAGGACTTCGTTGCAGCTTGGGTGAAGGTGATGGAGCTGGATCGTTTTGATTTGAAATAAAGGTAATGACTGGGGCTGCTTTGCAGCCCAATCGCCGGCAAGCCGGCCCCCGCAGTCACACCACAAAGCCAGAAGGCGGTGGAGTGCTTGTGGGGGCCGGCTTGTTTGCAATGGGGCAGTGGCCATCGCGCCAATTCCAGGTCGGATAGGTACAAAAGCGTCCTCGTTCGTTCTGCTGCAATGCATCTCAGGCGGCCGGCCTGAAACAGCGTGCTCACAACGACAAGGAACACCGACCATGCAAATGCCCCAGACCCTGAAGATCCGCAACGGCAACAAGGTCAAACCGACTTTTTCCGCACAGGAATATGCCGCCCGCCATGCCCGGCTGCGGGCCTATATGGCCGAGCAGGATATCGAGGCGGCGATCTTCACCTCGTACCACAACGTCAACTACTACAGCGACTTCCTCTACTGTTCGTTTGGCCGCCCTTATGCACTGGTGGTGACCCACGACAAGGTGGTGTCGATCAGCGCCAACATCGACGGTGGCCAACCTTGGCGTCGCACGGTCGGCACCGACAACATCGTCTATACCGACTGGCAGCGCGACAACTATTTTGTGGCCATCCAGCAGGCGCTACCGCTGGCGTCGCGTATCGGCGTTGAGTACGACCACCTCAACCTGCAGAACCATGCCAAGCTCGCTGCCTGCTACCCAAGGGCCGAGCTGCTGGACATCGGTGCGCCCTGCATGCGCATGCGCATGATCAAGTCCGCCGAAGAACAGGCGCTCATTCGCCATGGGGCGCGGGTGGCTGACATTGGCGGTGCGGCGGTGGTCGAGGCGCTGCAGGACCAGGTGCCGGAATATGAAGTGGCACTGCATGCCACCCAGGCGATGATCCGCGAGATCGCCCGCAGTTTCCCCGACAGCGAGTTGATGGACACCTGGACCTGGTTCCAGTCCGGGCTCAACACTGACGGTGCGCACAACCCGGTGACCAGCCGCAAGGTAAACCCGGGCGACATTCTCAGCCTCAACTGCTTCCCCATGATCGCCGGCTACTACACCGCACTGGAGCGTACGTTGTTCCTGGGCCACTGCCCGGACGAGCATTTGCGCCTGTGGCAAGCCAACGTCGAAGTGCACGAGGCAGGGCTCAAGCTGGTGCGCCCGGGCATGCGCTGCTGCGATATCGCCCGCGAGCTGAACGAGATCTTCCTGCGCCATGACCTGCTGCAGTACCGCACCTTCGGCTATGGCCACTCGTTCGGCACACTCAGCCACTACTACGGCCGTGAGGCAGGGCTGGAGCTGCGCGAGGACATCGATACGGTGCTGGAACCGGGCATGGTGGTATCGATCGAGCCGATGATCATGCTGCCCGAAGGGCTGCCGGGGGCAGGGGGCTACCGCGAGCATGACATCCTGATCGTCAATGAAACGGGTGCCGAGAACATCACCAAGTTCCCGTATGGACCGGAGCGCAACATCATTCGCAAATGATGACAGGTGCCGGCCTCTGCGCGAATGAAGAGGCCGGCACAAACAACACAATAACAACTAACTGTATGACCTTCAGACCCTGCCTCCAATTAGAAGAACCAGAGGGTATCCGTCATGTCCAGCACCACCCTGAATGCTCCCACCCTCGCCGGTGCCACCCAAGGCGCCGAACGCCAGGCCCTGCGCAAGGCCGCCCGCGCCAGTTTCATGGGCAACTTCGTCGAATGGTTCGATTACGCGGCCTACGGCTACCTGGCGACCATCATCGCCGCCACCTTCTTTCCGCAAACCGACAAGACCAGCGGCTTGCTCGCGACGTTCGCGGTATTCGCCCTGTCCTTCCTCGTACGCCCGCTGGGCGGGGTGGTGTGGGGCCATTTTGGCGATCGTCATGGCCGGCGCAATGCTTTGTCACTGTCGATCCTGATCATGTCGATTTCGACCTTCTGCATTGGCCTGCTGCCGGGGTATGCGCAGATCGGCCTGTGGGCGCCGTGCCTGTTGTTGCTGATCCGCCTCGTGCAGGGCTTTTCTGCTTCGGGCGAGTATGCCGGCGCTGCGGCATTTCTCGCCGAGTATGCACCGCCTGGCCGAAGGGGGCTGTACACCAGCATCGTGCCGGCCAGCACTGCGGCCGGGCTGTTGTTTGGTGCAGCATTTGTCGCGGCCTTGCATGAACTGCTCAGCACTGAAGACCTGCACAGCTGGGGCTGGCGCCTGCCATTTTTGCTGGCGGCGCCGTTTGGCCTGGTGGGACGTTATATCCGCATGAGCCTGCAGGACACACCCAAGTTCCTGGAGATGGAACAGCGGCTGGAAAGCAAGGCCTGCATGACGCCGGCGCCGATCCGCGAACTGCTGAGCCGGCACCGCCGCAGCCTGGCCATCGGTATCGGGGTTACCTGCCTCAATGCTGTGGCGTTCTACCTGCTGCTCAGTTACATGCCCACTTACCTGTCGAGTGAAATGGGCATGAGCGAGCGTGACTCGTTCATCGCCTCGACGGTTTCCCTGGCCACCTACATCGGCCTGATCTTCCTGATGGGACGCTTGTCTGACCACTTTGGCCGCAAGACTATGCTGGTGGTTGCTTCGCTGCTGTTCCTGGGGTTGACCGTGCCGCTGTTCAAGCTGCTCGATGGTCAGCCCCTGCTGGTGGTCCTGGCGATCCAGATCTTCTTCGGGGCGATGCTGGCGATGAACGACGGCACCTTGCCTTGCCTGCTCGCGGAAATCTTCCCCACTCGCGTCCGTTTCAGTGGCTTTGCCTTGAGCTTCAACCTGGCCAACGCCTTGTTTGGCGGGACGGCACCGTTCATCGCCACCTGGTTGATTCATGTGACCGGTAGCAAACTGGCGCCGGCCGGGTACCTGCTGGCGGCGGCGCTGGTGGCGCTGGTGGCCATGTTGATGTGCCGGGAAACGGCCCACGACGAACTGAAAGACTGAGGTATCAGTGCAACGATGCCTGCCGCCGTTCCCCCAGCGGCGACAGGCCAAAGAAGCGGCTGTAGCTTTTGGAAAAATGCGCCGGCGAACTGAACCCGCATGCCAGCGCCACCTCCCGCACTTGCACGTCGCTGCGCAACAGCAATTCCCGCGCCCGCGACAGCCGCAACTCCAGGTAATACTGGCTGGGCGTGCGCTGCAAATACTTGTGGAACAGCCGCTCTAGCTGGCGCACGGTCACCTCGTTGAGGCTGGCCAGTTCCTCCAGCGCCAGCGGCTCCTCCAGGTTGGCCTCCATGATCGCCACCACTTGGCTAAGCTTGGGCTGGGCACTGCCCAGCAAGGTGCGCAACGGCACGCGCTGTCGCTCGCGCTCGCCGCGCACCCGGTCGCACAGCAGCAACTCGGCCGCCTTGGCGGCGATGTCTTGGCCACCGGCTTCGCGGGCGACCAGTTGTAGCATCATGTCCATGGCCGCAACGCCACCGGAGCAGGTGTAACGGTCGCGGTCCAGTTCGAAAAGCTGGCTGGAAATGACGATCCCGGGGAAATGCTCCTGCAGGGCCTCGATGTCCTCCCAATGGATGGTGCAACGATAGCCTTTGAGCAGGTCGGCTTTGGCCAGCAGGTAGCTACCGGTACAGATGCCGCCTAGCGGAACGTGCTGGCGGGCCAGTTGGCGCAGCCAGTCGATCAGGGGCCGGTTACCTCGGCTGCGGTCGATCGGGTTGGCCCCGACCACGAACAGGGCATCCAGCGGCGGGGCATCGGCGATGGCATGGTCAGGCAGGATACGCATGCCATTACTGGCCATCACCGGCGCTTCGCTGGCGGCGAGCAATACGGTGCGGTAGAGGGGGCGGCGGGCTGCCAGATTGGCCATGCGCAAGGTTTCCACCGCCGACGCCAGGCCGATGGTGGTGAAGTTGGGCAGCACCAGAAAACCGAAGGTCTTGGCTGGGCAAGGCGAGACGATTGCAGAAACGGGGTGGACCATTGCGATCTTCCTGTGCAAGCTGAGGCGTGATTCGTCGGGGGCAGTGAAAAACAGGCCTCGCATGTTTCTTGTTGTTATGGGTCGTTGCCCGGTCGATCTTACACTCCGGCGTGATGGCCAGGAATGGACCTGAATGCAGACAGAAGGTGAAGCTACTTGAACCCCGAATCCATGCTGGCCGCGCTGCCAGGTTTCGCCATCGCGCCGCAGGCCATCCAGGTTTTGCCCGATGCCGCGGCCTATCGCACCTGCTTGCTTGAGCGCATCGGCGCTGCGACCCGGCGTATTGTCATCGTCGCCTTGTACTTGCAGGAGGACGAGGCCGGGCAGGAAGTGCTGGATGCCCTGTACCAGGCCAAGGCGGCGCGGCCGGGCCTGGAGATCGTCATCGTGGTCGACTGGTTTCGCGCACGCCGTGGCCTGCTGGGCGCCGGGCGCCAGCCGGGCAATGCCGCCTGGTACCAGGCCCAGCGTCAGCTGCGTGGGTTGGACGTGGTTATTCATGGCGTGCCAGTGCAAACCCGTGAGTTGTTCGGCGTGCTGCACCTCAAGGGCAGCGTGATCGACGACTGCGTGATCTATACCGGCGCCAGCCTGAACAACGTCTACCTGCACCGTTTCGACCGTTATCGCCTGGACCGTTACCACCTGTTCCAGTCGCCTGAGCTGGCCGATGCCATGGTCGCCCTGGTGCGGCGGCTGCTGCACCACACTGCAACGCCGCGCCTGGACCTGCCGGCGCCACCGACCAACCGCAGCCTGCGCGGCGATATTCGCCGCTTGCGTGCACGGCTGCGGCGCATGGCGTATGACGCACCGGCTGCCGTTGCAGGGCAGGGCCTGCGGGTGGTGCCGTTGCTCGGCGTTGGCCGTGGCAACCCGCTTAACCGCGCGGTGTGCGCGTTGCTGGCTGCGGCGCGGTCACAGATCATCATCAGCACGCCTTATTTCAACCCGCCCCGAGTGGTGATGCGCGAGATCGACCACGCCCTGGACCGCGGCGTGCGGGTGGAACTGATTGTCGGCCACCGTACGGCCAATGATTTCTATATCGCGCCCGGTGAGCCGTTCAGCGCCAGTGGCGCGTTGCCCTATCTGTATGAGGATAACTTGCGCGCCTTTGCCCGGCGCCGCCATGCCAGCATTGTCAGCGGCCAACTGGTGGTTCGGATCTGGAACGACCCTGGGCATACCTTTCATGCCAAAGGCGTCTGGGTCGATCAGCGTTACTCGTTGCTGACAGGCAACAACCTCAATCCGCGCGGGTTCAACCTGGACCTGGAGAACGGGCTGCTGATCGACGACCCGCAGGGCGAATGGACGGTGCCGCGGGAAGTGGAACTGGAGGGCATTCGCCGGTTTGCACCGAAGATCGGCTCGGCCCAAGAATTGGGCGTCAAGGCGGAGCACCCCAAAGAAGTGCGCAGGTTCTTGCGCCGCTTGCGTTTCAGTCGCCTGGAGCCGTTGATCAAGCGGGTGTTGTGAGCCGTTTTTACCTCTCTGAAAAGTCATGGCAAACGAATACAATCAGCCGTTTTCCACGTTAACCAGACAGGCCAAAACTTTCATGGCGCTTGATCCACCCACGATGCTGACCATCACCATCGCCCTGGCTGCCGCCGCAGCCTTGTACCTGGCGATCGAGTGGCGCAGCGTCCGCGAACCCTCGCTGCTGTTCTGGAGCGCGGGTTTCGCCACCATCACCATCGGCTCCACCCTGGCCCTGTTGCGCGGGATCGGCCTGCTGTTGATCGGTATCTGGTTCGCCAACGGCTTGCTGGTGGTGGCGCATGCGTTCTTCCTGCTGGGGGTGCTGCGCTTTACCCAGGCCCGCCTGTCGCGGGGCTGGCTGCTGATCGTCGTCGCCTGGTTTGCCTTGCTGCTGCTGCCCGTGGGGCCTGAGTGGTCGAAGGTCATGCTGATGGTCAACTCGCTGCTGGTGGCGCTGCTCACGCTCAAGGCCAGCCTGCTGTTGCGCCCGCACGGCAAATCGTTGAGCGTGGGGGCGGTGCAGTTGCGTTATGTGCTGCTCATCCATGGCCTGTTCTATGTGGTCAAGGCTGTCATCGCGGTGACGCCTGGCACGCTGATCGACCTGGCGACCTTCGGCGGCCTGATCATTCAGGTGTCGCTGGTTGAGGGAACCATGGCGATCATGCTGATCGCCCTGTCGATGACCGGTACCGTGCGTTATCGCCGTGAAGAGCGGATCGCCCGGCTGGCTGCTCGCGATCCGTTGACGGCGTTGTACAACCGCCGGGCGCTGGAAGTCCGCGCCACGCCCCTGTTCAAAGACGTGAGCCCGGCCCGGCCTGGGGCGCTGCTGCTGATAGACATCGACAACTTCAAGCTGGTCAATGACCTGCATGGCCACGCGGCTGGCGACCGGCTGTTGGTCACGCTCAGCGAGATGATCCGTGCGGTGTTGCCGGAGCGGTCACTGGCGGCACGGCTGGGCGGGGATGAGTTCGTCATCCTGCTCAGCGACGCCAGCAGTGAGCGGGTGGTGGAGCTGGGTGGCGTTTTGCGTAGCCAGTTCCAGCAATTTGCCGAGCAGGCAATGCCGACCCCGCAGGCCGTGACCCTGAGTATTGGCGCCAACCTGTTCGACCATCCGCCGGCGAGCCTGGCGGCGTTGATCGAGCAGGGTGATGTGGCGCTGTATCAGTCCAAGCGTGGCGGGCGTAACAGTATTCGCCTGGTTGACCGCAGCGAGATGAACCCGGTCAGGTAGCGCTTCAACCGGCCCTCACAGGTACCCCGCTGCTCTCAAGCTCAGCGCAAACCCAGTGGGAGCCGGCTTGCCGGCGATGGGCCGCAGTGCGGCCCCGTTGTCTTCAGGTCACAACCTGATAACAAGGCACATACTCCGCGCCACCCGGCAGTTTCATCCGGTGCTGGTCGACAAACGCCTGCAGCAGACGCCCCAGCGGCTCCAGTACCGCACTGTCCCCGCGGATCTGATAAGGCCCGTGCTCCTCGATCAGGCGGATGCCCTTGTCCTTGACGTTGCCGGCAACGATGCCGGAAAACGCCCGGCGCAGGTTGGCGGCCAGTTCATGCGGCGGCAGGTCACGGCGCAGGGCAAGTTCCGCCATGTTGGCGTGGGTCGGGTCGAACGGATGCTGGAAGCCGCCGTCGATCTTCAACAGCCAGTTGAAGTGGAACGCGTCGTTGCGCTCACGGCGGAACTGCTTGACCTCCTTGAGCCCTTCGACCATCTGCCGCGCTACCTCGGCCGGGTCATCGATGATGATCTGGTAGTGGCGCTGGGCTGCCTCACCCAGGGTGGCGCCAACGAAGGCATGCAATTGCAGCAGGAACGGCTCGGCACTGCGCGGCCCGGTCAGCACCACCGGGAAAGGCAGCTCTTGGTTGTCCGGGTGCATCAGGATGCCGAGCAGGTAGAGGAACTCCTCGGCAGTACCGGCGCCACCTGGGAAGATGATGATGCCGTGGCCGACACGTACGAAGGCTTCCAGGCGCTTCTCGATGTCCGGCAGAATCACCAGTTCGTTGACGATCGGGTTGGGCGCCTCGGCGGCAATGATGCCCGGTTCGGTCAAGCCCAGGTAACGGCTGCCGTGCATGCGTTGCTTGGCATGGGCGATGGTGGCGCCTTTCATCGGCCCCTTCATCACGCCCGGGCCGCACCCGGTGCAGATGTCGAGCTTGCGCAGGCCCAGTTCGTGGCCAACCTTCTTGGTGTACTGGTACTCCTCGCTGCTGATCGAATGGCCGCCCCAGCACACCACCATTTTCGGCTCGACGCCCGGGCGCAGGGTGCGTGCGTTGCGCAGCAGGTGGAAGACGTAGTCGGTGATGCCCTGGGAGCTTTCCAGGTCGATGCGCTGGCTGGCCAGTTCGCTTTCGGTGTAGACGATATCGCGCAGGGCGCTGAACAGCATCTCGCGGGTGCTGGCGATCATTTCACCATCGACGAAGGCATCGGCCGGTGCATTGAGCAGCTCCAGGCGCACGCCGCGGTCTTGCTGGTGGATGCGTACCTCGAAGTCCTTGTAGGCCTCAAGGATGGTCTTGGCATTGTCGACATGGGCGCCGGTGTTGAGGATGGCCAGGGCGCACTGGCGGAACAGGGTGTAGAGGCTACCGGTGCCGGCTTCACTCAGTTGCTGGACTTCACGTTGCGACAGCGTCTCCAGGCTGCCTTTGGGGCTGACGGATGCATTGATGACATGGCGTTGGGGCATCTAAGTCTTTCCTGTGCAGGTAAAACATCCTTCTTTGACAACACCATAAGTCATGCGAAGAGCTTTTGCACACCCAGCGTAATCGCCAGCCCGCCACCGAGCAGCCACAGGTTGAGAATCGCCCCTGTCACCAGCGCCCGCGGGCCGGCCTGGCGGATCTGGCTCAAGCGTGTCTCCATGCCCAGTGCGGTCATGGCCATGGTCAGGGCGAAGGTGTCCAGGCCGTTGACCGCTTGGGTCACGCTGCCTGGCAATACCTGCAGCGAGTTCACCAATACCAGCGCGAGGAAGCCGAAGGCGAACCATGGCATGGCGATGCGGCCGTTGCCTTGTGCCTGACCCGGCAGCCGGGTACGGCTGATCCAGACACCCACCACCAGCAGTACCGGCACCAACAGCATCACCCGGGTCATCTTGACGATGGTAGCGATGTGCGTGGCCTCGGGGCTGACATTGCTTGCTGCGCCCACCACCTGAGCAACCTCATGAACGGTGCCGCCCAGGAACAGGCCGGCACCCAGGGTATCGAGGTGCAGCCAGCCGCTGTTGATCAGTAGCGGGTACAGGAACATCGACAGGGTGCCGAACAGCACCACGCTGCCCACTGCCATGGCACTCTTGTGCGGTGCGCTGCGCAGCGCCGATTCGAAGGCCAGCACTGCTGCGGCGCCGCAAATGGCGCTGCCGGCTGCTGTCAACAAGGCGGTATCGCGGTCCAGCTTGAGCAGCTTCATGCCACACCACAGGCCGATCAGCAGGGTGCTGACCACCACCAGCAGCGAGACCGTGAGGCCAGACCAGCCGACTTCGGCGATTTCCTGCAGGCTGACACGCAGGCCGAAAAAGGCCACCGCGATGCGCAGTAGCCCGCGGGCAGAGAAATTGATGCCCGCCGCCCAACTGGCCGGTACGCTATCACGCAGGGCGTTGCCGTAAAGGGCACCGGCGACGATGCCGACGATCAGCGGGCTGATGCCCAGGTTGGCGATAACGGGCATGGCCGCCAGTTGGGTGACGGCGAACGCGAACAACGCGACGAACAGGATGCCGTTGAGCCGCCCTCGGGTAGAGAAGGTAGGGGCAAAGGCAGGGTTGGACGGTACCGTGGCCATGTGAGTCCTCCGGACATTGAATCGACAGGGCCTACTTTAATTTGGTTATAAGCTTATAAAAAATCGTAATTCAGGATGGCAAATATCCGCCTAGCTGATATTTTGCATAAATGACCCCGGAACAACTGATAACTTTTGCCACCGTTGCCGAGCATGGCAACATCAGCCATGCGGCGTTGGCCTTGCATCTGTCGCAGCCGGCTGTCTCCGGCCAGCTCAAGCTGCTGCAGGACGCATTCGGCGAGCCCCTTTACCAGCGTGCCGGCCGCGGAGTGCGGCTTACTGCGGCCGGCGAGCAGCTGTTGGCCCATGCCGAACGCCTGCGCGAAACCTTTCGCCAGGCCCAGGCACTGCGCGACGCCATGCGCGGGCTGGAGCGCGGCACCTTGCGCATCGGTGCCAGCACTACGCCCGCCAGCTACCTGCTGCCTTACCTGATCGCCGACTTCCATGCGCAATACCCCGAGGTGCAGGTGAGCACCTTGCACGGCAATACCGCAGAGATCGTCTCGGCGCTGGGCAGTGTGGACATCGCCCTGATCGAAGGCCCGCCCGGGCAGGAATTGCCGCTGGGCACGGGTGTCACACCGTGGCGTGAGGACGAAATCGTCGCCATCGTGCCAAGCGCTCACCCGTTGGCCAATCAGGCGGGTCAGACGCTGGAAGCCTTGGGCAGCTATCCCTTGGTACTGCGTGAAAGCGGCTCCGGGGTTCGGCAGATCGTTGAACGGGCATTTGCGCGCAGTGGCGTGGCCATGCGCGTAGCGTTGGAAATTGCCGGCGTCGAAGGGGTGAAGGAGGCCGTGCGGGCGGGGATGGGCATTGGCTTCGTTTCGGCGATGTCGATCAGGCATGAAGGGGGCGCACTGCAGCGATTGCACATCGCCCCGCAGCCGTTGGTCAGGCACTTTTCCATTCTGCTGCCGCATGCGGCCACGCCCTCGCGGGCGGCGGCGCGGTTCATGGCATTGTGTACATGACACCCATGTCCGGCAGGGTAAGCGAGATTACTAGCGTCAGCAGTCAGGTCGCGCCGGCGCTGACGCAGAGGTCGCACGCCAGATGTTAACGGCCAGGGTGTTCCATCAACCCTGGCCATAGGAGATCAGCGATCGTCCTTGTTCATGCCGCTGTCTTCTTCGTCATCGAGTTGAGGGTCGGAATCCATGCCTTGTTCGACATCGGTACCGGCACGGCTCCCGGAGCCATGGCCACCCGTTGCGCCTTGTTGTGCACCACCCCCTGAGCGTTGCGGGTCGTTCTCCCACTTGTCTTCTGGCATCTGGCCGCCTTGATGCCCTGTGTCCCAAGGTTTTTGCGGGTCGTTAGAGACCTGGTCCGGGTTGTGCTGGGGAGTGCCGCCTTGTTGTCCACTTTTGCCTTGATCGTTAGCCATGATCTTGCACCTCGTGAATTCACACAGAAAAGGTTGTGTTTAATTCCGACGCCAGGTGCAAGGCACTCGCTCCCTCTACTTTTGTATTACCGGACGGGGTGCGCGAATGAATGTGAAGGCAGATGTATTGCGTCGTAAAAGCCGCTTGGCCAATAGGCCGGGCGGTGTATATGACAGTGATCAAGCCACTTTGAATACATGTTTAAGGTACGCCACGAAGTTCTCATCGCGGCACTGGGTCTTGCCTGGGCTGTCACTGATCTTGGCCACCGGCGCGCCGTTGCAGGCCGTCATTTTGATCACCATGTTCATGGGCTTGACGCCGGGAATATCGCAGGTGAGGTTGGTGCCGATGCCAAAACTCACATTGATGCGCCCGTGCAAGGCGCGGTACAGCCCAAGCGTCTTGGCGAAGTCCAGGCCATCGGAAAAGATCAGCGTTTTGCTCTGCGGGTCGATGCCCAGTTTCTGGTAGTGGGCGATGGCCTTTTCGGCCCATGCCAGCGGGTCGCCCGAGTCGTGGCGCAGGCCATCGAACAGCTTGGCAAAGTACAGGTCGAAATCGCCCATGAACGCGTCCATGGTGATGCAGTCGGTCAGCGCGATGCCCAGCAACCCACGGTATTCGCGTACCCAGCACTCAAGCGCGGCAGCCTGGCTGTCGACCAGGCGCGGGCCGAGTTGCTGGTGGGCCATGAACCATTCGTGGGCCATGGTACCGATGGGCTTGAGCTCGTATTCGCGGGCCAGGTGCACGTTGCTGGTGCCGACGAAGCGCCCCGGGAAATCGCGTTTGAGGGTATGTACCACGGTTTCCTGTACACGGTACGAAAAGCGCCGCCGGGTACCGAAATCAGCCAGCTGCAAGCCCGCCAGCTCGTCGGCACTGGCGTGGGCCTTGAGCCAGTCCAGTTTCTGGTACAGCCGCTCGCCCACCTGTTCCATCACCACTTCGCGATGGCGGTAGCGGTTGCGTACCTCGCTGATGATCGCCAGCAACGGGATCTCGTAAAGAATCACGTGCAGCCACGGCCCGCGCACACGGATTGCCAGTTGCCCGGCATCATCCAGGCCGACCTGGACATAGCGCAGGTTGAAGCGGAACAGGCTTAGGAAGCGGATGAAGTCCGGCTTGATGAACGGAATTTTCTCCAGATACGCCAGTTGGTCGTGGGTGACTGTGACGTCTGCCAGTTGCTCCACCTGATAGCGAATTTCAGCCAGGTAAGGCGAGAGGTCCTCGCCGTTACGGCAGCGAAACTCCCATTCCACCTCGGCGTTGGGGTAGTTGTGCAGCACCGCCTGCATCATGGTGATCTTGTAGAAGTCGGTGTCGAGCAGGTTCTGGATGATTCGTGGGCCGAAAACGCTTTCGCTCATGGGCGGTCTTCCTTGATCAGAGAGAGCTGGTGGTCGAGCGCGGCCTCGTCGCCGCAGAGGATGACGCCCTCGGCGGCCAGTGCGCCGCACGCTGCGATGGCGCCTTCCTGGGTCAGGGCGCGGCAGGCAGGCAAGTAAAGGAGTACCTGGAAGCCCGCCTGGCGCAACTGCCGGGCGGTGGTTTTGACGCAGTAGTCCAGGGCCAGGCCACCGACGATCACCGCGCCCACCTGCTGCACCTTGAGGTATTCGATGACGCCCGTGGAGCGGCGCTCGGCCAGGTCGTGGTAGCAGGCACCGTAGGGGTGCAGGTCGGGTTCGACGCCTTTCCACACGAAGTAGTCGTAATCGATGGGGGCGGGCAGGCCTGGCAGCAGTTCGAAGCCCGGCGTGCCCGGCACGCAGTGGCTGACCCAGGTCAGGTCGGCATTGGCCAGCGTCAGCGGTTGCAGCATTTGCCCAGGTTCTGTGACCACCCACGCGGCATTGGCCGGGTGCGCGTCCTTGCTGCCCAGGCGCAGGTCGGCGCGCAGGGCCATGGTGTTGAGATCGGCGGCGATTTCATTGCCTTCGGGCACCGGCAATTCCTGTGGGGCATTGGCGGTGAAGCCGTTTTGCGCGTCGACATCGAAACTGGCGATTTTCATGGGGCTCTCCTCGCTGGTCTGGCCATATAATTCACCTGGTGATATAAGTGTGTCAAGCACACGTCTTGCAGTTATCGATGCTTGCCCAAGTTAAGCGCTCTGGTGGAATATTACGTCATTGAGCAGTGGAGCCTTTTAGTGAGTACAGCCGAAGTCCTGGCCAGCGTCGATATCGTCGCCCTGCGCCTGGCCCCCGAAGCCCAGCATCTGCAAGTGTTGTTGCATCGCCGCGAGCGCGAGCCCCATGCTGCTCAGTGGGCTTTGCCCGGTGTGCTCGTCAATGGCCGCACCCCGGACACCAGCCTGGAGGCTGCTGCCGAGCGCGCGCTGGGCGAGAAGGCCCGGGTGCTGCCGCGTTACCTGGAGCAGGTAGGTACCGAAGGCAATGCCTTCCGCGACCCGCGCGGCTGGTCGTTGAGCACCTATTACCTGGCCTTGCTTGACCCTCGGCAGCAGGTTGAGGGTGACCAGTTGGCCTTTTTTGACCTGGCCAGTGTGTTGGGCCGCAAGGTCCTGCTTCCGTTCGATCACAACCTGCTGGTGGAGCGCGCTCGCGAGCGGCTGGCGAGCAAGACGGTGTACAGCAGCCTGCCGCTGAACCTGCTGGCCGAGAAGTTCACGGTGCTCGATGCATTGGGGGCGGTGCAGGCGTGCCTGGGCCAGGCCGTGAACAACACCTCGCTGCGCAAGCGCCTGGAGCGCCTGCGTGAGCTGGGTTGGGTGCGTGATACGGGGGAGAAGAATCAGCCGCGGCTCGGCAGGCCGCAGCAGTTGTATCAATATACGCCGCTGGGAGATCGGCCGTTCATGTTCGACCGTAGCTTACTGCCGGAAGGTGCTTGATCGCTCAAACTGTTCCGCGATTGTCCGTGGGGAGAAGCGGCCTGGTCTGACTGCCAGCGGGCAGCTTGCTGCACTTTGGGTAACTTAAAAAAACTCTGCACAGTGTGACGCTAAAGTGATCGACCTTGTTCGAAAGTGCGCTCAGCATCACTGAGCGGTGGCTGGCGGAGCCCTGAGCCGATCAACCGCCTGTTCCCTGGTGATTGTCACTCTGGCCCCCGCCGAATCCGCTGCCTGATCAGCTTGCAGCCGCGAGCTTGGCACTGGTCTGGCGACGGCGATAGGCACTGTCGCGGCTCGCCAGCCACCAGTACAGCGGCGAAGTGATCAGCAGGCCCACCAGCCAGGACAGGTCTGCACCGTTGATGTGCTCGGAGATCGGCCCCACGTACAGCGGCGTGTTCATGAACGGAATCTGCACCACGATACCCACTGCATAGGCGGTCAGCGCCTGCGGGTTGTAGCGCCCGTAGATACCGCCATCGACCTTGAAGATCGACTGGATGTCGTAGTCGCCCTTGTGAATCACGTAGAAGTCGATCAGGTTGATCGCGGTCCACGGCACCAGCACCACCAGCAACACCAGCACCATGTCGACGAAGTGGCCGATGAAGTCCGCCGAGGCGAACACCGCCACCACGCAGCAGGCCGCCAGCACGATCAGCGACAGGACCGCACGGCTCTTGGCTGTGGGGATCCAGCGGTAGGCGAAGGTCTGGATCAGGGTGATGATCGACAGCACTGCGCCATAGAGGTTGAGGGCGTTGTGGCTGATCACGCTGAGCAGGAAAAGTACCAGCATGATCGGGCCGAGGGTGCCGGTGGCGAGTTTGACCGCGTCCATGGTGTCCATGCCGGCGGGTATCGCCAGCACCGCCACGGCGCCAAAGATGAACGACAGGCTCGAGCCCAGTGCCGACCCCAGGTAGGTGGTCCAGAAGGTCGATGAGACCTTCACGTCAGCCGGCAGGTAACGCGAATAGTCCGACACGTAGGGAGCAAAGGCGATCTGCCACAGCGCCGCGAGCGACACGGTGGCCAGCCAGCCGGCTAGGTTGAAGCCGCCGCGGGTGAGGAAATCGTCGCTCTGCACGTGGCTGAAGATGTAGCCGAAACCGATCACGATGCCGATGCCCAGTACCCAGGTGCCGATACGGTTGAGCACGTGGATGAAGCGATAGCCGATGATGCCGATGATCCCCGAGCCCAGCGCGCCGATGACGATACCCACCGGTACCGGCACGCTGTCGACCACGCCATGCAGCGATTTGCCGGCCAGGACGATGTTGGAGGCGAAAAACCCGATGTACATCACGCCGGCGATCACCACCACCAGCAGTGCCCCGAGCGAGCCGAACTGGGCGCGGCTCTGGATCATCTGCGGGATGCCCATTTGCGGGCCCTGGGCCGAGTGCAGCGCCATCAGCACTCCGCCGACCAGGTGGCCAACCAGAATGGCGACGATGCCCCACAGCAGGTTCAGGTGAAACAGCTGTACGCCGAGCGCGCCGGTGACGATGGGCAGCGGCGCGATGTTGCCGCCGAACCACAGCGTGAACAGATCCCTTACCTTTCCATGGCGGTCTTGCGGGGGCACGTAGCCGATCGTGTGTTTTTCTATGAGGGGTGCCGAATTGGCTGCACTGGTCATGACTGACTCCAAGGCAAGGTGGGGCATCGGGTGCTGCCCGGGTGCGTGCCGGCGAAGGGCGACGCGTTCTTGTTGGAGCGATGATGCGGGGTGCGGGGGGAAGGAGAAATTAGTAAATATGTGCCCATAAACCTTAAAAAACCTAAGGCTGACAAAAGGTTAAGGGGCGAGTGGTAGCAAGGAGCGGGCCACCGGGCTGGGAGGCCCGGGTTTGGCAGGTTTGGGCAGGTACGGGTCCAAACGGGTGTGTGGTGTTGGTGCGAGCTGCCCGATTGAAGTGCATGCAGTTACATCGGCAGCATCCGGTCCTGAATCACCTCTTTCATCACCAGGGTCGAGCTCAAGCGCTTCACGTTGGGAATGCTGGTCAGCTGTTCGTCATACAGTTTCTGAAACGCCGGCAGGTCTTTTGCCACGACATGCAGCAGGTAATCCGGGTCGCCGAACAGCCGCTGCGCCTCGACGATCTGCGGTATTTCGCCCAGTGCCGCCTCGAAATCCGCGACCGGCTGACGGGTGACTTCGCGCAACGTGACGAACACCAGCGCGGCGAAGTTCAGCCCCAGGGCGCTTGGTGCCAGGCGAGCGTGGTAACCGAGGATGGCTCCCGAATCCTCCAGTGCCTTTAGCCGCCGATGGCAAGGCGACAGGCTCAGCCCCACGCGTTCAGCCAGTTCGGTAACCGACAAACGACCATCTTTCTGCAGTTCGGCAAGTATCTTGCGGTCTGTCCTGTCCACGGAGAAGAATCTTCCATCAATAAGGCTTGAAAGGGAAATATACGAAAGATAATCCCTCGATGGAATCCGTACGCTTTCCTCACTCCCAATCCAGTGAAGGAAGACTCAAGTGGCAATCAGTGTGCTGACGGCGTTCTGGGCCGTGTCATTGCTGTTCGTGATCACACCCGGTGCAGACTGGGCTTACGCCATCTCGGCCGGCATGCGCGGGCGCTGGGTGATGCCTGCGGTGGCAGGCATGCTGTCCGGGCATTTTCTGGCAACCCTGATCGTTGCAGCTGGCGTGGGTAGCCTGGTTGCCGGGCATCCGCTGGCCTTATTGTTGCTGACCTTGGCTGGCTGCACCTATCTGCTCTGGCTGGGCGGCAACCTGTTGCTGAGCCCGGCGGTGCCGCAAGGAGGGCCGGGTGATGCAGGCGATAGCGGCTCGCGCTGGGCGCTAAAAGGCTTTTGCGTGAGCGGGCTCAACCCCAAGGTGTTCCTGCTTTTCCTGGCCTTGCTGCCGCAATTCACCGACCCACAGTCGAGCTGGCCGGTGCCTGTGCAGATCCTGCTGCTGGGGTTGGTCCACCTGTGCAGTTCGCTGGTGATCTATCTGCTGGTCGGCTATGGCGCCAAAGCCGTCCTGAGTACCCGGCCGGAGGCGGCGAAGTGGGTCGGGCGGTTATCGGGAACGGCGATGATCCTGGTGGCGTTGGGGTTGATGATCGGGCAACTCGGCTGATGCTGCGCATGCTCGCCTGAGCGGGGGAGTAATTAACGGCGAATCCCTGGGAACGAACTGTTTATTGCACATCTCTTATCCTCAGATGGATGGCAATATGCCCGGGACATCCCAGACATGAAACCGCTTCAACGACACGAAACCCCCAATCCGCTACCACACTTCCTGCTCAATGGCGGTGCCATCGGCACACTGCTGCAGACGATGGACTGGAGCGACTCGCCGCTCGGCCCGCCTGAAGCATGGTCGCCCCACTTGCAGGCGGTGATGGCCACATTACTGCCTGCCCAGGCGCAGTTCGTGCTGTTCTGGGGTGAGGCCTTTGCTGCGCTTTACAATGACGCCTATGCGCCGACCATTGGCAGCAAGCATCCCCACGCATTGGGGCGTCCAGGCAAGGAATACTGGCGCGAACTGTGGCATGACCTCGAGCCGTTGCTGCGTGGCGTGCGTGAGACTGGCCAGACCTTCTCGGCCAAGGATCGCCCCTTTTATATAGAACGCCACGGATTGGGCGAGACGGTGTACTTCGATGTGTCTTATTCCGCGGTGCGTGAGGCCGATGGAAGTGTCGGCGGGGTGCTGTGCCTGGTCACCGAGACCACCGAGCGGGTGCGCCTCCAGCAGAATCAGGCGTTCTTGCTGGAGTTGGGCCGCACGTTGCCCGGGCTGGGTGAAGCAGACCGCATCGAAGCCTATGTGGTGAGCCGCCTGGCCGAGCACCTGGGGGCGGCGCAGGTCTGTTTTGGCGAAGATCAGGGCGACGGCGCGGGTTTCAAGGTCGCGCACGATTGGGCTGAGGGCGTGCCATCGCTGGTCGGTCAACACCACTATGCGACTTACGGCGCATCGCTGCATGAGCAACTGGCGGCAGGGCAGGTGGTGCAGCAGGCGTATGACAGTGCAACGTCACCCCTGAGCGGTCTGTGCTCCACGTTGCATGTGCCGGTGCTGCGTGGCGGTCGTCTGGAGGCCATGCTTGGCGTGCACTTTCACAGCACGCGCCAGTGCCTTGAAGAGGAATGCCAATTGGTGGAGGAAGCCGCCAAGCAGGGCTGGGCGGCCATCACACATGCCCGCGCAGAACGCGCCCTGCACCTGCTCAACGACAGCCTGGAGGAGCGCGTCACGGCGGCACTCGCCCAGCGTGAGGCGGCAATGCTGCAGTTGCACGAAGCGCACAAGCTGGAAATGATCGGACAGTTGACTGGCGGTATTGCCCATGACTTGAACAACATGCTCACGCCTATCATCGCCTCTTTCGAGCTGCTGCGCCGGCAGCCGCACTCCGAACGTGCCCCGCGCCTGATCGACGGGGGGCTGCAGGCTGCCGAGCGTGCGCGCAATCTGGTCGGGCGGTTGCTCAGCTTTGCCCGCCGACAAACTCTCAAGCCACAGGCCGTGTCGCTGGCCGCTCTGGTAGAGGACATGCACGAGCTGCTGGCCCGATCACTGGGGCCGACAGTTGCCGTGCAGGTACAGATTGACCCAGCCCTGCCTGCAGTCCTCGTAGACCCCCATCAACTGGAACTGGCGCTGCTTAACCTTGCGGTCAACGCCCGCGACGCCATGGGCGACGGTGGCACCTTGAGGATCTGCGCAGGGCTTGAGACCGACGGTCCCCCAAGGCCTGCGGGCCTCACCGAAGGGACGCTGGTGTGGTTGCAGGTTCGCGACAGTGGCAGTGGCATGGACGAAGATCAGTTGCGTCGCTGCGTCGAACCGTTCTATTCCACCAAAGGCGTGGGCAAGGGCACTGGTCTTGGCCTGCCGATGGTCCAGGGACTGGCCGTACAGTCCGGTGGCGGCTTCCAGATACGCTCGCAGCAAGGGGAGGGTACCGTTGCCACGTTATGGCTGCCGAGCAGCGATGTGGCTGCGGTGTGTCGTGACAGCGAAATGGCCGAGGTGCCGCTTGCCGACGGTGCACTTCGGGTGCTGTTGGTGGACGACGAGGAGATCGTGCGCCATGCCACAGCGCTGCAGTTGCGTGAACTGGGTTATCAGGTGACCGAAGCCGCCAGTGCCGCTGCAGCATTGCAGCTGCTGGAGAAGGGCTGGTGGCCGGATGTGCTGGTGACCGATCATGTCATGGCTGATATGACCGGGGTGCGGTTTGCTCAACAGATGCGCGAGCGTCAGGCAGACCTGCCGGTGTTGATCATTACCGGCTACGCCAACCTGACACCGCGCGAACTCAAGGGCTTCGAGGTGTTGCGCAAGCCGTACCGGCGCGCAGAACTGGCGCAGAGTGTGGCGCGCTTGCTTACCGGCAGGCCTTGACGGCCATCAGGGCGCCAGCACCTTCCCAAGCAGCAGGCATACTTGCTCGGCGGAGTAGGGCTTGGCCAGGAATGTGAATCCCTCGTGGCCGCCTTCGGCAATCGCGTCGCTGTAGCCGGAGGTGAGTATCACAGGCAATTGCGGGCACTGGCGGCGTAGCTCGCGGGCCAGGGCCAGGCCGCCCATACCGGGCATGACCACATCGGAAAATACGGCATCGAAGTCGCCCGCCGCGCCGTTCAACTCCATCAAGGCTTCTTCCGCAGAGTTCACCCAGCTGATCCGGTAGCCGTGGTCTTCGAGGATCTGTGCAGTGAAAGTGCCAAGGTCCGGGTTGTCTTCTACCACCAGTATTCTTCGCCGCGCGCCACTCACCTGCGATTGGCTCAACTCTGCGGCTGCATTGGCCTGCTCGGCAGGCTGTTCCACCTGTGGCAGGTACAGGGTGAAGGTCGTCCCTTGGCCCTGGATGCTGGCTACCTCTACATCGCCCCCGGATTGCTTGGCGAAGCCGAACACCTGCGACAGTCCAAGCCCTGTGCCTTCGCCGGGCGCCTTGGTGGTGAAGAACGGGTCGAAGATACGGTCGAGCAACTCGGCGGCGATGCCGACACCGCTGTCCACCACCGAGATGGCGGCAAACGGCCCTGGGTGCTCTTGCTGTTCGCGCAGGCCAGGCATGCTTTGGTTGGGCAGCAGGCGCAGGTGCAAGGTGCCTTCGCCAGCCATGGCGTCACGGCCGTTGAGCATCAGGTTGATCACAGCGGTTTCCAGTTGGCTGAGGTCGGCGCGGATGTGGCATGGCGTTGACGGCAACTCCAGTTTTACCTGGATCCGCGCGCCCGTAGCGGTATCAAGCATGTCGGCCATGGCCTGCAGGCGCGATCGGGCTTCGAATACTTGGGGGCTCAATGCCTGACGGCGGGCGAAGGCCAGCAACTGGCCGGTCAGCTTGGCGCCTCGGTCGACCGTGTCGGTAATGGTCTTGAGGTAGCGTTCGCGACGGCTGTCTTCGAGGTTGGGGCGTTGCAGGAAGTGCAGTGACGAGCGAATGATGGTCAGCAGATTGTTGAAGTCATGGGCCACGCCACCGGTCAGCTGGCCTATGGCTTCGAGCTTCTGGGCCTGGCGCAGCACGGCTTCGGTGTGCAGCAATTGGGTAGTGCGTTCTTCGACACGGTGTTCCAGGGTGGCATTGAGTGACTCTAGCGCAGCCAGCGCCTCACGCATTTCGGCATGGGACTGGACCCGCTGGATATGTGCCCAGCAACGTTCCGTCACTTCCCCGATCAGCGCCTGTTCGTAGCCCGTCCATCGCCGTGGCATTTTATCGTGGATGGCCATCAGTGCGGTGAGTCGGCCCCCCTTGACCAGTGGCATGCAAATGGTGGCAGTGATGCCAATGGCCTGGAAGGTGGCGGCTTCTTCCCTGGCCAACTCACTCAGGTTGTCGTTGATCACCAGCGGCAGACCCTTGCGCAGTTGGCTGACCGCCAGGCGGCCGAAGTCAGCCAGGCGATACTGGCCCAGCAGCCGCGGGGAGCCGGGTGCGACAGAGTCGCCGCAGATAGTGAAGCCATCTTGGTCGGCCTCCATTACGGCATAGGCGCAACTGGACAACTGCAGGTGCTCCAACAGCATGCCAGTGGTGATGGCCATTACTCGGTCCGAATCGGTGGCATTCGCCACAGCCCGGCCCAGGTCGTCAAGAAACGCCAGCCGCTGATTGGTGACCACGCTGGCGGTCGTTTCGGTGACCGTGTCGAGCATGCCCACCACATCGCCGTTCTGGTCACGGATAGGGCTGTAGCAGAAGGTGAAGTAAGCTCGCTCCGGGCCGCCGTTGCGGTCGATGGTCAGCGGGAAGTCCTCGATATAGACGGCTTCGCCACCCAGGGCGCGTTCGACCATAGCCGCGATGTCGGCCCAGGCCTCCTGCCATACTTCGCAAAACGGCTTGCCCAGCGCTTGCGGTTTTTTGCCAAGGATTGGCAGGAATGCGTCGTTGTGCAGAGTGAGCAGGTCTTGCCCCCAGAGAATTGCCTGGGGAAAGCGCGAGGCCAGACACAGGGCCACGGTGGTCTTGAGTACGTCAGGCCAGGTCTCGATCGGGCCCAGGGAGGTAGTGGACCAATCGTGATTGCGAATGCGTTCAGCCATCAGCCCGCCGCCGTCTAGCCATTTAGCCATGTGTGCTCTGCCCATCCTTCTGCCGGGGATGATAAGGGTGCACCGAGAATAGCGGATTGGCGAGGGCTTTTTGCTGTCTGTCCCGGAGACTAGGCCGCAGCAGGCTCAACGAATGAAGTGCACCTTGCCTGTGTCGTCATTGCCCATGTAGATCCCGTACACCCCAGCCTGCCGCTCGAGGATGTAACGCTCGAGAATCTGCCGTATCGCCGGGTAGTAGATCTCTTCCCAAGGGATCTGGTCGGGTTCGAAAAACGTGTAGGCCAGCGTCTCGGGCCCATACTGCCCGGTCTCCTCGGTGGCGATCGCGCGAAAGATGATGTACACCTCGCTGATTGTCGGCACGCTGAAGATCGAGTAGGGCGAGACGATTTCGGCACGCACGCCGCTTTCCTCCCACACCTCGCGCAGCGCTGCCTGCTCGGTGGTTTCGCCAGCCTCCATGAACCCGGCCGGCAACGTCCAGGTGCCTGGGCGGGGCGGGATCGCCCGCTGGCACAGCAGGTACTTGCCATCGCGCTCGATGATGCAGCCGGCGATGATTTTCGGGTTCACGTAGTGGACATAGCCGCACCCGGTACAGTGCAGGCGCTCGTGGGTGTCGCCGTCGGGAACGCCCCGGGCCAGTTCTGTGGTGCAGTGCGGGCAGTAGCGCGGGGCGTTGGGCATGGTCAGCGGCCTATGCGGGGTTCTATACGAGGTTCCTTGAGTGCCAAAGGCTCGACCATGTCGCGCACCTTGGTGTTGTCGTCCTGCTTCTGGCGCAGGTAGTCCAGCGCCACCTTGGCGGCGGCGCGCACATGATCGACCGAGGCCTGGTGGGCGACCAGCGGGTCGCCACTCTTGATGGCGTCGACGATCTTTTCCATTTCAAGGTTGCTGGCGCCACGGCGGTTTTGCTGCGACACCGAGGTGGCGCGCAGGTAGCTGATGCGCGCCTGCAACTGGCGCAGTTGCTGAGCTGCGACCTGATTTCCGGAGCCCTCGAGCAGCACCTCGTAGAAGCCTTGCACCGAGTCCAGCACCTGCTGCAACTCGCCTTCCTCGAGTGCTTCGCGGTTGACTTCCAGCGCCCGTTCCAGGGCCCGGATGTCCTTGGCTTTGGCATTGAGGGTGAACAGCTGCACGATCAGGCCTTCGAGTACACAGCGCAGCTCGTAGATATCGCGGGCGTCTTCCAGAGTGATGATGGCCACGCGTGGGCCCTTGGCATCGGCGAATTCCACCAGGCCTTCGGACTCCAGGTGACGCAGGGCTTCACGCACCGAGGTACGGCTGACGCCGAGGCGGTCACAGAGGTCGCGCTCGACCAGGCGATCGCCCGGGAGCAGGTGGAAATTCATGATCGCGCCGCGCAGCTTGTCGAGCACGATTTCACGCAGTGTTACGGGGTTGCGGTTGACCTTGAAGCTGTCGTCGAGTGGCTGGCGTTTCATCGGGTGCGCTCTTTATGAGGCTGTTTCGCCAACATCGCGGAACACCCCGAACCGAGGTGCTCCCTGCAGTGGTTCGAACAGCCCGTTGTTAACGGGTTGACTCCGCATCGGCTTCGGCGAACGCCTCGCGGGCCAGGCGGAAACTGTCCACCGCCGCGGGTACGCCGCAATAAATGCCGACCTGGAGCAGGATCTCGCGAATCTGTTCACGGCTCAGGCCATTACGCAAGGCGCCGCGAATATGCAGCTTGAGCTCGTGGGGCCGGTTGAGCGCGGAAATCATGGCCAAGTTTATCATGCTGCGCTCTTTGAGCGACAAGCCATCGCGGCCCCAGACGTGGCCCCAGCAGTACTCTGTAACCAGCTCCTGCAAAGGCTTGGTGAAGTCATCGGCGTTCTGGATCGAGCGGTTGACGTAGTCCTCGCCCAGCACCTGGGTGCGGATCTGCAGGCCTTTTTCGTACTTTTCGTTGCTCATTGCCTAGCTCCGAATCAAAAGAGGGGCCGCAACCAAGGGTGAGAGGGTCGCGCGGCCCCTGAAAAAAGTATCGGGGCCGCTTTGCGGCCCAATCGCCGGCAAGCCGGCGATTGGGCTGTGTAGCAGCCCCCAGGGCATCAGCCCAGCGGGGGCAGGGCGCCCAGTTTGCCTCTGTGATAGACCATCGGGGTCACCGGATCGGCGGGCAGCACCAGGTTCTTCACCGCGCCGACGATGATCGCGTGATCGCCGCCATCATACTCGCGCCACAGCTCGCACTCGATGATCGCTGTGGCCTTAGCCAGCAGCGGGTTGCCCAGCTCGCTCAGGTGCCACTCGATGCCCTTTGCCTTGTCCTTGCCCTTGCCGGCGAAGGCGTAGGCCTCGGCGGTCTGTTCGGCGGACAGCAGGTGGATCGCGAACTGCTTGCTGTCCCGCAGGATCGGGTAAGTGTCAGAGGCATAGTTGGGGCAGAACAGCACCAGCGCCGGGTCGATCGACAGCGCGCTGAACGCGCTGGCGGTGATGCCGACAATGCCGCCGTCGGCGTCCAGGGTGGTGACCACCGTGACCCCGGATGGGAAGGAGCCCATCACGTCTTTGTAGATGCCTGGTTCGATCATCGTGTATTACCTCTTAGCGCATCACAAACGGGTCGGGCATCGGCGCGGTGGACAGGTTGATCCACACGGTCTTCAGCTCGGTATAGGCCAGCACCGAATCGATGCCGCTTTCACGGCCGTAGCCGCTGTTCTTGAAGCCGCCGATCGGCGCCATGGCCGATACTGCGCGGTATGTGTTCACCCATATGATCCCCGAACGCACGTCGCGAGCCAGGCGGTGGGCGCGGCCCAAGTCGCGCGTCCAGATGCCGGCCGCCAGGCCGAACTGCGAGTCGTTGGCGATGGCCAGGGCCTCCTCCTCGGTCTTGAAGCGGATGACCGCGGCGACCGGGCCGAACACCTCTTCCTGCATGATGGTCATCGAGTTGCTATCGCACTCGAACAGCGTCGGTTCGTAGAACCAGCCTTCGCCCTCGACTTCGGCACGTTTGCCGCCCATGTGCAGCTTCGCGCCTTCAGCCTTGGCCGCAGCAACCAGGCTTTCGACCACGGCCAACTGCTGGGCGGTGGCCATCGGGCCCATTTCGCTGGTGTCGTCCTGAGGGTTACCGATGCGGATGCGCTTGGCCCGCTCGATCAGGCGGGCGACGAACTCGTCGAAGATCTCGTCCTGCACCAGCAGGCGCGAACCTGCCACGCAGCTTTGCCCGGAGGCGGCATAGATGCCGGCCACAGCACCGTTGATGGCACTGTCCAGATCGGCGTCGGCGAAAATGATGTTCGGTGACTTGCCGCCCAGCTCCAGCGACAGTTTGGCGAAGTTCTCGGCACTGCTGCGCACCACGTGGCGAGCGGTGGCGGCGCCGCCGGTGAAGGCGATCTTGCGCACCAGCGGGTGGCGCGTCAGCGCAGCGCCGGTGCTTGGGCCGTAGCCGGTGACCACGTTGACCACGCCCGGCGGGAAGCCTGCTTCCAAGGCCAGGCGGGCCAGCTCGAGGATGGTCGCCGAGGCATGCTCGGAAGGCTTGAGCACGATGGTGTTGCCGGCGGCCAGCGCTGGCGCCAGTTTGATCGCGGTGAGGTACAGGGGGCTGTTCCACGGGATGATCCCGGCTACCACGCCGATCGGTTCGTGCACGGTGTAGGCGAACAGGTCAGGCTTGTCCAGCGGCAGGGTACCGCCTTCGAGCTTGTCGGCCAGGCCCGCGGTGTAGTGGAAGAACTCGGGCAGGTAACCGACCTGGCCGCGGGTTTCGCGGATCAGCTTGCCGTTGTCACGGCTTTCCAGCTGAGCCAAGTGTTCTTTGTTTTCGGCGATCAGGTCACCCAGCTTGCGCAGCAGTTTGCCCCGTGCGGTGGCGGTGATGCTGCGCCAGCCTTTGCTGTCGAACGCACGCTGGGCGGCCTGGACCGCCAACTCCACATCGGCCTCATCAGCGTCGGGCAGTTGCGCCCAGGCCTGGGCGGTGGCCGGGTTGAGGCTGTCGAAGGTCTTGCCGCTCTGGGCATCGAGCCATTGGCCGTCGATGCACATCTGGAAACGAACGAGGGTCATGCAACAATCCCCTTGGCGGATTCGGTGAGGGTGCGGGCTTGGCTGAGGAAATCCAGAAGCATCTTGTTGACTTCACGGGGTGCCTCCACCGGCATCATATGCCGTTGTTCGGCGAGGACCACACTTTGCGCGCCAGGAATGCTGGCAGCGAGCTGGCGGGTCATGGCCGGGGTGGAGCCCGAGTCGAGTTCGCCGGTGGCGATCAGTGTCGGCACCTGAATGCTGCCCAGGTCACTGGCGCGGTACATGTCCTGGGTGGCGAACAGCGAATAAGTGGTGTGGTAGCCCTGCGGGTCGTTGCTCGCCAGTACCTGGCGAATCGCGGCGACCTGCGCCGGGTTGGCTGCCTTGTATTCCCGACTGAACCAGCGGTCGAGCGCGGCGTCGACGTTGGCATCGGGGCCTTGTTGGGCAGCTTGGGCTGCGCGTGCGATGACGCCAGCGCTCTGCTCCGGGGTGCGGTTGAACACGCTGTTGAGTACCACCAGCGCAGACAAGCGCTGTGGGTAGTTCAGGGCAAAGGCGCGTGCGACCAGGCCGCCCATGGAGAAGCCGATCACGGTCGCCTGGGCGATCTGCAGGTGGTCGAGCAGTTCCGCCAGCTGGGCAGCGTAGCCTTCCAGGCCGGTGTCGGCGGCAGGCAGTGCGCTCTGGCCATGGCCGAGCATGTCGTAGGCAATGACGCGGTAGTCGTTGGCAAGGCCCACGAACTGCCCGCCCCACATTTCCTTGTTCAGGCCCACGCCGTGGATCAGCACCACGGGTTGGCCCTGGCCTTGGGCCAGGTAACTGGTCCCGGCCGGTGTACGTTCAGCGACAGGCTGAATCATGGAGGGCGCTCCTTGAAGGTCGGGCGCGGCGGGTAAGCACGCCACGCCCCGGCCCGTCTTGGTTGTTGTTATTGAGCGTTGGCTTTTTCGGCAGCCAGTTCTTCCAGGTCGATATAACGGTTGCCGATGCGCGGGTGCAGGCGGCCGCCGTCGGCAGCGCCCAGTACCACGACGATTTCGTCGGCACGCGGGGCGTCTTCGATCTGCATTTCCAGGGTGATGTAGTGCGAGCGCAGGCCTTCGTCGTCCTTCTGCATCATCGGGATCTGGATCGAGGTGCCCGGGCCGCCGCGCTTGTTGGTGAAGCTCAGGTAGCTCTTGGCTTGTACGGCTTCGCGGTAATGGTTGCCGAAGCGCAGGGTGTGGATCACCGCCGAAGCGTGCTCGATCTCGCCATCGGCGCCGACCACGGCAGCTTTACCGTAGGCTTCGATCTTGTCGGCGCCACCGATGGCAGCTGTCAGGCGCTCGACCATCAGCGCACCCAGCTCGGAGCAGTTGGCGCGGATTTCCGGCTTGAGGTCTTCAACGAAGCCGCGGCCGGCCCATGGGTTCTTGATCACCACGGCCAGGCCGACCATGGTCACCGGCTTGTCGGTGGCCTTGCCGCCTTCGATGCGGGTCTCTTCGGAGTAGGTGACGATCTTGCGGATTTCGAAACTCATGAGGGGCTCCTGGTGAGGGTTATCAGCTCTTGTTGTCTGATGGTATACCATAATATTTGTTGTGCAAGAGGCCGCTGGAAATTTCTCTGATGAGAAGACGAAAGGCGGCGTGAGCCGGCTTCAAGCTCCAAGCTCGCGGACGAGCACATACGCCCTTGCTTGCAGCTAAAAAAACGCCCGCTCGCGAGGGCCAACACGGCCGCCGGGAGCGGGCTGATCCCGCAACGTTTTCAGGCAATGGGAATTCAGGCGAACGCCGGCACCACTTCCTTGATGAACAGCTCGAGCGACTTCTTCTTCTCGGCGTGGGGCAGGCTGTTGTCGCACCAGAAGCTGAACTCGTCGACGCCAAGTTCCTGGTAGTACTTGATGCGCGCGATGATTTCTTCTGGTGTACCGATCATGGTGTTCTTGCGGATGTTCTCCAGCGCGAAGGCCGGCACCTCGGCGAACTTCGACTCTGGGCTTGGTTCCAGGAAGCCGTTGACCGGGACCGTCTTGTTGCCAAACCAGGCATCGAAGGTACGGTAGAAGCGCGAAATGGCCTGGGCGCCGATTTTCCAGCCATCGGGCTCCGACGGGCTGTGCACATGGGTGTGGCGCAGCACCATCAGTTGCGGGCGCTGTACCTCGGGGTTGTTGTCCAGTGCAGCCTGGAACTTGTTTTTCAGGTCCAGTACTTCTTCATCACCCTTCATCAACGGGGTGACCATGACGTTGCAGCCGTTTTTCACCGCAAAGTTGTGTGAGTCCGGGTCGCGCGCAGCGATCCACATCGGCGGCATGCCCTGCTGCACCGGCTTGGGCACACTGGTGGAGGTGGGGAAATTGTAGACTTCGCCTTCATGGGCGTAGTCGCCTTCCCACAGCTTGCGTACCGCCGGGACCATTTCGCGCAGGGCCTTGCCGCCGTCGGTGGCCGGCATGCCATTGGCCATGCGGTCGAACTCGAACTGGTAGGCGCCACGGGCCAGGCCCACTTCCATGCGACCGTTGCTGATCACGTCGAGCAGGGCGCACTCGCCAGCCACGCGGATCGGGTTCCAGAACGGCGCAATGATGGTGCCGGCGCCCAGACGGATCTTCTCGGTGCGTGCGGCCAGGTAGGCCAACAGCGGCATCGGGCTTGGTGAAATGGTGTATTCCATGGCGTGGTGTTCGCCGATCCACACGGTGCTGAAACCGCCGTTTTCGGCCATCAGGGTCAGTTCGGTAAGGTCTTCGAACAGCTGGCGGTGGCTGACCTGTTCATCCCAACGTTCCATGTGTACGAACAACGAAAATTTCATGGGGCATTCCTCGCAGCTTGAAAGTCTCGCCTGGCGTGCCAGGCGTCAGTAATAACGTTAGGCGTCTCAGGCGAAGGCGGGCAGGCTGGCCATTTTGCCGCGGCAGTAGACCATCGGCCGTGGGGCCTGCTCGGGAACGATCAGGTTGTGCACCTTGCCGACCATTATCGCGTGGTCGCCACCTTCATATTCACGCCACAACTCGCATTCGATCACCGCAGTGGCCCCCGCCAGCACCGGGTTGCCCAGTTCACTCAGGGTCCACTCGATACCGGCGGCCTTGTCCTTGCCTTTTTTGGCGAAGGCGTAGGCTTCAGCCTGCTGTTCACCAGAGAGCAGGTGAATGGCAAAGCGCTTGTTCTTGATCAGCACAGGGTAGGAATCGGAACTGTAGTTGGGGCAGAACAGCACCAGCGGCGGGTCCATCGACAGGGAAGAAAAGGCGCTGGCGGTAAGGCCGACGATCGAGCCGTCGTCGTCCAGGGTGGTGATGACGGTGACGCCTGAGGGGAAGGAGCCCAAGACGTTCTTGTAAACGGTTGCGTCGATCATGGCGTGTACCTCGAAGGGGGTAGCGGTGGGCCGCTTTTTATCGTTGATGTGTCTGATGGTATACCGTAATACTCGTTTTGCAAGCGGAATTTTTATCGGTGTAAAAAACATGATGAGTGGCTCAAAGCCGCGTGTAACGGGGCTTAGCTGAAAACATCAAGGCGTGGTCGCGGCTGCTGAACCGGATCAGTAAGGGTTTTTAAAACCGAATCAGTGTTGTCAAAAGTTTGGAATACCATAATATGGTCCGCAGCTGAGAGGCCGCCTAGACGCGGTTTCCTTACAAAGATAAAAACGACCTTTCGAGCTGAAAACCATGTCCCAACCGTCATCGCAACACCAGTTTGTCGAGAATCACACGGTCGATTACGTTCCACCTGCCGAGCGCCATGGGAAGGCGCGCGACCTGTTCACCCTCTGGTTCAGTACCAACATCGCGCCACTGCCTATCGTCACCGGCGCCATGGTGGTCCAGGTATTCCACCTGAACCTGCTGTGGGGCCTGATCGCCATCGTGCTGGGCCATCTGATCGGGGGCGTGGTCATCGCCCTGGCCTCTGCGCAGGGACCACAGCTGGGGATCCCACAGATGGTGCAGAGCCGCGGCCAGTTCGGTCGGTACGGTGCCTTGCTGATCGTGTTCTTCACGGCGTTGATCTATGTTGGCTTCTTCATTTCCAACATCGTGCTGGCAGGCAAGTCGATCCACGGCATTGCTCCGAGCGTGCCGATGCCTACGGCGATCGTCATCGGCGCCCTGAGCGCGACGGCGATCGGTGTTATCGGCTACCGCTTCATTCATAGCCTGAACCGCATTGGCACCTGGGTGATGGGGTCGGCATTGCTGGCCGGTTTCATCATGATGTTTACCCAAGAACTGCCCGCCGACTTCTTAAGCCGAGGCGCGTTCAACCTGTCGGGCTTCATTGCCACCGTATCGCTGGGCACCATCTGGCAGATCAGCTTCTCCCCGTACACCTCCGATTACTCGCGCTACCTGCCTAAGGAAGTCGGTATTGCAAAGCCGTTCTGGGCGACGTATTTCGGCGCCACACTGGGCACCATACTGTGCTTCAGCTTTGGTGCGGTGGCAGTGCTGTGCGTGCCCCAAGGCACCGACGCGATGGACGCGGTCAAGCAGGCCACCGGCTGGCTGGGCCCGATCCTGATGGTGTTGTTCCTGCTCAACATCATCAGCCACAACGCCCTCAACCTGTATGGCGCGGTACTGTCGATCGTCACGGCCATCCAGACCTTCTTCGCTCAATGGACGCCTAGCATCAAGGTGCGGGTAATGCTGGCTGCAGTGATTCTGGTGGCGTGCGGGATGGTTGCGCTCAATGCCTCGGCGGATTTCATCGGCCACTTCATCGGGCTGATCCTGGCACTGTTGCTGGTGCTGGTGCCGTGGGCTTCGATCAACCTGATCGACTTTTACCTGATCAAGAAGGGCGAGTACGACATCGCCTCGATCTTCCGCGCTGATGGCGGGATTTACGGGCGCTTCAACCCCCACGCGATCATTGCCTATGCGTGCGGGATTCTGGTGCAGTTGCCGTTTGCGAACACGTCGCTTTATGTAGGGCCATATTCGAACATTGTCGAGGGGGCGGACTTGTCCTGGCTGTTCGGCTTGATCGTGACGGTGCCGTTGTATTACTGCCTGGCTACGCGGAACAAGCCCGAGAAGGCTGTGCGGGCTGTCAGCGCCAAAGGGTAGTTGCCCGGGGTTTCGCGACACCAAAGCTCAAGCGTTTGCGTAGGAGCGGCCTTGTGTCGCGAAAGGGCCGCAACGCGGCCCCTGTAGTTTCAGATCAGACTTTGAACTGCGCGACCATGCCGTTCAAATCAACCGCCAGGCGCGACAAATCCTGCGCCGCCGCACTGGTCTGATTGGCGCCCGCCGAGGTCTGCATCGCCAGGTCGCGGATGTTGACCAGGTTGCGGTCCACCTCCCGCGCCACTTGTGCCTGTTCTTCCGAAGCACTGGCGATCACCAGGTTGCGCTGGTTGATCGAAGCGATCGCTTCGGCAATCACTTCCAGCGCCTGCCCGGCACCCTGTGCCACTTCAAGCGTACCGGTGGCACGGCCTTGGCTGCTGTGCATGGCCGTCACCGCACGCTCGGTACCGTTCTGAATCCCTGCGATCATCTGTTCGATCTCTGCGGTGGACTGCTGGGTGCGGTGGGCAAGGGCACGCACTTCATCGGCGACCACGGCAAAACCACGGCCCGCTTCACCGGCACGTGCCGCTTCGATGGCAGCGTTGAGGGCCAGCAGGTTGGTCTGGCCGGCAATCGCGCCAATCACATCGAGCACGCGGCTGATCTCGTTGGCATTGCTGGCCAACTGCTCGATTTCGGCAGAGGTGCCGGTGACGTCATCGACCAGGTGCTGGATAGAGGCCAGCGCCTGGTTGACCTGATCGCGGCCATCGCGCGTGGTGCGGTCGGCGCCCTGGGACGCATCTGCAGTGCTCACCGCGTTGTTCGCCACTTCTTCTACGGCGGCGGTCATCTGGTTGACGGCCGTCGCCGCCTGGTCGATCTCCGCGCTCTGTTGGTGCAGGCCACGGCTGGTATCTTCGGTAACCGTGTGCAGCTCTTCCGAAGCCGAGGCCAGCTGGTCGGACGAGGCCGCAATCTTGCGAATGGTATCGCGCAGGCTTGCCTGCATGCGGCTCAGGGCGCGCAGCAGCAAGGCTGGTTCATCGCGGCCGGTAATCGTGATGTCCTGGGTCAGGTCGCCGGTGGCGACACGTTCGGCCACGGCCACGGCATCTGCCAATGGCACGACGATGCTGCGGGTAAGCACGGTGGCAATGGCCACCAAGGCGATCATGATCACCAGCAGTGAACCGATAATGGCTGCGAAGGCTTCGTCGGCCACGTCACTGCTGCGCTGCGAGGCTTGTTCGGCCCCCTTGCTGTTATACGTGATCAAGGCCGACAGGGCTTTCATCATGGTGTCGGCGTGCTGGGTGAGCGGCCCGCTGATCTGCTGCTTGGCCTCGGCCATGCGGCCGGCGGCAATGTCTTTGAGTACCTGCGACTGCAGGCCGAAGTACTGTTGATGGGCCGCGATCAATGCGTTGAACAGGGCACGGTCATCGGCGGCGATGATGGTGGCTTCATAGTCTTTCAGGCCGTTGTTGAGTTGCTCATTGATGCGTTTGAACAACTCGATGTTGCGCATGCGCTCGCTGTGGCTGTCATCCAGCGCGGCGCGCAGGGTGATAGCGCGGGCGCGGCCGAGGTTGGTACTGATGTCACCGAGGGCGACCACGGCAGGCATCCAGGTGACGCGGATTTCGTCCGTGGCCTCGTCCATCTGCCGGGTTTCGTAAAGTGCTATAAGGCCCATGACCAGGACCAGGGCGCCCAACAGGGCAAATACGCTGGCAGCGCGAATGCCGATCTTCATATTCCGTAACTGCATGGAATGTTCCTTGACGGTGGTGCGCAATCAAGGGCATGGCAAACTCCCGGTTCACCGGGGCGGTGCCAAGCTCTCAATGTGCTGCAATATAGTTATGTGCCTCACCTCTGATTATTGTTTTTCAGAATAGTGCCATATTGCCATCATTATTGACCAGACATTCAATGCAGCGTCATCAGCTGATAAAACCGTCATTTATTGACGGATCTGTCAGGAAATTGCAGTTAAACGATCGGAATCAATGGGTCGGCGGCCGCCAGGGCCAAGGCACGGTCAGCGGCTGGTGGATAGATCCATACGGTGTTGATCTGGCGCTTGAGGGCTTTGCCTTCCTGGCCTTGCAATTTAAGTTCGCGCTCCCAGCCTTCACTGAACGCCGCGCCCCAGCCACCCAGGTCCAGACAGGTGACGTACTTGGGTTGGCGATACACCACCGGCTGTTCGCCGAGCAGGTCGGCCATGGCATTGTTGCCAGCGTAGCGGCCCATGGGGATGGCGTGCTGGCAGGTCATCAGCGCATGGTTGCCCAGTTCGTCGACGGCTGCCCAGGCGGTGTCACCCGTGGCGTAGATGTGTGCCTGGCCAACCACCTTGAGGTGGTCGTCTACCTTCAGACGGCCGAAGTTGTCGCGCTCGCCGGCCACCTGGGCGGTCAGCGGGCTTGCCTTGACGCCCACAGTCCAGATTACGGTTTTACTGGCGATGTACTCGCCGTTGTCCAAGGTGACGCCACCGGCATCAACCGCAACCACCGATGTACCGGCCAACCACTCGACGCCCGCCTGTTCGCAAGCCGCGACAATCGAAGGCGTGATGCCCGCGCCCAGCGCGGCGCCTACACGGGTACCGCGGTCGACCACCAGCACGCGCACCGCTGCGTCACCGAGCACGGCACGCAGGCGGGCAGGCATTTCAGTAGCGGTCTCGATGCCCGTGAAACCACCGCCGCAAACCACCACGGTGTTGCGTGCCGGTGAGGCGGGCAGGGCGGCCAAGCCCGCCAAGTGCTGCTCGAGGCGCACAGCCGACTCCATCTGGTCGACGTCAAAAGTGTGTTCGGCCATACCTGCTATCGCCGGGCGCGCCACCTGGCTGCCGGCTGCCAGGATCAGGCGGTCATAGGCGATTTGCTGGGGCAGGCCGCTTGCGTCGGTGTAGCTCACGCTGCGCCCTTGGGGGTCGATGGTCTGCGCGTGGCCTTCGAGGAACTGCACGCCCACGGCTTCGAACAGCTCACCCACTGGCGCCTTCATGGCATGCACGTCGGCTTCGTAGAAGCGTGGCCGGATACGCAGTTCAGGCTGGGGCGCCAGCACGCTGATGCTCAGGTCGTCGCGCCGGGCCTTGTCGAGCAGGCGGGCGGCGCTCAATGCACTCCATACACCGGCAAAGCCGGCACCGATGATCAGAACGTTAGATTTCATGAGGATGCTCCGTGGGTAAGGGGGCTTCGAGCGGGGTGTGTCTGCCTCGAATAACTACGACTGTAGCGATCGTAGTTTATCCGTGCAACTCTTTTTTCCTGCCGAACGCTGACCAAAGAACGGATCTGAACGCTGAAAGGCATATGAATAAAGGTTTCCATGGAGATACAGAGGGATCACGGCTAGCGACCAATGGCATTCCTGGCCCCATTTTTCAATCTGACGGTGAATTTTGCCCTTTGAATTACATAGGAATGCCAAAATGACTTAACAGTTGACTGTCAAGTTTCTCTGAGTTTTGTCGAAAACAGTCACAGTAAGAGCCAAATCATGCCAAAGATTTGAGATCTAAAATTAAGAGAATTAATTATTTTTCTGAGGATTTAAGGGACTTGATGTAGTCATGTACATCTTTTTTTGACAGCAAAGGGGTCGTTGTGGCAGAAGATAACGGGTAGCGCGCGATGAGTTTACCTGTTTTAATTAGAGCTTCTGCAAACTTAGGTTTTAGAATGAGATTGGCTTGTGGGCAAGTGTAATAGTTACTAAGGATTTCATCAATTTTATTTTTGTCGATAGGGGTGATGAATTTTAATTTGTTAATGGTGATAATTTTAATAGTGCCTGGCTTGCTGAATAAGTTGTAAAATGCAAGAGGGCTTATGTTGTGGGATTTGATAACGCTCTGTAAATTGTGTAGATTTAGTTTGAGGCAGTGATCTAGGCCTGCTCGGTGTTTTGCAGGTGGTTGGTTCTTTTCGGGGGAGGTATTTCTAATGAAAAAAGGAGAATTTGTTAAGGATTCAATAGAATATAAGCGCGAGCGCGAGATGTCCAGTGGACTTCCTGTGATTGGCGCAATTCCAAGCTGAGAAAGAGCTTTGACGATTTTTGAAGGGGTAATGCCTAACCAATCGGCTAAAGTAGCTGCTCTCACATAAAGCTCATAAAATTCATTAACTGACGAGCTGGTTATTAGCCGACGTTTACGTGTCAGGTGATAAATAGACTTCAAAAGGTTGCGATTTGCCATTGAAGCTATTGCTGCGGCGTCTACGTGAAGAAGTTTGGCAGTTTCAGTGATCGTTAGGCCATTTCCATCTTCTATAGTTGCTCCTTTAGCGGTCTTGTTCTGCAAGTTCTTGAAACTGTCTTTAGAATAAAAGATACAGGGCGTGCCATCTACCTCAGGACTGCGGACTGGAACTATATTGAGTTCAGCTGCTTTGCTAGATTGGCGATTTATAGCGCATCCAAGTAGGTTTGCTGCATCGCGTGAGTTGAAATGTTTATCAAGAAACGTATCAATGGATTCTTTGCTAACCGAGAAGCCATTTTTGGTTTCGAAAGTATAAGCGCCTTTTAATAGCCCCTTCGAAACTAGACTTCGTATTACCATTCTGCTCCTTCCCATGTAGCACGCACCCTCTGTAACCGTAAGCCAAGTTTCGGTGGGTGAGTCTGAAATCATGGGAAGGTTAAGTGTGCGTACAGGCGGAGGAGTTACGGAGGAGTTGCAGTAGGCTATGATTGCTGAATGATCTTTCCGGTGTATCAATTTTTCTTGTAATAGCCGACTTCTGCAGCTAGGGGGCAAAATTCTAAGCGCTGCTCGCGCCTTGAAGATGCGTGATGTTGTAAGGTTGTGGCTGGCTGCTAATAGCTCAATTGACGTTAAGTCATCGTCAAACCGAGATACGGATTCGGTAGTGATAACTAATTTGCTGGTCGGAGTTCGCAGTCCGGTTAAAAGACCTTCGTTCAAGATCTCGCGGAGCATCTTTAGGCTAATGCATAATTTTTGCATTGTCTCGTATCTTGACAGATGTAGCGGTAGTGCTGGGCTTGCCTTTAGTTTGCCGATGTTGAGACGGAATTTTAACGCCGCGTCAGAAATAGCGAGCGCCTGACGCCAAGTGTACGGGCCACGGTCACTAACTTTTACAACAGATGAGACGAATGCAGGCCAGTGTGGCATCGGGATTTTAAGCCACGCCATGAGTTGTGAGCTGATAAGTATGAACTCTATAGGTTTACCTTTCTTAGCATTTAAGCTGTTATCTTTGTATTGCAGGGGCGGTTTTTCCTCACTGCAGCGGTGGCGTAATACGCGTAACACTGAGTTCTGCATCATAGGGTGTGGGATTCGAGAGAATTTAGCGAACAGCACCCGGGCGGGTATGTCTGGATAAAGGGTGCGAAATTTCTTAAGGTTTTCTTCTATCAGTGATTGGCATTCGTCGATAACGCCTATTGCAATACCCAAAATGGCTCGGCCTGTTGAGCTCTGCCAGTCACACGCAAATGAATTTGTAATGGATATTAAAATTTTTTGCAATGCGTCGAATTTTTCCTGGTCATGGGTTCGGAATATTTTAAGCAAAAATTGCTCAATCACCGTGTCCGCTGGGTCGCAGGGAGGCGACTTGAGGACGCAACCGCATTGGCATTTGTCCTCTATCGGCTTCCACCATTTAATTGATTTTTTGCAGCGTGGGCATATCAGAATGTATTGAGTGTGGTGGAATGGGCAAAATGTGCTTAGTTTTATGTCTATTATGAAGTGTTCCTTGCCTTCTTTCCAGCAGTTAGAGCAAAATGCATTGTTGCGTGCTCTTATGTACTTTCTAGGCACTTTTATGCCGCTGATTATCAATGAAGATGTCACTACCTCATCTGGTGCGGGCGGGTAGAAACCATTGAGGACTAGGTCTCGAAGATGGCCAGCCTCCTCAGCCATTTTCATTATTGCTGGATTGTCTTGACAAATAGGAGCAGAGCTAATGGAGGTAGTGCCCAAGATTTTGAAAATTTCACGCCCGTAAAAACATCCATGTTTAAATGCCATGCGTTTAAGTATGCTGGTGGGGCTTTCTTCCGCTTGTGGGATAGGAATAAATAGTAAGTTATTCATCAGGGTCTCCATCTTTTTCGTTTATTATTTCTTTGAGCTCCGAGTAGCTGAGTGTGAAAGGGTTGGTCGCGCTTAGGCGTTCGGGCAGATCAATATATTCAGTGGCGATTAGGAAGTCATTTGCAGTAAGGGACATGGTTCCGTTACGATTGAGGCAATATTTTAGGGCGTCGCTGATAATAAGGCGCAGTGTCCCGATGTTACCATTGGTGGCAACGTATAACGCCGATGCAATAGCTCGGTCGTTCAGATGCGCCCCAAGACCGAGCGGTGTTAGCTGGTACATACTGGAGTCAAGTTTTTGGAGCATCGAATAAAACTCAGAATCCGGCCCTTCTGAGTAATGGAAGTTATTCAACTCTACTAGGTATGGATAACGGCGTGCAAAAGCTCTGTTGTTGTCACGAATATTTATGCACTCTTCGGTGCCCGAAAGAATAATTGGAATCCGGAGTGTATTCAAAAGAGAAACTATCCATGCTAACGAGTCAACCCGAACGTTTTCCCCGGCGGTGACGCACAGGCGTTGAATTTCGTCGAGAAAAATTACTTTGACACCTGCTGTGATCAAGCACGTGACGAGTTGGTGCGTCAGCTTTTCTCGTGTGCCCCCAGGTGTCCGATTGATCAACATGCGCAAGATATTAGTTATAAGGCCTTTGACGGTTGCTTGGGCAGGAACTTCGCAGTAGATTACTGGCATCCGTGTGTAGACACCGTCTTCCCTAACATCGTCGGGTTGGTGAAGGGTGCGAAAATAGTTGAGCAGCGTCGATTTTCCAAGCCCGCTAGGGGCAGAAAGTAAAGCACAAACTGGCCTCCCCAATGTTTGTGTGTTTTCAATCGCGTTCTGGATTTGCGAAAACGCTCGGCGAAAGCTTGGGTAGAAAATGATGGTTTTATCAAATGCGTGCAAGGCACTGGCCATGTCCGGTGTCATGATGACCTCCAAGGATATCTAGCCCTCACTGATCCACTGAAAGGTAGTGAAGGTAAATGCAGGTTTTTTCCCTTAATTTGATTTGCTGCTGCGTTAAATTCCAGGTGCCGAGTAATCATCTGGTGTGTCTTGATGATAGGGGTAATCCACTACAGGTTTCGTGCGTTGGATCAACTTACTTTTCTTCGGCTTGAGTTGCATTCCCTCTTTGCACTCTTCAATACGATGACGTTTGAGCCGATTTTTCTTGTTCTTAATATCGGAGATCTCACGCAGGATTTTGACCCTGGCTCTCCGTGCTACGCGAGAGTTAAATTTCTGCCGGTCTTCGCGCACGCGTTTTTGTATGAGCTTATGGAGGTGCAGGGTAAGGCCGTCTTGATAGTCAGCGTCTACCGCTTCTAATTCGAATACCTCTTCACGGTGATCAGGGTGGCAGACCCAAGCTTTTCCTAAATTGCTACGGTCGTAATAAACCAGTAGTTTCTTCTCTGTGGAATACTGATTAGCAAGGTAGCCGACCGCTGGGCCTGTCCAAAACAGCGAATCAAAGCGTAACCTTCCTTGGCTTGGCGTCGCTCTGAATGCTTGCCAAAAATGTTTGTTTAGTTCATCCGATGAGTATCGTTTTGGTTGAAAAAGAGCGTTGCTGTATTTCTCCCAGGCTTGCCGGGGTGAAATTCCGATGGTGCTGTGTCTCCGTTCAGCGTAAACCTCTGAAATCCATCGGCCAATAAATTCGACTAACTCGTCAAGTTGCAACATTGCTCGCTCCTCGGAGTCGTACTCGCCGCGATCAGCAGGGGCGGCAAAAGTCGTCCCTGGCATCAGGTGAATTAGCTCTTTGGAAAGAGTTCCGAAAAAAGCTTCGATGTGGGGCTTTTGGTTGGGAGAACCTGGTTCGCAGTAGCAGATTTCCCCGCCCAGCATCATGATAATGCGTTGTAAGTTTTCAGCTATGTACTCAGGTCCACCATCAAAAACGTAACGTTGGCCTACACCGCCATATGGATTGTCGCTAGACAAGGACAAACGAAGCGCTCTTAATGTGGTGTCCAAAGAGGGTGGATTGAATGATACAGCCCACGCGCAGATCATTCGGCTACAAACGTCCATAAAGGCGGTCAAGTATGGTCGCCCAATTACCTGGCCAAACTGATCGACTAATATTACATGCAGCATTTGGGTGTCGGCCTCTATCAGTTCCAAGACATGTGTTGCCCTACTGTGTTTAACGGACCAGTGGTGCTGCCGGCGGGCATACTTAACACCCTTCTGTGCGAGATCTTTTTCATAGCTATCGACTTCCCGTAAGATTCGATTCAAGGTCGAGCAGGACGGAGCTTTTAACTTGTCGTAGAGGGGGCGGGTCTCATTAACTTCGTCGAGTGTCTCGAGAATCGTGTCGATCACTTCGGTTTTTCGGGCAGGTTCCTCATTTAAGTAGTGGAGCTTAATTTCCGCCTCAATGATTTGTTGTACCTCGTGAGGCTGATTGTCTATCCGTTGCTTGAGTCTGGTTCGGGTCTTCGGTACTAGGCTAATATAGTTTTCTCCGCCGAGTCGCAGTTTGCGGACCCATCCCCGTACGGTATTCAGGCTTGGCGCGCTGATATCATTGATCTGTTGAGCAAGTTTGTGAATCAATGCTCGTGTCAGGACACTAGGCAGCCTGCCTGGGAAGCGATCATTGACCGGCTTCGTATAATGCTGCCGGCGGTTATATCCTTCTGCAATACGCTTGGGTAATCCAGCCAGAACAGCTGTAGGTTCATGTTGGATAGGTGCTTCTTGAACTTTTACAAGTCGACCACTTTTCCATGCCCCATAGAGTAGGGGCAAAGTGTTCCGCAGTATAGTTTTGGTGCCTTCGGTCGCTCGCAATTGGATGTGTTCACCGCGAATCTGGGTAACTTCGTAGCGGCAGCCGCGGTACTGGTAGCGCTCCCCGACTTTCATTTCGAACGCGTTCATGATTGCCTCCAAATGTGGGTCGACAGTGTCAACTTTTGATTGAGGTTGACCGACAGATGGCCTTGAAAAATTGCGTAACAGATATCTGAGGTGGCCACATCCATGTCTATAAGGGTCTTTAGATCCGTTCGGTTAGGTTGTACGTCACTCACCAATTGGCATACCCGCTGTGCAGAGCTTTCACTTCCAGCCAAGCTATGGTGGTAGAGGTACTGCAAGTTTTGGGTAATGATGGAATTGGGTAGTTGGGCATGCTCAATCCAGTGAAAGAAGTAGCCGCTATCCAGCAGCATGGTCTCCACTGCATTCATTGCTTGCTGTGCGTCAGGCATCTCCCGAAAACGCGGACTGAGCACCTTGTAATACACCCTTGATCCCGTTTTTAGATGAACCAGGAAGTCAGCATTGAACACGGTTGTGCCTCGGCAAAGGGTGGGCGGGCGGCATTCGTAGGCGATGACGTCCTTACGGTATTCAAGGTAAATGCACTGCTCGGCTTGCAGGACGTTGGCGCAGGCCACAGGGGTGTCATTCTTACGCGAATACAACAAGGTCACTCGTTTACCATGACAGCCCCTACGTAGTTCCTTGCGAGGCAAAAACTTGATTGCACTTTCGGCGGAGGTAATCATTGCTTGCTCCATTTGAGTGCGTTGACTCAAATCAATTGGGGGCAGCCGGTTGTGATGGCTGGTTCGCCAACGCAGTGGCTACAGTGGAGGCTGTGGTGCGTCCCTATGGCGAGACAGGTGATCACGATCGTAGAACGCCTGGCGGCGAGGACACCTCTATATTGCTGTCGAAACACACTTGGCATAGCCGTAGAAGTCTGCGAACTTCGGGATCGTACATCTGTTCAGACGTGGTCAACTGATAGCTCGGACCAGTAACATCAGTTGGTTGAGAAAAGTCGTTTGGTTACACAGTGAGTTGCTGTTCGACCAAATAAAAGCCAAACTGGTGGCAGTTAATTAGGCGGCCATGCCTGGTCGCCTTTGGCGATGTTCGTAGGCGCGTGATCTGCGCATGGACTGTATCTTCACAGTCGTCGGGATCAGCAGAAGCTAAAAAGTTGACCTTATCATCAGAGCCTCTAATTCTTTGGGTAGGACGCGGAAAAATGATTCTATGTAAGGTTTTTGATTGGGTGGAGCTGGTTCGCAGTAGTAGATTTCACAACCCAGCATCATGATCGTGCCTAGTATGTTTTTAGGTACATATTCAGCTGCTCTATCGACAATGTAATGTTGGGGTGCACCGCCATCTAGGTCGTCGCGAAGCACAGACTTTAATGCATGTTCAGAAGAGATAATCATTGTTTGCTCCTTTTGAGTGTGTCGATTCACATGAATTTTTGGGGGCAGGCGGCTGCAATAGCTTGCGTCACCGCCGTGACCGGAGTCGGCTCTGAGGTGCGTCCCAAAAGCGATACAGTTGCTCTCGATCGTAGAAGGTTTCTGTTAACGACCGCGTCCATCAGGTCAAGCCAGGCCCGTTAGGCTGCGCTTGACAGCAAAGGGGCATCACTAGCAGGCGAGCCGGTGGGGAGATGAGGCGGCATAGCTTTAGCTGTTGCGATTTCAGTTTCCGCTGTCAGTGGCCGGGTCAGGTCTGCAGCCAGGAAATGATGGAAGAGACCGTAGGCGACATCGTATTTTTGCATGCCCTGATGGAGCAGATAGTCAAGCGTCGCCCGCCCATGGGGTTGCTCTTTCAGCAATTGCTGAATGGCCGGGATCTGTGAGGCGGAACCGAGAGTGGCTTCGTGGTACAGGCGACGAAGTGAAGGGCAGTCCAGGCCGACATCGACCTGTTTCAAGGTGAGTCCAACATCTGCAAAACAGACGCGGCACTGCCGCAGAAGGCTGCGGATTTCGGGATCGTACCTCTGCTCGCGCGTGGTCAACTGATAATGCAAACAGGTCCCATCAGTCAGGCAAGCAACGTAGGTTGGATACACGGTGTAATGCTGATCGGTGAAGTGGAAGGCAAACGGACGGTTGGTATAAGCGTTAATTCGCCAGTCACATTCGAGGCGGATACAGAAGGAGGCGTGCCTTGGGTTGCAGGACATGATCAGGCCATTTTTCATGGACCGGAAATGCGCGAGGCGTGGTGTTGAGAGAATGCTCTTCCAAGAGGGGGGCTGAGTTACCGAGACACCGTTTGGAAGCATGCTGAAAGGATAAGTGAACATAGCTACCTCCTGATTTCTACGCACCAATCAATGTTGGCCGGTCGTTGTATGAAAGGGATCACCGCAATGAGCAGGACTGACCACAGAGAAGTTTGCTCCAGGACTCATCGCAGGATCCCTATGCGTTTTTGCATAGACTTCGCGTCTTCAGGAGAACGAGAGCACGTGCGTCCTTCGAAAGACGGTCAAAGCGGAAAAAATCATGCGGCGACGAGTAGCCGTCAGGGCTATGCACCCATCAGCGTCGGCACACGACCTGCCTACTTGCAACCGCGCCCACTTACGGAAGTGGGAAGGGAACGCGGGCATGGGCCTAATAAGGAGGCAGGGAGCGCTAAGTGAGGAGCCGATTACGAGAGAATTGAATGAGTAATGTTTCTTGGAATGGATATGTGCTCGGCGCTGCATGAGACAACGGGGGTCAACGACCCAAGGAGTCTTTCTCAAAGTTGCGAGTGTTTCTGCGAAGCGATAGGCCCAAATCACGTGTGAGCGTGCAGCCCAAGCAATTTGGGATGCGTAAATATCGGTACACGTTTCATCCCCTATCACCAGCTCCGCTCCAATTTGGTTCCGCTCCCAAAGGAAAGCTGCCTCAAATTGCGTTGCGGACGCTTTAGCGGTGGTTTGAGACGCTTTAAAGGACCAACGGCGCTCAGGAACACCCTGGCGCTGGCAAGCAGTTTTCCGGAGTGCAGGCATGTAGAGGATCTTATCGCGGCGCACCATGATGGTTCTCCAGGCTGGTCAAGTTAGGGTCGTTTTCCGCTTCGGATTCGTATTGTGGCTCACCCTGCTGGAGTTCTCGCAACGCAATATTTGGGAGTTTTGCGAAATCTTTTTCGTAGAAATGCCCAAATGATCGGGTTATGCTGTTTAAATATATGTATCGAGCTTTTTATTTTTAATTATTGTTACCGATTTTGAATTAATTTTTCCGGCCTTCATTACTTGGCTCTATCAATGGCCTCAAAAAGGTGTTTAATAAAGTGAACATCTAGTAGGGGGCGACGTCGTGAAGGCTACCGAGGGTGACGGCTTACCTTCCAATCTGCGAGGCACGATCAGAAGCATTTACGCGCGCATAGTGGCTCAAACACTGGCCAGCGCAGCGGATATCGTTGCGGCTCCAGCGCCATACGACGCCTTTGGGGAATATGGGAAGAGATTTGAAACGGTAGTTTTTGGCTTTGCCAGTGAAGGCTGTCGGGGTAAGTGGTCTCGCTTTTGCAGTGGAGTGATGATGTCGCTAAGGGTGCGTGAAGCGGCCTGCCGTGCCTTTCCCATCGTGTTGATGACACTGGCTAGCCCATTGTGGACTGTTCTGCTACATCTGGAGCAGGCAGCGCGGCTGCTAGATGCCTTGGGAAGAGGGAAGCGGCGGCCGAGTCGCCGATATCTGATCAAGATGCTTAATCAGCCATTACGCCGACTGCACATTAACCAGCGACCTTTTCTTGAAGCTTCGCCAACAGCGCGCCAGCGGTTGATGCTCCTTGGCGAGTGGCCGGTACTGTCCATCCAACTCGCCGTACTGGCGAGTCGGGCGCCTCAATACCAAACAACGCGGTGCTGGCTTGCTCGGCGATTCGCACTCGTCTTTTTACTGCACTGCCTGCATCCGAATGTGAGTTCAAGTGCCACTGCGTTATTTCTGGTGATCGATCAATTGATGCGCCGCGGTGTTCTATGGCCGGTACCGGGATGGCCGCAAGATGTGAAAGAATTTGAGGGCCGCCTGGCTCGCTTGGCCACATTAGAAGCGCAACTGCGTCTCGAGTATTGTTTGAGCGAAGCTGCAGCATTGCGCACGCTGCGCTTGATGTTTCATGATTTGAGTATCTTCAACAACCCCAAACCAGGCCAGCATTGTTGCGTACCGTTCGTTTCAGACTTGGCTCTGTTTAGTGCAGAGGGGGTGGAAGACTTAGCGGCTCCCGCTGTCGACGAATTGCTTGCGCGATGCGCGCGGCAACGACGATGGCGAGCTGACGCCGTCTTTACTTTCAAACGGTTGGCTTACACGACGGCATTTACACGCGTGCTGGAATACTGGCTGGAGCATGATGCATTAGCCCGGCAGGTGGATTGGAGTCAGCTTCGCCCTGGGGGTAAACGACGTCGCGGCAGCCCTCGACTTGTTGGTGGTCAGGGCCCACCTTGAAGGGGCGTGATGCCTAGATCAATTTGGGGGCAAGACTGCACATTTTTTCGCGCCGCTTTCCAGCCCTTATAGCTCAACAGGGGCGGGCCTTTCGTGGCTTGGCCAGGGATTTTTGGTGACGGGGTTCTGCACATTTTTTTGCAGATATGTTCAGACCTTCATATGGGCATATCCCGGTAGTCATCTACTAGGCGTACACGGTTGACCAATTTGGCTTGGGCGGTGCTGACCTAGCCGGCTTTAGAAACCCGATCAGGAGTGCACAGCGATCAGGATTTCGTGAAACGGTACGACAACGCTATTCAACGATCGCTAGCGCCACATTAGGTGTCAGGCCATGCCTGCGCTGATGGGTGACCCTGTGGTGTTAGCTCTATCGTCTGTTGCTGACCGAGGAAAAACCCCTCGTTGAAGTCAACGCCAAGTGATGAATCTGCTCGTCAATTGAATAGCGTCCCATGCGCATCGCTTCAGGCTGCATCCAGTACCCACGCCAGGTCGTCCATCATGACATCTTGGAATCAGGCCTCTCAGGTAGCTATTGGATGAGCTGAACCAGAGCGCCATAGCGCAGTCATGCTGGCTGGGGACTAGCGTCGAAATGATGGCTGCCAATGGCGAAAACTGAGTTCGCCGTCGACCCCTTGATTATGTGGCTATGAACCTGTTTGTTCAAAGATCGATTACTCGAACCCAGGTGATCCCGAGAACATTGTCGAGATGCATGCGCTTATGGATGCTCTTGCCGCCCGCAGAATCTTCAAGCGTAATGGGACCACAAATCCCTCGCCGGTAGATAAAACCGCTCTCCTTACGGGGAACCGTGTCGTGCTCACTCCAGGCTTACGCCAAGGTTTCCAGATGCTCCAATCATCTGATGAACCGATCACAGGCAACCGTCTGTCTAGCGGCGAACAGTCCTCGGAAAACTCGCCCGGTTGGCCTGGGGTTCGGCGCCTGGAATGCGCATAGTTTTTTCTGTCGGATCACAGAGTCCTCAGGTTGAAACCCTTTTAAAATGTTCTTGCCTTTCACCAGCGCCGAACCCAACCTATCTCATCGCTGACTCGCTGGTGTCGTGAGTGCGTCAGCTGTTTAATGGCGCTATAGGAATTTAGAAATTAGCGATCAAAAATTGCCCCAGAGCTCCCGTGATGCAACGCTCGTTTACCACTTTTGTTATGCAACTGTGCTCAAAGCGGCGGATGTGCGTTACGACGTCCGTGGCTACCTCTTATCTGAGCTGGTCAGCCTTTGCTTAGGCAACCGCGCTACCTTACCTTGGGCCTATCGCGCCCGTTACGAACGCTACGTGCAAAGGGAGGCTATTGCGTTCGTGGAGTCGTTCACCGCTCAGTTGCTATTTGGCTCGGGACGATTCTCTCCCCATGAATACCGTTACAGGGTAAAGGACCGGCAGCCCTTGGGAGACATCTCCAATCGCAAATCAGACCTCCCCGATGCAGTTGGGGTTTACCACTCGGGCGTTATGCAGCATGACTGTATTTAGAATCCTCGTACTCAGCTCGCCATTTCCTGACAGGTGTTGGAGCCTAAAGCACCGCTGCTTCATGAGGCGTCGCGAACAAATTTTGATGACAGCTGAGCAAGTGTTCGGCAATCCTGAACTGGCTGAAGCATGGCTCACCAAGCAGGCGATTGGACTTAGCCGGCGTCTGCCGTGCATGCTCTTGGAAACTGATCAGGGGTACATGGAGGTTGCGGATTTCCTGGTACGGCTCGATTACGGTGTCTATTGATCACCACGTAAATTCTAGGTAGCAGTTGCTGCCTGTCCCGAGGCTGCCGCATTCGAGTAGCAGGCGACGAAGCGCTTGGGCAGGGTCGCTGAGCGTAATACTATCCACCTAAATGTCATGATACGCGGGGTGCCCATGAAGCAGATCAAACACGAACCCAAGCCTCTGATGACCGCCCGTTTGCAAGCAGAAGCACGCCAAGCACTGGCCAAGCGTAGCAACCAAAGTCGCTTTCTCGACATTGCTGCCTCCAAAGACCGTAGTTGGGAGCCTGTAGGGCGTCTGGCAGGTTAAGTCTACCTGCGAAAAAGCGCTTTCCCGGGTCCAATGCTGAGCCTGTTGTGTCAGCTGCTTCGCTTACGCTGGTAAACGTTTCGTAGTCTGGTGTGCCTAAGAATCGGGCGAGGCAGGGCAAACCGTTGGGCTCCAATCAACCCTGTAGCGCCCCATACGTCTCGCTTCGGGCGGCATCCAGTACCCGCCCCGGGTCGTTCATCATCACATCTTTCGGCATCTGGCCCCCCAGGTAGCTATTGGAAGAGCCGAACCAGAGCGCCATAGCCCAGTCAGGCTTGCAGGAGCCGAGCGTCGTGATGATGGCTGCCAATGACGAAAATGGGCGGAAGCTCGAAGCGGGGTCAAAGGCATAGAGGGGAAAGTATTCCTTGTCTTCATGAGCCAGCGAAAAGATGTTGCCCGCGCGCTTCCACTCCTTGAGTTCAAGAGTGCATTGCTCCGTGCTCAGCTGAGCCAGCACGGCAAACGCATCGGCAGTCAAGAAATCACCGCTTCTCAGGAGGCGTACTTTGCCCTTCTCCAGCATGGCCGTTTCACGGGAAAGGGTAGGGCGCATACACATGGATTTCCGTCTGGTGATCAGTGGCCGCCTACCACCCAATTTAACGATTTGATCCGTAAGCCCACAATCCGGCCTTGTGCGGGCAGGACCCAGTGTCGTGAGCAGGGACCGCCAGGTCGCTGTGACAGGCTAGCCTAGTGCTTGAGTGGTATGAGGCTATGCGGGAATTTTCTGTTCAAAAAGACTCGGTCGTCAGTTTTTTCTTCAGCGGCCCATGAAAATCTTCAGTTTTGAGTTTTTCCTGCATTTTTTCTTAACTTTCCTACCGAGTATGCGCTGAGGCACACACCTACGCTCGCCTGAGGGACGACTCCGCGCCAGGCTTGATCCGTCATTAAGGAATTGGACTGTCGGATGACCCCGGCTCGACCAAGCCTTGCAGGCGTGCCAGTTGTTGCGCCTGCGCACGCAGAAGGCGCTGGTCATGTCGGTGGGCGAGGAGGTAAGACCTGGACTTCTCGCGTAGCAAGGTGATCTCGCTCGCCATTATTTCTGCCTGCTGATGCGCCTGGTTCATGAGCAGCTTTTCGGCCGCCAAGTGCTGTTGCGCGGCGTTCAACTCACGCTCGAGCTGACGGAGCTGTTGCTGCTGGTAGCCCTGAGCGCCGGTCGAACGTTCCAGATCTCGGTAGAGTTGAGTCAGTTCTTCCTGGCGGACAGCGAGTTGTTCACGCAATCCCCGCACCTCGGTTTGTAACTGACTTAACTGCTGATCATGCCGCTGCAGTTCTTCCTGGCGTTGCAGTTGATGCTGTTGGCGAAAGTGCTCCAGCGATTCACGTGCCTGCTGGTGTTTGGTCTCGAGCGAGTGGATCGTCGTCGCACGCTCCTCGAGGAGCTGAAGCTGTTGCCGGCAGGCTTCTTCAAGGCGCCGTCGCTCGCCTTCGGCCAGTTGCAGTTGGCCCGTCAGTTGCACTTCCCGCAGACGCAACTGCCGATGGGCCTCCATCTCTGCGGTATGTGCCACTTGCAACTGCTCGAAGCGCGCGCCCTCTACCGCGCGCTGTTGCTGATAGGCCGCTTGTTGCCGCTCCAGGCGGGCGCGGTCGACGGCGACCGTCGCCTGCGCTTCACTCGCCAAACGCTCAGCTAGACTCTGCAGCAGCGCCTGCAATTCTTCCGACAGGTTCACCTGTGGCGGATGGGGTTCTGCCACGTCCAGTTCACGCAGGTAGCGAAGGATGGTGGTCTTCGAGCCCGTGTGGCCGAGTTCTGCACGCACGGCCTCGATACTGGGTGACAGACCACGGGCGAGGAGGGCATCCCGTGCTCGCTGCACGAGGGCTTTGTTGATTCCGGCGCGGGCCATGGGTCTGCTCCCACTTTTTCGTACTGTTCAAACAGTATGGAAGTACACGTGTACAGGTGCCCGATTCGGTACCAATAATCGGACAGACTGACGTTTGAGAAGCCCAGATTCTCGAACGTGATCACGCTGTTCAGGTTTTTTGGCAGTGAACGGGGTACAGCGGGAGGAAGGTGTGGACACTTTGCCCGAGCGCTATCTCCGGGCCGCGCGTCGCGCCAGTACCGAGCGGCGCTATGCTCAAGCCATTGCACACTTCGAGGCGGAGTGGGGCGGGTTGCTGCCGGCGTCCAGCGAAAGTGTGGTGCGCTACCTGGCCGCCTATGGGGCGCAATTGAGCAGCGGGACATTGCGCGTACACTTGGCGGCCTTGGCCCAGTGGCACCGGGCGCATGGTTTTAGCGATCCGACTAAGACGGCGCGGGTGCGCGATGTTTTGCGTGGCATCCAGGCACTGCACCTGCAGCCGCAGCAGCAGGCCGAGGCTCTGGCGTTAGAGGATTTGCAGGCCTGTGTCGACAGCCTTGAGGAGGCGCTGGTCAGTAGCGAGAAGGCGGTACGCCTGCGCGCCGCGCGGGATCGCGCCCTGCTTTTGCTGGGCTTTTGGCGGGCCTTACGCGGCGATGAACTGTGCCGGCTGCAGACTGAGCACCTACAGATACGCCGGGGAGAGGGGCTCGTGGTATTTTTGCCCAGCAGTAAAACTGATCGCAGCAATCGGGGTCGTCAGCTGAGTGTGCCGGCGCTGAAGCGACTGTGCCCGGTAACGGCCGTTGAGCAGTGGCTGGAGTGCAGTGGCATCCAGCACGGTCCACTGTTTCGCGCTGTCGATCGGTGGGGACACCTCTCGGCACAGGCGCTGAATCCCAACAGTATTTCGCGGCTGCTGCGGCAAATCATGTTCAGCAGCAGCGTTGATCCGCAGGGCTATTCGGGGCACTCCTTGCGTCGAGGCTTTGCCACCTGGGCGAGTGCGAATCAGTGGAATAGCAAAGCTCTGATGGACTATGTTGGGTGGCGCGACATCCAAACGGCAACCCGCTATATAGATAGCAAGGCGCCATTTGGCGCGTGGGCGGAGTAACGCGGTCAAAACGCTGCCTGCGGTACTCTGTTGCTGGGTCGTCGGCCCATCATTTCAGTGAGCACCACCTGGAACGGTACGCGCAATCTGGTAGTCGCCCTGAACACGGCTGACGGCTATGCCTCGGCCCAGGGCGACAGTCTTGAAGCGTGCAACTTGGCCAGGGACTGAGGGGCTCGGCTCTGTCTGCGTGGCGCTCTAGTGGTAGGAACCTCTTCCGTTCGCTTGCTCCAGTGCATCGTCCACCGTGTGATGCGCAGCAGGGTAATGGCCGTTTTAGCTGATTCAGCTACTCGCTTAGAGGCAGGGGAGGGGGTCGCTGTAGCCTTCTATTGTTCGTATACTCCTCGGCATGATTGTGTGAAGCAGTGTGCGACACTCACCCCTTTAGTCTGGATGCCTTTATGAATACAGTGGAGTTCACCCGAGGTACGAATGGCAAACCCGCTGCGTCTGCCGCCCTTGAAGACTGTTTGGCAAATACCATTGGTCTTGATGGTAGTTGTTTCTTCGGTTACCCATTGATTGCAACTCCCGAAGGCAAGTATTTCGTGGATGCGACTTTTTTGAATCCCGATAAAGGCGTCATTCTCTTCGATATAGTAGAAGGGCAGAATCTAGGCGACTATGCTGATCGTCAAGATGATCTCGTCAACAAGATCGAATCGAAGCTGAAACTGCATAAAGACCTGATGAAGGGGCGGAAGCTCCTGCCGCAGTTGCATGTCATCACCTTCGCGCCATCGTTGATCAATCTTGCAAGTCATGCGCAAGAAGATTACCCGCTGGCGAATGAGCACAATCTCGCGTCGCTGATACAGAGTTTGGAATGGGACAATGCGGATGATGAAATTTATCGCCTGACGACGTCGGCCATCGAGAGCCTGTCGTCAATCCGCAAGAGCCGCTCAAAACGTGAAGTGACGCGCGTCGACTCGCTCGGTGCGAAGCTGAAAAAGCTGGAAGACTCCATTGCCACCCTGGATTACCGGCAGAATCGTGCTGTCGTGGAGACCGTTGAAGGGGTACAGCGTATTCGCGGCTTGGCGGGCTCGGGTAAAACCATCGTGCTAGCGCTAAAAGCCGCTTACCTGCATACCCAACAGCCCGATTGGCGAATCGCCGTAACCTTTAACACTCGTTCTTTGAAGGGGCAGTTTAAACGGTTGATCAACAATTTCTGTATCGAGCAGAGTGGTGAAGAACCCGATTGGACCAAGCTTCGGATCTTGAATGCTTGGGGCGCTCCTGGCGGGGCGGAGCGAGATGGGATGTATTACGAAGCGTGCCGCCAGAGTGGCACTGATTTCTACGATTTTCGCACTGCCAGTAGCCACTTTGGTGGCAGCAATCGGGCGTTTGACGGCGCCTGTAAGGCCGCGCTCAGTAAAATCAACAAGTCGTTAGATGTCTACGACACCATTCTGGTAGATGAGGCGCAAGATTTTTCGCCGAGTTTCCTGCAGCTGTGCTATTCCATGCTTAAGGCGCCGAAGCGGCTGGTTTATGCGTACGATGAATTGCAAAACCTGTCCGGTACATCGCTGCCACCGCCTGAAGATCTGTTCGGAGCGGATGAAGAAGGGAATGCCCTGGTCTCGTTCGCCGGAGATCACCAGCAACGGCGAGACGTGATTCTGCAAAAATGCTATCGGAATTCGCGACCGGTGCTGGTCACCGCACATGCCTTGGGTTTCGGAGTCTACCGTGCTCCCCCAAAAATGGCGGAGACTGGCCTGGTGCAGATGTTTGAACAGCCTGCTCTATGGGGGGAGATCGGTTATCGCGTCCACACGGGCGACCTGAGAAAGGGCGCACGAGTGTCGTTGGAGCGAACCGATGAAACCAGTCCTCTGTTCCTCGAAACCCACTCGTCCATCGATGAGCTGGTGCAGATTATCAAGTTCAACAGTGAAGCCGAACAGAATGACTGGGTTGCCCAGCAGATCGAGAAGAACCTGAGTGAGGATGAGCTGCGTTACGATGATGTCATCGTGATCAACCCTAATCCAATCAACGCTCGTGAGCGCTGTGCCGCAATACGAAAGACCTTATTTGGTCGAGGTATTCAAAGCCACCTGGCCGGCGTCGATACTGACCAAGATGTCTTCTTCCGCTCTGATTTGGGCTCGGTGACCTTCACCGGTATCTATCGGGCCAAGGGTAACGAGGCCGGGATGGTGTACGTCATTAATGCACAGGAATGTGATGGCGTGGGTGCTGGATTGTCGACGCTGCGCAATCGACTGTTTACCGCAATTACCCGAAGCAAGGGTTGGGTACGGGTGGTTGGTCATGGACCTGGCATGGATGCGTTGGTGCAAGAGTATGCGCAGTTGAAGCAGCATCAGTATCGATTGGACATGGTCTACCCCACCGACGCGCAACTGAGTAAATTGCGTATTGTTCATCGTGATTTGTCGGAGCATGACAAGCAGCGCTTGGAGCAAAAGAAGTACAATGCGCAGGAGCTGACTCACGCCCTAGAAACGGGTGAACTGAATCCTGAGGATCTTGACGGTGAAACGCGAGCGAAATTGCTTGCGCTGTTGAGTGGCAATAAATGAGTCGACATGCGCCGGCGCGTGAGAAGGTCAGGCACGATCTGGAGTGTCTGACGGCTGAGCTCATAGGGCTCGGGCTAGCGGATGATCAAAATTTTCCTGCGATGAGACAAATCGGCCCTGATGTGTGGGAAGTTACTTTTCATGGTGCCGAGGCGATTTCTCTCGCCATGGGCGATATTGACTATGGTGATCTGTATCAGGAGCTTTTTGCCAACCGATCATTTTGCCTGAAGCTAATCGATGGTGGCCTGCTGCAGTTGTCGTATCGGTTTGACAGGGACTCTTTGGTCAAGCATCGGCTCGCCTACTATCCCTCGCCGAGCTTGCGTCCGTTTCAAGATGATCCGGAGGTTTATTTGCGCGAGGAGTTGTACGTGGATATTGTCAGTCGTCGCTTGGTTCCCTTTCCCATACGTTTCGATTATGACTTGGGCGCTACAAAGGATGTAGCGCATCCTTCCTGTCACCTGACGCTTGGGGATGTTGAAGGATGCCGTATCCCCGTGCACTGCCCACTCACGCCACGACAATTCATTGAGTTCATTGTCAGGAATTTTTATCAAACCGATAAGCACGAATTCATTTCGCGGTTTCCTGGTCACAAGCATTTTTTCGATGCCAGTATCAGTGTCAACGAGCAAAAGCTGATTCACTTGACCGTACCGGGAGCAGAATAGTCCGAAGGTTTCACTGCCCGTAGATCCCGGCAGCGTTCAGTTAGCTCTGGCCGTCTTCGGGCAAGATCACGCTGAGGATGCTGGCGCGGATTGATGCCCGAGCTCGGTCTGTCCTCAAGTGAGTGCAAACCAAGGCGTCCTCGATGGGAGGCAGGTGGTGCCAGTTAAACGCAGCTGGCGACCGAGCTCAACGGCAGGCCCGGCACGAGGGCAGGGTGGCTGTTCTGTTGGGCCAGCCTGCGTGAGGCTGCACCAGCCTTTCATGAGGCTCATCCGAAGGACTGTTTGGGTGACCCGAAGCGGTCAACAGGGTACTATCGCCGGTCATCTTATTAGCGGACGACCTGCCCGGTCTAGTCATTGTCTCAGGGCAATCGGCTACCGCAGTTGTCAAATTTAAAAGCGAGAATTTTCAGTGGGTGATGTAAGCACTCCGAATCCTGCGTTGGCGTTACTTGCCCCAGCTAAGCAACGTTTGACCATCCCTGCGCTAACCCTTGCTGAAGCTGACGAAATTCCAGTTGAGACACTGATACGCTTTGCCATGCGAGACGGTCGGCGTCCGCGTCCTATCTACACCGCCCATAAGTGGTTTGCCCGCCGCCTGCCCTCCGTGTTTCGAAGCTTGCTAATTGGAGTGACGAGTGCGCCGGGGGCTGACTTTGAATCGCTGTATTACGGAGCTGCTGACCTACAAGGGCTTACCGTATTGGACCCGTTTGTAGGTGGTGGCACCTCGGTATTTGAAGCCTTTCGCTTGGGTGCTAACGTCCACGGCTGCGATGTCGATCCAGTCGCGTGTGCAGTCAGTCAACTCGAGCTCGATGCTGCCGACATGCCGGATTTGCAACCGGCCCTGGAGCAACTCAAGGCACGCGTGGGACAAAAGGTGCTCGAGTTCCATCGCTCCGGTGATGATCTCGTACTGCATCATTTCTGGGTGCAGCATGTCAGTTGCCAGCAGTGTTCGACTAGCTTCGATGCTCACCCCAGCTACATCCTCGCCGATGACGGAAAAGTGCGTCATGCTGTGTGCGCGCACTGTGACGAAGTGGCGACGCTTGTCTCTGGCACGCGGGCGTTTGATTGTACCTCCTGCGGTCAACACACAGTGTGTGACGCAGGTCCGGGCAAGGGGGGGCGAGCGGCGTGTCCGAACTGTGGGCATGCGGAACCGTTGATTGACCACGGTCGTCGTAGCGGTGTCCCCGCTTGGCGGCTTTTTGCCGTCGAGACGATACCCCGCACCGATGACCGTCGGGTAGTGCCAATTGCCAATCGGGTGTTCAGGCGCGCCAGTGACGATGACCGTCAGCAGTACGCGGAGGCTTCCATGGTATTGCGCCGCGGTCTGGCCGAGGGCAGTCTCGCCTTACCGGCGGACCCGATTGAAGCTGAGGGTTGGTCTGATGAACGCTTGACCGCGTACGGCTACCGTCAATGGTCTCAGCTGTTCAATGACCGGCAACTTTTGCATTTGGCGTGGCTATTGAAAGAAATAACCGAATTGCCGGACCCGGTTCGATCATTCATAGCCATGGCATTCAGCGACCATCTGACGACTAACTGCATGATGGCTTCCTATGCTTATGGCTGGCGTCGTCTGACTCCACTCTTTTCTGTCCGCGCGTTTCGTCACATTCAACGGCCAGTGGAATTGAATCCTTGGGTCGAGCGGACGGGGCGAGGAAGCTTCCCTAACACTGTTCGTAAGTTGGGGCAGGCCGCCGCTTATGCTAGGTCCCCTAAAGAACCAAAGGCGACAGCGGAGTTCATTTCTGTTACGCGTCGATTGTCGAAGCGTCCAGGACGCATCCACCTCGGCAGCGCACGTGCACTGAGCTTTCTCAAAAGTGGCTCTGTCGACGTGGTCATGACAGACCCGCCTTACTTCGACAACATTGCGTATTCCGAGCTTGCTCAGTTCTTCACCCCTTGGCTGAAAGCACTGGGGGTGATCGGCAGTTTGCCCCGTGATCATGTCATGAGCGAGAGCCTGGTCGCACGCAAGCACCAGCCACAGAGTGTTCAACACTTCATCACCGGGCTGGGCGAGGCGTTCGCAGAGATTGAACGAGTACTGCGCCCCAAAGGGGTGGTAGCATTTAGCTATCGGCATACCGAAGCACCTGCGTGGTTAGCGCTAGCAGAGGCCATTGCTGCTACCGGCTTACACGTTACTCGTGTTCTGCCAATGCCTGGTGAAGTGGGTATGGGTTTGCATGGACAGGGCGAGCGCGGGCTGTGGGATGCCATCTTCATCCTGCGACGTGGCCGGCGTCTTGTGGGTGAGACGCAGGAACTGCTTGTCTCCCCAGCTGACCTCTTGGCCGCAGATGTGGCGGTTGCTGAATGGCGCGATCGATATGGTTGCCTGTCGATAGCCTTTAATGCAATTGACGCGATTGCTCTGAGGAGGGCCTTTCTTGTGGGGCAAGCCTTGGCCAAGAATAAAAAAGTCGGGCTTGATCACGTACCGCTCAAGGAGGCGTTGCGTTAGACAGCTCAATTGAAGTGGAAGGAAACGCCAGTGCCTTATCTCAGTAAGCGGGTTATCAGCAACTATTTTCGTACCGATTGTCCGCGCCAGCTGGCGTTGATGCTCTATCCCCACAACAAACAGTACGAGCCTGCGCGCAGCGTGCTTGAAATGCCGCCCAAGGCGGTGGGGCGTACGGGCATGAACGCGCTGACTGAGGAGGGTGGGCGTTGGGAGCAGGCCAAGCTCCATGACCTCGAGGTAACCTTTGGTGGTAGGGCGGTGCTTGGTATAAAGACCAATAACGACTACCAAGACCAAAAACTGTCGACGGTCATCGCGCACGCATTGCCCGGTATGTTCCTCGTACGGCCGGAATTCCAGGTTGGTGAGACGTTTACGCGAGCGTTGACCATTGACGAGATGAGTGTCACTAACGAACTCGCCTTTGCAAACCTCATTCCCGATTTGATCCAGGTGATTGCACCGGAGGACATTGAGCGGATCGTTCACGCTGATGGCACCGTGCATCCTGCCGATGGTCGGGTAGGGCTTCGGGTCATTGACATCAAAATGACAGCCGAACCTAGTGCCTCGTATTTTGCCGAGATCACCTACTACTCGCTTGCGCTCGCCGGCTGGCTGCAGGATCAGGGATTCGCCGACCGATTCGCCGTGGTTGCCGAGGCGGCGATCTGGCCTGGTTCGCACGATGCGGCTGAGATCGTCAAGCTACAAGCGGCCAGGCGCGAGGAGGGTAGGCAAGCCTCGGATGCGGAGCTGCGAGCAGCTCTGCAACTGGACATCGAAACCCTGGAAATCGAAGTATTCGCTCCGCGGCTGCGTTACTTTTTCAACGTTGAACTGCGTACCGCCCTCCAGAGGCCTTGGCGCGGCCAGGACTATCACGTCAGTACCGCTTGCAGCGGCTGTGAATATTTGGGCTACAGCTGGAACCCGGATGTTGTGCCTCATGCTGAGCATTGCATACCGCGTGCAGCATCGGATGGTCACCTGAGCTCGATTGCTTTCTTGCCTCGGGGTGCACGACGGGCCTTGGGCGATCGTGCAGTGACCCAGGCAGAAACCTTGGCGGGCCTATCTGCTGATGATGAGGCGTTTGATTGTCACCCGCGGTTACGAGCGGCGCGCACGGTCGTGGCGGGCAGGGCACAGGCCCTCTCTACTAAAGTCAGCAGTATCCCTTCAGGCTCGGGTACCTCTGCAGTGCTGCCTAGCTGGTCGGACCTCAGCCTGTACCTCTCCGCAGACTTTGACGTCGGAAGTGGTTTGACGCTGGCGTTCGGCATAGGCGGTTTCTCCAGGATTAATGGCGAGACCGAGCGCGTCGATGCGCAGGTATTCGTGAATGACATTCGCAGCATTGAGAGCGAGCGCCGAGAGCTGCTGAACTTCCTGACTTACCTGAGCAAAGCGCTGAGCGCTGCGCTGAAGGCAGAGCCCAAGGCTACTGTCCAGATCTACCTCTGGGACTCGGTGACGTATGAGCACCTAATCCGGGTCATTGGCCGCAACTTGCAGTACATCATGGCCGATAGCAACCTTAAAAAGCTGGCCTGGCTGTTCCCTGGCGACGAGTTGATCGAAAACGCAAGCTACCGCTCCGCAAATGCGCCCATCACCATCGTGCGAAACGCGGTGCAAGCCTTGGTCGCGGCCCCGATTCCCCATTACTACTCGTTGTTGGCTCTGGCGCGCGAGTTCCGGCCGCCGATCAAGCCTGACCAAACACCCTTCGAGTTCCGAGTTCCCACCATTTTCGAGGATCCCTTATCCGACCAAGTGCCGTCAGAGCGGGCTCATGAAATTTGGACCCGGATGGGTGCCCCCCGCCCTTGGAGTCAGCAGGTCACCCAGCTCAGATCGACGGTCATTACCAAGTTGCGCGCGACGGCGTCGATTGTTAATCGCTTGCGCGTGGAGCTAAAAGGTGCTCTGCGCAGCCGATCGCCGAAGATCGCCGATATCAAAGCACCGTCTATGTTGGACAAGGTCAGCGCGGATGGGCAGGTCTGGTTTGCTTACGCCAAACTGAACGCTCAGGTGGCGGCACTTGAACAAACCATCACCATGGCCACTCCGGTACACGAGCGCGAGGCGCGCTACCTGGCGGCCCGACTCGAGCGCGAGCTGGTGGGGACTGAGGCTCATCAGGCAGCAATGTCGCTGGGGGTCGCTCAAGCGCCCGGCGTTCGGATTTATCGGCTTGGTCAGCATTCTCGGGAAGCGAAGTTCGAACCGGGCGACTTCCTCTGCGCTCTGTCGCCGGCGTCCATGGGCGATTTTCATATGAAGCGGGTGGGTGATGTGACCGGCGGTCAACCGTTGCCACCCGGGATCAAGCTGAACCCGTACGGTTACGCAACATCGTTAACCCGAACCAAGATTCTGGCGATTGACCGTGACAAGCGTTGTATTGCAGTGTATCTGGACCCGGAGGTTGATGATTTTCTGCGCTCGATCGAACCGAATCTAGATTTGAGTCGAGACGTGGTGTTGGACAAGTTGGTGACCGACTACTTGACCAAACGCTTGGAAACGGCACTGAAGGCAATTGGTAATCCCCCGCTCGCCGTAAAGGCGGGAATCTCGACTTTGCAGGTACTGGGCAAGCCGGCCGTCAAGAAAGTCAGCGCTTCGGTCCCGGTCGAAGAGGTGTTGTGGAATACCGCAACGCTGGCACATACCCCGACGGAGCGAAGCGTAACCAGGATTCGACCGCGCCTCGAAGGCTATGGCGTCAGATTGAATGACAGCCAGTGGGTTGCCCTGCGTCAGGCGGTGGAGCAGCGCCTGGCATTAATCTGGGGGCCTCCGGGTACTGGAAAGTCCGAGACGTTGCGGGCGATTCTGCTCGGACTGCTAGTGGACTCGCAGCAAACGGAGAATCCAATACGTATTCTGGTCACCAGCAATACCTACGATGCCACCGACAACGTCGTGGTGAAGGGTTTCAAAAGGATCTTGGAGTTAGGGGCGCAAGAGACCGGGGCGGTGCAGTTGGTACGCTTGCGTTCTGGTGCTAAGGCGGCGTCGAAGGAGCTGGCAGCGGAGATTGATCTGCTGAATGATCCTATGGATCCCAAAGTTCGCGAGTTGCATGCGACGCTGCGAGCGAAACTCTGCAGTGTCATCGTGTCGGCACCGCCGCAGCAGGTCACCAAGTTCGCGGCTGTCAACAACAATGCGGCAGAACCATTGTTTGATGTTGTGTTGATCGATGAAGCTTCGCAAATGGATATGGCGAATGCAGTCCTCGCCCTGGCTCCCATTGCATCCAATGGCGCCGTGATTGTAGTGGGTGACCCTAAGCAATTGCCGCCTATTCAGCAAGTTGAACCGCCCGTTGGTCTCGAGAAACTGGTGGGTTCGATTTATGACTTTGTGGCTGATCATCGCGGTGTTAAACCGGCCAGTCTGTTGGAAAACTACCGTTCCAATGCGGCCATTGTGGGGTTCAGCCGCTTTGCGGGGTACCCGGCAGAATTGAATGCATTCTTCCCTGATTTGCGGATCGCAACAGACGTACCGCTACCGAAGGTGCGCCCCCAGGATTGGCCACCCAGTATTGAGTTCGCCGAAGAATTGTCGATGCTGCTGGATCCGGCGCAACCTATTTCCGCATTTATTTACCCTGAGGGTAGAAGCAGTCAATGGAACGACTTCGAGGCGCAAACGGTCGCGGCAATGCTCGTGCTGCTGCGGCGGCATCTTATGAAGAATTTGGCCAACCTACCGGATGCAGTCGGGAACGATCTGCATGATGCGGAAAGTTTTTGGAAGAGCGGCGTCGGCGTGGTCACGCCACACCGAGCACATAAGGCACTGGTGGTATCTCGTTTGCAGGCATTATTCGGACCAATGGGTGACGACGCTCAGTTGATTCGTGATGCCGTGAACACCGTCGAACGTTTTCAAGGCCAGCAGCGAGATGTCATCATTGCCAGCTATGCATTGGGAGACCCCGATGCCATTGCCGACGAAGACGAATTTCTACTGTCACTCAATCGCTTCAATGTTATGTCGTCCCGACCGCGAGCGAAGTTGATCGTACTGGCCAGTCAGGAGGTCATCAACCATCTGCCGGGTGATATCAAGATCATGCGCGACTCCAGATTGCTCAAGTACTTCGCCGAGACTTTCCTCGACAGCCGCGCGGACATGTCGATACCATTTAAAGAGGGCGAGGGGATCATCAACCGACGTCAAGGCTCGTTCCGCTGCAAGCAGCCTCAGTCGTAAGCTCACCAGGCAGGCGGATTCATGCTCCGCCTGCTGCCGCGGCATATGAGAAAGCGCTGAAGCTAGCCGACCGCAGGAAGTGCGGGATGATTGAACTGCGCCAGCAATACATTGAATTGAGCATTAATAGCATTACGCTGAGCATCAAATGCCGCGCCCGCCTGAGCCGTTGCGAACATGCATCGATTGGCGAAAGGGTCAATTTCGCCAGAGGCGACATGTTTACGGAAAAGCTGACGAAGCAGGCGCAATTGGTGGTAGATCGCTGCCAACTGACTAGCCATAATTTTGTCACTGTACGAAAATCTAGGCTTCGTAGATAGGGTGCCGCTGATATGGCCCGTGTTGATGGCCTCGATTAAATCAGTAATGGCATCTTGGAAAGCATTGAGGTTAACTTCCCATTGCCACGGGTCTTGCAGCGCAGGGCGATCCATCAAATTACGAAGCTTAAGAATAGCGTCTTCATCAGACATCTGCTCAACCGCTGAAGCATTCTGACAGTAAGTGATCTCACGCTTCATCACATCCACGATGGCTTGTAGGGCTGTCGTGGACTGTTTGGTGATGTCGTGGACCAGTGAAGCGAGATCAATGACGTCTGTTTTTCCATTAAAAGTAACAGTTGGTGGAACTGAGATTGTACTGTAAGTTCCAGTTCGCTTCCCAATAATAAGTACTTTTAGTGTCGAGTAGGTGCTGCCCAGCCCATGGTTGGCGAAATTATCTACGGTTTTCTGAATTTTTGCCGCCTGGCGTTGCGCTGTGACTTGAATCGCCAACTTGCGGTGAGGATCGCAAAGGTCAATGGCTGCGGCGTTAAGCCGGGTGTGGTTCGCATTCGTGAGCTGGTAGCCGTAGACCTGGTTAAGAAGCTGTTGGAAGAAATGTTCAGATGCAATGTGATGATCGAAAAAATGGACTTTTCCCAAGAGTTCTGCTTGTACACTGATTCTCGTCAGATTCTCAATGATGTACTTCATTAGTTTTTCATGGGCCAGCATGGAGCACCTAAGTCGTAGTGTTGAGAAACGCTCAGATTAACATCGCCCCGCTCTAGTGCACAGTCTTGATTGGAGCAATGCCGAATGGATCGTTCTAGATAATGCATGTGAGCGAAATTTTTAATGTGCGGGGAAGCCTTGTGTTCGAAAACTACGGCTAGTCATCGAGAGCTAGGTGTGCTTTCCATTTGGTTGTCAAGGATCGATAACCGGCTTATCACTCATCGTTGGCTGCTCAGACTGGCTTGAGCATATGCCTCGCCGGTGTAGTTTGGACAGACGTTCACCAGCTACTAGCAAGTCAGGACAAAGCGACCAGATCCGAGCGGAACAGCCGCTACGAAGCCCGGATCGACTCAATTGTGAACCACCGGGCTGCGCGACCTTCGATGACTGCTCGTTTGTTAGCTCATTTGCTGAGCAAAAAAATTCCCAATCTATGTACAATTTGGATCGGTAACATACGCGCCGCAAAGCCCATTCCGTTGCTCATGGAGAGAACAATTGCATACATACAAACTGCCCAAAAAGGTCCTCAAAAACTGGTTGGTCGGGTACCCGTCTACAAAGGGCAGCTATGGTCATTTGTTGCTTGAGCAGGTTGGAGCTAGCGACGCAGCGTTGGCAGCGGCATTTCGGCCATACTTTGAATCGGCACACCTGGACGCAAGAAAGCACTTTCACGAAGAAATTTGTATCGATTTACACCCTGATGCGGGGAGCGCCGGTTCTCACGCTACTTATCCCAAATGCTTGCCTATCGTTGCGCGAAGAGGGCTGTTCGGTGAGGTGATGGCGGGGATGCTTACTGAGCACTACACCTACGTCGGTAAACACGAATGGCAGGTCCCGATCTTCCTCTTTCGTCACCATGAGGACGCCAAACAGTATCTTTTTGCGCTGGCACGAGACGCTCAGCTTACGCGCCAGATGCTGGGTCGCCACGGATCAGACTTCCTGGCAATAGCCTTGGATGCTGACGGAAAGGTGAAGCGGTACCTTGCTGGTGAGGCTAAATGGCGAAAGACGCTTGGTAAAGCTGTCGTACAGAGCTTATTGAAAGACGCCGATGGCAAGGGAATTTGGTACCAGCTCAGTGAGCGCGACAAGAACATACCGCATGGAATGCGACAGCTTCAGAAATTGCTCAAGGAATCCGATCCGAAAAAGTTCCAGGCCGCTATTTTTTCGATCGATCAGGCCTTGCTGCTCAACAACGCAACCCCCATTCCACGAACAAATCTTGTCTTCATTTGTGGTAACGACTTCAAGGGCAGGGAGTCAGCGACCCCCATAATCGACTGGAAAAAAATGCCCAAAGACTATAAATCGGAGCACGATCTTCAGGTAGTCGAGCTGATTTTGTCGGGTGGAGGTGAGGACCTGATAGATATGATTTATGAGAGCCTTTGGAATGGGGTCTAAGGCATGACTGATTTTGAGGAAAAACGACTAAATCTTGCGGAGCAAGTACGCCTCGGTATAGCGAGCGAAAACCGTCTCCACCCTGAGCATGCTCGGGCTTTCGTTCGTGGGTTACAAACGACTTGGCGTGTACCGCCCATTCAGTGGCATGAGGGCGAGTCGGAAAAGCTAATCCATGACGCAAATAGGCTGATACACGCCGCCGAGATTTGTCGCGAACTGGATGGACCAGAATCAGAATCTGCCAAAGATTGCTTTCGTAGAGCCGCTGAACTACTTGAATGGCTCACACGGATGCAGGAGGAGCCTTCAAGCTTTGCTCCTGCAGGGCTGCTGGCTGCTGCGGCATTTCAGCTCGGGGGGCTGCCAGCGATGGCAACGGCCCTTTTAGGGCAGTTGGAGATTGCTGATGATGGCACTCGGTTACTTTCGAAGTTTCTTAGCGGAGATTTTAATGGGGTTGTTGAGGGGGCTTTAGCTTTCTGGCGGCAGAATCCCCACTTGACAGAGCGTGAATCTTCTATGCGGTTGTTAGCGGATAGGGAACCAGCGGAAGCAGAGGCGTCAGGAGAACTTGGGACCTCCCGCGAAGCTGGAAGCCTTGAATGGTACTTTGTTGTGGAGCTGGTGCGCAGTTTGGGTGTCATAGCATCCTCGCTGATGCAAGGCGACAGCGGTCGCACGCAGCAGGGCCTTCGAAAGTTAAAGGCGCTCGACAAAATGGCTACCCGAGCATATGGCGATGAGCTCTCTATGCTCATTTCGCTATTGGCAACCGTCGCCGAAAGCTACAGCTCTTCGAGCATTTATGGCCCAATTTTGCAGCTGGCCGAGATTAAGCCGGAGCGAGTGGATCGCCTGCGCAGATTTGCTCGTGACCAGTTCGGACGGGGGCGCGGCATCCTGTGGCCTTCCCAGATCCGCGGATTGGAGCGTTTGCTCAATTCTGCCTCGTTCGCCCTCTGTACTCCGACAGGCTCAGGGAAGACGTTGGTGGCCAACCTTGCGCTGGTTAAAGAACTGATGCTTGCGCCGGACGATCAGTCTGGGCCGCTTGCCCTCTATCTGGTGCCTTCCAGAGCTCTAGCGGGAGAGGTGGAAGCCAAGCTAGTCAGTGAGCTGGGTAGTGATCTTGTTGTTACAGGTCTTTATGGTGGTTCCGATTGGGGGATTACTGATTACTGGTTGAGGGCCGACAAGCCAACAGTCCTGATCGCCACAGTCGAGAAGGCTGACGCCATAATGCGCTATGTCGGCCCATTGATCGTTGCTCGCCTGCGGCTTCTGATTGTTGATGAGGCACATCAGGTCGTAGTCGCTGATCGCGATAGAGCAGAGGTGGACTTCGCGGAACATAGCAGTCGCACGTTGCGTCTAGAGAGTTTTGTTTCGCGACTGTTAGCTCGAGCGCCGAAAATTGCGCGCGTTGCTCTGACTGCTGTCGCCGGCGGGGCAGCAACGCCTGTCGCCTGTTGGGTTGAAGGAGTAAGGGAAGCTGAGCCTATTGGCGCAAACTACAGAAGTACGCGACAACTCATAGGAACGCTCGCTGCAACTTCGGGCGAAGCGGGGCAGATGAGCTTCGACTTGCTGAACGGGGCAGAACTCCAGGTTCGAGGTCGAGATGAGTCAGTTTACATTCCACTGCGCATAGCCCCGATGCCGCAGTTGCCAGCGACGATGCGTAACAGCATCGCTCGCTATAACGAAGTGAATGTCTTGTGGACCGCAATGCATTTGGTGGAGGGAGATCGTCGCGTCTTGATTTCCATAGCCCAGCAGCCTGAACTGACAATGAAGTGGTTTAAGGAAGCACTTGAGTTACCTCAATGGCGTGATGCCTGTCGATTCTCGGGCCCGACAGACCCTGAAGCAATCCTTCTATTTAAAGCAGCCAGAGCAAGCTGCGTGGATTACTGTGGCAAAACATCCTATGAGGTCTCATTGCTGGATCATGGCATTGCTACAAGCCACGGTCAGATGCCTCAGCGCCTTCGAAGACTGATGACGGCCCTTATCGATCGCAGGATCTGTACGATTACAGTTGCTACTGCAACCCTGACGGAAGGCGTTAATCTGCCGTTCGATCTTATTCTAGTTCCATCGATAACGCGGCGATCGTTTGACCCGACCAAAAACCAATCCAAAGTTAACCCCTTATCTGCGGCAGAATTTAGAAATCTCGCCGGCCGCGCCGGCCGACCAGGAGCATCTCAAGGTCAGGAGGGTATAACGCTTGTGGCGCTACCCACCAAGCCGTCAACGACAGCATCAGGGCAGATCCGAACTCAGCTGGGGCAGATAAAGGAGTTGCGAAAGCACTATAATGATTTGCTGGATAGACTCCGCTCAGAAGAGAAGGAGCGCAATGAGGTGCTGAGTCCTCTGACGTTGTTACTGGAGGCGATTCGGGAAAAAGCGCAAACTTTGCTTGGAGTTGATGAGGAGTACTTCCTGGACTGGCTCGAAGAGACGGCGCCTGACGATATCAGCGTAAAGGCTGGTTTAGTTGATGCTGATGATGAGTCTAGGCTTGCGGATTCTCTAGATGAGCTTGATGGCGTATTGCTGACGGCTATAGAAGAGCTGGCAACAGTTGGGGCGCGGGTGGACTCTCCTGCCAAGACAGAAGCTTTGCTTAAAAAAGTATGGAAGTACACGTTCAGCAAGGTTGTGAGCGCTGAAGAAGCTTGGCTAGAGCGGGCATTCGTACGACGTGGGCAAGGTATTGTTGGCACGCTATATAGCGATACCGATGAAAGGCGACGTCTATATCAGTATGGCTTCACTCCGTACGTGGGTCGAAGGTTTGAACGCATTGCGCCGAAAATTAGTGAGATACTGAAGATGGCGCAGGGCTATGGCTCCTCCGGTCCAAAGCAGCGTCTTGATCTCTTTAAGCGCTTGGGGCTTTTAGTATCCAAGGATCCTGGGTTTGGCTTCCGGGTACGTTCCAGTGTGGCCGATCAAGGACTACTCAAAAGCTGGAAGTCTCTGCTTGCGTGGTGGATGTGCGCGCCAGATGCAAAGGTACCATCTGCTGAGAACCTACGATCGTGGCAGCGTTTTGTATCGGATAACTTGGAGTTTCGACTAGGGGTTGCGATAGGCGCCGTAGTAGCGCGTGCATGGTCCGAGGGTGCCGACGATCCGAGCTCCGTCCCGTCTCTAAAAGAGTGGAAAGAGATCACGGGACTGCCGTGGTTCGGTTTCTGGGCTAGAGAGATGTTGCGATGGGGAACACTTGAGCCGTTCGTCGCGTTCGCTCTAGCGCAGGGTCTAGCGGGTACGCGCGATGAGGCTCAGGTTCTTCGACAAGAATTCAAAAACTGGATGGAGGAAAATTATACGGATATCGAGTCGGAAGACTGGATTGACCCTCAGTACTTTCTACAGTGGCAGCAGAGCTTACCGTTGTCCATGAAAGAGTCCTCTCAGCCTCAGAAACTAGGGGCCCAATTAACTGGGACCGACGGCCACAAAGGCCTTTATAGGGTGTTGCCATTGCCAAACCGTGAGGAAATAATCTGGCTCGATGCCTCTGGATTTGAATTGGCTAGGAGTACGACGCGTGAGGACATAGCTGGTATTTCGTATCGCGATGATTACGAGCTGAAAGTTTCACGAGGTATGAGTTACGTGCGTCGAGTTTTCCGAAGCTCCTGACATGCCCAATGCTGCTAATTGATCACTTTGATGGTTGCCGTCTGAACTCTGTGCGTGGGGGTTGGATTTCAAGGCAAATGCTGATGTGCTGGTGATGCGATCCCGCGCCGAGTACGTGAGGGTGCAGCGGGATGAACGCCGGCTGAATAGCCGCGGTTTTCTGATTGTGCAGCCGAATCTTTTTGTGGACGGGGTTGGCATTGAGGCTGTAGACCAAGGCGATGTCTGAACGACCTGGGCTTTGAGATTTGCTGTAGGTGCGGCGCTAAGGTGGCACGGGAAATCCGCTTGATGGGCCAGAAATGGTGTCCACTTAATTAGGTGGACACCATGGCCTTCGGCGGTCGCGACAGGAAGATGTGTTGGCCGGACGGATACGCTTATCACTCTTCGTTGGCTGCTGGGGCTAGCTTCAGCATAACTGCCGCCAGCCCTTGGGACCTAGGCACGACTCACTCAGAAACCAGGGGCGCTCTGGTTTCTGAATGTTCAATGCGCCTCACTCCAGGACCGACTAATAGCCGTAAACAGCCAGGGGCTTCGAACCGCTGGATATGAATGCTTGCACACCGGGTGACTTCCTTGCGTCAAGCCAGCCTGAAACGGCTGACCAGCACCTGCTGATGCTCGGCGAGTCGCGCCAGTTCCTGGCTGGTGACAGCAGTCTGCTGTGCGCCGGCGCTGACCTGGATCACCAGGTCGTTGATGCCCGTGACGTTACGGTTAATATCTTCGGATACGGCGCTCTGTTCCTCGGCGGCTGACGCGATCTGAATGTTTCGGTCGTTGATGCTCGCGACACCTTCGTTTATCGCAGCAAGCAGTTCACCGGCACGGCCGATTCGGCGGGCTCCGTCCTGAGCCTTGGCCAGGGTCACGTGCATGGACGTGCTCGCTCGGTCGGACCCGGCTTGCAGGTTGCTGATCATTTGCTGGATGCTGCCGGTCGATTCTTGAGTCTTCTGGGCCAGGGTGCGCACTTCCGATGCGACAACGGCGAAGCCTCGGCCATGGTCACCGGCGCGCGCCGCCTCGATGGCCGCATTCAAGGCCAGCAGGTTGGTTTGCTCGGCAATGTCCCGAATGACATCCAGTACCGAGGAAATCGTATCGCTCTCCTGTTTCAGTTCGCCGAGGATGGTCGCGGTATGCTGCGCTTGTGCCGACAACTCACGAATCAATCCTACGGTGCTTTCGATCTCGCTGCGTCCCTGGGCCGTACTAGCATGAATTTGTTGCGACAGGTTCGCAGCAGCGCTAGTGCTCTGGGCCACTTCACGTACTGTGGCGCTCATCTCGTTGATGGCGGTCGCCACCAGTTCGGTGCTCTGACGCTGTTGCTCGACGCTGCGGCTGGTCTGCAGGGTGACCGCAGAGGACTCATCGGCAGCAGTGGCCACTTGAGCGGTCGCGTGACCGATCTCCTGGATGATGTCGGTGATTTCGTGGGCCATGCGGTTGAGGTTGTCAGCGATATGGCCAAACTCATCCTGGCTGCGATAGCGAGTCCTGGCGGTGAGGTCACGTTCGGCAAGGCTTGCCAGTACAGCATTGATGTCCCGTACGGCCCCGCCGATCGTGCGGATGATACGCCACGAGAACAGCCCGGCTAGCAGCACTGCCGCCAGTGTACCGGCAAGCGTCAGCCACAATGCGCGCTTGGCATGCTGGAGCGCCTGGTTGGCCAATGCGGCGACATTGGCCGCCAATGCATGTTCCACCGTGCTCATCTGGTCGATGCGTCGGGTCGAGGTTTCAAACCAGCTGTCGGGCTTGATGCCGAGGGGTTGACCCAGCGGTGTCTCGATGGCCACCCGCTGTAAGCGAGCTACTTCAAGGGCATCGGCTGTGTGCAGAACCGTCTCGAACTGCTTCAGGGAGGCTGCGGATGCTTGGCGACGGAAGCCGTCGGCATAGGCGGAGAACTCTCCCAGGTTGCGACTGAAACGGGACAAAAGCACTTCATTGAAATGGTCCTGGCTGAACACGATGCCAAGCAGCGCACGTTCCCGACCGGCGCGCTCCTTCAGTTCGATGAACTGGTTGAGTGCTGCGAGGGCATGCACGACGGCAATATCATTGACTTGGTTCTCCAGTGCCTGGGTAAAGCTGATCAATTGCTGGATCATGTTCGTGTAGCGGGTGCCGGATTCGCTACTATCGATCGCCAGTCGATCTATCTGTTCGCGGGTGTCGGCCAGGTGCTCGATAGCCGCAAGTAACTTCTCGTTATCATCCTGTTTTGCGTCGGGCAGGCGGCGCACAGCAGCAATGGCCTGGTCACTGTTCTTGCGCAGTTGTTGCAGGCGATCCTGCAGGCTGGTGCCGCGGCTACCAATGAAGATGCCACTGGCTCCCCGTTCGCGCTGCAGGGCGGTAATCAATTGACTCAGGCCATCGACAGTACTGCTCGCGCTGACGGTGGACTGCATGTCGCGCACGGCACGGTAGTTGTCAGTGGCATACAGGCTGGAGAGACACAGGAACCCCAGGAGTGGAAAGATCAATATCAGCAACAGCTTCAGGCGAAGGGGGGCATTGGACAGCATGCTTATGGCCTCAAAAAGAAGGAGAGCTATTCAGTAGGCATCTGAGCGTTCGGTCTCATACAAAGAACGTCTGCCTGGACAGCAACTGATGCCCGGTCGCGAGACCACTACTGGCCCTCCAATGGGGGACTGGCGGGAGTCCGGGACGCCGCTCGCAGCTACCAGTTCAGTGATGCAGGCCAGCCCGCAGGCGTTGGTCAAGGGACGCCCATGTCATGTCGGGGACCTAACTCACCTCTGCAAATACCTCGCCACCGATAAGCGTCAGCAGTGGGTCGGAGCTAACCGTGAGACCGATCATTGATCGAGTTGAAATGGTCGAGGTCCAGCAACATCGAATCGCCTCTGATTTCGCCATGACCCTTCAATTTTGTGCGACCTACAAATTCCCCTCAGGAGTCGCGCCAAGGATTGGCTGCGAAGTGCACGTTCGGATATGCACATCAAGCTGACTGATCTGGGCTGTTCGACGATGGTCGGCCCCCAGCCTTACGAGAAGCGGCTATGTGGCTACTTGTAGAAGCCTCAATATCACTCGACGAGGTCATCCACGATCTTGTGTGGAGGCCAAGTAGCGTCGTGCGATTCGATATGGCGAGCTCGTTCGCACCACAAACAGTGCACGCCGATAGGGGCAATATGTTCGCCTACGCGATGTGCAATGCCGGAGAGCGATCATTCGTCATCAGTTGGTGCTGTTCCGATTGGATGGAACGTGTTGCTGGCGAAAAGAGAGAATCGGAAAAGCTCGCTTGGTCCCTAAAAAGGGGGGGGCGCTGCAGTTTTGTGCATCGATCAGAGCAGTTGCACCTTTGGGGCGCAATAGGCTGGTGTATGTCTAACTCTTAGGCTCCCACGATCGGAGGCCGAGAGGCACTCGCCATCTAGGTAGTTACGCTGCAACTGAAATTTGAATGGCCTAGCCAATCTGGTCATAAGTCGGAGGGTGATAGCTTCATCTGGATTGCGCTTGCATTCGAGGAGCATGGTTCGGCGCGGCTTTTGCGCTGATGTGAGCGACGAAGAAATTCGCTGCATTCTTCGTCGCTCACATCGATCAGAGCAGTGGCTCAGTCAGTTGTCATACCATTGCTTCAGGCATTACTGATGCTACGAGCGGTGTTTGAGAAGCGCCACACCAGGTCAGACTATTCTGATCACATCAAGGTCAAATCTTGAGCTCGCCCATAACACTTAAGACTGCACGGTGAGCAATGTCGATTATCCGGTCGACTTCTTCTCGGGTGGTGACCAGTGGTGGTGCGAAGCCAAGGATTTCGCCATGCGGCATAGCACGGGCGATCAGACCGCGATCACGGGCCGCCTTGGAAATACGCGCACCGACTTTCAGCGACGGGTCCAGGCGCGTCTTGGTGAGCGGGTCGGCGACGAACTCTATGGCCGCCATCAAGCCCACGCCACGCACCTCACCCACGATCGGCAGCGCGCCGAAGGTTTCCTGCATGGACTTCTGGAAGTACTCGCCGACCCTTGCCGCGTTGCCCGGAATGTCTTCCTGCTCGACGATGTCCAGCACCGCATTGGCAGCTGCGACCCCGATGGGGTGACCGGAATAGGTGTAGCCGTGGGAGAACGCCCCCACTTTGTCCGCACCTTCCTCCATGACCTTGTAAACCTTCTCACCCACGATCGAGGCGGAGAGCGGCGCATAGGCTGAGGTCAGGCCCTTGGCTACCGTGATCAGGTCAGGCTCGATGTCGTACTTATCGCAGCCGAACATGGCGCCGGTACGGCCGAAGCCGGTGATGACTTCATCGGCAATCAGCAGGATGTCGTACTTTTTCAGGATCGGCTGAATGGCTGCCCAGTATCCAGCGGGTGGTGGGGTGATGCCGCCGGTACCCAGCACCGGCTCGGCAATGAATGCACCGATGGTGTCGGGGCCTTCGCGCAGGATCAGTTCCTCCAGCTCGTTAGCTCGACGCTGCGAGAACTGTTGTTCGGTCTCACCTGGTTCGGCACCCCAGTAGTAGTGCGCAGCGCCGGTTCGCAAGATACCGGAGACCGGCAGGTCCATGAAGTCGTGGTAGAACGACATACCGGTCATGGAGCCCGAAACGACTGAGCAGCCATGGTAACCGCGATCACGGGAAATGATCTTTTTCTTCTTCGGCAGACCACGCAGGTTGTTGTAGTACCAGACCAGCTTGGCTTGGGTTTCGTTGGCGTCGGAGCCCGACAGGCCGTAAAACACCTTGCTCATCTTGCCCGGGGCCATTTTTACCAGCCGATCGGACAGCCGCGCCAACTCGTCGGTGGTGTGCGCGGCATAGGTATGGTAGTACGCGAGCTTGTGGGCCTGGCGGGAGATGGCTTCGGCTACCTCGGTGCGGCCGTAGCCGACGTTCATGCAATACAAGCCGGCGAAGCCGTCGATGTACTCACGGCCGGTCGCGTCTGTGATGGTGATGCCTTTGCCGGTCTCGACGATTGTTGGGTCTCCCAGTTTCCCGGAAGCGAAGTCCTTCAGGTGGGTGAACGGGTGCAGTACCGCGCCACGATCCTGGGCCGAAACGAGGTCGATCTTTTGCTTATCCATGGTTGTTCTCCTGTTATTTGATCAAAGGCCGCCGACGCAGACGTATTTAAGTTCCATGTACTCGGCCAGGCCATGTTTGGAGCCTTCCCGGCCCAGGCCGGACTGTTTCCAGCCACCGAAAGGAATCGGTGCTCCGGTGAATTTCGCCGTGTTGAGCGCGACCATGCCGTACTCCAACTGCTCGGAGACGCGCGCCGCGCGCTTCAGATCATTGGTGTAGACATAAGCCGCCAGGCCGTACTCGGTTTCATTGGCGCGCTGAACGACCTCATGCTCGCTGTCGAACGGTAGGATCGCCGCGACCGGGCCGAAGGTTTCTTCAAACGCGATGTCCATTTCATCGGTGACATCCGCTAGCACGGTCGGCAGGACGAAACTGCTGCCCAGGTTGTGATCCAGGCCACCGCACATCAGCCGTGCGCCCAGCGAAATCGCATTGCCAATATGGTCACGGCATTTGTTGGCAACGCTGACACGCGTCATCGGGCCGATATCCACACCCTCTGCCAGGCCGTGACCGACACGCAGTGACTTGGCCAGCCGAGTGAACTCGGTGACGAAGGCGTCATAGTGGCTGCGCTGCACGTAGATGCGGTTGGCGGCCAGACAGTCCTGGCCAGAAGTGGCAAACTTGGCGGCGATGCACGCTGTGGCGGCTTCGTTCACGTCGGCGTCATCGAAGACAATGAAAGGCGCGTGCCCACCCAGTTCAAGCGAGACCTTTTTCACCGTGTCGGCGGACTGGCGCAGCAGAATCCGGCCGACTTCGGTAGAGCCAGTGAAGCTGAAGGCTCTCACCTCGGTGTGCTGAAGCAACTGCTTGGACAGTTTCGGCGCGTCGCCGGTGACCACCTGGAATACCCCGGCCGGGAGCCCGGCTTCTTCGGCGAGCCTCGCCAAGGCGAGCGCGGAAAGGGGCGTTTCTGGCGCCGGCTTGATGATCATCGGGCAGCCGGCTGCAAGTGCCGCGCCGGCTTTGCGGGTGATCATAGCGTTCGGAAAATTCCAAGGCGTGACTGCTGCAGTGACGCCAATGGGTTGCAGCCGGGTAGTGAGCTGACTACCCGGCAGATGGCTAGGGATCGATTCTGCGTAGCTGCGCTCGCCTTCTGCTGCGAACCACTCCAGGAAGTTGGCACCGTAGTCGATCTCACCGAGGGACTCGGCGTAGGGCTTGCCTTGCTCGGCCGACATGATGGTCGCAAGGTACTGGCAATGCTCACGGGTCAGCGCTGCCCATTTGCGCAGCAGATTGCCGCGCTGAGCTGGCAGCAGTGCACGCCAACTGACGAAGGCTTCGCTGGCCGCCTCCACTGCACGGTCGATCCAGTGCTCGTCGCAATGGGCGACGTGGGCAATGACCTCGTCGGTAGCAGGATCGGTGACGGCCAAGTGTCCTTCGCCATGAATCCATTGCCCTGCTATGTAGGCACGCAGTTCCAGGAGATCTGGACGGCTCAACTGTTGTAACGCTGCCGTTGCACGATTTTTCATTATTTTTTGCCTCGGTTTTTCCGGCGTGAGGGTTTGCTCATGCGGCGAGCATTACGCGGGATGTGGATCCCGCGTGTGGAACTGCCGACGCAAAGGAACAGTCGTCAGATGTTCATGCGGGATGTCAGGCACGCTTGCGTTCTGCGGCAATATCTTCCAGGTCCTTGAATCGATCGCCGATGCGTGGGTGGACACGCCCGCCATCACTGGCACCAATGGCGATGACAATCTCGTCAGGGCCAGGTGCGTCGGCGATCTGGAAGGTGGAGGTGATGAAGTGCGAGCGCTTACCCGTCTCGGACTTGTGGATCATCGGTACGCTGAGCAACGCGCCCGCGCCAACCCGGGTGTTGATGAAGCTGAGAAACGCCGTGCCATCCACCGCCTCGCGGTACACGTCGCCAAAGCGCAGGGTGTGGATCAGTGCGGCGGCGTGCTCGATCTCGCCGCTGGTGCCCACCACCGCGGCTTTCCCATAGGCCTGTACGTGCTCTTTGGGCAGGTGGGCCACCAGCGCCGCGGACATCATTTTGCCCAACTCGGGTGCCAGGCGAACGATCTCGGGACTCAGGTCTTCGACGAAACCTTCGCCGGCCCAAGGGTTGCGCAGCACGGCCGCGACAACCACCGAGGTAATCGGCCTGGGTGCGTCCTTGCCGCCTTCCTGATGGGTAGTTTCGATAAACGTCACGATCTTGCGGATATCAGCGGGCATCAAAGCCTCCAGGACAGTGGGCCATGTGGAATTGAAGGCCATGCTAGTCACTGATTCGGAGCGAATCTTCCGTCGAACCATCGCAAGATTCTGTTATTTTTCCTCTGATTCGATTAATCCTTATCGGTGGAAGGGGTCCCCGATGCCTGAACAACAAGAAAAAATCACGGCGTTGCGGCGGGTGGCGAGCCAGATCAGTTCCGACGAGGACCTGGAATCGTTGCTCGGTGAGTTGACCCGCTCAGCCTGCCAGCAAGGCGGCTGGGATCTAGGGTCTGTGATGTGCATTGATCTCGCTCACGGTTACGGTGTGGTCATGGCACGGTATGAGAGCAGCCGTTTGCCGCAGAAAATGCAGGACCGCTGGGAACTGGCGACCAGTCCCTCGCTAATCGCGTTGCAGAGTGGGGAGCCGGTCTACATCCGCGATGCCCAGCACACGACACGCTTTCCGGGCTATCGGCGTGACGCCCTGGCACGCAACTACCGAACCGTACTGGCCCTGCCGATGCCCAGCAGCGACGCTGAAGGACGTCCGATGGTGCTCACTGTCATTTCTCGCTCGGTCAGGGAGGTGGCCGAGGAGGACCTGACCTTCATGGCCGCGGTGGTTGATCTGGGGGCGATCGCGGTGGACCGTGCCCATCGACGCCGTGCGCAACTGGAAGCCAATGAGCAGTTACAACGCATCCTCGGTTCGCAGCGTTCGCTGTTACGCAACGTGCTGGCGGGCGACTCGTTGCAAGCCTTGGCCGCCACCCTGGGAGAGTTGCTCGGTGGTGCGGTACTGGTGGCGGATTTCTCCGCCGGCCACGTGGTCGGCTCGGCTTCGGCCTTGCCGGCGCTGTACGACGACACGCAATGGACACGCTGGCTGGCTGGCAGCGGCGGGCGCGAACTGCTGGGCTACATTCACGACACCTTGCAGCATCAGCGTGACGGTCAGGTGATGCTGCCGCTTGAGGGAGAGCATCGGCTCGCGGCGCACATCGAAGCGCTGACGGTGGATGATGAACAGGTCGGTGCGCTGCTGGTCGTGGGTGATGCGCCGCCCGACACCCTGCGCAAGCTGCTCCTGGAGAACGCCTGCTTCGCCTTGAGCGTGCAATTGATGCGCAGCGTGATCCGCTACCGCTTTGAGACCCGCACCCTGACCGAGTTGTTTTCCGAGATCGTCGAGCGCCGCTTCCGCGATTCGGAGGATGTCCTCGCGCGCGCCCGGCGCCTCGGCTTGCCGTTGGCCGCGCCGCTGCGCATGTTAGTCGTGGATTTTGCAGGTCATGGAAGCCATCGAAACAATCTGATGCTCGAATGCAGTCGGCAGGTTTCCGGCCTGGCCAAGCAGTTGCAAGTGCCCATGCACATGGTCACCCTAGGTAGCGGCCTGGTTTGTCTACTGCCGGTAGACGCCGAGCAGGTGGCGGTGCAAGCGCGGTTTGGCCGGCGTATCGCCGATGCCCTCGGGCGTGTGCTAGGCCATGAGCCGATCGTGGTGCTGGGAGAAACGTTCGAGGGGCTCGAGCCTTTGGCCATCGAGTGGGAGCGCTGTTGGCGGATGATCCGCGTGGCCCGTGACTACGGGCGCAGCGGCATGCTCGAAATGCCGGACCTGGGTGCGCTACCGCTGCTCATCGGCGCCGCCGACGCCACCGATGTGCGGCACTTCATTAGCGGCACTCTGGGCAAGCTGATCGAGTATGACAAGCGCAACTCTGCACCTTACCTGGAGACCGTGACGGCTTACCTGCGCTCAGGTTGTCGCAGCCAGTTGGCCGCCGATGCGATGGGCTTGCACGTGACCACGCTGCGTTACCGGCTGGCACGGATTCAAGAGCTGTTCGGTCTGGACTTCGATACTCCTGAGCGGCGTTTCGCCCTTGAACTAGCGCTGCAGTTACACCAACTGACTACCGGCGCAGAACTCGGCAAAAGATGAGGGGCAGGACTACCTCGGGTGAGGCGCAGGGGTAGTCTGCTTTGCTCTTAAACCGAGAATAAATAACCGATTATTCCTCCATACCTAGGAAGAACCCTGCCTGTCACCGTCCCTATAGTTGACCTCAATCAATGCAACGGCATTCTTGAGGTGAGTGACATGCAGACCGTTGAACACGAATACAAGACGATAGACCCAATGGCCCTGCGCCGTGCCTTCGGTACGTTCGTCACCGGGGTAACCGTGGTCACAACCCGTGACGAGCAGGGCAGCCCAAGGGGCATGACGGCCAATTCGTTCACCTCCGTTTCGCTTGATCCGGCGTTGCTGCTGGTGTGCATTGGCAAGGGTGCAGCGAGCTATCCGGTGTTCCTGCAGGCCGACAGCTTTGCCGTCAACCTGCTGCACGAAGGGCAGGTCGCGCTTTCCAACGTCTTCGCCTCCAAAGCCCCCGACAAATTCGACCAGGTTAGCCACGTCGCGGTGCACACCGGGGCACCGGTGCTGACCGATTGCCTGACCTGGTTCGACTGCACGGTGCACCAGTGCATCGATGCTGGTGACCATATCATCCTGCTCGGCCAGGTCCAGGCGTTCGGTACCAGCCCAGAGGCGCCGTTGGGTTTCTGTCGCGGCCGCTATGCCCAGGTCAAGGACCCGCTGCCACCGGGCTGGCTCTCGGCGAGCGACATGATCACCGGCTACCTGATCGAATCCGAAGGGCGCTTGCTCCTGGCCGAGGATGGCAAGGGCGGCTGGGTGCTGCCGACCGCTTCGCGTCGACTCAAGGACGGCCGTCTGCCGCTGTCCGTGGGCGGCGAGTTGGCTCTGTTGCCCGATGACACCTTCCTCTATTCGGTGTTCGACACCGCCGATAACGACCCGGGTTATCTGATCTATCGCGCCAAACTGGGCGAGTCGCTGCTGGAGGGTGCGTTGCCGCCTTCGCTGCACTTCTTCTCCCTCGATCAACTGCCCTACGAAACCATTATCTCCCACGAGATACGCGCCATGTTGCAGCGCTATGCGCGTGAGACCGAGCGCGGCAGCTTCGGCATCTACATGGACTCCCAGGAGGGCGGGCGTGTCGCGATGGTCGGCAGCGCGCAGAGCTGGGACAAAGCCTACTGAGTCAGAAATCAGGAGTTGATCACACATGCAAACCACACTGCAAAGCCTGCAAGGCTCCCGGCAGCAACTGTTCATCGACGGCCAGTTCACCGTCGCCCAGAGCGGCGAGTTCCTGCCCAGTTTTGACCCGACCACCGGGCAACCCTGGTACGAATTTTCCCAGGCCGATGCTCGGGACGTTGATGCAGCGGTACGTAGCGCACAGGCCGCATTGAAAGGCGCTGCCTGGCGTCGCATGACGCAAACTGAGCGCGGCAAGCTGGTGCGCCGACTGGGTGAGCTGGTTGCGGTTCATGCCGACGAGTTGGCGCGCATCGAGTGCCGCGACAACGGCAAGCTGCTCAAGGAAATGGTGGCGCAGATGCGCGGCCTGCCTGACTCGTTCTACTACTTCGCCGGCATGGCCGACAAGCTGCAGGGCGACACCATCCCGGTCAATAAGCTCGATGCGCTGAACTACAACCTGCGTGAGCCGATTGGCGTGGTGGCCATGATCACGCCTTGGAACTCGCCGTTGATGCTGCTCACCGGCACCCTGGCACCGTGCTTGGCGATCGGTAACACCGTCGTCATCAAACCGTCCGAACACACCAGCGCATCGACCTTGGCGTTGGCCGAACTGGCGATCCAGGCCGGTATTCCGCCGGGAGTGATCAACGTGGTGACGGGCGACGGCCCGACGACCGGCGAGGCGCTCAGTCGCCACCCCGGCGTTGCCAAATTGGTGTTTACCGGCAGCACTGCCACTGGCCGCAAAATCGCCGCCAATGCGGCGCAGAACCTGGTGTCGTGCCAGATGGAACTGGGCGGTAAATCACCCCATGTGGTGTTCGCCGACGCCAACATCGAATATGCGGTCAACGGCGTGGTCGCCGGTGTGTTCGCCGCCGCCGGGCAGACCTGCGTCGCTGGCTCGCGCTGCTTTGTCGAGTCCTCGATCTATCCCGCGTTCGTCGATGCGCTGGTCGAGCGCGCACGGCGGATCAAGGTCGGCCACCCGACCATGGAAGACACCGATATCGGCCCGCTGGCGCTGGCCGCGCAGTTGGAGAAAGTCGAGCACTACGTCGATTCAGCGATCCGAGAAGGGGCCCGGGTCGCCGTGGGCGGTCGGCGCGCGGCTGAAGCGGTGCGAGACGGTGGCTGGTACTTCGAACCGACGGTCATCGTCGATGCGCGCAACGACATGCGCTTCATGCGCGATGAAATCTTCGGCCCGGTGGTCGGGGTCGTGCCCTTCGATACCGAGGCGCAACTGATCGAACTGGCCAACGACACCGAGTACGGCCTTGCCGCCGGTGTTTGGACCCGAGACATTAGCCGCGCCATGCGCTTTGCCCGTGACGTCGACGCCGGCACGGTCTGGATCAACACCTATCGCTCGACGGCCTATATGTCGTCGAACGGCGGCATGAAAAACAGCGGCTATGGCATTCGCGGCGGTTTCGAGGTGATGCGTGAGTTCTCGCGCCTGAAAAACGTGCTGGTGGACTATTCCGAGACCTTGCAAGACCCATTCGTCATCCGCCTGCGCTGATTGCGCTTGCCCAACCCCACACGACTGGAGACAACAACAATGAAATTCGCAGTTTCCCTGAGCATGGAGCGCTTCAACCCCGAGGAGCGGATGAGCGACAAGATCCACAACTTCCTCAAGCTGGTGCGCATGGCCGATGAGGGTGGCTTCGAGACCCTGTGGACCGCCGAGCACCATACGCTCGAGTGCACGATCTCGCCCAACCCATTCATTACGCTGACCTGGCTGGCCCAGCACACGCAGAACATTCGTCTCGGCACCTCGACGCTGGTGGCGCCGTACTGGTCGCCGATACGCCTGGCGGGTGAGTCCGCCTTGTGTGACCACCTGACAGGTGGGCGCCTGGAGTTCGGCATCGCCCGCGGTGCCTACCAATACGAGTTCGACCGCATGGCCGGCGGCATCCCGCAGCAAGAAGGGGTGGCCTACATGAAAGAGTTGTTGCCGGCAGTGAAAAAGCTCTGGCAGGGAGATTATGCCCACGACGGCCATTACTGGAAGTTCCCGGTCGCGACCTCGGTACCCAAGCCGCTGCAGCAGCCACACCCGCCAATCTGGGTAGCCACACGTGATCCGGCAAGCTTTGACTGGGCCGTCAGTGTCGGCGCCAACATCCTCTCCACGCCGTTGTCAGCACCGGCCAGCGAAGTCGTCGTACTGGGTGAGAAGTTCCGCAAGGCGGTGGCCGACCATCCCGAGGTACCGCGCCCGCGCTTCATGATGCAGCGCCGCACCTGTGTCTACGACCGTGAGCAGGACTGGGAAGTGGCCGTGCGCCACAGCATCGACTACGGGCGCGCCTTCGAGAACCTGATGCAGAACATCGGCACCGTGAACAACGGCTTCCCCGAGGCGGTACCCTATGAACTGGTGGCCAACCGCGATAGCTACAACCCCGAGGCGATCCGTGAGAACCTGATGTTCGGTACCCCTGACGAGATCATCCGCAAGCTGGAATTGTACGAGGCGCAAGGGGTCGACCAGTTCTGCCTGGGGTTGGCCTTCAACCTCCCGTTCGAGTTGCAGGAGAAGACGCTGCGCCTGTTCATCGACGAAGTCATGCCGCATTTCGCCCGTCGCGCCGCCGCGCGTCAGGCCGATTGAGACGGACAGGGAGCGCATATGCTGACGCAAACCTCCGACCCATCGGGCATGATCCAGGGCACCCTGGCCACCGGCGGCATCGAACTGAACTACCGCCTGCAGGGGCGCGGCCCGCGCCCGCTGGTATGCATCCACGGTGTGGGCTCATACCTGGAAGCCTGGGACGCGGTTGCCAGCCACCTGGTCGAGGACTTTCGCATCCTCACCTTCGACCTGCGCGGCCACGGGCGTTCCTCGCGGGTGTACGGCCGCTACGAGATCGACGACTTCGTCGGCGACACCTTGGCGTTGGCCGCTCACGTGGGCTTCGACACCTTCGACCTGGCCGGTTTCTCCCTGGGCGGCCTGATTGCCCAGCGCCTGGCCTTACAGCACCCGCACCGGCTGCGGCGCCTGGCGCTGCTGGCCACGGTCTCTGGGCGCACCCGCGAGGAACGCACGCGGGTACTGGAGCGTCTGGCGGCGTTGCAGGAGGGCGAACGCGGCTCGCACCATGATGCCTCGCTGTCTCGCTGGCTGTCGGAGGACTTCCAGGCGCGCAATCCGGAACTAATCGCCTGCCTGCGCCAGCGTGACGCCGAGAACGACCCTCAGTGCTATGCGGCAGCGTACCGGGTGCTGGCTGAGACCGACTATGGCGGTTTCATCGACCAAATCCAGGTACCTACCCTGATCGCCACCGGCGAGCAGGACCAGGGCTCTAACCCGCGCATGGCGACTTTCATGCACGAATGCATCCCAGGCTCCAGGCTTGAAATCCTGCCGGGGTTGCGCCACTCGATCCTGATCGAGGCACCGCAGCAGGTCGCCGGCCTATTGCATGAGTTCTTCATGGACGATCAGTGAGTGGACGGACACGCCACCAAACTCGCTGCGGCGGGGGGTGTCGGTCCGGTCAGTGAGATTCTGTTTGCTACGAGAGTGCTGGCAATGAACATCGAAAAACGCATCCCCCGAATAAAAAGCGGTTCGATATCCCTCCACCTGGCCGCCTTGCGTGAGGCCGGGCCTTCATCGACTGCCGTGTCCCCGCGAACTCAGTTCGCGGGCCATCCGAACTTGCACGAGGAGTCGCAGCCATGACTGACCGACTGGTCATTGAGAATCTCTACAAGGTGTTCAGCGACAAACCCGGCCCAGCGCTAGCGATGCTGCGCGAAGGCAAGGGTCGCGCCGAGGTGCTGGACACCCTGAGCCAGGTGGTGGGCGTGGACGACGTGTCGCTGCGCATCCCGTCCGGCTCGATCTACATGATCATGGGCCTGTCCGGCTCGGGCAAATCTACTCTGGCGCGCTGCATCAATCGCCTCAACGAGCCCAGCGCCGGACGCATCCTGCTTGACGGCGAGGACCTCTGCGCGCTGGACGAAGCGGGCCTGCGCGAGGTGCGCCGCTCCCGGATCTCCATGGTGTTCCAGCACTTCGGCCTGCTGCCCAACCGGCGGGTGATCGAGAACGTCGAGTTCGGTCTGAAGATGCGCGGCACCGCGCCGGCCCAGCGCCGCGCCCGAGCCGAGGAAGTGTTGGCGGTGGTGGGCTTGAGCAAGTGGGCCTACCACATGCCCCATGAGCTCAGCGGCGGCATGCGTCAACGTGTTGGCCTGGCCCGGGCACTGGCCACCGACGCCGACGTGCTGATCATGGATGAGGCGTTCAGCGCCCTCGATCCATTGATCCGCACCGAGATGCAGGATGAACTGCTGCGCCTGCAACGCACCCTGAACAAGACCATCCTGTTCATCACCCACGACTTCCAGGAAGCGCTCAAGCTCGGCTCACGCATTGCCATCATGTCCGAAGGCCGGGTGGTCCGCGAGGGCACGCCGCAGTCAATTGTCATGGAACCGGGCAGCGAGTACGTGGCCGGCTTCACCCGCGAGGTCGACCGCGCCCGGGTGTTCGACGCCGCTTCCGTGATGACCGTGCTTACGCCGGTGTGGCGTGGCGAAGGCCGCACCTTGCTGGGTGCCAACAGCCAGGGACCGGGGTTCCTGGTCGATGGCGAGCAGCGGCTACTGGGCATCCTCAGCCAGCAGCAGGTTGCCCTAGCCCGCAGCGGCCAGCAGGCGCCGCAGCCGGCTGCAGGCTTCACTTGCGTGCCGAGCACGGCACGGCTGGTGGACGTCGCACCGCAGTGCATTGGTGGCCAACCAGTGGGAGTCACGGACGAGTCCGGGCGACTGCTCGGGTTCCTGGATGCGGGGCATATTCTCGCCCGTATTGGCGCCGCACAGGGCGTGGAGGTGCGACATGCTTGAAGCCAACGACCTGGCGGTGTTCCCCATCGCCGACTGGATACAAAACGGTGTGCAGTGGCTGGCGGAGAACTTCCGTCCGCTGTTCTCCAGCCTGAAGTGGCCAATCGAGCAGTTGCTCAACTTCGTCGACGGCGCCTTCCATGCCATGCCGTTCCCGGTGATGGTGCTGTTGACCTTCGTGCTGTTCTGGCGCCTGGCCAACCTTCGCGTGGCGCTCTTTAGCGTTGCCGCTTACGTGACCATCGCGGTGCTTGGGGTGTGGTCGGAGGCGATGACCACACTGTCGCTGATCACCACCGCCATCGTGTTCTGCGCGGTAATTGGTATCCCTATCGGCATCTGGTGCGCACGCAGCCCTGGGGCATGGATGGTGGTGCGTCCAGTACTGGACGTGATGCAGACCACGCCGACCTTCGTGTACCTGGTACCGGTGGTGATGCTGTTCGGTGTCGGCAATGTTCCCGGTGAAGTAGCGGTGGCCACCGCGGCGATGCCGCCATTGATCCGCTTCACCCAGTTGGGCATCTGCATGGTCGACAGCGAGATCGTCGAGGCCGGCCAGGCGTTCGGTGCCAACAAGTGGCAGCTGTTGTGGGAGGTGCAACTCCCGCTGGCGATGCCGACCATCCTCGGCGGCCTGAACCAGACGGTGCTGACCGCGATGGTGATGTCGGTGGTGATCTCGATGATCGGCGCCGAGGGCTTGGGCCTGGTGGTGCTGCAGGGCATCGGCCGACTCGACGTCGGTGGCGCGGCGGTCGGCGGCATCGCCATTGTGCTGCTGGCGATCATGCTTGACCGGTTCTCCCAGGCACTGGGCGCGCCCCGGTCAGGCAAGGCCCTGACCTTTAAAAGCGTGCTCCGCCGCTGCCTGCGCGGAGAGCGCCTGCTGTCCCAGGGGCGCTGAGCCGCAGCACCTTGCTTGATGCGTTTGCGTGTGTGTCACAACCCGATAACGAGCATAAAAAGAAGGTAGACAACGATGAACATGTTTCACAAGACGCTCGCCTGTGCCGCCGTACTATTGGCCCTGACGGGCACCGCCCGAGCCGAGGGGTTGCCTGGCGATGGCCGGACCATCCGCTATGCCCAGGACAGCAGCTTGGGCGGTAACTATGTGGTGGCGCAGATCGTCTCCGACGCCTTCAAGGCGCTGGGATACAAGGTCAAGCTGGTCACCCTGGACAACACCCTGTTCTTTCCCGCCGTAGCCCAACGTGACATGGACATCGGCACCGATATCACCCTGCCGCAGCGCGAACCAGGTTTTCGCGCCGTGGCAAAGGACGCCGAACTGGTGGGAGAGGGGATGATCATTGGCGGTGGCATCAACGGCTACTTGATCGACAAGAAGACCGCACTGGCCAACAACATCACCACCCTGGAACAGTTGAAAGATCCAAAGGTCGCCGCGTTGTTCGGCTCCAGTGGCAAGGCCGAGCTGACCAGCTGCGACCCGGCGTGGAGCTGTGGCAAGGTGATCGACTACCAGATGAAGGCTTTCGAGCTGACCGGCACGGTGCGCCAGGTGCGTGGCAAGTACGAGGAGCTGATGGCCGACGTGGTGACCAAGGTCAAGGGCGGCAAACCAGTGTTCTTCTACGCCTGGAGCCCGTCGTGGGTGACCAATGCGCTGGTCCCAGGTAGCGACGTGCTGTGGCTGCCTACGCCCAAGGACGCGCTGCCGCCGGACATTCCCAACGACGGCTCGGCGCTGGTCAAGGACGTCGAGGGCTGCGCCGGCGATGCCAACCCGTGCCGTATGGCCATGGGGTCGTGGAACTACCACACGGTGGCGAACAAGCAGTTCCTCGCCGATAACCCGGCGATCCGGCAACTGATGCAGCAGGTGCATTTCCCCACCGCCGTGTGGTCGCAGTGGGAGGCAGCGATCGGCAAGGAGGGCGGCTCGCCGGAAATGATCCGCAAGCTTGCCGACCAGTGGATCGGCGCCAACCAGGCGCAGTTCGATCAGTGGATCGCCGCGGCCAAGTGACAGTCACGCCGGGGCGGCTGGCGCCCCGGCGCTTATCCAGTATCGAAACGGAGAACCTTGCATGAATCAGGAATTGTTTGAACGCGGGCTGCAGACCCGTCGTGAAGTGTTAGGCGACGCCTACGTGGACGCCGCCCTGGCCAACGCTGATGAGTTCGGCATGCCGATGCAGGAACTGGTGTCGCAATACTGCTGGGGCGATGTATGGAACCGACCGGGCCTGGACCGGCGCACCCGTAGCCTGCTCAACCTGGCCTTCATGACTGCGCTTAACCGGCCTCATGAGCTTAAGCTTCACATTCGTGGTGCGCTGAATAATGGGGTGAGCAAGGAGGAAATCCGCGAGGTGTTCCTGCAGGCGGCGATCTACGCAGGGGTGCCGGCGGCGGTGGACAGCTTCCGCTGTGCCCGTGAGGTGTTCCAGCAGGGTTGATGCCCTGGCACGGGGCTCTCGCGTCAGCGCTATCGCGAGTTCGCCCCGTGACTCAGCCGCTGCAGGCACACTTCCAACCCTTCCCACGGTGATATTCATGGACTACCGCTACTTGGGCCACAGCGCCCTGAAGGTCTCCCCCTTGTGCCTGGGTACCATGATGTTCGGCGGCGCGACCGACGAACCGACCGCCCAGCGCATCATTGCCCACGCCCATGCCCAGGGTGTCAACTTCATCGACACCGCCGACGTTTACACCGGCGGTGCCGCCGAGTGTATCGTCGGCCGGGGCATCGCCTCCCAGCGCGACGACTGGGTGCTGGCCAGCAAGTTCGGCTCACCCGTCGATACTGCCCCGAACCGCCAGGGCCAGTCGCGCAAGTGGATCAACCAAGTCGTCGAGGCGAGCCTCAAGCGCCTCGGCACCGACTACCTCGACATCCTTTACTTCCACCGTGCCGTTCCCGGTGTGACCTTGGAAGAAGGCGTGCGCGCCGTCGGCGACCTGATCCGCCAGGGGAAGGTACGTTATTTCGGGGTGTCAAACTTCCGCAGTTGGTACATTGCCGAAGTGGTGCGTCTGGCCGACGATATGAGCCTGGACCGGCCGGTGGCCAGCCAGCCGCTGTATAACCTGGTCAACCGCAGCGTTGAGATCGAGCATTTGCCTGCCGCCCATCACTACGGTTTGGGTGTTGTGCCTTACAGCCCGCTGGCGCGAGGTGTTCTGACCGGCAAGTACGCTCCAGACGGCCCGCCACCGTCGGACAGCCGGGCAGGGCGCGGCGACCAGCGCATCCGCCAAACCGAATGGCGGCGCGAATCCCTGCACATTGCCCAATCGGTCGCCGCCCACGCCGCCTCACGCGGCACCAGCAGCGCTGCCTTTGCTCTGGCCTGGGTCCTCAACAACCGCTGCGTGAGCTCGGTCATCGCCGGGCCTCGCACCGAGGCGCAGTGGTACGGTTACCTAGAAGCATTGCAGGTGCGTATCGAGGAGCAGGACGAGTGCTTCGTCGACAGCCTGGTACCGCCCGGGCATTGCTCCACGCCGCACTACACTGACCCTAGCTATCCGGTCGAGGGGCGTTTCAGTTCTCCCTTGCCTGGGCGCTAATGTCCCGCCGATCGTAAGCTTCACTTGGATGGCGAGCAGACCAACTTGCTGGCGTTCAATGTCGATATTGACGCTACCCGGCCAGGCCACCGTGGCCGGGGGTATGAGGCGAAGTAGGGTAGCAAGCAAGCGATTGGCCAGCGGGCTGTGGTGGTAGCGATCAACCCTGCAGCGTTGCCTTTGAAAGGTCAGAAAGCGTGCTCGCCAAAGTATCCATGTCTTCTCCACAGCGGATACCCATTCAAATACCCTTTCCGCACAAATCATTTGCCAGTCGGGTGGTTTTCAGCGCGCCCCCGAAAGGCCAGCATGACCTCGTCGGTCCTTCCAGATGCAAAGGGGAACGGGCCATGTTCTGACTCTGTTCGGTCCATTGTACTGGTCTTCAACCTCTGGGTGGCTCAGGTTTTTAGACTGGTCGCGGGTCGCAACTTCTTAGACTGAGGTTCATATGCCCGCTGCTTTCGCCATGCTCATCGGTGCACAACTGCTGGGGGAAATTGCCCGGCGCCTGTTCCATCTGCCGTTACCTGGGCCAGTGATTGGTATGTTCCTGCTTGCAGTGGCACTGGTCACTTTTGCCAACCATTGGATTGTCCCAAGTGATGGGGCACCGGCGCCGTTGACGCAAGTGGCGCAGTCGCTGATCGGTAACATGGGATTGCTGTTTGTACCGGCTGGCGTAGGTATTGTGGCCGAGTTGGGTGTACTCGAGCGAGACTGGATACCGATTGTGGTCGGCCTTCTAGTTTCTACACTGCTTGGCCTGGTGGTCACTGGCATGGTGATGCATCACCTGACGCGTCTGGCTGAACGGCGTCAAGCATCGGCGAGTGAAGAGGATCGGGCATGATTAGTTCATTGCTTGCGTTATGGACACCATTGGCAGTCTCTCCTCTGTTATGGCTGTCACTGTCGTTGTTAGCCTTCGTGGTCGGTCAACAGGTGCAACGCCGATGTGCAGGGGCCGCCTGGGCGAACCCCGTGTTGATAGCCATCGTATTGATGGTCGTGGTATTGCAAGCGACCGGGACCGACTACGACACCTACTATGCTGGTGCGCAGTTCATCAATTTCCTCTTGGGACCAGCAACTGTCGCACTTGCGGTACCACTCGCACTTAACCTCAGCCATGTGAGGCGCAGCTTGAGTGGGGTGGGGTTGGCCCTCCTGGCCGGTTCGCTCACCACGACGCTCAGCGGTGTTGTGCTGGTCTGGTTACTGGGAGGGGATCGGAGTGTGGCGCTTTCTATGGCACCCAAATCGGTCACTACGCCAATCGCCATGGCATTGGCGGAGGAAGTTGGGGGAGTCCCCGCATTGACCGCCAGCCTGGCCATTGCCGGGGGAATCGTAGCCGCAGTCTTGGGGCGGAGTGTGTTGGGTTGGCTACGTGTCGACGACTGGCGTGCCCATGGGCTGGCTGCTGGGGTCGCCGGCAGTGGGGTAGCCGCCGCGCAGATTGCTCCGCTCAGTGGGTTGGGGGCTGCGTTCGCGGCGGTCGGCATTGGCCTTAATGGACTGTTGACCGCAGTGATCGTCCCCCTGATCAGTTCCCTGTGGCCTGCCTGAGTGTTGCTTTACCCCTATACGGGGTAATGCGCCGGGTATGGCAGGCGGGCAACGCCTGACTCGACTGCAGCCTTGGCGACTGCGCTCGAAATCGCTACCAGCAAGCGGGCATCCATCGGTTTGGGCAAGATGTAATCCCGGCCAAATGCCAGACTGTCCAGTTGATAGGCCTGCAGTACGTCACTTGGGACCGGGGTTTTGGCCAACTGTCGCAGTGCCTCTACCGCCGCAATTTTCATCGCTTCATTGATATGTCGAGCCCTCACATCCAGGGCACCACGGAAGATGAATGGGAAGCCCAGCACGTTATTCACTTGGTTGGGGTAGTCAGACCGACCGGTGGCGATGATCAGATCGTCACGCACGGATTTGGCCAACTCAGGGCTAATCTCTGGGTCAGGGTTGGAGCAGGCAAACAGGATTGGCCTCGCTGCCATATTGCCGAGTGCCTCAGGGGTCAACAGGTTCGCACCAGACAGACCCAAGAATACATCGGCGCCTTGCAAGGCCTCGTCCAGGGTGCGTGCTCCTGAGTCATTGGCGAATGCCAACTTGTGCGGATCGAGACCTTCACGACCAGAGTGGATCACGCCTTGACGGTCCAGCATATACAGCTTGTCGCGACGGGCGCCGAGTGCAACCAGCAGGTTCATGCAAGCGGTTGCTGCCGCACCGGCACCAAGACAAACGATGCGAGCGTCCTCTAAGCGCTTGTCCTGGATTTCTAGCGCATTGAGTAGACCGGCCGCAGTCACGATCGCCGTGCCATGTTGGTCGTCGTGGAAGACAGGGATGTCGCACAGCTCAATCAATTTCTGCTCAATCTCGAAGCAGTCCGGCGCCTTGATATCTTCAAGGTTGATGCCACCGAACGTGTCGGCTATGCGTGCCACGGTATCGATAAACGTCTCGGGCGTCGTGGCCTTGACCTCGATATCTACCGAATCGATGTCCGCAAAGCGCTTGAAGAGCAGTGCTTTACCCTCCATCACTGGCTTACTGGCCAGCGGGCCGAGGTTGCCGAGGCCGAGGATCGCCGAACCGTTGCTGATAACGGCGACCAAGTTGCCCTTGCTGGTATAGCGGTACGCATCATCTGGGCAGGCAGCGATAGCCCTTACTGGCTCGGCGACGCCTGGGCTGTAAGCCAAGGCAAGATCGTTGGCGGTGTTGGCCGGCTTACTCAGTTCGATACGGATTTTCCCTGGCGTGGGATGTTCATGATAGTCCAGGGCTGCTTGCTTGAAATTGGAGGTCATGGGTTCTCACCGATCATGATTGGGGTGGAAAGGCGCCGGTGAACCCGGCGCCCGGTGGGTATCAGTGCACCAGCATGCCGGTGAACACGTATGCCTGGGACAGGGTGATCAGACCGATGATGGCGGCAAAGATCAGGCTGTGCTTCAAGGTGAAGCGGAACAGATCCGACTCCTTGCCGACGATGCTGGTGGCAGCACACGCCACAGCGATCGACTGCGGCGAGATCATCTTGCCGGTTACGCCGCCACTGGTATTGGCAGCGACCAGCAGGGTGTCGCTGACGCCAATCTGGTGCGCGGTGGTGGCTTGCAGCGAGCCGAACAGGGCATTGGACGAGGTGTCGGAGCCGGTCAGGAATACCCCCAGCCAGCCCAGGAACGGCGAGAAGAACGGGAACGCCGCGCCAGTACCGGCCAGCACCAGCGCCAAGGTGGTAGACATACCGGAATAGTTGGTGACGAAGGCGAAAGCCAGCACCATGCCGATGGACAGGATCGGTAGCTTGAGTTCGACCAGGGTCTCCTTAAAGCTGACCAGTCCGGTCTTCCAGTTGATGCGCAGGACAAACATCGAGACCAGCGCCGACAGTAAGATTGCACTACCACCCGCCGACACCAAGTCGAACTTATACACCGCCGCCATTGGGGTAGGTTGGGCGACGATGGGTGCGGCCTTCATCACCAGTTGGTCCAGGTGCGGAATCTTGAACATCAGCACCAACTGCTCGAGCGCGCCACCTGGGGCGAACATCGCCTTGAATGGTTTGAGCGTCCAGATGGTTACCAGCACAGTGAGGATCAGGAACGGCGACCAAGCCTTGAGGATCTGCCCGAAGCTATACGGCGACGGCGTACTGCCGCGAGGGCCGGAGAAACCGCCCATGACCGCCGCACCGCCGGACACGCTGACCACCTCACGATCGGCGGCACGGGTCGGCTGCCAGACCTTGAGGAACAGCGTCAGCGAGACGATGCTGACCAGCGCCGAGGTGATATCCGGCAGTTCCGGGCCGATGTAATTCGAGGTCAGGTACTGAGTGATGGCAAAGCTCGCACCGGCCACCAACGCGGCAGGCCAGGTTTCTTTGACGCCGCGCCAACCATCCATGATCGCTACCAGCCAGAACGGTACGATGACCGACAGCAGCGGCAGTTGGCGTCCGGCCATGGCGCCAATCTTGAACGCGTCGATGCCAGTCACTTGCCCAGCAACGATAATCGGCACACCTAAAGCACCGAAGGCCACCGGTGCGGTGTTGGCGATCAGGCACAGCCCGGCGGCGTACAGCGGATTGAAACCCAGCCCCACAAGCAGGGCGCCGGTGATCGCCACTGGCGCGCCAAAGCCGGCCGCACCTTCGAGGAAAGCCCCGAAGGAGAAGCCGATCAGCAGTACCTGCAGGCGCTGGTCATCGGTGATCGAGAGCACCGAGCTGCGAATCACCTCGAACTGACCGCTCTTGACCGTAAGCTTGTAGAGGAATACGGCCGCGACAATGATCCAGGCGATTGGCCACAGACCATAGGCGAAGCCGTAACCGGCAGCGGCAAAGGCCATGTCCAGGGGCATGTCGTAGGCCAGGGTGGCGACGAGGATCGACAACACCAAGGTGATGGTGCCGGCGATATAGCCTTTCATGCGAAAGACGGCGAGAGCAATAAAGAAGAAAATGATCGGGATCAGCGCGACCAGGGCTGACAAGCCCAGGCTGCCGAGGGGAGTGTACATCTGTTCCCAAGTTTGCATGTTAAAAGCCTCTTTTTATTGTTGATAGCTTGTAAGGGTGATGCGGATGTTTCGACGGGGTTAGCTGGTCGAATGTGTATGACGGTGAGCAATGCCTCCTCGCTGGCAAGCCAGATCCTGTCGGTACTGGATGCTGCGAAAACGTTATTTGGGATCTCCCACAGACGCGGTGCAGTCATGTGGGAGTGAGCTCATCAGCGACGGGCAGGTACGGGTTCAGCGAGCCTGTTTGAAGCGCAACCGCCAGGCATGAAGCAGCGGCTCTGTGTAGCCACTTGGCTGCTCACGTCCCTTGAACACCAGGTCACAGGCGGCTCGGAAGGCATGGCTGCTTTCAAAGTCCGGCGCCATCGGGCGGTAGGCTTGGTCCCCAGCATTCTGCCCATCGACCACCTGAGCCATGCGCTCCAGCGCTGCACGGACTTGGCCAGTGCTAACCACACGATGGTGCAGCCAGTTCGCAATATGCTGGGCGGAGATACGCAGGGTGGCGCGGTCTTCCATCAAACCTACGTCGTGGATATCGAGCACTTTGGAACAACCAACGCCCTGTTCGATCCAGCGCACTACATAGCCAAGGATGCTCTGGCAGTTGTTATCCAGTTCTGCCTGGATCTCGGTCGGGCTCCAATTGCGATCGACACTGACCGGCACACTGAGCAGGCCTTGCAGCAACTCGGCGCGCTGGCTGTCTAGGTCGATGCGTTCCAACTCTTGTTGCACTTGACGCACGTCTACCTGGTGGTAGTGCAGCGCGTGCAGCGTCGCGGCGGTAGGCGAAGGTACCCACGCGGTGTTGGCACCGGCCTTGGGGTGAGCAATTTTCTGTTCAAGCATGGCTGCCATCAGGTCCGGCATGGCCCACATGCCCTTGCCGATTTGCGCACGTCCACGCAGGCCACAGTCCAGCCCCACCAGTACGTTGTTGCGCTCATAGGACTGGATCCAGGGAGTCGACTTCATGTCGCCCTTGCGCAGCATGGCGCCGGCTTCCATGGTCGAGTGCATCTCGTCGCCCGTACGGTCGAGGAATCCGGTATTGATGAACACCACGCGATTGGCGGCTTCGGCGATGCACGCCTTGAGGTTGATGCTGGTGCGGCGCTCCTCGTCCATGATGCCCATCTTCAAGGTATGAGGGGCCAGGCCAAGAAGATCCTCAACTCGACCAAACAGCCTGTTGGCAAATGCTACCTCAGCAGGGCCGTGCATCTTGGGCTTCACAATATAGACGCTGCCGCTACGCGAGTTGCCGCGGCGGCGCAGGTCGTGAACGGCTGCAAGGCTAGTGATTACGGCATCGAGAATTCCTTCGGGAATCTCCTGACCTTCCTGATCGAGGATGGTTGGGGTGCTCATCAGATGACCAACGTTGCGCACGAACAGCAGCGAGCGCCCCGGCAGGGTTACTGGTTTACCGTCGCGGCCCTGGTAGGTGCGGTCAGGGTTCAGGGTACGCGTGAATGCCTTCCCGTTCTTGCTCACGGTTTCAGTCAGGTTGCCCTTCATCAGGCCCAGCCAGTTACGGTAGACAGCCACCTTGTCATCGGCATCGACCGCGGCCACTGAATCTTCGCAGTCCATGATGGTGGTCAAGGCCGACTCCAGCACCAGGTCCTTGACGCCAGCGGCATCGGTGCTGCCGACTGGGCTGGTCGGGTCGATCTGGATCTCCACGTGCAAGTCATGATGCACGAGCAGTACGACGGTCGGTGACGATGCTTCGCCCTGGTGACCAACGAATTGATCCGATTGGGCCAAACCGATCGCTTCACCGCTATGCAGCGATACCCGCAATTGACCATCCACTACCTGGTAGGCGCTGGCATCGACGTGAGAACCGCCCTGCAGGGGGAAGGCCTGGTCGAGGAAGGCGCGGGCGAACGCAATGACTCGAGCGCCACGCACCGGATTGTATCCAGGCCCCTTGCTGGCGCCGCCGTCTTCGGCGATGGCGTCGGTGCCATACAGGGCATCGTACAACGAGCCCCAACGGGCATTAGCGGCGTTGAGCGCATAGCGTGCGTTCATCACCGGCACCACCAACTGCGGGCCGGCCTGCACTGCTACCTCACGGTCGACATGGTCCGTGCCGACCTTAACCTTTTCAGGTTGTGGCAGCAGATAACCGATGCTGCCAAGGAAGCGCTGATAGGCCTCCATGTCCGTTACCGACCCGGGGTGGGCGCGGTGCCAGGTATCCAATTCGCCCTGCAAGTGAACACGCTCGGCCAGCAAAGCGCGGTTGCGCGGCGCCAGATCGTGCACCAGGGCATCGAGCCCCCTCCAGAAATGATCCGACGTAATCTCGGTGCCGGGGAGCACCTCATCCTCGATGAAGTGCTTGAAGTTCTCAGCCACCTGCAAACGCTGGCATGGCACGCGCTCGGTCATTCTCGTCTCTCCTATCGCTTGGTTCATCTGTTCTTGAAGCCGCGCTCAGAGCGCAGCGATCCCGGCTGCAGCCACTTGGGCATCCTGTTCGGCCTTCACTCCGGAAACGCCCACGGCAGCAACCACTTGCCCGTCCACCCGCAGCGGAAGGCCCCCTTCGAGCGATGTCAGCAGCGGTGCGCTGACAAACGCGGTGCGCCCGCCGTTGACCATTTCCTCGTAACCCTTGGTGTCGCGTCGGCCGAGCGCTGCGCTGCGAGCCTTTTCGGTGGCGATGTAAGCAGCGATGGGGGCGCAACCATCGAGGCGCTCGAGGGCCAGCGGGTGGCCGCCGTCATCGACTACGGCGATACACACCGCCCACTGGTTACGCTGCGCCTCTTCGCGTGCGGCAGCGAGGATGCGGGCGACTTCGGCTTGTTCGAGCACAGCTTTGCGTTGCATGGTGTTCTCCTGGCTAGTGCTTCTTGCATACTGCTATGCGTTGCATGGCACTAGGTTTTCTGTGGCTATCAGTCTGGATGAGGCTTGTTAGCGGCAGAACACTTGGAAAGCGTTTTCTGCCGATACAAAAGGTATCGAATGGCACTTCGGGAACTCCCACGGACGGAACGTAGCGCCGTGGGAGATCATCGGAGTCACCTAAACGAGTGCTTCTTCCACCAGTTCAATCCAATGGCGCACAGGTGTGCGTCCAGCGCCGTCGAGGTGGGTCTGGCAGCCGATGTTGGCGGTGACGATAACTTCCGGATTGCCGCTTTCCAGGGCGTTGAGCTTGTTGTCGCGCAGTTGAAATGACAGTTCCGGCTGAGTCAGCGAATAGGTGCCTGCCGAACCGCAACACAGGTGACTGTCAGGCACGGCGGTTAGGCTGAAGCCCAGTCGCTCAAGCACACCTTCAACAGCGCCACCGAGCTTTTGTGCATGTTGCAGAGTGCAGGGGCAGTGGAAGGCCAAGCGACGATCGCCGTGGATACCCAGCCGTTCCAATGGCTCGTCGCGCAACACCTCGACCAAGTCACGAGCCAGAGTACTGACCCGCGCGGCCTTTTCGGCGTATGCAGGGTCGTCTTCGAGCAGATGGCCGTAGTCGCGCACAAAAGCGCCGCAGCCACTGGCCGTCTGTACGATGGCTTCGGCACCTGCCTCGATAGCTGGCCACCAGGCATCGATATTGCGCCGGGCGCGTTCCAAGCCCTTTTCTTGAGCATTGAGGTGGTAGTCCACTGCACCACAGCAACCGGCCTCGCGGGCCGCAGTCACAGAAATTCCCAAGCGGTCAAGCACACGTGCTGCCGCCGCATTTGTGTTGGGCGAGAGGGCAGGTTGCACGCAGCCTTCGAGCATTAGCACACGACGTGCATGCAACAGTTGAGGACGAGGCTTGGCCGGGTGCGGATGGCGCGGTAGCTTGGCTTGCAGGGTTTGCGGCAGCAACGGACGGAAGGCTTTGGCGGTGCTGGTCAAGGCCTTGAACAGTGCAGGACGCGGTACCACTGCACGCAGGCCCTCACGCAGTAGCCGCTGGCCCAGCGGGCGAGGCACCTGTTGCTCAACCACGGCGCGGCCGATGTCGAGCAGGTTGTGGTATTGCACTCCGGACGGACAGGTGGTTTCACAGTTGCGGCAGGTCAGGCAGCGGTCCAGGTGAGCTTGGGTCTTGGCCGTGACCGGCTGTCCTTCGAGCACCTGTTTGATCAGGTAAATGCGTCCGCGCGGACTATCCAACTCATCGCCCAGCAGTTGGTAGGTGGGGCAGGTGGCCGTGCAGAACCCGCAATGCACGCAGGAGCGCAGAATACGTTCGGCTTCCTCGGCACGGGGAAGACTTTTGGCTTGTTCGCTCAGATTAGTTTGCATGGTGCACTCTCAGACTTCGGCGTACAGGCGGCCCGGGTTGAAGATGCCCTGGGGATCGAGTTGCAACTTGAGATTGCGGTGGTAGCGCAGCAGCGGTGCCACCAGCGGATGGAACGACGCCGGATCTGATTTATAAAGAGTCGCATGACCGCCGATGCGGGCTACCGCCTGGCGAATCAGTTCTGCGGGGACGTCGGATTTCAACCAGCGCTGTGCGCCACCCCAGTCCAGCAACTGCCTGCCCGGCAATTCGATCGGCGCGCTGTTGTGTGGCAGCGAAAGGCGCCACAGCGGTTGAGGGGCCTCGAAGAAGCCCAGGCGTTGCTCACGCAGGTCAGTCCAATAACTACCATCGAGGTCCTCACCTCCCAGACGCTCGACCGCGGAGGCCACCGAGCCTTCGCCGCCTTCCAGGCGCAGGTGCAGGGCATGCCCGTCGTAGGAGGCTGCACTGATCGGTATCGGTTGCTGGCCCCATTCGGCCAGCTCGCCCAAGGCCTGGTGCAGGTCCATTTCCAAGCGCAGGCTCTGGCACTTGCGCGGCTTGGGTAGCACCTTCAGCGACACTTCGGTCAACACCCCCAGGCACCCGAAACTACCCGCCATCAGCCGCGAGAGATCGTAGCCAGCGACGTTCTTCATTACTTCACCACCGAAGCGCAGCAGTTTGCCGTGACCGGTGATAACGCGGGTGCCCAGTACATAGTCCCGTACCGAGCCGGCCCAAGGGCGGCGTGGGCCGGAAAGTCCGGCGGCGACCATGCCGCCGAGGGTGGCTCCAGGGCCAAAATGCGGTGGCTCGAAAGGCAGCATCTGGCCGGCGGCGTCGAGCGCGGCCTCGATGTCCACCAACGGCGTACCGGCGCGGGCGGTTAGTACCAACTCGGTGGGGTCATAGCTGACAATCCCGCGGTGGCTGCGGGTATCAAGCACCTCGCCCGTGACCGGACAGCCAAGCATATTCTTGCTGTTGCTGCCCTGAATGCGCAGAGGCGTGCGTTCGTTGAGCGCCTGATTGACCTGCTCCAGCAGGGCAGCGCTAGCGTCGTGATCGTGTCGCATCAGAAGCGCTCCAGTTCAGGGAAGGGCAACTTGCCGTGGTGCACGTGCATCGAGCCAAATTCGGCGCAGCGGTGCAGGGTAGGGATATTCTTGCCGGGGTTGAGCAGGCCCTGCGGGTCGAAGGCGTGCTTGACGGCGTGGAACAGGGTCAGCTCATCGCTGTTGAATTGCGCGCACATCTGGTTGATTTTCTCGCGGCCCACACCGTGCTCACCGGTGATGCTGCCACCGACTGCCACGCACAGCTCGAGGATCTTCCCGCCCAACGCCTCGGCACGTTCCAGTTCACCAGGCTGGTTGGCATCGAAGAGAATCAGCGGATGCATATTGCCGTCGCCGGCATGGAATACGTTGGCGACACGCAAACCGTATTGTTCCGAAAGCTCCGTGATGCCATTGAGCACGCCCGGCAACTCACGGCGTGGAATGGTGCCGTCCATGCAGTAATAGTCTGGAGAGATGCGCCCCACCGCCGGGAAGGCGTTCTTGCGTCCGGCCCAGAAGCGCGCGCGCTCGGCTTCATCGCAGGCCAGACGCACGTCGGTCGCGCCCGCAGCCCGAAGCACTGCCTCGACGCATTCGCAGTCCTCCTGCACGTCGGACTCTACGCCGTCAAGCTCGCACAACAGGATGGCAGCAGCGTCCACGGGGTAACCGGCGTGAATGAAGTCCTCCGTGGCGCGGATAGACAGGTTGTCCATCATCTCCAGCCCCCCGGGGATGATGCCGGCGGCGATGATATCGCCAACTGCGCGCCCGGCTTTTTCCACCGAGTCGAAGCTAGCCAGCAAAACGCGTGCGACCTGGGGCTTGGGCAACAGTTTGACAGTCACCTCAGTGACAATGCCCAACATGCCTTCAGAACCAGTAAACAGCGCCAACAGGTCAAACCCTGGGGCGTCTAGCGCATCGCTGCCCAAGGTCATGTACTCGCCTTCGATGGTGAGAATCTCAACCTTGAGCAGGTTGTGTACGGTTAAACCGTACTTCAGACAATGCACGCCACCTGCGTTCTCGGCGACGTTGCCGCCGATTGAGCAAGCGATCTGTGAGGAAGGATCAGGTGCGTAGTACAACCCATGAGGCGCAGCCGCCTGAGAAATCGCCAGGTTACGAACACCGGGCTGAACCCGTGCGTAACGACCTTCGGGATTGACCTCAATGATTCGGTTGAAGCGGGCCATTACCAACAGAATGCCTTGCTCCAGTGGCAGGGCGCCTCCGGATAGACCTGTGCCAGCGCCGCGTGCGACCACCGGGACCTGACGGGCATGACAAATCTTTAAAAGGGCTTGGACGTGCTCGATCCGCTTAGGCAGTACCACCAACAGCGGAACCACACGGTAGGCGGAAAGACCATCACACTCGTAGGGAAGGAGATCTTCTTGGCTGTGGAGGATTTCCAGATCTGGAAGGGACTCTTGTAGCTCAAAAAGCAGGGCAGCCTTGTCGACCCGCGGCAGGGCACCGTCGACTCGCTCATCGTAGAGAATATTCATAAGGCTCACTTGTATTTTTGTTGTTTTTTGGCGTGGCCGGGGCGCCTGGGGGGATCACCCATACGACGCTGGCTCACCAGACCGAAGTCGAGATTAGGCTGCTCGTTCTATCGCGGGGAGTCGATGAGCACGCCAACTGGTAGGACCACTTTTTTGCCGCATGGCTAAAATGAATGTGGTGGTAGAGAGGTTTTTGCGTGAAAATCTTTCTCTAACGAGATAACAATAAGAAGCTGGTCCTACCAGTTGAGAGGTGGCAATGGACACCGTGGTTTCGCAGAAGCATGAAAAAGTACAGATCGCCGATCAAGTGGCCGAACGTATCGAAAAGCTGATCGTCGATGGTGTACTCAAGGTTGGCCAGGCATTGCCTTCTGAGCGACGTCTGGTGGAGAAGCTGGGATGCTCGCGATCAGCATTACGGGAAGGTTTGCGAGTGCTACGTGGCAGAGGCATTGTTGAGACCGAACAAGGGCGGGGTTCATTCGTTGCAGATTTGAGTAGGACAGGTAATGCGACCCCTTTGATGCACCTTTTTAGCTCACAACCGCGGACGCTGTTCGACCTGCTGGAAGTGCGAGCACTTCTTGAAGCAGAGTCGGCCAGACTGGCCGCACTACGTGCGACTGATATTGATCGGGTGCTGATCAAACGTCGCTACGACGAGATGGTAGACGCCCATGAGAATCCAGAATCCCATGACCCACGTGAGCACGCCCGGCGCGACCATGCCTTCCACAGAGCGATTAGTGAGGCTTCGCATAACCCGGTCTTAGTGCACACCTTGCAGTCACTCAGCGATTTGACGCTCAGCACGGTGTTTGCTTCCGTCAATAATCTCTACTGTCGGCCAGCGCAGAAACGGCAGATCGATCGCCAGCACTCTCGGCTCTACCATGCGGTGATGGAGCAGTTACCCGAACAGGCCCAACGAGCTGCTCGAGAACACATCACTAGCGTCCGTGACAACCTGCAAGAGATTGAGCAAGAAGAACAACGCCTGGTTCGAGCGACTATGCGCCTGGAAGGTTGGAAATAAAAACAGGCGCTTGTAAGCGCCTGTGCTCGGGACTATGGCCTGAGGGTCCTAGCTCATGGGAATTTGTTCTATGCGTAACGTGTTGGTGCTGCCAAGGCGTCCAAACGGCATACCGGCGGTTATGACAACCGTGTCGCCGGGCTTGGCCATTTCCAGCAATTGCACTTGAGAGAGTGCTGTACTCGTAACATCCTCGACCTTCCGCAACCGTTGATTGACGACCGAATAGACGCCCCAGGCGACGCTCAGACGTCGACCTGTGTTCAGATTTGGTGTCAGGTTGAGGATAGGAGCTCTCGGGCGCTCACGGGCGGCACGCAGGGTCGACGCCCCTGATTCGCTATAATTCACCAGCACCGCCACCGGCAGAATGCCGCTGATCCGGCGGATCGCACAACTGATCGCATCCGAGACAGTGGCCTCGGCCTGAGGCCGTCCAACGTCTAACTGCACCTGGTAATCCGGGCCCGCTTCAACCTGGCGGATGATCTTACTCATCATCTGCACCGCTTCCAGTGGGTAGTCACCCGAGGCAGTCTCGGCCGACAACATCACCGCGTCCGCACCTTCGGCCACGGCGTTGGCTACGTCCGTGACCTCAGCGCGGGTCGGGGCAGGGGAGAATCGCATGGACTCGAGCATCTGGGTCGCAACAACCACCGGGCGGCCCAACTGGCGGCAGATGGTGATGATGCTCTTCTGGATCTGCGGCACGCTTTCGGCCGGCACTTCCACACCTAGGTCACCACGGGCGACCATGATCGCGTCGCTCAGTTCGGCGATCTCGCGCAGTTGGGTAACGGCCGACGGTTTCTCGATCTTGGCCATGAGGAAGGCACGGTCGCCGATCAGTTGGCGCGCCTCGACGATGTCCTGCGGGCGCTGCACGAACGACAGCGCCACCCAGTCCACGCCCAGTTCCAGGCCGAAGGTCAGGTCGCGGCGGTCTTTCTCGGTGAGCGGAGAGAGGTCGAGCACCGCCTGCGGCACGTTCACGCCCTTGCGGTCGGACAGCTCGCCACCATTGAGCACCTCGGTGTCGATAGCATCAGCGTGCTTGGCGGTCACCCGCAGGCGCAACTTGCCATCGTCCAGTAGCAGATCCATGCCCAGCTCCAGGGCGGCGATGATCTCAGGGTGCGGCAGATTAACTCGACGCTCATCGCCCGGCGTGCCATCCAAGTCCAGGCGTAGAGACTGGCCACGTTGCAGATGGACCTTGCCTTCGGCAAAGCGGCCAACGCGCAGTTTCGGACCTTGCAGGTCCATGAGGATGCCCAGTGGGTAGTTCAGTTGGCTTTCCACTTCGCGGATCCACTTGAAACGCATCGCATGGTCGGCGTGCTCGCCGTGGCTGAAGTTGAGGCGGAAGATGTTCACCCCGGCCTCGACCAACTGGCGTACGTCGTCGATGCCCTTGATCGCAGGGCCCAGGGTGGCAAGGATCTTTACTTTTTTATCAGGCGTCATGTTGGGCAGTCTCGAGGATCAGGATGGCGCGGAAATCGTTGACGTTGGTGCGGGTCGGCTCGGTGACGATCAGCGCATCCAGCGCGGCGAAGTAGCCGTAGCCGTTGTTGTTGTCCAGCTCGTCGGCGGCCGACAGGCCCAGGGCCTGGGCGCGGGCGTAGCTGTCGGGGGTCATGATCGCCCCGGCGTTCTCTTCCGAACCGTCGATGCCGTCGGTGTCACCGGCCAGGGCGTAGACGCCCGGCAGGCCCTTGAGGCTTTCGGTCAGGCTCAGCAGGAACTCGGCGTTGCGCCCGCCACGGCCGTTGCCGCGCACGGTCACGGTGGTCTCGCCGCCGGAAAGGATCACGCAGGGCGCGGCCAGCGGCTGGCCATGCAGGCGGATCTGCCGGGCGATGCCGGCGTGCACCTTGGCCACTTCACGCGACTCGCCTTCCAGGTCGCCAAGGATCAACGGGCTGAAGCCGTGCTTGCGGGCGATCACGGCGGCGGCGTCCAGCGACTGCTGGGGCTTGGCGATCAACTGGAAGTGGCTGCGGGCCAGGGCCGGGTCGTTTTCCTTGACGGTTTCCGAAGCCGGGTTGTTCAGCCAGTCGATCACCGCTTTTGGTGCGGCGATGTTGTAGCGCTTGATGATCGCCAGGGCTTCGGCGCTGGTGCTCGGGTCGGCCACGGTGGGGCCGGAGGCGATGACCGTGGCGAGGTCGCCCGGTACATCGGAAATCGCATAGGTGTAGACCGTGGCCGGCCAGCAGGCCTTGGCCAGGCGGCCGCCCTTGATCGCCGAGAGGTGCTTGCGCACGCAGTTCATCTCGCCGATGGTGGCGCCGGACTTGAGCAGCGCCTTGTTGATCTGCTGCTTGTCGGCCAGGGTCAGGCCTTCGGCGGGCAGGGCCAGCAGGGCAGAGCCACCGCCGGAAAGCAGGAAGATGACACGGTCGTCTTCGGTGAGGTTGCTGACCATCTCCAGCACGCGCTTGGCAACGGCCAGGCCCGCGGCGTCCGGTACCGGGTGGGCGGCTTCGACCACCTCGATCTTCGAGCAGTTGGCGCCGTGGCCGTAGCGGGTGACCACCAGGCCCGAGACGTCGCCTTGCCAACTGCGCTCGACCACTTCGGCCATGGCTGCGGCGGCTTTGCCAGCGCCGATGACGATGACGCGGCCGGTGCGGTCGCTGGGCAGATGGGCTTCGAGCACCTGGCGGGGATGCGCGGCGTTGATGGCTGTATCGAACAGCTTGCGAAGGATTTTTTGCGGATCGACCGACATGGCAGGCTCCCAAAATTCTTGTTGTTCTGCAGAATCGAAAACGCCCCTGGAACTGCCTCCGTGCAGGCCGAACCAAGGGCGGGTATTGCTCATTGCCGCTGCCTGACCCGTGGTCGCAAGTCAGACAGTGCTGGACGCTTTGCGAACTTCCAGCGAAGAAACCGCTGTAGTCGCTAGGGAATCACTTCTCGTCGCGGATCGAGAAGTTGGCCATGTGCTCAAGGCCTTTGATCAGTGCGGAGTGGTCCCAGTTGCTGCCACCGATGGCCGCGCAGGTGCTGAACACCTGTTGCGCGTTGGCAGTGTTGGGCAGGTTGATGTTCAGTTCCTTGGCGCCTTGCAGGGCCAGGTTCAGGTCCTTCTGGTGCAGGCTGATGCGGAAGCCTGGGTCGAAGGTGCCCTTGATCATGCGCTCGCCGTGCACTTCGAGGATCTTCGAGGAGGCGAAGCCGCCCATCAGTGCTTCACGTACCTTGGCAGGATCTGCGCCGTTCTTGGCGGCGAACAGCAGCGCTTCGGCGACGGCCTGGATGTTCAGGGCGACGATGATCTGGTTGGCGACCTTGGCGGTCTGGCCGTCACCGTTACCACCGACGCGGGTGATGTTCTTGCCCATGGCCTGGAACAGCGGCAGAGCGCGTTCGAAGGCGTTCGGGCAGCCACCGACCATGATGCTCAGGGTCGCGGCTTTGGCACCGACTTCGCCGCCGGACACTGGGGCGTCGAGGTAGGCAGCGCCGGTGGCCTTGACCTTCTCGGCGAAAACCTTGGTGGCGGTTGGTGAGATCGAACTCATGTCGATCACCACCTTGCCTTCGCCCACGCCCTCGATTACACCGTTTTGACGAAACAGAACATCCTCAACGTGAGGGGTGTCGGGCACCATGACGATGATGAACTCAACTGCTTCGGCCACCGCTTTTGGGCTGGGCAGTGGTGTGGCGATGAGGTCGGCGGGCACCGGGTCATGGTGGGTAGAAACGAACAGTTCATGACCTGCTTTTTGCAGGTTTTGGGCCATGGGCTTGCCCATGATACCAGTGCCGATGAAACCGATTTTAGCCATGAGAAATTGCCTCTTTTCTATTTGTTGACCCCATACAGTTACGTGTCACGGAACTGTATGGGGGCTTTGGTCTCGATCAGGCCTTGAGCCAGCCGAGCCCCGCTTTGGTTGTTGTCAGTGGTTTGTATTCCGCGCCCACCCAGCCTTGGTAGCCAATGCGGTCCAGGTGTTCGAACAGGAACGCATAATTGATCTCGCCAGTGCCGGGCTCGTTGCGCCCAGGATTGTCGGCCAACTGGATGTGGTTGATCGCAGCGAGGTTGGCTGCCATCGTGCGTGCCAGGTCCCCTTCCATGATCTGCATGTGGTAGATGTCGTACTGCAGGAACAGGTTTGGGCTGCCGACCTGTTCACGAATCTCCAGCGCTTGCTTCGTGGTGTTCAGGTAGAAACCGGGGATGTCACGGGTATTGATCATCTCCATCACCAGCTTGATGCCCACCGCTTCGAGGCGGTCGGCAGCGTACTCGAGGTTGTCGAGCAGGGTGTTTTGCACCATGAACGGGTCTACACCCTGCGGCGTGATGCCAGCCAGACAGTTAACCTGGGTGTTACCCAGCACCTTGGCGTATTCAATGGCAATGTCGACGCCGGCACGGAAATCCTCGACCCGTTCCGGCAGGCAGGCGATACCACGCTCACCCTTAGCCCAGTCGCCAGCGGGCAGATTGAAGAGCACCTGTTGCAGTTGGTTGGCATCCAGGCGGGCGCGGATCTCCTCTACGGGGTAATCGTAGGGGAACAGGTACTCGACACCACGGAATCCGGCCTGGGCGGCGGCTTTAAAACGGTCCAGGAAGTCCACCTCGGTGAACAGCATGGACAGGTTAGCGGCAAAACGAGGCATGATCGGCTCCGGGTCAGTCCAGTGGCAGGATGGAAGTAGGGGCGTCGGCTCGACTGGTAGCCAGCGCCTCAAATTCGTTAATGGCGTTGATCTCAGTACCCATGGCGATGTTCGTGACGCGCTCCAGGATTACCTCGACCACCACCGGTACGCGGAAGGTTTCCATCAGTTCGCGGGCCTGGGCGAAGGCGGCGGGCAACTGGTTCGCGTCGAATACACGGATGGCCTTGCAGCCTAAGCCCTCAACCACGGTCACGTGGTCCACGCCGTAGCTACCCAGTTCTGGCGCGTTGACGTTTTCGAACGACAGCTGCACGCAGTAGTCGATGTCAAAGCCACGCTGGGCTTGGCGAATCAGACCGAGGTAGGCGTTATTCACCAGCACGTGGATGTACGGCAGGTTGAACTGTGCGCCCACCGCCAGTTCCTCGATCATGAACTGGAAGTCGTAGTCACCAGACAACGCGACGACCTGGCGCTCTGGATCGGCTTTCACTACGCCGAGAGCAGCGGGGATGGTCCAACCCAACGGCCCCGCCTGGCCGCAGTTGATCCAGTGACGCGGCTTGTACACGTGCAGGAACTGGGCGCCGGCAATCTGCGACAGACCGATGGTACTGACGTAGCAAGTATCCTTGCCGAAGAAACGATTCATTTCCTCGTATACCCGTTGCGGCTTGACCGGCACTTCGTCGAAGTGGGTCTTGCGTTGCAGGGTGCGTTTGCGTTCACGGCAGGCTTCAGCCCAGGCTTTGCGGTCCTTGAGCTTGCCAGCGGCCTGCCACTCGCGAGCTACCTCGAGGAATACATCGAGGGCGGCGCCTGCGTCGGAGACGATGCCGAGGTCCGGGGTGAACACACGACCGATCTGGGTCGGCTCGATGTCCACGTGCACAAACGTGCGGCCTTCGGTGTAGACGTCGACAGAGCCAGTATGGCGGTTGGCCCAGCGATTGCCGATGCCGAACACCAGATCCGACTCGAGCAGGGTAGCGTTGCCGTAGCGGTGCGAGGTCTGCAGGCCACACATGCCCGCCATCAACGGGTGGTCATCGGGCAGGGTTCCCCAGCCCATCAGGGTAGGGATTACCGGCACGCCGGTCAGTTCGGCGAAGGCCACCAGCTTGTCACTGGCGTCGGCGTTGATGATACCGCCACCGGCGACGATCAGCGGGCGCTCAGCGGCATTGAGCATGGCAAGAGCCTTCTCGGCCTGAACGCGACTGGCTTGGGGCTTGTGCACCGGTAGCGGCTCGTAGGCGTCGATGTCAAACTCGATCTCGGCCATCTGCACGTCAAATGGCAGGTCGATCAGTACTGGACCGGGCCGGCCGCTGCGCATTTCGTAAAAAGCTTTCTGGAAGGCATAGGGCACCTGACCTGGCTCCAGCACAGTAGTGGCCCACTTGGTCACCGGTTTGACAATGCTGGTGATGTCGACGGCCTGGAAGTCTTCCTTGTGCAGTCGAGCTCGAGGGGCTTGCCCTGTGATGCAGAGAATCGGAATGGAATCTGCCGAGGCGCTGTACAGGCCAGTGACCATGTCGGTGCCAGCCGGGCCGGATGTGCCGATGCACAGGCCGATATTACCTGCGTGGGTACGGGTGTAGCCCTCGGCCATGTGCGAGGCACCCTCGACATGGCGGGCCAATACATGGTCGATTCCACCAATTTTTTTCAAGGCAGCGTAGAACGGATTGATTGCGGCTCCGGGGATACCGAATGCGGTATCGATACCTTCACGGCGCAGCACCAGAACGGCGGCCTCGATTGCTCTCATTTTGGCCATTGTGTACTCCTTCGCACGGGTCGATAATTTTTGTAGTGGAGGTCAGTCTGTATTAGGCTTGCGTGCGTTAGAACACCTGAAAAATGTTTTCTGTCGATATGAAAGGTATCGAATGGCACGGTACACAGAGCTACATAGCTTCGTTCAGGTTGCCCAGAAGGGCAGCTTCGCTTCTGCCGCGCTGAGCGAAGGCGTGACCCCGGCAATACTCGGTAGGCGACTAGATGCGTTGGAGAAACGCTTGGGCGTTAAACTGATGCACCGATCGACTCGGGGTTTGCGCCTGACCGAACTTGGGGAGCAATTGCTGGAGCGCGCTAGGTTACTGCTGCGTGATTTTGACGACATGGAGGCCGATATCAGTGGCTGCGGCTCTATGGTCAAAGGCAACCTGATGGTTTCGGCGCCCGCTTCTTTTGGCAGAGTTCACGTTGCCCCGCACGCATTGGGGTTTCACCAAGAGTTTCCCAACTTGAAGCTCTCGTTCAACCTCACCGACAGCCTCGTCGATCTGGTTAGCGAGGGCTACGACATGAGCATCCGCATTGGCGGGGTAACCGACCCGAACTATGTAGCGGTCAAGTTGTTCAGCAATCGTCGGGTAGTTTGTGGCACCCCTGAATACTTTGCCCGGAATGGCCGTCCGACCACCCTGGAGGACCTGGCCGACCACAATTGCTTGGCATTTACTTTGCAGGGCGGCCAGCAACGGGGCTGGGTATTCCAGCGGAATGGCCGACAGGTAGCGATGCGGGTCAGCGGCAGTCTCGCGTGTAACGATGGCGAACTGCTGTTCTCATGGATGCGCCAAGGCTTGGGGATCGGCTGGCGCTCGACGTGGGAGATTCAGAAGGAGTTGCTAAGCGGCGAACTGGTCACGGTTCTGGATGACTTTGCCCTCGATGACTACGATATCCAAGCGGTGTATCCACAGCAGCGCTTCTTGCCAGCCAAGGTGCGGCATTTTATTGAGTACCTGAAGCTGGTGTACCAGAGCCCCGGATATTGGGAACAGTGATAGGGGCAGCGATGCACCCTATGGATGCTATAGAGGTCGCGGTTTGGATTATTTCAGTGCTTTGAATGCCTTCGTCGAGGCGGCGCGGCAGAGCAACTTCTCACGGGCGGCAGAACGACTGGAGGTGAAGGCCTCAACTATTTCTCGGTACGTAAGAGACTTAGAGACGGACCTGGGTATTGCTTTGTTTAATCGCTCAACCCGCGCGCTGAGGCTGACAGAGGGCGGGAGAACATTCCTGGTACATGCTCAGCGCGTGCTGGATGAACTGGAAGTCGCGCGCGCCGCAGCCTCTTCGTTGAATGACGAGCCCCGTGGCGTGCTCCAACTTAACGCACCACCGGCGTTTGCCCGGCACCACATCGTGCCGGCGCTGAGCGAGTTCAGGGCGCGATTTCCACAAATCCAAGTCGATCTCACCTGTGAGGAGAGTCAGGTCAATCTCATCGACGCCGGAGCCGATTTAGCAATACGTCTCGGTTGCTTGCCGGACTCCTCGCTTAAAGCCAGGAAGATTGCTGACGAGCAGTGGGTGCTGTGCGCCGCGCCCTCATTGTGGCATGAGCCGAGCGGACCAGAGCATCCAGAGGCCCTGGCGGATCAAGGCTTCATTGCGTCCAGCCAACGTCTGGACCTGTATTGGAGCCACGCTGGCGAGACAGTCCGGCAAAGTCACACGGTTACGTTGCGAACCAACGACCTTGAGGCTCAGCTAGTCGCCGCGCAGGCGGGGCAGGGCCCCGTCCTGCTGCCGGCTTGGCTGGTCGCTACGGCGATCCGCCAAGGCACGTTGGTGCGCTGGTTATCAGCATGGCAGTGCCAGCCTGGAGAGGTAGGTACCTCGCTGTGGTTTATCTATCCGCCGAAACGGATCGTTTCCTCTAAGGTGCGCAGCTTCATCGACTTCATGGTGCAACGCATTGGCGAGGCTCCATACTGGCGTCTTTGAGTGCCGGCCACAGTACTCAACTGAAACGGATATCTAAGGCGCGCAACCAGGTCTGCAGCCCTGCGTCCTGGATCGGGATCAGCAGCGCCTCACGATCGGAAGTATTGTAGTGGGCATGCCAGTAACCGGGCGGGGTGACGAAAGCCAGGCCTGGGGTCCAGTCGACCCGAGTCGGGTTAACGATTTCACCGGCTTCGTCGAGTTGTGTACCGACCAGACTGTAGCAACCTGGCGGGCAGTCGACGATAAAGTCCAGCGCGAGGGACTGGTGTCGGTGGGGTTTCTGCACGGCACCAGCCGGGACCAGGCCATACATCGCCCAAAGCACGTGGGTGACGGTGCGAGTTTGCGGGAAGTTACGATTACCGAGCAGAATGCTGACTCGGCTGCGGTCCTTGGCCCGCGGGTCGGCGGCGGCTTGGCGCAAGTGGGCGTTGGCGACCTCGCTGGCATACAGCGTCGGTGCAAAACGGTCCTCACTGCGTGTGGCGCCCAGGTAACGAAGCAGCGGTTCGTCGTGCACATAGTAGAATCGGCTGTCGCTAGACGCCTGAAGGATGCTCGCATGCATGGCCGGCAGCGCAACGAAGCAGCCTTTATGCCACTCGAAGGTGGATTTGTCATAGGTCAACCGACCCTCACCCTCGATGACGTAGAGCACTTGCGAGGTGGCGTTAGGAGCTAGACGCAAGCTGTCGCCAGCAAGTACTCGTACGAAGTTAGCGCACAGCCCCGGCCCCGTGGCAGGTCCTTCGCAACCCAGTGCTTGGCTTAAGTCCAGTGGTATGACTCGAGACTCGCCCTCCTGACATAGGGACGCCGGAAACGTATGGTACGGCACCCGAGAGATCAGCTTCGCGCCAATGGGATTGGCAGCTTTGCTGTACTCGAAGAATTCGGCTTCGGCTAAGTAGCTCGGACGTGCTGAGATGATCTGCTCGTTCAGGGGTTTGTTCACGGTATGACCTCTTGATAAACGATGAAAGCGGTGGTGCGAGGTCACTGTACAAACGTGGGGGAGGAGGATTAAGCCCCCAAAGAGCATAGGTGTTGTGCCAGTAGGGGATGTGAACAGCCTTACCATCATTGGATAATGACACCCCCACATATTGGACGGCACCTTCGTATGCAGACGAGGCCGTGCTCTTGCTCGATGGCGAAGGATTCAAAAACAGCTATAGCGCCGTATGCCTTTGTCAGCCCCCGGAACCAGTGAGGATCAAGCCCAAGTATGTATGCGCCATCTTCGAAGGTTGTACCTTCATCCTATTGCACTGAGCTTTGGGCTGTGAGGACCTGCAAAAACGAATACCAGTTCCGGTGTTACCAATCCGGATTTTTTTTGCTGTAAAAGCGCGGATATCACTCGTTTCCGTAGCGACGTCGCCGTTACCCTTCTTCATTAGTGGATTTGTCTATGCAGGGCTTTCCTGGCCAGGAGATCGATGCAATGGCGCCAGAGCGTGGCGCGTTCAACGATCTGCTTTTGCGCTTCATCTGCCTCATCACCCTGGCGATCTTCATTGTCGACACTCTGACTTCGTTCGAGATCGCCGTTGCCGTCCTCTACGTACTGGTCATCATGATCGCCACGACCCGTCTTTCGGTGAGGGGCATACGTCTGCTAGCAGCGATTTGTAGTTGCCTGACGTTGGCGGCTTTCCTGCTTTCGCACCACAACCAGTTCTTCAGTGAGGCTTTGGCCCGCTGCCTAGTCAGCCTTGTTGCCATTGCAGTCGCTGGCTGGCTTGCCGTGAAAAGTCGGAAGGTCACCGACCGTTTACGAGAGCAGTTTGCACTGCTGTCGCAGACCCATGATGCGATTATCGTCTGTACGTTTGACAGCCGTATTCGCAGTTGGAATTCCGGTGCCGAGGCACTCTACGGCTGGACCGCCGATGAAGTAATCGGACGAGACTGCTGGGATTTGCTCTGCAGTCGTTCATCACAGGCACCGCAGGCAATCAAGGCCGAGCTGTTGGAAAAAGGTGTTTGGGAAGGCGAACTGATCGAGACAACACGCGCCGGCAAAGAGGTCACAATCCTCAGCCGATGGTCGCTACACCGAGACCAACTTGGCAATCCCAGGGCGATTCTGGCCAGTAACAACGATGTGACCGACCGGCGCCTAGCCGAGGTCGCACTACATCGCTCCCAGGCTGAACTGGCCCACGTAAGCCGAGTCAGCATGTTGGGCGAGTTGGGCACCTCAATAGCTCATGAAGTTAACCAGTCACTGGCTGCCATCGTAACCAATGCCGAAGCGGCCCAACGTTGGCTGGACCGTGCCGACGCACATGAAGCGCGCGTGGCAATTGGCAGGGTGGCCAGCAATGCCCGACGGGCGAGCGATGTGATACAGCGGATTCGCGAACATACCCGCAAGGCCGAGCCACGGCATGAATGCCTGGATATAGAGAGTGTTGTGAGCGAATCCCTGACCCTCCTTGAGCGGGATATCCAGCATCGCCGGATACAACTCTTTCGAAGCCCGGTCCGTCGTCTGACGGTACGCGGTGACCGGATTCAACTGCAACAGGTCATGATCAACCTGTTGATTAACGGCATCGACGCTATCGACGAGCGTGAAGGCTCAGCTCGCCATTTGTACATCGAGGTTTGTGAGCAGGATCAGCAGGTGCAGGTCACGGTCAGAGACAGTGGTAAAGGTATAGAGGAAGAGCACCTCGACATGTTGTTCAACGCATTCTTCACCACCAAGGATGAGGGGATCGGTATTGGCCTGCCCATCTGCCGCTCAATCATCGAGGTGCATGGCGGTCGCATCTGGGCCGACAGCCGAGCGGGAGAAGGCGCGACCTTGTCGTTTGTACTGCCTAGAGTCTGCGAGGAGGTAATAGCATGAAAAACACCTGCATCTACATGGTGGACGATGATCACGACCTGTGCGAGGCCGTAGTTGGGCTTCTGCGTTCGGTTGATCTGGCCGTGAAAACCTTCGCTTCGCCGAATGAGTTCCTCCAGTTTCCGCGTCCGGAGGTTCCTAGTTGTTTGATTCTCGATGTGCGCCTCAAAGGCGCTAGCGGCCTGGACTTCCAAGCTCGTATGGACGATTTGCGGGTGAACATTCCAGTAATCATGATGACTGCCTACGGGGATATCCCAATGAGCGTCAGGGCCATGAAGGCCGGCGCCTTGGGCTTTCTCACCAAACCATTTCGCGATCAGGATCTACTCGATGCTGTAGTAGAGGCTCTTGAGCATGATCGTCAACGCCGAGTGAGCGAGGAAGGCATCATCGAGTTGCGTGAGCGCCACAACCGCCTAAGCACACGTGAGCAGGAGGTGATGGCCATGGCCACGACTGGCCTGTTGAACAAGCAAATTGCAGCCGAGCTAGGGATTAGCGAGGTCACGGTGAAGATTCATCGAGGCAGTGCGATGCGCAAGATGAACGCCGGCTCGTTCGCCGAATTAGTGCGCATGGCTCAAGCGTTATCAGTGCAATGGCAAGCACAAGGTCAAGCCTAGGGGCATACCAGAGCATGATTTGCAGCAGGCCAAGTGCAGCATAGTCTAAAGCTCGGTCTTTGGCTTTTCAGGTAGTACGTCTTGTCTCCCTACCATATTTGTATCGTCGATGACGATGAAAGCGTCAGGATGGCGCTCGATGGGCTGGTCCGTTCGATGGGCCATTGCGCTGACACCTTTGGGTCGGCAACTGAATTCCTGGCGTCGCAAGCATTGCACACCTGCGATTGCCTAATCCTTGATGTGCAGATGCCAGGGCTGTCCGGGCTCGAGCTGCAACAGCAGCTACTGACCTTGGGCGTATGCCTGCCGCTAATTTTCATTACCGCGTTTCCTGAGGCTCGCTGGCGTGAGCAGGCTCTGGCCGCCGGGGCTCTGGAGTTCCTTGGCAAACCCTTTGATGGTCGCACGTTGGTAAGCCTGATCGAGCGGGCGGGCCGACTTGGACGCGGGCGTTAATACCAAGGTATGAGTCGTTAGCACCATGATATGACGCCGGCTCGTCCAAGGTGTGGCAGGCGTGATCGTGACGTTGCTCCATCATTGAGACTCATCCGGAGATGGCATCTGGCTATCTCACGGCAGAAGAGTAGGAGAGGTATCTCCTGGGTTTATCTGGATGGGGGTCGCAGTGCTTTTGAGCAATCTTACGATAGGCAAGCGTGCGGCCTTGGGCTTCGCGGTGGTCACACTAATCTTCCTGCTCACTGGAATCTTCAGCTTGTCGCGCATGGCCGAGCTAAATCGAGTAGCACGACATGTGAATGATACTTGGATGTCGGGAATGAGCATCCTGCAAACCTTCAGTGCTCAGGTTGCCGTTATGCGAATTGAGAGCGTGCGCATTCGGTCGACATCTGATCCACAGGCCTTGGTTCGCAGTGAAGACTTGATCATCTCTGCCCGGCAGCGGCTGACCGAAGAGCTAGCGCGATACAAGAACCGCGGGATTTCGGCGCTAGAGAAACAAATGGTCGAGATGCTAGAGGTAGAGCTAGCAAATTACGTGGGCAATCTGGACCGGTTGCTTCGGCTCTTGCAGGTTGGCACCCCAGATGCTTCGCAACAGGCGGAAATCAATGCGGCCCTGGCACAAAGTGGGAGCCTGATCGGCGAACAGATCGACGCACTTGTTTCGCAGAACCAAGCAGGGGGGGCGAAGGCCATCACTCAGGCCCAAGCGCTGTACGAACGAGTGGTCGTGGTCGTCGCCTCTGCCTTGTGTGCCTCGATTGCGGCCACCGTACTGCTTGCGTTGCTACTCACCCGCAGCATCGTCAGGCCGTTGCATACCGCGCTGCAGGCGGCACGTGCCATCGCTGACGGTCACCTAGACAGGCCGATCGTACCCTCCGGCAAGGATGAGCCCGCGCAGTTGCTGCATGCGATGGCGGAAATGCAACATAGCCTGCGCACAACTATCGGCCTGATCAGTGACTCTGCCGGTCAATTGGCCACCGCCTCGGAGCAGATGAGCACGGCGATGGACGAGAGTACTCGAGGCCTTCAACAGCAAAGCGAGGAAATCGAACAGGCCGCGACCGCGATCACCCAGATGAGCAGCGCCGTGGATGAGGTGGCGGGCAATGCTGTTTCCACCTCCGAGTTGTCCCGCGAGTCGGACGAGGAGATGCGCAATGGTCACAGCCAGGTCGCCAACATCGTTGACCAGATTCAGGTTCTAGCCGAGGGCATCACGCGTTCCTCCGGGCAGGCAAGTGGACTGTCGGATCAGGTACGAGACATCAGCATGGTTATGGAGGTCATCCGTGGCATTGCCGAGCAGACTAATCTACTGGCCTTGAACGCCGCGATCGAGGCAGCCCGCGCCGGAGAGGCGGGGAGAGGCTTCGCGGTAGTAGCCGACGAGGTTCGCTCACTGGCTCAGCGTACGCAGAGTTCAACTCTGGAGATTGAGAGCATCATCACTGCGATCCAGCAGGGCACAGTCGTCACAGTTGAGGCCTTGCAGATGAGTGTTGGTCAAGTGGCTCAGACCCTTGAGAGGGCCCAGGCTGTGAGCGGTTCGTTACAGCGAACTACGGAGGCCGTTTCAATGATCAACGAACGCAATTTGGTCATTGCCAGCGCCTCCGAACAACAGGCCCTCGTGGCCCGTGAGCTCGACCGCAACCTGGTCAGCATCCGCACCTTGTCCAACCATTGCGCCACGAGTGCGACCCAGACGTCTGTGGCAAGCCTGCAGTTGTCACAACTGGCGGTCCAGCTCAAGGGTATGATTTCGCGTTTTTCGGTGTAACCCCATGATTTCGACCCGTGACAGCGCACGCTCGGCACTACAAACATGGCGTGGACATCTGTGGAAGGTATTCGGCTGCGGTCTGTTCGTGCTGCTCGCAGCCCTCTTGGTGGTGGCTTACCGACAGACAGAGCGTCAGGCGCGGCTGGATGTTCGCAATCTGGGGCTCGCACTAGAGGCGCGGCTTGATTCTGGCTTGCTACAACCTCTACACGCCAATCTGCGTACTCTGGCTACCCGGCTATCGGGCGGGGAGGTAAGTAACCACGGTTTGGATGCCACGTTGATCAGGCGCTTTCACGAAGAGGCGGCTAGCCTGCCAAGCCAGATGCCCTTCGAACTGATCGACGAAAAGGGGCGCCTGGTTGCTAGCAGCTTCGATGGCACCGCCGCGCCTTCCTTCGACCAACTTCGATACTGGTCACTGCTTGCTCGGCAAGCGCAAGACGGTGACTCGCTGGTGATCGAGCAAGATCCTAATCAACCGCGGCTGCACTTCGCCATACCTATCTTTGATCGCTTGGGAAGCAGGCAGGGTTGGGTCGCCACGTCGCTAAATTTGGCAACGGTGCTCGAACTGTTCCACGAGGTAGACGTCGGGCTCCACGGCGTCATCAGTGTACGTCGAGTGGATCGGCCGGAAAGCGTGCTGCGCGATCCCCCTCTGGCCAATCCTCTTGATCCTCAGGAACGCGTCGCCCTGGACGAGCAGCATGTGAGCGGACGCCGTGACGGTGACTTCTATATGCGTTCACCGCTGGATGGCATTGAGCGCCTGTATGGCTTTAAACGTATAGGCGAGTATCCGCTGGCATTAACTATCGGCCTTGCCACCGACGATTACCGAAAGGAATGGCACTACACCTTCGGTTGGGCCTGTGCGCTCAGCGCCGTGTTCTTTTTGGTGATCATCTCTCTGGACCGTCGTCTGCATCGTGCGCAACGGCGTGAGTCACGAGCGACAGCCGACCTCGCATTTATGGCGTACCACGATGCCCTGACCGGGCTGCCGAACCGGCATCGCATCAGTGAGCGCATTGAAGAAGCCATTGTCGGGGGGCTCGCAGAATTCGGAAAAAATCGTACGCTAAGGTTTTCCGGGCATCCGTAGGGGCCGAAACTTCCCGTCTTCCAGTCTGCGGCTCTGCCGCCAGACGTAATCGCCGGTGAGGTTGATGTGCTCCCAGCCCAGCGGCGACAGGAATTGCAGCAGCTCGCCGTCCACCGGCTTGCCGGCCTCGACCAACCCCTGGGTGGCGCGCTCCAGGTACACCGTGTTCCACAGCACGATAGCCGCCGTCACCAGGTTGAGGCCGCTGGCCCGGTAGCGCTGCTGCTCGAAGCTCCGATCCCTGATTTCCCCAAGGCGGTTGAAGAACACCGCCCTGGCCAGCGAGTTGCGCGCCTCACCTTTGTTCAGGCCGGCATGCACGCGGCGGCGCAGCTCAACACTTTGCAGCCAGTCTAGGATGAACAGCGTGCGTTCGATCCGGCCCAGCTCGCGCAGGGCCACGGCCAGGCCGTTCTGGCGCGGATAGCTGCCGAGCTTGCGCAGCATCAGCGAGGCAGTGACGGTGCCCTGTTTGATCGAGCTGGCCAGGCGCAGGATGTCGTCCCAATGGGCGCGGACGTGCTTGATGTTCAGGGTGCCGCCGATCAGCGGCCGCAGCGTCGGGTAGGTCTGCACGCCCTGCGGCACGTACAGCTTGGTTTCGCCGAGGTCGCGGATGCGCGGCGCGAAACGGAAGCCCAGCAGGTGCATCAGGGCGAAGACGTGATCGGTGAAGCCGGCCGTGTCGGTGTAGTGCTCCTCGATCCGCAGGTCGGACTCGTGGTACAGCAGGCCGTCGAGCACATAGGTGGAATCGCGCACGCCGACATTCACCACGCGGGTGCTGAACGGCGCGTACTGGTCGGAGATATGGGTGTAGAACAGCCGTCCCGGCTCACTGCCGTACTTCGGGTTGACGTGTCCGGTGCTCTCGCCCCGGCCGCCAGCCCGGAAACGCTGGCCATCGGAGGATGAGGTGGTGCCGTCGCCCCAGTGGGCGGCGAAGGCATGCTGGTACTGGTGGTTGACCAGCTCGGCCAGGGCCGCCGAATAGGTCTCGTCGCGGATGTGCCAGGCTTGCAGCCAGGACAGCTTGGCGTAGGTCAGACCGGGGCTCGACTCGGCCATCTTGGTCAGCCCGAGGTTGATCGCATCACCGAGGATCGCGGACAGCAGCAACGTCCGGTCTTTGGCCTCGGCCCCGTCCTTCAGGTGGGTGAAGTGGCGGCTGAAGCCCGTCCAGTCGTCCACGTCCATCAGCAGTTCGGTGATCTTGATGCGCGGCAGTAACTGACTGGTCTGGTCGATCAGCGCCTGCGCCCGATCCGGCACCGCCGCATCCAGCGGGGTGATCTTCAACCCGGACTCGGTGAGGATGGCATCGGGCAGCTCGTTGTCCTTGGCCAGGCGGGCGACAGTGGCCAACTGCTCGTCCAGCAGCTGCAAGCGCTCTTCCAGATACTGGTCGCTGTTCGGGTTGATCGCCAGCGGCAGGGCCTGTTCCCGCTTGAGCGCGGCGAACTTCTCGGCCGGCAACAGGTAGTCGTCGAAGTCGCGGAACTGCCGCGAGCCCTTGACCCAGATGTCGCCGGAGCGCAGGGCGTTCTTCAGCTCGGACAGGGCGCAGATTTCGTAGAAGCGCCGGTCGAGGCCTTCCGGGGTGATCACCAGTGGCTTCCAGCGCGGCTTGATGAAGGCGGTGGGAGCATCGGCCGGCACCTTGCGCAGGTTGTCGGCGTTCATCTCGCGCAGCGTCTGCACGGCTGCCAGCACGCCCTGCGCGGCCGGGGCGGCGCGCAGCTCCAATACCTCCAGCAGAGCCGGCGTGTAGCGGCGCAGGGTGGCGAAGTTCTCGCCGACCAGGTGCAGGTGGTCGAAGCCCTCCGGCCGGGCCAGCAGCTCGGCTTCGCTGACGCTCTCGGTGAACTCGTCCCAGGGGATCACCGCCTCGATGGCGGCATAGGGGTCGCTGCCGGCTTCCTTGGCCTCCAGCAGCGCCTGGCCGATCTTGGAGTACAGGCGCACCTTGTCGTTGATCGCCTTGCCCTGCTTCTGGAACTGCTGCTGATGCTTGTGCTTCGCGCCGCTGAACAGCTTGACTAGGATGCGGTCGTGCAGATCCACCAGCTCATCAATCACGGTTGCAGTGCTCTCCAGCACCACGGCGGCCAGGGTCGCATAGCGCCGCTGCGGCTCGAACTTGCCGAGGTCTTTGGGCGTCATCTGCCCACCCTCGCGGGCCAGCTTGAGCAGGCGGTTCTGGTGGATGTGCCGGCCCAGGACTTCGGGCAAGTCCACCAGCTGAAATGTCTTCAGCCGCTCGATGTGCTCAAGCATGTGCCGAGAGTTGGGTTTCAGCGGTGCCTGGCGCAGCCAGGTCAACCAGGTGATGCTGCTGCCGGCCTTGAGCTTCAACAGCTCGTCCAGCTTGGCCCGATGCGAGTCCGTGAGCGGTTCAACCAGGGCGCGGTAGACCCGCCGATTGGCCCGTGCAATGGCCTCCGAGCAAGCCCGGTCGATCACGCTCAACGCCGGCAGGATGCGTCGCTTCTGCCGCAGGCTCTCCAGCGCCTGGCCGGCCAGCAGCAAGCCCTTGTCGGTCTGCTGGGCCAGTTCGGTCAGCTCGCGCACCAGGGCGCGGAAGTCGGACAGGCCGAACGGGGCCAGTTGAAGGTAGGTGCGCAGTTCCTGGGCGTGCTCGCGACGGGTCACATCGCGCTCGCCGTACTTCGTCCAACTCGCCGGATCGGTCTGGACTTGCTTGGCCACCCACAGGATGACCGGTTCGGGCAGCTCGCTGTCAGTGCCCAACGCATAGCCGGGGTAGCGCAGCAGGCAGAGTTGCACGGCGAAGCCGAGGCGGTTGGCGTCGCCGCGCCGCTGACGGATCAGCGACAGGTCGGAGTCGTTGAAGGTGTAGTAGCGGATCAGGTCATCCTGGCTTTCTGGCAACGCGAGCAGGGTGCCCCGCTCCGTGGCCGAGAGGATCAAGCGACGCGGCATGTGTCAGTCGTCCGTGCGGAGGTACTGGTAGAGGGTTTCCCGGCTGATGTTGAACTCGCGGGCAAGCTGCGCCTTGGGCTCGCCGGCCGTCGCTCGCTGCCGCAGGGTAGCAGCCTGCTCATCGGACAGGGCTTTCTTGCGGCCCCGGTACGCGCCACGCTGCTTGGCCAAGGTGATGCCCTCACGCTGCCGCTCGCGGATCAGGGCGCGCTCGAACTCAGCGAAGGCCCCCATCACCGACAGCATCAGGTTGGCCATCGGCGAGTCCTCGCCAGTGAACACCAGGCCCTCCTTCAGGAACTCGATGCGCACGCCGCGTTGAGTCAGCTTCTGTACCAAGCGACGCAGGTCATCGAGGTTGCGGGCCAGCCGGTCCATGCTGTGCACCACCACTGTATCGCCTTCGCGGACGAAGCTCAGCAGCGCTTCGAGCTGGGGGCGCTGGGTGTCCTTGCCCGATGCCTTGTCGGTGAACACCTTGCTCACCTGTGTCTGTTCCAGCTGGCGTTCCGGGTTCTGGTCGAAGCTGCTGACCCGGACGTAGCCGATGCGGTGCCCCTGCACGATGTCTCCTTGGTTGAAGGCGGCTTAAGTGCTCCTTCTGTTCCGTTGTGCCTCAAACCCCGTTTCTGTCAGGCTGAAATCTATGACCTTCGCAGGCATGTGTCAAAAATGCGAAAGATGACTCTATTCTGACTAAGCGGCGCGGCTGTCACTTTCAGAAGGCGACAGCACGAAATATCAAAAGTCGACCGCACGGTCTTTTCTGACGTTGGAGTCGCCTCAGAAAACGGAAAATAAAGCACGCTAAGGCGTAGTTCCCTCGGGCTACACCGCGTCCGCACTGCGCGGTTCTTTCTTCCCTTGCAGTGACGCAATCAGCGGGCAGGAAACGTTCCCCTTCCGCGCATGGCAGGCGCACACCAAATCAGACAGCACGGCCTCCATGCGCGCCAGGTCAGCCATTTTCTCGCGCACGTCCTTGAGCTTGTGCTCGGCCAGACTGCTGGCTTCCTCGCAATGGGTGCCATCCTCCAGCCGCAGCAGCTCGGCGATCTCATCCAGGCTGAAGCCCAGCCGCTGGGCTGATTTCACGAACCGCACGCGCGCCACATCGGCGTCACCGTAACGGCGGATGCCGCCATAGGGCTTCTCCGGCTCAGGCAGCAAGCCCTTGCGTTGGTAGAACCGGATGGTTTCCACATTGACCCCGGCCGCCTTGGCGAATACGCCGATAGTCAGATTCTCCAAATTGTTTTCCATATCGTTTGACTCCGTACATGACTACGGAAATAAGCTTAAGCCATTTGGAATACGTTTGCCATTGCTCTTTTCTAAGTCGAGGAACCATGAATATGAATATATCGACCGAATCGCGACTGGAACTCAAAGCGGCGGTGACGCGTGCGCAGCAGAAGCTGGCGGACGAGTTTCCGTTGCAGGCACGGATCGAAGACGCGCATCCCACGCTGCAGTCGACCTATGCCAGGATTCTCGGTCATTGGATACGCGAAGCAGCACCGCCCGCAGCGGGGATTGGGTCGCAGGCGGTGCTCGACGCGCTGTGCGCGATGGATGCCATCGTCATCGGCGAGCAAGGCATCGGCTGCTATCCCTTCAGCGCTCGCCAGACTGAAATCCACGTTCATTTCGCCGGCAAGAGTGTCCATGCCATGTGCGCGATCGATGCGCTCGCGATTCCACGCATGGTGCGGCACGCCGCGCGCATCATAGCTCGGTGCGTGGTTTGCCGCTGCCACCTCGCCTGCTCGCTGGCGGCGAACGGCAGTGTCGAGAAGGAACATCAGAATCCGGAGGCCGCACGCGTCGTCTGGGAATCCGGTGCGGGAGAAGGACAAGCATGCTGCAACAGCTTATGCGCCAATATCAATTTTGGGTAAGCGGATTAAATGGTTGATCTTACCTTTGCATGAGAGTGAGACAGACCGGCATCTCATCGGATTATCTGGTTGATGCTTCACCTACTGCTGGTGCATGTTTCCTTCGCTAATTCCAGCAAGAACCCCACACGCCTCAACTTCCCGGTCATCGTTGCAACTCGCTCTCAGTGAAACGAGTTGTTTCTCAAGCGCTTGCAGAGCGGTTATCTGCGACCGCACATGAGAGATGTGATCATCGAGCAAGGCGTTGACGGCGGTACAAGGCTGATGAGGGTCGTCCTGATAGCGCTTTAGTTCGTGAATTTCTGCCAGTGACAGATCCAGGATGCGGCAGCGACGAATAAAGGCCAGCCGCTCAACGTGTTTCTCGGTATAGACACGGTAACCGTTGTCCTGCCGATCAGGCGGCGGCAACAAGCCCTGCTGTTCATAGAAGCGGATCGTCTGTGTTTCGACCCCTACCAACTGCGCCAACTGACCAATGCGCATCAGCCTCCTCCCCAACGGATTCTTTACTCTATTGACCTTATAGTAGCTTTATAGTTTTAAATGGTACCACAACATTGTTCAAGTGGAGTCGTATCATGAGCAAATCCTGTGGTGGCGCCTGTGGCGGTGATGCAACGTCCGCAGCGGATACCGATATACAGGCCTCCTCCGAGGCGCCAGGGAGATGGGTCAGTGTTTATGCCGTGCCGAAGATGGACTGTCCATCAGAAGAACGAATGATTCGCCTAGCCCTGAACGGCTTTGAGGAGATTCGGGCGCTGTCCTTCGACTTGTCGAACCGCCGGCTGAAGGTCGTGCATGACGGCGAGGTCGAGCCCGTCACCTCGAAACTGAAGACCTTGGGGCTAGGCGCCTCGCTTCAGGAAACCGTCGCTGCAAATCCGGAGACCATCAAGGCCGCCGAGTTTTCGGCAGCTTCTGCTAAGCAAGAATCCGGGACCCTGCGCTGGTTGCTCGGCATCAATGCACTTCTGTTCGTGGTGGAAATGACTGCCGGTCTGATCGCCCGGTCCACCGGCCTGATTGGAGAATCCCTGGACAATTTTGCCGATGCGGCGGTGTACGGGCTTGCCCTTTATGCGGTTGGACATAGCGTGAAAATGCAGGTACGTGCCGCGCATCTTGCTGGTGTACTGCAACTGATCTTGGCTGTGGGCGTGCTCGTAGAGGTGGTGAGACGCTTTGTATTCGGTAGTGAGCCTGAATCGCTGGTGATGATGGCTATCGCATTCGTCGCATTGATTGCCAATACCAGTTGTCTGCTGCTCATATCCAAACATCGGGAAGGCGGGGCGCACATGAAGGCAAGCTGGATATTCTCGGCCAACGACGTGGTGATCAACCTGGGGGTCATCACCGCCGGCGCCCTGGTCGCGTGGACCGGTTCCAATTATCCGGATCTGATTATCGGCACCATCGCGGGGGGCATTGTACTTAACGGTGCCAGACGCATTTTGGCGTTGAAGGGTTAAATAATGCTCATTATTGGCAAAAAGCTCTCGCCGTATGCCCTATTGTCCATATCGGGCCTGCTGGCAGCGTCTGATCAGGCTGTAAAGTGGCTGGTGCAGCAATCAATGGCCTATGGCGAGTATGTTTCGGTGACCCCGTTCTTTAACTGGGTGCACCTATGGAACACCGGTGCCGCATTCAGTCTTTTTGCGAATGGTGGAGGCTGGCAGCGCTACTTTTTTATCGGAATCGCGGTAGTGGTCTCGATTTTTCTGATCAAGCTGATCCTTGAAAATCGTCATAAAGGAGAAGCCATCGCTTACAGTCTTATCCTCGGTGGCGCCATGGGCAACCTGATTGACCGGGTCTTTCGCGGCTATGTTGTGGATTCCTTTGATTTCTATTGGCGAGACTGGCATTGGCCGGCCTTCAACCTGGCTGATATTGCAATTGTCCTCGGTGCCTTACTTTTCGTTTCCAGCAGCTTGTTGGGTAAAAAAGCAAACACCAATGCCGAGTCGGATGGATCTGACTGACACCTACGCCTATACAACACCATGACCGAACTTCCCGACAACATCCTTCACCTGCCGCAATACCAAGTACTGGGCTGCAAATCAACCGACGACGAAATGCACTTCCAGGTGGACGTGCCCGATCCCATCGCCTGCGAGGAATGCGGCGTGCAGGGTGAGTTCGTACGGTTCGGCAAGCGTGACGTTCCCTATCGTGATCTGCCCATCCACGGCAAGCGGGTCACTCTCTGGGTGGTCCGCCGCCGATACACCTGCCGGGCCTGCAAGACAACATTCAGGCCCCAGCTACCGGAGATGGTGGACGGATTCCGTATGACACTGCGGCTGCATGAGTACGTGGAGAAGGAATCCTTCAACCACCCCTACACCTTTGTGGCGGCACAGACCGGCCTGGACGAGAAGACGGTGCGCGACATCTTCAACGCCCGCGCCGAGTTCCTGGGGCGCTGGCACCGCTTCGAGACGCCCCGCATCCTGGGCATTGACGAGCTATACCTGAACAAGCGCTACCGCTGCATTCTGACCAACATTGAGGAGCGAACCCTGCTCGACCTGCTGGCCACCCGCCGCCAGGACGTGGTGACCAACTACCTGATGAAGCTGAAAGACCGGCAGAAGGTCGAGATCGTCAGCATGGACATGTGGAACCCCTACCGGGCAGCGGTCAAGGCTGTGCTGCCCCAGGCCCGTATCGTGGTCGATAAGTTCCATGTGGTGCGCATGGCCAACGATGCCCTAGAGAGAGTGCGCAAGGGCCTCAGAAAGGAGCTGAAACCGTCCCAGAGCCGGACTCTCAAGGGAGACCGGAAAATCCTGCTGAAACGCGCTCACGAAGTCTCAGACCGGGAGCGCCTCATCATGGAGACCTGGACAGGCGCGTTCCCGCAACTGCTGGCCGCCTACGAGCACAAGGAGCGCTTCTACGGCATCTGGGACGCCACCACACGGCTCCAGGCAGAAGCCGCCCTGGACGAGTGGATAGCCACCATCCCGAAGGGCCAAAAGGAAGTCTGGAGCGATCTGGTCAGGGCAGTGGGAAACTGGCGCGAAGAGACCATGACCTACTTCGAGACGGACATGCCCGTCACCAACGCTTACACGGAGTCCATCAACCGACTGGCCAAGGACAAGAACCGTGAAGGGCGCGGTTACTCCTTCGAGGTGATGCGGGCACGAATGCTCTACACCACGAAGCACAAGAAGAAGGCACCGACTGCGAAGGTCTCTCCTTTCTACAAGAAAACCATCGGTTACGGACTGCCGGACTTCGCAGAGGAACTCAACTACGGAGTCGATCTATCAACCATCTGAGGGTGGTATCAGATTGATGGGGTGAAGGTGCCCCATCAACCATTAAATCCGTATACCCATTTAAGAATGACATTGCGAGCAATCATTTCGTCAAGACAGGTGTGACAGCCCACTGTCATTGAAATCCACCGCCATGCGGCCATGTCGGACGGAATGTAACCACTTGGTTTCGGCCACTGCCACCAGCCGCTCAAGTGGGCAACGTCCAGCGGCAGACGCGCAATGGCAATTGGCAGCAGCCACCAAGAGATACAGAGAGTTCAAGCGTATGAGAGCAGCGTGCTTCATGCTGCTCCACCCGAAGCGATGTTCAAGAGCACGACCCCTGCGACAACCAAAGCAACACCGATTCCTTTGCTGATGCTCGCAGGCTCGCGCAGCGCCAATACGCCAAGAAGAGCGACGCCCGCGGTACCGGCGCCCGCCCAAACCGGATATGCGATGCTTACTGGGAGCGTTTTCATCGCAACACTCACGGTATAAAAGGCCATTCCAAAAGCTACGATGGCCAAAACGGTCGGAAAAACCTTGGTGAAGCCATCGCTAAAACGCAGGGCGATCGCAGCCGATATTTCACAGATGATCGCCACACCTAAAAGCAGCCACGCCGAATTCATGGATTACCTCCATTGACGGTTGCTTCCCAGACCTTGGGCAACGATTTTGACATTAGCAGCCGCTCCTTTTTTCAGATGCGATGTTGAGAATAACGACGCCAGCAACAACCAGTACGACGCCGAGACCCTTTAGCGCTCCGAGCGACTCGCCCAGTTCAAGCACGCCGATTAGTGTCACCCCAGCGGTCCCTACACCGGCCCAGACCGGATAGGCCACGCTAACCGGTAACGTGCGCATGACGCGGCTCACCAAGTAGAGCGCGAGTGCAAACGATGCGAGCGCCACGGCCGTGGGAAAGAGTTGGGTGAAGCCTTCGCTGAACCGAAGGCTGATCGCGCCAGAAATCTCGCCAAGGATCGCGACGCCCAAGAGCAACCACGTACCGCGCCCCGCCGGCGCGGCAATCCTGGCGTTTCCCGGCGACCCAGAAACACAATTGTCCACACGCCCGCAAGTGGGTGCGGCGATGGTCTCGACATCCGACGTCTTACTCATATTGGTCATACCCCGTCCTCATATTGGTCATACCCCGTCCTCGTGAGGCCCGATTTCCGTACAGCCAATCACGCCACGGGCCGTATCAGCCAGAAGTTCCTCGGAAAGGCGCAGAAGCATCTCGACACGCGGATCGCTCAGGCGATAGCGCACGAAACGTCCCTCCTGATCGCGGCGAACCAGACCGCAGTCGTATAGACCGCCCAAGTGGTTCGAGACATTGGACTGCGTCATGCCGGTCGCTTGGACGATTTCGCTGACGGTGAGCGTCCCCGAACGCAATGCCTCAAGGATTGACAGACGGGATGGGTCCGACAGTCCGCGGCAGAGCTTCGCCATGTGTTCAGCTTTGCGGCGAAGCGCGCTTGGGCTCACCGTTCGTGGGTGTAAAGCTCCCTCATTCAAAATATCAGTTCCAGCCTTCTTCATATCATCATATTATCCAATGATGATGTGTTTGTAAAGACACCGCCCTGCCGGCGTTCCTGCTGCAGTGGATCGGGCAGCAGGCTACATGCGAGTATCGAAGTCGGACGGCGCGCTGAGCGTTAACTTGCAACGGGACGCGCTTATTGCCGCTGGCGTCAACCTGGCGCATGCCTACGAGGACCACTCATCAGGGAAGAAGCTTGATGCTCGGCCTAGCCTGACGGCGATGCTCAAGGCGCTGCGCGAAGGCGACACCCTGGTAGGGTGGGAACTTGACAGGCTCGGCGGGAATTTACGCCATCTCATAAACACAGCGCATGACCTGACGCAACACGGCATCGGGTTCAAGGTGCTCACGGGTCATGGCGCTTCCATCGACACCACGACGCCTGCCGGCAGGCTGGCGTTTGGAATTCTTGCCGCCCTTGCGGAATTCGAACGGGAACTGATCTCGGAGCACGCCAAGGCTGGGCTGGTAGCGGCCCGGGCACGGGGTCGCAAAGGCGGTGCGCCATTCAAGATGAAGGCGGCGAAAGTCCGCTTGGCGATGGCGGCCATGGGCCAGTCCGGGACGAAAGTCAGTGAGCTATGCCAGGAACTCGGCATGATTCGTCAGCCCCTTTATCAGCACGTCGGGTCTGACGGCTCATGGACCACTTCACTATCGTTCTCGTGCGAAGAAGCGGCGACGTGGGCGCGGCAGTCGCACATGCCCTGTATAGCGCGGTGTCAAGGTGATTGTGCGTGACGGGTCGCCGTGGGCGTAGACGTGGGCGAAAAGCAGTCGAACATCGCCCCCAGAATGGTTCTCATCCCTATACAGACGTGACTCATCCGCACCTATGCGGCTCCCTACGATCATATGGACTGATTAAATCAGTAGGGAGCAAGCATGAACATACGCCATCTTCGCTGCTTCATCGCCGTGGCAGAGGAACTGCACTTCGGCCGAGCCGCTCGACGGCTGCACATCGAACAGTCTCCACTGTCGCGCACGATCCACCAGATGGAGGCGGATCTAGGGGTGTCGCTGCTCGACCGCTCGCCACGCGGTGTTCGTCTCACATTGGCGGGACAGGTCTTCCTAGAAGAAGCCCGGCGCGTACTGCTGGCCTTCGAGCAAGCTCGGACCAAGGCACGCGCCGCGGCAAAGGGGTTTGGGGAGCAACGGAACAGAAAGTGCACTTAAGCCCAGCGCCTGCCCGCAAACCCTTGTGGCGTCTGGTTAGTTCGGGAAAACCATCCTTTTGTCGAACCCTGGCAGGCACTGACGCCAGGCCGTCCAAACGCATGAAAAGCAGTGCAGAAAAGTCGTTCAGTAAAACAAAGTCTGGATAACCGCCCCTATTTTCGGCAGCGGTGAACTCTAGCTAAGCCTTACGTTGGTTTTTGGTTCCACTGCTCCCCAAACCCCTTTTGCACGCCTGCGCGACTTCGCGGTGGAACGCCGCCAGGCTGCGTTTCTGCTTGGTCAGGAAGCGCTTTTGCAGCAGCTCGCGGATGATGCGCTCGACCGGTTCCGGCAAGCGCCCCTTGCCTTTGCCGCCGCCGGATCGGCCGGGCGTCAGGTCTGTTACCAGGCCAGTACCCTGCCGGGCGCGACGGATCAGGACATATACCTGTCGCCGGGACAGGCCCAGCGCTTGGGCTGCCTCATCGGCGGCTTCATGCCCGACCACCTCAAGCGCTGCCAGTGGCCCGATGATTTCCGTCCGGTGCCGGGCTTGCGCCCATGCCTCGTCGGGCAGGGTGGCCACGCCTTGCGCGGCAATCGGTGGAGTGTCTGATGTCATGCCCAAACCTCGCTTTGGTGCACACGAGTATTGAGCATAGTCGAGATTGGTGCAGACGACTCCTGATATTGGGCTGTCAGGAGCCGTATGCACACCAGGCGTTACATCCAGTCGGATGGTGCGGTCGTCTTCTGAAAACGACAGCGGCCCTGCCTGACATCCAGTTAGGGTATGCCTCAATCTGACGGTAGCGAGTCGCAGGCGTTCGGATCGGCATCGGTTTCGTTCCCTGTCTTGGCACGCGCTTCGAAGCGTTGATAACACTCCAACCCGCAGAAGTGCTCGACGTATTCCGCGCCTTCCGGGGTGAAGGCGGCATCGAGCGGGATTTCCTTGCAGCACACGCAGCAACTGGTGGTGGTCGAGTCACTTGCATTCATGGTGGCACCCCTCCATTGACTGACGAAGACGGCGAATGCCGCCGCCGGCATTGGCTTCGCGAACAGGAAGCCTTGTCCTGTGTCGCAGTCCGCTTGTCGCAATAGATCAAGACTCGCCGATGTTTCCACGCCTTCAGCCACCACATCCATGCCCAGCCCGTGCGCAAGCTGAATCACGGTGTGCACGATGGTTTGGTCGCGGCGGTCGTTGGCGAGCCCGGCGACAAACGATTGGTCGATCTTGAGCGTGCTGATTGGGCAGCACTTCAGATGTTGCAGACAGGAATACCCCGTCCCGAAGTCATCGGCGGCGAAGCGCACACCGATCTGCCGCAAGGCGTCCAGGGCGGGGAAGATCGCCGGATCACCAAACGCGACCGATTCGGTCAGCTCGATTTCGAGATACTCGGCGGGCAACTCGGCATCAGCCAGCACGCCCTTTACCCACCCGTCGAAGTCCGGTCCCACTTGGCTCGCCGAAGCATTGACGGCCAGCCGGAACGGTCGCCATGCCAGCATTCGCCAGTCACGCATCTGGCGGCAGGCTTCGCCCAGCACCCAAGCGCCGATTTCAGGCATCAGGCCGGACGATTCGACCACGGGCAGGAACTGGCCCGGTGGCAATAGTCCAAGCGTCGGATGACGCCAGCGCAACAGGGCTTCCGCGCCGACAATCCCACCACTGCGCAGATCGACGACGGGCTGGTAGTGCAGTTCAAGCTGCCCGCGCTCGACCGCTTGGGCCAGTTCCGGCGTCGTCCATCCATCCGGCCGGAAAGCGCTCATTCTCTTTCCCTGAATGCCCGCAACGCCCGCGACAGGGACAGAAGGAACAGGCCGGTCAAACCGAGCGCCGCGATGACCCAATGCTCGCCGAGGAAAGCACCGGCGGTTGTGCCGGCCAGCACGACAGCGAGGATGGGCAGGTGGCAGGGGCAAGTCAGCACAGCCAGTCCGCCCCACAGGTAGCCGGTGATCGGTTTGTGCGTCTCGGACGGCAAGCGCTCGGGGTTGTTCATGGCAGACTCTCCGCGTGCTGTGCCGGCTCGGTCGGCAGGGTGGCCAACTGCACTTCCAGATCGGCCAACGCTTCGCGCCGACGCTCGACGAACTGACGCAGCAGGGCAAGCTGCGCGGCCGCTTCGTCGCCGTCCGCCGCATCCAGCGCCCGGCACAGCCGCGCCAGCGCGTCGAGGCCGATGCCCGCCTCGAAGGCCGCCCGCACGAAGCACAGCCGTTGCAAGGCGGCGTCATCGAACAAGCCGTAGCCGCCTGGTGTGCACGCCACCGGGCGCAGCAATCCGCGCAGCAGGTAGTCGCGCACGATATGCACGCTCACCCCGGCATCAAGAGCCAGCCGGGACACCGTGTAGGCGTTCATTGAACACCTCCTTTTTCTCACCCGGCGCAGCAGGAAAGCTGCTTCACATCCTTGTTGAAGGTCTGCGCCGCGAGCTTCAACCCCTCGACCATCGTCAGGTAGGGGAACAACTGGTCGGCCAGTTCCTGCACCGTCATGCGGTTGCGAATGGCCAGAGCCGCCGTCTGGATCAGTTCACCCGCTTCCGGCGCGACCGCCTGTACGCCGATCAGCCGATGGCTGCCTTCCTCGATAACCAACTTGATGAAGCCGCGTGTGTCGAAGTTGGCGAGCGCACGCGGCACGTTGTCCAAGGTCAAGGTGCGGCTGTCGGTCTCGATCCCGTCGTGGTGGGCTTCCGCCTCGCTGTAGCCCACGGTCGCCACTTGCGGATCGGTGAACACCACGGCCGGCATTGCGGTCAGGTCGAGCGCCGCATCGCCGCCGGTCATGTTGATCGCGGCACGGGTGCCGGCCGCTGCCGCCACATAGACGAACTGCGGCTGGTCGGTGCAGTCGCCGGCCGCGTAGATGTTCGGGTTGCTCGTGCGCATGCCTTGGTCGATGACGATGGCACCTTGCGCATTGACAGTGACCCCCGCTGCGTCCAGCGCGAGGCTGCGCGTGTTCGGTGTCCGACCGGTGGCAACCAGCAGTTTGTCGGCGCGCAATTCACCGTGCGTGGTGGTCAGCACGAATTCACCGTCCATATGGGCGACCTGGCTGGCTTGCGTGTGCTCCAGCACCTCGATGCCCTCGGCACGGAAAGCGGCTGTCACCGCCTCGCCGATGGCCGGGTCTTCACGGAAGAACAAGGTATTGCGCGCCAGGACCGTGACCTTGCTGCCCAGCCGGGCAAAGGCTTGCGCCAGCTCCAGCGCCACCACCGACGAGCCGATTACGGCAAGGCGTTCGGGAATGGTGTCGCTCGCCAGGGCCTCGGTGGAAGTCCAGTAGGGTGACTCTTTCAACCCCGGAATCGGCGGGACCGCCGGGCTGGCACCCGTGGCGACCAGGCAGCGGTCGAACATCACGACGCGCTCGCCACCCTCGTTCAAACGGACGGTAAGGCTCTGGTCGTCCTTGAAGCGCGCCTCACCGTGCACAACGGTGATGGCCGGATTACCGCCCAGGATGCCTTCGTACTTGGCGTGCCGCAGTTCGTCGACGCGGGCCTGCTGCTGGGCCAGCAGCTTACTGCGGTCAATCGTAGGCACAGTTGCCGCAATACCGCCATCGAACGGGCTTTCCCGGCGCAGATGGGCGATGTGGGCGGCGCGGATCATGATCTTGGACGGCACACAGCCGACATTGACGCAGGTGCCGCCGATGGTGCCGCGCTCGATCAGCGTGACCTGCGCGCCTTGCTCGACGGCCTTCAGCGCCGCCGCCATCGCGGCTCCACCGCTGCCAATGACCGCTACCTGCACCGGGGGCTCGTTGCCACTGTGCTTTTCGGCGGCGGCCATCCATCCCCGCACCTTGTCGAGCAGTCCGACGCGGTTGTCCGCCAGTGGCGCATCGGCTAGCGTTGCCTTGTAGCCCAGTCCGGCCACGGCGGCAGTCAGCGCGTCCGGCGATGTGCCCGGCACGATGGCGAGTTGCGCTGTGCCCTTCGGATAGGACACCAGCGCCGACTGCACGCCTGGCACTTTTTCCAGCGCTTCCTTGACGTGCGCCGCGCACGAGTCGCAAGTCATGCCGGTGATTTTTAGATGGGTCATGCAACAGATCCTTTATCGTTTGTGGCGCCAGACAATGACGTCCGTTGTGCTGCGGTGCCGTTTTCAGTGACTCACTGCTTGACGCTGGACGGATAGCCCGCGTCTGCGGTTGCCTTGGTCAGCTTCTGCACGCTGGTCTTGGCATCGTCGAAGGTGACGACCGCTTGGCGTGTCTCGAAAGTCACGTCAACTTTGCTGACGCCTTCGACCTTGGAAATCGCCTTCTTGACAGTGATCGGGCAGGCGGAGCAGGTCATGCCCGGTACGGACAGCGTGACGGTCTGGGTGGCGGCCCAGACGGGGGCAACAACGGCGGCGAGGGCGAGGGAGGCAAACAGTTTCTTCATGGTGAACTCCGATCAGTAGAAAAATGGCATGACGTAGGGAAATCCGAGCGCGACCAGAACCAGCGCGGCCACGATCCAGAAAATGAGCTTGTAAGTAGCTCGCACTTGGGGAATCGCGCAGACCTCACCCGGTTTGCAGGCCGCTGCCTGCCGGTAGATGCGCCGCCAGGCGAAGAACAACGCCACCAGCGCCACGCCGATAAAGATGGGGCGATAGGGTTCCAACACCGCCAAGTTGCCGATCCAAGCGCCGCTGAACCCCAAGGCGATCAGAACCAACGGCCCGAGGCAGCAAGCCGAGGCGAGGATGGCGGCAAGCCCTCCAGTGAAGAGCGCGCCGCGCCCGGTTTTTGGTTCAGACATGCGCTTGTCCTTTCGAATTGAAATTGGATAGCGTAACCTTACTTCCGTACTCATGTACGGAGTCAAGCGATATGGAAAACAATTTGGAGAACCTGACCATTGGCGTTTTCGCCAAGGCGGCCGGGGTCAATGTGGAGACCATCCGTTTCTATCAGCGCAAGGGCTTGTTGCTGGAGCCTGACAAGCCCTATGGCAGCATCCGCCGCTATGGCGAGGCGGATGTAACGCGGGTGCGCTTCGTGAAATCAGCCCAGCGGCTGGGCTTCAGCCTGGATGAGATCGCCGAGCTGCTGCGGCTGGAGGATGGCACCCATTGCGAGGAAGCCAGCAGTCTGGCCGAGCACAAGCTCAAGGACGTGCGCGAGAAAATGGCTGACCTGGCGCGCATGGAGGCCGTGCTGTCTGAGTTGGTGTGCGCCTGCCATGCGCGAAGGGGGAACGTTTCCTGCCCGCTGATCGCGTCACTACAGGGTGGAGCAAGCTTGGCAGGTTCGGCTATGCCTTAGCGTGCTTTATTTTCCGTTTTCTGAGACGACCCCTTAGAAAGCCTAGTCAAAGAGCTGTCACGAGAACACCGTTAGCTTAGCGTACGATTTTTTCCGAATTCTGCGGTTCCCCCTTGTCGACGCAGAAGATTTCCACCTGCTGTACCTCGATCTGGACAATTTCAAGACCATCAATGATTCCCTCGGTCATGTGGCCGGAGACCAGGTGCTGTGCGAACTGGCGCAGCGTCTTACAAGTCTGCAGGGCATCGATACTACTGCCCGCTTGGGGGGAGATGAGTATCTGATGTTGGTCAGAGCCACGACCAGAAAACAGTTGGAGCAGTTGCTGCGCGACCTTGACAGTCGTCTGCGAGAGCCTTGGCTGGTACATAACTGCTTGTTGGAGGTGCGGACTTCCATTGGTATTGCCTGTCATCCTGATCACGGGACGAGCTTTGACGACTTATTCAAGGCTGCAGACATTGCGCTGAATCAGGCAAAGAAATGCGGTCGGGCCCGGCATACCTTCTACACCCCAGCGATGGGAGAGCGAGCGCTGAAGTCACTACAACTGCAAGTTGAGTTGCGGGTTGCACTACACAACGATGAGTTCGAGCTGCACTACCAGCCGCAGGTGAATCTAGACAGCGGGGAGGTAGTCGGAGCAGAGGCATTATTGCGCTGGCGCCACCCTTCTCGAGGAATGATATACCCGGGGGAGTTCATTGCTGAAGCGGAGTCCAGTGGATTAATCGTGCCCATCGGGCGTTGGTTGCTTACCACTGCATGCGAACAGGCCGTGGCTTGGCAACGCATGGGCCTTGGAACACTCATAGTGGCGGTGAACTGCTCTGCTATTGAGTTCAAACAAGGCGATTATGTCGATAGTGTCGCCCTGGCATTAAGCACATCCGGTTTAGAGTCGTCTTTATTGGAGCTAGAACTCACCGAGTCGATTCTCATCGAGGACACCGAGAGGATGATCGCTTGTTTCCGGCGGTTGAAGGCTATGGGCGTACGGTTGGCAATCGATGATTTCGGTACCGGCTATTCGAGCATGGCTTACCTCAAACATCTTACGATTGATCGGCTGAAGATCGATCGCTCATTCGTCCAGAATCTGGCCGACAATGCCGATGACAGAGCTATCGTCGGCACAATGGTAACCTTGGCGCACAATCTCAATTTGCAGATCGTCGCGGAGGGTGTGGAAAGCGACAATGTATTACCCATATTGAGTCGTATGGGGTGCGACGAAGCTCAGGGCTATTACTTCTCCCGACCAGTGCCGGTGAAGGAATTCGAGTTGTTCATGTCATCTGCTTTGGGAGCAGTCTAATCAACCATGGCCGCGACATCCTGGTCGGTGACAAGGACTACGTCGACCTGACCAAACCGGGCGTTGAGCACTTCGTGGTCATGCCCTTCAAGGCGACTATCGTCATCAACGCCAAGCCTCGCGTGGTGCACACCCGCTACCTGACCTACCAACAATTGGTTGAGCTGGCATTCCCTGGTAGCCAGCATCCTCCGTAGACGGTTTACACGATTGATTATGACCACGGCCCTCACGACCAACCGGAGGGTTCGGTGGCAGACGGTCAACAAGTTCGTGTCAAAGAGGGGATGGAATTCTATGTCTCGGTCAGTGATAAGTCTTAATCAAACGCTCCTCGACCTCCGCAATGAGGGGTTCGAACTGGAAGTGCGCGAGGGTCATTTGGTCGTGCACTCCATTCCCTACCTCAACGCGCAAGGAGAGGTGAAGCGCGGTACGTTCTTCTGTCCGCTCGATCAGCCCAGCCCTGACGTGGTGGGGACTCCGAGCACTCATGTCATGCACTTCATTGGTGAATCCCCCCACAAGCACAATGGCGGCAGGATTACCGCAATTGAGTACTCGGCTGGAACATTACCCTTGACGTCGAGCCTGGTCGCGAACTTTGCCTTTTCAAACAAGCCGCAAGGTACCAATGGGTTTGCAAGCTTTTACGACAAGGTCTGGCATTACACCCGCATCCTCTGGAATGAGGCTCGGGCTGCGGACCCCGACGTCACACCCCTGACGTATAAAGTGGTGGAGGCGGAGTCACCGGATTCCGTGTTCCATTACGAAGATACGGCTTCGGCGCGTTACGGTACCACGGCGCTCAACGCCAGGTTTAGCTCACTGCGTATTGCCATTATTGGTCTGGGCGGTACAGGTGCTTAGCCTTTTCGTCGATAAGCTCATCCTCCAGCCCGGCAAGCGCGTCGCGTTGACGACTCTGAGAACTCTTTGGTTGGACGCGTATCCGGAACAGGTCGCAACGCCTGATAGGGATCAGCAGCTACTTGCAGCTTTAGCTTTGGCGCAGACACAGGGAGTTCTGCGCCTGCCCGGGCCAGCAAGCTTCGAGAAGCTGGGCAATCCCCCCATGCCAAAGGCGGTGACTCTGATTCGGGAGGAGAGGCGTCCTCAAGCAATTGATTACGGCGCTGTTTCCTGGCTTCCTGAAATGGGTTTCTGGCCGAACCTTTCGCCAGGCGAGCAAGCGACCGCCTTCATGATCAACGAATGGCTCATCCGGCGGCGGGGGCGCTTCATGCAGGTGCCGCTTCGGGAGCGTTCACTCGATATCTTGGGTGATGAGAAATTCCTGGATTCGCGGGCGCGCAATGGCGCGCTGTTCAACGGGCGCATGCCATTAAGTGCTATCGGGGCAATGCGGGTTGAGCATCCACTTGCATATCGGCCAGCCGATGCCATTGGGTTACCCGTGCTTGTGGTCGAAAACCACCACACTTTATGGAGCCTGGGGGAGTGGAATGAGCAGGCTAAGCGCTACAGCGCCATCGTTTACGGGAGTGGTAACACTATCTGTGCCTCAGGATTAGCACTGGTTGAGGTCATGCGCGAACGAGAGGCCCAGCGAGCAGAATATTTTGGAGACATTGACCCCGAAGGACTGAGCATTCCGCTGAAATTTAATCGACTGCACGAACTACAGTTGAGTCCGGGCGTCTTCTTCCAGATGCTGCTCGAGGTGGGGCGGCGGCGAGAGCTTGTGATGCTTCCTAGCGGCTATGAAAGTTTGGCGACGGCTTGGCTGCCAGACTTGGCTGAGGAAGTGAATACCCTGTGGGGCGAGGGCTTCTGGTTGCCCCAGGAGGGTTTGGGTCTAGAGCAGCTCATGAGGACTAGCTGAAAGGCGAGGAACAAGGGCAGCAATATTGCCGCCCATGCTATCTAGATGACCAGACTACCGCTTAGGAGCTCAGTGGGAAGCCCAGGATTCAACGGTTTCTGCACCGTACTGGGATTTCCACTCTTTCAAGGTTTTGTGGTTGCCGCCCTTGGTCTCGACGCGCTCACCGGTGTGGGGGTTTTTGTAGATTTTGAGCTGGCGAGGCTTTCGGCTAGCCTTCTCTACCGTTGGGGCAGAGCGGCGTGAGGCTTCCGGATCCAGCAGGTCAATCACATTGCGCAGGCTGAAGCCGTACTCGCCCAGCAGGCCACGAAGTTTGGTCTCAAACTCGATTTCCACCTTGAGACCGTCATCATTCTTGAGGCTTTCAAGCTCGGCGAGCTGCTGGGCCAATTGTTGTTCGAGTTTCCTAAATTCTGCGAGACGGGACATTTTGCACCTCTACCATGGGAGTGAATCACTATACATGACGAGCGTCATCCAGCGTGATGCGGTGCTAGGTTCTATACCTGAACTATGGAGGGTCGTACTGAATTTGGTTATCCATGAGTCCAGCTTCGCCAAGGATACCAGAGCTCCGATGTGACAGGAGCTCCGCTGTTCGTTGTCCCTGTCAGTATCGGTATTGCCGTATTTACTCTTTTGTGTAATCGACTATTGCCTGAGCCACAGATACCCGCCGGACGTTTAACGCACGAGTCTGGTGAATGGTGGAATGAGCATGCCCGCTTTCAAATTGTCGAGAAGGGAGTAATGTGCAGAATTTGCACATTGCAAATCCATACGAACCCATCAGCCTCTAGGGCCAGGCGGACTATAGTGTGCTAAGGCTTCTCACACCAGCCTTACTCAAGGCAGCACTAAGTCAGCCTGATGTCGAAAAACGGGTGAATTGGCTTCAGGGTTATCCCTGAACTTAGGCTCTGTACGAAATCCCGAGAAACCCAATCGCCGCCCCTCGAACGCTGAGATTTTGTAGAGTCCCCCGTCATCAACGGAAAGGAATCCTGTGATGGCAAAGCGTTACGAACTCTCGGACGAGGCCTGGGAGGTGGTGTCCGATCTCTTCATCGAAACCCATGGCCGAGGGCGCCCGCGCCTGAGCGACCGGCTGATGCTCGACGGCGTGCTCTGGGTACTCTGCTCGGGTGCTGCGTGGCGAGATATGCCGGAGCGCTTCGGCCCATGGTCAACGGTGTATCAACGGTTTCGGGGCTGGCGAAATCAGGGCACGTTCGATCAGATGCTCAAACGTCTGCACCTGAGATTGAATGAACAGGGCTTGATCGATCTGCAAACCTGGATGATCGATTCAACCGCAGTGCGCGCAACCCGAGCCTCATCTGGCGCCGGGAAAAAAGGGGGCCTGACGAGCCTGCCGATCACGCTCTAGGGCGCAGTCGCGGTGGTCTGACGACCAAAAACCACATGCTCTGCGACGCCAACGGGACACCGTTGCGCTTTCTCCTCTCTGGCGGTCAAGCCAGTGACATCAGCTATGCCCAGCCACTGCTGGACGAAGTCCGCATTCCGTCGAGCCAACGAGGCCGCCCGCGCAAGCGCTGTAAATGGCTGCTTGCTGACAAGGGATACGACGCCGAAGCGCTACGCCGCTACTGCGATCAGTATCGAATGCAGCCCGTCATCCCGCTGCGATCAATGAAGCGCAAAACCAAGCCTGGCTTACCCAGGCTGTTTGATCGGCCCAAGTACCGACAGCGCAACATCATCGAACGGATGTTTGGCTGGCTGAAAGAGAACCGCCGTATCGTGACACGCTTCGACAAGCTCGCGAAAAGCTATGCAGCTATGGTCTCGTTGGCTTGTTCCATGCAGTGTTTGCGACATCTTTTTTCGTACAGAGCCTAGTCCTTTGCACAGCTAGTTATAAAGGTTTAGAGCGTTTCAAAGCTTTCTCCTTGCCCGGGTAGTGGATGGTCATGTCAACGCCAGAGCAATCAGCTGTGGCAGTATTTTCTCAGCAGGGCCTATCAGCATGATCTCGTTCGGCCCATTCATGGATACATCTACGTTATTGACGTGTATGACCACTGCACCAGACGCTAAGGCGATATCTGGTAAGTCAGCAGCAGGCCTGACCACACCGGAAGTCCCGATAGAAAGCAGGATGTCACACTGTCGTGCTGCTTGGCTGGCGGCTTTCCATACACCTGGCGGGAGGTACTCACCAAACCACACGATAGCTGGACGCAAGCGGCCGTTGCATCGGCGGCAGCGGGGCGGTTCTATCAAAGCGCCTTCCGCTGGAATAATCGGAAACACCAGCGGTTCCACGACGAATCGATGACAGGCGAAACACTTGGGGCGCATCAGGCTGCCATGGAGATGAAGCACCTCCTGATTACCTGCCCGCTCGTGCAAATCATCAATATTCTGAGTGACCACGGTGACACTCCGGCCGCTGCCAGATAACCGATGGATCGCCTGATGTGCCGCATTAGGCTTGGCTTGCATTACTTGCTGGCGCCGCCATAGGTACCAGCCCCAAACCAGCGCCGGATTTTCGCGGAATGCCTGCGCCGTTTCTAAACGCTGCGGGTCTTGGCGCTCCCACAACCCGGTCAGCTCGTCGCGGAAAGTCGGAATCCCGCTGCCGGCAGAAACGCCAGCGCCGGTAAACACCATGATATGTTGCGCGGACCGCAGTGCCTCAGCGGCTTTTGCTAGGTTGTCCATGGGTATTCATCAGCCTAACGCGGGGCAGAGAGATCTGTCAGGATAACGGCCGCGAGCGGCATCGGAATTGACTTTATTAAGTGCACAGTTGTGACGGGCGCCTCGTGCCGAAATAGCCAGGCTCGCACTCGCAGAACCCAAACCGCATTCCAGTGGGGTTTTATCGGCCAATGACGGTGTGCGCTTCTGCATCAAAAGTGTGCGTACAACTGCGGTTCGTCAGCAGGTTTAGGTGGAAGGGCCACGCAGGTCGTTCGCGCTTTCAGGGTTCGCGCCGAGTACAACGCATGTGACCGTTTCCGCAGGCGTAAGTCGAGATCTCCTAATTTGTAGGTGGCCACCGCAGTCTCGTAAATCACCGCGCTTTGCGAGCACTCAAGCCCACGGTGAATCACAATCTTACGAAGCTCTTCCAGGCTCCAGTGCGGACGTCCGCTGATGGATGGAGGGCATAGCATTTGCACCTGCGCGATCTCGACGCCCGTTGCCTGGGTGAGGAAAACGTTGAGTTCGTAGGCATCTTCCACAACAGCTGCTCGCTCGCTCTCATCGTTGAAAAGCGACCGCAAGGTTACCCAAAAGCACATCCCCTCAATTTCACAATAAGAACCTGTACGGACAGTACGGGTGTGAGATTCGGACAAATAGATCAAAACGGGCTCCACTGAGCGCTGTATACCCCTTGGCGAACGGCCACCAGGGCTGGAAACCTCAAATTATCCCACAATGAACACTATAGATTGTAGCCCTATCGTGTTCGATAGCGCTTCATCATTCCTTTTCAGAGGAATGATGATGGAAATCCGTGAATCCCTGGGTGAGGCACTGCGGCGCATGCGCATTCTTCACGACCTGACCCAGGAAGATTTCGCCGTAGTCAGTAGCCGAACCTACGTGAGCTCACTCGAACGCGGACTCAAGTCGCCGACGATTCAAAAAATTGAAGAGCTGGCCGGCCGCATGGGTATCCACCCACTCAGCCTCATCGTGTCTGCATACCTTATCCAAGATCCCGATGTGGGCTTCGACGGGCTGATCAAGCAGGTGAAAAAGGAAGCGCTCAAGCCTTGAAAGTCGATCCAATGCCCAAAATGAGCGCTATAGTGTTCATGCCATCCTGAATCGACTACTATCGCGCTGCTCACTGAGAACCAGCTTCGGGGAGCAGCGTAGCCATGCGTAGATCATTCCATGGCTAAGGTGACCCCTTCTACATTCAAATGCCTATGGCCACCGCCGCTGCTCTCCGTTTTTCAATTGGCTTGTACAGGCGACCGTATCGAGAATCGTGGAGGATTCCTGACTAGCACTGGCGAAAGGCTGCAGGCAGGGAGCCTGGATGGAGGAGGGCATAGCTAAATAATGCTGTTTTGTCTCTCGGGTATAGCGAGCGAGGCGCGAGGATGGGCCTAGCCACGAGCAGCGCTAGCCATGCGAGACCCCATCTATCTCCTCCTGTGCGGCTTGAACAACCGCGTCGGGCTCGGAGGATATGAAGTCCTTCGGCAGCTTACCCCCCAAATACGAATTGGACGATTCGAACCATAAAGCCATGCCCCAGCCATTCACCCTGGTGGCCAGCACAGCGATGACGCGCTGCATTCCCTGGGCCGCAATGGCCAAGGTGCGTGCTTCGATGGCGAAACGTGGAAAGTACTCCACACCCTCGTAGTTGATAGAGAAGATCGCACCGTCTAAATACCGGTCAGGAGCGCCGTCGCTGCGTTGCTCAGCCACCGCCGGCAACAGGGCATTCAGCTCTGGCCAGGTAAGCCAGTCTCCGCTGGCTATGACCCTGGCTTGTGCCTTGGACTGGAAAATGGCCTCTCGGCGGGAAAGGTTCCTCACCTTTGGAGTTGCACGCATTCTGCAAGACGCTCCTTAAGCATTAGGGTGAGGGGATGTCACCAGCCAGTTCTGGTCTGCCCGCCGAGAGACAGATCATCGCTAATTCGGATTTTCAACGCTGGTCGTGGTCGACGTATGCCCAAAGTGACAGGCACACCCGGAAGTCCGCTTATAAGAGCGGGGCCAGGCAGAGCCTGGGTAACAGGTCGCTCATTGTTGAGTCTGCTAACCGCATGCGCAGAAACCTCTCCGTTGGCTGATTGATGCCAATTTATCAACGGCAGCCCGTGTCCTGGAAGTAATCGTCCTGGGCAACCAGGCCCAAATCACCGCTCTCAGCAGTCGGCTCATCACTGAACAGCTGTTGAACGCGTCGCTCTTGCTTCAGGTACGCCAAGGTCTGAAAAAAGCAGTGCTCACAGAGGTTTACCTCAAATCGCTGACCATCGTGCTCACTGCCATACCCCCAGTGGGCTTGTAGAGTTCCATACTGGTAACCACCCGCGGCCCTGCGCGTTGTCGGAAAACGCGCGCATGAATGCACGCACCGCCGCCTAGCCACGATCAGGTTCCAAAGCAGCTTCACACTCATCCAAAAAGGAAGCGACGCAGGCGAGCGATGAGCCCTGCAAACTGAAGTCTTGCTCGATAAAGTTATCGTAGGTTTCGAACAAGGGTGTGGGTGCGCGCGCCATGAAATACCAGCCAGAGTTTTGAAGACAATAGACTTCCAGTTATGACAGTAATCGGAAGTTAGAGGCATTATATGCGCCAATTTTACTGCCGCGTACTGAGGCCTTAGGCCTTGATGGATGAATCCAAATCACCTACAATCTCGTTACAAGCCACTTGGTTAGGAGTCAGCATAGGAGCTGGTTTCGCCTTGGGATATGCGAAAGCACAAAAACCACCTTTTAGGTGGTTTTTTTGTGCCTGCTGTTTTTGCTCCTGACGGACACGTCCAGCCTGGAGCAAAGTACACGCTCCATGAAAGCCACATTCAAAGCGCTTCGCTGGTCCCTAGTGCTGTGCTCTCGATCTTCTGGAGCCCGCACGCCATGATGCGACCCGACGCCAAAGTCGAAAAAGTGTACCTCTACCCCAAACAGGTGGACTTTCGAAAATCCATAGATGGCCTGCTCCTTGCGCGCTTAGTGGATGCCGGTGTGGCAAACGCGGCAATACAGGATTTCGATGGCCACGTCGTCAGCTCGTGAGCTGCGACCGTTGAAAGTCATGGGGCGAGGGGAGCTGTGGCCGACTGGGCCGGCATAACCGATAGCTGTGTACATGTGATGCCTCGCTAAGTGCTGAGTGTTGAGGCGGCGCATTGTGCGCACCAGGCCGGGGTGCGGGCATGTCCGTTCCCGCGTAAGTAATGCCTAATCCTCCGGAGGTGTACGGCCGGGGAAACGCACAGGCACAGATCTGCGGTCATGTCATTGTCTAATCCTCTGTATGATCGCCCATGCTTCTGACTTCCCACACTACCGCCCACCGGCTCAACGGATGCTGTATGGGCGATCTGCACTTAGCATCTAGCGGTAGCGGCCTAAAGTGGGCGAAGCTGTTTACCATTACAAAGGTTAGGTCCCTTGGAATCTTCGCGTTCTTGTGCACATGCTCAGAGAATTCATTCTGCGTAGAGGCTGGTGTGCTCATCGTGAGCGGTGCCGGCACATCATGACCGTGATGGTGCAAACTCTCTCCTCACCGTCGTGGATCTCCTATTCTCTATTTGTAAAGCCATAGTCGGCTGCTTCTCAACCGTTCATAAAACGGGGTTGCCCCGCCAATTTGTGCTCTCGGGAGAAATGTATGGAGAATCAACGCGAACACTTCGGTTTGAGCCGGCGTGAGATGCTGATTTTTCTAGGGGCTATGGCGTGGGCGACCACAAGACGAGCGCAAGCGGCGCCGACCCCTTTTGACACAGAGTTAGCCCAGGCCATTGCTTCAAACGACCTGTCTTTCACTGGTGCAGACCGCGAAAAATTCATGGTCTACCCGGGCGATCAGCCCCGCTCTCAGGGAGGGTATCGTGGTCACCCGAGTGATCGGCAGATCTCGACATCAGCCAGGAGCCTAATTGTTGCTTGCGAGGTGACTAGCGAAGCCAACTACCGCTCCAAGCTCCAGAGCCCTATCTGGCCTGGTGGTGAGTCGGGCGTGACCATCGGCATTGGATACGATCTTGGGTATACCACGGCAGCTAACTTCCGATCGGACTGGGCCCGGCTGCTGCCTGAGCCTACAGTCGTCAGGCTCGCAAGGTGTTGTGGAACCAAAGGAAGACCGGCATCACAGAAGACTAGAGAACTCCGCGACGACAAGGTTGGCTGGACAGAATCAAATACCCAGTTCGATGCGTACCTTCGGTATGTGGTTGGCCAGACGGAGGATACGTTTAAGAACTGCAGCCATCTCCATCTGGACTCTTTCGGTGCATTGGTCTCACTGATTTATAACCGTGGAGCCAGTCTTTCTCGCACGTCGGATCGTCGCCGCGAAATGCGCGAGATCTACGCACTTATGCGAGACCGCGATTTTGGCGCCATTCCAACCAAGTTTCGTGACATGAAACGACTCTGGAAGGACGATCCTCAGGCACGAGGACTGCTGAAGCGGCGGGAACTTGAAGCGCTCCTTTTTGAGCAAGGCTTGAAGGCCTAACCTGGGAGCTCAATCATGTGGCACTATCGGCTCACAGCGGGGTTGCTTACTGTCTTCGTAGTGTTGCTGGCTGAATCCGCGATAGCGGCAAAATCTACAGACCAAGCGCGAAGTGTCGCCCAGCTAGTACACACGGGCGAATGGGAACTTGCGGCCGAGGGGGCGCGGATCGCACTCCAGTACCAGATGAGTCATCGCCGCGCTCCGGATGCGGTGCCCGCGGCAATCCTGTTGGCTCCCGCGCTCACTCTGCTAGATCGACATGCCGAGGCACTGCGCCTTCTGGCGCCATTGGGGAGCAGACCGGCAGTAGTAGCTGCACGGGGCACTATCCTATTGGATCAAGGCGACTATCAAGGAGCTACAGAGGCCTTTACGTTGGCACTACAAGATCCGGCGTCCCTGCCCAGAGTTACGCGGGCTCGGGTCATCTGCGAGCGGGCTTATGCTGACGAGCAGACCGGTGATACCAGTGCAGCTGCGGCGGGATATCTCGAGTCTTTGAAGTTGTACGCCGCGGCTGGACACGAACAAACCTTCTTCATGGATCGGCCCCGTGTCAGTGGCACCTTATGGGACCCGGTTGCCCCGCAACCAATCAAAGTACCTGGGCCCGTAGGAGACGTGATTACTGAGCTTGATGCGCTGGGCGAACCTAATGCGCAGGCAGGTTATTACTCTGAAGCGTTCTCAGCGTATTTGGAGGAAGAGTACCTAGACTCGTACCCGCGTGCTGGACCATTCGTGGACTGCCTTGTCCGGGTGGCCCAATATAAAGAAGCGACCGGCGAGAAGGAGCTGGCGCACGCGATCCTGCAGACCGCGATTGCGCAGGCCAGCGTATTGGAAGGGTTGGGGTACACGTATCGCCCAGCCCTTGTTTTCAGCGCGTACTTTGAATTTTTGGAACGGGCAAATTTCGAGCCCAAGCGGCTGGATCAGATGGCACAGTTTGCCCTGTTCGCAGCTGGGCAAATCAGTCCTGCATACAGTGAGGGCGACATCCGATCGCCAACGTCGCCGACATCCAGCCCGCGAATGAGGGCGTACCAGGCACTTGAAGCGGTACGACTGCGCTCGCTATTCAGGTCAGGTGAAATGTCTGACTCTGTCCGTGATGAAGCGTTTGTTGTAGCACAGGACTATCAATCGTCGATTGCGGCGCTTGCCGTTCACCGACACTCAGAAGGGAGAGTGCACCCGCGTGACCCTGCCGTTTTCACAAAGGCTGAGCACAAGGCGTTTTGGGAGCAGTTCGACCGGGACACGCCAAATAGCGCCCAACTGTCAGAGTTTCAGCTGAAACCTGGGCAGCTCTTTCTCATGATCAGCCCTGGTGCAGGTACAGGTGCCGGGCGCATTTGGGCGCAAGATACGCAGGGAACTGTGTGGGCCGCCCTCGGCACTGACCGCGAGACGTTACGTACAGACATCGAGACCCTTCGTTGCTCCCTGGACGTGAAGATGTGTTGCACGTTCCCTGCTAACTCACGAATGGGGGCTGCGTACCGCCGTCTCAAAGACGCATACATCGCCGAGTACAACCTTGATTCAGTCGAGGACTGCCCGTTACAAGAGGAGGACTTTGAGGCTTCAATAGCTTATCGAGTGTTCGACGAGATATTCGCCGATTCGACAATTCGAGGCATGGCTTCGAAGGCGGAAGAGTTGATCATTGTGCCTCAAGGGGAGTTAGCCTCGGTACCGTTCGGCGCGCTACCTTTTGAACGGCCGAGGGCAGGGCGCGGACCTGTCGCGGCGGCATCAACTAAGTGGTTGGGCTTAGAGAAGGCCATCCAGATCTATCCATCGGTCAACAGCTACTTAGAGGCGGATGTAAGTGAGCAGGCCCTCGACAAAATCCGCCTGTTTGGAGTGGGCGATCCGACCTTGGGTGACAATCTCGCTACAGGGCGTAAAGTCGATTGCACGCAGTTCACTCCCCGTAGCCGACGTGACCGCGGCGAGTCTTTTGGCGATCCGATGCGGGCGCTAGCGCCATTGCCAGGAACCCGGTGCGAGCTGCTGGCCATGTCCAAGCTCAAAGGCGTCGCGTCAAACAAAGCATCCCGTGTTCTCTTATGGGAGAGCGCCACAGAAACTGGGCTACGCGCCGCATCCAGAACCAAACGGTCCATGAACCAAGCGGAGGTTTTGGTATTCGCCACCCATGGGCTCATGCGAGGGGATTTTGGGCTCAAGAAGTCTGCCCTCGTGCTGTCCAGGCCAAGACTTAAAGGACCGACTCATTCAGACAGCTTCCTTACGTTGAGCGAAATCATGCAGCTGCAGCTGAAAGCGAGGCTTGCCATTCTTTCAGCGTGTAACACTGGCTCGAGTGGTGATGCTGCAGGTGATGCCTTGGCCGGCTTCGCCACTGCGTTCTTTCGAGCCGGCGCAGAGTCTGTATTACTGTCTCAGTGGACAGTACGTGATGATGTGGCCGCTTTCGTTACGCCAAGGATAGTTGCGCTAATGATGGGAGATCCCACGATCAAAGAGTGTGAGCGGGGAGGCCAAGCAGACCGCAACGCTGCGGAGGCCATGAGGATGGCGCTTTGCGAGGCTCGGCGCAGCCAGGCGCTGGTTGCCGACTTACCAGGCGATTGGGCCCCTTTCGTGTTGGTCGGAGGGCGTTCCAAGCTATAGAAAGACTCGGCCCGGGAATTAAGAGTTGTTCGGACTATCGCATCCAACTCTAAATTCCCAGCTCTCCAGCTACCCCAACTCGGGGGAGGACGATCGCACTCTCTATTACACCATGCAGGAGGAGTTCATCGACCCCATTATCGAAGTAACGGAGCCGGAGACCTGACCTGCCGGCAGCACATCGATCGCCTCGAACCTCTGTTATGGTTTCGGTTCCAGCTTTGCAGTAATGAAAGCATCTATCCAGCCGCGCCATTGATCATAGATGGGCCCACTTTGGAGGCTGTAGCTTACTAGCAGGGCTTTTCCATCTGGGCTTATTTGAACATTGGCTCCTTTGCTAGGAGAGTGGTTGAGGCTTACGTAATCTATTTTCAGGAATTCCTTGAAGACAAACCCTTCCGGCGCAGGAATGGTGTCTTTGAAGTCCTTTGATGTAATCTCTATGTTATGCGTATCAAGGGTTTTTGAGTAAGGGAAGGTTTGTACTCGAAAGCTGGGGGCTGCGTTTTTTGGTGATGTCGGCTCCAGCAATACTTCGATATTTGCGTTTACTGATGTTGGCAATTTGGGTTCTTTGCTAGTCCCTTTCACAAATATTTTAGAGCCATCCTTTGGAACGAATATTTCTGTTTTAACCCCTGGTTGATCGACTTTAATCGATTTGTAGGCCACGACCTTGTAACCTGTCGGTGGCGGTATTTCCTTCACAACTTTCGAGTAATCGATTGTTTCAGTGGTTATCACCTCAGCTGCTACTGGGCGTGGCTCCCGGCCCACCTTGATCGGTGATTCAATGAGGGCTGTGAACTGTGGCTTCAACTGTTTACCACAGTCAGGGTCGTAACTAACCCCCGCGAGTGGTTTTGAGGCATCACCAAGCGTCTGCATAACTTTTGACATTGGAACAGCTATGGAGGTTGATTGCATGCGCTCTGAGCCAACAGTTTTTTCACCAATTGCAATACCAAATACCATTCCTAGCTCGTTGAAGATTGGACCACCACTATTTCCTTTGTTTAACGGTATTTGCACCAGAATACTCGATGTCGCCCCAGCGCCAGCCATAACTGGTCCGTAATTACTCGTTAGTATTCGGTCTCCACCCTGGTAGCCCAATACCACGAAGTCGAAATTTCCGGCTCGTTTGTAGTTATCGCATAAACGCAAAAAGGGTCTCACTGTGTCTGAGTTCTTGATGCGTAGTAATGACACATCGTAGGGTGATTGAGTGGCAGTGATCACCTCCAACTCAACCGGCGGATCGACTGCGCTCAGTGCATCCTGATCCTTAGCGGGAAAATACCCTTCAATGAAGAAGCCATCTTCATCGAACAGAGATTTATCTGGGATATTGTGGCCGGCTGAGAGCACCAACCCATCCGGAGAAGCAACGAAGCCGGTACCGCGCTCATGGAAGTCCACTGATTGTTCGTTGGGAAGAGGCCGCTTGAGTGTGCCGTAGACATGGAGCTGTATAACGGCAGGCCCAGCTTCAAAGTATGGCTCGCCTAGCGCCGGCATTGCTGTGAGCGCTGCAGCGAAGGAAATTAGCCCCCTAAACATGCAATTGAGGCTCTGTTCGATAGGAGTGGAGCTTTAGCACTGGACCATCCTTGAGGAGCGACTTCCGGTTTATCGTATGCCTGGTTGGCGTCCCCTCAAACTGATTACCGCCAAGCACTAACACCTTGTCACCTTGATCAGCCAGAAAAAAACCGACGTGCCCCTTACCTTGTGACCTCATGTTTTTGAAAACAACAATGTCACCCGGGTTAGGTGATTTTGTCTCCTTTCCCCAGTCTCTGAATGAAAGCGCAGCAGCACTCTTGGTCCGGGGGCTTGCATCTGGCGGAAGCGTTTTGCCAGTCGAGGCCATCATGAGGCAGTAGTTCATGAACGCCGCGCACCATGCTGTCGTGTCTCCACTGGGCTGAAGCCTTGTGGCCTTGAAAAACTCGACGATCACTGGGTTCCATCGTACCGGCCAAGCAGTGATGTAGGGTTTGCGGTCCTCTCCGTACTTGCCTTGACCCACGTCGTGGAAGTACAGAGCGATCTCAATTGGAGTACAATTCATGGGCACCGCCTTAAGCACCTCACGGGCAAGTCTCTCTTCCGCGCTCGTTGCCGCCTGGGTGCCCATCGGTGTGTAGTCTGTGAGCACGCCTTGGTTGAGGGACGGCTGATCCTTGAAGGCTTCCAAACTTGATGGAATGAGTGGTGCTTCATCGTCTTCCTGCGCGAGGGCACTCCAGTTCGGCCCGTCTGCCAATACGAATCGTGGTACGACTGCAGCGAGGCAGGTAGCTACCAAGATGTCGCGTCGTGATAGAGACATGGGAGTGCCCTCAAGTATGTTGCTGTGTACGCCCTGTCCCAAGTGGGGCGGGCTCTAGTGTCGGCAAAGTCAGCACAATTACTTCAAGTTGAAATAACACCCAAGAACGGAACAACCCTAGCTAAGCATTCTCGATGGGGGAGTACGGATCAAACTGGTCACAGTTAGTAATAGTAGCTCGCTAACCTATTCTCGCTACTTGTGGCACTCAGTGAGTATCCCGGCAGGGGACATACTGTCGCCTTCAGCTTCGGTCCGCCATACGTGCGGCTCACGCGGTTCCACAAGAATTGGTGGCTCGTAAAGATCAGCTGCTTGGCTTGGGAAGCCGGCGGATGCTCTACCCGATAGGACACAGAGTAGCCCTGGGAGCTCAGATTGTGAGATTTGGCGAAGGGTGTTGATGATCACGATGCAATTCTTCGGAAATACTGTATTAATAAACAGCCTTGGCTTACCCGTCAAATCCTGGTAGAAGGAGTTGTTCATCATTTTGCTGCTGCGCAAGGCAATGTGCCGGCACCGGCTCCTTGCATGCTCCGGGTCAATGCTGCCTTCAGCGGTGAAACTGCGCATCGCTGTACAGCCTAAAAGTCAATGCTCTCGAGTCCGTGCGAAGTCGGGGGATGGTGTCGGCGAATATATGCCTCCAGCCGCAGAATATCCTTTAGTAGGCGTTTGAAAGCCGTGAGGCAGCTCGGCCACCACTCGACCGCGTGCGCCCGTCAGGTCCGGTAGTAGAGAGCGCCGGCGCCTGATCTACTTCGGTTGGTGTTTCAGCAGAAACTGGTACGGTTTGTTCTCGGTCCCGGATCCGTCAAAAGATGTTGATGACCAGTAGGAATACCCTATCACACGTGGATCATTGGCCATTATTTCCTCGGTAGCAGATAGGGCTTTCCCCATCGCCTCGTCCCAAGTGTATCTACTCCATTGCTGTCCGTAGGCTGCAAGACCGAGCAAAATGGGGCCTCTGATACCCTTCATTATTCCTGCTATGTAATGCTGCCTGTTACCCGGGCCTGTCCTGCTGTCATCGAAAGGTTTGCAGTCTTCTTGGCACTTGCTGTAGGCCTGCATAGAGACAAAGTCGGCCGCCGACAGCGGAATCTCTTTAGCTCCAATGTGGCCCCCATGGGTTGTAATGCCCACTGATACACCTGGCTTCAGAGCCTTCACCCTATCCTTCAGGTCTTGAAATGCCTCGGCATGGGTTTTGTAGCCGCAAACTGCGTTACGCCTCCACTTGCCCTCAAGATCAAGCTCAACTGCATCGATGCCACCGGTAACCAAGGCGGGCACTAGGTCTGAGCTTGAATCGAGAAGGTCATCAATGGCGACCTTCGTTGGTGGCAAGTACACAGTCGCTATGACATGCATCTGCTTAGCTCGAAGAGCTTTCACCAGCTTCTCTACTTGGTCCAACGTGGCAAGAGGTATTGGTCTCTCGGCTTTGGAGGCAGGGATATGGGGCGGACATTTAGTTGCTTCTGCAGGGTCCTTCGTCAGCATGATGTGGACACGGCGGACACCAATGTCTTCGAGCTTTTGGATCAACGCGTCTGAGTAATTTGCAGGGCTTTTCCACCACACGCCACGCCCCTTGAGCACATCCTCGATATCAGCTGCTGACACACCCATTGAGAGCATTATCAGCAGGAACAGCGCTTTATTCATGTTGGGTCCACCGGGCTGATTGGTTGGATCAGCTTAGATTAGCCTCTGTGCGCCGTCCAATGAGCTCGGAGGCAAATTCGCGATATGCCTTATTATGGAATTAAATTTGATCCTCCTTGACGCGGGGCCGGAATGCGTCTGCACTGAGAGCTATAGCGTTCCCTCGAATTAATCATTGTTCAAGCGTCCTAGGTGAATGTACATGAGAGTCCACTCGAAGATAGCTAGTGTGTTGTTACTATTAGGTGCTTCAATGTCAATCTTTGCAGACGACTGTGGAGTGCCGGGGGCGATAGTAGGAAAATTAGATAAGAAGAAAATCGATTTAAAGGCTCGTTTCTTTCAAGACGGATCAATAGCTGTGAGAGCACGGTTATCTGTAAACCCAGATGGTGGTCCTGGTTCGTACACAGTTGGTGATCACGGATTCACCTATATTGCGAATGGTCTATCTGCCTGGCGGAATGGTAAGCGCCATGAGTGCGACATACCGTGCTCAAAAGAGTTTAGAAAAGCTGAATCGAAAGGCTTCGAAACTGGCACCACCGAGTTCTGCGTCTTCGCGATGGAGGTCGAGCCGTTGGAACCAGGCCGTGGACTTGTGTCATGCGGTGACGGACGACTTGTAATTGGGAACGGTAAGGGGAAACCAAAATTGGGCGGTATGCTAGATACTGTTACCGGCAAGCAAGTCAGATCTTATGTTTCTACAACATCTAGTAGGCATACTATTGAGGGGGTTGTTCAGCATTTGGATTCTGAAACACTCCCGATCGCCGTTACGCCAAGGACTGATCTGCTTGGAAAGGTTGTTTGGATAGGTGGTACGGGTTACAGAAGCACGTACGCCATAATCGGGGACAAAGGTCCTGCATTCGGTGAGGGTTCTATAGCGCTCCACCAGCTGTTGCGTACTGGAGTAATTTCAGAGCAGAAGTCAGGACCTATCGCTTTAGAAGATCGTTGTGGGGCTGGCGAACTAGGATTGCGGCCACCGTTTCAATCAAGACCGGACCGTCCTAGTGACAAATGCAGACCTGGTTATACGGCTAAGTCACCAAGCGATATTCGAGCCTACACAGGTATAATAGAAGAGTTGGATTTCGTGGTTCTTGGCGATGCCAAATTTCAAATGGATGGTAGAATAATAACAGAGGCAGTTTCTGCTGAGTCGATAAAGTCGACGGCGGACAAAGCTGGCTACACAAAAGAGGCAATTGATAAAATGCTCGCATGCCTTCCAAGGTGAATTTAAGTGCTTGTGATTAAATCCGTTCAAAAGTGATCACAAGCACTGCTTAGTTGAATTAGAACTGCTTGGTGCACGAATCGAGCCGAGCAAGAACCAAGGTTTCTTCTTCTTGCGCAAGGTTCGCGCTTGCAGCTTTTGCAGCAGCTCCATTTTTTATATATATATCGAATTTTGTATTGGCATCCATCTCAGCTCTCAGAGCTTCTTTTAATTGTTTCAAGTCTGGGTCCTTCAGAACCACAGTAGACTGAGCCTGATACAGCTTTCGGCGAACTTCTTCGATATTTTCAGACGCTGTTGTTATGCCCGGATTGGAGAGAGGGGTTACATCTGGGAGGGGAGCGACAACACCCAGCATGCAGTCCATGGCGATACTGGCTTTACGGTAGTTCAATGCCTGAATCGTAAAATCATAGCGCTGGCCGTAGATGGAAGAGCCGGCCGCAATGGCACTCCCGGTGTAAACGGTCGAGGCTGATTTAGTTAAACCTCCGATAACACCGATGATCCCACCAGCCACGGCCGTGTCCTTGGCAGCGTTATTCGCGGTGACAAGGTCGTTATGGACCTTGAAATAATGATCGCGGTAGATCATCAGGTTGAGCTTCAAGTCGTGTTGAGTCTCTGGTTTCTTTAAGGCCGCGGCGAGTGCACCTAGTCGTTCTGGGTTTGCTTCTCGCTGTGTACGTGCAGGCCTAGTCTTTCCACCGCCCCCCACGCCGGTTTGAGGCTGGAGAACGGAGTCATTCTCTGTTGGTTCATTGACGGGGAGGGGGTAGGGGTTAACACAACCTGTGAGCAAGCTAATCGATAGCACAGTTGCAGGGCCTAAACCTAAGCGCATACACGTCCCCTAATAATCGGTGATGAGGATACTCAATACCTGGATGATAGCTTAGGGCCACGATAAGTCATTCCTAGCGTAACTAGGAGCGATCGATATCGGCGGAGCCGTTATTTTGGCGTAGGTCATCAAACGATCAATGGCGTCTATAGCATGGCACTCCGGCCATCTAGACACCGCCTGAGCATTCCGCTCTCATACGTCACGCATACCAATGCGTTGGCATAATAATAAGAGTTCTGGGCTGTCCTTGGGTTGCTGTGACGCATGTCTTCTGCACTTCTTTGGGGCCGGAGTTTTAAGCTCGGCCGAGATGTGACAGACTGAAAAGGAACAGTTTTTGCTGATGGTCAGTCGTTAGCCATTCGCTTGTAGTGCATGGTAACTCAGCTAGGGCTGCTCCTGTTTAAACCTAAAGAACACCTTTTTCGTAAATAATAATTGACGAAAAATTACCCGCTTGAGTGCGGTTGAATGCAGGCTCATCATTCGTGTCAAGTCATCCTGACATCGTGTCAATGTTTCGTGACAAGTGGGGCCTGGCTTTGCCATCGCACGCCGATCAGCGTAATCTTGGCGACAAGATTGGTCGGAGATTTATATGTCGCTCTACAGTGCTGGCGTTGAATACGGCATCCATTGCCTGCTGTACCTGGTTGACGAGCGCGGTGATACCCGCGAGTCCAGCGTTCGCGACCTGGCGCAGTTACAGGGGGTGCCGCAGGAATACCTGGCCAAGGTATTCACCAAACTGGCCCGGGCCAAACTGGTGGCAGCGACCGAAGGCGTGCGAGGGGGCTTTCGACTGGCACGGCCGTCGGACGAGATCACCGTGCTGGACATCGTCAATGCTATTGACGGGCCGAAGAAGATCTTCGACTGCCGCGAGATCCGCGAGCGTTGCACGCTGTTCGAAGGCTCACCGCCGGGTTGGGCCACCGAGGGCACCTGTGCGATTCATGCAGTGATGCTGGGGGCGCAGAAGCGGATGGAAGAGGCCCTGGCGCAGCAGACTATCCTCGACCTGGCACGGCGCTTTGGGCGCAAGGCACCGGCGGAGTTCGGCCAGCAGGTCAGTGACTGGATAGGGGAGCGGCGCGAGGGCAAAGGTGGGGGAGATATTCCGGTGAGTCAGGTCTAGCTCAAGTGCTTGTTCAGGCCTGATCGCGGGGGGCGATGAGGCCCTGAGCTCAATGCACCGTCTTGCGTTGCCTCACACATGCGCGGGCCTGCGCCGTCAGCTCATCCAGCCACTCATCGCGCTGCTGCTCGGCTTCGATCATCGCATCTTCACCCTGCTGATTGAGCAGGTAGGTGTGAATCTGGTGCACTTCAGTGGCCTGGTAGATTGGCGCGATATCCAGTCGTCCGATGAGTGCGCCGCTGGCCTGGCCGGTGCTGCTCATCAGCACTTGCGGCCCACTGCCGGCCACCACTTGCATGCCCCTCGCTTCGAACCATGGCACCTGGTTGGCAAAGGCGTTCAGTTCGACGCTGGCAAAGCGCGCCTGCACATCGGCCAGCAATGCGCGGCCGATACCTTGACGGCGATGCCCAGGCGTCACGGCGAGAAAGGCCAGAGCACAGGCTTGGGCATTGTCCTGGGCCGGTAACGTCAGGGCGAAACCGAGCATCTGGTCTGGCGCTTCGGCGTCCAGTGCCAGGGTCAGCTCCACGGCCAGGCCGCGCGTACCGTCCATGGCCTGCAGGTACTGATGCACTTCCATACCGACGCCGTACTGGTACAGCGGGTACAACGGATTGTCGGCACGAATGGCGACGCTGCTCAGTTCGCCGACATGGTGGATCACCAGCTCACGGATCTGGTTCTGGAAAGATTCGGGCGGCACGCTGTCGAGGCGGCTCAGAATGAACATCGGTGGACGGGCTCCGGCGGCTGTTGGATCGCCCCGCACCGGTTGATGCGGGACACACAGTCTACCCCTTTTTTGCCTGTCAGCCTTGGGCCTGCAGTGCTGCGACCATCAGCTCGAGGTTTTGCACCGCCGCACCCGAGGCGCCCTTGCCCAGGTTGTCGAATACTGCCGTGAGCAGTACCTGGCCGTGTTCGGGGTTGGCGTACAGGGCCAGGCGCAGGTCGTTGCTGTCGTTCAATGCCTCAGGATCCAGCGGCGAGGCCGCCCCCTGCTGGTGCAGTGGGGAGACCATCACGTGGCGTGCGCCCTGGTAGTGCCGTTCAAGGCATGCCTGCAATTGCTCGGCGCGGATCTGGCCTGGCAGCAGGCGCAATTGCAGCGGGATGCTCAGGACGATGCCCTGACGATAGGCCGCATAACCAGGCATGAACATCGGCCGGGCTGCCAGGCCGGCATGCAGCTGGATTTCCGGTACATGCTTGTGCGCCAGCTCCAGGCCGTACATCTGCAACGTGGGCGCCTGCTGTGCCCCGGGCTGCTCATGGCGTTCGACCGCCGCACGGCCACCGCCGGAATAGCCGGAGATGGCATGGATGCTCAGCGGGTAGTCGGCGGGTAACAGGCCAGCTTGCACCAGCGGGCGCAGCAGGGCGATGGCGCCAGTGGGGTAGCAACCGGGGTTGCTGACCCGCTTGGCCAAGGCAATGTGCTCGGCCTGCCGCGGGGCCAGTTCAGGCAGGCCGTAGACCCAGCCGGGGGTGGTGCGATGCGCGGAGCTCGCATCGATCACCCGCACCTTTGGGTTGCGGATGGCCGACACGGCCTCGCGCGCCGCGTCGTCGGGCAGGCAGAGCAGGGCGATGTCAGCGCTGTTGATGGCGTCGCTGCGCCGTTGCGGGTCCTTGCGTTCGGCGTCGGGCAGGGTCAGCAGTTGCAAATCAGTGCGTCCTTGCAGGCGGGCATGGATCTGTAGGCCGGTGGTGCCTTGGTCGCCGTCGATGAAGACAATGGGGTGGCGCATGGTCGGGTCCGTTCAAAAGAAAGATGGCCTATGCTCGCTTGTCATCGTGGTAAACAAAATTTGAATATCATGATGCAGACGTTCATATTTCCTGAACGAAAGTCACCCTGAGCCGGCCCACCCCATGCGCGAAATCAGCCTCGATCGCCTCCGCACCCTTGTGGTCATTACCGATCTGGGGTCATTCGCCGAGGCCGCGCGCCAGCTCAACCTGGCACCGCCGACCATCAGCCTGCACGTGGCCGAGCTCGAAGCGAAGGTCGGTGCGCCGCTGTTGACCCGTAACCGTAACCAGGTGCGCCCCACCGCTATAGGCGAAACCCTGCTCTTACGTGCCCGCCGGCTGTTGGCCGATGCCGACCTTGCCTTGGATGAAGTGCGGCGCCAGGTCGAAGGCTTGACCGGTCGGGTACGCCTGGGCGCCTCGACCGGCGCCATCGCCCACCTGTTGCCCCAGGCATTGGAGCACCTGCGGGTTGCACATCCAGGCATCGATGTACAGGTGCAGGTGCTGACCTCCCAGGCTTCTCTGGTGCGGCTGCGCGAAGGCGCCCTGGATATCGGCCTGGTGGCTTTGCCGCAGGTGGCGGGCAAGGGCATCAAGGTCACCGCCTGGCGGCGCGACCCGATCCTGGCCTACGTGCCGGCCGACTGGCAGCCACCGGCCAGGGTCTCCCCGGCCTGGCTTGGGCAGCGAGCGCTGATTCTCAATGACAGCAGCACCCAGCTGTCGCGGGTGACCGCAGAGTGGTTCGCTGCCGCCGGGTTGTATCCTGAGCCGCGGATCGAGTTGAACTACAACGACGCGATCAAGAGCCTGGTGGGTGCCGGTTATGGCGCTACCTTGCTGCCCCAGGAAGGCGAGATGGCCGAACTGGACCGGCGCATTGCGCGCCGGCCGCTGCGCCCTGGGTTGTGGCGGCAACTGGGGATTGCCTGCCGGGAAGGCGAGACCGAGCGGGCGACGAGGTTCGTGCTGGAGGCATTGGAGCGGTTGCGGCAGTGAGTGGCTGTGGTGAATGAGCCACACAGCCCGCCCCAGGGGGTCACCTGTGTGCTTGTCGTCTCACCGCCGTCACGGTCTCCCCGCCCACGCCCCAATTATCCGTCGGCACTTCTTCGATCACGACGAATGTACTGGCTGGCGGCTTGCCCAGGACTTGCTCCAGCAAACGGGTGGTGCCCTCAATCAACTGACGTTTGTGCTCCGCGCTGACCCCTTCGTCGGTTACGCGAATATGGATATAAGGCATGGCTGGTCGCTCCTTTGCTCAGTGCCAGGTACCGGCGGTGCTGCCGCCGTCCACCGGAAGAATGACGCCGCTGACGAAGCGTGAGTCGGTCAGGTATAAAACGGCGTCCACCACGTCTTGAGGCGAGCCGGTCCGGCCGCTCGGCGACAGCGCACCCAGGCCCTCAACATTGCCGCTGTGCAGTGGCGTATCAATGATTCCCGGTGCCACCGCGTTAACCTGCACCCCACTGGCTGCCAGCTCGAGAGCCAGGCCTTTGACAGCTTGGTTGAGCCCGCCCTTGACCAGCACCGGTAGCAGCGCCGGCACCCGGGTATCTGGCTGTAGGGCGATGGATGCGGTAATGGCGATGATATGCCCATGGCCTTGCTCGGCCATAACCCGCGCCGCCGCCTGGGCTGGGTAGAAGAAGCCCTTGAGATTGGTGCCGACCAGAGTGTCGACATCGGCCTCGGTGTAATCGGTAAACGGTTTGGGGATAAATATACCGGCGTTGTTGATCAGTATGTCGACGCCGCCGAAGGTGTCTACGGCTGCGGCAATCAGCCGCCGGGCGGTATCAGCCTGTGCAATGTCACCTGCCACGCCGAGCAAGTGTCGGGGGTGGCCGAGGCGGGCGGCGGCCTGGTCCAGGCGTGCCTGGCTGCGGGCGTTGCCGATCACATTGTCACCCCGTTCCAGGAAAGCCTTGGTGAGGGCGAAGCCCAGACCGCTGGAGGCCCCTGTGACAATGACGGTTCTTGGCTGAGTCATGCTTGCGTTCTCCAGAAAGTGAGCCTGTGGCTCGTTGTGGAGGTCACCTTAGGCTGTAACGCGTGCTTGAAAAATACGCTGCAAGGCATTTCAATTCATACACTGTGTAATTAATCGAGCCGTCATGACCCGCCATTTCGATGATCTGCAACTGGGCAGCCTGGAGCTGTTCTGTCTGGCGGCCGAACGTAGCAGCTTCACCGCCGCCGCCACCGAGGCGGGGGTCACACCGGCTGCGGTAAGCCGCAGCGTGGCGCGCCTGGAAGAGCGTCTGGGGGTGCGCCTGTTCGTGCGTACCACCCGGCTGATGCGTCTTTCCGAGGCGGGGCAGGCGTATTACCTGCAGTGTCGCCAAGCCCTCGGACAACTGGTCGAGGCTGAGCGCCAGGTCAGTGGTGGGCAGGCCATGCCCAGTGGCCGCTTGCGCATCAGTGCGCCCACGCCCTATGCCCACTACCGCCTGTTGCCGCTGCTGCCGCATTTTCGGCAACGCTACCCGCAGGTGCAGGTTGACGTGCACGTCAGCAACCGCAACGTCGACTTTGCCGAGGAGCACTTTGATCTCGCCATCCGCGGCCGTGAGCCTGCTGACTCGCGGCTGGTGGTACGGCGGCTGGAGAACGCCGAACTAGTGGTGGTGGCAACTCCCGCCTATTTGGCGCGGATGGGTACGCCGCATGTGCCGGAGGACTTGGCCGGGCATGAATGCATTCAGTTCGAGCTGGCCAGTACCGGCCGCCGGCCGCCTTGGCGTTTTCGTCGTGAGGGCCGTGAGCTGGAACTCGAGACGCAAGGGGGCTTCACTTGTCTGGGCGACTTCCTCGCCACCGCGACCTTGGTGCGCCATGGTGGCGGGCTGATGCAGGCCTACCGTTTTACCGTGCAGGACGCGCTGGACAGCGGCGAGTTGGTGGAGGTCCTGACGGCATACGGCGGTACCTCGCAGCCCTTCATGCTGATCTATCCTCAGGCTCGGCACATGCCGTTGAGGGTGCGGCTATTCATCGATTTCCTGTTTGCCGAGGGAGTGCGACCGCAAGGCTGAGCCCAAGCGTCAGCGCGCTTGGCCGACTATGCTATTTGCTGCGTCGAGCCAATGCCTCTCGATGACCTTTCCGATTTCCGAGGAGACCGCTCCATGAAATCCATGACACTGCTGGTAATTGCTTCTGTGCTGAGTTTTGCCGCCCATGCCGACCCCGCCAGCAATTGCGATGCGAAGATCAAGGAACTGGAAGACATGCACAAGGCCAGTGGTCAGGCAATGCACGGTGGCATGGCCCATGACTTCAAGGTGCATATGCAAAATGCCAAAGATGCTCGGGAGGCGGGTGACATGACCAAATGCCAGTCCTCCGCCGACCAGGCCAAGACCATCTACAACAAGGCCCGCAACAAATAGCGGCCATCCAGTTCTGCCCTGATCGCCGCCGAGCCCGCCCACAGGATCCTTGCTGAAACATTGACCGATGAGGTATCTGTGGGAGCCTGCTCGCCGGCGATCAGGTTGGTACTGGGCCGGATAAGCCTCAGAACCAGCGGTCGTTCTTCTTGCGACCGCGGGTCAGCGCCGGCAGGATCAGCCCCGCCAGCAGGCCCGCGCCGGCAATGCTGCCGCCGTAGACCATGTAGCGCATCATTACCTGTTTGTTCTCATCGCCCAGGCGCGCCTGAGCATCGCGCAGGTTCGACTGGGCCTGATCAAGCTGTTCGTTCAATGCCTGGTTGCGTGCTTGCAGTTCGTCGACCAGCTTTTTGCGCGAGTCGAGGGTTTCCTGCATGCCCTGTACGCGGTTCTTCCAGCTGTCATCGATGGTTTTCAGCTGCCCGGACAACTGCGCCACTTGCGCGTCAAGTTCAGGCAAGCGCTCCCCTTGGCCGGGGACCGATTGCAGGTCGCTGGAGAGGATCCACACCAGGTCACCGTTCTGCCCGCGCACCTGGCTGTAATTACCCTGGCTGCCGATCAGGGTCAGCTTCTGTCCGGATTTGAGTGTGCCGACGATGCGGTGGCCGTCGGTAGGGCCGCTGCGTACATAGGTGCTCAGGCTGTCGCTGACCCAGCGCGCATCGCTGGCCGGCTCTTGGGCATGCACGGGGGCGGCGAGAGCCACCAGGGCGGCGATCAGGCTGCCGCGCAGGGCAGGGAGGGCGAGGGAGGCTGGGCGGGATTCAGGCATGTTGGGTCTTCGCTGCATCAGGAAAAATAGGCCCGTTGACGTTTGAACGTTAGCTGGCCGGCGAACCGGTCGGTGAATTGACCGTCAGCGAAAGACCTCATTTTTGTATGCAGGTTCACTGCTGGGTGCGGGAATTGTCTGCAGGATGTTGCAAAAGGTGGGCTAGAGCGCTCCGGCGTACAGGCCGCTTTGCGTGTTGGAAGCGGCCCGTACGCGGGATCGTCAAGCGCCTGGAGAGAACCTCGCAGTTACTGCCTTTATGCGCCACGACAGGGAAGCTGCTCGATGTATTCGGCAATCCTGCGCCGCAGGCCGTGATCCTCCTGTTTGAGCAGTACATCGAATAGCGCGTGGCTGTAGCGGCTGCGCGCTGCGTCGCTTGCGTAGCTGCACGGGCTGAACTGCCACTGCTCGCTCACGGCCCGTTCAGCTGCCGCCAGCATGTTGGCGGGAATGGTGCTGCTGGCATGAAGCGGCGTGACATGGCTGCGTGCTATGTAGGCAAGCGCACCGTGCACCGCGCCGTCGACAAGCGACAAGGCAGACGCTACTGGCAGCCTGCCGAGCAGGTGCGCGGCAACCCGCGCGGCCTTTTCCCTGGCTTCGAAGGGCAGGCCATGCGCTGCGCAGCGCGAAGCGATGCAGGCACACACCTCTTCAATCGCCAGGGTTGTGATTGCCTCTCTGAGCTGTTCGCGCCACTCGGGCCGGGGGCCTGCGCCCAGCAGTTCAAGCAGCGCGCGATGCAGTAGCATCAGGCTTGCACGTTGGTGGCCGTGCAGGCTTACATTGACTACCCAGTACACTTTGTCACGCCATGCCCTGGGCGTTAGGTCATTGCTGAAACATGCCGGCGGAGAATCAGGGTCGACCAGCAGGATCAGGTCCTCTTGCAAAGCCTGCAGCAGACTTGCATCCATGGCCTTGGAAGGGCTGACCCATTGACCACCAGTGGGATGCTCCGCCGGCAGCAGCCGGTCGTGTTGTTTGTCCATCCGCACCTCCAGCAGGGCCAACAGTTGCAGCTTGCGGGTTATCGAAAGGCTGCGCAGGGGGATCGGCTGGCGTCTGGCCAGTGACCAGTGTTCCCTTATGCGTTGGCGCTGTAGCGCTTGCAGCTCCAGCCTGGCCTGCTGACGCGCCGCCAGGCACGGTTGACACGCGCAAACACGGTGCCACTGCCGACGCCCGGGGAAGTAATGGCGATGCTCGCAGGTTTTACAGAACGCCATGTTTTCGTGGCAGCTGGCAGCCGTGCGGCTTTTGCGCCGCTCGTACAGGCTGGTTTTGCAGTAGGGGCACCGAAGGGCGGCGCAGGGCAGGGGGGGAAAGGCCTTGATCAGACTGCTGGGTGCCACGTCGATGGCGTAGCGCTTGAGCAGGTGTGCAATCTTTTCACCGCTGATGTATTCGCTGTACAGCGCCTCGACCTGTTCAGCGGTAAGGTGCTGCAGCTTTGCTTGGAAGTCCGACAAACCTGAATCTCCCTGAAAAGTCCGTAATAGCCCGCTGTGGAGATGATCGTGCTTGCCGGATGGATAAGTGAAGCGTGCAAAGGCTAGATAATTCTCCATTGCGTGTAGGGCTTTTCTGATTTGGCCAGGCATCGGCAATCACTGCGCTTGACGCACTGCGATCAAGCGTGCGCCCTGCCGATCCTCGTGCAGTGCCCAGGGGCTAGACTGAATGTTCCCGGCCTGTCCCTGGAGCTATGCCATGACTGCCAAGAACACGATTTGCCTGTGGTTCGATCACGACGCGCAAGACGCTGCGAACTTCTACGCCAGCACTTTTCCCGACAGCGAGGTGATCGCGGTACACCAGGCACCGAGTGATTACCCCTCGGGCAAGGCGGGTGATGTGATCACGGTCGAATTCACCGTAATGGGCATCCCTTGCGTGGGGCTCAATGGCGGCAAGGCGTTCAGCCACTCAGAGGCATTTTCGTTTCAGGTCAGCACTGAGGACCAGGCCGAGACCGACCGACTGTGGCACGCCATCGTCAGCAATGGTGGACAGGAAAGCGTCTGCGGCTGGTGCAAGGACAAGTGGGGAATATCCTGGCAGATCTGCCCAAGGATCCTGATCGAAGCCATCGGCAACCCGGACCGGGCGGCGGCAAAGCGGGCGTTCGAGGCGATGCTGGACATGGGCAAGATCGATGTGGCCGCAATCGAGGCGGCGTTGCGCGGCTGACCGTCAGCGCAGGGCGCGCATGAGGCAGGTCATGCCTGTGTCAACCGAATGATCTGCCGTGCACAGAAGGCGCCGGTAATAATCACGCCAAACAGGCGCAAGGTCTGCATCGCCAGCACCAGCCCGACATCGGCGTGGGTTTCGACTGCGATAATCGCCATGGCATCCAGCCCGCCGGGGCTGGTGGCCAGGTACATCGACAAAAAGTCGGTGTCCATGGCGATTGCCAGTACCCAGGCACAGGCGGCACACAGGATGATCAAGGCCATGGCGCCGGCGATCATCGTCGGCAAGCGCTTCCAGACATAGCGCACGGTCTGCCGGTCAAAGCGCAGGCCTATGTAGCAACCGATGGCGCCGTAGGCGAAGGCCAGCAGTGGTTCGGGCAGGGTGATCGTCAGCACGCCGCTCAGTTGCAGCGCACCGCCGAGCAAAAGCGGCATCAGCAGGGCGCCGGCCGGCATGCGGCTACCCACCAGCACACCGATCAGCACCACGCCAACGCTGAGCACCGCGTCGAACAGGTGCGGGCTTTGCAGCACCGCCGGTGAACTGGCCGCGGCGCCGTTGCCCTGCGTAGCGCCCAGCAGGTGGCTGACCAGTGCACCGATCATCACCACGCACACCACCCGCACATACTGCATGGTCGCCACCACCCGGGCGTCAGCGCCGTTTTCCTCGGCCATCGATACCATGGCCGAGGCCGCGCCCGGCGCGGTACCCCACGCAGCCGTGCTGCCAGGTATGCCACCGAAGCGCACGGTACCGAGCCCGACCAGGGCGCTCAGGGCAACGGTAATGAAGGTGGCCAGCAGCATCAGGTGCCAGGACTGCGCCATTGAGACCATTACAGCCCAGGTCACCGAGTGCGCAACCAGCAGGCCAACACAGCCTTGGCCGAACCGGAATACCTGGCGGTGCATGCTCAAGCGTGCTCCGGATACGCCAAACGCAATGGCTACCAGCATGGGGCCGAGGAACAAGCCGGCCGGTACAGCCATGGCATGCAGCAGCTGGCCGGAGGCTCCGGCGCAGGTCAGCAGGGCTAGCCACAGGATGGGGGTTCTGGAAGAGCCTGAGAGGGCAGTCTGCACCGGGATACTCCTTGCGTAGCGACAACGCGGGCTGGCAGCGCCAGCGCAGAAAATTATCGACTGCGTAATCGATCAAGTCTATTTTCTACTTTTGATGAATCCATAACTGAAATTCATGAATCATGGACCTGCGCGATCTCACCTACTTCGAAACCATCGCCGAACTCGGCCATCTGGGCCGAGCCGCAGAAAAGCTCAACCGCAGCCAGCCGGCCCTGACCAAGAGCATTCAACGGCTTGAAGAGTCGCTGGGCGCCCGGTTATTTCAGCGCGACGGCCGCCGCATCAAACTCACTGATGTCGGCCAGCTATTGGTAGCGCGTGGCAGGCAGCTGCAACTGAACATCGCCGAAACCGAGCGAGAGGTGCGTGATTTTGCCAATGGGCTGGTGGGTAACATTCGCCTGGGCTGCGCGGCGAGCATGGCCGACCACTTGCTGCCTCACCTGACTGCCGCCTTGCTCGAACGGGCGCCTGAGGTAACCCTGAAGCTGTCCATCGCGCAGGACGATGTACTCAAGGAATCGCTGCGGGCGGGGCGCCTGGATGTGATCATTTCGCCGCAGCTTGCCGATGACCCGCAATTCACCACGCATGCCATCCTTGAGGATGAGGCGATCGTGGTGGCCAGCGCCGAGCATCCGGTGTTCTGCGGGCCCATCGAGCTGAAGGATCTCTGCCAGTACCGGTGGGTGCTGGCAGGGCCGACCGTTACAGCGCGGCGCTGGATCGATAATCTATTCATCAGCCACCAGTTGCCGGCGCCGCAAGTGCAAGTCGAAACCAACGCGATTTCACTGTTGCCACGGCTGATCGCCCGCACGCAACTGCTCAGCTTTGTCGCACGGGAAACGCTGGAGCACGGGTTAGGGATGTCGTGGTTGCGCGAGGTGCCGCTGCAGCAAACCACCATGCGCCGGACAGTCGCGGTGTCGGTGCGCACCGACGCCTACCTGTCGCCGGCAGCCGGAGTGATGGTGGCGCTGCTGAAGGAAAAGGGCCCAAGCTTCTTCGAGCGGGATTGAGTCGCTTGCACGGCACCGGCTTTGCCGGGCTATCAAACGTGGGCCCTGTGTGCGGGGTCAGGCCACTGGAATGGTCGGGTCCGCCGCCGCCAGTGCGGCCTGGCGGTCCTCGGCTGCCGGCGGATAGATCCAGATCGAGTTGATCTGCGACTTCAGCACCTTGGCTTCGGCCTTGTCAGTGGGCGGCGAGACCGTGCGCTCCCAGCCTTCTGTGTACACCGCGCCCCAGGCACCCAGGTCGAGGCAGGTTACGTACTTGGGCTGGCTGTAGGGCATTGGCGCCACCCCAATCAGTTCGGCCACAGCGTTGTTGCCTGCGTAACGCCCGAGCGGGATGGCATGCTGGCAGGACATCACCGCGTAGTTGCCCGCGTCATCGCAGGCTGCGTAGGCCACGTCACCGGCCGCATACACAGCATCGTTGCCCTTGACCTTGAGGTTGCCATCCACATGCAGGCGGCCTTGACGGTCGCGGTCGCCGCTGATCTGTTCGGTCAACGGGTTGGCCTTGAAACCCACGGTCCAGATCACTGTACTGGCCTCGATGCGCTGGCCGTTGTCCAGCAGTACGCCTTCGGGGTCGACCGCAGCCACGGTGGCCGCGCAGATCCATTCGATACCCAGTGACGCGCAGGCCTGTTCGATAGAGGGGCGAATGCCCTCGCCCAGGGCTGCACCGATTTTCACGCCGCGGTCGACCACCACCACGCGCAGCCGTGCCTGCTCGCCGAGGATCTTGCGCAAGCGCGATGGCAATTCGGTCGCGGTCTCGATGCCGGTGAAGCCGCCGCCCGCCACCACCACTGTATTGCGGGCAGGGGTGTCGGGCAGGTTGGCCAAGGACTTGAGGTGGGCCTCAAGGCGTGCGGCACTGTCGATCTTGTCGACATCGAAGACATGTTCGATACCGACCATGTCCGGGCGGTTGAGAACGCTGCCACAGGCCATGATCAGTCGGTCGTAGGGCAGGCTGCACTCGGTGCCGCTTTGGGTGCGGTAGCTCACACGCTTGCCGGCTTCGTCGATGTGGAACGCCGTGCCCTGCACGAAACGCACACTCACCGCCTCGAACAACGCCTGCAACGGTGCAGCCATGGTGTGTACGTCGGGCTCGTAGAACCGTGGGCGCACATGCAATTCGGGCTGAGGCGCGAGCAGCGTCACCTCGATATCCGTACGGCCATGCAGGTCCAGTTGGCGGACAGCGCTCAGGGCGCTCCACAGGCCGGCGAAACCTGCGCCAATGATCAGGATGTTTTTCATCGTTGTGCTCCTGGAAGGTCCGGATAGAACAAGGTAGCCCTTGTATGCGATCAACGATGCTACGGGCGACGAAGCGCGGGCCCTAGGCCAAAGAACCCTGAATTTCGGCCAGCGGCACGCTGCGGGCGAAGCGTGCACGGTAGTCGCGCGGGGTGACAGCCAGGTGGCGTTGGAAGGCCAGGCGCATGCGTTCTTCGCTACCGAAGCCGCACAGGCGGGCGACCTGCTCGATGTGGCTATCGGTGTTTTCCAGCTGGCGCCGGGCCGCTTCCAGGCGGAACACCTCGATCGCCTTGGCCGGTGTGCGGCCGGTCTTCAGTTTGTACACCCGGGTGAAATTGCGCAGGCTCATATGCGCCTGTTCGGCCAGGCGCTCGACGCTCAGGCGTGGGTCGCCCAAGTGCTCATTGAGCCACAGGTGCAGGGCTTCGAACTCCGCGCTCTGCTGGCCTTGCAGCTTGAGCAATTCGCTGAACTGCGCCTGGCCGCCCGGGCGCTTGAGAAACACCACCAGTTCGCGCGCCACCTGCATCGCGACGTCGCGGCCGCAGTCCATTTCGACCAGCGCCAGGGCCAGGTCGATCCCTGCACTCACACCCGCCGAGGTCCACACGGTGCCTTGCTGAACGAAGATCGATTCGTGGTCCACCTGCACGGCCGGGAAGTCACGGCGCAACGCCTCGCACATGGCCCAGTGGGTGGCAGCGCGCCGGCCGTCGAGCAGGCCGGCGCTGGCCAGCAGGAAAGTGCCGCTGCAGACAGACGCCGTACGCCTGGCGTGCAGGCTGGCGCGGCGCAGCCAGGCCACCAGTGGGCCGTGCTGGGGAAGGCTACGGATGATGTCCGGCGCGCCGGGTACGATCAGTGTGTCGACGGCCTGGGCCATGGCGTCATCCAGGCGCTCGGTGGCCACCACCAGGCCTTCGGCGGTTGGCTGGAGGCCACCGTCGAGGCTGGCGGTATGTAGGCGGTAGCCGGGCAGACCGCGCTCGGCCATGGCCTTGGTGGCTGCCCAGAACACGGTTTGCGCGCCGCTGAGGTCGAGCAGGCCCATGGCGGGGTAGGCAACGAAAACCACTACCCGAGGCTGGTCGACGGGTAACAGGGGAGGGTCAAGTTGCCCTGCGATATCGGTCATGGTGTGGCCTGATTGAAACGAAAGTGGCGCTTGACCGCTGGGTCACCGAAACGGCCCACAGGGCATGCACTGGTCGCGCTGTGCAACGTTACAGGGAGTTTGAGTCTGGGTGAATGCCCAGGCGCGATCCAGATTATCTGTACTGTTGCGCAAGGCCGAAGCCTAACTGTGCCGGTCCAGCATGCGCAAATGGCTTTATGCTGTAACGAAATATGTCTAGAACGCCTGAAGAAGGAAGCTGCAATGCCGCTCAAGGACCTGCTGATTGCTCTGGTGGTGATCGTCGCCTGGGGAGTCAATTTCGTGGTCATCAAGGTAGGCCTTGATGGCCTGCCTCCGATGTTGTTGGGGGCATTGCGCTTTCTGCTGGTTGCGTTCCCGGCTATCTTGCTGGTCAAGCGGCCGAAACTGCCGTGGCGCTGGCTGATCGCCTATGGCGCCACGATTTCCCTGGGGCAGTTCGCCTTCCTCTTCCAGGCCATGTACAGCGGCATGCCGCCAGGCCTGGCGTCACTGGTGTTGCAATCACAGGCTTTCTTCACCCTCGGGTTTGCCGCGCTTTTTCTCGGGGAGCGCTTGCGCCTGGCGAGCCTGCTGGGTTTGCTGGTGGCAGCCAGCGGGCTGGCGCTGATCGGCAGCGAGGACAGTGGCCACGTGCCGATGGTGGCCCTGCTGCTAACTTTGTGCGCAGGTGCGATGTGGGGCATGGGCAACATCATCACGCGGCGGTTTGGCTCGGTCGACCTGGTTGCGCTGGTGATATGGGGCGGGCTGATCCCGCCGCTGCCATTTTTGGCCCTGTCTTGGTGGCTGGAAGGGCCCGAGCGTATCGGCCATGCGTTGGCCAATATCAGCTGGAGCTCGGTGCTGGCGCTGATCTACCTGGCGTTCGTAGCCACCATGCTCGGCTACAGCTTGTGGAGCACGCTGCTGTCGCGGCACCCGGCGGGTAAGGTCGCGCCGTTCTCGTTGCTGGTGCCGGTGATTGGCTTGAGTTCTTCCGCCTGGTTGCTGGGGGAGCGGCTTACGGCGGTGCAGGGGTGGGGGGCGCTGTTGGTGATGCTAGGGTTGCTGGTCAATGTGTTCGGACCCAAGCTTGGGCAGCGGTTACGGGCTGCGAGCGCTCAATAACGATTGTGTAGAGCCGTTCGGCCCTCTCCCGGGTAAACCCGAAGGGCCGATGCTTTGTTAGACTCGGGCTCTTTTGTCACGCCACCGGAGCCCCCATGATCATATCCACCACCAGCCAACTCGAAGGCCGGCCGATTGCTGAGTACCTTGGCGTAGTCAGCTCCGAATCGGTGCAAGGCATCAACTTCGTGCGCGATTTCTTTGCACGATTTCGCGACTTCTTCGGCGGCCGTTCCCAGACGCTGGAAGGCGCACTACGCCTCGCCCGCGAGCAGGCGACCGAAGAATTGAAAGCACGGGCACGGCAGTTGCAAGCCGATGCAGTAGTGGGTGTGGATTTCGAAATCAGCATGCCCTCGGTGCAAGGCGGCATGGTTGTAGTGTTCGCCACGGGCACCGCTGTGCGCCTTAAATAAAGGCATTGTGCCATTGGTCGGCTCCGGGTGTTTTGCCCGAGCGGTCCGTAAATGACCGGCTAGTCTCACTTTCACAGGCTGCGTTTTTCCAGGCAAAACCCTTTACTTGCCGGCGCGGTCGCCACTGAAATGGAGACGGGGCATGAGTGAGTCCTTTTTCGAAGACATGAATGATGCGTTCCCCATCAACAGCCAGGTGCGCTGCGGTCAGGCAGCGTTTCGCCTGGGCTTTGCCCACATGACGCTGGATGATTCGGAGCAGCTGCAACCGGCACATCTGCAACGCAGCAAAAAGGGCCGCTTCACGCCGAGGGTTGCGCCGAGAAAGTGACCCCGTTCACATAACCCCGCACCAGTTGCGGGGTTTTTTAGTTCCTTGTTTGATCTTGCTCATGGTAACGCTGGGTTGTGCTCGCCGAATCGATGCAACTGTGGTCTTCTGCCCGGGATCTCAGGAAAGGAGTGATGTTTGCATGCGGGTCAGGGAAGAGACTTACTGGCAGTGGGCCGATGCGCAATTGCACTGCCGCAGCCACGATGAAGCACTGAGCGATGGCACCACCATCGATGTCCAGGTGCGCCTGTCACGGCTGGGCGCCACGCAACTGTTCCTCGGGCTATACGGCCTGGACGGCAAAGCGTTGCTTGAAGAGTACTACCCGGCACGGCCTGGTGAGACCATGACACGAGCCATGGTATGGGGCGTTGAGCGGGCCAGGGCGCTGGCGACCGGCGCATTGGCATTGCCGCAGCGACAGCGTCGCCAGGCATGAAAAAGCCCGGCCTGTTCGGGCCGGGCTCAGGAAGTGGTGTGGCAGCCCAATGAAGGGTCAGTTGAGCGGCTCGATCACCTTGACTGCCTGCCGCTCACGGGCGGCGGGCCATTCTTGTTGCAGGGTCTGCAGCACGCGGCCAACGAACTCGGTGTCGGCGGCGGCCTTCTTGCCGACGTAGCCTTGGCCTCGGCGGTAGACCTTGAAGCGGGCACGCATGCTGGGCAGGTGCTCTTCAAATTCATCTTCGATGGTGTTCGGCGGAAGGCGGTCGAGGCGCACTTCGCCGGTTTGGCTGACCCACAGCAGATGGTCGTCGAGGCTGTCCTTGCGCATGGCAAACAGCTGGGCCAGTTGGTCAATTGTGGGATTGTTGTTCAAGTTCATCATAAAGCCCCCATTACCCGTTTTTGTTGGTGATTTTCACAGTTGGCGCTACAGCATGTAGCGCACTACCAAGGCTGCTACAGCAGCATCGCAACAGGGGCTTTCTCACGCTGCCTTTTGGACAGTTCCCTCTCCACGGACGGCCTGCGTTACCGCGCAGACCATCTGGAACACCCTTGCCACCGCTCCCGATCGGGGAGACAGCTTCATCATGCCCAAGCGCGATGAATGGCGTCAACCGTTTTGTAGTGAATATTTTTTGCCACTACATCTTGTCGGACAATCCTGCTCGGAGTGCCTTTCAGCGGTCGATACTGGAGAGGATCCGGTAGGCTGCACGCACGCGCTCTTCGTTGGGATAATTGCGGTTTGCGAGAAGAACGATGGCCTTGCCTTCAGCAGGAATGAACGCGGCATAGGCACCAAAGCCGCTTGTGGCGCCGGTCTTGTTGTACCAGGCCTGGGGCAGGGCGGGGCGTGTCGGGTTCAGACGCTGGGTGGCTTGAGGTTCGCGAACGATCCGCGAGCTGTTGCCATCGACCAGCGTATCGAGCGCTGCGGGGTAGGGGTAGCGCTCCCATCCCAGACCTTGGATCATTGCGCCGACCTGGAAATAGCCCGCCTGGGTGATGGCGGCCGCCTTTCTCAACGCAGGCGATAGCTCGGCTGGCTGCATGTGCAGGCGCACGTAGCGCAGCAGGTCGCTGGCGCTGGTCTTGATTCCGTAGGCCTCATCGGCATACGGGCCCGGGCTGACGTGCACCGGCCGGTTCTGCGCGTCATACCCTTGGGCATAGAGGCCCTGCGCGCTGGCAGGTACTTGCAGGTAGGTGTGTTTCAGGCCCATTTGCGGCAACAGGCTTTTGGTCATCAGTTCAGCGAATGGCTGCTGCTGCGCGCGTGCCGCCAAGTCGCCGAACAGTCCCAGGCTGGGATTGGAATAGCAGCGCTGGGTGCCGTGTTCGGCACGGGGCTTCCAGGTTCTGAAAAATTCCAGGGCTTGCTCGTCCGTCTGGACAGAGTCAGGGAACTGCAGTGGCAGGCAGTCGGCGCTGTACGCCCCCAGTTCGAGCACACTGGTCTTACCCAACGATGTGCCGGCAAGGGCTGGCTGGTAGCGTTGGGCCGGTGCGTCGAGATCGAGCTTGCCTTCGGCGCTGGCCAGTGCGGCAAGGGTAGCGGTGTAGGTCTTGCTCAATGAGCCGATCTCGAACAGCGTATCGGCGGTGACAGGGCTGTTGTCGGTCTTGCTGGCCACGCCGTAGCTGAAGTAGTGCGCCTTGCCGTTTACGTACAGGCCCACGGCCATGCCGGCGATGTCCTGGTCATGCATCAGTGGGCGGATGATGTCGTCCACCTGCGCCTGCAGTGGATCGGCTGCGTTTGCACTGGTGGCGATCAAGGCCAGTGCGGTAGCGGCAGTGAGGGAAGCGAAGTGCATACAAAGATCCTTTTCAGTTTGTGTCCGTTGAGCGATACCGGTGGGGGTTCCGGCGTTAGCGGGAAAAAGCCCAGAACCATATCGTCTGTTCTTGCACAACGACAAGACGGAAACTGTTATGAAGTATTTGCGCATGCTGTTCGACAACTTCACCTTGGCCCTGCTCGGGGTGGTGCTGATCGCCACTGTGCTGCCCTGCTCGGGCGATGGCGCGGTGTATTTCGGTTGGTTGACCAACCTGGCCATCGGTCTGCTGTTCTTCCTTCACGGTGCCAAACTGTCGCGCGAGGCGATAATCGCCGGTGCCGGGCACTGGCGTCTGCACTTGCTGGTGTTCTCCTGCACCTTCGTGCTGTTCCCGTTGCTCGGCCTGGCTTTCAAGCCACTGTTCGTGCCGCTGGTGGGCAACGAGTTGTATCTGGGCGTCCTCTACCTCTGCGCTTTGCCGGCCACCGTGCAGTCGGCCATTGCCTTCACGTCGCTGGCCCGCGGCAACGTGCCGGCAGCCATCTGCAGTGCAGCGGCCTCCAGCCTGATCGGGATTTTCCTGACGCCGCTGCTGGTGATGTTGCTGTTGGGGGCTGGGGGGGATACCGGTTCGGGGCTGGATGCAGTGTTGAAAATTACCCTGCAGCTGTTGGTGCCCTTCGTCGCCGGGCAGATCGCTCGCCGCTGGATCGGCGCATGGGTCAAGCGCAATGCGCGCTGGCTCAAACTGGTTGATCAGAGTTCGATCCTGCTGGTGGTCTACACCGCGTTCAGCGAGGCGGTAGTGACGGGCTTGTGGCACACGGTATCGGCGCAGCATCTGGCGGGGTTGTTCGCGGTGTGTGGGATTTTGCTGGCGGTGGTGCTGCTCGGTACGCGTCTGCTGGGCAAGGCATTGGGGTTCAGCCTTGAAGACCGCATCACCATCCTGTTTGCAGGCTCCAAGAAGAGCCTGGCTACGGGCGTGCCAATGGCGCAAGTGCTGTTCGTGGGCAGTGGCATCGGGGCCATGATCTTGCCGCTGATGCTGTTCCATCAGATCCAGTTGATGGTGTGTGCGGTGCTGGCGCAGCGGTATGCCAGCCGGATGGAGGAGGGTGAGGGGGCTACTGCTTCCTCCTGATGGACATCACTTTACCGGCCTGCGCGCGGGTCTGGCCGCGAGCAGGCCGGTAAACACTAACGAGCCTGCCCCGAACTGCGCTGGCGCAAGGCTTTGCCCACCTCGGCCTCGACCTCGTAGGCGGGCTCTTCCAGCGCCTCGTAATTGCGCGTATAGCGACGGGCGAATTCCTCTACCCCCAGTTCCTGGTACTGCTGCACATGCTTGAGCTCATGCGCCCACAGTGCCACGTTGTCCTCTGCATCACTGGCATGGCGGAAGATGATCGTGTCGATCAGCGTCACCGCATTCACATCCGGATTCTGCAGCAGGGCATTGGCGGCGCTGATCTGCTGCTCGTCGCCAACCCGAAAGCGCGCTGCATCGAGCACGGCAAAGTCATACCAGCCCTCGAGCTGGGCCCGTATGTGCAAGGGGATCGGTTCACTGCCGTTGGCGGTAGCTTCATCGCGGGCTTGGCGCAAGGCGAAGGCCAGGCTGCTGGAGGCCATGACCTCGACGTCCTTTAGCACCTGGCCGGCCTGGCCAAGGTCGATCGGCGCGCAGAAGCAACCCATCAGGCAGACCTGATACTGCCCCGGTGGGCAGGCCTGCTCGGCAGAGGCCGCAGTGCTCAGCAACATTGCACACAGCAGGCTAGCAGCTCTCATTCAGAGCCCTTTCGACGCTACTTCGATTGGCCTGCAGAAGTTGGGTTTGAACCGACTCGCTGGCCAGCATGCGCCCGACCACCAGCGCCCCGACACACTGGCTGATCAGCACCCAGGCCAAGGCTTCATCCTCCAGCGTCTGGCTCCACGCAGCGTGCAGTTTCACCAGCCAGTGTTCGGCTTCTTCACGCACCGGCGGTTCGGCGCGGGCGATTTCCACCCCCAGTGGCGGCAACGGGCAGCCGCCCTCGGCATTGTGCAGATGCGCCAGGCTCAGGTACTGCTGCAGGCAGCGCGCCAGGCGTTCGCGGCTGGCGCCCTGATTGGCCAGGCGTGCCAGCGGGCTGTTGCAAAGCTCCTGACGGACCACTTCGGTAAACAGGTCGTCCTTGGACGGGAAGTGGTTGTAGAAGGCGCCACCGGTCAGGCCGATGGCTTTCATCAGCCCGGCCACGCCGGTGCTGGCAAAACCGCCGCGCTTGGCCAGTGCGCCGCTGCTGGCTAGCAGTTTGTCACGGGTTTGTTGCTTGTGTTCAGTTGAGTAGCGCACCTGAAAACCTCACGGGCGGGCTTGACGTTGCCGGGGATCGTAACATAGCGTTCGTTTACTAAACGATCGTTCATCAATTGAGGCGCGCATGATAGAACAAAAAAAAGTGGTGCTGGTGATCGGTGCGGGAGATGCCACTGGCGGTGAAATCGCCAAGCGCTTTTCCCGCGAGGGGTACATCGCCTGCGTCACACGGCGTCAGGTCGACAAACTGCAACCCTTGGTGGAAGAGATCCGTGCTGCCGGCGGCCAGGCACACGGTTTCGCCTCCGATGCACGCAAGGAAGATGAAGTCGCCGAGCTTGTCGAAACCATCGAGCGCGATATCGGGCCGATCGAAGCCTTCGTTTTCAATATTGGCGCCAATGTCCCCTGTAGCATCCTTGAGGAAACTCCGCGCAAGTACTTCAAGATCTGGGAAATGGCCTGTTTCGCAGGCTTTCTCACCGCCCAGGCGGTGGCGCGGCGCATGGTCGTGCGTGAGCGCGGCACAATCCTGTTTACCGGTGCCACCGCGGGCACCCGTGGCGCAGCCGGGTTTGCGGCCTTCGCCGGAGCCAAACATGGCCTGCGGGCTTTGGCGCAAAGCATGGCGCGTGAGTTGGGGCCGCGTAATATCCACGTTGCCCATGTGGTGGTGGATGGCGCCATCGACACCGCATTCATCCGTGACAGTTTCCCCGAACGCTACGCCCTCAAGGATCAGGACGGCATTCTGGATCCGGCGCACATTGCCGACAGCTACTGGTTCCTGCACGCACAACCACGCGACGCCTGGACCTTCGAACTCGACCTGCGCCCGTGGATGGAGCGCTGGTAAGCCCTGCCCCCTCAAGGAGTGCGTTGCATGAGCAAGACTGTGGAGTTCTTTTTCGACCTGGGTAGCCCCGCCAGTTATCTGGCCTGGACCCAGCTGCCGGCACTGTGCGTCCGCCATGGCGCAACGTTGCGTTATCGGCCGATGTTGCTTGGCGGTGTGTTTCAGGCCACAGGCAATGCGTCGCCAGTGATGATCCCCGCCAAGGGGCGCTACATGTTCACAGACCTGGGGCGGTTTGCCGCGCGCTATGGCGTGCCGTTCGGGCTGCCGCCTGGCTTTCCCATCAACACCTTGGCCTTGATGCGTGGCCTGGTAGGCACGCAGTTGCGCACGCCGGAACGCTTCGAAGCCTTGTTGGCGGCGCTGTTCAACGGGTTATGGGCACAACGGCGCAATCTTGGTGATGCCGCCGTATTGGAGCAGGTGCTCGCTGAAAACGGTTTTACCGCCGCTGAATTTCAGTTGCTGACTGGCGACGCAGAGGTGAAGGTGGCATTGAAACAGGCGACAGAAGAGGCTGTGGAACGCGGGGTGTTTGGTGCGCCGACCTGTTTTGTCGATGGGCAGATGTACTTTGGTCAGGATCGTCTGGATTTCGTGGCGGATGCACTGAAGCTTTGAGCGCAGCGGGCTGTTCGCGGTGTTGCCCGCGAACAGCCAGGCCCATTGGGCCTTGGATCAGAAGTTGGCCGGCGTGTTGGCGCTGATGATCTCCGCCTCGTCCTGACCAATGTTCTTGAAGCTGTGCGGCAGGGTGGTGGGGATGTAATAACCGTCGCCGGAGTTGAGAACGCTGACCTGGCCATCGACCCACAGTTCCACGGTGCCCCGTGTGACCAGCCCGCATTCCTCGCCCTCGGCGTGCACGATCGGTTCACCCGAATCGGCACCCGGTGCATACAGTTCACGCAGCATGCGCATCTGCCGTGCCTCTACGCTGGCACCGACCAGCAACATGCGCAGGCCATTGCGGCCCAGGTCGGGCTGCTCGGAGGCGCGGAACACGAAGCGCTCTTCCCGTACCGGCTCGTCGAAGCTGAAGAACTCTGCCAGGGTCATCGGGATGCCTTCGAGCAGTTTTTTCAGGGAGCTTACCGATGGGCTGACGCGGTTTTGCTCGATTTGCGAAATGGTCGAGTTGGTCAGCCCGCTGCGGCGGGCCAGTTCGCGTTGGGAAAGGTTGTTGCGTTCACGCACCAGTTTGAGTCGTGTCCCCGTGTCCATAGCCGCCTTGTAATCAGAGGTGTTTAAAATAATGGGCGCATTAAAACACACTATGCACGCTCGCGCGCTGTGCTTGTCAGGCCCGCGAGCGCGGCATCGGCCATAGCCCGACCAGCAACAACAGCACAGCCACTACCAGAAATGGCAGGCGTGGGTCGAGGGCGTAGATCAGCGTCCCGGCCAGCGGGCCGATCACCGCGCCCATACCTTGAGCGGCGCCGATGGAGCCGGCAGTGGCGCCCTGTTCTGAAGCGTGCATGGCATTGGCGGCGAGTGCCGAGAACGCTGGGAAGACAAAGCCCATGCCGGCGGCGGCGACAAAATAGCACCCCCACAGCCACGGCGCGCTGGTAGCCAGCGAACCGGCGGCAAAGCCCAGTCCCGAAACGCTGGCGCCAACGCGGATCATTTTCAGCGGTGGCCACTCGAGCTGGCGCAGGATGATTTGTGACAGGATGAGTGCCACCCCGACGGTGGTCAGGGCGATGCCGGCAGCCTGGGCGGCCTCTGCCGGCCCCAACTGCAGGCGGTCGAGGGCGAAGAAGCCGACGATGATCTGCGACACCGTCACACTGAGCATCGCGCTGAAGGCCACCAGCAGAGGCCGGCGCAGGCGCGGGTCGCTCAAGTGCACCGGGCTGGGCGCATGGCGATGGGCCAGTGGCTGTGGCTTGAGTTTGAACAGCAGGACCAGAAACGCACTGGCAGGCAGCAGCGACATCACATGGAAGGGTAGGCTCAGGCTGTGCCGTGCCAGCAATGCCGCAAACGCTGGCCCGAGTACCAGGCCCACAGCATTCGCTGCACCCAGCGATGCCATGGCCCGGGCGCGCTGTTGTGGCCCTATATGGTCGGCGATCAGCGCATTGCAGCCCACCGGGATGGCCGCGTAGAAGGCGCCGATGCAGCCGCGCGCGAGCATCAGGCCGACGAACGCCAAGCTAGCCCCCGGTATCCAGCGCAATGCGCCTTCGACGAACAGGCACAGCAGCCAATACGCCACCGTGAAGCCGGCACTGCCCAGCAGCAGGATGCGCCGGCGGCCCAGGCGGTCGGCTGCGCGCCCCCAGGGGCGGGCCAGCAGCACCCAGACCACACCTGACACAGTCACCGCAGCGCCGGCTTGCCAGGTGGCCATGCCGAGCAGGCGGGCGATTGGCCCGATCAAGGCGACGAACGCCATCATCGACATGGTGCAGGCCATGTTGGCCAGCAGCAACGGGCGCGTGTCCAGTGTACTGGCGGTGGTCAGTGTGGCAGGGTCCTTGGCGACATTCATTGGGCAGTCCAGGGCAATTGAACAGACGGCGTGCATAACGATGAGAACATTCAGCGTTTGTCGGGCCAGCCCACGCACCGCATGCCGTCAGTCACTGCGGCGCAGCGGCCCTGGCCACATGCTACGCAATACCCCGTCCCGGCGCACCAGTGCATGCATCAGCGCAGCGCCCAGGTGCACCAGCACCGTAGCGAACAACAGGTAGCCGGCCCAGCCGTGCGCCTGGCGCAACATTGCGTACAGTTGCAGGTCGTGCGGGGCGATCGCGGGCAGTTGCAGCGGGCGAGGATAGCCGCCTGCCGACAGCATGGCCCAGCCCAAGAGCGGCATTGCCAGCATCAAAGCGTAGAGCAACAGGTGCGATGCGCCTGCGGCGAGCCGCTGCAGCGCGGGCAGGTCCTTAGGTAGAGGAGGGTGAGGAAGGCTCAGGCGCAGGCCGATACGCACGATCACCAGAAGCAGCAGCCCAAGGCCCGTAGCCTTGTGCAACTCTACCAGCACCGGGTGGCGCAGCGACAGGTCGCCAACCATGCTCACGCCAATGAACAGCATGGCGATGATCAGAATCGCCATCAGCCAATGCACCAAGCGGGCAAGGGGGTGGAAGGCTTCGGGTTTCATGGGCGGGCTCCTGCGCCGAGGGCTTCGCGGCTGCGGCGGTTGAAGGACTCCGAGTAGGCCGCCGAACGGGCAGCGAGAATCGGGTCATTGGAGGGCTGAATGCCGGTGGGCAGGATCAACGGGTCGAAATTCAGGTCACGGCAAGCGCCTTGCTCCGGGGCATCCACCTGTTCGATGACCAGGGTGCCGGCATCGACGCTGCGCCGCTCGGCGGGCCAGGGCTGCGCCGGGTCGTCCTGCGCATCGCCGGGGTTGGCCAACACAAGCCGCAGGGTCCAGCGCAACGGGCCCTGGGTCAGGCGTTGCTGCAGGTCATGCTGCAGGAACTGCTTGTCGTCGACCTTGCCGGGCAGGGCAGCAAAAGGCGTTTGCGGCTCGAGTTGCCAACGCACTGGGTGCGCAGCGCCACTGGCATCGATCAGACGGAAGGCATTGATGCTGTGGTACTGGGTGTTGGCGAAACTGTCGCTGGGTTTATAGCTTGCGGCCCATTGGCGGAAGGCCGCGCTTTCCGGGTGGGCGGCAAAGAAGGCCTGCTGCTTTGCCGGGTCCGGCTTGCCGGTAGCAGGGTCTGGCGCGTTGGCCAGCACCTGGTCGTAAAACCCTTGTGGTGTGCTGATCGCCAGCACGGGCGGATTGTTCATCCCGGTGCGCCAGACCTGGCCGTCGTCGGTGCTCAGCTCAATTGCCAGGCTGCGCACCGGTACGCCCGTATCGGGGGCGAACGGGTTGGCGCCACCGATGGCGAAACGGCCGATTACCGGTACGCGATCCTGAGTGAACGCACGTGCTGTGGACAGCGTGGCGGCCTGGCCGCTGGGCTGGAAGTAGCCGCTGACGCACAGGCCTTTTGCGTGGTTCTTGCGATAGCCCGGGTAGTGGCCGGCCTGGGCTTCGAAGGTGTCGATGATGCGTTGCGGCGTCAGCTGCGGCCCGCCGATCCAGCCTGCGGCGTAGGCAAAGCCCGCGCCCAAAGCCAGCATCACGGCGCCAATGCCGGCCAGGCGCAGGGCCTTGTCCGGGCCGTGCAAGGGTGAGTTCATGGTGTGCATCCGGTTCAGTGAAGATGCCGGTAAGACGGGGCAGGGAAATATTTATTCCCTCGGTGGGAATAAATTTTGTGGCGGCGCGTCTGCCCCCTACACTGACAACCCCCGAGCCGGTACCTTGCCATGCACGACCTGGACGAACAGCAGTGGCGCGAGTTGCTGCAGCGCCTGCGCCGCTTTGCCTTGTGGCTGAGCCGCGACCCGGGCAGCGCCGACGACCTGGTGCAGGGCACTGTAGAGCGTGCCCTCAGCCGCAGCAGCCAGCAACGTGATGGTGATGCGCTGCGTGCCTGGTTGTTCACCATTCTTTACCGGCTGTTTCTCGACGGTAAACGCCGTGAGCGCCTGCACAACCGGTGGCTATCGTGGTTCGGCCGCGCCGAGCAGGAGAGCGAAGTACTCGGCGGCAACATCGAAAACATCGTTCTGGCCCAGGCCGACCTGCAAGCCTTTGCCCGGCTATCGACCGAACAGCGTGCCTTGTTGCTGTTGGTGAGTGTCGAAGGGCTGAGCTACAAGGAGGCGGCCCAAGCACTGGGCATTCCGATTGGCACGGTGATGTCGCGCCTGTCACGTGCCCGTGCCGCCTTGCGTGAACTGACTGAGGGCAACCCCCAGCCCCCAGCCTTGCGGAGACTGAAATGACGCGCCTGATACCCAGCGAAGACGAACTGCATGCCTATGTTGACGATCGACTCGAGCCGACGCGACGTGCCGAGGTGCAGGCCTGGCTGACGGCCAACCCTCAGCAAGCTGCGCGTATCGAGGCCTGGCGCAACGATGCTCGACGCTTGCGCACGGCCCTGGCCGGGTTTGGCGATCAACCCAGGGCGGCCCAGTTGGATCTGGGCCAGTTACAGCGTCGTGTGCGTCAACGGCGCCAGCGTCGGCTGGCTTCGGCTGCTGTGCTGCTGCTGGCCCTGGGCGTGGGCGGGGTTGGCGGTTGGCAGGCGCGGCAGGTCACGCTGGCAGGGAGCGAGTTGCCCATGGCCGATGCGCTCCAGGCGCATCGCTTGTTCGCCGGCAGTGAGGCGCTGGATATCCAGGCAAGTGACCCGACGCAGCTGCGTCACTGGCTGGGCAGGCATTTCAGCAGGGTGGGGCAATTGCCTGATTTGACCGGTTACGGGTTCCAGCCTGTGGGCGCACGATTGTTGAGCAATGAGCAAGGGCCGGCGGCGTTGCTGGTGTTCCAGGACCGTCAAGGGCAGCGCATCAGCCTGTTCCTGCGCTCACCTGGCGAGCGTTTCGAGCGTATGCCGCAAGGGCAGCGTGTCGATGGCCAGCTGGAGGCGAGGTACTGGTCGCATGGAGCCTACAACTTTGCCCTGGTCAGTGCGGCGGATGATGTGCGCGGGGCGGGTGTGGGGGAGGCCTTGCGTTTAGGCCTTTAGCGCCAGTCAGGCCCTGTCGCAACGTGTCCGCTGTGGGAGCCAGCTTGCCGGCGATCACCGGCAAAGCCGGTGCCATGCACCGCAGCGCCTGCATCGCTGCAAGCAGGTTCACACTACAGGCGTTGGGCTGCCTCACTCGCGAAGGCGCCGGAGCCCGTCAGCTCAGTTCCAGCCAGATCGGTGCATGGTCCGAGGGTTTTTCCATCGCGCGCAGTTCATAGTCCACACCCGCCGCCTTGATCCGCGGCACCAGGTGCTGCGAAGCCATGATCAAGTCGATGCGCAGGCCACGCTTGGGTTCGTCCTCGAAGCCGCGGCTGCGGTAATCGAACCAACTGAAACGGTCGGTTACTTCAGGGTGCAGGTGGCGGAAACTGTCCACCAGCCCCCAGCCCTTGAGGCGCTCCATCCACTCGCGCTCCTCGGGGAGGAAGCTGCATTTGCCTGTTTTCAACCAGCGTTTGGCGTTGTCAGGACCGATACCGATGTCGCAGTCCTGGGGCGAGATGTTCATGTCGCCCATCACCAGCACGGGCTGGTCCTGCTTGAACTGCCCCTCCAGCAACGCCTGCAGGTCGCTGTAGAAACGCTGCTTGGCCGGAAACTTGGTGGGATGGTCGCGGCTTTCGCCCTGCGGGAAATAACCGTTCATGATGGTGATCGGCGTGCCATTGGCATCAGCGAACGTGCCCCAGATGAAACGGCGCTGCGCGTCTTCTTCGTCTGTGGCAAAGCCTTTGAACAGGCTCAGCGGCGCCTGGCGCGAGAGCAGGGCGACGCCGTAGTGGCCTTTCTGGCCGTGGTAGTGCACGTGGTAGCCCAGGGCCTGTACGTCGGCCAAGGGGAACTGATCGTCGCTGACCTTGGTTTCCTGCAGGCCGATCACGTCAGGCTGATGCTTTTCGATCAGCGCCGCCAGCTGGTGCGGGCGGGCACGCAGGCCGTTGATGTTGAAACAGACGATCTTCATGGAAAGACAATCCCGGTAAAAGGCCGGATCCTAGCCGACATCGTCCCTGATCACCAGCGTGGCGGCTTTGCGAAGGCGCTGCTAACGTGCACTCAAGGGGGAACGATGCGCCGTGGGGCTCATCCAAGGCACTGTATGCCCATTCCAGGAGGACTGCCCGCAATGCCCGAAGCCACTGCCGCCCAGGCTCGCATCTGCACACTCGATGATGGCTATAGCCGTGAGGCACGCTCACTGCTGTACAACGCCTACCTGAATGAGCCCACCTTTGCCTATATTTTTGAGGCCCAGCGCCCTGGCTATGAACGACGCTTGCGGGTAATGGTGCGCGAGTGGGTACGACAGCATTTCTACCTGCAGTTACCGGCCATTGGCCTGTTGCTGGATGACCGCCTGATAGCATTGGCGCTGATCGTACCTCCGCAGCGCAGGTTAGGGGTGGCCGACAGCTGGGCCTGGCGCCTGCGCATGCTGCTGGGTACCGGGCAACGCTGCACGCGACGCTACATGGATTACCAGGCGGCGCTTGTCGGTTGCCTGCCAACAGAGCAGGTCCACATGTTGCCGCTTCTTGGCGTGCACCCGGCGTTTCGCGGTCAGCACTATGGCGAACAATTGTTACAGGCCGTGCACGACTGGTGCGCAGAAGACCCCAATACCCAAGGCGTGGTGCTGGATTCGGGCAATGAGCATTACCTCCCATTCTATGAGCGGCAGGGGTATGAGGAGATTGGCGAGGTGGCTGTAGGGCCAATCCGGGAAAGGGTGTTTTTTCACCCCTGTCCGGTATCTTCAATTTCCCCGACTGCATGAAAGCCCGCCAGGCGGCTCCCTTGAGCGCCTGGCTCTGGTAGCATGCGCCGCATGACGTATTCAGGAAGACTGACTTGGGGCCTGGTTTTCTGGGCCGCCAGTTTCACAGCATGGGGGCAGAGCGAATTGCTGGTGCAGGTGAAACCTGCCAACAAAGCGCTCAAAGCCAATGTCGAAGGCTATATAGGTACCCTTGGGGACCGCGATGAAGAGGCGCTTTTGCGCTTCAGTCGCGGGGCGCAGGAGCAGGCGCGAAAAGCGGCGCAAGCGCTTGGCTACTATCAGGCGCAGATCGATAGCGAGGTCAGGCCTCCTGCCAAGGCCGACCAACCTGCGAAGCTGATCCTTCATATCGACCCGGGCGAGCCTGTGCGCCTGCGCAACGTAACCGTGCGCATCGAAGGGCCTGCCAGCGAGATGAAGGCGTTTCGCGTACCTGACAGCAAAGCCCTGCGCGCCGGTGAGCAACTCAACCATGGGCTGTACGAGGACGCCAAACGGTTGATCCAGAACCAGGCCTCGCGCTACGGCTTTTTCAGCGGGCATTTCAGCCGCCAGCGCCTTGCCGTCGACCCGCAGGCCGGGGTCGCCGATATCGAACTGGTGTATCAGAGCGGCCCACGCTATCGCTTGGGGGCGGTAAGGTTCAGTGGCGATACACCGCTGGACGAAGATCTGCTGCAGCGTATGGTCTCGTTCGAACCGGGCACGCCCTACGACTCGGAACTTATCGCTGAGCTGAACAATGACCTGCAGTCCAGCGGTTATTTCGAGGGTGTACGGGTCGATGCCGCGCCCACCGCCGCAGTGGCTGAGCAAATCCCTGTGGACGTACGCCTCGATACCCGCAAGCCGCGGACGATGGGGCTTGGCCTAGGGTTTTCTACGGATGTCGGTCCGCGCGGCAAAGCCAACTGGACGCGCCACTGGGTCAACCCCCAAGGCCATAGCTACGGGTGGGAGACAGAACTTTCAGCTCCCCGGCAAAACGTGGGGCTGTGGTACGACGTGCCACTTGACCCACCCCTGACCGACAAGTTGCGTTTCGCTGGCGGCTATCAGAATGAAGAGATAGCCGGTACAGACACACTCAGCAAGCTACTGACCGTGGGGCCCGAATGGCACAGCAAGCTGCCCAGTGGCTGGCAACGCGTGATCTCGCTCAAGTACCAGCGTGAAGAGTATCGTCTTGGCGACGATTCGGGCCTGAGCAACCTGCTTATGCCGGGCGTAAGCTTCTCCTACTTGCGCAGCGACAACCGAATTGACCCGCACAACGGCTACCGCCTGCAGTTCGATACCCAGGTGGCCAAGGAAGGGCTGGTGTCCGACACCAACCTGTTGCATGGCAACGTGCTGCTCAAGGGCCTGACCACGCTCGGGCACAACCACCGCTTGCTTGGCAGGGTACAGTTCGGTGGCAGCGCCACCAACGGTTACAAGAACAACATCCCGCCATCCCTGCGTTTCTTCGCCGGTGGCGACCAGAGCGTGCGCGGCTACGACTATCAGACGCTGTCGCCAAAGAACAGCGACGGCGACCGTATTGGTGGCCGCTATCTGGTGGCAGGCAGCGTCGAATACCAGTATTCGGTGACCGAGAAGTGGCGTGTGGCGACGTTCGTCGACCAGGGCAATTCGTTCAACACGCTGGAGCTGCCGAGCCTCAAGACCGGGGTCGGTTTCGGCGTGCGCTGGGTTTCGCCGGTCGGGCCATTGCGCCTTGACTTGGCCAAGGCCCTTGATGACGACGGTGGTATCCGCCTGCATTTCTCCATGGGGCCAGAGCTTTGATGCGTGTGTTCAAATTCATTCTGCTGGGCCTGCTTGGCAGCGTGCTGCTGGTTGTTCTGGCGCTAGGAGCGTTACTTGGTACCGAAGGCGGCAGCCATTGGGTGCTTGGGCGCGTGCCCGGCCTGCAGATCCATGACTTCCAAGGGCGCCTTGCGGGCAGGTGGCAGGCGAGCCAATTGACGTGGGCTGACGGCGGCAACCGCGTCGAAGTGCAGGCTCCGCTGCTGAACTGGACACCTGGATGTTTATTGCGGGCAACCCTGTGCATCGATCAACTGCATGCCCAGCGTATCGACATGGTGTTCGCGCCGAGCGATCAACCTGCCGATAGCGGGCCGCTGCAGTTACCGGTTTTGCGGCTGCCGGTGGCCATCGAGCTGGGTGACGTCAAGGTTGGTCAGGTGCGCCTCGATGGCAGTGACCTGCTTGGCGATCTTCACCTGGCGGCGCACTGGACTGCCACAGGTCTGCAGATCGACAGCCTGCAACTGCAGCGTGATGACCTGCACTTGAATGTGCAGGGTGATCTGCAACCCGAGGGTGACTGGCCGGTGCAACTGCAGGGGCAGGTGCAACTGCCTGCGGTGCAAGGGCAGGCCTGGCAACTGGCACTGACCGCCAAGGGCGAGTTGCAGAAAACCCTCGAACTGGATGCGACCAGCAGCGGTTACCTCAACGCGCGTCTGACCGGTGAGTTGCAGGCACTGGCCGAGCACCTGCCGGCCAGGTTGCAACTGCGCTCCGATGCCTTCAAACCCGCGCAGACGTTACCGGACACGCTGCAGCTCAATCAGCTCAAGCTCGACGCCGAGGGCGATTTGCTCAGGGGTTATCAGGTGGCTGGTAGCGCCAGCCTGCCGGCAGAACAGGCACCGATCGCCTTGCTGCTCATGGGCAAGGTAGATGCAAACGGGGCGAACGTTCAGGCGTTGGACCTTTCTGCCAGCGACGCTCAGCACGTGAAGCTGAAGGCCAGTGCCGACTGGCAGCAAGGCTTGCTGGCCGATGCCCAGCTCGACTGGCAGGATTTCCCGTGGCTACGTCTGTACCCGTTGGACGCGCCGCCAGATGTCACGCTCAAGCGCTTCAACGCGCAGGTGCAATACCGCGATGGCAGTTACCAGGGTACTTTCAATGGCGACCTCGACGGCCCGGCCGGAGCCTTTACGTTGGCCAGCCCTTTCGAGGGTGACCTTAGCCAGGTGCGCCTGCCGCAGTTGGCCCTGACCGCCGGGCAAGGCAAGGCCGCCGGCAGCGTCGCGGTGCGCTTTGCCGATACCCTGGCCTGGGACGTTGACCTGCAGCTGTCGGCACTCGATCCGGCCTACTGGCTCGCCGAACTGCCCGGTACTCTGGCCGGTCCGTTGCGCAGCAAAGGTGAAATGAAGGGTGAGCAGCTCACCCTCGATGCCCAGCTTGATCTAAAGGGCCGCCTGCGCGGCCAGCCGGCGATGCTCAAGGTACAGGCCGAAGGCGCCGGGCAGAACTGGACCCTCGGTGCGCTGGCCGTGCAGTTGGGCGACAACCGCATCAACGGCAGTGGCAGCCTGCAGCAGCGCTTGGCCGGGCGTGTCGACCTCGACCTGCCCCGGCTCGGGCAACTGTGGCCCGGGCTGCGAGGCCAGGCCAAAGGGCGGCTGGATGTCAGCGGCACGCTGAGCGCTCCCCAGGGTACCCTGACCCTGCAAGGCCAGAAGCTGGCGCAGGAGCAGAACCGTATCCAGCGTCTTGACCTCAATGCACGCCTGGACAACGCCCAGCGTGGTGTGATCAACCTCAAGGCCAATGGTATCCGCCTCGGCGATACGGCGCTGGGCACCTTGCAGGCCAATGGCAAGGGCGACATCCGCCAGCAAGCCTTGACCTTGGGGCTCGATGGCCCACAGCTGAAGCTGGACCTGAGCCTTGACGGCCAGTTGAACAAGGGGGACTGGCGTGGTCGCCTGGCCAGCGGCAGAGTCCAGGCAGGTGGCCAGGACTGGCAGTTGCAGGCCCCGGCTCGCCTGCAGCGCCTGGCCAGCGGCCAACTGGACTTCGGTGCCCACTGCTGGCGCTCCGGTCAGGCCAGCCTGTGTGGCGAGGATCAACGTCTGGCGCCGGAGCCGCGCCTGCGTTATCACCTCAAGCAGTTTCCGCTGGACAGCCTGGCCCAATGGTTGCCGAAGGATTTCGCCTGGCAGGGGCTGCTCAACGCTGACGTGAATCTGGACATTCCGGCCAGCGGCCCCAAGGGTGCCGTGCGTATCGATGCCAGTGGCGGCACGCTGAGGGTGCGGGACGATGGGCGCTGGGTCGATTTCCCTTACCAGGCGCTGCGCCTGGACAGTACCCTGGCGCCTCGCCGCATCGATACACGGCTGAATTTCCGAGGCGAGCGCCTCGGCGAGTTGAGCGTGAACATCCATCTCGACCCGCTGGGGAAGGACAAGCCATTGTCGGGTGACTTCCGCCTCGCCGGTCTGGACCTGTCGGTTGCCCGGCCTTTCGTACCGATGGTCGAGCGCCTGGCAGGCCAATTGAATGGCAGTGGCCGATTGTCCGGCACCTTGCTGGCGCCAAAGGTCAACGGCAACCTGATGCTCAGTGGTGGCGAGGTCAGTGGCGCTGAGCTGCCCGTCAGTTTGCAGGACCTGTCGCTGCAGGCCTTGATCGCTGGCGAGCAGGTTCAGCTCAACGGTGGCTGGCGCAGTGGCGAGGCGGGCCGTGGCCGGCTGAGCGGAGACCTGACCTGGGGCCAGGCCCTGGGCATGAACCTGCGCCTGCAGGGCCAGCAGTTGCCGGTTACCGTCGAACCCTACGCAACCCTTGAGGTAGCGCCGGACCTGAACTTGCGCCTGATCGACGACAAACTGGCGGTGACCGGCAAGGTGCTGGTGCCCAAAGGCAATATCACGGTGCGTGAACTGCCGCCATCGACCGTGAAGGTATCAGACGACACCGTCATCGTTGGCCACCAGACCGAGGAAGGTAAAACGCCTATGGCGGTGGCCATGGACATTGATGTAGAAGTGGGGCGAGACAAACTGTCGTTCAGCGGTTTTGGGCTTACCGCCAACTTGCTCGGCCATGTACATATCGGCGACAACATGGACACCCGTGGTGAGTTGAGCCTGGCTGACGGACGCTACCGCGCTTACGGTCAGCGCCTGACCATTCGCCGTGCGCGCTTGCTGTTCGCCGGGCCCATCGACCAGCCCTACCTGGACATCGAAGCCATTCGGCAAGTTGATGACGTTATTGCCGGTATTCGCCTGAGCGGCAGCGCCGAGCAGCCTACTACCAAGGTGTTCTCGGAGCCGGCGATGAGCCAGGAGCAGGCGCTGTCCTACCTGGTACTGGGCCGACCGCTGGGCACTTCGGGCGAGGACAACAACATGTTGGCCGAGGCGGCCCTGGGCCTGGGCCTTGCTGGCAGCGCAGGGGTTACCGGCAGCATCGCGTCCAGCCTCGGGATTGACGACTTCCAGCTGGACACCGAGGGCTCTGGCAACACCACAAGCGTAGTGGCCAGCGGTAATTTGACCGAGAAGCTTAGCCTGCGGTACGGGGTGGGGGTGTTCGAGCCCGCCAATACCATTGCCTTGCGGTACAAGCTGAGCAAGAAAGTCTACCTCGAGGCAGCCAGTGGTCTGGCCAGTTCGCTGGATATTTTTTACAAGCGAGATTTCTGAATGGATGCCGTCATCGTACGGTGGCGGCATCGATGAACTCGTTGGTATCAGGTGTGGGCTCGGTGGCCGGTTTGCGTGTGGGGTTGATCAGCTTGGTGTATTCCTCGATCAGGCGGTTGAGCGCTTCGGGTGGCTCGCTGGCTTGAAACTGCATGCGGATCTGTACCTCGTCCGGGTCTCGAGTTTCGCCTTGGCGGCCCTGGCTCCCGATGGTGACCTTGAAGGCTGCTGCGCCGCCGGCCTCATCATTCGTCTGCATCGCACGCAGAGCCTCCGTGCCATTGACCCGCACCGAGAGGTCGACTTGCATGCGCTCCAAGGCAAGCCCCTTGGGTGATACCAGGGCGAACAATGGCACGCGTATCACATGCTTGTCGTCCATGGCGACCTCGACCATCTTGGCTTTCATCGGCGCGCCGAGGGCCTGCGCGTCTACGTCGAAAAAATGGTCGAACAAGTTGATGTACTGCTGGGCAATCAGGCTGTTGGTTGCCGCTGCGGCTTCCTGCAGGCCACGGGTGATATCCCGCAGATCAATCGATGTCATGGGGGCAGGGTGGTTGTCCACTCACGTGTCTCCTTGGTGCACAGGGTGCCCCGCTGCATCAGCGAGGCGGACATTTTGAGACAGGGCGAAGTATCAGGAAGGAGTGCCACCTGCAGCGGAGGTGCTCGCTGTATCGTCCTTCAGTACGTCTGCATCGGAAATCGAATCCGTGCTTATCAGGGTCGAGTTGGGTACCACCGTCGGTTTGGTGGCGGCATCGGTGAGGAAATCGATGACTCTCATTACCGCCTCTGGTGGATCCTGTCGGCGCAAAGTGGTGTTGAACGCATAGCGGGCACGGGTATCGGACTTGCGGGTTTGAGTGGACTTATGACTGATGCTGCCCTTCATATCCAGCTTGAACGGCCCCCAACCCAGCGAGGCGGCCACGTCCCCACTTTTGCTGGACTCACTGAAATCCTCTGCCGCCTGACTGATGGTCAGTTCGAACTCGACCTTTCCTTCTTCAATGACAATGTTCGGGTGGGTAATGGCCGCCAGCAGCGGGACCTTCATGGACTTGCTGACGACGCCTTTGTATTCGCCCTGTTCGTTGACGATGGTCTCGTCATAGTCGAACTGGATGGCAACCGCTTTACCATCCTGTACGCAAACCTGCATGAGGAAGTCCGCGTAGGATTTGCTCGCAGTGACCTGCGCTTGAACCATGGCTTGTAGTGGCCCGGCGATCATCCGGTCCATTGGCAAGGCATTGATGACCGATCCGATGAGGCTGTTGTCTAGGGACATAGCTGGATTCTCTTTCTCTGATGGGTGCTGCAAAGACGGCCGTCAGTGCGGCCGGGTGGGTGTCGTCAGCGCGTGCAAGGCTCCTGGCGACGGATATTGCCGATCTGGCGCAGGCTCAGGCCGTACTTGTCGGCCAGCAGGCTGCGTGACAGCCCTTCGGCGCTTTCTTTCTGGATTTGCAGGTTGCGCAATTGCCGCAGGAAGTGGTCCGGCTTGGGGATTTCCAGTGCCACACCGGCAAAACGCTTGATCAGCGCGTCGAGGGCTTCGCCAGGGAGTACCTCAGCGAGCTTGGTTCGCTCGCGATGCTTGGGTATGTACTTGGGTCTGCCGCCGAAGGCGCAGGTCAGCTGGTAGGCGTTTTCTATGCCGATACATTCGATCAGGGACTGCAGCGAGTGCGGTAGCTGGCTGATATCTATGGCTGTGAGGTCTTGCAATTCCATGTGTGGCTCCCTCGAGGTAGATGGGGCGCGATGCTTTGATATTCCGCATTTGCGGATCGGCGATTACCATCGGCGTTCGGTCGTTGGCATGAGCGGATTGTCAGTGAGTGACGAATACTGTCGCTAGGCGCCAAGTGGTCCAGCTGTTGTAGCCTCGGGGAGCAGGATTTGAAGGCAACGATTTCGCGTGTTGTAGGACATCGCTCTGGCGTTGCCCTACAGGCGTTGATACTCAGGGGGTCACTTTTCCGTGAGGCAACTGGGTGCCAGTACCCTCACTGCAAGGGTAAACATGCATCAAGCTCACGTTTGCGAGGTAGGCGTGGGGCCAATTGGCCATGGTTTGAGGGAGACTGCGCCAATCGACCACGAGGCAGAGTGCACTCAGAGATTGCTCATCGTGCCGGCCCAGTACTTTACCTGGGAAGGACCGGCGATAGAGTGCAAGGGTCTTGCCTACGGCATCGACCTGTCCGGCGTTGGCCAAGGTTTCGTACGCGAGCCTTGGCAACTGCGGCTGCTCGATTGTGAAATGGGCGTGGCCAGGCCTGGCGAGCAGGTGCCCGGCCGCCCTTGTTCGATGCCATAACTGTTGCCATTGGTTGCTGCCGGCGGACGCCGCCAGTTCACGGCCCAGTTGGAGCAATTGTTCAGGTGGTATCTGGCGAATATCCAGCGCGTGAGTGGGGAGAGAGGGGAGTAATAACAGAATGAGCAGGGCGGGCTTGAGCATGGAGCCTCCAGCATGGGCGGTAGGGAGGCCAATGCTTTCAGGCTTGAGGTGCCGCGCTAAGCAGGAAATACAGCGCCGAAAGCCACCGGCGTTGTATCATGGCGCCGGCTCGTTGCGAGCCATTTGCCCCCGATGTTGCAAGGAACTATCGATGACACACGTGCAGCGCCTCAAATATTCGATTCTTATCATCCTGGTGGTGCTGGGCCTCATGCTGGGCCTGTCACACCTGCAGAAGCAGGGCACCATCAGTGAACAGACCTTCCAGCTGCTGGCTATCGCCATTGCGGTAGTGGTGGTCGTGATCAACGGCATTCTGCGGCGCAAGGTCAAGCCCTGACCCTTGCCGGCCGGCCAGGCATGGCCGGCCATGCGCTCAGCGCGAAGAGGGCTGCTCGAGCACGGCCTGCGCTTGCGGGTTGAGGCTGTAGCACTTGTCGTTGCCCAGATTGATCACCCCCTCTGCGCACAGTCGCTTGAGCACCTCCCGCACACTGAGAAACGACAGCGGAATATCCAATTGTTCCAGGTGCGCGTGCACACCGCGCACGCCAATGCTGCGGCCGGCGCGGCCGGCGCTGTGCAGGGCATCGATCACTTTGAGACGAATCAGGCTGGTACGCAGCCCATAGGTGCGCAGCAACTCGCGGATCTGTTCGTTGCCGACACGCTCTTCCCCGCAGGCGTCCTGTCCATTGGCCGCTTTGGCCGGGGTTCGCCCGGTCTGAAGTGAAGGTTGCGGGTTGTACATGTGAATGCTCCTTTTCGTGGACTGTCCCGAAATATGGGTGCCTCACTTACTAGGACGAATGAGAGCGGAGAATCTGCAGCCTTCGCGCAAAAAAAATCTCTGCCGGTGTCATGAAGACGAATCTGTGACTCCTCCTGCGTAAAATTTTCATCTGGGTGTTCGTCTGATTGGAATGATCCCAGAAGCCGAGGAGTGCCCGTGCTCTCAATTTCAAGTCCCATGACCTGCGTTGGCCTAGCGGCCGCGTTGGTTGCCTGCAGCCTGGCCGCACAGGCGCGAGAAGCCAGCACCGATGCCGCTGCGCAAATTCGGCGCACCAGTTTCGGCGTGCCGCATATCGTGGCCAAGGATGAGCGCGGCCTGGGTTACGGTATCGGTTATGCCTATGGCCAGGACAATCTGTGCCTGCTTGCCAATGAAGTGCTGACGGTCAACGGTGAGCGTTCGCGCTTTTTTGGCACGCAGGGCAAAACCCTTGAGCAGCGCGATAACCTGGCCAGCGACCTGTTTTTCACCTGGCTCAATACGCCGACTGCGGTCAACAGCTTCCTCCAGGCCCAACCCGCTCAGGTGCGTGATTTGCTGGAGGGCTATGCCAGTGGTTTCAACCGCGCCTTGGCCGAGCGTCGTAGCCAAGGGCTGCCGGCAGAGTGTGGGGATGGCCAGTGGTTGCGGCCGATCACCAGTCTGGACCTGGTCAAGCTGACCCGTCGCCTGCTATCGGAGGGCGGGCTGGGGCAGTTCGCCGAAGCGTTGGCGGCTGCCCAGCCGCCACAGTTGACGAGTCAGCAGGCAGTGCACACGTTTGGCGAGGCACTGGCCCAGCAACAGCGCTTCGCTTCGGAACGGGGCAGTAACGCCGTTGCGGTGGGCGCAGAGCGTTCGGCCAACGGCCGCGGGCTGTTGCTGGCCAACCCGCATTTCCCTTGGATGGGCGGGATGCGCTTCTACCAGATGCAACTGACCATCCCTGGCCAACTGGACGTCATGGGGGCCGCACTGCCTGGGTTACCGGTAGTGAACATCGGTTTCAACCGTCATCTGGCCTGGACCCACACGGTCGATACTTCCAAACACTTCACCCTCTACCGACTGCAACTGGACCCCAAGGATCCGACGCGCTACCTGTTCGATGGCAAGTCATTGCCGCTGACCCGGCAGGCTGTGAGTGTCACGGTCAAGGCTGGTGATGGCACGCTGAGCAAGGTGGAGCGCCAGGTCTACAGCTCGAAATTCGGGCCCGTGGTGCAGTGGCCAGGTCGCCTGGACTGGGACAGCAAAGCGGCCTATAGCCTGCGTGACGCCAATCTGGACAATACTCGCGTGCTGCAGCAGTGGTATCGCATCAACCGTGCCGATAGCCTGGCGGCACTGAAGGGCTCGATCGAGCAGTTGCAAGGCATCCCCTGGGTCAACACCTTGGCCGTCGATTCGGGTGGCCAGGCGCTTTACCTGAACCAATCGGTGGTGCCATATGTGGACCAGCAGTTGCTGAGCCAGTGCAGTAACCCGGCGGCGCAAGGCCCGCTGGTGGTGCTCGATGGTTCGCGCAGCGCCTGCCAGTGGAAGGTCGATGCACAGGCGGCGCAGCCTGGCATCTTCCCGGCGCATCTGTTGCCCAGCCTTGCGCGCAAGGATTTCGTGCAAAGCTCCAACGATCCGGCGTGGATGACCAACCCCGCCCAGCCGTTGACGGGGTACTCGCCGCTGATCAGCCGCAGCGACCAGCCTTTGGGTATGCGCGGGCGTTTCGCGCTTGAGCGCCTGCAAGGCAATGCCAAGCTGGGTGTGGAGGACCTGCAGCGTATGGTGATGGATGACGAGGTCTACTTGGCCAGCCTGGTGCTTCCAGACTTGTTGCAATGGTGCAAAGGCGCTGAGGCTGATTTGCAGGCACTGTGTACGAGCCTGGCGAGCTGGGATGGCAAGGCTGACCTGAACAGTGGCATTGGCCTGGTGCATTTCCAGAACATCGTCGAGGCCATGGCCAGGTATCCGCAAAGCTGGCGAGTGGCGTTTGACCCGGCAGACCCGCAGCACACGCCGCGTGGTTTGGCAGTGGAGCAGGCGGCGGTGCGCAAGTTGCTGCGCGAAGCGGCGCTGGCCTCAATGCAGCAGGTAGCCAAAGCCGGCGTTGCTGAAGGCAGCCGTTGGGGGCAGATCCAGCAGGCGGCCGATGGCACGCCGGTACCGGGCGGCCCGCAGGGGTTGGGGGTGTATAACGCGATCTTCAGCGTACCGCACGGGGCGGGCAAGCGGCTGGTGGTCAGTGGCACCAGTTACTTGCAACTGGTCAGTTTCACCGAGGATGGGCCCCAGGCGCGCGGGTTGTTGGCCTTCTCGCAGTCCAGCGAAGCCGCATCGGCGCATTCGAGCGACCAGACCAAGGCGTTCTCGACCAAGCAGTTGGCGCCCATTCCGTTCACCGAGGCGCAAATCAAGGCTGACCCCGAGTATCGGCATTATGTGATCAGTGAGTGGGACAAGGGGGCAGTGGCGAGCCAGCCTTAAGATGCAAACCTGTACCGGCCTCATCGCCGGCAAGCCGGCTCCTGCAGGCACTCCACTGCTCTCGAGGGCGGTGGCGTACCTGTAGGAGCCGGCTTGCCGGCGATGAGGCCGGTATGGCAAAGCTGCCAGTTTCAGGAAAACTCGAACGGCTCCAGCTGAAAGCCCTGCGCATCCACCTGCAGGGTCCAGCCGCGACGGTCCCAATCACCCAGCACGATGCGCCGGGCCGGCTCCCCGTTCACCACCAGCTTGTGGATCGCCGGCCGATGAGTGTGGCCATGCACAAGCGTTTTCACACCGTGTGCCGCCATCACCGCTGGCACTTCTTCCGGTGTGACATCGACAATTTCGGTGGCTTTCATGCGCGTCTGTGCACGGCTTTCGCTACGCAGCTTGCGTGCCAATTTCTGCCGGGTGGCAAGCGGCAAGTGCCGCAAAATCCACAGGCTCAACGGGTTGCGCAGATAGCGGCGCATCTTCATGTAGCCAATGTCGCGGGTGCACAGGGTGTCGCCATGCATCAGCAAAACCTGCTCGCCGCCCAGGCTGATCACGCTGGGGTCAGCCAACAGGGTGCAGCCGGCGGCCTTGCAGAAACCCTCGCCGATCAGAAAGTCACGGTTGCCGTGCATCAGGTACACGGCGGTGCCGCTGTCGCTCAGCTGGCGCACGGCCTGGCAGATCGACTGCTGGAACGGCGTCATGGCATCGTCGCCGATCCAGGCTTCGAAGAAGTCGCCGAGGATGTACAGCGCCTTGGCATGGCGTGCGCGGCCGTCGAGCAGATCAAGAAACGCCCGGGTAATGTCCGGGCGTTCTTCTTGCAGGTGCAGATCAGAGATCAGCAGTATCACTCAGCGATCTCGGCTTTCTCGATGATCACGTCGTCTTTTGGTACGTCCTGGTGGCCAGCCTTGGAACCGGTGGCAACCTTTTCGATGGCGTCGACGATTTCACGGCCTTCGGTCACTTCGCCGAATACCGCGTAGCCCCAGCCCTGGGTGTTCTTGCCGCTGTGGTTGAGGAAGTCGTTGTCGGAAGCGTTGATGAAGAACTGGGCCGAGGCGGAGTGTGGCTCCATGGTGCGGGCCATGGCGATGCTGTACTTGGTGTTCTTCAGGCCGTTGTCAGCTTCGTTCTGGATGCTGGCGCGGGTTTTCTTCTGGCTCATGCCCGGCTCGAAGCCGCCGCCCTGGATCATGAAACCCTTGATCACACGGTGGAACACGGTGCCATCGTAGTGACCGTCCTTGACGTACTGAACGAAGTTTTCCGTGGTGAGCGGCGCCTTCTCGGCGTCCAGTTGCAGGACGATAACGCCGTGGTTGGTGGTCAGTTTGACTTTGGACATGCTGGAATTCGCTCTTTCAAGGCATTCGGGAATTAGGGTGCGCAGTGCGCCTGTAGTCACCTGACGCAAGATCGGGCGACCGCGACACATGGCGCGCACTGGCCATTTTGCCAGGCCGCGACAAAAAGCTGCGATAAATCACGGCAGTTTGTCCGAGCCTGGCTGTCAGCAGCTTGACTGCTTCGGCTATGATAGGCCCTTTGATTCAATCGGCCTACCCAGGCCGGACACGTGCATTCAAGGATCCTATGAGCAAGCCCACTGCCGACAACGCGCCCAACGCCGCTGCCAAAGGCGCCCCCGCCGTCCCTGCGAACTTCCTGCGGCCGATCATCCAGGCCGACCTGGACTCGGGCAAGCACAGCAGCATCGTCACTCGTTTCCCGCCGGAGCCCAATGGCTACCTGCACATCGGCCATGCCAAGTCGATCTGCGTCAATTTCGGCCTGGCCAAGGAGTTCGGCGGCGTCTGTCACCTGCGCTTCGACGACACCAACCCGGCCAAGGAAGACCAGGAGTACATCGATGCCATCCAGCGCGACGTCAAATGGCTGGGCTTCGACTGGGCCGGCGACGTGCGTTATGCCTCGAACTACTTCGACCAATTGCACGACTGGGCCGTTGAACTGATCAAGCGTGGCAAGGCCTATGTCTGCGACCTGACCCCTGATCAGGCCAAGGCCTACCGTGGCAGCCTGACCGAGCCAGGCCAGAACAGCCCGTTCCGTGAGCGCAGCGTTGAAGAGAACCTCGACCTGTTCGCACGCATGAAGGCCGGCGAGTTCAAGGACGGCGAGCGCGTGCTGCGTGCCAAGATCGACATGGCCTCGCCGAACATGAACCTGCGCGACCCGATCCTGTACCGCATCCGTCATGCCCACCACCACCAGACCGGTGACAAGTGGTGCATCTACCCCAACTACGACTTCACCCATGGTCAGTCCGATGCCATCGAAGGCATCACCCACTCGATCTGCACCCTGGAGTTCGAAGGCCATCGGCCGCTGTACGACTGGTTCCTCGACAACCTGCCGGTACCGGCGCACCCGCGTCAGTACGAGTTCAGCCGCCTGAACCTTAACTACACCATCACCTCCAAGCGCAAGCTCAAGCAGCTGGTCGACGAGAAGCACGTCAGCGCCTGGGACGATCCGCGCATGTCGACCCTGTCGGGCTTCCGTCGTCGCGGTTACACCCCGGCCTCGATCCGCAACTTCTGCGAGATGGTCGGTACCAACCGCTCCGACGGTGTTGTCGACATGTCGATGCTCGAATTCAGCATCCGTGACGACCTCGACCGCACCGCGCCTCGGGCCATGTGCGTACTGCGCCCGCTGAAAGTGGTCATCACCAACTACCCTGAAGGCCAGGTCGAGCAGCTCGAACTGCCGCGCCATCCCAAGGAAGACATGGGCGTACGCGTACTGCCCTTCGCCCGCGAACTGTACATCGACCGCGACGACTTCATGGAAGAACCGCCAAAGGGCTACAAGCGCCTGGAACCGGCCGGTGAAGTGCGCCTGCGCGGCAGCTACGTGATCCGCGCCGACGAAGCGGTCAAGGACGCCGATGGCAACATCGTCGAGCTGCGCTGCTCCTACGACCCGGACACACTGGGCAAGAACCCCGAGGGGCGCAAGGTCAAGGGCGTGATCCACTGGGTGCCGGCAGAGGCCAGCGTCGAATGCGAAGTACGCCTGTACGACCGCCTGTTCCGCTCGCCGAACCCGGAAAAGGCCGAGGAGGGCGCCAGCTTCCTCGACAACATCAACCCGGACTCGCTGCAAGTGCTGACCGGCTGCCGTGCCGAGCCGTCGCTGGGCCAGGCGCAGCCTGAAGACCGCTTCCAGTTCGAGCGCGAAGGCTACTTCTGCGCCGACCTCAAGGACAGCCAGCCGGGCCGCCCGGTGTTCAACCGCACCGTCACCCTGCGTGACTCCTGGGGCAGCTAAGGAACCACCGTGCTTACCATCTACAACACGCTGAGCAAAACCAAGGAAGTCTTCAAGCCGCTCGATGGCAACAAGGTGCGCATGTACGTGTGCGGCATGACCGTGTACGACTACTGCCACCTTGGCCATGGCCGCAGCATGGTGGCCTTCGACCTGGTCACGCGCTGGCTGCGCAAGAGCGGCTATGAGCTGACCTATGTGCGCAACATCACCGACATCGACGACAAGATCATCAACCGGGCCAACGAGAACGGCGAAACGTTCGACGCGCTGACGGCCCGCATGATCGATGCGATGCACGAAGATGAACGGCGCCTGAACATCCTCAAGCCGGATCAGGAACCGCGAGCCACCGATCATATCGCCGGCATGCACGCGATGATCCAGACCCTGATCGACAAGGGTTACGCCTACGCACCGGGCAATGGCGACGTGTACTACCGGGTCGGGAAGTTCGTCGGCTACGGCAAGCTGTCGCGCAAGAAGATCGAGGACCTGCGCATCGGTGCCCGCATCGAGGTCGACGAGGCCAAGCAGGACCCGCTCGACTTCGTGCTGTGGAAAGGCGTCAAACCGGGCGAACCGTACTGGGATTCGCCTTGGGGACCGGGCCGTCCGGGCTGGCACATCGAGTGCTCGGTGATGTCCACCTGCTGCCTGGGCGAGAGCTTCGACATCCACGGTGGCGGCAGCGACCTGGAGTTCCCGCACCACGAGAACGAAATCGCCCAGAGCGAAGCGGCGACCGGCAAGCAGTACGCCAACGCCTGGATGCATTGCGGCATGATCCGCATCAATGGCGAGAAGATGTCCAAGTCATTGAACAACTTCTTTACCATCCGTGACGTGCTCGACGTGTACCACCCGGAGGTGGTGCGCTACCTGCTGGTGGCCAGCCACTACCGCAGTGCCATCAACTACTCCGAAGACAGCTTGCGTGATGCCAAGGGTGCCCTGGAGCGCTTCTATCACGCACTGCGTGGCTTGCCACGTGTGGCGGCCAAGGGTGGTGAGGAATTCGTCGAGCGCTTCAGCGTGGCGATGAACGACGACTTCGGCACCCCCGAAGCCTGCGCTGTGCTGTTCGACCTGGTGCGCGAAATCAACCGCCTGCGCGACAGCGACCCGGATGCGGCTGCCGGCCTGGCCGGTCGCCTGCGTGAGCTGGGTGATGTGCTGGGTGTACTGCAGCTGGAGGCCGATGACTTCCTGCGTGCAGGGGCTGAGGGCAAGGTCGATGCGGCTGAAGTAGAAGCGCTGATCCAGGCGCGCCTGCAGGCGCGTGCCGACAAGAACTGGGCAGAGTCCGACCGTATCCGCGACCAGCTGACCGCCATGGGCGTAGTGCTGGAAGACAGCAAGGGCGCGACCACCTGGCGTCTGGCTGACTGATGATGTAACAGGGGCCGCTTTGCGGCCCCATCGCCGGCAAGCCGGCTCCCACAGGTATTGCGCAGGGCTCGAAGATTGTGCTGTCGTGGTGGGAGCCGGCTTGCCGGCGATGGGCTGCACAGCAGCCCCCGCTTTTACCTGGGCAACCCCGCCAACGGGCAATGCAACACCAGCTTGGCCCCACCCAGCTCACTATCACCCACCACCAGCTCAAACCCATGCAGGTCGACGATCGCCGCAACGATCGACAACCCCAGCCCGAACCCCGGGTGACGGTGTCCTTCCTCGCTGCGATAAAACCGCTTCAGCACTGCAGTCCGCTCTTCCTCCGGAATCCCGGGTCCGCTGTCCTCGATAGCGATATGCACGCCTGCTTCGTCCTGCGTAGCCGTAATGGCCACCCGGCCACCTTCTGGCGTGAACTTGATGGCATTGCCCACCAGGTTGGCCAGCGCTTCGAACAGCAACTCGCGGTCCCCATGCAGCGCCGGCAAGTGCTCAGGCTGTTGCAGCTGCAGGCGAATACCGCCATCTTCGGCCAGGGGCAGGTAGAAATCATGCAACTCCACCAGCAGCTCACGCGGGGCCAGCTGAACGAAGCCAGCGCGGCGCTGGCGATCCTCCAGTTCACTGATGCGCAACAGGCCGCGAAAACGTGCCATCAGGGTATCGGTTTCGCCGATGGCCTGGTCCAGTGCCTCGGCTTGTGCCGAGTCCAGCCCGGTCTGCTGGCGGATGCGGTACAGCTGTGCACGCAGGCGGGTGAGTGGTGTGCGCAGGTCGTGGGCAATGTTGTCGCACACGCCCTTGACCTCATGCATCAGCCGTTCTATCCGGTCAAGCATGGCGTTGACGATGGCGGCCAGCATGTCCAGCTCGTCGCGCCGGGCCGACAGCGGCAGGCGGTGGGTGAGGTCGCCGGCGACGATCAGCTCTGCCTGCGCCTGTATGGCCCGAATGCGTTTCAAAGGCCTGCGGCGCAGCAGGTACCAGCCGGCGAAGCCCGGGATAAGTGTCAGCGATATGCCCCATAGCAAGGCGTGCAGGATGATGCGTGTCACCACGAACAACGAGCCGTTGTCGCGCAGCAGTACCAGCCAGCGGCCGTCCTGAACCTTGATTGCCACCGCGTCGCAGCTGTCACGTGGCATGTGCGGGTCATCGGCGTCCAGGCAACGCTCCAGTTCATGTACCTTGCCGTCCAGGCCGAGTTCCGGCGGAATTGCACGGATACGCCCGCCGATCGGGTTTAGCTGGGCGTCGAACAGGCCGTAAGCATCAAAGGCGCGTTCCTCGAACGCCTGGCTGGCGATCAGTGCGTCGTCCAGCTGCTTGCCGCTCATGTGCGCGAACAGGTGCTGGCGCTGCAGCATGGAATGGCGGGTCAGCTTGTTCAGGTAGCTGGAAACCTCGAAGTACAGCACCCCCATGAGGATGCTGCTCCACGCCACGAAGAGGAAGCTGTACAGCGCCAGCAGGCGGCTGGTCGAGGAGCTCCAGCCCTTAGACGGGTTCAGCAATGGCATAGCCGGAGCCCCGTACGGTACGGATCAGCGGCGATTGCCCGGGGGAATCGATCTTCTTGCGCAGCCGGCCGATATGCACATCGATCAGGTTGGTGCCAGGGTCGAAGTGGTAGCCCCAGACTTCCTCGAAGATCATCATCCGCGTGATTACCTGGCCGCTGTGGCGCATCAGGTACTCCAGCAATTTGTACTCGGTGGGCAGCAGGTTGAGCGTCTGGTCGCCGCGGCGGGCCTCATGGCTGATCAGGTCCAGTTGCAAGTCGGCGACCTGCAGCCGGGTCTGGGTCATCGGCACGCTGTTGCGCCGCAACAGCACTTCCACCCGGGCGGCCATCTCGTCGGAGGCGAACGGTTTGGTCAGGTAGTCGTCGCCACCGGCACGCAGGCCTCGTACACGCTCATCGACGTCGGACAGTGCGCTGATCATCAGGATGGGCGTTGCGATTTTCAGGTTGCGCAGGGTGGTGACGATGGTCAGGCCATCGACCTCAGGCAGCATGCGGTCCAGGGTGATCAGGTCGTAGCCGCCGCCGATGGCCTTGGCCAGGCCTTCACGGCCATTATCTGCCCAATCCACTTCCAGACCGTGGCTGGTGAGTTCGGCGACGATTTCCTGGCCGGTGACGGCGTCGTCTTCGATGGTCAGTACGCGTGGCATGCTGGTTCCTGGGCGTCTAGTGGAGGCTTGATTGTGCCAAAGAATAGACTGCCGGGAATTTAAGAAAAATTCATCTGGCTGCAGTTTCTTTGTTGCGGGGCAAACTCGCTTGCTCAATGTCTAAAGATGACGCAATCCCTGTGGTAGCGGGCTTGTCGGCGATGGGGCCGTAACGCTCAGCCAAAAAAAGGGGCATGCCAGCGTCTGGCATGCCCCGTGGTTCAGCGTGGCGCGATGGCTCAGGCGACCTTGACGATCCAGCCCGCCGGCGCTTCGACGTCGCCGCTCTGGATACCGGTCAGCTCGTTGTAGAGCTTCTGGGTGACCGGGCCAACCTTTTCCAGGTCATGGAACACGTGCAGCTTGCCGTTGTACTCGATGCCACCGATCGGGGTGATCACCGCGGCGGTACCGCAGGCACCGGCTTCGATGAAGCGGTCGAGCTTGTTGATTTCGACATCGCCTTCGATCACGGTCAGGCCCAGGCGCGAGGACGCCAGTTCCATCAGCGACAGGCGGGTGATGCCTGGCAGTACCGAAGCTGATTTCGGGGTGATGAATTCGTTGTTGGCGGTGATGCCGAAGAAGTTGGCCGAACCGACTTCCTCGATCTTGGTGTGCGTCAGCGGATCGAGGTAGATGGCGTCGGCGAAGTTGGCTTTCTTGGCTTCAGCACCTGGCTGCAGGCTGGCCGCATAGTTGCCGCCGACCTTGGCCGCGCCGGTGCCTTGCGGAGCTGCGCGGTCGAAGTTGGAAATCTGGAAGTTGTGCGGCTTCATGCCGCCTTTGAAGTAGGAGCCAACCGGGATGGCGAATACCGAAAAAATGAACTCCGGGGCGGTGCGCACGCCGATGTTGTCGCCGGTGCCGATCACGAACGGGCGCAGGTACAGGGCACCCTTGCCGTGTGGCGGGACGAATTTCTCGTTGGCCTTGACCACTTGTTTGCAGGCCTCGATGAACACATCGGTCGGCACATGCGGCATCAGCAGGCGAGCGCAGCTGCGCTGCATGCGGGCGGCGTTCTGGTCAGGGCGGAACAGGTTGATCGAGCCGTCCTTGCAGCGGTAGGCCTTGAGGCCTTCGAAACACTGCTGGCCATAGTGCAGGGCAGTGGAGCCTTCACTGATGTGCAGCACGTTGTCTTCAGTCAGGGTGCCTTTGTCCCACTCACCATTGCGCCATACGGACAGGTAGCGCTTGTCGGTCTTGATGTAGTCGAAACCCAGCTTGTCCCAGTTAATGCTTTCGTTACTCATGACACCCTCGATTGTCTTGCAAGTGCCCGATCGCTCGGGCTGCTGTTATATGCGCACCTCGCCACGATAATACATCCGCTGCGGATCGGGAACGGCCAGTCACGAATTGGCGGCTATCTGGATCATGGTGACGCCGATGGCAGGTGCAGGTAAGCGTCCAGCGCCAGTTGCTGGAGAAACACTGAATCATGGGAAGCCACCAGCATCGCCCCCTGAAACTGCCGTAGCATGGCCTCCAGCGCTTCAAGCGACGGCAGGTCCAGATGGTTGCCGGGCTCATCGAGCAACAGCAGGTCCACGCCGCGTTTGCGATAAAGCACACCAGCCAGTGCTGCCTTGAGCCGCTCGCCGCCGCTGAGCAAACTGCTGGGCAGCTCGATGCGTGCGGCATCGAGGCCCAGTTGAGCCAGCCGCATGCGCAGAACGCCGGATGGCAGTGTCGGGTTAGCCTCGCGCAGGTGTGCCAGAACGGTCTGCTGCCCGGGTAATGAACTGCAGTGCTGGTCGAGCATCGCGACTTCGCCACTCATCCGAACGCTGCCGGCCTGGATGGGCAACGCTTCGCACAGCACCTGAAGGAGTGTTGACTTACCACTGCCGTTGGTACCGACCAGTCCGAGCCGTTGGCCCAGGCAAAGGCGCAGGTCGATCGGTTCGGTACTGCCGCGCGGCAGCACAAGCCCCTGCAGTGCCAGCACTTCGCGACCAGGGTGCGATTGAGGTGTCGGCGCATGAAGAATGATCGCGCTGTCTCGCTCTACCTGGCGCGCCGCTTCCTGCACCTGCGTTTGCAGGGCCTGCAGGGCATCGTTGTGATCGCGACGCTGTTTGCCAGCCGTGGCCTGGCTACGTTGCTGCTGGCGGTCGATGAGTATCTTGGCCTGGTTGGCGTGCTTGGCGTGGTGGCTGGCACGTGACTGGTGGCGTTCAAGGCGCTCCCGTTGTTCGTGCAACGTTTTGGCGGTGAGCTGGCGCTCATGCTTTGCGCGGACCAGTTGTTGCTGAGCCTGTTCGCGCTGTTCGGCCTTGCGCTGGGCATAGAAGCTGTAAGGGCCCCCGAATGCCTGCAAGCCAAGGCTCGACAGTTCGACGATGCGCGACATGTGTTCGAGCAAGCCACGGTCATGGCTGATAACCAGCAAGCCCCGGTCCCAAGCCGTGATCATGGCCATAAGCTGAGCGCGCCCTTCGCTGTCCAAGTGGTTGCTGGGCTCGTCCAGGATCAGGTAATCGCTATCGCTGAGCCAGGCACCGAGCAGGGCGACGCGCATAGCCTGGCCGCCGCTGAGCTCGGCAGCGGGGTAATCGGGGGTGAGGTGACCCAGGCCGTGGCGATCCAGCAGGATGTGCAGCCGCTCACGAATGTCCCATTGATCGCCCACAGTGTCGAAACCGTGAAGGTCGATGCTGCCTTTTTCGATACTTTGCAACGCAGCGATCACCTGCCCGATCTGGGCTAGATCGGCGACGGTGGTACTGTGCCGGATCACTTGCTGGTCCAGGTGATGAACCCTGCCATGGCGAGTGCAGCGGCCGCTGCTGGGCAAACGCTGGCCGGCGAGTATCTGCCCGAGCAGGCTTTTGCCCACACCATTACGCCCGACCATGCCGGTCGGGCGTTGGTCAAAGCACGCGTTGAGGTCGGTAAACAGTGGCTTGCCATCGGGCAAAACCAGGGAGACGCTGTCCAGCGTCAGGAACGACGTATTCGTCATGCACAACTCCACTCATGCCGCGACATCTCCGGAGCAAACCAGAGGCTGAAGGCTGGCCGTCGAAGGGACGGCGGCATCAATGGCGCATTGGACGAATACCTCCTGTAGTGAGATGCAAGAGCCTAGCGCAAAGGCGAGGGGAGGTAAATCACCGCTCGCCTGTTGGCCTCAACGCCCCTGCAAGCGCTTGTTCCAGTCGCCTGCGTGGCTTCGTTGGCAGGCTTCTTCACTGTCGAAGCGCACATGCCATGCCGGGTGATCCAGCCTTATACCTGCCTCGTCCAGCGCCTGGGCCGTCAGTTTGAGCATGTGTACCTTCGCATCACTCGCCAGCGCTGCGGCCTTGTCCACCTCGCGCTCGAATACCCAGGTAATGCGCAAGCTTGCAGGGAACTGATCAGGGTCCAGGCGATGTGTCAGCCAGCTGAACCCGACGATTTGCGCCTTGGCCGTTTCGCAGGCGTCGGTCAGGCACGCCACCAGTTCACGCTCAAGGCGCGCCAATTCGCGTTTGCCCAATGCTTTCATTGCGCGGCCTCGTCATCGATCTGCTGGCAGAAACGCAACAGGTTACCGAACGGGTCACGTATCTGCATCTGCAGGCCCCAGTCGACACGCTCGGCCTGAGGGCGGGCGTAGCTGTACTGTTTGTCCTGCAGTTCACGTTCCAGCGCCAGCAGTTCATCGGTACGGGCAAACACCGTCGAACCTGGGCAGGCGTCGCCGTGATGCTCGCTCAGGTGCAGGACCAGGCCGTCGCGGTGGATTTGCGCATACAAAGGCAGATCCGGGCTGAAGCGGTGCTCCCAGTCCAGGGTGAAGCCGAGGAAATCGAGGTAGAACTCCTTGGCCTTTTCGACCGAGAAAATGCGCAGGATGGGGATGGCAGGGGCGAGAAGCATGGCTGTTCCTTGGCCGTGGGCGGTACTCAAGTGGATTGCCAGTCTACTGATTGTCGCGGCGAGCTGTCTTGTACGCGGTGATTACTCTGGCAGATTCAAGCACCGAAACAGGGCTGATCAGTGCCCTTGTGTCGTGCGTCATGACCCGGCATGCCCCATGCCAGAGCCTCGCGCAATATGTTTCATATGGCTTCACCTGCGTAGTTGGCCCGCAAACTGCTATATCCCAGCCAATCGAATTTGATCGAGTGGTCAGGCCTGCAGCACGTCGGTGCGCGGCGTTGATCCTCTTAACGGCCACCAGGCCGTGGATATCAGGGGCTATAGGATGTTGCTGGCGGAGCGCGTCGAACAATCTGAACATGATGCAGGCTGGAGTGCCCACCTGCAGTTGCGCTTTGTCGAGGGTGGTGGCGTGACCCGCCTTGGTGCGCGCCGGCATTTCGGCCCGCTTTTGGTGCAGCGGCCGTTCTACCCGGAAGGTGCGCCTTGCCACGTCTATGTGCTGCACCCGCCTGGCGGCATCGTCGCCGGCGACCGCCTGGAGCTGGATATTCATCTGGAACCCGGCAGCCATGCGCTGCTGACCATGCCTGGCGCCAGCAAGTTCTACCGCAGCATTGGCCCCACCGCGCGGCTTACCCAGCGCTTTCACCTGCAAGCTGGCAGCACGCTGGAGTGGCTGCCGCAGGACAGCATTTTCTTCTCCGGCGCCCGCGCCAGCCTCGACAGCCGCTTCACCCTGGAGCCCGGGGCCCGCCTGCTGGCCTGGGAAACGCTGTGCCTGGGCCGCCCGGTGATGGGCGAGCGATTCGATCAGGGCGCGCTGGACAGCCGTCTGAGCATCGAGTTACCCGACGACCCAGGCTTGCACGAACGCCTGCGCATCAGCGGTGGCCAGCTCGAAAAGCTCGGCGGCCACCCGTTGCTCGCTACCTTCTGTGCGTCCCCGGCAGACCCGTCCGTGCTGGAAAAGGTGCGGCACCTGCTCGATGAACTGAAAACCCCCGCCGGCGCCACCTTGCTGGGTTCGCTGCTGGTGATTCGCCTGCTGGACCACGACAACCAACATCTGCAACACACCCTGCAGCGCCTCTGGCACGTCCTGCGGCCGGCCGTTCTCGGCCTGCCGGCGTGCCCGCCGCGCATCTGGGCCACTTGAGAGAGCGCCATGGAGCTGACCCCGAGAGAGAAAGACAAACTGCTGCTGTTCACCGCCGCACTGTTGGCGGAACGGCGCTTGGCCCGTGGCCTGAAGCTCAACTACCCGGAGGCGGTGGCGTTGATCAGCGCCGCCGTGCTCGAAGGCGCCCGCGATGGCCGCACGGTAGCCGAGCTGATGAGCCTGGGCCGCGAAGTGATCGGTCGCGAGCAGGTCATGGACGGTGTTCCCGAGATGCTCCATGACGTGCAGGTCGAAGCCACCTTCCCTGACGGCACCAAGCTGGTGACTGTGCATGACCCTATCGTCTGACCTGGCCGAGGAGCCCAGCATGATTCCAGGTGAAATCCAGGTCGCCGCCGGCGACATCGAACTCAATGTCGGCCGTGAAACGGTCAGTGTCAATGTGGCCAATCATGGCGACCGGCCGGTGCAGGTGGGCTCGCATTACCATTTTTACGAGGTCAACGATGCACTGGTGTTCGACCGCGAGCCTAGCCGCGGCTTTCGCCTCGACATCCCGGCCGGCACTGCCGTGCGCTTCGAGCCGGGCCAGGCGCGTACCGTGCAGCTGGTGGCCTACGCTGGCAAACGCGAGGTGTATGGCTTTCAGGGCAAAGTGATGGGTGCACTGGAGGGCAAGGCATGAGCCGTATCTCACGTCGGGCCTATGCCGACATGTTCGGCCCTACCGTCGGCGACCGGGTGCGCCTGGCCGACACTGCCCTGTGGGTGGAGGTCGAGAAGGACTTCACGGTTTACGGCGAAGAGGTCAAGTTCGGCGGTGGCAAGGTCATCCGCGACGGCATGGGGCAGGGCCAGATGCTCGCGGCCCAGGCCATGGACCTGGTGCTGACCAACGCCCTGATCATCGACCACTGGGGCATCGTGAAAGCCGATATCGGGGTCAAGCACGGGCGTATCGCTGCCATCGGCAAGGCCGGCAACCCTGACGTGCAGCCGGGCGTGACCGTGCCGGTCGGCCCGGGCACTGAAGTGATCGCGGCCGAAGGCAAGATCGTCACGGCCGGGGGCATCGATTCGCACATTCACTTCATCTGCCCGCAGCAGGTGGAAGAGGCGCTGACCAGTGGCGTTACCACGTTCATCGGCGGCGGCACCGGGCCTGCCACCGGTACCAATGCCACGACCTGCACCCCAGGGCCGTGGTACCTGGCGCGCATGCTCCAGGCGGCCGACAGCCTGCCGATCAACATCGGCTTGCTGGGCAAGGGCAATGCCTCGCGCCCTGAAGCGCTGCGCGAGCAGATCGCTGCAGGCGCGGTGGGCCTGAAGCTCCACGAGGATTGGGGGTCTACCCCGGCAGCCATCGACTGCTGCCTGAGCGTCGCCGAAGAAATGGACATCCAGGTGGCGATTCACACCGACACCCTCAACGAATCCGGTTGCATTGAAGACACCCTGGCCGCCATCGGTGATCGCACCATCCATACCTTCCACACCGAAGGGGCCGGCGGCGGCCATGCACCCGATATCATCCGCGCGGCGGGGCAGGCCAACGTGCTGCCGTCCTCGACCAACCCGACCCTGCCCTATACGGTCAATACCGTCGATGAACACCTCGACATGCTGATGGTCTGCCACCACCTGGACCCGAGCATCGCCGAGGACGTGGCGTTCGCCGAATCGCGCATCCGCCGTGAAACCATCGCCGCCGAGGACATCCTGCACGACATGGGCGCCTTCGCCATGACCTCGTCCGACTCTCAGGCCATGGGCCGCGTTGGCGAGGTGGTGCTGCGTACCTGGCAAGTCGCGCACCAGATGAAAGTGCGCCGCGGCCCGCTGGCACCGGACAGCAGCTACAGCGACAACTTCCGGGTCAAGCGCTACATCGCCAAATACACCCTCAACCCTGCGCTCACCCATGGCATCGCCCATGAGGTGGGTTCGGTGGAGGTGGGCAAGCTGGCTGACCTGGTGCTGTGGTCGCCGGCCTTCTTCGCAGTCAAGCCGGCGCTGGTCATCAAGGGCGGGATGATCGTCACAGCGCCCATGGGCGACATCAATGGCTCTATCCCGACGCCACAACCGGTGCATTACCGTCCCATGTTCGGCGCGCTCGGTGCGGCCCGCCATGCCACGCGCATGACCTTCCTGCCCCAGGCCGCCATGGACCGTGGCCTGGCCCAGGAACTGGGTTTGCAGAGCCTGATCGGTGTGGCTCACGGCTGCCGCCGGGTGCGCAAGGCCGATATGGTCCACAACACATTGCAACCGGTGATCGAAGTCGATTCGCAGACCTACCAGGTGCGCGCCGACGGCGAACTGCTGGTTTGCGAGCCGGCCAGCGAACTGCCGCTGGCTCAGCGTTATTTCCTGTTCTAAAGGAGCGAAGATGATTGTCCTGACCCGCCGGATCGATGAATCCGACACTATCACCGGCACCGTTACCCTCGACGTCGACAGCCGTATCAAGAGCCGCCTGCGCGTTACCCTGGACGATGGCCGCGAGGCCGGCCTGATGCTCGAGCGCGGCCACTTGCTGCGCGGTGGCGAGCTGCTGGCCGATGCCGCCGGCAGCCAGGTGGTGCGAGTACTTGCAGCACCCGAGGCCGTATCGACCGTGCGTTGCAGCGATCCGCACCTGCTGGCGCGTGCCGCGTATCACTTGGGCAACCGCCATGTCCCGCTGCAGATCCAGCCGGGCCTGCTGCGTTACCAGCATGACCATGTGCTTGACGACATGCTGCGTGGCCTGGGCCTGGCGGTCGAGGCCGAGCAGGCGCCGTTCGAGCCGGAAGCCGGTGCCTACCAGAGCGCACCGCACAGCCACAGTCATGCGCACGATCACCCCTTCGTGCGCCTGCCAGCCCATTCCTGAACTGCCCCTTGGAGCCCACAATGAAAAAAACGCTTGCCCTTGCCCTGCTGCTGGTTGCGCTGCCGGCCTTCGCCCACCCGGGCCACGACAGCAACCCGCTGCACGATGGCCTGCTGCATCCGCTGACCGGCCTTGACCACTTGTTGATGCTGTTGGGGACCGGGGTACTGGCGGCCTTGACCCGGCGTAACCTGGCGCTGCCACTGGCAACCCTGGCAGCAATGTTCGCTGGTGCGCTATGCGGCCATCTGTTCGGTGATGTGCTGGGCATGGAGACCATGATCGCCGTGTCGGTGCTGGTGGCTGGCGTTGCCGTACTGCTGCCTAGCCGGCAGTTGCTGCTGGCGCTGGCCATGCCGGTGTTCGCCCTGTTCCATGGCTGGGCCCACGGCGTGGAGGCCACGCCCAGTGCCTTCTGGATGTTCAGCGCCGGCTTCGTTACCGTGAGCGGCTTGCTGCTGGTAGTGGGCTTTGCTGTCGGTTGCCTGCTGCGCCGCCATAGCGCCCTGCAGAAAGCCTTTGGTGGCGGCATGCTTGCCGGCGCCGCAGTGGTGCTGGCCGGTTGATGAACAGCGACCTGGCACTGCTGCGCCTGCTGCAGCTGGCCAGCCCCGGCTTGCCGGTGGGTGGCTTTACCTACTCGCAGGGCCTTGAGTGGGCCGTCGAGGCGGGTTGGGTGCGTGACATCAAAAGCTTCAGCGCCTGGCAGCGCGAGCAGATGAACGACACCCTCGCTTACCTGGACTGGCCGGTGCTGGCGCGCCTGTACTACGCGTGCAAGGCCGATGATGCCGACGCGTTTGCGCGCTGGAGCCGCTTTCTGCTGGCCAACCGCGAAACCGCCGAGCTGCGCCTGGAAGAGCAGCAGCGTGGCGCGGCCCTGGCGCGCCTGCTCGATGGCTGGCAGTTGGGCCAGGCGCCTGCCTGGCGCCCAAGCCTGGAGCTCAGCCAGTTGGGCGGTATGGCCTGGCTAGCCGTGCACTGGTCGATCCCGTTGCGTCAGCTTGCCCTCGGGCATGCCTTCGCCTGGCTAGAGGGCGCGGTCATGGCTGGGGTGAAACTGGTGCCGTTCGGCCAGCAGGCGGCCCAGACCCTGCTGCGCGATCTGGGCGAGATTCTGCCCGGCGTCATCGACCAGGCCCTGGCGCTGGGTGACGACCAGCTCGGTGGCGGCCTGCCGCTGCTGGCCATTGCATCATCGCGTCACGAAACCCAATACACCCGTTTGTTCCGTTCCTGAGGACTGCCTACATGCAAAGCTATCAGCAACCCCTGCGCGTCGGCGTCGGCGGCCCGGTCGGCTCCGGCAAGACTGCGCTGCTCGAATGCCTGTGCAAAGCCATGCGTGATCACTACCAGATCGCCGTGGTCACCAACGACATCTACACCAAGGAAGACCAGCGCATCCTCACCGAGGCTGGCGCCCTGGAGCCCGAGCGCATCGTCGGCGTCGAGACCGGCGGCTGCCCGCACACCGCCATCCGCGAGGACGCCTCGATGAACCTTGCAGCCGTGGAAGCGCTGGCGCGCAAGTTCGGCAACCTTGAAGTGATCTTCGTGGAAAGCGGTGGCGATAACCTTAGTGCCACCTTCAGCCCGGAACTGGCCGACCTGACCATTTACGTGATTGATGTCGCCGAAGGCGAAAAAATCCCGCGCAAGGGCGGCCCTGGCATCACCAAGTCCGATTTCCTGGTGATCAACAAGACGGACCTTGCGCCCTACGTCGGTGCCTCGCTGGAGGTGATGGAGCGCGATACCCAGCGCATGCGCCCTGAGCGGCCGTGGACTTTCAGCAACCTGAAGAAAGGCGACGGCCTGCAGGCTGTGATCGACTTCATCGTCGAGCGGGGAATGCTGGGGGTGAGGGGCTGAGGTCAAGCACTTCGACCCGGTTGCGGCCGTTGTGTTTAGCCTTGTACAGCTGCTCGTCGGCTTGCTTGAGCACGCTGCCGGCCTGTTGTGTATCGGGCCGGCGGCAGGCTACGCCAATCGACACGGTAAGCTTGCCCACATGGGGTGAATCGGCCTGTTCGACCGCGCTGCGTATCCGTTCGGCAATGCGCCGGGCATCGGCCAGGCCAGTGTCGGGCAGCAGCATGGTGAACTCCTCGCCACCGACCCGGCAGGGCAGGTCATCCTGGCGTGAATTGTGACGCAGCAGCTCGGCGAGGTGTTTGAGCACCTCGTCGCCAGCATCGTGGCCAAAGGTATCGTTGACCCGTTTGAAGTGGTCGATGTCCAGGGCCAGCACGGCGAATGCTCTTGAGCTTTGCATCAAGGCGTCCAGCGCCAGTTGCATGGCACGCCGGTTGGCAAGGCCGGTGAGGGCATCACTCTGAGCCTGCTGGCGCAGCTTGCCGAATTTTTCTTGCAGCAATTGCTCGCCTGTCAGCAAGGCGCGGCGGATGGCTGCGACCTCTACGTACCACGCGTCGATACGGCGCAGCTGTTCGCCGGTCTGGGTGGCGGACAGGTGACTGGCGCTGTGCGCCAGTTGGCGTAACGGCAAGGTCAGGCGGTAGGTCATCCATAGCATCAACAGCAAGCCGATAATGCTGACCGGCAGTATATAAAGCAGCACCTTGCGGGTCATTTCGCCCAGTGGTGCCAAGGCCAGATCCCGCGGTGTCTGGACCACCACTGCCCAGTGCGCTTCAGGCACCGGGGCAAAGCCTGCGAGCATGGGAACGCCAATATAGTTGGGCACTTCAAGGGTGCCTGCCTCGCCACGCAAGGCCGCGCTGATCGTCGGGCTGCTGCTGACCTGGGTGCCAATGCGCGCATGGTCGGGGTGGTGCAGCAGGCGTCCATTGCCGTCGGCGACGAAAGCGAAGGTACCGTCCTGTTGGTAGTGAAGGCCAATCAACGTATGCAGTGCGCTTTCTTTTTTGAGAAACACCGAACCGCCGACAATGCCCAGGTAACGGCCATCGGCGGCAAAGATCGGCTGCGAAACGAATATCACCAGCTCGCCCCCGCGCGAGGTGTAGGCGGAACTGACCCACGGCTGACGGGCTTGCACGGCTTGGCGGATTTCGCTGGAGTGCTGGTGGTGGCTGGTGATCTGCTCTGTGTTCGGATGAGCCACCAGCACCTGGCCTTGGGCGTTGACGATGACGATGGAGTTGAAGTCCTTGTCCTGCACCTGCAGTCGCTTGGCTTCCCTTTTCAGCATGGTCATGTCGTCCAGGCCACCGTCCAGTTGCCGGGCGGCGTAGGACAGGTGGTTGCGTGCCGAGCGCAGGAACTCGTTGATATCCGATGCCAGTTTGCTCGCATAGGCTTGGTTGGCCTTCAGCTCAAGGTCTACCAAGGCGTGGTGCTGTACCCGGTAGGCGACAGCGAGGGTGTTGCACAGGGTTGCCAGGCACGCCAGCACGACAATGCCGACAACCAGGGTTCGTAGGTGGAACATGGGCAAGCGCTTGAGCATGGGGGGCCTGTAATGCAAGGGCGACGGGCTCAAGTATGGCCGTATTCTGCCGAGCTGCAGCCATTGTGCCGCCCGGGCTGCTCAGCCATGGCGCAGGCGGCACTGTGGCGTGTTCAGTCATGGCAGCAATGAGGTTTGCCGGGCTGGCTTTCGTAGCGATCGTGATGCCGCACCCAATCCATGGTGCCTGCCTCGTTGCGCCCCAATGGCGCGATGTCGAGGAAATTGTAGGTATTGACCAGGATGTCGAGCCCGCGGGCATAGGTGGAGTAGGTATGAAAGATTGTGCCGTCCGGCGCCCGGTAGAAGGCGCTCAACCCAGGCAGCTCGCTTTCGTTGCCGGTATAGGGTTCGTAGTTGTATTGGCTGTTGCCTTCAGTGGCGACACTGACGCCGAAATCCTCATTGAAACTGCTGCCGTTTGACGAGTACCAGGGAAAGCGCCAGCCCATGCGCTGGCGAAATGCCTGGAACTCAGCGTGGGGCGCACGCGAAACGGCGACCAGCGAAACATCATGATGCGCCAGGTGCTGGTTGGCGCCGTCGAAATGGTCGGCGAGAAACGAGCAGCCGGGGCAGCCTTCGCTCCAGCCTTCGGCGAACATGAAGTGGTAGACCAGCAATTGACTGCGCCCGGCGAACAGGTCGGCGAGACTCAGCTGGCCTTCCGCGCCTTGAAAACGGTAGGGCTGTTCCAGCTTGACCCAGGGCAGGGCGCGGCGGGCGGCGGCCAGTTCATCGCGCTGGTGGGTGAAGGCCTTTTCATGCAGCCATAGCTGACGGCGAGCGGCCAACCATTGGCTGCGCGAGACGATGTCGGGCTTTTGAGGGTTCATGAGGGTGACTCCGCACGAGGGTTCAAGTGTGGTCGAGCGGGGAGGAGTGAGATCGACAGCAGGCCCTGTTGCCGCGACGAATGGTTGTGCGCCGCGCGATCCCAGTCACGCCAGGAGAATCAATCGGCACACTGCATCGTTTCGATGACCTCCCACAACCGCGGATCGTCAAAATCATCCACCACCAGCCTGGCCCCCGCTGCCATCAGCCGTTCTGCCGTCTGTGTAGTCGCCACCCCCACGGTGAAGATCCCGGCACCGCTCGCCGCTTTCACGCCCGGCAACGAATCCTCGAACGCCAGCGCTTGCTCGGCCGTTGCCCCCAGGCGCTGCAAGCCGGTCAGGTACGGCAACGGGTCAGGCTTGGGCCGTTCCAGCTCTTCGGCCACCAGTACATGCTCGAAATGTGCGCCGAGGCCCATTGCATTGAGCATGTGCTCGGCATTGAGCCGAGGTGCATTGGTCACCACGCACATTTCGATACAGACCGCCTGCGCATAGTCCAGCAGGCGCAGCAAGCCCGGCATGGGTTCAAGGGCAGGGGCCAGCTCGCGGAACAGCGCTTCCTTGCGATCAGCCAGCGCCAGGCATTCATGCGCGCCGGCTTTTGGAAACAGCTCGGCAAATAATGGCCCATTGGCCCGGCCACTGATCTGGGCATCGAACTGGGCCTGGGTCAGCTCACGGCCGTCATGTTCGCGCAACAACTGACGGAAGGCCTGCAAATGCAGGGTATCGGTGTCGGTGAGGGTTCCGTCGAGATCGAACAGCAGTGCAGTCAGCATCAGGCATCCAGGCAGTAGAAAACACATGTCAGGGGATGATAGCGAAACCTGGCGACGAAGGGGGCTGTTCAGCTTTCGATGAAAAGAGTACAAATGTGCTCCATGGACAATCTCACCCCCAAACGCCGCGCAATCCTCGACTTCATCCGTGAACGCATCACCGATCACGGCCAACCGCCGAGCCTTGCCGACATCGCCATCCGCTTCGGCTTTGCATCACGCAGCGTTGCGCGCAAGCACATCACTGCCCTGTGCCAGGCTGGGTACATCGACGTCACGCCCAACCAGGCACGGGGCATCCGCCTGGCCGCACCCTTGCGCCGCCCGGAAATTCTCGAAGTGCCCGTGCTGGGCCAGGTGGCTGCAGGCGCGCCGATTGGCCCCGACCTTGGCATTCACGAGCAGTTGCTGATTGACCCCAGCCTGTTCCGACGCACACCGGACTACCTGCTCAAGGTGCGCGGCGACTCCATGATCAATGACGGTATCTTCGACGGTGACCTGGTGGGTATCCGCCAGCAAGGCGAGGCCCGTGATGGCCAGATCGTGGTCGCCCGTCTCGACGGTGAGGTCACCATCAAACGCCTGCAACGCCAACCGGGCGGCTACCGGTTGCTGCCACGCAACCCTGCCTATGCGCCGATCGATGTCGGGCCTGAACGCGAGTTCTTCATCGAAGGCGTGTTCTGCGGCCTGTTGAGGCGCGACTGATGGGCGCGGTGGTCGATCTTGACCGGTTGCTGGACCAGCGCCAGGTCTGGCGCGGCCGGCAGGCCCGGGTACGGCCGACCGGGTTGCAGCCCACTGGCCATGCGGCGCTTGATCAACGGCTGCCGGAGGGTGGCTGGCCCGCAGCTGCGCTGAGCGAATTGCTGCTGGCCAGCCCCGGGTGTGGCGAACTGCAACTGCTGTGGCCCTCATTGGCCCGGCTGACCGCCGATAGCGGGCGAGTGGTGCTGGTGGCGCCCCCCTTCATTCCCTACGCACCGGCCTGGCAAGCTGCCGGGGTGGACTTGCGCTGGCTGGTCCAGGTCGATGCCGAACAGGCCGACGCGCTCTGGGCTGCCGAGCAGTGCCTGCGTTCTGGCAGTTGCGCCGCCGTACTGTGCTGGCCGGAGCGTGCCGATGACCGTGCGTTGCGGCGCTTGCAGGTGGCGGCAGAAACCGGGCAGGCGCTGGCTTTTGCCTGCAGGCCACAACAGGCTGCGCACAATCCATCCCCGGCCGCGGTGCGCATCGCCATCGACGCGCGGCCCGCGCAATGGCGTGTGCTCAAGTGCCGGGGTGGTTTACCGCCGGCTGCTGCCATCGCCTGTCCCGGGCAGGGTTGATGCAACATGCTTTGGGCCTGCATTCTTTTGCCGCAGTTGGCGCTGGACTCGATCCTGCGCGAACGCGATGACGCCGATGCACCATTGGTGCTGATTGGCGGGCCTGTACAACGGCGCGTGTTGCAGGCCGTAAACCCCGCTGCGGCGGCCCTCGGCCTGCGTGCCGGGCTTACCCTGACCGCTGCCCGCGCCTTGGCCGACGGTTTCAACTGTGTCGAGGCAGATGCTGCGCGCATCGAGCATCTGCAGCAATTGCTGGCGGCCTGGGCGTACCGCTTCAGTGCCCAGGTCAGCCTGCACTACCCGCGCGCTTTGTTGCTGGAAGTGGGCTCCAGCCTGCAACTGTTCGGCCCCTGGCCCGCGTTCGAGGCGCGCTTGCGCGAGGAACTCGCAGCCTTGGGGCTGCGTCAGCGGATTGTCCTGGCCACCAACCCGGTGGCGGCGCGCATGCTTGCCAATGGCCATGATGGGCTGGCGCTGAGCTGCCCGGAAGAAACCCGGGCGGCGCTTGCACGCATGCCTATTGCGCGGGTGGGTTTACCGCAGGACGCCGCTGAAGCGTTCGCCCGCATGGGGCTGCATCAGCTTGACCAGGTACTGGCGTTGCCGCGTGATGCATTGGCCAGGCGCTTCAGTGCCCAGGTCCAGTTGCACCTTGACCAGTTGCTGGGCCTGCGTACGCTTGGCTTGAGTTTCTATCAACCGCCGGACCGCTTCGAAACGCGGCTGGAGCTCAACTTCGACGTCGAATCGCACCAGGCGTTGCTGTTCCCGTTGCGGCGCATGCTCAACGATCTGGCCGCTTTCCTCGCCGGGCGAGACTGCGGTGTACAGCGGTTTTGCCTGTACCTGGAGCATGCCGAGGGGCCGGATACGCCATTGCAGGTCGGCCTGCTGGCCGCCGAGCGTGATGCGGCAATGCTCTTCGAGCTGGCGCGCGGGCGCCTGGAGCCTCTGCGCATCCCGGCACCGGTGCGTAAACTGCGCCTGGTGGCCGATGACTTGCCGGCTTTCGTGCCCCAGCACCACGCGTTGTTCGACCCACGCGCCCACCAGGCCCAACCCTGGGAGCAACTGCGCGAGCGCTTGCGTGCCCGCCTGGGCGACGAAGCGGTCAAGGGCCTGCGCGCTGAAGCCGACCACCGCCCCGAATGTGCCTGGCAGTCCGCCGAGCAAGGCGGGCAGGGCAGCCTGCCCGCCTTGCCCGGGAGCCGCCCGGGCTGGTTGTTGCCCCAGCCACTGGCACTGGATGCCAGCACTCACAGGTTGCTGGGGCAGGCCGAGCGTATCGAGTCGGGCTGGTGGGATGGCGGTGATGTACGCCGCGACTATTACTGCATCGAAACCCGTGAAGGCCTGCGCGGCTGGGCCTATCGCGACCTGGCCAAGCCCGGCCCCTTGTGGCTGCAGGGCTGGTTCGCATGAGCGCGCCGGGCTACGCCGAACTGCATTGCCTGTCCAACTTCAGCTTCCAGCGCGGCGCATCCAGCGCCGAAGAGCTGCTGCGCCGAGCCCGGGAGCAGGGTTACCAGGCCCTGGCGATTACCGATGAGTGCACCCTGGCCGGTATCGTGCGTGCCTGGCAGGCTGCCAAAGCGCAGCAGATACGCCTGATCGTCGGCAGTGAAGTGCGCCTGCACAATGGCCCGAAGCTTGTGTTGCTGGTACAGGACCTAAGTGGTTACCAGAACCTGTGCGCCTTGATTACCCGCGCCCGCCGGCGAGCTCAAAAGGGCAGCTATCAATTGTTCCCTGACGACCTGCGCGAACTGCACCGAGGGCTGCTGGCGTTATGGCTTGCCGAGGACTCCAGGGACCTGGCAACCGGCCAATGGCTGCAGGGCGTGTTCGGCGAACGCTTATGGTTGGGTGTGCACCTGCATCGGGGCAGCGATGACGAGACCCGCCTGGCCCGGCTACGCGGCCTGGCTGGGCAACTGGGCATTCGCGCCGTGGCGTGCGGTGACGTGCACATGCACGTACGCGGCCGGCGGGCTTTGCAGGATTGCATGACCGCTATCCGCCAGCATTGCAGTGTCGCCGAGGCAGGGCGGTTTCTCTTCGCCAATGGCGAGCGTCACCTGCGCACGCTGGAGCAACTGGCCGAACTTTATCCGGCCGACCTGCTGAGCGAAACACTCTGTATTGCCGAACGCTGTCAGTTCGACCTCGGTGAATTGCGCTACCAGTATCCGCGTGAGCTGGTGCCCGAGGGGCAAACCCCGGCCAGTTGGTTGCGCCAGTTGTGCGAGCGTGGCCTGGCCCATCGCTGGCCGTCGGGGCCAAGCGACAAGGTGCGCGAGGTGCTGGCCAAGGAGCTGGCGCTGATCGCAGAGCTTGGCTACGAAAGCTACTTTTTGACTGTGCACGATATCGTCGCCTTTGCCCGCAGCCAGCACATCCTTTGCCAGGGCCGCGGTTCGGCAGCCAACTCGGTGGTGTGTTTCGTGCTGGGTATCACCGAGCTCGACCCGATGAAGCATCGCCTGCTGTTCGAGCGTTTTCTGTCACGCGAGCGCAACGAGCCACCGGACATCGACGTCGACTTCGAGCACGACCGTCGCGAAGAAGTGATCCAGTACGTGTTTCGGCGTTATGGCCGGCACCGCGCAGCGCTCACTGCGGTGGTCAACACCTACCACGCTGCCGGCGCGGTGCGTGATGTCGCCCGTGTACTGGGTTTGCCTGCCGATCAGGTCGATGCCCTGGCCAAGTGCTGTGGTCGCTGGAGCGATCGCATACCGGACGAGCAACGCCTGGCCGAGGCCGGCTTCGAGCCCGGCAGCCCTTCGTTGCGGCGCATTCTGGTGCTGGCCGCGCAGCTGATAGGGTTCCCCCGTCATCTGTCTCAGCACCCAGGCGGCTTCGTCATTTCCGAGCAACCGCTGGACCACCTGGTGCCGGTCGAAAACGCCGCCATGGCTGAACGTACGGTCATCCAGTGGGACAAGGACGATCTGGACATGGTCGGCCTGCTCAAGGTCGATGTGCTCGCCCTGGGCATGCTCAGCGCCTTGCGCCGCTGTTTCGACCTGATGCAGCAGCACCGGGGCCGGCACCTGACCCTGGCGACGATCCCCGCCGAAGACCCGGCCACCTACGCGATGATCAGCCGCGCAGAGACCATGGGCGTTTTCCAGATCGAATCACGCGCTCAGATGGCCATGCTGCCGCGGCTCAAGCCCTCCACCTTCTATGACCTGGTAATCGAAGTCGCCATCGTGCGCCCGGGGCCGATTCAGGGCGATATGGTGCACCCCTACCTGCGCAGGCGCTTGAAGCAGGAGCCGGTGACCTACCCATCGCTCAAGCTCAAGGAAGTCTTCGAGCGCACTTTGGGCGTGCCGCTGTTTCAGGAGCAGGTCATGGAGCTGGCCATGGTGGCCGCAGACTACAGCCCCGGTGAGGCCGACCAGTTACGCCGCAGCATGGCCGCCTGGAAGCGCCATGGTGGCCTGGAGCCACACCGCGAACGGCTGGTACAGGGCATGCTGCGCAACGGCTACGACCTGGCGTTTGCCGAGCGCATATTCGAGCAGATCAAGGGCTTTGGCAGTTATGGCTTCCCGGAATCGCACGCGGCCAGTTTCGCCTTGCTGTGCTATGCCAGCAGTTGGCTCAAATGCCATGAGCCGGCGATTTTCACCTGTGCGCTGGTCAATAGCTGGCCGATGGGCTTCTATAGCCCCGACCAACTGTTGCAGGAGGCACGCCGCCAGGGGATCGAGGTACGGCCGGTGGATGTAGGCCATAGCCAGTGGGATTGCACACTGGAGCCTGTTGCTGAAGGTGCCTTGGCCATCCGCCTGGGGTTGCGGCAGATCCGAGGTTTTGCCGAAGCCGATGCTCGGCGGCTGGAAGCGGCCAGGGCGCGCAGGCCGTGGCGCGATGTCGAGGACCTGTGCTTGCGTGCCGGCCTCGACAGCAGAGCCCGCGCCCGGTTGGCCGATGCCGGGGCGTTGCGCGCCCTGGCACGTGACCGTCACCAGGCTCGCTGGCAGGTCGCGGCGGTGCAGCCGCAACTGCCCCTGTTCGCCGAGTTGCAGGCAACGCCCGAAGCCGCGGTGGCATTGCCTGCGCCTACTGTCGGCGAAGACCTGGTGGCCGACTACGCCACTTTGGGAACCACGCTGGGCCCCCACCCGCTGACGTTGCTGCGTTCGCGCCTTCGGGTGCTGGGCTGTCGCAGCTCGCAGGAGCTGGCGGGTGTTGAGCATGGCGATGCAGTCGCCGTGGCTGGGCTGGTGGTGGGGCGGCAACGGCCACAGACCGCCAGCGGGGTGACTTTTGTGACCCTTGAGGATGAATTCGGCATGGTCAATGTGGTGGTTTGGCGCGAGCTGGCCGGGCGGCAACGGCGCGCGCTGGTGGGGGCTCAATTGCTCAAGGTGAGTGGCCGCCTGGAACAGGAGAACGGGGTGCGGCACCTGATTGCGCGGCGGCTGGAGGATGTCAGTGTGTTGCTGCAGGGGCTGGATGTGAGGAGCCGGGACTTTCACTGATTTGACCGGCGAACGGGCTGCAACGCAGCCGCAGTCGCCGTTGTCGGCCGAGCGGTCAGACCATTGCCAGGTGCTGCTTGCGTGTTGGCGCCGGGAATGCCCTGTCAATGGCCCGCAAGTCCTCACTGGTCAAGCTCAAGCCTGCGGCAGCCGCATTCAACCTTACATGCTCCGGCGACACCGCCTTGGGAATCGCTATGACCCCGTCTTCGCGCGTCACCCAGGCCAGGCAGACCTGCGCCGGGGTGGCCCCATGGCGCTCGGCGATCTCGTGCAAGAGCGGATGCTGCAGCAGTTTTCCTGCCTGGGCCAACGGGCAGTAGGCCATGGTCGGTAACCCGCGTTGCCGGCTCCAGGGCAGCAGGTCGAACTCGATGCCACGCTGTATCGGGTTGTACAGCACTTGGTTAGTGGCGCAAGCAGGGCGGTCCAGCTCGCTCAGGTCGTCGACATCGAAGTTGGAAACACCCCAGTGGCGAATCTTGCCCTGTTCGCGCAAGCGCTCGAACGCCTCGACGGTTTCTTCCAGCGGGTATTGGCCGCGCCAGTGCAGCAGGTACAAGTCGATGACATCGGTGCCCAAGCGAGTGAGGCTGCGTTCACAAGCAGCGGGTACGCCGCGCTGGCTGGCATTGTGCGGGTATACCTTGCTGACCAGAAAGACCTGATCGCGCCGCCCGGCGATGGCCCGCCCGACCACTTGCTCAGCGCCACCTTCGGCGTACATCTCGGCGGTATCGATCAGGTTCATCCCCAAGTCGATGCCTTGTTGCAGCGCGGCCACCTCGGCAGCTCTGCGTGCCGGATCCTCGCCCATGTACCAGGTGCCCTGGCCAATGGCCGGCACTTTGCAACCTGCCAGTTTCATGTAACGCATGTCACCTCCGGAATCTGTGTGTGGGAAAGCAGTACCTCAAGCAGCGCCTGCGCTGCAGTGGAAAGTTTATGGTCGCTCAAGGCGATGACGCCGATCCGCCGTTCTACAGCGGGCTCTACCAGGGTAATGCAACGCGCGCCAAGCTCCTGCATCTGGTTGATGCACAGCGCCGGCACCGCGCTCACGCCCAGCCCACTGGCGACCATGCGGCCAATGGTCGAGAGCTGGTGGCTTTCAAACGCCACCGCGAGCTTGCCGTGCAGTGCCGCTACGTTCTGCTCCAGCAGCAGGCGCACGGCCGAAGGGCGCTGCAGGGCGATGAAATCTTCGGCCAGCAACTGCGCCCAGCTGACTTCGGCCAGCTCGGCCAACGGGGAATCGGTGGGCACCACAGCAACGAAGCGGTCCAGGTACAGCGGGTGGAAGCGCAGGCCGTCGGTGTTTTCCGGTTCGAAGCCGATGCCCAGTTCGACGCGGCGGTGGCGCACCAGTTCAAGGACCTGCTCGTTGATCACGTCGTGCACCGTGACGTTGACCTTCGGGTAACGTTGGCGAAACACCTTGAGTGAACGGGGCAGCAGGTTGCCGGCAAAAGCCGGCATGGCCGCCACCGACACCCGCCCCAATTGCAGGGTGAAGCGCTGGCGCAGCATTTCCTCGGTGTCGTCCCAGTCGGCCAGCAGGCGCCGGGCCAGTGGCAGCAGGACCTCACCTTCGGCCGTCAGGCTGACGCTGCGCGTGGTGCGGGTGAGCAGGGCGCCGCCAAGGTTGTCCTCCAGGGCCTTGATGGTCAGGCTCAACGCCGGTTGTGATACATGCAGGTGTTCGCCGGCCTGGGCAAAACTTTGGTACTTGGCCACGGCGACGAAGGCGCGCAGTTGCTTGACGTTCATGGCGGGCTCACAGGTTGTTTTGAAAAAGTTATCAATCGATGACGAAAACAAAATTAACAAATCAGTCGCCAGCGGTGAAGATGCCTGCACACGCTCACCGACAGCCTCGTCGGTCAACAACTACAAAAGGCGGATCAGCATGGCCGGACTGGACAAGCGCGTAGCAACCTATGAACAGGCCCTTGAAGGCTTGACCGACAACATGACGGTACTGGCCGGCGGTTTCGGCCTGTGCGGTATCCCGGAAAACCTCATCGCCGAAATCAAGCGCCGTGGCGTCAAGGGCCTCACCGTGGTTTCCAACAACTGCGGCGTCGATGGCTTTGGCCTGGGCGTACTGCTGGAAGAGCGGCAGATCCGCAAGATGATTGCCTCGTACGTCGGCGAAAATGCCGAATTCGAGCGCCAGCTGCTCAGTGGCGAGCTGGAAGTGGAACTGACCCCGCAAGGCACCCTAGCCGAAAAAATGCGCGCTGGCGGCGCCGGCATTCCGGCCTTCTACACCGCCACCGGCTATGGCACGCCAGTTGCCGAAGGCAAGGAAGTGCGGGAGTTCAAGGGCCGCAAATACATCCTGGAAGAATCGATTACCGGCGATTTCGCCATCGTCAAAGGCTGGAAGGCCGACCACTACGGCAACGTGGTTTACCGCAACACTGCTCAAAACTTCAACCCGCTGGCCGCCACCGCCGGCAAGATCACCGTGGTCGAAGTGGAAGAGATCGTCGAGCCAGGCGTGCTGCTGCCCAGCGAGATCCACACCCCTGGCATCTTCGTCGACCGGGTCATTGTGGGCGCCTTCGAAAAACGCATCGAAAAGCGCACCGTCAAGGCCTGAGCGCCGTCCTCCAGAACAACAAAGAGATTTTCACCATGGCACTGACCCGCGAACAGATGGCACAACGCGTCGCACGTGAACTGAAGGACGGCTTCTACGTCAACCTCGGCATCGGCATCCCCACCCTGGTGGCCAACTACGTCCCTGCTGACATGGATGTGATGCTGCAGTCGGAAAATGGCCTGCTGGGCATGGGCGAGTTCCCTACCGAGAGCACCATCGACGCCGACATGATCAACGCCGGCAAGCAGACGGTCACCGCCCGCCGCGGCGCCTCGATCTTCGATTCGGCACAATCGTTCGCCATGATCCGTGGCGGCCATGTCGACCTCACCGTGCTCGGGGCCTTCGAAGTGGACGTCGAGGGCAACATCGCCTCGTGGATGATCCCGGGCAAGCTGGTCAAGGGTATGGGCGGCGCCATGGACCTGGTAGCCGGGGCCGAGAACATCATCGTCACCATGACCCACGCCTCGAAGGATGGCGAGTCCAAGCTGCTGCCGCGCTGCAGCCTGCCGCTGACCGGTGCCGGTTGCATCCGCAAGGTGCTCACCGACCTGGCCTACCTGGAAATCGAAAACGGCGCCTTCATCCTGCGCGAAACCGCGCCCGGTGTGAGTGTTGAAGAAATCATCGCGAAAACCGCCGGCAAGCTGATCGTGCCGGACGATGTGAAAGAAATGACCTTCTGATACACATCCCCAGCCCTGTGGCAGCGGCGGCAGCTGTGAATGCGATGGTCAATGCACCAACGCTTTCGCAGGTGTCGTCGTTGCCACAGGGTTTTGTGCGTTGAGCTTGAAACGTAGCCCCCATAAAACCAATAAAAGGAAGTTACAGTGGCCGCTGAAATCCAAGACAGCCGCTCCGCGCGCTTTGCCCTGCGTTGCTCCAACTGGGCCGAGCGCTGGTTCCCTGATTCCTGGGTGTTCGCTGCCCTGGCAGTGGTGCTGGTATGCCTCGGCGCCATGGTCATGGGCGCCAAACCTACCGATACCGCCAAGGCCTTTGGCGATGGCTTCTGGAGCCTGATCCCTTTCACCATGCAAATGGCCTTCGTGGTCATCGGCGGCTACGTGGTGGCCAGCTCACCCCCTGCCGCACGGCTGATCGACCGCCTGGCGCGGGTGCCGAAGAACGGTCGTTCGGCGGTGTGCTGGGTGGCGCTGATCTCGATGCTGGCATCCTTGCTCAACTGGGGCCTGTCCCTGGTGTTCGGTGGCCTGCTGGTGCGCGCGCTGGCACGGCGCAGTGACCTGAAGATGGACTACCGCGCCGCCGGTGCCGCTGCTTACCTGGGCCTAGGTGCGGTCTGGGCCCTGGGCCTGTCGTCTTCAGCGGCGCAGTTGCAGGCCAACCCGGCCAGCCTGCCGCCGTCCATTCTGTCGATCACCGGCGTGATCCCATTCACTGAAACCATCTTCCTCTGGCAGTCCGGGGTGTTGCTGGCGGCCCTGGTCATTGTCTCGCTGGTGATCGCCTACGCGACCGCACCTGGCCCGAACAGTGCGCGCAGTGCCGAAGACTGCGGCGTCGACCCCAGTTTCACCGCGCCGCCCGCACCCCAGCGCACCCGCCCGGGTGAATGGCTGGAATACAGCCCGATCCTTATCCTGCTGATGGTAGCGCTGGCCGGCGGCTGGCTGTACCAGGAGTTCGCCACCAAACCGGCCATTACCGCGATCTCCGGGCTCAATACCTACAACCTGCTGTTCATCATGCTCGGTGCATTGCTGCACTGGCGCCCACGCAGCTTCCTTGACGCCGTGGCGCGTGCAGTACCGACCACCACCGGGGTGCTGATCCAGTTCCCGCTGTACGGCTCGATCGCCGCCATTCTCACCCAAGTGAAGGGGGTCGATGAGCAAACCCTGGCCCACCACATTTCGCTTTTCTTCACCCAGATCGCCACCCATGACACCTATGCCGTACTCATGGGCGTGTACTCGGCGGTGCTGGGTTTCTTCATCCCCTCGGGCGGTGGCAAGTGGATCATCGAAGCGCCCTACGTGATGCTGGTGGCCAATGACCTGCAGTACCACTTGGGCTGGGCAGTGCAGATCTACAACGCCGCTGAAGCGCTACCCAACCTGATCAACCCGTTCTACATGCTGCCGCTACTGGGTGTGCTGGGCCTGAAGGCGCGCGACCTGATCGGCTTTTCGTTCGTGCAGCTGCTGGTGCATGTGCCGCTGGTGCTGGTGCTGTTGTGGGCGTTGGGTACGACCTTGCAGTACGTGCCGCCGGTGATGCCTTGAGCTGAACTTTCATTGAAGTTGCGGCTGAACACACCTTTTACGGGTGTGTATCATGGCGAGCCGGGCACGAAGCGTGGCTCTTTTTCGCGCAGGCGTTAGCGTCTGAGCACAGGCCCGGCTACAGCAGCAGGTGAGGGCAGGGGCGATGATCGAGGTGTCGGGGTTCTGGCGGGATTCGGCGTTGCCTTTTGTAGAAGCAAGGCGCGTTGGGGATGGGCGTCAGGTGTGCTATGCCGCCCATTCCCATGAAAGTTTTTCGCTCGGCGTGATCACCGGGGGGCGCAGCACCTACCTGAGTGGGACCAGCCAAGTCGAAGTGGGCGCTGGTACCACGGTGCTCATGAACCCCGGTGTGGTCCACACGTGCAATCCTATTGCTGGGCAGGGCTGGTCATACCTGATGCTGTTCGTCGACATGCCGTGGCTGAAGGCGCTCGGTTTCAACTTGCCCGCGCAAACCTGCAGTACCTCGCCGGCACTCTACAGTGCCGTGCTGCAAGTGTTTGCCGACCTGTTCGACGGCAACCTGGATGACCGAGAGGCCCGGCTGGCGTGTTTTTTCAATGCACTGCCAGGCTACCTGCAGGCTGCTACCGGCAAAACGCAAGCCCATCACCCGCAGCTGGAGGCGGCAGCTGCGTTCATCCGGGCCCACCGCACCGACCCGCTGACGCTGCAAGACATCTGTGCTGCCAGCGGCTTGTCCCGCTCTTATCTGATCCGTACCTTTGCCCAGCGTTTCGGCTTGACGCCGCATGGTTACCTGCTTGATCAGCGCGTGCAGTATGCCCGCGCGCAACTGCGCACGGGGCGGGCGATTGCCGAGGTGGCACTGGAGGCAGGATTTGCCGATCAGGCCCATCTGCAGCGGGCGTTCAAGCAACATCTGGCGGCGACGCCCGGGCATTATCGCAAGGCTCAGCGACCATCAAACGAGCAGGTACAGCGCGCTGATCACCAGCAGTAACGCCAAGCCTCGGTTGAACATCTGCAGGTAGCGCGGCTTGCGCAAGTACTGCTGAATCATGCTGCCTGCCCAAGCCCAGCTGGCCACTGAAACAAAACAGATCGGCCCATAGATCCACGTGAACAGCCACAGCATCTGCTGCTCGCCACCGGTATAGGCTGCCACGCCCGCCACCGCCGCTAGCCAGGCCTTGGGGTTCAGCCACTGCATGGCTGCGCCCTCCCAAGCCGAAGGGGCGCGTTGCGGGTGCTCACCACCCAACTGCCCGTCATCACTGGCCAGCTTCCACGCCAGGTACAGCAGGAACGCCACGCCGCCCCAGTGCAGCGCCACGCCCAGCAACGGCCAGCGCATCAACAGTGCGTGCAAGCCCAGCCCCACCAGCACCAGCAGCAGGCAAAAGCCCAAGGTCGCCCCGGCAACATGCGCGAGGCTGGCGCGCAGGCCGTGGCGTGCTCCGCTGCCAAGGGCGACGATGTTCACCGGGCCGGGGGATATCGATGCTGCCAACGCAAACGCAGCCATTGAGAGGTACAGGCTCATCGGGAATGTCCGTGTGAAGGAGGTACTTGCCATGCTGCCCAGAAGCCAAACCGTGGTATTGAAGAAAAGTCCCCATAAAACTGCGTACAGGTTTTGTAATAGTTTGGCGCTATCAGAAAAAAGCTCTGCTCTTGTAGGATCGGATTCCCTATTTTCTATCCAGGTCCCCATGAGCACCTTCGCGGAACCCCCCAGTTTTCGGCCGTCCTGGCCATCCTTTCCCCGTCTCCGTGACGCTTCCTTCGTGAGTACCCGCTAATGGAATGGCTAGCCGACCCCACGGCCTGGCTGGGCCTGTTGACGCTTATCGTCCTCGAGCTGGTGCTGGGTATCGACAACCTGGTGTTCATCGCCATCCTGGCCGACAAACTGCCGCCGCATCAGCGCGATCGGGCGCGGGTGATCGGTCTGAGCCTGGCGCTGATCATGCGCCTGGGCTTGCTGGCCAGTATCTCGTGGATGGTCACCCTGACCGCGCCGTTGTTCGAGGTGTTCGGCAAGAGCTTCTCCGGCCGTGACCTGATCATGCTGTTCGGCGGTGTGTTCCTGCTGTTCAAGGCCACCATGGAATTGCATGAACGCCTCGAAGGCCATGTCACGCAGGCCAGTGGCGCGGTGCGCCATGCCGCGTTCTGGCCCATCGTGGCGCAGATCGTGGTGCTCGACGCAGTATTCTCGCTGGATGCGGTGATTACTGCAGTAGGTATGGTCGAACACCTGTCGGTGATGATGATCGCGGTGATCTTCTCGATCGGCATCATGATCGTCGCCAGCAAGCCGCTGACCCGCTTCGTCAATGCTCACCCAACGGTCATCATGCTGTGCCTGGGCTTTTTGATGATGATCGGCTTCAGCCTGACGGCCGAAGGCCTGGGCTTCCATATCCCCAAAGGGTATCTGTATGCGGCCATTGGTTTCTCGATCCTTATCGAGCTCTTCAACCAGCTTGCCCGTGCCCGCCGCAAGCAGAGCCTGCAGCAGCACCGGCCATTGCGTGAGCGTACCGCGCACGCCGTGCTGCGCCTGCTGGGCGGGCGCAGGGTGGAGGCTGACGAGGTTGGCGAGGAGATCGCTGACCTGGTTGCCGGCGGTGAGGAACATGTGCTGTTCGACCGCCGCGAACGGGTGATGATCAGCGGGGTGCTGAACCTGGCCGAGCGGCCAATCCGGACGGTAATGACTGCCCGTACCGAAGTCGACGTCCTCGACCTGGCGCAGCCTGCTGCAACCATTACCGAGGCGTTGGCCAACTCACCTTATTCGCGCCTGCCGCTGATTCGTGACGGCCGCATCGACGAGCCGCTGGGCTTTGTGCACAAGAAGGAGCTGCTCAAGGAGCTGCTCTCCGGCAACCAGCCGGACCTTGAGCGCATGGCCCGGGCACCGTTGAACCTGCTGGAAAGCTTCAGCATCCTCAACGCCCTGGAGCAGATGCGCGGCCAGTCGACGCACATCGCCTTCGTGGTGAACGAGTTCGGTGACTTTACCGGCTTGCTGACCATGACCGACATCCTCGAGTCGATCGCCGGTGAGCTGCCTGATGCCAGTGAGGTGGAAGGCCCGGGTATCGTTGAGGAAGCTGATGGCTTTGTCGTCAGCGGCGCGCTGAACCTCAGCCAGGTGCAGGCGCGTACCGGCTTCAGCGCGCGTGCCACCGAAGATTACCAGACCCTTGCCGGCCTGGTGATGAGCCTGCTCGACCGCCTGCCGGTGGTCGGTGACCACCTGGCCTGGAACGGCTGGAGCATGACCGTGGTGGCGGTGGAGGAGCGGCGGGTGCGCCAGGTGCGCCTCAAACCGAACGGCGACGTTGGCGCAGCAGGTGCCTGAAACCCTCAAGCACCAGCACCAGCACCGCGGCCCAGATCGGCAGGTAAGTCAGCCACTGATCCGGGCCGATGGTTTCGCCCAGCAGCAGCGCCACGCCCACCAGTAGCACCGGTTCGACATAACTGAGCAGGCCGAACAGGCTGAACGGCAGCAGTCGGCTTGCCAGCACGTAGGCGATCAGGGCTGAGGCACTGATCGCGCCGAGCAGTGGAATCAGGCCGTACAGGCCGGGATGCGCAAGCAGGTCTGCGCTCGACAGCGGCCCTTGGATGACGAAGTACAGGGCCCAGGGCAGCAACAGGCACATGTCGCACCACAAACCGCCCAGGTGGTCGGTGCGGCAGCGTCGGCGCAGTACGAAGTAGATAGGGTAGCCAATCATCACCAGCATGGTTTCCCAGGCAAAGCTGCCGTGCTGGTAAAGCTCGTGCGCCACGCCCAGCGCAGCGCAGGCCACTGCCACTTTTTGCAGGCGTGACAGGCGTTCGCCGTAAACCAGGCGGCCCGTCAGCACCATCGCCAGCGGCAGCAGGAAGTAGCCCATCGATACCTCAAGGCTGCGCCCGTGCAGGGGGGCCCAGAGGAACAGCCACAGTTGCACGCCCATCAGCCATGAGGTGCCGACCATGCCCAGCAGCAGCACAGGCGTCTGACGCACCCGCGCCAGCAGGTCGCCGACCCGCTTCCAGTCTTTGCTGGCCAGCATGAACAGCGTCAGGCAGGGTAGTGTGAGCAGTGTGCGCCAGCCAAAGATCTCTTCGCCATCGAGTGGAGTGAGCAGGGAGGTATAGAAGTACATCACGGCGAACAGGCAGGAGGCCATGACCGAACAGAGAATGCCTTTTGACACGAATGCCTCGAATAGCTGGATGGGCGGTTGGATCAGCCGCGCATGATCTCAGGGGCCGCGTCATGCGGCAACCGCGTAACGCCCGGTCGCGTGGCCAGCGCCTGGAGAAATTGCGCTGCCGGCATTGGTCTGGCGAACAGATAGCCCTGCTGAAAGTCCACGTCATACCGGGCCAGATACTCGCGCTGCACTTCGGTTTCCACGCCTTCGGCGACGATGCCCAGGCCCAGCTTTGCCGACAGCTCGATGATGCTGTCAAGGATGTGCTGCGACAGCGCATCGCCTCCGATCATTGCCACAAAGCTCTGATCGATTTTCAGGTAGTCGATTTTGAACTGACGCAGATAGTTGAGGCTGGACTGGCCGGTGCCGAAATCGTCCAGTGCGATCATCACACCCATTTCGTGGAGTTTGTCGAACAATTCCAGCGTTACCCCGGTGGCCTCGATCAGTTTGCGCTCAGTCAGCTCCAGCGTCAGCACCACCCGCCCGGGGGGGAAGTGCTCGAGGAACGTGCGGCAGTCGTCGATCAGGGCCAGGTCATGGCAGTGGTCGGCCGTAATGTTGATGCCAATGTGGAAGCCGTCTTCCAGCAATGCAGCGTACGGCGCCAGGCTTTGCGCAGTGTGCTGCATCAACGCACGGGTCATGTCGACGATCTGGCCGCTGTGTTCGGCATAGGGAATGAACAGATCGGGGCGCACCAGGCCCTCGTGCGGGTGGTTCCAGCGCATCAGCACTTCGGCGCCAGCCCAGCGATAATCGCCTTTGCGCACCACCGGCTGGAAGTACGGCAGGAACTCGTCAGCTTCCAGCGCACGGCGCAGTTCGGCGCGTGGAGAGTTGGCGCGGCGGATTTGCCAGCGACAAGTGCAACCGGCTGCAACACCGAGCAACAGCAGCAAGCTGAGCAATGCCGGGTAGCGGCTGCGCAGCACTTCGCCCCGCTTGTCGGCGGCATAACCACCGTGAACGCTGAAGGGGTAGTGCGTCGATCCGAGTGTCACGTCGCCAATGGGGGCGGTGGGCGGCTGGCCTTGATGCACCACGCCGTCCTTGCCCATCCACGCCGTACCGACGCGCAATTGCAGCGCCTCATCGGGGCCCATAAGGCGTAATGCAGTCAGTAAATGGTCGCCATCTACTGTGGTGATCGCGCCTCTGTCGCCGTCACTGGCCCGATACACCAGCAGTGGGTGCCCGGGTGTGACCGAGTTGCCGTCCATCAGCCACAGCGTGCCATCGGTGTAGTCGCGGGCATCTACCGGCTCGTCGAACTCGCCGAACAGAGAGGTGCAATACAGTGTGTCCTGCCGGAACAGGTTGGTCGAGCGTACATAGGCGTTGCGCGTCACCTGTCCACGCAAGGCCAGTTCGACTTGCCCGCATGGGCTGCCAGCTAGCGGCAGCAGGGTCTGGGCGGCACCGGAGATGCTGTCCAGTATGCGCTCGACCTGCTCGACCACTTGTCGCGCGGTAGCCTGGCTGCTGGCGCGCAGTTCGCGCTCGATTTGCCAGTTCATCACGATCAGGCCGAACGCCAGGGGCAAGATGCCAACGCCCCAAGGGAGGAGGGTGCGCCAGCTCCAGCGGGCGGGACTTTTACTGCGCAGGGGCATGTTGGCGTAATCTTTAACTTGAAATGACTGAGGATAGCCGTTTGTCGGCGCGTGTGAACAACTAATGCGCGACAAAGAAATTTACGCAATGTAGAATCGATTTACGAATACAACAATAAGGTCTTTCTTCATTGAAGGATCAACCCCACCGAGAATGGGCCTATATGACAAACCAAGGGTTCAAGCTGATCATTGGTGACTTCCTCGCCAGAAGCGTGCGCGGCATCCCATGCTCACCGCCAGTTACGTACCACATCCCAGGCATTCAATAATTTTCGCTGCAGATGAGGATACGAACATGGCTGATATCTTTGACAATCCAATGGGCCTGATGGGCTTTGAATTCATTGAACTGGCTTCGCCAACCCCTGGTGTTCTGGAGCCCGTCTTCCAGATGCTCGGTTTCACCAAGGTAGCCACACACCGCTCCAAGGACGTGCACCTTTATCGGCAAGGTGGCATCAACCTGATTCTCAACAACGAGCCGAAAAGCATCGCCTCCTACTTTGCAGCAGAGCATGGGCCGTCGGTGTGTGGTATGGCGTTCCGGGTACGCAACGCTCATGAAGCCTATGCCCGTGCGCTGGAGTTGGGCGCCCAGCCGGTCGAGATCGAAACCGGCCCGATGGAACTGCGCCTGCCGGCGATCAAGGGCATCGGCGGCGCTCCGCTTTACCTGATCGACCGCTTCGAAGAAGGCAGCTCGATCTACGACATCGACTTCAACTTCATCGAGGGCGTCGACCGCAACCCGCCGGGCGCAGGCCTGAAGATCATCGATCACCTGACCCATAACGTGTATCGCGGCCGTATGGCTTACTGGGCCGGCTTCTACGAGAAACTCTTCAACTTCCGCGAAATTCGTTACTTCGACATCAAGGGCGAGTACACCGGCCTGACCTCCAAGGCCATGACCGCGCCGGATGGCATGATCCGCATTCCACTCAATGAAGAGTCGTCCAAAGGGGCGGGGCAGATTGAAGAATTCTTGATGCAGTTCAACGGTGAGGGCATCCAGCATGTGGCCTTCCTCACCGATGACCTGCTCAAGACCTGGGATGCGCTCAAGGGCTACGGCATGCGCTTCATGACTGCGCCGCCGCAGACCTATTACGAAATGCTCGAAGAGCGCCTGCCAGGGCACGGTGAACCTGTCGACCAGCTGCAGGCTCGCGGCATTCTGCTTGACGGCGCCTCCGAAGCAGGCGACAAGCGCCTGCTGCTGCAGATCTTCTCGGAAACCCTGCTCGGGCCGGTTTTCTTCGAGTTCATCCAGCGCAAAGGTGATGACGGCTTTGGCGAAGGCAACTTCAAGGCACTGTTCGAGTCGATCGAGCGCGACCAGGTTCGCCGAGGTGTGCTCGACGTTCAATAAGTGAAGTGTGCCGCCGTCACGAATTCTGGGCGGCGGCACAGCCAGGTTTACCCCATTGCCTGAACAGCCCCCAGTAGAAGATCGAACCCGTGATGATGCCAATCAACGCAAGCGATGGCAGGATCTGCATCAGCATGTGGCGCCTTTCATTAGCGGCAAAGCCGTCGGGATAGCCGACCTTCACGGTGTAGCCGTACTTGTCCGATTTTCCGGTCATGAAGAACTCGGATTGAGAGGGGCGGGCAGGGTCTCGGCTGTCGCCATCGGCCCAGATGTAAAAATCTCCGAACTCCAGCAGCAATACCAGCCCGGTTTGAAATGCACGCAGTTCGTTGCGAAGTTCCATGCCGTAGGTTGACGCGATCACACTCAGGTTTTCGCGACGAAGTTGGTAGGCGACAAGCACTGCATTGGGCGCTGTAGGAGAATCGAAGATCAGTTGTACCGGAGACTCCGAGGTAGTCGTAAATCTGCTTTTCGTACGGGGAGGAACCTGGGTGTCACAGTAGACACGCGCATCGACAGTCAAGGCCAACGCTCGCAGGTAGCGGACGTCTTGAACTTGTTTCAACAGGGGCGCCTTGGCTGTCTCGCAAGCGCTGCCAGCCAGCGGCATTGCCACCACGGCCGCGTCGTGCAAGCGGTTGAGGGACATATCAATGGAAAAGATGGCTTCTTTCAACGATACGCGAGCCGTCTCCTTGAGCTTGTTATCGTGCTGATAGATCATCACCATCAAGCCTGAGGCAACAGGTATCGAACTGATCGCCAGCGTCAACAACAGCGCCATCATGCTGCGACCGAGAACCCTGAATTTTGACATAGGACTGCAGCCCTCCTGATCCGAGTTGTCCGAGATGGACAGTTGACCGGAGAGCCTATGTATTCAGCGGAGTCGCTACTGTAATCCCCAACCGTGTCTGACTGAGGATTTGCGCAGTTGCGGCGTAAGAATGATTACGGGTTGAGCGTCTGAACTACTTTTTCTGCCAGTAAACGCGTAGAGGCGGGGTTTTGTCCTGTGATCAGGCGGCCATCACAGACAACAAAGGGCTTCCAGGGATCATCATGCTTGCTGTAACTGCCCCCTCGCGCGCCCAGTTCGTTCTCGGTGAGAAAAGGCACCACCTCCTCAAGTTCGGCAAGCTTTTCTTCGGTATTTGAAAAACCGGTGACCTGGCGATCCTTGAGCAGCAGCTTGTTATCACTGAGTTTGATGTTAAGCAGCCCTGCGACGCCGTGGCAGACAGCCGCCACCACGCCGTTCTTCTCGTATATCCTGCGCGCCAGCTCCTGCAATTGCGGGTTGTCAGGGAAGTCCCACATCACGCCATGGCCACCGGTGTAATAGATGGCACAGTATTCGTCTGCCGTGACCTGGCCGGGGCTTAGCGAGGCGCCCAGGCGGTTCATGAAACCCTTGTCGTTGTAGTAGTTCCAATCCATCTCGGGCGCCATCTGCAAGCTGTGCGGATCGATTGGCACGTAGCCGCCTCCGGGGCTGACGTAGTCTACTGTATAACCAGCTTGCTGAACCGTCTCTACAAAATGCACAGCTTCACCCAGCCATAAACCGGTTGCGCGATTCAGGGTCGGATATTTGGCGGTATTGGTCAGTACCACCAGAATTTTCTTGCTCATCACGACACTCCTGCCTGTAATCAACCGGGGAAGTCAGCGCATGGCGCGGGAAGCCAGTAAAGCATAGCTGGCGTTGTAAGCACTGCCTGCCCAGGTGCCAGAATCGGTGCGATTCGCACATGGCCTATTGCAGCGCTTGAACGTGGAGCCGATGATGCAGGAACACCTCATTGAATCTAGAGCAACAGTGGAATCAACATCTTGGTAGCAAACAGTACACCTTGTGATACCCCGCCGCGTGGCATGGCACTGTCTACCCCTGCACAGTCGACTGCTGGCATGAGGGAAAGGATTGTGCAGTTCGACTGGCGGGATACGGACCTTGGGCCTTTGCCGCACTGGGATGCCACGTTGCGCATTGCGATCGACATGATGCTGATGTCGTCGTTCCCCAGTGCAGTGGTCTGGGGGCCGAACATGAACGTTGTCCATAACGATTCCTATGTGGCGCTGATCGGTGGCCTGGACCAAGCGCTGGGCATGCGCTTCGATTCGTTGTGGAACAGCGTCTGGGACGATATCGGCCCATGGGTGTTCAAGGCACTGGAAGGTGGTACCAGTTTTGTCGAAGATCAGCCTCATCAGATCAAGTGCGCAAAGACTGGTGCCCTGCGCTTGTACGTATTCAGTTATGCGCCGATTCGTGACGAGCAACATGAAGTTGTGGGTATGCTGCATACCGTGATCCAGAGCTCTGACAGTGTTGCAGCGCATGACAGGTGGCGCGAGCAGGCGCAGGCATTCGAGCGTCAGATGGCGCGATACATGGCAGACCGCGATTACATGTGGCGCCTATCACGTGATGCCATGCTCACCGTGAGCCTGGACCTCAAAATGATCGCGGCCAACCCGGCCTGGCATCGCGCCCTGGGCTGGAGCGAGCTTCAGGTGCAGGGTACGTCGATCCTGGATCTGGTTCATCCGGCCGACAGGGATGAAGTTGAAGCGGCTGCAATCGATTTCGTCAACGACAGAGGGCCTTCAGAGCTCGAAACACGTGTGCGCCATGTCGACGGGCATTACCGCTGGTTCCACTGGAGTGGCAGCTTCGACGGTTCTGTACTGACGGCCGTTGGGCGGGACATTACCGACGACCGTGAAGAGGCCATGCGCCAGTCCCAGGTACTGTTGCGCAACACTCAAAGGCTGGAGGCAGTCGGTCAAGTGGCTGGCGGCTTGGCCCATGAGATGAACAACCTGTTGTCGGGTATTGGCGGCAGCCTGGAATTGTTGCAGCGACGTATGAGCCAAGGCCGGATGGAGCTTATCGACAGCTACGTGGAGATGGCGCGCGATTCGGTGCAGCGCGCCATGAGCCTTACCCACCGGCTGCTGGCGTTCTCCCGCCATCAGCCCCTTGCTGCTGCACCTTTGAATATCAACTGCCAGCTGACCGCCATGGAGCCGATGTTGCGCCATGTGCTCGGGGCTGAAGTGTGTTTGTCCTGGGAGTTGGATGTCGAGCCATGGACCGTGTGCCTGGATGTCTGCCAACTGGAAAACAGCCTGATCAACCTGTGCGCCAATGCACGTGAAGCTTGCCTGGGCCGGGGCAATGTTGCGATTCGCACGATCAACACCCGGTTGGCCTCGGCGTTTCCTGAAGAAGGTGGCCTGCCGCCGGGTGACTATCTGGGTTTGCAGGTCATGGACGATGGCCATGGCATGCCGGCAGAGGATGTGGCCAGGGCCTTCGAGCCGTTTTTCACCAGCAAACCCATTGGGCGTGGCTCAGGGATGGGGCTGGCGATGGTGCATGGCTTCGTCGGGCAATCAGGCGGTTACGTGTGGATCGAATCGTCACCTGACCAAGGTACGAAGGTATGCATGCTATTCCCGCGATGCCTGGAAGAGATACCGCAAGCGCCTGCCGTACCGGTGCCACAGACGTCACTGGCAAACGGGCAGCGCGTGTTGTTGATAGACGACGAGCACAGCCTGCGCACGGTCATGGGCGAGTATCTGCGCGAGCGGGGTTTTACGGTCACTGATGTGAGAGACGCCAATACTGCGCTGGAGTGTTTCCGTCAAGATGGCCCGTTTGATCTGGTCATCACCGACATCGGGCTGCCTGGGGGCTTGAGTGGTCGTCAGATGGCCAGAGCCATGCGCACCATCAAACCTGACCAGAAGATACTGTATATCACCGGTTATGTGGATCAACCGCTGGAGCCGCACATACTGGAAATGCCAGGCACGGCGCTGTTGATCAAACCCTTTGAATTGTCGACATTGGCCGACCAGGCACTGCTGTTGCTGGACGAATGAGCCCGTCAGGCCTCACCTAGAATCTGCATCACTCGGGCATGAAATTGCGCCAGTTCGAATGGTTTGCACATCAATTGCATGCCTGCCCCGAGAAAACCCTCCCGTGCCATTGCCGTTTCGGTGTAGCCGGTGATGAACAATATGGGCAGATGCGGGTGCAAGGTACGGGCGATTTCTGCCAATTGCCGCCCGTTCATGCCCGGAAGGCCTACGTCACTGACCAGCAGGTCGATTGCCTCAGAGGATCGCAATATTTGCAGGGCCTCACTGGCATTGCACGCACTGCGGTACGGGAAACCCTGCTCCTTAAGGGTCTGGCACAAAAGCTGGCGCACATCCGGGTCATCTTCGACCACCAGGATCGTGCGGCCGCTACGCCGTGAAAGTGGTGGCGCTGCGGGAGCCTGCGCTTGTTCTTGCTCCAGGTGTCGCGGCAGGTAAAGGTCCACGCGGGTGCCTTGGCCTATCTGGCTATGCAGTACCACATGCCCTTGGGACTGTTTGCTGAAGCCGTAGACCATCGAAAGGCCCAGACCGATACCTTGGCCCACCGGTTTGGTGCTGAAGAATGGCTCGAAGGCATGTTCGAGTGTGCTCTGTGACATGCCTTGGCCTTCGTCAGTGACGCTCAGGCACGTATAGTCGCCCACCGCCAGGCTGCCATCGGCAAACTGCCTCGCCGTTACCTTTCGATTGCTGGCTTCGACACGCACCTTCCCGCCGTTGGGCATGGCTTCGCAGGCATTGAGCAGCAGGTTGTCCACGGCTTCTTGCAATTGTGTGTCGTCGCCGGCCACTGGCCAGGTGTTTTGGGGCACTGTCAGTTGCAGTATCACGCCGTGTTGCAGTGCGGCCTCCAGCCGTTTTGGCTGTAGCATTGCCTGCAGGTCGATGCGACGGCTCTGCAGCGACTGTCTGGATGAGAACGCCAATAACCGATGGGTAAGGCGCGCTGCACGCGAAACGGCCTCCTGCCCCCTGTGCAGCAAGCTTTCCACCCCCTTGGTGCTGCCCTGTTTCAACCGTCTGTCGATCAGTTCGAAACTGCCCCCGATGCTGGTCAGCAAGTTGTTGAAGTCGTGTGCCACACCGCCGGCCAATTGCCCGATGGCGTCCATCTTGCGGGTCTGGTGCCGCGCTTGCTCCGTGCTTTGCTGTGCCTCGCTGTGAGCCTCCAGGCGTTGCTGCAGGTCAAGTAACTGGTCGCGCGCCAGGTACTGGCGGCGACGGTGACGAAGTGCCACCTTGATCAGCTCCAGTAGCTGCTCATTTTCGAACGGAATGGCCAGCAGCGTCAGGTTGCCCAGTGGATGGTCGGCGGGCGTGCAGGGGCTGGCTGACGGTTGCGGGGTTTGCGTGAGCAGTACGATGGGCAAGTCCGACCAGGGCGGTTGTTGGTCGATGAAATCCTGCAACAGTCCGCTTTGGCTGCTGTTGAGCATGTGTTCGTCGATGACCACCAAGCCTGCGCCACTGCCAAGTCCGTCCTGCAGGTGGGCCATGTCACGCGAACACAGGCAATCGATGCCAGCGCTCGTCAGAAACGTCGAGGCGTGCGTGGCAAGTTGCCTGGGTGCCAGAATCAAGGCACGTTCGTCGAGTGACAGCGACCTGGCCAATGTGATTCTCCTTAAGGGCTGCCATGCCTGGCCAAGCCGTGAATGGGCCGATACCCACTGGACCACAGGCAATCCCTTAGGGTTCAACGCATCTAAAGCCCCTGCTGCAGAAACGGATCGTCAGGGTTTTGCCGCTCCAGTTCGGCAAGCAGCACCTGAACGTTCTGCAACTGGCCTGTTTCTTTCCAGTATTGAATCAGCAACACCCGCGCCCGGCGATTTGCCGGTTGCCGGCTGAGCAGGGTTTCGAGCTGCTTTTGCGCTGCATCGGACTGTTCCAGGTCGTGCAGGGTCACTGCCAGGCTATAGCGATAGTCGGCATTGTCCGGCTCCAGCTCGACTGCGCGGGACAAAGCGAGCAGGGCGAATTCGCGCTGGCCATGGCGGATCAGCCAGCGCCCCAGTTCGTGTTGCAGGAAGGCCGAATCCGGGCGCAGCGCCAGTGCCTGTGCCAGTACCTGCCGGGACTGGTCGTGGTGGCCTTGACGTTCGAGCAAGCGTACCTGGGTCGCCAGGGCGTCGAGGTTGTCCGGGTTTGACGCGAGGCTACGTTGCAGGGCGGATGCAGCCTCTGTGTACTCATTCTCATGCAGATACAGGCGTGCCAGGTGTACCTGGGCCGCGGCATCCTGGGGCTGTTGTTCCAGCGTTTGCTGGTATTGCTCCAGTGCGGCCTGCAGTGGGCCGAAGTACAGACCAATGGCGTCGGGGTCCAGGCCAAGCAAGGCATCGACGGCGGCGAAGCGTACACTTTGCTCGGCATCATCCAGCAGGGGGCCAAGAACCAGGCTGCGCTGTGCCGCAGGCAGCAGGCGGCGGATGCTGGCGATCGCTGCACGACGGACCAAGGGTTCATCGTTTTCCAGGTCCATGCGGGCCAGTTTCAGCGCTTGTGGTGAAGGGTAGTTAGGCAGCTCTGCGTACAAGGCTGCGCGGCGGATCGGCGCCAGGTCGTTGCGTTGCAGTTGCTGGTAGAGCACCCGCGCGGCGCCCGGTTGGCCTTCATGAGCCTGGCGCAGGGCTTTGGCGTAGCTGTGCGGGGGAAGTGTCGGTTGTGCTGGCGGGGTATCCCGGCGCAGGTAGACGATGCCGACTGATACCAGAATCAGCAGTAACACAGCGATCAGGTAGCGGTGGCGTGTGGGCATCGGAGGGGGCCATGGCGGAGGAAGTGGAAGCTTGGGGCAGATTGGCGTGGGCTGCAAGGGCACCACAGCAATCAAGGCATGTGCCCGGCCGCACTATCAGCGACCTGTAAACAAACCAAAAAAAGCCCCGCAAGCCAAGGCCAGCGGGGCAAACGGTTGGGGGAGGAGCCAACCAAAGGAGTCGTTTGAAAAGTTGGAAATCAGCGCACGCTGGCCACCGAGTCCGGCTGCCAGCCGCCGCCCAGCGCCTTGTAGATCGAGACAATGCCGCGATACAGGTCAACCTCACCCTGCGCCTGTGCATCTTCGGCGCTCAGCCGCTCACGCTCGGCATCGAGCAGCACCAGATAATCCACCGTACCTTCGCGGTAGCGCACCGAGGCCAGATCTGCCGCCTTGCGGCTGGCATCGCTCTGACGCATCAGCGACAGCAGCCGCTGCTGGGTCTTGTCATAGTCGCTGAAGGCATTGGCCGACTCTTCCAGGGCCAGTAATACCTGCTGTTCATAATTGGCCAAGGCACCCTCTGCATCGGCTTTGGCACCGCGCAGGCGGGCGCGCACGCTACCCAGATCGAACGCAGCCCAAGTGATGCTTGGCCCCAGCCCCCAGGCGTTGGCTGCCGACGAGCCGATCTGCGAACCGCGCGCCGCGGTAAAGCCTAAAAAGCCGCTCAGGCTTACCCGCGGGAACAGGTCGGCAGTCGCCACGCCCACATTGGCGGTGGCTGCGGCGAGTTGGCGCTCGGCACTGCGGATATCTGGGCGGCGGCGCAGCAGTTCACCCGGGTCGCCTACCGGCAGGGCCTTGGCGATAGCCGGCAAGGCCTTGGGCGAGAGGTCCACGCTCAGGGCATCCGGGCGCTGGCCGAGCAGGGTGGCAATGCGGTGGCGAGCCCGTGCCTGCTCGGCCTGCAGTTGCGGCACTGTGGCTTCGACCCCGGCCAGGCGGGCGTCAGCGCGCACCACATCGAGCTCGTTGCCGACCCCGGCGTCGCGCAGGGTCACCGTGATGCTGCGCGATTCCTGCTGGGTCTTGAGGTTGGCCACGGCGATCTTCTCGCGCAGTTGTGCACCCCGCAGCTGGCCATAGGCATCGACCAGTTCAGCGATCAGGCTGACCTGCAACTGCTGCAGGTCGGCCTGGGCGGCAGCTGCCTGAGCGTCGCTGGCTTCGATCTGGCGCTGGATACGGCCGAACAGGTCGAGCTCCCAGGCCATGTCCAGGCCCAGGTCGTAACGCTCGCTGTTGACCCGTTGATCGGTCTGGCCGGGTACCTGGCCCTTGCCGATCTCACTGCTGGCGCGGCTGGTGACCACCGGCAACTGGTCATTGGCGGCATCATCGCGGATCGCCCGCGCCGACTTGAGCCGTGCAAAGGCCACGCGCAGGTCGCGGTTGCCGTCCAGCGAAGCCTGCACCAACTGGTTCAGTACCGGGTCATCGAACTGCTTCCACCACACGCTTTCGAAGCGGCTACGGTCGAAGGCCTTGGCCTGCACGTCGCTGGCCAAACGCGCAGGCTCAGTGTCCGGCGCTTTGTAGTCCGGGCCTACCGCGCAGGCCGCCAGGGCCAGTGCCAGCAGGCTCGGGGTCAGGGGTTTGAGCAGCTTCATGCGTGGTTCTCCAGCGATTGAACGCGTTCGGCCTTGCGGGCCTGGCGACGTTCGACGAAACGGCGAATCAGGAAGAAGAACACCGGTGTCAGGAACAGGCCGAACACGGTCACGCCGATCATCCCCGAGAACACCGCTACACCCATCGCATGGCGCATTTCCGAGCCGGCACCGGAGGAGAACACCAGCGGTACCACGCCCATGATGAACGCGATCGAGGTCATCAGGATCGGCCGCAGGCGCAGGCGGCAGGCTTCCAGCACCGCAGCCAGCGGGTCGAGGCCCTTGGCTTGCTCGTCCTTGGCGAACTCGACGATCAGGATGGCGTTCTTGCACGCCAGGCCCACCAGTACGATCAAACCGATCTGGGTGAAGATGTTGTTGTCGCCACCGGAGACGATCACCCCGGTGATTGCTGACAGCAGGGTCATCGGCACGATCAGGATCACCGCCAGCGGCAGGCTCCAGCTTTCGTATTGGGCCGCCAGCACCAGGAACGCCAGCAGCACGCACAGCGGGAACACCAGCAGAGCGGTATTGCCGGAGAGGATCTGCTGGTAGGTCAGGTCGGTCCACTCAAAGGTCATGCCGTTGGGCAGTTCCTCGTTCAGCAGTTTCTCGATCGCGGCTTCGGCCTGGCCGGAGCTGTAGCCCGGGGCTGCCGCACCGTTGATTTCCGCGGTGATGAAGCCGTTGTAGTGCATCACGCGATCAGGCCCGGAGGTGTCGCTGACCTTCAGGAAGGTCGCCAGCGGGATCATCTCGCCCAGGTTGTTGCGCACCTTCAACTGGCCGATCTGCTCGGCATCGAGGCGGAACTGCTGCTCAGCCTGGACGTTGACCTGGTAGGTGCGGCCAAAGCGGTTGAAGTCGTTGGTGTACAGCGAACCCAGGTAAACCTGCAGGGTGTCGAAGATGTCGGTGATCGCCACGCCGTGGGTCTTGGCCTTTTCCCGGTCGATGGCCGCATCTACCTGGGGCACGTTCACCTGGTAGCTGGTGAACAGGCCTGCCAGCTCCGGTACGTTGTGGCTCTTGGCGATGATGTTCTGGGTTTCCTTGTACAGCGCTTCGTAGCCCAGGTTGCCGCGGTCCTCGATCTGCAGGCGGAAGCCGCCGATGGTGCCCAGGCCTTGTACCGGCGGTGGGGGAAAGATCGCGATGTAGGCATCCTGGATGTCGGCGAACTGGGCGTTCAAGGCGGCGGCAATGGCCGCTGCCGACTGGCTCGGGTCCTTGCGCTCATCGAACGGCTTGAGCGGGGTGAACACGATGCCGCTGTTGGGGCTGTTGGTGAAACCGTTGATCGACAGGCCCGGGAAGGCTACCGAGTCGGCCACGCCAGGTTGCTTCAGGGCGATTTCGCTCATGCGCTTGATCACCGCCTCGGTGCGGTCGAGGCTGGCGGCGTCAGGCAACTGGGCGAACGCCACCAGGTACTGCTTGTCCTGGGCCGGCACGAAGCCGGTCGGGGTGGACGAGAAGCCCAGATAGGTCAGGCCCATCAGGCCGGCATAAACGAACAGGGCGATGCCGCTGGAGCGGATGACCCGGCGCACACCACCGACGTAACTGTGGCTGGCGCGGTCGAAGAAGCGGTTGAACGGGGCGAACAGCCAGCTGCCCAGCAGTTTTTCCAGCAGCCGCGAGAAACGGTCTTTGGGTGCGTGGTGGTCCTTGAGCAGCACTGCGGCCAGGGCTGGCGACAGGGTCAGCGAGTTGAAAGCCGAAATCACGGTCGAGATGGCGATGGTCAGGGCGAACTGTTTGTAAAACTGCCCGGTAAGGCCGGAGATGAACGCGGCGGGCACGAACACTGCGCACAGCACCAGGGCGGTGGCGATGATCGGCCCGGTCACTTCGCCCATCGCCTTTTGCGTGGCTTCCAGCGGTTTGAGGCCTAGCCCGATATTGCGTTCGACGTTCTCCACCACGACGATGGCGTCGTCCACCACGATACCGATGGCCAATACCAGGCCGAACAGCGACAGGGCGTTGAGCGAGAAACCGAACAGGTGCATCACCGCGAAGGTCCCGATCAGCGACACCGGCACAGCCAGTAGCGGGATGATCGAGGCGCGCCATGTCTGCAGGAACAGGATCACCACCAGCACCACCAGCACCAGCGCTTCGAACAGGGTGTGCACCACTGCTTCGATGGAGCCGCGCACGAAGATGGTCGGGTCATAGACGATGCTGTAGTCCATGCCTTCAGGGAAGTCTTTCTTCAGCTCGGCCATCTTCGCCCGCACTTCGTCGGAGATCTCGATGGCGTTGGAACCGGGGCGTTGGAAGATCGGAATGGCCACCGCCGGCTGGTTGTTCAGCAACGAACGCAGGGCGTACTGGCTGGAGCCGAGCTCGACCCGGGCGATGTCCTTCAGGCGAGTGATTTCGCCATCGGCACCGGCGCGGATGATGATGTTCTCGAACTCTTCCTCGTTCACCAGCCGGCCCTGGGTGTTGATCGACAGCTGGAAGCTTGTCGAGCCGGGGGCGGGCGGGGCACCCAGCTGGCCCGCGGCAACCTGGCGGTTCTGCTCGCGGATGGCCGCGACCACGTCACCGGCGGTCAGGTTGCGCGAAGCGGTCTTGTTCGGGTCGAGCCACACCCGCAGCGAGTAGTCGCCCATGCCGAACAGTTGCACATCACCCACGCCGCCCAGGCGTGCCAGCTCGTCCTTGATGTTGAGGATGGCGTAGTTGGACAGGTAGAGCATGTCGTAGCGATTGTCCGGCGAAGTCAGGTGCACCACCATGGTCAGGTCGGGTGAAGCCTTGTCGACGGTGATACCGATACGGGTCACTTCTTCCGGCAGCTTGGGCTGGGTGCGCGTGACACGGTTCTGGACCTGAACCTGCGCGTTGTCCAGGTCGGTGCCCAGGGCGAAGGTGATGGTCAGGGTGAGCTTGCCGTCGGCGGTGGATTGCGAGGACATGTACAACATGTTCTCGACACCGGTGATGGCCTGCTCCAGCGGTGCGGCGACGGTTTCGCCGATAACTTTGGGGTTGGCGCCCGGGAAGTTGGCGCGCACCACCACGGTAGGCGGCACTACTTCCGGGTATTCACTGATCGGCAACTGGAACAGCGAGATGGAACCCGCGATCAGCAGCACCAGCGACAGCACCGCAGCGAAGATCGGCCGGGTAATGAAGAATTTCGAAAAGTTCATCGGTGTTGTCCCTTAACCGCGCGGCGCTTGGGCGCTGGCGACTTTTGCATTGGTGCCGGCAACCTTCGGCGGCGGGTTGCTGGCTTCTAGAGCCTGGCGCTGCTGGGCGAGGGCGGCGAGGGTCTGTTCGCTGGCCATGGGTGTTTCTTGCGGGGTGACTGGCGAGCCAGGGCGTACCCGCTGCAGGCCCTTGACCACGATGCGATCATCCTTGCCCAGGCCGCTGCGCACGATACGCAGGCCTTCGAGCTTGGGCCCCAGTTCCACGGCGCGGTAGGTCGCCTTGTTGTCCTTGTCCATCACCAGCACGAACTTCTTGCCAAGGTCGGTGCCCACGGCTTCGTCGTTGATCAGCACGGCGTCGTACTGGGCGCTGCCCACCAGCTTCAGACGGGCATACAGGCCAGGGGTGAACTGGCCGTCGCGGTTGTCGAACACGGCACGGCCACGGATGGTGCCGGTGCGCGGGTTGACCTGGTTGTCGACGAAGTTCATCTGGCCAAGGTGCGGGTTGCCGGTTTCGTTGGTCAGGCCCAGGTAAACCGGAGTGGCTTGGCCGCGCTGCCCTTCACGGGCCAGCTGTGTGTACTTGAGGTACACGCGCTCGTCGGCGTCGAAGTAGGCATAGACCTTGTCGGTGGAGACCACGCTGGTCAGTGGCGTGACATCGGCAGTGACGATGTTGCCGGCGGTGTACTGGGCGCGGCTGACACGGCCGCTGATCGGCGCGGTGACACGGGTAAAGCTGAGGTTCAGGCGGGCCAGGTCAAGCTGGGCCTGGATCGCATCGACACCGGCGCGGGCCTCGGCGGCGGCGCTGCTTCGCGACTCGGCAAGCTCGGCGGAGATGGCGTTGCTGTCACGCAGACGCTCGCCACGGCGGGCTTCGTTGGCGCTGCGGATGGCGGTGGCCTTGGCCTGTTGCAATTGTGCTTCGAGGCGGCGCACTTCGGCCTGGAACGGGCGTGGATCGATCTGGAACAGCAGGTCGCCTTTCTTGACCTGGGCGCCTTCGGTGAAGCCCACCAGGTCGATCTGGCCGGATACGCGCGGGCGCACTTCGACGGTTTCCGGGGCTTCGAGGCGGCCAGTGAATTCGTCCCATTCGTTGATCGGCTGCTCGATCACTTTGGCGACGGTGACCTTGGGCGCGGCGGGAGCCTGCACGGCATCTGGGGTGCGGCCACAAGCGCTGAGCACCACCACTGCCAGGGCAGCGAGGGGGAAGCGCAAGGGTTTGAGTGAGTGGTCCATGGAGAACTCCGCCAAAGTATTAGTAGTGGGCGGAGTGTGAGTGCCTTGCGCGTGACGCACGAATCGAACGCAGCGAAGGTTATTATCACGCGCAATGATATGTCGGGATATTTCATCGATGGCGGGCATGGTAGGGTGCCAGCTTTGATCCTCCCGCGCATGTGACCCAAGGCCCGATAGTGAACAGCTCCCCTCAACTCCCCGGGCCCTTTGGCATCGTCTGCCTGGGCATCCTGCAAATACTGGTCTGGGGCGGTTCGTTCTTCCTCATGGCGGTGATGGCCGAGCCCATCAGCCGCGACACTGGATGGCCCAGCCAGTGGGTGTACGGTGCGCTATCGCTGAGCTTGATGGTCTCGGCGCTGCTTGCCCCGCTGTCCAGCCGCCTGGTTGCACGCTACGGTGGCCGTCCGCAGATGGCCGCCAGTGGCGCCGTGGTCGCGATGGGCTTGCTGCTCATGGCCGTCAGCCAAGGGCTGGGGCTGTTCCTGCTGGCCTGGGCGGTGATCGGGGTCGGCATGGCGATGGGGCTGTACGAGGCACTGTTCGCCACCCTTGGCGGGTTGTATGGCGAGGGTGCGGGCAAGGCAATCACGGGCATCACCCTGATCGCCGGCTTCGCTTCGACCCTGTCCTGGCCGACAGTGGCCTTGGCCATCGAACACCTGGGCTGGCGCACCACCTGCGCCTGCTATGCGCTCGTGCTGCTGGTGGTGGTGGCGCCTTTGTATTGGCGAGTGTTGCCGGCCGGGGGGCGGGTGGAGGTGCGCAAGGCACAGGATCAAGGCAACGCGATCGGGGTCGATCGCCAGCTTTATCTGCTGTTGACCAGCATGTTCGCTATTGGCGCGATCATCATGACGGCAATTGCCGTGCAACTGGTGGCCGTGCTCCAGGGCCTTGGGCACTCGCTGCCGGTGGCAATTGGCCTGGCGGCGATGCTCGGCCCCAGCCAGGTGGCCTCCAGGGTGTTGCAGATTCTGGCCGGCCAGCGCCATCCGATCTGGACGGCCTTGGCTTGGGTCAGCCTGGTGCTGGTCGGCCTGCTGCTGGTGACGCTGGTGCCGGCGGCCACGGCCGTGGGCCTGCTGGTGTTCGGTTGTGGTAATGGCTTGCGGGCGATCGTGCGCGGGCTGTTGCCCTTGGCGATGATGCCGCCTGCGCAATACGTGCTGTTGATGGGGCGCATGTCGCGGCCATCGCTGATCGGCCAAGCGTTGACGCCGCTGGTGGGGGGCTACCTGTTCGAGCACTTTGGCGCGATGGGGGTGCTGGTGACCTTGTGCCTGTTGGCGCTGGTCAATGTGGTGCTGGTGGGCGCGGTGATGCAACGGGTGCGCAGCGGCGCGTGACGGGCGGCTCCCACTGGGTTTGCGCTGAGCTTGAGAGCAGCGGGGTACCTGTAGGAGCCGGCTTGCCGGCGATCACCGGCGAAGCCGGTGCCCTGCACCGCAGCGTCTGCATCGCCGGCAAGCTCACACAGGTTACCGATCAACCGCGGGCAAACTGCAGCAGCTTGTCCCCATCCAGCCGGTACCGCACCCACTCATCCTGCGGCTCGGCCCCCAGCGACTTGTAGAAACCGATCGCCGGTTCATTCCAGTCCAGCACACTCCACTCCAGCCGCCCGCAGCGGTTCTCCACGGCTTCGCGGGCAATATGCCGCAGCAGGTCGCGGCCCGCGCCGCCACCGCGCTGCTCAGGCGTGATGTACAGGTCTTCCAGGTAAATACCGTTGCGCCCCAGCCACGTCGAATAGCTGTAGAAATACACGGCAAACCCCACTGCCTGGCCATCGCGTTCGCAGATCAGGCTGTGCACCGTGCTGCCTTCATCGAACAGGCTGTGCTCGATATCGGCAAGGGTGGCGATCACTTCATGGCGCGCACGCTCGTACTCGGCCAGTTCGGTGATGAATGCAAGAATCTGTGCGGCATCAGTACGTACTGCGGGGCGAATGGTAAGGCTCATGCTGGGCTTCCTTGGAAAGCAGTGCGTCGTATCGATACAGTCATGTGTATCTGCGTAATTTAATGTAACTGTACCGGTTGTGCGGAAGGCGACTGCCGTAGTGTGACAGCACTCATAACGATTCTGGAATGCCTGCCATGCTCGCCTCTTTCGACCTGCTGATGGCCTTTGTGCTGTTTGCCTTCGTTTCCTCGATAACCCCAGGCCCCAATAACACCATGCTGTTGGCATCAGGGGTGAACTTTGGCGTGCGTCGCTCCATCCCTCACGCCCTGGGCATCAGCATCGGTTTCATGGTCTTGGTACTGGCCGTTGGCCTGGGCCTTGGCGAGGTGTTCAAGGCCTGGCCTGCGTTGTACACCGTGCTGCGTTACGTGGGCGCCGCCTATTTGCTCTACCTGGCTTGGAAAATCGCCACCTCCGGGCCGTTGAGCGCCGATTCGTCCAATGCCCGCAAGCCTCTGGGCTTCTGGGGGGCAGCAGCGTTCCAGTGGGTCAACCCCAAAGCGTGGGTGATGGCGGTAGGGGCGATCACCACCTACACACCGGCCCAGGGCTATGTGATGAACGTGATCGTCATCGCGGCTGTGTTCGCCTTGGTCAATCTGCCCAGCGTCGGCGTGTGGGTGATGTTTGGCAGTGCGCTGCGCAACCTGCTGCAGAACCCGCGTTGGCTGATGCTGTTCAATGTCCTGATGGCCTTGCTGCTAGTGATATCGCTTTACCCGCTGCTGTTTGTAGAATCGGCGTTTTCGTAACGCGTAGAGTACGGCAAACCGATGCAGTTGATTCCCTGGTCTCACCAATGCTCCGAAGGTTTCACCTTACGCGGCTGGCGCTCGCCGGCCAGCGGCAAGCCGCTGCTGCATTTCTTGCACGGCAATGGCTTCTGCTGCCTGGCCTACCAGCCGATGCTGGCGCGTCTCGGCGAGCACTTCGACCTGTGGCTCAGTGATGTTCAGGGGCATGGCGACAGTGACCATGGCGGTGTGTTCCGCGGCTGGAACCGCACGGCTGAGTTGGCAGTGGAGGCTTTCGAAACGGGCCGTGGCGAGTATGGCGACGTACCTCGCTATGCACTGGGGCACAGCTTTGGCGGCGTGCTCACCGGGCTGATCCTGGCCAGCAGCCCTGCGTTGTTCGAGCGCGCCGTATTGCTTGACCCGGTATTGTTCAGCCGGCGCATGATCGGGGTCATGGGGGCCGCCGCGCTGGTGGGGCTGCATCGCCGGCATGTCCTGGCACGCAAGGCCGCCAACCGCCGCAGCCATTGGCCCGACCGCGAAGCGGCGCTGGCCTCCCTGCAAGGGCGGGGCATCTTCAAGGGCTGGAGCGATGCGGCGCTGCAGGCCTACATCGAACATGCCATCGGCGATTGCGGTGAGGGCGTGGTGCTCAAGTGCCGGCCCAGCCGTGAAGTTGAGATTTTCAGTTCCTTCCCGACGCGCATGTGGGCGCATCTTGCCGCCATCCAGGCGCCAACCCGGGTGCTGTATGGCGAACAGACCTATCCCTTCGTGCCGCATTCGGTGCAGCGGCTGGCGTCGATCAACCCCAGGGTCGAAGCCTGCCAGGTCGCCGGAGGCCATTGTTTCATGCAGGAAGACCCGGGCATGGCCGCGCAGCGGATACTGGATTACCTGCAGGGCTAAATCACTGTTCCATTGCTGGAACGATGCATGCCATTTGCGCGGGCTACCGGCTGATTGGTCTCATTGGTAAGGTTAACCCAGCCTTAGAGAGGAGACTTCTCATGAAAAAGATCCTGGGTATTCACCGCAGCCCTCACACCCACTGGGTAGGGGATGGCTTTCCGGTGCGCAGCCTGTTCACCTACGACAACCTGGCCAAGCAGATCAGCCCGTTCCTGCTGCTGGATTATGCCGGCCCCCACGCCTTCACGCCCACCAGTGCCCGGCGCGGCGTAGGCCAGCATCCACATCGTGGTTTCGAAACGGTCACTATCGTTTATCAGGGCGAACTGGAACACCGTGATTCCACCGGTGCCGGAGGCCTGATTGGCCCTGGCGATGTGCAATGGATGACGGCCGCCAACGGCATCCTCCACGAGGAATTCCATTCCCCGGCGTTCGCCCGCAGTGGCGGTATGCTGGAAATGGTGCAGCTGTGGGTCAACCTGCCTGCGCAGGACAAACGAGCCGCTGCCGGTTACCAGACGCTGCTGGCAGCCGATATCCCTGAAGTGCCGTTGGCGGGGCAGGCAGGTAGCCTTCGGGTGATCGCTGGCAGCTACCAGGGACATCCAGGCCCAGCGCGCACCTTCACCGCGATGGATGTCTGGGACATGCGCCTGGGCGCAGGTGCTGCAGTGCAGTTGCCTGTCGCTGCTGGCCGCAATGCAGCTCTTGTCGTGCTGCGTGGCACTGTGAGGGTCAACAGTGAGCGTGAAGCCGGGCCGGCCAGCCTGGTATTGCTGGAGCGAGCGGGTGAAGACGTGGCCATCGAAGCGCTGGACGGAGCGAGTGTGCTGTTGCTCAGCGGCGAGCCGATCGACGAACCGATTGTGGGTTATGGGCCATTCGTGATGAACAGCCAGGCGGAAATTGCCGAATCCTTCGATGATTTCCATGCCGGGCGCTTCGGCCAGATGGCGGTCGAGCCCCACTGACCAGCCTTGCATCGCTGACCGCTTGTCGCGAAGTGCCATCATTGGGTCGAACGGTAGTGGGGCGCGTCCGTTCTTTTACTAAGGTGCTAGATGATCTCCCGCATCACCATTGCCCCGGCGCATGGACGGCCGCCTTGGCATGCTCATTATCAATTGGCACCCCGCCTGCCAAAGGCGTACTCCAATAAACAGGCCATCCACTGAAGAGAGGGTCGTAACATGTCATTGATAGGCGTTTCGATACTGGAAATGCGGCAAATGATTGAACAGGCCTGCCTGCCTGATCACTGTGAAGTCAGTTGCCTGGATGGCACCAGCCTGACCATCCGCTTGGGTCAGGGGCCAAATATGGAGCAGGGCGTGACGCTTAGCGGGGTTTCATTGCAGAGCCTGAACAGTTGCCGTGACGTGGTGAAGCTGGTCGATCACCTGCATGCGCTGCGCGACAGTCAACCAGCGTCGCTAAGGGCGATCGCCTGATTGCTCGGGTGCGCCGGTCAGCCGAGGCTGGCCGGGCGCACATATTCCGGCATCAGGCCACTTAAAGTCGGTAGATCGGCTTATTGCAGTTCAACCAGCAGGTTCAGCCCACCATCGCCGCATTTGCCCTTGTCACGAACAACGCCGTGGTAACTGCGACCATCCCACACGAAGGCTACGCTGTGCGCGCGCTCGACTTTGTCCGGAAGCGGCGGGCAGATATGCAAGCGCAGGGCGGGGCGGCCCTGCAAGTTCAGCGCGGCAAGCTGGCACTGGCATTCAACGCTCAGGGCTACCGGGCCGAACAGCGTGTCGCGCACATAATCGAGTTGCACGTTGGCGTTGGGGGCGCGGCCGGGCATCTTCATCGTTGCGGGGCTCCTGGGAGTTGATGTCACTCATCATCTTGAAAGCAAGTGAGCGCGGACGTTCAATTTTTTCCAAGGGTTGTTGACAAGCCGTTTACCCAATCCCCCGCAATGACAATGAATACCATCCCCCGATGTGGGGATCGCAGCGGGGAATTCACCCCAATCCGGTTCGATTCGAAAGCCAAGTTATTGAATAGAAAGGATATTTTCTTCTGGCATGCACCTTGCTGACCCTCTTGCACAGTTCCTGTGTCCCGGAGGTGCAGCATGTCGACCCCCAGCAAAGGCCCCGTCCTCACATCACTTGTACTGGCCCTGATGGGCTGGACGGCGACCAGCGAGGCGGCTGTGCAATGCCAGCGCACCTTGGTGGCGAACGTGATCGCCCTGGACCAGCCCCTGATGTTCAACCGCCTTGGCGCGCAAAACGCCAACGGCATGATGTTCGCCCTGCGTCAGGATGTAGTGGACGAGCATCAGGTACCGCTCAGCAAGGGGGGCGCCGCAGTGCCGGGCAAAGTGACCCTGCGCCCGGACAAACGCCCACGTCCCATCGTGCTGCGGGTTGCCGCCGGTGATTGCCTGACGGTCAACCTGACCAACCTGTTGGCTTACCAGGCCAATCCCAACAAACACGGTATCGACCATGATGAAAACGAGGTCGAAGGTGTAGAGGGAGAAGAAGGCGAAGACGCCGAAGAAGCTGCAGAAGTGGAAAATGACGGGGGCGAGAACTTCGTCGTCGACGAGCAGGTCACTGATCGCCACGTCGGCTTTCAGGTCAACGGCCTTCAGGCCGTCAACAGCATCGGCGACATTGCCGCCAACACCGGCCGCAATGGCAACTTCCTGATCGCCCCTGGCGCTACCCGCAGCTACACCCTCTACGCCGAGCGCGAAGGTGCCTTCGCCGCCACCAGCCAGGGTGCCACGTTCGGCGGCCAGGGCAACGCCGGCAACGTAGCCAATGGCCTGTTCGGCCAGGTGGTGGTGGTGCCCAAAGGTGGGCGCACCTATCGAAATACCCTGACCGAAGAGGAAATGCGCTTGGCCAGTACCGGCCGTGCCGCCACCGGCCAGCCCGTGGTCGACTACGAGGCCCGCTACCCACAGGTTGAACCGTGGATAGCCGAAGGCAAAGCCGGCAAGCCGATCATCGCCATGGTCGACGGCAACGAGATCCTCAGCAGTGAAACCGACGCTATTGTCATGGGGCCCAACCCGGACGGCAGCTTCCCGCGTTCCACCTACCCGCTGGAGAGCATCAACAAGCGCAACCCGGCCTTGCCCAACCGCCTGGAAGCGTTCCGCGATTTCGCCTCGCAGTTTGCCGATGAAGTGGCCGCCACTCAGGCCTTCCCCGGCTACTGGGCGGACCCGGTCATGGGGCATGTGCTGGAGCCTACGCGCGACGCGTTCATGATCAACTACGGCTCGGGGGGCATGGGCGCGGAAGTCGTGGCCAACCGCCTGGGGGTCGGGCCGATGCATGATTGCCTGTCCTGCGCCTACGAAGAGTTCTTCCTCAGCGCGCACACCGTGGGTGATATCGGCACCCTGGTGGACGTGCCGGCCAACATCGGCCTGGAACACATTCGCCCAGGCGAAACCCCACCGGCAAACGCCATTGGCGTCAAGGCCAGCATGGCCCTGTACCCGTCGGAGCCTGCCAACGTGCACCACAGCTACATTGGCGACTTCACCAAGTTCCGCAACACCCACAACGGCCATGAGCAACACATTTTCCACCTGCACGGCCACCAGTGGCTGTTCAACCCCAATGACGACAACTCCGACTACATCGACGCCCAGGGCATAGGCCCAGGTGTTGGGTACACCTACGAGATCGCCAACGGCGGCTCGGGCAACCGCAACCGTGTGGCGGGTGATGCCATTTACCATTGCCACTTCTACCCGCACTTCGCCCAAGGCATGTGGGCCATGTGGCGGGTGCACGATGTGTTCGAAGAGGGTACCCGCCTGGAAGTCAGCGGGCAGGGGGAGGACGGCTTCCATGACACGCCGTTCGCCTTGCGCAGCGGCAAGCCGGCGGCCGGCGCACGGGCGCTGCCGGACGGCGAAATCATCGCAGGTACGCCGATCCCGGCGATCGTGCCGCTGCCAGGCAAAGCCATGGCGCCGATGCCGGGCAAGGTCGTGGTAGTGCCGAAACTGGCTCAAGAGCTGATCGCCGAGGATGACGAGGATCACGAAGACCCAGAGCACGGCGATGACGATCACAGCGACGCGCCAGGCGCAGCCAAGGCTGTAGGCTCGCTGGCGCTGGTCGACCGCAGCGAAACCAACCGCAACGCTGACGGCACCCTGAAAAACCCAGGTTACCCCTTCTGGATCGGCGGTATGGAAAGCAGCGTCGGCCAGCGTCCGCCGACCCCGCCGCTGGACATGCTCGACCCGGCCATGGCGCGCCAGCTCAAGGATAGCGGCGCAGCACTGTGGGCCAACCTCGATGGCAACCAGGTCGACGGTTGGGACGGCGGCTTGGGCCGCCATGCGCTCGATGGTGTGTCCGCTGGGGGGGAGGCCGTGACCACCACCACCAAGCTGGATTTCTCCAAGGTGGTAGAAAAGGCCAAGCCGATCTACCTGCCCGAGGAGGGCACCGACGTCGAGCAGGCCGCCATGCAGTTCCACGCCAAGGCCGAGCACCCAAGCTTTGCCCTGATCCCTGGCAGCCAACCGGTGGCCAAGGCGTTTCGCACCAATGGCGCACTGCCAACCGCCGGCGCCCCCTTCTTCGAACCCTGCATGGATGACCGCGGCAAACGCCTTACCCAGGCCTCGTCCACGGGCGAATACTTCAGCGGCGAGAGCCTGGGCGGTATCACCTTCCGTGGTGCCTCCACGTTCACTGCCGACCGCCCTCGTATCTACAAGGCGGCCAACATCCAGTTCGACGCGGTGTACAACAAGGTCGGCTATCACTTCCCACAGGCGCGCATCCTTGCGCTGTGGGAAGACGCATGGCCGGTGATCACCAAGCAGCGCCCGCCAGAGCCGCTGGTGATGCGCATGAACACCTTCGACTGCACCATGTACCAACAAACCAACCTGATCCCGGCGTTCTATGAAATGGACGACTACCAGGTGCGTACACCGACCGATGTGATCGGCCAGCACATCCACCTGCCCAAGTGGGACCTGACCGCAGCCGACGGTTCGGCCAACGGCTGGAACTACGAGGACGGTGTCCTCTCGCCCGGCAGCGTGGTGGAACGCGTGAACGCCATCCGTGCTTTCAATGGCTGTTCACAGGGCGACAGCCGCGACGGCACTGCCGCCTGCCCGACGGCCAAGCTGCACCCGTACTTCGGCCGCTTTGGCCGGGCCGACTGGGTGGGTGCGCGCACAGCCATGCAGCGCTGGTTCGCCGACCCGCTGATCAACGTGCACAACGTCGACCGCGGCCTGGGCACCATCTTCACCCATGACCACTTCGGCCCATCGACCCACCAGCAGTTGGGCCTGTATGCCACTGTGCTGGCCGAGCCTGCCGGCTCCACCTGGCACCACGCCGAAACCGGCGAGCAGCTGTACAACCCCGCACTGCGCCAGGACGGTGGCCCGACCTCGTGGCAGGCGGTGATCAGTACCGGCGACAATGACGGTGATGGCAAGAACGACAGCTATCGCGAGTTCTTCCTTGAGTACAGCGACTTCCAGCATGCCTATGAAGCCGGCGTGTATGTGGGCGCCGGTCCCGATGGTGTGCCCAATGCCCAGGCCTATCCAGCCACGGCCGACAGCTTCCGCTACGCCATAAACCCACCCGTGCGGCAGAAGGCCTCGAACCTGCTGGAGTCGATCGTCGAATCGCGCGGTGGCCTCAATCCTGGTTGCCCGACCCGGCCATGCCCACAGGCGATCTCCGTGGATGACCCGGGCATGTTCGTCGTCAACTACCGCAACGAGCCGTTGGCCTTGCGCGTGTTCGACCCGAACAAGGTCGCGCCGGACGGCAAACGCGGCATGCAGGCCGACGGCCTCGGTGGCGACCTGGGCTATGCCCTGCAGAGCCGTACCGACCGTGCCATCCCGGCCATGAACCTGGCGCCCTCGGCGATCAACTCCGCGGTCGGCCCGACGGGTGGCACCACCTTGTTCCCGCCGCACATCAATACGGCAGGCAGCGAGCCAGGCGACCCGTTCACCCCGATGCTGCGTACCTACTCTGGCGACAACGTGCGGTTGCGTATGCACGCTGGCGGCTATGAGGAGGAGCACAACGTCACGATGCACGGCGTCAAATGGCTGCAGAACGGTACCGGCTACGGCAGTAGCTCCAACTCGGGGTGGAAGGCCTCGCAGATGATCGGCATATCCGAGCAGCTGGGCTTCCTGGCGCCGGTGTCGATGATCTCCAGCTCCGCGGCCACCAATGGCGACTACCTGTATTCGCTGGACGCGGCCCTGGAAGGCTACTGGAACGGTATCTGGGGCGTCATGCGCAACTACACCACGCAGCGTGCCGACCTGTTCGCGCTGCCGAACAACCCGCAGCCGGTGGCCATGCGCAACACCATCAACTTCGATGGCATCTGCCCAAGAACCACGGCCAACCCCAGCGGCGTCGGCAGCCGGCCAACGGTCAAGCGCAACTACGAAATCGTTGCCGCGCTGGCCAACGACATCCTCGAAAACCGCAACGGTGTCAGCATCAACGATCCGGCCGGTATCGGCCAGCACGTCGGCGGCCCGCTGAAGGCCAATGGTGGCACCCTGGTGTTCAACAGCCGTACCACCAGCATCCCGCAGGTGACGGTGACCGACGAGGAGGATGGCACCACCTTCACCGTGGGCGGGCACAGCGCGCCACTGCACGACCCGACCGCCGTGCTGTATGTGCGCAAGGCCGACCTGGACACCAACACCGGCAAGCTCAAGGCCGGGGTGCCGGTCGAGCCTCTGGTGCTGCGCGCCAATGCCGGCGACTGCATAAGCATCACCCTAGAGAACCGCCTGCCGCTGGTGATGCCGGACCTGCCCAGCACGGCGGTGATGCAGAACGTGGTCAAGCGCGATCGCAACGACAGCGAAGGTGCCACCGCCTTCAACAACAACCTGATGCGGCCCTCCAGCCACGTTGGCCTGCACGCACAGCTGCTGGCCTATGACATCACCAAGTCCGATGGCGTCAACGTCGGCCTCAACCCGGAGCAGACCGTACCGCCGCGCAGCGGTAACAGTGGTGCCTACCCGACCAGGGTGTACCAGTACTATGCCGGGCACCTGGAACGCGAAGGCAAGCCGGTACTGCAACTGGGCCGCACGGTGGACAACATCCGCACCACGGCAATCGAGTTCGGCGCCCTCAACCTCACCCCGGCGGATGTCATCAAGCAACCGCAGAAAGGCCTGGTCGGTGCCATGAGCATCCTGCCGCAGACCGCGACCTTTACCGAGGACGCGGCCAGCCGGACCCAGGCCACGGTCAAGGTCAGTGGCCAGCCGGACTACCGCGACTTCGTCACCGTCTGGCAGCGTGCGCTGAACATGCGTTGGGCCGACGGCCGCCCGGTGGAGGGTATCGCCACCGAAGGCAACGGTGTGCCAGGTGACCCGAAAGACAACGGCAACATGGCCATCAACTACAAGACCGAGCCGCTGTGGTTGCGCTTCGGCCTGGCACCGGACGCTCCGTTTGGTCGTGCCGATGGCTTTGGCTTCGGCGATGTACCCAACGCGCACATGGCCTACAGCAATGCCCTGGTGGGCAGCGACCCGCAAACCCCGGTGCTGTATGCCAAACCCGGTCAACCCGTGCGCAACCATGTGGTGATGCCCAGTGGCGGCAGCCGTGGCATCACCTACCAGCTTGACGGGCACCTGTGGCCACTGCATGCCTACCAGGCCGAGAAAAACGACCTCGACGGCTACCCGATGAAGCAGCCTGGTATCGGTTCGGTGCGCTTTGGCTACAACCCGATGTCGATGTACATCGGTGCCCAGGAGAGCGTGCTGCCCGCCGCGCACTTCAGCTTCATGTTGCCCAGCGCCGGGGGCGCCAACGCGGTGCCGGGCGACTATCTGTTCCGAGACTACGCCGCATACGGCAATACCTCGGGGCTGTGGGGGATTCTGCGGGTTACCGACGACGCACCGCCGGCAACGGCGCCGGCACAATAAGAAAAGGGGCGCACGAATATGCATAACAAGAAAACCCGCCCCGCCGTGCTGGGGGTATTGCTGGGCACGGCGTTGATCGGCCTGGGCGTGGCCTACGAGGAGCTCTGGTGTGACCCGCGCGAGCTGCTGCAGGAGCCCGCAGACCCGCAGGCGCTGCACCGGCTCAGCCGGGATGGTGTGACCGTGGAGTTCGAAGCGCGGCCCCTGGCCGGTAGCGAGCTGCGCGAAGGCGCCTTCGCCAATATTCGCTTCAAGGTCACCGACCAGAACAGCGGCCAACCGCTGTCGGGGATGGCGCCAGGGGCGTGGATCGACCCGGCGCAGTCGGCCCCACTGGAAAGCAGCCGTGACCAGAGCTGCAAGGCCCGGGTGGCGCTGTTTCTCAAGAGCAGCATCGGTGCCAGGCCGCTGCTGGACCTGAACAGCTACTTCCTTTTGGTGCTGAACAAGGATGCCAGCCTGACCGTGATCGACCCGACAGTCTCGGTGGGCGGTGTTACCAGCACCCTGGCACGCATCGATTTGCCGGGTCGGCCCATGGACTGGGTGGCTACCGGCGATGACAAGCAGGTATTCGTGTCGATACCCGAACGCGGCGAGGTCGCGGTGATCGACACCGAAACCTTTACCCGCGTGGCCACCCTGGCGGCCGGCGAGATGCCGCTGCGCGTGGCCTTGCAGCCGGACCAGCGCCGGTTGTGGGTCGGCAACAACAGTGATGATCCGGCCAAGGGCGGGGTGACGGTGATCGATGTACACAGCCGCACCACGCTCAAGAGCTTCGCCACCGGCTCCGGGCACCACGAAATCGCCTTCAGCGCCGATTCGCGCTACGCCTTCGTCAGCAACCGCGACGGCGGCACCTTGAGCATCATCGACATCCCCGAAATGCGCCTGGTGAAAACACTCGACGTCGGCCCGCATCCGCTGGCAGTGGCCTACTCGCCGCTATCCCAGGCGGTGTACGTGAGCGATGGTTCAGAGGGCACGGTGCGGGTGTACGATGCCCGTAGCCATCAGTTGCGCCATACCGTCCAGGCCGAGCAAGGCCTGGGGCCGATGCGCTTTAGCAGCGATGGCCGTTACGGCATCGTCCTCAACACCTTGGAAAACCAGGCGCTGGTGATCGATGCCAGTACCGACAGGTTGATCCACCGCATCCCGGTGGCGGCCGAGCCGTACCAACTGACGTTCACCAAAGGTTATGCCTACGTGCGCGGCCTGGCGTCTTCGAAGGTCAGCATGATCAACCTGAGCAGCCTGGGCGAAGGGCGTCAACCGATCATCCAGGGTTTCGATGCTGGTCCCGCCGCGCCGCGCCAGGCCGGGGACCTGCCGTTGGCCCAGGGGTTATCGGTGTCACGGGATGACAATTCGGTATTCGTGGTCAATCCGGTGGACAACACCACGTACTTCTATACCGAAGGCATGAATGCACCGATGTCGGGTTACAACAACCGCGGCCACCAGGCCCGTGCCGCCATCGTCATCGACCGCAGCCTGCGCGAACTGGCCCCAGGGGTGTATGGCTCGACGGTGAAGATGCCGGCGTCGGGCAAGTTCGACGTGGCGTTCCTGCTCAACCAGCCGCAGATCATCCACTGTTTCAGCACCGACGTGGCTGCCGCCCCGGATGCGGTCAAGCGCAAGGGCGCGCATGCCGAGTTCCTCGGCCTCGACCAACCTTTACCGCAACACAGCGCCTTCACCGCCAAGGTGCGTATCGTCGGTGATGACGGACGCCCGCGCGTAGGCCTGGACGACCTGACCCTGCGTTACTTCCTGGCGCCGTCGTCGATGCCGCGCAACTTGCGGCTGGAAGAGGTGGGTGAGGGCGTGTACCAGGCCGCGCTGATGCTGCCTGAAGCGGGTGCCTGGTACCTGCATGTGCAGTCACCGTCGCTGGGGCGCAAGTTCGCCGAAGAAAACTACACCAGCCTGCGCGTCCTGCCGGCCGCAGCGTCTGCCGCTTCACAGACTGAAGTGAGGAATGTGCAATGAACGCCAGACATTCTTGCAAGCTGCTCGCACTTTCCATGGCAATCGCCAGCCAACTCGCCCTGGCCCACGCGGGGCATGACCACAGTGGGCATGCTCAGCAGCCGCCAGCGGTACATCAGGAGAAAGCCAGCGTGCGCTTTGCCGATGTTTCATTGCTCGACCAGAATGGCATGCCGGTGCGCCTGGAAAAGGACCTGGTCGGCGATCATCTGGTGGTGATGGGCTTCATTTACACCAGTTGCACCACGGTGTGCCCGGTAGTGTCTTCGATCATGGGCAAGGTCCAGCAGCAACTGGGTGGCCGGGTAGGCGAGGAAATCCGCCTGGTTTCGATCAGCGTGGACCCGCAGCGTGACGACTCCAAACGCCTGCAGTATTACGCCAAGGCCTTCCAGCATGGCCCCGGCTGGAGCTGGCTGACCGGCTCGCCCTATGCCATCACTGAGACCCTCAAAGGCCTGGGCAGCTTCAGTGCCGACCTCAGCCAGCACCCTCCGCTGATTCTGGTGGGTGACGGGCACAGCGGCCACTGGACGCGTTATTACGGGTTCACCGACCCAGCCGTGCTGATCGACGAAATCAACCGCCTCAGCGCCCGCCGGGTGCATGCCAAGAGTACGGCCATCGCCGAACACCAGGAGGTGCAGCCATGAGCAGCCAAGCGTCCTGTCGCGTCGGCATGCGCAGCTTCGACTGGCTGGCCCTGGCCGGTTGCCTGTGGATCTTCGCGTCGGTCGCCATGGCCCACGAAGACCACGCGCCGAGCTCCCCGAGCCCGCAACCGGCGCCACCGACCATGGCCAGTGGCGGTGGAACCCGCGATGCGCACACCTGGTTCACCGACACCGTGCTCCAGGACCAGAATGGCCGCGCGCTGCGCTTTTACAGTGATGTGCTCAAAGACAAGGTGGTGATGCTCAACGTCATCTTTACCCACTGCACCGATGCCTGCCCGCTGATCACCCGCAAGCTGCGTGAGGTGCGCGAGGCCATGGGGCCGGAGCTGGCCAGCCAGGTGACCTTCGTCTCAATCAGCAGCGACCCGCTCAACGACACCCCGGCAGCGCTCAAGGCCTTTGCTGAAAAACAGGGGGTGGACAGCGCCAACTGGCTGTTCCTGACCGGCGACAAGGCCAGCGTCGATCTGGTGCTGGGGCGTATCGGCCAGTTCCTGCCCAGCCCCGAACAGCACTCGACCCAGCTGATAGCCGGTGACGTGGCGGGCAAGCGCTGGAGCAAGATCCGCCCCGATGCACCGCCAGCGGCCATTGCCCAACGCATGCAGTTGCTGACCCAGCCGTTGGCCGGACGATAAATGCACTGACAGGATGTGCGTAGCGGCGCAGAACACAGTGGCAGCACTGACAGGATCTGCGCAGCGGCGCAGAACACAGTGGGAGCCGGCTTGCCGGCGATGAGGCCAGAATGAACACAGCGAGATTACTTTGCTTGGCGCTGGGCCTGAGCTGCTGCGTTCAGGCGCTTGCCCTTGACCTCACTGCCCACGAGCAAGCCGGTAAACGCCTGTACCGCGAGGGCGTATCCAGTAGCGACGCACAATTGCTGGCCCGCGTAGGTGCCAGCGACATGCGCGTGCCCGCCAGCGTGTTGCCCTGCGCCAGTTGCCACGGCAATGATGGCCGTGGCCGCGCCGAAGGCGGGGTGCGCCCGTCCAGCCTCGACTGGCAGCGCCTGGCCCAGGGCCAGGGCGCACGCCAGAGCAACGGTCGCAGCTACCCGGCTTACACCGACAACAGCCTGGCCCGCGCCATCCAGCACGGCCTGGACCCGGCCGGCAACCGCCTGGACCCGGCCATGCCTCGCTTTGAACTGACCCTGGCCGACCAGCGCAACCTCACCGCCTACCTAAAACGCCTGGCTGATGAGCGCGACCCTGGCGTGGAAGAAGGGGTGCTGCGCCTAGGTACCCTGTTGCCCGCCAGCGGGCCATTGGCCGAGGCCGGGCACGTGGTGCGCGCGGTGCTTGAGGACGGGATGGCCCAACTCAATCAGCAGGGCGGCATTCATGGTCGGCGCCTGGAACTGGTGATCGCCGACCCCGGCAGCGACCTGGCCAGTGCCGAGCATGCGTTGCAGCAGTTGCTCGAGCAGGCGCGAATATTTGCGCTGATCAGCCCGCTGGCTCCGATGCTCGACCCGCGCCTGGCCCTGCTGCTCGAACAACACGGCGTGCCACTGGTTGGCAGTACACCGCGTGGCGGCGGCAGCGCACAAATCTTCGACCCCTTGCCAGGCATCGCCACGCAGTTGCTGAGCCTGGCCGTACATGCCCGCGATACCCTGGGCCTGGCGCCAGATGGCTTGCGCGTCGTGTATGCCGGCAATGACCAGGCAATGCTGGCCGAACAGGTGCGCGAGCGTCTGCAGCAGCTGGGGTGGACGCCAGCACCGATCGAGGGCTTCAAAGGCCAGCCGGTGCAGGGGCAGGGCATTGTTTTTCTAGGCCGCGCCCAGGCCTTTGCCGAGCTGGCCAAGGCGTTGCAGGCGGCAGGCCGTGCCCCCTATCTGTTCGCCACCTCCAGCCAGGTGGCCGGTGCCGTGGCCTCGCTGCCGGCCCAGTGGTCGCAGCGGGTGTTCCTGGCCTATCCGTTCGTGCCCGCCGACTGGACCGAGCAGGGCAGGGCGACCTTGGCCGGCCTGCAGCAGCGTCAAGGCCTCGACCCGCGTCAGGCCTCGCTGCAGGTCAACACCCTGTGTGCCCTGCGCCTGCTTGGCGAAGCCCTCAAGCAGATCGGCCGTGACGCCAGCCGCGAACGCCTGGTTGCGGCGCTGGAGGGCCTGCATGACGTCGATACCGGTCTGACCCCGCCGCTGGGCTTCGGGCCTGGCCAGCGCCAGGGCCTGGCCGGCGCCCATGTGGTCGCGGTGGCTCTGCCTGGGCCACGCTTTACAGCTGTCGCCCCGTATCGGCCTGTACCGGTCAGCCCTTGAGTGGAGGTTGCCATGCGTATCCTGTTGCTGTGCCTGCTGTTGCTGGTCGCCAAGGCGGGCTGGGCCGATAGCCCGGCGGCGCGGGTCAATGGTGTGGACATCGGGCTGCTGCGCCTGGAACGCTACTTCAGCGAGTATCTGCAGGCACAGGGGCGGGCGGTGACCAGCATCCGCAACCCCACCCTGTACAAGCGTCTGCGCAGCCAGGCCCTGGACGAATTGATCGACAAGGAGTTGCTATGGCAAGAAGCCCAACGCCGCGGTATCGCCATCAGCGATGAACAGGTGTCAGCGCAGCTAGGTGAAGTCGAGGCGGCATTCTCTAGCCCGGCGCTGTTTGAAAGACGGCTTGCAGAGGCAGGGTTCGACCGCGCAGCATACGCTGACTACCTGCACCGGGAGCTGGCAGCGCAACAGGTGTATGCCCAGCTCAGCGCGGTAGCCGAACCCACCCAGGCCGAGGTGGAAGCGTTTTATCAGGCCAACCAAGAGAGACTGCAAGGAGCGCAGAACCAAAGTGATAATTCTTCGGTCATACGCGAACAGGGCCTGGTGCTGGCCAGGGCCTCGCTCATCAGCCAATTGCAGGCGCAGTCGAGGCAAGCGGCGCGCCAACGTTTGCGCGAATCCGCTAAAGTGGAAATCGCTGACTGAAGCCTGCGATGGCGTTTCCCCAAAGCTGGGGAATAACGGCTTGGCAAAGTGCCACCAGGTGCCCCGGATGTGGGGCAGCGGGCCTGAGCCTGTTCGTAGGGCTATCAAACGTACCAGCAAAATCAATAACTTGACGTGGTGCAACATGACTATTCATGCCTGGCACGAAGCCTGCTCAAGCCTTACCAAGGCCGCACTTCGCAGACCGGGGAACCGGGCAGTTCTTGGGAGTCGACCTTGGTGAACAGAGTATTGGTAGTCGATGACGAACAGACTCTTGCGCAAAACCTGCAAGCGTACCTGCAGGCGCAAGGCCTGGAAGTCCATGTTGCCCACGACGGTGCCAGTGGTATCGGCCTGGCTGAGTGCCTGGCACCGGATGTGATTGTGCTGGATTACCGCTTGCCCGATATGGAGGGTTTTCAGGTACTGGAGACTGTGCGCAAGAACAGGCAGTGCCACTTCGTGCTGATCACCGCCCACCCGACCGCCGAGGTCCGTGAGCGAGCCGCCGAACTTGGCGTGACCCATGTCCTGTTCAAGCCGTTCCCGCTGTCGGAACTGGCGCGCCCGATCTTCGACCTGATGGGCATCGAGCGCCGGCGCAGGGCCACGGACAACCCGGCAGAAGGGTTCGTCGAACGACGCCAGAACAGGAACGAATCGTTCCCCTTGCAGTTGTACGATGGTAGCTGGGTACTGGCCGACCGCCGCCGTAATGGCGCCAAGCCCCCCGGACCCGACGACGACCAACTGCTCACCGGGGAATAGCGGCGCCCGCAGCCCTCACCGAGCCTGCGACGCGCCCCCTGAGCGGAGTCGCAGGCCATGTCCAATGCAGTCGATCACAGCGTTTCGGCCTCATCGCCGGCAAGCCGGCTCCCACAGGCTCAGCGCACGCCTGAACATTGCTCTGAACCTGTAGTAGCCGGCTTGCCGGCGATAGCGCCAGTACAGGCTCCGCCAGCCTCAAGCTACCCCCGCGATCTCATGGCCCAGGCCCGCCTGCAAGCCAGCGGCGAGCGCCTGCTCAATTGCCTCGAACGCCTCGCCTGCGACACCCCCGACACCTTCATCCGCCGCCTGGGCAGCACCCTGCATTACCCGGTACTGGACAGCCAGAGCCTGTTGGCCAGCACCCCTCGTTTCGACAAAATCAGCCTGGCCCAATGCCTGAAGCGTGAGTTCGTGCTGATAGAGCAGGGCGGTGAACTGCTGGGTGTGTTCGCCGACCCCTTCGACCACGCCCGCCTGGCCTGGATCGACGATGTGCTGCAAGGCGCGCCTTTGTACCTGGCCCACGCCGCTGACCTTGCCACCTTCCTGGCCCGCCACGAAGAAAGCTTTCACGCCGTCGATGCCCTAGATCACGATGCCGAAGCCAGCAGCGAAAGCGACCCGCTGCAACGGCTGTCGCTGACCAGCATCAGCGAAGACCAGAGCAAGGTGGTCAAGCTGGTCAACTCAACCCTTTACGACGCCCTCAAGCAGCACGCCAGCGATATTCACCTGGGCATGACCGGCCAGGGCCTGACCATCAAATACCGCATCGACGGCGTGCTCAACGCGGCCGGCAAGGCCAGTGGCAGCGCCTTCGCCGACCAGGTGATTTCGCGCATCAAGGTCATGGCCGAGCTGGATATCGGTGAAAAGCGCGTGCCCCAGGATGGCCGCTTCAAGGTTGCCGTAGGCGAGCGCCAGATCGACTTCCGGGTGTCGATCATGCCCAGCATCTTCGGTGAAGACGCGGTGCTGCGGGTGCTCGACAAACAGGACCTGTCCGACCGTGTCAGCGGCGTGCAGCTGCAGGCCCTGGGCTTTGCCGATGAAACCCTGCGTGCCTTGCGCCGCCTGGCAGCCGAGCCCTACGGCATGATCCTGGTCACCGGCCCCACCGGCAGCGGCAAGACCACAACCCTGTACGCCATGATCAGCGAGATCAACCACGGTGTGGACAAGATCATCACCATCGAAGACCCGGTCGAGTACCAGTTGCCCGGTGTGCTGCAGATCCCGGTCAACGAGAAGAAGGGCTTGACCTTCGCCCGTGGCCTGCGCTCGATCTTGCGCCACGACCCTGACAAGATCCTGGTCGGCGAAATCCGCGACCCCGATACCGCGCAGATCGCCGTGCAGTCGGCACTCACCGGCCACCTGGTGTTCACCACCATCCACGCCAACAACGTTTTCGATGTGATCGGCCGCTTCAGCCAGATGCAGGTCGACCCCTACAGCTTCGTCTCCGCCCTCAACGCCGTGCTGGCCCAACGCCTGATCCGCCTGGCCTGCCCGCATTGCTGCACGCCGTGCGAGGCCGATGACGAAATTCTGGCCGCCTCCGGCCTTACCCGTGAAGGCGTGCAGGGCTGGACGTTCGTCCGCGCCCAGGGCTGTGGCCAGTGCCGCGGCAGTGGCTACCGCGGCCGCAGCGCCATCGCCGAACTGCTGCACCTGGACGACGACCTGCGGCAAATGATCGTCGAAAGACGCCCGCTGGCGCAGATCAAGGCGCTGGCTTGCCAACGCGGCCTGCGCCTGCTGCGCGCATCCGCCCTGGACCTGGTCCGCGAGGGCCGTACCACGCTTGAGGAGATCAACCGTGTCACATTCATTGCGTGATCATGCCTCTACCCGTTACTGCGCCGTGCTCGGCGCCGAAGGCGTCGGCCTGGGCCGCTGGCACGGCAACCAGCACCAATGGCTGGGCAGCCGCGCCTTCACCGGTGACGCCGCGCAACCGGCCTGGGATGCGGCCCTGCAGGCCCTGGCCGCGCTGCTGGGCGAGCATGCCGTGCGCGGTGGCCAGTGTCAGGTGCTGCTGTCGGCGCGCTACAGCCGGTTCTGCCTGGTGCCCTGGAGCGCTGCCATCAGCCATCCACGCGAGCTTGAGGCTTACGCCCAGGCCTGCTTCGAGAACCTCTATGCCCAGCCGCTCGATGACTGGCGCATCGTCCTTTCGCCAGAGCCGGCCGGTGCCGCGCGCATTGCTACGGCCTTGCCCGAGGCACTGCTGCAGGGGCTGCAGGCACTGGCCCGGGAAAACCGCTTGCGCCTGCGTTCGGTGCAGCCGTACCTGATGGCTGCCTACAACCGCTGCTCATCGCAGCTGCAGGCGGGTGATTTCCTGTTTGTCCTCGCCGAGCCACGGCGCAGCGTGCTGCTGCTGGCCGCCGGTGGCGCCTGGCAGCAGGTGCTGACGCAGGGCTGCGCCGACAGCGACCAAGCCCTGCAGGCCCTGATCGAGCGGACCTGTGAGCTGTATGGGGAGCACATGCCGCAGGTCTACCTGCATGCCCCGGGCCGGGGCGACGTGCCGCAACTGGCGGCGGTGCAGCTGTGCCAGCCGGCCAGCGAAGCCGACCCGCTGTGCGCCATGTGGCGGGCGGTGGCCTGACATGCGCCGCCTTGACCTGGAATTCCAGCCCCGGCGCAGCAGCCCGCTGGCCTGGTCGCTGCTGGCCCTGGGCGGCGCGGTGGTGGCCGTGCTGGTACTGCTGCAACAGCACCTGCAAGCCGAGCAGGTCCACCTTGAGGCCCGGCTGCACAGCCTGGAGCTGCAACTGGGTCGCCGCCCGGCCACGGTCGCCCCGCAGAACAGCGCCGCCAGCCGCGAGCAGGCCGAACGCCTGGCGCAGATGCGCAGCGTTTCACAGCAACTGCAACGGCCCTGGCAGCAACTGTTCGCCATGCTTGAAGCGCAACCCCAGGAAGACGTGGCCCTGCTCAGCCTGACCCCGGATGCCCGCAAGGGCCAGGTGCGTATTGCCGCCGAGGCCCGCAACCTGGAAGCGATGCTGCAGTACCACCACCGCCTGGAACAGAGCACCGAGCTCAGCGATGTATCGCTGCTCAACCACGAGGTAGTGGCGGGCCAACCCGAGCACCCGGTGCGCTTCACCCTTACCGCCACCTGGGAGACCGGCCATGCGCGCCCCTGACTCGATAAACAGCCTGATCCTCCAGGAGCAGTTGCGCCGTATCGGCCCGGTCGGCCTGGCCGGCGCCGCAGTGGCCGTCCTGGCAGTCGCTGTAGCGCTGGCCGGGGTGCTGCCGCAGTGGCAGGCCCTGCGCGAGCTGCGCGCCAGCGAGGCCGATGCCAGCGCCCAGGTCGAGCGGGTCAGGCGTGGCGAGCTGAAAGTCGCCGTCAAGCCTGAACAGCAAGCGCTGGACAGCCTGCGTCAGCAACTGCCAGGGCAACCTGAAGCCAGCGAACTGATCGAGCGGCTGTACCACCTGGCCAGCGCCGAACGTATCAGCCTGGCCCGTGGTGAGTACGCCCTGGGTGTCGACCCCAAGACCCAGCTGGCGCGTTACCAGATCGTCCTGCCGGTACGCGGCAGCTATCCGCAGATCCGCGGCTTTGTGCGCGGCCTGCTGGGCCAGTTGCCGACCCTGGTGCTGGAAGACCTTGAGCTGCAGCGCAAGCGCATTGGCGACAGTGAGCTCAATGGCCGCCTGCGCATGACCCTTTACCTGTCGAGGTCGTGATGAACACTCAGCGTGCAGTGGTGTGGGTGGGGTTTCTGGGGCTTGCCGGTGCGTTGGCCTGGGCGCCGGGGCACTGGTTCGGCGAGGAAAGCGAGGAGGCCCTGATCGCCGGCAAGCCGGTGCCCACACAACCGGTTTCTGAGAGTGCCGGCATGCCGGTGATGAAGCCGGAACAGGCCACGCGCGACCTGTTCCCCCGCCAGCAATGGACTAAACCCAAGGCCCTGGCCACTGTCACCGAACAACCTGTGGTTGCCACTGCGGTGGTAGCCGCTGCCCCCGCAGCCCCGGCGCTGCCTTTCCAGTTCGTCGGCCGCCTGGGCGATCGCGACGACCTGCAGGTCTTCCTGCGCAGCGGCGAAAAACTCTACGTCGTGCGCCAGGGCGATGTGATTGACGACACCTACCGTCTCGATCGGGTTTCGGCCAATGAGCTGGGCCTGGTCTACCTGCCTTTGCACCAGTCACAGACTTTGTCTGTCGGGAGCGCACCATGAAGCCATCGAAGTTGTGCAAGCCTGCTCCGTTCATGCTGCTGGCGCTCTGCGTGGCCATTGCCGGCTGCGGTTCGAGCGCGGTGCGCAAGGACAGCCAGGCGCTGATGAAAGAAGGCCAGTACGAGGCCGGTATCGCTCGCCTGGAAGAGGCGCTGCGCGACGACCCGCGTGACACCGACCTGAACATTGCGTTGGCCCAAGGCCGGCAGCAGGCGGTCGAGGCGCTGCTGAGCCAGGCCGACAGCGACCGCATCCGCCACGACTTCGCCGGTGCGCGCCTAGGTTACGGCCGCGTGCTCACCCTGGAACCGAACAACCGCCGCGCGCATGAGGGCATCCGCCAGCTGGAACTGATGCGCACCCTCGATGACCGTGTTGCGCTGGGCCAGGCTGCGCTGCGCCAGGGCGACCTGTTCGGTGCCGAGCGTTACATGCGCGAAGTGCTGCGCCTGGACCCGCAAAACCAGAAGGGCATCATGCTGCGCAGCGATATCGAGAACGTCCAGGCCCGTACGGCACAGCCCTTCCCGCAACTGCGCAGCAAGCTGGAGCGCCCGGTGACCCTGGAGTTTCGCGATGCCGAGCTCAAGGTCATTTTCGAAGTGCTGTCCCAGGTGGCCGGCATCAACTTCATTTTCGACAAGGACCTGCGCCCGGACATGAAGGCCACCATCTTCGTGCGCGAGGTGCGCATCGAGGATGCCATAGCCCTGTTGCTGGAACAGAACCAGTTGCGCCAGAAGATCGTCAACGACAACACCTTGCTGGTCTACCCCGACTCGCCGCAGAAGACCAAGGACTACCAGGAACTGGTCATGCGCACGTTCTACCTGACCAGCATCGATGCCAACACCGCACTGAACATGGTCAAGACCATGCTCAAGACCCGCGATGTATTCGTTGATGAGCGCCTCAATACCCTGACCATGCGCGACACCCCAGACGCCGTGCGCATGGCCGAGAAGCTGCTGCAGTCGCAGGACCAGTCCAACCCCGAGGTGGTGCTGGAAGTGGAGGTGATGGAGGTGGCCCGCTCGCGCATCCTCGACCTTGGCCTGCAATGGCCCAATACCTTCGGGGTGCTGAGCGATGAGGGCAACCCGGTCAGCGTGCTGGACCAGTTGCGCGGCATCAACTCCGGGCGTATCAGCATCTCGCCGGCGCCCCAGGCCAAGATCAACGCCCAGGACAAGGACATCAACACCCTGGCCAGTCCGGTGATACGCGTCAGCAACCGCGAGCAAGCGCGCATCCACATCGGCCAGCGTGTGCCGATCATCAGCGCCACCTCGGTACCTTCCACCCAAGGGCCGGTGATCACCGAAAGCGTCACCTACCTGGATGTCGGTCTGAAGCTTGAAGTGCAGCCTACCGTGCACCTGAACAACGAGGTGGCGATCAAGGTAGCGCTTGAGGTCAGCAACGCCACCCCGCTGGAGCCAACCCGCCAGGGCACCATCCCGGTCCAGGTCGACACCCGCAATGCCCAGACCAGCCTGCGCCTGCACGACGGCGAAACCCAGGTGCTGGCGGGGCTGGTGCGCAACGACAAGACCTCTAGCGGCAACAAGATCCCGGGCCTGGGCGACATCCCTGGCCTGGGCCGGCTGTTCGGCAGCAACCGCGATGACATGAGCAAGTCCGAACTGGTACTGGCGATCACCCCGCGGATCGTACGCAACCTGCCTTACCAGAGCCCCTCGGACATGGAGTTCGCCACCGGTACCGAATCGAGCATGCAGGTGCGCCAACTGGCCCTGCCTTTGCCAGCCGGCGCGCTGCCGGCCGATGAGCCGGGCCAGGCGCCTGACGATGCACCGGTTGTCGACAGCCAGATGGCGGTGGTGCCTGCCGGCAAGGGCCCACGGCCATGAAACGCCGCGTGCAAGGCTTCAGCCTGATCGAGGTGGTGCTGACCCTGGCATTGCTCGGGCTGCTCGCCAGCATGGCTGCACCGCTGACCGAAACCGTGGTGCGCCGCACCAAGGAGCAGCAATTGCGTCAGGCGCTGTACCAGATCCGCGATGCCATCGATGCCTACAAGCGTGCCTTCGACGCAGGTTTCATCGAAAAAGGCCTGGATGCCAGTGGTTACCCACCAAACCTGCAGGTACTGGTCGACGGGGTGCGCGATGTACGCAGCGCCAAGGGCAGCAAGTTCTACTTCCTGCGGCGCATCCCGCACGACCCGCTAGTGGCGGCAAAAGACGATGACGGTGGTGGCTGGGGCTTGCGCGCCTATGACAGCGGGCCGGACAACCCGCGTGACGGCCAAGACGTTTACGACGTGTATTCCAAGGCCCGCGGCAAAGGCCTCAACAACATCCCTTACGGGCAATGGTGACAACCATGAAACGCAGCCGAGGTTTCACCTTGATCGAACTGCTGGTGGTGATGGCGATCATCGCCACGCTGATGACCATTGCCATGCCACGTTACTTCAACAGCCTGGAAAGCTCCCGCGAGGCTGCCCTGCGCCAGAGCCTGGCGGTGCTGCGTGAGGCGCTGGACCATTACTACGGCGACACCGGTCGCTACCCGGATTCGCTGGAGCAACTTGTCGAGCAGCGCTACCTGCGCAACACACCGGTCGACCCAATAACCGAACGCAGTGATGCCTGGCAACTGCTGCCACCGCCTGAAGGGGTAGCCGGTGGCGTGGCCGACATCAAGAGCGGTGCAACAGGGAGGGCACGTGATGGCAGCCACTTCGCACAATGGTAAGGCCTGCAACGGCTTCACCTACCTGGGTGTATTGCTGCTGATCGCAGCCAGCAGCGTGGCCCTGGCGTCCAGCGGCACGCTGTGGTCCAGCGCGGCGCAGCGCGAAAAGGAGCGTCAGTTGCTGTGGGTGGGTGGCCAGTATGCCCAGGCACTGCGCAGCTATTACCGCGCTTCGCCAGGCCTGGCGCAGTACCCGCAGGCGCTGGCCGACCTGCTGGAGGACAACCGCTTTCCAGAGCCGAAACGGCACATCCGCCGGTTGTACCCGGACCCGGTCACCGGCAGTGATGAATGGGGGCTGTTGCGTTCGATCGACGGGCGCATCACCGGGGTGCACAGCCGCTCCGACGCCACCCCGTTCAAACGCAGTGGTTTCGACACTCAGTGGTCCGGCTTCGAAGGCCTCGAGCACTACAGCGATTGGCAGTTCGTCGCCGAGCAGGCCTTCAGCGAAAGCGCCAGTGGCGCACAGACCCACAGTAGCCCGGGGGATGCGCCATGAAACGCCTGAACGTGTTTTGCCTGAGCCTTGGCCTGTTGCTGGCCGCCGGGGTATCCGATGTGGCACGGGCCGACGCCGAAGATGAGATGAAGGGCTTTATCGTCGACAACACCATCTCGCACATCGGCCACGACTTTTACGCCTACTTTGCCGACCGCCTGCGCGCCACCAGCCGCCTGGATTTCAACCTGGTGGTGCGCGAACGCCCGGATGCCCGCTGGGGCAGCCTGATCACGGTGGAATTCGAGCGCGATGTGCTGTACCGCCGCTTCCTGCCGCCCAATGTCACCCAATTGAAAGAAGAGGCCGTCGCGGCCGCCGACCTGGTCAAGCAGGAGGTCATTCAGCGCAAGCTGCAGCGCCTGCTCCAGGACACCACTGATCTGGAGAGGGACGAGCTATGAACACGCGTATTCCCCACTGCATCGCCGCCTGTCTTGTGGCCTGCGCCGTTACCGCCCAGGCCACGGAACTGGTGTACACCCCGGTCAATCCGGCGTTCGGTGGCAACCCGCTCAACGGCACCTGGTTGCTGAACAACGCCCAAGCGCAAAACGACTATGACGACCCTGACCTCAAGGACCGCACCTCCGCCTTTGGCGGTACCTCGGCCCTGGAGCGCTTCAGCAACCAGCTGGAGTCGCGGATGTTGTCGCAGTTGCTGGACAACATCAGCAATGGCCAGACCGGCAGCATGGCCACCGATGCCTTCCTGATCGATGTGATCGATGACTCCGGTGCTTTGAGCATCAAGGTCACCGACCGCGTCACAGGAGAAATTTCGATCATTGAGGTCAGCGGCCTGAACCCCTGAGAGGGACGGGTTGTTATCTGGGGAGAGAACACCATGAAACGTCTGCTGAGCACTTTGCTGATCCTCGCCGCCCTGCAAAGCCTCCAAGGTTGCGGCCTGCGCGAACCGATGTCGGCCGAACAGGACTCGGAAACCCCGACCCTGACCCCGCGCGCTTCGACTTACTACGACCTGATCAACATGCCACGGCCCAAGGGCAGGCTGATGGCGGTGGTGTATGGCTTCCGCGACCAGACCGGGCAATACAAGCCGACCCCGGCCAGCTCGTTCTCCACCAGTGTTACCCAAGGGGCGGCGAGCATGCTGATGGACGCTCTCAATGCCAGCGGCTGGTTCGTGGTGCTGGAGCGTGAAGGCCTGCAGAACCTGCTGACCGAACGCAAGATCATCCGTGCCTCGCAGAAAAAGGCCGATGTACCGGAGAACATCCAGACCGAGCTGCCGCCGCTGCAAGCGGCCAACCTGATGCTCGAAGGCGGCATCATCGCCTACGACACCAATGTGCGTAGCGGCGGGGAAGGGGCACGCTACCTGGGCATTGACATCTCCCGCGAGTACCGGGTGGACCAGGTCACAGTCAACCTGCGTGCGGTGGACGTACGCACCGGGCAGGTATTGGCCAATGTGATGACCAGCAAGACCATCTACTCGGTGGGGCGTAGCGCCGGGGTGTTCAAATTCATCGAGTTCAAGAAACTGCTCGAGGCAGAAGTGGGCTACACCACCAACGAACCAGCACAGTTATGCGTGCTGTCGGCTATCGAGTCGGCGGTAGGGCATTTGCTGGCACAAGGGATCGAGCGGCGGTTGTGGCAGGTGGCGGGGGATGCAGGGGATGGCAAGGCTGCGGTGGACAAGTACCTGAGCCAGTCTCAGGCGCAATGACAATGGAGACGAGACCGCCCCTCACAGGTACAGCGGCGTCCGAGCGCGCGCCGTACCTCGGGGTGCCATCCTTGCCCATGTAAAGCCTGCCTTCAGGATGTAGCCTTGGGACGCTCCGGGATCCATGTTTTCTGCGTTTCACACTGAACGCCGATCTGCAGGTTGGTTTCTTCCGTATAGGGGTTCCCTTTTTCGTCGACCAGGTAGAACACCTCATGCAGGTACTGCTTACCCTGCTTATCCCGGTAACATCTGAACGCCGTGTTGTCAGGGAAGACCTCGCGAATCTTCGAGAACTCGGTAGCGTGCCCTACCATCGCCTCGAACGCGTCATTGTCAAAACTGACCACCTTGTTCAAGTCGACGAAGTCCTGAAAGTACTCCTGCATACGCTTGCCCGAGCAAGTGCCGTGTTTTTGCCATTCATGCGCGAACAGCTTCTCGGGTTCGCTGGTAACGATGGCCCGCAGGGCTTTGTTGGCAAGCACTGCACTCATCTCATCGGCCCTCATTGCACAGGCTTCGCCGTTGGTGCAGTCAGGGGAATTGGTGCAGTACTGGGGGTGACGATTGGTCAGGTTGCCAATGCTTTCGCTGTAGGGCCAGATACCGTGGGTGAGAAAGCGTTCCGGTGCCTCCTCACAGCCTGGCGTCGAGGGCTTCATGAGGCAGAAAGTGGGTTGCCAAGTGACGGAGTAGACCAGGTACTTGGAGGGAGGTGCATTGATGTGGGCCTCTTCATTGGCATCCAGTGCCATCACACGGCTTGCCCCTAAGAGGGTCAGCAGTAGCAAGATTGTTATCATCAAGCGCATGGGTTCGCTCCCTTGAACGGGACCGCTCTGGTAGTGGCGGCGTCAGATCAATTAACCGGGAGCAGGCGGGCGCGCGTCTACTGGCAGAAATGTCGGGTGGCTATTTGCTTGCATTACCCGGCCTTGCGCAAAGTCAGGTTGATCCGCCGCTCGCCCATCCGCGGATGCACGCCCGGCTTGATCGGCAATACCCCATGAAAGCGCAACCGGTCCTCACCTCCCCAGACCAGCACATCGCCATGGCTCAACGCTATTCGCCGAGTCTTGTCCGAGCGCTGGAAACCACCCAGCAGGAACACCGCCGGCAACCCTAGAGATACCGACACGATCGGCTGGCCGAAGTCAGCTTCGTCGCGATCCTGGTGTAGGCTCAGGCGGGTACCGGGCAGATAGTGGTTGACCAGGCAGGCATCAGGTACGAACGCGTCGAAGCCTGCCGCGGCCGCAGCGCGCCCGGCCAGCTCAAGCAGAGCTTCAGGCAGGGCTGGCCAAGGCTCGCCGCTGACGGGGTCGGTCGGGCTGTATCGGTAGCCTTTGGCGTCGCTGACCCAACCCAGCGAACCGCAGTTGGTCAAGGCCACCGCCATGTGCAGACCGCCGGGCGTACGCATGTGCCGGAAGGGGGCTGCGCGAAGCACAGGGCGCAGGGCGTCGAGCAGCTGCTCGACTTGCGCAAGGGCAAAGCCGGGCAACAGCACGGTGTGGCTGGCCAGTCGTTGTGGCTGGGGGCCGAACAGGTCGAGATCGGACTGGATCATGGTCGTGATGTCGAGGGATGGGTGTGGCCATTCTAACCCGCTCAGCAGGCAGGCCAGGGTTTTTCACTGCTATAGAACACGGCGAGCCACACGGTATGGGTGCCTTGTGCGGTCCATTCCACGCGATGGCGGCAATGGGCCGGGATGTCCAGGCAATCACCCGGGGCCAGCAGCCGTGTGTAGGCTTCATGCTCGAGGCGCAGGCCGGCACTGCCGCTCAGCAGCACGATCCATTCGCCTTCGGGCTGGTCGTACCAGAACCCGGGAGGGCTGCACTGGCCGCTGGAAACAATGCGCTCGATACGCAGGCCCGGGCGTTTGAGGAGGTCATCGACCCGTTCCGGTGCGCCAGGATCACAGGGTGGGAGGTGGATCAGCACGTTGGCAGGTGTCATGGCAGATCTCGCTGTATGGGAGGTATTTCACTATGGACTGGATCGAAATAACGCGCGCTTCTTGACCACCTATCTCGAATGTAAGACTTTTCTGAGACCAAATGCCAAAGGACTCATATGGACAAGCTTCTGGCAATGAGGATGTTCGCTGCCACCGTCGACGCTCAGGGCTTTTCCGCCGCAGCGCGCAAGCTCGGCGTGGCCACCTCGTCGGTGACGCGCCTGGTCGATGCTCTGGAATCGGCGCTTGGGGCCACCTTGCTTAACCGCTCCACGCGCCAGGTCACCCTTACAGAAGCAGGTGCCCGTTACTACGCCCGTGCACGTGAAATTTTCGAAGCGCTTGATAAAGCCGATGCCAGTGTCGCCGACCGTGGCGAGGAGCCGGTAGGTGTGCTGCGCTTATGCCTGCCGGTTGAGTTCGGCCGTCGGGTGATTGCGCCACACCTTGGGCAGTTTCTGGCGCGCCATCGTGCTCTGGAGCTGGACATCGACATGAGTGACCGGGTCGATGACCTGCTTGGCGGTCGTTACGACTTGTCGATCCGGCTTGGCGACCCTGCGCCCAGCGAGGAACTGGTGTGCCGGCAACTGGGCCGCTTCGAGCGCTGGCTGGTGGCAAGTCCTGACTATCTGGCCGGTTGCGAGCCCTTGCAGCACCCCGGTCAGCTGCTTGATCACGCCTGCCTGCGCTTTAGCTATGGGCCGATGGTGCGCCCTTGGCGCTTGCGGCTGGGCGATGAAGTGCTGGAGCTGGATGTCAGGGGCCCACTGCGCAGCGCCAACGCTGATCTGCTGCGCGAAGCTGCGCTGGCCGGTAGCGGCATCGCGCTGCTGGCTGACTGGCTGGTCCGCGAGGATGTCGCAGCCGGGCGCTTGCGCCGTCTGTTCGATACCTGGCAGATCAGCCCGGGCACCGCCAACGCCAGCATCAATGCCTTGTATCTCCCCAACCATCGCGGTTCGCGACGCGTGCAGGCATTCATAAGGTTTTGCGAAGGGCTGCTGGAGCCTTGAGAAACTTGCGTTGCGCAGGATGCAAAGCCCCGTTGCGTCGAGGCCGGATTCTCTTGCCGGGCATGTACCGCTAATGTGCCCGGCATATTCCACCCAATGCCGAGGAACCTCGCATGAATCCCTCTCTAGCTGCTGCGCAGGCTACAGCTCCAGTACTGAGTCGTGCCCTGATTACGCTGCTGGCGTTCTGTTGCGGCGCCATCGTCGCCAACATCTATTACGCCCAACCTATTGTCGGGTTGATTGCTCCGGACCTTGGGCTGTCTGCAGAGCGAGCCAGCCTGATCGTTTCGTTGACCCAGTTGGGTTATGCGCTGGGTCTGCTGCTACTGGTACCGCTGGCCGATCTGCTTGAAAACCGTCGGCTGATGATCTTCACTGCCGTGCTCGCTTGCGCAAGCCTTGTGTTGGCGGGTACCAGCAGCCATGGCCAAGGTCTGTTATTCCTCGGGTACGCGCTGTTGATCGGTTTCAGTTCGGTCGCAGTACAGATGCTCATTCCGCTGGCAGCGCACCTGGCGCCGGAGCAGCAGCGCGGGCGTGTGGTCGGCAATATCATGGGCGGCCTGTTGTTGGGCATCCTGCTGGCGCGGCCGGTGTCGAGCCTTGTGGCTGACCATTTCGGCTGGCGCATGGTGTTCATCGGTGCAGCGAGCCTGATGTTGGCGATCATCTTGCTGTTGGTGTTGACCCTGCCGCGTCGGGTACCCGACCACAAGGCCAGCTACGCCGCACTGATGGTCTCGTTGATTGCATTGTTGCGACAGTACCCGGTGTTGCGCCAACGCTCGTTGTATCAAGCATTGATGTTCGGGGCGTTCAGCCTTTACTGGACGGCGGTGCCGCTGGTCCTGGCGCAAGAGCATGGCCTTTCGCAGAGCCAGATCGCGTTGTTTGCCCTGGTTGGTGCAGTCGGGGCCATCGCCGCGCCACTGGCTGGACGCCTGGCCGACGCCGGCCATGCCCGCGCCGCGTCACTGCTTGCCTTGGTGTTGGCGCCTGTGGCATTGCTGCTGGGGTTGACCGCACCGGGGTTTAGCGTCATCGGCCTGGCAACGACAGGGGTACTGCTGGATTTTGCGGTGCAGATGAACATGGTCATCGGCCAGCGCGAGGTCTATGCGCTGGACCCGGCTAGCCGTGGGCGGCTCAACGCGCTGTACATGACGAGCATTTTCCTCGGTGGTGCACTGGGTTCGGCCGCGGCCAGCGCGGTGTTTTCCGACTACGGATGGCACGGCGTGGCCGCACTGGGGGCTTTGTTACCGGGCCTGGCGTTGGCGGCATTCCTTCTGGTTGCGCGGCGCGAACCTGGCCATTGACCCGCTAGCGGCCGAGCGGTAGCGCCACCCCGATCAACGCGAACAACCCCCCACAGCACCGATTGAAACCCTTGCCACCTCTGGCCAGCCAAGGCCTGATACGGAACGCCAACCGCGCCAGCAGGTATTCAACCACGAACTCCACGCTGGCGAAGGTGGCTGCCATGATCAGAAACTGCAGGAGCAAGCCGCGCTGGGGGTCGATGAACTGAGGCAGGAATGCGCCATAGAACAGCAGCACCTTGGGGTTGGCCATGGCCGACAGCAGGCCCTGGCGGAACAGGCCGGCATTGCTCGACTGCACGGCGCGCGTGTTCATCTCAAGGTGCAAGGGCGGGCTGCGCCAGAGCGCAATGCCCAACCACACCAGGTAGGCGCCGCCCACCCACTTCAATACCGTCAGCAATGCCGCTGACGTTTGCAGCAGGGCCGTCAGGCCGAACATGGCCAGGCCGATCAACGCACTGAAGCCGAACACGCCGCCAACGATGGTGAACAAGGTGCGGTGAGCGCCATACAGCGCGCCATGGGTCAGTGCCAGCAAGCTGTTCGGCCCAGGGGTCAGCGACAGGCCGATGCTTGCCAGCAGGTAAATGAGCCAGATATCCAGAGCCATGTAACGCGCCTTTTTCGATCAGTGTTCAGGTGTCCAGTCTAAGCGACGGCGTGGTTGGGGCAGGGTATTATCTGGACATTCGAAGGTACTTTCTGGACATCCTTGCATGGTCCCCGATATTCGCCTGCTGATCCTGCCCTTGCCGGATTTCGCGTTGCTGCCCTTCGGCGCATTTCTCGACAAGCTGCGTTTCAGCGCCGATGACGAAGATTACAGTCGCCAGCGCTACTGCAGCTGGACACTTGGCGGGCTGACCGGGGAGCCTGTGGTTTCCAGCAGCGGCGCGGTGGTGCAGGTGGAGGCTATTACCGATTCGCTGGCGCTGAAGGGTTTCGATTACCTGGTGCTGTTCGGCAGCCGCAACGCGCAGGCCACTGCCGGGTTGGCTCCTCGCTATAAAAGCCTGCTCAGGCGCGCGGCCAAAGCTGGTGTGAAACTGGTCGCCATCGACAACGCGGTTTTCCTGCTGGCGGCCTGCGGTTTGCTGGAGGGGCACAGGGTGGTTGTGCACTGGCGTCACGAAACCGAGTTCCGGGCAACGTTCCCGCACCTTCAGGTACTGCGCGAGCAGCTGTACTGCATCGATGGGGCCCGTATTACCTGCGCCGGTGGCACGGCAGCCATCGACCTGGCGGTGGCGCTGCTGTCAGAGGCCTGTGGCCGCGCTCGCGCGCTCAAGGGGTTGGCCGACATGCTGGTGGATGAGACCCGTGACAGCCGCCATGCCCTGCGCTCGCTGGAGGCCGGCGCAGGGCAGGGGCGCCAGGTGCAGCGCGCGCTGGCGTTGATGCGCCACCACATGGGGGCGCGCCTGTCCATCGAGCGATTGGCGGCAGAGCTGGCTATCAGCCGACGGCAACTGGACCGCCAGTTCCAGGCCAGCCATGGTATGAGCGCCAAGGCCTGGTGGCTGGAAATGCGCCTGCAACAGGCCCGCTGGCGCCTGTGCAACTCCAGCCATGGCCTGGCGCAGATTGCCGAGGAGGTAGGGTTTGCAGATGCCAGTTACCTGGGCAGGCGCGTACGACAGCGCTTTGGTTGCACCGCGCAGGCGCTGCGCAAGGGGGCTCACTGCGGCGTGCCGAACAACCCTGTCCAATAGATGCCCGCATCACTCTTGGGGTCCACTGCATAGGCAGCCCCCATTTCGCGGAAGTCTGGGTTCATCAAGGTTGCGCAATGCCCAGGGCTGGCCAACCAGCCATCTACCACCTTTTGTGCCGAGTCACGCCCGGCTGCGATGTTCTCGCCAATCTGCTGGTACAGGTAGCCGGCCAGTTCGGCACGGTCACCCGGGGTGCGGCCGTCGTGGTCGATGTGGTCGAAGAAATTTTGGTTGGCCATGGCCCGTGTATGGTTGGCCGCCACCCCCGCCAGCGCGGTGCTCCAGCCAAGCGCGGGTGCTGCGGCGAAGGGTTGGCCGCCGCATTGTCGCGGTGCCTTGCGCGCAGCGTTGATCGCCTGCAGCACATTTTGCCCCTCAGCCTGCCAGTCGCCCAGGCGCCCGCTGAGCAATGGGCGCGCCAGTACGATGCGCCAGTCGCGGCCTTCCTGGCTGACGCCAATGTCGACGAACTGCGGGTCGAGCACCACCTGGCAGAAGCTTTCCTGGATCGCATGCATCGCGGCGCGGGCGTCGCGTGGGCCGGACAGGCTGATCGCCTGTACGTTGACCATGGGGTAGGCCGCGCGGGTCATGGCCTGCTGGAGGTCGCGTGTACCTTCGGGCGACAGCGCCAAGCGGGTGTCGCTGTTGAGCGGCGGCAGCTCAAGCGATGCTTCATCGCCGCAGGGTTGGGCCTGGCTGCGGTAGGCATTGATCGAATCGATCAGTTGCGCCTCTTCGCCGTTGGCAGCCAGGCTCGAAGTCGAAACGGCCAGGCTTAACGACAAGGCGGCAACGGATGACAGGACGCGCATGTGGATCTCCCTGTGACTGGCAGCGTCTTGGTATGCGCTGCTCATCCTACACAAGCCCAAGGCTTTTGGCCCGGTGTCGTGCAAAGCAATGAAAACACCAGCAATGGCTTGCAGGCGACAAAAGAGGTGGTAGACCGCGTGCTGCCGGAAAAGTGCGATGAGTTGCCAATCAATGCCGGGGCTTAAGTTCGACTGCACGCCGTGAGTAAACGTTCGTCGGTGTTAGGGGCTCTGCAACAGGCACCGGCTCAGCGCGCCAGCGCCGGGTTGGGTTTGTAGAACAGAAAGAGCCTTGTCTGGGCGGTCCTGCGGTAGGCTTTGGCCCAGTCGGGGCGCACTGTGCGGTCATGAAAGTAAAGCGCGCCACCGGTGGTGTCTTTTAGCTGCTGGTTGAGCGCCTTGCGCGCGATTTCCTTGGCGATGTCATACCGCTGCGGCTCCTCTACCTGGTCGGAACGCCCGTCACACCACCAGGAGAACTGGCAAGACTTGCTTTCAACCCCTTGCTTGACCACACCACAGATGGTGTCGGGGAAACCGTCCTTGCCGAGGCGGTTGAGCACCACGCTGGCCACAGCGCTCATGTCTTTTTGATCGGCACCTTTGGCTTCCCAGTAGATCGTGCGTGCCAGGCAGGTGATGCTGTCGTCCAGCGGCGCCTGGCCTGCCGGGTCGACTGCCTTGACTTCACTGGGCGTCAGGGTTTCGGTTTTTTTCGGCGGTGGCGCATCGTCGGCCACCTTCTCTTCAAGTACCTCGGCCTTGTCCTCTGCAACAATGGCCTTGGCAGTGTCGGCGGCATTCAATGGGCCTGCGAGCAGGGCCGAGGTGAAGCCGATCACTATCCAAAATAGGCGCATGGTCCAGGTCCCGAAGTGTGTGCTGATCCTCAGTCTAGCCAAGCGTATTCAGTTGAGCGAAAGCATTAACATCAAGGGTAGGGTCACCGCAGCGGCCACGGTCTGCAAGGCAATGATGGTCGCCATCAACGGTGCGTTGCCGCCCATTTGCCGCGCCATGACATAGGACGACGATGCTGTAGGCAATGCCTGGAACAGCACCGCCACCACTGCCGCCTGGCCGCTAAGGCCGAGCAGGCGGCACAGGCCCCAAGTGGTCAGTGGCATGACCAGAAACTTGAACGTCGAGGCCGCCAGCAGGGGGCGTACCTGCTGGCCGACGCTGGCGCCGCCCAGTGCTGCGCCGACACACAAAAGGCCCAGGGGCAGGGCGGCCTGACCCAGTGCCTTGACTGTTGGCTCGATGCCAGCGGGTAGCCCCAGCCCGGTGACGCGCAGCAGCAGCCCGCCAGCGCACCCCACGATCAGCGGGTTGGCGAAAATCGCCCGCAGCACGGTGGCCGGGGAGCTGTGGCGAGCGCTGAAGCGGGCGAACACCAGCACGCAAAGCAGATTCACCAGGGGCACGATTGCGGCATTGGCCACCGCAGCCAGGGCGATGCCTGCACTACCGTAGAGCCCGGCGGCCAGGGTGGCGCCAATATAGTTGTTGAACCGCACTCCACCCTGGAACACCGAGGTGAAGTCTGCGCCATCGTGATTCACTGCACCTTGATACAGCACCAGCAGCGCGGCGCCGAGCAAGGTTGAGAGCATCAGCACGCCGACCATGCCAAGCACCGGCACACCGTCGAGGTTGGCGGTGGCCAGGCCATGAAGGAACAGCGATGGCAGCAGCACGTAGTAGCTCAGGCGTTCGGCACCTGGCCAGAAGGTTTCAGCAAGAAAACCGCGTACACGCAGCAATGTGCCCAGGGCGATCAGCAGGATGATGGGAACCAGCGTGGTCAGCAGAAGGTGAAGCATGGGCGGGATCCAGGGCCGGGTACAGCCACAGGTTAGCGTGGCTGGCGGGTTGGTAAAAACGCTTATTTCGGCCTTGAGGGATACGCCGACGGGTTCCGGTAGGAAATATTTCATTCTGTGGCTGGATGGAATGCCTGCAAACCTGTGCAGTCACACCTGTTATGTGGGTATGACACCCGCTCACCTCAAACCATGGAGATACAACATGAAAGCACTGGTATTCAGCGCCTTGCTGGCCTCGGCCGGCCTCGCCCAGGCAGCGCAGACCGTGGAACTGAAGCTGGCCGCCCCGGACGGCCCAGGCAAAGTGATCGGCACCGTCAGCATCGAGCAGAGCAAGTACGGCGCCGTGCTCACCCCGGACCTCAAAGACTTGCCACCGGGTGTGCACGGCTTCCACCTGCACCAGAAACCTTCTTGCGCACCTGCCGAGGAAAATGGCAAACCTGTGCCTGCAGGTGCAGCGGGCGGCCACTGGGATCCGGACTCGACCAATGCACACAAGGGCCCTTACGACGACAGCGGTCATCGCGGTGACCTGCCGGCGCTGTATGTGGGCGCAGATGGCAAGGCCAATTACCCGGTACTGGCGCCACGCCTGAAGGCTTCGGACTTCAAAGGGCACGCGCTGATGGTGCATGCAGGGGGCGACAACCACAGTGACCACCCCGAGAAGCTCGGTGGCGGCGGTGCACGGGTTGCTTGCGGGGTAGTCCAGTAGGCTGCCTCAAGGCTGGCGCTCGGCCACAGCCCGAAGGGTTCGCAGCGTTACCACCGGCGCATCCACCACGAAGCGGTTGGCCAGCCAGCCTGGCACATCCCCGGCCGGATCGGCCTGCAGCTGATAAGTAACCTCGGTCGTGCGTTCGCCCAGCGGCTTCATGACCCACTCGCCACTCAGGTGCTGTACGCGGATCAGCCCCGGCTGCTCCGGCAGTTTGTTCGGCTCGGCACTCAAGTGGCGCACCAGGGTGCCGTCGTCGAGCCGTTCGCTGGTGACTTTGAGGATGATGTCGCGCGGCAGGGTAGGCCATGGCAAGTCGGTGGTCAGGTAGACCCAGGTGCTGTCGCCCGCGACCTCCAGCAGGCGCATCTGCTCGCAGGCATACAGCCATTTACAGGCGACGCGCAAATTTTCCTGCAGGTCGGTAAGGGTGCGCACGCTGGCCTGCATGGTGCTGACCCCGCGAAACTGTTGATAGGGTGAGCCGGTCACGCCGCGCAGGTACACGCGAATGCCTTCGCGGTCGTAAGCCAGGTTCCAGTCATCAGCGGCTTGCACGCAGGCGCAGGCCAACAGGGCGGCGAACAAGGTACTGCGGTTCATGGCGTGCACCGCGAAGTGGGTAGGCCTTTGAGTATGTGTGGCAAACACAAAGCCCGCCAGGTGGCGGGCTTTGCTACCGCATTCAGGGCTTAACGCTGTGGGTTCAGCGTCAGGTGCACATGACGGTTCACGTCTTTGTACAGCAGGTAGCTGAACTTGCCTGGGCCGCCTGCGTAGCAGGCTTGCGGGCAGAATGCACGCAGCCACATGAAGTCGCCCGCTTCCACTTCGACCCAGTCCTGGTTCAAGCGATAGACCGCCTTGCCTTCCAGTACGTACAGGCCGTGTTCCATGACGTGGGTTTCAGCGAACGGAATCACGCCGCCCGGCTGGAAGGTCACGATGTTGACGTGCATGTCGTGGCGCATGTCGGCCATGTCGACGAAGCGGGTAGTGACCCAGCGGCCTTCGGTACCCGGCATTTCGATGACGGTGGCGTTGTCGCGGTGGGTAACGAACGACTCAGGGATATCCAGGCCTTCAACCTTCTGGTAGTGCTTGCGCAGCCAGTGGAAGGTGACGTTGGACTTGCTGTTGTTGCGCAGGCTCCACTCGGCGCCCGGGGCGAGGAATGCGTAACCGCCCTGGCCCAGGGTGTGGTGCTTGCCTTCGACGGTGATGTCGATTTCGCCTTCGACGACGAATACGACGGCTTCGGCATTGGGGTCCAGTTCAGGACGCTCGCTGCCGCCTTCCGGGGCCACTTCGACGATGTACTGGGCGAAGGTTTCGGCAAAGCCGGTGAGTGGGCGGGCGATGACCCACATGCGCATCTTGTCCCAGAACGGCAGGTGGCTGGTGACGATGTCACGCATCACGCCTTTGGGAATGACGGCATAGGCTTCGGTGAACATTGCACGGTCAGTCAGCAGCTCGGTTTGAGCCGGGTGCCCACCGTGGGGGGCGAAGTAGGAGTGATTCGACATGAACGATCTCGACTTGTTGTTCTCTCCCCATGCCTTGGACCACACCGGCCGGTGCGTGCAGGGGATGCACGGCCAGCATAGGGGCAAGCCCCGCGCATCCACAAATTAAATGTTGGAATGCGCGGTATTTAGTTACTGAATGTGAGCCAGCTACGCTGTGCACGCCTTGGCCAAGGGGTTGCCCCGGGCTATGTGCGCAGTCAATCAAACCGATCAGCCACCAGTAGCAATGACTGCGGTTCTGTACTCTGTGGGTGTTGCGGCTCCTGCAGGCTCACCAACTTGAGACCTGCCATTTCCAGCGCGTTCAACCAACTGGCCAGGGTGCGGAAGTACCACGGCATCGGCCGCCAGTTGCCGGCAACGCCGGCAAACGATTCCTCGCGCCAGCCATCCTGGTAATCCCCGTGCGCCTCACTCCAAGGGTGCAGTGTCTGGATCACCAGCGCACCGCCGGGTGCCAGCAGTGCGTTGACCGCCGCCAGCAGCGGGATGATGTCCTGGTGCAGCAAGGCGAAGTTGCTGCAAACCAGGTCGTAACCTGTGCCAATCGGCACAGCGCCGTCGCACAGTTGCCGGTAGCTTGCCAGGTGCACCTGTGGCGAGCCGGCTGCCCGTGCCGCCTCAACCAGCGACGCATCGCCATCCACCCCGGTGGCGTCGATGCCGCGCTCGGCCAAGGCGCGCAGGAGCCACCCCTCACCACAACCCAGGTCGAGAACACGTTCAGGCTGGCGGCCCAGTATCGCTACCAGGATGGCTTGATCGGTGACTTGCCGGCGGCTTTCGATGGCGCCACTGCGCACGGCTTCGATCCAGCTATTGGCGTTTTGCTGCCAGCTCAGGCGCAGGGCTGCTTCAGGTGAGGGCACGATGGCCTCCGGGTTTGCCTGCGAAAAAACCGGCGCCTTCAACCTCAATGTCCATACCGGCCAACCAGGCTCTGCGCACCCAAGGCATGCCCTTGCAGCAACTCCATCAGACCATTGCGGTCCAGCCCATCGGGCAATACTCCGATGGGGATGTCGGTCGCTATCAGTGTCAACGCATAGTGGTGCGGGTTATCCCCGGCTGGCGGGCACGGCCCACGGTAGGTGAGGGTGCCGCGCGAATTGCGGCCCACGGTCACACCCTTGGTGGTCAAGGCGTACTTGCCTTCTTCCAGGCTACCCAATTCAGGGTCGATGTTATAAGCGACCCAATGCACCACCCCGATACCCTTGCCGCCGTCCGGGTCGAACATCACCAAGGCCAGCGAGCGCGTGCCGGCAGGCAAGTTCGTCCAGCTCAACTGTGGGGTACGCTCCTCGCCCGCACCGCAGGCCGGGTCGGGCCCGACCTGCTGCAGGGCGATGACACCGCCATCGGTGAAAGACGCTGAGCTGATCGACAGCGCACCGGAGCCGCTGCCCGCGGCCAGCACAGTGCCGGGCAGCAGCGCGGCGAACAGCCAGGGTTTGAGGTTCATGACGATTCCTTGGCAGGGCGACTCGCCGCAGTGTAGCCCAGGCTGCCGTCAACGGCTGTCCTGGTCCTCGGCGGTGCCACCGGTATGCCCGGCGCCAGACCCCGTTGCTTCGCCAGTACTGTTGGAGCCGCCTGCGGCGCCATCGGCCGCATCGCCGCCGGTATCGGCGCTGTCGTTGTCCTGGCTGCTGCCGGGGCTGTTGACGCTGCTGCCCTCACCGGCAGTCTTGCCGCCTTGCTGGTCGGTTTTCGGGTAAGCGTCGGTGTTGGTGTTTGAGGTATCGGAAGCAGCGAAACTGGTGGCCGAGCCCAGGCCCAGGGCAAGTGTTAGGAGCAGGGGGAGTGGACGAATGCGGATCATGGCGAATCTCCTGTGAGGATGATCTGTCATTCGTTTGGCTGGCCAGTGATGGCGGGGTGCCCTTGGGGCGACGGGCGGTCACCATCAGGGGCTGCTCGCCAGCCCCCTGGGTTCAGTGCGCGTTGACGCCTGAGGCCTGAGCCTCTGCCGGCTCCAGCGGCGGGTGCTCCTGCGCCGCCTGCTTGAGGTCTTCGGTCACCCGCAACTCGGCACCGGTCGGCGAGAACGTGGTCGAGGCAGTGAACGGTGCCGGGTGCTCCGCCGCCGGGCGTTTGCCCCGGCGCCACAGGAAAAAGCACACCATGCCCAGGTTGACCACGGCGAATGCCCAGAACAGCCCGGCCTCGCCAAACTCGGTCATGGCCGGAGAAATCGCCAGCGGGGCCATGGCCGAACCCAGCGAGTTGATCAGCAGCAGGCCCTGGATCATCGGCACCAGCGCATCGGACGGGGCCCGGTCGGCCGCATGGCTGACCGCAACCGGGTACAGCGCGAACACCCCACCACCGAGCAAAAACAGCATCACCGGCAGCAACGATGACTGCGACGGCAGGAACACGGTGATCAGCGACAGCACCACGCACAGCGCCGCCAGCGCGATCAGCACATCCTGGCGGTCCTTGCGGTCGGACCAGCGCCCCACCGGATACTGCAGCAGCATGGCGCCGAGGATTACCCAGGCCATCATGTTGCCGACTTCACCCACGTCCAGGCCGATGCGCTGCAGGTACAGCGGCAGCAAGGCGTAGATCCCGGCAATGGCCACGCCCGAGCCGAAGCAGCCGACCAGCCCGGAAGGCGCCACACCCAGCAACTGGCGCGGTTTCAACGGTTCGACCTGGTCCAGCAGCGGCGATACACGTGGCAGGATCACGATCGGCAGCACCGACAACGCGGCGAGCATCCCTGCCAGCATGAACGGAGCGCTGTCACCCAGGTGAGTGATTTCGCCCAAACCGGCCTGGGCAATCACCCCGGCGCCGTAGAAGGCAATCATGTACAGCGCCAGCAATCGGCCGCGGATTTTCGCATCGCCCGCCAGCAGCAGCCAGCTCTCGATCACCAGGAACACACCGACCGCAGCCCAGCCATTGATCAGGCGCAGGATCGACCACCAGGTGGTGTCGTAGAAAAGGCCCTGCAGCAGGATAGTCGCGGCGATCAGCGCGGCGAAGCTGGAGTAGGCGCGGATATGGCCGATGCGTAGGATCAGCCGGTCGTTGAAGATCGCGCCCAGGGTCAGGCCCAGGAAGTAGCTCGACGACACGATACCGATCATCGTTGCCGATTCACCGGCAGCGCCAAGGCGCAGGGTCGTCAGGGAAGACATGAAACCGTTGCCCAGGGCAATGATGAACAGCCCGAGCAGGGGCGCCAGCGCCATGGCCAGCAAACGCGCAGACATACAAACCTCAAGTTGGAGTGGCGGTTGGGAGCGCCTTTTCGAACGCGCACGCCAAACAGGCCCAATGAGGGCCGCAAGGCTGCACGGGTGTGCCTGGGCTGGATGCGACCTGGGCAAGACTCAACCGCTGGCCCCATAAAGAGCTTGGCCGGGCGGGGTCGGTTGAGCCTATTTCACATGGACGGGCATGTGGTCAGGCACGGACTCTGTCGTTGCTGCCGGTTGCCACCGTTCAAGGCGACGGGCGAAAAGGAGGCGCGATTCTACGGCCTTCGAGGGGTTTGCCCAAGGGGGGGTAGAGTGCGACGGGACGCCGCAGGTCGGAATACTTCGGCTTTGTGTCTGGAGCCGACATTGTGTGGGGCTACTTTGCAGCCCCATCGCTGGCAAGCCAGCTCCCACCCCGACAGCGTGATCCCAAGCATACTGCTGTCCCTGTGGGAGCCGGCTTGCCGGCGATAGGGCTGCAAAGCAACCCCGCGATGTTGAAGGCTGCGGCATAATGTCGCCCAAACGCTCCAAGGAAGGCCTACCCCATGCTCGCTTCACTGTTCGCCGTTCTGGCCCCGGTCTTCATCGTCGCCGGCATCGGCTACGCCTGGGCCCGCAAGGGCCTGGACTACCCCACGGCATTCGTCGCCCGCATGGTGATGACGGTGGGCACCCCTTCGCTGGTACTGTCGACCCTCAGCCGCACCGAGCTGGATCCGGCTGCCTTTACCAGCATGGCGATCGCCTGCCTGCTGTGCACGCTGGCGATGGCGTTGGGCGGCTGGCTGGTGTGTCGTGCCTCGGGCCAGCACTGGCGCGTGCTGATGCCGGCGTTCATGTTCCCCAATACCGGCAACATGGGCCTGCCCATCAGCCTGTACGCCTTCGGCGAGCATGGGCTGGCGTTGGCGGTAGCGTTCTTCCTTACCCTGTCGATCGTGCAGTTCACCCTCGGCATGGCCATCGCCGGTACGGCGGCCTCGTTCAAGGCGCTGCTGCGCAACCCCATCGTCATCAGCCTGGCTGGGGCCATGCCGATCATCTTCCTGGACTTCGAGCTGCCGCGCTGGCTGGCCAACACGGCAGACCTGCTCGGTGGCATGTCGATCCCGTTGATGTTGCTGACCCTGGGTGTATCGCTGGCGAGCATCCGCGCGCAGCACATTGGCAGCGGCCTGGTGCTGGGCGGCCTGCGCATCGTGCTGGGGGCGGCGGTGGGTTGGGCAGTGGGCATGGCGCTGGGGCTGGAGCAGATGGAGCGCGCGGTGCTGATGCTGCAGTCGGCCATGCCAGTGGCGGTGTTCAACTACCTGATGGCAGTGCGCGCCAACCGTGAGCCGGAGCAGGTAGCCAACCTGGTGATGTGCTCGACAGTGCTGTCGTTTGCCTGGTTACCGCTGGTGCTGGCCTGGTGGCTGTGACGGGGCCGGCCCCGCGAAAGGGCCGGTAGGCACCCTCATTTATCAAACAGGCGCTCGTGCACCCAGCCCTTGTTGGTCAGCACCATTGCCCTTGTCTCCCTGGCCGGGGTCTGGTTGGTGGCCACGGCCTCAGCCAGCAGGCGTATGTTCGTTTGCACTTCGTTGTTAGCCGCCCAGGCCGGCAGGCCGGTGATCTTGTAGGTATAGGTGACGTTGGAAATCGTCTGGCCCATCACCTCACCCGGTTCGGTAAACCGCTCGATTGCAGTGACCTGCGCCTTGCCGAAACACAGCCCGCCGCGGGTGCTGCCGTTGAGCATCTTCTGCGCATCGGCCTTGTAGTACTTGCGGCCTTCAGCGGTAAGATCGTAGGCGTAGTAGATGTCGGTGCGTGCCGGTTGCCACAGGCGTTCCGGCACTTCGGTGCGGGAGATTTCCTTCTCGCTGACCACGCCGACTTGCGCCAGCGCATGCAGCGCCTTGTTGGTGCCGTTGGTATCGAAGTCCTGGGTCTTGGCGGGGAAAGAAGTGACCACGAAACAATGGGGGTACTGGGTGTCGAGGTAGGCCTGCGCTGCTTTCTGGAAATGGGTTTCGCTGGTGTCCGTGGTGTCCGAGCAGCCGGCCATAGTGGCCAGCAGCGCCAGCGGTACGAGCTTCCTGTACATGATCAAGCGTCCTTGGATGGCGAAGATAAAACCGGTGGGTCAGAATTAGAACCCACGGGCTAGAGCGGCGCAATCGTGGCAGGACGGCATCTCGACGCGATTCTCAGATTCACCCCCGCGCGGGCCCAGTCATTTTTCGTCACGGGTATCGATACTCACCACCACCGACATCCCCGGGCTCAGGCGCCTCGCCGCTGGCTGGTCGGCATCGACGGTGATCCGCACGGGTATCCGCTGGGCGATCTTGACGAAGTTGCCGGTGGCGTTGTCGGCCTGCAGCAAGGCGAACTCGGAGCCTGTGGCCGGTGAAATCTGCTGCACATGGCCCCGCAGCTTCAGGTGGTTGAGGGCGTCCACGGTGAAGGTCACCGGCTGGCCGATGCGCACATCGGCCATCTGGGTTTCCTTCATGTTGGCAATCACCCACACGGTATCGGGCACCAGTGCCATCAGTTGTGCGCCGGAGTTGACGTAAGCGCCCAGGCGGGTACCGATCTGCCCCAGCTGGCCATCACGCGGCGCAGTGACCCGGGTGTTGTCGAGGTCGATGCGGGCCAGCTCCACGGCAGCCTTGGCGTTTTCAACCGAGGCCTCCAGCGCGGCGCGGTTGACGATGACCGTCTCGCGGTCCTGGCGGGCGATGGCCAGCGCGGCCTTGGCCTGGGCGAGGGTGGCGACGGCGGCGGCCTGGCTGGCGCGGGTAACGTCCAGGTCGCGGCGCGACACCGAGCCATCGCTGACCAGCGCCTGGTTGCGGCTGAGGTCGGCGCGGGCCTTTTCCGCCTGGGCCTTGGCATCGCCAATGGCGGCCTGGCGCTGGGCGATGGTGGCTTCGGCGCTATTGCGCTGCTGCAGGTTGTTGGCCAGCGCCGCCTGCTCCTGTTGCAGTTGGGCGATGGCCTGGGCCAGGCGCTGTTTGTAGATGCGGTCGTCCAGTTGCACCAGCAAGTCGCCGGCCTTGACGAACTGGAAGTCATGCACAGGCACATCGACCACATAGCCGCTCAGTTGCGGCCCGATGATGGTGACCTGGCCGCGTACCATGGCGTTTTCGGTACTTTCGATGGCACTGCCGAACGGCGGCAGGCGCCAGGCATAGAGCACCAGCAGGATGCCGGCCAGAGCCACGCAGGCGAACATGACCGAAGACAGGATGCGCACCCGTCGCGTGCGCACCGGGCTGGTCGGTTCGCTGGGCGGTGCGGCGCCTTCCGGGGTTTCGGCAAGGGCAGTGGTGGTGGTTGTGCGGGTTGGGTCGGTCATCGGTTGGCAGTACCGCTGGTGGAGTCGGGTGAAGCGGCCTGGCGGGCTGTGTACCACAGCCAGGAACCGCGGATGCAAATCCAGATCATGGTGAGGATAGCGATGCTGCCGATCAGCATGAACACATCGTTGTAGGCCATGACGTTGGCCTCACGCGTGGCCGCGTTGGCCAATACGCGCAGCCCGGCCTCGCTGCGCAGGGCCGGGTCAGCGAGGATGCCGGCATAACCACCGCCACCGCTTTGCACGCGGGCGTTGACCAGCGGTTCGAGGTAGCTGAGGCGGTCGACCAGGTGGCTGGAATGGAATTTTTCGCGCCAGGTCTGGAAGGTACCCAGCAGCGCGGCGCCGATCAGGCCTCCGAGGTTGTTGCAGATGCCGAACAGCACCGAGAAGCTCACCAGGTTGCGCGGGTTGGCGCGCACGTGGCTGATGCCCAGGGCCATGGACGGGCCGAGGAAGAAGGTACTGCCAAAGGCCAGCAGGAACTGGCTCAGGTACATCTGCGCCGGCCGCGTGAGGTTGCTTGAGCTGCTGTCCATGAACGCCCCGGTGGCCATGGCCAGCAACGAGATGAACAGCGGGATCACCAGGTGGTTGGGGCTGATGGTCAGCGCGCTGCTGGCCAGGCCCGCCACCGCGCCGAGCAGCATCACCCAGTACAACGTGCGCATCTGCTCGCTGCCCATGTTCAGCACTTGCAGAAAACCCACGGCGCCGGTGGACTGCTCGGAGGTGACCATACGGATCAGGATCACGCACAAGCCCAGGCGGATGATTGCGCCGCTGCCCAGCCAGCGCGTCATCAGCAGCGGGTTCTGGCGGTTGTGCTCGATGGCCAGGCCACTGAACACCAGGGCGATCGACGCTGCCAGGGCGACCCCTATCCATGGCGCCTCCAGCCACCACTCGATGCGCCCCAGCGACAGGGCGGCGCACAGCAGGGCGGTGCCGCTGGCCATCAGGGTGAAGGTCAAAAAGTCCAGCGGCTCGAAGGTTTTGAAGCGGTCGCCAGGGGGCAGCTTGAGTAGCAGAACGCAACCGAGCGCGGCCAGCGCCAGGCCCAGTTCGAACAGGTACAGGCCGCGCCACTCAGCGATTTGCAGCAGGTCTTCGGAGAAAATCCGCGCCAGCGGCAGGGCCAGCTGCGAGGCACCCAGGCCCAGCACCATGGCCTTGAGCCGCCACTGCGCCGGGAACGCCTGGATCATGTAGTACAAGCCCAGCGAACTCAGCGCGGCGCCCACCATGCCATGGGCCGCCCGTACGGCGATGGCCGAGTTGAGGTCGTTGACGAACAGGTGGGCGAAGGTGACCAGTGCATAGAGCACCAGAAACACTTCAGTGAAGGCGCGCAGGCCGAACTGCTGGCGAAACTTGACCAGCAGCAGGTTGATCGACACGTTGGTCATCACGTAGGCGGCAGGCAGCCAGGCCATTTCTGCGGTGGTTGCGCCCAAGGCACCCTGCAGAAAAACCAGGTTGGCGGTGACCAGCGCGTTGCCCAGGCCGCCGGTGATCGCCACCAGCAGGCCGACCACACCGAAGGCCAGGCGTTTGGCTGGGCTGTGCAGGGGCGTGGAAGGGGAACCGGGAAGGCTCGGCCTTTCGTGCGGGAGCCACTGGTGAGGGGTGTATTTATCCATGGCGCAGACTGTACCCACAGGCCCTACTGCCAGCAAGCCGGCTCTCACTGGGTTTGCGCTGAGCTTGAGAGCAGCGGGGTACTTGTGGGAGCCGGCTTGCCGGCGATAGGGCCACTAAAGGCGCTAAAGTGCTCTGGCCAGAAACTCGGCTGTGCGGCTTTCAGCGCACCCCGCCACATCCCGAGGCGTACCACTCACCACCACCGTGCCCCCCGCATCCCCAGCCCCCGGCCCAATGTCGATCACCCAGTCGCTCTGCGCTACCACGCGCATGTCATGTTCGACCACCACCACACTGTGCCCGCCGTCGACCAGGCGGTTGAGCTGCACCAGCAAGCGGTCGATGTCCTGCGGGTGCAGGCCGTTGGTGGGCTCATCCAGCACATACAGCGTGGCGCCGCGGGCGGTGCGCTGCAGTTCGGTGGCCAGCTTGATCCGCTGCGCCTCGCCGCCGGACAGCTCGGTGGCCGGCTGGCCCAGGCGCAGGTAGCCCAGGCCGATGTCCTGCAGCACCTGCAGGCAGCGCCGGGCCGGGAGCTGTTCGGCAAACACTTCAAGCGCCTGGTCGACGGTCAATTGCAGCACCTGGGCGATGGTCATGCCTTGCCATGTCACGGTCAGCGTCTGTGGGTTGTAGCGTGCGCCGTGGCAGGTCGGGCAGGGCGCATAGACGCTGGGCATGAACAGCAGCTCGACACTGACGAAACCTTCGCCCTCGCAGGTCGCGCAGCGGCCCTTGGCGACGTTGAACGAGAAGCGCCCGGCATCGAAGCCAAGGGCCTTGGCCTGCTCGGTAGCGGCGAACAGCTTGCGCACATGGTCGAACAGCCCGGTATAGGTGGCCAGGTTGGAGCGTGGCGTGCGGCCGATGGGTTTCTGGTCGACCTGCACCAGCCGCTTGACGCACTCCAGCCCCGCGCTCACGCGCCCGCTGCTGGGCTGCTCGGGCGCGTCTTCAAGGCTCTGTTCCTCGGGCTCGGCCGGCTGTGCGGCATGGCCCAGGTGTGCACTGACCAGCTCCAGCAAGGCCTGGCTGACCAGGCTCGACTTGCCCGAGCCGGAAACGCCAGTGACCGCAGTGAAGCAGCCCAGCGGAAACTGCGCACTGAGCTCACGCAGGTTGTTGCGGGTAATGCCTTCAAGCCGCAACCAGGCCTGCGCCGGGCGTGGTGTGCGGCTGGCCGGCTGTCGCCCGGCGAACAGGTAGGCGCCGGTGCGCGACGCCGCAACCTGTGCAAGGCCCGGTGGCGGGCCGCTGTAAAGCACCTGGCCGCCGTGTTCACCCGCCGCAGGGCCGACATCTATCAGCCAGTCGGCCCTGCGCATGGTGTCCAGGTCGTGCTCCACCACATACACCGAGTTGCCCGCCTGTTTTAGCCGCTGCAGCGCCTCGAAAAGCGCCTCGCTGTCAGCCGGATGCAGCCCGGCCGACGGCTCGTCGAGCACATAGATGACGCCAAACAGCTGCGAGTTGAGCTGCGTGGCCAGGCGCAGGCGCTGCAGTTCGCCCGAAGAAAGCGTCGGTGTGCTGCGCTCCAGGGCCAGGTAGCCGAGCCCCAGGTCGATCAGCGGCGCGATGCGCTCCAGCAACTCGTGGGCGATGCGCTGTGCGGCCAGGCGTTTTTCCAGCGTCAGGGTGTCTTCATGCTGCTCCAGGTAACCGGGCGCCGCCACTGTGCGCAACACCTCGGCCAGTGCCTGCAGCGGCAGGCGCGACAGCTCGCCGATGTCGCGGCCGGCGAAGGTGACTGCCAGCGCTTCACGCTTCAGGCGTTTGCCCTGGCACAGCGGGCAAGGGCTGGGGCGCATGAACTGGGAGACGCGTTTGCGCATCTGCGCACTCTGCGAATGCATGAACGTGTGCATCACATAGCGCCGGGCACCGCTGAAGGTGCCCTGGTAGCTGGGTTCGAGCTTGCGCTTGAGCGCGGTGCGGGTCTGCGCCGGGGTGAGGCCGGCGTACACCGGTACGGTGGGGGTCTCGTCGGTGTAGAGGATCCAGTCGCGTTGCTCTTGGGGCAATTCACGCCAGGGGATGTCGACGTCGTAGCCCAGGGTCACGAGAATGTCGCGCAGGTTCTGCCCTTGCCAGGCCATTGGCCAGGCTGCCACCGCCCTTTCACGTATGGTTAGCGACGGGTCGGGGACCATGGTCGCCTCGGTCACCTCATAGACCCGGCCCAGGCCATGGCATTCGGGGCAGGCGCCCTGGGGCGTGTTGGGCGAAAAGTCCTCTGCATACAGCATCGGCTGGCCCGCCGGGTAGCTGCCGGCTCGGGAGTAGAGCATGCGGATCGAACTGGACAGGGTGGTGACGCTACCCACCGACGAGCGCGCACTAGGGGTACCGCGTTGCTGCTGCAGGGCCACGGCTGGCGGCAGGCCCTCGATGGCGTCGACATCCGGCACGCCGACCTGGTCGATCAGGCGCCGGGCATAGGGCGCGACCGACTCGAAGTAGCGGCGCTGGGCTTCGGCGTAGAGGGTGGAGAAGGCCAGCGAGGACTTGCCTGAGCCAGAGACGCCGGTGAATACCACCAAGGCGTCGCGGGGGATGTCGACGTCGATGTTCTTGAGGTTATGCTCACGGGCGCCACGTACGCGGATGAAGCCTGGCGGGGTGGGGTGGCGTGGTGGCATGGGGCTTTCCTTCGCGGGGGGCAAGCCTCAAGTTTGCACCATTTGTGCGGGTAGTGCAGGCCTCAGGAGCGCTGCTCACGTGTCCCCAGCACGTCGCGGATGTTGTCCACCACATTACTGTCCTTGATCACATCGCTCAGCCAGCCCTCGAGCGGCATGTTGCCCCACTTGATGGCGCGCTCTATCAGGTACGGTACCGGGCTTTGCGGCTCGGTCTGTTTGAAGAACTGGGCAATGCCGGCGAGCATCGTGAAGGCTTCGTCGCGGGTCAGTGGCGTGGTGCGCATGGGCGCAGGCGCTGCGGCCTGAACGGGCGTATTCATAGGTTCACCTGGCTCGCTGGCTGCGCTGAGGGTGACGGCAGGCTCTGGCTCTGCGGCGACAGGGTGCAGTTCGATGCCGCGGTCCTTGAGCAGTTTCTCTGCCAGTTGGCTGGCCCGCGACAGCATGTCGGCGAGGCTGGCAAAACTTGGCGCTTCGGTACCGAACAGGCGGTCGGTGGTCGCTTGCAGGCGTTGGCAGGCCTGCAGGCTGGCGGCAATCTCCACCGCTTTGGCCTGCAGGTGCTCGGTGTCGCTGAGCACCACCGAGCGCTGGAAGATCTCGGCGTTGATCTTGCCCTCATTGAGCGCGGTTTGCATCGCCTTGGGGTTCTGCAAGGCAAGGTTTTCTACATGGCGTGATTCGTCGTAACGCAGCACGCCGAAATTCTGCCCTTGGGTAATGGGCAAGCCACCGACAATGTCGGTGAGGGTGGTCTTGAGCCAGGACAGCCGCGCAGCGCGCTCGTCCAGGCCGTCTTCGAGTGACGGGTAGGCGGTCTCCCAGAATGTTTCCAGGATGCGTTCGCACAGGGTCAGGCCGAAGGTGATGCCTTGGAAGTGATCGCGCTGGGCCAAGCCTTCGTTGAGCCAGGCGACCAGCATCAGGTCCTTGCTCTGCTGCTCAAGCCCTTGGGCCGACAGGTTGATGACCTTTTCCCAGTCGGCGGTTTTCAGGTCGGTCTGCCAGTCGCCCTGGGTCAGGTAGTCAGGGTCTGCCCGGCGCGCCTCCTTGATCTGGTCGAACAAGGCAGAGAAGCTCAAGTCTTCGCCGCTGCCACCGTCGATCGGCGCGGCCAGCTCGGCCAGCGAAAGGCCGTTGAGGAATTCAGGCATAAAACACTCTGATCAGGGGTAAAGAGCAACGTGCCGGGAGGCCCGGCACGCCGCAGGGTATGGGCCGCTTGCGCGGCCCAGGCCAAACAAGTGCTTAGGCAAACACTTTGTTCGCGGTGCGGTCCCAGCCACCGACGATGTTGCCGCCAGCCTGGCCGTCGGTACGGTTCTGCTGGGTGTAGGTGGTTTTGATGCGGGCGAAGTTGAAGCTGATTTCTTCAATCGGCAGGTCGCTTACCGCCTTGTCTTCACCGCCCTGGTTGCCACCGGCGACGAACTTGACCGAGGACACCACCACTTCTTCCATGTCGATGGTCAGGTAGGTGACCTTGTCACCACCGGCACGGTTGACGTTCAGCTTCAGCTTGGCGATGTGCTTGCCGGTGCAGCAGTGCTCGAACAGTTTGGCCGAGGCCTTGTCGACTGCCTTGCGGATCTTGAAGTCGGTCAGCGACACGCGCTCGGAGGATGCACCGCCCGAGGAGCTGGCAGTGGCCGAAGTGGCCTGGGTGGCGCCGTACTCGTAGCCCAGCACTTCGATCCAGTCCTTGTGTTTTTCATCCAGAACTTCGCCCGGGATGCCGTCGATTTGGATATACGCGTCAAATGCCATTGTAAAACTCTCCATTAACATCAATTAAAGGCCGCTCATGCGCCCCTTCGTGTTGACCTCGCCGAACCTGTCAGCAGAGGTAGCTTGCCGCCACCCGGGCCTCCTCCTGTGAGGCCCGGGTGGCCGGTTCTTGCAGCGCGGCCTCAGTTGAGCCCGCGCACTTCGATTTCCACCCGCCGGTTGGGCTCCAGGCACTTGATCAGTTGCGCCCGCGGTTGTTGCATGTCGCAGTTGACCAGCGGTTTGCGGCTGCCTTCGCCCTGTGCACTTACCAGCTCGGCGGGTACGCCCTTGCCGACCAGGTAGGTGCGGATGGTTTGCGCCCGTTGCCGGGAAACCTGCAGGTTGCCTTGGGCATCGCCGAGCTGGTCGGCGTGGCCCGAGATGATGATCTTGCCGATGTTCGGGGTGTTCAGCAGTTTGCTGGCGATAGCGCTCAGCTGGTTCTGGCCTTCGCTCTTGAGGCTCTGGAAGTCGGCGCGGGCAAAGGCGAACAGGGTGTCGGACTCCAGCGTGATGGTTTCGATCGAGCGCAACGACTGGGTCAGCAGGCTGTTGATGTAGTTGCGCGAACTGGACATCAGGAACGCGTTGTCGAGGATGCGCGGTACATCGGGTTCACGGATCTGGTCGCTGTAGAACACGATCTGGCGGCTGGCGTACAGGTAGTCCTGGTTGGCAGGACTTTCGCCGCCGGCGGCGTCCATGCGCTTGCCGGTGTGGCGGGCGATGGCCGGGTACCAGTAGTCCGGTAACCTGGCCTTGAGCAATGCCGGGTCGGCCTTTTCCCGCTGGGCAGGTGACAGCATCACGTAGGTGTCCAGCGCTGCCTTGCCGAAGTCGGCGATCGACTGGGCACGGTTGTCATGGGGCAGGGCTTCTGCCTCGACACTGTCGACACCGGTCACCGGCTGCAACTCACGGGTATTGCGCTGGTAGACCTTCAGTGTGGTCAGCAGGTACAGGGTGCGTGTCAGGTTGTCTGCCGTGGGCTTGAGCATCACGTTCTGCAGGGTGGCGAAGTAGCGCGCACGCAGTACCGGCTCGACCGCATGGCCCTGGTACAAGCCCAGGCGCATACCCAGCGGCACGGCCTGGTCGTGGTGCTGTTGGTAGTAGTGTGCTGCCCAGAAACGCAGGCGGTCGAGGCTGTGCCAAGGGGCGTAATGGCCAGGGTTGGCCTGGTCTTCGCGCTTGGCCTGGGCAAGTTCGGCGGCCATGGTGTCGAGGGTGTTGCGGTTGTTCATGTACGACCAGCCCCACAGGCTGCACAGCAGCAATCCCGCCAGGCTGGCGGCACCCACCCAGGCGGCCTTGCGCTGGCGTTCACGGCGGTTGCTGGTGTACACCGCCACCAGGTGCTGGTCGGGGATTATCACCTTGCGGAACAGGCTGTTGATGAAAAGCGGTGCCGGCTGGCTGTTACCCCCGCTACGGTCCTGGCCATGCGCCAGGGCGAAACGCTCGGCGACATGCTGGCCATGGCTGCCCCACAGGGCGTCGTCGGCTTCCAGCGCTGCGGTGAAATAGAAACCACGCAGCAGTTCGGCGTTCTGGTACGGGTTGGCCCGCAGCAGGCTGTCGACGAACTGCTGCAAGCGTGGCTTGAGCGCAGCCAGCTCGAGCGGGAAGCGGTAGGCGGCATTGTTCTGGCGGGTTACCTGAATATCCTGCTGCATCAGTTGCTGGCTCGCCACCTGCTCCCAATAGCCGGTCAGCTCGTCCATGGCCTTGCCGAAGCGCTGGCCCCAGTCGGCTTGTTCATAGCCTTTGTGCGAGAACGTCTTGCCCATCACCTCACCGCGCGCTGCGTCATCCAGCTGGCGGTAGAAGGGTGTGAAGCCTGGGATCAGGTCGCATTTGGTGAACACCAGGTAGATGGGCAGGCGTACTTCCAGCAGGGCGCAGCTTTCCTGGATACGCTCGCGCAGGCGCTTGGCCACACGCTCCTGGTCTTCGGCCGAGCCATGCAGGATATCGGCGATGCTGACGCTGACGATCAGCCCGTTGAGTGGCCGGCGCTGGCGGTGCTGGCGTAGCAGCTGCAGAAAACCACGCCACTTGCCGGCTTCCTCGGGGCTGTTCATGTAGCGGCCGGCGGTGTCCAGCAGCACCGCTTCGGAGCTGAAGAACCAGTCGCAGTTGCGCGTGCCGCCCAAGCCTGCAACCCGCGCACCTTCGCGCTCGGCGTAAGGGAAATTGAGCCCGGACTGCAGGATCATGGTGCTTTTGCCGGCGGCCGGTTGGCCGATCACCAGGTACCAGGGCAGGGCGTACAAGGCGTCCTTTGCAGGGGTGGCGCGTGGTTTGTTGCTGTGCAGGCGCTCGATGCTCTGCAGCAGGCGCTCGCGCAGCAGGCTGATTTCTTCGCGGTCGGCCGGGGTGGCGTTGAGTACCGCCTGGTCTGCGTCATCACGCAGCAGCGCCTCAAGGTTGTGGTGCTGGCCTGCGCCACGGTAAAGCAGCAGTACATAGCCCGCCGACAGCAGCAGGAACACGCCAATGCCCGCGAGCAGGCTGTGCAGCGAGGCAAAACCCAGGGCACGGCCCAGGGCCCACACCACGAAGATCGCCAGGAAGAAGGCCAGCCCCAGGAGGTAAGGTTGATAGCGCAGGCAGTAGTACTTGATCTTGTTCATACAGGCGTCGCATCCAACGCATCGACAAAGCGGTCGATGACGTGTTCTAGAGGTCGGTCGTAGTCGTGCACGGGCGTTTGTGGCGGCAACGGGTTGAGCAGATCCAAGCGTTGGCCGGCTGCGGCCGTGCCGCTGAGCAGGCGATACGCTGTGCCGGTATGGCGCGACGGGAAGCAGTACAGCCGCGGGTGCATGAAATCGTCGGCCAGCAAGGTTACCGCTGGTACGTCATGGCGCCTGGCAATGCGCGTCAGCCAGGTCAGCCACAGGTCGGCGGTGGGGTTTTTCAGGCCACGCTCGGCCGGCAACGGCAGCTCGATACCGCCGTCGAAGTCGCCGTGCAGCGCCAATTGCGTAGCCCGCAAGCGTGCCAGCGCGGTAGCACCGTCGAAGGCCGGCCAGGAGCCCTTCAGCGCACGGGCGATGTCGCTGAAGCTGAAATCATGCAGGAACTTGCTGTACACACGCCGGAACAGGTCCATGTCCTGGGCCTGCAGCGGGCGCAGGGCCTTGATGCGTTCGAACAGGCTGGCGCGCTCGGCGCCTTGCACTGCCTGATGCAGCAACGGCTTGATTTGCGCACTGAACAGCTCGCCGAGGGTGAACGGGTTGAGCAGCGTTTCACCTTCTTGGCCCTTGAGCAGCTGGAAGATGAAGAACGGGTAGCGTCGGGCACTGGCATCGCGGGAGCTGAGCAGGCCGCCCAGCAGCCAGTTGCCATTGCGCGCGCGGTAGCAGAAGAAGCACATCGGCAGAGCATCGAACAACGCCTGCCAGTCCTCGCGGTGGCGCATTGCCGCCAACGAGGCCTGTAGCCAGGCGTCGAACTCGCAGACTTCCTCCGCCGCGCCATGCAGGCTGACGAAGTCTGCGCTCGACGGCAGCTTGCCGAAGCAGCCGATCATTGTGCGCCCCTGCCAGCGTCGTTGAGGGCGCTCAGCGCCTTGACGTCGCCCAGGTCGGTGAGTTTGACCCCGCCGAAGTTGCGCACCACCAGGCTGACCCGGCCATTGGCCGTGTTCCAGCTGAAGCGCTGCTGGATGCCGTCCAGGTCGTCGACCCGGGCGCTTTCGTTCATGCGCAGCAGGCCCCACCGCCCCGGGAAGTCGAACACGGTGATGCGTGCACCGCTGAGGGTGACCACGTCCAGGCGTGCGCCCGGCGTGTTGTTGGTGCCTGGCCAGGCAAAGCGGCTCCAGCTGCTGCGGCCGTTGCGGTAGTGCTGCTCCTGGCCATCAAGGGTGAACACAATGTCGGTAAAGTTGGCCGACGGCTCAAGCATGATCTCGAAGCCGTTGTCGCGGTCCGACAGGCTGGCGATCACCTGACCCACGTTGCTGGCCTTGTCGATGCTGTTGAGCATCCCCGGGTTGACCAGCGCCGGCGCCTTGCCGTTGCTCAGGCCCAGCCCTTCACCGCCGGACAGGTTGCCGATCTCGTTGCGCTTGAAGGTCGGCAGCAGGCCGCTTTCGGGGTCGACGAAACGCTGCAGGTCCTTGACCGAAGCTTCGTTGCGGCTGCCGGTGGCGATCGGGTAACGGTGCGCCATGACCTGCTCCCAGGGCTTGGCGATCTGCTGCTTCCAGGCTTTGGCGATCTGTTGGCCGGCCGGGTCGCGCAGGGTTTCCCAGGCGTACTGGATCGGCAGGCTGAACAGGCCCTGCAGCGAACGCGACAGGCCGTCCTGGCTGGTGTCGACGCTGGTTTCCACGTAGTTGCGCACGGTGGTCACCTCGCTCGGCTGGCCTTCCAGAGTTTCGCTGATCAGCTGCTTGCTGCTTTTACCGACATCCTGCGAGCGCTGGATGTTGTTCATGCGCACCTTGAGCTTGCGCAGCGCGGCCAGGTAGCGGTCCATGATGGTGCTGTCGGCGCCTTCGGCGTTGTTGGCTGCGAACACCCGGGCGACCGGCTCGAAACGCTTGGCCAGGCTGCCGTCGTCCACGGCCGGCAGGCTAGGGGCCAGGGCTTCAGGCGCCACGTCTTTGGCTTCGTCGATCAGGCCGGTTACCTTGCTCCAGAAGCCGTCCGCGCGGGCATTGCCCGTAGGCGTGGTGTCGCGCTTGACCGGCAAGTCCCACTGAGTGTTGTCATTGACCGCTGCCAGCAGGTTCTTCACCGGCGAGTTCTGCACATCGCTGAGCAGCCCAAGGTGTTCTGTGGCCGAGGCCAGGTCGGCGAAGTGGCGCACGCCCACGCTGCTGACCATCTTGTACCAGGCCTGGGTGTAATCGCGTTTGTAGCGGGCCATGAACTCGCGCACGAAGTTGGCTTTCTGCACGATGGCATCGCCGCCTTCGCCGTCGAGCACCCAGTCCGACTCGTTGCGCAGGTTGCCCGAAACCAGCTTGATCAGCTCGGGCTTGACGAAGGTGTCCCAGCCCTGGCGGGTATAGATCGCCGGCACGCCGGCAGAGCTGTACAACAGGTTACGGCCAGGCGTTGGCACCAGGTCGTTGAGGCTCAGCGCCGGGAACTGGCGGCTGGACTCCAGTTGCAGGCGCAGGTATTCGCGATCCACCAGCGAGCTGGAAATCATGAATGCCTTGAGGTTCTGCCGGGTTTCGTCGATCAGCTGTTGGTTACGCGGCAGCGACGGCGCCTGGCCTTGCTCCAGCAATTGAACGTACAGAGGGGCGTTTTCGCTGATGACGGCTGCGTCGGCGGGGGAACCTTGGGTTGCGGCGCCTGCCCAGGCCTGCGGCAGGCTGGCAGCGACGAAGGCTGGGTCCGGGTGGGCTTGTGGCTCGGTCAACAGCAGGTACAGCTTGAGGGTGTTATAGGCCTCGATGATCGACGCCACCTGCTGTTCGTCCAGGCGTCCGAGCATCTCTTCTGACAGTGACAGGCCGCCGGTGGTGGCGGACAATTCGGCCGCGTCGCTGGCCGTGGCCAGGTTGACCTTGGCGGCGTAGGCGCCGGCACGGGTTTTGGTCAGGGCCGCTTGGGCCTTGGCCGCCAGGCGAGGCGTCAACGGTTTGCCATTGCGGCTTTTCGGCGCCGGGGTGAACTCCAGCTCCTGGTTGATGCCGCTGGCAAAGGTGTTGAACGCACGCATCTGCACCTGCAGGCTGCGGGCAATCGGCTCCAGTGCCTGGCTGCGCAGTTGCGCCAGGTAGGCGTCGCGGGCCACCTGGTGAATAGCCTCGCCGTGGTACAGGCCGGCGCTCAATTGCAGCGGGACACCCTGCTGGCGATGGGCCTCGACCGTGGCCATCTGCCCGCGTAGCACTTCCAGGCCTTTACCGGCAGCCAACAGCTGTGCGCGGTCATCGGCGCGTTCGATTTCGGCCAGTTGGCCACGCAGGCTGTCCAGCCACTGGCGGTTGTTGGCGAACGATAGCGCCTGCCAGCCGATAAAGGCCACCCCGGCGGCAGCGGCCAGGCCCAGCAACAGGGGGCTGAAGCCTGCCTTGCGGCCCAGGCGCGACTGGTACAGGGTCAGGTCGCGGTCGGGGAAAATCACCTGGCGGAATGTGTCGGTGATGAAGTAGCTGCGGTTGCCCTGCGTGTGGCTGGCCGGCTGGGCGCCTTCATCGTGGGCCGCTTGCAGGGCAAAGTTGTCGGCGATGACGTCATCGTACACCTGGCCCAGTTGCTGCTCGGTCTGCAGCGCACTGGTGAAGTACAAGCCGCGCAACAGCAGCGGGGCACCGCCACCCTGGCCGCGGGTGAAGTGCTCAAGGAACTGCTCCAGCACGCCATTGAGTTCTGCGAAGTACTGGGGGAAGTTGAGCAGTGTGCTGTCGGCATCTGCGCCGAGGCTGATCATCTGCGCATCGACGTGGCGGCGGATGTGGCTTTGCAGGTTTTTCAGGCGAGTGTTGAGCACCGCCTGCAAACCGTTGTTGCGGATTTCCGACAGGCCAAAGGTCATGCCCAGCGGCTGCTGGCGCTGGTGCAGGTCCAGGCCTTCGAAGGCCTGGTTGAAGCCGGGCAACTGGTCGGTCTTGCTCAGCATCAGGTACACAGGCGGGTTGGTGCCCAGGCACTCGGCGTATTCCTCCACGCGCGCCACCAACTGCGCGGCAAGCGCGTTACGGCCGTCGCTGTTGGCCGCCAACAGTTCAGGCAGGCTGACCACCAGCACCAGGCCGTTGATCGCTGCCTTGCCGCGTTGCTTGCGCAGCATGCGCAGGAAGGCTGAAAACTCGCTGGCAGACTGATCGTCGCGCAGGTAACGGCCTGCGGTGTCGATCATCACTGCGTCGGGGCTGAAATACCAGTCACAGTGCTGGGTGCCACTTTCGCTGTCATTGGCGGTGGCGATGCTGGCCGAGAGGCCCGAGTGGGTCAACAGCGAGGTTTTGCCTGCAGCCGACATGCCGATCACCAGGTACCAGGGCAGGTCGGACAGGGCCGCCTTGCCACCGCCACCGGCGGAGCGGTCGGTGCGCAGCATGGCGATGGCATGCTTGAGGCGCTCGCGCAGCACTTGCTGGTCGCGGAATTCACCGGTGGCGTTCCACGAGCGATCGACCTCGATCTGCAGCAGGTTCTCCAGGTTATGCTCGGCGCGGATGCGCTGGTACTGGCGCAGCACGATCACCAGCAGGAAGCAGGCGCTGATGATGGCCAGCGCTTCGGGCACATGGTGGCGCAGCCAGGGCACCATCGGTGCCACCAGCCAGCAGATCAACAGGGTCACCAACCACAGCAGTGGCAGGAGAATCCAGAAACTCTTCAACAGACGCAGTAATGTTTTCATGTCTTCCTGACTCGGCTACCTGAGGTGTGCTCAGGCACTGAACAGCTGGCGGATTTGTTCGGAAAGGGCGGCGACATCCTTGTCCAGCAACCAGTCGAGCGTCAGGTACACCGCGACACAGACCAGCGCAATCAACACCAGGTACACCCACAGCGGTACTTCGTGGCGCAGCATCTGCGACACCTGGTCGGGCAGGGCCCAGTCCGGCGAGAGGGTTTTGGGTGGTTTGCGGTAGCGCGCGATGTCCTGGCCCAGGGCGTTGGCCAGGTAGCGCAGCTGGTCTTTCTGGCCGAGGCTGAACTTGCCCTCGAAACCCAGCGCCAGGCACAGGTGGTAGACCTCCAGCACATCGAGGTTCTGTTTGACGTCGGCGCGCAACGCTTCGACCTTCTCGAAGAAGCCTTCACCGGCCAGGTGCACGCCAAAGTAGCGGAACTGCAGCGGTTGCAGCTCGAAGTGCCCGCGCAGTTCGTTGTCGCCGGAGCGCAGCACGCTTTCGTCGAGGAACGCGCATAGGGCGTATTGGGTGTCCTTGACCTGCTCGACGCTGTAGTTGGCGGCGCGGGCATCGCGCTCCAGGTTGGCGAAGAAGCGGTCGACGCTGGCTTCGAAGGCTTGTACTGACGTGACCTGGCGGCCACGGCGGACAATCAGCGCCATGCTGATGAAGTCCTGTACCAGGCCCTTGAGGGTCGGTTTGTCGCTGGCGGGCGCAACGGCGCCCTGTTGCAATACGGCTTCGGTCATTTGAGCACCGCCATCAGTTCAAGCTTGAGGTTGGTAAAGGCGCTGGGCGCATAGAAGCAGATGGTCTGGGCGTTCATCATTCGCTCGTAAACATGGCCATGCGGCTCGATGGCGAAGTACTGGTTGTCCAGGCGTACCGGAATGGCGTTGGGCAACCGCGCAGCATGGTTGAGGGTGACGCCGGGCATGGCGCTGTTGACCACCACTTCGATGTCTTCCGGCGAGCCAACCTTGAACGCCCGTGGCACCAGCTCCAGCAGGCTGGCACCTGGCATGTCGGCGTGTACCGAGATATAGAAGTCGGCCTCGGCCAGGCGCGGGTCGCGCAGTTGCCCCTGCCAGTACGACGGCTTGGTCTGGGTGAGGTTGATGACGATGCACTGGTTGGGCACGACATTGTCGAGCATCACCCGGATCATCTCGTCCAGTTTGACCAGTGATGCCGCCGGGTCGTGGTGATCGTATTCGGGGATATCACTAAGCTGGGTGTCGAGGGTGAACGTCAACAGCCCGCCGGCAAGGTCGGCCAGGAACAGGTACAGGCGCTCGGGGTGCAGCCGCGGGTGGGCCAGCAGGTGGGCCAGTTGCGGGTGCGCACGGTTGACCGTGTTCAGCAACCAGAACAGTGTGACGTCGCTGGAGCCGAATTCGGCGATCTGGTCGGCGCGCTCACGGCGCCGGCCCGACAACGCCTTGCTCTTGGCCTGCAGGGCACCGAGCAGGCGCTTGCCGATGCCGGCCAGGGTCTCGTGGCTGCCCAGGTGCAGGGTGGGGTGGACGAAGTGCGGGTCCAGGTTGAAGCCGCCCATGCTGTTGCGGGTGAGTTTGGCCAACGGGCAATGGCTGTAGCCATCGAGGCTGTCGCCATCGACCAGCAGCACCACATTCAGGCGCAGGCTGGTGATTTCGTTTTCCAGTTCACCTTCGTTAAGGTCCGGCAGGGTGTCGAACTGCTTGCGAAAGCGCCGCGCCGCCTTGTGCTCCTGGCCATCTTCGACATAGTTCAGGCCGAAGGGCTCGGGCAGCTTGAGTGCGGCGTAAACCTTCAGGTCGTTGGCCTTGAGCAGGTCCTTGAGGTCGCGCGCGGCCGGCAGCGGGTCGTGCTGCGGCGCGTCGTACAGGCTGCCGTCCGGAAACACCAGTTTCAGGCGCTTGAGCTGCAGCGAACCATTGGCCAGGGCATCTTCGTCCACCTGCAGCGCCTGCACGCCCCAATGGAACGGGGTGCCGCGCAGGGTGGCCTCGGCCAGCTGGTGCTGGTGGAACTCATCCTGGTATTGGAAGTGCTGGGGCAGCAGGAACATGCCTTCCGACCACATCACCCGGCTCTGCTTGCTCATTTGACGCTATCCACTAAAGAGTTGAAGGTTGAATCCATGGCGTTGCTGGCCGATTTACCGGCAGCGTCGGTGGCCTTTTCGATCACGGCGTCCTGCACTTTGTCGGTGAGGGCAGGCGGCGTATCGTCGGCCTTTTGCGCAGCAGCCAACTGGTCGGCGGTGGGCGGCTTGTTCAGCACATCGACGCCACGCAGGGCGCTGATTTCGGTGTTGTCCACCAGTACCCGCAGGCCATCGGACGAGAACCAGATACCGTCCTTGCGCAGCGACTCGGCATCGAATGCGACCTTCCAGCGGGCATCCTGCTCATTGCGGAAGAACGCTGCCACGCCGACATAGCGGGCGGTCTTGGCCAGCGGCCACTGGTCGGTCTGGCCGATACCCGGCAGCAGGGTGAGCTCGCGGGCTTCGACCAGCGTGTTGCCTAGGGCTTTTTCCGGTGTGTCCCAAAGTGTCTCGGCGTCGGTGGCTGCAAAGCGCTCGAGGTCGGTCAGCTGGTACACGCGCATCACCACCGACAACGGCTTGCCCTCGGCGTCGGGGTTGAGCTGGTTACCACCGTCGGAGGTCAGGATGACCTTCTCGCTGTCGGCCAGCATATCGGCCGCCCAGCTGTCTTCCATGCGCTTGCCGATACGGTCGGTGACGCCGCAACCGGCCAGTGCCAGCAGCAGGGCTGCGACGGTCAGGCGCTTCAGGGCGGTGTGTGTGTGGTACATGACGGCTAAACCTCCGGGTACTCGTTCAGGCCAGGCGATAGGCGAAATCGCCATCGCTGCCCAGCTCGATCGTCAAGCGCTCGATCGGCGCGTCCTGGGCCATGCGCTCGAGAACGTGCTGGGCAAGCTCGGGCATCAGGGTGCGGGACAGGATGTTGTCGATGTTGCGTGCGCCGCTGTCGACCTCGGTGCAACGTGCCGCGATGGCCTTGACCAGGGCGTCGTCGTAGCTCAGCTCAGCCTGGTGGTTGCGGGCGAAACGTTTGGCGATACGCTCGAGCTTGAGGGCAACGATGCGCTCGAGGATCTGGTCCTGCACCGGGTAGAACGGCACGATGCTCAGGCGGCCGAGGAAGGCCGGTTTGAAGACGTGGTTCAGCTCGTCGCGCAGGCCTTCGACGATGGCCTCGGGGGTAGGCAGCGTCTGGGCATTCAGGCAGGTCTGCATGATGCGCTCGGTGCCGGTGTTGGACGTGAGGATGATCACCGTGTTGCGGAAGTTGATCTCGCGGCCTTCGCCGTCGTCCAGCACGCCTTTGTCGAACACCTGGAAGAACAGCTCGAGCACGTCGGGGTGGGCCTTCTCCACCTCGTCGAGCAGCACCACGCTGTAGGGCTTGCGGCGCACGGCCTCGGTCAGCACGCCGCCTTCGCCGTAACCGACGTAGCCGGGTGGCGAGCCTTTGAGGCTCGATACGGTGTGGGCCTCCTGGTACTCGGACATGTTGATGGTGATCAGGTTGCGCTCACCGCCGTACAGGGTGTCGGCCAATGCCAGCGCGGTTTCGGTCTTGCCGACGCCGCTGGGGCCCAGCAGCAGGAACACGCCGATCGGTTTGTTTGGGTCTTCCATGCGGGCGCGGGAAATCTTGATGCGCTTGCCGATTTCGTGCAGCGCGTGGTCCTGGCCCAGCACGCGTTCACCGAGCAGCGCAGGCAGGCGCTGCACGGTGTCGATCTCGTCACGCAGCATCTTGCCCAGCGGGATACCGGTCCAGCCGCTGATCACCTGGGCGATGGCGCCGGCATCGACCAAGGCGTGGACCAGGGGCTGGTCGCCCTGGACGGCGCTCAGCTCGGCGCGCAGGGCGTTGAGCTGGGCGGCGTCGGTGTCCTTGGCGCTGTCCAGGGCTTTGAGTTGCTCGACCAGGCCCAGCTCCTGCTGCCACTGGGCGCTCAGGCGCTGTTCGTGCGACTGCTCGGCCTGCAGGGCGGCCTGCAGCTCGGCAAGGCGCCGGGCATGGTCGTGGCCCTTGCCGGCTTCGTGGTCGAGCACGGCGATTTCGGCCTGCAGGTTGTCGATATGGCGGCGGCAGTCTTCCAGCGCGCCGGGTTGCGACGACTGCGCCAAGGCGATGCGTGCGCAGGCGGTATCGAGCACGCTGACCGCCTTGTCGGGCAGCTGGCGGCCGGTGATGTAGCGGTTGGACAGGCGCACGGCCTGTACCAGTGCTTCGTCCATCACCGCCACCTTGTGGTGCTCGCGCATCTTGCCGAGCAGGCCGCGCAGCATGTGGATGGCCTTGTCTTCGTCAGGCTCTTCGACCTTGACTACCTGGAAGCGACGGGCGAGGGCGGCGTCTTTTTCGAAGTACTTCTTGTATTCGGCCCAGGTGGTGGCAGCGATGGTGCGCAGCTCGCCACGGGCCAGGGCTGGCTTGAGCAGGTTCGCGGCATCGTTCTGCCCGGCCTGGCCACCGGAGCCGATCAGGGTGTGGGCTTCGTCGATGAACAGGATGATCGGGTGCAGGCTGCGCTTGACCTCTTCGATCACCGCTTTGAGGCGGTTTTCGAACTCGCCCTTGACCCCGGCACCCGCCTGCAGCAGGCCCAGGTCGAGGGTGTGCACGGCGACGTCCTTGAGTGGGGCTGGCACATCGCCCTGGGCGATGCGCAAGGCCAGGCCTTCGACCACTGCGGTCTTGCCGACGCCGGCTTCGCCGGTGAGGATCGGGTTGTTCTGGCGGCGACGGGTGAGGATGTCGACCATCTGCCGCACTTCGAACTCGCGGCCAAGCACCGGGTCGATCCGGCCGTCACGGGCGCTTTGTGTGAGGTTGACGGTGTACTGGTCCAGGGCCGGGGTCTTGCCGCCAACCTTGCCGGCGCCTGCCACTGGCGCCGAGGGGCTGGCCAGAGGGCTGGCGAGCCGGGATTCGGCACTGCCTTCGACCAGTGCGCTGAGGTTCAGGCGCAGGTCGTCGGCGTTGATCTTCTCAAGCTCCGGTGCGGAGGCGATGACCACCCGGCGCAGTTCGGCGTCGTCGAGCAATGCTTGCAACAGGTGCGCACTGCGCACCTGGCCCACACCATACTCGATCGAGGCCAGTACCCATGCCTGCTCGATCATGCGGGTGATGTGCGGGGACAGCGCCGGGGTGCGGGTGTTGCCCTTCTTGAAGGTACCCAGGGCGGTCACCAGTTGCGCCTGCAGGCGCTCGGCGACCACGTCGTAGTGGCGCAGGATCAGCGGCAGGTCACTGTCGCTGTTGTCCAGCAACTGCAGCAGCAGGTGTTCCACCTCGACGTCGTAGTGGTGCTCCGACAGGCACAGGGCCGCCGCGCTTTCAGTGGCCGTGCGGCTGGTTTCGTTAAGCTTGGCGAACAGAGACTTCAGGTTCACAAGGCGACCCCATCGTAAGGAATGTGGAAGACGGCGCAACGCGAAGGCTCCGCGTCACGGCCAGGGCGTTTGAGCCAGCCCAGCCAGCCCAGCGCGACATTGCCGCTGCGGCCCAGTTGGGCACGGGGCACGGCTTCGCGTCTGAGCAGCGGGGCGATTTCGAAATCAAGCTCGGCGCCTACATAGAAGCGCACCAGCTCGACCAGCTTGCGGTAGTCGTCGGTGCCAGGCTGGAACCGCCGGTAATCGGCCAACGCCAAGGGGCCGAGCTCGATACGGATGCACGACTGGTAGTCCCACACGCGGTTGCCGGCCACGGCGCTGATGCCGAGCTGGGCGTTCTTGCGGCCAAGCTGGGTGCACTGTTCGGGCTGCAGGTTCAACCAACGGCCGGCGAACTGCCTGACCTTGATCGGCAGGGAGAAATAGAAGCCGAGCATCCGCTCCAGGTTCAGCGCGTTGCGTGGCTTCTGGCTGAGCAGCCCGGCAAAGTAGCTGAACAGCTCGCGGCGCAGCACCGGTTGCTGGCGTTCGAACTTCAGCTGCTGGGCGCGCGGGCCCAGGCCGACCAGGTTGAGCAGGTAGCCATCGAAGCCCGAGGTGCCGTTGCGCTCGTGCTCGATATGGAATTTGTACTTTTGCCAGGCTTCGTAGAACAGCGTGGTCATGCGGTGCGAGAAGATGTCGAGAAACGCATGGGCGGCATCGTCGCGGTACTGCACGTGGCGCTCGAGCAGCAGCTCGGTGTACGGGCGAGGCAATACGCCCGACGGGCCTACCAGGCCCATGAAAGTGACCTGGACTTCCGACAGCGGCAGGCCGGCCGTCGACACCTTGCCCTCACGCTCGAACTGCAGGTCGCTGACCTCGCTGGCCGGAAACGCCAGCGACAGCTGAGTGCGGAAACGCAGCGGGTCTTCGTGCGGCCGGGTTGCCAGGTCCATGCGCCCGGTGCGGCTGTAGTGCAGGCGAAGCAGACGCACCAATTGAAAGAATTCGAATCGGTGCGGCTCGGCTCTGGCTTGATCGATCAGACCAGGGGCTGATCGCCAGTACGTGCTGGCCATTGGACGACTCTCTTTTCTCGTTGTTGGGTACGCAGGGTCAGTTGGGTGAAGCTGTTCATCGAGCAGTACTGGCCAAAGAAGTGGTCCAGCACCATGCCGAACAGGAACACGCCGCTACCGGTGAACTGGCTTTCGTCGAAGGTCAGGGTGATGCCCACGCCGCGCACGAAATTCGGCCGCGGGTGGCCGATGCGCGCTACCACCGGCTCGCTGCTGATTGCCTTGATGCCGTTGATCTGTTTGCGGATGGCCGAGACGTTGCGGTAGTTGTAAAGCGACAGCAGCTCGAGCAGCACTTCGCGGCCCTGGCTCACCAGCGACAGGTGGTTGAGCGACAGGTGCGCGATCAGCCGCCAGATCAGGCCTTTGCCCAGCGGGACGCGCACCGTGGCGGTGGGCTTGCGCAGGCAGCGGATGTCTTTGATCACCGAGTTGGCCGGGATGTTGAAATCACCGCGCTCGCCACCGAACGGCAGCAGCAGGGGTACATCACGGTTGCTGCAGGTCAGGCTGATGCTCAGGGTGTCGCTGGTGCCGTCGATCAGCTCCAGGTCGCGGTCGACCACGCGGATGCTCATCGCCGTGGCATCGCCCTGGTTGCGCCGGCGGGCAATCCAGAAGCTGTTGTGCGGGTCTTGCTCGCCACGCGGCTCGAAGAACGGCTGGCAGGTGCCGACGTGGTCGATGCCACCGAGCTTGCGTACGCGCCGCACCCGGTCGATCGACACCACTTCCGCCGCGTTGTGCAGGCGAATGTCCGGGGTGACCGGGTATTCGTGCTGGGTGTGGGTGAGCTTGATCGGCTCGGCCTGCTGGCGGAACAGGTTGATGATCGGCGTGCAGTTGAGCTTGAAATTGTTGCGCCCGATGTTCTGGGCCAGCCGCGCCAGGCGCTCGCTGAGGTCGTAATCGTTGAAGTAGAAGTTGATCTCGACCTGCTCGATGGCCTTGCCCTGCAGGATGCGGGCAAAACCTGAGAGGTCGAAGAACATGAATTTGTCGGGGAACGTGAAGTACTCGTGCAGCAGGCGGTAACCGAGGAACGAGCGCTCGGAGTAATCCACCAGACCTTCGTCGCGGGCATAACCCACCGCTTTCAGGGCGCCGGCGGGCAGTGCGACTTCACGGCTGCGGCCTTCGTCCTGGAAGCTGAGTGTGGCCTTGGCGAGGTTGTTGAACAGCAGCTCGTAGAGCTGGTGCATCAGCGTTGCTTCGCCGTCGAGGAAGAAGCGCAGGCGGTCAAGCTCCATCTGGCCGAACAAGACGTCGCCGGTGGCTTGCAGGCGGATGCGCAAGCGCGCCACCAGATCGGCGCTGTGGCCGTTGAAGGCCGAGCGTTCCATCTCGGTGAACGAGGCCTGCTGCACGGCAACCGGCCACAGCTCCACCGGGTAGCAGGTGCGGAACTTGCAAACCACGCCTTCAACGGCATTGGCATGCATCTCGGTGTGCCGCGCCACGCGGTAGGCTTCGGTGACCTTCTCCTGCTTGCCAAGGCTAAGCTCGGCGATCGACATCGACGGGGTAGGGCGCAGGTAGTGCGGGTACAGCACCTCAAGGAACGACTCGACAATCTCCGGGAACTCGTCATCGAGCTTTTTGTGCACCCGCGCCGAGAGGAACGAGAACGCCTCGATCAGGCGCTCGGTATGCGGGTCCTCACAGTTGTCGCCCTCGATCAGCAGCCGCGAGGCGATTTTCGGGTACTGCGCAGCAAACTCCTGGCCGAGGAAGCGCAGGTGCGACAGTTCCTTTTCGTAGTAGGGCAGCAGTTCGTCGAGCATCAGTTGAGGTTCTGCACTTTGTATTCCTGGGTGTTGACCTGCAGCACGGCGTCAAACGACACCTGGCGGCTGATGTCCTGCAGACGCAACACGGCGTCCACGCGGAAGGTCAACATGCGATGGCCGTTCTGCTGGGCCAGCAGCTGTACGCGCACCCGGCGAAAACGCCGGTCGCCGGTACTGATCGCGCGCTCCAGCTGTTGCTGGATCAGCCGCCGGTCGTGCGGGTCGAGCACGCTGCGGCTGATGAAGTCGGGCATGCCGTATTCAAGGATGGAGCCACCGAGCTGGCTGAAACCTTCGATCTGCTCGGCGACCAGGGACTGGCGGGTATTCACCAGCACCTCCAGGTCGCGCACGATGCTGGCCTTGTATTCGGCCAGCGAGCAGGTGCGCTGCACAGCCGGCTCGGCCGACTGAAACGGACGGTCGTCCAGCAGCCGGTCGAGCAGCGAGGGCAGCAGGCGGGCCTGATTACTCATGTGTCATCCTTGAACACGCAGGCCGGTCAGCCGCGAGCGCCTTGCGGCAGCTCTGCGACCAGGCGCAGCGAAGCGGTCAGTTCGTCGAGCTGGTAGTGCGGCCGCAGGTAGGTCACGGCCTTGTACACACCTGGCTTGCCTGGTACCTCGAACACTTCGGCACGGGCTTCGCGCAGCGGGAACTTGGCTTTGGCTTCCTGGCTGGCAGTGTCGTCAAGCAGCACATAGCTGGCCAGCCACTGGTTGAGGAAACGCTCGACGTCCATGCGCGAGGCGAAGCTGCCAATCTTGTCGCGCATGATCGCCTTCATGTAGTGGGCAATGCGCGAGGTGGCGAAGATGTACTGCAGCTGCGCCGACAGGCGTGCGTTGGCATTGGCGATGTCGGTGTTGTACTGCTTCTGCTTCTGCGCCGACTGGGTGCCGAAGAACGCGGCGTAGTCGGTGCCTTTGCAGTGCACCAGCGGGATGAAGCCAAGGTCCGACAGCTCTTTTTCACGGCGGTCGGTGATGGCGATCTCAGTTGGGCATTTGAGGGCAATTTCGCCGTCATCGGTCTTGAAGGTGTGGGTTGGCAGGCCTTCTACCAGGCCGCCACCTTCTACACCGCGGATGGCCACGCACCAGCCGTAACGCGAGAAGGCATCGGTGACACGGGTACCCAGGGCGTAGGCGGCGTTCATCCACAGGTACTTGTTGTGGTCACGGCCGTCGACGCTTTCGACGAAGTTGAATTCTTCCACCGGGGTGGTATCAGGGCCATATGGCAGGCGGCCTAGCACGTGCGGCAGGGTCAGGCCGACATAGCGTGAGTCCTCCGAGGCGCGGAACGACTTCCACTTGGCGTATTCGACCGTGTCGAAGATTTTCGCCAGGTCACGCGGGCCGGACATATCGGTGAACGAGTCCCAGCCAAACAGCTCGGGCGATGCGGCCGAGATGAATGGCGCATGGGCCGCGGCGGCCACGTGCGAGATCTCTTCGAGCAGGTACATGTCTTCGGGGTTGCGGTTGAATTCGTAGTCACCGATCAGCATGCCGAACGGGGCGCCACCGAAGGTGCCGTACTCTTCTTCGTATACCTTCTTGAACAGCGCGCTCTGGTCGAATTCGCTGGCGGCCTTGAGGTCGCGCACCAGGTCCTTCTTCGAGGCGTTGAGCAGGTGGATCTTCAGCGTGGTGCTGGTTTCGGTCTGGTCGACCTGATACTTCAGGCCGCGCCACGAGGCTTCCAGCTGCTGGAATTCGCGGGCGTGCATGATCTCGTTCATCTGCTCGGAGAGCATCGAGTCGATCTCGGCGATGCGCGCGTCCAGCACAGCGATCAGGTCCTTGCTCGGGGTCATCTCGCCCTCGAGCACCTGGTTGACCAGCTCACCGATCAGGTCACGGGTGCGGTTGCGCTCGGTGTCGGAGCGGGCCACACGGCTTTGCGAAATGATGCTGTCGAGCAGCGAGGCCTGCGGGGCGAAGGTTTCCACCTCGACCAGGTCGGTGTCCTGTTGTGGCAGTGTTTGCTTGTCGGTCATCGTCTGGCTCCTGCTTACTCTTTGCCATCGGCGGCGGGTACGGCGGCTTCGCGACCGAATTCCTTGCCCAGGGTTTTCAGCTTCTCGGTGTTCTGCAGCACGTCCATCAGCAACTCTTCGAGCTTGTCGTTGCCGCCCATCTTGTTACGCAGGTCGGCCAGCTTGTTGCGCACTTCCAAAAGCTTGCGCAGTGGCTCGACTTGCTTCACCACGTTCTGTGGCTCGAAGTCTTCCATGCTGTTGAAGTTCAGCTCCACGCCCAGCTGGGTGCCGTTTTTGGCCAGGGTGTTGTCGACGCGGTAGGTCAGGCGCGGCTTGATGCCTTTGAGCACGCCGTTGAAGTTGTCGCGGTCGATGAAGACGAACTTGCGGTCCTTGAGCTTGGGCAAGGGCTCCAGCGGGTTGCCGGAAAAATCGCCCAGCACGCCAACGACAAAGGGCAGCTCCTTTTTCTCGATCGCATCACCGATGTCCACGTCGTAAGTGATGTGAACCCGCGGCGCGCGAACGCGGTCGAGTTTGTGCTGGGTACTTTCCTTCTTCGCCATCGTGTTCTCCAGTGCGAGCAATTCGCTGCGAATCATGGCGCGGCCCGGCGGGGGCCTGCGCGTTACAGTCCTTCGATCGTCAGCAGCAGGCGCTGACGGATTTCGTCGTTCATTTCCAGAATGTTGTCGCGGCCCACCAGCTCTTCGAAACTGGTGTTGCCGGCAATTTGCGTGCTGCTACGGATGACCGAATCGTCGGGAAGTTCCGAACGCACCGGCGAGCTGATGACGCAGAAGGGCAGGTCACCCATGCCCTTGAGGCGTTCGAAGCTCAAGCCAAAGCGCAGGCCTTCGAACAGGCGGCCAAGGCCAGGCGACTTGCTCAGGCAGTAGAACAGCACCAGGTAGTGCACCACGAAGCGGTACAGCTCGGCGCTGCTGCGGTTGGGGTCGTGGATGACATTGCGAAAGCGCGCCAGCTCGAAGCCCTGAAAGCCCACGACCCAGCGCACTGGGCTGGTGATGCGGATGACCTGGCCGCTGGGGACCAGGGCCTTGTCGTATTCCAGGGGGAACAGTTCGGGGGTGGTGCTGATGAGGTTGAGCGGCACTTCCAGCTCGCTGACCAGCTGGAAGGGCGCGGCCGAGCCGATGCGCTCGTAGAGTTCGATAAGCGACTGGAAGTGGCCCTGGGTTTCGCGCCCGCTGCTGCGTTGCGCCCCCTGCAGGTATTCACCGAACAGCGTTTGCGGACGGATCAGCGGCGCCGCGGTGGCGAGGTAATCGGCCGCCTGCGCCTTGAGCGCATCGGAGATTGCCCGCGTTTGGCTACGCAGCTTGATCAGTGCTTCGACATCAAACGTCTGTGTCATCGGTACATCGTCCATGAGCCTTTTTGAATCGTCCTGATACGCCGCTGGCGTGGACTGGAAACTCGGTACTGGCACATGAATATCGTGTTGCCAGTAATGCCGTGTAGGGCACCCCGCGTTGGAAGAAGTTCCCGCCGGGGCCGCGATTTTTTCCCTGTTTGTGACGCGGCGCAATGATGTCGCATTGATATCGGCCAGGGGTTTTGGGGGCGTAAAATCTGGGCTTGGGCCCGTGGGGAAGGGGTTTGGGGTGTGTGAAAACAACTGAAAAAGAGATTGGAAAATATTTTTCAAAAGGTGAAGCAGGTCGCATTTCTGGTTGGGTCGGGCGGTGATGCAAGGGCTTTACGGCGGGCCTTTCAATGATGGCAATGCGACGGAATACGCCGCATGTAGCAGGCGGTGGCGAGGTTTTTATGATCCAAGAGCCGGCGTATTTGAGCTGCGTGTTTGACAGGATGACTGGCACGGGCTGCGCCCGTGATCGCCGGCAAGCCGGCTCCCACAGGGGGAGGTGTGGGCTTTGGATATTTGACCCAGGCCGCTATTGGCACGCTGGTCGCAACCGCTTGTGCGTCATCAGCGCCGACGATTGTGGCACCGCTTGCCTGGCGCTTTTCCAGTATTGATGAGGTTTATCCAAGGGCAGTCCACACCCCTGTGGCCGGCTTGCCGGCGATCACCGGCAAAGCCGGTGCCATCCCCCCTCGATCGTGTCGTTCGGCGGCAGGTTGGGGCGTTGCTACCTACCGTCCACCTGGACGCAAATAGTCTTGTTCCCGACAACTTTGCATGGCCAATGGTCGTTGATGTAGGAATCGGGCGTAAAGCATATGCGCTCATCGTTCACCCAGAACATCTGCCATGCGGAGCCTGAAATACGGAGCTTTGGGCAAGACCAGTAGCCCTTCGCAGAGAGTGTGGCCGTGGTCGCAATGATCATGGCCGGGGCAGCGCAGCACATTATCGCGAACATCAACTGCAACGACCGGATTTCGAACGTGTGAAGCCTGGACTTTTTGGGCGGGTCGAATTTCTGACCGGTCCATGCCGCGAAGGCGCAGACAACGAGCGAGTAGGGCGTCCCCGGAATCGCCGCGAGTACGAAAAAACTCATGAGCGGCGTTTCCACAACGGGTGCATTTCTGTAGAGGCGGCCATACAGCGGCAGCAGTTCGGCCCACAGTACGTAGAACGCAAGTGCGCACACCGCTAGCATGCACAGCGCAAAGCCGATGGCCACGCAGCGAAAGAGCAGCGGGGATCTGAGATGGAGTTCGGGATGAGATTTCATGATGACGTCAGCGTTCCTTGCTGTGCTTGATCGTAGATTATGCCCGATCCTGTCTGGAGCTGTTGTCAGGGCCTGACCAGGTCAGCAAAATGGGCCGATGGATGAGAGCAAGCCTTTGCAAGGAGCCAGCATGATCGACCTGAGAAGTCCGGACGCAGTCCTGAGCGAATACGCCCAGCGCTACATCGACCTGGTCCCCGACGTATCCCCCCAGTTACAGCAGCGCATGGAGTACATATACGATCCAGACGCGCCCATATTGCCACGCATCAAGCCAGCCTGGCTTAGCGACAGGCCTTGCACGCTTTCACGCGAACAAGCACTCGACCGCGCACAGGGCGCACTGCTGGGCCTGGCAATCGGTGATGCGGTGGGGACCACACTGGAGTTTCAGCGCCGCGGTCAGGGCCAGGTTACAGACATGGTCGGTGGTGGCCCATTCCGTCTGGCGCCCGGCGAGTGGACCGACGATACCAGCATGGCGCTGTGCCTGGCGGATACTTACGAGGCCAAGGGCAGGTTCGATTTCGCGACTTTTGCAGACGCACTGGTGCGTTGGTACCGCCAGGGCGAGAACAGCGTCAATGGGCGCTGTTTCGACATCGGCAATGTCACTCGGCGCGCGCTCGAAGGGTGGGAAACTGAGCGGCTTGCTTGGCAAGGGAATGCCGAGCCCTCGGCTGCTGGCAACGGTTCGTTGATCAGGCTTGCGCCCACTGCCATTTTTCGGCGCCACTCGCTCTCGGCGACTTGGGGAGAAAGTGCCACGCAGAGCACGGTCACGCACAGCGCGCCCGAAGTGCTGCAGTGCTGTAGCCTATTCGGCGCGCAGTTGCATCTGGCACTCAATGGCGCCGACAAACACGAGGCGCTGGCAGCCAAAGTGCGCCCGCTGAAGTCTCGGCCGCGGATCATCAATGCCGGCGAATACAAGCTCAAGTCACGAGAGCAGATTCGCTCTTCCGGCTATGTGGTCGACACCCTCGAAGCAGCGCTCTGGGCAGTTTGGCACACCGACAATTTCAAGGATGCGATTCTGCTCGCGGCCAACCTTGCCGACGATGCCGACAGCGTGGCCGCCACGGCGGGGCAGTTGGCAGGTGCCTTGTATGGGGTGTCGGGAATGCCGCCCGAGTGGGTAGCCAAGGTGGCCTGGTCGCAGCGTATATGTCACTTGGCAAGGCACTTGTTTGAGCATTCGCCGGCAACTGACGAACTCGATGAGCTGGTGTATGACGACAACTGATGCTCAAGCTTTCCTATGGTGAACGGCTGGCGGCACGGGATCTCGCGCCACCACGTTGAGGTACGAATCACTACCAGGTTTGCTGCTTTGGGCAAGGGGCCTTCGGGGTGCTGCTCAACTTCCGGATAGGAGTGTGATTTGCAACCCCACTGTTGATGATCAGGCAAAATACTTTAGAAATAGTCTTATGTTTACCACGGATAGATTTTTTGCAAAAATTTGGTCGGTCTGGATGCTGACCGTGATAGTCGCCGTGCTTATGATCGGTGTAGCTCCAAAGTTTTTCGCTATACCGGCCCTCGGTGTGATGATGACGATGACATTGTGGTGCATAAACTGTGCTTATTGCAGTGAACGCTTTGTAGTTTTGCGAATTTGCGCATGTTCTTCAACTTATCATCCTCACCGCTGTTCGCATCGCTCCGCACACTAGCGGTCACGTATGCCACCCGCCAGGGGTTCGTCCGAGTTGGTGGGAACTTGTGTTTGAAACCCCCATGAATTGCAGCATGCTACTTTTGCCAGGTCGGTAATATCCCAATCCGTACGCCACCAACGCCAGCGCGGTGGTAGCCAAGCCAGGAGCAAGTGCGGGCCCTGCATCCAGCCAATCGTGCCCGAGGGCCTCAGACCGTCGCTAATCGTCCATGTTTATGCAAAGTTTTTTGCCGTCTATATTTTTGCAGGGCCATCGATTTTCGGTATAGCTGTCCGGTTTAAAACAAAAGCCGGGATGGTTTACCCAGTACGTCTGCCATGCCGATCCCGATTTTCTGAGTTGCGGGCAGGTTGTATAGTCTAATGCGTTGAGTGCAATTGTCGTGCTGATAGCAGTGAGTGGTGCAAGGCCTATGAGTGAATAGACTGAGGCCTTCATCAGGCCTGTCTGAAGTTTCGCAAGCGCGGATTGTTCCGGTGGATCAAATCGTTTGCCTCTCCATATGGCGAATGCGCTGGCTACTGTACAGGCAAGCATAACAGGTGGTGCCATGATGAGGCCGAAAGCCATGTATGGGGCCTCGATGGCCGAGGCGCGACGCCACATTTGTCCATATATTGGCAGGACATGTGTAATCAACCAGTACGTAGCGAATACCCCTACTGTCGCACAGATCAAAAGTGTCAAGGCAGCGAGTAGTCTGAACTTAATAGAGGCAAATGTCGGGTTGTTAGAATTCATTTCCAATGCTCAGAGCTTGGGGGGGATCATGGTCAGATCAGAGAGAGTCAGCGCTTGGCCATTGCGCCTGAAGCTAGGCGAGTGGGTCGACTATACGAGTACGGCGCTTTGCTTGGCAGCGACCTGCGATGACGAGTACCGGCCCGATTATGCGGTGCGCGAACTGTTCTTGCGCAGAGCATTAGCCCTCCGGAGCTTCGTAGCCCATCTCCAGAATTAGTTACCGATCCTCAAATTGTACGCATACAGTTTTATCCCCGATACGCTTACATGGTTGGTTGTCGTCAGTGTAGGAGTCAGGTTTGAAGCAGTACCGCGCATCGTTCACCCAATACACTTTCCACGCCGACCCGGAGATCAGCAATTTTTGACATGGCGTGTATCCCTTCGCCCATAAGCCTAGCGTTACAAGTATCGCCAATGCCGGGGCTATACAAATCATTGACCATAGTGTCAATTTATAAGATTGATACTGGAATCGGTAAAGGCGAGAGTTGATGGGCGGGTCAAATTTTTTGGCGCGCCAGCATGCGTAAGCGGAGGTTATGATAAGTATGGGGCTAACAGTGCACATGGCAATGAGCATAAACCCCAAATAAGGCGTGACTACAATGGGTGTATCTGTAAACAGACTGCCGAATAACGGCAGTATGTCGCTTGCAAGCCAGCGGGCCGAAAGGAAGCCTAAAGCGGCAGTCAATAGGCAGGTAATAAAAGCCACGAGGCGGAAAATATAGGGTGAGCGCTCGTGAAATTCATAGGGGCGATGTGTGGTCATTGTTAGAACTTTGGTAGATTGAAAGTCGGGAGGGAGGGCATGGACGGTAACTCAGGCAAAGACGGCCACCCCGGTAAATTGAGGTCTCCAGGCTGCAATTTTCGAAGTGCCCAGCGCTTGGCCTCGCTATATAGGTTCTCCGCAATCTCACCGACAATGTTGGTGACGGTTTCCTCTGCGTATTTTTGCATGTCCTCAACGCTGATGCGGCTGGCCTGCTGCTGTAAATATTGAATATTATCCACGGCGTAGCGGAGGCCGGCTTTAACAGAATTTTTTATCCCGTATTCGGTGTCGAGTACGTTAAGCCCCCAGCCCACTGCGAACACCACAGCCGCACCCGCGATCACCGGTGCGGCGGCGAAAGTGGCCATTGTGCCAAGGGCCAGTCCAACGGCATATCCCACTGCTGTTGCGATCCCTGCTTTGACCAACTCCACCCCGATACCACCAAACAAGTCACTCATCACGTGCTCGTCGCCAAACACCCACTCCGCCACTTCGATACCGACGGCAACATAGCAGGAGAGCCTGAGTGCCTTGAGGGAGGAACCGCGAACACCGTATTTGCCGATGCCCATGCTGATCAGTTTCGCGTTCTGAATACCATAGCGCGGCGCATTAAGCGTTTTGCGCAATCCAGGGTAACCCGTGATGATCACGTACTGCTTACCCTTGTACACGGTGTGGCGCACCTTGGTGAGTAAGCCACCCATATCTCTAACGAAAGAAGCCGCATTGCGTGCATCCCAGGCGGCCATGGCTGCGGGAACGCCCCATGTGGTATTGACAAACGTGTGAGGCAGCCCGTTGTAGGCTGACTTGACGCTTTGCCCGATGCCGCTCAGCAGGTCGCCCTGTGTGCGAGTGCATACCTGCGGAGGCTGTGTCACGGCGTGTGCTTGTTGTGTGGAGCGGGCCTGAGCCTGGAAAGCTTCTATCGGCATCATCACCACTTCCATGTGGTTAGAATCCATCTCCCGGTCAAGTTGGCTGAGTTGGCTTTCACTCACGCTCATCGCGGTTCTCCCTGAAAAATTCGCTGTGTGCTGCCTCATGGCTAAGCGCAGGGAGCCTACACCCCAGACGTGAGCGAGAGCAAACTGATGGTCATGATCTCATGTGGTTTCAGCTTTGGCGAAAGGGAGATGGCTTAATGGCATCATTTGACAGCACCAGCGAACCACGTTTTCATTGGTAGATTTCCAGCTTGATGCAGGATGCATTGAAATGATTACGGACGCCCTCGAGTCGATGCTCACGCAGAATAAACGCCTGTTCACTTTCGACTCACCTTTGCCTCCCGAACAAGAGCTTCAACTGCTTAGCTTCAGCGGCCGCGAGGCGATTTCGGAACTGTTCAGCTTCCAGGCAGAACTCATCTCCCAGGATGCTCGGATCGAGCTCAAGAAACTCATTGGCAAGAAGGTAACTGTAGGCATCGCGCTGGCCGATGGGAGCACCAGATACCTCAGTGCGCATGTTTCTGACTTCGTGCATACCGGTGCCGATGGGGGCGTTGCTAACTACAGCGCAGAGCTCGTGCCGTGGATCTGGATCCTCAGCCGTCGCCGTGATTCGCGCATCTTCCAAGACAAGACCACCGAGCAGATCGTCAAGGAAGTCTTCGATTACTACCTGACCTTGGCCGACCACGAATTCCGCCTGAGCCAACCGCTCAAACCGATCAGCTACTGTACGCAGTATCAGGAATCTGACCTGAATTTCGTGCTGCGTATGCTTGAGCAGGAAGGGCTGTTCTTCACCTTCGAGCATTCTAAGGAAGGTCATCGCATGATTATCAGCGATGACAGCAGCATTCTTCCGCAGCTGGAGCGTCAGCCACTGATCCGTTACCACAGTGCTTCGGTCACCGAAACTGCAGATTCGATCACCGCCTGGTCTTCGGCGCGGCGGATGCAGCCAACGCGCTTGGCTCTAAAGTCGTTCGACTACAAGCAGCCTGCCAACCCGCATTTGGTACAGCTCAATTCCGTCAACCAGCAGGGCGAGGTCGGCCAGTACGAAGTCTTCGAATACGAAGGCCTTTACGGTTACGCCGATTCAGATGAGGGCCTGCGCAAGGCTCGGCGTCGGCTGGAGGCAATAGAGGTGGACGGCAAGACATTCCATGGCAAGAGCAATTGCCGCGCCATGGAGCCGGGTCGTTACTTCGAGCTTAGCCAGCATTACGATCACGACAACGACACTCCGGACGATCGCCAGTTTCTTCTGCTGTCCGTCACTCACTGGGGGCGTAACAATTACGCCAATGACGGTGAAGCAGGGTATGGGAACAGCTTTACCTGTATCCGTCGCAAAATTCCGTTCCGCCCCTCATTGAGCACGCCTAGGGCAGGCATCTCCGGGCCCCAAACAGCCATTGTCGTCGGCCCGCCGGGCGAAGAGATCTACACCGACGAACTGGGCCGAGTGAAATTGCAGTTCCACTGGGACCGCAACGGCGAGTTCAACGACCAGAGTTCCTGCTGGGTACGCGTCGCCCAGTCCGGTGCCAGCGGCGGCTTCGGCAGCATTTTGATCCCCCGCGTCGGCGACGAAGTGGTGGTGGTGTTCCTCGACGGCAACCCCGACCGCCCGCTGATCATGGGCAGCCTGTACAACAGCAGCAACACCCCGCCCTGGTCGTTGCCGGCGAACAAGACCCAGAGTGGCTTCCTGACCCGCTCGATGAAAGGCGACGGCGGTACCGCGAACTTCTTCCGCTTCGAAGACAAGGCCGGCGCCGAGCAGATCATCATGCACGCCGAGCGCAACATGGACACCGAGATCGAGCTGGATGAGACCCATGATGTGGGGAACAACCGGACGATCACGGTGGGGGGCGCGCACACCGAGATCATCAAGAAAGATACGGTAGTGAATGTTCAGGAAGGTGGCTACACCCTGCAGGTGGATAACAAGTTCGTTCAGGTGAGCGCCAAAGAACGCATATTGCTTCAGGTCGGGGGCAGCAAGATCGCGATTACACCCGAAGGCATCACCATCGAAGCCGACAAGATCGACATCCTTGGTAAAAACACCTTCGTCAAAGGTGACCGTGTCGATATCAACGAGTAAGACGAAGCCGATGGCTACCAGCATTTACGACAGAATCTCCCAAAAGCGTGAGGCCGCCGAAGCGCTCGCCCGACAACAGGCCGAGCAGGAGCGGGCGGCCGCCGAAGTCCTGAGCAGCCTGCCAGAACCTGTGCCGGTATTGGGGTTGCAGGTTGAGCAGAATGCGTTACGGATTGCAGGGCTCAATCTGTTGATGCCGTCGGGTTTCAGCTTTCGCGATATCGAAACCACCCTGGAGTTTGCGGGGTGCGAGGTAACGTTCAGCGCGCGCCGAAGAGCGGCGCCAGAAGGTTTGGATCTGCCCAAGGCAGTTGAGCTGTATGTCAAGAACCTGCGCGAATGCCACGCCCAGATGACCCTGGTACGTCAGGACGACCGCCTGCTGGCGGGGCACCCGGCCATAGCGCTCGATTATTTGTTTCCTGTTGCCCAGCAGCGTCGGCACGGGCGCACCGTATGCGCGATTATCAGTAGCGACGATGGCCCACGGCAATGGCTCGAAATGTCCACGCACATCGACCCGAGCCAGGCTCAATTGGCCGACTGGCTGATCGAATTCGACGCAATGCTTGCCGGCATGACCGCACAGTAAGTACTCCTAATTTTTCGTGTTAATGGAATTTTAAAACAATGGACTATCAGCTTCAGGAAGGATCTATCACGTTGCCGGAAGGCTTCCAGGACCGGACAGTGAACATGTTCATCCTGGGCAACAACATTCCAGCGCCGCTGAATATCACGCTTTCGCGTGACAACCTGTTACCTGCCGAAGACCTCAAAGCCTACATTGACCGCCAAGTGAAACTGATCGCCACAAAGCTTCGCGGTTACACGGTGCTCAGCAAAACGCCTGCGCAGTTGTCTTCCAGCCAACCATTGGCCGGCATCCAGGTCGAGGGGTATTACATGAACGAGGGCCGGCCTGTTTATCAGCGCCAGGCCGCTTTTGAAGTCGCCCCAGGCCGAATCCTGGTGTTCTCCACCACCAGCCAGAAGGATTTCAGCGGCAAACAGAATGAAAGCTGGCTTGAGCTTCTGAATAGCTTCCAGCCGCGCCAGGATGCAGTGGCATCGTCCGAAAACGCCACTCAGGACTGAGCTCATGTTTGAAGCAGCGCGGTGGGGTGATGAGATCGAACACACTGGCGCCCTGGCTGGGTTTCTTGCCGGTGCGGTAATTGGGCTGGCGATCGCGACGGCCGCAGCCTTCACGATTTGCACGGCTGGCCTTGGCGGTTTTTTGCTGGGCGCGGCTATTGGCCTGGGCGCAGGCCTGCTGCCAATGCTGGGGGAGAAATTCGGGTCAATGTTCAGCTCACCGGCTGGGCAGATCGAGTTAGCCGGGTGTTCGACCAACGTTTTCATCAACAATCGCAATGCTGCTCATGCTGAACTGAGCACTGCTAAATGCGACAAGCATCCACCTCCGGTGCTGGTGGCTGAAGGGTCTTCGAATGTCTTCATCAACGGTGTAGCGGCGTCGCGCAAAGGCGACAAGCTCACCTGCGGGGCAAAGATCTCCGGCGGCTCGAACAACGTCTTCATCGGCGGTGGTACCCAGCGCTATCTGCCGGTAGACGAAGAAATCCCGGAATGGCTGCGTGTCACCGTCGATGTGCTGATGATCGCGGCTTCAATGGGCCGGTCGATACTCGCGGTTGGCCGTTTGGGGTTACAGGCAGGCCTCAAGGCTGCCGGCCCCTGTGCCTTGCAGACGGGCGCGACGATCGCAGGCAGCTACCTTGCCGGGCGCTTCATCGTTGGCCCGGCCATAGAACGTGCGATCGGCGGTTTCGCCGGTAATCCTGTAGATATGACGACTGGCCGCAAATTGCTGGCCAATGAAACGGATTTCGTCCTGCCAGGGATGATGCCAATCGAGTGGTCACGCTTCTACGCCAGCGACCTGGCTATCGACAGCGTGCTGGGCCAAGGCTGGGTGCTGCCTTGGGAGCAAAGCCTGCGCCGTAGCGGCGGCTTCGTGTATCACGCCGACAACCAGGGGCGCAGCGTTCCGTTCATTGACCTTGAGCCGGGCGAAAGCATCTACAACCCGAACGAGAAAATCCATCTGGTCCGCACCGTAGGCGGCCACTACCTGCTGCAGACCCTGGACAATGTGTTCTTCTATTTCGGTGAGGTACCGGACGACAACACCGCCGTACCGCTGTACCGCCTGGAAAATGCGCTGGGTCACTACCTGCATTTCACCCGTGATGCCGATCAGCGCCTGACCGATATCAGCGCGCCCGGCAGTGTGCGGGTGCACCTGCATTACGAGCACCCCCTCGGTCGCCTGACCGAAGTCAAACGCATCGTCGACCAGCAAGCCGTGGAAACCCTGGTGCGCTACCGCTATGACGACAGCGGCCAACTGACTGAAGTCATCAACCGTAACGGTGATTCGGTCCGACAGTTCCATTACGCCGAAGGCCTGATGGTTCGCCACAGCAATGCCCTTGGCCTGATCTGCGAATACCGGTGGCAAACCCAGAACGACAAACCCCGCGTTGTCGAACACTGGACCAGTGACGGCGAGCATTACCATTTCCGCTACGACTTCGCCCAGCGCACGAGCTGGGCAACCGATGTGCTGGGCCGAGAGCTGGAGATTCACTACAACGAAGACCACCGCGTCGTCGCCAGCCGCGACTTTGGCGGCGAGCGCTACGGCATGGAGTTCGATGCGTTCGGCAACATCATTGGCTTCACCTTGCCGGACGGCAATCGCCTTGGGCTCAAGTACGATGACTTTGGCAGGCTCGTCGAGGAAACCGATCCACTGGGCCGCAAGATCAGCTACAAACACCACCTCGCCACGCCACTGGTAACTGAAACCCGCTTCCCCGATGGCAGCATCTGGAAGTCTCGTTACGACGGCAAGGGCAATCTGATTGCCGAGATCGACCCACTTGGCCACAAGACCGAGTACCTCAACGGTGAGGATGGCCTGCCGCACACGATCATCGATGCGAACTTCAAGTCCAAGTACTTGTGGTGGAACACCTACGCCCAGGTCGAGCGCTTTGAAGACTGCTCGGGCAAGAGCACGTATTACCGCTACGACGAGCGTCAGCACCTGATAGCCGTCACCGACGCGCTGAACCAGACCACCACGCTGGAGCGCAAGCCGGATGGTGAAGTGCTGCGCATCCACCACCCGGACGGTACAGCAGAGAGCTTCACCTACAACACCCTTGGCCAAGTGCTCACCCACACCGACGGCAAAGGCCAGACCACACGGCTGCAGCGTACGTCGCGCGGTTTGCCCAGCAGCCGCCAGGATGCCAAAGGGCAGTGGGTTCGCTACGAGTACGACAAAGCGCTGCGCCTGACCGCCCTGGTCAACGAGAACAGCGCAGCCTACCGCTTTGCCTATGACGCCTCGGACCGCCTGAGTGAAGAAGTGCGGGTGGACAACCTGACCCGGCGCTTCAGTTATGACGCTGGCGGCAATCTGGTTCGCCTGGACGAAATCGGCTATGGCGAAAACGGCGAGCGCCCGGAGCGCGATACCGTATTTGAGCGCGATGCGATTGGCCGCTTGCTGGCCAAGGTCAACCGCGATGCACGCCAGGATTTCGAGTACGACGAGGCCGACCGGCTGCTGAGCATTCAGCGCACGCCGAGCAGTTTGGGCAAACAGTTGGGCATCACGGGTGAAAAGCTGAGTTACCGCTACGACCTGCTGGGACGCTTGACGCAGGAACTGACCCCAAGCGGAGCACTGGATTATGAGTACGACCCGCTGAGCAACCTGACCACACTGACCCTGCCAGACGGGCGCAAGGTCAACCACCTGTACTACGGCAGCGGCCATCTGCACCAGCTGAACCTGGACGGCCAGGTCATCAGCGACATGGAACGCGATGACCTGCACCGCGAGGTGTACCGCACGCAGGGCAAGCTCACCAGTTGCTTTGGGTACGACGCCATGGGGCGCAAGGCTTGGCAGTTTGCTTCGACCCTGCCGGCTGAAAAGCTGTCGCAAGTGCAGAACCCCGGCATCAACACCTCACTGCTGGTGGAGCACGCTTACAACCCGATTCACCGTCGCTACCAGTACGACCCGGCGGGCGAATTGGTACGCACGCTGGACAAGCTGCGCGGCGAGATCAAGTACGAGTACGAAGCCAACGGCCAGTTGCACAGCCGCGATACTGGTTCCCTCGTAGGCAGCGAAGAGTTCCGCTATGACCCGGCGGCCAACAGGCTCGACTTCAACGCTCGGCAGTTTGAGAAGGTGAAGGACAACCGCATCAAGCGTTGGCGCGATCAGGAGTACCGCTACGATCCGTGGGGCAATTTGATTGAGAAGCGCTCGGGGCACAGCAAGTTGCAGAGCTTCAGCTATGACTGCGAGAACCGGCTGGTTCGGGCGGAGACGCTGGTCAACGGCAAGCTGGAAAGTACGGGCGCTTATCGCTATGACAGCCTGGGGCGGCGGATTGCCAAGCAGTCGGAGATTAACGGCACCACGGAGCAGAAGCGTTTTCTGTGGCAAGGGCTAAGGATGTTGCGTGAGGAGACGCCGGGGCAGAGCATTCTGTATCTCTATGAGCCGGGTAGCTATGCGCCGTTGGCGCGGGTGGATCAGGCGGAAGGGGATGAGCAGAAGATCTACTATTTCCATACTGACCAGATTGGTACGCCGCTGGAGCTGACTGATAGCGAGGGTAAGATTGTTTGGCAGGCGACGTATCGTTCGTGGGGCGCGATTGAGCAGCTAACGGTCAACGAGATTGACCAAAATTTACGGTTCCAGGGCCAGTACTTTGATCGCGAGACGTCGCTTCATTACAATACGCTAAGATATTACGACCCTGACGTTGGTAGATTCATTGGTCCAGATCCCATTGGCTTGCGCGGCGGTGTAAATCTTTTTAGATACAATGTAAATCCGATTTATTGGATTGATCCAACGGGGCTCGCCCCATGTCAAGTGCGAGTTGTTAATAACACAAAGATTCATGGTCGTGGACAGGTAGACGGAACCCCTGGGCATGATCAGTTTTCAGAAGCGATCGCTAATAAATTGGCTATGAGCGGAAGGTTCTCGGATGTGTACTTAAATCGTTCATATAGCTTCGCAAATGGGCGAGGCGTCTCAGCTCGACGTCCAGATGTCATGGCTGTTGATGTGAACGGAAAGGTCCATGCGATCGAACTTGCCTCTAAGACGGATATGGGCAGAAAGCTTCCCACGCTTACTACGCGTAATGAAACTGCAATGAGTAATTTACCTCTTAGTAAGCAAGGCGAGGTTTTGGTGTTAGAGCATCCATATAGTGCTTCTGACATGAAGTCTTTGCTTGATGATTTGATTTCTGGAATATAGGTGGGTATATGTCTGTTGCGTTGGCTTTGTACGGTGTTGAAGACGTTAATCCTAAGTTGGCCCTTAAATTTGCTAAGCACTTTTTTGCTTGCATCAACCTGTCGATTACGGGTGCGGGTTATTATACATATTTGAGAGAAGGGGATCATGTTGGCGATCACGATCTTGTAGCTGTGGAATTGACCGAACTTGAGGCGAGAGTGAATAACGGTACAGTTACTGCGTTTAGGATATACAACGAGGCATCAGGTGCTATCCCATGGTTTGCATCCTTTGGTTATTCTACGAATGATTTTGGCAGCTTCTATCACTTTGATGGCCAATGCTCTGAGGGTTCTGTGGGGCTAGAGAGCCTGATAAAGTTTGTTAAAGATATCAGTGCTGATGTTGTAGTGCCTTATGGAATTATCTATAATTGCGAAAAAGTAAGTAAGGCATTTAGTTACGCTGCTGGTAATAATATGGTGGCGATATATCCGTATGAGAATTCATCTGCATTTAAAAGGGAAGTGCCTGGTAGATTTCAGGGGCGAGAGCGCTATAAGGAGGATTTATTGAGGATGGTTTATCCCGTTAATATATTAAGTAGCCGACATTTGGAGGCGGACGTTGAGGGGGTGGTGCTGAGAGATTGGATTGGTGAGAGTGGCGGGCGAGGATCACTCGAGCCATTAACCTCCTCGACTTGGCTGTGGTACGTTGAGGCCGATCAGCTTCAAAACGTAAATAAGTCTCTAGGCGAGGCCGGTATCCTAATTTCATGGAAAAAACCGGATGTCAAAAAGCGTTTTTGATTTTTATTTCGAGCAATATTTTTGCGAAAGGTACTGCCTGGGCCAGTTATTTGCTCGCAGAGCCTAGTTATATGCTTTGCCTATGACGCATTGGACCGCCTGATTGAAGAAGTGCGGGTCGACAACCTGACCCGACGCTTCAGCTATGACACAGGCGGCCATCTGACCCGGCTGGACGGAATTGGCTACGGCGAGAACGGTGAGCAGCCGCAACGCGAAACGCTGTTCGAGCGCGACCCCATTGGCCGGCTGATGGCCAAGCTCAACCGTGATGCCCGTCAGGATTATGCATACGACGAAGTAGACCGGTTGTTGAGCATTGAGCGACACCCAACCAGCATCGGTAAGCAGCTGGGCATCGCCGAAGAAAAGCTGGAGTACAGCTATGACCTGCTGGGCCGACTGACCCAGGAAATCACACCGCAAGGCGTACTCGGCTACGAATACGACCCACTGAGCAACCTGACCACGCTGACCTTGCCGGACGGGCGCAAGGTCAACCAACTGCACTACGGCAGCGGGCACCTGCACCAGCTGAACCTGGACGGCCAGGTCATCAGCGACTTGGAACGCGATGACCTGCACCGCGAGGTGTACCGCACGCAGGGCAAGCTCACCAGTTGCTTTGGCTACGACGCCATGGGGCGCAAGGCGTGGCAGTTTGCTTCGACGCTGCCTGCAGAGAAGCTGTCGCAAGTGCAGAACCCGGGCATCAACACCTCACTGCTGGTGGAGCACGCTTACAACCCGATTCACCGTCGCTACCAGTACGATCCGGCAGGTGAACTGGTACGCACCCTCGACAAATTGCGTGGCGAAATCAAGTACGAATACGAAGCCAACGGCCAGTTGCACAGCCGCGATACTGGTTCCCTCATAGGCAGCGAAGAGTTCCGCTATGACCCGGCGGCCAACAGGCTCGACTTCAACGCTCGGCAGTTTGAGAAGGTGAAGGACAACCGCATCAAGCGTTGGCGCGATCAGGAGTACCGCTACGATCCGTGGGGCAACCTGATCGAGAAGCGCTCGGGGCATAGCAAGTTGTAGAGCTTTAGCTATGACTGCGAGAACCGGCTGGTTCGGGCGGAGACGCTGGTCAACGGCAAGCTGGAAAGTACGGGCGCTTATCGCTATGACAGCCTGGGGCGACGGATTGCCAAAACCGCTGAAATCGAAGGCGCGACGGAGCAGAAGCATTTCCTCTGGCAAGGGCTGAGGATGCTGCGCGAGGAGACGCCGGGGCAGAGCATTCTGTATCTCTATGAGCCGGGTAGCTATGCGCCGTTGGCGCGGGTTGACCAGGCGGAAGGGGAAGAGCAGAAGGTCTACTACTTCCACACTGACCAGATTGGTACGCCGCTGGAGCTGACGGATAGCGAGGGTGAGGTTGTTTGGCAAGCGACGTATCGTTCGTGGGGAGCGATCGAGCAGCTGACGATCAATGAGGTCGAGCAGAATCTGCGATTCCAAGGGCAGTATCAAGATGATGAGACAGGGCTGCACTACAACACGTTCCGTTATTACGATCCCTTGGTGGGGCGCTTTGTTACGCTAGACCCGATAGGTATAGATGGTGGGCTCAATCTGTATCGGTACGTCCCGAATCCAACTAGCTGGGTGGATCCGTGGGGCTGGGCTTGCAATAGGCCTGGCGGATACAAAGCTGGTGACGTTGATGCTCACGGCAATTTATCACCTCAAGTGAACAGGGCTGTGGGTAATAAGAATATTGCTGCGGATGATTTCGTGCAGTCACACCACTTTATCCAGCATGAATGGGCTAAGCTCAATGTAAAAGGATATAAGAGGAATAGTGCGCCAGCAATTCTGCTCAAAAGTAGCTCTGGCGAGTCGCATGCTATGATCTCTGCCATGCAGCGGGCAAGGCGCAAGTCGTTAGGCTTTAGCGGTACATTAAGGGACGAATTCAATGTTGCGTACAAGGAGATGATCGACGCTGGGGTCCTTCCGGATGCTGCGAAACGGGCAGCGGCTAAATCATATAAATATTACGAAGCTTTGGGAGCATTTAACTGATGGTTATTTTTACTGAGCGTCACGGGGCT